>NZ_JYFC01000003.1 GCF_000938265.1 Agreia bicolorata
ATCGAGATGGACGTAAAGTGTGGTCAGGAGGGTGTTGAGGTCTGTTTTCACACACTGGGCTTAACACCCTCCGCCTGCGATTAACAGCATCCACGCCGCCCGAACCAATCGGACTCACTCATCTAGGGAACTCGTGCGATCCACTCGGGCGTGCTGAACTTGGTGCGCACCAGCTCTTCGGCCTTGGCGTACTCGTCGTCGGTGATGTCGCCGGGCGTTGCCCCGTAGAGTCCCGTGAAGGTCGCGATCATCTTGTCGATGATCTCGGCTCGCGAGAGACCGGTCTGGCTGCGCAGGGGGTCGACGCGCTTGGCCGCCGACTTCGTTCCCTTGTCGCTCATCTTCTCGCGGCCGATGCGCAGCACCTCAACCATCTTCTCGCCATCCATGTCGTAGCTCATGGTGACGTGGTGCACAACGGCGCCGTTGCCGAGACGCTTCTGCGCGGCCCCGCCGATCTTGCCCGTGGGGCTCGTGATGTCGTTGAGCGGCGCGTAATGTGCGTCGATGCCGAGGGACTTGAGGGCGATGATGACCCACTCGTCGAGGAAGGCATACGAGTCGGCGAACGTCATACCCGAGACAAGGGCCGCGGGAACGTAGATGGAGTAGGTGATCACCGAGCCGGCCTCCATAAACATGGCGCCGCCTCCCGAAATACGGCGCACGACGTCGAAGCCGTACTTCTCGGCGTTCTCGAGGTCTACCTCGTTCTTCAGCGACTGGAAGCTGCCGATCACGACCGCCGGCGACTCCCACTCCCAGATGCGCATGGTGGGCTGGCGCCGACCCTCGCCCACCTCGATCGCGAGCACTTCGTCGAGAGCCATCTGCTCGACCGGCGGGACGGCCTTCGAGTGGATGACCTGCCAGTCGTAGTCGCGCCATCCGGTGGCCTTGGCAAGAGAGCGCCGCACGGCGACCGCCACGGCCTCGGGCGAGAAGCCGAGAAGCTGCGCCCCTTCGGGAAGCGCTGCCTTGACGGCTGCGGCGATGGTGGTCGCGTCGGATTCGACGGGCAGGCCCTCGATGGCCGCGTTGATCAGGGGAAGAGCATCGTCGGGTTCGAGAAAGAAGTCACCCGCCAGGCGGAAATTCGCGATGCGACCATCGACCTGGTCGAGGTCGACGACCACGAGTTTGCCGCCGGGAACCTTGTACTCACCATGCATGCAGCCAGCCTACGCCGCTGCAATTCAGGAAAAATGCGCCTAAACGGCCCTTCTCGCGCGCGGCGACCCCGTTTTTCCTGAGTTAGAGCGCGATGTGGTGCTCGAGCCAGTCGACGAGGCGGTCGAACACCTCTGCGCGGTTCGTTTCGTTGAAGATCTCGTGCCGGGCACCGGGGAACACCACCACCTCCACGTCGTCGAGCTTCGAGCGCCGCCGATACGCGCGCGCCAGCCGCCGCATGCTCGCGGGCCCACCGAGAATATCGTCGGAGCCGCCCATGATCAGCACGGGCAGATCGTGCCGGATGTGGCGCCCCGGCACGCCGAAGAGCCGCAGCCCGTCGCGCAAGCCGAACTCCTTCAACGCCTTCGCCTCGAACATCAGCTCGTCGGTCGCGGCACGCTTCTGTCCCTCGACGTCGCGGGTCAGCCACTCGAATCCGGTGCCCCGCCCACGACCGGGGCGGTGACGCCGCGTCAGGTCGCCGCCATCCATCGACCCCGGCATCCGGTATGCCGTGCCGGTGAACACCACCCCGTCGAACGCCGTCGAGCGAGTGTTGATGACCCGCTGCAGAATGAGTGAGCCGAGGCTGTGGCCGATGGCGAAGAGCGGAACGTCAGGCACCTCGTCGCGCAGCAGACGGGTGAAGCGCACGATGTCGTCACCGGCCGCGCGCAGCCCGCCCACGCCCATGCGGTGCTCGCCGGGTCGGGGGGTTCCGCCGGGCAGTAGCGCGGTCTGGCCGTGGCCACGCTGGTCGTGTGCGTACACCGAGTAGTCGGATGCGTTCAGCCGACCCGCGAGTTCGGCATACCTCCCCGAGTGGTCGCCGAGGCCGTGCACGATCTGCACAACACCACGAGGGCGGTCGACCGGCCAGGCGGAGTAGCTGATGGCGACGCCGTGGTCGCTGAGAAACTGGGGCACCCGTTCATTGTGTCGCCGTTCCCTGAGCTTGTCGAAGGGAATCGGCCCTTCGACAAGCTCAGGGACGACAGACTCAGGGAACGACAGGCTCAGCTCTCGCGAGTGATCTCCACCGTGACGAAGAGGCTCGAGCCGAAGGGACCGGCGTACACACCGCGCAGCGGAGCCACGTCGTTGTAGTCGCGACCGCGTCCGACCGTCACGTGGCGGTCTCCGATGTCGATGGAGTTCGTGGGGTCGAAGCCCCGCCAGTCTCCGCAGTACCACTCGACCCACGCGTGCGATTCGCCCGCGACGGTCTCGCCGATCTCGGCGTTCGGCTTGGGATGCAGGTAGCCCGACACATAGCGCGCGGGGATTCCCACGGAGCGGAGAGCGCCGAGGGCGATGTGCGCGATGTCCTGGCAGACGCCGCGCTTGTCGGCCCAGGAGTCCTTGGCCGTGGAGTGCACGTGCGTGACGCCCTGCACGTACTGCATCTGGTCGCCGATCACCGAGCAGATCTCGAGGGCGGCCTCGCACGGGCTCTCGTAGCGCGACGCGATCTCGGCAGCAAGCTCGACGATGTCGTCGGCCGGGTCGGTGAGCCGTGTCTGCTTGGAGTGCTCGACGAAAGACGTGGCCTTCGCCGAGGCATCGGCAAGCGCCTCCCACCCGACGGTGTGCGGCTGGTGCGCGCGCGGGCGCACCTCGACAAGGCTGTTCGCGGTGAGCGACAGCTCTTTGTGCGGGGTCAGTACCTCGAAGCTCGACACTCGGGTGCCCCAGTAGTCGAGGTAGTTGTGGTTGCTCGAGACGGGAGCGATCTCGAGGTTCGAGAAGAGCACGAACTGGTCGCCCGACGAGACGGGCAGCATGCGCGCTTCGTTGTACGACGCGGCGACCTCGCCCTCGTAGCGATATCCGGTGACGTGCCGGATGCGAAGCCGGTTCATGTGTTCTCTCCCGTCCAGGAAGGAGCCGCGTTGGTGGGGAAGTAGCGCGTGCGAATGGCCTCTGACGCGGTCGACGTCGCATCCTGCACGCTGTCCATGTGCTTGGGCAGCTCGTGAAGGATGTCCATGATCGGTCGGTATTCGAGCTGGCTGCGGATCTGGCCGAGCAGTCGCTGAGCGTTGTCGGTCACGCCGACGCGATCGTTGCGGGGTTCGATTGCCCGAAGCGACTCCTCTGCCCGCGAGACCGAGAAGATGATCGAGCGCGGAAACAGTCGATCGAGCAGCAGAAACTCGGCCGCGTTGCGCGCCGACGGCACGCCGCGATAGGTGCGCAGATAAGTTTCGTAGGCGCCGCACGATCGCAGAATGGTCGTCCAGCTGGGGCCGGATGCCTCGGTGAGGCTTCTCGTCGCCAGCAGGCGGGCCGTCATGTCGGCTTGCTCGAGCGAGCGCCCGAGGTTGAAGAAGTGCCAGGCCTCGTCGCGGCTGGTGCCGGACTCGACGATGCCCACCGCGAGCGCGGCCCGCTCGCGCACCCAGCCGAAGAATTCGTGGGTCTTCTCAGCCGCGACCTTGCGCGGCATCTTGGCGCGGGTCGTGTTGAGGCACTCCCACAGCTCGGTCGACACGATCTCGCGCGCCCGCCTCGCGTTCTCGCGGGCCGCTCCGAGCGAATAGGCGATGGATGCGGGATGCGTGCGGTCTACCGCGAGTGTCGCAAGCACGTCCTGCCGCGTCAGTTCGCGCTCGGGGCCGGGGACCTCGCTGCCCATGAGCGCGAGGAGCGAGCGGCAGGCGAGGTCTTCTTCGATCCACGGGTCTTCGAGCAGCAGCTGCAGGTGCACGTCGAGGATGCGGGCGGTTCCGTCGCTTCGCTCGATGTAGCGACCGATCCAGAAGAGGCTCTCGGCGATGCGGCTCAGCATTCGTCTGCTCCCTCTGCTGCGTTCCGCTCGTCGAGCCTGTCGAGGCGCGGCATCGGCAGCGGTGGATGTCCCGGACTCCAGCGGGCCTGCTGCTGTTGTTGTTGCTGGTCGTTCTGCGGCTTGTCCTGCGGCGAGTGGTCGACGGCGTGCTTGCCCACGATCGGAATCGACTGCGTGTTCGCCGCCTGGTCGGCCACCAGACCCTGGATGTTGCGGGCCGAGGACTCGTGGAAGAAGTCGGGTTCGAGCCCGATGACCCAGGTGTCCTTCGATCCACCGCCCTGGCTCGAGTTCACGACGAGCTCGCCCTCGGGCAGCGCCACGCGAGTGAGCCCACCGGGCAGAACCCAGATGTCGCTGCCGTCGTTGACGGCGAACGGACGCAGATCCGCGTGACGCGGCCGCATCCCATCTTCGACCAGCGTGGGGATCGTCGACAGCTGAACGACGGGCTGCGCGATCCATCCGCGCGGATCTTTGAGCAGCCGTTTGCGCAGCGTCTCGAGTTCGGTTTTGGATGCCGCGGGACCGACCACGAGGCCCTTGCCGCCCGAGCCGTCAACCGGCTTCACGACGAGCTCATCGAGGCGGTCGAGCACCTCTTCGAGCGAGGCCGGGTCTTCGAGGCGCCACGTGTCGACGTTCGGGATGATCGCCGTCTCGCCGAGGTAGTACTTTATGAGGTCGGGCAGGTACGTGTAGACGAGCTTGTCGTCGGCGACCCCGTTGCCGACCGCGTTGGCGATCGTCACGTTTCCGAGCCTGGCCGCCATCATGATGCCGGGCGAACCCAGCTGGCTGTCGGCACGGAACTGCAGCGGGTCGAGGTATTCGTCGTCGACCCGGCGATAGATCACGTCGACGCGCATCGGACCGGCCGTGGTGCGCATCCAGACCCTGCCGCCAGAGCAGAACAGGTCGCGGCCCTCGACGAGCTCGACGCCCATAAGACGGGCCAGCAGGGTGTGCTCGAAGTAGGCCGAGTTGTAGACGCCGGGGGTGAGCACGACCACGTTGGGGTCGTCGACGCCGGCCGGCGCCGATGCACGCAGAGCCTGGAGGAGCTTGTTCGGATAGTCGCCGACCGGGCGAACGCGCATGCTCACGAACAGTTCGGGCAGCGTCTGCGCCATGACCCGGCGATTGGAGATGACGTAGCTGACGCCCGACGGAACACGAACGTTGTCTTCGAGCACCCGCCAGGCGCCCTTCTCATCGCGAATCAGGTCGATGCCCGAGACCTGGATGCGCACGTTGTTGGCCGAGACGATGCCCGCGGCCTGGCGGTGGAAGTGACTCGACGAGCTGATGAGCGCTGCGGGAATGACGCCGTCGCGCACCGCGTGCTGGGGGCCGTAGATGTCGGCGAGAAAGGCCTCGAGCGCGCGCACTCGCTGCTTGATTCCGGCCTCGACGTTGAGCCATTCCTTCTGCTCGATCACCCGCGGAACGGCGTCGAGGGGAAAGGGCCGCTCTTCGCCGGCGAAGTCGAAGGTGACGCCCTGAGCGAGATACGAACTGGCTAGCGCATCGGTGCGCCCGCGCAGTTCCTCTTGTGTCATGCGGGCCAGCGCCTGGTACACGTCTTTGTAAGCGGCACGGGCCTCGACGGGTGCCAAGGAACTCGGTTCGGGGAACATTTCGTCCCATGCGCTCGCGGACCCACGCGACGAACGAGGGTTGAGTGTGGCGCCGTAACCGGCGAACAGGTCGACCATGCCCCGAGCCTAGTGCGGCGGTGTTGCCGGTGTGTTTCGGATGCTGCGAGCTGGCCGAGTGCGCCGGTCGAGCAGACCGGATGCGCTGAGGTGCGGAAAGTGGCCGCTTTCGTGCGCGTTGATGCGGCCATCTTCCGCACCTCAGCGGACCGAATGGATCGGAGCAGCTATGAGGCGTTCGCTCCCTTCTGCAGCGCGAGCGAGAACTCGATCGAGCCCTTCGGCTCCACCTTGACGAAACCGAGGTCGGGAGCGGTGACGCCGTAGTCGGCGAACGTGATCGGAACGCTGCCGACGAGAAGCGCCCCGTCACCGCTGAGGGCGAAGGTCACCGGCGCGGTCACCTCTTTGGTGACGCCATTGATGCTCAGGCTCCCCTTTGTACTCACGGTCTGCGACTTCTTCAGCGACGAGGTGTCGACCTTCAGCGGCTCCGCGATCGTGAAGGTCGCCTTCGGAAAGCGGCTCGTGTCGATCGCGGTCGTTCGGAAGTACTCGTCTCTCGCCGCCTCGGTCGTGGCGATCGATGCCACGTCGACGCTGATCTCAGCGCTCTTCACGGTGTCAGACGTCGTGGTGATCGCCGCGTCGATCTTCGAGGTGCGCCCCGTGACGGTGACGTCGGTTCCGTTCAGAACCTCTTTGACCCGGTACCCGGCATAGGAGCTCGAGCCCGTCTTCCACGATCCGGCCAGTTGATCGCCGGCGAGCGTGCTCGGCTTCAGCACTCCTAGGTCGTCGGCCGGCGCCGCCGCGGCCGGGCCGACCACGAGGTCTCGGTAGAGGGCGGGACCGGCGATCAGTGCCGTTGCGCCGAGGGCGACGACAAGGGTTGCGGCGGAGATGACGACGATATTGCGAGTTCTCATGAGTGGGTCCTTCTATCGGTGGTGGGATCTGTGGTGAGTGAGCTCTTGCGGGTGACGAGCGCTGCGGTCGTGGAGTGAACGAGGGATTCGAGCGGTCCGCGACGCGCGAAGCGGAACCAGATCAGGGCGAAGGCGACTGCACCGGCGACGAACGCCAACAGCACCCAGAGTGGCTGGCCGGGCATCGCGTCGAGGCCGGCGACGTTGATTGTCAGCACGTGCAAGACGTAGATCGTCAGCGACATCGATCCCGCCGCGACGACCGGTCGAGTGAGGCGGGGCAGCCGCTCCGCGACGGCGAGACACACGGCAAGGACTGCCAGCGCGACCCCGATGCCACCGACGATCTCGAAGGTCGAGCCGGTGTGCGCATCCGCCCCCAGCAGAATCGACCAGTCGAGCGAGCCCGACGCGTCGGGCGGGCCGGCGACCGGCCGCGGACCGAGAGGGGTAAGCAGAGCCGAGAATCCGTATGCGACGAAGGCCATGCCTATTCCGATGGCGAGCATCGTCGTGCGTGACAGTCGGGCGATGTCCAACCGGCCGAGCGCCAGGCCCACGAGAATGAACGGCATCCACGTGACGGCAGGATAGATGCCCGTCACGAGCAGCTGGTCGATGCCCTCACCGGAGATGAGCGTGATGGGGTCGACGCGGGCGACCACATCCGCCGCGCTCGAACCCCACCACCATGACTGCACAAGCAGAGCGACGACGGGGCCCGCGAGCGCCCAGCAGCCGGCGATCACGAGCAGGGTTCGCGCCGTGAGTCGCAGGAACGGGATCGCGAGCAGAAAGAACACGCCGTAGTAGGCGAGGATGACGGCCACCGGAGTGCCCATCGCGGTGAGGGTAACTCCGATCGCCATGATGAGCAGGCCGCGCACCGCAATGCGCAGCCGGGTGCGCCGGGGGTCGGATGCGCCGGGCGGCGTCGCGCCGCCGCTCAGCAGAGCGAGCGAGAGCCCGGCGAGGGTGGCGAAGAGAATCGAGGAGTGCCCGGATGCCACGAACATCAGCGCGCCGGTCACGCCTCCGACGTCGGAAGACGGCCCCACGTGAACCGCGAACATGCCGAACAGCGCCAGCCCTCGTGCGAGGTCGATGCCCCGGATGCGAGGACGAACGCCGTTGGTCTCGGTTGTCTGCTCGGCAGGCTTCTCGGCGGCCTTCTCGACGGGCGGCGCTGTGACCGTGGCTGTGCTCATGAACCACTCCTGTTCTTGGGGGCGATGTCGTGTGGGAGGGCGATACATCGACTCTCCGGCAGCAGCAGAGTCGGCAGTATCCGCCGGTCGACCGGAGTACCCCCGACACCTGGGGGATATTCGCCCCCGCGAGAACGACCGCGCAGTTTCTAGCCCTACGGTGGAGACGAACAGGATGGAGACCCGATGATCCGCGTGGTGGTGATCGACGACGAGGCGCTCGTGAGAAGCGGGTTCCGCTTCATCCTCGAAGCCGTCGACGACATCGTTGTGGTGGGTGCCACCGATGGCCATGGGGCCATCGACCTCATCGCCGAGACCGATCCCGACGTCGTGCTGCTCGACATCCGGATGCCGGGGCGCAACGGCCTCGAGATCCTCAGCGAGCTCGATCCGCACGCGGGCGGCCCGGTCGTGGCGATGCTCACGACCTTCGACACCGACAGCTACATCGCCGAAGCGTTGAGGCGCGGAGCCTCGGGCTACCTCGTGAAGGACACCGACCCCGAGCAGCTGCCGCACCTGGTGCGCAGCCTCGCCTCCGGAGGAGTCGTGCTCTCGGCCGAGGCGAGCCGGGCGGTGCTGCACAGGCAGCTCGGCACCGTCGACAACGAGCTCGCGAAGAAGCAGGTGGCCCAGCTCACCGCGCGCGAACGCGAGGTGCTCGTCTTACTGGCCGGCGGCGCATCCAACACGGAGATCGGCTCGTCGCTGCATCTCAGCAGCGGAACGATCAAAGACCATGTCAGCTCGATCCTGGGGAAGTTCGGGGTGGCGACCCGCGTGCAGGCGGCCCTTGTGGCCGATCGCGCGGGCCTGCTCGAGAACAGCGGAGGCGCACGATGAACGCCGTGTATCGCCTGTACCTGCGGACCCCCCCCGATCGTCATCGATCTGCTCCTCGCGGGGCTGGCGCTCACCGATGGGCTGCTCAGCCTGTGGCGCATGACCGACACCGACACGATCTACACGATCGTCGCCGCGGGTGGGTTGCTTCTGCGTCGTCGTGTGCCGTACCTGGCGCTCGCTCTCACGCTGCCCAGTCTGTTCTTCGGGTCCTCCAACGTCGCTGCGATCGTCGCGCTGTACACGGTCGCTGCGCTGTCGCGCTCGCGCGTCGGCGTGCTCGTCGCGGCGGTCGTCGTCTTCTGCGGAAACACCAGCTTCTGGGCCGAGTCACTCACCTTCGCCGAGTCCGTTCCCGACATCATCTACAGCCTCATGGTCGCGGCCGGCCCCACCGCCCTCGGGCTGCTGACCCGCACCTATGGCGAGCTGGCGCGCCGAGTCTCGGAGCTCAGCATCCTGCGCGATCAGGAGCGCGAACGCATCAGCGACGAGGTACGCGCCGCCGAGCGGGTGCAGCTTGCCCGCGAGATGCACGACGTGGTCTCGCACCAGGTCAGCCTCATCTCCGTTCAGGCGGGTGCTCTGCAGGTGCGGTCGGCAGACCCCGAGGTGAAAGAGGCCTCGCTGACGATCCGGCGCCTCGCCTCGCGCACCCTCGAGGAGCTTCGGCAGATGGTGGTTGTGCTGCGCGGCCCCGCCGACGAGGGCGTGTCACTCACGCCCCAACCCACCCTGGCGAGCGTCGACGAGCTGATCGCGAGCAGCGGCCTCGACGTCGAGGCCAGCCTCTCTCTTCCCGCCAATCTCTCCCCCGCCGTGCAGCGCACCCTGTATCGCGCCGTTCAAGAGGGACTGACGAATGTGCGCAAGCACGCCCCCGGCGCCCGAGTGACGGTGCGCGGAGCGGTCGAGCGGAACGAGATCGTTGTCACGGTCACGAATTCGGCGCCCACTCAGCCCGCGCTCGACCTGCCTTCTGCGCGGCATGGGCTGCTTGGGTTGGCCGAGCGCGCGGACATCCACGGCGGGTCGTCATCCGCTGGCGCGACACCGGATGGCGGGTTCGAACTGATGCTGCGGCTGCCCCGCTGACCTAGGCGGAGTCCCCGTCGATCATCTGGAGCGGGAAGGGGCGGTTCACTGCGCCATCGGGGTTTCCGGTAACTGCCGCGATGATACCGGCGACCATAGCGTGCCCCGCCTCGCTGACGAGATATCCGACGGTACTGAGCCGGGGAACCATCACTTGCGACAGAGGCGTGTGGTCGACCCCGACCACCGCGACGTCCAGAGGAATTCTTCGCCCACGAATTTGGGCGGCCGCCACGAGCGTCGCGGCGACATCATCGTTGTAGCACGCGATCGCGATCGGCTCAGGGCCCACCGAATCGAGGGCCGCGAGAGCATCGCCGCGGTCTATGCCCAGCCTGAGCGTGGCGGGCTCGGGCAGCTTGTGCTCTCGACACTCGTCACGAACTCCCGCCTCTCGTTCGTCTCCGAAGGGATCTTGGCGAGCGTCGCTGAGGTGGGCGTAGGCGAGGCGGCTATGTCCTTTGCCGATCAGATAGCTGGCCTGCAGCCTGCCGATCTCGTAGTCGACTTTGCGACGTTCGCCCGGGGTTGAGGTGTCGAAGACTTCGACTCCCCTGGCCAGCATGATGTGTCGTTCCTCAGCGGTGAACGGCAGGAACGACAGAACACCGCGGGGATTCAACGACGAGATCAATCGATCAAATGATTGCGGCGAAGACGTGGCCAGTCGCAAGACCAGCGTGAGCCCATGTTGGGCCAGCTCTTCCGTCGCGCGCTCGAAGATGTTCTGAAGGTTCGCACCGAACGTCGTGTCGGGAATGAGAGCGAGGACGAGGTCGCTTGTCCCCCTCACCAGACTTCGCGCTGCAGCCGATGGCCGATAGCCCATGTCGCGCGCGACTTGTTCGACCTTCTCGCGCGTCGCGGCGGCAAATTTGTGGCCTCGTCCATTGAGGATTTCGCTCACGGTCGAACGGGATACCCCCGCAGTTCGTGCAACGTCGCGACTCGTGGTGACCACGCGCCCTCCTCACCTCGGACGGAACCACAGTCTATACGTGTGTTACGTGACAACTTGGGCGGACTTGTGTATTGTCACGTAACAACATCGGATTTCCGATGTGCCCATAACCGACACGGCTGGATGTAGTTCGCTCGGTTTTCACAACAACGGAGTTCTGATTCATGTCACCCAATCCATCTGACGACACGTCGTCACCACTGTCCGACCCTCAGGCGTATGAGTTGCCGCTGAACCAGCCGGCCACGATTCAAGTCGGAGCCGAGCGCATCAACGATGCTCTGGCAGACACGTCAGCCGACACCCTGCCGAAGCTGCGCACCCGATACCTCTGGGCGATCTACATCACCCAGCTGACACTCTTCATCGCGTTCATCGTTCCGATCGCATTCTCGCTCGCGATCAGGGTCGCTCAGGTCGCACCCGACAACCGCGATGCGATCCTCGCCCTCGCTGTTGGACTTCCTGGCCTGTTCGTCGTCATCGGCACCCCGCTCGTCGGCATGTTCAGCGACCGCACACGGTCTCGATTCGGACGGCGACGTCCCTGGCTGCTCTTCGGCAGCGTCCTGGGCCTCGTCGGGTCGGCCACGATCGCGCTCACGGGTGACGTCGCAGGTCTGGTCATCGGTTGGTCTGTCGCCTACACCGGATACGGGATCGCGGCTTCGATGCTGGGCACGCACCTCGGCGACACCCTTCCAGCGCTTCAGCGCGGACGCGTGATGGGGATCCTGGGTGCAATCAGCCAGATCGCACCCATCCTCGGCATCTCCGTCGCCGGTGCGCTTGTCGCCAGTCCGATCGGACTGTTCCTCCTGCCCGCCGGCATCGCGTTCGTCGGCAGCCTGTTCTTCATTCTCGTCATGCGCGACCCCAAGGTGAACACCCCTCGGCCGGAACTGAAACTCTCGAAAGTCTTCGAGGGCTTCTACTTCAACCCGCGCCGATACCCGAACCTCGCCTGGGTGTGGATCAGTAAAGCGTGCGTTTTTCTCGCAATCTCGATGTCGGGCCTCTACGGCGTCTACCTCCTCACGACTCGCCTCGGCCTCGGCCCTGCGGACATCGGCGCGCTGCTCGCCACGACCGGTCTTCTCGGCGTTGTCACCGGCATCGTTGGCGCTGTCGGATCCGGTTACCTTTCCGACAAGTTGAAAACCCGCAAACCGTTCCTGGTTTTCAGTGCCATCGCGCTCGGCGCAAGCATGATCGTCTCCGGCACGTCGAACAGCGTGCCGCAGTACATCGCCGGTGGCCTCCTCCTGTCTCTCTCCATCGGCGTCTACGGCGCAGTGGACCAGGCACTGGCGCTGGACGTTCTCCCCCGCGACACCGACGAGAATGGGCGCTTCCTCGCCATCATCGGAATCGGCAGCACGCTTCCCCAGGCAATCGGTCCATTCGCCGCCGGTATGGTCCTCGCGCTGGGCTCGGGCGATTACACCGTGGTGTACATCGTGGGCGCCGTGGTCGCGATTGCGGGAGCGCTCTTGATCATCCCGATCAGCGCAGGTCGTCGCGCCGATCTCGACACCCACAGCGTGAAGGTCATGAGGTAGTGAGGGGCTCCGCAGGCGCGGGGTCGTCCACGCCGACTCAACGATGGGCCGCGATCGGAACGGGAACGATCTCACGAAGCGTCGTGCCAGACCTCCAAGCCTGCGACGGAGTGGACGTGACCGTGGTGCACAGCCGCGATGCGAGCAAGGCAGCACGATTCGCCGACGATTTCGGGATCGCGCGATCCACCGACGACTACGCAGGTCTTCTCGCCGATGACAACATCGACGTCGTCTACCTTGCGACCCCGTTCGCGACCCACCATCGCATGGCGCGCGAGGCACTCGAAGCGGGAAAGCATGTCCTCGTGGAGAAACCCATCACGATGACGTCCGCCGACGCCGCCGAGCTGTTCGACATCGCCGCAGCACACAACGTCTTCCTCATGGAAGCCATGTGGATGAAGTTCAGCCCTGTCTTCCTGCGCCTTCACGAAGAGATCGCCGACGGCTGCATCGGGCAGCCTCGAAACCTCCGCGCGAGCTTCGGCATCCCTTTTCCCTCAGACGGAAACAGCAGCAAGTGGGATGTGGCCAGAAGCGGTGGAGCTCTTCTCGACCAAGGGATCTACCCCATCACGCTCGCCCACTCCGTATTCGGCGTACCGGTCGGGGTCACGGCATCCGGAACCATCCGCGAGGATGGCCTGGACGTCGCCGAGCACTTCACCTTGGAATTCTCGGACGGCCGTTTCGCGCAGTGCTCCAGTTCACTGGCAGAGTTCACCGAACTCACGGCGTCCGTCGGCGGTGAGACAGGATGGCTGACCCTCACTTCGCCCTTCTGGGCGACGACCGATCTGGAGGTCCACGCCCGCACCCCTCTCCAGATCTTCCGTGTCCCCGAACTGATCGAGTACCCGCGGGAGGGCAGCGGCTACCAGCCGATGCTCCGGGCTGTCCGGGATGCCATCGGCAACGGCCTCACCGAACATCCCGCTCACACCGCTGCCGACACGATCGCCGTGATGCGCACGATCGACGACATCTTCGCGCTCCTTCGCAGATCACCCTGAGAACACGAAAGAAATGCTCCTCCCCATGACCACAACCTCCTTCAACACCGGCTGGACCGTCCGACCCAAAGTCAGCCCCTACGCCCAACTGCAGGCACCTCAGGGAGACGGCATCCCCGTCACCCTCCCTCACGATGCGATGATCACGCTTCCCCGCTCCGAGGACGCGACCTCGGGAGGACGAGGCGGGTACTTCCCCGGAGGCGTCTTCGAATACTCGAAGACGTTCGACGTGCCAGCGGACTTCGCGGACAAGAGGGTCTCGATCGAATTCGAGGGTGTCTACCGCGACGCGATGATCTTCGTCAACGGCGTCTTCGCCGGCCAGCGTCCGAACGGCTATTCAGGGTTCGTGGTCGCCCTCGACCCGTACCTGCGGTACGGAGCCGAGAACACGATCAGGGTTGACGCACGCGCGCACGACGACTCCCGGTGGTACACCGGCATCGGCATCTACCGTGATACCCGACTGATCGTCAGCAGCCTCACCCACATCGAGCATGGCGGACTGCAGATCACCACTCCAGACGTCGATGCTGAGCGGGCAGTCGTCGCCGCAGTGGTGACACTTCGAAACGACAGCCTCCACACCCGGACTGTCACCGTTGTCACTCGCATCGACGGGCCGGACGGCGTTCAGGTGGCCGAAGCCAGCTCGCCCGCCACTATCCGGGCGGGTGAGGGCCTGACCGTCCGGCAGCGGTTCTACGTGCCCAGCCCGTCGCTCTGGAATGTCGAAACACCGACGCTCTACTCCGCTCGAGCTGCGGTCGTGGAGGACGCCGGGATCCAGGACGAGCAGTCCAGCACCTTCGGGATCCGGGTGCTGCAACTCGATCCCCAGCATGGGCTCCGAATCAACGGGCACACCGTCAAGCTTCGCGGTGCATGCATCCACCACGACAACGGGATTCTCGGCACCGCAACCATTCGGCGAGCGGAAGAGCGTCGCATCCAACTGCTGAAAGAAGCCGGGTTCAACGCGATCCGCAGCTCCCATAACCCGCTCAGCCCCGCGATGCTCGACGCCTGCGATCGACTCGGGATGCTCGTTATGGATGAGACCTTCGACATGTGGACAGAAGGAAAATCATCCTTCGACTACTCCCTTTCCTTCCCTGAATGGTGGGAACGCGACGTCGAAGCGCTCGTGACCAAGAATTTCAATCACCCCAGCGTCATCTTCTACTCCATCGGAAACGAGATCATCGAAACCGGGGATCCCCTGGGCTCCGCGTTGGGCCGTCAGATCGCCGAAAAAGTGCGTTCGCTAGACAGCACCCGCTTTGTCACCAACGGCATCAATGGATTCGTCGCGGCGCTCCGCGACGTCGTCGAAATGATGCACGCGAACGCCGGGAACGCCGACTCCAGCAGCGAAGGAGGCGTGAACGGTGCAATGAATTCAGCCGCCGACTTCATGAGTCAGATCAACGCATCTCCCCTCGTCACGTCGAAGACCGAAGAGTCCTTCTCCATCCTTGACGTTGCCGGGCTGAACTACGGTGACAGCAGGTACCTCCTCGACAAAGAGCAGTTCCCCGACCGCATTTTGGTCGGCAGCGAGACCTTCCCGCCCGGGATCGCCACATACTGGCGCCTCGTCGAAGACAATCCGCATGTGCTCGGCGACTTCACCTGGACAGGCTGGGACTATCTGGGTGAGGTCGGAATCGGACGTGTGCAGTACGCCGACGTCCCAGCCGTCTTCGAGGCCCCGTTCCCCTGGATCACAGCCTGGGTCGGCGACATCGACATCACCGGCCACCGCCGCACGATCTCGTACTACCGAGAGACTGTCTTCGGCATGCGCACGCGACCATTCATCGCTGTTCAACGACCCGAGAACTACGGCCGACCGGCCCTGCCCGGTATGTGGGCCTGGAGCGACACAGTCTCAAGCTGGACCTGGGACGCAGCCGATGGCACACCTACCCTTGTGGAGGTATACAGCGACGCCGACGAAGTCGAACTCCTCATCAATGGCGAATCCCAGGGACGCGAGCGCTGCGGCCGGGACCATGCCTACATCAGCAGGTTCACCGTCAAATACGTTCGAGGCGATATCACCGCCGTCGCCTACACGGACGGAACGGAAACCGCCCGCACAACCATCGCCACTGCCGCCCAGGATGGGATAGCACTCACCGCGACTCCCGACCGGGCGGTTCTGTCAGCAGACGATACCGACCTCTGCTTCATCGCCATCGAATTCCGCGATTCCAATGGCATACTCGCCACCACGGTCAATGACCCCGTCACCGTGCATGTCGAGGGCCCGGCAATCCTCCAAGGGCTAGGAAGCGCACGACCCGATAACCCGGAACGGTACGACGCCGTGGAACACACCAGCTTCGATGGACGTCTCCTGGCTGCAGTTCGACCGACTGGCTCTGGCCCCATCACAGTGACGGTCTCGTCCGAGGACTACGACACCGTGGTCGTCGCGCTCGACGCTGTGGAGAAAACAGTCGTTTCTGGCGACAGAAGATGACAATCGTTCCTCCTCACCGATCACGGTAGAGCCCCTCGCTGCCACGGGGAGCGGACCTCTCGCAGAGTTGTTGTGCGCAGGAGGTCCGCTCTCGCCCGGCTGCGGGCGACCGTGCCTATCTCTGCGCGTTCGAGGCGGCGAGCACCTGATCGAGCATGTCGCTGCTGACCCCCATCATCGCGATCCGGCCCAGAGGGTAGGCACCCATGATCGTTTGTAGAGCGCTGTCGTCGTCGAAGATGTCAGCCGCCGAAGCGTTCTCCTGACCGTTGGCACCCATCGCCTGCGCGAGGAGCGGACCCGCAACAGGGTGAGCCATCGCCTCGGCCAGGGAAGAGTCGCGGGTGAGGGCAACATCGATCTCGTCGCCCACGACCTCGACCTCTACTTCTCCGCGTAGGTCTCGACTGGAGGACGCCGCGACGAAGGTGTAGAGACCTCCCTCGACGACCCATTGCTGCGCGATCGGGTGCCAATAGGCGAGATCGGCGCGGCGGGCCCGCATGGTCACTGTCGCACTTCCCCCCGGTTCAAGCTCCACGCTGCCGAACGCCTTCAACTCGCGTACAGGGCGTTGAACACTGGAGTTGCCGATCGAGCTGTAGACCTGCACGACCTCTCGACCAGCTCGGGCCCCCGTGTTCGTCACCGAAACAGTCACGTCGATATCGCCGTCGTCGGTGATGACCGCCGTCGGCTCTCCGTATGAGAAAGACGTGTAACTGAGACCATGCCCGAAGGGGAAGGCGACGTCCATGTCTCGGGCGTCGTACCAGCGATAGCCGACGAACAAGCCCTCGGAGTACCGCACGTGGCTGAACTCGCCGCCATACGAAAGGAACGCGGGGGTGTCCTGCAGGCGCAGCGGCAGGGTTTCCGTGAGCTTTCCCGAGGGATTCACATCACCGAAAATTACGTCAGCCGTGCCCCCGCCGCCAGCCTGACCGAGCAGCCACGCTTCGAGGATCGCAGGAACGCGCGCTGCGAACGGCAGCCGCACAACGCTTCCATTGGACAGGACGACGACCACGCGCGGATTGACTGCGATGATCGCCTCGATGAGGTCGAGCTGGTCCTGCGGAAGGTCCAGATGCGAACGATCGAGCCCCTCGGATTCGGCACGCCCGGGGAGCCCAGCGAACACAACGACAACGCGATGAGCGGCGGCCAAGTGGACCGCCTCCTCTCGGAGCGCGGCGATCGTCTCAGTATCCGTCGTCTTCTCGAGGCTGAATCCTGCGGCGAACTCGATCGTGCCGTTGGAGAGAGAGCGCATCTCATCGATGGCCTTGTCCAGGCGCGTGGGATTGATGTTCGAGGATCCGGAGCCCTGGTACCGGGGCTGCTCGGCGAAAGCCCCGATGACAGCGATGTCCTCGTCTCGGGAGAGCGGCAGAAGGTCGTCGTCATTCTTCAGCAGGACAATCGAACGTCCTGCTGCCTCGCGAGCGAGCGCATGATGGGCATCGACGTCGACCGCACGGGCCGAATCCGTGGGAGCGGTCTTCTCGGCGAGCTCCCACAGTCTCTGCGCTGCCGCGTCGACGTGGACCGCGTCGAGCGACCCGCTCTCAACGGCGTCGACGATCTCCTGATCGGATCGTCCTCCGCTCGGAGGCATCTCGAGATCCATGCCGGCAGCGATAGCGGCAACGCGATCATCCACCGCGCCCCAGTCCGAGACAACGAGGCCATCGAAGCCCCACTCGTCGCGCAGAACCGACGTGAGCAGCCACGGGTCTTGCGAAGCATAGACACCGTTGATGCGGTTGTACGAACACATCACTGTGTAGGGATGTGCGTCTTGAACCACTCGCTGGAAGCTTCGCAGATAGATCTCGCGGAGCGGCCGCTCATCGATATCGCTCGACGAGCGCATGCGATCGAACTCCTGGTTGTTCGCAGCGAAATGCTTGAGTGACGCACCCACGCCCGTCGCCTGGATGCCCTGCACCCATGCGGCCGAGAGCGTGCCCGAGGCGATGGGATCTTCAGAGAAGTACTCGAAGTTGCGCCCGCACAGCGGCGACCGCTTGATATTTGCGCCGGGACCGAGGACGACATCGACGTCGAGCGCACGAGCCTCGCGCCCGATGGCCTCAGCCACGCGAGCGATGAGCTCTACGTCCCACGACGAGCCGAGTCCGGCAGCGGGAGGAAAGCAGGTCGACGGAAGACTCTGGGCGATACCAAGGTGATCGTGCGCTTTGTCCTGTCTGCGCAGTCCGTGGGGACCGTCCGTCAGCGTGATCTCACGCAGGCCAATGCTCTCGATCGGCTTCGTGCTCCAGAAGGTGCCGCCGCTGGTCAGCGAGGCCTTCTCCTCGAGCGTCAGATTGGCGATACCCGCCGAAGTAGAGGTGATTGGGGTGTGCATCGTAGATGCCGCTCCTCTCGAGCGAAGGCGGTTTCCCGGTACTCCGGCTCTGGTCTGGTCGGGGCGTCAATGGTCCCGAACGACCGGTCCTCACGACGCCGTGCGATGATCCGCGGCTCGACTCTAACCCAATTTCGCGGCGAAGCGGTATTTTCATTTCTCTAAATTCGCGGAGCAGTGGTAATTTCGCTCAAGACGTGCTTGGATGGCATCCGATCCTGCTGGACAGGGTCGGAATCACTCGACAAAGGAGTTAAATCGTGATCACATTCCGCGCATCAGCGGGGCGTCGCCGACAGGCCCTGGCTGTCGCGACGATGAGCGCAGCACTCGCTCTCACGCTCTCGGCCTGCTCGCCTTCCGGCGGCGGTTCGAACTCGGCCGGCACAGCACCGACCACCATCGGCATCGGCATCGGCGCTCAGCCCGCCACCTTCGATCCGGCGCAACTCGACCTCGGCGAGTCCGCCGTGATCTGGACGGGTGTCTTCGACACGCTTCTGAAGGTCGACAACGACGGCGTCGTGCAGCCGAACGCCGCAAAATCCTACGAATACTCGGCTGACGGGCGTGTTCTCACTCTGTCTCTGCGCGAAGGCATGACCTTCAGCAATGGAGACGCCGTGACGTCGGCCGACGTCGTTGCGACGATCAACCGCATGAAGGAGACCCCCGGCGTCCGCACACCGGACGTCGCCTCCATCGCTTCGGTGGATGCTCCCGATGACCTGACCGTCGTGCTGAACCTCAACGCCCCCGACCCGTCCCTCTTGATCAACCTCGCCACCGGCGCAGGCGTGATCGCGGACGCCGCGACGCTCAACAACGACGACATCGCGCTCAACCCGATCGGGTCAGGCCCCTACGTGCTCGACACGGCTGCCACCGTCACGGGTTCCTCCTACGTCATGACGAAGCGTGAGGATCACTGGAACGCCGCCGCGTACCCGTTCCAGACCGTCACTGCCCGCGTTCTCGCAGACAGCCAAGCACGCTTCAACGCACTGCAGGCCGGCGAGATCTCGGTTTCGACGATCGCTTCCGATCAAGCCGACTCGATCAAGGCGGCAGGATTCAGCGTGCACGTTGTCGATGCAAGCGCAGTCGGCAGCCTGCTGTTCCTGGACCGTACCGGCTCGATCGTTCCGGCGCTCGGTGACGTTCGTGTGCGTCAGGCAATAAACATGGCCTTCGACCGCCAGCTCTACGTCGACCAGCTCCTCCTCGGAGCCGGCGTACCGACGGAGCAGTTCTACAACCCCGGCCAGCCCGGGTACGTAGAGGACCTGAACAAAACGTACCCGTATGACGTCAAGGGCGCGAAGGCTCTGCTGGCAGAAGCCGGCTACCCCGATGGCTTCGCGTTGACGATGCCCAGCACGTACTTCTCGCAGGCCACGGAACCCGCACTCACGCAGACGCTGGCGGATATCGGAATCACGGTGACCTGGGAATCCGTGCCGCCACAGGAGGTCGTCAGCTCGCTCTCGTCGGGCAAGTACGCGATGGCGTGGTTCTACGAGGGTCTCAACTCGCCGTCGATCATGACGCGCAGCGACCTCGGCGCCGACGGGCTTCTCAACCCGACCAGCTACACGACACCTGAACTCACCGCTCTGCTCGACAAGGTGAACAGCCTCACCGCTGACCCCGACGCGCAGGGCGCGGCATACGAGGAGATCAACAAGTACTCGGTAGAGAACGCGCTCGTCGCACCCGTGTACTACACGTCGACGTACTACGGTCTCGCCAAGGGGATCTCGTTCCTCGCCGACACAGCAGTCCCGCTGGACATCGCCAACTACGGCATCGCCGGTTGACCTTCCCCCACCCGCGCAGTGAGGTCCCGGTCCGCCGGGACCGCACTACTACCTTCTGAGAATCATGGCTGCCTACATTCTTCGTCGCTTCGTCGCCGGCATCGTGCTGGCCGTGCTCGTGACCTTCATCACCTATCTGCTCCTGGCAACGACCTTCGACAGCGTCGTTCGGGCACTCCTCGGACCTGCGGGAACCGACGAGACGGTGGCGGCCAAGACCACGCAACTCGGCTGGGACCGACCGATCCTCGTGCAGTACGGCGACTGGCTCCTTCACGCGGTCCAAGGCGACCTGGGACGATCCCTGTTCACCAGCGAGCCGGTCATCCCTGCGGTGTCACAGCGGCTGAGCGTGACCCTCTCCATCGTGCTGGTCGCGCTCGTTCTCTCGGTGCTGCTCAGCATCGTGCTGGGAGTGACCGCCGCGGTCCGCGGTGGCATCGTCGACCGGCTCGCTCAGGGCATCTCACTGGTCGGCATGCTTATCCCCGGCCTCCTGCTCTCCATCGGCCTGGTACTCGTCTTCGCGATCACGCTGAAGGTACTACCGGCAACCGGATACACCGCGCCGGGCGACGACTTCGGCCGGTACCTTGCGGCGATCACCATCCCCGTCTTTGTGCTCGTGGTCGCGGGGACCGCAAGCATGTCCGCCCAGGTCCGAGGCGCGATGATCGGAGAGTTGCGGAAAGACTACGTGCGCACCCTCGAGGCCCGCGGACTCTCTCGCCGCGCGATCATCCTCAAGCATGTGCTCCGCAACGCTGCGGCTCCCGCCGTCACTGTGTTGGGCTTCGAGTTCATCACGATGCTCGGAGGAGCGATCTTCATCGAGAAGGTCTTCGCACTGCCCGGTTACGGCACTTTCTCACTCAACTCCGCTCTCCGTGGAGACGTTCCCGTCATCCTGGGCATCACCGCATTCAGCGTGATGCTCGTGGTGTTCGTCAATCTCCTCGTCGATCTCGCGATCGGCTGGCTGACCCCGAAAGCGAGGATGCTATGAGTGCTGAGCAGCTTCTCAACGACCCCGACCTCTCTGCCACACCTCGCCGATCGGTCCTGCGGCGGCTCGCCCGCGACCCGCAGGCGATCATCACCACGACCCTGATTCTGATCATCGTCGCCGCCGGTTTTCTCGGGCCCATCTTCCTTGCAGTCGATCCCAATCAGGCCGACCTCAGGTCGGCGAACGCTCTACCCGGAACCCCCGGCCACCCCCTCGGCGCCGATCAGAGTGGACGCGACATCCTTGCCCGGCTCCTCGCGTCCGCCCAGACGAGCGCGATCTCTGGACTCATCGGCGCCGGGGTCGCCCTCGTGGTTGGCGTCACGATGGGACTCATCGGAGGCTACTTCGGGCGGCGCACCTCAGCCGTCACGGAGTGGGTCTTCAACCTCGTTATGACGTTCCCCGGCGTGCTGCTGCTTATCGTGCTCACTCCCGTCACGGGAGGCGACTACCGCTTCACGATGCTCATCTTCGGTTTTATGCTCTCGCCTACGATCTTCCGGATCACCCGCAACCTCGTGATGGGCACAAAACAGGAGCTGTTCGTCGACGCCGCCCGCGTGTCCGGCCTGTCGAACACGCGCATCCTCGGCCGACACGTGCTGTCCGCCGTACGCGGGCCGATCATCGTGGCGACCGCGTTCCTGATCGGCACCGCCATCGCCACCCAGGCCGGCCTCGCCTTCCTAGGAATCGGCTCGTCGGCGGTTCCGAGCTTCGGCTCGATGGTCGGGGAAGGCTTCACGAATCTCACTCGACGGCCTCTGCAGTTCCTCTGGCCCAGCCTCGTACTCGGTATCCTCACCGCTTCGCTTGTCCTTCTGGGTAATGCGCTGCGCGACGCGCTGGAGGGACTACGCACAGTGCCGCCCCGTCGTGGCCGCACGGAATCGCCGGCGGAGCCGGTATCGATGGGCGAGGAGGACGAAGCCCCGCTTCTGAGGATCCGCCATCTGGCCATCGGCTACCCCTCCACGACCGGCGAGATCGAAGAGGTCGTTCACGGCGTCGATCTCGACGTGCGCGCGGGAGAAATCCTGGGGCTGGTCGGCGAGTCGGGCTCAGGGAAGACCCAGACGGCGTTTGCCGTGCTTGGCCTGCTTCCGCCGGAGGCGGTGATCACCCGTGGTTCCGTGCAGCTGAACGGCAGGGAACTGCTCGGGCTGAGCGGCGAGGAACTCCGAACCTACCGCGGCAAGACAATCGCCTACATCCCGCAGGAGCCGATGTCGAACCTCGACCCCTCTTACCGCGTCGGGTCCCAACTCGTGGAGTCGCTCCGAGCCACGTCGACCCTCTCGAATCGAGAGGCGAAGGAACGCGTTCTCGCACTCCTGGCGCGGGTCGGGATCCCCGATCCGCAACGGGTGTTCCGGATGTACCCCTTCGAGATCTCGGGTGGCATGGCGCAGCGCGTGCTGATCGCCGGTGCCGTCGCGAGCCGTCCTGCCCTCCTGATTGCTGACGAACCGACGACGGCACTCGACGTCACCGTTCAGGCCGAGATCCTCGATCTGCTGCGCGATCTGCAAGCGGAGCTCGGTATGGCCGTGTTGCTCGTCACGCACAACTTCGGAGTGGTCGCCGACCTCTGCGAGTCCATGGCCGTTATGCAGAAGGGACGAATCGTCGAGACCGGCAAGGTCCGCCAGACCTTTGCAGAGCCTCAGGCGGACTACACCCGTACCCTCTTGGACTCGATCCTCGACGAGGACACGGTGCGCACAGATCCGCCCGTGGCTCCGCGCGACCACAAGGAGGTAGCCCGATGAGCGAGCAACTGCTGAGCCTGCGAGATCTGCGCGTCTCGTTCGGCACCCGTGGAGTTCTGCGTAAGCCTCGGGAAGTACTGCACGGCGTCTCGCTCGATGTCGCCGCAGGCGAGACTCTTGGCGTGGTCGGCGAGTCCGGTTCGGGCAAGACGACCATCGGCCGGGCCGTCCTCGGTCTGGTCAAGCCCAGCGGCGGTTCGATTCACTTCGACGGCACCGACATCACCGCCGCGAACGCAGCGAAACGTCGACGGCTGGCGCGGGACATGCAGGTCGTCTTCCAGGATCCCTACAGCTCCCTCAATCCCACGATGACGATCGGCGAGATTCTCACCGAGCCGCTCGTCACCCAGGGATCGACCGCTCGGGATGCCCGCAGTCGCGTGCGGGGGCTGCTCGACGAAGTCGGCCTGCCCCTCGGCGCCATCGATCGCCTTCCTCGTGAATTCAGCGGTGGCCAGCGGCAGCGGATTGCGATCGCTCGTGCGCTCGCCCCGTCGCCGCGATTGATCGTCTGCGACGAGCCGGTCTCGGCCCTCGACCTGACGACGCAGGCGCGAGTGCTCGAACTGCTTCTGGAGATCCAGCGCTCCACCGGAGTCGCCTACCTCTTCATCTCGCACGATCTCGCCGTCGTCCGCCACATCAGCCACCGGGTAGCCGTGCTCTACCGCGGCGACCTCGTCGAGACGGGGCCCGCGGCAATCGTCACGAAAACACCGGAGCACCCGTACACCGAGCGTCTTCTCCTGGCGGCTCCCGTCGCCGACCCAGCGGCTCAGGAGCGTCGACGCGCCGAGCGCGTGCGCTTGCGCGAGGAGCAGCGCGCGCGGGATGAGCAGGCGGGCGCAGTTCTCTGATCAGCGATCGGCGAGAAGTATCATGAGCTGACCACACGCGCAAGGAGACTAGATGAGCGAGAAGCCGACAGCGCGCGGCCCTTACGCGAAGACTCCGATTGTGCGCGCGAGAATCCTCGCCGCCGCAACCGCCGCTTTCTCCGAGTCCGGCTATCGCGCGACGACGATGAAAGACATCGCCGAACGCGCCGGTATCAGCCAACGCGGTCTGGTGCACCACTTCCCCTCGAAGGACGACCTGCTCGTGCAGATCATCAAGACCCGGGAAGAGTCCCTCGCCGAACAGATCACCGAACCGGCGCATACCGACTTCCTCCGCGCGATCCTTCGAGTCGTCCACGACAATGTCAAGAATCCTGGCCAGGTCGAGCTGCACACACTGCTGTCAGCCGAGGCCACCTCGCCCGATCATCCGGCGCACGAGCACTACCGCGTGCGGTACGAACAGTTCACCGAATTCGCCGAAGAGGCACTGCAGCGTCTGCACGACGAGGGCGAACTACGCGATGGAATGGACGCGCGGATCCTCGCTCAGATGCTGATCGCGCTCAGCGACGGAGTCCAGATCCAGTGGCTCTACAACCGTGAGGACGTCGACGCCGAGGCGGTCATGGGAGCCTTTCTCAAGCTGATCGGCACACCAGCCCGCGTCATCGTCTGATCATTGCCGGTGCGCGCCGGCGCGTTGTCCGAGCCAGTAAAGGCTCGGCTTGGGGATGCGGACGAAGGTCGTCCGGTCGACAGCGATGAGACCGAACGTGGGACCCCAGTGCCCCCACTCGTAGTTGTCGAGGATGCTCCAATGCAGGTATCCGCGAACATCGATGCCATCAGCGACAGCATCCGCAAGTCCAGCAAGAGCACCCTCGGTATAAGCGATACGGCGGGTGTCATCCGCGGTCGCGATGCCGTTCTCCGTCACCAGGATCGGGACCCCCGCAACCTCCGCCGCGTGACGGACAGCCATGCCCAGAGCATCCGGGCGGTACGCGGCACCGGTGAGGGTATTGTCCGGGTGCGGAGGATGTGCGACGAGACCGTTCTCGTCAACAGCCTGCGACGAATACGCCTGGACCCCAAGGAAGTCGTCCTCGCGAGACGCCTCGAGATAGAGATCCTCCCAGTCATAACGCACCGATACCAGCTTCTCCTCATTGCCCGGCGTTGCGGTCAAAGCCAGGCAGGCGATGCTCCAGCCGACCTTCGCGCCGGTGCGCTCACGGATAGTGTCGCGGACCGCCCGATGCAGCTCGATGAAACGCCGCCCGATCACCGGGTCAGGATCGGGAAGCATCGCCGCCCGACCACTATCGGGCTCGTCCTCCACCGTGGGACTGACCCAGTCGCCCATATCCCCTGAAGTGAACATCTGCTGCGCTTTGATCATCATCGAGAGCATGTTCGGCTCATTGAAGGTGATGATCCACTCAACACCCGTCAGGATCGGCATGACCGTATCGACGTAGAAGGTCCACCGCTCGAGAGCGGTGTCGCCGGCCCATCCGCCTTCATCAGCGAACCACAGCGGAATCGTGAAGTGATTCAAAGTGATCACCGGAGTCAAACCCAGCTCGAATGCCGTGTCGATCATCCGCCGGTAGTGGGCGAGCTCTGCCCACGAAACATGCCCCTGTCGCGGCTCGATCCGCGCCCACTCGATACCGAAACGGTACGTGTCCAAACCGGCGTCGGCGAGCAATTGCATGTCCTCCCGATAGCGGTGATAGCTGTCCACCGCATCACCACTCGGCTCCATGCCGGGCATCATCGCCTCGCTCTTCCACCAGTCGCTGGCGAGGTTGTTTCCCTCGATCTGATGAGGTGCCGAAGAGGCACCCCAGAGGAAATCCGGGCGGAACGTGGACATGTGCTTCTCCTGAATACTCATCGTGCGGCGGTCGGGGTAATGGTAAGAACGTTATTCAGAGCAGTCGCCGACGACGGGCCAACGCCGAGCTCGATAGTGGTCGCATCCTGCACCCAGCCGCGATCAGCAGCGCTCCAGTAACGCAACTGCTCCGGGCCAAGGGCGAATGTCAGCGTGCGAGACTCGCCCGCTTCGAGGTGCACGCGCTGGAAACCCTTCAGCTCACGCACCGGGCGCGCAGCGCGCCCATGACGCTGGTGGATGTAGAGCTGTGCCACCTCGTCCGCCGCAACATCGGACGTGTTCGTCACATCGACTGTCACGGCTACGGTCTCGCCTACCTCGACGCTCGCGCGCTCGAGCTGGACATCGCCGTAGGTGAAGGTCGCGTAGCTGAGACCATACCCGAACGGGTACAACGAGGTGGACTCTTCATCCCAATACCGCTTGCCCTGGTTCTCGGGCTGGAAGGTGCGCAGATGAGACGAGATGATCGGAACCTGCCCGACATGACGCGGCCACGTGAACGGCAGGCGCCCGGCGGGCGACACGTCGCCGAACAGCAAAGCTGCAACGGCGTCGCCTCCGCGAGTTCCCGGATACCAGATCTCCAGAATCGACGGGATATGCACATCCGGCCACCTCAGATCCAACGGGCGACCAGACATCACCAGCAGAACAACCGGCGTACCGGTCTCCGCGATCCGCTGAAGCTGCTCGAGCTGCCGACCCGGCAACGCGAGGGTCGACGAAGAAGCGGTCTCACCGATCTGATTCTGCCGCTGTCCGACGACGACAACGGCCACGTCGGAGTCCGCAGCGAGGGCGACCGCCTGCTCAATCGCCGCATCATCATCGTAGTCATCGGGCGTGCCCACGACTGTCGGGTCGTGCTGGTCGAAATCCGACGCGAAGAGACGCGAGGGAATCCCTGCACCGAACGCGGAACGCACCTCGGCTGCGCCCGCGACCCGTGCCCGGATGCCCTCGACGATCGTGATGGTCTCGTCTGTGTCATGCGAGAACACCCAGGGGCCAAGCGTGTCACGCTTGCTGTCCGCGAGCTCACCGATGACCGCGATCGAGCCGAGCGACTCGAGTTGCAGAGGAAGCAGACCGTCATTCTTCAGCAGCACGGCCGAGGACTCGGCCATCGCCCGAGCCCGATCGCGGTGCTCCGGGGCCGCGAGAACCGCGTCCTCCGCCTCCTCATTCGCATAGGGGCTCTCGAAGAGACCCAGATCGAACTTGACCGCGAGGATCCGAGTCACGGATTCGTCGACGGCACTCTCCTCGACAAGTCCCGCTCTGACCGCCTCCGGCACGGACGCGAAAGCGGGATCGAACATGCACATCTCCATGTCCAAACCGGCCGTAACCGCTCGAACCGCCGCGTCAGTCAGGTCGGCCGCGAAGTGCTGGGCCGTAAGAGACCGCACCGCATTCGCGTCCGAAACGACAAAACCGGTGAAACCGAGCTCGTCTCGAAGCACATCCCGAAGGAGCCACCGATTACCGCTCGCGGGAACACCGTTGAGCTCCATATACGCGCTCATCACATTCGCCGCACCGGCCTCGATCGCCGCCGCGAACGGCGGCAGATAGACATTCCGCAACTCCGAATCGGACACCTCGACCTCGTCGTAGTCACGGCCACCGCGCGCGGCACCATAGGCCGCGAAGTGCTTGGGGCCGGCGAGGATGCTCTCCGGACCGAACGAGCCCTGAAAACCTCGTACCTGGGCGGCAGCCATCGCAGCCCCGAGATGCGGATCCTCACCAGCACCCTCGACGATACGACCCCACCGAGGATCCCGGCCAATATCGACCATCGGAGCGAACGTCCAGTGAATCCCACTCGCACGAGCCTCGCGCCCAGCAGTCCTCTGCGACTCCTCGACCGCGTCAGGATCCCACGACGCAGCCTGTGCAATCGGCACAGGAAACACGGTGCGGTGTCCGTGAACGACATCGAAACCAAAAATCAACGGGATGCCCAGGCGCGTGTCCTCGACCGCGGAACGCTGAAGCACATTCGCCATCCTCGCCTCCCGCACGAACAAAACAGACCCCGTCGCACCCCGCGCAATCGCATCCCGCACCATCGCCGGCTGCCCGACGAACTGCCGATGCTCAGGAGGCAGCGCGTCAATATCGATATCCGCCGGCGCCTCACCAAACGAACCGAAATAGAAGTACTGAGTCAGCTGACCCGCCTTCTCCTCCAGTGTCATCCGACCCAGCAGGTCGGCAACCCTCTCGCTCGTCGATGCGGTCGGGTTCTGGTAGAGGTGCTGCGACATGGTGTAGGTCCTCAGTAGCGGGTCAGCGAGCGGCGGCGAGGGACTCGGAAGTCGGGACCCCCCGACGGGCGACACGACCGAGCCAGCCGAGGCTGGGCTTGGGATGCCGCGCGAAAGTCGTCCTGTCGACGGCGATGAGCCCGAATGTCGATTCCCAGTCACCCCACTCATAGTTATCGAGGGCCGACCAGTGCAGGTAGCCACGAACGTCGATTCCCTCTGCCATCGCCTCCGCGAGGTGCGCCAGCGCCTCCGAGGTATAGGCGATCCGACGTTCGTCGTCGGCCGTGGCGATGCCGTTCTCGGTAATCAGTGCCGGGATGCCACCGGTCACGTCGGCGGCATTGCGCACCGCGATGCCGAGAGCATCCGGCCGGTAGGCCCAGCCGTTGAGTGTGTTGGCGGGATCCTCGACGTGGGGAACGATGCCGACCGCGTCGATCAGCTGGCTCGTGTACGCCTGAACGCCGATGAAATCGTCTTCTCGCGACGCCTCGAGGAACTTGTCCTCCCAGACGTACTTGATCTCGGCGAAGCGATCCTCGTTACCCGGAGTGCTCTGAAACGCC
The DNA here is from genome assembly GCF_000938265.1 of Agreia bicolorata. Classification (GTDB taxonomy): domain Bacteria; phylum Actinomycetota; class Actinomycetes; order Actinomycetales; family Microbacteriaceae; genus Agreia; species Agreia bicolorata. The sequence continues at coordinate 28,317 of NZ_JYFC01000003.1, forward strand.
TGACCCGCTACGCTCCAGCCGACCTTCCCTGACACAGATGCGCGCAGGATCTCACGCGCGGCCGCGTGGGCCTCGATCAGCCGATCGCCGATCGCCAGAGGAGGCACCACTCGTGCAAGAGCCTCGGAGTGGTCCGCCGCTGCAGCATTCTGGTCAAAGGTGCCGTCCTCGATAGCCCTCATCATCGGCTCTCGCAGCGACATCAGGGCGAGAACATTCGGCTCGTTGATCGTGATGATGTACGGCACGTCGGCGAGGATCTCGGTACTCGCCGCGACGAACGAGCGGAAGCGGTCGATGGCCTCCGGGGCGAGCCATCCGCCTGCCCGCTTGAACCAGGCAGGCACGGTGAAGTGCTGAATGGTGACAACCGGGGTCAGCCCTGCCTCCAACGCCGCGTCGATCATGCGCCGGTAATGCGCCAGCTCCGCCCGGGAGATATGCCCCTCGACCGGTTCGATCCGAGCCCACTCGATCCCGAACCGGTAGGCGTTCAGACCAGCGTCGGCGAGAAGCTTCATATCTTCCGCATATCGGTGGTAACTGTCGAGGGCGTCACCGCTGCGCTCGAACAACTGCGGGAAAGCCTGCTCTTGGGCCCACCAGTCACTGTTGAGGTTGTTGCCCTCGACCTGGTGGGGGGATGTGCTGGCGCCCCAGAGGAAGTCAGTCATTGCTGTGATCCGTTCATTGAAGGAGAAACGGTGCGCCCTGATACGCCGAAAGCACCATCGCTGTGTACTTTTCGTACGCTAGCATAAACCTCATCGCAGTGAGAATTTCGGATCAGAGGAGATCATGACAGCGCAACGGGGGCCATACTCCAAGACACCCGAGGTTCGTGCGCGCATCATCGAAGCAGCGTCCGGCATCTTCGCCGCGTCCGGGTACCGCGGCACCACGATGAAGGATGTCGCTGCCGCCTGCGGTCTGACGGCCAAGGGCGTCTCCCACCACTTCTCGTCGAAGGATGAGCTGCTGATGGCGGTGCTCGCAGATCGCGACATTCAAGCAGGGCGCGCTGCCGAAGGCGCCTCGGACGGCGCCCCGGATATCCTGTTCGACGCCCTCGCTGAATCGCTCCGCAAACCCCGGCTCGTCGAGCTGTATTCCGTACTCTCCGCCGAAGCGATCGCGCCCGATCACCCAGCTCATGCGTACTACGAGGAACGCTACGCGCGCATCCGGGCCGAGCTGTCGCTCTACCTCGAAACGATCGCGAGCAAACCGCTCGGTGACACGGAGCTCTCCGCAGTCGACTTCGCGACACTGCTCGTCGGCGTCATCGACGGACTTCAGATCCAATGGCTGTACGACGAACAGTCCGTGGATCTGGAAAGACTGGTACGCGCCTTCGTCCGACGCCTCATCGCCTCCGGGTCGCACGAACCAACGCGTTCATGACCGACCTCGGATCCGCGCCGACGCCTACGCCGCCTCAATCGGCGGACATCTCTTCTCCAACAGAAATCAGGCCAATGACGAAGCTCGACGCTGAAACGTGGATCGCAGGGTGGACCCAGGCTGTGACCGACATCGGCCAGGCCCCTGAAGTTTCTGACGTGACGATGAGGATTCAGGTTCGATTGACTCTTGCCGGGTCAGCGATTCGTTTTGTCTTGTCGAATCGCCTCGGCACCGCCCCGATCCTGATCGGCGAAGCTGCGGCGGTCTTCGCCGACAGGAGTGCGCCAGTGTCCTTCGACGGGCGCCCGTGGGGCGAGATACCCCCCGGCGGAGAACTGACAAGCGATGCTCTGGCCACCGACGAAAATGACGGCCGTGACGTCGTGATCGATGTGTATCTGCCCGAAGCGACAACGCTCTCGACGGGCAACATCGCTGGCGCCGCATGGAGCCCGTCCGATGCGGGCAACCACGTCGGAGACCCCGTGGATGCGCCCGTCGTCACACCATCCGTCACTGCACCCGATGGCACCTCGTTCACACGTCCGACGCCTCTCCTCCGGGCCGTGGAGATCCTGAGCCACGACGTCACGGCTGTCGTGGCCTGCCTGGGCGACTCGATCACAGCGGCAGGATGGCCGGAACGGGCTTCAGCCCTGCTGACGCACAAGAAGGTCGTGCTGCTGAATCGGGGCATCTCAGGGAACCGCCTGCGCCGCGACGGTGCGGGACCGGCCGGATCGTTCTTCGGGCGCTCAGGGCTCGAGCGCTTCACCAGTGATGTGCTGGGCACGTCCGGAGTCACCCATGCCGTTCTCGCTCTCGGGACCAACGACCTCGGCCATCCGGGAACACCCGCCGCGCCGACGGAGACGGTCCCTTCTGCAGAGGATCTGATCAACGCGCTCGACGTCCTCGTCAACAGATGCGTGGCAGCCGACGTTGTCCCGATCCTGGCGACGATCACCCCTTTCCTCCCCGCCGACGGCTATGACGCCGATCGAGAACGAACACGGCACGAGGTGAACGGGTGGATCCGCGCCGTTTCTCCCCCGGCCCGGTTCCTTGACTTCGACCTCGCACTCCGTTCGTCGTCCGACCCCTCTCGACTCGCAGATGAATTCGATAGCGGCGACCATCTGCACCCGAACGGTGCCGGCCAATCGCGCCTCGCCGAGGCGTGCGTTGCTCTTTTCGCCTAACCACGACTGACCACCGCAACAGACGCAGCCCGCGCCGACCTCTCTATCCCTCTCTCAGCACCACAAAACGAAGGAGTTTGCACCGTGCCGTTCGAAATTCACCCAGACCTCGCGCCGATGTTCGCGGCCATGGCCGGCGACACACCTCCACCACCAGTCGGACGGGGCGATGTCTCTACTCTTCGCGCCCTCGGCGAAGGCGGCCTCGCAATGGTTCGCGAGAACCAGCCCGAGTATCCCGAGGTGAACCGCCGCAAGGTCGTCATCCGCTCGTTCGACGGGGCAGAGATCGCGGGTCGATGGTATTCCGCGGCCGACGATTCCGCCCCGGGGTCTGCTGTTGTGTACCTCCACGGTGGCGGAATGGTACTTGGCAGCGTCGAGCTCTTCGACCGAACCGTCGCGGGGTACGTGGCCGACAGCGGCGTGCCCATGCTGGCGGTCGACTACAGAACGGCCCCGGAGAACCCTCATCCCACGCCCGTCGAGGACTCGTACGCCGGCCTGGTCTGGCTTCGCGAGCAAGCAGCAGTTCTGGGCGTCGATGCAGACCGGATCGGCGTTATGGGCGACAGCGGCGGTGGCGGTCTAGCTGCGGCGGTAGCCATCCTCGCCAGGGAGCGCGGGGTCACCCTTGCGCGGCAGATCCTCATCTACCCGATGCTGGACGACCGGAATACAGTCCCAGATCCGCACCTCGTGCCCTTCGCCGGCTGGACCTACGACAGCAACTACACCGGTTGGCATGCGCTTCTCGGAGACTCCATCGGCTCACGCGATGTCCCATCGTCGGCGGCTCCCGCACGTGAAACCCACTTCGCGGGCCTCGCCGACGCATATATCGAGGTCGGCGAACTCGATATCTTCCGCGACGAAGACGTGGAGTACGCCCGCGGACTATCCCGCGCCGGTGTTTCGACCGAATTGCACGTCATTCCCGGATGCCCGCACGGATTCGACGTGCTGACCGCAAGCACCCCCGTCGTTCAGCGGTCACGCGCAGACAGGGTACGCGTGCTCCGCTCGCTCTGATCGGATGTCGAACGTCGAAACATCACTTACTGACTTACCGCAATTCCCCTCACTCCTCAGGAAGGACCCGACTATGGCCTCGGATCTAACATCTCAACACCGCGTGACGTGCAACCCCGTCGATCTGGCGTATCGATATCAGGACGCCAGCATCCCGCAGCACTCGCGCGGCGTCTTCCGTGAAGCAGCAGACCCATCGATCGTTCGATACAACGATCGCTATTACATGTTCGCGTCGATGTCGCGCGGGTTCTGGCATACGACCGACCTGGCGACCTGGACCTTCGCAGCGACTGACAAACTGCCGATCCTGGACTACGCGCCCGATGTGCGCGTGATCGATGGAGCCCTGTACATCTCAGCATCCCGCCGAGACGAGGGCTGTCCCGTCTTCCGGAGCACCGATCCCCTTGCCGACGACTTCGCCGAGGTCGCCGTGAGCGCCTTCCCCTTCTGGGATCCGAACCTGTTTCAGGACGACGACGGCTCGGTGTATTTCTACTGGGGTTGCGACAACAAGGAGCCCCTGTACGGCATCAGGGTCGACCTCGATGGGTTCCGCCAGATCGGCGAGCGCGCCGAGCTGATCAACTCGGACACGGAAACCCGTGGTTGGGAGCAGCCCGGCGAGAATCACGTACGCCAGGAGCCTCGTACCGAGATGGAACGGATCATCGCCCAGCACATGGGCACTCGACCGTTCATCGAGGGCGCCTGGATGGACCGGCGCGACGACACCTACTACCTGCAGTACTCGGCACCCGGCACCGAGACCAACACCTACGCAGACGGATACGCGACCTCGTCGAGCCCCCTCGGCCCGTTCGAATACTCGCCCTACAGCCCGTTCTCCTCCAAGCCCGGAGGATTCATCACCGGCGCGGGACACGGAAGCACCTTCCAGGACGACTTCGGAAACTGGTGGCACGCCGCCACCATGCGGGTATCCATCGCGCACTCGTTCGAGCGGCGCATCGGCCTGTTTCCCGCCGGCTTCGACGACGACGGCGTGCTGTTCTGCAATCAGAACTTCGGGGACTACCCGATGGTGGTCCCCAACGGTCCTATCGACCCGTGGACCGAGGCGTCACCGGGCTGGATGCTGATGTCCCGCGGAAGCAATGCCACGGCGTCATCCTCTCTGGAGGACCACGGCCCGGCCCTCGCCGTCAACGAGGACATACGCACCTGGTGGGTGGCCGGCGACTCCGCCGCAGGGCACTGGCTGCAGCTCGATCTCGGCAGCGCCAAAGACGCACGGGCGATCCAGGTCAATCTCGCAGACCACGACCTCGCGGCATTCGCCCCCGCCGTACCTGACCCCGCGCCGAAAGACCACGAGGTGCGCGGAATCTATACCGACATCCAGGCCCCCGAGTACACGCTCGAGGTATCGACTGACGGAGACTCATGGGCCACCGTCGCCGACACACGTGAGGACGGAGTAGACGCGCCACACAAACTGGTGGTTCTCAGCGAACCGACTCCGGTGCGCTACGTGCGCCTGACCGGCTACCGGATGCCGTTCGGCGCCCCGCTCACGGTCAGCGGCATCCGCGTGTTCGGCGTGGGCGGCGGGGAGCAGCCTGCCGAGGTCTCGGCGACAGTGAAGCGGGTGGATCCCCTCACTGCGCACCTCTCCTGGGAACCGGTGGCCGGAGCAGACGGGTACAACGTGCGCTATGGCATCCACCCGGAGAAGCTCTACCACAGCTGGATGGTCTACGACGCCGATGAGCTCACCATCCGCTCCCTGAACGCAGGGCAGCGCTACTGGTTCGCCGTGGATGCGTTCAATGAATCCGGGGTGACGACGGGTGTGACCGTCGCCGACGCCTAACGTCGTTTTCGCATGATCCTCAGCGCGTCCCAGCTCGCCTCGGATGCCGCAATGCTTGCGCGTGAATGCTCGACATCGCGTGAGGCGACCTCCACGGCGATGGCCTGGGCCAACGCAAGGCTGGGTACGAGCGACGGAAAGAATCCCGCCCCTTCGGAGGGCACGACGACCACTATCGTTGCGTCCTTCGTCACCTCCGAGGCCTCATCATCAGTGATGACAACGACCGCCGCCCCCGCCGCCGCCGCTATGGCGGCGGCGCGGACGGTGCTGTCGTAGACGCGCCACAGGCTGAATATCACGACGACATCGTCTTGCGTCAGCCGCGCGATCGAATTGGCCAGGCCCGCAACGTCTGCGTCGAGCAGCCGGATGTCATACCCGGCGATCCCGACGTTGTGCTCCAAAGCACGCCCTGGCACCGCGTAACTGCCTCCCGCTATCACCCATGTGCGGCGCGCTCGGACTATTGCGTCGGCGACACGATGGAGCAGGTCGGCGTCCACAGAACGTCCGAGGTAGGCGAGGTTGGCCTGATCGGTTGAAATGGCAAGCCTGCACGGATCCTGGGCCGCCGCCTCATGCTCAGCGGCGACCTCGACGGCACTCAATGACGAGAGGTAGCGCGAGCGGAACTCGACCTGGAACTCGGCCCACCCGTCGTACCCGAGAGCCTGCGCCGTGCGCGTGACAGTCGATGCGTTCGACCCGGCCGCCTGGGCGACGTCGGTGACGGAGGAATACGAGGCGAGTCTCGGCTGGGCCCTGAGCACAGCGAGCACCTGGTCCTGGCGCGGGGACAGCCTCTTCTCCCCCAGTCGCGCGGACAGCCACGCGGTCACGCCCCCGGTGTTAATTCCCTGTTTCATCGGTTGACCCCTCGTCGATGACCACCCTAATCTCTACATATGCCTGCACAACTCCGTGCATCGCCAGTATTTTGCACAAGGTCAACCACCATGACTGAGTAGAGAACACACCATGACCCGTATCCCATCCCAACCGAGCACGACCGAGACCGGCAACGTCGTTATCACCGGCGGTAACGTTCTCGACGTCGTCGCGGGTATAACGCGCACGGCAGACATCCGAATCGAGAACGGCCGCATCCGCGAGATCGGCATCGACCTGAATCGCAGCGGCGCGGAGCAGATCGACGCAACGGGCCGCGTAGTAATGCCAGGCCTGATCGACGCACACGTGCACCTCACGGCCTTCAGCGCCGACTTCCGAGAACTCGAGCGCAACGCCCCGTCGTACATCTATGCCCAGGGCTCCCGGATCATGCGCGAGACCCTGCAGCGCGGATTCACCACCGTGCGCGATCTCTCCGGAGCCGACCATGGAATGGCGCGGGCACAGGAAGAGGGACTTCTCGTCGGCCCGCGCATCTTCTACTGTGGCCACGCCCTGAGCCAGACCGGTGGCCACGGCGACATGCGACTTCCAGGCGAAGACCACGCTCCCGGCTCTCGCGGCTGCTGCGGGATCGGAACCGTGGCCGATGGCGTCGACGCCGTGCGGGCCGCGGCTCGCGACGAGATCCGCAAGGGTGCGCACCACATCAAAATCATGGCCTCAGGAGGAGTGTCCTCGCCGACGGACCGCATCGACTCGACCCAGTACTCGGTTGAAGAGATGGAGGCAGCTGTCGGCGAGGCCACGGCCGCCAATCGCTACGTCGCCGCCCACGCGTACACGGCGCGCGCGATCAACCGCGCCCTCCGGGCCGGAGTGCGCTCGATTGAACATGGCAACCTGCTCGACGACGAGAGCATCGCCCTCTTCCTCGAGCACGACGCGTTTCTCGTACCCACCCTCGTGACCTACTGGGCGCTGAAGGAGGAAGGCCGCGAATTCGGTCTGAGCGAGGGGATGTGGCAGAAGGTCGACACGGTTCTCGAGACGGGGCTGGATGCGATCCGTCGCGCCCACGAGGCAGGCGTCAATCTGGTCTATGGTTCCGACCTGCTCGGCGGCATGCAACGGCACCAGAACGAAGAATTCCGCCTGCTCGCACAAGTGCAGCCGGCCATCGACGCTATTCGCTCGGCAACCGTGACCGCGGCCGAGCTGCTCGAACGCTCCGGCGAGCTCGGAGTCGTCGCGGAAGGAGCCATTGCTGATCTGCTCATCCTCGACGCCGACCCGACCGTCGACATCACAGTGCTGGCAGACATCGACAAACATCTCGTCTCGGTAATCCAGGGCGGGCGCATTGTTACGACAGAAGGGATCACACGATGAGGTACGAGACTGGCTGGCGAGAGCCTGCTACAGGGCGACGCGTAGAAGCACTGCGAGCAGAACTGGCAACCACGGACGACAGGGCAAAGGTCATCGCCGAGTTCTGGGCCGAGGTGGAAACGGAGGGCGCACCCCTGGTCGCCCCGATCGACGGCGACGACGACGGAGTCGCCGTCACGTTCCTGTGGCGCGACGACACCGGAACGACAGAGCACGTCGGGCTCGGCGGCGGACTCGTGCTCAATGACTGGGAGCAGCACCTCCTTCGACGGCTTCCCGACACCGACGTCTTTCATCTGACGCTGCGCCTGCCGCGGGATACGCGCGTGGCGTATCAGTATGCGCCAGACATCCACGGCCATTGGGACCCGTGGCTGGAGACCGCTGAACAGTGGCCGGTTTACAGCAGATTCGTGCACGATCCACTCAACCCTCCGGCGCACCTCGACCGCGACCCCTACCCCTCGTCGGTGCTCGATCTCGACCCAGGACGCGATGTCGACCTTGTAGCGGCGCTGGACCGACCGGCATCCGGATCATTGACCGAACATCAGCTGGTGAGTACCGCGCTCGGAGGCGAGCGACACTACTGGGTGTACCTGCCGCCGGGAGAAGAACCCGTAGAGAACGTACTGTGGAGCTTCGATGGAGCCAACTGCCTCGGCGGCATCAGGCCACCCCAGAACCTCGTCCAATCCCTCGTGTCCTCAGGCACGATCGCACGCACGGCCATCGTCTTCATCGACAACCCCTACCAGAGCCGCCAGGCGGAGGTGCTCTTCGAGGTACCTCTCGACGAGTTCGTGTGCAACGAACTCGTGCCGCACGTGCGCAGCCACTACGAATTCCCGGCAGAGCGAGAACGCAACATCATCGCCGGGTTCAGCGGGGGCGGCGAGGCCGCCATCATCACGGCGGCACACGAATCCGCTCTCTTCGGCAAGGTCATCGCGGGATCGCCAGGCATCGCGTACATGCGCCGCGGGCACGAGCCACGAGAGCTCTATGCTCGTTTCCGCGCGGCCCTCCCCCCGCAGGACACCCGCTTCGTGCTCACCGTCGGCGAGCTCGAGGTCGACCGCGTCTACGACATTCCTTCGCTCTACACCGCCGCCCACGAGTTCACGGAGATCCTTCAGGAGGCGCAGTTCGACGTGACACTGTTCACGGGGCCGAACGGTCACGACTACTTCTCGTCCCACGTCCTCTTCGCGCGCGGACTTCAGCATCTCCTGACGCCCTAGGCAGCACCGGGAGACGTCGAAGCTCATGACCTCCACGCCCGACCACCCTATTGGCGGGCCAGGGTCCCGCTGATGAGTGTGGCGACGGTATCTTCGAGGAAGGCATGGGGGTCGAGATTCAGCGACGCCAGCGCAGGGTCAGCCTCGTAGGCGGCGAGTGCGCTGGCGGAGGGGCGACCATAGGACGACAGAGAGCCCGCCAGCATCAACGCCAGCGCGGAGACGGTCCAGGCACCGTTGCCGAGTTCCGGCACGTGCCGACGGATGGTGTCCGCGCATGCCGCCATGCTGGCGCTGGCCGACCGCTTGTGCCGCACCACGACCTCGACAGACACGTTGTGCTCCAACACACTCCCCTGCGCGTTGAGGAGATCACACAGCACGGCCTGGCGGACGAGGGACGCACTGAGCACCGCGGCCACCTGATCGACACGCTCCCGTAGCGAGCCGCGCTCGTCGACACCGATGGCCAGTTCCCCTGGCAACTGCGCGACCCACGCCTCCAGAGCATTCTCCAGCAGCTCCAGCAGCACGGCCTCACGGGATTCGAAGTACCGCAGCACGTTGGACTTGGCCAATCCGACCCGCCGGCTCAGCTCATTGAGGCTTATCTCTGCCACCGACATCTCGGCGAGCATCTCCGTCGCGGTCTCCAGAATCGTCTGGCGCCGCACCTCTCGCTGCGCCTCGTTGCGTGCCCGTTGAAATGCCATGCCACATTTTACAGACCGTCGACCTCTTGACACCAGACCATCGGTCTTTTACTCTTGGCGTACAAGAGACCGATGGTCCACTAAGGAGTCTGCTGTGAAGTGGAATGAGCGCGACATCCCCAGCCAGAAGGGCAGGGTGGCGGTCGTGACCGGCGCCAATACCGGTCTCGGCTTCGAAACCGCCCGAGCGCTCGCCGAGCACGGAGCGACCGTCGTGCTCGCCGTACGGGACGTTGCGAAGGGCAAGCAGGCGGCCTCGCGCCTCACCGGCGATGTCTCCGTGCAGGAGCTGGACCTGACATCTCTGAACTCGATCCGCGCTGCGGCGGATAACCTGCATGACACGCTTCCCGGCATCGATCTGCTGATCAACAACGCCGGCGTTATGTTCACACCGCGGCAGACCACGCGCGACGGGTTCGAGCTGCAGTTCGGCACCAACCATCTCGGCCACTTTGCGTTTACTGGACTGGTCCTGGACATGCTGCTCCCCTTAGCCAATTCTCGCGTGGTGACGGTCAGCAGCGTCGGCCACCGCCTCCGGGCCGACATCCATTTCGACGACCTGCAGTCACAGCAGTCCTACAGTCGGGTCGCAGCCTACGGGCAGTCCAAGCTCGCGAACCTGATGTTCACCTACGAACTGCAGCGACGGCTCGCACGACACAGCACCACGATCGCCGTCGCCGCACACCCCGGCTTCGCGAACACAGACCTCGTGCGGAACTCGCCCGGCATGCTGCGCGCGATCAACCCGATCATCTCACCCCTGCTCAGCCAGAAACCGGAGATGGGCGCCCTACCGTCGCTGCGCGCCGCCACCGACCCCGCGGTCTTGGGCGGTCAGTATTACGGACCGATCGACCTCGGCGGAAACCGAGGGCACCCGGAGATCGTCGCATCCAGCCCGAGGTCCTACGACATGGCCATCCAGCAGCGCCTGTGGTCCGTCTCCGAGGACCTCACCGGCGTGACGTTCCCCGAGCTCGGCTGACCGGATCGACGCCCGACAGTCGTCGTGGTTGGTGCGGCGAATACCGACTATGCGAGTCCGCACCGCCTGAATGTATGCGCATCCCGCCGCGACAACTAGGCTTGTCGCACACCCCGCACGCACTCATCGAGGAGACGCATGACCGCGACCATTTCGCTCCAGCTCTACACGGTTAAGGAGGCGCTCGCCGCCGATCCGGATGCGACGCTCGGGAGGATCGCCGACATCGGATTCACTGCTGTCGAGCTCTTCGGCCTGCCGTACTTCGGCGATGCCTACGCGGCGGGGCTCGCGAAGCACGGCCTCACCGCGCCGAGCGCCCACGTGCCACTCGCGACCGGCGAGCTCGAGGCATCCTTCGATCTGGCCGAGAAACTGGGCGTGCACACGGTGATCGAGTCGTTCACCCCGCCGACCCTCTGGGAGAGCGCCGACGAGATAGCCCGCCTCGCCGATCGTCTCAACTCGGCGGTCGAGCCCGCCGCCGCCCGCGGCATGCGCGTCGGCTACCACAACCACGACGGCGAGATCCGCAATCGTGTCGAGGGCGTCACGGGCCTCGACCACTTCGCGAGCCTGCTCGACCCCCGCGTCGTTCTCGAGGTCGACGCCTACTGGGTGGCCGCGGGAGGCGAGGACCTCGTCGAGTTCCTCACCCGCAACGCCGACCGCATCAAGTTCATCCACGTGAAAGACGGCTCGCTCACCGGCGACCTGCCCAATCAGGTGCCCGCCGGCCACATCTCGGGCGAGGCGCCTGAGCACCTCTCGAGCCAGCTTCCCGCAGGTCGGGGCGTCGTGCCTCTCGCCGCCGGCCTCGATGCGGTTGCCGACCTCGAGTTCGCCGTGGTCGAGTTCGATGTCTACTCTGGCGACATCTTCGAGGGCATCGCCGAAGCCAGACAGTTCCTCGTCGAGAGGGGGCTCCGCTGATGAGCACCACCACCTACAGCCCGGTCGGTTCCGGCCCCGTCGGCATCGGCATCATCGGCGCCGGCGCGATCAGCGACCAGTACCTCTCGAACCTCACGACATTCCCCGACGTGCGCGTCGTGATGATCGGCGATCTGGATGTCGCACGCGCCGCGCAGCAGGCCGAGAAATACGGCGTGCCGCGTTCCGGACGCGCCGACGAGGTACTGAAAGACGACGACGTCGAGATCGTGATCAACCTCACGATTCCGGCGGTGCACGCCGAGCTCTCCTCCGCAGCGCTCACCGCCGGAAAGCACGTGTGGAGCGAGAAGCCGATCAGTCTCGACCGCGAGAGCGGACAGGCGCTGCTCGACCAGGCATCGGCATCCGGCCTTCGCATCGGCGTCGCGCCTGACACGATCCTCGGACCGGGCGTGCAGAGCGCGTTGCGCGCGATCGCTCGCGGCGACATCGGCCGACCGCTCACCGCGATGACCGCATTCCAGGGACCCGGACCCGAGTCGTGGCACCCGAACCCCGACTTCTTCTTCGTTCCCGGCGCCGGACCGCTGTTCGACATGGGGCCGTACTACCTCACGACGCTGGCCTGCATCTTCGGCTCGTTCACCGAGGTCGCCGCGATCGGCTCGCGCGCGCGAGACATCCGGGTCATCGGATCGGGCCCCCGCGCCGGAACCGAGCTGCCCGTGACCGTGAACACCCAGATGAGCGCGCTCGCCCGCTTCGAGGGTGGCGAATCGTCGCAGAGCATCTTCAGCTTCGACTCCCCGCTGCGGCGTTCGGGCTTCGTTGAGATCACCGGCGAGACCGGAACGCTCGTGCTGCCCGACCCGAACATGTTCGAGGGAGTGAGCACGCTCGTGCGCGGCGAGGAGAGCGTCGAGCTGGCCGAGACCGGATTCGCCGGCGGCCGCGGATCGGCCGTGTTGGAGATGGCCAGGGCCATCCGGTCTGGTGGCGCCGACCTGCTGCCGGCCGAGCTGGGCTACCACGTGCTCGACGTGATGACCGCGATGGAGGAGTCGTCGGAGGCCGGCCAGTTCGTGCGCGTCGAAAGCAAGGCCCCTGCATCCCCGGTCCTCCCGGAGTCCTGGAACCCGACCACACGCACCCTGTAGCGCGCATCCGCGCCACCTCGGCGCATCCGCCCCCGTTCGACCAGGAGCGGATGCGCCGAAAGGGCGCGGATACCGACGCGTCAGGCCGGGATGGTGGCCTCCAGCCAGGCGCGACTGGCCTGCGCGCTCGCGAACGGCTCCATGCTGGCGCGGTCGACCTCGATGATGATCCAGCCTCCGAAGCCGTCGGGCAGGGCAGAGAGGATGCCGTCGAGGTCCATTCCGCCGAGCCCCGGCTCGAGGAACAGCCCCTGGTCGGTGGCATCGCGGTACGACGTGGCCGTCGCCCGGCTGGCAGCGGCCACGTCGAGGTCAAGGTCTTTGATGTGCAGATCCACCAGACGATCCGAGTACTTGGTCAGGGTCGCGACCGGGTCGATGCCCGCCCACGCGAGGTGCCCGACATCGAACGACGCACCCAGCAGATCCGGCGAGATGGCCGAAAGCACCCGGTCGATCTCGTGTTCCGTCTCGACCCAGGTGCCCACGTGGTTGTGCAGACCAGCTCTGATGCCTTCCGAGGCGAGCACGCTCGCTGCCTCGCCGAGCACGTCGATCACCCGGTCGAGCCGGCCCTCGTCGAAGACTGCACCGACGGCCACGGATTCGAGCGTGCGCACCGTGCCGGGAGCCCACGACACCTCGGGAGCCAGAAACACCGACGACAGCCCGAAGAAGTTCGACTCCTCCGCCTTGCGGCGCACGCCATCGAACCAGCGCACGAACGAAGCGCTACCCGGCGCCAGAGAAACCCCGTGGTCCTCCGGCAACGCCACCGAGCAGTACCCGGGGGCTACGCGAAGGCCCGTCTCACGCAGCATGCGGGCGTAGTTCTGCAGCGTCTGCGTGTCGAGCACCTCCATCATGGTCGCGTCGAAGCCCGAGCGGCGCACCTGCGCCAGCACATCCGGGTACTGCTCCCGAAAGCTCGGCTCGGCGAAGAGCCAGAGGTCATCGCTGGTCGGGTCCGCCGGGTCGGCCTTGATGTTGATCCACTGAATAGGGTTGAGCGCGAACTGCGAGCGGCTGAGCGTCATGGTCTTCTCCTGAAATGTAAGTAAAGCCGGATGCCGTCACTCGGCCGCGCGGGCGTTGTACACGACCGCGCCACCCGCATCCACGTGCTCGCGGTAGTCGCGGAACACCGCGAGGGCCTCGTCGCGGGTCACGTCTTGCACAACGGCGATACCGCGCGCTTCGAACTGCGGAGCCCAGTCGTCGCGCATCGGACCCTCGTCGAACGTCGTGATCTCCTCGAGCTCGGGCCCATCGCCGGCGACGACGAGCGTGCGCACTCCCGACCACAGCGTCGCGCCGTAGCACTGCACGCACGGGCGCCAGTTCACGACCAGCTCATGCGCGGGCTGTCCTTCGCCGCCGAGGTCCCAGGATCCGATGCGCGTCTGCGCGAGCCCGAGGGCGGTGACCTCCGCGTGCGCCGACGAGACCCCGCTCTTCAGCACCACGTTCACGCCCACCGACACGATCTTGCCGGTGGCCGACTCGACCACGATCGCGGCGAACGGTCCCCCGCTGCCCTCTCTGAAGTTGCGGGCGGCGAGCCGGTGCACGAGCCGCATGCGCTCCTCATAGCTGCCGAGCGCATCCGGCACGTCGGCGAGCTCGTCGGCGATCCAGTCGGGCAGCTCGATCGAATACGAGGTGGCCAGGGTGTCGATGTTCATTGTTGTCCTTTCGTAAGACGAATCGGATGCGCGGGGCCGGTCAGGCGGTCGGCACACGAAGGCGGGCGACGGCTCGCGCCGCGCGCACCGCGGTGATGACGCCCGTGAGCGTGGCGTTGCCGATGACCGGCGTCGGGATGACCCCGTTGCCGGCCAGATAGAGGCCGTCGACGCCCCAGACCTTGCCATCCGGGTCGCAGACGCTCGTGCCGTCATCGGTCACACCCATGCGCACCGTGCCGGTCTGGTGCAGCGACGATCCTGCGGCGAGCACCGCCGACTCGGTCTCGGGGTCGAACGCGCCGAAGCGGCGGGCGATGAGCCCGGTCGTCTCCGACGCACGTTCGATGAGGGCGCGGTCTGTATCGGTGTAGTCGAACTCCACGGTGATGCGCGGCATCCCCATAACGTCGGTCTCCGACTCCGAGAAGACGAGTCCGTTCTCTGCTCGCGACTCCACCGGTGTGTAGAGCGAAACACCCACCGAGTACGCGAGCGCATTGTCGTGATCGTCGACGTAGACCGTATTCATGATCTGCCCGTGGAAGGGCTGAGCGGCCCCGTTCTGCGGCAGCCACAGCGAATCTGTGGCGAACTCGCCCTCGAGCATTCGCGGAAGATCGTCAAGGGTGAGCCCGAAGCGCTCGAGATCCATCAAGACCCGGCTCGTGACGAATGCGTGCTCGTTGAGGTAGCGTCCGAGCGCGGCCGGGCGAATTCCTGATGCGAACAGCAATTGGGGGGTGCGGATCACGTCGGCGCAGACGACCGTGACCGACGCCTCGATGTCGTACTCGTCACCTGATCCGATGTCACGCACCCGCGCACCGGTCGCACGACCGCCGTCGTGCAGCACGGCCGTGGCGAGCGTTCCCGCCCGCAGCTCGAATGCGTCGTCACCACCCTCGGAGATCGGGGGGAAGATGCGGCTCGGTCCGGTGCGCGGCAGGGGCCCGGATGCGCCGGGCTCCACGGCCATCGGCATGGCCTGCGGGCGCCGGTCATCCGGCCCGGACGCACCGAACAGCTCATCGAGAACCTCGAGAACGACACGCCCAGGCACGGTCGGCCCCAGCACGCTCGGGTGCACGCCGAGCAGCTCGCGTGCACGATCGAGATCCGCCTGCCACTGCTCGGCGTCGCCGAGGTCGAAGGTCTCGTCGCCGGCGGGCCAGGGCGTGGCCGCGGTCCAGTGCACGCCCATCCCGCCGACGTTCCACGCGAGCGCGCTGGCCGGCATCGCGGTCGCGTCTTCGCCGAGGGCCGACAGGTTGTACATGCCAGGCTCGACAGAGCGCAGCTCGTCGGTGATGTCGGGAGTCACATTGGCTCCGGTGTACATGCCCTGGATGCCCGACGCGACCCTCTGGTTGTACCGCTCCCAGATGGCGGGTTCGGGGCTGTCGTGCAGGTGAAGGCCGGGCACTCCTCCCACGGGCGGTGCCCCGTCGATCATCAGGATGCGTGCCGCGGGGTCGGCCTCGCGCAGCAGCCTGGCCACCGAGGCTCCCATGATTCCGCTGCCGACGATGAGGATATCGGGGGCGTTCTGCGAGTCAGACATTCAAAGCTCCTGGTTCATATGTTGAGACGGTCGGACCGAAGAACTCCGCGTCCATACGATCGAGCACGAGCTTGACCGCTCCGAGCAGGGGCGCATCCGAGCCGATCGTCGTGGCACGCACATCGATCGACAGAGCTCCGAGCGCCTCCAGCGCAGCGGTCACGCGAGGCAGCAGCACATCGCCGGCCACCTCGAGCCCTCCGCCGAGCACGATCATCTCCGGCGCGATCGTCCATGCCAGCGACGACAGCAGCCGGGCGACATCGTTTGCGAAGTCGTCGAGCAGCACGAGCGCTTCGGCATCGCCGGTCCGCGCTCGTTCCACGAGAGCCGCGGCCTCACGACGCTCGGCCACGAGCGGCGAGGTCAGGAGGCCGAACGGCTGATACTCCATGCGCGACGCGTCGAGAACTCCGGCCTCCACGATCTCGCCCGCTGCCCCTCGAAATCCACGGTGCACATCGCCCTTGATAACGATGCCGACACCGGTGCGGTTGCCGAGGATGCACCACGCGAACGTGCTCGTCTGCTGAGCGGCCCCGCGCCAATGCTCGGCGAGAGCGGCCAGGTTGGCGTCGTTGTCGGCGAACATCGGAATGCCGAGATGCGCTCCGAGTTCGTCGGCGAGGGCGAATCCGTTCCATGCGGGCGCGTTGATGAGACGGTGCACCACACCGTCTTCATCGATAGCGCCACCGGATGCGACGGCCCCGGCGCGCACCCGGTCGCGGGGCATGCCCGACTCGCGAATCGCCGCATCCACCGCCTCGACGGCGTCGAGCATCGTCTGGCCGGTGTCGGAGTAGTCGTGCAGTGTGAGCAGCCCTCGTCCGAGCACACGGCCCCGGATGTCGGAGACGGCCGCGCTGGCAGCATGCGTATCGATACGCACAGCCACCACAAGAGATCGGTCGGCCTCGAACGCGAAGAAGCGCGGAGGCCGACCGACGTCGACGTGCACGGGTGTCACCTCGACGGCCCAACCGCTCTCACAGAGTCGGCCGAGAATGAGTTCGACGGTGCGCCTCGACAGCGCGACCTGCGCGACAAGGGTGGCCATCGTGACGGGTTCGTCATGTTCTGCGAGAGCGCGCAGCACCACAGACGTGTTCAATCGGCGCATCGCGCTCGGGTCGAGTCCAGGCATACGTTCACTCTCGCAGACGGCTGTCGAGGAGCGGCAGCACCGGGTCGTACGCACCCTCGACCAGGGCCACCGGGGCCATCACTTGAGTCCCGTTGCGACGATTCCCTGCACGAAGTAGCGCTGCAGGAACAGGAACAGCACGAGCACCGGCAGCATAACGACGACCGCGCCGGCAAGAACGAGGCCGTAGTCCTTCACGTTCCCGGCGGCCTGGCTCATGGCCGCGAGGCCGACGGGCAGGGTGTAGCTGTCGGCGCTCTGGGCCACGATGAGCGGCCAGATGAAGTTGTTCCACGATGCGAGGAACGACATGATCGTGACCGTCGCCACAGCCGGGCCCGCGAGCGGCAGGAAGATCTGAAAGAAGATGCGGATCTCGCTGGCGCCGTCGATGCGGGCGGCCTCGAGCAACTCGTCGGGGATACCGGCGGCGAACTGCCTCATGATGAAGATCGAGATCGGCAGCACGAGGCTGGGCAGGGCGATGCCCGCGAGGGTGTCGACGAGGCCGAGTTGCACGGTCACCACGAACTGGGGAACGAAGGTGGCCGAGAAGGGCACCATCAAGGCGATCAGCACAGCCGCGAACGCGATGCGCTTGCCGCGGAACTCCAGCTTGGCCAGTGCGAAGCCGGCCATGGATGCCGCGATGATGTTGCCGATCACGATGACGACCGCCACAACGATGCTGTTGCTCAGAAAGGTGCTGAAGCCGTTCTTCGAGAAGAGCCTCACGAAGTTGTCGAACGTCGCCTGTGTCGGCAGCCACGCGCCGGGGTTCGCCAGAATGTCGCCGGTCGTTCGCAGCGATCCGGAGATCACCCAGACGAAGGGCAGCACCGTGATGATCACAAGAACGATGAGTGCTGTGTAGAGCACGGTGGGGCGCAGACGTCCGGTCATGAGCGGCTCCTCAGCAGACGGAATTGGAGGGCGCTCACGGCAGCCACGATGATCAGCAAGATGAACGACGCTGCGGAGGAAATGCCGAAGTTGCCGAAGCCGAACTGGTGGTAGGTGAACAGCGCCATCGACTCTGTTGAACCGAGCGGGCCGCCGTTGGTGAGCAGATAGGGCTCGTCGAACACCTGCAGAAAGAAGACCGACAGCAGAACCGAGACCAGCAGCGTCGTGGGCATGATGAGCGGAATCGTGATCGACCAGAGCCGCCGCCAGGGGCCGGCTCCGTCGAGGGCCGCGGCCTCCTTCACATCTTCCGGCACAGACTGGAGCCCGGCCAGGAACAGGAGCATGGCCGTGCCGAAGTTGCGCCAGATGCCGAGCAGAAGCACCACGGGCATCGCGAGATTCTCATCGCCCAGCCAGTTGGGGCCGGCAAAACCGAGGTTCGCCAGCACCTCGTTGACCGTGCCGTTCTGGTTGAACGCGTACTGCCAAATGAGGGCGACCGACACGATGTTCGTAACGACCGGCGCGTAGAACAGGCCACGGAAGACCGACCTGAAACGCCGGATGCCGTTGTTCAGCACGAGCGCCAGCGCGAAACCGATGACCATGGTCACGGGCACGCCGACCACAACGAAAATCAGGGTGTTGAGAATAGCCCTGACGAAGTTCGGATCGGAGAGCAGCGAGACGTAGTTCTCGAGGCCGGAGAAATCGACGCCGAACGGCGTCTGCAGATCTGCACTCTTCATGTCGGTGAGGCTGATGGCCAGCGACGAGATGATCGGGATCGCCGTGAAGACGACGAAGATCACCGCGAAGGGTGCGAGGAAAAGCCACGCTATCCCGGTGTGCGGGGGGCGCCGCCGCGTGAGCGGCGCCCCCGTCTTTGCCTGCAGGGCGAATGCCATGAGATCAGTCCGAGCCCGTTCCGATGCTGTCGGCCTGCTTCTGGGCGTTGGCCATGGCCTCCGCCGCAGTCTCCTTGCCGCGGGCCACCTGCTCCAGCTCCTTGCCGAGCATCGTCGACACCTCGTTCCAGGTGCTGGCGGCAGGCATCGGCTTGACGTTCTTCATCTGCTCGAGGAACGGTGCGAGCAGGGGCTGGTCGGCGATGGACGAGTCGCTCCACGCGTCGACGACCGCGGGCAGGCTGCCCGCCGCCTTGTACTGAGCGACCTGCGTGTCTTTCTCGGCCATGAACTTGATCGTCTTCCACGCGGCATCCGAATTCTTGGATTTTGCGGTGACGCCCCAGCTACCGCCGGCGAGTTGGCCGACGCTTCCATCGGGCCCGGCCGGAAGAACTGCGGTCTTGATGTGAGCCGCGGTCCAGCCGGGTTCGGCGGCGGTCGTGTCGAGAGTGGCGATCACCCACGGTCCACTGATCATCGATCCGGTTTTGCCGGAGACGAGGTACGGCTGGGCGTCGAGGAACTGCGGGGTGTCGGGTGACGAGACGCCCGATGAGAAGAAGGATGCGTTGAACTCAGCCGCCTTCACCATGCCGGGGGTATCGAGCGCCCACGACTTTCCGTCGGCACTGAGCAGGGACTCGCCTGCCTGGTAGCCGAAGATCGCGAGGTTCTGGCCGTTGTAGGTGTCCCATCCGACGTCAGCACCGTAGCCGCTCTCGGCGCCGCCCTCCTGGAGCTTCTTGAAGAAGGGAATCGTCTCGTCCCACGTGGTGGGCGCGGTGGCTCCGGCATTCTGCGCGAAGTCGTCGCGGTAGATGAGCAGTCGCGTGTATGCGTACCACGGCACCGAATAGGCCGTGCCGTCGACCTCGCCGGCGGCCCACGAACCCTTGAAGAACGACGACGAATCGGCAACGCCGTCGGGAACGGGTGCGAAGGCGTTCGATGCGAGGAACTGGGTCTGCGCTTCGGTGTAGAGGAAGGCGACGTCGGGGGCGGTTCCCGAGGCGATAGCGGTCTGCAGCTTGGTGTTGTAGTCGTCGCTGGGCACGAGGGTCACTTCGACGTCGACATCGGGGTTGTCGCTCTCAAACGGAGCGAGAACCTTGTCGAGGGCAGTGGCGTCGCCGTCGGGCGCCCACAGGGTGACCTTCCCGCTGGCCTTGCTGTCGTCGATGCTGCCGGCGGCCTGGGGTGCGGCACCGTCGCTGGAGCGACCGCATCCGGTGGCGATGATCGCTGTCGCTGCGAGGATCGCAGCGAGTGGAATGAGGCGGGAGCGCCTCAGTGCAGGGCGGGTCTTCATGGGTGGCTCCTCGGGATGTCGGTGGGACTGTGGCGGGAACTGGTGCTGGATTCGAATTATGCTACTTAGTTGCAAAATTGGCCAGAAAAAAGTTACTGGCGTCGTGGAACAGGAGTTGCAGAACGTCAGAATATGGGACTCGTGTTTCGGCACGATTAAGCGTGCGCGTCGGCGGTGTAACGTCACTCACATTGCGCAATCAGACCATCAACGAAGAAGGACCCCGTGAGCCACGACTCCGAGCTGAACTGGGCGGGCACGCTCGAATACGGCGCCGCCGACATCATCGACGCCACCACGATCGACGAGGTCTCCTCCCTCGTCGCCGGCGCGAAACGCATCCGTGCCCTGGGAACACGGCACTCGTTCAGCGACATCGCCGACACCAACGCCCTGCTCGTAACGGTCACCGGCATCGAGCCCGACTTCGTGCTCGACGAGGATGCCCGCACCGTGACGGTCGGTGCGGGAACGCGCTACGGCATCCTGGCCCGCTTTCTCGAAGACCACGGCTGGGCGCTGCACAACATGGGCTCGCTGCCGCACATCTCGATCGCAGGAGCCATCGCAACCGGAACGCACGGCTCGGGCAATGGCAACGGAGTGCTCTCGACGGCCATCTCCGCCCTCGAGCTCGTCGTCGCCGACGGCTCGCGCCGGGTCATTCGCCGCGGCGAGCCCGGCTTCGATGGCGTGGTCGTGGGTCTCGGGGCGTTCGGTGTCGTCGTTCGGGTGACCCTCGACATCCAGCCGTCTTTTCAGGTTCGGCAGGATGTCTACCGAGGCCTGCCCTGGGACGTTCTGCTCGACGACCTCGAGGGCGTCACAAGCCTGGGTTACAGCGTGAGCGTGTTCACCGACTGGGTCGAGGAGACGATCGCGAACTTCTGGGTGAAGACGCGCATGGATGCCGGCACCGAGGTCGTCGACGAATGGCGCGGGGCCAAACGCGACATCGTGTCGGCCGGCGCGCTCTGGGAGACCTCGGACGACAATCTCAACGAGCAGGGCGGTGTCGTGGGGCCGTGGCTCGAACGACTTCCGCACTTCCGGCTCGACCGCATTCCGTCGAACGGCGACGAGATCCAGACCGAGTACTTCGTTCCGCGGTCGCAGGGCGGCGACGCCCTTCGGGCACTCCGGGCACTCGGCCCGAAGATCGCGCCGCACCTTATGATCACCGAGCTGCGCACCGCGGCCGCGGACGATCTCTGGCTGAGCATGGCCTATCAGCGGGACTCGCTGATCATCCACTTCACCTGGAAGAACGAGCCCGAGGCCGTTCTCGCGCTCCTGCCGCAGATCGAGGAGGCGCTCGCGCCGTTCGAGGCGCGACCGCACTGGGGCAAGCTCAACACGGTGGATGCCGCGACTCTGGCTCGCCTGTATCCGCGCCTCCCCGAGTTCCGGGCTCTGGCCGCGGAGTGGGACCCGACGGGCGCGTTCCGCAACGCCTACCTCAACAGGCTCATCTTCACGGGCGAGTAGCGCAGGCACTCGCTCGGCTGCGGGCTATCCCGCGCCATGTGGCGGTAATCGACCTAACCAGACCCGGATAGGTCGATCTTCGCCACATGGCGCATGCGAGCGAGTGCCCGTCTGTCACGAATCGACCTTGTCGCGACATTTTGAGTCGATTCGCGCCAAGCGGCAGTGAGCCGCCTCAGGCCTGCGTCGACGCGCGCACCACAAGCTCGGGCTGGAAGACGACATGCCTCGGTGGCGAGGACGGGTCCTGCACCTCAGCGAGCAGAATCTCGACCGCAGTCTTTCCGATCAGCGCGCTCGGTTGCCGAATAGACGACAGCGGCACCACGGCGGCGCTGGCAAAGTCGATGTCGTCGTAGCCGATGAGAGCGATCTGCCCGGGAACAGCCACGTCGGCCCCCTGCATCGCGAACGCCTGCAGCAGTCCCATCGAGACGAGGTCGTTCGCCGCGAAGATCGCGTCGGGCCGCAGGGCCGGCGCTCGCCCAACGATGTCGGCTCCCGCCGCTCGGCCCGCCAGAACGCTCAGCGCGTCGATCTCGATGACCTCGAGCGAGACATCCGGATGCGCCGCGACGGCCGCGCGGGCGCCCTCGAGTCGGTCGGCCACCTGGCGGATGCCCATGGGCCCGCCCACGAAGGCGAGCCGACGTCGCCCGAGCGAGATGAGGTGGTCGACGGCGAGCCTGCCACCGGCGAGATCGTCGACCGACACCGAGCTGAACTCACCGTCGGGGCTCGACCTGTCGACGAGCACGGCGGGGATGCCGCGCTGTTTGAGCCGGATGAGTCGTTCGGTGATGTCGGCGTAGGCAGAGATGACCATGCCGTAGACGCGCTGCTGCTCGAACAGGTCGAGATAGGTGGCCTCACGAGCCGGGTTCTCGTCGCTGTTGCCGAGGGTCACCATAAGCCCTGAGCCGGCGGCCTCATCTTCGGCCCCGCGCGCCAGATCGGTGAAGAACGGGTTGCGCACGTCGAGGACCACCATGCCGATGGTGCGACTGCGTCCGTTGCGCAGCTGCCTGGCGGCGTCGTTGCGAATGAAGCCGAGTTCGTCGATGGCCCGCTGCACCCGTTCGACCGCGGACGGCGACACCTTCTCTGGATGGTTCAACACGTTTGAGACCGTGCCGACGGAGACGCCGGCACGCAGGGCGACATCCCGAACGCTCGACGCTGACATGCACCCCACCCTACGGGCCAGCACCGCGGTCTTGTGAATCCATTCATCGTCACCTAGCCTTGATCGTATTGAATCGATTCAAAGAAGAACGGAATATTCCCTATGGTGCAATTCAGCGACATCGCCACCCAGCTCGAGGGGCAGTCCATCGAACTGCCCTCGTGGGCGTTCGGAAACTCGGGCACGCGATTCCGCGTCTTCGGCACCCCCGGAACCGCGCGCAACCCGGAAGAGAAGATCGCCGACGCTGCCCAGGTCAACAAGTACACGGGCCTGTCACCCAAGGTGGCCATCCACATTCCGTGGGACAAGGTCGACGACTACGCTGCCCTCGGCGCCTACGCCAACGACCTCGGCGTCGAGCTCGGAACGGTGAACTCGAACACCTTCCAAGATGAGGACTACAAGTTCGGCTCGCTCACCTCGTCGAACCCGGCCGTGCGCCAGAAGGCCATCGACCACCACTTCGAGTGCATCGACATCATGCATGCGACGGGCTCGAAAGACCTCAAGGTCTGGCTCGCAGACGGCACGAACTACCCAGGGCAAGATGACATCCGCGGCCGTCAGGATCGCCTCGCCGAGTCGCTGCAGACGATCTATGACCGTATCGACGCCGAGCAGCGCCTCGTTCTCGAGTACAAGTTCTTCGAGCCGGCGTTCTATCACACCGATGTTCCCGACTGGGGAACTTCGTACGCCCAGGTCGCCGCGCTCGGAGAGCGCGCCCTGGTCTGCCTCGATACCGGCCACCACGCTCCGGGCACCAACATCGAGTTCATCGTCGCCCAGCTGTTGCGCCTCGGAAAGCTCGGCTCGTTCGACTTCAACTCGCGCTTCTACGCCGACGACGACCTGATCGTGGGCGCGGCCGACCCGTTCCAGCTGTTCCGGATCCTCTACGAGGTCATCCGCGGCGGCGGCTACGGACCCGACTCGGCCGTGGCCTTCATGCTTGACCAGTGCCACAACATCGAGGCCAAGATCGCCGGCCAGATGCGCTCGGTGCTGAACGTGCAGGAGATGACCGCGCGTGCGTTGCTCGTAGACCGCGAGGCACTCACCGCAGCACAGGAGTCCACCGACGTTCTCGGTGCGAATGCGATCCTCATGGACGCCTTCTACACGGATGTCCGTGGCCCGCTGGCCGAGTGGCGCGAGTCTCGCGGTCTTCCGGCCGACCCGATCGCCGCTTTCCAGGCATCCGGTTACCAGGAGAAGATCTCGGCCGAGCGCGTCGGCGCCCAGGCCAGCTGGGGCGCGTAGCGACCCGCCGATCCCGCCGTATCCGCGCCCGCTCGGCGCATCCGCCGCCCCTCGACCGGGCGCGGATGCACCGGGCGGGCGCGCTTGTGCGCCACGGGTCTTTCGAGTGTCGGGGGAATAGTGGAGAGTGGGGGCAGGTTCTCCCGACGAAGCGAATTCCGCGAGCCGTCGCTCTGCTCGCCTCCGCTCCCCCCTCACGCTTCTAAAGCAACACCGTCCTCAGCCCTGGAGTTCTCGTGACTGATCACCTCGCCCCGCCCACAGACTCCCTGCCGGCCGTCGCGGCGTCCACTCACCACGACGCACCCGGGTCGCCCTGGGCATCCGACCCTGCGCTCGCCGGGCGCAACCGTCTCGTCATTTCTTTGCTCCTCGTCTCGGCGTTCGTTGTGATCCTCAACGAGACGATCATGAGCGTGGCGCTGCCGGTGCTTATGAAAGACCTCGACATCGCCGCCGAGGCGGCCCAGTGGTTGACGACCGCGTTCATGCTCACGATGGCCGTGGTCATTCCGATCACAGGCTTCCTGCTGCAGAGGTTCAACACGCGTCCGGTCTTCCTCGCGGCGATGGCGCTCTTCAGTGCGGGCACGTTCATCTCGGCCATGGCGCCCGGTTTCGAGGTTCTGCTCGCGGGTCGCGTCATCCAAGCCAGCGGAACAGCCATCATGATGCCGCTGCTGATGACCACCGTGCTCAACCTCGTGCCGCCCGCAACCCGCGGCCGCACGATGGGCAACATCTCGATCGTCATCTCGGTCGCGCCGGCGATCGGCCCCACGATCTCGGGCCTCATCCTCAGCGTGCTCGACTGGCGTTGGATGTTCTGGATCGTTCTGCCCATCGCCGTCGGTTCGCTGGTGCTCGGCTTCCTCAAGATTCCCAACGTCACCGAACCGCGCAAGGCTCCCATCGACGTGTTCTCGGTCATCCTCTCTGCATTCGCCTTCGGCGGCCTGGTCTACGGGCTCAGTTCGATCGGCGGCCACGGAACCACCGAAGGCGGCATGCCCGGCTGGCTGCCGCTCGTCGTGGGCGTCGTCGCCCTGGCCGCGTTCATTCTGCGTCAGGTCATGCTGGCCCGCCGAGAGAAGGCGCTGCTCGACCTCCGGGTCTTCCGCTCGTCGACATTCTCGGTGGCCATCGCCATGCTCGCGATCAGCATGATGGCCCTCTTCGGCACCCTCATCATCCTGCCGCTGTATACGCAGAACGTTCTTGGGCTCAACACCCTGTCGACGGGCCTGCTGCTGCTTCCCGGTGGACTGCTGATGGGCGTTCTGGCTCCGTTCGTCGGCCGCATCTACGATCGCTTCGGCCCTCGGGTGCTGCTGATTCCGGGCTCGATCATCGTGAGCGCCGCGTTCTGGGGCATGACCCTCTTCACCGCCACCACAGGGTGGGGCTGGGTACTCGCCGCCCACGTCACCATGAGCCTTGGCCTCGCGCTGCTCTTCACGCCGCTGTTCACCGCGGGGCTCGCATCTCTCACCCCGAAGCTCTACTCACACGGCAGCGCCGTGGTGGGCACGGTGCAGCAGCTCGCCGGTGCGGCAGGAACCGCGCTGTTCGTCTCGGTCATGTCAGCCCAGGCGATCGCTCTCTCGGGCGGCGGCACTCCGAGCGCGGTCGACACGGCCGGTGGAATCCACGTGGCCATCATGTACGGCGCGTTCATCTCGCTCGCCGCGATCGCGATCTCGTTCTTCGTCAAGGCACCCGCGCAGCCGTCCGCCGAGGGCGCGCACGACGCGATGCCCGCCGGCCACTAGGCGTCACCGCTGCGCCCTCGACTGGCCCGAGAAATTCGGCGGATCAGTCGAGTGTCGGTCGCGGCGAGAGCAGTCAGGCTCGACCACCGGATCCAGAAGTCCAAAACCCTCTTGTCTCGGTGCAAGTAGAAGAAAACAGGCCGCTTCGGTTCACAATGGCTTTGTGGATCAGCCGTGCGGCTCACGTTGCGTAAGCACCCTCTTCCTTGGCTCGCTAGAAAATGGTGGTCGCCCAGACCCGAACTAGGCGACCACCAGCTGCCGGATACCCGCACCCGGCAGCACCGAAAGGACGAACCTTCCGGAGCTCATGAAACATATGAAGACAGTGGAGTAACGATAAGGATCGACAGCGCTTATCCCTGCGAGCTGCCAGTCGTCCTGCCCGGTTGGGCAGACAGAGGATCTCGCAAGATTCAACGGATGACGCGGTTGGGTCGATTGGAGGGGGTGCCGGACTCAACCGCGTCATCCACCTGAAGAGAGAGACGAGGCAACGATTCATGACGCAAAACCGCAAAATATTCATTGGATCGGGGATACGAGCAATGAAATGTCTATCTTTTCGCCCGGAAAGTGGATGTGCTGAAGTCGATGGAACCGATTCCGGAGAGCGGCCGGTTGTGTCGAAGGGATGTCTTTCGGACGCGGTGTGCGCGAGCCTTCCTGCTGGCCTTGCGTTCTATTGCCCACAGGTCCCGAATCAGAGTCAGTCTCCTTCGCCGGATGAGCATAAGGCCGCCTGCGGCCAAATGGCGGTGTAGCGATGACCAATGATTTGTCATCGGCAGAACGAGCGGAACGAAAGGTAGCGCAAGTGAGACCAGCGCGCCGGTTGTCAAGATCGCTGACTGGGGGCGATACCAAGGCGTGAAGGCCACAAGCAGCGTCGTGGGTAGCCCTACCCATACTGTCCCCAGAATCCATACCAGGCAGCTCCAGCGTCGCTCATGCTCAAGCACTTGAGTGACTTGCGCTGCGATGGCCACTGACGCAACGAGAACGCAGGTTGTCGACAGAATCGCGGTGGTGCTTATATATGCGGCTGTCGCTGCGATCGGTGGAAAGTTGTGAGTCGATACGAGGGAAAGAAGCTCCATCGATGCCGTTGCTGCAGCTACGACAATGACGGACATAAACAGGAGGTGGAGCACTAGTTTCGTGATCGGGCGTCGATGGGCCTTATGACCTAACGGTATGAACGCTGATAGTCGGTGAATCGACCAGGCATTGACGGTGATCTCGGTTCGTATGCGGCGGCGTAGTAGCCGCCGGTTGCGTGCCCAAAACCACTCGATCCACTGGGAGACACCGACCGCCACAATCGTTGCCGCCATGATGACCCAGAGACGTCGTATGTCTTCGCTGCTGCCGATGGCACCGATCGCGCTCAGAAGGGCCGCGACGATGGCCAGACCGGCGAGCAGATGGGCGAACAAAGCGACCGAGACGTGATTGCGGATCTCGTGGGGAGTTTTGAGTCTTGACCGGCGCGCCAGGACTTGTGCAATGAGAAGAGACGTCAGCACGCCGATAATCATTGTGTTGAATGTGAGGGCATCTTGTTCGATGCTTCTGCCGAGGAGGTGGAGTTCGCGAGCGATGTGATTTCTGTGCTGCGTTTGAGACAACCCTGTGATCTGAAGCGTTACAAGGAATGTGAGGAATGCGGGAAAGAGGGTCGCGGCTGCATTTGTGAGAGTGGTTCCAATGCGGCGTCGTCGGGGGCGCTTACGCCACCACCCGTTGGCTATCCCTGACATGCGCACCTCCCTCTCACCACTCATTCATTCCCCCTCCTGCTACGCGACGAGCGTGGCCTCAGCAGATAGGCGGCAAGCGCAACGGCGGCAACTGAAAAAATGAAAATGCTCAGCAGAAGGCCCGGCGACGGGTTATAGATCGCACGAATTGTTCCAATGAAGGCCAACACTCCGAAGACCACTGACAGGATGCGAAGCGATAGGGACAAAGGAACAGAGCGGGTATCAGAGGAGCTCACGAGTGACCTTAGGCAGAAGAAAGAACGAGGTTCCGACTCACAACAGAGCTGAGCCGCTAACCCAGCACGATGTCCGCGGTTGCAGAGTCGCATTCACCGGGCATAGAACAAGAGACGCGGCGGGCCTTAACCGGAGGGGGGATCCGAACCCGACCGCGTCTCTCACCTGAAGAGAGTCCAGACGCATCATTTCGTTACGTCGAATATTCAAATCCGACAAAATCTGTCGCTTGGAGGTTCGTCACAACGGCGCTAACCACCACGTACTCAACGTATGAGTACCGGAACCTGACGACCGCGTGGGAGGCGAAGAAATCCTGTTGCAATGACCTTATGAATCCAAGTGCAATGTGGGTCGATACACGCCACGCGGGGTGCCCTGGCCGCACGGTCGACGTGTTACTTTATGTGAGATCTACGCCCGAGCTCACACGGAAGACGACCATGGCCACACTGCGCAGTTTCGGCGCCGAAGCGCGCCGCGACGCTCTGCTCGAAACGCTGCGCTCCGATGGCGGCGTGCGCCTCGAGGCCGCCGCCGAACAGCTCGGCGTCAGCGTCATGACCGTGCGCCGCGACCTCGACGAGCTGGATGCGGCGGGCCTCGCGAGACGGGTGCGTGGCGGCGCCGTGCCCGTCGCCGGCGCGCGGCCGTTCAGCGAACGCCGCGGAACAGGCCGTGCGGCGAAGACGCGCATCGCCGAGAAGGCCGCGCAGCTTCTGCCCGGCGCGGGGTCGATCGCGGTCGACGCATCCACCACCGCCGGAGGCCTTGCCGCCCATCTCGCCCCGAGCGGCCCGCTGACCATCGCGACCAACAGCTACGAGAACTTCGCGGCCATCACGTCGACCAGTGAGGTGTCGGCCATTCTGATCGGCGGCGAACTCGACGAGCGCACCGGCAGCTTCGTTGGGCTCATCGCCTGTCAGGCCGCGCAGTCCATGCTCTACAGCCGATTCTTCGCCTCGGCCTACTCGCTCGACGCGCCCAACGGCAGCTCAGAAGTGTCGCTCGCCGAGAGCCAGGTGAAGCGCGCGTTCGCCGAACGCGCCCGTGAGATCGTTCTTTTGGTCGACTCGTCGAAGCTCGGTCAGCAGGCCCTTGCCGTGGGTTTCGCATGGCATGAGATCGGCATCCTCGTGACCGAACTCGACCCGGCCGATTCCGCCCTCGAGCCATACCGGGATCTCGTCGAACTGCTCTAGGCCTCTTCCCTTCGACAGACTCAGGGAACGACAGTGTTGTGCGGCAGAGTTAGATTTTGTAACATCTAACAAAACGCAACAAACCCCGTGCATTGGAGCGCCCATGACTTCCCCCGAGACCCCCGTCGCCGCAGCCGAGCTGATCGCCCGCTCCAACCGACTCGGACAGGACCCGAAGAACACGAACTACGCGGGCGGAAACACCTCCGCGAAAGGCACCGCCACCGACCCGGTCACCGGCGAACAGGTCGAGCTCATGTGGGTGAAGGGATCGGGCGGCGACCTCGGCACACTCACCGAGAAGGGCCTCGCCGTTCTGCGCGTCGACCGCCTGCGCTCGCTCGTGAACGTCTACCCCGGCGTCGACCGCGAAGACGAGATGGTCGCCGCCTTCGACCACACCCTGTTCGGCAAGGGCGGCGCGGCCCCGTCGATCGACACGGCCATGCACGGTCTCGTCGACGCAGCGCACGTCGACCACCTCCACCCCGACTCCGGCATCGCCATCGCCACCGCCGCAGACGGCGAGGCCCTCACGAGCACCATCTTCGGCGACAAGGTCGTCTGGGTTCCGTGGCGCCGCCCCGGCTTCCAGCTCGGCCTCGACATCACCGACATCAAGCGCAAGAATCCGGATGCGATCGGCTGCATCCTGGGCGGCCACGGCATCACCGCGTGGGGAGACACGAGCGACGAGACCGAGGCGAACAGCCTCTGGATCATCGACACCGCCGCCGCCTACATCGCCGAGCACGGAAAGGCGGGGCCCTTCGGCCCTGCCCGTGACGGCTTCGGTGCGCTCGAGAAGGCGGAGCGCCGAGCGAAGGCCGCCGCCCTCGGCGCCACGATCCGCGGCCTCGCCTCGACCGACGCCCCCAAGGTCGGCAGCTTCACCGACGCCGACGTCGTGCTCGACTTCCTCGCCTCCAGCGAGGCACCGCGCCTCGCCGAGCTCGGCACCAGCTGCCCCGACCACTTTCTGCGCACCAAGGTCAAGCCGCTGATCCTCGATCTGCCGGCCGACGCATCCATCGAGGAGTCGATCGCCCGCCTCGTCGAGCTGCACGCCGAGTACCGCGCCGACTACCAGGCCTACTACGACCGGCATGCCACGGCCGACTCCCCCGCCATCCGCGGTGCCGACCCGGCGATCGTGCTCGTTCCGGGCGTGGGAATGTTCAGCTACGGCGCGAACAAGCAGACCGCCCGCGTCGCCGGCGAGTTCTACATCAACGCCATCAATGTGATGCGCGGCGCCGAGTCGCTGTCGAGCTACGCGCCCATCGAAGAGAGCGAGAAGTTCGCGATCGAGTACTGGGCCCTCGAAGAGGCCAAGCTGCAGCGGTTGCCCAAGCCCAAGTCGCACGCCACGCGGGTCGCGCTCGTCACGGGTGCGGCATCCGGAATCGGCAAGGCCATCGCGACCCGCCTCGCGAAAGACGGCGCGTGTGTCGTGATCGCAGACCTCGACCTCGAGAAGGCTCAGGATGCCGCCGCGCAGCTGGGATCGACCGACGTCGCCATCGGCGTGCAGGCCAACGTGACCAGCGCAGACGAGATCCAGGCCGCGATCGACGCCGCCGTTCTGGCCTTCGGCGGACTCGACCTCGTGGTGAACAACGCCGGGCTCTCGCTGTCGAAGCCGTTGCTCGACACCACCGAGGGCGACTGGGATCTGCAGCACAACGTCATGGCCAAGGGCTCGTTCATGGTGTCGAAGGCGGCCGCCAAGGTACTCATCGAGCAGAAGATGGGCGGCGACATCATCTACATCTCTTCGAAGAACTCGGTCTTCGCCGGCCCCAAAAACATCGCGTACTCCGCGACCAAGGCCGACCAGGCGCACCAGGTTCGCCTGCTGGCGGTCGAGCTCGGCGAGCACGGAGTGAAGGTCAACGGCATCAACCCCGACGGCGTCGTACGGGGCTCGGGCATCTTCTCCGGCGGATGGGGCGCCAAGCGGGCCGCCGTCTACGGCGTGCCCGAAGAGGAGCTGGGCGCGTACTACGCCAAGCGCACGATTCTGGGCCGCGAGGTGCTTCCCGAGAACGTGGCCAACGCGGTCTCGGTGCTCACAGGAGAAGATCTCACGCACACGACCGGACTGCACATTCCCGTCGACGCGGGCGTCGCGGCGGCCTTCCTGCGATGATGCTGGTCATGAAGACCTCGTCGAGAAAAGCCGCATGACCGCCGCGGTCGCCGCCGTCGACCTCGGCGCCACCAGCGGCCGGGTCATGCTGGGCTTCGTCTCGCACAACGAGCTCAGCCTCAGACCGGTCGCACGGTTTCCGAACACTCCCGTCGCCACGATCGACGGGCTGCACTGGAACATCCTCGAGCTCTATCGCAATGTCGTCGCGGGCCTCGGTGCCGCCGTGCGCGAGGAGCCGTCGCTTCAGAGCATCGCCGTCGA
This sequence comes from Agreia bicolorata, assembly GCF_000938265.1. GTDB lineage: Bacteria > Actinomycetota > Actinomycetes > Actinomycetales > Microbacteriaceae > Agreia > Agreia bicolorata. The sequence continues at coordinate 59,911 of NZ_JYFC01000003.1, forward strand.
CTCCTGGGCCGTCGACTACGCCCTGATGCGCGGCAATCGAATGCTCGGAAACCCGTATCACTATCGCGACGAGCGAGGCGACGCCGGAGTCGAGAAGGTGAGTGCCGTCGTCTCGGCAGCCGAGCTCTACGACGCGAACGGCCTGCAATTCTTGCCGTTCAACACGCTGTACCAATTCGCAGCGGATGCCGTGGCCGGGTCGCTCGATCAGGCCGAGACCGCGCTGCTCATCCCCGACCTCATCACCTTCTGGCTCACGGGCGTCGCGCGCGCTGAAAAGACGAACGCGTCGACCACCGGACTGCTCAACGTGCACACCCGTGAGTGGGACGACGCGCTCATCACGCGCCTCGGCCTGCCTCGCGCTCTTTTTCCCGAGCTGGTCGAGGCGGGCACGCCGATCGGCACCCTGCTGCCGGCCGTCGCATCCGACATCGGCCTGTCGAGCCAGGCCGCCCGGTCGCTGCAGGTGACGGCCGTCGGGTCGCACGACACCGCATCCGCTGTGGTCGCCGTGCCCGCGACGGGCGACGACTTCGCCTACATCTCGAGCGGCACCTGGTCGTTGGTAGGCGTCGAACTGCCGAGCGCCGTGGTGAGCGAGGCGAGCCGCCTGGCCAATTTCACGAACGAGGGCGGCGTCGACGGCCGCGTTCGCTACCTCAGCAATGTGATGGGCCTGTGGCTGCTCAGCGAATCGGTGCGCACGTGGGAGAAGGCCGGCGGCTGTGCGATCGATCTGCCCGACCTCCTCTCCGAGGCCGCTGCGGTCACCACACCGGTCGCCGTCTTCGACGCCGACGACGCCCGTTTTCTCGCCCCGGGCGATGTGCCGTCGCGCATCGTCGACTGGTGCGCCTCGAACGGCGTGGATGCTCCCCGTACGAGAGCAGAATTCGTGCGGTCGATCATCGAGAGCTTGGCTCACGCCTACGCGGCCAAGATCGAGCAGCTCGCCGAACTGTCGGGCCGCAGCATCCGAACAATCCACATCGTGGGCGGCGGATCACTCAACGCCCTGCTCTGCCAGCTCACGGCAGACCGCACGGGCCGCACGGTTCTCGCCGGCCCTATCGAGGCGACCGCAATCGGAAATGTGCTCATCCAGGCTCGCGCCCAGGGCCTTGTGACTGGATCGCTCGAGAGCCTGCGCTCGCTCGTGGCCCAGGCGTTCGCGCCCGTCGTCTACGAGCCGCGCTCGCGCTAGGCCCCGCACTTTCGCCAAACCGGACGTGCCGGGCGGGCGCATCCTGATCTGACGTGGTCAGACTTGTTAGCGGCGGCTGAACTTCTTATCGGGGATGAAATCGTTTGTCGGATCGGCCAACAGATCGTTGGCGGCACTCTCGTCGTAGATGCCTCCCCGAGAGATCGGCAGGAACAGCGGCAACTGCCAAGCTTGCGTGATCGTGTCTGCCTTCCCGGCCGGGCATACCCAGGGAGGGAAAACCCGAAATTTGAATGCCGCCTTATTTTCTCCTCCTACGGGGAGCAGCCCGTGACGAATCAACGTCTCACGGGAAAAAATGAAGGCACCGAAGTTCCCGACGTCTCTGACAAACACAATAAGTACGTCGATGCGGTCAAGGACCATACCGCGCGATTCGTCAGCGTCACCAACTCGCCAGGTTACTGCCCTATATCCTTCTTTACGCTTCGCGGCCTTAGCTTCCCTAAACCGAACCCTGGAAGACCCCAGTTCGTGCTCGGGAACCACGGGCGAAGAAAGACGCAGAATCGGTTCTTTATAGGTCATGCGAGCGCCTTTCACTGCGCGCTCACCTCCTTCAATCGAATCCGACCAGCCTCTACAAGGAACGCTTTGGATGAAGGCATGAAGCGTCACCCCCCTCGCTGGTCGCCAATAGTCCCGCCACAAGGGCAGATGCCGGGTAGCCGGTTCGCTTGAGGGCATCTGGCGTTGCGGTTGGGAGCAGGCCGTCCCTCTGCCACATGCTCACCTCGTCCACCGTCACACCCGCAAGCCGTGCGAACACAGCGACAGAGAGGACACCGTCCACGCTCCTCAGCCGAATCGACTCCGCCCGAACCTGCACCACGTCAGCTATGCTCGCGACCGAAACGCCCGCATCGCGACAGCCAGCGAGAAGATAGTGCGTCGTTCGGACTGCGTCGCGAACCTCAGGCCCCACCGCCTTGCTCTCTGCCTCTAGGGCAGAGAGCAACAGGCAGCGAATTGACGCCGGAACATCATGCACCGTGAACTCCTGCTGATATGTAATCCACGTCTCGTGAAGGTCGTGGGTTGTGATTCGATAGGTGGAACGAGTTGCCTGGTTGGCATCCGAGCATGTGGGCGGTTAACGCGATCACGGGTGTGTCGACCACTTAAGAGAGAGCCGAACGGCCTCTTCGTGACGCGCAAAGCCAAAGATTTGCAGAAATCTCGCATGTTGCTCGTGGAGGGGCGGGGCTGAATTTTCGACCGGGCCCCAGGTACCACATGCCGCAAGAGGAATTCATACCCGCGCACGATTCGCTCAGCACCCGAGCTGGGAAGACTGAGGTCACTGCCTCGAGAACGCACAAGCACACATCAATCGTGCAGTACTCGCGCCGTGCACGGCGGGTGATATTCGGGTGAAATACCGCCGAAGCCACGTCACTCGGCGGCCGGGACCGCGTCACTCACGTTGACGCCACTTCGGGAATTCTCCGTTCCATCATCCAATCGAAAGGTCTGAATAGATGACGTCCACAACTCCTGCCCGCAGCGCAGCCCAATTGACGTCGGTGACCAAAACCTTTGGGGTAGCACCCCAGGAGGTGCAGGCATTGCGTGCGATCACCGTTTCGTTCAACGCCGGCGAGTTCACCGCGATCATGGGTCCGAGCGGGTCGGGCAAGTCAACCCTCATGCACCTGACAGCCGGGCTCGACCGCGCCACGTCCGGTCAGATACTGATCGGCGACACCGATATAACAGCGCTCGACGACGCTGCACTCACGGTTCTGCGCCGACGCCAGATCGGATTCATCTTCCAGTCCTTCAATCTTGTGCCCACCCTCGATGCTATGAGCAACATCGCCCTGCCGTTCGAACTCGACCGACGTGCCATCTCGCCCGAGGAGCGCAGCTGGATAGACCGCCTCGTCGACGAGCTCGGCCTACGCGACCGGCTCACGCACCGTCCACACCAATTGTCCGGAGGACAGCAGCAACGCGTCGCGATCGCGCGCGCCCTGGCGACACGGCCCGACCTCATCTTCGCCGACGAGCCGACGGGCGCACTCGACTCGCGGACGAGCCGCGAAGTATTGACCCTGCTGGCGGACGCATCCACGAAATACGGGCAAAGCATCGCCATGGTGACACACGACCCCGTAGCCGCAAGTTACGCCGATCGCGTGCTCTTCATCGCCGATGGGCAACTCGTCCATGAATTGCGTCGCAGCTCTGCCGAGGAGATCTCCCGCGCTGCGCTCGAATTGGAGACCCGCTCGTGAGCCTCGGCGAGACCCTACGGGGACACTGCCCGAGCATTCTCGTCTCAGCGCTCGGCGCGGCGTTCGGCTCCTGCTTGCTCACGACCATCGCTGGCCTTCAATCGAGCATCGAGGGCATATTCGGTCCAGGAGCCAGCTTCAGAACGGCGGTGTTTCTGCTGCATATCGTCGCGGGTACGTTCTTCGGCATCGCGCTCTTCGTCGGAGCCATCGTCACGGCGAATACCTTCTCGGCCGTCGTTGCCGGACGGGTACAGACCATCGCCCTCTATCGCCTTCTCGGGGCCTCGGCGCAATCTCAGCGAAGGGTGTTCCTCCGTGAGGGTGGCATGGTGGGTATCATTGGCGCCGTCACCGGGGTACTCGTCGGCATCGTCCTCGGGCTCAGCCTGCTCGCCGCGCTCGTGGCGAATGGATCGCTGACCGCGGCGCCTGCGTCGGTGCCCGCGACGGTCGCCTTCCCCCTTGTCGCCGGCGTCGTCACGACAACTGCTGCAGCGTGGGTCGGTTCCCGGGCTGTACTAGCTGTTTCTCCGCTCCAGGCGATCGAGGCGGCACAGGAGGCCCCTTTCGGTGCCGTTCGTAGACGTGGCATTCGCACAGGCGTCGGTTTCTTCTTCGTTATCGCAGGCCTCTTGGGTCTCGCACTCGGTGTCGTCGTGAGCCTAGACAATCCCAATGGCCTGTTCATTGCGATGCTCGGCGGCATGGCATCGTTCACCGGTTTCGTGATTTGCGCCAATCTCTTCATTCCTCGGGCACTCAACCTGGTGGGAAAGCTCTTCGGAAGTGGCCCCGAATCGCGGTTGGCCAGGGCCAATTCGCTACGCAATCCAGAGCGCAGTACGCGGGCGAGCATCGGAATCGTCATCGGCGTGACCCTCGTGACGATGTTCTGCGTGGCTCTTTCCTCAATGAATAGCTTTTTCACACCTGAGGTGCAGGCCGACCCTGACAATGTCGCTGCCTTCCAAGCGATGACAGCGGTCGCCGTAGGGCTGGTCGGGTTCTCTGTGATCATCGCCGCCGTCGGCGTCGTGAACGACCTCTCCATCAGCGTGTTACAACGCAGACGCGAGATCGGGCTGCTACGCGCTCTCGGCTTCACCGGCCCACAGGTGCAACGGACCATCGTTACAGAGGCGGCCCATATGGCAATCACCTCCGTTCTTCTCGGTCTTCTACTGGGAACGACCTACGGCTGGGTCGGCGTGCAGTGCTTGTATTCACGCCCGATGGCGGGCGGCGGATTTGTCGTTCCGACGGTTCCACCACTGCTCGTCGCAAGCCTGATCGCTGCGACTGTCGTGTTGACTCTCGCTGCAGTCGTGGTTCCTGCCCGAACTGCGACCGCCGTCTCGCCCATCGACGCGTTGCAGCGATGACGGCCAAGGTTGGATCCGCCGGAAGCTCGATGAAGAAGACCCTCAACCTCTCACATTCCCGACAAACCTGGGTGAACGGCCTTCGTCGTCTTCTGCAGGCTGCCCGCAGATGCCCCACCACCGTGGTGCTGTCCGCGACCATGGTCCTCGTGAGCCTGGTGGGCTTCATCGTTCCTCGTTCCGAATGGGGCTGGGACTTCCTCGATGGTGGAGAGAATGAGATCCTCCGACAACATCATTGGTGGGGCGCTCTCAGCTCTTTGCTGGCGGTCAGCGACGTAGCCGGGCTGTGTCTGACGGTTCTGGTGCTCGCTATCTCCGTCGGAGCTGTCGAACGGGTGATGGGCAGCTGGCGAACACTGCTGGCATATCTCGGAGGAGGCGTGCTCGCCTCGTTTGGCGGATCTGTCATCGGTTGGCTGGAGGAGACATATTTCTCTGCACTTCCGTTGAACGCGCCCTCGCGCGACGTGCTCTCCCCTTGGGCGTCAATTTTGTGCACCGTTGTCGCCGGCAGTGCATTCATGGGCACGCTCTGGCGACGTCGGGTCCGGCTTCTCGCAACAGTCCTTGCGGTCATGTTCTACCTCTATTCTGGTGCGGCTAACGACCTCTTCTCGCTTGTGGCGATTCCCATCGGTCTTGGGCTGGGCTTCCTGCTCGGAGGCTCCCACCCGGGAACCCGACTTATTCACAGCTCACATCACGAGATGCGAGTGCTTGTCGCCGCCGCCGTCGGGATCAGCGCCATCGGTCCCGTCGTCGCGACGATGTTCGGCGCCGGAAGGGGGCTTCTTTCCCCGTACGGATGGTTCGGCACAGACCAGGTCTACGTGATAGCCGGCCAGCCCTGCGCTTTTGGCTCGTCCGTCGCATGCCCCCTGCCAGCTGACGGGATCATCGATGACGACTTCGTCCATCAGTTAGTGCAGATGATGCCAGCAGCTGGCCTCGTCGGATTGATCCCGGTTGCTCTGGCTCTCGTCACCGCCTGGGGTCTTTTTCGGGGCCGACGAGAGGCACTGTGGATCGCGCTCATCGGGAACCTGGCGATGTTCGTCTATCTGGCACCCTTCGCGCTGAGCGAAGCCCTCTCGCTGGGAGACACGATCGCCGTGAACAGCCGGAGCGAGACACCGTATATCTGGCAAGACTTCGTAGCCATCATGGTGAGCGCAGTCCTACCGCTGGCGAACACCATCATCTTCATGGCGTCGCGTCGCCATTTCCGTGTTGCCACCCCGCGTCGCCTGTTCCGCCGATACATCACAGCCGTCTGCGGCACCGCGCTCGCCACTCTCGTCGCGACGGTGGCCGGGCAGATCATTTGGAAAGACCAATTCACACCGACGCCCTCGATCCTCGACATCCTTGTGTCGTCACCTCTGCGTCTTCTTCCACCGGGATTTCAGCACCCCGAGCTATACACCTTCGTCCCCCGCGGTTTCATGGCAGAAATCTTCTGGTATTTGCCTTCGGTGGTGTTCTGGAGCGCGGCGCTCTGGATAACCATCAGATTGATGGCGGTCCGTCCCGCGATCAGCGGCCAAGAGGAGCGTCGCCGCGCACGTGTATTGCTCGAACGTGGCGGCGGGGACACCTTGTCTTTCATGACCACCTGGGCCGGAAACCGCTATTGGTTCGCTCCCGACGCCGATGCAGCTGTCGCATACCGACTCGAGTCCAACACTGCGGTGACCCTCGGTGGCCCGTTCGGACCAGATTATGGCCGTCCCGACATAATCGAGTCATTTGTTCGGTACTGCGGGGACCACGGATGGACGCCCCTCTTCTACAACGTCGACGACCGCATCCGATTGATTCTCGAGGAACGAGGGTGGAGCTCGTTGCATGTGGCGGAAGAGGCGCTACTCCAACCCGCGGAGTGGGCGCCCACGGGGAAAAAACGTCAGGACATTAGAACAGCAACCAACCGCGCTGCACGTGAGAATCTTGCGGCGGTCTGGACTTCATGGGCCGAGCTGAACATTTTTCACCGAAACCAGCTGACTGCCCTCTCAGAGGAATGGGTCACCGAGAAGGAACTTCCCGAGATGGGTTTCACGCTGGGCGGCCTAGACGAGCTCACCGATCCAGCCGTTCGTCTCATGGTGGCGATCGACGAAAACGACAGGGTACAGGCCGTGACGAGCTGGCTTCCGCACTACGGGGCGGACGGTGTTGATGGCTACACGCTCGACTTCATGAGGCGCGGCCCCGAAGCTATGCCAGGCATCATCGAGTTCGTCATCGGCGCAGCCGCGGAGCAGATGAAGACCGATGGCATGACCGTCATGAGTCTCTCAGGCGCTCCGTTGGCTCGTCTCGGCACGCCTGACGGGGAAAGCGGGCGCATAGCGCGATTGCTCGACCTGCTTGGCCAGTCGCTCGAACCGGCATACGGGTTCCGATCGCTCCTTGCCTTCAAACGAAAGTTCCAGCCCGTGTTCGAACCCCGTTGGCTGCTGTATCCCGATGCGACGAAACTCCCTGCAGCAGGCATTGCCATCCTGCGTTCATACATGCCTCAGCTGACCCTGCGCGGGGCAGCACGACTGGCCCGCCAGCTCGGAGCCACCGAGAGGACACCGCGATGAGGAAGACTACGGCTACCATGACTACTCCGACCGGCCTATAGAGCATCGGCGATGTCACACGTTCGAAAGAAGTGGACCCCTCACCTAAAAACAGCCTCGTAATTCGGGGCTACTCGAGCAGGCTGTCGCTCGGGCGTGGGACGTGAAGTCCGCGACATGGCCCAATTTCATGAGAAAACCCGTCGATGGCTCTGTGGCAAACCGCATCGTCACATCGAAACTATTGAGCAAGAGACTGATGGCTGCGCGCTCGAACCACGGAGCGGAGGGGCTGCCCGCAGCGGCTGCACAGAATCGCACTCAGAAGTTTCTCATCTCGCCGTCACGATTCACGACCATCCGCATCTCTCACCCCGGAAGCCTCATCCTTCCGGCGCTACCGGATGCAGGCATTCGGTAGCAGATGGTCGCCTGGATCGGGACCAGGCGGCCATCCTTCGTCCGATGCCGAGAGAAACATCGTCTGACGAGAAACATCCGAGATGGTCAGCTCGGCGACGAGGGAACGGTCACTGACCTCGTGGACTCCGTCTGATCCGTGCGCCGTCGAGTCAGCCCCGCGCCCCGACGCAGCCCCTTGAAAAGGGTCACTCAGTGATCGGCCCTGTTCCGATGTATCAGGGCGACAGTCACATGACCAGATCTTTCGCCAGGACCACTGCGCCCGTCCGTGACGACGACGTCGTGTCCTGCTCATTCCAGGAGCGGTTCGAGTCCCTCTCTCAGGAGAGTGGAGTCATCGGCGAGGACGACGCGCATACTGTCCGTTTTCGTGGGCTGCGTGGCAGGACCGCCTCGAGGACTCCCAACGCCGATCCCTCCGATGGCGAAGGAGGGGCCGCGGCGTCCGACAGCCGAATGCGCAGGTGTACCCGAGCACGAGTTCATCGATGGCAGCGCAGAGCCCATGGCCGGTGAGAACGGGTGAATGCACTTCACGGAACGTCCTTCGAAGGTAGGCGATCGTAACGGCCACAACAGCCGCGAGGTTCGCGAGTTCCAGCCGTGCCGACGGCCCCGTCCACCACTGGGTCGCGGGGACATGGACATGACCCGAGCGGATGGGTGGTCCGCCGAGAACAGCGGCGCACACACAACCGATACCCACCCGCTCCAGGTGAGTGCGAGGCTCACGCCTGATGAGACGGGGGCGTAGACGATGCCGATTACACCCCAATCGCGCGAACGTGTCCGGATCCGCATGAAAGTATCAGAGAAGGGAATGCAGCTGCCGTAACCGCCGCCGCGAAAACAGCCGCGTTGAGAATCTGAGGTACTCGCCGTGCGAGGCAACCTCGATGCAGCGGCGGTCTATATCCACATCGAAGAAGGTTTCTGCGTGGCTCCAGAGATAGGTGCCGTTCAGGCCTGTCGTCGCGTACACCCATCCGTCGGATATCTGCAGCCGGGTGAGGGTGGGAAGCCTGTTTCGGCCCAAGATAGCGTGGAAAGCTCGCGCAGGGCTGATGCTGACTAAATATTCGGATGCCGGGGAGGCGTGCGTGCGGAATCGGTAATTGCCGTGTCCGGGGGTCGCTGCGGTCATAGGTCTGCCTGTCTTCGTGAGTGGCTTGAGGTGCCACTGTCTTACTTCTATAGACGCACGGGATTATCGATCATGACGACTGATCTCGGTCAAAAATAATCTGACTTGTGTCGTCATGATCTGCCCTCTTCAGCGTCCTTTATAGATGGGAGCCACCGCTGTAGATGAGAGGCGGCGCGACCCACCCTTGAGAGGATCCCTATGAACACCATGCCAGCGGCAAAACGACCTTGTGGTTCCCGCGATCATGCACGACCGCCGCTAGATCAGGTCGGGCAGACACCCACGGTAGAAGTAACGCTCGCGGTCAAGGTGACAGCCAGTCATCTGAGTAGCCTCCGATGAAGGACCTCACCGCGCTGTCGGATATGGCCCTTGTCTCAGAGACCCGCCGAGGTCACACCAACTCATATGCGGTGCTCTGGCAGCGTCACGTCGGCGCGGCAATGAACATGGCACGGTCCTTCACCTCGATCGATGCAGATGATGTCGTCGCCGAGGCGTTCACCCTCATCTACACGGCGATCCGGAAAGGTGAAGGACCCACGTCGGCGTTTCGACCCTATCTGTTCACCACACTGCGAAATGTTGCAGCAGGATGGGGGCGAGCCCACCGAGCCATCAGCATGGACAACCTTGATCAGTTCGCTGATTGGGAATCGCAAAAAGACACCTTCGATGGACTGTTAGACAAATCGCTCACTGCTACGGCATTCAATTCTCTGCCAAGGCGCTGGCAGGAAGTTCTCTGGTACTGCGATGTCGAATCGATGCCCCCACGGGAGGTCGGTTCGTTGCTGGGCATGAGGCCCAACGCAGTATCAGCCCTAGCAATACGTGCACGCGAGGGCCTTCGCGTAGCCTGGATTAGGGCACACCTCTCGTCAACGGACACAGAACCAGAGTGTTCACGCACCATCGAACGCCTCCCCGGTTGGGCGCGAGGCACTCTGACGGTGGCAATGGGCGAACGAGTGAACATGCATTTGGAGAGATGTCGCCGCTGCCGGGATATTGCGGACGAGGCATCGACAGTCAACACCCGTCTCGCTCTCGTTCTGCTCCCGCTTACGGTGGGCGCCGCCGGTGCCAGCGCATACTTGGCGACCGACTCTGGCTCCAGCGCGGCCGCAGTGAGCCTCGCATATGCGCAGCCCGAATTTTCGCTGCCGAGCATCCCTCATGGCGAGGGAACACGGACAGGTATCGTTGCCTCGCTCACAGCCGCCGGTGCCAGCGTATTAGTTGCCGGCGGCCTGTCCATCGCGTTGTCTCTCGGCCCGGCCCCGGCGGGATCAGAGTCAGAGTCGCGATCTCAGGCGCCGGCCAATCCTTCGTTGGAAACAACGCAAGAGCCTGCCCCTGTTACGCAACTCAGCATCGACCAGCCCCCTGCCCCCTCACCGAGCCAGGCTCCCGACGTCATCAACAGTGACGAGCCCCACGCCACAACTGCTGACCCCGACCCCGAGCCCGAGCCCAAAAGCAGCCCGGCCTCTGCGGACTCCGCTCCGTTGGATCCCGGTCCCGGCCCGACCCCCGACGACCCCCCTGTGGCATTCGACTCAGAGCCGCCGGCTGCCGATCCGCCAGCTGAGCATCCTGTGACGATGGCCCCCGCAGATCCTGCAATCACAACTGCACCTCAGGTGCCGATCGACGCGGTCCCTGACGGCGAAAACGCCGAGACCATGCCAGCCGAGCCTGAAGCAGCACTCATTAGCACCGTAGACATCGTCGATAGCTGGGCGAGAGGACTGTACTGAGCGGTCGTCAGATCAGTCCGCGGGCCGATGCGGATCAGCCCGAAAGCGGATGTGGCGACTGTATCGGCATTGGAAAGATGAGTTTCGCAATCAGCGCCTCCGACTGAAATGGATATCTACGATGCACATGAAAACCCGATTGACAGCACTGGCTTCGCGCTCAGCCACGCCATGGCGTCCTGATCGTGTAGTCGCTCTCGACATCGCTCGAATGATCGCACTTCTCGGAATGTTCTCCGAGCACCTCCTGATGGGTAATGCTCCGGAGGCGGTTCTGGCTGTGGTCACCGGTTTCCCTTCGACGATGTTCGCGGTGCTCGGCGGAGCCAGTGCCGCGGTTTCGACAAGAACCCTGATCAGGGCAGGAAGGCCGGCGGCCGCATGCCTGAGCGTCGCGGTACGCGGTTTGCTCATCGCGACCATCGGGCTGATTCTAGGCGCCGTTCCCCTCGTTATTGTCATGGTTCTTTCGTACTACGGATTCGCATTAATCGCGCTGGCTTGCGTTCTGCGCCTTCCGACGTGGGCGCTGGGCTGTCTTGCCGCCGCATTGAGCCTGGCCGGCCCTCATCTGATCCTCTGGGCACGGGCTACCGGAGCTGCCGGAGCCATCGCGTCTCCGTCATTTGCCAGCCCGCTCGAATTCCTTCAGACGATCGTGTTCACCGGCTTCTATCCGGCCATCACCTGGTTCACCTATATGCTCATCGGGCTCTGTGCGGGCCGCGCAGTGATCTCGGGTAGGGCACGGATCCACGTTGCAGCCGCGCTCTTTATCCCTGGCCTGCTCATGTTCATTGCAGGTTTCATCAGCGACATACTGAGCCGCGCCGCTGTCATCGACACACTCGTCGCCGACGGAACCTCTGCTCAAACCGCGCACAAGCTGGTTGAAAACGGCTACGGCACGCCGCTGGGATCAGGTTGGCTCGCCCTGCTCAGCGGGGCTCCCCACACCGGGACGACGGCTGACATCATGCGCACAGCAGGCATGGCCCTCGTAGTCTTCGGCGCTCTTCTGATGGCAATTCCGCGGGATTCCGCAAAGCTCCCTCTGCCCGGCAAGATCATCGCCCGAGCCGGCTCCGCACCTCTCACGATCTACATCCTGCACTTCTTCGGGTTCTACGCTCTCCTACTCATAGCCATACTCGCCGACTCATCAGGCGTGTGGGTATTCGGTCCAGTCGGAATCGCGATCCACACCCTTGCGGCGCTAGGCGTCGGAACCTACCTTCTACTCACAGACCGGCGCGGCCCGTTGGAGACGCTGATAAGTCGCATAGTCCGTGGAGCCGTCGACCGATTTTGCCCAGCGAAGCCCGCAGAGCCACGCACGCTCGAGACGATGTAGGATTCCGGGCGTCACTCGCGTCAGCGAGCAAGGATCTGTTCTACTACCGATCTACATTCGGCCAGCACAATGCGCCGTTGTGACGGACGTGTCGAGAACGCGTGAATCACAAGCGCATCGCTTATTCGAACCGATAGCTCGATGCGGTGATCGAGATCCGCAGGAACCTGTAGGTCGACATCCCGGGCTCGAATCACTCCCCCGAGAAACTCGGCGATGACTTGAGACTCGTTAGCCTCTGCACGGAGTCGATCCGGGATGGCGGCCGGCCCCTCGCCTCTACAGTAGGAGTCAACCCGCAAGGTGATGTGCAGAAGCACGACATCTTGCCACCTCGCACAGGTGCCTTGTGCGATCAGCGCAGTCATGGCGTCGCAGTACAGCTCCAGCGCCTGGGCGGCCAAGGCCCTTCGCAGAGCGTCATCGTTTCGAAAGTATCGATAGACAGCCCCGTCTGCCAGACCGCTCTGCTCCGCTACATCTTTCATAAGCAGGTCACCGGCATAGACCGTCCGAGATATCTCACGAGCTGCGGCAAGAATCCCGGCGACTGTTTCGCGCCCCCTGCGCTGCACGGGGACAACCCTGTATGCGCAGGAGGCGCCGATACGGGGATGCCGCCCATCGCCTCTCATGGTCTGCGGCACGCGGGAGTCAGATGTCATGCCTTCTGAGTCATTGTGCGGTGTCTTCTTGGGCTTCGATGACGACGTTCTGCGTCGTGGTTGCACCGTCAGCCCGTTGCAGACAGGTGATCACGACGAGACGCCCTGGAACCTCAGCCCACACGTCGGAGGCCTTCGCAACGTCGGGCTTGTCGATGACCTGCGACCCGGTGACCGTGTAGGACTTGTCGTCGACCACGATCTTCGCACCAAGGGCGACCTTAGAGGTGCGCTTGTCGACGTCGATGAGATAGTTTCCCGGCCCGGATCCACCATTTCGAAGCGAATGCATAACAACGAACACCGTGCCCGTCGCCGCATCAGCGGGAGCGACCCCGTAGTCACGAACCCAGTACGCAGAGGTGAACTCGGGGGGCTCGATCACCCCCTTCACGGAGTTCAACGAGCCCAGGGGCACATCGAGTCCGACAGAGTCGACGACGAACCGATCCGTGCCGTGCTGAGCGATAGCACCGGACTCCTTCGCCGACGGCGGATTGAAGTCCTCATACAGAACCCGATTGCCCTGCAGATCGACCGGTGCGGAGAAGTACTGGGAGATCCCGACTCCAGCGACAATCAGGGTCACAACGGCGACGGCGCCGACGGTGAGAAAAATCCACCGGCGGCGCCGCCCCTCAGACTTCAGTTCAGGCACGTTCACCCTGCTGGCGTCGACGCAACAGAACCATGGTCACCAGAGCCAGGAGCACCATCGCGGCACCGCCCGCACCCCCGATCAGCGGCAGAAGCTGAGCCGAGCCCACCGCACTACCACCGGTCGAGACCTTCGGGAAGTTCGGCGGAACGACAAACGTGGTGGTTTCACATCCACCCGGCGTGTCACACTGCCCAGCGAGGCCCGGGATAATGACGTTCCTCAGCTGCTTGTCACCCGTCATCGGGCTGTTCACCGTAAACGAATACGTCACCGTCTTGGTCTCACCAACAGCCAAAGGACCAGACCACGACAGAGTGTTACCCGACACCGTCGCACCATTACTGGCGTCACCGTTGTACGTGGCGTCATCCGTAACGTTCGACAGGTCGTCTGTGTACGAGGCCGGCTTGTCAGCCGTGATCGCATCCGGCCCGTCATTCGTGACAGTCACCGTGTACGTCACAACCTGTCCGGGCATCACCTCAGTACGATCAACCGACTTGTGAGTGACGAAATGCACCAGACCGGTGACTGTGCCACAGGGGCCAGGTTCGCACGGGGGGACCCCACCAGGCGGCGGCGGCGGCGTGGTGACGGTGTTACGAAGCTGGAGGTTGCCGGTATAAGGGTTATTGACCGTCACCGAGTAGGTGATGGTCTTCGTCTCGTACGCCGCGAGGGCACCCGACCAGCTCAGTGTGCTGCCCGAGAACGTGGCACCATTGGACGCGTCATTGTTGTAGGTAGCGTCATCGAGCACATCAGACATGTCGTCCGTGAACGAGGCCGGGTTCTCCGCCGTGTACGGCAGACCGGTCTTGTTGGAGACCGTCACCGTGTACGTCACCTTCTGCCCCGGTACAGCGCTCTGTTTCTCGTCCACCTCCTTCACGACGGTGTAGTGAGGGATCGGCGTGTTCGAGATCGTGCAGACGATGTCGTCCGCGACCGCAGGGATGACCGTCGCACTGGTGCCACTGTTCGCGGCCGGCAACGCCGTCGAGCTCCCCGTCTTCCGGTTCACACACGACCAACTCTGGGTGTACTCCGCGAGGCTCGTGCTGCCGCTCGATCCCGCCTCCGCCAGAGTGAACGGCGCTCCGTCCGGTGCGGGGAGAATGACGGTCGACCCCGTCGTGGACGTCGAGGCTGTCCCGGTCGTCGCCGAGGCGAGCACCGAGTTCTCCGGCGACGTGATCGACGTGTCAAAGGAATCCGACGGATTGACCCGAGCAACGACGTTCTTATCAAGCGTGAGCTTTGCGGTCTGGATGCCGAAGGCGATGGCGGATCGCTGCGGGGTCTTCCACGTTGCGGAGAATTGGGAGGGCGCGTTCGCCTTCACCAGCAACGCGGTCGACTTGCCGCCGGCGGTGTTGCTTGCACCGGCACCGGTTCCGGCACACGACACGTCCGTGGTGCCGAGGCCTTGGGGATTCTTGCAACCCCAACTGCCGTTGGGGGCCAGCGTCTCCAGTCTGTCGATCGGTTTGTCCGAGTTCCAGCTAAACGACTCGTTGCTGACGTTGTCCTCGGTATCGGCGGCCACGAAGGAGAAACCGGTAACTGCAGCCCCGTTCTTATCTGTCACGACGATGTCGCTGAAGGACATCGTAAGCCCGGCGGTCTGGCCGTTCGGCTGATTCCCACCGCCAGGGAACTTGCTGTAGATCGCGGGGCTACCAGGAACTCCCCGGTACGCATCCGTACCGAATGCAAACCGAGTTTCCAACGGAGTCGTCCGCGCCTCCACTCCGACATCGGTGAGACCATCTGTCGGAGTGTGCTTGACCGTCATGGTCAGCGTGTAGCCACCATCGAGTGTGATGGTGACCGGCTGGCCTGCGTCAGAGGAAGCGAGCGTGTCATCGTAGTTCGAGAAGTCGAACCAGCAGATCGTGCCAGCGTTTTCACCGTTATTGGCTGACGTGTTCGCATACCCACAGCCCTGGGGCGCGGCAGACGCAGACTGGGGCGTCAACAGCCCGCTAGGCCCAACGGCCGCAGCAACAGCTAAGAGCCCCGTCAGAAGCATCGCGGCGGGTCTCATCCGACGGGAACCCCCTGGATCTATCGACGGTTCTGCCGGCGCGGACCGGCGCTTAAAAAGTGAGGCAACACGCATAACTTGTTCTGCTTTCCAGCCAGACCGACTTGGAGGTCCCGACTTAAGTTTCGCGCCTTCAAGTTAAACCGAAGTGAAGTTGTTGCCGATACCGATGCGCCACATTTCACCCTAAAATCACCCGAACATGATGTTTGATCACTCTCTAGGGGCACTCACGATGAAGGGAAAGTGATATTCCGGGGCGGGATATGCGTCAAGCTCCATTTCGCAACGGGTGAGTTCATCGATGGACACCGAGACCAGGTCGGAGTCGACCCCCTCGTTCCGGAAGTCGCCAAGGAACATGCGCGGAATTCTGTGGCCCTACAGTCGGCGGAAGCTGCATACGCTGAAGCCGACAAGACATAGGCGCTGCCGCGCAATCTCGTCGAGAGGAACTCATCGCTTCCGCGCCGCGCCGCATCGTGGGCTGGAACGCATCAGCAGACTCCTAACGGCGGTTGTCACCGTCAGCCCGGGCGACGCCGCGAAGCACACATGCGGTGTCCGGCGGTGCTGCGAAGTCTGATGAGGCCTGCCAGTTCTCGCTCGTTCCAGCTGACACCTCGACAACAGTATCCGCCGTGGCGAGGATCGTAGCGTTACTCGTGGCGAAGAACACCGTCACCGTGTAGAGGGCGGTGCTGTCGGTCGGGTTCTCAATCGTGCCGCTGAGGCTCCAGCCATCATCTGTAGCGATGCAGCTGCTGGTCGTGATGTATTTCCGGAGGTCCGGGTCATTAGGAACCTCGGTGGGGACATTGGGGTCGCCAACGGCGCCGGGAGGGAGCCCCTCTGCTGAGAACACCGGGGTCTTACTAGGCGTCGGATCACTCGTGTGATGGACACCGGTGACTGAGTTAGTGCAGCCTGTTGTGGCGCTCGTCAAGATCAGCGTTGTCGTGATCAGGAGTGCAGCTCTGGAATACCGCATTAAATTACCTCTGGCTAGGGGAACTGGCGGTGGTCTTCCTTACGGGAGACCACCACCAGTTCAGTGCGCTGTAGTTAGTGCGTACTTCTGCGCCGACGGTCCTGAACGATCAGAGCACTTCCGAGGAGGAGGAGCGTAAATGCGCCACCGACCAGTAGGTTAACCCCGGTGACACCGGTCGAGGCCAGTGGCTGAGTCGGTGTGATCTTCGGCGGCACGGAAACCGTCACGCTAGACGATGGAGATCCCACCGGGGTTCCGCCGGGAGGAGTGCCGGTCGCCGTCGCGGTGTTCTTCACTGGCCCGTTGACCAGGTCAGCCGCCGTAACAGCGTAGTCGGCAGTCGCAGTAGTCGACTGTCCGGGCACCAGCACCCTGGTGGGGTACTTGATAGCGGAAAGGTTTCCGGTTCCGGTGAAGGATCCTTCAGAGACGGTGACGTCTCGAAGGGTCACGTTGCCCGTGTTGGTAATCAGGAACGAATACTGCACCACCTGGCCGGCCGCGGTAACGGTGTCACGGCTCGCGCTCTTCACAACACTGATACTCGGAGCCGGGTCAAACGGCACCGACGTCTCGCTCGGGGGCGAGGTCGGCGGCGGGGTGTTCGGATCCGGCGGGGTGCCAGTGCTCGTCGCCGTGTTGGTGACCTTGCCCGCATCAACATCAGCCTGCGTCAACACATAACTGGCCGTCGCCGTCGTCGACTCACCCGGAGCCAACGTCCGCGTCGGATAACTCACCTCACCCAACGTGCCGGTCCCCGTGAACCTCACCCTCATTGACAGTGATGTTCGTCATCGTGACGTTACCCGTGTTCGTGAACACGAACGAATACGTGATCGTGTCACCCACCTTCCCGGCCTGCGCCGGATCAGCAGACTTCACCATCGTCAAACCCGGAGCCGGATTCGCCGTCACCACCGCGCTCGACGGCGGCGACGTAACAGGGGTCCCATCAGGCGGCGTCCCCGTCGACGTCGCCGTGTTCGTGATCGAGCCCGCATCAACATCAGCCTGCGTCGCCACATACGACGCCGTGCACGTCACCGACGCACCCGGCGCCAACGACGCCGCACCAGCAGGACACGTGACCGCCGGAGCCGTCCCCGTTCCAGAGAACGCCGTCTCAGCAACCGTGACATCCGTCATCGTCACATTGCCCGTATTCGTCACAACAAACGAATACGCAACCGCATCGCCCGCCTTCGCAATCGACGACGGATCAGCAGACTTCACCACAGCCAACGACGGATTCGGATCAATCGTGACCGTCGACGTCGACGGAGGAGTATCCGTCGACGGACCAGTCGGAGGAGTCCCCGAACCCGTCGCCGTGTTCGTGACCTTGCCCGCATCAACATCAGCCTGCGTCAACACATAACTGGCCGTCGCCGTCGTCGACTCACCCGGAGCCAACGTCCGCGTCGGATAACTCACCTCACCCAACGTGCCGGTCCCCGTGAACTCACCCTCATTGACAGTGATGTTCGTCATCGTGACGTTACCCGTGTTCGTGAACACGAACGAATACGTGATCGTGTCACCCACCTTCCCGGCCTGCGCCGGATCAGCAGACTTCACCATCGTCAAACCCGGAGCCGGATTCGCCGTCACCACCGCGCTCGACGGCGGCGACGTAACAGGGGTCCCATCAGGCGGCGTCCCCGTCGACGTCGCCGTGTTCGTGATCGAGCCCGCATCAACATCAGCCTGCGTCGCCACATACGACGCCGTGCACGTCACCGACGCACCCGGCGCCAACGACGCCGCACCAGCAGGACACGTGACCGCCGGAGCCGTCCCCGTTCCAGAGAACGCCGTCTCAGCAACCGTGACATCCGTCATCGTCACATTGCCCGTATTCGTCACAACAAACGAATACGCAACCGCATCGCCCGCCTTCGCAATCGACGACGGATCAGCAGACTTCACCACAGCCAACGACGGATTCGCCTGGGCTGTTACGACCGCGCTCGACGGGTCCGACGTGACCGGGTTGCCCGTAGGCGGCCTGCCGGATGCGGTGGCCGTGTTTGTGATACGACCAGCATCCACATCAGCCTGCGTCGCCGTGTAATCAGCAGTACAGACCACTGACGCACCGGGGGCCAACGATGCGGCACCCGCCGGACAAGTCACAGCCGACAATGTTCCCGAGCCGCTAAAAGCGCCCTCGGTTATCGACACGTTCGTCAGTGTCACGTTGCCGGTGTTCGTGGCCGTGAACGAGTACCTGATCGCCGCACCAGCCGCGGTGATCGAGGTCGGGTCCGCAGACTTCACGACCGAGATCGACGGAGAATTCGGGGCAGGCACAACAACCGTGTCTGGCGGGGAATTCACCGGCGTGCCCCCAGGAGGTGTGCCCGTGGACTTCGCCGTATTCGTGAGCGAACCCTTGTCGACGTCTGCCTGCGTGACCGTATAGGAAGCAGTACACGTCTCCGACGCACCCACCGCCAACGACGTAGAGGGGCATACCGCGTTCGACATAGTCCCCGAACCCGTGAACGACTCTTCGGTGACCTTCACATCATTCAACGGCACGTTTCCGGTGTTCTTCACCACGAACGAGTACGTGATCTGTCGCCCGACAGTGAACGAGGCCGCGTTGTCTGGAGAGGCCGACTTGTCGACCGTGAGCGATGGCGCCGGGGCCGTCGTGACCGTCGTCGTCGACGACGGCGGAGACTTCACCGGCGTCGTGCTCCCCGGCGGGGTACCAGACGCCGTCGCGGTATTCACGACCGATCCGGCAGACACATCCGCGGCCGTAATGGTGTAGACAGCGGCAGCCTGGCACGTCACCGACGCGTTCGGCGCCAACGTCGTCGTCGGGCAGGTCACCGCCCCAGCCTTCGCATCAGCAACCGAAATACTATTCAGCGGCAGTGGACCGGTGTTCTGAACATCGAAGCTGTACTGGATCGTGTCACCCGCGTCGACCAATCCGTCACCATTGACGTCGACCGGAGTCCCGGCCCGCTTCACCAAAGACACAGAAGCAGGCTTAGCCGTATTGGTTATCGTGCATCGAATATCGTCACCGATCTGCGGGGATATCGCTGCGCTCGTTCCGCTAGCGGCGCCAGGAAGAGTCGTGGTGCTTCCCGTCGCGGCATTTACACAGACCCACGCTTGGTTATAGAAACTCAGATTGGTTGTGCCCCCCGCAGTTGCCACTTCGGAAAGAGTGAACTGCCTGCCGTCCGTGCGTGGGAGAACCGTCACCTCTCCGGTGGTAGCCGTGTTCGTTGTGCCGGTTGTTGCCGAACCGAGGGCGCTTCCTTCAGGCGACGTGACTCTTAGATCGAAGGAGTCGTTCGTGCCAACTCGACTTGCGACCGTCTTGTTGAGCGTCACCTTCGCTGTCTGGATACCCACGCCGATACCGGACCGAGCAGCTGTACGCCAGGTAGTGGAGAAGGTCGAGGGCGCGGCTGCAGAAACCAGGAGCGCCGTTGACTTGCCCCCGGCGATCGTAGTTGCGCCAGCTCCGGTGCCCGCGCAGCTGATCTGCGTGGTACCGATACCCACCGGGTTCTTACAACCCCACTGCCCGTTGGGAGCAAGCGTTTCGAGTCGATCGAGCGGCTTGTCAGAATTCCAGACGAAAGATTCGCCACTCACATTATCTTCGACATCGGCCGCGACGAAGGAGAACCCGGTCACCAACGCGCCCGATGGGTCTCGGACCTGGATGTTGTCAAAGGTAAGGACACCCGCTTGCACGACACCGTTAGCGAATCTGCTGTAGAGCGCGTTGTTTCCCGGTACACCGCGGTACGCGTCGGTTCCGAAAGCAAAGCGCGTTTCCAGCGGAGTCTGACGAACCTCGATCGACAGAGGCGGAGTACCGCTGACATTCCTAACCTTGATCGCAAAGGTGGCCACATATCCGCCTTCCAGCGTGATCGTGGTTGGTTGCCCGGCGGTTGTGCGGGCCACAGTCTCGTTGAAATTCGTGAAGTCGAACCAACAGATCGTCCGCGCGTTCTGGCCATTATTGGCAGAGGTATTGGCATAACCGCACCCCGTGTTCGCGGCTTGGGCCGACTGACTTGGCAGGAAGGTCGAAAACGCCACGCCAAACAACATGGTGATCAGGGCTATCACCAATAACATCGCCGATGGACGAGCCACCGGGCTCGAGGCATCGAGACGCAGTGCTCGGCCAGCTTGAGGCTGTGCCAAAGGACCCAAGAGTGGGCGAAGTCGATACCTGGTCATGTCTAGACTTTCTGCGCAGGAGCGTGTGCGGGCACCTACTGACCGACGTATTCGACCGTGAGGCCCACTCAGTCAATTGCCAGGAAGCCGAAACGCAAAACCTGACCGGTAGATACCACCCGTGCCTCACCCGAGATTCATCCGAGCACGAGGAAGTCGAACCCAGAACCAAGGCTCACCGCACAAATGAGCCTCCCCTCCCCTTTAATGCTCGCCAGGCTCTATGCCGCGTTTTTTTGAGCTTGAGTGCCGTTACGCGTCACATCAGAGTCGGCTACGACTCCGTGTGCTAGTTGGTGCGACGGTCTGATGCCAATGAGGAGTTTCTTCGTGGGGGACTCGGACTGGCCCATGCTTTGGGTCCTGCGGAAAGTGGGCTGCCCGATCGCACCTGTGTCATGGACCTCACCTACTGCCGCACCCTGCCCGGCTGGGTCGACGTCGCGTTCGATGTTAAGGTCAACTCGCTCATCACACGTGCGACACAATAGGCCGACGATTCACTCAGGCAATTGCCAGCCGATGACTTTTCCTAGGCAGACGCCTCACTCCCACCCGGTTGTCACTCCGTTATCACCCTGGAAGTAGATCGGACTATCGCCCAGGAGTGTGACATGTTGGTGTTCAGGCCGTGACGGGCCGGGCCAGCAAAACTGCGGCCGCCCGTCGCTCAGCGCCACCCGTGGCATGGAACGGGACCGCTCTCAGTCGCATCGACGAACGAGGGAAGGAAATCCAGCACCGTGAATTGTCCAATAAGGCGAATGTCGGCAACCAGCGGACAGATGCCGGTTCAGCTGACAGGTCCCTCGTATATCCCTCAAACGGAGCAACAATGAGTTACCCGAGCCTTCTCACCAGCGCGAGCTCGGAACACCCTGACGAATTTGCCCTGGCCATCGACCACACCTTTTTTGCCAGGCTAATAGAGGATCCTGAATCACTCCTTGTTGGCTTTGCAGCGATACAACCCCAGTGGCTCACTGAGCACCCTCGTTATTTGGTGGCACAAGCGACTACGCGCGCAGTGAGCCAGCCCTACGTGCCCGTGCCCGACGACGTGTTCCGTACGTACGCTGCTTGGGTCGCGAACCAGGAGCAGCCCGCCGCCCGAGATTTGCTCTGCGTGGGGCTCGTGCGGCTAGGAGTGCTTCTCGCGGTGGGACGAATTTCTGACGCCGTTTTCATCGCCGACGAGTGCTCTCGAATCATCCAGTCCACAGGCCTCGACACCGATATGAACGACATCTTACCCGGAGCCTCCATTCGACTCGGGCTCACCAAGCTCCTGGCTGATGACCTTCCCGGTGCCATCGGCCTGTTCGGAGATGGAGCGCGGCGAGCACGCATCAACGGACATCCGGCGGCCCCTTATATCGACGGCTTCTCAGCGCTTGCCTTTGCACTTGACGGAGATTTGACAACTGCACGACAGCATCTGCGTCGACCGAGCCGTCAACCGGCAGATCGAATGACTCCACTTCGCAAGACCTTCGAAGAAACTCGCGCCCTGGCCGAGGCGCTCGTCGCGCTCGAGTCAGGAACGGACCTAGGGTCCAAAGAGTGGAGCGACAGCATTCAGCAAGCCGAGCTGTGGTGGGTGATCGAACATGTCGAAGCAAAACAAGCTCTTATCTGGGGAAGGCCAGAACCCGCGGCGGGCAAGCTCCGCGCCTCGCTGCTCAGCGCATCCAGTATGGTCGGCCCCGGCACTATCGCGGGCGCAATCCTGTATGAAGATCTCGCCAATCTGTACCTCTCATTCGACGAAATCAACCTGGCGGCAGACGCACTGTCTACCGAGGTAATGCGCCAACCGAACGCGCGAGGTCTCGCAGCACGAGCGCGCCTCGCGCTTGCCAATGGACGCCCGGATGAAGCTCTGCGGCTGAGCATTCAAGCGGGGACGAGCTCAAGTCGCATCGGAGGAACGATCTCCTTGCAACTCACACGTGCCGCATCCGAACTGGCGCTCGGCTCGTACGAAGCCGGAAGGGCGCGGCTTCATCGCGCTGCTGAAAACATACGCGAGTCGGGGGCCTACGCAGAGGTCGCTGTCAGTCCGGCGTCACTCCGCGAGGAACTTGACGAGATTCTTGGCGACGTCAGCAGATCCCTCCCTCAGGTATTCTCTCCGGTCACTCCAGTTCTCCTCACCGCCCGAGAGAACGAGGTGCTTGATGCGCTCCATCGCTTCTCGAGCGTCAAGGAATTAGCATCGGCATTGCATATTTCACCGAACACGGCGAAAACACACCTCCGATCCCTCTACAAGAAGTTGGGGGTGACAACGCGCGAACAGGCTATACACATGTCTAGAAACCGCTCGGTCTGAACCGGCGCGAATAAGACAGGTGCATCCAGCGGAGACAGCGAATCACACCAGGTGGCTGCTCGTCAGATGTCGAGATCTCGCCCGATCCACAAGGCATCCTCGCGAGAATGCGCGCCCAGCTTTCGGTACAGCGCGCGCACATGGGTCTTCGCTGTGTTCGGCGAAATGTGCAATGCGGCAGCGATTTCTTTGACCGCTCGATATTTGCGCAAGGCTTCGAAAATCTCGAGCTCACGAGGTGTCAGTCTGACTCGTGATTGGAACGTCCACGGCTGCGGAATCCTCATCTCGTCTCTACCTGCCAGCGCGAATAGGCGGCCACGAACCGCTGGCGGCGCAGCCATCAATGCCAACAGAGCACCATCGTGCTCCAAGGAGCTCGCCGCAAGACGCATCGCACTACTGTTCCCACGTTCGCCTAGAGCGAACTCGGAGGAGGCGTAGAGCACGGCTCCGCTCGCTCGGAATCGGGCCGCTGCCGTGCTGGAGTGTGTTGCTTCCTCTCGATCCAAGAGCGCCATCGCAGCCTCGGGTTGCCCCTGAAGCATCGCTTGTCGGGCACGGGTCACCACCAGATGTGGCTGCTCGGGTGGCAACCATGCTGTTCCCAGCACCCGGTCCGCCGCACGGAGGTCTCCGGCCGCCTGATAGAGGCTCGCGAGGTCTGCACGAAGAACGGCGCCAGCGAAAGACGCCTGCCCCGTACGCCGGGGCTCAACCTCGAAATACATCATGAGACGATGAGCCGCCGGCCAGGGCCTCTCATCAACCAGAGCCCGCATAGCCTCGGCGTGGAGAAGTATCCATCCGAGTTCTCCGTCGCGAACCGACTCGTCGATCTGACGGAAGACCTCATCAGCTCCTCCCGAGTCAAGGGTTCCGATCGAAACAAGCAGTCGGGCGAGAAGCCCTGCCTGCTCACGGAGATGTTGGACGGTACCCGGTTCGGCCCGCACGAAATGTTCGGGCAACAGGGCGGCCGCTTGGTTGTAACGCTCGTTCAGGGCATGGACGAGAGCCAGGTGTCCGCGTCCGAAGGAGACATAAGGGTGTTGAGGTTCCGACGATGCCCACCGGATCGTCTCGCTGAAACACGATGCCGCGGAGTCCAACTCGCCGGCAAGCAACTTGCCGACTCCGCAACCGAGCAGTACGGCTGGCATGACATCGGGCATCCCCTCGGCGTCTAGCGGAACTGACGTCACATATCGAATCGTCGCATCGATGTCGTTCGATGCATCGCCATACCGCGCATGCAGGAGGAACAGACGGAGCCGCTCTAATCGACAGACGAGGACATCGCGTGGCGCGGGTTCGCATTGAGCACCGACCCACGCCTGGTACGGAGCCACAGCGTTTCTGTCTACGACGCCACGGGAGTGTCGTACGGCCTCTACCTGTGCACGCGCCAATGCCCGCCTAGGGTTTTTCTCGAACCAGGTGTCTGGTGCGCGGGCGAGCACCTCCTCCACCGCACCGGCATCCTCATAGAGATATCGGCAAAACGAGGACTTCAGCAGCGCACCGACGCTCTCCCAATCTTCGCGGGCCGCTGCCCGCGCGAGGTCTTCGACCATGCGCACCGTTCTTTCTTGATCCTGTTTGCGCAAAGGCGCACTGGCTCGCCGAGGGCGACCAACCACTCGCGCGCGCGATCCTCCGTTGCGATGAGTGAGGATCAATCCATTCAGTACAGAGCTCTCATCCGTGACGCACATCGGACATTCGCCTGATCTTGGGCCATTTCTCGCCGCGCCTTGCCAACGGGGACGACCGATGGGGTGAGAAACGGGCTAAGCGCAGGGTGATTTTTGCTCGGGGCAGGTCACGCGACGAGCTCATCGACATCTCTGTGAGCAGAGTCTGTAGAAGCCGCTCGACGATCCGGCGCTATCGCTGGCGCTGGCTCGTGAAACTCCGGGGGCTGCGAACAGCCGCAGGCCGCCACACAAGAAGAAGGACACCGCTTTGCACAGACCGAACGTCGTAGCCGGGATCGCTTCAACCGGTCCCGCCGCCCGCGCAATATCGGCCGTCATCGACTTGCAGGCTGTCGTCGCCTGCACGGCAGCCCTTCTCACGTACCGCCATCAGCCAGATGAGAGCGACCGCGTCTTATTCAGCTACAACATGTCAGTGGAACAGGTACGGTCCGCGCTTTCGGCGCTCGTGGAGATCACCGCACAACGTCCCACCCAGGACGCATGCCGCGACGAGAATTTCTGTTGGAGCCGGCCACTGGACCTCGCGCGACAGAGGTACGTTCGAACCTCCTCCACCATGAATGAAGCCCACCCTGGTGCGTCGTTCCTTCTCGTTGACAACGGACATACGATTGGCACGATGCATCTGCGTTTCGGCCGGACGACTGCATTCACGAAGCTCGAGATCGAGACCATAGACAGATGCCGTCTCGCAGTTGAGCACGAAACGAGGGAGCTCGTGCACGCGGCTGACGTCGGCTTGACCAAGCGCGAGCTAGAAGTCTTGAACATCCTCGCCTCGGGAGCCAGCAACTTCGAGATCGGCGCGCTGCTGATGCTCTCCAGGCATACGGTCAGCTCGCACCTTGAGCGGATCTTTCTGAAGCTGGGTGTCACCAACCGCGTACAAGCAGTTCGGGTCGCTCTGCGTCTCGGCTTGATCGACGAACAGCCATCACAAGGCCCTCCGCCTTCACAACCGCCTGTCCCGAGCAACGAGATACCTGACAACCTCTATCGCCGGGCAATATGCCTCTGCTAGATCATCGTCATCGATCACGACAATGCCTGATTCGGTCAGTTCGGACCGTCGCAATCCAGAAAGCACCAATACGACCTCGATCGTGAGACGTCCGCCGCGTTGCGACCGAACCCGGACCGTATCGGGTTTGACCCTCAGTAGTGCGGCGATTCGATCGACCGGAATACCCGCTTCCAACGCTGCTCCCAGAATATGACGCGTGTCCCGAAACGCACGACGCCGACCTGATGCTGATGCACAGCGCTCGGCCTTCTTGGCATTACGGATGAGCCGAGCAACGCTACGAGGCAGCCCGTGCGCAGCATCCGAACCCGGGCTGTCACCCGATGAGAGCTCGGTAGGGACCATTCATTTATCTTCAATCTTTGAAGGCCGGGTCGATAGCGAAGCCCACGAATCTCATCCCAAAGTCACCTGCCAGGTGCTGTCGTCTTGTGAGGAGGAATGGGGCAGCAGCCTCAACGTTCGAATCTCTCGACCCGCCGTCATGATCGGGACCGCTCACCGTCTCTTACAGACGGTGGTATTCATCACCTCACAAAAACCAAGGGCAACAGATGCGAGGAACCAACATGATGAGCTCCGATCAAGAGGCTGTGGACGCGCTTGCAGATTGGATGTCGACCCGTTCAATGAAGCTCGGCTGGGAACGCCTGGCCGGGGGCAGCGGCTTCAGCCTCGGACTCGCAGAGCCGCACCGCGCCTTGTTACTTGCATCAAACGGCGAATGGGAGCTACACCTTACTACCGCTCGAGGTGTCAGAAACGTCGCACTCGTGTCGTTTGCGGACTCTCCTGAAGCGCTGCTCGACGGAGTGCTCTTCGCCATCTTCATGAAGGCGACGTCGGAGCTCCACTGCCGCGATCGTACGGCCAGTGTGGGACTAACGCATGTTCTGCGAGTGCTCGCCAACGAAACGAACGATAAGCGTTATAGCGGACGGGCAGCCGCTCTTCTCGCCGGTCACGCCAGCAAAGACGGCTATGAGCGGCAGGCCCGAATACGACTCGAGGAGGCAATCCGACTCTTTGCCCTCGCAGGCGACACCACTGCCGCCGACACCGTCTCCTCTGCCCTAGAGAACCTGCAGGATCTGGTCCTCTACTAACGACCACCCTGAAACGTCCCGATCATCCAGCCAACCGAAGCGCTTGCCTCCCGGCAAATCAGCCACACCCGACGTCACCAGTCGCACGTGCACAGAATGAAGGATCACTAATGAAACACACTCTCGCGGGCCATCACGCCCCGGCCACGACGACCGGGGAATCTGGGCGGATCATCGCCGTGGATCTTGCTCGCCTGATCGCCGTGTTGGGCATGATCGCCGAACACCTCCTCTTAGGCGACGCTCCGGAGTTCGTTCTCACACCCATAACCGGATTCCCGTCGACGCTTTTCGCCGTTCTTGGCGGCGTGAGCGTCGCACTGTCGATTCACCGCTTTCGAGACAGCGGGCAGCATCTGCGCGCAGCTCTCACAGTCGCCGTCCGCGGTGTTCTCATCGCAGCGATCGGCCTGATTCTCTCCCTCGCCCCGACGTTCGTTGTTGTGATCCTGGTCTACTACGGCGTCACGATGGTTCTGCTCGCCGTGCTCGTCAACCTGAGGTCGTGGATGCTTCTCACGCTCGCCATCCTCCTGGTCATCTTGGGGCCCCAGCTCAACATCGCAGTCTTCAAAGCAGCGAACCCGGAGAGGATCGGTGAGCTCCCCCTCACCAGCCCAGGCGAGTTCCTCCAATCCGTCGCCTTCACCGGCATGTACCCGGCCATCACCTGGCTTGGCTACATGATCGTCGGTCTTCTTGTCGGGCGATGGATTATTGCGCACCGGTCTCAGAATCGCCGCGCAACAGGATCCCGCCTGGCCATCATCGGCTGCGCACTCCTTCTCGTGGGTGTTTCCTCTGACCTCCTGAGCCGGCCCGCGGTCATCGACACGCTCAGCGACGGCCACCCCTCCTACAAACCGGACCTCGCGGCATGGGTCGTTCATCAACAGTTCGGCCACCCCCTCGAGGGCGGATGGATCGCTCTCGTCAACGCTGCACCGCACAGCGGGTCCACCGCCGACATGATCCGCACGATCGGCGCCGCGGTAGCCATCCTCGGCATCCTCCTGTGGATCACGGCGAACAACCGCCCAATGAACTTTCCGATGCGGGCACTTCAGAGGGCCGGCGGTGCGCCCCTGACGATCTACGTCGCCCATATCCTTTCATTAGCTTTCATGGGGGCGATCCTTTCGGGCTCCGGATCTGCCGGGGAGGTGCCCTGGTGGGCGCTAGGCCCCGGCGCCATCGCGCTCCAGTACCTCGGAATATGCGTTCTCGGCGCAGTCCTAGCAGGCCTGAACCGCCGAGGACCACTCGAAACCGCGGTGAGCTGGGCTACGCGAAGCATCGTCGGATGCATCACATTAAAAACTCCGAGGGGTGTCAGGTGAGGTAGCGCACAATCGCTGATTCGCCACCGCTGCACAGAACTAACAGGGAAGACCTGGGGGGGGACATGAGCGACCACATTTACCGAGCCGCGAAGGCTCCGACATCACCTGATTGGACCGAGCATGTTCTCGATGCGACGGGCCTCACTATGTTCGTCGGGAATCTCATGTTCACGCCCCCTTAGGGCGAGTTGATCATCATGGTCAACGATGCGTGCGAAGATGCCGCGCTGGGGATGTCACCCGAATCGAAGGTCGTCTTCGTGTCGAGCGGTGACGACTCGATGCAAGATTGCTCGGCTTGGCTGCTCTGTTCGCGGGCGTCGGTGTGGTTCCCAACGGCGCCGTCACCGCAGCCGTGACCGCGATCGGGGTGCCATACCGAAGAGTGCACTCAACTGCACCCCGGGGTGCAGAACGGCGTCTCGGACGATACCTGAAATCGGACTAGAGTCCATTGAATGTCCGCTTCCTCAAAGGTCGACGCGCTCACCGTGCTCCGCCGACCGTATCTGCTGTTCTCGAGGTGGCCGCTGCGCTTCCTCACCTACGAGATCACGAGCATCGCGCTGGCGCTTGCTGGAGGTGTAGTGCTACTCACCCTGGTTGCTCTGCCGCTCTGGGCACTACTGTTCGCCGCAGTGGAACGCCGCCGCGGTCGGATACTGGGTTACCCTGCTCTCCCCTCGCTCCCTCGAGAGGGGCCGTCGGAGAGCTTTGCCAGCAAGCTCCTTCGCCTCTACACCGACCCAGCGACGTGGCGGGCGGTTCTGTCTCTCGTACTCTCGTTGCTGTTCGGGTTCGCCCAGCTGGCGCTGCTTGTATACAGCGCCTCGATCGTGGTCTTTACGTCGGCGCTGCCGCAGCAAATAGCACTCTACCGGCGAGTGCTCGAAGAGACCGGATTCGGGTTCGTCCCTATGGAGCCGATCCCGACGCCGGGTGGGCCCTACTTCCAAGTCACTGACACGACCGGAATGGTCGTCTGGATCGTGATCGCAGCGGTCGTCGTCGTTGTGCTCTGCTCCATCGCCGCGGGCCTCGCTGTCGCCCAGGTGCAGATCGGGCGCGTCCTGCTCTCAACGAGGGAGGCGGACCTCGAGCAGGAGGTCACCGAGCTCGAGGGATCGCGCTCGACCCTGCTGGACTCGTTCGAGGACGACCGCGCCAGGATCGAACGCGATCTGCACGACGGTGCGCAGCAGCATCTCGTCCTCACATCCCTCTTGATCGGCACCGCGGCGCGACAGATGAAAGCGTTGGGCGACGACGCGGCTACGCTGACCGCGGTTGCAACGCTCGAGAAGGCTCAGTCGAGCGCGGAGCTCGCTCTGTCGGCGCTGCGGACGACTGTGCTCGGCTTCTACACCGACGTGCTCAGTGACCACGGACTGCCCGTCGCCGTCGAGGAGCTGGCGCACCGGTCGACCATCCCTGTGCAGGTACGGTCGACACTGAGCCAGCGTCTCCCGGCCACCGTCGAACGGTGCGCCTACTTCGTCGTCAGCGAAGCCCTCACCAACTCACTCAAACACTCTGGCGCGTCCCACATAGACATAAGGATCGACGATGACGGCGACCGGATCGTCGTCTCCGTGGCCGACGACGGGGTCGGAGGCATCGACCCGACTAAAGGGAGCGGGCTCCGCGGTCTGCGCGAACGGGTACGTGGATGCGGGGGCTCACTTTCCACGATCGGTCCGCCCGGCGGTCCGACTGTCGTGACCCTCGAGTTGCCGGTCGAAGCCACGGCGCTGTCGAGTGGTGCCCTCTGATGAGAATCATCGTGGCCGACGACTCCGCCCTTCTCCGCGACGGTATCTCGGCGTTGCTCGAGAGCGCAGGACACGAGGTTCGAACCGCCGTCGATGCTGACGATCTGCGCGGCAGGGTGGAGACGGTCGGCGCCTGGGTCGACCTGGTCGTGACCGACGTGCGGATGCCTCCCGGCAATCGCAGCGACGGAGTGGATGCCGCGCTGGACCTGCGCCGTGCGCGCCCGGGTCTGCCGGTGCTGCTCCTCTCTAACTTCATCGCGGCGCCGTATCTGACGCAGCTCTTGTCGGACAACCCGCGCGCGCTCGGCTACCTACTCAAAGATCGGGTCGGGCGGGTCGACGACTTTCTCAAGAGCATCGAGTTGATCGCTGCCGGCGGAACCGTGATCGATCCCGAGATCCTGTCGAGCGCCTTAGGCGGGCGGGCGCCGACGACGAGCATCGACGCTCTCAGCGCGCGCGAGCAGGAGGTGCTCGCCCTGATCGCCGAAGCGCGATCGAACGCCGAGATCGCGGAAACCCTCTTCCTCAGTGACAGCGCGGTCTCGAAGCACATCGGCTCGATCTTCACGAAGCTCGGCCTTGCAGAGTCCGACCCAGGACACCGGCGCGTGCGCGCCGTGCTGCTGTGGCTCGAGGCTGGAGCAAACAAATCCTGATATGTGGTGAAGCTGGCTCTCCGGCGACGTGCACCTAGCTCCACCCGATCGTGCAGCCCAGTCTGTCGCGGGCGTCGAAGAGTCACGGTTGTCTAGAGGTCATGCGCACGACCCGCCGCGAGCGCGATCTTCTGTTGCACGGGAGGGCACGAGCTTGAGCTTCTCTCTGACCGCACAATCGCCGATTCGCTGACCACCGTACAGAACTAACTGGAAAGACATGAGAGACATGAGCGACCACGTTTATCAAGCCGCGAAGGCTCCGACATCACCTGATCCGACCGAGCACCTTCTTGAGGCGAAGGGCCTCACGATGACGTTTTCGACTGGTCGGGGCGTGCCCTCGATCACGGTCGTCGATGACATCTCGCTCCCCGTGAAGCGGGGTGAGTTCGTTGCTATCGTCGGTCCGAGCGGGTCGGGGAAATCGACCCTGCTGTACTGCTTGTCGTCGCTGCAGAAGCCGACATCGGGTCGAGTGAATATTGTGGGAACAGACGTGGGATCTCTTCGCCGCGGCGCGCTGGCCCGATTCCGCCGCGATCGGATCGGCTTCGTGTTCCAGCAGTTCAATCTCGTGCCCTCTCTCGACGCGCGAGAGAACGTAGCCCTCGCGGGTCGGTTGGCTCGTCGATCCGATGCGCGCCGCCGAGCGGACGAGGCACTCGAGGCTGTTGGTCTCACCGACCGCGCCCACCACCGACCCGGCACGCTCTCCGGCGGCCAGCAGCAGCGCGTCGCGGTCGCACGCGCCCTCGCCTCAGACGCCGACATCGTGTTCGCCGACGAGCCGACCGGCTCTCTCGACGGCGCGTCAGGCACCCGCGTGCTCGAACTGCTCCGTTCCCTTGCCGCCGGAAGACGTTCCGTCGTCATGGTCACACACGATCTGGATGCCGCGAGCCGCGCCGACCGCGTGCTCATCTTACGGGACGGACGCATCCACACCGAACTCACCTCCCCGACGAGCGCCGAGGTCTTCGCGGCGACAGAAGCAGCAACATCCGAGACCACCCCCCAGCCCTCCGGAGCCCACTCGTGATCCGCCTGCTGCTCGCCGACCTCCGGACCAACCTGGCCAGCAGGCTCGGCCCACTCATCACGATCATCGGCGTGACCATTACCCTCGGCGTCGGGCTCTCACTGTCTGCAACGAGCGTCTTTTACGGCGGGAAGATCGCGCAGTCGATGGGTACCACTGCGACCATCGTTCTCGTCGGCGCGATCATCGCCTCCGGTCTCGTGATCTCCTCAGTGCAACGCATCGCCGTCGAACTTCGCGGGCGCGACTACGCCATTTGGCAACTCGCCGGAGTCCTCCCCGCCACAATCGGACGGCTTGTGATCGCGCAGTCGCTCGTCGTGGCCATGGCGGGCGCCCTCGTGGGTGCCATCATCGCGGACCTTATCGTGCCCTCGACGATCCAAGCCCTTTGGAGAGAGGGGCTGGCCAAGGACGGCACCATCATGAGGTTCGGTCCGGGCGCCGCGCTCGTCGACATTCTTGCCGTAACCGCTCTCGTTTTGATCTCAACAATTCCGGCGGCACGCCGCGCGTCACGCACACCCGCACTCGCAGTACTCCGCGAATCCACACCTCCGATGGCGCGAATGACGCTCCGGCGATGGATTGCGGTCGCCGTTTCTCTCCTCGCCATCACCGCGCTCGTGCTGGGAATGTCCGGAGGACGGTCCGAACTCGTCGGAATGGGAGCGATGCTCCCTCCCGTCCTCGTCGCTCTCGCCGCATCGGTCGCGCCGATCCTCTATCCCCGCGTCCTCCGCTT
This sequence comes from Agreia bicolorata, assembly GCF_000938265.1. GTDB lineage: Bacteria > Actinomycetota > Actinomycetes > Actinomycetales > Microbacteriaceae > Agreia > Agreia bicolorata. Next base: position 92,380 of record NZ_JYFC01000003.1, read on the forward strand.
GTGGACCGCGCTGCTCCCCGCTCGCGTCTCGCCAGCCTGGTATCTGGGGCGCCACAACGCGCGCCACAAGCTGAGCCGGTCAACAGCCGCCATCACTCCCATGATGGTCGCCGTCGCGATCGCTGGAGGCCCTATCTCCGATATCGCAACAGCGACGAACGCAATCCTCATCACCCGCGACTCACCGCCCGACTACTACACAAAGGACTCCAGCGGCAACCTCGCGCTACTCCTAGTTCTCGTAGGCGCCCCCGTCGCAGTCGCAACGCTCGGATCCGCCGTCGTCGTCTTCGTGACCGGCCGCGATCGTTACCGCGACAACGCACTCCTGCGAGCGGCAGGAGCAACAAACACGACGATCGTCGCCGCATCGATCGCTGAAGCTCTCATCCACGCGGCAACAGCCTTCCTCCTCGGCCTTGCCGGTATCGCCCTATCAGCCTCGATCATCGCCGCCCTGTTCATGAGAGAGACCGGGGGTATCCCCGTCATGCCATACATCCCCGTCGCCGAAACCGCAGGGATCTTCGCCGCTGGACTCGCCCTGATCCTGGTATCCACCGTCGGCCCCACCCTCCTGTCCCTGCGGGCCGACGTACCGGCGATGCTCGCTGCAGAATGAGCCCAGCGACATCCGCCGAGCTCAGCCCGTTCGTCCTCCTGAGCAGGATGGTCACCCTCGATTAGGAGGCGTACTGAGCAATCGCGCTTCAGTCCCTCGGAATCGGCGTTCTCGACGCACTCCGGGCAGGCCCTAGGTACCAACATTCCGATAGTGGATGTCATGCCCGCGCACGATTCGCTCAGCACCCATGTCGGGAAGGCTGAAGTCACCGCTTCGAAAGCACGACCACGTACAACAGAAAGGGGTCAACCCATGATTTCGGCACCCACCATCAATCGTCCAGCCATCGAGAGCACAGGGCAAGCCCTTGGGCTGTTCACATGGCTATCGCCCGGGACTACGCTCTGGGTCGCCTCATGCGAAGGTAACTTCGCCGGATTTGTCGAGTTCACCGATGGTTGCTACAGCGCGACAGACGCCCGTGGCGCGCTCATCGCCTCGTACAGCACCCTCGGTCAGGCTCAGAACGCGGTCGAGCGGGCCACGCAACGCACCTCGACCACCACGATGCTCGTCTACGTCGCCGTCGGTACCGGAGCCATCGCCCTCAGCGCATTCGCCATCGGACTGAGCCTCATCGCCCACACATGACGCTCCTCACTGGTGTGGTGTCTGCAAACTGCTCGCACGCGTGACAGGCCTAGAGAGGCAATCATGACCAATGGGATCAAGCCCGTCTCGGCTCACACCCAGCCGCCACATTATGCGCACCTCGTGTGAAAGCCGCGCGCCTCGATGACGGCTAGATGCAAATCGGGTCTGTATTCGTGCAAACTGCCGGCCAGATAGTGCTCAGCGACACCACGTTCGGAGCCAACGCTCTGCGGGTGCACCCCGCCGCAAAAATTCTCGCGAGGCACGAACGACTCCACCCGCATCGGCGACGTCAATCGACGCTGGCGCACCAATCATCGGTCGAGAACAGATCAATTGAATACGTCACCGTGGCTCTTGATCGCCGTAGACGAGAGATGCTCACCCCAGTATGAACCAGAGACGGTAGTCGGATGAGATTTACTCAACGATCGGCTCGAGACCCGTCGATAGCACTTAGATCAAGATAGCGGAGCCGACTGGGCCGGGATCAACGTCTGTGATGCCCCTGCGGACGGCACCCTTTTATTGGTGCATCTCCCAACCTGAAAGGCTTCACATGTCCATCACCCCGCACCACGCTGAGCCCCGGCGCACGAAGTTCTTCGTTCCTATTGCCGTCGTCATCGGCCTGCTCGCATCCTTCCTCCTGGCGGCATCGATGTCAGGCGCATTTTCTGGATTCACGGCCTCGATCAACAACTCCGCCAACTCGGTGGGCTCAGGCACTCTGCTCTTGACTGAGACGCAGGGCGCCACGACATGCCTGTCCTCAGCCGCGGGCACCGTCACCACCGCGAATGCCGGCACCTGCGCGTCGATCAACAAGCTCAACGGAACCACGGTCGCAGCACCTAACGTGCCCTACACCTCGACGGTCACTCTAAAGAACAACGGCACTGCTGCGGCCTCATCGTTCACCCTGACCCCCAGCGGCTGCACAACTACCGCAAACGGAACAGTCAACGGAACGGATACGACAGGTTTCTGCGGCAAGGTGGACCTCACGATTCAGGACACCACCACCCCGGTATGCGTGTTCCCGGCTGGGGCGGCCACGTGTGCAGCACCATCGCAGACAGCGACCCTCGCAACGTTGGGCACCACCCCGATCACGCTGACGTCCCCCCTGGCTGCGGGAGCTTCGCGCACCTTCACGTTCACGGTGATGCTCGATTCGACCGCGACTAATGCCGACCAGGGTCTGCTCGCGTCAGAGCAGCTCTTGTGGAGCCTCGCCGCCTGATGACGGTCCGCAGAAGGGCAGTCGTTGTCGCCATCACGGCTGCCCTTCTCGCCCTTGTGGCCATCACGAGCGGGCCCGCAGAGTCGGGATTCACGGCTTCGATCAGGAATTCCAGCAACACCTTCGGTTCCGGTACGCAAAACCTCACGGCGACCAGCGCGGGGACAACCCAATGCACGACCGTAGGTTCAACGGCCACAGGAACCACCCCGTGCACAGGGTCATTCTTCCCCGGCTCGACGCCTGCATCCGGCACAGCCACCAACAGCGTCACCCTGACCGCAGGGGGCACCGTGACGCCATCTTCCTCGACGTTTACCGCGTCGAGCTGTGGACCCCTCGGCTTCCCCAACACGTCCTCATCTACCAACCCGTTGCTCGCCCGGTATGCGGCCGGTTTCAATCCGACGAGCGGTCCGACGGCGGTGGCCGGAAGCGGCAGTTACGCCGCTGACGGGACAACCAGCATGGCGACCTCGGTCGCGCTGATGACGAACCCGCAAAATTTCACCATTGGCGCCTGGTTCAAAACCTCGGTCGCGGGCGGCGGAATCATCGGCTTCGAGGGCGGCTACTCCGACGTCGCCACCGGTAACTTCGATCGGTTGCTGTTCCTCAATGGCAGCGGAAAAGTCGTCTTCGGGGTAAACCCCCTCGGTATCGGCGCCGAGACAGTCAAACTCGTGACCAGCCCGAACAGCTACAACGACGGCGCCTGGCATTACGCCGTGGCCACGGCCTCTTATGCTCTGACTGCCCGGTCCCAGAATCTCTACGTAGACGGCGGGCTCGTCGCGTCGACAACATCGCTCCTCGAGCCCAGCTCGGCGCAGGTTTTCAATGGCTACTGGAGGGTCGGGCAGAACCGTAACGCCGAAGGGTTCACTGGTAGCCGCAACTATTTCACTGGGTCACTGAGCAATGCTGGCACCTGGCCTACCGCGTTGAGCGGCACCCAGATCAGCAGTCTCTATTCGGCGAGCAGCCAGAACGCGCTGACAACACTCGCGACATCTCTCGGGGCTAACAACTACTGGCCATTGAACAGCGATGGCACAACGTCCTTCCCCGGCACAGGGAACCCCACGGGCACAGACCCCTGCGCCGACGTCACCGTGACGGTGGGGACCGCGACGAACTGCATCTATCCCGCATCTGCTGGGGTCTGCACAGCTGCAACCAACGCCACGCTTTTGTCATCTCTGTCGAGCGCCGGAACTCTCGCAATGCCGACGCCCACGCCCGGCACACCCGTCGTCGTGACCACGACGACGGGGCGGGCGACAACGTACAAGACGAGCTTCGACGGCGGGCTGCACTTCGTCGTTCCCATAACCATTACCCAGAAGAACTTTCCGGCGACGTTCACCTGGCGCAGCAATCAGACGGTCACATCGCAATGACCCGCGCTACCCGCATCGTCTGGGTGGGATTCGCGGCCGTTGTTGCGGGGCTGTCGATCGCTGCCGCCGTCATCTGGCTGCTAGGCGGCCGGTGGTTCATCATCCAGACCCCTTCCATGGCGGAATACGCACCGGTCGGAACATTCGTATTGGGGATGCCGGCACCCTTCTCGACGCTGCGGGTCGGTCAGATGATCCTTTTCCACCCTCCCGGCAACACCGAGACCTACTTTCATCGAATAGTTTCCCTCGACCAAGGAACGCTCAATACCAAAGGCGACCTCAACGGCGCCCCAGACCCCTGGACCCTCCATGCCAGTGATCTAGTCGGTGCCGAGGCATTGCACGTGGTCGGGCTCGGCTGGCTATTCGAGGCTCTTCCCTTCCTGCTCGTCGGTGGGCTGCTGACCTGGCTCGTTGTTCGCACGTACGTTCGGCCTCTATGGAAGTTCCCGGCCAGCATCCTCGGCTGGTCACTCGTCATCTCTGTAGCCGCCTACATTCTGAAACCGTTCGTCCGAGCGGTCTTGATCACCAAGACGGTGACCCATGACCAAGCGACCTTCGCTGTCGTCTCGACCGGATTGTTCGACATCCAAGCGCATGCCGCGCATGGAACGACCCGCGCCTTACGCCCCGGGCAACTCGGTTCCGTGCATACTTCCTGGCAGAACCTCGAGGGTCAATATCTCGCCGACCTCGCCCCACACCTGAGTAGTTGGCAATGGGGCGTCATCATCGTCGCGGTCCTCGCTCCGGTGCTCTTGTGCACTGGATATGCACTGCGGAGACCGCCTGCCGACACGGCAATGTCACCCACTCCCCTCACGAACGATCCGGAATAGCCATGGGTCCATGGCACCTCTGGTGATGTCCCAGCCTCATCAGACAGCCACGTCACCGGAAGACTTCACGTCACGATTCTCGGAATTCGAACTCTCTCCATACGAAAGATAACTGTTCGCGGCCGAGACATCGACCGAACGTCTCACCTCAGCGGCATCCACCAGAGCCAGTTGACATGTCAGTGATGGCACGTCGCTGCGGGAATGCGCCACTACGTAAGGATGACTATGCACCGCCCCGATTCCCGACCGAACTATTCACGCACTCGCTACGGTCATCTCCTCTCTGCAGCGGTTCTGGCCCTCAGCGTCGTCCTGAGCGGATGCTCCACCAAAGAAACCCCTCCGCCGACAGCGACTCCCGCCGCACAGACTGTGCCTGCATTGACAGGGACGGTGGGCGCCGCGCACCTGGATGAAGGTTTTGTTCAAATCGGTTCCGGAACGAAGACTGTGGACCTCTACGTAGACCCGATGTGCCCGTACTGCAGGCTCTTCGAGGAAACGTCCGGACCGATGCTCTTCGCTGAAGCCGCCAACGGAACAGCCACCCTCCGGGTGCACCCGCTGGCGATCCTCAACCGGCTCTCGAACGGCAGTATGTACTCGACCCGGGCTGCGGCCATCCTGACCGCGATCGCAGCGGAACAGCCCGAAAAGACCCAACCGTTTCTCGTAGCGCTCTACCAGAATCAGCCGGCTGAGGAAACCGTCGGCATCACTGACAATGACCTCATAGCTATCGCCAAAACCGTCGGCTTCGAGGGCACTCTTACGCAGGAGCACCTGGCCCCGTACCGGGCGTGGGTGGATCAGCACACAGCACAAGCCACCGCAGGGCCACTGCCGACCACGCGAGAGGTCTTCGCAGTTCAACAGGTGCCCACGGTCATCGTCAACGGAGCTGTCTTCCCCGGAAATAGCGACCAGGGCGCCGCATTCGCATCTTTCTACGCGAGCAAGTAGCCAAAAACCCCCGAGGAGCCGGTGGGACCCCTCGCACCACCGGCCCTCTCAGCCCAAGTTCAGATCGGTGAAGGCTGGGTCCACGCAACGATTCGGTATCCCCGGTTCATGAGTATGTCCCTTTGTTTCCAGCACGACACGGCATCCTCTGTTGACGGTCAACGATGTCGTCTGCGTGTTGTGGTGGCGAGTGTGGACGTGCACTCGATTCGGCTCTTCAGCCGGGAGGTAGTTCATGACATGGCTCCCATGCTGGCACCTAGCGCATCCAACCAGAGCAATCCGACATCACTTCGAGGCACCCCCTAGTGCGATGAGGAATGGCTGGTCATGGATGCCCGAGACGAGCCGGTGGGCGCCGGTGCGTTCACACCGTCTAGCGGTCACCATCAAGATATGGACGATCCGTTCAAAGTCATGGGATCCCGATCTCGACGTCACGATTCAGAGCCACCGATATCTCTTACTCATAGAGACATCGATCGCTCACGTCCTGAGCCAGCTAACCGCAATCCAGATGCCAAGGAGACGCCTCTATGAGCGAACACGAGCGTGACGACCCGATGACCGCGCTCGGAGAGGAATCTTTCAGCGAGCGGACCATAGTCACATCGCCGCATCGGTTGCAACAGAAGAAAACCTGGGTCATCGTTGCAGCTGTTGCCGTCGTAGCAACCACTCTGGTCTCCATACTGCTCGTTGCAAACCCATTCGCGGAGGCACCCGTCGCAAAAACCGCGACAGCGACGGTCGAAAAGGGCACTGTCACGACGACCGTCGATGCCAAAGGCGCAATCGCCGCTGCCGCGACGTCAAACGCCTCGTTCTCCACTACCGGCACGGTCACCGGTATTTCTGTCGCCATCGGGCAACAGGTCGTCGCAGGCCAAGAACTTGCGACGATCGATCCAGCGGACGCCGATAGAGCGCTGGCAAAGGCGCAGGGGGCGTTGAGTGCCGCTGAGACCGCGCTCCGGAACACCCGCTCGTCCTACTCAAGCGCTCGAACCGACCTTGCGAATGCCCGAGATAAACGCGATTCCACACCCCCCGATGCCCCCGAGTATTCGACAACTGTTGCGACAGTCAAAGAACTGGAAGCCGCACTGCCGCTCAAGGACACCGACATTGCGAATGCCTCCAAGGCTCGAGACGACGCCGAGAGGGATGTCAACGCGGCGCAGGCCGAACGCGACAAAACGGTGCTCAAGGCATCTATTCCCGGTGTCGTCACCGCGATCAACGGAACCGTCGGGTCGGTCACCGCCGGGGGCGGGAATTCGAGCGGTTCTGCCGCGGCAGCCGAAGGCTCGAGCTCGACGGGAGCAACTGGAAGCAACGCAAGCGCGCCCAGCGGATTGATTACTATCTCCGACACCTCGTCCCTTTTCGTCTCGGCTGCCATCCCCGAATCCAGCATCGCCAAAGTAGCTCTCGCACAGGCCGCGACCGTCACGATGGCTGGAGATTCCTCGGTCGTAGTCGCGGGGTCGGTCGTCTCCATCGCCCCGACACCGCAAACTAACGCGGCTGGAGTCGTAACCTTCGTGGCCATGATTCAGCTCACGACTCCGCCGGACACGGTAAGGCTTGGAGAAACCGGATTCGTCAGCATCGTGACTGCGAGTGCTGTCGACGTACTGACGTTGCCAGCGTCAGCTGTGACCATGACAGCACCGGGTGAAGGAACAGTGCAGTTGGCGCCCAAGAAGGCGCCCACATCGACCGGAAAGCCGGTTCCCGTCAAGGTCGGCCTCTCCGGAAACGGCGTCGTCGAGATAACCGAAGGTCTCAAGCTCGCAGATGTAGTGCAGCTCGCAACGCAGCAGGCGGGTGAAAACGGACTAGACGACGAGGGGACCAGCTTCGACGAGGGTGTCCCCAGTGGCGACAACGGCTTCTGATGACCGTGAGCAGAACAGCGATCGAGCTTCGAAACGTGCGACGCGACTACGGAAAGGGCGACAGCGCCGTCTCCGCTCTTGATGGCGTCGACCTTGTCATTCCTTCAGGTGAATATCTCGCCGTGGTGGGTCCGTCTGGAGCGGGGAAGTCGAGCCTCCTCAACATCCTGGGCTGTCTCGACCAACCCAGCTCGGGGACATTAGAAATTGCGGGCCAGACCGTCTCGAACCTGTCTGAAAGAAGGGTGGCTTCTATCAGAAACTCTGATATCGGATTCGTGTTTCAGTCGTTCAATCTGATTCCGTCACTCACCGCGCTCGGCAACGTCGAACTCCCGATGGTGTATGCCAAAGTTGGCCACGCTGAACGACAGGAGCGAGCTCTAGCAGCCCTCAAGCAAGTCGGGTTGCACGGAAGAGAGAAGCATCGGCCAAATCAGCTTTCCGGAGGGCAGCAGCAGCGCGTCGCGGTGGCGCGCGCGATCGTGAACCGACCAACTTTCATCCTTGCCGACGAACCCACAGGCAACCTCGACTCTCGTGCGACGGAGGACGTGCTGAGAATCTTCGAGGATTTGCATGGCGACGGTGCGACGGTCATCGTCATCACGCACGAGGAAGAGGTAGCGGCGCGCGCCCAGCGAGTCGTCGTCATGCGAGATGGCCGAGTCGAACGCTCATACCGAAACGGAGCAGCGCTACCATGAATCCTCTAGACCTGGTCATCGCTGCTCTTCGAAGTCTGCGAGGCAATCTCACCCGATCGATCCTGACGATCTTGATGGTCACTATCGGTGTCGGTTCGGTCATAACTCTCGTCGCAGTCGGCAATGGGACAACCGAACAGGTCAATAAGCAGGTGGCTTCGCTCGGAGCCAGCGCTGTATTCGTCAGCCCTGCGGGCGACAACTACGGCTCGAAGTCGGCTTCGTTCACTCGAGCCGACCGGGATGCGCTCGCCTCTGATCCTCTCGGCTCTGCGATCGACCTTGTCGCTCCGGTAGTGGACGGAACGTCTAAGGCAGTCGCCGGATCTGCATCCGCATCACCACAAGTGGTGGGTACGACGCCTGACTATTTCTCGATCACGAACGCACGCCTCAGCGCGGGCAGGTTCTTCACAACGACAGACGAACTCACAGACCAAAGCGTTGCCGTGATCGACGCAACGCTGCAGACCGCCCTCTTCCCCGACGGTTCCTCCGCCGTAGGACGAACGATTCTCGTTGAGAATATTCCTCTTCTCGTGGTTGGAGTGCTCGCCCCGACCGCTGTCGACTCGATGTATGGGAGCATGGGAGGCGTTGGCACCTTCTACGCTCCGTTAGATCTTGTGGAGGCGACCCTTACTGGCTATCACGAGCTCGGATCTATTGCGCTGAGCGCGACGAGCCCGGCCCAGGTTGACACAGCGAAATCGCAGGCGGCAGCCATCTTCGCCGCTCGCGGCGAGGCAACGCCCTCCTTCTATTCATCAGATCAGCTCCGCGAAACTCTCGGGGGCACCCAAGAGAGCCTCAGCAGCCTGTTGTCCAGCATCGCCGCAATCAGTCTGCTCGTTGGCGGAATCGGGGTCACCAACGTGATGCTGCTGACCGTTCGTGAGCGCATCCGCGAGATCGGGGTCCGAAAGGCGCTTGGTGCTGGGCCCATCTCGCTGGCGAGCCAGTTCGTGCTCGAAGCGACGGGCCTGAGCGTGATCGGGGGTGCGCTCGGTGTTGCTGTTGCAGGCTTCGCAACGCTCTTCCCGATCAATGGCGTGATGCCGATTGTCGACGGCGCTACCGTAGCGTTGGCCGCGGGACTGTCAATCGCCATCGGAGTGTTCTTCGGCACCTACCCTGCGGTGAAGGCCGCACGGATGAACCCAGTAGCCGCGCTCCGCGTCGGGGTGTGACGCACTGGCTCAATTCACGCGTCGATGGACTTGAACACAGGAGTATTGGTTACGGTGCATAGACATGAGGCAACGTCAACGCCATGGAGCCGACGGTATAGCTGCGATGCGGCTTAGCCGCTCCTGCGGGTTCGGTGCGTAAGACGAATCGCATCAGGACGATAAGGACATCGACACGCGGTATTCGATCGTGCCAGCGGGATCGGGGCCGATGAACGTCTGCGGCCTGGCACATGCATTCGATTTCCAGGGGCCCAAGTAACAGAACGGTGCTGTCGCAGACCACCCGCGTCTCACCCAAGGTTCATCTAAGGGCTAGGGCGTTACGCCCAGTGAGAACCCGCGGCTAGACCTACGCTCGGTTGAGGTTATCCCCTTATCACAGACCACTTAAGGGATTCAATCGGAAGAAGATTGGGCAGAATTTATCGAGGGGAGACCACGACCAAAGGAGTTCACTGTGCTTTACCCGAGCCTGAGATCGATGGCTGAACACAGCAGCTGGGCAGATTTCGCGACCGCAATCGACAGCAGTTTCTTCGCGCGCCTACTGCTGGAGCCGGAAGCATTGGTGGATGGATTTGCCGCTGTCCCCAAAAAATGGCTCTGGGAGAATCCTCGTTATCTCATGGCCAGCGCCATTGCGCGCGCAGCAAACCATCCATATGCGCTCATCTCAGAAGACGTGTATGAACGGTTCGCCTCGTGGGTTGAGAGCGAAGAGAATCCGGCCACCCGTGATCTCCTCGGAGTCGTTCAAACCGAGCTTCGTTCGCTGGTTGCCGCCGGACGCCTGGATGAGGCCGACGCGACAGCAGATGAGTCGCTGCGTCTAATCGCTACGCCGAAAGACACCTCCGGTTTCGACGATGTGCTGCCGCCCGTCTTCATCCGGATCGGCACTGTCAAATTGCTGCGTGGGAACGTGCGCGATGCAATAAGTATTTTTGCCGAAGGTGCGCGACGCGCGAGGGCTTCTACTCATCCGATCGCGCCTTACGTGCAAAACTTCGCGGCACTGGCACATGCACTGTCTGGAAACTTTACCCACGCTGAACAGTCACTCACTCGAGAACAAAAATTGCCCCGCCCCGCCGGGAGCCTACAGGCGAGTTACTCCGCGATTTCGCAACAGGCTTCCGCACTCATCGCGCTGGGAACTTTCAGTGCAGGGCCGATCGACCCGCTGCCGGAAGCAGGCATCGGGGAATTCTGGTGGCTCAGCGAACACATCCGCGCCAAACGAGCTCTGCATCAGGTCAATGATCGAGGCGCCGCAGCCGCGCACCTCGAGGATGTTCTCGACTTCCGTCGCGACCTGAGCGGGACAGGAACACTCGCGGGAAGTATCCTGCGGGCAGATCTTGCGAACCTCTACATGGCTACCAGCAACTTTCAGGCCGCCGCCCACGTGATGCGCGATGAACGTCCGTCGTCCGAAGGTCATCAGATCTGGTCAGCAAGGGCTCGTCTGGCGCTCCTCGTCGGCCATCCGGAGCGGGCGCTGCAGATCATCGGTACTGTGCAGCACCTCAACGGCGGGCGACACCGCCTCTCCCCTGCGACCATGATCGTCAAGGCGGCAGCAGAGCGCGTGCTGGGCGATGATTCAGCAGCCACAATATCTATTGTTGACGTCCTCGAATCTGTGAAGCGCACCAACGCCATCACCGAGATCATCGAAGCACACCCGGCCGTGCGGAATGAACTCGCAGACCGGCTTCATTTGGAGCTCGAGTTGCCTGCTTCGATTTATGCGCCCATAGAGGTCATCAAGTTGAGCAGACGAGAGCGCGACGTTCTTCGTGCGCTCAGTCTGTACGGCTCAACAAAAGAACTGGCAGCGGCCTTACACGTTTCGCCAAACACGGCGAAGAGTCATCTGGCGTCACTCTACAAGAAGCTTGGTGTCCATGGCCGGGAGCAGGCATTACGTGCTGGCACCGCGTGGCTGGACGACTAATCAGCCTGGCCGACCCGACCGAAGGCGTCTCGCGAGGTACCCCTCTGGTACCGGACTGAAGTGTCAGGCGCCGCTCAGCACGCAGCGTCGGGTCGTCATCGCCGGCAGCAGCTTTAGTGCGCCAACGCCAGGACGTTCAGCACCAAGCTGAAACCTAACCCAAGCGAAACAAAGATCAATCCACCAAGAACGAGACGTTTTGCAAGAACAAAATCAGACTCCGCCGGCAGTGCCGAAAACGGGGCGAGCACATCCTCTGACTCCGAAGATGGCTGCGGAGCGATCTGAACAAGGCCGACGTAGTGCATCCTCTACCTCATCTCTCTTTGCGACGCGATCAGCGTCCTACCTAGAGAGACGCGAATATGAACCGAATATGACGCGACTCTCGCTAGCGCATCTGGCGCAGCAATTTGCTCGCCTTGCGAATCCCCATGTCGCCGAACACGGTTCTAGCAATTTCGGTCAAAGAGGGAGCGCGCTCTGTGGCAAATCATGTCAGCGCACACGTTGGCGTGTCGCCCGACATCGAAACTCCATCGGACCAAGGAATCTACGACGAAAACTCGTCTCCCTCTTATCGCCATGGCCCTCGCCGCCGAGTCCACCTCCACCGCTCAGCGAAATTCAAAGTTTTGGGTTTCAGCGTCACGATTCGAAGCAATCTGACTCTCTTCCATTGGAAGACGTGGCGGGCCTGCCCCCCTCAGACCGGCCACGTCTTTCACCGACGCTCCGGAGGAGTTCTCGCTTCCGGTGCTGCCTAACCAAGAGGTTCGGTAGCCGATGGCCGTCTGGTTCGGGTCCAGACGGCCATCATCACTTGTGAAAGCGCAAGCTCCGGGTGGTAGATAGACACATCTGCCACGCAACAGTCCCGCGAAACGAAGAGGTTTCACTCGCCGTCCGCACAATCTCGAAAGTCGGAGAACCTGACCTTGCGCTTGCCGGAACAAGCACGGTAAAAGAAAAAGGCATCACAGCCGGGAACCCTCGAAATTCCATACCTTCCGAAGCAGCTAGTCCGTCGACACAAGAAGTGGCGTTCGTTGCCACCCTTGCCTAAAAATACTTCGAACCAGCGCCCGGAAAGCGCGCCACTTGCCACAGACGTGCCGGAGGCGCCGGATCATTTGGGGGTAGATCCGGCGCCCGTATCTAAAATAAGGAACATTCATTTTGCGTGTGGCGATTCATGCAAAACTTCATCCTCGCTTCGACCCAACATCACCCGCGGGTAGGAGCATCGGCGAGCACTTCGCCCGGCCGGCGACGACCTGCACACGGATCAGCCCGTCATAAACGCTCGAGACCTGGTCGCACCTGGCCAAGGAGTCGTTCGACTACGTGCGGTCACAGCTATAGCGACCGCCAGCTCAGACGCGTGTTAAGCACTAACCCCATACGGAGCGCTGATCACCGCGCGGCCGACGGCGTGCATAAAGAGGTTGAACCCCAGCATCGCGGGCGACGCGTCTTCGGGAAGAGCAAGCTTCTCGACGTCGACCGCGTGCACCACGAAGTAGTACTCGTGGTCGCCGTGCCCGGGAGGGGGCGTCGCCCCGACGTAACCCGCGACGCCGGCGTCGTTGCGCAGGGTGATCGCGCCCTCGGGCAGTGCGCTGCTGTCTGGCGTTCCGGCACCGGCAGCAACGCTCGTGACATCTGCCGGAATATTCAACACGGCCCAGTGCCAGAATCCGGATGCCGTGGGGGCGTCGGGGTCGTAAGCCGTGACGACATAGCTCTTGGTCGCCTCGGGTGCACCCGACCAGCTGAGCTGGGGCGAGACGTCGCCGCCCCCAGCCGACTCACCCAATTGAGGATCAGAGAGCCTCTCGCCCTGTCGCACGTCGGTCGACGTCAACTCGAACGAGGGAAGAACAGGAAGGTTGTCGTAAGGGTTCGCGCTCATGGGAAGTCCTTTACTCGAGGGGAGGGAGGGGTACCTCCACGCTAAGCCTGTCATCTGAATATTCGGTGCGCCTGGACGCAGATACACAGCCGTCGTAAGCTGTGGTCAGACCACATGGCCTGACCACAGGCACCCGGCAATCGAGAAGGTGTGAACCGTGACAGTCGTCGACACGCATGCGGCCGTCGATTCGCGCCGCGCCTGGGAGGTCGTGCTGCAGCACATCGAGGCCGATCTGCTCGCGGGGCGACTCGTTCCAGGCGATCATTTGCCCGCCGAGCGCGCGCTGTCGAGTGAACTCGGAGTCGGCCGATCGTCGGTTCGCGAGGCGCTGCGTGTGCTCGAGGTTCTCGGACTCATCCGCACCCAGACCGGGTCGGGGCCGCAGTCCGGCGCCATCATCGTGGCCCGCCCATCCGGTGGCATGTCGTCGCTCATGCGCCTGCAGGTCGCGGCACAGGGTTTCGACGTGCGCGACGTCGTGAAAACCCGCCTCGTGCTCGAGGCGGCGGTCGTCACCGAGCTGGCCGAGGCATCCGCGACCGCCCTAGAGTCTGCACCTCTCGATCTCGGCGACGCCGTGCGGTTGCTCGACGCGATGGATGCCGATGGCCAGGTTTCCGAGGCAGAGTTCCTCACCCTCGACGCGGCCTTTCACCTCGCCCTCGCCGATCTCTCGGGCAACACAGTGATCGCGTCGATGATGGCGGGGCTGCGCAACTCGATCGAGAGCTACGTTCTCGCCGGCGTGCCGAACCTGCGGTCGTGGGCCGAGACATCCGGCCGCCTACGGCACGAACACCGGGCCATCGTCGCGGCGATCGAGTCCGGCGATGCCGAGTCGGCGCGCGACGTCGTGAACGCCCACATCACCGGCTACTACGCCGAGACGAATTTCATCTCCACATCCGAATAGAGGACACCCCATGGTTGAACGCCGTTTTCCGAACCCCAAAGAGCTGCTGCCCCTGATGCAGTTCAAGAAGCCCGAGTTCGACGGCAAGAAGCGCCGGCTTCAGGGCGCGCTGACCATCGACGACCTGCGCACGATCGCCAAGCGCCGCACCCCGAAGGCAGCGTTCGACTACACCGACGGTTCGGCCGAGGGCGAGCTGTCGCTCAAGCGGGCGCGCCAGGCGTTTCAGGACATCGAGTTCCACCCGTCGATCCTGCGTGACGTGTCGAGGCTCGATACCACCACGAACATTTTGGGCAGCACCTCGACCATGCCGTTCGGCATCGCGCCCACCGGCTTCACCCGTCTGATGCAGACCGAGGGCGAGATCGCCGGCGCCGGCGCTGCCGCCGCGGCGGGCATCCCGTTCACGCTCTCGACCCTCGGAACGTCGTCGATCGAGGCTGTGAAGGCGGCGAACCCCACCGGGCGCAACTGGTTCCAGCTCTACGTGATGCGCCAGCGCGAGATCTCGTACGGACTCGTCGAGCGGGCCGCCGCGGCCGGCTTCGACACCCTCATGTTCACGGTCGACACCCCCATCGCGGGCGCGCGCCTGCGCGACAAGCGCAACGGCTTCTCGATTCCGCCGCAGCTCACCGCGGGCACCATCATCAACGCGATCCCGCGGCCGTGGTGGTGGTACGACTTCCTCACGACTCCCCCGCTCGAGTTCGCGTCTCTGTCGTCGACCGGCGGCACCGTGGGCGAGCTGCTCGACTCTGCAATGGATCCGTCGATCAACTTCGAAGACCTCGAGATCATCCGCGGCATGTGGCCTGGCAAGATCGTGATCAAGGGAGTGCAGAACCTCGAGGACTCGAAGCGCCTCGCCGAGCTCGGCGTCGACGGGATCCTGCTCTCGAACCACGGAGGCCGCCAGCTCGACCGCGCCCCGATCCCCTTCCACCTGCTGCCCGACGTGGCACGCGAGGTCGGAAGCGACGTCGAGGTGATGGTCGACACGGGCATCATGGACGGCGCCGACATCGTGGCCTCGCTGGCCCTCGGAGCGAAGTTCACGCTGATCGGCCGCGCTTACCTCTACGGACTCATGGCCGGAGGGCGCGCGGGCGTCGACCGCACCATCGCGATCCTGTCGGAACAGATCGTGCGCACGATGAAGCTGCTCGAGGTGGCCTCCATCGAAGAGCTGACGCCGGCCCATGTCACGCAGCTGCAGCGCCTGGTGCCCCGCGCCGTCTCGGCGCAGACCGCCGCGGTGGCCGAGGTCGCGTCTGCACGGCCGTCCAAGAGGCAGCGCTCGAGCACGCCCACCGACGCCTAGATGTACTGAGCCATCAGGTTGGTGACACTCGGGCGGCGGGCGTGAGTCCGTGGCTTGAGTGGATTCGACCAGTGTTGTAGTGCTCGATCCAGGGCGCAAGAGCGTCGTGGCGGGCTTGATTCGAGGCGAAGGGCTGCCGGTAGGCCCATTCGGTGGCGAGGGTGCGGTTGAAGCGTTCGACTTTCCCGTTCTGCCAGGGGCAGTGCGGCTTGATGAACTTCTGGGTCGCGCCGAGATCGGCGACAGCTTTCTTGAACGCGGTCGAGTTCCGGTAGGCGAAGGCGTTGTCGGAGATGACCCGCTCGATCGTGGTGATGCCGTGTTGCTTGAAGTAATCGGCGGCTCGGGTGAGGAATCCGGCCGCAGTGGTGCCCTTCTCGTCGGGGTGGATCTCGGCGTAGGCCAGCCGGGTGTGGTCGTCCACGGCGGCGTGGACGTAGTCGAACCCGATCCCGCGCCCGCGGACCTGCTCGCCTCGCCCGTGGGCCCGCCAACCGCCGCCGTCGGGGATGCGGCCGAGTTTTTTCACGTCAACATGCACCAGCTCGCCCGGCGACTCACGTTCGTATCGGTTCGTCGTCGACCTGGACGCTCGGATCACCGTTCCGGTGACCGGGTCTAACCAGGCCAACGGTGGAACCTGGTGACGGTGAAGGATGCGGGAGATCGTTCGGGCTGGGACACCGGTCTCGGGGGCGAGACGAGCGGGACCGAATCGGAGCCGCGATCGGGCTTGGAGAACGGCGGCTTCGCGTTCCGGACGTGTCTTGGTCGGTGTTCGTCTCGGCCGGCTGGAGCGGTCGTCGAGTCCGGCCGCGCCTTCGGCCCGGAACCGGGCAACCCACCGGTGGGCGCACTGGCGTGAGACGCCGAGTTCTTTCGCGACGTGGGACACCGGTCGACCGTCGTGGATCACTCTGCGCACCAGCAGAGCCCTTCCATGGGTCGTCAAACGAGCATTAGCGTGGAGTACGAGACCTCCTGGCGATGGTTGAACTAAGCAGCTCCATCAAGCCAGGAGGCCTCGCTATGTCACAAGCCCGAAAGTGTCACCAACGTCATGGCCAAGTACACCTAGCGCCCCAGGCCGCGCTCCAATTCAGGGCGGATGCGGCCCAGACGCCGTTTTCGTCCGTGGCGGGGTGGATTTACCTGAGAACGAGCGCGCCGCTCTGGCACACTGGCGAGATGACGAAGGTTCGACCGTGAAAAAGTGGCTGTTTCTGGGCGGCGCCATCCTCAGCGAGGTGACCGGTTCTCTGTCATTGAAGGCAGCGATCGATCACCCGGCCTGGTACGCCCTGATGGCGCTCGGCTTCGCGGGTGCGTTCGTGTTTCTGTCGCTGGTGTTGCGAGCGGGGCTGCCGCTCGGCGTCGCCTACGGCATCTGGGGTGCACTCGGGGTGGCGCTGACCGCCATCCTGTCGGCACTGTTGTTCGGCGAGCCGCTGACTCCCATCATGGGAGCGGGACTGCTGCTGATCATCGGTGGCGTGCTCTGTATCGAACTCGGGCGGCAGCGCGCAGAGAAGGCACGCGAGTCGGCCATGCACGGGCAGGCCCGCTGATGGCCTGGGTCTTCCTCATCGGCGCGATCCTCACCGAGGTCACCGCCACGCTGTCGTTGAAGGCGGCCGTCACGGGCAGCAAGCTCTGGTACATCCCGGTCGCGCTCGGCTACGGCATCGCGTTCACCTGCCTGTCGTTCACACTCCAAAACGGAATGGCGCTCGGCGTGGCCTACGGCATCTGGGCTGCGGCGGGCGTCGCTCTCACCGCCGTGGCAGGGCGGCTCATTTTCAAGGAACCATTCACCTGGGTCATGGCTGCCGGCATCGCGCTCGTTATGGGCGGCGTGCTGCTGGTCGAGGCGGGCGCCGCCCACTGAGCCGGTGCCGCCATTAGGCTCGGCGGGAGATCAACCCAGGTTGACGATGCCCAGCCCGACCGCGAGCGCGCTCACGGCGACGGCACCCGTGCCCACGGCCACGTAGGCAAGCGTCTTCACGGCCGATGCGCGGCGCGTGGAATGCTCGACCAGGTCTTGGGCCTGGCGCAGGGTTCCGCAGGATGCGACGTGCGCGCCACGCGCATCCGTCACGTCGAAATGGCCATCGGTCAGCTCGACGAACCCCACGAAGTCGCCACGACGCGACGCGACCCAAAGCGCCGCCTCGGGAGACAGCCACGTGAGCGGCCCGGTCGAGTCATCGGTGGGGCGGGCGAGGGCGGGTGTCGAGGTCATCTGTCGCGTCCTTTCGGTTGTTCGCGGGTGATGCCTTCAGCTTTGCGCCTCGGCGCTCCCGGCGAATCCTGCCTGAGGATGACTTCGCGTGCCGCAGCGGTGGTACCTAGGTCTAGTTCTGTTCGCGAACGAACGCCGCCCGAACCAAGGCTCGGGCGCGGCGAGCGACGCCAGTGCGTCGGTCGGTCGGAGTTCGGGCCACAGCGCCCGCGATCATCGAGATCGACAGCACCACGTCGGCGACCTCGACGTGATCCCCGAGACGGCCGGCCTCGCGCTCGCGCTGCACGATCCGACTGACGAGCACTTCGACGCGCCTCTCGAGATTCAGCACCCTCGGGTCATCGGGGGCCGCTTGGATCATGTCGATCATCGCCGTAGAAACCAGCGCCTGCGCAACGATCGCATCGAGCAGCCGGTCGAGTGTGCCGTCGCCACTCTCCGCGATCGCCTCGAGATCACCGATGTTCTCTTCGAAAACGGCGACCGCCAGCGACAGCCGATCGGGGAAATGCCGGTAGAGGCTGCCCTGCCCGACGCCCGCCATCTTCGCGACAGAACTGAGCGGGGCCCCGTAGCCTCCGTCGCAGAAAATCACACGGGCGGCGGCGATGAGTGCGCGTCGATTCTCGGCCGCTGCGCTGCGTCCGCGATTCGCTCTGGGAGGTTCAGGTGGCGGTGTGTTCACGGGTGTAGCCTACGTGCGGACAATGTTGTCCGGTTGGTCGATGACGTCCTTCCATACGAGCGGTGTCGCCCGATTCCACACCCGAAAACAGAAAGAAGAGCCCCTTATGTCCTCCCCCATCGAACCCCTCACCAGCTCCTCCACCTGGGTCGAGCGCATCGACGCCGGCCGGTTCTCCGGCAAGACGATCATCGTGACCGGCGCTGGATCCGGAATCGGCCGAGCCGCGGCATCCAGAATCGCCCGGGAGGGCGGTCGTGTGGTCGCCGTCGACATCTCGCAGGAACGGCTCGACGACTTCGTCGCAGCCACGCCGGGCACCGACATCGTCACCCTCGTGGCCAACATCACCGATGATGCAGGCGTCGCCCAGATCATCGAGGCTGCAGGCGAGCGCATCGACGGCCTCGCCAACATCGCCGGCATCATGGATGACATGACCCCCGTCGGCGAAATGTCCGACGCGGTGTGGAAGCGCGTCTTCTCGGTCAACGTCGACGGCACGATGAAGCTCATGCGCGCCGTCATTCCGGCCATGCTCGCCCAGGGCTCCGGATCGATCGTGAACACCGCGTCCGAAGCGGCGTTGCGCGGCTCAGCTGCCGGTGCGGCTTACACCGCCTCGAAGCACGCCGTCGCGGGCCTCACCAAGAGCAGCGCGTTCATGTACGGACCGAGCGGCATCCGGGTCAACGCCGTCGCCCCCGGCGCCACGATCACGAACATCGAGGCCTCGTTCGGCTCTGAGCTCGGCGCTTCACGGGTGCAGTTGGCCATGTCTGTTATGCCCAGCCCCGCAGAGGCCCATGCAGTCGCCGCATCGATCACCTTCCTGCTGAGCGATGACGGCGTCAACGTGAACGGTGTCATCCTCGCCACGGATGGCGGCTGGTCGGCTGCGTAATCACCGCAGACTGATGCGCGTTCGGAACGTCCGAGCAAGAATGAGAAGCGGGCGTTCCGAACCGGATCGTCGTACGCGCACCAACGTCAGACAGGACGAATCGACATGAGCGACAAGAAATCCACTTTCGAGCAGTTCGAGGTTGCCGGCGACAAGCTGGTCGAAACGGTCAAGAACCTCATCCACGAGGGCAATGTTCGCCGCATCATTCTGAAGCGCGAAGACGGCAGCGCGCTGCTCGAGATCCCCGTCAACGCGGGCCTCGTCGGCCTCGCTCTCACCGTCGCGATCGCCCCCGTTCTGCTGGCCATCGGCGCCATCGCCGCGGTCGTGTCGCAGGTCACCCTGGTCGTCGAAAGACGAGCGGATGCGGCGGGTTCCGTCGGCAGCTCGGCCCCGACGCCGGCCGCCGGCCCGACAGACGGCCCGGTCGACCCCGACCCCTCGGCATCCATCTGACCCGCACAACCCGACGATGCGCCCTTCGACAGGCTCAGGGAACGGACCGCTCCCTGAGCCTGTCGAAGGGCCCCGACCGGTCAGTCTTCGACGCGAATGCCCAGATGCTCAGCGAAGGCCGGAGCAAGGTCGGCGACCTGCCCGCTCGAGAGGGTGGCCCCTGCTAGGGCCGTGAAGCCGTCGATGCGCACGAGTTCGGCGCGGCGCAAGTCGACGTTCGCCAAGGTCGCGTGGTTCAGATTCAGCACCCCGATCGTGCAGTCGACGAACGCGACGCGATTGAGCTTGGCGCTGCCGAAATCGAGTTCGTCGATCGTGCAGCCGGTGAAGAGCACGTCGAGCAGCGTCGCGCCGGAGAGGTTCACGAAGCCGAGCTTGGTCGACGAGATGTGCACCGAAGAGAGGCCCGACTCGTAGAGTTCGGCAGATCCGAGGCGCGACCCGTCGATCGTGACCGAGCGCAGTTCCGCCCTGGGAGCGGAGAAGATCGGGGCATTCAGCCGATGGATCTCGACCTCGGCGAAGGTCGCTCCGCGCAGTGCGGTGTCATGTGCCTGCACCTCGTCGAATAAACACTCCCTGAACCGGATGCCCGATAGGTCGCGGCCGGCGAGGTCGGCTCCCTCGAAGCGCAGGCCCTCGTACAGGTCGTGCGGCTCGAGTGTCTCGGGATCGCCGGCGACGAGATCGTCGAGCACGATCGCATCCAGTCGTGGTGCCTGCGCGCCAGGCTTGCGCGCCATGGTGAGCCTCTCGTGAGCGGGAATCGGGTCGGCGACCGACGAGGCCGCACCGCAGAAGTCTAGAGAAGCCGTCCGACAGCGCATCCTGAGCTCGCGACTAGCCCAAATCTGACTCATACCCAAGCTTAATTCAATAAGCTTGGGTATGATCGCGATATGGCTACGGATATGACCGACGGGATACCGACGGCATCTCAGTGGCCCGTTACCACCTACGAAGCGCGACCGTGGGAGCGAACCGGTGACGAGGTCGGATCCCGACGACGAATCCGGGCAGCGTCCGGTCCGTACCAGGCAGCCATGCCGCCCTTCGTGGCCGGGCTGCCCGTATCGCTTCCCGCTGACCTCGTCGCATCATCCGAAGATGCCGCTCGGGAGCTCACACGCTTCGACGCCGACATCGGCACCCTGGCCGCCCCATTCGCGTCGATCCTTCTCCGAACAGAGAGTGCTTCGAGCTCAGAAGTGGAGAACCTGACGGCGAGCGCAAAACAGATCGCACTGGCCGAGATCAGCGACTCGAGCTCTGCGAACGCTCAGCTCGTCGTCGGCAACGTCGCAGCAATGGAAGCCGCTATCGCCTTGGCCGACGATCTAGACACCGACGCCATCCTCACAATGCACCGCGCACTGCTGGGGAGGTCCCGTCCGGACATCGTCGGCCAGTGGCGCGACCAGCAGGTATGGATCGGAGGCGGGTCGGTGTCGCCACATTCGGCGGCATTCGTGCCACCCCACCACGAACGCGTCGCTCCGCTCATGACCGACGTCATGGAGTTCGCGCGACGCACGGATCTGCCAGTCATGGCGCAGATAGCGATAGCGCACGCGCAATTCGAGACGATCCACCCCTTTCCCGACGGTAACGGGCGCACCGGGCGGGCCTTCGTGCAGGGGATGCTGCGCGCGAGCGGCGTGACGCGAAATGTCACCGTGCCCGTGTCAGCCGGACTGCTCGGAGACACGGAAGGATATGTGAGCGCGTTGACCGCATACCGTGCGGGCGACGTGCGGCCGATCATCGAAGCGCTCTCGGAAGCCGCATTCGCCGCGATCGCGAACGGGCACTCACTGCAGAGGGACATCACGGCCATCGCGGCACAGTGGAACGGCGGGATTCGTGCGCGCAGCGACTCATCGGTGCACAGGCTGATGCTGTTTCTGCTGCGGCAGCCCGTGGTGACTCTCAAGATTGTGGCGCGCGAACTCGGCGTCAGTGGACAGGCCGCAGACACCTCGGTGAGAAAACTCGTCGAGGCGGGCATCCTGACCCAGTCAAGTGCCGGGCGTCGCAACCGCTACTGGCAGGCGACGGATATTCTCACGGCGCTGGATGACTTCGGTGCGCGCGCTCGTCGACAGAGACCCGGACGCTGACAATCGGACGACCGGCATCTCGCTCCGAAGGAGTAGCGTGTCGCGCATGACGCCGACACCCGAGCCGTTCACCACGCAGGCGACGCCCTCCGAGCTCGATGATCTGCGGGCGCGTCTGCGAGCCACCCGGTGGCCGGATGCGCCGGAGGACGCCGGCTGGTCGCTCGGCACCGACATCGGGTACCTTCGCGAACTCGTCGACTACTGGGCCGAGGAGTTCGACTGGACCGCGCAGGAGGCCGCGCTCGCCCGCATCCCCCGATTCCGGGTCGAGCTCGGCGGTCTCGGCATCCACGTCGCGCACGTTCGAGCGGTGCGATCGCACGGCGCCGCCGACCCGCATGGTGCGACCCCGGCCATGCCGCTGATCCTCAGTCACGGCTGGCCCGACTCGTTCTGGCGCTACTCGAAGGTGATCCCGCTGCTCACCGATCCCGGTGCGCACGGGGCCGACCCCGCCGACGCATTCGACGTCGTGGTGCCCGACATGCCCGGGTTCGGCTACTCCGACAAACCAGCCGGCCCGCCGCTCAATTCGATCGCCGTGGCCGGCCTCTGGGCCGAGCTGATGGATGCGCTGGGTTACGACCGCTTCGGCGCTGCCGGTGGAGACATCGGCAGCCACGTGAGCCGATACCTTGCGCTCGACTTTCCCGAGAGGGTGCTGGCGGTGCACCGCACCGACGCCGGAATTCCCGTGGCTCTCCCGGGTCTCAAGCTCACGCCGCAGGAGCGGGCCTTCGTCGACGAGGCCGCCGCCTGGAATCTGAGCGAGGGTGCGTACGCCGCCATGCACCGCACGAAACCGCAGACCGCGGCCGTCGGGCTCACCGACTCCCCCGCCGGCCTGGCCGCCTGGATCGTGGAGAAGCTGCGATCGTGGAGCGACTGCGACGGGGATCTCGAGAACAGCTACACAAAAGACGAGATCCTGACCCTGGTCACGATGTACTGGCTGACCGGCACGATCGGCTCATCGATGCGTATGTACAACGCCAACTCGGCCATCCCGCAGGCGCAGCTCGCCCGCCGCGTCGAGGTTCCGTCGGGCTTTGCCCTGTTTCCCGGCGACATCGTGCGGCCCCCGCGCGAGTGGCTGGATCGCGCGGCGAACACGGTGCACGTCAGCGAACTCGCGCGCGGCGGGCACTTCGCGGCTTTCGAAGAGCCTGAGCTCTACGCCCAGGAACTGCGCGACTTCTTCCGGCCGTATCGCCGCGCTGCGCCAGTCGATCAGTACGGCTAATCGACCGGCGCAGACAGCGCTACGACGTGGTCGTGGTCACGCCCGTGAACTCCGACGGCTGGATGATGACCCAGCCCGGCCCGTGGAACGCGTACTGGAACGCCTCGCCCGATCCCCGCCCGATGAACGCGCCCGCGCTCAGCGACGACTTGATGGTCGGCTGCAGGTTGGCACTCCACGCAACGGTGGCGTTGATGTCGGTGAAGGTGGGCTGCTGCGAGCAGTCGAGAATCATCGGGGTGCCCTGCGTGGCCACCGCCATGTGCCCGTGGCCGTGCACGGTCGTGTTCCAGAAGCCGCCGGCGAGCATGCTCGCACCCTTGAGACGGGTCAGGTCGTAGCCGAGGTCGGCCTGGAACGCCAGCAGAGACGTGCCGTTGATGGTGATTCCCTCGCCCTCGAGCTGAATCAGGTGGATGTTCGCGCGGTGGTGCGCGAAGAACACGTCTCCGTGCCCGTAAACACGCATCAGTGGCTGGTCGTCTGACGAGACCATCTTGCGCAACAGGGCGCCGGCATCCCGGGCACCCTCGTGCTTGAATTCGACGTTGCCCTGGTAGGCGACCATTGCGCCCTTGCGGGTGATGATGTCGCGACCCGGGCTGACGCGGGAGCGCAGCATGTAGGGGTTCTGCAGAGCCATAAGAGCGTCGGATTCGACCTCGTTGTTCTCTTGACTGAAAAGTGTCGAGCGCATGGGGAGTGTCCTTCTCGTGCGTTGGAGTGTGGTGGCCCCAGCTTAGGGGGCACCCCCAGCGACGCCGAGTAGTATCCGAGATCGCACCCTCGTCACGAAAGGCACGCAGACGCCTCCCCTGGACATCCTGCTCGGCTCGTGGTCGCTCGACCCCGTCGCCCTCGTGGCGATACTCGCCAGCGCAACGCTGTACACGATCGGCGTGTGGCGCATCCATCGTCGCGGCGGCCGCTGGCCGGTCTCGCGAACCGTCTTCTTCTTCGTCGCCGGCCTCGGCTCGTGGGCCGTGGTCTCGTTCGGCTTTCTCGGCACATACAGCGAAGAGCTCCGACTCGCCTTCACCACCCGTATCGCTCTGCTTCTGTTCGTCGTTCCCGCCCTGATGGTGCTGGGTCGGCCCGTCGAACTCGCCAGACGCTCACTCGGGCCGCACGGCTCCGCCCGGCTCGAGCGTGTGCTGTCGTCGTGGATCGTGCGCGTCACCGGCAACGCGGTGTTCGCCACCCTGTTCGCCGCGCTCGCCTTCTGCATCTTCCTCACCCCGCTTGCCGGCGTGCTCAGGCTGAGCCCGATCGCGGAGCCGGCCATCGGCATCCTGGTGCCGGCCATCGGACTGCTCTTCGCCCTACCCCTCATAGAGAACTCGGCAGCGCGCAGCACCCTGTTCATCACGGCCGAGTTTCTGCTGGCGTTCGTCGAACTGGTTCTCGACGCGATTCCGGGCGTGCTGATGCGGTTGAACGACGGCATTCTGGATGGCGTCGGCCCCGCCATCGCGAGCCGGGTGGGCGCCGTCGCGTCTCAAACGCTGCCAGGATGGTGGCCGAACCCGCTGCACGATCAGCATCTCGCCGGCGACCTGCTCTGGTTCATCGCCGAGATCGCCGACGTGCCCATTCTGATTCTGCTGTTCGTGCGCTGGTCACGCCTCGACCGCAGAGATGCGAATAAGATGGATGCGCTGAGCGACGACGAGATGGACGCCCTGACGCGCGAGCACCTCGGCCGCCGCAGCTGAGGATGCGCGCCCGTTCGGTGCATCGGCGCCCGGCCGTCCAGCAGCGGATGCGCCCAATTGGCGCGGATGCTTCGAGCCGGTGCGCGTAGGCTCGAACGGTGGATGACCTCGAGATCGACGACAGCATCGCCTCGCGCCTGGGGCTCGGCCTCGCCGCCATCGGGCGCCCCGCTTACATCACCGGTGGGCGGGCGGAAGACCTCGGCGACGGCGCCGATCGCAGCGTGGATGCGATGCGCGAGAGGGCGCACAAGCTGCTGGATGCCGCGTGGTGGTTGGGCATCCGGTACGTCGACGCGGCGCGGTCGTACGGGCGCGCCGAGGAGTTCCTCGGATCGTGGCTCGCCGCGCATCCGGGGTATCGCGACGAGCTGACCATCGGATCGAAGTGGGGCTACGAGTACACCGGCGACTGGCGGCTCGATGCGCCGCAGCAGGAGCGCAAGGAGCACTCACTCGCGATGTTCGAGCGACAGTGGGCCGAGACCCTCGAAGCGTTGGGCACCGAGCCCGACATTTATCTCGTGCACTCCCTGACGTCGGACAGCCCTGCCCTCGATGACTCCGCTCTGCTCGATCGGCTGCGCGGCCTGCGTGAGAGCGGGGTGCGCGTGGGGTTCTCCACCAGCGGAGCCGATCAGGCCGCCGTGATCGAGCGCGCGCTCGGCCTGGCCGACTCCCCGTTCTCTGCCGTGCAGTCGACCTGGAACCTGCTCGAGCCCTCGGTGGGTGAGGCGCTCGCCGCGGCGAACGACGCCAAGTGGCTCGTGGTCGTGAAGGAGGTGCTCGCCAATGGGCGGCTCACCTCACGGGGAGAGGAGACTGCCGCCGCGGCCCTCGCCGCCGAAGACGGGCAACGCCTCGACGGCCTCGCCATCGGGGCGGCCGTGGCGCATCCCTGGGCCGATATCGTGCTGACCGGCGCCGTGACGCGCAAGCAACTCAAGCAGAATCTGGATGCGCGGGCGCCGTCGATCGACGAGGAGCGTCTGGCGACGCTGGCCGAGCCCGCCGAGGAGTACTGGGCGGCCCGCGCCGCCCGCCCCTGGAGCTGAGACTCTGCGCCGCGGGGTTTCAGAGCGCGGCGATTGCGGCCGTCAGTTCGCCCCTGTTGTAGCTGGCTCCGGGGTTTGTGGAGACGTGGGCGTAGCGAACGACGCCGCTCTTATCGAGCAGAATTCCGCCCGACTGCTGGATGGCGCCGAAGACCTTGCGCAGCAGCCCGGCCTCGGCGTGCGCTGTTCCGTCTTTTCCGACGACGACCGGGAACGGCACGCCCTTCTTCGCCTTCCAGGCGGTCGCGGCCTCGGCGTCTTCGGGAACAGCGACGATGACTTTGACGCCTGCCGCCTCAAGCTCGGCCTTCTGTGCCGAGAGAGTCTTGACGGCCGCATTGCACTGCGCACACGAGAGGGCGCGCATGAAATAGATGAAGACGTTGTCCGTTCCGCGATAGCTCTCGAGGCTGAGATCTGGGCCGTCAGACTCGCGGAGCTGCATGGTCAGGGTCGAGCCGATTTCTAGGGACATGGTGATCTACCTTTCGTAAGACGTCTTTCGTAAGACGTGAGGTCAGTGAGACGAGACCGAGGCCGTCAACCCGGCCATTCCGGTTGTGATGCGGTGCAGTTGCTCTAACAGGTCGTGCAACTCGTCTGCATTGGTGAAGCCGTAGCCCGGTCCGATGCATTGAGCGGCCGAGGCCACCCTCTCGTGCATAAGCTCTCCCTCGGGAGTGAGCGAGACGATGACGGTGCGCTCATTGCCGACGCGCCGCTCTCTTGTGAGCAGCCCCCGGGTTTCGAGTCGCTGGAGCATCGGTGAGAGCGTGCCCGAGTCGAGGAGAAGGTTCGACGCGAGAGTGCCCACCGACGACTCTCCCTGCGAAGCCAAGACAACGATCACCAAGAACTGGGGGTAGGTGAGATTTTCTTCGGAGAGCACCGCTCGATACGCCTGCGTCACCGCCCGCGACGCCGCATAGAGCGCGAAGCACGGCATCTCTGGCAATGGATTCGTTGACATACGACAACAATTGCACACAAACACTTGGTGCACAATATATTTGCGCGCGGAGTTGCGATCACCGCCGACCACCCGCCGACCACCCCGCCGTCGCGCGACGAGGAGGTCGGAGCGTCACACTGCGCGAGCGATCAGCGCGATACCGAGCAGCGCAACAAGACTGTTTCCGACGATCGCAGTCCACCTGTGAAAAGAGGGTGCCGCCTTCTGCCGGAGACCCGCACCGAGCACAACGAGCAGCGCTTGCCATCCGAATGATGCGATGCCGACGCCCGCGATAAATGAGACCGCCGCCGCGGGCGACTCGGTGACCTGATCGAGTCCTGCGAGGAGAGCGGTGAAGTACACAAGGGTGGCCGGGTTGAGCGCTGTCAGCCCGAGGAAGAGCACGTAGCGGCGGCGCGACGTTCCAGAACGCGTCACGCCCCGCTCGACATCGAAGCCTCGCGTGCCCCGACTTTTCAGGAGCCCGCGGGCGCCGATGGCAAGGAGGGCCGACCCGCCCACAATCTGCGGCCAAGGCTCCCATCCGCCAACGATCGGACCGGCGACTGCACCCGCGGTGACGGCGGCGGTGCAATACAGGATGTCGACGGTCGCCACCGCCGCTGCGCCGGGCATGCCCCGGCGCAGCCCGCGCGTGACACCCTCCTGAATCAGGAGGACGCCGATCGCCCCCAGGGGTGCCGCCAACGCAAGTCCCGCGACGGCACCCGACATCAGAGAGAAGAAAATGTTCACAGCCCGACTATGAATCCTCGCCGTGCTGCGCGCAGTGCGATCGGTCAGTTTCCTGAGATAATTCACCGCATGGATGCCATAGACAACAAAATCGTCGATATTCTGCGCGTAGATGGTCGGGCATCGTTCAGCGAGATCGGCCGCCGGATCGGCCTGAGCACGAATGCGACAGCGGCTCGCGTGCGTCGACTCGAGAAGGTCGGAGTGATCGTCGGATACCGCGCGGTTCTCGGTTCGGACGCAGCCGATCCTGCAGAGGGATTGGAGGCGTTCATCGACGTACGGCTCGATCCGGCGCGCGACTCGGAAGCGTTTCTCGCGTGGGCCCAGCGAATTCCAGAGATCAGAGACGCCGTTCACGTCACGGGGGCTTACGACTACCTCGTGCACATTCGTGTCGGCGGCACCCCCGCCCTGGATCGACTGCTTCGCAGCCTCAAGAATGACGGCGGTGCAACCCACACACAGACCCGCCTGGCCCTGCGCTGACCCGGATCGTCGGGTCGACCCGCGTCGCGCACTAGCGGCCAAAACCGAACGCCTGTAAGGTTTTTGAAACGGTTCATTCACCGTCCGCCCCACGCCTCAACGGAGAGCCCATGTCCCAATCCATGTTTGACGCCACTGCCGTCACCGTCTCGAAGCTGTGGGCGGAGGGCCGGGGCCGACCCGAGTTCCTGGCCACCGGCATCCCCTCGCTTTCGTGGCAGGTGACGACGGATGCGCCGGGCTGGCTGCAGGCATCGGCCGACATCGAGGTGCGCCGGGGCTCCGGCACCCAGTCGTTCACCGTCGAAGGCCGCGAGTCGCAGCACGTCGCCTGGCCGTTCGCACCCCTCGCCGCCTACGACTCCGCCGAGGTGCGCGTGCGCGTGCGCGGCGAAGGCGGCTCCGCGTCGGAGTTCAGCGAATGGGCAGCCCTGCGCACCGGGCCGCTCGGCGCCGACGACTGGGTCGCGCCCTTCATCGCGGTCGATGGCCCCACCGACGCAGCGCTCGCACAACGCAGAAACCTCGAGCGCGGCACGGTGCGCTTCCGCACCGAGTTCACTCCCCGCGACGACGTCGCCAGCGCCGTGCTCTCCGCCACCGCCCACGGCATCTACGAACTCACCCTTGCAGGCGCAGTCGTGGGCGACGAGGTTCTCACCCCCGGCTGGACCGCCTACGAAGACCGCCTCACGTTCCAGAGCTACGACGTGACCAACCGCCTCGCAGCCGGCGAAACAGTCGTGCTCGGAGCCACCGTCGCCGAGGGCTGGTACCGCGAGCGCTTCGGCTTCGACGGCAACTTCGCCACGTTCTACCAGGGCCCCGTAGCCCTCTCGGCCCAGCTCGTCGTGACGTATGAAGACGGCACCGTCGAGCGCGTCGTCACGGACGACAGCTGGCAGGGCACCGCCAAGGGACCTGTTGTCAGCGCGGGCATCTACCCCGGCGAGGCGTTCGATGCCCGCCTCGACGACGACGCACTCCTCGTCGTCGGCGCAGAGTTCCCCGAGCCGGCCCGCGTCCACGAGCTCAGCCCGGAGCAAGCCGACCCCGCGCGTCTTGTGCCGTCATTCGCGCCGCCCGTGCGTCGCATCCAGACCGTGCCCGCGCAGCGGATCTTCACCTCACCGTCGGGCAAGACCCTCGTCGACTTCGGGCAGAACCTTGTGGGCTGGCTCGAGCTGAGAATCGACGCGCCCGCCGGGCACGAGGTGACCCTGCGCCACGCCGAGGTGCTCGAAGACGGCGAGCTGGGCATCCGGCCGCTGCGCTTCGCGAAGGCAACCGACACGTTCACGGGCGACGGCGACGGCGAGCGCACGTGGAGCCCCCGCTTCACGTTCCACGGGTTCCGCTACGCCGAGATCACTAACTGGCCGGGCGAGCTCGCCCTCGACCAGATGACCGCCATCGTCGTGCACAACGACATGGTGCGCACCGGCTACCTCGAGACCAGCAATCCGAAGCTCGACCAACTGCACTCGAACGTGCTCTGGGGCATGCGCGGCAACTTTGTGAGCCTTCCGACCGACTGCCCGCAGCGCGATGAGAGGCTCGGCTGGACCGGCGACATCCAGGTTTTCACGCCCACCGCCAGTTACCTCTACGACACGAGCGGGTTCCTCGGCTCGTGGCTGCGCGACCTCGAGGCCGAGCAGCGCAGGGCCGCGGGCGTCGTGCCGTTCGTCGTTCCGAGCCCGCTTCCGACCCCTCCGATGCCCGCGGCCGCGTGGGGCGATGCCGCGACACTGGTTCCGGATGCCCTTTTCGAGCGTTTCGCAGACCGCGCCGCGTTGGCCGCCCAGTACGAGAGCATGACCCGGTGGGTCGATGTGGTGGATGCGCTGGCTGGCGAGAACCACCTCTGGACGGGCGGGTTCCAGTTCGGAGACTGGCTCGACCCGAGCGCGCCGCCCGAGAATCCGGCGAAGGCGAAGACCGACCCCGACATCGTGGCCACCGCGTACTTCTACCGGTCGACGGCACGCACCGCCGAGGCCGCGCGCGTGCTTGGCCACAAGGCCGACGCAAGCAGGTATGGCGAGCTGGCCGACGACATCCGATCGGCGTTTCTCGCCGAGTATGTGACGCCCGCCGGGCGCATGATGTCGGATGCCCACACCGCCTATGCGATTGCGATCGGTTTCGAGCTGATCACCGAGCCGCAGGCGCTCGCCACCGCCGGGGCGCGCCTCGCGGAACTCGTGCGCTCGCACGGCTACCGCATCGGCACCGGGTTCGTGGGCACTCCCCTGATCTGCGATGCGCTCGTGCGCGGCGGGCAGGGCGACGTTGCGTTCCGGCTGCTGCTCGAGGAGGGCTGCCCGTCGTGGCTGTACCCGATCACCATGGGTGCGACCACCATCTGGGAGCGCTGGGACAGCATGCTGCCCGACGGCAGCATCAACCCCGGCGAGATGACCTCGTTCAACCACTACGCGCTCGGAGCGGTCGCGGATTGGATGCAGCGTTCCATTGGAGGGATCGCCCCGGGTGCGCCCGGCTACTCCGTCGTCGACATCGCTCCTGTGCTCGGAGGCGGGATCACGAGTGCGCACGCGAGCCTCGACACCGGGTTCGGCACGGTCGACGTGTCGTGGATGCTCGATGGGCCGTCGTTCTCGCTCGTCGCGGTGGTTCCGCCCAACACCTCGGCGCGGGTCACGCTGCCGGGAGCGTCTTCTGCCGATGCGATCGAGGTCGGATCGGGGCGACAGGAGTTCACTGTCGACGTGTCTTCGCTGCTGCCTGTGGCGAAGGCGCAGCGCCTGACCATGGAGACACCGCTGTCAGAGATCGTCGGAGACACCGAGGCGCGCGACGGGCTCGAGGCTCTTTTCGCGGAGATCGGCTACTTCATCGGCCTCGGCTGGACGAAGAACGGCAGCTGGAAGACCGGCTCCCCCTTGGGCAAGTCCCTCATCATGATGCCGCCCCACAACGTGGCCCGTGTGGAGGAGTACCTCGCCGCCCTGAACGCCACTCGCGCTATCCGCGCCGTCTAGGTGTATCCGCTCCTAGACGACCGGGAGCGGATGCGCCGAACGGGCGCGGATGGTGGAGCGAGCAGCAGCGGACGAATGGTCGGATGCCGCGGACGGGAAGTCGGGCGGACGCCTCGGAAGGCTGTGAGGGTTTTGTTATGACCATCACATCGCCCGTTCCCACCGCGCTGCCTTCCACCACACAGCGAGTTCACTACGGCGCCCTCATCGCGCTCATGATGATGGGCTTCCTCCTGGTGACCGCCGAGTTTCTCCCTAACGGCCTGCTAACCGAGATGGCTGCGAGCCTCGGTGTCACGCCGGGCCAAGCGGGCCAGACAGTCACCGTGACCGCCCTGGTCGGTCTGGTCGTGGCGCCCACGATCGGACTGATCTTCCCGCGTCTCGACCGCCGATCCCTGTTGTCTGGAATGGCACTGGCTGCCGCTGTCTCCAATATCGCCGTCGCCTTCGCGCCGAACCTCATTCTGGTGCTGGTGGCCCGCTTTCTGCTGGGGGCCGCCATCAGTTCGTTCTGGGCGATGTCCATCACGGTCGCGGTTCGCGTCGCCGGACCGGAGCGGCTCGGACGTGCGGTGATGTTCACCTCGGCCGGAGTGTCGCTGGCCACAGTAGCCGGGGTTCCCCTCGGGGTTCTGCTCAGTGAGGTTCTCGACTGGCGCATCGTCTTCGGCCTCGCCGGGGTCGCTACAGGGCTTCTGGCGATCGCGCTCCGGGCTTTTCTTCCGTCGGTGCCCGCCGCCGCCGCATCGAGCCTCTCGCTTCTTGTCGACACGATTCGCCGTCCCGGCATCAGCCTCGGTCTCGTGGGCCACGTTTTCGTCGTTCTGGGGCACTTTCTCGCCTACACCTACATTCGCCTGGCCCTCGAGCGACTGCCCGACACCGACGCGGGCACGATCGTGCTGCTGCTCGCGCTGTTCGGCGCGGGTGGGCTGGTGGGCAACCTCGTCATCGGCCTCGTCGTCGATCGCACCTTCAGCTTCTTCGCCGTGTTCACTCCGATCGTCATCGCAGTGTCCATTGCCGGCATGATCCTGTTCTCGGGATCGATATGGGCGATCGCCATCGTCGCCATCGTCTGGGGCGCCTTCTTCGCCTCATGGCTCATCGTCGCCAACACCTGGGTCGGGCACCGGATGCCGGACCGTCTCGAAGCCGGAGGAAGTCTCGTAGTCGTTGGCTTCCAGAGCGCCATCATGGTGGCGGCGGGCGTCGGCGGGCTTCTCGTTGACACACTGGGGGTCGAACTCGTCTACGGCCTGGGAATCGTTGCCTTGCTGATCGGCGCCGGGTTGTTCGGCGCCTCCAATCGCGTCCGCACCTGATTCCGCCGGGAGCGGCCGTCTCTTCGGTGTGGGGCGGCCGCTACATCCGCGGCTAAGCGGACACCGAAATGCTGTGAGCCATCCGCCATGCGGATGGAGTCACCCCGCTATTGCGCCGGAACGCCCGACTGAACCCCTCGTCTGAGGCGTAGCCGAGTTCGCGAGAGGTCTCGGAGACGGATCGACCGGCATCCAGCATGCGCTTGGCTGCGACCATTCGCACGTCTGTCACGTAGTTCGCCGGGGATTGGCCCACCACGGCGCGAAACCGCGCGGCGAAGGCCGAGCGCGACATGACGGCCACATTCGCCAGGCTTTCGACGGTCCACTCGCGGCCCGGCTCGTCGTGGATTGCATCGACAACCCGATCGAGGAACGGATCCGTGGAGAGCGACGGCCAGCCCTCGGGCGCACATTCGTTTGCGGCCCAGGCCCGAATCAGCGTGAGAAGAAGCGTGGCGGCCATCATGCGGCAGATCACCGGATCGCCACTTTTCATCGGGCAGACAGCCGGATCAAGAACACCCATGTTCGTGGCGAGCGCGGCCGCTGCTGGCTCGAGCGCGCCGAATGCCGTGATGGTGACGAACTCGGGAAGCAGGCTGCCGAGGGGTGGCATGGTGTCGGCGAATTCGAGCTCGAGAACCATGAGGGTGGCGCCGGTCTCGGCCTCGAGCGTGAGCGGCGTGGTTCCGAGAGTGAGAAAGGCGTCGCCTTCGACCAGTTGCGCCTGATCGCGTTCCGTCGTGACGTGGACGCGCCTCACGCCCTCGTCGATGTCGAGGCGGCAGCCGGATTCGCGCGGCGGGTTGCCGCGCACTCTACCCGCGAGAACGTAAACAAGGGTGGTGGCATCCGCGGGAAGGCGAAGCGGCGCCCCTGCCTCGAGTGCCACTCGCCGCCCTACGCCGACGCGGAGATCGATGGAGGAGAGAACCTTCGAGAGAGAATCCGAGTCGACCACCATGATGGGACACAACGCTCGACGCACAGCTCCTATTCCGGAGCACGGAGCGACCGCAGCGGCGGTCAGTCGCGGCCCTTGTAGTGGAAGGCCGTGAAGGCCACCTCGCCGCTCGTCGCGTAGAGGCCGATGACGCGGCCCGTGAACGAGGCTGCCGTCTCTTGCGAGAGGTAGCGACCGTCGACGCGGGCGAGCTCATGCCGAACGCCATCGGCGGTCACCGCACTGAGCACGACGATGTCGCTCGTAAGCATCGGCATCATGGTCTCGCCCTGCGGCGCGACGAAGTCGAGACCGAGAGTGACAGGCGAGTCGGAGGACACATCGAGCGTCCACTCCTGCCGAATTCCGGACACGGCCGCCCGCGCGGTCACGACGCCGCTGCCCACCTCGATCTCGTAGTGGTGCAGCTCGTCGTAGCGAACCGCGAGGCCTCCGAGACCGGATGCGCCGGGTTCGACGACAGCAGAGACCGAGGCAAGCGGATGCTGCTGCCGGTACCCGAGGAACGCCGGCCGCTGATCGTCCAGGCTCGATCCGTCGCCGGTCAACACAACGTGACCGGGGCGCGAGCTCAGCGACGCGAACGAAGACGGATACCTCCGCACCCCGATCCACTCGAGCCCCAGAGAAGAGCCGTCGAACGAATCAGAGAACTCGAACTCCCCCGCCCGCGGATTCAATAGAACGGGGTCGGCCTCGAGCCACCCGTCCGATGTCCAGCGCGCATCGGTGATGAACGTCTCGCGTCCCATCGCCGAGAACGCCTGCGTGCCGCCGGTCGGGCGCATGCCGAGCATCACGATGGCCCAGCCGCCTTCCGGAGTCTCGACGAGGTCGCCGTGACCGGTGTTCTGGACGGGTCGCGAGGTGCTGCGCGCCGACACGATCGGATTGACCGGTGCGCCCGTGAACGGCCCTGACGGATGCGGACCACGGGCCACGCTGATCCCGTGTCCGCGCTCGGTGCCACCCTCGGCAATCACGAGGTACCAGTACTCACCGTGCTGGTAGAGATGCGGCGCTTCGGGAAACTTCAGACCCGTTCCACTCCACAGCGAAACCGGCGAAGACAGCGCGGCCCCGGTCGACAGGTCGACCGTCACCTGCAGGATGCCATCGTGCCCGGTGGGCGGTTCGCCCGAGGTCACATCGAGCCCCGAGTACGTGATGTACGCGAGACCGTCTGCATCCCAGGCGAGATCGGGGTCGATGCCGTGCACACCCTCGACGACGATGCCGTCGCTCCAGGGGCCGGCGGGATCGGAAGCCGTGAAGACGAGCATGCCGCGACCCATCGCATCCGTCACGACCACATAGAAGACGCCGTCGCGGTGCCGGATGGTGGGAGCCCACGCGCCGCCGAGCGTCGGCACCGCGTGCGAGTCGAGCTGACCCGCACGCGAGACCACGTGGCCGATCTGCGTCCAGTCGACGAGATCGCGACTGTGGAAGACCGGGATGCCGGGCAGGTACTCGAAGGTCGAGTTCACCAGGTAGTAGTCGTCGCCGACCTTCACGACACTCGGGTCGGGGTAGAAGCCCGCGATGAGCGGGTTGGGCCACGTCATGAAGAAATCGCCGTGACGTCGATCGACTTGCTGAGAGAGAGGTTCGAGACACTGGTTCCGGCGTGCAGCTGGAACGCGCCCTGCTCGTAGTGCCACCCCGGGTTGCCCTGCGCATCCACACCCCAGTCGGCGAACGCGCGAGCCGACACGGGAATGGTGACCCACGTGCTCTCACCGGGCTCGACTCGAACAGAGGCGAAGCCGACGAGCCAGCGAATCGGGCGGTCGATCGAGGAGGTCTCGCGCGACGCGTAGAGCTGAACGACCTGCTTGCCCAGGCGCGAGCCCGTGTTCGTGACGCGCACGGCCACAGAGACCGAGCCGTCCTCGGCGATCGACGAGCTGTCGAGCGCGAGATCGTCGAGAGACCACGTCGTGTAGCCGAGTCCGTGCCCGAACTCATAGGCGGGCTCGGTGCCGGCCTTCAGCCAGGCCCGATAACCGATGTGGATGCCCTCGTCGTATGACACCGCGCCGTTCTGGGGCGTTACGTCTATGACGGGCACATCGGCCTGCTCGATCGGCCAGGTCGTGGGCAGGCGCCCGCCTGGCTCCGCCAGTCCAAGCAGGATGTCGGCGACCGCGTCACCGTATTGCTGTCCTCCGAACCAGCTCAGCAGCACGGCCGAGACCTCGTTACGCCACGGCAGCAGCACGGGCGATCCCGAGTTGACCACAACGACGGTGCGCGGGTTCGCTGCGGCGACGGCGCGCACCAGCTCGTCTTGACGACCGGGAAGCACGAGCGAGTCACGGTCGTAGCCCTCGGACTCGACCCGCGAGTTCGTGCCGACGACGACCACGGCCACGTCAGCCGCGCGTGCAGCCTCGACGGCGTCGGCGATGAGCTGCTCGGGGTTGGAGCGATCCGGCTCGATGCCGATCGTGATGCTCAGTGCGCCGGCGAGCGGGCCGCCCTGCTCGATGTCGTACTCGATCGTCACGTCGATCGGCTCGCCCTCGATGACAGGAACGGCCACGGAGCTCGAGGGCGGAGAGAGGAACGCGGCGCCGAGGTCGGTGCCCTCGGTGATGACGTTCTCTTCGTGCAGAAGCTCGCCGTTCACAATGATGCGGCCGTTGCCGGAGCCCGCGAAGCCGAGCAGAATCTCTCCCGTCGCATCCGGCGTGTA
This sequence comes from Agreia bicolorata, assembly GCF_000938265.1. Taxonomy (GTDB): domain Bacteria; phylum Actinomycetota; class Actinomycetes; order Actinomycetales; family Microbacteriaceae; genus Agreia; species Agreia bicolorata. The sequence goes on from NZ_JYFC01000003.1 coordinate 128,617, forward strand.
CCTCGTGGTGAATTCGAGCATCGACGACTTCGCGATAGGGGCATCGCCGCCGAACCAGACGAGCGCGGATGCGCGGCGTTCTTCATCGAAGATCGAGGCGCCGGATGCGTCGAGGAGGCGCACATGCGCGCCCGGTTCACCCGTGACCGGGTTGGTCATGCGGTCGAGAGGAAGCTCGGCGATTCCCTCCTGCACGACGGCGCCGACCGAGTAGCTGATCGCGGCATCGGGCAGGGCGGCGCGGAGCCCGTCGAGCGGCGTGACGACCTTCTCGGGAAGAACGGTGGCGCTTCCTCCGCCTTGGGTACGGGCGAAGCGGGCGTTGTGACCGATGACGGCGACCGACGTCAGCGACGACGCGTCCCACGGCAGCTCGGCGTTCTCGTTGCGCACGAGCACCGCGCCCTCGATCTCGGCGGCGCGGGCGAAGGCGACTCCGTCTTCGACAACGACGGGCTCGGGCACAGCAGCGTCGAAGCCCTCGAGCGCGCCGACCCGCGCGGCGAGCGCGAGCAGGCGCAGCACCTTGCGATCGACAGCCGACTCGTCGACCTCGCCGGCGCGCACGGCGGCGACGAGCGCGTCGCCCCACGGACCGGCGGGTCCGGGCATGACCAGGTCTTGCGAGAAGCGGGCACTGTTCACAGAGCGCACGGCGGTCCAGTCGCTGATGACCACGCCGTCGAAGCCCCACTCCGAGTTCAACGGGGTCTCGAGCAGCTCGTTCTCGGTGACTGTGGCGCCGTTGACCGAGTTGTACGACGACATGACGAGCCATGCGTGCGCCTCGGTGATGGCCTTCTCAAACGCAAGCAGATAGAGCTCGCGCAGGGGGCGCTCGGCCACCCGCACGTCGACGGTGAAGCGATCTGTCTCGAAGTCGTTGGCGATGTAGTGCTTGGGCGTCGCGCCCACGCCGTTCTCCTGCATACCCTCGACATAGGCGGCGGCCAGGTCGGCGGTGAGCACCGGATCCTCGCTGAACGCTTCGAAGTGGCGACCGCCGAGCGGCGAGCGGTGCAGGTTGATGGTCGGGCCGAGCACCACGTCGACACCCTTGCGACGCGCCTCCACGGCGGCGACGTTTCCGTAGCGGCGGGCGATCGACGCATCCCACGACGAGCCGAGGGCAGTGGCCGACGGCAGGTTGAGCGAGGGGCTGCGCTCGTCCCACACCTCGCCGCGCACGCCCGAAGGGCCATCGGAGACGAGGATGCGGCGCAGCCCGATCTTCTCGAGTGGCCAGGTGGCCCAGAAGTCGTGCCCGGTGAGCACAAGCACCTTCTCTTCGAGGGTCAACTTCTCGAGCAGGTCGATCAGCCGAGGGTCGGTGGGGGCCTGGATGAGGTCGGTCATTGCTTAGTTGCTTTCTGTTGAACGTGCGTTGCTGAGGTACGTGAGCCCGTGGCCGAAGTCGAACAGGGGATCGGTGAAGCGGTGCGGCTGGTCAAGATCGCCCGTGAGCACGTCCGCCATGGAACGCGGCAGCTGGAAGGGAAGCCTGCCCTCGGGCTCGGCACGCCCGAAGAGAACGTCGAGTACGGCCCGATCGCTCGAGCCGAAGTCGCCGACGAGAGCCGCGGCCTCTGCCGCGATCTCGGGGATGACGGCCGGTCGCTCGAGGTTCTGCACCACGACGGTCGGCCGCGCCGCGAGCGTCTCACGGATCTGCGCGAGCTCGTCGACGGCGAAATCGAGCGGCCCCGAGTGGAAGAAGCTCTCGAAGATCGTCGTCTGCCTGTGATCGTGCGGGGTCGCGAGCCGCAGGATCACGACATCGGCGTCATCGACCGAGGCCGCAACGTCTGCGTACGAGGCCAGCACGGCGTCGTCGATGTCGGGCGCGAATACCGTGAGTCCAGCCCCCAGCGGCAGGGTCGGATGCGCCGGGTCGCCGTTCGTGAGCAGCGTCAGCGAGCGGCGCTGGGCGTCGAGGCCCGCGGCCACGAGATCGGCCCGGCCCACGACATCCACGGCCTTCGCCGGGTCGAGCGGATCGGCGTCGAACAGGCCGAGGCGCAACTTCTCGCGCAGGATGCGCCGCACCGACTCGTCGATGCGCGCCTCGCTCACGCGGCCGTCGCGCACCAGCTGGGCCACGAGGGAGCTGTCGTAGTCGCCGCCGAACTGATCGACGCCCGCCTCGAGTGCGCGCTGCGTGCGGGCAGGCGGGTCGAGCTGCTCGACGCCCCACGCGCGCGCCACGAAAGGCTGCCCCATGATCTCGTGGTCGTTCAGCACGCCCCAGTCGGTCGAGATGATGCCCTCGAACCCCAGGCCCTCGCGCAGCATGCCCGTGATGACCTGCCTGTTGAAAGCGAACGCCACCTCTTCGAGGTCGATACCCACGGGCATGCCGTAGTAGGCCATCACCTGGTTGGCTCCGGCCGCGAGCGCGGGCGGAAACGGGGCGACGTGCTCGGCGAGGTGGCCACCGGGGTAGACCTGCTCCCGGCCGTGCGCAAAGTGCGGATCTTCGCCGTCTTTCTGCGGGCCTCCGCCTGGGAAGTGTTTGACCATCGTGGCCACGGAATCGGCACCGAGCTCGTCTGTCTGGATCGCCTCGATGAAGGCCGAGGCGAGTTCGCCCGTGAGGGTCGGGTCGCCGCCCCAGGTTCCTGAGATGCGCGACCAGCGCGGTTCGGTGGCGATGTCGACCTGCGGGCCGAGAAGAAGCCGGATGCCGATGGCCTTGAACTCCTGCCGCACAGCGTCGCCGAAACGGCGGGCGAGCTCGGGGTCGCGGGTGGCGGCGAGCCCCGTCGGCTCCGGCCAGGCCGAGAAGGCGCCCGCCATGTGGGAGGCGCCCGCGCGCTCGGTGGCGGCGGATCTCGGATCGCTAGACACGGTCACGGGAACGCCCGAGCCGGTCTGCCGCGCGAGCACCTGCAGTGCGTTGTACCAGCGGGCCTGATCGGCGGGCGGCAGCACGTTCACCAGATTCATGTGGGTCACATGGTGCTTCACCACGTAATCGTGCACCGGGCCGGGAAGCAGGGGGTGCCCGTCTTCGGCGGGAATGACGGCCGCGTCGACGAAGGCCATGGCGTGGAACATCTGGCCGGCCTTCTCGTCGAGGGTCAGCGACGAGACAATCTCTGCCAGCCGGGCCTCGCCGGCCTCGTCGAGTTCGAGCGAGCGGGTCATGGGGTCTCCTTGTGTGAGGGTGAGTCGGGAGCCGAAATCGGAGTCGTCGCGAGCACGCGCACGTCCCAGGCGCCCAGCTCGAGAGCTGAACCGGCGTCGAGAACCGGGCCGTCGGCATCCAGCACGTCGACGAGCCCTCGCGGAACCGCCACCGACTGCTCGAGCCACGACCAGTTGTGCACGAAGTACACGCGACGCCCGTCCGGCCCGGTCGAACTCGTCACAGTGACACTGGGCGGCAGTTCGCCCCACGCGGCCACGGGCTCGGGCACGAGCCACTCGGCGATGGAGTGGCCGAGCTGCTGGTTGGGCACGGTTCCGACCATGGTGATACGCCCTCTGCCGTGGGCGCGAGTCGTGACAGCGGGCCAGCGGCCGAAATGCGGATGCACATACGACACGAGGTCGTCGGCCGTGGTAGGGGTGAGCCCGTCGATCCAGTCGGTCGCCGCCGATCCGTCGCGCAGCGCGAGGCCCGCGACTGAATCGGGGGCGTCGGATGCCGTGGTCACCTCGAGCGGTTCGGTCAGGTTCGCGAGTTCGTCGTACCAGGCGCCCGCCGCATCATCGAGGAGTGCAGGCTTCTGCTCGAGCCGAGCCCTGCCCTCCCGGTCGGCGTATGCGGAGCGCGGGCCGAGAACGAGGTGTCCGCCGGCCTCGGCGTAGTCGCGAAGCCAGTCGAGCTCGGCATCGGCCGCCGTGAAGAAGGCCGGCACGATGAGCACGGGCAGCTCGGCCGCAACCGCAGCGGCATGCCGGCCCGCGATCGGCGCGACGCCATCCGCCGCTCTGGTCTCGAACAGCTGCTGCGGGCGCACGAGCCGGGTCTGCAGGCCCGCGTCGAACGCGCCCCGCACGAACGACGCCATGATCTTGCGGTACGCGTCGGCATCCAGATACTGGCCTGGCGCCTGGAACGGAGCCTGCGAGGACAGCGCGAACTTGCTGTCGGAGTCGTAGAGCACGGAGACATCGACGTCGGGCGTGCCCTCTGAGATGAGGTCGCCCGCGCGGCCGAACTCGGCACCCAGCCGGGCCAGCTCGCGATAGGTGCGGCCGGGCTTCTGGCTGTGCGGCAGGATTCCGCCCCAGTAGGTCTCGGTGCCGAAGTGCAGCGTGTGCCAGTGCCAGTACTCGATCATGTCTGCGCCGCGGGCCACGAGCGCCCAGGCGGCCTGGCGCCACTGGCCGTCGTAGGGCGAGAAGTTCATCGGCGAGTGCCCGATCGAGCTGGCGTTCGTTTCAGTCACGAGAAAGCGCGCCTGCTTCGACGAGTACATAACGTCGGCGAGGTGGAACAGCGCCCAGGTGCCCTTCACGATCCAGCCGGTCGAGCGCTCCTCGGTCGATGGGTGCGCGAGCGACGACTCCATCTCGTAGTAGGCGTTGCCGCTGGCCACGTCGAGTTCGGCCGAGAGGTCGACGTCTTCGACGCCGAGCTGGTCATACGAGATGCAGGTGGTCACGAAGTGCGCGGGGTCGGCCAGCTCGCGCACGATGCCGGCCTGCCAGCCGATGAAGTCGGTCACGAGCTGCGCCTGGAAGCGCCGCCACGCGAGGTCGTACTGCGGCTGATAGTTGCCGTCGGGAACCCAGAGATCGTCCCACGTCGAGAGCCGGTGCGACCAGTAGACGAGGCCCCACTCACGGTTCAGCGTCTCGACGTCTCCGTACTGGTGGCGCAGCGAGTCTGTGAACGCCTCGAAGACGCCGCGGTTGTAGAGCAGTCGGATGCCCGGCTCGTTGTCGACCTGATAGCCGATGATCGCCGGGTGATCGCGATAGCGCGTGACGATCTTGCGAATGATGCGCTCGGCGTGAAAGAGGAACGCCGGGTTGGTGAAGTCCATCTCCTGCCGGTTGCCCCAGCGATTCGGCACGCCGGTCGCCACATCGGCCGCGACCTCCGGATGCTTGCGGGCCAGCCACATGGGCAGGGCGTAGGTCGGCGTGCCGAGAATCACGCCGATGCCGCGCGCGTGGGCGCCGTCGAGCACAGGCTCGAGCCAGTCGAGATCGAAGACCCCGTCTTCGGGCTCCCAGGTCGACCAGACGGACTCGCCCACGCGGATGACCGTGAATCCGGCCTGCTGCATGAGGTCGAGATCCTCGTCGAGCCGAGGGCTGGGCTGGTACTCGTGATAGTAAGCGGCTCCGAAACGGATGCTCACAGAACCCCCGCCTGCTGCCCCTGCTCGGCGAGAAGCCGCTCACGGTCGGCCCGACGCTGCTCCTGGCGCACCGGATCGGGCACCGGGGCGGCGAGGAACAGCCGCTGCGTGTACGGGTGCTCGGGGCGCGCGGTGACCTGGTCTCCGTCGCCCCACTCCACGATCTCTCCGTGGTACATCACGGCGACGCGGTGGCTGAGGTTGCGCACCACCGCGAGGTCGTGAGAGACGAAGAGGTAGGCCACGCCGGTGCGCTCCTGGATCTCTTTGAAGAGGTCCATGACCCGAGCCTGGGTCGAGAGGTCGAGAGCCGACACCGGCTCGTCGCACACGATCAGTCGCGGCTCGAGGGCGAGAGCGCGGGCGATCGCGATGCGCTGACGCTGACCACCCGAGAACTCGCGGGGCAGGCGGTCGGCTGCTGACTGCGGCAGGCCGACCTGGTCGAGCAGAGAGAGAACTCTCCTCGATGCCTCTTTCGCCGCGATGTTCTTGACTGTCAGCGGCTCGACGAGGATCTGCTCGATCGTGAGCGACGGATTGAGCGAGGTGTACGGGTCTTGGAAGACAACCTGGATCTCGCTCGACAGCGCGCGACGCGCCCGACGATCGAGGTGCGCGATGTCGGCACCTTTATAGAGGATGGAGCCGCCCGTCACCGGGGCGAGGCCGAGCACGGCGCGACCGAGCGTCGTCTTGCCCGATCCCGACTCACCAACGAGACCGACGGTCTCTCCGGGTCGAATGTCGAGTGACACACCCTTGAGCGCCTTGAAGGGCGCCTTGCGGAACCCCTTGATCGGGTATTCGACCACGACGTCTTTGACGTCGAGCAGCAGCTCGCTCATCGCAGGCCTTCCTTCTCTGTCTGTGCCACAACGAGCTCGCCGCGGGCTTCGCCCTCCTCGAGGATCGCCGCGAAGAGCGCTTTCGTGTATTCGTGCTCGGGGGCCGCGAAGATCGATCGCACAGGCCCGGTCTCGACGATGCGGCCGGCCCGCATGACCGAGACCCGGTCGCACAGGTCGGCGACGACACCGAAGTTGTGGGTCACCAGGATCACGCCCATGTTGAGCTCCGCCTGCAGCTCGCGCAGCAGACTGAGAACCTCGGCCTGCACCGTGACGTCGAGCGCCGTCGTCGGCTCATCAGCGATCAGCAGATCGGGGTCGCATGAGATCGCCCCGGCGATCAGCACTCGCTGAGCCATACCGCCCGAGACCTCGTGCGGATAGGCATCGAAGGTGCGCTGGGGGTTCGGGATTCCGACCCGCTCGAGCAGACCGAGGGCACGCTTGGTCGCTTCTGCCTTGCTGAGTCCGAGAACCACGCGCATCGGCTCGACCAGCTGAGAGCCGATCGTGAACGACGCGTCGAGGTTCGACATGGGCTCCTGCGGAATGTACGCGATCTTCGCGCCACGGAGCTTGGTCATCTCCTTCTCGGTGGCGTGAGCCAGGTCTTTGCCCTCGAACGAGATCGACCCGTCGATCACGCGGCCGCCGTCGGGCAGAAGCCGCAGCACGCTCCACGCGGTCTGGGTCTTTCCCGATCCCGACTCGCCGATCAGCCCGTGCACCTCGCCACGACGAACTCGCAGCGACACGTCGTTGACCACGACCTTGATCGATCCGTCAGGCTGGTCGTAGCCGACGGCGAGGTTTCGCACCGAGAGCAGCTCCTCGCCGAACGGGTTGCCGGTCGACGAGCGCCCGCCGTCTTCGGGGTCTGGATGCACGACCACGGGGTGCACGATCTCTCCGGGCTCCGACGCGGCCGGCTGCTCGAGGGCCAGGCGGCGCTCCTCTTCGGAGATCGTGGCCATGCCGACGGTGGAGAGGTGGGCAGCCTTAACGACGGGAGCCTCAGCTGCACGGTTGCGGTTCTTGCGGCGCTTGACCGGGCCGGCGGTTCGCTCGAGTTCGTCGCGCATGACGTTGGCGAGCAGTGTCAGCGCGATACAGGTGAGCGCGATCGCCGACGCCGGCCAGATCATGAGGTCGGGGTTCGTATAGATCTTGGCGAACGCGTCGTTCAGCATCGATCCCCAGCTGGGAACGGACATGTCGCCGAGGCCGAGGAAGTCGAGACCCGCCTGAATCGCGATCGCGATTCCCGCGATCATTGCGGCCTGGATGATGACGGGGGCGCGCACAACCGTGAGGATGTGTCGGGAGATGATTCGTGCATCCGACAGCCCCGCGACCCGCGCGGCGTCGACGTAGAGCTCGTTGCGCACCGCCGACACCGAGGCGTAGACGAGACGGAAGAAAGCGGGTGAGAGAAGCACGCCGAAGATCGCCATCGACAGCCACATCGACGGGCCGAGCACAGCCCGGGCCGCGAGCAGCACAACGATGCCGGGCAGGGCCATGAGCAGCCCTGCTAGCCACGACGAGACGGAGTCGAACCACTTGCCGAAGTAGCCCGCGATCAGACCGGCGATAACGCCGATGACCGCCGCGACCACGAGGGCCAACAGAGCACCGGCGAGCGAGAACCTCGTCGCAAAGAGAAGGCGTGAGAGAACGTCGCGCCCGGCCGAGTCAGCGCCGAGCGGATGCGCTGCGCCGGGAGATGCGAGAACGTCTTGCAGCGAGGCGGTGTTCGGATCGGCCGGAGCCAGCAGCGGGGCGAAGATCGCAGAGAGCACAAGCAGTCCGAGGAAGATGAGCGCGATGAGGCCCACCGGGTTCTTCAGCAGTTTGCGGAACAGCGAGACCCGAGCGGCCCGTTCTTCGAGCGCGGGAGTCAACTGGGGGTCAGGCAGGGGCATGGAGGAGGTCACGAGAGTCGCACCTTCGGGTTGAGGAAGCCTTGCAGAATGTCGATGACCAGGTTCACGACCACGACGATGACGGCGGTGACCACGACCAGCCCCATGACCAGTGGAATGTCACCCTGGTTGGTGGCGGTGACGGCGACCTGGCCGAGGCCGGGGATGGCGAAGACCTGTTCGACGATGACGGCCCCACCGAGCAGACCGACGAATTGCACGGCGAGAACGGCGAGGGCAGGTCCGCCCGCGTTACGCAGAACGTGCTTGTAGATGACACGATTCGCCGAGAGGCCCCGACTGCGGAGGGTGCGCACGTAGTCCTGGCGCAGAGCGTCGATGACCGATCCCCGGATCTGCTGGGCCACACCGGCGATGCCTCCGATAGCCAAGGCGATGACGGGAAGGGTGATCGATGACAGCCAGCCCGAGGGCGAGGTCGCGAACTGCACGAAGCCCGTCGGCTTGAACCAGCCGAGGTTGATGGCGAACACGATGACCAGGCCGAGAGCGATGAGGAATCCGGGGATGGCGAAGCCGAGAACAGAGATGATCTGCACGAGCCTGTCCGGCCAGCCACGCTGACGGGCAGCCCACACTCCGAGCAGCACGGCGACGATGGCGCTGATCAGCGTTGCGCCGATCACCAGAGACAGAGTGACGGCCACCCGCGAGGAGATGGCCTGGATGACCTCTTGACCGGTGAACCACGACGTGCCGAAGTCGCCGACGACGGCGTGGGACACCCAGTCGACGAACTGCTCGTAGAGAGGCCGGTTGAGACCCAGCTGTTGCGTCTTCTGAGCGACAGTCTCAGCCGTCGCGGTCTGGCCGAGGATGCGGCGGGCTATGTCGCCACCGCCGACGTAGAGCAGGGCGAAGGCGATCGTCGAGATGACGACGATCAGCACAACGCCGGAGGCCAAACGCCTCAGGATGAATCTCAACACCATTGTTCCTTTGCGGGAATGAAGAGGGATGAAGCCGTGCAGAAAGGCCCCGGCGGCGCCGACAACGGAAGGTTGCCGGCGCCGACGGGGCACCGAGGGATTAGGCCTTCGGCTTGATGTTCCAGAGGTAGGGCACGGCGTTGCCGGGCTGCACAACCGCCGTGGTGTTCGCGTCGGTCACGTACGTCGACTGCGGGCGGTACCACGGGGCGAACCAGGCGTTGTCGACCAGGTACTTGTTGAGGTCCTTGGCGGCCTTGGCTGCTTCTTCTTCGGTACCGTTCTGCACGGTGGCGATATATCCATTCACCGTGTCATCCGACGTGTGGTACGGGTTGAACGTCGCCGTGGGAGAGATCAGGAACTGGATCAGCTCCCAGTCGCCACCCTGCTGCAGCGGGATGTAGACCACGGGGTACTTCGGGGTCAGGATGTCGGAGATGAAGTTGTTGCCGGGCTCCGTGTATTCGACGGTGATTCCGACATCCGCCAGCTGCTGCTGGATCAGCGTGAAGGTCGCCGTTCCGAGAAGGGGCGAACTGGGCATCTGGATGGTGACACCGTTTGCGTAGCCTGCCTCGGCCAGAAGCTCCTTGGCCTTGGCCGGGTTGTAGTCGTACTCCGAGTCGAGGCTCTTGTCATAGGCAGCGGAACGCTCCGGGAACACCTGCGTGGTCACCGTGCCGAAGCCGCTCTCTACCGTCTTCAGCATCGCGTCCTTGTCGAACGCGTAGTTGATGGCCTGTCGTACCTTGACGTTGGCGAGCGCGGGATCGACGGTGCCGTTGCGGTCCATCAAGGTGAGCCCGGCCCAGTTGAGCTCGAGGGGGTTCGCCGTGAAGCCGGAGGCCTCCATCTGCGCGACGTCGTTGTTGTTGAGGGTGTTCGCCGCGTTGACCTGTCCGCCCTTGATCGCGTTGAGCAGCGCCGTGGGGTCGGCGTAGACATTCATCACGATCTTGTCGTAGTGCTGGTTCTCGGGGTTCCAGTAGTCGGGGTTCTTGTCGAACACGTAGGAGGTTCCGACGACGGTCGCTGCGGTGTCGAGCGTGTAGGGACCGCTGCCGACGGGAACCGTCTGGATGTCGGCCGAATCGAAGGCGCTCGGCGCCTCGACGAGTCCGGCGTTCTGCGAGAGGTAGGTGAGAAGCGCCGGGTTGGAGGCCTTCATGGTGATCGTGACGGTCTTCGCGTCGGTGGCGACGGCATCCGTCATGTCGACGAGGTAGGAGGCGTTGGGGCCGGCGCCGTCGCGGAAGCGCACGAGGTTCTTGGCCACGGCCTCGGCGTCGAGCGCCGTGCCATCGGTGAACTTCACGTCGTCACGCAGAGTAAGCGTGAGCTGCGTCTTGTCGTCGTTGTACTCCCACTTGGTCGCGAGGCCGGGCTGAAGCTCACCCTTGGTGTCAGCCGTGAGGAGGGTGTCGTAGACAGCCTGCATGTAGGGGGACTCGTTCGCCCAGTTCGACTGCGCTGCAGCGAACGTGCTCGGTTGAAGGATCTGACCGATGGTCAGGGTTCCTGCCGAATTCCCACCATCACCGGATGCAGCTGAGCAGCCGGTCAGGCCCAGTGCGACGACGGCGGCCACCGCCGCCAATCTCTTCCATCGGAACATCGTTGTCTCTTTCGGGTGCATGTAGACCCCCATTGGGCTACGTCTGGAGTGACGCTAACACGAAAAGCGAGCGATCACTAGGTTTTGATTGAATCGTTATTATCGCGGGTAGAGTCACCTTCATGACTGTGAACGGAAAGCCCCGCGGCTCTTACAAGAAGACAGCCGAACGGCGACGCGAGATCCTGCAGGCCGGCATCGAGGTTTTCTCGACGAACGGGTTCCGCAGCGGATCGATCCGCGAAATCGCCGAACGCGTCGGAATGAGCCAGGCCGGGCTGCTGCATCACTTCTCGAACAAGAACGAGCTGCTCGCGGGCGTACTCGAACTGCGTGACGACGAGTCCCGCCGCATCTCGAATCTCGAGAGCCCTGACGGCCTGGAGCATCTTCGCGGCCTGGTGAGAGTAGTCGAATACAACTCGAGCGTTCCCGGGCTCGTCGAGCTGCACTGCGTGCTCTCGGCGGAGGCCACCTCGCCCGACCACCCGGCTCACAGCTACTTCGTGAATCGCTATCGATGGGTCGTCGGCATAACGAAGGAGTCATTCGAGGGCGCCCGTGCCGCCGGCCAGCTCGCTGCGGGAGTCGACCCCGACAGCGCCGCGCGCTCCTTCGTCGCACTCATGGACGGCCTCCAGGTGCAGTGGCTGCTCGACAAGGATTCCGTCGATATGGCCGAAGAGACGCGGCGATTCCTGCGCCCCCTCCTCACCGTGCCGCTCTAGCACCGTCCGCAAGGACCCCGGCCACGAAGGCTAGGTCGTCATCGGCTTGCGGAACGGCAGCGCTCCGATTGAAATGCCCATGAAGCATCCCAGGCGCCAGTCGCAGAGTAGTTTTCACGCCGTCATCGTGCGCCCGAGCAGCAAGCACCTCTCCAGACGTGCGGAGGTCGTCGTACTCGTCGACGATGACCGTCATGGGCGGGAATCCGACGAACGAACGGTTGTCCATCGCAAGATAGGGAGCGTCGACGGCACCGTTAGCGTAAGCGGCGTACATGGATGATATGACCGCTGGAGTGAAACGCAACATGGGCGGCAGAGTGCTCGTCAGCTTCTCGACCTCAGCCGAGACTTGGAGATCGCGGTGCGCGGTCGGGTAAGCGAGGATGAGTTGCGCAGGGAGCGGCGACCGGGTGTCAATCGATTCTGCAACACTGCCCAAAACCAGGTTCGCGCCGGCACTTGCGCCTCCGAGGGCGACGCTGTCTGTGGAGATGCTCCATCTGTGTGCGGCGGCACGGGCCCACATGAACGCTGCGGTGACCTGTCGATGAAGGGTCGGGTACCCAATGCCGGCCCCCGCCACCGCATAGTCGACTGAGATCACAACAGCAGATGCGCGTTGACATATCTCCCTGCTGAAGAAATCTCCCTCGGGCATGTCGATCGTGCCGCCGGTGAATCCTCCGCCATGCGCCCATACAAGAACTCTCTGCGGCTGCGCATCAGGTTCGTAGACCCGAATACTGAACTCTCCAGCGTCCGAGCCGATGGATTCGTCATGGTGGCGTACCGCAGGTGGGGCATACTCGTTGCCGTCGTTGAGAAATGCGAGAAGCCGCGACGCCTTCTCCGGATCAGCGAATGCTTCATCAAAAGACGTAATACCGTCAAGCAGATGCAGCTTTTCGGCAATGGTCGGGTCCAAAGGCATAGTGGGTTGTACTCCTCTTCTGTTGTGGGCTTACGCGCTTGGACATCTCGTCTGCCCGACTGATTTCACATCTATCCGTCTATGCGGCGCCTATGCGGCCGCGAGCAACTTCAGCTTCGCAAAAAGGTCGTCGAACATCAGCCGCACGTCGAGACGGGTGTAGACGCGCATGTGTCGCGCATCCGACACCTCGACGTACTCTCCTGCATCGTTGAAACCGGGGGTGAAACGAACCACGTACTCGCTCGACGATGGATCGGGCTCGAATGCCGACTGCAGCGCAGTGAGCAGAACCAGCGGACTGTCGCCGGCAATGTAGGTCTCGCCGAGAAAAATGCCGTGCGCTCCCGCCATCACGGATACCCGGGTGATCGCCCGTTCGAGATGCTCGCCGAGAGCCCCCGCTGGCGCCACGCGCGTGATCAGCTCAGCGGTCGAGAGCAAGGTCTGCCGGTACGCGTCGCGGGGAACCTGCCAGATCGGGATGTCGGAGTCACCGAAGACCACCTGCCCCGCGATGAGGTCGATGTTGAGGTTGTATTCCGGGCCGGTCGATCCGGGCGGCGCAACCGCGATCCCCTTATGCTCGGGGCCGCCGATCCACACCAGCGTGAGCCGCTCGGCGATGCGCGGCTCGAGCAGCCAGGCGCTGGCGACCTCGGTGAGCCCGGCCCCGCACGCGAGGTAGAGCGGCAGCTCGGTATCGTCGCGCATCGCCTCCGCGATGATCGCGTCGGTGGCCGCAGACCGGATGGGCGTCGCCCGATCGGCCAGCCCGACGTTCGAGCCGGCCAGCACCGGTACGCGACCGTTGAGACCGGCGAGCGCCACGACATCCTGCGCCGCACGCGCGGCATTGTCGGCGGTGACCTCAGAGGCGTCGAACGGATCACCGGGGCGCAGGTGGGAGCCGATCACGGCGCGGATGTCGACCGACGGCGAGAGCAGGTGGTGTGCAAGCTGCAGCAGTCCGTCGGGGTCGCCCGAGAAGTCGTTGTCGATGATCACGCGTGCGCGGGCGGGAACGAGATCGCGGAGTCGGGCGAGAGAGGCTGGCATCGGCGGCATCCTTGGCGTCTGGAGTAAAACCAAGCAGGTACTCGGTTTTGAAGAATTCTAGTGTGGGTCAGTTGCCAGTAGTTGCCAGCGCGGACTGTATGTACCGGCACACCTGTCACTACAGTCCGCGCCGGGCACAACTGCCGCGCTCGGTTCTTCTTCAGCTTTTTGAGAGCAAGGTCGAAGCGACGCCGAAGCTGCGCTCACTAGTGTCGGTGCGTTCGTTCTGCGCACCGCCGAGGAGAGACCATCCGATGAAAGCCGACAAGACCCTGTTCAGCGGACTCGGCAAGAAGGATCGCCGCGCCCTCGCACGCGAACTCGCTCGTCTCGAGCGCGAAGAGGCTGCCCGGCGGCGCAGGCGCAATCGCATCGTGCGGCGCACGAGCCTGGCGGTGGTCGGCGTCGCCATTCTGTCCGTCGGCACGGTGACCATCGTCTCCGCGCTGGAACCGGCGCCGACGCTCGGTCCGCTGAACATGGCGAGCGACGGCATCCAGCTCTCGGGCGACGGCAAGACGATCACCGCGGCGACCACGGCCGCGCTCGAGGCGGGAGCAGCTCCCGAGACCAGCACGCTCGACACGAGCGACGGCATCCTGCACCTGGTCGTGTACGCCGACTACGGAAGCGCCGATTCGGCGAAGTTCGACGCCACGAACGGCAGCACCATTCTGTCGTGGGTGACGTCGGGCAACGCGACGCTCGAGCTGCACCCCGTGGCGCTCGACGACTCGGTGAACCAGAACTACTCACAGCGGGCGGCCAATACGGTCGCCTGTGTCGCCGATGCATCGCCCGACAGCGTGCCGGCCGTGAACACCGCTCTGGCCGCCGCCCAGTCGACGGCCGGTGATGCAGGTCTTGCAGCCACCGACCTTGTCACCCTGGTTCAGAAGGCAGGGGTGAGCGACAAGGGCGTGGCCGACTGCATCACCTCGGGCGCATTCAACGACTGGGTGAAGGATGCGACGGCCCGGGCCCGCGCGTCGGTTCCGAACTCCGATGTGTCGGCCCTCAAGACGGCGCCGCTCGTACTCGTGAACGGAAAGGCGTACACCGGTGCGCTGGACGACGCGAGCGCGTTCACGTCGTTCGTGCAGAGCGTCTACGCGCCCGGAGCGACCGCGCCGGCCACGGAGGCGCCGGTCGAGTAGCCGCATCCAGGTGACTAGGCCTTGAACGACTCCAGCGTGGCCGCGAGCTCGTCGACCAGCCAGTCGAGGTCTTCCTTCGAGATCACGATCGGCGGCGCGAGGCGAATGGTCGACCCGTGCGTGTCCTTCGCCAGAATTCCGCGGGCCAGCAGCGCCTCGCAGACCTCGCGTCCCGATGCGAGCATGGGGTCGATATCGATGCCCGCCCAGAGGCCGGCTCCACGAACCTCGACCACGCCGAGACCCACGAGCGTGAGCAGGCGCGAGTGCAGGTGCGCCCCCAGCTCGGCCGCCCGGGCCTGATACTCGCCGGTGGCCAGCAGGTCGACCACGGCGTGGCCTACAGCGGCGGCCAGCGGGTTACCCCCGAAGGTCGACCCGTGCTCACCGGGGTTCAGCACCCCGAGAATGTCGGCGTTGCCGACCACGGCCGACACCGGAACGATTCCGCCGCCCAGCGCCTTGCCCAGAAGATAGAGATCGGGAACGACGCCCACGAGATCGCACGCGAACGTGGCTCCCGTGCGGCCAAGCCCCGACTGGATCTCGTCGGCGATCATGAGCACGTTCTGCGCCGTGCACAGTTCACGCAGCGCGGGCAGGTACGACGCGGGCGGAACCACGATTCCCGCCTCGCCCTGGATCGGCTCGACCAGCACGGCGACCGTGTTCTCATCGATGGCGTTCGCGATCGCATCCACGTCGCCGTACGGCACACTGCGGAACCCGGGCGTGAACGGGCCGAAGCCGTCGCGGGCCGTCGCGTCGTCGGAGAAGCTGATGATCGAGATCGTGCGGCCGTGGAAGTTGCCGTCCATGACCACGATGTTCGCCTTCTCGGGAGCGACACCCTTGACCCGGTAGCCCCAGGCGCGGGCGACCTTGATGCCCGACTCCACAGCTTCGGCACCGGTGTTCATGGGCAGCACCATGTCTTTGCCCGCGAGCTCGGCCAGCGCGGCGACGAACGGGCCGAGGCGGTCGGAGTGGAACGCCCGCGACGTGAGCGTGATGCGGTCGAGCTGCGCCTTGGCGGCGTTGATCAGCACGGGGTTCGAGTGGCCGAAATTGACCGCCGAATACGCGGCGAGGCAATCGAGGTAGCGACGCCCGTCGATGTCGGTGACCCACGCTCCGTCGCCCGATTCCACGACCACCTGAAGCGGGTGATAGTTGTGCGCGGCATGCTCTTCGACGAGCCGGATGGCCGCCGCCTGAGTGGCCGACAACTCCACGGCCACCGCACTCATCGCAGTTCCAGCGTGCAGCACTTGACGCCGCCACCACCGAGCAGCAGCTCGGAGAGGTCGACCTTGATCGGGTTGTAGCCGCGCTCGCGCAGCTGCTTCTCGAAGCCCACCGCGCGGTTCGCGATGACCACGTTGTAGCCGTCGGAGATGGAGTTGAGGCCGAGGATCGCGCCGTCTTCTTCGCTGACGAGGATCGCGTCGGGGAAGCGCTTCTCGAGCTCGAGACGGCTTGCCGTGTCGAACGCGCTCGGCAGGTAGGCGATGTTCGCGGTCTTGTCACCCGTCAGCGGATCGAGCACGGAGATCGCCGTGTCGAGGTGGTAGAAACGCGGATCGACGAGGGTGAGTGTGACGACCTCGCGGCCGTAGATCTCTCCGAGCTCCTCGTGGCTGTTCGACGCGCTGCGGAAGCCGGTGCCCGCAAGGATCACGTCGCCGACGAGAAGGAAATCGCCCTCACCCTCGTTCGTGTTGGCAGGCTCGGCTACCTCGTAGCCGTGTTCGCGGAACCACTCCATGAACGCGGGGCCCTCGGGCTGGCGCTCGGGGTGCGTGAACAGGGCGCCATAGGCCACGTTATCGATGATGAATCCGCCGTTAGCCGTGTAGACCATGTCGGGCAGGCCCGGTACCTGGTCGATCAGTTCGACGGTGTGGCCGAGCGAGAGGTAGGTCTCGTAGAGGGTGTTCCACTGGGCCACGGCAAGCGACGTGTCGGTGGGAACCGCCGGGTCCATCCAGGGGTTGATGCGGTACGCGACCGTGAAGTGGTCGGGACGGCACATGAGGTAGTGCCGCTTGGTGGCGACGCGAGCGGGAGCCGCAGACTGGCCTGAGGTTTCGAGAGTGGACGTCATGGGGAGTTCCTCCGAGGATTGTCACGGGAGGCGGACTGAGTCCAGTGGCCCAGGCCTGTTGCACAGCCGGGCACGCCTGCAACAAGTCTTGCACGCAGCAATCCACGCGTGACGATCGTTCGACGCCGAACTCGTGCGCGAAGTGCCCGCCGCTGCAAGAATTCCGCGTATCCTCGCTGTATGGACGCCCTTGACTACAAGATTCTCGACCTGCTCAAGCTCAATTCCCGCTCGGGCTACGGCGACATCGGGCAGGTCATCGGACTGTCGGCCTCGGCGGTCAAGCGACGCATCGACAGGCTCGTCGGCAGCGGCATCATCCGCGGATTCACCATCCAGCTCGATCCCACCCTCGACGGCACCGTGACCGAGGCCTACGTCGAGCTGTTCTGCCGCGGAACCGTCGCGCCTGCCGAGCTCAAACGCATCCTCTCGTCTGTGCCGGAGGTCGTCGATGCGGGAACCGTGACGGGCAGCGCCGACGCCATCGTGCACATGCGCTCGCGCGACATCCCGAGCCTCGAGCTGGCCCTCGAGAAGGTGCGGATCGCGCCGAACGTCGACCACACCCGCAGTGCCATCGTGCTCTCGAACCTGATCCGCAGGTAGCGCTGGCAGACTTCGGATCGTGCATGCCCCAGACAATCTGTCCGACTCCGACCTTCGGGCCGAATTCACACGTTTCATGATGTCGTACAAATTCGGCATCGACGAGATCATGACGAAGATCAATATCCTGCGCGAAGAACTCAACCACGTGCACGACTACAACCCCATCGAGCACGTGAACTCGAGACTGAAGTCGCCCGAATCGATCCTCGAGAAGGTGCAGCGCAAGGGGCTCGAGATCGACACCGCGGTGATCCGCGAGCACATCCACGACATCGCCGGCATCCGCATCACCTGCAGCTTTCTGAGCGACATCTACAAGATCCGCGACATGCTCGCGAGCCAGGTCGACCTCACGGTAATCGCCGAGCGCGACTACGTCGCAGCCCCCAAGGCCAACGGCTACACGAGCCTGCACCTCATCGTGTCGATTCCCGTCTTTATGTCAGACCGGGTGGAGCAGGTGCCCGTCGAGATCCAGATCCGCACCATCGCCATGGACTTCTGGGCCAGCCTCGAGCACAAGATCTACTACAAGTACAACCGCGAGGTTCCGGCAACCCTGCTCGATGAGCTCAAAGACGCGGCGGCCACGGCGAACCGCCTCGACCTGAAGATGCAGAAGCTGCACACGCAGGTTCGGGAGTTGAGCGCGAGCGCAGACGTGCCGGCCGCTTCCGACGACGGCGCGGTGCCTTTCGGCGATCTCGAACGACTCATCGTGCCCAAGGCCCTGCTCGAGTCACTTGCAGAGCGATCTCCCGGCCCGAACGAGGCATCCGATGCCTGAGGCGACTTTTCCCGGCGACTGGTCGGTGGATGCCGAGGGCTCGACTCCCCCGTTCGAACAGCTGCGGGCGCGCGTTCTCGAACAGGTCACCTCGGGCGAACTGCCCGCGGGCTTCCGACTTCCACCCGTGCGCTCCCTCGCCGAGCAGCTGGGGCTCGCGGCGAACACCGTGGCCCGCGCCTACAAGGAACTCGAGGCCGACGGCATCGTCGAGACTCACGGCCGGGGTGGAACTCTCGTCTCAGCGCAGGGCGACGCTGCCCACCGGGCAGCACAGCACGCGGCGACGGAGTACGCGGCGAAGACCCGCTCGCTGGGCCTCCCCTCCGACCAGGCTCTTGCTCTGGTCGAGGCAGCCCTCCGCGCCTGAAGGCCCGCTCCCTGAGCCTGTCGAAGGAGGATCGCAGACGTGTGCGCGCAGAGCGGCTCCTCGTCGCATAACGACGAGGAGCCACTCAGGCTGCACACGTTTCGCGATCAGCGGCCGGCGGAGGCTCAGCCGGCCGCCGTGTTGTACGCCGCGATCTGGTCCGCTGCCTTCGACTCGGCGTCCTTCATCGTGGAGGTAACGTCGGCCCCCTCGACGATCTGGTTGAACGCGCCGATGACCGTGGCGCGCACCGTCGGAAAGGCGCCCGTGCGGCATCCGGCTGCGGCCTGGCTGGCCGGCGTGTTCGCGAGCTGGTCAGCCATCGCCGCGACGTTCGGATCGGAAAGAGACTGCTTGCCGGCCGTCGTGTCGGCGGCTCCCGTGTTCGATGCAAGGTAGCCCGTGGCGCTCGACCACTCGGCCTGCACATCGGCCGAGTGCAGGTAGGTGAGGAACTCGTATGCAGCCTGCTGCTGCGCCTCGGAGTGCCCGTCGCCCGAGATCCACAGAGCGTTGCCACCGACCACCACACCGGCGTCTTTCGAGTTCGAGGTCTTCGGGAAGGCAGAAACCTTCGAGGCGGTCTTGCTGGGGTCGGCGGTCGTGTATGCGCCCGATGAGGTGAGCATGATGCCCACCTTGTTGCTGGCGAACGCCGAGACCATGGCGCTGTTGTCTGTGCCGGGGTTCAACGCGGTTCCGTCGGAGAACAGTTTCTGCAGCTGACCCATGAACGCCACCTGGGTCGGGGTCGTCAGGTCGAGTCCCGTCACCTTGTCGGAACCGCGGCCGTTCTCGGGAGTGCAGAAGTTCTCCCCACCCGAGGCGGACATCTCCTCCAGCATCCACGAATCGCTCATGTTCATGGTCATGCCGTACGCGCCCGTCGAGGCGTGGATCTTCTCGGCCCAGTCAGCCACCTCGGCGAGTGTCGTCGGCGGGGTATCGGGGTTGAGCCCGGCCTGCGTGACCAGCGAACGGTTCAGGTACAGCACCGGCTGCGACACTGAGAACGGCATGGCCGCGAGGCCACCGGATGCTGCCGCGTAGTACGAGCTGACGATCGGGGGAAAGCTGTCGGCGTCGAACGATGAGTCCTTGTCGGTGAACGTCGACAGGGGCACGGTCTTCTTCGAGTCGACCATAAAGCCTGTCGAGATGTCGTTCATCATCAGCACGTCGGGCGTCGAGTTTGACTGCACCGCGGCCGTGTACTTGGTCTGCACATCGGCGTAGCTGCCCTGGAACGAGGCGTCGACCGTGATCTTGCCCGCCTCCTGCGCGTTGAACTGCGAGACGAGGGTGTCGAGCTCGGTGGCCGCGGGTCCGGTCATCGCGTGCCAGAACGTGAGGGTGACAGGGCCGGATGCGGTGGCCGGGTCGGCGTCGGAGCCGGGCGCCGCGCATCCGGACAGGGCGAAGAGCATCGCTGCACCGGCGGTCGCCGCGAGGAGGGTGCGTTTACGTACGGACATAGCTTTCGAATTCCTTCTGTTCGGGTTCTATTTGAGGGCACCGGCGGTGATGCCGCCGGCGAGAAAGCGCTGTGCGAGGAGCACAACGATGAGCACGGGGAGTGTGACCATGGCGGCGCCCGCCAGCACGACGCCGATGTCGGTGGCCTCGGCGCTGGAGAGCTGGGCAATGCCCACCTGCACGGTTCGGTTGTCGGGCGAGTTGGTGACGAGCAGCGGCCAGAAGAAGCCGTTCCAGGCCGCCGTCGCGCTGACCAGGGTCACCGAGATCAGAGTCGGTCGAACGACGGGCAACAGCATTGATCGGATGAAGCGAAAGTGCCCGGCTCCGTCGAGCAGCGCGGCGTCTCGCAGCTCGCCCGGAAAACTCAGGAACGCCTGCCGGAACAGGAAGATGCTGAGCGCCGAGGCGACGAAGGGCAGGAAGACGGCGGGCACGGTGTCGATGAGGTGCCACGACGAGATCGTGAGGTAGTTCGCGATAAGGGTGGTCTCGGCGGGGATCATCATGCTCGAGAGCAGAACCAGAAAGAGCGCTCGGGTGCCGCGCAGTCGACAGAAGACCAGAGCGTAGGCTGTGGCGATGCCGATCGCGACCTGCAGGAGCGTCTGGCAGATCGTGACCACGACGCTATTGCCGAACTGCCGGCCGAGCGGAATGACCTGGGTAGCTCGAATCACGTTGTCGAGCGTGAGGTGGATGGGCACGAGCCCTTCCAGACCCTGGTCGAGCCAGGCAGTCGGCGTCAGCGCCCCCTCGAAGATGTAGTACAGCGGAAAGCAGACGACGATCACCGCTGCGACGAGCCAGACATAGAGCAGCGCGCTGCGCATCCGGGCCCGCATGGACGAGCGTCTTTTCGGCGAGCGCATCAGTAGTTCACCCGCTTCTCGAGCACGCCGAACTGCACGAGCGACAGCGCGAGCACCAGCAGAAAGAGCACCACGCCGAGCGCCGCGGCGAGGCCGAAGTTGGCGCTGCCCGCACCGAACGCCGACTGATAGATGTTGTAGACGAGCGTTGTGGTGGAGTTCGCCGGGCCACCGCCCGTGAGAATCTGGATCTGGCCGAAGGTGGTGAGCCCCTCGACCGCCCCGGTGACAACGATGAAGAACAGCGTGGGGGTCACGAGCGGCAGCGAGATCGACCAGAGGGTTCGAAAGGGTCCGGCTCCGTCGAGGTGTGCGGCCTCGACGACGTCGTGATCGATGGCACCGAAGGCGCCGAGCATCAACAGCACGGTGAAGCCGATCGAGCCCCACACCGTGACGACGATCACGCTCGCGAACGCCCACTGCGTGCTGGTGAGAAAAGGAATGGCTGAGCCGCCGAAACGCGTGATCACCGAGTTGACGAGTCCGTTGCCCGGCGCGAGCATGGCCGCGAAGGCGACGGATGCCGCCGAGACGCTGACGACCATCGGCGACGTCAACAGCGCCCGGAACACGGGAATACCGCGCAGCTTCGTTGTGAGCGGGATGGTGATGAGCAGCCCGAGAACGATGCGCCCGGCCACCACGGCGAGACAGAACGCCCCGGTGCGCAGCATGGTGGCGCCGAACTGCGGATCGGTGAAGATCGTCACGAAGTTCTTGGCTCCGACGAAGCCCGCCGCCTGCCCGAAGATGTCGGTTCCCTGCGTGCTGAGCCAGATGACCTTGCCGAGCGGATAGAACACGAACACGGCGAACGCAGCAAAGGCGGGCGCAAGGAGCGCGACCCCGACGCGTCGGTCGGAACGAAGCCAGGACTGCGCCGACGGGGCACGGCGCTGACCCACGGCGACGCGCCGCTCTGCAGTTGTGGAGGCTGACATTCAGCATCCTTTCGGATAATAGGGAACGTTCCCTTTTTTGGAACGGGTCAACTCTCCGACACCCTCGGTAGTGCGGTCAAGCGGTGCGAGCATCCGGTTGCCGAGCGTTCACGCGGTGTTAAGGAAGGCCTGAATCAATCCCTACTGACCACGAACAGGAGCACCCATGACACCCGACATGACGTACAACCCGAACGAGCTTGTTGACCTCGCCGAGACTGCAGCTCGAACCGCCGCCCCCGCCCTTGTTGCGGCCTTCCGCTCCGACATGGACATCTCGTTCAAGCGCGACGCGCACGACGTGGTGACCAAGTACGACCGCGAGGCCGAAAGGGTCATCAGCGAGGTATTGCAGGCCGGAGCCCCCGGATCACAGGTGCTCGGCGAAGAGACGGGCAGCTCGGGCGAGGCCCGACTGCGCTGGATCATCGACCCCATCGACGGCACGGCGAACTTCGCCCGCGGCCTGGCCTACTGGTGCGTCTCGATCGCGGCAGAGGTCGACGGCGAGGTGGTCGCGGGCGTCGTGCTCGACCCCATGGCAGACCATCTCTTCGCTGCGGGCGACGGCGAGGCCACCCTCGACGGCAAGACCATGCGATCGGCATCGGCCGACGACGACCGCTCGACGCTCCTCACGAGCTTTCCCAACCAGCACGACGTCGATCTGCTCGGCGACGCAGCCTTCGAGCTACTCGCGCAGATAACGAGCACCTACCAGCACCACCACAGCACCGGCAGCGGAGCGCTCAACCTGGTGCACGTCGCCGCGGGCTGGTCTGACGCAACAATGGGCTTCGATACGGGCGCTTGGGATGTCGCGGCCGGCGCCCACATTCTGCGTCGCGCGGGCGGACGCTACGCAGGATTCCGCGAAGGCGCCGCCGTCGACCACCCACAGCAGAGCCTCGACTACGTGGCCATGGGCGCGGGCGGCGACCACGCAGCCCTCATCGCCCGGGTGCGCGAGCTGTCGTCGAGCCGGCGCCCGGCGGCCTAGCGAAAGACTGGATGCCGTGGGCCGCCGCGCGCGCGGCCTCGGCCCGCGGCATCCGGACCCTGGGTCACGCGCCGGCCAGCACCCAGCTGTGCACGTGCTCCCAGGTCATCGTCTGCCACCAGCGACCCGACCAGTCGGGGCTGGCCGTGCGGTACATCACCACGGAGCGGCCGGCGAACGAGGCGGGCACGGGTACGTCGAGCTCCCTGATGAACTCGCCGACCTCCTCGTGCAGATCAGGGCGCACGTAGAGGTCGTGCGAGGCGAGCGAGAGGTGGCCGCGAAACAGCTCGGGCACGAAGTCGTTCGGCAGCGGGTTGTTCATGGGGCGCCTGAGCGGCTCGACCGCGGCATCGATGTCTCGGGCGAGGCTCACCAGTTCGTCGTTCACCGTTCCGTCGGCGTTCTGGCTCACGTCGTAGACGTAGCCGATTCCCTGAGACCGGATGCCCGCGTTATGCACCTCGAACGCCTCGCGATTCGCGAGCAGCGCGGTCACGGCCTCGATGACCTCGTTCTCGTTGAAGCCGAAGGGCTGGCTGCCGACGAGCGTGGCGTGCGGGGGGAACGCGCCCGCCGAGAGCAGCCCGTATTGCGCGCGCAGCTGGTCGGTGACGACGGTCACGGCACGGCAGGTCTTCGCGTCGGGGCGCAGGTAGATGCCATAGCGGTAGGGATCGCTGTCGTCGCGGGGCAGCTTATGGGCGATGTGGTCGTTCACACGATCTCGCTTTCTAGGGTGAGTGTCATTCAGAGTAGGGAACGTTCCCTATTCTCGGACACAATCACAACGGGAGGAGTGAACGCGCAGGCGTCCAGTGGGTGAACGAACGGTGACGAGGGCTAGACGGCCGCGGCGGTTCGCCCGGGGATCAGCTCGCCGTCGATCGAGCGATGCCTCGCTCCCTGGGAGAGCCCCTCGATCTGATCGACCACATCGTCGACGGAGAGCTGCCCGATGAGCGTCAGCGGCTGGCGCCACGAGGTGAATCCGAGAATGCTCGATGTGAAGGGCTTCACCCCGTCGTAGCCGGTAACGGAGATGTCATTCGGGGCGGTGAGGCCCCGCCTCTGCAGCGATTCGAGAACGGCGAGCGCCCACGAGTCGCTCGGCGCCATCAACGCGGTGACGCCGCCGACGTCGAGGATCGCCTGCACGATACTGTCAGTGCCCTCGATCTCGAGCCCGTAGTCCTCGCAGCGGAACGGCAGAACGTCGACACCGGCGTCGCGCAGGTACTGCACCATGGCCTCGGTTCTCGCCGACTGAGTGAGCGAAGAGGCGGCCGTATGCGTCATCACAGCCACCCGGCGGTGGCCGAGTCCGACGACGTGCTCTGCCATTCCACGCCCACCGCCGACCTCGTCGCAGTAGATGCTGCTCACCGAGGGGTCCGCCTCTGGGCGACCCGCGATGACGGTCGGGATGCGCCGGGCAAAGGGAATGATGTCTTCGACGGGCAGAGCGCCGCTGCAGACGATCAACCCCTCGACGCGCAGCGACACGAGTGTCTCGAGCGCCCGACGCTCCTCCTCGATCGGGAACGAGCCGGATCCGGTGGCCGTGACCGCGCGATATCCCCTGGCCGATGCCTGCTCTTGGAACGCCGTCAGCAGGTGTCCATAGAACGGCGTCGCGGCATCCCGCACGAAGACGCCCAGAGTGTGGGTGCGGTGCGCCGACATGCCGCGGGCGTTCGCGTTGGCCACATAGCCGATCGCCTCCGCCGCCGCCTTGACCTTCATGACCGTGCGCGCGGCCACCCCTGGCGCTCCCGACAAGGCCCTTGAGACAACCGACTTCGAAACGCCGGCAGCTGCCGCGACGTCGTGAATGGTGGGCACCGAACCGGGGTGGCGCTCGCCATGCGCGCGACCCACGGGCTCGTTGTCTTCGGGAGTCAGCTCGCGCACGCTCCTACGCTATAGGGCGCCACGCGCCAGCTGCTCCATGACGGCGCCTTCAATACCCTCCCTGTGGGCGCCGTAGCGATCCACCAGTAGAGCGGTCATGCCCACGGCGCGCGCCCCATCGATGTCGTGCAGAGGATTGTCTCCGACGAACAGGCACTCCCCCGGCTCCACGCCCAGACTTGCTGCCAGCATGCGAAAGGCCGCCCCATCTGGCTTCTGCACGCCGATCCGCTCCGAGATGCAGATGTGGTCGAAGACCTCGAGCAGCCCCGTAAAGCGCAGCTTGTCGAGGCCACCGCACGATTCAATCCCCAAAAGACGCCGCCCGGGCTGAGAATCGTCCCAGAAATGGCCCGATCTTTGGGCACTTGATGCTGCTTCGGTCTCAAGACTGATCGACCCGCAACGGAAAGACAGCCGCAGAAGTGAGAAGGTGTCATGAGGAGGCGCACAGTGCTGCATTGGTTCTACAACATCAACATCATCGACGGACCGCTCCCTATCGTTCTCTGGTCATTGGCCGCTGTGGGCGTTCTTCTGCTTCTTATTCGCCGGCCAACGCGGCGATGGCTGTTGGTCGCCGTCGGCAGCATGCTGGGCGGTGCCGCGCTGGGTCTTGCCCTTGTGATCGTCGTCGACATGACCGGCGTTGTCGGTGTGCCCTTGCCCACACCGACGGCCCCGTGGCTCGCAGCAATGTTCGCAGCCATCGGTCTCGCGATCGCGAGCTTCACCAAATCGTCACGCCGCCGAAAAGTCATCGCCGTGGGCCTGGTCGTTTTCTCTCTACTGTCTGCCGGCCTCGGCATCAACGCCGGGTTCGGGATCGACCGCACTATCGGGTCGGCTTTGGGTGTATCAACTCAGGAGGCGATCGAAGGACTCGACGGCCCCAAGCCACTCGATACGGCCACCACCCCCGCCGCGCCTCTCTACGCCAGCTGGGAGCCTCCGGCCGACATGCCCACCACGGGCAAGACGGGCCTTCTCACAGGCTCCAACGCCATCACGTCGAGCGCCGGGTTCGCGCCGCGCGAAGCCTCGATCTACCTTCCGCCGGCGGCTCAGGTCGCGAATGCTCCCGCCCTTCCGCTGGTGGTCATGATGATGGGTCAACCCGGAAATCCCCAGCCAGACTTCATCGCCGCAGCACTCGACGAGGTGGCAGCGAGGAACAAGGGGCTCGCGCCCATTGTGATCATCGCCGATCAACTCGGAGACCCCGACACCGACCCGGTCTGCGCCGACTCGGCCAGATACGGTGGAGTCGACACCTATTTCAATAAAGACATCGTCGCCTACGCGAAAAAGACGCTGCATATTCTGCAGGACCCCCAGTACTGGACGATCGCGGGGTACTCGAACGGTGGAGCCTGTGCATTCACCTGGGCGGCCAAATACCCTGAAATCTGGGGCAACATCATCGACATCTCGGGCAACGAATGGCCCGGAGACGAGAACGAAGCAGCGGCCATCGCCGACGGATACGGCGGAGACGCGAATGCCTTCGCCGCGGCCAAGCCCGCATCGTGGCTCGAGAAGAACAAGGGAAAGTTCGCGGCGCACATGGCGGTCTTCACCGCGGGCGAGAACGACCCGGAGTACACGCAATTCGCCGCAAGCAACGCGGCCCTGGCCGAGACGGCCGGTTTCACGACCAAGAACTATGTCGTGCCGGGCGCCGACCACGTTGTGACTGCCCTGCGGGGCGGGCTTCCCTATGCCTTCACCGAGCTCTACCCACGGCTCGGACTCGCGGCGCCCACCCCCTGATCCGATCTCCCCGGGCCGGTTTTGGCCGAGCACGGCTCGGCGGCGGCACTCCCCCATCGTCAGCGGCGACACTGGATACAAGGGGAGATAGGCACCATGACCAACAACACCGGCGAGCCAGTCAGGCGCGCACCGAGACACGCGGCACCGATCATCGACGGCGACGAGCCCACACCCGACGAGCCCCTCGCTGACGCTCCCGTCGAAGACGCCCCGAATCAGGACGCCCCGCCGGTCGGCGAGCCCGTGCACGACGCCGCAATCGACCCCGAAGACGCCGCCACCCTCAGTCGCCTGGAACGCAACGACGACTCCCCCGCCCGCGTGCGCAACTGGAAGCGCGACCTGCTCGATCTCACCCTGCGCAATCCTCTGCTCAACATGCCGCGCACCCAGAAGGTGCTCGACCTCGTTGTGCCGCCGGGCCTGCTCCCCTCGATCGACGACGCCGTGCACGCGGGCCGCAAGCTGCGCCTCTCGAGCGGCCTCGACGCATCCGGCCGCAAACGGGTCGACGGCATCGACTCGCACACACCCCTCGCGCACGACGAGCTGAGCGCCGTCTTCCGAACCTCGCGCACGCTCTTTTCGCAACTCGACGACGAGAAGCACCGCAAGCAGCTGCGGGCCATGAAGCGCGAGGCCGAGTCGCTCGAGCAGGAGACCGGCAGCAATTACCTGTACCTCACGCTCGGCACGCTGATTCACACACGACCGGATGGGCGCGAGGCCCGCGCTCCCCTGTTCCTGCTGCCGGTTCGGCTCACCGGCGGCCTCTCGTTCACCCCCTACTTCCTCGCCGCCGAGGGCGACGATCTGGCGACGCCGAACCTGTGCCTTCTGCAGTGGTTCGAGACCACGCAGGGGCTCGATCTCAGCGAGCTGCGCGAGCCGGCGATCGACGACTCTGGGCTGGCGATCGAGGCGGTATTCGACGGAATCCGCCGGCAGCTCGCCGAAGCCGAGCTGCCCTACCGACTCGAGGAGTCGGTGAGCCTCGCCATCCTGCGCTTCTCGACCTTTCAGATCTGGAAGGACCTCGAGCGCAACTGGCGTTCACTGCTCTCGAACCCGGTGGTCAGGCACCTGGTCGAGCGGCCGGGAGAGACGTTCATCGAGCCGGCGGGAAAGGAACGTCCCGAGATCGATGAGGCCGGCCTGAGGCTGCCGATCGCGGCAGACGGCTCGCAGATGGCGGCCGTGGTGCGCGCCACGAGCGGCCAGTCGTTCGTGCTCGAGGGCCCTCCCGGCACGGGCAAGTCGCAGACCATCACGAACCTCATCGCCCACGCGCTCACCGAGGGCAAGACCGTGCTCTTCGTGGCCGAGAAACAGGCAGCCCTCGAGGTCGTGAAGCGTCGGCTCGACGCCATTGGTCTCGGCGCGTTCAGCCTCGAACTGCACGGCGCAAAGCAGTCGATGAACACGATTCGCGAGCAGCTGCGCGAGTCGCTGCGTCTGCGCGTACCCACCGATCCGCACGCCTGGGCGCTGGCCGACACCCGGTTGCGCTCGGCGATCGCCGAACTCGAGCGGCATCCGACACGGGTGCACTCACCCAACGCACTCGGTTACACGGTGTGGTCGGCCTACGACGCACTGGCGACCCTCGGCGAGGGGCCTACCGCCGCTGTCCCCGCGACCTGGCTCACCACGACTCCCGCCGAGAGCCCCACGATTCTCACCCGCGACTTCCGCGATGCCGCGCAGCGCTTCGGGCTGCGCGCTGGGCACCCGTGGCTCATTGCCGGAGCGACGGATCCGGCCCAGCTGCAGGTTGCACCCGTCACCGATTCGTTGCGCGACCTCGCCGCCGTGCGCCCCCGCCTCGACGAGCTCTCGCCCGAGGCACGCCTCGCCCTCGGAGACCTTCGTCCAGCGACAGAACTGCCCGTCGCATCCCGTCTGCTCGAGGCCCGCTCGCGCGGTCTGCTGCCAGAGACCGACGCGCTGGCGACCATCGACCGCTCGAGCTGGCGCGAGGCATCCGACGCGCTGCGTGCCGGTCTTGCCGACTACCTCGAGCGTCACGCCGCCGTGCTCGCGAACTCCTCGGCCGCAGCGATCGAGGCGCCCAAGCTCGACGAGTGGGCCGAGCGATCGGCTGCCCTCGACGCCGCCTGGTTCCTGCCCGAGCTGCGTCGCCGCTCGATCCGCGCAGGTCTACGACCGCTGCTTCGCGTCGGGTTCGAGCCGAGCGGCAAGGCGGTCACGCCACTGCTCGTCGCGCTTCAGGCCGCCCGATCGGATGCGCAGGAGCTGCAGCGCCAGGCCGCTGCTCTGGCGGGCCTCGTGCTTCCAGCTGGATGGCAGCCCTACGCACCCGACGCGAAGAACGTTCTCGACACGGCCGTGCGCACCTCTCTCGGCTCGGTCTGGCTGGCGAAGCGCACCCCGCGCGCCTGGGGTTGGATCTCGAACGCGCGCGAATCCGGCGAGGCCGACACTGCGGTGCGCGACGGCGCCATTGTTCGCGACATCGACGCCAGCTGGAATCGCTGGCTCGCCGCTATCGGAGCTACCGGGCTTACCGTTCGACAGTGGGCCCACGGTCGCGACTGGGTCTCGGCCTGGGCCACCGACGAGGTCGCCTGGCTGATCGACGTGCGCGCAACGGGTCTTCTGCAGCTGCAGCGCTTCGCCGAGACCAGGCGCCAGCTCGAGCACCTGCGCGAACTGGGTCTCGCCGGCTTCAGCACGCAGTTGGCGACCGGCCAGATCGAGGCGGCCGACGCATCCGAGGCCCTTCTGCGGGGTCTTGCCATCGCGTCGCTCGACGAGCGACTGGCGGCCATGCAGCTCGACAGCTTCGACGGCGACGCCCAAGACAGGAGCGTCTCCGCCTATCGCGACCAGGGCGCCCTGGTGCGCGAACAGCTGCGCAGCGAGCTTGCCTCGGAACTGCTCGCAGCCCGCCCCTTCGACGCCGACGAGCTGCGCGGCGAAGTCGCCGAGCTCGCCCGCCAGATCGAGCGCAAGCGCGGTGGGCTCGCCTTCCGCGAGGTGGCCCGCCGCTATCCGCGGGCGCTCACGTCGATCGTGCCCGTGTTCCTCATGAGCCCGGGCTCGGTGGCACACTTCCTCGATCCAGACAGCATCGAATTCGACCTCGTGATCTTCGACGAAGCCTCGCAGATCAGGGTGCCGCAGGCCATCGGGGCGATGGGGCGCGGCAAGGCCGTGATCGTGGTCGGCGACTCCAAGCAGATGCCGCCCACGCGCATCATGCAGGTGGATGCGACGGGTCCCGACACTCCCGCCCCCGAGCGAGACGAGCCGCTCGTCGTCGAAGACCTCGAGTCGATTCTCACCGAATCGGTGGAGTCGGGGCTGCCGCAGCTCTGGCTCAACTGGCACTACCGCAGTCAAGACGAGAGCCTCATCGCGTTCTCGAACGCCGCGTACTACGGCAACAAGCTCGTGAGCCTGCCA
Organism: Agreia bicolorata; assembly: GCF_000938265.1. GTDB lineage: Bacteria > Actinomycetota > Actinomycetes > Actinomycetales > Microbacteriaceae > Agreia > Agreia bicolorata. Next base: position 158,444 of record NZ_JYFC01000003.1, read on the forward strand.
TCGCCGAACAGCGCGGGTGCCGGCGGCGGCACTTCAGCGGGCACCGGGCTCAGCTGGCGCCGCGTCGACGGCGTCTTCGACCGCGGACGCACTCGCACGAACGAGGTCGAAGCTCAGGCCATCGTCGACGAGATCGTGTCGCGCCTCAGAGCGCCCGCCACGATGCGCGAGTCGATCGGAGTGGTCTGCTTCAACGTGCAGCAGCGCGACCTGATTCTCGACAAGCTCGAAGACAGCACCGATCCGGTCATTCAGAAGGCCCTTCTCGCGGCTCCCGGCTCCGAACTCTTCGTGAAGAACCTCGAGAACGTGCAGGGCGACGAGCGCGACACGATCCTGTTCTCGCTGGCCTTCTCGAAAGACCCCGACACCGCTGTTCTGCCCCTGAACTTCGGGCCGCTGAACCTCCCAGGCGGCGAGCGCCGACTCAACGTGGCCGTCACTCGCGCCAAGCGACAAGTCGTGCTGTTCAGCTCGTTCGACGCGGCCGACATCCAGCTCACCCGTTCTCGCGCCCAGGGCATCGCCGACCTCAAGGCCTACCTGAACTTCGCCGCCACCCGCAGCATCGACGCCCTTCCCGGCGGCCGCCGCGGCGGGGCGCAGGATGCCGTGGCCGGCAACCACGGACGATTCGTCGACGAGATCGCCACCGCTCTCCGCGACCGCGGCCTCGAGGTCGAGACGGGGCTCGGACTCTCTTCGTTCACGGTCGACCTCGCCGTGCGCCGCCCGGGACAGGCATCCTGGGCTGTGGCCGTGATGGTCGACGGGCCCGGTTGGGCATCACGGGCAACCGTCAGCGACCGCGATGGCGCGCCGAACCTGCTCGTCGACGTGATGTCGTGGCCCGCCGTGATCCGTGCGTGGCTGCCCGCGTGGATCAGAGACCGCAGCGCTCTCATCGCACGCATCGTCGTCGCGGTCGATCACCCCGCGAGCGCACGACTGCCCGATGCGGATGCGGCCCAGGCCGTGCGCGAAGCAGGCAAGGCCGCCGATCGGGCCGCTGCAGACGCGGCGGCCGAGAAGGCGTTCCCCACCGCCGTCTCCACCTCGACGCTCGCCCGCGAACTGCCGATCTTCGAGCCCGCAGACGACAGCGCGATCCATCCGCAATCTGCACTCGAGACCGCAGATGCCGCGCAGCTCATCGAGTCAGTGGCGGCAAGCATCCTCGAGGCCGAGGGACCGATCCCCGTCGACCGTCTGGTCGGCGCGATCGCTCGCCGCTTTGACTACAGCCGCGTCGGCGATGCGAAGCGCTCTCTTCTTCAGCAGACCGTGCACGACGCCTTCACCATCTCGTCCGACGGCTTCGTGTGGCCCGCGGCCCTCGACGCGTCGACCTGGCGCGGCGCTCGGCGCACCTCATCGAGCGCCGATCGACCAGTCACCGATGTGAGCCCGCAGGAGATCTCGAATGCCATCGAGCTGCTGCTGGCCGAGTCGCTCAGTATCGACTCCGACGAGCTGCTGCGCGAGACCGCGTCGGTGCTCGGCTACTCGAGACTCACCGAGCAGACGCGCACGTGGATCGAGCGCGGCTTGGCCCTCGCCCTCTCCGAGAACCGAGCGCGGCGCGAGGGAACGAGGCTCGTTCGCCCGAGCTGACCCCCTCGCGTGGGTGTCGCCATGTGTCACACATCGACCCAACTTCGCGGTCTTGGGTCGATTCGCGCCACATCGCGAGAGTAGTCCCCGAGGTATCTGTCACAGATCGACCTCCCCCGCGAAATTAGGGTCGATTCGCGCCAAGTCGCGGGCCACGCAAGCGCACCTCGCGCAGCGCGAAGCCAGCGAGCACCACGAGTGCGCCCGTCACCACGGCGGGCAGCGGCAGCGTGACCACGAGCACCGCGCAGCCGAGCGCCCCCAGCACGCTCACCGCGCGCGGATACCTCCGATACGCAGCTCTCTGCCGAAAGGCCGCGAGGTTCGCCACGAAGTAGTACAGCAGAACCCCGAACGACGAGAACCCGATCACGCCGCGCAGATCCGCTGCGAGAACCAGCACGACGACCACCGCGCCCACCACGAGCTCCGCGCGATAGGGCGTGCTGTAGCGCGGATGCACGGCGCTGAACCAGCGCGGCAGATCCCCCTCGCGCGCCATCGCGAAGGCGGTTCGTCCGATGCCGGCAATCAGCGCCAGCAGCGCCCCGAGGGAGGCGAGAGCGGCCCCGACGCGCACCAACGGCGCGGCCCACGCCCATCCATTCGTCGTCACGACATCGACGAGCGGGTTGTCGGTGACCGCGAGACCGGATGCGCCGAGCGCCCCGAGCGCGGTCACTCCGATCGCGGCGTAAATCACCACGACAACCGCGAAGGCGATGCCGATCGCGCGGGGGATGTTCTTCGACGGGTCGCGCACCTCTTCGCCGAGCGTCGCGATGCGCGCGTACCCCGCGAAGGCGAAGAACAGCAGGCCCGCCGACTGCAGCACCGCGAGTGGTCCGCCGACATCGGCTGTGCCCGACCAGCCTGTAGCAGGCGTCGAACCCGAACCCAGCACACCGGATGCGACGACCACCGCGAGCAGGGCCAGCACGGGAATCACGATCATCTTCGTGAGCAGGGCGGTGCGGGTGATGCCGAACAGGTTCACCGTGACGAGCAGCACGACCACGGCAACCGCGACCGGACGTGCCCATTGCGAGGGCACAGCGTAGGCCGCGAAGACCATCGCCATCGCGGCCGAGCTGGCGATCTTGCCGACGAGAAAGCTCCAGCCGGCAGCGAAGCCCCAGCGCGGTCCGAGCTCCTCGCGGCCGTAGACATAGGTGCCTCCGGCCGACGGATACTGCGCGGCCAGCTGCGCCGACGACGAGGCGTTGCAGAACGCGACGATGGCCGCGACGACGAGACCCACGAGCATCCCGGCCCCGGCGATCTGCGCGGCGGGCTGGAACACCGCGAAGACGCCGGCGCCGATCATCGAGCCGAGACCGATGAAGACGGCGTCGCCGAGACCGAGTCGACGCTCCAGACGAGATGAAGTCACGCCCGAACGCTAGGGCACCCGAGTGAACGGCAGGTATCCGAGGGCAGCGCGCAGCTGCGCCTACAGCAGGCCGTCGGTGAGGGTGCTCGGGTTGCCGAAGCGGTGGTTTGTCATCGACACCGCCTGCTCACGCAGGAACGGCAGCAGCTCGATGCGACCGGCGCGAGTGACCTCACCGGCGTACACCGCGACATCTGGTTCGTCACCGAGCGCATCGGCCAGGCGAGCGGCCGAGCCGCCGATGAGCCGGATGCGCGGGGTCGCGATACCTTCCGCGGCGACCCGGGCGAGCCACGCCTCGTCGTTCTCGATCACGACCCGCACGGCCCACTCCTTGAGCAGGGCACGCATCGGGCGAGGAAGCTTGTGAGCCGACGACACGGTGAACTTCGATCTCGCCAGCGTCGCTGCCGAGAGCACGCGGAGCAACTCGTGCCGCTCACCGTCGTCGGAGAGCCGCACCGTGACGGGAACGGGCCGGTAGCGCAGCACATTGCGCTCGACTCCGAGCCCCGAGCGGTCGACGGGGGCGAACGACTGCGACCACGCGACCGCGTCGCTCTTGGCCCCGCGACGCGCGATGTCGAAGTGGTTCCAGTCGAGGCCTGCCTGCGCTGAATCAAGCAGTGCTCCGACGCGGCCGTCGAGCCCTGCATTGCTGAGGCCCTGGCTCGGTTCGCCCTCTTCGGTCGTCCACGAACCCAGGTGCACCAGGTAGTTCGGGCCTCCGGCCTTGGCTCCCGCGCCCACGGCCGAGCGCTTCCATCCGCCGAACGGCTGCCGCTGCACGATAGCACCGGTGATGCCGCGGTTCACATAGAGGTTGCCCGCCTCGACGGTCGCGAGCCACTGTTCGATCTCGGCCGCATCGAGCGAGTGCAGCCCAGCGGTCAGCCCGTAGTCTGTGCCGTTCTGGTATTCCACGGCCTGCTCGAGCGTCGACGCGTGCATGATTCCGAGAACGGGCCCGAAGTACTCGGTGGTGTGGAAGGTCGAGGCCGGCAGCACGCCCTCGCGCACCCCCGGGGTCCAGAGCCGCCCGTCGGAGCTGCGCCGCACCGGCTCGACGAGCCACTTCTCGCCGGGGCCGAGCGTGGTGAGGCCTTCGAGCAGCTTGCCCTCGGCGGGCTCGATGAGCGGGCCCATCTCGGTGAGAGGGTCGGACGCGTAGCCGACCCGCAGCGACGACACCGCATCCACGAGCTGTCGATGAAAGCGCTCGGAGCGCGCAGCGGAGCCGACGAGTATGACGAGCGACGCCGCCGAGCACTTCTGCCCTGCGTGCCCGAAAGCGCTCTTCACGATGTCGGCCACCGCCAGGTCGAGGTCGGCGGCGGGGGTTACGACGATGGCGTTCTTGCCACTCGTCTCCGCGAGAAGATCGAGGTCTCGCCGCCACGAGCGGAAGAGCTTGGCGGTCTCGTAAGCACCGGTGAGAATGACGCGGTCGACGCTCTTATGAGCGATCAGCTGCCGAGAGAGGTCGCCCTCGTCGATATCGACGAGCGCGAGCAGATCGCGTGGGATGCCGGATTCCCACAGGGCCTCGAGCAGCACCGCGGCCGAGCGTCGCGCCTGGGGTGCCTGCTTGATGATCACACCGCTTCCGGCGGCGAGCGCCGAGAGAACGGAGCCGGCCGGGATGGCCACCGGGAAGTTCCACGGCGGCGTCACGACCGTGAGCGCCGACGGCACGAACACCGCACCGTCGACGTGGTCGAGCTCCTCGGCGCGGGCCGCGTAGTAGTTGGCGAAGTCGATCGCTTCGCTCACCTCGGGGTCGCCCTCGGCGATGGTCTTGCCGGTCTCCGTGGCCATGACCTCGATGAGCCGGTCGCGGTTCGCCTCGAGCGCCAGCGCCGCCCGGCGCAGAACGGCGGCGCGCTCGGCTCCGGGCTGCGCTCCCCAGCGGCGCCCCGCCTCGCGCACCGAGTGGATGACCTCATCCAGAACCCCAGAATCGGTCACCCGAGCCGCGTCGATCGTGTCGATGCCGATGCGGTTGTTCGGCCCGACGAGACTCAGGATGCGTCGTCCCCAGCTTCGATTGGCGGCCAGCGATGGATCGGTGTCGGCCGCGTTCTCGAACCCCGTGGCGCGCGCAAGCTCAGAGAGATCGCCGCGATCCTGGGTGCGGTTCGATCCGCTCCCTGAGCCTGTCGAAGGGAACTGCTCCGACTCCAGCGCATCGACCGAGACCAAAAACCGATTCTTCTCGCGCTCGAACGCCGTGTCACTGGTAGCGATGTCGAAGACCGAAGACATGAAGTTCTCATCGCTCGCGTTCTCTTCGAGACGTCGCACGAGGTAGCTGATCGCCACGTCGAATTCCTTGGGGTGCACAACGGGCGTATAGAGCAGCAGCTGCCCGACCTCTCGGCGAACCGCGTCGGCCTGGGCGGTCGCCATGCCGAGCAGCATCTCGAAATCGATGCTCTCGGTCACGCCGCGGTGCTTGGCCAGCAGCCAGGCGAGGGCGATGTCGAACAGGTTGTGGCCCGCGACCCCGATGCGCACCGCGTCGGTGCGCTCGGGGGTCAGCGCCCACTCGAGAACGCGTTTGTAGTTGGTGTCGGTCTCACGTTTGGTGTCGTAGGTGGCGAGCGGCCAGCCGTGGATCGCCGCGTCGACGTGCTCCATAGCGAGGTTGGCGCCCTTCACGACGCGCACCTTGATGGGGGCCCCGCCCCGTGAACGACGCGCGGCCGCCCATGTCTGCAGGCGGTGCATCGCGCCCAGCGCATCCGGCAGATAGGCCTGCAGCACGATGCCGCCGGTGTAGCCGAGCAGTTCTTCTCGGTCGAGAATTCTCATGAACACCGCGAGCGTCAGATCGAGGTCGCGGTACTCCTCCATATCGAGATTGATGAACTTGTTCGCAGGCAACGCGATTCGATACAGCGGCAGCAGAGTCTCGGCCACACGCTCGACCGTCTCGTCGAACGCCCACATCGAGAGGTCGCTGGCGATTGCAGACACCTTCACCGACACGTAGTCGACGTCGTCTCGCGCAAGCAGCTTCTCGGTGCCCTCGAGCCGTCGCCGGGCCTCCGCCGAGCCGAGCACCGCCTCTCCGAGCAGGTTGAGGTTGAGACGAGATCCATCGGCGCGCAGCTTCTCGATAGCGGGGCCGAGCTTCGAGGGCGTCGCGTCGACCACCAGGTGCCCGACCATCTGCCGCAGAACCTTGCGGGCCGCCGGTACGACGACGCCCGGAACGACCTCTCCGAAGACTCCGCCGGCCGCGACCGCGCTGCGCAGATACCAGGGAAGAAAAGCCGGCACTCGGCGGCCGAGAGTCTGTAGGTTCTTGGCGGCGACCGCCATGTCTTCGGGCCGGGCGACACCGTCGACGAAGCCCACGGTGAACGCGAGGCCGTCGGGGTCTTCGAGCACCCCTGCGAGGCGCTCGGCCGAGGGGTCGGGAGCCACGTCTTTCGACTCGTCGAGCCAGCGGCGCACGAGCGCTACGGCCTGCGCCGCAAGATCGGCGGGCGTGAGGCTCGGGTCGGCCTCGAATTCGGGCGAGTTCGGGTTCGCAGAGGTCACTCTTCGAGGATATGACGTGGGCACCCCCAACGGCCGGAGGCGGAGCGCAGCCCGCAACTATGCTCGACGCATGAGCACCGCAGCCTTGCCCTCCGAATCCGACGTCGTGATCGTGGGCGGAGGCCACAACGGCCTCGTCGCCGCCGCGTACCTCGCACAGGCCGGCCGGTCGGTGATGCTGCTCGAGCGGCTCGATCACACGGGCGGCGCGGCCGTGTCGGCCCAGGCCTTCTCGGGCCACGACGCCCGGCTCTCGCGCTACTCCTACCTCGTGAGCCTGCTGCCGCAGCGCATCATCGACGACCTCGGCCTCGACATCACTCTGCTGCGCCGCCGCTACTCCTCCTACACTCCCCTACCTAGCACCGACACCGGGCTTCTGATCGACAACGGCGACGCCGATGCGACGACCGCATCGTTCGCCGCGATCGGCGCCGAACCGGATGCGCAGGGTTTCGCCGACTTCCAGCGGCGCACGACGCGGCTCGCCGAGACGCTCTGGCCGAGCCTGACCGAGCCCCTGATGACCCGCTCGGAGGCGAGGGCCCTCGTGGCCGACGACGCGACTTGGGACGCATTCATCGAGCGTCCCGTCGGCGCCGCCATCGAGGCCGACGTCGAGAACGACCTGGTGCGGGGCGTTCTGCTCACCGACGCGCTCATCGGAACGTTCGCCCGAGCATCCGACGACGACCTCGCGCAGAACCGCTGCTTTCTCTACCACGTGATCGGCGGAGGAACCGGAGACTGGGACGTTCCCGTCGGCGGAATGGGCGCGGTCAGCGGCGCCCTGTGGCACGCGGCCACCGAGGCCGGTGCCACGATCGTGACCGGTGCCGAGGTCACGAAGGTCGACCCGTCGGGGGCCGTCACGTTCACGCTCGACGGCGAGGAGACGGTGGTGCACGGTGGCCACGTACTCTCGAACGTGGCGCCGTACGTGCTCGACCGCTTGCTCGGCGAAGGCAGCAGAGACGCCGACAACCGAGCCAAGCCGGAGGGCGCACAGGTGAAGGTCAATCTGCTGCTGTCACGCCTGCCGAAGCTCCTCGACGAGTCCGTGTCACCCGAGGCCGCGTTCGGCGGAACGTTCCACATTCACGAGGGCTATGCCGAACTCGACCGGGCCGTGGATGCGGCCGAGGCGGGCGCGATCCCGTCGCCGCTGCCCGCCGAGATCTATTGCCACTCGCTCACCGATCCGTCGATCCTGTCACCTGAGCTGCAGGCATCCGGCGCCCAGACACTCACGGTGTTCGGCCTGCACGTGCCGTCTCGGCTGATCACCGACGAGAACAACGACGAGATGCGCGAGCGCTTGCAGGCCGCGGTCATCGAGTCGCTGAACAGCGTGCTCGCCGAGCCGATCGAGGGATGCCTGCTGCTCGATTCAGAGGGACGGCCCTGCATCGAGACCAAGACCACGCTCGACATCGAACGCGCCCTCGGCATGCCGGGAGGCAACATCTTCCACGGCCCCCTGTCGTGGCCCTTCGTCGAAGACGGCTCCCCGCTTGACAGCCCCGCCGAACGCTGGGGCGTGGCCACCGCCCACGAGCGCGTTCTGCTCTGCGGCTCGGGAGCTCGGCGCGGCGGAGCGGTGAGCGGTCTCGGCGGCCACAATGCGGCGATGGCGGTGCTCGAACTGTCGACCTGACGCGACGATCGCTAGAATGATCATTTCTCATAAGTCTTGACTCGACCTGAGTCGCTGTGTCTACGATGAATCATTCGCATCCGATCGCCGCGGAGTGGCGCGTCCACGATTCGGATGCTCGACCAGATTGCGGCCATGAATCTCGGTTTTCGAGCGAAGAAGTGGTTCGGCCCCGCCGAACAACCCCTGCGACCCGCTGTGGTGCAGGGCATCGATGACGAGACCGAGAACCCTTTCGACGTCGATTCCGCGATGACGCGCCACTGGTTGCGCGCGACCGCGACGATCGTCACCGTCGAGCGCACCGGCGAATGGGTCGACCGCAACGAGTTCTTCGATGTGACCCTCGAGATCGAACTCGACGGCGTCGGGCGCTACCCCGTGCGCCAACGACAGCTCATTCCCGAAAAGACGCAGTTCGAGTGGCTGCCCGGCGGCGAGGTCGGCGTGCTGGTGAACCCGAGCGATCACTCGAAGGCCGTGCTGGCCTGAGTCGTGCAGCCGCCCAGGTCAGTGCGCGCGGTGATCCTGGATCGTCATACGCGCGCCGTGCCTCGGCTTGGCGAATCCGCTGGCCAGAATCAGGCGCACGATGCGCTGCCTGTGCCCGCGCCACGGTTCGAGCAGTTCGAGCATGCCGTCGTCGTCGACGGGTGAGCCGGTCAGCGCGTAGCCCACGTGAGCGGCGAGGTGGTAGTCGCCCACGCTCACCGCGTCGGGGTCGCCGTGGGTGCGCTGCGTGGTCTCGGCCGCCGTCCACCGACCGATGCCCGGCAGAGTCTGCAGCCGTTTCGCGGCCGTCTCCGCATCCACGCCCGCAGCCCGTTCGAGGGCCGTGGCGATCTGGCACGCCGACACCACCGTGCGGCTGCGGCGCGGGTCGACACCGGCGCGATGCCACTGCCACGAGGGCACCCCGCGCCAGATATCGGCGTGCGGGGCAACGTGCATGCCTACAGGAGCGGGGCCCGGGGCCGTCTCGCCGTAGATGCGGATGAGCTTGTACCAGGCCCGATGCGCTTCGAGCGTGGTGACTTTCTGCTCGATGATGGCCGGCACGAGGGCCTCCATCATGAGCCCTGAACGACTGAGCCGCATGCCCGGGTTGCGCCGCCGCACCTCCGCGAGCGCCGGATGCGTGTGCAGCGACAGCTCGGACCAATCGTCGTCGTGGCCCAGAAGCGCGGGAACCCGCTCGATCACCCAGTGCGCTCCGTCGCCCCAGGCATAGGCCTCGATGCCGTGCCTCCGCTGACGCAGAAGCAGAGTCGCCGCCCCGATAGGCGTTCGCACCGTGCGCCAGAACCCCTCCGGCGTCGTACGGCAGGTCGGGTCACCCGTTCCCCGGCCGTGCACACCCATTGTTCGCGCGACGTCGACCTCGTGCGTCGGCGCGTACACAGTGGCGACGACATCGGATGCCGCGGGCGCCGCTTCGAGAGTCATGGTGACGGCAGGCTAACCCGAGGGTCGGACAATCGCCGCATCGACGCGTGATCATCTCTCGTTACGGCGCGTTCACCCCCGCGTCACCGGCCCCTGACACAGTGGCGCAATGCAGACGTCGACGGCGACCCTCACCGCCCTCCACTCCCCCTACGCCCTGTCGATCTTCACCGATCGGCTGGCTCGCTATCGGCGCATGCCGGTGGATGCCCACGGCTTCATCGTGTCGATTCCCGACGCGGGGCGCGTGCTGGTGCGTCAGGAGGGTCGATCACTGACGCTGAACGTGGTGGCGACCGACGAGAAGACTCTCGCCGCCTCGATGGCGGCGGTCGTGAACGAACTCGAGCAGGGCTTCGGCCGTTCCGACTTCAGGCGCAGCATCTCTCTTCGCTGGCAGCGTCGCGACGTGGTGCCGACCGCTCTACGCTGATCAGCCGCACCTCACCTCTCATGCATGCCGCTTTCGGCATACTGACTAGATGGACTCCGACACGCGCTGCCCCTGCGGCTCCGGCCTGAGCTATGGCGAGTGCTGCGGCCCGCTCCACAGCGGGGCCGTGAGCGCCCCGACCGCCGAGCGCCTGATGCGGTCGCGATTCTCGGCGTTCGCGGTGGGTGACCCTGCCTACCTGCTGCGGTCGTGGCATCCAGATACCCGGCCCGCGTCGATCGAGATCGACCCCGACACGCGCTGGCTGTGGCTCGAGATCGTGCGCACGGAGAGCGGAGGCGAGCGCGATGCAGACGGAATCGTCGAGTTCCGCGCGAAGTACCGGGTGGATGCGCCGGAGGGCCGATCGTCCGGCGTGCAGCACGAGGTCAGCACGTTCACCCGCGTCGCGGGCGCCTGGGTTTACGTCGACGGAACGTCGTAGTCCGCACGCAAAAGTGCCCGAACACCTCCGTCTGTTCGCGTACGGGTATCGCGAATGGAAGTATTCGGGCACGAAAGCTCGCTCGGCAGCCGAGCTACTTGGTGATCCTCTTCACGGCTTTCTTCGCCGCCTTCTGGGTCTTCTTCTGAGCGCGCACACGGGCCTTCTTCACGGCGGGATCGTTCCAGAAGGCCTTCGCCGTCTCGCTGATCTCGGTGTAGCGGCCGTGGCCGGCCTTGGCTCCGACGACGTAGGCGGTCGTGCCGACGGCGATGACGACGAGCCACACGATGGGTTTCGGCATGTGCTTCTTCTCTCTTGGGGTTCTACTGCAGGCGGGTCGTCTTGCCGACCCGGGCTCGGAACCCGCCGCTGACCTGGATCAGTGCGGGCAGTTCGCGCCCGAGCAGTCCGTCGAGGGCGAGCAGTTTCGACTCGACGATGGCCGCCGCGTCTTTCGGGGACACCCCGCGGCGGCAGGTGACAGACACCTTCAGCACGGGTGTGCGGCGGACTTTGTAGGTGGAGACGTGCGACGCGACGAACTCGGAATGACCACCGAGGGCATCCTGAAGAGCCTGCTCGGCCACCGCCGACTCGACGATCGTGCTGCCGTGCTCTCCGCTGGAATCGGTGACGGCCCTCGACGTGTGTCCGTGCCCGTGACGGGCGATGAACACGATGAGGAGCACGATCGCGATGACGAGGAGCGCGACGATGGCGATGAGGATCCAGCTCACCTCGAGGCCCGCGAGTCGCGTCTGCTGCAACCACGAACCGACCTGATCGGTGACCTGTGCGCCCGTGTCCTTCCAGACATCCCGGATACCGGGCACGAGCACCGCAGCGGCAGCCGCGCCGCCCACCGCGAGCAGCACGAGGCCGCAGACGAAGATCAGTAGCCTGTTCGCGAAACGATTGGTACTGGTCATGCCCCCACCTTGCCTTTCTCAGCGATGCGTACCCGAGCGCGAACCGTGGGCCGCAGCCCGTAGGAGTCGAGTTGCTCGGTCACGGCGCGGGTGACGGCGTCGCGGTCTGCGGGAATGCCCGAGGCGGGCGTGAGGTCGACGACGCCGAGTCGATGAGACACCGACACGGTTGCGTTGTCGGGGTCGACATTGCCGGCGTACGACGCGTGACGGGCGAGGGCGGATGCGATCACCTCGTTGTCGACGACGGTCACGGCCCGTTCGGTGTCGATCAGGTGCCGCGCGCGGCGGCCCGGCGAGAGCGACGTGATGATCAGCACGAGGCCGATCACGGCAGCTACTATGCCGGCGGCCGCCACGAAAGCGGCCGGCTGTTCTGGCAGGCCGACGGCCGACGCGAACATGTCGGATGGCGCGACGAGCAGCGCGGGCATTCCGAGCAACGCGATCACGACCTCGGTTCCGACCCAGGCGAAGACCACGATCAAGACGATCGCAAGGACGATGGCGAGCATCGAGCGCGAGGAGTGGGTCTCTCGCCGGCCGATGCGGGCGTAGAGAGCCGTGTTACTGGAGCTCATTTCACTCTCTCTTCTGGCTGGATGGTGACACCGGAGACCTTCACGATCACCTGTGCGATCTGCGATCCGGTGAGCGTCGTGACCCGCTCGCGGATGTCGCCCTGGGCGTGTGCGGCGCGCTCGAGAATGGATCCCCCGGAGCGGTTCACGACCGAGCTATCCGACTGGATTCGATTGAGCGACACGACTCGGATGGGGGTCGTCACCGTCAGGGCGAGGAGCCCGTCGCGGTCGGCGAGGTCGACCCCCACGTGATTCGAGTCGACTCCGAGCGCGTCCGCCGTGACGGCGGACACAACACGATTCAGAGCTTTCGACGTGATGCGGGTACGACCGCGCTGTGCCGCGCCGGCCGGAGACGTCGCGGCGGGACTCATGACGAAGATCGCTTTCCGCGGAATGCGTCGACGAGGCCAGCCACGCTGAGCTTGCCGTCGACGATGCGGCCGACGAGGGCTCCGACGGCCATCGCTACCGCGACGAAAAGGAACGCCCAGAAGCCGAAGGCGACGCCGGTGAGCGCGAGGACCGCGCCGATCAGGATGCCCGTGCGGGTTGCCGAGGGGGTCACTGGACTCGAGCCTCAGCGTCGTCGGAGTTGTCGTCCGAAGGAAGGTGCACGTCGTTGACGGTCACGTTGACCTCGGTGACCTCCATACCCACGATCGACTCGACCGCCTTGATGATGTTGGCGCGGACACCGTCCGAGACATCCTGCAGCGGGGCCGGGTACTCGGCAACGATGGTGACGTCGACGGCGACCTGGGTCTCGCCGACCTCGACGCTGATGCCCTGGCTCTTGTCTTCACCGGCGACGGCCTCGCGGATGGCGCCGAAGGCGCGAGCTGCTCCACCGCCGAGGGCGAAGACGCCGCGGGACTCGCGGGCTGCGATGCCGGCGACCTTGGCTACGACGGAGTCGTTGATGGTGGTCTTGCCGAGGCTGCTCGACGCGGTCGAGGAGCTTGCGGGAGCGACAGAGGCGGGGGTGACGGGGGTGGTGCTGGCCATGATGATCTCCTTCAGTTTTCAATGCCCGGATCTTCCGGGGCTTCGTTGTGCTTCATGGATAGGTCGTTGGTGGCGACGGATTCGTCACGCGGATTGAGAGATTTTTTTCGAGAGACTTTCTCAGGACAGCTGCTGCTGCAGTCTGCCGATCCATTCGACGATGATCGGAATCACCTCACCGGCCTCGTTCGCCGCTGCGATGGCGGCGGCGACCAGCGGATAGATCGACACGACCAGCGCCGCGATAACAGCCGCGACGGAGCAGATCCAGGCGAGCGCACCATGACGGATGCGCAGAATCAGCGCCAGAAATCCGGCCGCCAGCGCGTAACCGCCGATGACGGCCACGATCATGCTGTCGATCGGAAAGTCGACGAAAGGAGCGGCGGCGACGGCGGACGTCACGAGGCCGATCACAGGTACGAGCACGATCGTCGCCACAATGACGGTGACGATCACGCCTGTGCCGAGGGCGAACCAGACGCTCCGCGGGCGACGCTTCATCGCTCGAGTTCCGCGGGTTCTGCGACGATCTCGAGCCCACTGGGCGAGTTCGCCGTGCGCATCAGCGCATCGATCCACGCCCGATTGAGCAGAGGATGCCGTTTGCCGGAAAAAGTGAAGTAGAGGGGAATCGAGGGGTGGAGCCACATCATGTGGTGACCGCGATCGTTCTCCCACGAGAGACCGAAGCTCTCGCCCCGGCGGAGTTTTGCGAGTATGACCACTCGAACATGGTTGAGCGGTCGATCGTCGAGCACCATTTCGACGCCCGAGTTGCCATAGATGAGCTTGCCCATCAGTGGTCGTTCTGCGAGTGGATGGATGTATTCACGTTCTGTGTCTTTGGCCTTTCTTACGAGACAGGCCGACCCCGGCCTCGTGGGCCGGGGTCGGCAAAGGGCACTTAGTGCTTGAACGCGTCCTTCACGTTCTCGCCGGCCTTCTTCGCGTCGGCCTTGACCTGCTCAGCCTTGCCCTCGGCGACCAGGCTGTCGTCTTTCGTGATGTTTCCGAGAGCCTCTTTGGCCTTGCCCTTGAGGTCTTCGGCGGCGTTCTGGATCTTGTCTGCTGCACTCATGATTCGTTCCTGTCTTTCTCGTTTGATGAAGAACCGGCGTGTGCGGCTCTCACGTCTATGACGCACGCCGACTGCAGATCGTCACGCCCGAAGTGCGTCGAAATGCTGAGAAAATCCTGGATGCCGAATTCGTCCGCTCGTTCCCAGGGCCTTGGGAGGATCGGCTTTCTGCGACATGCCACCCTTGAAGGGATGATTCGTACAGCAGGCAACCCCACCGAGCTCGGCGGGCTCGCCGGCTTCGCACTCACTCTGATGGAGGGCATCGGCGAGTGGGGCGTGGGTCTCTTCACTCTGATCGAGACGGTATTCCCTCCGATTCCCAGCGAGGTCATCCTGCCGCTCGCCGGATTCTTGTCACAGCGCGGCGAGCTCAGCATCGTTCTCGTCGTCGTCACAAGCACCCTCGGAGCCTACGCGGGATCGCTCATTCTCTACTGGCTCGGCGCCAAGCTCGGAATGGATCGGGCGATCGAGTGGCTGTCGAAGCTGCCACTGGTCGAAAAGCACGACTTCGAGAAGGCCGCATCGTGGTTCTCCAGGCACGGCAAGTCGGCGGTGTTCTTCGGCAGGTTCATTCCCGGGGTGCGCAGCCTCATCTCGCTGCCGGCAGGAGCCGAACGCATGAACCTGGTGAGCTTCAGCATCTTCACTGTCGCGGGAAGCGCGATCTGGAACGGTCTGCTCATCGGCCTCGGCGCAGCGCTCGGAACCCAGTACGAGATCATCGAGAAGTACAGCGACTACCTGAACTACGTCGTTTACGCTGCGATCGTCGGCGTGGTCGTGTGGCTCGTCATCCGGCGCATCCGCCGCAACCTCGCCGAGGCTTGACGCGTTCGCGCCCCTAAAACACCGAGCGCATGCTGCCCGCCGCGACGGATGTTGCTGGTCGGCCGGCAACATCCGTCGCCGCGAGCAACACCCGCGAGCGCACCGAAAGCGACGCCCGCACGTCGAGTACTCTGGGGCACCATGCTGACTCTCGACGACGTGTGGCCCCTCTTCGCGTTGCGCCTCCGCTCGCCGCGGCTCGAGCTGCGTCTGATGCGCGACGACGATCTCCCGGCCCTTGTCGAGGCAGTGCTGGCGGGCATCCATCCGCCCGAGCGCATGCCGTTCGACGCACCCTGGACCGATGCCGAGCCCGAGCAGCTCGCCCGCGACTTCGCGAAGTACCACTGGCACCTGCGCACCACCGTGCAACCCGGAACATGGACGCTCGACTTCGTGGTTCTGCGCGAGGGCCGCGTCATCGGAATGCAGGATCTGCGCGCCGAGAACCTGGCCCGCACGAAGACCGTCTCGTCGGGGTCGTGGCTCACCCGGTCGGCGCAGGGCCAAGGGTTCGGCAAGGAGATGCGAGCCGCCATCCTATTGTTCGCCTTCGATCATCTCGATGTCGAGGTCGCCGAATCGAGCGCGGCCACCTGGAACGAGTCGTCGCTCGGCGTCTCGCGCCGACTGGGCTACGTCGACGCGGGCATAACCGTGGTCGAACCGCGCCCGGGCGAACCGAACACGATGCAGAAATTGCGCCTCGCCCGCGAAAACTTCGCCCGCCCCAGTTGGCCCCTCGAGGTGCACGGCGCGGCCGCCGCCCGCGCAGAACTGCTCAAACCCTGAGCGCACCGAGCAGCTCAGGTGAGGTTCGAGCCCGGCTTCGGCGGCTTATGCATGTCGAGGGCGGACTCCTCCGCGTCGATGAACGCCAGCGTCGTCTTGACCGCGCGCTCCTGGTAGCGGCCCTCCGCCCGGGCATCGAGCACCGCCTGTCGCTCTGCCTGCACCATGAGCCGACGCAGCCTGTTGTATGACGCGGGGCGGGTCTCGCGGTCGGCCTCGGGTGGGTTCTCAAGAGCCTCGGCGAGAAAGCGCGCGTTCGTGCGCAGGCGTTCCACGACCCGGGGCTCCACGCCCTCGAGCTCCTGTTGCTCGAGAAGCTCGAGCCCTGCGGTCTGCGCCTCGACCATAAGCCGCTGCGTCTCTCCGCGCTCCTGGTCGACGTCGGGCGGAGGTAGGCGCAGCCGACGGATGAGCCAGGGCAGCCCCAGCCCCTCGACCAGCGTGCCCGCCACCACGACAAACGCGAGGAACTGCAGGAACTCCCTGTTCGGCGTCTCCTCCGGCAGCAGGAACACAGCCGCCAGCGTGACCACACCCCGGATGCCCGCGAACGACACCGCGATTCCGGTGCGCCAGCTCCATCCGCGGCCGCGCAACCACTGGGGGCCGAACCGGTAGACCGAGGTGGTGATGAGCATCCAGACCACCCGCGACACAACGAGCGCGAGCAGGATGATCGCCGAGATGCCCACCGTGGGCCAGAACCCCGGGCCCGAGTCGACGACACCGTCGAAGATCTCGGCGAGGGCGAGGCCCATAAGAAGAAAAACGGCATTCTCGAGCAGAAACTGGATCGTGCGCCAGTTGATCGACTCGGCGATGCGCGCCTCGGCCGTCTGGATGACAGGCGACCGGTAGCCGAGGAACAGTCCGGCCACGACCACGGCCAGCACGCCCGATCCGTGCAACAGCTGCGCGGGGATGAACGCGAGGTAGGGGGTAACCAGCGACAGGCTCGTGTCGAGCACGGGGGCACGCAGCTGCTGCCGGATCTTGGCGAGCACCCATCCCACGCCCAGCCCGACCGCAACGCCGACGACCACGGCGATCACAAAGTCGGCCGCCACCATCCACGGGTTGATGATGCTGACCATCGCGAGCACGGCCGCATTGAGGGCGACCAGGGCGGTGGCGTCGTTCAGCAGGCTCTCGCCCTCGAGCACGGTCACGAGCCGCCGGGGCAGCCCGAGGCGACCGGCCACGGCCGTGACGGCCACGGCATCCGTCGGCGCGACCACGGCGCCGAACGCGAACGCGGCGGCCATCGTGATCGCGGGAATGATGAGCCACGCGGTGAAGCCGACGACCACCACGGTGAAGGCGACAAGACCCACAGACAGAAGCAGGATGCCGTCGCGCCGGGCGCGCACGTCGACGAACGACGTTCGGATGGCCGCCGCGAAGAGCAGCGGGGGCAGCAGCCCGTAGAGGATGAGGTCGGGCTCGATTTCGAGGTGAGGCACTCCTGGAACGAACGAGGCCACGGCACCGACAAGCACGAGCGACACGGGAGCCGACCAGCCGATACGCTTCGTCAGTCCGCTGACCGCGACGGTGACCACCACGAACGACACGATCCAGATGATCGTGACAACGGAGTCCTGCACGGTGCCCTCCCTCTCTGTCGATCACCAACCGCTCTACTGGTTCAACAATTCCTGCCAGTTGGCGGGCACGCGCCCCGCCGGACCGGGAACGGGCTGGTCGGCGGGATGACTGTCGGGAGCGGCGAGCTGCGGGGCCCCCTCGTAGTACTGGTTCGTCTCGAAGCTCCACACCCAGTCCTCGCCGGACTCGAAACTCTGAATGATCGGGTGCCCCGTTTCGGCCCCGTGCTTCGACGCGTGCTGGTTCGGCGAGCTGTCGCAGCATCCGATGTGTCCGCACTGCGCGCACCGGCGCAGGTGGAACCACCACTGATCGTCGGTCTCGAGACACTCCACGCAGCCGCTGCCGCTCGGCGGCACAGACGGATCGATTCCCCGAATCGTGCTCATAGTTCTCCCCGTTCTCCCCTGATGAAGCACATGCGATGTGCCCTCACACTAGCGGCGCGGCGCACGCCTGTAACTGTCCCCGCTGCGGACAGTATGTGCCGGCACACCGGTACCCACTGACCGCATCGGTACCTACTACTCCAGGGACTGAGCGCTATTACGGGCTAAGGACTGAACAGAAGGGTGGTCATGAGCCACCCGGCCACGAACAGCACGAGAGCGATGTTGATGCCGATCAGCACCGCACTCGATGCAATCGGAATAGCGGGTTCCGCCATCGCCTGACGGACGAGACGAACCACGTTCCACGCTGCGATAGCTACGACGACGACAAACCAGAATGGCGAGAGAAAGAGGGCCGCGAATACGGCAGCGACCCCGACGAGAACAGCGAGGGCACCGCGTGCAGCTAGCTTGCGCGGCTGAGTAGCAATGGTCATGTTCCCTCCTCTTAACGGGTGTGGCCGGACGATTCCTCCGTCTGTCAGTCCGACCTCATCAATCATCCGTCACCACTCGCTGGGCGCGGGAGCCTTCGTCGCAGGCAGCGCCGTCTTCTGGCCCCACTCGTGCAGCCATTCCGGAACCGTGACCTCGGCGGGGATCGGGCCCACGGCATCCAGAAGCTCGGGCATCGGAACGACGCCGCCACTGCGCTTCAGGAAGCGGCCGCGGATGAATGCGTGCGCGTAGATCTCGCCGTCGACCGTGAAGCGCTGCTCCACGTAGACGGCCTTGTCGTCGAAGCCGAGCACGCGCGATTCCACGTCGAAGCGCTGCCAGAGGGTGAGCGACTTGCGAAAGCTGATGGTCTCGGCGACGACCACCGGGTACCAGCCGCGGCCGTTCACGATCGCCCAGATGCCGCTGCGCACGAGCATGTCGAGCCGCCCCAGGTCGAGGATCGACAGGTAGACGCCGTTGTTCATGTGCTTGAAGATGTCGAGGTCACTGGGCAGCACGCGAAAGGGCGTGGACACAACATCGAACGCCCCCACCCGACGCCTCGATCGCGCGCGCCACTGGTACCAGACCGTGCGGAAGAAGAGGTGCATGAGCCGACCCTATCGCCACGAATGTTGCTGCGCGCGACGGGTGTTGCCCGTCGACCGGCAACATCTGTCGCGCCCAGCAACAGGCGCCAGCCGCGACATAAGCTTGACCAATGACAACTACGCCGCAGCACGCCCTGCCCTCCGGATTCACCGACCGCTCCACGGCGAGCGACGTGCTGGAGGGCATCGACTTGACGGGCAAGACGGCCATCGTCACGGGCGGCTACTCGGGGCTCGGAATCGAGACGGTCACTGCACTGTCGGATGCCGGCGCGCACGTCGTCGTGCCCGCCCGCCGCCCCGAGGTGGCGCGGCAGGCCCTGGATGCGCGCGGCCTCACCACGGTCGAGGTCGACACACTCGACCTCTCTGATCTCGACAGCGTTCGCGCGTTCGCGGAGCGCTTTGTGGCATCGGGGCGCAGCCTCGACATCCTGATCAACAACGCGGCGATCATGGCCTCGCCCGAGGCGCGCGTCGGCGACGGCTGGGAGTCGCAGTTCGCCACGAATCACCTGGGCCACTACGTGCTCACGAATCTGCTGTGGCCCGCGCTCGTCGCAGGCGGCGGAGCCCGCGTCGTGGCACTGTCGTCGACGGGGCACAAGCTCAGCCCGATGCGCTTCGACGACCCGCAGTTCACGTCCGGCTACGACAAGTGGCAGGCGTACGGCCAGGCGAAGACGGCTGACAGCCTGTTCGCGGTGCAACTGGATGCGCTGGGTCAATCGCACGGCGTCAGAGCCTTCGCGGCGCATCCGGGCGGAATCATGACCGAGTTGCAACGCCACCTGCCTCGCGAAGAGATGATCGCCTCGGGCTGGATCACCGAGGACGGCACCGTGAACGAGCGGTTCAAGACGCCGGCCCAGGGCGCGGCCACCTCGACGTGGGCGGCGACATCACCGCAGCTCGAGGGAATGGGCGGCGTCTATTGCGAGGACTGCGACATCGCAGAACCCACCGTCGCCGGCAGCCCGACGGCCCGCTTCGCGGGGGTGGATGCCCACGCGATCGATCGCGAGGATGCCGCCAGACTGTGGGCTCTCTCGGCCGAGCTCACGGGCGTGAACGCGTTCGCGTAACGGCGATGACGGTAGAAGCATTCGATGCGGCGGCCGGATTGCGGAGACTCCTCGCCGAAGGCGGCATAACCGAAGAGGGCCTCCAGTCGCTCACCGGCGTCAGTCCGGACGCGCTTCGAGCCTTCCTCTCGGCAGGCCAGTCAGACACTGGGCTCACGACGACTCCCCCGGCGTTCTCCTCTGAGGAGAGCATGCGACTGTCGATTCTTGCCGCGCAGCTCATCGAGGGGATGACGATTCCCGACGATGAGCGACTCACAGGGATCCTCGATTCGCTGATGTTCGAGCTTCATCTGACCGCCGAGAACATCGCCACCCTTGCCGGCCTCGATGCCGACGACGTGCACGCGGCGCGGAGAGATCCGCGATCCGTACCGGCTGAGAAGAAGTACGCGATAGCCATTCGAGTCTCTTACCTTCTGAACGCCTTCACTCGCGCGGCCAAATAGGTGAAGCCTCCACGCCTGCCCTGATCATCGATGCTCGGAATCCGACACGAAGGGCACGACGAAGCGATGCTCGCCGTGCGCCACCACTAGTTCCTCATCGCCAGGTAGAGCGATCTCGGCAGTAACGCCCACGGGCACGACTACGTCGACTGCCAATTCGCCTCCAACGACTCGCCAGGAAACGCTGATGCGTCCGTACGGCGACTCGTGCGCAACCGCCGCCGACGTGAGTCGAGGGTCGGGGCGCGGCGCTATCCGCACCCGCCGGTATCCCGGAGCGACGCTCGTCAGGCCGCCGATGGTGCGGTGCATCCAGTCGGCGACGGCTCCCAGGGCGTAGTGGTTGAACGAGGTCATGCCGCCGGGGTTCACCGATCCGTCGGGGCGCAGGCTGTCCCAGCGCTCCCAGATGGTGGTGCCGCCCTGCTTCACCGTATACAACCATGACGGGCACTCGTCCTCGAACAGCAGGTCGTAGGCAGTCCGGAGGTGCCCGCTGTCGGTCAGCGCGTCGGTGATCAGCGGCGTACCCGCGAACCCGGTCGCGATCCGATTTCCGGCTTGCGCCACGAGCTCGGCGAGGCGTCCGCCCGCCCACTCCCGCTGCTCGAACGTCGGGAACAGTCCGAACTCCAACGCGAGCGAATACGCCGTCTGGGCATCGCTCGTGAGCTCGCCTGACTCGAGCACGTATTCGGCGGCGAAGGCCTCACGGATCGCGGCGGCCAACCGACCATAGTGGGCGGCGTCGTCTTCGCGGCCGAGTTCCACCGCGGTCTCCGCCAGTCGCTGCGCGGAGCGCGCGAAGTAGGCGGTCGCGACGAGGTAGCGGTCGGTCGCAGCATCGGCAGGGTCCTCCGGCGGCGCAGCCGGGTCGAGCCAGTCGCCGAGCTGGAACCCGCTGTTCCACAGGTGCGAGGGGCCGGCGAGACGATCGACGAGGTCCACCCACCGCTTCGCACTCTCGTACTGGGTCGCCAGCACACCGCGATCGCCGAACCGCTCGAACAGGGTCCACGGCGTCAGCACGGCCACGTCTCCCCAGACCGCTCCGGGCCGGATCGGCGTCCACTCGCTGCCGCCGGGGATGACCGGCACGTACCAGGGAACGGTGCCGTCGGAGAGCTGCTCCGCCTCGACATCGCGCAACCAGCCGCCGAGGAACCCGGCGCAATCGTAGAGAAAGGATGCCGTGGGCGCGAACACCTGGATGTCGCCCGTCCAGCCGAGACGTTCGTCACGCTGGGGGCAATCCGTCGGCAGGCCGACGAAGTTGCCGCGCATGCCCCAGACAACGTTCTCGTGCAGGCGGTCGAGGAGCGGGTCTGACGACTCGAACCAGCCCGTGCGCTCCATATCACTGTGGTAGACGAGCGCCTCGACATCGGAGGCGTCGAACTCGCCCGGCCATCCGGTGATCTCGGCGTAGCGGAAACCGTGGAAGGTGAAGCGCGGTTCCCATACCTCGACGTGGTCGGTATCGGAGTCGGCGGCACCGCGCAGCGTGTACCTGTCGGTTGCGAGGGCGCCACGGAGCGGACGCGTATAGATTTCACCGTCTTGCATGACCTCGGCGTGCCGCAGCTGCACCGTCGCGCCGCGCGCACCCGACACCCGGATGCGCAGTCGGCCGACGAGATTCTGTCCGAAATCGAGCACGGTCGCGCCGGAGGGCGAGGTGATCACCTGCACGGGCGAAACGATCTGGGTATTGCGGACCGGTGGGCCCTGCGGCGCGACGAGAGTGGCGGCATCCCTCGACCGCACGGCCACCGGCGAGAACCCGTCGCCCGTGAACCCGGGCAGAGACCACCCGGCGATCTCCTCGCGGGCGTCGTAATGCTCGCCGAAGTAGAGGTTGCTGCGCAGGATCGGCCCGAAGCCGGCACTCCAGTCTTCATCGGTGGCGATCGTGGTGCGTCGGCCGTCGGCATGCGTCATCTCGAGCTGCGCGATGAGCGAGAGATCGGCACCGTAGAGGTTCGGGTAGCCGCCGTGAAAGCCGATGCGACCCCGGTACCACCCGTCGCCGAGCCACGCACCGATCGCATTGTCGCCGGTGCGCAGCGCGTCGAGCACGTCGTAGGTGCGGTAGGTGAGGCGTTTGCCGTACACGGTCCAGTCCGGCGCGAGCGCGTCCTGCCCGATACGTCGTCCGTTGATCTCCACCTCCGCGAGTCCGTGCGCGGTCACATACAGACGGGCACCGACAACATCGTCCGGCAGGGAGAACTCCCGGCGCACGAGCGACGGACGACGCTCGGCATCCGGGTCTTCGGCCCACGCGCCGCCCAC
This sequence comes from Agreia bicolorata, assembly GCF_000938265.1. Lineage (GTDB taxonomy): Bacteria > Actinomycetota > Actinomycetes > Actinomycetales > Microbacteriaceae > Agreia > Agreia bicolorata. The sequence continues at coordinate 181,093 of NZ_JYFC01000003.1, forward strand.
GGGCAGGGCACTCCACTCACTCGGTTCGAGCAGGCCCGCTTCCACGGTCGCGGCTGGACTCCACGCCGACCACTCTCCGTCGCCATCCTGCACTCGAACCCGCACCGCGGCCGACTCACGCGAGACGAGTGGCTCGAACGGCCATTCGACGAGCAGTTGCTCCGACGAGACGGCTGCTTCGCTCTGCGTTCGTCCTCCTCGACGCACTGCTTCGATCTGATACGCGGACTGCTCGAACCCCGCGGGCGCCGCGAGCTTCCATGACAGCCTCGGAGAGGCGACGCCGATGCCGAGTGGCTCGCGGAGGTGTTCGAATCGGGGCGCGCTCACGATGACGGGGGCGGCGTAGGCCGGAACCGACCCCGTGAGGTCAGCGGTCTGGGTTGTGGTGGGTGAAGCGGTCATGGCGAAGCATCGCCTTTCTCCCGATCGCGGACGACCGGGCGCGCAGAGTGGTTGAAGGCAGCGGAGGAACGGGTCAGCCCTTGACGGCCCCCGCTGTGAGGCCTTTCATCACGCGCTGGTTCAGCACGAGGTAGAGCACGAGCGTGCCGAAGACATTGATGCAGATAGCGGCGAAGAGCGGACCGTACTGGGTCGCTCCGAACTCGCCCGTGAAGTTGAGCAGTCCCACCTGGATCGTGCGGAGATCGGAGCTGTTCGTGAACGTCAGCGCGATGAGAAGGTCATTCCAGATGAAGAAGAACTGCACGAGCGCGATGGTGAAGATGCCGTTGCGAACCATCGGAAACCCGATGACGAAGAACGAACGGATGATGCTTGCCCCGTCAAGGGTCGACGCTTCGAACACCTCGCGCGGGATCGCACGGAAGAACGTCGCCATCATGAACACGGTCAAGGGAAGACCGATGGCCGTGTAGGTGATGATGAGCGGCCAGAGGGTGCCGGAGAGACCGGTCTGGAAGTAGACGGTGAAGAGCGGAAGCAGGATCATCTGCCCGGGAACCATGATGCCGACGAGAAAGGCCAACAGGACGGCGTTTCGGCCCTTCCAGACCATGACCTCGAGTGCGAAGCCGGCCGCGGTGCCGAACACGATGATGAGGGCGAGCGCCGGGAACACCGCGAGTGCACTGTTCGTGAGGTACTGGCCCATATTGCCGGTGGTCCACGCCTCGACGTAGTTCTGCCAGTTGATCGTGCTCGGCAGTGCGAAAGCGTCTCCGTTGATGAACTCGTCGTTCGTTTTGAACGAGCTGATCACGAGCCAGAAGAGCGGGTAGATCGTGATGACGAGGATGAGCGCGACGACGATGTTCAGCGGGAGCTTCACGAGGAATCGACGCAGGCGACGCGCGCCGGCCGAGGGTCGAGGACGACGCTCGGGAGCCTTCACGGCGCCGGGTGCGGAAACGGTGGTGGAGGTCATCGGTTCAGGCTTTCGTGAGGTCGCGACGCGAGGAGCGGAAGATGAACACGGTCACGATGAGGCAGATGATCGTCAGCAGGAGCGCGATGGTGCTGCCGTAGCCGTACTCGCCATACGAGAACGACGTCTGGAACATGTACAGCGTGAGTGGACTCGTGGAGTTTCCTGGGCCGCCGTTCGTCAGGGCGATGATCGAGTCGAATACCTTGAGCGTGCCGTTGACGCTGAAGATGATCGCCGAGAGCAGCACGGGGAGCGACAGCGGAATGACGATGTGAAGCACGAGACTCCAGCCGGTGGCGCCGTCGAGCCGAGCGGATTCGAGCGTGTCCTCGGGGATCTCGACGATGCCCGCGTAGAGCAGCACGCCATAGAAACCGATGGAGCGCCAGATGTCCATGATCGCGATGATCAGAAAGGCGTTCGCGCCGCTGCCGAACCAGTCGACCGAGTCTCCGCCGAAGGCGTTGATGACCGTGTTGACGATGCCGGTGGTCGGGGCGACCTCGAACATCTTCTGGAACAGGAGTGCGACGGCGACCGTCGGAAGGACGACAGGGAAGAAGACGAGCGTACGGATGATGCCGGACGAGCGCTTGAGTACGAAGACGTAGAGAAGCGACATCAGATAGCCCATGAAGACCTGGCCGACGGTGACGACCACCGCGTACTTGATCGTGAACAGCACCGCGTCCCACACCTTCGGGTCGCCCGCCGCGCGCACGAAGTTGTCGAAGCCCACGAACGTGAAGCCCGTGATCGCGTTGCCTTCGAAGACGGTGTAGCCGAGCGACCAGATGACCGGCACGAGCATCACCAGGGTGTAGACGAGGAGGGCGGGGCCGAGCAGGATCGCGATCGCCCGCTTGTCGCCGAGTACGTGTTTCATGTCATGTCACTTCCGTGTGCGTCCGCGAACCAGATGCGAGTGGCGGCGGATGTGCCGCCGCCACCCGCTTCGGATCAGTTGTCGAGGTCGGCCTGCACGAGCTTCATGAAGTCCTCAGGGCTGATCGCCCCGGTCACGAGCTGTGCGGCGTTCGTCTGGCTGGTGGTCGTGGCCTTCGTCGAGAACAGGGCCTCGAACCAGAGCACACTTGAGGTCGACTTGGAGATCGTCGTCTGGATCTCCTGGGTGAGCGGAGCGACGCCCGTGACCTCGGTGTTCGCCTTGAAGCCGGAGATGCTGCCCTCGCTCTGGAGCGCCGCGCTGCCATAGTTCTCGGCGATGCAGCCGAGCCAGGCGCCGACCTTGTCGTCGTAGACCTTCGCGTTCAGCGTGCTCGGCAGGCCCACGTTCGCCGGGTACTCATCGATCGAGCCCTTGCCGCCGTCGACAGCGGGGAACGGCATAAAGCCGACGTTGTCACTGCCGATCTTGTTCGCGTCAGGGTTGTTCATCGAGTCGAGGATCCAGCTGCCCATGTAGAACATCGCGGCCTTGCCGGTGAGGAACTGCTGGGCGGCCGTGTCGTAGTCGATCGAGCCGACGCCCTGCCCGAAGTAGCCCTTGGCGCCAAGGTCTGCAACCGCGGCGGCCGCCTTGACGTACTCGGGGTCGGTGAGCTTCGCGTCGCCATCGGCAACCTTCTGCAGTGCATCGGGACCGAGGTCGCGGAAGAGGTAGTCGCCGACCAGACGGGTGAGCGGCCAGCCCTGCTCCCCGGAGGCGGCGAACGGCGTGACGCCCGTCTTCGAGATGGTGTCGGCGGCTGCAACCAGCTCGTCCCACGTCTGCGGCACCTCGATGCCGGCGTCGGCGAAGATCTGCTTGTTGTACCAGATGCCCTCGATGTTGTACTGGTACGGGAGCACGTTGAACTTGCCGCCGTAGAGAGCCTTGATGGTGCTGACCGCAGCCGGCTCGATGTCATCGATTGCACCGAGATCGGTCAGGGCCTTCTCGAAGTCGACGACGTTGCCGGACTTGTCGAGGGTCTTGGTGAGGTCGGGAGCGTTGCCGGCCGCGTACATCACGGGAAGAGAGTTCTGCCCGGCCAGCAGCTGGAGCTTCTGGTCGAGGTTCGTCTGGGGCACGGTCTCGACCTTGAGCGGCAGTGCCGTGTTCTCCGCCTTGCACTGGTCGTCGGCGAGCGCGGTGAGCTGACCGGGAATGGTGGTGTTCTCGGAGTTGATGAGGTACGTGAACTGCGTGGCCGCGGAGCTAGCGCCTCCTCCACCGCCACCACAGCCGGTGAGCAAGAGGGCGAGCGCTCCCGCGCTGGCCACGATCGGAACCAGAGCGGCCCTTCGGCGCATAGGTCGTGTCATTGCAATTCCTCCTTGAATGCAGGCGCCAAGCGGTGCCGCTGCTGTTGATGCGCATCAATTGATGCGCGTCAACTCACGAGAATAGGTAAAGTGGACTCGATCCGCAAGGTGAGAATTGTAACGATTCACTGAACAACGCAGATCAGAACGAAAGCAGATGACGATGTCGGAATCAAGAGCGCGCAGCCCGCAGCAAAGCGATTCGCGAATGGGTGACGTCGCGGAACGCGCCGGCGTCTCCCACGGCACCGTCTCGAATTTCTTCAACCGCCCACACCTGCTGAGCGCCGCGACCCGTGAGAAGGTCGCCGCCGCGGTCGACGAACTCGCCTTCGTTCCGAACGACGCGGCACGCACCCTCGCCAAGGGGACGGGCAACACCGTGGGCGCCGTGCTGGTCGATATCGGCAACTCGTTCTTCGTCGACATCGCTCGCGGCATCGAGTCTGCAGCGGCCGAGGCTGGACTCAAGCTGCTTCTCGCCAACAGCGACGTTGACCTCCGACGCCAGAACGACTATCTCGACCTGTTCGACGAGACTCGCGTGCGCGGCGTCATCCTGGCTCCCCTCGACGGCGAACAGCTCGGCGCCGCCCGGGTGCGGAGCCACGGGCGCCCGGTGGTGTTCGTGAACTGGCCCGGTGAAGACGAGCAGTCGTGCGGCGTCATCGTCGACGAGCAGCACGGCGGCTACCTCGCGGCAAGTCACCTGATCAATCTAGGACGCACCAAGCTGCTCTATGCAGGCGGGCCGCTCCATCTGCACGCCGTCGCCGACCGCCTCGCGGGCGTCGAGCGTGCAGTCGCGGAGCACGAGGGAGTCACCCTCGAGATCATCGAGACTCACAGTCTCACGACAAAGGTCGGACGCATTCTCGGCGAGCAACTCGCCGACCGACACGCTGACGATCGACCCGATGCCGTCATCTGCGCCGCCGACTCGCTCGCCGTCGGATGCATCGAGCACCTCACCTCCGCCGGAGTCAGGGTGCCTGACGACATCGCGTTCACGGGCTACGACAACAATCACTATGCAGCCGAGAGCGCCGTGCCGGTCACCACGATCGCTCAGCCCGGGCGCGAGATGGGCGTGATCGCCGCCGGGCTTCTCGCCGAGGAGGTCGACAACCCGGCAACGCACGAGCACCGCACGGTGGTACTGAAGCCGCAGCTCGTCGTGAGGCGCAGCTCGGCGCAGTGAGTGTGATCGACGCTGGCGGAGTATCGAACTGAGGCGCTCAGCTCGATGAAGTCCAGTACTCGCTCATCAATTCGGACGCCCAGGCCGGCTGGCGAATGTCGCCCCTGGGACCGAACTCTTTCATATATGGCTTGATATCGACTACTGGCGTGCCTGCGACGGCGTCGAGTCCCTCGACTTCAATGGTGAGTCCATGCACCCGGAGGATTCGGCAGACGGTGACCCCGAGACGGTTCGGCCTGTTCTTGCCCCGCTGCGCAAAGATTCCCACCAGCGGCCACTCCGTGTTGCCGCGGGGGTGTCGGGCTCCGTGTTCGATCTTCTCAGGGGCGACCTGATCGAAGAAGTAAACGACCTCGACATGACTGAAACTGTCGAGTTCACGCAACGCCTCAGACGTGAACGAGTCACCGTCGACGACGATCGACGTCGTTTCCGCGTCCCAGAGGTCGTCGCGCACCTCAGCCCGACTGCTGTGCACGTGGCCGATCGGATTCAGGGTGATCTGCATCACTAGGACACCCAGAAGCCGATGGCACACAGCAGCCGCGTCTCATCGTCGGCATCGGCCGGCGGCTCGATCGCGGGAGGGAAGACCCCGAAGCTGCGCCACTCGTCTGCGTGAGGAACGACCCACTCGTTCAGCCCGTCGATGAGTTCGGGTGAGAGATGGAAGGGGATTCCGAGGTGCTTGGCGATCATCCACGCCTGAGTCGCTCGGTACATGGCGAGATGCGAGAGACCCTCGTCGGCCGGGTAGTCGCCGTACTGAAAATGGAACGTCGACTCGAGGTCGACGCCGCCCTGCACCAGCGCCGTCGCTGCGTCGTTCAGTGCGTCGTAGGCGGCGACGGGGTTGTCGCCGAGCAGATCTTTGTCACGCAGCTCGTCGCCGTCGGCGATGGACTTGCCGGCCAGCACCCCGGGAATCCAGGCTTCGTCGTAGGCATGCGACTTGAGGATGTCGAGGACAGTGGGGTTTTCGATGGACGTCCACGAGGCAGGAACGGGCTTGTCAAAGTCGCCCGGCTGCACTCGATCGATGACGCTGCGAAGTGCGGCGTCTGACAGAAGAAAAAAGGTATCGGCTCTCATATCCGAAGTGTAAGCACAGCCCCCGACGCTGGCTAGGCCTCGAAGAACGACGCGACGATCGACGGCAAAACCTGCTCGAGGGTGCCCGGCGCCCAGCGCGGTGTGCGGTCCTTGTCGATGACCTGCGCGCGCACTCCCTCGCGAAAGTCGGGGTGCGCCAGGGCGTGCGCCATAATGCGAAGCTCCTGGTTGAAGCAGGCCTCGAGGGTGGGCAGCTCGCGAGCGCGACGCAGCGACTCCAGGGTGACGGCCACCGCGGTCGGCGACTTGGTTCTGATGAGCGCTGCAGTCTCCACCGCTGCCGGGGCGCCCGACGTCGCCAGGGCATCCAGAATCTCACCGACGGTATCGTGCGCGAAGGCCGGCTCGATCCACGACGCGTCAGAGATCAAGCCATCGGATGCGCGGGCGCCCCGCGGCGGCTCGGCGGCAAGGGCGGCAACGGCCTCGTCGGCCGGCAACTCCTCCAACGATGCGACAAGAGAGGAGAGTCGATCCTCGGGCACGAACGCATCCGCGAGGCCGAGTTCAATCGCGTCGGCCGCCGAGGCGGTGCGCGCGGTGAGGGCGAGGTAGGTGCCCAGCTCTCGGGGCGCGCGGCTCAGTAGCCAGCTGCCGCCGACATCCGGCGTGAGACCGATGCTGACCTCGGGCATGCCGAGCGCCGAATCGTCGGTGACCACCCGGTGCGAAGCATGGCCCGAGAGACCGATTCCACCGCCGAGTACAAAGCCATTCATGATCGCCACGAACGGCTTCCGGTAGCGCGCGATGAGGTTGTTCACCCGGTACTCGTCGCGCAGAAACCCCACGGCCGCGGCCACGTCGTCCGCCGCGACACGGCTATACAACTGGGTCACGTCGCCGCCCGCGCACAGCCCGCGAGTGCCGTTGCCGGTGAGCAGAACCGTGCTGATCGAATCGTCGAGAGCCCATGCGTCGAGGGCCACTCCGATCGAGAGGACCATCTCGTGCGTCAACGCGTTGATCGCGCGCGGCCGGTTCAGCGTGATGCGCGCGAGCCGACCCCGAACCTCGAAGAGAACATCCGTCACGACGTCGCCGCGCCCGTGTTGCCCACGGCCTTGAGTTCAGGAAACTGATCGTCGCGCCATTCCACCGCGACGACAACACCCTCTGCAACGCGCTCCTCGCGCTCGCGCAGCTCGACCCGGCGAATCTTGCCCGAGATCGTCTTCGGCAACTCGAAGAACTCGATACGGCGGATGCGCTGGAACGGGGCCAGCCGCTCACGCGCGAATCGCAGAATCTCCTTCGCCGTCGCATCCGTCGGCTCGAATCCGGCCGCAAGCACAACGTAGGCCTTTGGAACGGCGAGCCGCAGGGCATCCGGAGCGGGCACGATGGCTGCCTCGACCACCGACGGGTGCTCGATGAGCACACTCTCGAGCTCGAACGGGCTGATCTTGTAATCGGATGCCTTGAACACGTCGTCGGTTCGGCCCACGTAGGTGAGATACCCAGCGGCATCGCGCGTGGCCACGTCTCCGGTGTGGAAGTATCCGTCGTGCTCGCTCTCTGCGTTCTTCGCGGGGTCACCCACGTAGCCGGTCATGAGGTTCACCGGGCGCGAGCGCACGTCGACGCAGATCTCGCCCTCGTTCGCCTCGAGACCCGTCACGGGGTCGACGAGCACGATCGGGCAGCCCGGAAGCGGCCGGCCCATCGAGCCGTCCTTTATGTCGGAGCCGGGGGTGTTGGCCACGACAGCGGTCATCTCGGTCTGGCCATAGCCGTCGCGGATGGTCAGGCCCCACTTCTCGCGCACCCGGGTGATCACCTCGGGGTTCAGCGGCTCGCCGGCCGAGATCGCCTCTCGAAGGTCTCCCGCGCCCGCGCTCAGGTCGGTCTGGATGAGCATGCGCCACACGGTGGGCGGGGCGCAGAACGAGGTGACCTTCTCTTCGCGAATGCGGTCAAGCAGGGTCACCGCGTCGAAACGCGCGTAGTTGTAGACGAAGATCGTGGCCTCGGCGATCCACGGCGCGAAGAAGCAGCTCCACGCGTGCTTCGCCCAGCCCGGCGAGCTGATCGCCAGGTGCACGTCGCCCGGGCGCAGGCCCAGCCAATACATGGTCGACAGGTGTCCCACCGGGTACGACACGTGGCTGTGCTCGACCAGCTTCGGCCTGCTGGTCGTGCCCGACGTGAAGTACAGCAGAAGCGCGTCGGGCGAGGAGTTGCCGGGATGCGGCAGGGGGCCTGCTTTGGTCGGGTCGCCCGCGAACGCGTCGTCGAAGGTCAGCCAACCGGATGCCGCTGGCGCGGCCGCCGCATTCCCGACCCGAATACGGGTGTACTCCCCCGGCACGGCATCGAACTTGGCGGCATCGGCGGCATCCACGATCACGTGACGCACCGACCCACGATCGACACGGTCGACGAGATCGGCCGGGCCCATCGCCGTTGTCGTCGGAAGAATGACCGCGCCCAGCTTCATAATGGCGAGCATCGCCTCCCAGAGCTCCACCTGGTTGCCGAGCATGAGCATCACGGTGTCGCCCTTCGCGACGCCCCGGGCGCTGAACCAGTGGCCCAACTGGTCTGAGCGAGTGGCGAGTTCATCGAAGGTGCGCGTGGTGCGGCGTCCGTCTTCTTCGACGATCACGAGAGCCTCGGCGTCATTGCCCCTGGCGATCTCGTCGAACCAGTCGATCGCCCAGTTGAAGTGGGGACCGACATCCGGCCATTCGAAGTCTTGGCGGGCGGTGTCGTAGTCGTCGCGCAGGGCAACCAACTGGTCGCGGGCTGCGCGGAAAGCGTCCGTGGTCATTGTTCGACTTTAGGCGGCGCGTGAAGAACCGAGGGATTCCTGCGCCCCGACCGATCACGTAGACGCACGAGCTACCCCCGAATAGGGTGGTTTCATGAGAAAAGCGCTATCGACCGCGTCTGGAATCGCCCTCGCCGTTGGACTTCTTGCGGTTCCGACCACCGCACACGCAGTCAGTTACTACGGAACCTGGTCGGCGACCTCGTCGGCAGCCTGCAATGCGGAAATGAAGGCCTATAAGGCGAACGGCTATTCGGTTACCGCGTGCAGACAACTCAACGGCAGTCCCACCCTCTGGTACTTCCAGTACGGGCACTAGACGTCGTCGACTCGAACTGAGGGGCGGAGAATGGCCGTATCGGAGTGAATCGAAGCGGCCATTCTCCGCACTTCAGCGACACACTGCTATCAGCGCGGCGGCCCCGACGTGTCGCCTTCGCGGAAGGCCACCGGCAGCACGATGCTCGAGGGGCTTCCGCCCGCCAGCAACTCACCCACCATGCGGCCGGCCTGAAGTCCGCGGTCGTGCAATGGCTGCTCCACTGTCGTGAGGCGACGATCAAGCAGCGGAATGTCTGCACCGTCGAAGCCCGTCACGGTGAGGTCTCGCGGAACCTGCAGTCCTCGCGCCTCTGCCGCACGGAGCGCCCCGACGGCGAGCATGTCGTTCTGCGCGAGGATGGCCGTCGGCGGTGAAGCGGCATCGAGCAGGCGCCCCGCGGCGATCTCGCCCGAGTCGAGTTCGCGGCCGCCCGCCTCGACGCGCACGGCGTCGGGAAAGACGGATGCGACGGCCCGCAGTCGTTCCCGAATCGTGCGGTTGCTGATCGAATCGAAATCGGCATCAACCGATGAAAGCGGACCGGGCGGTCCGTTCGCATCGATGCGCGTGGCCCGCATCACCACCCCGACTCGCCTGTGGCCGAGATCGCGCATGCGACCTGCCAGCACGGCCATCCCGCTGGCGTCGTCGATGTCGACCAGGGTGACGCCCTCTTCGTGCGGTCCCTCGACCCCGACCATGGGAATGCGGCGCGCACGCATGCTCGGCAGGAGACCGTCGAACTCCTCACCGCGGGTAAGAAAGACGACGGCGTCGACGGGCATACCGTCGAGCAGCCGGGCCGACCGATCGCCCGACTCTGATCGGTGTGACAACAGAAGCTGGCCCACGTCGAGGTCGTCGAGTGCCTCGCTGAGCCCCGACATCGTGGCCATCGCCACCGGATTCTGGAAGGCGCGACGCACGGTTCCCGCCACGATGATGCCCACGATGCCCGAGCGGCCGCTCTTCAGCGAGCGTGCGGTCGGATTCGGTCCGGCGTATCCGATCTCGGCCGCGGCGGCCAGGATGCGCGCCCTCGTGCGCTCGGTGATCGAGCCCGTGCGGCGGTAGGCCAGCGACGCGGTGGAGGTCGACACCTTCGCGAGCGCAGCGACATCGGCGAGGGTCACAGACGTGCGCACCGAGCTCGTGGTCATGTTTTTCACCATATCGACGTGCAGCTTCCTCCCAGGGCGAGTTGGTCATGCCGTCGTCGAATCGCAACGTTGCGTTAAGGATCAATACACCGTCGGACCGCACCATCGAAACGATGCGATTCGCATCGACACCCGACCCGAAGGACCTACAACCGTGATGCCCCGTCGCTGTCTTCTCACCCTCTCCGCCGCCGCAGCGGTCGCGCTCGCGCTGGCCGGCTGCGCCCCCACCGCCAGTACCGACGCCGCCGCAACCAACCACGCCGTGACCGACGCCTCCGGCACCGCCACAGTGTTCATCTCCGGCGACACCAACGTTCAGAGCCTCTGGACAGACGCCATCATCCCCGCCTTCGAGAAGGCCAACCCTGGCGCATCCGTCACGACCACGCTCGACCTGCACGGCGAGCACGACGCACAGACCATGGCCAAGCTCACCAGCTCAGTGCAGGCCAAAGAAGACCCCGGCTTCGACCTCATCGACTCCGGTTTCATCCAGGCAGCCGGCAAGGCAGGCCTGCTCGAAGACGTGTCGGCCGACAACATCCCCAACCTCGCCACGGTGCCCGACACCACGGTGAAAGCCGGCGCCGGCTTCGGAATCCCCTACCGCGCCTCCTCCGTGCTGCTGGCCTACGACTCCACCAAGGTGAAGACCCCGCCGGCAACTCTTGACGAGCTGCTCAAGTGGATCACCACCAACCCGGGCCAGTTCACCTACAACTCGCCCTCCACCGGAGGATCCGGTGCGGCATTCGTGACGACCGTGCTCGACAAGTACGTCTCCGACGCCTCGCGCACCACCATGACCACGGGCTACGACCAGTCGCTCGAGGGCGAGTGGGACAAGGGCTTCGACGAGCTCAAGAGCCTCAACTCCTCGATGTACCAGCAGGGCGTCTACCCCAACGGCAATAACCAGGTGCTCGACCTCCTCGGCACCGGCGCGATCGAGATGGCTCCCGTCTGGAGCGACCAGGTCATCACCGCCCAGAAGACCGGGACCCTGCCCTCGAACATCAAGTACGCGCAGATCTCGAACCCCTCGTTCACGGGCAGCGCCTCGTACCTCGGCATTCCCAAGACGGCGGCCCACAAAGACGTCGCCCAGAAGCTTGCCGACTACGTGCTCTCGTCTGAGGGCCAGGCGCTCATCGCGTCGACGATCGCGGGCTACCCGGTGGTCTCGCTCGACAGCGTTCCCTCCGAGCTGAAAGACCAGTTCGCTGCCGCCGACCCGTCGACGCTGCGTCCCACCTACTACAGCCAGATGGCTTCCGACATGAACAACCTCTGGGACGCGAAGGTTCCCGGACAGTGACAGCAATCCGATCGGGGCGTCGCGCCCCGGTCGGTGCCCGGCGGCGGGTCTCCCCTGAGGCCCGCCGCTCCGGCATCGGCCTCGCCATGGCCCTTCCGCCCGTGGTGCTGCTCGCACTCTTCGTGGGCATCCCCGTGGTTCTCGCCATCGGCTTCAGCCTCGGCCACACGGGCGGGCTCAACAGCACAATCGCCTCGATCGGACTCAATACCCGCGAGGCGACGAGCTGGTGGGGAACCGCACAGGCCTATGTCGACGTCTTCACCGACCCGCGCTTCACCCGCGACCTCGGCGTGACCATCGGCGTGACCGTCATCTCGACCGCGATCGTGCTGGCGTTGGCGCTGGGCATCGCCCTCAACCTGCGCCTGCGCGGCGGGCGGCTCGCGACCGTCTTCGCCGGCCTCGCCGTGGTGCCCCTCTTCATCCCCGTGGTGATCGCGTCGTGGGCCATCCTGACTTTCTATTCGGGCGATGGATTCGTGCGCACCGTCTTTGCGCTCTTCGGCCTTACCGGTCCGACCTGGGGCTACACGACCGTGGCCGTGGTCATCGGCTCGGTGTGGACGAGCCTGCCGTTCGCCACGCTCATGGCCACCTCGGGGGTTCAGTCGATTCCCGACGCCATGATCGAGGCGGCCCGGGATGCCGGTGCCTCGTCGTTCGCGATCATCACCAGGATTCTCGTTCCCCTGAGCGCGATCCCGCTCGTGATCGCCGCCACCTTCACGGCCATCGGGGTGCTCGGCTCGTTCACCGTTCCCTACTTCACTGGCCCGAACGCGCCGAGCATGCTCGGCGTCGATATCTCCAAGTACTTCCAGGCGTTCAACCATCCGCAGCAGGCGATCGTGATGGCCGTCGTGGTCTTCGTGCTCGCATCCGGAATCGCGTTCTTCTACGTCTGGGCGAACTTTCGATCGGCAAAGAAAGAAGGTCGGGTCTGATGCGCGCACGCTCACTCTCCCGCGGCGTTGTCACGGGCGTTCTGTTCGCCGTGGTGGCGATCTTCATCCTCGGCCCGCTGCTGTGGCTCGCGGCGCACGCCTTCGCGACCTCGTGGGACTACCCCAGCCTGCTTCCGGCCGGACTCACCCTGGACTGGTGGTCGGTGGTCTTCAACGACGCCGGGCTCGGCGCCGCGGTACGCAACTCGCTCTACTTCGCGCCGCTCACCGTGCTGGTCTCGGCGGTCGTCTGCCTTCCCGCCGCCTACGCCTTCTCTCGCTTCGAGTTTCCGGGGCGCCGCGTCTTCTTGGTGGGCCTGTTCGCCACGAACGCATTTCCCAAGATGGGGCTCTTCGTCTCGATGGCCTCGCTGTTCTATGGCCTGCACCTCATGAACACGATCGCCGGAATCGTGATCGTGCAGCTCGTGGGCACCGTGGTTTTTATGACCTGGATCCCCGCGGCGGCCTTCAGCTCGGTGCCCCGCGCGCTCGAAGAAGCGGCCCGCGATGCTGGGGCCGGGCGCATCCGCACCTTCGTGCGTGTGACCCTGCCACTCGCCCTGCCCGGCATCCTCGTGGCCGTTCTTATGTCGTTTCTCGCCGCCTTCGATGAGGCGCAGGGCACCTACCTCGTGGGGGCTCCGGTCTACATGACCATGCCCACCGAGATGTACTCGCTCGTTCTGAACTACCCCAAGCAGGTCGCCGCGGTCTTCGCGATCCTGCTCTCCGTTCCCTCCGTCGCCCTCCTGCTCCTCGCCCGCCGTTACATCATGGGCGGACGTCTGGCCGAGGGCTTCCAGATTCGTTAGGCCATCGTCATGACACCACTCACCAAGACCGAGACTCCCTCGGGGCTCACCGTCACCGCACTCACGAAGGTGCTGAGCAATCGCACGATCGTTGAGAACTTCGAACTCGATGTGGCCGCGGGCGAGCTCGTCGCCCTGCTCGGCCCGTCCGGATGCGGCAAGACCACGACACTGCGCATGATGGCCGGGTTCCTCGAGCCCGACACAGGCTCGGTCAGCATCGGCGGCGTCGACGTCACCGACAAGGGTCCAGACAAGAGGCCGAGCGCGATGGTCTTTCAGAACTACGCCCTCTGGCCGCACCTCACGGTGTTCAAGAACGTGGCCTTTCCGCTGTCGATCAAACGCGTCCCTCGCGCCGAGATCACCCAGCGTGTGATGGCGGCTCTCGAGACCGTGAACCTCGCCCACCACGCGCACTCCCGACCCGCGCACATCTCGGGCGGTGAACAGCAGCGTGCAGCCCTCGCCCGCGCGATCGTGCAGCGGCCCGACCTGCTGCTGCTCGACGAGCCGCTGTCGAACCTCGACGCGAAGCTCAGGGTCAAAGTACGCGAGGAGATCCGCGACATTCAGCAGCGCCTCGGCATCACCACCGTGATGGTCACCCACGACCAAGACGAGGCGATGGCCATCTCCGACCGCGTCGCCGTGATGAACGCGGGCCGCATCGAGCAGGTGTCGACCCCGACCGAGCTTTATGCCAACCCCCGCACACTCTTCGTGGCCTCGTTCATCGGCAGCATGAATGTGCTGCCGGCACCGACTCTGTTCGAGAGCGCGAGCCTGAGTATCGTGGCAGACGCAGCGCCGGATGCCATGCCGGATGCCGCGCCCGCTGAGGCCTGGGCCGTGCGCCCCGAAGACGTGCTCTTCGAACCCGCATCGGGTGTACAGCGACCCGGGGCCACGCCCGTCGAGGTGCGGCGAGTGCTCCCACACGGACACTTCTCCGAGCTCGTGCTCAGCGCGGGCGGCACCGAAGTGCGCTCAGTCGCCGGCGGGACTCCTCCCGCCGTGGGCGACCACGGAACCGTGACGCTGAACAACGTGCGGCACTACGTCGACGGCATTCTGGCCGGGGGCAGGGCATGACCGCGATCGTCGCCCATCGCGGCGATTCCTCCGTGCACCGCGAGAACACACTCGAGGCGATCCGCTCAGCAATCGTGGCGGGAGCAGACACGATCGAGATCGACGTGCGCCTCACCCGCGACGGCGAGGTCGTGCTGCTGCACGACGCCACCCTCAACCGACTCTGGGGCATCGACGCGAACATCGCCGACCTCACGCTGGCCGAGGTCGAGAAGCTGGGCGGGGGCGAGCTGCGCATCCCGTTGCTGCGCGACGCACTGCACCTCATGCATGGCGAGACTCCCCTTCTGCTCATCGACATGGACTCGTCCGAACCCGCTGCAGCCGCGCACCGCGTCGTCGCGACGTCAGGGTCGACGGCCAGGGTCGCCTGGTGCGGCCACATCGATGCAATGAAGATGATCCGTCGCCGCGACGCCGCGGCCGAGATCTGGATGCCATGGGGCGAGGCGAGCGCGCCCACCGCCTTGGATCTCGCCGAGCTGCGGCCCGCCTTCGTGAATCTGCCCCACGTCTACGTCGGGCGCGCGCTCGTCGCGGCCATCCATTCGCTCGGCGTGCGGGTCTCGTGTTGGACGGTCGACGACACCGAACAGATGGCCTGGCTCCTCTCTATCGGGGTGGATTCGATCACGAGCAACCAGCTCGCCCTGCTGCTGTGCCTTCGAGACAACGACGCGGCCGCGACCGTGCAGATGCTGCCTCGCGCCCGACTCATCGCCCGCGAGCTGGCGAGCTGGGCCGTCGAGTACGTTCGCAAGCATCACGTGACCACCGTGGCGACCAAGGCGAATCCCGCCGACCACGTGACCGAAATCGACCTCGCGATCGAGCGCGTGGTGCGCGCCGTGATCGGTGCCCAGTTCTCCGACCACTGCTTCGTGGGCGAGGAGTTCGGCGGCGAGGCGCAGGCCGACAAACCGTGCTGGTACCTCGATCCCGTCGACGGAACGGCCAACCTCGCCAACGGCATGCCGTGGACGAGCTTCTCGCTCGCCCTGGTCATGGATGGCGCACCGGTGGTCGGTGTGGTCGCCGACCCGTGGCGCGGCGTGGTCGTCGAGGCCGAAGCCGGCGGCGGCGCCTGGGCCGGCGGCATCCGGCTGTGTCTCAATGAGCCGGATGCCGAGGCTCTGTCGGCGCCGACGATCGGGCCGGCCCCTGATCCCCTGCGCGGCGCGATGGTCAGCACGGAGCTCGCGGCCCACGCCGCATGGCCGGGAATGCTACCCATGCTCGAGGCATTGTCACAGCGCTACTGCACGATGCGCATCATGGGGTCGGGCACACTCACCGTGGCCGGCATCGCGCTCGGCCACGGCATCGGCGCAGTCATCGGCCGCTTCGGGCCTGTCGATCACCTGGCCGCGGTGCTCATCGTGCGCGAGGCGGGAGGCGTCGTGCTCGATGAGAGCGGCGACGACACGCTGTTCCCGGCGAGCGGCGGCGTGCTGGCGGCGGCGAACCGCCAGACGGCCGAGCAGCTTCATACGCTGTGGAGAGAGGCCATTACTCAGTAAAAGGAGGTCGCCTCAGTCTTTGCTAACGGGAGATGGCCGCACCGAGGATCCGCATAAGCAGCGAACTCCTTTCGCTGAGTTGCCCACCCGCGCCTCCTGCTGCTTTGGTTCCCTCCACCGTGGCAAGAATGAGGTCGGCCACGTCTGTCGGTGTTGTTCCGAGGTCGTCGAGGGCGATTTCTCCTGCGACGGCGGCTTCGTCGAGAACTTCAGCGATTCGGTTGGTCAGATGTTGGCGGGACTCTTGGGTGATGTCTTTGGAGAGCGCCAGATTGGAGTCGAACAGCTCCTGCCCGTGAGGGCTGGCGCTGATCTCCTCCATAAGCCCCTGGAGGTAGGCGGTCATCGCTTTGTTGATCCGCTCGATGGCGGGACCGTCAGTTTTCAGCATGGCTTCGACATCTGCCATGACTGTGGCATGTGCCCGTTGTGAGCCGGCGCGAAATACGTCCTCCTTGTTGCTGAAGTGGAGGTAGAGGGACGCACGCGAGATGCCTGCCGCTTCAGCGAGATCCTTCATGGTCGTCTTGCTGAATCCGTAGCGACAGAACACGGCCAGCGAAGCATCCAGAATCTGGTCGGTTTTCTCAGTGGAGCCCATAGAGACGATCCTGGCGGATTGGACATTTTATGTCAAACTGTCCAAAGCAGATCGGGGCAGCCGATGTGACGACAAGAAACGGATCGCAATGACGAGCAGAAACTCCATCACCGAAGACCTCATCCGATCCACTGAACGGGCACGCCTGCTTGCCCTCGTCGAAGGCAATACCGACGAGGCGATCATCCATCACGGAACCGACTTCGAGCTCATCACCCCGATCGGGGCCGTTCTCACCCGCGAGCAGTATTTGGGCGCCATTGCCGCAAAGCAGATCAACTACCTCAGCTGGGAGCCTGGACACATCGCCGTTCGCCTCCGCGGCGACGCTGCCATAATCCGCTATCGGGCAGCCCTGGAGGTCGAGTTCGGCGGACATCCGATTCCACTCACCGATTACTGGCACACCGACAGTTACGAGCTTCTTGACGGGCGCTGGCAAGCCGTATGGTCTCAGGCCACTGAAATTCGTCCAGCACACTGAGGCGCCCGCGCCGATGCGATCCAGGTGCGTTGGAGAGAGGCCGTTGCTCGGTAAAGTTCGACGCAGCCGTCACCCTCGCAAAGGAGCCCAATGCTGATCGAATCCGACCTCGACGCCGTTCGCCGCCACACCATCGCGAGCGAGGAACCCGTCGACTTCGATGACTTCTGGCAGGCCACGCTGGCCGAGGCTCAGAACGTCGATCTCGACGTTCGGGTGCAGCGCGTCGAGAGCGTGCTGAGCCTGATCGACGTCTACGACATCACCTTCCGCGGGGCAGGCGGCACCGACGTGAAGGCGTGGCTTCGCGTGCCCGCGGGGGCGACCGCCCCTCTGCCCGCCGTCGTCACCTATGTCGGATACGGCGGTGGGCGCGGAAAGCCTGAGGAGTCGCTCACCTGGGTGGCCGCCGGCCTCGCACATCTGCACATGGACACGCGCGGACAGGGCGCATCGTGGAGCGTCGGCGACACACCGGATGCCGGCACGGGCGGCCCGCAGATTCCCGGGGTGATGACCCGCGGCATCCAGAACCGCGACGACTTCTACTACCGGCGACTCATCACCGATGCCGTGCGGGCCGTCGACGCGGCGAAACAGCTGCCTCAGGTCGACGCGACGCGCATCGCGGTGGCCGGGGGAAGCCAGGGCGGCGGTCTCGCGCTTGCCGTGGCCGGGCTGCGCGACGACCTCGCCGCGGCCGTGGCTTTCGTTCCCTTTCTCTGCGACTTCGGGCGTGCCACCCTGATCACCGACTCGTATCCGTACCACGAGATCGTCGACTACCTGCGCATCCACCGCGACCAGGCGGCATCCGTCTACGAGGTTCTCGGCAGCTTCGACGCGGTGTTCCACGCGCGTCGGGCGACCGCACCTGTGCACTTCTCGGTCGCCCTCATGGATGCGACGTGCCCGGCTTCCACGGTCTACGCCGCGTTCAACGCGTATGCGGGCCCGAAGGAGATCACCGAGTGGGCGTTCAACGGCCACGAGGGCGGCGGCATCGAAGACGAGACGCAGGCGATCGCGTTCGTGAAGAAGCACCTCGGCGTCTAGTCGGGCCCTTCGACGGGCTCAGGGAACGCGATGCGTCAGATGTAGATCGCCGGGTCTGTGTAGAAGGCCTCGGCCGTCGGCTCCGCAGAGTGTGCCCGCGGGCGGGCTACAGCTGGGATGCCCGTGATCACCGAGTAGGCGGGCGCGTCGTTCACCACTACGGCCTGGGCTCCGACCACGGAGTGCGCCCCGATCACCAGATCGCCGAGCAGCACGGCTCCGGCTCCCACGGTCACGTCGTTGCCGAGGGTCGGATGCCGCTTCTCGCGCGCCGTGCTTCTGCCGCCGAGCGTGACCCCGTGATAGAGCATCACGTCGTCGCCGATCTCGGCCGTCTCACCGATGACGACTCCCATGCCGTGGTCGATGAAGAAGCGACGCCCGATGACCGCGCCGGGGTGGATCTCGACACCGGTCAGAAAACGCACGTACTGCGAGACGAGCCGTGCGGGCAGTCGCAGCCCGCGCATCCAGAGCCTGTGGGCGAGGCGATAGCCCCACACCGCATGAAGCCCGGAGTAGTTGAGCAGCACCTCGAGACGCGAGCGCGACGCCGGATCTCGGCGCCTGGCCGTGGCGATGTCCTCCCGGGCGCGCGCGAAAGCCCCGGACGCGCCCATCGGCATCCGGTCAGTCCTGCAGGTCTTCGTACAGAACCGTCGACAGGTAGCGCTCGCCGTAGCTCGCGACGACCACGACAATGGTCTTGCCCGCGTTCTCGGGGCGGGCGGCGAGCTCGAGGGCGGCGGTGACCGTGGCGCCCGAGGAGATGCCAGCGAGGATTCCCTCTTCTGCGGCGAGGCGGCGGGCCATCGAGACCGACTGCGTGATGTTTACGTCGATGACCTCGTCGTAGACCTCTCGGTCGAGAATCTCGGGCACGAAGTTGGCGCCGATGCCCTGGATCTTGTGCGGGCCGGGAGCGCCTCCGTTGAGAATCGGCGACTCGGCCGGCTCGACGGCCACGACCTGCAGGCCCGGCTTCTGCTCCTTGAGGTAGTTGCCGGCACCCGTGATGGTTCCGCCGGTTCCGATGCCGGCGACGAAGATGTCGACGGCACCGTCGGTAGCGTTCCAGATCTCGGGGCCCGTGGTGGCGCGGTGGATGGCCGGGTTCGCGGCGTTGGCGAATTGCTTGGCCAGCACGGCTCCGGGGGTGTTGGCGACGATCTCGGCCGCCTTCTCGACCGCGCCGCGCATGCCCTCGGGGCCGGGGGTGAGAACAAGCTCTGCGCCGTAGGCGCGGAGCAGGGTGCGGCGCTCCTTCGACATGGACTCGGGCATCGTGAGGATCACCTTGTAGCCGCGGGCAGCGCCGACCATGGCCAGGGCGATTCCCGTGTTGCCCGAGGTGCCCTCGACGATGGTTCCGCCCGGGGGCAGCTCGCCCGATGCCTCTGCTGCGTCGACAATGGCCACACCCAGACGGTCTTTGACGCTGGCAGAGGGGTTGTAGAACTCGAGCTTCGCGAGCACGGTGGCGCCGAGCCCCTCGGTCACGCGATTCAGACGAACCAGCGGAGTGTTTCCGAAAACCTCGGTGATGTCGTTGTAGATGCTGGGCATGGCGAATCCTTAATCTGAACGAGGGAGCTCGTCAACGAGCAAAGGGGCTACCCCTCCACCCTAAGGACTCGCCCGGCGCATCCATCGATTGTTACGACAACTAACAGGATTATTACGCCTGTTGCGACGTTCGCGACATTCGTATCGGTCTAGAGCGTCTTTCGCATCTTCACGCTCACGGGCTCGTAACCCAGAGAGTCGTAGAGTCCGCGAGCTGCGGCGTTGAAGGCGAAGACGCTCAGACCCAAGGTCTCGGCCCCCTGCGACCGCGCGTACTCTTCTGCCAGGTGCATCGCTTCGCGCCCGAAGCCTCGACCCTGGTGTTGCTCGTCGACGAGAACGTCCCAGATCCACCACGACGCGTCGTCGCCCGAATTTCCCCCGCCCGAACCGCCGCGACCGACCCACAGATATCCAACGGTGCGACCGAACTCATCGACGAGGTCGAAGACCGCGTTGTGCGCCGTGGGCGCTCCGGAAGCGAAGGCGCCCTCCATCGACTCGACGGAGTGTCGCCGCGCGTCCTCTTCTGACTCGCCCGTGACGACGAGATCTCTCTCGTACTCGCCTCGGCTTCGCTCGAGCCATGCGGGAAAGCGTTCTGGACTCATCGGAACCAAATGAACGGGCATGCACCCAGTGTGGCGCAACGCCGAAACATCACCTCAGATTCAGAAGGGGCAGGGTTCTTCTGGTTTCACCTCCGTGTGGATGCCTTTCGTGACCGCGTCGACGAGGGCTTTCGGGGCGGGGCGCATCATGCCCTGCGGTTCGAAGGCGTAGACGAGCCCGGCCGGCGAGGTCCAGATGAGGGTGTTGTTCTCGCCCTGGTCGATCTGCCATCGGGTGTGGTGCTTCACCCGATGATGGGTGGGAGCCAGCGGTGCGAGGTTGTCGTCTTCGGTCAGCCCATGGGCCGCGAAGTCGCGGGTGTGGTCTATGTCGGCGCCGACGGAGTCGTCGGCGCAGCCACCGAACACACAGTACGGATGCACGAGCGTGGCGTGATCGCGCATCTCCTGAGTGGGCCGATAATCGGCAGGGCTCAGCTGCAGGATGCGGCCCGTGATCGGGTCGGTCAGGATGCGGCGCCACGACGTCGCATCCGCCGTCAACCTGGCCGCGGTGACCGGGTCGATCGGGCCATAGCCGCGAAGGATCGCCGGCTCCTCGCCCACACCGAGCAGCGTCATCGCCGGAACCATCACATGCACCCGACCCCGGATGCCCTTCGTCGCTCCCGGGATCGAGGTCTCGCCGTTCAACAGCAGGTCGGAGAGCACGTCGACCCGCAGCTGGGTGATGCTGCGCAGGTCACCACCGACCTTGAGGCCCTTCGCCAGCGACACGGCCCGGTTCGCGATCGCATACACCTCCGGGGCCGGGGCGAACAGGGTGAGATACGCCATGCCATCCTTGCCCGGATCGACCGTCACCCTTCGGGTCTTCGCGGCCTTCTCGACCTGCTCGACCACCGTCTCGGGCTGCACGGTCTGCGCGTGCGAGCGGGCCCGGTACTCCAGCTGCTTGTACGTCAGCCCGGGAGCGAGCCTGGCCATACGGGCGTCGTACTTCTCGAGCGCCTCGCCCTCCAGCCCCTCGGAGTGGGTCGCGATCACCGCAGCGTGCTCCTCGGACATGCCGCCCGCTACGAATACCGCGAACGACGCGGGCAGTTTCGACACCAGCGCGATCGCCGTGTCGGCGAGGGTGCGAGCACGGTATTCGGTGCGTCGGGTGAGCATCGCTATCTCGGTGAAGAACTCCACCTCGGCAACACGGGCCGGTGACCAGCGCGGGCCCGCCGTGGACTGATCGTGCGGGGCCTCGGCCAGCAACAGCTGCCAGGCATCGTGCACCTCGGTGGCCCGAAGGGCAGACAGCTCGGCTATCTGCCTGTCGCGGGCGGCTATTCGCTCGAGAGCCAGCACATACGGCGACTGCTCGAGACTGATATCGGGGGATGTCATACATGAAGTCAAACAGCAGCCACCGACACTGGCTCAACCACGACAATCACTCGATGATCAGGGATTACACCCGTGGGTAACCCACCGAAAGGGCACCCTGTGGAGGAGTGGTCGACCACCACCGGCGTAAAATCGGTGAGTGGCAGTCTCGAAGGTTCTCCTCTATTACGCGTTCACTCCGCTCGCCGACCCCGACGCCATTCGCCTGTGGCAGCGCGACCTCTGCGAGTCGCTCGGCCTGCGCGGTCGCATCCTCATCTCGAAGCACGGCATCAACGGAACCGTCGGCGGAGAGCTCGGAGCGGTCAAGAAGTACCTGCGCAAAACGCGCGACTACCCGGCATTCAAGCATCTTGACGTCAAGTGGAGCGAGGGATCCGGCCTCGATTCTTCACAGAGTTATCCACAGGCTCCCCACGGTGTGAGCCTCGACTTTCCCAAGCTCGTCGTGAAGGTACGCGACGAAATCGTGAGTTTCGGCGCTCCGGAAGAATTGCACGTCGACGAGACCGGCGTTCGCGGCGGAGGAACGAAGCTGACTCCCGCAGAACTGCACGAACTCGTCGAAGCGAAGGCCAAAACGGGCGACGACGTGGTGTTCTTCGACGGCCGCAACTCGTTCGAGGCCGAGATCGGCAGGTTCGAGGGCGCGATCGTGCCGGATGTGTCGAACACGCGCGAATTCGCGGCGGTTCTCGACTCCGGCGCCTACGACCATCTGAAGGGAAAGCCAGTAGTTACCTACTGCACAGGCGGAATCCGGTGCGAAGTGCTCTCGAGCCTGATGACGTCGAGAGGCTTCGGCGAGGTCTATCAACTCGACGGCGGAATCGTGCGCTATGGCGAGACTTTCGGCGATTCCGGGCTGTGGAACGGCTCACTCTACGTCTTCGACAACCGCGTCTCCATCGATTTCACCCCCGACGCCGCGGTGATCGGCGAATGCCACCGCTGCGGCGCATCCACGAAGCGCATGCAGAACTGCGCCGAGGTCTCCTGCCGCACCCAGCTCGTGATCTGCGACGCGTGTGCCGAGGCACAGCCGCCCGCCTGCGCCGAACACGCGAGCATCGTAGCCGCATAGTTTCCACATAGTTATCCACAGGCCAGCGCGCATAGGCTCGGCTCATGAACACCAAAGACAAGGCTCATCAGCTTCTTCACCTCCACGAGCAGCACAAGATCCTGCAGGTCGTCAACGTCTGGGACGTCGCGAGCGCCCGCGTGGTCGCCGATCTTCCGGGCACGACTGCCCTGGCGACGGCCAGCCACAGCATCGCCGCGACCTTCGGGTACGACGACGGTGAGAACATCCCGCTCGAGCTGATGCTCGACATGTGCGGTCGAATTGCGAGTTCGACCGACCTGCCCGTATCGGCCGATCTCGAGGCCGGCTACGGCGACCCGGGTGAGACCGTGCGCCAGGCAATCGGCGTGGGAATCGTGGGCGCGAACCTCGAAGACCAGATGAAGCCGCTCATCGAGTCGGTCGAAAATGTGGCCGAGGTCACGAAGGCAGCAGAGAAAGAAGAGGTGGGCTTCGTTCTGAACGCGCGCACCGACGCGTTCATCAAGGCCGGCGACCGCCCGCTCGATGACGTGATCGCCGATGCCATCGAACGCGGCCGTGCCTATCTCGACGCGGGCGCGGCCTGCATCTTCGTGCCCGGTCTGCTCAGCGAGCAGACGGTGATCCGCCTCGTCGAGGGAATCGGCGAGCAGCGCGTCAGCGTCATCAACGTTCCCGGCTCCCTGACGCCGGCGAGGCTCGAGCAGCTGGGCGTCGCGCGCATCTCGTATGGACCGTGGACCCAGCGCGTCGCACTCACCGCGCTGCAGGCATCCGCTCGCGAGCTGCTGGCCGGCGGCCACCTGCCCGAGGGCACGCAGCCGCTCAACTGACCGACGCATCGGCGCCCGCCAGGCGCATCTGCTGCCGGTCGAACGGCGGCGGATGCGCCCAACGGGCGCCGATGGCGGGTTGATCGAGCGGCGTTAGACCGTCGCGCGGCGGCGACGCGCCACCATGAGCACGGTTCCCGCAAGCAGGAGCGTCAGCGTGCCTCCGGCCAGCAGGCCGCCGTCTGACGAACCGGTCTCGGCGAGCTTCGGCGCTTCGGGAACGGCGGCGGGCACCGGCGCGGCACAGGTTCCGACCTCGAAGGTGCCCGATACGTAGTCGACCTGGTCGCCTTCGATACCGCGCACGATCTTCTCGGTGTAGATGCCAAGCTGGATGTCGCCGCTCAACGTGAAGTGGCCCGTGGCGGTTCCTGTGGCGTCGGCCTGCAGCTGCGCCACATCGCCGAACTGCTGCCCGTCGGGCCCAACGACGCTGTCTGCGACGACCTCGAACTGGCCGAGACCGGTAACGACGATCGTGTAGCCGTCGTTCTGGATCTGCTCGACCGTGTTGCAGCCAGGCGTGATCGTGATGCCGGGGTCACCGGGCACGAACGGGTCGATCACGATGTTCGCGTAGACGTCGGTCGTGTCGGAGAACTCGCAGCTGTTGCCCGAGCAGAGCTCGTAGGTCACCTGAACGACGGGCGTGAGGCCCGATGCCGGCAGCTGCGGCAAAGCGTCGGGGATCCAGTCGGTCACAGCGACGGTCCCGCCGGACACAACGGGGATCTCGAGCGGCGTGGTGTTCCACGCAGTGAAGGTCGGTCCGTTCAGAGTTCCCACATTGACGTGGGCGACGCCTCCATCGGCCACGCCGAATCCGGTGCCGGTGAGAGAGATTCCGTCGCCCCAGTTGTTCTCGGTGAAGTGGATGCTGTCGCTCGCCATAACGATGCTCTCGCTGCCGGCCGCGGATGCCGGTGCGGCGATCACGAGTACGCCTGCTGCGGCGATCGCAGTCGCAGCGGCGATCGCTGCGATGCGGGTGGTGAATGTGATGGGCATGGTTCTCCTGGGTTCGTGGATGATCGTGGTCGGCTTCCCCCTCGCCTGACGATCGTGAGCCTATGGGCGTTTTCACAGCTTCGGCAGGCTGATGAGGGGGAAATGAGTAATGAGGCCCGCAAGGTGAGTAATGTGCGCCGGGCTGCGGGCCCCGGTCGAATCAGACGGTGAACAGCGCCAGCCTGAGATCGCGCCTGTCTGCCTCGGTGGCCCGGCGGGTGCCGGGCTCCTCGCGCAGCGTCGCCTCGAAGCTGCTGCGGCGAGCCCGCTCATAGGCCTTGGCGCTGAGCCTTACGTCGTGGCGATCGAACCTCACGACACGCGACTTCGTGTTGAACACCACACCGACCGTCTGCCCGATGTTCGGCGACCAGAAGTCTGTAGCGATGAAGGGCAACCGCGCGATGGCCCTGAACGAGTCCCCACCTTGCGGGTAGACGTCGACGATGTACGTGTAGTTGACCGATCCGTCGGTCACGGATGCGACGTCTCGCGAGACGACGATGCATTCCGCCTTCTGCCAGTTCTTGCCGAACATGGGCTTGTCTCCTTTTTTTCTTCGCGGTCTAGGTGAGGATCAGGACTCGTCGCCGACGCGGCGGCGACGAGCGATGACGAGGCCGGCAGCACCGAGAACAAGCACGGTGATCGAGCCGCCGATCAGGGGCCACACGCCGACGCCCGTGGAAGCGAGCTCATCGTCGTCTCGGGTCGAGCCGATCGTCTGCGATGCCGTCACGATCGGCGAGTTCGGAAGCTCGGGCATCGGAGTTTCTCCGTCGGCTCCTCCGGTTGTCGGCTCGGGATCGCCCCCCGAGGTGCTCGGGTCGCCCGACTGTCCATGGCCCGTTCCCTGGCCATCGCCCGGGTCGCTCGGCTCGCCGACGATGGCCACGGCATCCGTAAATGTGATCGAGATCGAGCTATAAGACGGAAGTCCGGCCTCGTCGGTGACCATGTATCCGAAGTAGTCCTGGTCGCCAGCCGCTGCGGTTGCGGGAGCCACATAGATGAAACTGCCGTCCGCCGCCACAGTTCCGGTTCCACCCATCTGTGACTGGCCCCAGTTGTACGTCCACGCCGCGAGCGCCGTTCCCTCGGGATCGGAGTCGTTGATGAGCGCCCCGTGCGCCGCGTCGACGTTCAGAGGAACATTCACGGGGGTCGTGTACTGGTCGGCGACCGCAATCGGAGCGGCGTTCGGTCCGGCAGGAGTCGTTCCCGGCGGAGTTACGGAGACGATGACCGAGCCCCACGAGCCGCCCCCGAAGGTGTCGAAGGCGATGTAGCTCGCGGAATCCACCCCGATGAATCCGGCATCCGGAACGTAGTAGAACGAGCCGTCGTCATCGATGGTGATCGTTCCGTGATCGGTCGGGATCGGCCCCACGGCCTTGGTCGTGATGAGGTCGCCCTCGTCATCGGTATCGTTCGCGAGCAACCCCAGGTGAGAGGGTATCGACAGCGGCTGATCCTGCGGCGTCGTGTAGCTGTCGGTGGCTGTATCAGGCCAGTGATTCTCGTTGGCGTCGGTGTTCTCCTGCACTGTCACGTAGATTGTCCCGGTCGTTCCGCCGTGGCCCTCATCCTGCGCGTAATAGGTGATGGTGTCGGTTCCCAGAAAGCCCGGGGCCGCGGTGAAACCGAACTCGCCGTGGGCACCGATGTAGCCGGTGTTTCCAAGCCAGGTGGTGAAGGAACCCTGCTGGGTGGTGATCGGATCCTTCTCCGGATCGCTGTCGTTGCCCAGGAGACCGGGGCTGCCGACCGTGACCGTGCCACCGGGGGCGATCACGTAGTAGTCGTCTTGTGTCACCACGGGCAGGTTCTCGCCGACGAGCGCGGCCGCCGGAACAGCTTCCGTTCCCTCCAATGGCAGGACTGCATCGGAGCCCTCTGCAGCGTCAGGGGTCGTGAGCGAATCGGCAGGCTCGCCCTGCACCACCTCATCCACCGGATCCGCAGAGCCGGCCGTGCCAGCCGGCTCTTCCCCTACCGTCTCGTCGACCGGCTCTGCGGGAGCAACGGGTTCGACGATGTCTCCGGGATCAGCCTCATCGACCGGCTCCGACGCGGGCGCCTCCACGGCCTCTGCGCCACCGGTCGCCGTGCCGTCATCGACCACGCCGCTGGACTCGACCGCCGAGGTCTCTGCGGCCGTCGTCGCTGCGAGGTCGTCGGCATGGGCGACGAGCGCCCCCTGGGTGAGGAGGCCGAGCGACGCGGCGAGCGCGACGACGGCGAGCGCAGGTGTGCGCAACCGGGAGCGGGTGGAGGACATGTGGTGAACCACTTTCTGTGAGAGATATGGAGAAATGTGGCCGCATTGGCGACTACACCGACTCTGCCGATCGCCCGCTTCCCCGTGATGGGTATCCATTACTCAGCTCGACACGACGGCATGCACAACCCGCGTGAGTAGTTGTCACGTACTGTTCCCGCGGAACTTGCCCGCGCCCTACACTGTGTTCGAACGGAGCCGTTTCGTAAGCAACAATCCGTGGGCTCAAGGGGGCCCCTTCGCTGAGGGGAGAACGTCATGGTCGCCATGCTGCTGCGCGGCCGCGATGCGCTGATCGACGACATCGTCTCGGCCCTCACGGCGACGGACATCCGGGCCGTCACGCTGCACGGCCCGTCGGGAGTCGGCAAGACCCGGCTCGCCGCCGAAGCGGCCCTGACACTGGATGCGCAGGCGTGGTCGACGCTCAGGCTCTCGGCGCGCACGAGCCTGTCGAATCTGCCGCTCGGCGGCCTTGCTCCGCTCTTCGCCGACCAGGGTTCGGGGTTCCTCGCCGTCTCCGGTGACCCGGTCGCCCTGCTCAACTTCACGACGGCCCGGCTGCGCTCCCTCGCGGGCACGGGCCGCATCCTGCTCGTGATCGACGACATCTCATCGATGGATGCCCTCTCGGTGTCGGTGGTCAGCCAGCTTCTCGATTCGGGTGCGGCCAAGCTGCTCGCGACCGTCGGCGAGGGCGCGCCGGTTCCGGATGCGCTGATGCAGATGTGGAGCTCATCGACGGCGCGTCGCGTCGACCTCGACCCGCTCACCGCCGACGACTGCGGGGCGATCATCGCCGACCTCGTGGGGGGCCCGGTGGCCAGACGCTCGGTCGAGTCGCTGACCCGAGCTTCGGGCGGCAACCCCCTGTTTCTGCGAGAACTCACGCGCGGGGCCGTGTCGGCCTCGAGCCTCGTCGAGGTCGGCGGCGTCTGGCAGCTGCTGGGTGAGGCCGTGGGAACCGACGCGTTGCAAGAGGTGATCAGTCGACGACTGGCGGGCATGACCGCGGGCCAGCGCGACGTCGTCGAACGACTGGCGGTCTGTGTCGTGCTGCCCGTGGCCGAGCTCACCGCATCCGATGCGCGCGACTCGCTGCGACGACTGGAGGCCGACGGACTGGTCGAGATCCGCGAGGAGCGCGGCACACTCGTGGCCACGCTCGCCCTGCCGCAATACGAGACCATCACGAAGGCCTCACTGTCGCTGCTGCGAGTCGAAGACATCCTGCTCGAACAGGCAGACATCGCCGAGCTCGCGGCGCGCGGCCCCGAAGACGCCCTTCGTGTGGCCGTCTGGAGACTCGGCGCCGGGCATCCGTCTGAACCCGAACTGCTCAACAACGGCGCGCTCCTCGCCCAGCTCACGCACGACCACGCGCAGGCGGCGAGACTCTCGCGCGCGGCCATCTCCGCGGGCTACCCTGGCGCGGCGCCCTATCTCGTGCTCGCCGACGCGCAGAGACGCATGGGCCAGGCAGAGCAGGCATTCAGCACGGCAGAGCGCGCCGCCGTGGTCGATGCATACACCCCGACGAGCGGACTTCTGACCGCGCAGATAGCCATGGCACGGGCGCTGATCCGGCACGATCGCCCGGGCGGCACGGACAAGGCGATACGTCTGCTTCAGCAGGCGGAGGAGGATCTGCCCGATCACGCCGACATGTTGACGCTGCGGCGGGCGATGATCCTCTTCACCATCGAGCGGGCGGGCGATGCCCTGGCCATCGTGGAACCGCATCTCGGTGCACCCGCGAGCAGTCCCGCAGCGCGGGTGCAGCTCGCGATGGCCGCGGCTATGCCGTTGGCTGCCGCGGGGCGCCTCAGCGACGCGGAGCGCGAGGTCGCCGTTATCCTCGCGGCCATTCCAGCCGGGCTCGACCGGGCGTTCGCTCTCTTCACCGCCGCATCGGCCACCCTGGTCGCGGGATCGGGAACTCTCGCTCACGAGTACGCGATCGCAGCGCTCTACGAGTCGATCCAGCACGACGACGAGATCTCCACTCGCTATGCCGAGCTGCTTCTCGGCCACGCACTTCTCGAGCTGGGGCAGATCGAGGCCGCCACCCGATGGATCCGCGACGCCGTGGGCGGAGCCGAGGCCCTGGGCCCGCGCAACCTCCTGCGGGTGAGCCGCGGAAGCCTCGCAGTGGCTCTTGTCTT
Source organism: Agreia bicolorata (assembly GCF_000938265.1). Lineage (GTDB taxonomy): Bacteria > Actinomycetota > Actinomycetes > Actinomycetales > Microbacteriaceae > Agreia > Agreia bicolorata. The sequence continues at coordinate 210,057 of NZ_JYFC01000003.1, forward strand.
CGCCGGCCAGCTCGACGAGGCGCAGACGATCGTCGATTCACTGATCGACAGCAGCAGTGAGGGCAATCTGCATTCCGGCATCGCCCGCGCCTTGCTCCAGGCGGCCAGGGGCAACGAGAAAGCGGGCATCCGCGCCCTCGAACGCATGGCTGACCACTACGAGGCGAGCGGCATCCTCTACCTGGCCGCATCGGTGCTGCACCACATGGCCCGCATCGGCGGAGCGGACACGGCCGCTCCGCGCCTCGAGGCCATCGCGGCCCGCGGCGACAGCACACTGTTCCACATGCGCGCCCGCTATGCGCGCGCGCTCGCCGACGCCTCGCCCGATGCTCTGGCCGAGGCCGGCGAGGGCTGGCACTCGATCGGCGCCGAGTTCTTCGCCGCCGAGGCGTTCGCCCAGGCCGGCGCCGTTGCCCGATCCCGCGGCAACACCCAGGCCGCAATCGCTCTGTTCCGCAGGGCCACCACACTCGCAGAGTCCTGCATCGGCGCACAGACCCCGATCCTCCGACTCGCTCTCGTCGAAGACGTGCTCACGAAGCGCGAACGCGAGATCGTAGAACTCGCGTCGAGCGGAATGACGAGCCAGGAGATCGCGACGACCCTGTTTCTCTCGGCTCGCACCGTCGACAACCACCTGCAGTCGAGCTACGGCAAACTCGGAATCTCCGGCCGGCGCGAGTTGATGCGCAGGGCCGAGGTCTAGGGCTGGTCGGCCGCCGTCACGATCGCCGATCTGAACGACTCCGCGGCATCCGTCAGTCGTGAGGCCGCAGCTGCCGTGACTCCGGCATCGACGAGCGACGCCGCCAGGTGAGCAATCAGGGCGTCGAAGGCATCGGTCGTGACGCCGAGTCCCGCGTGGGCTCGACGCATCGACCGACCTGTGAACACGTGGGGCCCGTCGAGCACTGCCCCGAGAAAGGCCGCCTGGTGTGCCCGCAACCGCGCGAGGTCGAAGCCCTCGAACAGGGGCGCCAGCAGCGGGTCGCGAAGCACCCGGCGATAGAAGACCACCACGACCACCCTGAGGGTCTCGTGGCCGCCGATCTGCTCGTACATCGTCATCATGTGTCAAGAATCGTGAACACCGGGGCAGTCGGCCTGAGTAATGACTACCTGATTTGTGCCGCTGTACCGCGCCGGGCGCTGCGAGATATGCTCAGCGAGCATACGACCCGCACTCAGGTCGCCGCCGAGGGGGCAGACAGATGGATGACGCGACGCGCGACGCCGACATCAGCTCAGTTCTCGGCGTGGCCGCCTGGCCGCTCGTGGCCCGCGGACCGGTCGTCGACCGCATCGTGTCGACGCTGTCGAGTGCGAGCACGCTCGCGGTCGTTCTGCACGGCGAAGCAGGAATCGGCAAGAGCCGCATCGCAGCAGCAGCAGCCGATGCCTTGCAGCAAAACGGCTGGTCGACCCTCAGGCTCTCCGCTCGAACGAGCCTCTCGGCCCTTCCTCTCGGGGGTCTCGCTCCGCTGTTCGCGAGCGAGCGGCCCGACCTCGGCCGACTGGCCAGCGACCCGCTCGCGCTACTGACCTTCGCGAGTGATCGCATCCGCTCGCTCGCACCGGAGCGGCAGGTGCTGCTCGTCGTCGACGACCTGCCGCTGCTCGACGCACTGTCTCTTCACCTCGTGGCCCAGCTGGTGCAGACGGGCATCGTGCGGCTTCTCGCCACGATTCCCGAGGGGTCACCGGTGCCCGACCCGATTCTCGCGCTGTGGACCGAAAGCTCTGCGCTGCGCATCGACATCGCCCCGCTCGATCGCGACGAGAGCGCGCGGGTACTCGAGGCGGCGCTCGGCGCCTCGGTGGCCGGGCGCACTGCGGAGACCCTGCACCGGGCCTCGAGCGGCAACCCCCTCTTTCTTCGCGAGCTCAGCCTGGGCGCGATCCTCGGCGGTTCACTGCAAGCCGTCGAAGGCGTCTGGCAACTCGTCGGCCCGCTCTCGGGGACTCCGGCCCTGCGCGACGTGATGGTGGCGCGACTTCAGGCACTCACACCGGCAGAGCTCGACCTCATCGAGCGCCTCGCGCTCTGCTCTCGTCTGCCCATGGCCCAGCTTCGCCAGCCGAATTCGCGCCAGACCGTTCGACGTCTCGAATCCGCCGGGCTCGTGTCGCTCTCGGAGTCGAACGGCGTCGTTGTGGCCGCGTTGGCTCAGCCGCACTACGCCTCGGTCGTGCGCTCAGGCATGTCGTTGCTGCGGGTCGAAGACGTGCTGCTCGAGCAGGCAGACATCGCCTCCGAGGGAGAGCTCACGACCGACGAGGCGTTTCGAGTCGCGGTGTGGCGACTGGATGCCGGCAGGCCGTCGAATCCAGATCTCCTGGCGTCGAGCGCCCGGCTCGCGCAGCTCACGCACGATCACGCCCAGGCTGCCCGGCTCGCTCGAGCCGCGATAGCCGCCGGAGCCGCGGGAGCGGACATCCATATTCTTCTGGCCGACTCGCTGCGGCGCCGAGGCGAGGAGCAGCCGTCGGCCCTGGCCGTCGATGAAGCGGATCGGCGCAATGACGCCGAACCGACCGCAGAACCCGTCGCTGCGCAGATCGCCGCGACTCGAGCACTGCTGCTGCACGACCAGCCCGGAGGCCTTGACGCCGCGAACAGCGTGCTCGACGAGGCCCTCGCGCGCTATCCCGACCAGTCGGAATCGATCACCCTGCTGCGGTCGATGATGCTCTTCACCCGCGAAGAGTCGGGCAGCGCGCTCGACGCGATCGAATCCCTGCTGACGCCGGGCCGCGTCGACACGAAGAGCCAGCCCGAGCGCGCCGCGGTCGTCGCCCTGGCAGCAGCCCCGGCGCTGGCCGCTGCGGGCCGGTACAGCGAGTCAGAGGAGTGGGTCGCTGTTCTGCGCGACGCGCTGCCGAGCACAGGAGACCGGGCCTTCGTGCTGTTCACGACCGCGATCACCGCGTTCACTGGCGGATCGCTTGATACGGCCCGGCAGCGTTCCCTCGACACGCTGAGCGAGGCCATTCAGTTCGACGACGAGGTGTCCACTCGCTGGGCCGAGTTGCTGCTCGGCCAGGTGACGCTCGAGATCGGAGCCGTCGACACGGCGTCTCGCTGGATCCGCGATGCCATCAGCGGTGCTCAGCTCACCGGCCCGCGAGTGTTGCTCGGCGCATCACTCGCCACTCTGGCGGCCGCCCACGCGCAGGCCGGCCGCTTCGATGAGGCCGACGCGACGCTGGCCGGGCTGAGCGACGACGAGCAGATGGGGCGCTACTACCGCAGCCTTGCCCGCGGCCTGGTGGCGTCGGGAAGGGGCGACGCCGACGGTGCTGTCGGCCTGCTGTCGCGTGCGGCATCCGATTATGAGGAGGCGGGCGAACTGCACCACGCCTCCGGTCTGTTCTTCGCCGCGGCGCGCATCGCCGGCGCCGGCATGACGAACCCGCCCGCCGCCGCCGAGCACCTCGCCGCGGCGCTCGAGGCGATCGCCGCTCGAGGCGATTCGCCGCTGTTCGCGGCGCGCGCATCCCACGCCCGTGCACTGGTGGAGCGCGATGCAGATGAGCTGATGCGCGCATCCGCAGCCTGGGAGGTTCTCGGCGGCGATCTGTTCGCAGCCGAGGCCGCCGCAGCGGCCGGTGCCATCGCACGGGCGGCGGGCGAGGTGCAGGTCTCGATGGGCTATCTGCAGCGCGCACAGGAGTTCGCAGCCCGATGCGCGGGCGCGGCGTCGGCGATTCTCGAGGTCTCGGTCGCAGCCCCCGATGTGCTCACGAAGCGAGAGCGCCAGATCGCCGATCTTGCAGGTTCTGGGCTGTCGAGCCAAGAGATCGCGTCGGCCCTCTTCCTCTCTGTGCGCACGGTCGACAACCACCTGCAGTCGAGCTACGGCAAACTCGGCGTGGCCGGCCGCAAGGAGCTGATGAAGCTGCTGGGCTCTCGCAGCTGAGCTCTCAGCCGGCACCCACGGCCGTGTCCGATTTCCGCTAGCGAGGGGTGGCGGGATGCGGCAGGGTTGAGTCATGGATTTCGGCGAGCGGTACCGTGTGATCGAGTCGCGCGACGCGCGTTTCGACGGTCGCTTCGTCACCGCGGTTCGCTCCACGGGAATCTACTGTCGGCCGAGCTGCCCGGCGCGCACTCCGAAGCAGGCGAACGTCACCTTCTATCCCACGAGCGCGGCCGCCCATCTCGCCGGTTACCGCGCGTGCAAGCGCTGCCTACCGGAGGCGACGCCCGGCAGCCCGGAGTGGAATCTGCGTGAGGACGTCGCCGCGCGTGCCATGCGGCTCATCGCCGACGGCGTGGTCGAGCGCGATGGTGTCGATGGGCTGTCTCGCCGAGTCGGCTACTCGGCCCGGCAACTGAATCGCATCCTCGTGGCCGAGCTCGGTGCCGGTCCCATCGCGCTCGCCCGTGCCCATCGCGCGCAGAATGCCCGCACCCTCATCACGGGAACCACCATGCCCATGGCCGACGTGGCGTTCGCCGCCGGCTTCACCAGCATCCGCCAGTTCAACGACACGGTCGCAGAGGTGTTCGATCTCACGCCTTCCGCTCTGCGGTCACGGTCTCGCACGGCGTCGATGTCAGGGGCATCGGATGCGGCCGGCTCGATCCGTCTCGCGCTGCCCTATCGGGAGCCGCTCGACATCGACGGGCTCTTCGGCTGGTTCGCGCCGCGCGCGGTGCCCGGCATGGAGGCAGTGGGTCCGCGCCGTTACGCGCGCACTGTGCGGCTTCCGCACGGCGCCGCCTACGTCGACTTGAGCGCACCGGAGCGCACCGGAGGGCGCCCCCGCATCGATGCGGTCGCCCGCTTCGAGAACCTGGCAGATCTGCCGGCGTTGCTCAGCCGCGTGCGGCGGCTGCTCGATCTCGACGCAGATCCGCTCGCCGTCGACGCCGTTCTCACAGGCGACGAGCGCCTCTCGTCCGAGGTCGCGCAGGTACCCGGCATCCGTGTGCCTGGCACGCTCGACGCGGGCGAGATGCTGATCCGAGCACTTCTCGGGCAGCAGGTCACCGTGTCATCGGCACGCACGCAGTTGACGCGACTGGTCGACGCCCTGGGAGAGGAAGTGCCGCTCTCGATCGTCGGCGAAGACGCGGCCGACACCCGCCGCCGCCTCTTTCCGACTCCCACGGCGATCGCCGAGCGCGCACACGAGATCCTCCGCGGCCCCGCCGCTCGCACCGACACAGTGCGCCGCGTAGCCGAGGCGCTCGCCGACGGCTCGCTCACGATCGATCTCTCCGACACCCGCGACGACGTGACTGCCCGACTGACCGCGATCCGCGGCATCGGGCCGTGGACGGCCGACTATGTGGTGATGCGTGCTCTCGGGCATCCCGATGTGTTTGTGCGTCGCGATGTCGCCATCCGGTCGGGCGCACGCACGCTCGGCTTTGCCGACGGCGACAAAGCACTCGCTGCCGAGGCCGCCGCTTTCGCGCCCTGGCGCAGCTATCTCTCGATGCATCTCTGGCGGGCGGCCGCTCGCACCTCTCCCCCTACCCCTAAGGAACACGCATGACCGCGACAGCTCTTATCCACACCATCGATACGCCCGATGGGCCGTTCACGATCCTCGAAGACGACGAGGGGCGCGTACTCTCGTCGGGCTGGACGGAATCAGATGAGGCCGTGTTCGCACGGCTGGCCCCTCGCAACCGGCCGACCGCTCTGGCGGGGCGATCCCAGAACACGCAGGCGGTCGACGCCTTCTACTCGGGCGATATCCACGCCATCGACGACGTGCCCGTTCGCCAGTTCGGAACGCCTCTGCAGACGATCTCGTGGGCAGAGCTGCGGCGCATCGCTCCGGGGCAGCCGATCACCTACACGGAGCTCGCCGCCAGAAGCGGCAACGCCCGAGCCGTGCGCGCGGCCGCGAGCGCGTGCGCCCGCAACGCTCCCGCGCTCTTCGTGCCGTGCCACCGCGTGATCAACACGGCCGGCGGACTCGCCGGGTTCGCCTGGGGCATCCCGGTGAAGCGCGCGCTGCTTGCCCGCGAAGCGGCCGCGGCGTCACTCTGAGCGCGCCACCACCAGCAAGACACTGTGCGGGCGAGAAGAGGCGTGGGCACTCGACGCCCAGGCCCAAGTTGCAGCTAAGCCTGCCAGCCACCACCATGCGGGTTCCAGATGCCAGTCATCGTTGTTCCATCCAAAATTGGTCCGATCAAGCGGTTAGTGAGGTCTTCGGCTTCTTGCCACGTCAGGTGCAGTCCGGCGGCCTTTCTTGCGGCGGTAGAGTACCCCTTCTGGATCGCCGGCGATGCTGTTACTAGGGTGAACGGTGTCAGTTTGCGCTCAAGTATCTGGACCTTCAGTGCTTCTCGTAACAGCTTCGCGTCACAGCTCAGGTGTTGCGCGATCAGTGCGAGGTCGACGAGATCTTTTGCACGAGAAGACCGTCCGTCTGGCCCACCGTGATGACTCTCCATCATGGCGGCGACCTTGTCGGCGATTTGCTGTTCGATTGCAATCATGACGCATTCCGGGGTAGGCACACTTCGGGCAAGTGGGACTCGAAAAACTGGGGACGCTCTCACGGTCGCGAGACCCGCACGATCGTGCACGGCCAGGTCGACTTTGACTATTTGCCCAAGTCCTGCTGCCTCAAATGTCAGCGACACCATCGTGATATTTGGCTGATCGTTACTGATCTGACGCCGCTGCTGTTTTAGCAGCGTGAATCGCAGTCGGTCTCCGATATCAATGTCGACGAGTCTTTCTAGCTGAGTTACAGCCGACGCGATGTCGGATATCGACGTCTCGAGATCGACATCGACTGTCGCACGGGCACGAGGAATGAATGCAAGCATCCGCGTGCCGCCTTTGAGAATAAAGGGGGAGTCCATGCTTGAAAAGACCCGCGCAAGGAACCGGTCGAACAGTTGCAGGTTTAGAAGGTCTTGTTTCGGGACACCACGGTCAACGGATGCTTTGCCGCTGGCCGCCCTGATAGCCGTCCACGTCGCCGCCGGAGTTGCATATTCATCCGGCTTAGCCATCTGACGGCTCGCCAGCCTTGTCATCTGAGCTCGCCACGGGCGGCTCCGGCATAGTTGTGTGCGGAATCGACTTCAGCATCGATGCCCGAAGTTCGTTCAGATCAGCCAACGTAGAGAGCTTCACCCGAGAGAACGCGTTACGAGGGAGCTCTACTCGAGGCAATCGCGGGATGGTGACTCTAATCGGCGCAAGAGGAAGCACTGCCTTGGCATTCTCATTCACACTCTCCCGCAGCGACGCCACAGTGGCGGCAATCTGCGCGGCGCTTTTTTCGTTCATTTGCGCAATGAGCTCGCGTAGCTGATCGGTCGCGACCGAGCCGACCAGCTCCTGAAGGTTGGTGTGGGTAAGCAGATCGCTTAGCCGCTCTTCATCGACTCGAGTCATGGCTCGGAGATGGCTATAGAGTTCGACGCCGGTTTGGTATCCGAGACGCTTGGCGTGTGGGGTCAGGAGCGATACAAGCCGATCCGTGTCCAGGTCCGCATCCGCGCGCTCCCCGTCCCGCAATGCATCAGCCACGACTGATAGGTCAGCCCCCGGCTCATTGAAAAGGTCCGCGATAGTGCGCTCTCTGGTCGTGACAGGAAGCCCCTCGAGCACCATGACGTCTTCAGCAGGGAGATGGCGTGTGCTGTATCGAACATCATCGTGCCTCGTCTGCCTGCGACTTCTCGTATAGAGCAGAACTTGAGACGGATAGAGATCTCCGAGTTGATGCGCCCAAGCAGCAGCGGAACCACCGACGACCACATCCGGAGAGTTAAGGCGCTCCCACGCTGGCACATCGGGCGCAGTGGCTATCCATGCCGCCCGGATGTCATCGAGCCTTGTAGCGGGAGCACCCGGCAGGCGGTACACGCCAGGGCGAAGACGTTCAAGGGCACCAGATTCCTCTCGTCTCCGAAGAGTACTGCGCGCGACCCCATTCGCCATCGCCTGCGCGGCGGTCAGCAAGCCCCACTGACTACCAGCCAGACTCGCTAGAGCGCCCTCTGTACTATGCGACATTCTTCAATAGTAAGCGAAAATGCAACAAAATAAGTAGCTGAGGACAAATATATGCCCGAGTGAGGACATCCTCACTCTGAGCGAGCCACCACCAGCTCACGAAACGGCCGCACGCGCGCGATGAGTTCGTCCACGTCGCCCGGGTCGACCCCTACATCGGTCAGCGCGAAGTCGAGGTGGTCGATCATGGCATCGAATGCCTCCCCCGTGATCGTGAGTCCCTCGTGTGCGTCCTCCAGCGATCTGCCGGCGAACACGTCGGGCCCGCCCATCGCGACCGTCAGGAAGGCGGCCTGGTGCGCGCGCAGTCGGGCAAGATCGATGCCCGCGAAGTACGGTGCCAGCAGCGGGTCGGCGATGACCCGCGTATAGAAGACGGCCACCGCGACCTTGAGCGTCTCGTGCCCGCCCAGCCGCTCGTACATGCTCGTGGTCATTCGCTCGCCTTCGCTTCGGTGGTTCGTGCGGGGATGCCGGGATGCCGGCCTGCCCGGCGCAGAAGTCGTCGGCTGCGACGCGCATCGCGCCGGCCGTTCGAGTTGCGCGTGGTGAAGTCGCGCGCATCCGAGTCGGTGAGGGCGACCAGCACGAGGATGTCGAGGGAGAGACCGAGCAAACCGCCGTTCTCGAGTGTGAACGAGGTGCCGTCGACGAAGAAGTCGGCGGCCGAGCCCAGAACCAGGATCGTGGCGAGGACCAGTGCCACGAAGCGTGCCCGATTGCTGCCTCGGAAGATGAACCGGGCCACCGCCAGGTCGATCACCACGGCGATGCCGAACAAGATCATCAGGGCGATGAGGAGGGCGCTCGACAAAGCTTCCGCGTCGGCACCCGTGCCGACATCGAGCGAGATGTCGACCTTCTTCCAGTCGACGGCGATACTCACCGCTGTCACGATCGTCGTCACCGTGCGCAGCAGAATGAGCAGCACGCCGAGGTAGATCGAGATGGGCCGCTTCACGACGTCAACTGCCTCAGGTCGATCTGGGGAAGGTCGCCATCCGTCGCAATGGCATCGCCGCCGCCATTGACCGCGTGGTACCCGGTCGAGAAATTGCGGATGACGGTCACGATCGCGGCCGGATTCGCCGCCGTGACGGTCGACACGATGTGGTCGCGTTCCACATCGGTGTCTGCGTCGATCTTGTGCGTGACCTGCAGCGTGAACAGAGACAACCCGACGCTTCGGTCGTAGGTTCCGGCCGCGAGCCACTGGGTGGGGATTCCGCCCGGAAGCAGCCATCCCTCTGGCGCCTTCCAGAATCGCACGTGATGCCTCTGCGCCGGGTTGCCGGCGACCTCCTGCTGGTAGGTGAAGTCCTGGATGTTGCCGAACAGATAGAGGGGGCTCACCGGCGCATCGGAGTAGCTGCGCCGCATGATCGTCGACATCACGATGCGCCATGCCGACGTGAGGCTCACCTCGTCGGCGCGGGTCCAGCCGGCCGCCTCCATCGCCGCATGCACCTGCTCTTCGCTTCCGAAGAGCGACAGATTCACCGGGTCGCCAAGCAGCCCCTCGCGGGTGCGGGCGCGGCCGATGAAGTAGTCGGGCACGTAGATCACCGTGAGCAGGGTGTGGATGCGCGGCAACAGCAGGTAGGCCAGCACCATCCAGAAGATCAGAATGAACCAGAGGTTCTGCCAGCCGCGCGTGAAGGACTCGGTGACGAGCAGGTAGCCGAGCCACCCGGTGGCCACCGTGCCGAACACGAAGAAGACCCGGTCGAAGAGCCGCACGATTCCGAGGCGCTGGCGCGCGGCATCCGGATGCGCGTCGCGCTCGTCGGCTCTGAGTTGGTCGAGCGGCGTCTCGTTGAGCGGCGTCGACATGGCTAGGCCGATTTAGCCGCGACCGAAGCGGCGGGCGGCGCAAGCTGCAGCAGTGCGCCGCGGGTGCGGCAGGTCGCGGCCGCCACCGCCATGGCGCGTTCGAGAACGGCCTGCCACTCGTCGCCGGTCTCGGGCAGTCCGCCCTGCGCGCGGGCCTCCACGAGACTGGCCGCGACGCTCGCCAGCGTGGCGTCGCCGGCGCCCATCGTGTCGATCACGGGCTCCGACATCAGTGTGATGGGCTGCTGCACGAGAATTCCCGAGGCCGTGGCGATGGATGCGCCGTCGCTCCCCGCCGTTGACAGCACCGTCTGCGAGCCGGTCGAGATGAGACCTTCGGTGAGCATAAGCAGCGAGGCGTTGTAGAGCAGCGCGGCGTCTTCGTCGCCGACCTTCACAAGAAGGGCAGTTGCGGCAACGCGCTCGAAGTTGGCCACGAAGTCGTGCACGGAGTGCAGCATCCCCTCGCGCGGGTTCGGGTCGAACAACAGTCGGCTCTGCGGATCGGCGACCGCGCCCTCAAGCAGCGCAACCTGCTCGGCCGAGTCGAAGCGCAGACAGCTGACCACAACGAACGGGGCCGCATCGATGGCCTGCCGCACCCTGTCGTCGAACTCGATGAAGCGCTCGACCGAGGCCTCATTGAAGCTGTAGCGCGGTTCACCGTCGGTGCGGTCGGAGATCGCTCGGGCGGTGCCGCGGGGGCTCGGCGTGGCAATGAGGCGCACCCCGTACTCGGCCAGAAACTCGCGGATCTTGTCGCCGTCGGAGTCGTCACCCACCATCGCCACAAGGGTTGTCTCAACGCCGAGGCGAGCGAGGCCCACGGCAACATTGAGCGCGGCCCCGCCGACGAAATCCTCAGAGCCCTCCGGGGTGCGGAACTCGTCTATGAGCGCGTCGCCGATCACTACAACGGAACCCGTCGCATCCACCATTCTGCGCACCCTCACGTTCGACAAGCCTCAGGATGCACACTCTATTACTGGTGACTTCCCACGCGCACCCGAATAGGGTGGTGTGGATGCCTCGACTACTCGATCCGCCCGCCCGCCGCGAAGTCCGACTATGACCGCGGGCGTGACGATCGAGTTCTCGGGCCTCACCAAGACCTTCGGGGCGGTGCAGGCCGTCTCCGACCTCTCGTTCACCGTCGAGCCCGGCCGCGTCACCGGTTTTCTGGGGCCGAACGGCGCCGGAAAGACCACGACCCTGCGCATGCTCCTGGGTCTCGTGCGGCCGACATCCGGCACCGCGACCTTTGGCGGAACCGCCTACCGCGACCTGCCCTCGCCGCTCGCGACCGTGGGCTCCGCGCTCGAGGCAGCCAGTTTTCATCCGGGCCGCAGCGCCGCGAATCACCTGCTCACCTACACCCAGGCCGCGGGGCTCGACCGCGAGCGCGTGCAGCTCGTTCTTCATCGCGTAGGCCTCGGCGCCTACGGCGATCGACGTGTCGGCGGCTACTCGCTGGGCATGCGCCAGCGGCTCGGACTCGCGTTCGCGCTGCTCGGCGACCCCGGTGTACTGGTGCTCGACGAGCCCATCAACGGCCTCGACCCCGAGGGCATCAAGTGGATCCGTCTGCTGCTGCGCGAGCTCGCAGACGAGGGGCGCACGGTGCTCATCTCGTCGCATCTGCTCAGCGAGGTTCAGCAGAGCGTCGACGAGGTCGTCATCGTCTCGCACGGCAAACTGATTCACCGCGGCTCGCTCGCCAGCCTCGACCAGAGCGAACAGAAGCAGGTGATCGTGGATGCGACGGATCGCGCAGCCCTGGCCGCGGCAGTCGAGGCGGCCGGCTACACCGTGAGCCCCCTGCGGGGCGGCGTTCTCGTAGAGAACGCAGAGGCCGCAGACGTGGGGCGCATCGCGTTCGCCGCGGGAATCGCGGTGACGGCGCTGTCGCAGAAACGTGTGGGCCTCGAAGAGAGCTTTCTGCACCTCGTCGGAGAGGAGGGGGCGCTGTGAGTCGTTTCGGCGGAGCCCTCCGTTCAGAGGTCACCAAGATCACCTCCACCCGCATGTGGTGGATCCTTGCGATCATCATGGTCGCCTACATCGCCGTGTGCGCCGGCGGAGCTGCGGCGCTCTTCGGGGCGCTCGGCGACTCCACGAACGGTCCGTCGATCTCCGGGGAGAGCCTGGCACCGCTCATCTACAGCTTCGGCCCCACGCTCGGCTACGTGTTCGCGGTGCTGCTGGGCGCGCTGGCCACGACGAACGAGTTCCGTCACCAGACACTGACCCCCACCTTTCTCGCCACGCCGCGGCGGGGCCGAGTACTCGTGGCGAAGCTGGTCGCGCTCACCGGCGCGGGCGCCCTCTACGGAGTGCTGGCCATGATCGCGGCGGTCGGCGCGGGCGCGGGGCTGCTCCTCGCATTCGGCATCGACCCGCAGCTGGGCGACCCCGACACCTGGGCGCTGGTGGGGCGCTCCGTTCTGGCGATGGCGCTGTGGTCGGCCATCGGAGTCGGTCTCGGCGTGCTCGTTCCGAGCCAGGTGGCCGCGATCGTGATCGTGTTGGCCTTCACCCAGTTCGTCGAGCCCATCCTGCGACTCGCCTCGTCGATCGCGGAGTGGACCGCGCAGATCGGCCAATTCCTTCCGGGCGCCGCGAGCGATGCCCTGGTCGGAGCCAGCTTCTTCTCCCTCGCCGCCGGCGCGGGTGGCGGAGGCACGATGCTCGAGTGGTGGCAGGGCGGCCTCGTGCTGCTCGGCATCGCTGTGCTCGTGAGCGTTCTCGGCTGGTTCACGAGCTGGCGCCGCGACGTCACCTGACCCGGCACGTCAGCTGCGTCGTTCGCTGATCTCCTTACCGTCGATGAGACGCTCTGTGTTCCACTCGAGAGCGGCCCTCATTCCCTTCGACGCCTCCGCGGGAGCAGGAATTGCCTCGAGCGCGGCAATGAACTGTCGAACGGTACCCATTACCAGCTTCTCTGCGTCACTGCGGGCTATCGCCCCCCAGCCGTCGACCTCTGCAACCAGACGGTCGAGGCTCATCCGCCGGTGGTCGAACTGTCCGTCGATCGAGAAGGCCATGTTCCATTCGATGCGCCCCTCCTGGTAGAGGTTCGGAACTGCGTCATAGACGTCGGTGACGGTATCGACACCGTCGAGATGAAGAATCCCATAGTTCTTCGCGTGGCCATCATTGTCCCCAACGAGGACCCGGTACGTCAGTTGACGGATCCAGGTGTGCAGGGCCGCAGGATCGCTGAGCGTTGCGTACAACTCGGCGATTCTGCCCAACGATGGGCGAGCTCGGTCTGTCGGACGCTCCCTCGACTGGAACTTGCTGTCCGCATCGACCCAGTCGATCCCCAAGGCTTGCGAGGCGTCCTCCTGGTGAAGGAGCGAGACTGTGCCGTTGTCGATCGTGCGGTCGAATCGCTCGATGGCAAGGTATTTCAGGGGTCCTGCGTTGTGGATGGCGCTATCGAACGACGAGAGGCCCATATGTCGAGCGAGCTGGTGGCTGTAGAACTCGTCATAGAGCTTTGATGGCTTGGTCGAGAGTTGCGGCTTGAGAATGTGTGTGGAATGCGCACGCCCGTGAGGCTGCAGCCACGTCTTTCCGTCGAGTTGCGCCAGAAGCACTTTCGGTTGGAAACCTTGGATCATCGATCGACTATCGTCCTGAGTCCCCAGGTCGGATTCGGTCACCGCTTTTCGGAGCAGTCGCCCGAGTTGGGTTTCGGTCAGCTCGTCGTATTTGGGCGAATACTTCGGATCTTCATCCGGCGCCTGGAAGATCAAGGCGCCCGCCATAGAACCACCGAACTCTCGGAGCAGGCCGAACAGATCGTCCTTCGCTATACCCCGATCGTCGGCAAGCGCCTGTCGCTGATTGCCCTCCGGCGCGTAGCCGCCCAGAAAGTTGGACGCCAGCTTCGTGGGAGGACTTGTACCGGGAAGCAAAGCGAAACTCTCGCTGAGACGCACTGGCCCGGCGACGAGATCGTCATTCCAGGCAAGCGTCACGTGATGAGGTGCGCGAGCACTCGACCGTGCGGCGGTGCCGATGCGTCGTCCATGCAGCAAAACGTCGAGAGCCTGCTCAACCATCGTTGCGCTTGCCCGTGAGGTCGTAGGTCACGCTGACTGTGATCCCCAACCGGTGAAGCGCTCGAAACAGCCTGGTGGTGAAGAGATTGGGTCGCCCCGATTCAAGCTCGCGTAGATAGTTGCGCGAGAATCCGAGAGAGGTGGCCAGATCATCCTGACGGATACCCTTCGCTTCTCGTGTCGCCTTGACGATGGCTCCGATGTCAGAGATCTTGCGGACTTGTACTTCAGGCATGCGCTCGTCTTTCTGCTTGGATATACGAGCATCATTCGATGCATGAATATTCTAGCATCGTCAAATGCCTGAAAATCCGTGCATCACTTACCTTGCCTCATTCGAGAGACGCGCGCAGGATGGAAGGTGAGATAAAGGAGTTCTTCATGAGCAGCCTGCCAGACCCTCTGTTGGAGCCCGACCCCGATGCTGAGCGCGAGGTCGATCTCGAGGTCGATGAGCTCGACGTGCCCAACACGATAGACCCCGACGAACGCATCGAACTCGACGATGACGACCCCGAAGTGGTCGAGGGAGACGGACCGCGCCCCTGAGACGAGCCGGATCGTCGTTCTTTCGCACTACGAGGAATGATTTCGTCACACTGACGTGTTTGCCAGAGAGTCGCTCTAGCCTCGACAGACATCTCATCGAACGAAAGAAGCATCGTCGTGCAGCTCTTCTCCCCCGTCTCGCTCGGCTCTCTGAACCTCGACAACCGCGTCGTGATGGCGCCGCTCACTCGCCTCAGGGCTGAAGAAGGCGGAGTTCCCGGCGAGCTCATCGCCCTGCACTACGCACAGCGGGCCACCGCCGGACTCGTGACCACCGAGGGAACGTTCACGTCGGCCGGCGCGCAGGCATACCCGGGCCAGCCCGGCATCGAGACTGAGGAACAGGCCGAGGGATGGGGCCGCGTCGTCGCCGCTGTGCACGATGAGGACGGTCTGATCGTGATGCAGCTGATGCACGCTGGCCGCGTCACGCATCCGCTCATCAACAGCGGACTCACCATCTACGCCCCCAGCGCGACCGCAATCGAGGGCGAGGTGCGCACGCCCGACGGCGCGTTCCCCTACCCCGTTCCGACCGCCGCGACCGAAGACGACATCGTGCGCATCATCGAGGAGCATGTCGCCGCGGCTCGCCGCGCAGTCGAGGCCGGATTCGACGGTGTCGAGGTGCACTCGGCCAACGGGTACCTGCTGCACCAGTTCCTCTCGCCCACAAGCAACACGCGAACGGATGCCTACGGCGGCTCCCCGGAGAACCGCGCCCGTTTCGGCGCCCAGGTCATCGCCGCCGTCGCCCGAGAAATCGGCGCAGACCGGGTGGGCGTGCGCATCTCACCCGAGCGCAACATCCAGGACGTCTTCGAGAACGATGCCGACGAGACCCGCCTCACCTACGAGGCACTGGTCGATGCGATCGCGCCGCTCGGCCTCGCGTACCTCAGCGTGCTGCACCCTTCTCCCGCCTCGTCGCTGGTGCAAGACCTGCGCGCACGGTTTGGTGGCGCCGTCATTCTGAACAATGGATTCACAACGCCGACCACCCGCGAGGAAGCGCGCAGCCTGGTGAACGACGGACTCGCCGACGCGGTGGTCGTCGGCCGCGCCCTGCTCGCAAACCCCGATCTGGTGCGCCGCTGGCGCGACGATGCCGAGCTCAACGAGCCCGACCCGAAGACGTTCTACGCGTCGGGAGCTCAGGGCTACACGGACTACCCGACCCTGTAGCCTGCTCGTCTAGTCTGTGGCGATCTGTTTGGCCGGGTCTTCGGTGGCGGGAGGCAGTCGCAGCGCACGCAACAGCTCTAGCGCGTGCGTCGTGGTGATGATCACGCGCATAAACTCCGAGCCATCGCCATCGATGTCGATGACCACCGAGGTGCGCGTGCCCTTGATGAGGAGAAAGTCTTTGCCGTCGTGCACCTTCCAGGTGCCGACGGCCAGCGTCAGCGGAATCGCCGAGCCCGGCGCCCGGATGCCGCGCACCCACACCCACGGGTCTTCGGTGATGACGGCCGAGCGGATGCGCTCGAGCGGAATATCGATGTTCGTGCGGCGCAACGACAGAATCTTCTCGGACCGGGTCAGGCGTATCTCGAGTCGATCGGTATGCACGAACAGAACAGCCATACGTCTATCCTGCCCGCGATAGCTGACGATATGTGCAATTCACCGGTCGCTGCTCGTTACGATCTGAGTACGACCGGTGGTCGACCGCCACCTCAGCCGACCGCCACTTCAGCCGATCGCGACCACGCTCACGGCGATCAGAGGCAGCACCGAGGCCGGCGTGCCCGCGGGTGCCTGCTGCAGCAGATGCTCCAGCACCGCAGCGTGCACCCGCTCGCACACGGCGCGCGATGCGTCGGCGTCGGCGATGCCGATTCGGATGCGCACGGTCGGCTCGCCGACGTGCGCCGCGACATCCCGCGCAAGATCGGCGACAACCGTCGGCAGGCCCAGGATCTCGGGCAGTTGCGGGTAGACGCTCGTGACCCCGGGAACAGCCCGCACGACCTCATCGATGCTCGAGGCCGAAGCGTTCATCTGGTCGCTCACAGCACGTCTCCCTCGTTCGAAACCGAACCGTCACCGGGCTCGTCGGGCTGGTCGTCGCTCACCTGCGCGAAGTACACGTCGTGCACGGTGATGTCGATGCTCGCGATGGTGAGCTCCGTGTGCTTGAGCAGCGCGGAGTAGATCGCCTCTCGCGCACGGTCGACGGTCTCGCCTATGCGCTCGCCCCAGAAGACGGATGCGTCGATCGATACCGTGATCGGGGTGCCGGGCACGGTGACGTCGCCGTCGAGGCGGCAGCGGCCGATGATGAGTCCGCCCGCGCGGTCGCCAGCGGCCCGGATCAGTCCGCGCACCGCTCCCTCGGTCACCGAGAGGGTCGCTCGAGGCGAGGGCGGCAGCAGCGGGATATCGCGCCCGGCTCGCGCCTCACGGCCGATGCTCTCGAGGATGCCGCCCAGCCAGTCGTCATTGCGCGGGGCCTCAGCCGCGGCATCCACCTCGACGAGCGACTTCGAGATCTGCCGCAGCCGCTCGAGAGAGTTGAGCGCGATGCGGCACCCCGCAGAACCCTCGATCGATGGATCGAGCGGGGTGCGTCCGCGATCGAGGTAGTCGCTGAGTTCGTCGATCGTGTGGCCGTCGAGATCGTCGTATTCGTTGTCGAAATCGGTCATCGCCAGGCCTCCATTTCGGTCATGAGATTGCGTCGAGCGCGCGAGAGCAGCCCGCGCACGGTGCTGGCGGGAATGCCCATCTGCTCGGCGATCTCGTCGTAGCTGTGTTCGCCGACCTCGCGCAGCACCCAGCAGCGCTGCTGATCGAGGGGCAGGGTGGCCAGCGCCTGCGACACCGCCTCGTGCAGCGAGGTCGCCTCGCTGACAGCGTGGGGCGAGAGTCTGTCGGGCTGGGCGGCGTCGACATCGTCGACGTCGACGTGGTTCTTGCGTGCGCGGATGCGGTCGATGCTCTTGTGGCTGGCGATGCGCATAAGCCAGCTCTTGACCACCGAGCCGTCGTTGAGCGAGGGAAGATCGCGCCATGCCGTGATCAGGGTTTCTTGCACGACGTCGTCGACCTCGTTGTTCGAGCCCAGGATGCGGCGGGCGTAGGCCCGCAGCAGCGGCCCGTATCGCCGAGCCAACACCTCGAACGCGCGGGTGTCGCCGTCTGCAGCGCGGCCCGCCAGGATGCGGTCGTCGGCGTCTTCGAGGGAGAAGCGATACGGAGCTGCGCTCACCGAACTCCCCCTGTTCCCTCGTCTTCGAAAAAAGTTCTGTGCGATCTGTGACGAACTGCCGGCCGGATACGACCTATCAACGAGACTATTCCACACCGAAAAAGGAGACATCCCCATGGCCAACACGACCCCCACCAGTGTAAGCACCCCGACCAACGTGCAGACCGCCCTCGGCAAGACGGTGATCAACGACGGCGTCGTCGCCAAGGTGGCAGGCATCGCCGCCCGTGAGGTCGCCGGAGTCTTCGCTCTCGGAGGCGGCGCAGCCCGCGCCCTCGGTGCGATCCGAGGCGCGATGAACAGCACCGACCTCTCGCAGGGAATCAGCGTCGAGGTCGGCGAGACCCAGGTCGCCGTCGACGTGACCATCGTCGCCGAGTACCCCGCGCCGCTGCAGCAGGTGGCAGACGGCGTTCGCGCATCCATCATCTCTGCGGTCGAGACGCTCGTGGGCATGGAGGTCACCGAGGTCAATGTGAACATCGTCGATGTGCACATCGCCTCCGACGACGACACGAACGACGAGGCCGAAGCCCGCGTTCAGTAGTCTTGGCCGGTGTCACGCCGAACCCGCCAATGGTTCGGCGTGACACTGCGGTGCGGAACTAAACAGCCAGGGTCGGCGATGCGGATGCCGCTGCACGGGCCGCCGCCGGGAGCGCGGCGAGGATGCGGCCGATCGCCTCATCGTCGTGAGCAGCCGACACGAACCACGCCTCGAACACCGAGGGCGGAAGCGAAACCCCCGAGTCGAGCATCGAGTGGAAGAACGCCGGATACCGGAACGCGTCTTGCCTCTGAACGTCGGCGTAGCTGCGCGGGGCACCTCCAGCCGACGGCGAGTAGTCGCCGAACACGAAGCTGAAGAGGTTTCCGGCGCGCTGCACCGCGTGCGCGACGCCCACGTCGGCCAGCGCCTCAGACACGGATGCGCTCAGCAGCTCGGCCGTGGTGTCGAGGTGCGCGTAGACAGATGCGTCGGCCAGCGTCAGCGTGGCGATGCCGGCGGCAACGGCCACCGGGTTTCCCGACAGGGTTCCCGCCTGGTAGACCGGCCCGAGGGGCGCGAGGAAGTCCATGACATCGGCCCGTCCGCCGAGTGCCGCCAGGGGCATTCCGCCGCCGATGATCTTGCCGTACGTCACGATGTCGGGGACGTATGACTGGGACACCGCGGCATCCGACCCCGCGGCGACCTGCGCCTCGGACTCGAGCGCCCAATAGCCCGCGGGGTGAACCCTGAACCCGGTGAGCACCTCGTCGACGATGAGCAACGCACCGTGCTCGTGGGCGATGGCCGACAGGGCGGCGTTGAATCCGGCATCCGGAGCCACGACGCCCATGTTGGCGGCCGCGGCCTCGGTGATGATCGCGGCGATGCGTCCGGGGTGCAGCGCGAAGGCCTCGCGCACAGCGTCGAGGTCGTTGTAGGGCAGCACCAGGGTGAGCGCGGCGGTCGCCGCGGGCACACCGGCGGATGCGGGCAGCCCCAGCGTGGCGAGACCCGAGCCGGCCTCGGCCAGCAGGGAGTCGGAGTGGCCGTGGTAGTGGCCGGCGAACTTGATGAGCACGTCGCGCCCCGTGAATCCGCGGGCGAGACGGATGGCCGTCATCGTGGCCTCGGTTCCGGTGGAGACGAGGCGGATCTTCTCGATCGGCGAGACTCCACCGCTGGTGACGCGGGCCCGCACGAGTTCGGCGAGCTCGGTCTCACCGGGGGTCGAGGCACCGAACGAGAGGCCGCGACTGGCGGCATCCTGCACGGCCGCGACGACCTCGGGATGCGCGTGGCCGAGAATCGCAGGGCCCCAGCTCGAGACGAGGTCGACGTACTGCGTGCCGTCGGAGTCGGTGACGTAGGCGCCCTTCGCCGAGGTGAGGAAGCGCGGCGTTCCGCCGACGGAGCGGTAGGCGCGCACCGGTGAATTGACGCCGCCGGGAATCGAGATGCGCGCCCTGTCGAAGAGTTCGTCGTTGCGGGTCATGAGGTCAGGCTCCCTGTCGGAGGGTCGTGGCGAGCTCGGTCGCCCAGTAGGTGAGAACGGTGTCGCCGCCGGCCCGCTTGATGCTGAGAACAGACTCGAGAATCGCGCGGTCGCGGTCGATCCAGCCGTTGGCGGCAGCGGCCTCGATCATGGCGTACTCCCCCGAGACCTGATAGGCCCAGACGGGAACCGGTGACCAGGCGGAGACATCGGCGAGCACGTCGAGGTAACTGCCGGCGGGCTTCACCATGACGATGTCAGCGCCCTCCTCCACATCGAGCTGCGCCTCGCGCAGGCCCTCGCGGCGGTTGGCGGGATCGAGCTGGTAGCTGCGCCGGTTGCCGGTGAGGGTCGACTCGACGGCCTCGCGGAATGGTCCGTAATAGGCACTGGCGTACTTGGCCGAGTAGGCGAGCACGGCAACGTCGCTGCGTCCGGCGCCGTCGAGGGCGTCGCGCACAGCGGCGACCTGACCGTCCATCATGCCCGAGAGACCGAGCAGGGCCGAACCCGCGTCGGCCTGCGCCAGCGCCATGTCGCGATATCTCAAGAGTGTGGCGTCGTTGTCGACCCGGCCATCGGCACCCAGAACCCCGCAGTGGCCGTGGTCGGTGAACTCGTCGAGGCACAGGTCGGTCTGCACGACCAGCTCGTCGCCGACCTCGGATGCGATCACGCGGGTGGCCTGGTTCAGGATGCCGTCGGGGTCGGTCGCGCCGGTGCCGGTGGCGTCGCGGTGCTCGGGAACGCCGAAGAGCATGACTCCCCCGATTCCGGCGGCGGCGGCCTCGGCGACCACGCCCCGGACGGAGTCGAGCGTGTGCTGCACGACGCCGGGCATGGAGTTCAGCGGGCGAGGCTCGGAGCCTTCGCGAACGAAGAGGGGCAGCACGAGGTCGGCGGGGTGGAGCCGGGTCTCGGCCACCTGTCGACGAAGGGCGGGGGTGGCGCGAAGACGGCGCGCACGCACGACGGGAAAGCCGGAGGTCATGGGTTCCAGCTTATCCGCGTGCGCTGGACGGGAGCCGGGGTGCATGTGCATCCGGCATCCGGCCAACCCTCACGCCACGATCGCGTCGAGGCTCTCGGAGTCGGCGCCGTCTGCACTGTTGTCGAAAAGCACGTGATGGGCGCCCCGCCATGAGCAGTCGGCCGCCTGCGCCGTGGCCCAGAACTCGTCCCAGTTCGCGAGCTTCCAGGCATCGCGCTCGTATCCTCGGTCGACGACGCGGTCTTTGACGCGAACACCATCGACGGTCACGTGCACGACGACGATCTCCACGTCGTCGGGCCACGCGTTCTCCCCCGCCGCCCGCTCGAGAAAGTCGGCCTGGGGAAAGTACCGCACGAACGGAGCGTCGAGCACCACACTGTTGCCCAGGCGAAGATTGTCGCCCGCCAGCCGGAGCAGGGTGCGGTACTCGAGATCCATCACCACACGCTGGTAGTACTCGTTGTTGTCTCGCTCGTTCTTGTCGCCTCCGGCCGCCTCGATGAGCGCCTCGGTGAACAGCGTGGCGACGCTGTCTTTGTCGAGATAGGCGGCATGGATGCGGCGGGCGATGCGGGTACTCACGGTCGACTTGCCCGAGCCGGCAGGCCCGATGACGAAGTACAGCCTGACGGTCATAGCTTCCTCCTCCCTAGTGGGACGGTACCGAATCCACCGGCTCAGACGCAGGCTCGGGACGCTCCTTCACGAAGAATCCATAGGAGAGCGCTCCGACGAGCAGCAGGATGCCACCGATGAGGAAGACCAGGGTGTAGCTGCCGCCGGTTGCGGTGAGCACCGCTCCGGTGACGACCGGCGCCACAGCCGCGCCGATGAAGCCGCCGAAGTTCTGGATGGCGCCGAGCGATGCGACCTGGTTCGACGGGGCGATGTCCGAGGCGAGCGTCCACAAGCACCCGATGGGCACCTGCGATGCGAAGTAGCCGACCGAGAGAAGAACGATCGCGAGCGGAGTGCTGTCGACGTAGGCCACAGGCAGCACCGCGGCGGCAGCGAGGAGCGCCCCGCCGACGATCGGGATCTTACGGGCGAGCACGGTGCCCACGCCTCTCTTGACGAGCTTGCTCGACAGCCATCCGCCGAAGACGACGCCGATGATTCCGCAGAGGAACGGCAGCGAGGCGAGCCATCCGCTGTCGGAGAGGCTGAAGCCGCGCGCGGTCTGCAGGTAGCTCGGCAGCCAGGTGAGGTAGACCCAGACGGTGTAGAAGATGCCGAAGGCGCCGAGAATCATGAACCAGGTGTTGCGGTACTTGAACAGTTGACCCCAGCCGACCTTCTCGACCGATGCGATGGCCTTGGCCTGAGCTTCGGCGCCCTTGATCATCGCCTGTTCTTTGAGCGTCGGGTCGCGGTAGATGCGCAGCCAGACGAGGGCGATGACGACCCCGAGCACACCGACGATGACGAACATTCCCCGCCAACTCATGGTCAGCAGCAAGAAGGTGAGCAGAGGCGGGGCGATGGCGTTGGCGATCTGCGAGCCCGTGTTGACGAGCGAGACAGGCAGCGCCCGCTCACTCTTGTTGAACCAGCGCTCGTTGACCTTGAGCGCCGAGGTGAAGAACGGAGACTCGGCGATGCCGAGGGCGACGCGGGCGGCGTAGAGGAAGCCGAACGAATTGGCGGCCGCGCTGACGATTGATACGAGCGACCACGCACCGGCCGCAAACGCGAACATCTTCTTGGGCCCGAACTTGTCGACGAGATAGCCGGCGGGCAGGTTCGCGATGGCATAGGGCCAGGAGAAGGCGGACAGCAGCAGACCCATCTGGAAGGCGTCGAGGCCGAACTCACCCGCGATGGTGGTGTTCGCGACGCTCAGTGTGCTGCGGTCGAGGTAGTTGACCACACCTCCCAGCACCAGAAAGCCCACGAGGAACCACCGGATCCGCACGCTCTTCTTCTGCTGGGCGTTGAGGATCGGCGCCTCTGTTGTTGTTCGACTCATTGCGGTTCACTCCTTTGTGTTCTTCATCGACGACGAGCGGCGACGCGGTGATGGTGCTGCTGCTGCGCTGTGGTGCGGATGCGACGGGTACGGCCGCGGAGCTAACTCCGCGCTTCAGAGATGGCTGAGAGGAAGGTCTCGGCCGCGCGCGTCACGCGACGGTAGTCGCCATCCACCCGGGCCGCCTTGGTGATGTAGCTGCCCACGCCTACGCCGACCACGCCCGCGTCGAACCACGACTTGACGTTCTCGGGTGTGGCCCCGCCCGCCGGAAGGATGGGGGCCTGGGGCAGCGGCGCGAGCACCGTCTTGACGTAGTCGGGGCCGATCACGTCGGTCGGGAACAGCTTGACGATGTCGGCTCCGGCCTCCATGGTGGCCACGATCTCGGTGGGCGTGTAGGCACCGCTGACGGTGACCGCCTGGTATCTGTTCGCCGTGGCGATCATGGCCGGGTTCAGATTGGGGCTGACCAGCATGCGGGCACCCGCCTGAATGCTGGCGAATGCCGCCTCGGAGTCGAGAACGGTTCCCGCTCCGACGACGATGCCCTGGTCGGCGAACTCGGTCGAGAGAGTGCGAATGACGTCGAGAGCCCCCGGCACCGAGAGGGTGATCTCGAGGGCACGGATGCCTCCGGCTACCGCCGCACGCGAGACCTCAAGCGCCTCCTCGCCGCTGTCGAGACGAACGATCAGGATGGCGCCGGTGCTGTTGATGCGGTCAAGGACGTCGAATTTCTTTAACATATCGACTCATGCTAACCCAAATATTCACGAATCATCACAAACTTCGTCAGCGAGATTGCGCTCGGCGTCAGAGCTAGGCTGGCGGGGATGTCTTCCACCTCCCCTCTCATCCCGGAACAGCGCCATCAGGAGGTGCTCCGCCTACTGCGGAGCGCCGGCGTCCTGAGCATCCGGCATCTCGCCGAGCTCCTCGGCGTCTCGCACATGACCGTGCGACGGGATATCGCAGCGCTGGAGGAGAGCGGCCAGGTCGCATCCGTTCAAGGCGGGGTGCGCCTCAGCGAGTGGACGTCGAGGGAACTCCCTCGCGAGCGAGGCTCGCGCGCCATGCTCGAGCTTCCCCGCAAACGGGCGATCGCCGAGCTCGCGGCAGGGCTTGTGCGCGACAGGATGGTGGTTTTCCTCGATGCGGGCACGACGTGCGAGGCGGTCGTGCCTTTTATCGCGACCCGACAAGGGCTGACCGTCGTCACCAATGACTTCTTCGTGGTCACGACGCTGTTCGATTATCCGGGGATCGAGACCATCCACACGGGCGGAGCCGTGGATATCTCAAGTGGATCATCGAGCGGCCCCCTCGCCGCCGCAACCGTCGGAGCAGTGAGCATCGACCTCGCCTTCCTCAGCACCGGCGCGTGGGATCTTGCGCACGGACTCACTACGCCCACCACCGAGAAGGTCTCGCTCAAGCGCGCTGCGATGGATGCCGCATCCACCTGCGTACTCCTGGCTGACAGCACGAAGTTCGGCACCTTCGACCGGTTCAAGGTCGCGCCGCTCGACGCCATCGACGTGATCATCACAGACGCCGAGCTCAGCGACGACGGGCGCTCTGCCGTCACCGAGCTCGGCGTCGATCTGCGACTCGCATCGATCTGACCGCGCGGCTACCCGACCAGCGCGGGCGCGCTACTCGTCGTCTGCCTTGACGATTGCACGAATCTGCATTGTGTGTCACTCTTTGTCTTATCTACCTAATACAAAGGTCGAACACAAAAGAGGTCATCATGGACTGGTCGTTCCTGGTCAGCACTATCCCATTCGTCGCCATCTCTACGTGGATTGTTCTCGGCGTTGGGCTCGGCCTCGGCCTGCTCCTGTTCTTGCTTGCACCCTCGTTCTCGAAGACGAGAGACAGGCACGTGAGGTTCTGGAGAGTTTGGCGACTGCGAGGCCTCGGCCTCGGCCTGGCCTGCGGCACTCTGTTCGGTTCGCTCTTCGTCTTCTTCGTCGGCGCCGACAGGGGCTCGCCTGCGACCGGCTTCATCGTGCTGCCCGCCGTCGCCGGCGCCCTGGTCGGGCAAGCCGCCGCAGGCACCATCGCCGGCGCCAAGGGGCGCGAACAGATCACTCGGCGAGTTGGACACTCGCGCGCGGTCTCCCTCCGTGACTACGTGTCGTCGCCAGTGCTTTGGGCAGCGCGAGTTCTCGTCGTGGCGGCCGGCATCGCCCTTGTTCTGCAATACGTCATCGCGGCACGAACGACAGCGTACGATTCGTCGACGGTCTACCCGCAGGTCTCTGCCTTCGTTGTCGTGCCCGCGTTGCTGGTTCTGATCCTGACCGAGGTCGGAGCTCGAATCCTCATCACCCGTGCTTCGTCGGCGGAATCCGTTGACGCTCTGCACCGGCAAGATCTTCAGCGAGTTCACATCGTGCGTGACGGTGCGGGTTCCGCCTTGAGCCTCGGAGTACTGGCGTTCATCATCTCCGTGCCTCAGCTCGTAGCGGCGGTCGACCCTCGAGCCGAGGTTCTGCTCATAGCAAGCCCGCCCGTATCCACGTTCATCGCGTACGCGACCGTCGTCTGTGTCACTCTCTCAGTCGTGTTCTCGTTTCGTGCCAGGGTGCTGCCCGCTCAAAAAATTCGGCGCTCAAGCAAGCTGGGAGAAGCATCGCGATGATCGAAGTCGACACTGAGGCCGCAACCCCACCTTTCGAGCAGGTTCGCCTGCAACTTCTTTCCCAGATCCTGAGCGGCGAGCTAGTTGCCGGAGTGAGGCTTCCTACGGTCCGCAGACTGGCCGGCGACCTAGGACTTGCCGTCAATACTGTCGCACGCGCATACAAGGAGCTTGAAGAAGCTGGTCTCGTTCTCACACGTGGCCGCGCCGGCACGTTTGTCGCGGCTAACGGAGACAGTGTTCGACAAGAGGCACAGGCGGCCGCCCTCGAGTTCGCCACTCGCATGAAGCGACTAGGTATCAATCGCAGCAACGCTATCGCCCTCATCGAGGCGTCGCTCGGAAACGAGATCACAGCCCACTGATCGGGGTGGGCGGGTCTCGATCTGATCAAGCGGCCTACGCGACCAGCGCGGGCGCGCTACTCGTCGTCTGCCTTGGCCGCCTTGGCCATTTCGACGATCGCGTCGATCAACGACACGGCACTGCGCTCCTTGGCAACGAGGTCGACACGCACGCCGTAGGCCTCTGCGTCGCGAGCGGTCTGCGGGCCGATCGCGGCCACGATCATGGTCTCTGGCAGAGGGCCGAGCTGCAGCTGGATCTGCTCGGCGACGCTTCCCGAGGTGACGAGCACCGCCTTGAAGGCTCCCGCCTGAATGTCTCGAACGATGGCCTCGTCGACGGGAACGCCGATGGTTCTGTAAGCCACGACCGATTCGACCGTGTGACCCCGGGCGATGAGCCCCTCGGTCAGAACGGGCTTGGCGATGTCGCTGCGCAGCGTGAGGATGCGCAACTCCGCTCCGTACTGCTCGAACTGCGCGAGCTCGCGCAGCAGACCCTTTGCCGAGTTGTCCTCCGGCGGAACGAGGTCGACCTGGTAGCCGGCGGCCGTGAGGGCCGCAGCGGTCGTCTCTCCGACCGCGGCGATGTGCGTCGACGACGGAACAGTCGCCTGATGCGCCGAGAGAACGTCGACGGTGGTGGCGCTCGTGACGGTAAGCCAGTCGAAGGCGCCGGCGGCGAGCGATGCGAGAGTCACTTTCAACGCCTCGGCGTCGTCGGCGGGCGCGAAGTTGATCATGGGAGCGACGACGGGCGTCGCTCCGGCCGCGCGAAGATCGGATGCGACGCCGTGGCCCCACGGGCCGCCTCGCGGCACCAGCACGCGCCATCCGCCGAGCGGACGATTGCTCCAGGGCGTCATCATGCAGCCCCTCCGAGCGGCGCAAGCTCTGCCGCCCCATCTTCGAGCAGCTGCGCGGCGACCGCTGCGCCGAGCGCCTCAGCCACCACACCGTCGTCGATACCGGTGAGAGTTGCGCGGCGGGTGCATCCGAGCTCGGCCTCGCCAGACGGGTCGTAGACCACAGCGGTGAGAACAAGCAGATCGCCGTCGAGCGTCGCGTGCGCGCCGATCGGCGCGGCGCATCCGGCTTCGAGGGTGGCGAGAACAGATCGTTCGGCTCGAACAGCGGTGCGTGTCTGCCCGTGTTCGATG
This sequence comes from Agreia bicolorata, assembly GCF_000938265.1. GTDB lineage: Bacteria > Actinomycetota > Actinomycetes > Actinomycetales > Microbacteriaceae > Agreia > Agreia bicolorata. Next base: position 236,837 of record NZ_JYFC01000003.1, read on the forward strand.
CTCAACAGCTCAGTGATGTCGTCTCCTTCTCGCGCCTCGATGGCGAGAGCGCCTTGGCCGGGCGCGGTCGGCCACAGCTCAAGATCAAAGAACTCCGACGCCTCCGCCAGCCGACCCAATCGTTCGAGCCCGGCTGCAGCCAACACGACGCCGTGAAGGTCTTCCCGTTCAACCGATCGTAGTCGTGTGTCGACATTCCCTCGAATATCTACGACCTCTAGATCAGGACGAAGTGATAACAATTGGGCACGGCGACGCGGAGAACCGGTTCCCACGCGGGCACCCTCGGGAAGATCGGCGAGCGAGACCCCATCTTTCGTGCAGAGAACATCGCGCGCATCCTCCCGCTCGGGAACCCCGCCGATCACGAGACCGGGGTAGGCCGCCGTGGGCAGGTCTTTGAGCGAGTGCACGATGATGTCGACCTCGCCGCGCACCAGAGCTTCGCGCAAAGCACTCGCGAACACGCCCGTTCCACCCAGAGATGCCAGCGATTCGCGCGACGTATCACCCTCTGTCTTGATGATCACGAGCTCGGTCGGCACGCCCGTCGCAGCGGTGATCTGGTCGGCGACCATGCCGGTCTGGGCGCGAGCGAGCGCGCTACCACGGGTGGCGATACGAAGTGTTCGGGTCACAACAGAAGAGCTTTCAGAATGGAGCGAGGAGGCTAGGGAGCGAGCCCGGAAATAGCGGGCTTGAACCCCAAGCGTACGTTCTCGCAGCAACCCGGGCGGCACACGTCGTACCAGGGGCCGAGCTTCGTCACTGCAGGGCGCTCAGCCGCGGGCGTTGCGTTCACCCGCTCGAGAACGAGATCGACGAGTCCCGATACATAGGCCGGGTGGATGCCCGGGGTCGGCACCCGCACGGCCGCGAGGCCGGCTTCGGAGGCCGAAGTCAGAGCCTCGTTGTCGAGATCCCACTTCACCTCCATGTGGTCGCTGACGAAACCGAGGGGCACGATGATGACCGCCCGGATGCCGCGGGCCGGCAATTCGGCGATCGCATCGTTGATGTCGGGCTCGAGCCACGGCATCGAGGGCGGGCCGCTGCGCGACTGGAACACGAGCTGCCACGGCGCGCTGGACTCCGCTGCGAGCATCACGGCCTCGGCCACCGCGAGGTGCTGGGCCTTGTATGCGCCACCCTCGCCGAAGCCACGGGCCTCGGGGCCGGAGCGGGCGGCATCCGTCGACGGAATCGAGTGCGTCGAGAACAGAACCTCGACCTCGGTCTCGAGGTTGAGGTCGGGCTGTTCTGCCGAGAGCGAGACGAACGCCTCGCGCACGCCCTCGATGAACGGCTCGACGAAGCCGGGGTGGTCGAAGAACTGGCGAACCTTGTCGATCTCGAGCTCGTCGCCGAGGCCCGTCTCTTCAAGGGCGATCGCGAAGTCCTCGCGGTACTGGCGGCAGCTCGAGTACGAGCTGTAGGCGCTGGTGGCGATGGCGATCAGCTTCTTGTGACCCGCGGCGGATGCCTCGCGCAGCGCGTCGGCGAGGTACGGATCCCAGTTGCGGTTGCCCCAGATGACGGGCAGGTTCAGGCCACGGCGGTCGACCTCGGCCTGCAGAGCAATCTGCAGGGCACGGTTCTGCGCGTTGATCGGGCTGATGCCGTCGAAGGCACGGTAATGGTGGGCAACCTCTTCGAGCCGCTCCTCGGGGATGCCGCGGCCCCGCGTGACGTTGCGGAGAAAGGGGATGACGTCGTCTTGCCCTTCCGGTCCGCCGAACGAGGCCAGCAGAATGGCGTCGTACTGGGTGGGCTCGGTCACATGCTCGGGGCCCTCGGCCGCTGCCGACGTCGCGTTGAGAACCAGCTCGCTCACTGCAGCACCTCGATGAGCTCGGCCGTGGTGATTCGGCGACCGGTGTAGAACGGCACCTCCTCGCGCACGTGCCGACGGGCATCCGTCTGGCGCAGATCGCGCATGAGGTCGACCAGATTCAGCAGGTTGTCGTCTTCGAGGCCGAGGATCCACTCGTAGTCACCGAGGGCGAACGAGGCCACCGTGTTGGCGAGAACACTGGTGAACTGGCTGCCCTTTCGTCCGTGCTCGCCGAGCATGGCGCGACGCTCCTCGTCGGGCAGCAGGTACCACTCGTAGCTGCGCACGAACGGATACACGGTGAGCCACGCGGCCGGCTCCTTGCCACGCATGAACGCGGGCAGGTGATTCGCGCTGAACTCGGCGGCGCGGTGCACACCCAGGGCGTTCCACGTGGGAAGCAGGGGCTCGATGAGCCCTGTGCGACGCAGCTCGCGGAGCGCCCACTGAAGCGTCTCGGGAACGGCACCGTGCAGCCAGAACATAACATCGGCATCCGCGCGAAGGCCCGACACATCGTAGAGTCCTCGCACGACGACGCCCTCGGCCTCGACGATCGCGATGGCGTCGTCGAGCTGGCCGACGGCATTCGCCACGTCGTGTCCGTCGAGTGCGGTCGGGCGGGCGGGATTGCGTCGGAAGACAGCCCACAGGGTGTAGCCGATGACCTCTTCGGCGGGCGCTGTCGTCTGATCGACTGTCGGGTCAGTCATGATTCCTCATTCACTTGCTCGGCTCAGTCGCCGTTCGGATGATGTGCGCCGCCCGACGGACGACGGTGATGGATGCGCGACGCGTCAGCGTCGGGAGATGAGCCGCACGGCGAGGAAGACTGCCCCGCCCACGGCGACCGCGAGGCCGCCGATTCCCGCGGCCAGGGCCACGGGGTTTTCGTCGCGCAGCACGCGGATCTTGTTCGAGATGTCTGCCGCGGCGAGCTTGGCCTGCTTCGGCACGTTGAGCTTGTACTCGATGGCATCGAGGTTGGCGGCCAGCGCCTCGCGGTTCTTGACGATGTCGGCGGCGAGCTCTGCCGAGCTGCGCTGCGGAGCCTCCGGCTTGCCGTCGCCCTGCAGAGCGGTCTTCGCCATCTGAGTCGTCGCGCGAATGGCGGCGGCGTCGACGGGTGCGTCTTTTCGGTCACTGCTCATCGGCCGAGTCCTTTGATCGCGTTGACGTCTTTTTTGAGGCTGTCGACCGAGTTCTCGGGAACCGGGGGAATGCCTTTCTTGATCGAGCGCACACCCACCAGCACGAGAATCGCGACGATGACCAGCAGCGCACCGGCCACGATCAAGGCTGCCGCCCAGGGCTGGAAGACCGTTGCGAGGCCAAGCACCGCGGCGGCGATGAGCACCGCGAGTGCGAAGAAGCCGAGAAGAGCGGCCACGACGAACAGCGCCGCGCCGACTCCCAGCTTCGCGAGGCGCGAGGTGATCTCGCGCTTCAGGCCCTCGATCTCGTCTTTGACGAGTTTCGTGAGCAGGCCGGGAAGCTCTCCGAGAAGTTCGCCGAGCGACTTCTTTCGAGCCGGGTTGGGAATGTTCGTCACGACGGGCCTACTCGTCGTCTGCCGTGGCAGGAGCCGGCGTCGCCGACTTCATCGTCGAGGTCTTCGAGGTAGATGCCTTGGCGGTGGACGTCTTCTTCGCCGGACCGGCGGTCTTCGAGCCGGTTGGCTTCGAGGGGGTGTCGTCGAGGTGAAGCAGCGAGCGCACGGCCTTCTTGGTCGCGTTGCCCGCCTTCAGCTGCACGGTGTCGACGCGTTGACCGGTGAATTCCTTCACGGCGCCGGCTACCTGCTGCACGGGAGCGAGGTTCCACACCTTCTCAGCGCCCGACTTGATCTGCTCGTACCGCGGCCTGCCGGCCCGCGAGCCGAGAACGTAACCTGTGGCCAGTCCGACCACCAAAATCAACTTGCCGCGCATAACGACTCCGATCCATAGAGAGTTGGCGTGAGCTATAAGCGTAGACCTTGCTGCCTGTGCGGCGAACGGGATCCCTTTCCCACTGCGGGTGTGTTAGACGCGAGGTGCGAGCCGGGCTTGCTCACTGCGGTGCGGGTGTTGCCCAGGGCGACGGATGTTGCTGGGCGACCGGCAACATCCGTCGCCCAGGGCACCATTCGCCACCGCGCCGGCTTCTATGCTGGCGCTATGGACGGACTTCTGTCGGGCGGCAACATGAACGTGGTGGAGCGGAGTGGCGACACGGTTCTTCGGCAGGCCGGGCCCTGGACTCCCACCGTGCACCGATACCTCGACTACCTCTCCCTAGCAGGAATCGACTGGGCTCCGCGCCCGCTCGGCATCGAGGGCGAGCGCGAGCGGCTCTCGTTCATCGAGGGCGATGTGCCGCTGTATCCGCTTCCGGAGTGGGTGTGGAGCGACTCCCTGCTCACCGAATGCGCCGGCAGGCTGCGCGAGCTGCACGACGCCAGCATCGGCTTCGGTCTCGACGATGCTGTCTGGCAGTCGCTCAGCAAGGTGCCGGCCGAGGTGATCTGCCACAACGACTTCTCTCCGCACAACCTCGCCTTTTCTGACGGGCACTTCGTGGGCGCGATCGACTTCGACATGTGCTCGCCCGGCCCGCGCCTGTGGGACATCGCCTACCTCGCGACCCGCATCGTGCCGCTGACCGCGTCGACACCCGACGGTGCGCCCAGCATGCAGGAGGCACGGCGGCGGGTGGGCATCATCCTCGAGGCGTACGGCTCCGACGCGAGTTGGGATGACGTGCTTCGCGTAGCGATCATCCGGCTCGTCGATCTAGCGCAGATGTCGATCGAGAAGGCCGACGAGCTGTCGAAGCCGCACCTTCGCGACGAGGCCGCGTACTACGAGTCGGAGGCGCGGTACCTGCGTGAGGTGCGACGGGCCGGCTGAGACCGGTCCTCCCCCGGCTCGGCCGCTCGGTCAGAGCGCGGCTGTGCGCAGCTCGTAGGCGAAATCGGATGCCGCGGTTCGCGACTGCGCGACCGTCGCGGCCAGACCGGTGCCCGCCATCCAGGCACCGACGACCAGAAGCCCGGGCACGGCATCCGCCTGCGAGCGCAACGCCTCGACTCGGGCGCGGTGGCCGACCGTGGCGAAGGCGAGGGAGTCGTTCCAGCGAGTGAGGTCGAAGCCGCGCACCGACGAGGCGTCGAGCGTGAGACCCAGCAGCGCCGAGGCATCCGACATTGCCTGGGCCTGGGTCGGCGGCGGGGCGACGCCGTCGAGGTCGTAGGAGAGGCGCAGTACGTGGCGGCCGGGGCCGGCGGCCTCGGCCAGCCAGTTCCACTTGGCCGTCGCGTGGGTCAGCGCCTTGGCCTGGATGCCGGGCACCCCGGTGGCCACGAGCACTCCCGTTCCGCGCGGGGCGGCGTCGAGTCTGGCGTCGTCAACCACGAGGGTGGCGAGCTCGACCGAGGCGGGCTCGGGCCATGCCTCGGGGGCTCCCGTGTCGATGCCCAGCCCGCCGAGCAGTGCGAGCCCTGTGCGGAACGAGGTGGCCACGACGACAGCTCGCGACGTGATCTCGACAGGATCGGACTCGTCGTCGACGGCTGCGGTGGTGGTGACCCAGCGGCCGCCGGTCGACTCAGGGAGCGGGCCCGTGCCCCGCACAGCGGTGGACATCCGGAACTCGACGCCGAACTTCGTGCAGTCGGCGACCAGTGCCTCGACCAGCCGGAACATTCCGCCGTCGATACCGCCCACCGCCGATCCGGCCTTCACCTTCGTGCCGCGCTCCTCGAGCAGAGCGAGCACCGCTCCTGAGAGCGAGCCCTGGCTGGTCATGGCCTTCGTGAGCCCGGGGGCGACGGCGTGCACGTCGATGACGGTGGGCGAGGCCGAGTGGACTCCAGCGACGATCGGTGTCACCAGGCGGTCAAGCACTGCCTTGCCCATGCGGCGGCGAACGATGCCGCCAAGATCTGTCTCGGGTCGCACGCGCAGGAGGGGAATGTACCGGTCGAGCTGTGCCCGCAACGCGCCCTTCCAGCCGAGGATGCGGCGCACGTCGTCGGCGAGCGGAGCTCCGGGGATTCCGAGGAGGCTCAGCTTCGGCAGCGGAGCCGCGCCGTCTGGCAGCTGAACCCAGGCGCCGCGCGGGTTCGGAGTGACGATGTCGTCGCCCAGGCCGAGATCGGCGATCAGCGCGGCCACCGGTCCAGGCTTGCCCTTCTCGCCGCCGCGCACCGCGAAGCTCTCGGCCCCGCTGTCGAGCCGGATGCCGCCGACCTCGTGCGTGGCGACGAAACCGCCCGGCGTCTCGGCCGCGTCGATCACGACGACCCGAAGTCCCTTGCGGACGCACTCTCTGGCGGAGACAAGCCCGGCAACGCCTGCCCCGATGACGACGACGTCAAAGTCGACGGAGTCTTCTACCGAATCGGGGGTGTGCTCGTCGCTATTGAACGAGGCAGTCATCGTGAGTGCACAAGTTCGACGATGCGGGTGAGTACGTCGGGGTCGGTCTCGGGCGGAACCCCGTGGCCCAGGTTGAGAACGTGGGCGGGAGCGGCTTTTCCGCTCTCGAGAACGTCGAGCACATGCCTCTCGAGAACAGGCCACGGCGCAGCCAGCAGCGCGGGGTCGACATTGCCCTGCAACGGAACTCCCCCGCCGAGACGACGACTTGCCTCGGCCAGAGGGATGCGCCAGTCGACTCCCATGACGTCGGCGCCGATGTCGCGCATGGCTGAGAGCACCTCACCGCTGCCTACACCGAAATGCACCGTGGGAACACCGAGGTCGGCCACGGCGGAGAGCGCCTTCGCCGAGTGCCGCTGCACGTGAGCCGTGTAGTCGGCGAGCGACAACGATCCCACCCACGAGTCGAACAGCTGCGCCGCCGAGGCGCCCGCGAGCACCTGGGCGCGCAAGAACTGGCCCGTGACCGTGGCGGCCCAATCGAGCAGGCCGGCCCAGGCATCCGGATCGGCGTGCATCAGGGTGCGAGCCATCAGGTGGTCTTTCGACGGGCCACCCTCGACGAGGTATGCGGCGAGCGTGAAGGGGGCGCCGGCGAATCCGATGAGCGGGGTGGTGCCGAGCTGGGCGACAGTGCGGGCGACGCCTGCCGCGACGGGCGCGAGGGCGGAGGGGTCGAGCGCGGGCAGCGCGGCCACGTCGGCGGCGGTGCGTACAGGCTTGCCGAGAACAGGCCCGCGGCCCGGAACGATGTCGACATCGACGCCGGCCAGCTTGAGGGGAATGACGATGTCGCTGAAGAAGATGCCCGCGTCGACGCCGTGCCGACGAACCGGCTGCAGGGTGATCTCGCTCGAGAGCTCGGGGTCGAGGCACGCGTCGAGCATCTGCGTGCCCACGCGCAGCTCGCGGTACTCGGGCAGCGAGCGGCCGGCCTGCCGCATGAACCACACGGGGGTCACGTCGCCGCGTTGGCCCCGGTAGGTGGTGACGAGAGCGCTGGATGCCGTGCGCCCATCGACCAGAGGATGCTCGGCGGGCAGGGTGGGCACGGTTGTCGAAGTCACCGGGCGATTTTAGCTGCGCTACCTGAGCGGACTTCTACGGGACGTAGACTTGTCTGGTGCTGCTCTGCCTGACTGCGAACCATCGCAACGCCAGCTTCGATCTTCTCGAGAAGCTGTCGATCGGCGCACCCTCCCTCGCCACCTCGCTTGTCACCGAAAGCGACTTCATTCAGGGCGCCGTCGTTCTGGCCACGTGCAACCGTTTCGAGGCCTACCTCGACGTCGACGAACCGCTCACAGCCGCCGCCGCGCTGGCAGCCGAGCAGGCCATCGAGGTGCTGGCCGAGGCATCCGTGGTCGATGTCGACGACGTGCGCAGCACTCTCACCGTTCTCTGCGGAGACACCGTGGCCGAACACCTGTTCTCGGTGTCGAGCGGGCTCGAGTCTGTGGCCATCGGCGAAGACGAGATCGCCGGCCAGGTCCGCCGCGCTCTCACCACCGCCCGTATCGAGCACACCACCTCGAGCGACCTCGAGCGGCTGTTCCAGCGCGCATCGAAGACCTCGCGCGGAGTCAAGACGAAGACGGGTCTCGGCGGAGCAGGCCGCAGCCTCGTACGCCTCGCCCTCGACCTGGCCGAGAGCCGCGTCACCGACTGGGCTGGCACCACCGTTCTCCTCGTGGGCACGGGGCGCTACGCCCGCGCCAGCCTGGCCGCCCTCCGCGACCGCGGCGTCACCAACGTGCGGGTCTACTCGCCCTCGGGCCGCGCCGCGAACTTCGCCGCCTCGCACCAGCTGCAGGCCGTCGCGAAGGCCGAGCTGGTCGAGGCCATTGCGGCATCCGACGTGATCGTCACCTGCAGCACAGCGCCCACCGTCGTTCTCACCGCCGAGCAGCTCGTCGCGGCGGCTGACATCGCAGGTGCCGTGGAGCGCCGCCTCGTGATCGACCTCGGCCTGCCGCGCAACGTCGATCCGGCGGTCGCCACGGTCGCGGGCACCGAACTGCTCGATCTCGAGACCGTCAGTCTGCACGCTCCCCTCGAAGAGCTGAACGCCGAGTCGCACGCCCGCGCGCTTGTCGGCGAGGCCGCGGCCGAGTACCGCGCATCCCGTGCCGAAGCCGAGGTCGCCCCGGCCGTCGTCGCTCTGCGCTCGCACCTCTTCGACCTGCTCGACGCCGAGATCGCGCGGGCACGCTCGCGCGGCGACTCGTCCGACGAGACCGAGCGGGCGCTGCGGCACCTGGTCGGCGTGATCCTGCACACGCCGTCGGTGAGAGCCCGAGAACTCGCACGTACGGGCGGAACCGAGACGGTGTTCGCCGCTGTCGAGGCGTTGTTCGGACTGCAGGCCTCCCCCGCCGCAGCAGCCGACTCCAACTCCGTCGAGGCGATCGTCGCATCGACCCTGCCCCTCACGCACAGCGCACCCGGAGCCTGAGTGAGCGACGAGGTCTTGCTGCGAGTGACGGAACCGCTCCGCACCGAGCGCCTCCTGCTGCGCACGCTCACCGCTGACGACCTCGACGACGTCTTCGCCTATGCGGGGCGCGACGACGTGATCCGCTTTCTGCCGTGGCCGAAGCGCAACCGCGACGAGGTGGCCGAGCACCTGGCACGCAGGCTCAACACCACACTGGCCTCGGACGGCGACGTGATCGTTCTGGGCATGGAGCTGCCGCCATCGCCGGACGACCCGGCCGAGCGCCCGCGCATCATCGGCGACATGACTCTTGTGCTCTCGAGCGTCGAACACCGCCAAGCCACGATCGGCTGGGTACTGAACCCGGAATACCAAGGCAAGGGCTACGCGGCGGAGGCCGCATCCCGAGTGCTGACCCTGGCCTTCGACGATCTCCACTCCCACCGGGTCATCGCCGAGCTCGACCCGCGCAACACGGCGTCGTCTTCGTTGTGCACCCGCCTCGGCATGCGCCTCGAGGCGCACTTCGTGCACAGCGAGATCTTCAAGGGCGAGTGGGGCGACCTCGCCGTCTACGCGATCCTCGACGTGGAGTGGAACGCCCGAAACGCGCTTGATGGCTGAGCTGGCGAAGCTGCCCATGATCCTCGTGGCGGCGGTGGCACTCGTGCGTGATCGGCGCGTTCTTATGGTCACGGCGCGCGGCCGCGAGGTCATCTATATGCCGGGCGGCAAGATCGACGCCGGCGAGACGGCCTTCGATGCAGTCATCCGCGAGGCACGCGAAGAGATCTCGGTCGACCTCGATCCCACGTCTGTGGCCGAGCTCTTCACCGTGACGGTGCAGGCACACGGCGAACCGGATGGTCGGCTCGTCGAGATGCGGGTGTTCGCCGGGTCCACGAATGACGAACCCATCGCATCCGCCGAGGTCGACGCGGTGCACTGGGTGACCACGGCCGACGCCGACCGTTGCCCTCCGGCCGGCCGCGAAACCCTGGCCCGCCTGGCCGCCCTCGACCTGATCGACTAGCCCCGCAGCAGGTCCCCGCGCGGACTGTAGTGCCCGGTGTACAGGCACCGGCTGTCCGCCCCGGTAACAGTTGGGGCGGTTAGGGTTGCCCAATGACTCTGGATGCCGCGCTCGCCTCGATCGCCGACGAGCGTTTCGTATCGCTCACCACCTTTCGCAAGACCGGCGAAGGCGTGCCGACGCCGGTGTGGATCGCCCGCGACGGCGACGCCCTGATCGTCACGACTCCTGACGGAACCGGCAAGGTGAAGCGGCTGCGCAACAACGACCGCGTCGAGCTGCGCCCATCCGACCGCATGGGCAAGGTTGCCTACGACGCACCGACCGTCGCCGCCCGAGCCGAGATCGTCGACACCGACGAGGCCCGCGCCAGCCAGGAACGCATCTTCTTGGCCAAGTACCGATTCGAATACCGCGTCTTCATGCTCATCGAACGCCTCGGCAAAAAAGGCAAGAAGAAGCGCGTGTGCCTGCGCATCACCGCGTGAGCGGCTTCTCTTTCGAGCTCGCCTACGCGGCGCTGCTCGCCGTGACAGGTGTCGCGGGAATCGTGCTGACGGTGCGACGTGCCATGCGCGAGCGCGGCCGCGAGCGCAGCGCACGACCCGACCGTATCGCCATCGCCGTTTTCCTCACCGCATGGCTGGCTGGACTGCTCTTCATGACGATGCGACCGAGCGCAGGAAAGGGCACGCTGCTCAACCTCGTGCCGCTGTCGTTCCAAGGCCCCGGCGCGGTCGTCGATGCGGTGCTCAACGTGGGGGTCTTCGTTCCGCTCGGGTTGCTGCTCGTGGCAGCGGGCATGCGCTTTCCTGTCACGCTGCTCATCGGCCTGCTGCTGTCTGTTGGCATCGAGCTGAGTCAGTACCTCGCCCAGCTCGGGCGCACCGCCGACGTCAACGACCTGCTCACGAACACAACGGGCACGGTGCTGGGGTGGGCCCTGGGCGCGGCGATCGTGCACATCAGGGGCCGAGTCGACAGTTAGCGCAATCCATCCGTCAGTTGACGCTCTTATCGGGTGATTTACGAGCGTTAGGCGACGGATGGATGCCCTTCGACAGGCTCAGGGGGCGAGGGCGGGGCTCACGGGGCGACGGCGAGCGCGTCGAGCACTGCTTCCACGTCGCGTTCGTCGTTCCACAGGTGGAACGCGACTCGCGCGCATCCGGCCCGGCCCGAAGCCACGATGCCGGCGGCGATCAACGCCTTGAGGTGCCGGCCATCGGCATCCGGCCACGTGACGATCGCCTGACCGCGCCGCGGAACGCCGAGTCCGTCGCACAGCGCATCGCCCAGCGCGACGTTGTGCGCGTGCACCTCCGCGAGGTCGAGCGAGGCGAAGAGCTCGATGGCGGGTTCAGCGCCCACCCACACCGGCCAAGCGGGCGACACGTCGAAGCTTCGGGCGTCGGCGGCGAGGTTCATGGTGGGGCCGTAGCACGACCCCCAGATGTCTTCGCCGGCATACCAGTTGGCCTGGATAGGCGAAAGCGTCTGCTGGTAGTCCTCGCTCAAGCTCATGAAGGCGGCTCCGCGCGGGGCGCACAGCCACTTGTAGGCGTGGCACACGGTGGCATCGAAGAGCGATGCGTCGACGGGCATCGCGCCCGCCGCCTGCGTGGTGTCGCACACGGTGAGCGCACCGTTCGCGCGCGCCGCCGTCACGATGGCATCGACGTCGGCGACCTTGCCCGACGCCGACTGCACGAGCGAGAAGGCCACGAGGTGGGTGGCCGGGGTGATGGATGCCGCGAGCGCCTCGAGCGCGACGTACCGCACCACGACACCCCGGCTCTGGGCCACCACGAACGGGAACACCATCGAGCTGAAGTCACCGTCGACGCAGAGCACTTCGGCCCCGTCGGGCACCGCGGCGGCCAACACGCTGACCATGGCGGAGGTCTGCGATCCGATGGCAACCCGGCTCGTATCGACGTTCATCATGCGGGCGAAGGATGCGCGGGTGCGATCGATCGTCGCGTCATATTTGGCGGGTGAGCAGAGCCCGGCAGCCCAGTCGGCCTGGTCGGCCTGCATCGCCTCGAGCGTTGCCGTGCCCGCCAGACCGAGCGAGCACGCGCCGAGATAGCGCCGGCCCCCTGTGAACTGGGCACGAGCCTCGGCGAGTGTTGTCATGCATCCAGACTGATCGCTCGCCAGCCATTCAACAACGGCAGCTTGATCATCCCTGACATAAGAGATGGTTATGCTTACGTCGTGACCTTCGTGCCCGCCTCCCGGTCGACCGTCGCCACTGACCTCGACTCCCAGACCCTGCGCGTGATCAGGGCGATCGCCGACCGCGGATCGATCACCGCCGCGGCCGCATCGCTCGGCTACAGCCAGCCCGCGATCAGCCAGAGCATCAAGCGCCTCGAAGACAAGCTGGGCATGCCCGTGCTCACTCGGGTCGCCCGCGGGGTCGAACTCACCGAGGCCGGAGAGGTGCTCGCCCGGCACGCCGCCACGGTGCTGCGCGCCATCGACTCGGCCGCCGACGAGCTCGCCGATCTGGCAGGCCTGCGCTCCGGACTGGTGCGCATCGCGGCCTTCCCGTCGGCTTCATCGACCGTTGTGCCGAGACTGCTCGGCGACATCACCGGACGGCATCCGGGAGTGCGCTTCAGCTATCTCGAAGCCGAACCGCCCGAGGCCGTTCAGGCGGTGCGCGATCACGCCGCCGACATCGCCCTCACCTTCAGCTACCCGGGCGACCCCGACGATCCGCACCGCGCGAGCGCGTCGGGCCTCGTCACCCTGCCGCTGTGGCGCGAGCAGATGCTGCTCGTGGTTCCGGATGCGCCGGGCCTGGGCGACGGCGCGATCGAGCTGGCGAGTCTCGCCGACTCGGGGTGGATTGCCGGCTGCCCGCGGTGCCGCGGGCACCTCGTCGAGCTGTGCGAGGCATCCGGATTCACCCCCGCCCTCGGCTACGAGACCGACAACGTGCAGGCCGTGCTGGCCATGGTCGCGGCGGGACTTGGCGTCGCGCTGATGCCCTCGCTCGCCCTCGCGACGACGCCTCTGCCAGCCGGGGTGACGACGAGGCCGCCGACCGCCGCCGACTACCGCACCGTGCATCTGGTGACAGCGCAGGGCTCGGCGGCCGTGCCCGCGATCGGCGCTACCATCGCTGCCATCCAGTCATTGGATGCCGCCGCCTGGGGCCTCGAGACGCAGTCGCGCTGACCACTCCTGCGCCGATCGAGTAGCGCTCGCTACTCGATCAGCGGAGCCCGTCGACCTGGTAGCGGCGCTCGATGCCCGCCGTCGCGCGGCCCCACTCGCTGTCGGCGACGCGCCGCTGGTGCGCCGCGAACGACTCCGCATCCTGAAACAGCTCGTCGACTTGCCACACCAACGGGTCGTGCGTGCGCGCAACCTCGAACGAGATGCAGCCCCGCTCCGCTCGGCTGAGCTCGGTGTGCAGGGGCAGGTTCTCTTCGACCACGCGAACCTGCTCGATCGTCTCACAGACGAGCTGACCGGTCAGACGCACAGAACTCATGGATCGAGCGTGGCACACGACGGCACTATTCTTGGCTGGCGTGACCGGAGATTCTGCTGTGACGCCGCCCCGCCGGAGGGCCGCCGTCGTCGTCAATCCTGCGAAGGTCTCGGTCGAGACACTGCGCGCCGCCGTCGCCGCCGAGGAGGCCCGCTCAGGCTGGTCCGCCTCGGAGTGGTTCGAGACGAGCGCCGCCGACGACGGCAGGTCGGCAGCGGAGGATGCAGTGCGGTCTGCGCCAGACCTCATCGTCGTGGCCGGAGGAGACGGAACGCTCCGGGCCGCAGCGGAGGCGCTGATCGGCAGCGGCATCCCGCTCGGGCTGGTGCCGTCGGGAACGGGAAATCTGTTCGCCCGCGAGCTGCACCTGCCCCTGAACGACCTGACGGCATCCATTGCCACGGCGTTTCGCGGGGTCGACCGCCCGGTCGACGCGGGTCTCGCGATTCTCGAACGAGAGGATGGGCGCGAGTCCCAGCATGCGTTCCTCGTGATGGCCGGCATCGGCCTCGACGCCCACATGGCCGGACACACCAACGAGCGCCTGAAGAAGCGCATCGGCTGGCTGGCGTACTCAGACCCGATCGCGCGCAGCATCTTCGGCAACAGGCAGTTCGACCTCAGCTACCGCCTCGACGACCGCGCAGAGGTCGCAACGCGTGCGCACACCGTGATCGTCGGCAACTCGGGCATGCTGACGGGCGGCCTTCTGCTGCTGCCGGCAGCGGTCATCGACGACGGGCGCCTCGACGCCGTGATCTTCCGCCCGGGACGTGGTTCGGGCTGGACCAACATCGGCTATCGTCTCGCCTTCAACCGGATGCTGCACCGCACGCGGTTCGGCCGCCTGGTCGCCAGCCTCACCCCCAAACCGCGCGCGATCCGCTGGGCCCAGGCGTCGGAGATGCGCGTGCGTTTTTCCGATGCCCAGGAGATCCAGCTCGATGGCGACACCCACGGCCCTGTCATGGCAGCGTCGCTCTCGGTGCGGCACCACGGACTCGTCGTCAGGGTGCCTCGCGCGGCCGGTGCGACCGAGCGTGACTGACTAGAAGACGTACTCCAGAATGTCGGTTCCGAGGGTGCGCATGCCCTCGAGCACGGCGAGGCGGCCCGTGAGATCGGCGTCGTTGAAACGCATCGTCACCGCATAGGCCACCGAGCCGCTGGGCCCGCGCAGAACGCCGGCCTCGCTGCGCACGCCTACGTCGGTGCCCGTCTTGTTCGTGAGCAGCAGGCCGTGATCGCTCGTGCGGTGCGCCAGGGGGTCGAGGCCGAAAGCACTGGCGACCATCGACAGATCGGAGCCGAGGGCGAGCCATTCCATGACCTGCTGGCTCGTGGCGACGTTCACGACCTCGCCGCGCGAGAGGCCTGCGAACAGCGTTGCCAGCTCGCGTGCCGATCCGACGGAGAGCTGGGGCGCGTCATCCGGACCGCGGTAGTCGCGCACAGTGTCGAGCAGAAAGGTGCGGGTGAGGCCGAGCGATTCGCCGCGTGCTCGCACGGCGTCGAGACCGACTCGGCGGATGAGCACGTTGGTCGCCAGGTTGTCGCTGGTCGCGCCGACGAGCGCCGCGACGTCGCCGACCGGAAGCGCCGGCACCTGCAGGTGCTGCCACAGACCCGAATCGGCCACCGAATCCTGGGCCGTGCGATTCAGGATGCCGTGGGCCGACTTGTCGCCGGCGCTCAGCCGGGCCGCGATCTCGATGAGCAAGAGAACCTTGCCGATCGACGCCGTGGGAACGGAGAGGTGATCGTCGACAGAGAACAGCAGCCGATCGGTCTTCACGTCGATGACGCAGGCCGTGATCTGAACCCCGGAGAGGGCAAGCTGAGTGAGACTGGCGAACCCTCTGCGAAAGGTGTCGTCTCCTGCGGTGCTAGCCCCTGATCGCGCGCGCCGGGCCGTGGGCGCATCCGGAGTGTCGCCCCGCCTGTTGCGTCGCCTGGTGGACTCCGCCATACCGTCCCCACATCTCCCGAAACACTCTCCGCACGCTCGGATGGCTCGAATCTCGTCTTCGGATCGAGCGAATCTCGCGTGAGGGATAACGGGTATCGTGCCACATTCACCTGTGATCGGCCATCGAGTCAGCTGTCTGTAGTGAGAGCGCACGCCTCGATCTCGGTGGGAGGGCTCTGAGAGAATCGATCCATGTCCGATCCCCGTGAGCCCTCCGACCCCGACTCCACCGAGAAGACCCCCGCGACGCCCGGCGAGCCTGCGCCGAGCATGCCTCCGTTTCCCTCTGCGCCGCCGGCTCCACCAGTTCCGCCAGCGCCGACTTACGGCGCGCCATCGGTCTACGGAACCCCGGCATCCACAAGCTCTTCAGCCCCACCCCCGGTCTACGGGCCGAGGCCGACGCCCGCCGGCGCACCACCCTCCGGCCAACTGCCGTACACGAATCCCTACGCACCCGGCCAGATTCCGCCGAGCAGAGGCGGTTGGATGGGCATCGTCAGTCTCATCCTCGGTGGCCTGGCCCTGCTCGTCTGCTGGGTGCCATTCCTCAACGTCGTGACGGTCTTCGGTGCGATCGGCGGCCTGGTGCTCGGCCTCATCGCACTCTTCCGCAAGTTCGGCTCCCGTGCGCTGTCGCTCACCGGCACGATCGTGTCGGCGGTCGCCTTCATTCTGAGCGTGGTCCTCATCGTGATCTACACGGTCTCGTTCGTGTCGGCGATCGATTCGGCTCCCGACTACGACGACAACCCGTCGACGTCGAAGCCGTACAGCGATCCGTCCGAGACGGATTCGCCCGATGACGAGTCGTACCCCGGCGATCCGACGGCGGTTCCTGGAGACCCCACGCCCTCAGCGGGCGCCACGGTCTGCGCCGCCGGAACAGCGATCGGATTCGGCAAGGCAGGAATCTTCACCTACGACGACGAGAATCAGGCCGAGGTCACTATCAGCGACGTCAAGCTCAATGCCACAGACGAGATGCTTAACGCGTACTCGTTCAATGACACCCCGCCCGACGGGTATCAGTACGCGATCTTCTCCCTGACGATCAAGCAGCTGGGCGCCGATGAGTTTCCGGCAGGCGCGACCCGCGCCATCTTCTCGGGGGTCGCAGACGATATCGCGTCGTCTGCGGACATCGCCGTGCCGCCAGAGCCACAGTTGATCTTTGCTCCCGACCTCATGCCCGGCGAGTCCGTCACCGGAAACATTGCCGTCTACGTTCCCACCTCGGGTGCAGAAACTGGCTCGCTTCTGCTCCGCAACTATCTCGCCGACAACGTCTGCGAGATGAAGGTCGGGTAGCTTCCCCTCGTGCCGTTTGGGCCGGCTCTTCTTCTGCCCTGAAGAGCTGGTCAGCGACCGGTTGGCCCCAAGAGTGGATGTCGGTGGCTGCTGATTGAATTCAGTCATGATCTCGACGACTCAGGCTTCGCGCCACTCGGCTGCACTCGAGTCGCTGCGCGCCGAGGTCGACGCCATCGTCGAGGCCGACCGAGAAGTGGCGCGCATCCACGCCCGCCGAGCCGAACGCATCCATCGTGCTCGGCAACTCGCTCTCGAACTCTCGCCCGACGATCAATCGACGGGCGGCCCCAAGTGGTCTCGCACGCAGGTCGCCGAGCGGCAACTTGCCACCGAGCTGGCCGTCGAGCTGCGAGTCACCGAGAACGAGGCTCGTCGACTCATGAGCACGGGCGAGGGTCTGGCCAAGTCGTTCACCACGACGCTGGCTGCGCTGTCGAACGGGCAGTTCAGCTATAGGCACGCTCACATCATCGTGCGCTTCGGTGCCGCGCTTCCCGCGGAGGCGCAGGCAGAGTTCGAACAGCGCATGCTCCACGACGCCGGTGATCTCACCGTCGTGCAACTCGAGAATCTTGCGAGGCGCCTCACCGAAGAGGTGCAACACGAAACGGCGGTCGAGCGCTTCGAGAGAGCCGCGGCGTCACGCTACTTCGCGCGAGATAACGCGCCCGACGGCATGGCCTATCTCACGCACTACCTGCCCGCCGTCGAGGCCGTGGCTATCGAGGGCATGGCCAACAGCATCGCCAACTCGGCGCGCAACGCCGGCGACCCGCGCACCCTCACGCAGCTTCGCGCCGATGCGATCAGCGATCTCATCCTCGGCGGCAGCAGTTCCATTCCAGGAGTTGCCGCAGGCATCCGGCCGAAGGTCGCAGTCACCGTGCCCGCGCTCAACCTGCTCGGCCACGACACCGAGCCCGCCACGCTCGAAGGCTACGGCCCGATCGACGAGCACACGGCAGAGCACCTCGTCGCCTCCGCTCCGAGCTTTCTTCGAGTGCTCACCGACCCGGTGACCGGCAGCCTTCTCGCCGAGGGCCAGAAGCGCTATCGGCCGGGCGCAGTGCTCCACGACTTCGTCAAGTTACTGCACCGCAGCTGCCGTTTTCCGCAGTGCACGCGGCCGGCGGGCGACAGCGATACAGACCACACCCACGATCACGGGCTGGGTGGCGAGACCTACATTCTCAACCTGGCGCCACTCTGCCCGACGCATCACCGAGTCAAGCACCATACGAGCTGGTCGGTGAAGCAGCTCGCCGACCACGTTCTCGAATGGACCTCACCTCTCGGTCACGTCACACGAACATCGCCACCGGTGCGAATGCGGCCGGCACCTGCCGACATTGTCGATCAGCATCCACCCGGCGACGACGATCCCCCGCCGTTCTAGAAACGGGCCGACGCCAGAACCCGGCCGGTCGCAGAACATCTCGCACACCTTCAGCAACTGCGTGTAGATTACACACATGTCCAACAGATCTCTGAACTACGTCGTCATCGTGTCTCTCACAGCCCTGCCCTCATGGCTCAGGCTGAGCCGCACAGCGCGCGCCGACGTCATCGCGACAGAAGTAGAGCCAGCAATGGCCGCGCACCCCGAGTGCCGAATCCGCTGGATCGACGCCGAGAGCCTGACCGCCCTGTGCAGCGACGTCATGCTCGTCGAGACGACCGATCTACGAAACTGGAACCACCTCTGGGAACGCCTCCGCGACAGCAGCCTGTTCGCCGAACCCTACTTCGAGCTCGTCAGCATCGTGCCCGGAATCGAAGACGGCTACGCCGACTACGAAGCCGAGGCGGCGTTGCACCATGCCTGACGACGCCAACCTCGCCGAGACCGTCGGCGCCGTGCGCGCACCCCTGTCACAGATGCTCCTCCGCAGGTTCCGTTCGCGAATCTACGAACGACTGCAGTCCGGCGTTGAGGTTCCCGTGCGCGACGGAACCTACCCGATTCTGACAACACTTGCTTCCGGAGAAGCCCGATCGACCGACATCGCCGAGCGGGCCGGGGTCGACCGCACGACGGCGAGTCGACAGCTCGCCTCTCTCATCGCGGCCGGTCTTGTGGATCAGCGGACCGACAACAACGACCGGCGCAACTCGCTGCTGGCCCTCACACCGCGAGGAGTCGCCACAGCAGACCGAATCTCCGACAACGCCGACGACATGTTGGAGCAAGCCTTGGCGGACTGGAGCCTATCCGACCGTGAGGCCCTAGCCCGCCTGCTGCCACGCCTGCTCAGTGCTCTCGACGCCTGAGTGCAGACCTACCAGATCGTGACGCGCTCCTCGGGAGCCAGCCAGAGAGCATCCGACTCGGTCACGTCGAATGCGCCATAGAACTCATCGATGTTGCGCACGATCTGGTTGCAGCGGAACTCGTTGGGCGAGTGCGGGTCGATCGAGAGCAGACGAATGACCTCCTCATCGCGCGACTTCTGCTGCCAGGCCTGCGCCCACGACAAGAAGAAGCGCTGCACGCCGGTAAGCCCGTCGATCACCGGCGGCTCCTGGCCGTCGAGCGAAAGAAGGTACGCGTCCCACGCGATGCTCAGGCCGCCCAGATCGCCGATGTTCTCGCCGATCGTCAGCGCGCCGTTCACGTGCTGGTCGGGAACCTGCGCGGGAGCGAGTGCGTTGTACTGATCGATGAGCGACGAAGTGCGCTTCTCGAACGCCTCGCGGTCGGCCTCCGTCCACCAGTCGGTGAGGCGGCCGTCGCCGTCGAAGCGCGAGCCCTGGTCGTCGAATCCGTGCCCGATCTCGTGGCCGATGACCGCGCCGATCGCGCCATAGTTCGCCGCGGCATCCCGGCTCTCGTCGAAGAACGGGTACTGCAGGATGGCGGCCGGAAAGACGATCTCGTTGAAGCCGGGGTTGTAATAGGCGTTGATGGTCTGCGGCGTCATGAACCACTCGTCGCGGTCGAGCGGCTTGCCGATCTTGCCCAGCTCGCGCTGGAACTCGAACTCGCTGGTCGCCCTGATATTGCCAGCGAGGTCGCCGGCGTCGATGACGAGACTGGAGTAGTCCCTCCATTTCACCGGGAAGCCGATCTTGGGCGTGAACTTGTCGAGCTTGTCGAGTGCCCGCTCGCGCGTGGCGGGCGTCATCCACTCGAGGTCGGTGATGGATGCCCGATACGCCTCGATGAGATTGGCGACCAGCACATCCATGGCCGCCTTGGCCGTCGGCGGAAAGTGGCGGTCGACGTAGATGCGTCCGACAGCCTCGCCCATAGCGCCCTCGACGAGAGAAACGCCGCGCTTCCAGCGGGCACGCATGGTCGGCGTTCCCGTGAGGGTGCGGCCGTAGAAGTCGAAGTTCTCGTTCACGAATGCGGCCGGCAGATAGGCAGCAGCGCCATGCACGACCTGCCACGACAGCCAGTCGCGCCAGGCATCGAGCCGGTCTTCGGTGAGCAGCTCGGCGATGCCCGACACGAACGACGGCTCACGCACGACGAGCTCGTCGAAGACGCCCTCGGGCGCGCCGAGCGCGGTGCGCCACAGCTCGAGGTCGACAGACGGGGCCGACGCCGTGAAGTCGCTCCAGCTGACGAGGTTGTATGTGGCATGCGCATCGCGGGTGCGCACGTTGTCCCAGTGCGTGGCGGCGATCGCCGTCTCGAGGTCGAAGACGCGCTGGGCGCGGGCCGCGGGCTCCGAGAGACCCGCGAGCGCCAGCATCCGCTCGATGTGACCGAGGTAGGCGGTGCGGATGTCGGCGAACTTCTCTTCGCGGAAGTAGCTCTCGTCGGGCAGCGAAATGCCGCCCTGCTCGAGAAACACGAGGTAGCGCTCGGGGTTGCCCGGGTCGTTGTCGACGAACAGACGGAAGAAGCCGCCCACGCCCTGCCGCTCGAGGTGCGCGGCCGTCTCGAGCAGCTCGCGCACGCTCGAAAGACGCGCGACGTCAGCGAGCTGCGCCTCGATCGGAGTGGTACCCAGCTCTTCGACGCGCTCCTCGTCGAGGAAGCTCGCGTAGAGGTCGCCGAAGGTGCGCTCCTCGGTGCCGGGCTCCGCGCCCTGCGCCTCGATGATGATGTCGCGCACGGCCTTCTCGGCCTCTTCGTGCAGCTGGTAGAACGAGCCGTCGCGGGCGCGGTCGTCAGGGATGACCGTTCGGGCGATCCACTTGCCGTTGACGTACCTGAAAAGGTCGTCCTGGGGGCGGATGGAGGGGTCGAGTTCGTTCAGATCGATGCCGGAAGTCGTCATCCCTCCAGACTACCGATGGGTGCTGCCACGCTCGATTGTCGCGGCGATTTCATTGACTTCGTCGAGGGTGCCGGATGCGATGGCCACGATCAACTCGTAGGCTTCGTCGTTCGTCCACGTGAGCCGACGCCCGTTCATTCCGAGAAATGCGATCAGCGCAGACAGGCTGAGGCGTTTGTTGCCATCAACGAGTCCATGATTTCTAGCGAGCGAGTGCACAAGGGCAGCAGCCTTGAGTGGCAGCGTCGGGTAGGCGTCCTGCCCGAAGGCACTGGCCTGCGGACGCGCCAGAGCCGACTCGAGCAAGCCATGGTCACGAATCAGAACGTCGGGGCCGATCGCACGCTCGGCAACATAAAGCAGTTCGTCGAGGCGGAGATAGATCACTTGCCGAGGCGTTCGAGCGCCTCGGCGTAACGAGGCAGCTCTGCATCGAGCACGTTCTCGAGCAGATCGCGTCGACTGTGATTCTCGACGTATTCGCGTACGGCCTGCTTCGCCACGTCTTGCATCGAGCGCGACTCGAATGCCGCGCGCCGACGGAGAGCGTCGGCTTCGTCGTCTGAGAGTCGGAGGGTCATGGGCATGCAATTACGGTATCACCGGTGACACCATGGCGCGACAGGTGCTCCGACTCAGGAAAAGCCTGATTCCGGCGTGCGACGGTGGCGGCTAAAGCAGGTTTCTCCTGAATACGAGCGCGCCCTACGCTTGCAACCGTGAAGGCTCTGGATCGCGACATTCTGCGCCTCGCCGTTCCCGCCCTCGGAGCCCTCGTCGCCGAGCCGCTGTTTCTGCTCACCGACACCGCCCTCGTCGGGCACCTCGGCGAGACCCCGCTCGCCGGCCTCAGCATCGCGAGCGCCCTGCTGCAGACGGCGATCGGCCTGCTGATCTTTCTCGCCTACGCCACAACACCCGCAGTTGCGCGCCGGCTCGGCGCCGGCGACAGACCCGGCGCTATCCGAGCCGGCATCGACGGCCTATGGCTCGCGCTGCTGCTCGGAATCGTGCTCGTCGCGGTCGGCATTGTCGCCGCCCGGCCTCTTGTTCAGCTCTTCGGCGCAACCGCCGCGGTCGAGGAGCAGGCGGTCATCTACCTCACCGTCTCGCTGGCCGGACTCCCTGCGATGCTGCTGGTGATCGCGGCCACGGGGTTGCTGCGCGGGCTGCAGGATACGAAGACTCCGCTTGTCGTCGCGGTCAGCGGCTTCGCGGCGAACGCCGGGCTCAATGCGCTCTTCATCTACGGCTTCGGCGCGGGCATCGCCGGCTCCGCCGCGGGCACGGTCGTGGCCCAGTGGGCCATGGCCGCCGTGTATCTCGTGATCGCCGTGCGGGCATCGCGCAGCAACGGCGTCAGCTTGCGGCCCGGACTCGCGGGAGTGACCGGTGCCGCGGCATCCGGCGGCTGGCTGTTTCTGCGCACCGCAAGCCTGCGGGCGGCCCTGCTGGCGACGGTCGTCGTCGCATCCGATCTCGGGGTCGTCGAGCTGGCGACCTTCCAGATCGCGTCGACGCTGTTCTTCACTCTGGCGTTCATCCTCGATGCCCTCGCGATCGCGGGGCAGGCGCTGGTCGGCCACGGCCTCGGGGCCGAGGATGCGCCGCGCGTGCGAGGCGTGATGCGCCGGCTCGTGTGGTGGGGCATCGGGGCGGGCGTCGTGCTCGGGTTGGGACTCGCCGCGCTCTCGCCGGTGCTCGGCCCGGTCTTCTCCTCGAGCCGCGACGTGCAGCAGGCGCTCCTCGTGGTCGTGCTGGTGATGGCGATCGGAGTTCCGCTCGCCGGCTACGTCTTCGTTCTCGACGGGGTGCTGATCGGCGCGGGCGACGCCCGCTACCTCGCCCTCGCCGGGCTCGGCACGGTGGTGATCTACGCGCCGCTGCTCATCGGGGTCTGGATGTTCGGCCCCGACGGCACCGCCGGTCTCGTCTGGCTGTGGCTGGCCTTCGGCTTCGGCTATATGAGCGCCCGCGCCCTGACGCTGGGCCTGCGCGCCCGGGGAACTGCTTGGATGCGAACCGGCGGTTAGGCTGAGCTTCCACATCTTGGAGGTCACCACATGCCGCATCTGCTCGTCACCGGCGGCGCCGGGTTCATCGGCAGCGAGATCGTGCGCCAGGCGCTGGATGCCGGCTACGCCGTGCGCATCCTCGATTCGCTGCGGGCCGACGTTCACGAAACGGCCCCCGCACTCGACGAGCGTGCGGAGTTCGTATTCGGCGACGTGCGCGATGAGGAGACTGTGACGCGCTCGCTCGAGGGCATCGACGCCGTGTGCCACCAGGCAGGCAAGGTGGGGCTCGGAGTGGACTTCTACGACGCCCCCGACTACGTCTCATCGAACGAACTGGGCACCGCGGTGCTGCTGTCGGCCATGACCCGCGCGGGCATCGATCGCTTCGTCGTGGCTTCGTCGATGGTGGTCTACGGAGAAGGCAGCTACCGCAATGAGGCCGGCGAGAACGTGAGGCCGCCCGCCCGCGCGGTCGCCGACCTCGAGGCCGGCCGCTTCGAGCCACTCGACCCTGCCAGCCAAACCGCGCTCATTCCCGAGCTCATTGCCGAGAACGCGCCGCTCGATCCGCGCAACGTCTACGCGTCGACGAAGCTGGGCCAGGAGCACCTCGCCGCATCGTGGGCGCGTTCGGCCGGCGGACGGGCCATCGCGTTGCGCTATCACAACGTCTACGGGCCGGGCATGCCGCAGAACACCCCCTACGCCGGAGTCGCCTCCCTGTTCCGCTCGGCGCTCGCCCGCGGCGAGGCTCCACGAGTCTTCGAAGACGGTGCTCAGCGGCGGGACTTCGTGCACGTGAGCGACGTGGCGGCGGCGAACCTCGCGGCCCTCGACGCGACGGCCTCCGTCGAGTCGTCATCGTTCGCGGCCTACAACGTGGGCAGCGGCGTCGTGCACACCATCGGCGACATGGCCGCCGCGATCGCCCGTGCGTCCAACGGCGCCGAGCCCGTCGTCACGGGCGAGTTCCGGCTCGGCGACGTGCGGCACATCACCGCGTCGAGCGAGAAGATCGCCCGCGAGCTCGGCTGGCGCGCAGCCGTCGACTTCGACGACGGGATGGCCGAGTTCGCCACGGCCCCCTTGCGCGCGGCCGCATCGTGACCGACGCCGCGCTCGTCGACGTCGTACTGCCCTGCCTTAACGAGGCCGAGGCACTGCCCTGGGTGTTGTCGCGCCTGCCCGAGGGTTACCGCGCGATCGTGGTCGACAACGGCTCGACGGATGCCTCGGCCGACATCGCGCGCGCGGCCGGCGCCACGGTGGTCGCCGAGTCGCGGCGAGGCTTCGGGGCCGCAGCCCACGCTGGGCTGCTCTCCGCCACCGCGCCGATCGTGGCGTTCTGCGACGCCGACGCATCCATGGACCCGGCCCAGCTGCCGACCCTCGTCGAGCGGATCACGGCCGACCGAGCCGACCTCGTGCTCGGCCGCCGCATCCCGACCACGGCAGGGGCCTGGCCCCTGCACGCGCGCTTCGCTAACCGCGCTCTCTCATTTCTCATCAAGCGCCGGGCACACATCGCGATCAAGGATCTCGGGCCCATGCGAGCGGCTCGCCGCGAAGGCCTGCTGTCTCTCGACTTGCAGGATCGCCGAAGCGGCTATCCCCTCGAAATGCTGCTGAAGGCATCCGCCGCCGGCTGGCGCATTCAGGAACTCGACACTCCCTACAGCCCGCGCGTCGGCCGCTCGAAAGTCACCGGCACGATCCGCGGCACCTACATCGCCGTCAAGGACATGTCGAAGCTGCTGCGCGAGGTGAAGAGCGCAGGCTGATGCAGTGCTCAGCATCCGCTCGTTTGTACCCCATAGTCGGCGTCAGCCGCCTAGAACGAAGTTCGAGATGAGTCTGAGCGAGAGTCCCAACACGGCGAGGAGACCGATCGCCCCGAACAGGTTCTGCCACCATCTATTGCGCAGCGCACCCATCAGGCTCTTGTGATTGGCCATGACGACAATCAGCGCCGCGAGCAGCGGAGCAACAAGAATCGTGAGGGCTTGTGCCGTCACGATCAATTGCACGGGAGCGGCCTGGAAGAGCACGGTGATGATCAGGCCGAAAGCCAGAATGCCACCACTGATGAGCTTCTGCGTGCCCGAGGTGCGCGTGCCTTCGCCGCGGCGGTTGAGGGCGTCGGAGAGCATCGTGCCGCCGGCTGTCGAGTTCGCAATCATGGCCGAGAAGGCCGCGCCGGTGAAGCCGATGGCGAAGATCGCAGTGCCGACCGGTCCGGCGAGGGGCTCGAAAATACTGCCGAGCTGAGCCATCGTGGTGGCCGCCTGACCGGTGGCGCCGATCACCGAGGCAGCGACGACTATAACGAGCGCGGTCATGATGCCGGGCGCCACAATGCCGGGAATGGTGTCGACCATGGTGATGTCGCGGTAGTCCGCCGCGCTGCGGGCTCGCTCCTTCGTGCCGTACGAAGTGTAGAACGCGGCGTTGATGGAGAAGTTCGTTCCGACGAGGGCGATCACGAGCAACCAGGCGTCACTCGGAACGCTGGGAACGAGCCCGGATGCCGCAGCCGCCCAGTCGGGATTCGCGATGAACGCGGTGGTCACGAAGGCAATGGCCATGATGGCAACCATCGCGATGAGCACCTTCTCGATCACTCGATAGACGTTCTTGACCAGAAGGATCGAGGCGACCAGAAGCGTGCAGATGATCGTCCACATCACCGGAGATCCGCCGAAGAGCATCGAGGCGCCGAGTCCGACTCCCACGGCGTTGCCAACGGAGAAGCAGAGAGTCACGAGAAAGACGCCGAATCCCGCGACCACTCCCACGGTCTTGCCGAGATGATCTTTGATCGACTGGATCAGTGAAACGGGCGAGACGATACCGAGTCGCACGCTCATGTCGGTCAGGAAGATCATCAGGATGGTCGACACGACGATCACCCAGATCAGGGTGTACTGATAGCCGCTTCTCGCCTGCACGGCAGTCGCGAGGTTGCCGGGGCCGAACTGCCACGCGCCGGCGACGAACGCTGGGCCGATGAGGGCGAGCTGCTGCCAGAACGACCGCCGCTTGCGGCGGGAGTCGACGATGGCCTGCACCGAACTGGTGGAGAGGCGGCCGAAGCCGGTGCCGGGGGTGCGGGAGCTGGATCGGGTTCTCGTACGCTCACTCATAGCGAGCCTCCTTCTGCGGGCACATCGTCCCGCCGCTAGTCTTCATTGACTCTGGGCCCACGACAACGGTGTCGAGGCCCCGTGGCCGCGGCTGTGCGGCCGGCCGCCCGTGCGGCCGTGATGATGGCGATTCAGGACGCCTCCCGGTGTCCCCGGGGGCGATGCCGGGCGCGGCTCCGCGAACGGGCCGCGCCCGGCGGTGGGATCAGACGGTGACACCAACCTTCTCGATTCCGGCCGACTCAAAGGCGGCGAAGATCTCGGCGTCGGCGCCCGGCGCGAGCGGCAGCAATGGGGTGCGCACCGTCGCGTGGTCGAGGATTCCGCGGTGCACGAGACCCCATTTCAGCGCCACGGTGCCTTCCATGTGCGAGCCGCGGTGGTAGACATTCTTCGTCACCGGCAGCAGGCGCTCATGGATGGCGTGGGCCGCGTCGTAGTCGTGGGCCCTGCCCGCTGCGATGAGATCCACGAGCAGTTCGGGCGCGATGTTGCCGTAGCCCACGAGCAGTCCGTCGACGTCGAACATCGTTGGCAACAGGTACTCGTCGTGACAGGAGAGGATCTGCAGATCGGGGTACGCCGCGCGCAAGGCCGGAATCTCCGTGTACCAGCGCTTCATGTTGCGCACACCGTTCTTGGTGGCGAACACGCCCTCCTGACCTGCGATCTCCAGCTGCGTGTCGAGGTTGTACGTGGCCTTCGTGTTGTCGGGGTACTGGAACAGGATGAGGGGCAGCCCGCTCTCCTCATAGATGTCGGCATAACGGGTCTGGGGCGCGCCATCCTGGTAACCGAAGCGCAGCCATCCGTGCGACGGGTACACGAGCCCGGCGGATGCGCCGGCATCCACGGCTCGCTTGGCCTCGAGGGCGGCGACCTTGTTGCCCTCACCGGTGATGCCGGCGACGATCGGGATGCGCGAATCAACCGCCTCGCGGAAGGCCGTGATGACGGCGAGTTGCTCATCCTGAGTGAGGAAGGTGCCTTCACCGGCGTGGCCGAGAACCGTGAGGCTTTTCACGCCCTCGATGGAGCCGAGCCAGGAACCGAGCCGCTGAATGGCGTCGAAGTCGACGGTGCCGTCGGTGGTGAAAGGGGTAACGGGGGCGGGGTTGAGTCCGCGGAGGTCGAGCGTCATGGCTTCCTCATCTCTCTTCGTTGAGTGGGTATGCAATCGTTCTTAGGAACGTTTGCACGCTACGCTCGTTGCGACGTAGTGTCAAGCAATGAGATTCGGAAACCGAGCACAGCCCGGTACTATCGGAGGCGGCGGTCCGGGCCGCCGCTAAGTTCGCGAGGACGACGATGAGCCAGGAATTCACGCGGGGCGCCACGCTCAAAGACGTGGCCGAGAAGGCCGCCGTCAGCATCTCGACCGCGTCTCGGTTGCTCGACGACCGGCATGCCTCGAAGACCACGGAGACGGCACGTCGTGTGCGCGAAGCCGCCGCCCTGCTCGGATACCGCCGCGACTACGCAGCCTCCAGCCTCCGCCGCACCGGCACCAGCACCATCGGCGTTCTCGTACCCCGACTCTCGGATGCGGTCATGGGCATCTTCTACGAGGAGATCGCCCGGGAGTGCGAGCGCCGCGACCTCTCGGCCCTCGTCGCGACAACCGGCGACGATCCTCACCGCTTGCGGCTGGCCGCCCAGTCGCTACTCTCCCGCAAGGTCGATGGCCTGGTGCTCACCACGGCGCGAACCGATGACGACTTCATCGCCGAACTGCGCTCGGCCGGCGTGCCCCACGTTCTGGCACTGCGCACCGACGGCATCAGCCCAAGCGCCACAACAGACGACGAGCTCGGCGGATACCTGGCCATCCGGCATCTGGCCGACCTCGGTCATCGCCGTGTGGGCATCGTGGCCGGGCCCACCTACGCCTCGAGCGCGACGATGCGCCTCGCCGGGGCACGGCGCGGAATGCTCGAGTCGGGGCTCGACATCGACGAGGAGCTCTTCGCCGGCAATGGATTCTCGGTGGAGGCAGGCGAGGAGGCAGCGGGCCGGCTGCTCGGGCTGCCTCGTCCGCCAACCGCTTTGTTCGCGTTCACCGACCACTCGGCCATCGGCGCGATGACTGCTGCAGCCCGCCGCGGTCTGAACACGCCGGGCGACGTGTCGATTGTGGGCTACAACGATATTCCGCTCGCACGCCACCTGCCCACGTCTCTCAGCAGCGTGCGCGTTTCACTCGATCTCATCGCACAGGGCGCGGTCCGTCTGCTGCTCGACGCAGAAGAGGGGTCGCGGGTATTCCCGCCCACGATGATCCCCCGCCAATCAAGCGCGCGCATCCGACCGGTCTAACCCGCCGAGGTCGATCACTGTGCGATGGCTCGCGCGGGCCTCGAGGAGCTACGGTGCGCCTTCGCGTTAGATGCGGAGTGAGATGATGAGCCACATGAATCGCCCCGGGGAGAGCCTCACGTCGAGCGATGTGCGTGACCACAACCTCGGGCTCGTCCTCGCCTCGCTCGAGAAGGTGGGATCGGCGTCTCGCACGGAGCTTGCCGAGACGACGGGGCTCGTGCGCGGGGCGGTTACCGCGCTCGTCGCCGAATTGATCGAGCTTGGTCTCGTACGAACGTCGTCCGTCGCATCGCAGCTCGTCGAGGCAACACCCGCCCCCCGGGTCGGAGCTGGGCGCCCACAGGAGAAGCTGGAGCTCGACGGTTCGCGGCTTGCTCTCCTCGGCCTGCAGTTCACGTCCGACAGGATCCATCTGCATGTCGTGGATCTTGCAGGTCGCAGCCTGCTCCGACGAGACCTCGCATTCAGAGCGCCCTATGGTGACCCCGGAGCACTGGTGACCACTCTCGTGGAGCAGATCGAGGAGGCCTATGCCGCGGCGATCGTCGGCTCGCCGACCATCATCCAGTGGGTCTTCGCGGTGCCGGCTCCCGTCCTGACGTCGACGGGAGTGATCCCTATCGCGATCGATTTCGGGTGGCGCGATGTGGACTTTGCAGCACTGATTTCCGACCGGATCGAGGTGCCGCGCCTCGGGATACGTGTCGTCAATGATGCGAACGCCGCGACGTACGGCGAATTCAATTCTTTGTGGCGCAACCCGAATACGGCAGGGGTCACCGATGTGATCTATCTCAAGTCGGATATCGGCATCGGGGGAGGCGCGATCGTGGCCGGATCGGTTCTTTTGGGGGCGAACGGCTTCGCGTTCGAACCGGGTCATGTCTCGGTCGTGCCGGATGGCGTGGAGTGTGAGTGCGGCAGGCGTGGATGCCTCGTGACCGTCGCCGGCCCGGAGCGAATCGTCAGCCTCGCGGGGCTGGACACGTACGCCGCGGCCAACGGTCTCGAGGCAGCGTTGCAGGAGGTTGTGCGCCGATTCCGCGCCTCTGAGTCGACAGCCGTCGCCGCGATAGAAGAGGCGCTCAAGTGGTTGCGCCTGGTCCTCGAGAACCTGGTCATGCTGTTCGAGCCGCAGTACATCGTTCTCGGCGGCTACCTCGCCGAGCTGGTCGACGAGTTCTCCGAATTTCCCGTGCCGATGAGCGCTGCGTCGTTAGGCGCGCTCGGCGCGCTCGACGGAGCGATTCTCCAAGCCAGGCATTCCCTCCTTTCCTCACCTGGACCGCTTCGCGCGGCCTGATTCAGATAATTACTTCGTGGGTTGAAGTATTGAGGATGCTCCTCTAGAGTTGCGTCACGACGCCGGGGTCGGTGTCGGTCTTTGCGCTCAAGGAGGAGCTCATGTCACATCCTGTCGACGACACAAATCAGCCCGTTCCGTTCGCGACACCCGACGGAAAGACCGTCTACTCTGTCTCGGACGAGGCGCCGTTCACTGAATCGACCGGCATCTCACAGGGCGTCACCGGAGCGGCGCGAAGCCGTCTCGTGGCGTCCATGCTGGTGGGGAACATCTTCCTCTTCGCCACCTACGCGGGTGTGATCGTCATTCTGCTCCCGCAGCAGATGGCCGATCTCGATCCCGTGAACAAGGTCGCGAACCTTGCTATCGTCACGGCGACATCGTCGTTCTTCACTCTCTTCGCGCAGCCTCTGGTGGGGGCATTCTCCGACCGCACACGTACTCGTCTCGGCCGGCGCGCTCCGTGGTTACTCGTGGGCGGTGTCGGTGGCGGTGTGCTCACGATCGTGCTCCAGTTCGCCCCCGGTGTCTTCTGGGTGACTGGCGTCTGGGTTCTGGCGCAGGTGCTGCTCAACGCCTTCCAGGGGCCGCTCTCGGCCATCATTGCCGACCGGATCGCATCTGACGGGCGCGCGACGGCGTCTGCCTTCGCCGGAGTCGGTACAGCGGTCGGCGGAACTCTCGGAATCATCGTCGCTGGCCAGCTGCTGGCGTTCATCGGAGTCGGATACTGGATCTTCGGCCTCGGTGTGATCGTCGTGGCTGTCGCCTTCGTTCTCGTCAACCGAGACCGCTCGTCGTTGTCGCTGCCTGTCTCGCCGTTTCGGTGGGGTGCGTTCGCCAAGAGTTTCTGGGTGAGCCCGCGTAAGCACCCGGACTACGCGTGGGCCTTCGCTGGTCGATTCGTGATGATCCTCGGCTACCAGGGTGTGCAGGCCTACCAGTTCTACATCCTCACCGACCACCTCGGCCTCGCACCGCAGGAGGCGGGCGGCGTCGCGGGCATCCTGTCGATCTGCTCGATGATCACGCTCGTCGTCGGCACGCTTGTGTTCGGTCGGCTGTCGGACAAGCTCAGTCGTCGAAAGGTGTTCGTCTTCGCCGCGAGCGTCATCATGGCGCTCGGTATCGCGATCCCGCTCTTCGTTCCGACCGTTCCGGCGATGATCGCCTACTCGCTCATCGTCGGAATCGGCTACGGCGCCTATCTCGCCGTCGATGTCGCGCTGATGATCGACGTCCTCCCCTCCGCCGGTGACGCGGGAAAGGACCTGGGAACATTGAACGTGGCGACCAACATCCCGCAGGCGATCACCCCGGTTGTCGCTGCGACCCTGCTGTCGCTGACCGGCGGCAACTATGGCGCGATCTTCGGCTTCGCCGCCGCAATGGTCCTGCTCTCCTCGTTCCTCGTCTTCCCGATCCGCTCGGTCAAGTAACACGACCGCCGAAACCTCAAAGGACATCCATGAACGCCACGTCATCCCCCATCGACCCCGTAAACACAACGGGCGGCGCAGTCTCAGGGATTCCTCACCCGCACGGCACTGCCTACCTCTCGATCCCCTTCGCCGCGCCACCGGTCGGAGCGAACCGTTTCCTCGCCCCTCAGCCACACGCTCCCTGGTCGGGAGTCCGGACCTGCGACTCCTATGGAGCGACTCCACAGCGACGTCCGTTCGGCGCGGTCACGACGATTCCCGAGCCCTCGATCCCGGGAGACGACACCCTCAGCCTGTCGGTGTTCACTCCGGCAGCTGGAGAGCCGGATGCAGGCCTACCCGTGCTCGTGTGGATACACGGCGGAGGATACTTCGCAGGCTCGCCGGCAAGCCCGTGGTATGACGGTCGATCATTCGCCCGCGACGGAGTGGTCACGGTCGTGATCTCCTACCGCCTCGGATTCGACGGGTTCGGATGGATCGATGGCGCACCGCTGAACCGCGGTGTACTCGACCAGATTGCCGCATTGGAATGGGTGCGCGACAACATCAGCGGTTTCGGCGGCGACCCGGCGCGAGTCACGATCGCCGGGCAGTCGGCCGGCGGGGGAAGCGTGCTGACCCTGCTCGCATCGCCGGCGGCCGAGGGGCTCTTCAGCGCCGCCATCTCGCATTCGGGCGCCGTCGGCTCCCTTGCCGCGCCGGAGGCCGAGGCCATCGGCAGGCGCTTCGCCGAGAAACTCGGAATCGAGCCGACGATCGCCGGATGGCGATCCGTCGACGAGACGCGGATCCTCGATTCACAGGACGAGTTCAATCAGATTCCGGATGCCGCGGGATGGACATCGACGCCGGCCGAGCTCATCGCCGCCGTGCGGGCTCATCCCATCGAATCCATGGGGCTCGCGTTCGCGCCGGTCATCGACGAGCAGACGGTCAGGGCACCCTCCAAGACGATCACGGGCGGGCAGAGCGCACACATACCGCTCCTCCTCGGGGCCGCTCGAGACGAGTTCACCTTCGAGATCCCCGGATCCGCCACCCTCGAGACCGCCATCGCTGATCTCACTCGTGCGGGGATCGGAGAGAACGAGATCGCGCAATACCGGCGGGAAGTCGAGCGAATCGGCTCGCAGTTCGCAACGAGTCAGCTCGTCAGCGAGCAAATGTTCCGCGCGCCAGCTGCCGAGATCGCTTCGCTGCGCGCGGTACACGGCGCCGGTGAGCGAACATGGCTCTACGACTTCGCGCATCCGTCTGCCGTCAGCGGCCTTGCTTCGCACTGTCATGAGCTGCCTTTCGCCTGGGATCTCCTGGATGCGGAGGGGGTCTCAGACGTTCTCGGCGACGCGCCGCAAACACTCGCCAACGAGGTTCACGCCGTATGGGTGCGGTTCATCACCCACGGCACGACGGAGTGGGCACCAGTCGCCGACCACGTCGCCGGAGCCCGGGTGTTTGGCGCCGACGGAGGCTATGACCGCAACGCCTACGCTTTCGAACGCGCTCTGGGGCGGTATAGCATCAACTCGTGAAGCACAGCCACGTGCGCGCGATTCTCGCAGGGTCGGTGCCGAATCTGGCGCAGTGGTTCAATCTGTATTTGTACGCAACCTTCGCGCCGTACTTCCGAACAGAGTTCTTCGATGCCGACTCGCCGAATTCGCTCATCTATGTGTACGGCCTCTTCGCGCTGACCTTCGTCGTACGCCCATTCGGCTCGTGGCTGTTCGGCAGGCTCGCTGACTCGAAGGGCCGACAGCTGGCACTGATCGTGGCAGTCACAACGATGTCGGCCGGATCGATCGCGCTGGCGCTGACTCCGACGGCGCACGCGATCGGCCCCTGGGCGGCCGTGATCCTCACGGGCGTGAGCATCCTGCAAGGCATCGCGACGGGCGGCGAGTACGGAGCCGCCACCGTACTTCTCTCCGAGGCCGGCACTCGGGGGCATCGCGGGTTCTTCGCGTCCTTTCAGAGCGCGACGATCGTCGGTGGTCTTGTTCTGGCACAGGCATGCCTGATGGCCCTCGTCATCAGCAGCGACCGGGCGGCGATCTCCGAGTGGGGCTGGCGGGTCGCGTTCGCCGCGGGAGGAGCGGCGGGCCTGGCATCCTTGTGGTGGGCACGTGGGCTCACACACGCGGAGCCGGCGGCGAGAGCTCGACAGGCAGACCGGGCCTCGACGCTGGCGGCGCTGTTTCGCCAGCACTGGCGCCCACTCGTCTGGGTGTTCCTCCTTACTGCGGGAGGAAGCGCTGCGTTCTACACCTACACGGTCACAGCCCCGCTGATCATCCGTGAGACATTCTTCGCGAAAGACGGGGCCAAGGGCGAGCTCACCGCAACCGCCGTCGTGCTCGCCGCGTTCATCGTGCTGATGCTGCTTCAACCGGTGGGCGGCGCTCTGAGCGATCGGATCGGTCGGAAGCCTCTGCTTATCGCATTCGGAGCGCTGGGAATGGTGTCGACCGGAGTGCTCCTCCTGGTGGCCAGAAGCGTGACGTCTGCGGTGGCGATCTTCGGCACCCTCGCGATCGCGTTCGTCGTGCTCACGTGCTACCTGTCGGTCAGCGGGATCGCGAAGGCAGAAGTCTTTCCCGCACCTATTCGGTCTCTGGGCGTCGGCTTCGGCTACGCCGTAGCGAACTCCATCTTCGGCGGCACGGCTCCACTGGTGTATCACGCGACAACCGCTGACGACAGCGCGGGATTCATCGTCTATATGACCGCGTTGGTCGCCGTGAGCCTCTGCGCCGCGATATGGATGCGAGGTGGCGTGGCCACCCCGCTCGACGCGTCGGACAAGCCGGCAGAGCACTAGGGTCGATGGCATGACCGAGCTGGGCGCCGTCAGATACAGCGGCCGGGCAAAGTGGACGGCGGTGCTGCTCAACCTCCTCCCCGTTCCGCTCGGCGGCGCCCTCGCGGCAGTGGTCTTCACCCAGATTCCGTCCGATGTGTACCCGATGCAGGCGTTGGCTTGGTACACCATTTGGGCCATGCTTCTCAGCGTGGGATTGGCCATTGCCCTCGCCATTACCCGTCAGATGCCCACTGTCGAACGGGGAATAGTCGACGGCTCCCCCGCACAGGGCGTCCGGGCCTGGCGCGGCGAACGGCTGTTCGACACCGGCTTCGACCTCGGACTCGGCGGCGTCGCGGCCGTACTCACCGCGATGGGCCTCGTCGCCGGCGGCGAATGGGTCGTGCCTAGCCTGCTGGTCGCCGCCGTCGGTGCCTGGTTCGCCGTTCGAGCCGTCCTCTCCACGGTCGGACCGCGACGCGAGGAGGCGCTCTGGCTCACCGACGACCGCCTCGTGCATTACAGCAAGAGAGGGCGCGAGTCGTGCGAGCGCGGCCAGATTCAACTGGTGAGGGCCATGAACGACATGGTCATGATTCTCGTAGACGGTCCGATCGACAGACACCTGGTTCCGCTTCCGTGGCGCCTTCGCCGCCCTGCGCACAAACTCAGAGAACACACGATGTGGTTTCGCATCGAGCACGTCGGTCACTCGGCCGACCAACTCGCCACGTGGCTGCAGACAGAACTCGGAATCGACGCCCACGGTCTACCTACTCGCACACGGTGACCCCCATCGGGGGCACGCGGTGTCGCACGGGGTGCATACAGTAGATGAGGGCGCAAAGGAATCCGATAGCGCCTCCGCGACGAAGTACTTAGAGTGACGACACCTGTCGTTCGCCCGCAGTGTCTCTCGAATTCAGGAGTCTTCCCCTCATGCTCACCATCGCAGTCATCGCCAAGGAGTGCATTCCGGGGCGGGTAAAGACGCGCCTGCACCCGCCGTTCTCACTCACAGAGGCCGCGGAGATCGCATCCGCGAGCCTGGGTGACACGCTCGATGTCGTGTCGACCATCCCCGCCGACCGGCGCATCCTGTTCTTCGACGGCCAGAACCCGCCCGCCGAGGCCAACGGATTCGAGATTCTGCACCAGAACACCGGCACGCTCGACGAGCGCCTCGGCTACCTGTTCGACTCGGTCGACGGCCCGCTGCTGATGATCGGCATGGACACGCCCCAGGTCACCCGCGAGCTGCTCGAGCCCGCGATCACTCGCTGGCACGACGACATCGATGCCTGGTTCGGCTTCGCCAGCGACGGCGGATTCTGGGCCCTCGGAATGCGCGAGCCGAACGGTGACCTCATTCGCGGCGTCGCCATGTCGGAGGCCGAAACGGGCCGCGACCAGTTGGAACGCCTGCTCGAGGCCGACCTGCGCGTCAAGCTGCTCGCCGAGATCAACGATGTCGACTCCATCGACGACGCCCGCGAGGTTGCCTCGATCGCTCCAGACGGGCGCTTCGCCGAGGTCTTCGACCGGGTCAGCCTTCGCGCCGGCGTGCGCGAGCCACTGCTCGACCGACGGGCCTGAGATGTCGACGGGCCCAGGGTGACACCGTGAGACGCCTCCTCGCAGCGACGCAGCAGGCTCTCGCCGCGCCCCCGCGCAATCCGCGCATGGCGGTGGTCATCGGCCGCCTGCTCGCGATCGCGTTCCTGCTGTGCTTCGGCACCGGCCTCTACAGCCACTTCCTTCAGGAGCCCGAGCCGTGGATGCGGTTCTCCACGGTGCCCGCGCAGCTGTATCAGGTGACCCAGGGCATCCACATCACCGCCGGAATCGCCTGCTTCCCCCTTATTCTCGGCAAGCTCTACACGATCTATCCGCAGCTGTTCCAGACACCGCCAGTGAAGGGCCCGCTGCATCTGCTCGAGCGCGCATCCATCGCGCTGTTCGTGGGTGCCTCGCTCGTGCAGATCACCATCGGCCTGCTGAACACCTACCAGTGGTACCCCTGGAAGTTCGGCTTCCGCGAGGTGCACTGGGCGCTCTCGTTCGTGGTCATCGGTTCGCTCGCCATCCATATCGCCGTGAAGCTGCCCATGATCGCCCGCTTCTGGACGCGCAATTCCGAGGGCACGCGCGAGTTGCGCGGCGAAGCATCGGATGCCGCTGCTCCCGTCGCCGAATCGGCGCCGGTCGGCGGCGTCACCGGTCGAATCTTCCGCTGGATCGACGGCGCGCCCGCGCCCGAGCCTGCGGTAAGCCGACGTGGATTCATCACCGCCGTCGGCGTATCCACCGCCACCGTCGTGGCGCTCACCGCCGGGCAATCGTTCGCCGCGCTCAGCCCGTTCAACATCTTCGCGCCGCGCGTCAAGGGAACCGGCCCGAACGCCCTGCCCGTGAACCGCACGGCAGACGCGGCGCAGGTTCTCGACACGGCGGTCTCGCCCGACTGGGCGCTGACCATCTCCAACGGCCGCCGCACCGTGACGCTGTCACGTGCCGAGCTGCTAGCACTGCCTCAGACCACCGTCGATCTGCCCATCTCGTGCGTCGAAGGCTGGAGCCAGATGGCCACCTGGAAGGGCGTGCGTCTGCGCGAGCTGCTCAACAAGGTCGGAGCCGACACCTCGCAGGGCCTCAAGCTCACCAGCCTCGAGAAGAAGGGCGGCTACCGGGTCACGCAGATGGGCCCGGAGTACGCCTTCGACGCCTCGACCCTCGTCGCGCTCGAGGTCAACGGCGAAACCCTCGATATCGACCACGGCTACCCCGCGCGCATGATCGCTCCCGGCAGGCCCGGCGTTCTGCAGACCAAGTGGCTGAGCAAGCTGGAGGTCGAGGCATGAAGCCCACACGCATGAACCTCGTGCGCATCATCCTGATCGCGATCGGCCTCGCCGGCCTGTTCCTCGGCGCCCTAATTATGGTGCAGAAGGAGCGCCCCGACCAGATCGTGGGCGTGATCGTCTGGATCGGCGCCGCCATCATCGTGCACGACGGCATCCTGTCGCCGCTGCTTCTGCTGCTCGATGTCTGGATGCGCCGCGCGGGTCGCCGCATCCCCTTCGGGGTGCTCGCCATCATTCAGGGCGGCGTCGTGGTGGGAGCGATCATGAGCATGCTGGTGCTCCCCGAGATATACAAGAAGTCGCTCGGCACCAAGAACCCCACCGTCCTGCCGCTCGACTACGGGCTCAACCTCGCGCTGTTCTGGGTGGCCGTGGCTGTTCTCACTGGTGCCGCCTGCGTCCTGTACCTGGCAGGAGCCCGCCGACGCGCGGCCAATACTCTCACTTCAGCCGCGTGACCGACTCGCGTGAGTGCGCGCCTTCATACGATTGCCGCACTTCGCCATAGAGCACCACTTGGCGGTACCGGGTCGGCTGTGATCGACGAGGAAAAGATTGCACTCGTCATTCGCGCACGCCCGGAGTCTTCCGGGAAACCTCGTGCTCACGCTCGACCAGGCGAGCACGGTATCAACGGGAAGGCCATTGCCCTCGGGTGAGTGGAGGTCCCAGACCACGCCGTCAGGGGTCACCCGCGGTGCACGCACGACGCCTTCGATGACGCCCGCGAGTTCGTCGACCGCCGATGGCTCGTGTGTGCGGATGACCGACTGAATCGCGTTGCGGGCGCGGCGTAGCTGAGCGAGCTCCTCCTCGGCACCGGTTCCGCCCCAGCCGAGTGCGAGCTGCCGGCCAGCCTCGCCGTCTAGGCCGTCGACAGGGCGGCCGTCGATCACGGGCGCGCTGTTCAAGACGGCCAAGAGCAGTTCCTCGTCCCGATCCATGAACCCTCACTCCTTCGCACCGTGTGGCGCGATAGATCCATGCTACCGTCCCACTAACCAGTAAAACTGGTTAGAAAGGTTAGTCATGGTCACCGTTCACCACCGCACCGTCTCCATCGGAGGGCTCGACGTCTTCTGGCGCGAAGCCGGCCCGGTCGACGCCCCCGTGCTTGTCCTCCTGCACGGATATCCGACCAGCTCGCACATGTTCCGGCACCTCATCCCGCTTCTGGCAGAGCGCTATCGCGTCATCGCGCCCGACCACATCGGCTTCGGGCGCTCCTCCGCGCCGTCCGTCGACGAGTTCGACTACACCTTCGCAGCCCTGACCGAGGTGACCGCCAGGTTCCTCTCGACCATCGGGGTAGCCCACTACACGATCTACGTGCAGGACTACGGCGCGCCCATCGGCTGGCGCCTGGCCCTCGCCGACCCTGGCGCCGTCGACGGCGTCATCACACAGAACGGCAACGCTTACGAGGAGGGCTTCGTCGCCGAGTTCTGGAATCCGATCTGGGCTGACGCCGCCGAACGCACAGACGAGACGCGGGATGCGCTGCGCCCGGCTCTGGGACGGGCGGCGGTCGAATGGCAGTACACCCACGGCGTGCCCGACCCGTCAACCGTCGATCCGGATGCGTGGGAGCACGACATCGCGCTCCTCGCCCGACCGGGACAAGACGATGTTCAGTTGGCCCTTTTCCGCGACTACGCGAGCAACAGAGAGCTCTACCCCGCGGTTCACGAGTGGATCCGCACCTCGCAGGTGCCCGTCCTCGCGATCTGGGGCCGCAATGACGAGATTTTCGATGCCGCGGGAGCCCGCGCGTTCCTCCGCGACGCACCGGACGCCCGCATCGAGCTCATCGACGGCGGGCACTTCCTGCTCGAATCAGACCTCGATCTCGTCGCCGCCACGATCATGAACTGGCTCGCCGCTGCGCGTTTGTCCCACTGAGGTGCGGAGTATGGCCGCTTCACTCGACGTGGATGCGGCCATTTCCCGCACCTCAGTGACACGAGCGGCGGGCATGATGGGTTCGTGCGCATCATTCGGAGCCTCCGCCTCACGATGCGACCTTGGGAACCCGACGACGCGGCCTTTCTCCTCGACCTCGAGTCGCGGTGGCAGACCGTGCGGTATCTGACTCCCGATCCGACGACCATGGCGACCCTCGGCGAGGCCGCCGCGTCGATCGTTCGTCGACGTGCGGTGGATCATCCGGTGCACGGAATCTGGGCCATCACGCTTACTGAGACGGGACAGCTGCTGGGCAATCTGCTGCTCAAGCCGATCGCCGTGAGCTCAGGGATCGCCCGACCGGCGCCAGTCGAGGTCGGCTGGCACCTGCACCCGGATGCCTATGGTCACGGCTACGCGACGGAGGCGGCCGACGCCGTTCTGCGCGATGCCGGCGAGCGGGGACTGCAGTTCGTGGTCGCGGTCACCGATCCACGAAACGTTGCCTCGCAGCGCGTCTGCCGACGTCTCGGTTTCACCGAATGCGGTGTCACGCATGGCTTCTACGACGCTGACTACCTGGTGTTCGAGAAGTCGTTGGGATAGTGCCGCTCTAACTCAGAAAAAGTCGCGCGATTGCGTGCTTCTCGCACGTGGCGACCCGGGTTTTCCTGATGTGGAGCACACACCGACCAAACCGATCTGCCGGGGGTGGCGAACTACCTGTGTCCGCAACAACTCCCCAGCAAAGGAAACACACCTCATGCGCAACATCGCCAAGACCTCGATCAGCCTCGCCGCTGCCGGTCTCCTCGCTTTCTCCCTCGCCGCCTGCTCGACGACGTCTGAGTCATCCACCTCCTCGACGTCATCGCCGTCATCATCTGCCGAGTCGACCCCGACCCCGGTCGCATCGATCCCGTCCCTGACCGGTGTCGACACCGCCGTTCTCCTCGACTCCAACTTCGCCGCCGCCCTCACCAGCCTCGGCCTCACCCCCGGAACCGTCGGAACAGCAACCCTCACCGACGGATCCCTCCACTTCCCCATCACCGGCGGAAACGTCGACTACTACGACCCCGCCCAGAAGTACCGCCCCTACGTACAGGGAACCATCAAGCACGAAGGCTCCGGCTTCTCCCTCACCGCCGGTGACACCGTCGTCGACCTGACCAACTTCACCATCGACCCCGGCACCTCCAAGCTCTACGGAGACGTCGCCGTCAACGGCACCACCGCCGTCACCCAGGCCCTCCTCTTCGACCTCCACGGAGGAACCCTGAAGCCCCTCCAGACCGGCCCGAACGACACCGCCATCCTCGAAGGCACCACCGTACACATCTCCGCCGACGCCGCAGGCCTCCTCAACAAGACCTTCAAGACCGACGCCGTCAAAGCCGGCCTCCTCGTCGGAATCGCCAAAATCACCGTCAACACCAAGTAGTCTGAAACCACTGAAAAATCCAAGAGCCTGCCGAAACACATCGTTTCGGCAGGCTCTTGGCGTGTGTGCGGGTCACCGCGCACCCCACCGCTCCACAGATCCGCGCATGAAAGAATCCACCAGTGAAAACAGTCTTGGCCCTCGCCGCAGCCGCAGCCACCGCAGTGGCCATCGGCTTCGCGACGACCCAATTGCAGCTGTTCACCCGCGATGACGCCCCTGCCTTCATCGCCGTCATCGGAGCGGCCTGGATCTTCTTCGCCCTTGCCTTTCTCGCTCTGAGAAGGGTTCCCGCCCGCCACGTGACGGCTGTCATCATCGCAGGATCCCTCGCCATCAGCGGAGCAGCGCTGCTAGGGCCGCCGAACACCAGCACCGATTCCGCACGCTATGCGTGGGACGGCATCGTCACGAACGCAGGGGTCTCCCCTTACGCCCACATTCCCGTGGCCGACTCCACAAAGGAGCTGCGCCCCGACTGGCTCTTTCCGACCCCCGCCGGCACAGCTGTCGCCGACAGCGCTGCCGCCGGCAAGAACGACGTCGATCATGACGCAGACTGCCCTGGCGTCGGAAACCGCTACAACGACACCAAGTCGTCGCCATCGCGAGAGCTGCTCTGCACCGCGATCAACCGCCCGCACGACCCCACGATCTACCCGCCGATGGCCGAGCTCTATTTCGCCGGGGTGCGTGCGCTCGTCGATCCGAGCGTCCAATACTGGCCGTTCCAGGTCGGCGGCCTCCTCATCTCACTCGCCATCACGTGGATGCTCCTCGTCGCCCTGCGCCGCCGCGGCATGGATCCGAGGTGGGCGGCCCTCTGGGCCTGGTGCCCCATGGTCGCGACGGAGGCAATCACCAACTCGCATGTGGACGTTCT
Organism: Agreia bicolorata; assembly: GCF_000938265.1. Classification (GTDB taxonomy): domain Bacteria; phylum Actinomycetota; class Actinomycetes; order Actinomycetales; family Microbacteriaceae; genus Agreia; species Agreia bicolorata. The sequence continues at coordinate 277,721 of NZ_JYFC01000003.1, forward strand.
CGGCGTGGCGCTCGCCCTCGCCGCCAGCCTGCTCGTCGCATCCGGTAGGCGTGTCTGGGGCGGAATCGCGCTCGGCGCGGCCATCGCCACCAAGCTCATCCCCGTGATCGTCGCGCCCCCTCTGCTGAAGAAGCGGCCGCTCACCCTGATTCTGGTGTCGGTCGCCACATTCGCTGCCCTCTACGTGCCCTATGTCCTCAGCTCGGGCATCAAGGTGCTCGGCTATCTTCCCGGCTACCTGTCAGAGGAGGGCTACGAAGACGGAAGCAGTTTCGCCCTGCTCTCGACAGTTCTGCCAGGCAAGTCGGCGGTGATCGTGGCCGCGGTGCTGATCGCCGTGATCGCGGGGCTCACCTGGTGGCGCGCCACCCCGAGCTCTCCGTGGTTGCCGCAGCTGGTTCTCATCGGCAGCATCCTGATCATCGTGAGCCCCCGCTACCCCTGGTACGCGCTGCTGCTGATCCCCTTCATCGTGCTGAGCCAGCACTGGGAATGGTTCGCAGTCGCGCTGGCCCTCACGGTGCGCCTGTTCGTGCCCACAGTCGACGTGATGCGCGGCGGACTCGCGCTGGCCACGATGATCGTCGTCGCCGCATGGTTCTACCGGCAGCACCTGGCGAGGGGAGGCGGCCTGCGTCTGCCGGGCAGAAGGCGGCCCCCGACCCGGCCCGACGCATCCGGTCACATTGAGGAGGTGGCGTCGTGACGCGCTTAACAGCACTACTGGCTCGCCGCGTCGAGATTCCCCTTCTCGCGGTGCTGGCCATCGTGATCGTCGTCATCGGCATCGACACCCCGTCGATCTGGTACGACGAGGCCGCCACGATCGTGTCGGCCACGCGCACCTGGCCCGAGCTGTGGGCGATGCTGCACACCGTCGACGCGGTGCACGGGCTGTACTACGCGTTTATGCACGTGTGGTTCGACCTCGTCGGGTACTCGCCGTTCACGCTGCGACTGCCGAGCGCGATCATCTCGGGCGGCACGGTGGCACTCACGATGCTGCTCGCCTCGCGCTTCGGAACCCGCGGCTTCGCGCTGCTCGCCGGCGTCGTGCTGATCACGATCCCGAGGTTCACGTGGGCCGGCACCGAGGGCCGCTCGTATGCGCTCACCGCGCTGCTCGCCGCGGCGATGACGCTGCTGCTCATGAGGGCGCTCGACGCCGCGCGAGCACCGTCGACCCGCTGGGCAGCCGTGTGGCCGTGGCTCGCATACGCCGGCGTGGGGCTCTTCTCGGTGGGCATCTTTGTTTATCTCTCGCTCGTCGTGGTGGCGCACGCCGTGACGGTGGTCGTGCTCACGATGTCGGGCACGCTCAACCGTCGGCAGCTGTTCGCGTTCGGGCGCACGGTCGTTCCCTTGGGGATCGTCTGCATTCCCTTCGTGCTCATCGTGGCCGGGCAGTCGGGCCAGCTCGCCTGGATCGATCCGATCAGCCAACGCACCCTCACCGGAATCCTGATCACCCAGTTCGCCCCGAACAACGCGCCGTTCGCGATCTTCACCTGGATCGTCGTGCTCGTCGGCATCACCACATTCATCGTGGCCCGGCGCTCATCCACGACCCGCGCCCGCGCAGCCCGCTACCTCGTGGCCTGGGTGCTGCCGTGGCTCGTCGTGCCGACCGTCGTGCTCGTACTCACCTCGGTGTTGATCACTCCGCTGTACTCGCCGCGCTACCTCACCTTTCTTATGCCGGCACTGGCTGTCGCCATCGCCGGGGGCATCGTGGGCCTCGGCCGGTTGACCCGGCTGGCCGCTCGGCTCGCGCGGGGGCCATTCGCGAACCGGATGCGATCGGTTCCGTGGACCGCGCTGGCGTCGGTCGCCGGGGTGCTCGTTCTGGCACTGCTGACGCAACCGAGCTATGAGTCGCAGCGCACGACCGGGGCGAAGCAGAAGTCCTCATGGTCGCAGGCGGCCTGGCGCGTAGGCGAGGTCGCCTCGGCTCTGCCCGCCGACTCCGACCCTGCCGTTGTGTTCGGAAGCGTCGCGTGGCATCCGACCGCCACCGCACGCGTGGTCGAGTACTCGTACCCGTGGGCATTCGAGTCACTCGACGATGTCGCCCTCGAGAAGCCCGTCGGCTCACTGCCTCGGCTGTGGGAGACGTCTCGCCCCGTGGACACGCCGATGCTCGAGGGTCACGACACCGTGATCCTGGTGTCGAGCGGCCGCGATCGCGAGGTCAACGAGCGGGCGATCGAGGCTGCCGGCTTCACCGAGTCCGACAGCTGGTCTTACCCGAACCTCTGGGTCAAGCTCTACACGCGCTGACCTCTGCAGCGCAGATCGAGTAGCCGCGCGACGAAGGAGTCGGCGTATCGAGATCACCTCATCGCTATTACAGGACGAATTGAGAGTTCTTCGGCGTGCCGTCGTCTTAGCAACGGAGTGTCGTCAATTCCATCCTGTCGAACGATTCCGGTTCATTCGTCGAAGCCGGTGAAGTTCCTCCATGTCCGACACCGCCCGGCCGATCGCGGCCAGAGTCGACGGCCACATCTCGAAGATGTGGTGGGGAAGAATCCGAAGAGTCGGCCGACCGAATGCGAATGACTGGAGGGTCTTTCCGTAGTCCCAGCTGATCTGTTCCTCACCGGTATGCCAGGCGCGGCTGTCGATATCGAGGCCGACCAACCCGTTGATTAGAAGATCGAGGTCGCTCGAGCCCGGGATGCTCATCTGCGGCTCGACCACGAAGCCGGCCCGTCGCATCCTCACCCGAACGATCGACTCGGGACCTGAGTCCGCCGCGGGATCGAGCTCGAGTCTCATCCCCTGCAGTCGACGTGGGAGAGACCCGAAGAGAGCCTCGAGATCGTGACCACGCACGACCTTCTTCCGCAATGCGGAGTCGATGGCCGCGATCGCATGCTCGTCGTCGAGGCAGAGAGCAGCCTGACGAAGAGCGCTCATCGGATCGACGAGCCAGTCGTCGGCCCACGATCGCGCTGTTCGAGTATTTGCGGCATGTGCGCGCTGCCAGTGCACGCGTGGTCGACCCGGTTCTGCCCAGAAGGTCTTGTCGGTTCGACGGGTTTCGGGGCTCCTGCCGAGCGCAATGACCTCGTCGAGGTGGAGGCGAGATGCCGACGAGGGCACGTGCATGTGGAGCGCCGCGTCGAGCCCGCCCCACACCCCAACACGGCGAAGGGCACTCACACAGCCCACTCGTCCGCCGGCCATCACCGCTCGACGTTGGTCGATATCGGCCTCAGGAAGCGCGTACATTCCCCGGCGGAGCCTCTCGAGAGCGCCCGACCGTCGCGCTGCATCGATGCCGGCCGGCTCAACTCGTGCCTCGAGGAGCGTACGCCTCGACGCGACGTTGCCGTTGCGACGGACGCAATCCTGAATGAGTCGGAGATCTCTCGGCGAAGCAGTCATTCGAGGATCGTCGTCTCGATTGACTCGTCGGTGGACCAGAGATCGTCGCAGTGAAGAGAATCCGCCGAATTCGGGGATTCGGGAGGAGTAGTCGGGGTCAGACGTCTCGGACGTTTTTGGTACTACAGGACGAACAGAGAGGTCACCGGTGTGTCGTCGGTAGATAGACGGAGTGTCGTCAGTTCATCCTGTTGAACTATCCCAGTCAGGGGGTCGGGACTCAGGAGGAAGGAACAGGCCCCGTCGTCGACCCCACGTGCAGTTCACACGTGAACGCGATCGGGGTATCGGGGCGGTCTCCGGCGAGCAGTGCTGTGACCGCGGCTCCTGCGGCGTGGCCCTTCGCGCTGGCGGGCTGCACCATCGTTGTGAGGTCGTGCGCGAAGCCGTCGATGCGGATTCCATCGAAGCCGATCACGCTCACATCGACACCGACCACGAGGCCGAGCTCCTCGACCGCCTGGATCACTCCGATCGCGAGCAGGTCGGCCTGTGCGACGATCGCGGTCGGGCGCTCCGACGCGGCAACATCGAGCAAGGCGAGCGCCGCACGGCGACCGTCCTCGGGCGTGTTGTGCACCGACGACCAGGCCGGCGCATCCGGGTATATCTCGCGCGTGCCGAGCAGCCGCTCGCGAGTGACCGACACGGCGATTGGGGTGTCTTCGGTGACCGGGCCGGCGGGCTGGCCGTCGGCCGTGCCCAGCGTGGCGATGCCGACGCGCTCGTGGCCCAGCGACTGCAGGTGGCGCGCGGCGACGACCGACGCGGCGCGGTTGTCGAGGGTCACCTCCACGAGCTCGGGACGCGACGGCCCCTCGACCGACACGACCGGAATGTCGCGGCGACCGAAGACCTCGATCGAGTGATCGACGCGGGTCGAGCATCCGAGCAGGATCACGGCATCGACGGCGGCCGTGTCGATCGTGGCCGCCCCCTCGCCCGAATCGGTGAGCAGCAGCAGGCCGGCGCCCTGCGGGCCGAGCGCGGTGGCGACTCCGTCGAGGGTGATGGATGTCACGGGGTCGCGGAATGCATACAGCAGGCTGCCCTCGAGAACCACGCCGATCACGCCGCTTCGCCCCTGACGCAGCGAGCGTGCCCGAGGGTCTGGACCGTCGTAGCCCAGCGAAGCCGCAGCGGCGAGCACGCGCTCGCGCGTCGCATCCGACACGGGGCCCGAGCCGCTGAACGCGATCGACGCGGTCGAAACGGAGACTCCGGCGGCCTTCGCCACATCTGCGAGAGTGGGACGGCGGGTGTGTTGATCGCTCGCGGTCATGTTGGTAGCGTAGTCGAATCGATTCGATTTCGCGCGATACCGCTCTCCAACGTATTCAGGACACACCATGACCACACCCACGAGCGACGTCGCCGTGCACGCCCCGCGTACCCTCATCGCCTGGCGCAACGCGGTCTTCGTGATCTTCATCCTCAGTGGCGTGAGCGTCGCCAGCTGGGTCGCCCGGCTTCCGGCGGTGCGCGACGGGCTCGAACTGAACACGGCCAACGTCGGTGTTCTCATCTTCGGCATGTCGGCCGGATCGGTCGTGGGACTCATCGTGTCGCCGGCCATCCTGAACCGCTTCGGGCCGCGCGCGGGCATCACACTCTGCATCTCGCTTGTCTCGGCGGGCCTCGTGCTCATCGGTGTCGGCGGCGGACTCGTTCCCAACGTCACCATCGCGTTCATCGGCCTGATGATCTTCGGCTTCGGCAACGGAGCCTGCGACGTGATGATGAACGTCGAGGGCGCCGCCGCCGAGCGGGCCATCGGCAAGACGCTTATGCCGCTGATGCACGCCATGTTCTCCGGTGGAACCGTTCTCGGCGCCGGCATCGGCGCCGTCGCCTCGGCCCTCGCCATCCCGGTCTTCGCTCACCTAGTCACGATCGCCGCAATTCTCGTGGCGGTGGTGATCGGTGCCGTGCGTTTCATTCCCCACGATCTGGATGCCGCCGACCAGGCCGAATCGGCAGGCTCGGCCCCGCGCATCCCGCTCGGCCAACGTCTCAAGGCGAGCCTCGCCGTGTGGGCCGACGCCCGCCTGCTGCTCATCGGAGCCGTTGTACTGGGCATGGCCTTCGCCGAGGGCAGCGCCAACGACTGGATCGCGATCGCCACCGTCGACGGCCACGAGCAGTCGAACACCACGGGCGCCATCGTCTTCGGCATCTTCGTTGCCGCCATGACCGTCGGCCGGGTCGCGGGCGGTCCGCTGCTCGACCGCTTCGGACGTGTTCCGGTGCTGCGCGCCACGGTGGTCGTCGGCGTCGCCGGGCTGCTGCTCTTCATTCTCTCGACCGACCTCTGGGTCACCATCATCGGCGCCATCCTGTGGGGCATCGGCGCATCGCTCGGCTTCCCCGTGGGCATGAGCGCGGCGGCCGACGACGAGAAGAACTCAGCCGCGCGCGTGAGCGCCGTAGCGATCGTGGGCTACACCGCGTTCCTCGCGGGCCCGCCGCTGCTGGGATTCCTGGGCGAGCACTTCGGCATCCTGAACGCCCTCTACGTGATCCTGGCGCTGCTCGTGCTGTCGTTCTTCGCGTCGCCGGCCACCCGCGAGCGCACGTACGCGAAGTAGACCCGCCGGGGCCGTCGGGGTGCACTACCAGACCGTCGGCTACCTCGAGCGGGGCGAATACAGCCCGAGCCTCATGCTCGCCTTGCGCATCGCCGACTTCCTGCGATTGCCGCTCGATGCCGTGCTCTCGCTGCACCCGTTCCCCAGCAGCACTAGGTGAAGATCCATTCGTCGGTTTGTCCGGCGATGACTCCGCCGTGCGAACCGCCTGACAGACTGGCGACATGGAACTGGCCCAGGCACAAGCAGATGTCCGACGCATCTATCGGGGAGGCTTCTCCGGATCGCTCGTGTCATCGGTGATCTGGTTCGCCGCCTCGGCGGTGTTCCAGTGGGGCTCTCAGCCGGCGGCGATGGCTGTGCTCTTCTTCGGCGGGATGCTGATCTTTCCGCTCTCGACGCTTGTCTTGAAGATCATGGGCGGCCCTGCGGCACTTCCGAAGGGGCACCCGTCGATTGCATTGGCGATGCAGAGCGCCTTCACCGTTCCGCTCGGACTCCTGGTCGCGATCACGCTCGGCACCATCGAGCCCTCGCTGTTCTTCGCCGCATCCTTGATCATCGTCGGAGCGCACTACCTCACGTTCATCTCGCTCTACGGAATGCGACTGTTCGGCGTGCTCGCGGGCGCGCTCGTCGCCATCGGCTCACTCGCGTTGTTCGTTCTCCCCGGTCTGCGAGACTTCAGCGGCTGGGTTGGAGCGACGGTTCTTCTGGCCTCTGCCCTTCCGCTGTACCTGTCGGGGCGTGAGCCGACGCGCATCGCGAACTGAGCCGACCCCGTACTCTGGGTTGGTGCGTCTCGTCATTGCGAACTGTTCCGTCGACTACGCAGGGCGTCTCAGTGCGCACCTGCCCCTGGCCACCCGACTCCTCATGCTGAAGAGCGACGGGTCGATCCTGGTGCACTCCGACGGCGGCTCGTACAAGCCGCTCAACTGGATGAGCCCGCCCTGCTACATCACCTTCGACGAGCCCGACCAGGTGCAGGTGGATGCCGGCATCACCCAGGTCTGGAAGGTCACGCAGAAGAAGACCGACGACGTTCTGGTCGTGAGCATCTACGACGTACTGCACGACTCGTCGCACGAGCTCGGCATCGATCCCGGCCTGCAGAAAGACGGCGTCGAGGCGCATCTGCAGAAGCTGCTGGCCGAGCAGATCACCCTGCTGGGCGACGGGCACACGCTCGTTCGCCGCGAATACATGACCGCCATCGGGCCCGTCGACATCCTGGCCCGCGATTCGGTCGGCGCGGCCGTGGCCGTCGAGATCAAGCGCCGCGGCGACATCGACGGGGTCGAACAGCTGACCCGCTACCTCGAGCTCATGAACCGCGACCCGCACCTCTCGCCTGTGCAGGGAATCTTCGCAGCCCAAGAGATCAAGCCGCAGGCCCGCACGCTGGCGCAAGACCGCGGCATCCGCTGCGTCGTGCTCGACTACGACGCTATGCGCGGCCTCGACGACAGCGACTCCCGACTCTTCTAGGAGCCCCCATGGCCAAACGCGCCGTTCCCTTTCCCCGCACGTACATCAATACCGCCGTTCGCGACGCCCTCGCGGCGTTCGAGGCCGAGCCGAGCGTGGCCGGCATCCAGAAGGTCTTGTCGCTCGCGACAACGGGCGGGCTGGTCGTGGATGTCACGGGGTCGACCCCCGCATCCGGCCCGCGTGTGCGCACACTCACCTCCACAGACGGCCAGCTGGTGCTGCCCCTGTTCACGAGCCTCGCGGAGCTCGGGCTCGCGGTGCCGGAAGCCGAGCGCGCGGAGGTGCAGGGAACGATCCTCGCGGGCCGCGACGCCCTCGCGATCGTGCAGAGCGCCGACATCGTGGCCGTGCAGTTCGACCCGGGCAGCCGCCAGGTCATCGTGAAGCGCGCCTTCGTCGACGAGGCCCTCGCAACCCGCTAGCCAACTGCGCCCGGGGCGGACAATATGTACACACTGACTGCAGCGGCACATACTGGTGCGTCAGGACAGGGTTATGCGGAGGGTCGACGGCGTCAGAGTCGAGCCGGAGAGAAGCAGCCTGGTGCCCGGAATATCGTCGTTGCCCCCGACGTAGCCGAAGATCTCGCCCTCGTCGAAGTCAGGATAGACGTCGTCGAAGCCCGCAGCCTCGATCGTGGCGCCGGAGCCTCCGCCGAAAGCAGCGACCTCGGCAGTTGCCCCGCTAAGCCACCAGCCCGTGCCTGCATCGACACCGCTGAGAGGCTCCGCTCCGCTCACGGCGAGCTCGCCGTCGAAGACCAGCTCCACGGCGTAACGAGTCGCGACGCCCTCGAATGAGAAGCCGAGGCTCACCCCCCGGTCGTCGACGGTGGCGGTCACGACCGTGGTCAGCGCCATGGCATCGACCGAACGATTCTCGAAGTCCATCGACGCGAAGTAACGCCCCTCCGACACCGGCTCCGACAGGTCTCGTGGCGACCCGACGGGCAGTGGCTCGTAGTAGCCGGAGCGGCGCGTCTCGCGAAGTACCGCACCATTTTCGATGCGGTCCAGGCTCTGCGGCCGGATGCACCCTATCGAGAAGAAGGTCGGGGCGAGCCGAACGGAACGAAGAACCGCACTGCCACGACGCGCCCTCACCAGCGTCGCCGAGTTGGCGAGACCGGAGGAGATGCGCCCGGTGCGCGAGAAGTCGCTGCCGGCGAAGAGCGACGCCGACACAGACCCCCTGCGCACGCGCAACAGCTTGCTTGCCTCATAGAACGTCTCATGGGCGAGCGGCGCTTCGACGGCAAGCGGCAGACGCCGACCAATTGCGGGATGCCGGAGGAGTTCCGCGAGGTGACGCCCGGGGTGTCGCAGCCCTCTCGAGACGATCCCCGCAGCCAGCCCGGCCAACTCGCCGTCACCGTGCTCGATCGCCAGCTGCCGAAGCGGAGACAGAAAGAGCTCGACGTCGTAGCCGAGCCGCTGGTCCTGTCTGCGGGAGTGCACGTTCTCGACCTCGCCGTCGTCTTCGACGAGTGCCACATAGGCCCGGAGATTGCGCAGCACAACGTCGCGAAGCTCCGGCTTGTCGAGGTCTCGGGCGATGTTCAGAAGACTCGGATTCGTGACCTCGGCCGCGTAGATTCCGCTTCGTTCCGAGTACAGTCCGTCGGCGTCGATGTCGATGCCCTCTGCCAGCCAGAGCTCCGCGCGAGCGCGCACCTTGGCATCCGGCCAGAGCGCATTGAGGCCGGCGAGCGCGCTCGCCACCTCCCAGCGGTGATTGGGGGTGTGCACACCCCCGGTAGCCAGGGCCGGTGCCGCGCGCATCGCGATGTCTTCGAGTTGCGATCGGATGCTTGACCAGGGACCCCGCAGAGAGTCGCCGGCGCCGTCGATCAACGACACTGCCGAACAGAGATCATTGATCGTGAACGCGGTGTCAGGGGGCGATTCGAGATTGCCCTCGCTCGAAAATAAGCCACCGACGCCTTGCATGCCCGCGAGGGCATATACAAAGCGCTCTGACGCCTCGAGCCATCGGGGGGGCTCCTCTCCCTCACCCGCGATGTCTGTCGCCACGAGCACGAGCACTGCGCGCATCAACTCGCGATGCCCCCAGCTCGCCATGTCGTCTGCGTCGGTCGACGCCAACTGGGCGGCTTGAACGAGGGCGCCCTGAAACAGATCGGAGACGAAGTCTTGGTCGACCAGGGCCTCGTCCTGTCCGATCATATGCAGAAGGGTTTTGCTCGTTATGCTCATGCGTTGTCGGCCTTTCGGATGCCGTCGGCTGGCTGGATGCGGAGGGTGACGACCTCGAACGGCCTCAGCTCCACAAGGAACCCGCCGCCGGGTTCGCCGAGAAGCACGTCGGCATCACCGATCGGCCGTTCGAGCAGATCCACGATCGTGCACGACTCCGTCGCGAAGCCAGTCTCGATCCTGACACTCGATCGCCGCCCCTCGCTCTCGTACAGCCGCACGATCACGTCGCCCGACGCATCCGCCGCCAGTTTCACCGTCTCTGCGATGACCGATGTCGTGGAGCCGCTCGTGGGCGAAATAGCAGCGACGAGCCGAGGAGGAACGTGAGCTCCGCGCACGATCCGCGTCGGCGCATCCGCCGCTCGCCCAGCCTTGATGGCATCGGCGATGTCGGGGGCCACAGTGAGAGTGCTGGTGATCGTGTGCAGACCCTGATCGGCCTCGGGGTCGGGAAAGGTCGGGGCACGCAGCAGGGACTGGCGCACGACGGTGACGACGCGACCATCGTCCACCTGACGTGTGACATCGTGACCGTAGAGCCCATCGTTGGCCACGGCTGCGCCGAAGCCAGGCTCGCCGACATGCACCCAACGGTGAGCGCACACCTCGTAGCGGGCCGCGTCCCACGATGTGTTCGTATGCACCGGGCGCGTCACGTGGCCGAACTGCGTCTCGTAGGCGGCCGCCGGCGCGTGCAGATCAAGGGGGAAGGCGAGCTTCAGCAACTTGCGACGCTCGTGCCAGTCGATCTCCGTGCGAATGCGCACCGTGGGCTCGGCTCCATCGAGCTCGATGCGCTGGGCGACGCTGCTCGAACCGAAGCTCCTGCGAACGAACACGGCGTCGCCCTCGCGCCAGACGGTTCCCTCGACGAGGTCTCGGGCGCTCGCCCGATACGATGCGTCGAGATCCCAGGCATCCCACTGGTTCGGTTCGTCTCTGTGCAGCTGCAGCAGATTCGCCCGCCGCCCGTCGGCGATCAGGTTGCGCCCGGTCCCCTTGTCGATCATTCGACTGATCGTGCCGTCGGCCTCGACCACGACGAGTACCACATCGTTCTCGAGCACGAACGAGTCGGCATCGGTGAGCACTGAGTCGGCAAGAGCTGAGGGGCTCGCGCTGCTCGTCGTGCCCATCGCACCAGGCGACTCTTCGTCGACGACACGGCCCGAGCGCGCGGGAACGCCTCGCACGGTGACCGACGAAGCGTTCAGCGCGATCGCCACATCGCCCTCGCCGGTGAGGTGCCGCAGTGCGGTCGTGATGATCTTCTCGGCCCGCTCCGTGACCTCGGCGTGGTTGGCCTCCGCCTCACGGTGAACCCAGGCGATGGCCGTTCCGGGCAGGATGTCATGAAACTGCAGGAGCAGAACGGTACGCCACAACTCGTCGAGCTCGACGCCGGGATACGACGCGCCCGTGAGCACGGTGGCCGCGGACGCCCAGGTCTCTGCCTCGGCGAGCAGTCGCTCGTTGCGGCGGTTGCCCCGCTTGGTTCGGGCTTGAGAGGTGAAGATGCCCCGGTGGAACTCGAGGTACATCTCTCCCGACCAGACGCTTGGGTCGACATATTCCGCCTCGGCCTCGGTGAAGAACTCTCGCGCCGTAGCGAAGCGCAGCCTCGGCGATCCCTCGAGATCTGCCTGCAGCCGACCCGCCGCCATCATGTCGCGAGTGGGCCCGCCTCCACCGTCTCCGTAGCCGAACGGCATAAGCGAGGTGCTCGCCATTCCGTGATCGCTGAAGTTGCGATTGTCGCGGGCCAGTTCGGTGGGGCGCATGTCGCCACTGTAGGTATTCACCGGGGGAAAGTGCGTGAAGATCCGCGAACCGTCGATGCCCTCCCAGACGAAGGAGTGGTGAGGCATCGCATTGGTCTCGTTCCAGCTCATCTTCTGGGTGAAGAACCAGCGCAGGCCGGCCTGGCGCAGCAGCTGCGGCAGCGCACCGGAGTAGCCGAACGAGTCCGGCAGCCAGCCGACGTCTGCTGCTTCACCGAACTCCTCGACGAAGAAGCGACCGCCCTCGAGGAACTGACGCGCAAGCGACTCTCCGCTCGGCATCGTGACGTCGGATTCGACCCACATGTTGCCCACGGGCACAAACCGCCCCTCGCGCACACGAGCGGCGAGGCGCGAGAACAGCTCCGGATCTGCGACCTTCACCCAGGCGTACTGCTGAGCCGACGAGCAGGTGAAGTTGAGCTCGGGATCACGATCCATAAGGTCGAGCACATTGGAGAAGGTGCGGATGCACTTGCGCACGGTCTCGCGGGTCGGCCACAGCCACGCGGAATCGATGTGAGCGTGACCGGTCGCCACGATCCGATGAGCGGAGTGCGCTGCGGGCGCCGCCAGAACGGGCTCGAGAACAGCCCTCCCCGCCGACACGCTGCCGCCGAGGTCATCGGGATCGAGGGCATCCAGCGCCGTGCCGAGGGCAAGAAGGATGCGGAGTCGGCGCGGGTCAGACTCGGCGAGTTCGGCCATCAGCCCCCTCAGCACCCTCAACTCAAGCTCGAACGACTCGAGCTCGACATCGATCAGTCGCAGCTCGAGCGGGCCAATCGTGTAAAGCTCGCCCGAGGGGGCGGTGCTGCGGTCACCGAAAGGAGTCGGGGCAAAGGCCCGCTGACTCTTGAAGTCGTCGCCGCCTGAGAGATCGGGATTGGACGCGGCCTCGACATAGAACTCGAACGTCTCACCCGAGAGCACGTCGAGCGGCACATGGTGGTTGCGTGGTTCCAGCCCCTTGACCGCACGGCCCGAGGGAGTGCGAACGAGTCCCTCACATTGGAAGCCCGGTTTCGACTGAGAGAACCCGAGGTCGAGGGAGAGTTCGACGCGGTAACGACCCCCCTGCGCCAGCCAGTGTTCGGGTACCGCGCCAGTGACGTGCAACCAGGTCGTGCCCCACGGTTCGCCCCACCGGGTGCCTCTGGCGACCGGCGTGAAGCTCGCGTCACGTGCTGCCGAGAACGGCACCGGTTCGCCGGAAACCGTCCAGGCACCGGCCTCCACCGGAATGGACTGGGAGACGATTGCCGCGGGCAGAAATTCGCCGAGAAAGCGATCGACCCTCGCGGCGGACTTTTCTTGATCGAGGTGCATGGGAGTCAGTCGCGCAAGCCCGTGTTGATATCGGAACTGGTGATGTACTTCTGAAAGACCAGGTAGAGCAGAACAAGCGGAATCATCGAGATGACAGAGGCGGCCAGAAGGATGGCCCAGTCGATGTTCTCCGACCCGATCAGGGTGCGCAACGCGATCTGCAGTGTGAAATTCTTCGGGTCACTCAGAATGATGAGGGGGAAGATGTAGTCGTTCCAGCGCCACTGGAACGAGATGATGGCCAGCGTCAGCATGATCGGTCTTGCCAGAGGCAGCATGATCCGAAAGAAGATCGACAGCTCTTTCGCGCCGTCCATTCTGGCGGCGTCGAGCAGTTCGTCGGGCACCGTGATGAAGAACTGCCTGAACATGAACACTCCGGTGGGCGTCAGGATCGAGGGCAGAATGACACCGATGAGTGAGTTGTAGAAGCCCAGGTCGCGTACAACGGAGAAGGTGGGGTTCAGGATGACCTCGCCGGGCAACATGGTCATTGACAGGATGCAGAGAGCGAGAACCGACAGCCACGGTGCGCGGTACTTCGCGAGCGCATACCCCGCTGTCGCACAGAAGAAGACAGTGAGCGCGGTCGTGATGGTCGCCACGACGATTGTGTTTCCGAAGTAGCGCACGAAGTCGATACGCTCCCACGCTCGCGCGTAGCCATCGATCGTCCACTCTCGGGGAAGGAAGGAGAGCGGATAGGTGAAGAGCTCGCCACCGCCCTTGAAAGAGGAGAGCAGGAACCACAGCAGTGGAAAGGCCATGAGCACGGCGAGCACCCAGAGCATGGTGGTGGGCAAGATAGAGCGACGGATTTCACCGGACTTCTTGCGAGTCACGGGGCGGGAAGACCGACGGATTCGTGCGCCCATCGAGGAGGACATCGTCTCGGTCGCCATTACTGATTGGCCTTCCTGTTGATCGCGAGCTGGATAAGGGCGATGACCATCAATATGACCAGAAGCACCATCGAGGCCGCGCTCGCGTAACCCACGTTGGATTGGGCGAAGCCCGTCTGGTAGATGTACTGCACGATGAGCTGGTTCGAGGTACCCGGGCCACCGTTGTTCAGCGCCTGGATCATTGCGAACTCCTTCATCTGACCCAGCGTCGACAGAAGGATCACAAGAACAGACGTGGGGGCGATTCCGGGGAGAGTGATGGACACAAAGCGTTGCCAGCCGTTGGCCCCATCGAGCTCAGCGGCTTCGTAATACGACTTCGGCACGTTGTTCAGGGCCGCGATGAAAAGAAGCATATTGAACGCCGCGCCTGCCCACGCGGAGGCCACGATGACCACCATGAGCGACAGGTTGGGGTCTGACGACCATGGCACCGCGCCGCCGCCGAGCGAGGTGATCACGTAGTTCACGAAGCCGAAGTTCTCACCGAACATCCACCGCCAGATCACACCGGTGACGATCGGGGAAACGAGCCACGGCAGGAAGAAGATGATGCGGGCGGCCGTCTTTCCCCGCGCCCGCAGATTGGTGAGGGCGACCGCGAGGGAGAGAGACAGCGCATATCCGAGAGGCACGGAGAACGCCGTGTAGATGAGCGTACGACCGAGGGCTGCGTAGAACGTGGGGTCGCTGGCCAACTTGGCGTAGTTGTCGAGGCCGACGAAGTTCATCGGCCCGAACCCGCGGTATGAGGTGAACGAGTAGGTCAGACCCAGCACACCCGGCCACAAGAAGAAGAGCCCTAAGAGAACGATCACGCCGGCCGACAACAGCAGGGGTGTCAGGCGATAACGCCGCTTGACCCTGCGCCGTCGGGAAGGCGAGGTGCCGACGCCTGCGTCGACCGGCGCATCCTTGGCTTTTGCGCCAACGACGCTACGCATCGTGCTGGTCATGTTCTCTCCTCGGGTGGGATCTGCGGGGGCTCAGGATGGGGGCGGGTGAGGGCGGGGCCCGGTGCGCCGGGGGTGGGGCGGCGCACCGGGACGAGGACTAGCCGAGCGCTGCCTTGGTCGCCGCGGTGATCGCGTCGATCGTCTGGTCGATCGACTGCTCACCGCTGAGGTACTTGATGGTCTCGTCCTTCAGCGGCTCGACGTCGAGACTCTTTCCCTCGTACCCCTGGCGCAGTTGGTCGGTGGTCTGCACTGCGGACACGGCCGGCGAGGCGGCGATCTCTGCGTTGTACATCGCAAACGATTCGGCGTTCTTCGGATACGAGACGTTGAGTCCACTCACCGACGGCAGGCATCCCGCGATTTCGCAGTACGCGGTGTAGTTCTCGGGCTGGTACAGCCATGAGATGAACTTCGTCGTCGCGTCGTCTTTTCCACGACCGCTGAATCCGACGATCCACGATGCCGCACCGTAGTTCGTCGCCTTGACCGGCTGTTGCGGAGTCGGAACGGATGCCCAGGCGAAGTCCGTGATGTTCGCCTGGAAGTCCGCGACCTGCCACACGCCGGAATAGTAAGCCGCTACCTGCCCACTCTTGAATGTGGCGCTTGCGTCGTCTCCGGCGGTCCAGACCGACTTGGGCATAAAGCCGTCGTCGTTCATCGTCTTGAAGTACTCGAGAGCGGTCTTGGCCTGGTCGTCCAGCGTGAAGTCGTCGCCATCCTGCACAACACCCTGGCTGCCGAACTCGTAGAGGAACGAGCGCAGGCGGTGGGCTGACGCATCCATCGTGAGTCCGTACTGGGCTCCTGCGCCGGACTGAACCTGCTTGGCTTTGGCAACGAACTCGTCCCACGTCCACGACTGGCTCGCATCGGTCGGGTAGCTCACGCCGGCCTTGTCCCACAGGTCTTTGTTGATGAACATGCCCACCGAAGTGAGGCTGGAGGGAAGAGCCTTGACCTTGTTGTCGGCCGGGTCTTCGACAGTGAGAGTGGGAAGCACATTGGCGTCCTTGGCGATACTCGTGAGGTCGAGCAGCTGATCCTTCCACAACGGATCGACGTTCGCCGCCGCGGCGATGTTGGGAAGGTCGTCCGCCTGGGCACTGTTGCGCAGACGGGTGGTCAGATCGTCTCCCGGAACATCGACGATCTCGACCTTGGTTCCGGTCTCCTCGAAGTACTTGTCGGCCATCTTCTGGTAGCCACCGCCCTGCGTCGCATCGCCGGAGAGCACGAACTTGAGGGGGGCCGACTCGTCACTCGAGCCGGATGAGCACGCGGTCATGGATGCCATTAGTGCACCAACCGCGACAACCGTCGCAGCGACGCGAATTCTGTGATTCACAGGGAGCCTTTCATGGGGCGAGAGAGGGCGAAGCGCTGTCTAACATCGCTTCTCAGTTGATCTTTTGTATCAGTGCAATGGTTATCTGGTCAACGCGCAGGGCACACGACTTTCAGAAATTTTCTCCGCTGAAACACTGGTTTACAAACAGGAAATATGCGATCCACTCAGTGGAGCCGATGCTTTGCAGGGAGCTTGCAGGCGCAATAAAAGCATGCTTTATTATCACTGTGAGGCAATGATGCACCCGATCGCCTCGCGAAAGGATGGACCCCTCCTCACCTGCCACTGCCGAATGAAGAGAACCGGAGAGTCGTGCCTTCAAGCGCTCAGCCGCCCCGCCACCCGTCGTCGACCGCAGAAGCGCGTGACGATGAGGTGTCGCTCACGGTCGTCGGCATCGACGTCGGCGGAACGAAGACCCATATCCGCGGTGTCGATACCACCGGATCGGTCTCCGAGATCGTCGTGCCCTCTGCCGAGTGGCGGAGAGGTTCCCTCTTCTCCGATGACGACAACTTCGCTCGACTCAGCAGCGCCGTGCATTCACTCGGCGTAGTCGCCTCAGACACGGTCGTGGTCGCCGGGGTGCACGGATGTGACACCGACGAACAGACCATGCTGGCCACGACCAGACTTCGCTCTCTGCTGAACGCCGAGGTGACCGTCGTCAACGACGCTCTCCTGCTGCACCACGCCACCACCATTAGGCCGACCATCGAGATGATCGTGGGAACGGGTGCCGTGATCAGCGGAACGACGGCCACCGGGGCTCGTGTGACGGTGGATGGCTACGGCTGGCCTCTCGGCGACAAGGGGAGTTCGCACGCGCTCGTCTCTGCCGCACTGCGCGCCACCCTCGATGCCTCCGACAAAGGACAGGTCGACCAAGACACGCTGTTCCCCGCGATGCTCTCCTCCTTCGACGCCCGCAATGCCGCCGAGCTTGCAGAACGGAGTGCCTCGAACGCTGGCGGGGCCTCCTGGGGCCGGCACGCATCCGTCGTCTTCGATCAGGCCGAGGCCGGGTCGCGGGTCGCGTGCGACATCATCGACCGGGCCGCATCCGAGCTCGCCGATGGAGTCGCCCACGCCGTCAGACGGGGCGCTGTCGGGCGCACGGTCGTGGCGGGCGGCGGCGTGATCGTGAACCAGCCGGGCTACGAGGCGGCCATCAGGGGCCATCTCGAGCGGGTTCTTCCCGGGGTCGAGCTGCTGGTCGTGAGAACACCTCCCGTGCAGGGCGCCGTGCAGTGGGCACGAGAACTGCGCGCGGCTCTCGCCGAGCGATCGGTCGTGGGGTCGTGATCTATCCCTCTTTCGTCAGCCCCCTCACCTCGCTGCGGGTCATCGTCGCCGCAGACCCCGCGGCTGCGGCCGAGCTGGCCGCCACACGAATTCTGACTCTTCTCCATTCGAAGCCGACGGCCGCGCTCGGCGTGGCCACAGGGTCGACACCCTCACCCGTCTACCGTGCCCTCTCGAGAGCCCAGCTGGCTGAACCGCTCGATCTGAGCCGCGCGCGAGCCTTCGCCCTCGACGAGTACGTGGGCATCGATGCTCGGCTGCCGCAGAGTTACCGCAGCGTCATCGACGCTGAAGTGACAGAACCGCTGGGTTTCCAGCGCAGCCACGTCTCGGTGCCCGATGGCTCAGCCGCCGATCTTGCGGCAGCCGCGCGCGACTACGAGGCGGCCATCGATGCCACAGGCGGCGTCGATCTGCAGATTCTCGGCATAGGCCACAACGGTCACATCGGGTTCAATGAGCCGGGCTCGGCGCACGACTCTGTGACGCGTGTTGTGACGTTGACGCAGGAGACCCGCAAAGCGAACGCCAGGTTCTTCGACGACAACATCGAGCTTGTGCCGCGGCAGGCTATCACCCAGGGCATCGGCACGATCCTGAAAGCTCGGTCAATCGTTCTGCTGGCCTTCGGCGCCGGCAAGGCCGGAGCCGTCGCCAGGGCGCTCGAGGGCCCGATCGAGGAGGCGAGTCCCGCGTCCGCGCTCCGAAAGCACTCAGACGTCACCATACTTCTAGACGAGGCAGCAGCATCGATGCTGAGCTGAGAGACCGACTGGCACACTCACGCCGACCTCACGCACACTGAACCCGGGCACGCTGTCGAAAGAAGAGATCGATGAACACGAAGAAGAAAACGGCAACGACCCGGGTCGTCACGCAGATCAACCGAACGGCCATTCTCGATGTGCTCGAGGAGCACGGTCCTCTCTCTCGCAAACAGATCGGCGCCAAAACCGGGCTGAGTTCGGCCACTGTCGAACGCCTCAGCGCCGCGATGCTGACTGAAGGCGTCCTGGCACAGGAGGGCATCCAACAGTCCTCCGGCGGGCGCCCATCGAATCTTCTCCGAGCCGCCGGTGAATCACGAGTGATCGCGGCCGTCGACGTGGGGTGCGACCGTGCCCTCGGAATTCTGCGGGACTTCGGCCGTGAGACAGTCGTCACCGAGATCGTCGAGTTCGACGAGGATCCCGCCACCGGCGCGGTCTCTGCCTCGACCCGGCTTGCGGGCACCCTGGCCTTGACCGAGCGGCTCGTGCAAGCAGCGGAGCGAGAGAAACGCGAGCTGATGGGCATCGGTATCTCGGTGCCGGGAATCGTGCACGACGGGCGCGTGATGAACACCGTTGAACTCGGATGGCGCGACATCGCGCTCGAGTCCATCGTCGCCGCCGCGACAGAGCTTCCCGTGCATGTCGAGAACGATGCCAACTCCATCGCCTTCGGTGAGTGGGCCCTCGGCGCTGGCAGGGGAACCCAGAGCGCTGCTTCCTATCTGCTCGGTGACGGCGTCGGCGCCGGCATCGTGAACAACGGAGAGATCTATCGCGGATTCCGCTCAGCCGCGGGCGAGGTCGGCTTCCTTTTCACCGAACGCGGCGCGCTGGCCCGCTACTTCACAGACCAGGGTGATCTCGAGTCGAGAATCGCGGGCATCGCCCGCAGCCACGGCCAGGTACGCCTGGCGGCGCCGGAGGCCATGCAGAGGCTTCTCGACGATGCCGCAGACAAGGTCCCCTCGGCCAAGGAGGCCGCAGACGAGCTCTTCGATCTGCTCGCGTTCTCCTGCGGCGCACTCGCCACCGTGCTCGACCCCGAGGTCATCGTGCTGACCGGACACCTTGCGCGGCATCCGGAGTTCGCGATCCGCGAGATCTCGGCGCGTCTCGTCGGACGCATTCCCTTCCCCCCACGACTCGTAGCAGGAACGCTGGGCGACGAGGCCGCGCTCCTGGGTGTGGCGGAGATCATCACGAGACAGGTAAAAGGGTCGACGTATCTTGCGTGATTCGTCGACCAAGACGGCGTTCTCCAGCGTGCGGCTCGGAATCCTTCTCGCCTATTTCTTCAATGGTCTCGCCCTCTCATCGTGGATGGTCCGGCTCCCCGGGATCCGCGAGGGGCTCGACCTCTCGGTTTCCGAGGTCAGCCTGTTTCTCAGCGCAGGCGCCATCGGCACCCTGCTGACCGTGACCTTCGCCGGTGCCGCCGTTATGCGCTTCGGCCCGCTCCGCACCTATCAGGTCGCCACGATCGCTTTTGTGCTCGCCTACCTCCTCCTCGGCCTCTCCATGCAGGTGGGCGGCCTTCCGCTCCTGCTTCTGGCGAATGTGCTGCACGGCGCGGCCTTCGCACTCACCAACGTGCCTCAATCGATCCTGGCCGCGGCGAACGAGCGAGCGGTGGGGCGCACGATTCTGCCCCAATTCCACGCCGGCTACTCGATCGGCTCAGCGGTGGGCGCCGCCGCGGGAGGGGCCGCGGCAGCGCTCGGATTGGCTGTGCTTCCGCAACTCTTCGGGCTCGCGGTTGTGGCTGTCGTCATTCGTCAGATCGTGGCTCGGCTCGCGCGCCCTCTCGCCCTTGAGGTGCAACAGAATCACGTTGCGGCCGCACAAGCGCTGCCCATCGCCAAGGGCGCATCGCTTCGTGTCTGGGGCGAGTCGCAGACACTGCTTCTCGGGCTGATCGTCTTCGCCGCCGCCCTCTCAGAGGGCGCCGCCAACAACTGGGCGGCCCTGTCTGTGGTCGATGCCTTCAGTGCACCTGAGAGCGAAGGCGCCATCGCTTTGACCGCGTTCCTCGTCGCGCAGACCGCGGTGCGCCTTGTGGGCGGGCCGGCCATCGACCGCCTCGGTCGACTGACAATGCTCCGCCTCTCCGGCGCGGTCTCGATCGTCGGCCTCGGCGTGTTCGCGCTCGCCCCCTCTCTGCCCCTGGCTGTCTGCGGTATGGCCCTGTGGGGGCCGGATCCGCCCTGAACGTGCCCATCGGTATCGCCCTCGCCGCGGCTGATCCGCTTCGCGGCCCCGCAAAGGTTGCCGCGGTAACCTCGCTGTCATCGATAGCGAACATCGTCGGCCCTCCCGCGATCGGAGCCCTGGGCGAGCGCATAGACATCCGGCTCGCCATGGCGTCGATCATCGCCGTTATCCTCGGGGCCGTCGCCGTTTCCGGCCGAGCCGTGCGTTCCCTTCCCCGACTCTGAACCATCCACCGCAATGAGAAAGACTCTGGCCATGACAGCATCCCCCGATCGCGAAGCCTCTCTTTCGGCGACCGAAGCGTTCGTCGCCGAGCTCGCCGACCCGAGGCCGGGCCGGGGATCACTCGCGCCCCGCGCACACCTGTCGAGCGACGCTCCGAGACTCAGCCTCGACGGCCAGTGGATGTTCCGCCTGTCGCCTTCTGCACGAACGGCGCCCCAGGATGGCTGGATCCAGGGCACGGCCGCGAACGATGACGCGTCATCGAACGCGTGGTCGCCGATCACGGTTCCCGGTCACTGGAACCTGCAAGGACACGGCTCTCCCGCGTATTCGAACGTGGACTTCCCGTTTCCCGTCGACCCGCCGCACCCGCCTGACGCCAATCCCATCGGCGATTACCTGCTGGTCTTCGATGCCGACTCACCTTTTCTGGCCTCGCGGAGCATCCTGCGGTTCGACGGCATCGAGTCGGCCGCCACGATCTGGCTCAACGGGGTCGAGCTCGGCACGACACGGGGCAGTCGGCTGACCCACGAATTCGAAGTGAGCGGGGTCATCCGGTCCACGGCGAATGTGCTCGCCGTTCGGGTGGCCCAGTTCTCGGCCGCGTCCTACATCGAAGATCAAGACATGTGGTGGCTGCCGGGCATCTTCCGCAGCGTCACCGTCGAGGCGCGGCCCGATGGCGGCATCCGCGACGCCCAGGTGCACGCCTCCTTCGACGCGGGAGACGGCTCCGGTCGATTGAGAGTGGAGGTCTCTCTGGAGCCGGGTGGGTCGGATCAGGAGGCCCTCGTGTGGGCGCCGACCCTCGGCATCCACGGATCGCCCGCAGGCGTGGAGCACGTGATCGCGACGGTCGAGCCCTGGACCGCCGAGACGCCGACGCTGCACGAGGTCGTTGTCAGAACGCCGAGCGAGACGATCACGCTGCGCGTCGGCTTCCGCTCCATCTCTGTCGAAGACACCGTGCTCCTCGTGAACGGCGCCCCGATCACGCTGCGGGGAGTCAACAGGCACGAGCATGATCCAGAGAGGGGCCGGGTGGTCTCGCTGGCCGCCGCCCGCAGCGAGCTGCTGCTCATGAAGGCGCACAACATCAACGCGATCCGTACCTCGCACTACCCGCCTCACCCCGACTTTCTCGACCTGGCCGACGAACTCGGCTTCTGGGTGATACTCGAGAACGACCTCGAGTCGCATGGCTTCGAGCCCGTCGAGTGGCGAGACAACCCGAGCGATGTCGAGCAGTGGCGTGACGCCTATCTAGACCGCATGCGGCGCACCGTCGAGCGCGACAAGAACCACTCCTCGGTCATCATGTGGTCTCTCGGCAACGAGGCGGGGGTCGGTGCCAACCTCGAGGCCATCGCGGAGTGGACTCACCACAGAGACCCTTCGCGTCTGGTGCACTACGAGGGCGACTGGAGCAGCACCTACGTCGATGTCTATTCGCGCATGTACGCCTCGGTTGCCGAGGTCGAGTCGATTGCCCGAGAAAACGACGTTCCGGCACCGTCCGATGCCACCCCGCAGGAGCTGCATCGACGAGGGCTGCCCTTCGTGCTGTGCGAATACGCGCATGCGATGGGCAACGGTCCGGGCGGCCTGAGCGAGTACCAGCGTCTGATCGACGACTCGCCCCGCGTCGCGGGCGGCTTCATCTGGGAGTGGGTCGAGCACGGCCTCGCAGTAACAGGGCCGGATGGCCGACGCGTAATCCGCTACGGCGGAGATTTCGGCGAGGCGGTGCACGATGGCAACTTCGTGATCGACGGGCTGGTCAGTGCCGATCGTGAGCCTCGACCCGGGCTCGCCGACTTCGCGCACCTCACGGCGCCCGTGAAGATCGATGTGAACGTCGATGGCCTCTCTGTGACGATCGGCAATCGTTACGACACGCTCGGGCTCGACCACCTCGACTTCTGGTGGCAACTCGAAACCGACAGCGGTGTCCTTCGCTTGGGAACTCTCACTGTTCCTCCGACGCCGGCGCATTCGAGCAGCATGGCCACGCTGCCCGCCGAGGCGCGTTTCACGCCGCTCGACCCGGGCCGGATGCATGCCGTGACGGTTATCGCCAGGCTGCGGCAGGCGACATCCTGGGCCCCCGCAGGGCACGTCGTGACCTGGGGGCAATCGGCGGTGCAGCACGTGAACCGCGACACGCCGGCAGCCGGCGGCGGCACCGATGCCGTGCGCCGCACGCCGACGGTGACCGCCGACGGAATCGCTCTCGGCACCAGCCTGATCGACGCTGCGACTGGCCAACTGCTCATGCTGAACGGCACTGCGGTGAGTGGCCCGGCGGTCGGTGTCTGGCGGGCTCCCGTCGACAACGACCGCGGCGTGGGCTGGGACGAACCGGAGCTGCCGCCGCTCGCCACCCGCTGGCACGACGGCGGTCTCGACCGATTGGTTCCCCGCCTACGCGGCATCAGCCGCGACGGCGACACCATCGTGGTCGATACCCGATGGGCTCCTCCCATGCGCGATGTCGGCATCGACACCAGCTTTCGGTGGTGTCACACCGCCCAGGGCCTGCAGCTCGACGCATCGTTCGAGCCTGTCGGTCCGTGGCTTCTCGACTGGGCACGGCTCGGAATAGACCTGGTATTCGACGAGCAGGCGACCCGCCTCGACTGGGTCGGCCAGGGGCCGGGGTCGGGCTATGCCGATACGGGACAGGGCAACCGCTGGGGTCGCTGGTCGGCAACGACCGAGCAGCTGCGCACCGATCACGTGCGCCCGCAGGAGAGCGGCGCACGTCGGGGCGTCAGCGAGGCACAGCTCGAACTGGCCGGTGGACGCGTGATCGAGCTGCGCGCGCACGGCTCAGATCCGGCCGAACAAGAGCTGATCGTGACCGTCTCTCCCTGGTCGAGGCAGCAACTCGACGCCACACTTCACGTCGACGAGTTGATTCCGAGCACCCAGGCCCACCTGTCGATCGACGTTCTGCAGGCCGGGGTCGGCACCGCCACGTGCGGTCCCGGCATCCTGCCCGCTTATCGCGTCGCTCCTCAGCCGGCGCGCCTGACGGTCACCTTCTCGGCAACGTCCAGGTGACTCGGGGCCCTGGAATCGCACAGCGACCGTGATGCATCAGCATCATTTCTGTATCCCAAAATAAATCGAGGGATCGATGCTTGACCGAACGTAGCCCGTAATTTAGACATATAATCAGTTCTTATCATGTTCGAAACCTGCCTGAAACAGCATTCGGGATACAAAAGTAACTACACGGCGATCGCGCCGTACCCATTCCTCACGCTGGGAGTTACACATGACTGCTGTCTCTCGCACCACCGCTACAACCGGCTCCACCGCCCGCACAGGGTCCGGCCACTCCGTCGCATCCGTGCTCGACTCGATCGGATTCACCCGCGCACAGTTCTGGATCTTCCTCCTGATCCTGGCCGGGGAGTTCTTCAACACCCTGGAACAGAATTCGGTCGGCGCGATGGCGACCAACATCAAGGCCTCGTTGCAGATCGGCGATGTGCAGCTCACCGCCATCAATACGGCCACCGTCGTCGGCGGTCTCATCGGTCGAGTACTGGCCGGTTTCCTGGCCGATCGCTACGGTCGCCGCTTCTCGCTCAGCCTGAACCTGCTCATCTACACGCTGGGCGGGCTGCTGAGCGCTCTCTCGTTCAACTACGACATGCTGCTGGTCAGCCGTCTCATCGTGGGTATCGGCATCGGCGGCGAGTTCATGATCGGTATCGTCATGATCTCCGAAATGGTCTCCACCAAGTTCCGAGGCACCGCGATCGGAGCGATCAACGTGGGCGCCGGAGGCCTCGGCAACTTCATCTCCTACGGACTGTTCCTGCTGCTGCTCGGCCCACTCGCCATTCCGCTCGGCGGAGACGACACCGTCTGGCGCTGGTCGTTCGTGATCCTGGCCCTGCCCGCGCTGCTGGTGGTGTTCTACCGTCGACGACTTCCAGAGACACCGCGCTTCCTCCTGTCGAAGGGTCGTGTCGACGAGGCGAACCGCTCCCTCGCGATCATCGCGTCCAACTCACTGAAGCCCACGGGAGCACGACCCCCGGTGGAGCTCACCCCCGATGACCTTCCTCCCACCCAGATGCACTCCAACCCGGCCGTGTTGTTCCGGCGCCCCGTTCTGCGCCGCACCGTCGCCCTCGGCGTCGCGTCGTGGATGGCGTTCGGATCCCAGGTCACCTTGAACTTCTTGATGCCGACCCTCCTGGTAGAGCGCGGCTACTCGGTCTCCGAGAGCCTGCTCTACACGATGATCATGAATGTCGGCTCGCTTCTCGGCGCCACCGCCGCCGCGCTTATGGCCAGCAAGGTGGGTCGTCGAACCGTGGTCACCGCGGCCGGCATCCTCGGGTGCATCACCGCCCTCTCCTTCGCGGCATTCGGAAACGCGACCGGGTCGATCCTCGTTCTGGGAGCCCTCTTCCAGTTCTTCACCATGGTCACCAACACGACCCTCGCGACGTGGACCGCCGAGGTCTTCCCGACCGCCATCCGAGCATCCGGAGCGTCGATCGTGAACGGCATCGGCAACATCGCCGGTGCTGTGATGCCCTTCCTGGCCGTCGCCCTCTACGGCTCATTCGCCTTCGCCGGAGTCTTCGGCCTCGCCGCCGTCATGTACGCGGTGCTGGTCTTCGCTGCACGCTTCGCACCGGAGACCCAGGGGCGAACGCTCGAAGACGTCAACGAGAACGCCTTCGCAACGGCATCGCACTGATCCGAACCCACAGAACCACCACCCAATAGAACGATCGATCCCTCCCGGAGGAACCCATGGACCAGCTCAACATCTCCGCCACAGCCAATGGCCTGAACTACCTGCCCGAGTACGTGGCCGACGTCGGCGGACTCTTCGCCGCGAACGGCCTCTCGGTCACGGCCACCGCCTGCGACCCGTGGACAGGTGTGCTCGACGACCTTGAGTCCGGCGCGGCGGATCTGGCACTCGGGGGCCTCTGGGTTCCCGGCATGTACGCCGGTATGGATCGCCGCCTCACCGTCGTCGGCCAGCTGAACCACGCATTCCCGATGACGATCGTCGCCCGCGATGCCAAGGCACCGATCTCGCTCGACTGGCTCGCCGGACGCGTCGTGCTCGCCCCCGGAGCCGGCGGCAGCGCGCCGTTCGAATTCACGGCCGGCCTCATCCGCGAGGCAGGGCTCGACGTGGCGGCGACACGATGGGTGCGCGATCTGTCCACAGCCATGCTGATCGAGCTCTACGAGGGCGGCCTCGGCGACGCGATCATCCTCGACCTGCTGTCGGCGAAAGAACTCGTCGCAGCGGGCCACGGCACGATCGTGTTCCAGCACCTCGATGCAGGCGTGATGCCCAACAGCGTCTACTACTGCCTCACCGAGCGCGTCGAAGAACTCGGCGACCGCACCGCACGATTCATGGATGCGATAGCCACAGCCATGGAGAGAATCAACGCGGGCACGGCGACCGACGAGATCGAGACTGTGTTGACTCAACGCTTCGGCAACCGCGATCGGGGGCTGCTGCGGGAGGCCGCGGCCGAGATGGCTCTCGGTGGCGTCTGGGACACCACCGTCATCGACCCCGACGCATCCGACCGCTGGATGCGCATCCTCTCCGAGGCCGGCCTGATCGTTCGGGCGCCGTCACTCGCCGAACTCACGGGCGCCCGCCCCGTCGGCGCCTCCTCGTGACCCTCGTCCTCGGAGCCGACCAGCTGACCGAGCTGGTCGGCTCCGTCGACGTGCTCTCGGCGGTCGAGGCGATCTTCGCCGACCTCGGCACGGGGTCGATGCGACAATCCGCACCGACCGCACTGGCGGCTACGGGGGCCGGCGACGCACCCGATGGCGACGCCATCCTGCTGCCGATGGCCGCCAGGTCGGACAGGCTGGGCCTCGCTGCGGTGAAGCTCATGGCCGACATCCCCGACAACGCCGTCCGAGGTCTTCCGACGCAGCGCTCGACCATCATGGTCAGCTCGATCCTGACCGGCGAGTGCATCGCCATTCTCGACGGTGCGATCATCACCCGGATGCGCACAGCGGCGGCTTCCGCGGTCGCCACCCGCCACCTGGCGCGCTCCGACAGCCGCGTACTCGGTCTCGTCGGTGCGGGCAAACTCGCGATCGAGCATGTCCGCGCGATCCGATCGGTCATGGGCATCGACGACGTCGTGGTCTGGTCTCGCTCGACAGACACGGTCGAACGCTTCATGACGTCGCTCGATCCCGGGCTCCGTCGCACGATCGTCGCGCCAGATCCCCGCTCAGTGGTGGAGAACTGCGATGTGCTGTGCACCCTGACACCGTCGATCCACCCGATCGTCGAAGGCGCCTGGCTGCGCCCGGGGCAGCATGTCAACGCGGTCGGAGCACGGCCACGGCCGACACATCGGGAGCTCGACGGCGCGGCCATGGCCCGCGGAACTCTGATCGTCGACAGCGCCGCCACGGCGCGCGCCAAATCCGGCGATCTGCTGGAGGCAATCATCGACGGCGCCCTGCCCGCAGACGTGACACTGCGAGAACTCGGTGCCGTGATCGCCGGCGTCGAACCCGGACGGACGCGCGACGATGAGATCACCGTCTTCGATTCCGTCGGGCTCGCCGCGCAGGACCTCGCGGTCGCAGCCGAGGTGATCGAGTTGGCACGCATCCGCGGCATCGGCGACGACGTTGCCATCTCCGCGGCGCCCTCGTTCGGTTGGAGCCGTCCGGCGGTGACAGCGTGATGCGCATCGCCGTCGTCAATTGCAACACCACGGAGTCGATGACCGAGACGGCAGCCGCCCGCGCGCGCCTCGCCGTGGGCCCCGACACGACCGTGGTCGCCATCACTCCCTCTTGGGGCGTCGAGTCCGCCGAGGGCTGGTACGACAGCTTCATCAGCGCGGCCGCGGTGCTGCACACTCTGGAGAGCCTCCCCGCTGACATCGACGGGGTGGTCATGGCGGGTTTCGGCGAGCATGGGCGTGAGGGTGCCAGGGAACTGCTCGACATCCCCGTGGTCGACATCACCGAGGCCTCCGCCCACCTGGCCATGCTGCTGGGCCGACGTTACGGCGTCGTGACCACGGTTCGCCGGGCCGTCGGCCAGATCGAGGACAGCCTCACAACGGCCGGATTGCTCGGCCACTGCGTCGCGGTCGAGGACACGGGTCTCGGCGTTCTCGAGATCGACGCCGACCCCATCGCGACAGCAGACGCCTTCGTCGCTGCGGGTGAACACGCCATCGCGCGAGGAGCCGAGGTCATCTGTCTTGGCTGCGCGGGCATGGCGGGCCTCGAGGAGCACGTGCGTGATCGACTGCCAGTACCCGTGATCGACGGGGTCGCGACTGCGGCCGCTCTCGTGGAGGCCCTCATCCGGCAACGCCTCACGACCAGCAAGCTCGACAGCTACGCCCGCCCGCTCCCGAAGTCACGGCGCTGGCCGGGTGCCGACGACCGAGCGTTGACGACGGAGCGTGTTAGATAGGAACGTCGCCTATCAGTAAGGGAGCTTCCGATGACCGTTCTGGCTCCAGAAGAGTCTCTCGCCGAGCAGACCTACCGAACGCTCCGTCGCAAGGTCATTCTCGGGCACTATCCGCAGGGTTCGCGGCTGGTCGAGTCGGCCCTGGCGACCGAGCTCGACGTATCGCGTCTTCCGATCCGCGAGGCTCTCCCGCAACTGCAGAATGAGGGATTCGTGCGCTCCCTGCCCCGCCGCAGCTCTCGTGTCATGCTGTGGACGGTCGCCGACGTCACCGAGCTCTACGACGCCCGGCTGAGCCTCGAAACGCTTGCCGCTCGGCTGGCGGCCAAGGCTGTGGCGGCCGGCGCATCCCTCTCACCTCTGCAGGCGGCGATCGATGCCGAACACCGCGCGCTCGACAGCGAGGACTGGCTGGAGGCGGCCGAAGCCTCGACAGTCGTGCACGAGGCCATCGTCGAGATCGGAGGCAGTTCACTGCTCGGCTCCCTGATGCGTGGAATCTCCGGCCGAACGACCTGGCTCTCGTACCTCACGTCGAGCCGTGACCCGCATGTTCAATGGGCTGGACACCACGGTCTGCTCGAGGCGATCCGCACGGGCAACGATCGACTGGCTGAGTCGATCGCCTTCGCCCACATCGAGCAGGGACGCGAGCCGTCCCTCGCGATCCTCTCCAACCGCTGAGCGCGGACGACGGGCGTCACGGCCACCGCAGTAAGCTCCCACCCATGGAACCAGACAAGAGCGCGCTCAAGCTGCTTCCGAAACCGCTCGTCAACAGTGCGGCCCGTGTCGCGACAGTGAACGCGACGCTGGCCGGCATACTCATGGTGATCGGCTTCTTGGTGCTCTGGGCGCCGCTGTACCTGCTGGGGGCCGACGGGCAGCTGGTGCTCGCGCCCTTCGTTTTCGTCTGCATCCCGGTGATCTGGTACTTCGCGATCCGCGCGATCGTGTTCGCGCGCCGCGGCCTGCGCTGCGCCGCGACACCGGATGCGGCGGCAGCCACCGGTCTGGGTGCCCGCGCCGCGCGCCGAAGCCTCATCGGGGCAATCGCCGCGCTCGTTCTCCCGATCCCGCTCTTCCTGTTCGGCGGCCTCCCACTGACGCTGCTCGGCCTCGCCTGACCAGTATTCGGCTAGCTCACGTGCACGTCGGGCCGGCGCTTGCGCACAGGCTCCGCCCGCCGCAGCACCTCCCTCGTGACGGGCGCGACCTCGCCACCACCCGTGATCAGGTACTTGAACATGTTCGAGATCGGGTTTCCCTCGGTCCACTCGAAGTAGATGTCGGGCACCGTACCCGTGAGATCGCGGATCTCGAGCAGCACCGTGGCGATGGTGTTCGGGATATTGCCGCTACGCACCTCGAGCACCCGGTTGCCGTGCTTGACGACGCCACGCACCTCCAGATCCTCCTCGAAATTCGACGAGTCGGTGGGGTACACCTCGAGAAAGATCACGGGTCGACGCTGCGGAATTCCGCTGTCGCGACGCTCGTCTGAGATCTTCTGCCGATACTCGCTCGCGCTGCCATCGTCGGGCTCGTTGGCGACGATGAGAACCTGGTCGTAGGCATCCGCGTCGGCCAGCACGAAGTCTTGCGCCGTCGCATCCAATGTCACGGAAGTCGCGCGCAACTGGAACGACCGCTGCACCCGCGACACGATCGACACCACGAGAATGCCGAGGATGAACAGCGCCGCGATGCGCACGCCGTCGGGCCTCTCGAAGACATTCGTGATGGTCGTATACACGAAGACGACCGCGATCGCGCCGAATCCGACCGTGCGCCCCCGCTGCTTCTTGTGCAGCGCAGACAGGGTCACGGCCACGGATGCCGACGTGATGAGCACCAGTACACCGGTTGCGTAGGCGCCACCCTGCGCATCGACATTCGCTTGAAAAACGATCGTGATCAGAAATGCGATCAGCGTGAACACGATCACCAGCGGCCGCACGGCCCGCGCCCACTGCGGCGCCATTCCATAGCGCGGCAGGTAGCGGGGCACCAGATTGAGCAGGCCCGCCATCGCCGAGGCTCCGGCGAACCACAGGATGCAGATGGTGCTGATGTCGTAGGCCGTGCCGAACGCAGGCCCCAGATATTCGTGCGCGAGGTAGGCGAGGGCGCGCCCGTTGGCCTCGCCGCCCGATTTGAACTTCTCCTGCGGAATGAGGAACGTGGTCACGATGCTCGAGGTGATGAGGAACGTCGACATGATGATCGCCGCGGTGGTGAGCAGCCGCTGCGCGCCCCGGATGCGTCCGGCCGGGTTGGCCTCGGTGTCGCCGGGCTTTCCCGAGATCTGCGGCATGACCGCGACGCCCGTCTCGAAGCCGGAGAGCCCCAGCGCGAGCTTCGGGAAGACGATCAGGGCGATGCCGACCATCACGACCGGGTTGCCATGCTGGGCCGTGAGCGCCGCCCACCAGTCGGTGATGACGACGGCGTTCTGTGCGACGTGCCCGATCGACACGGCGATGACGATGGCGTTGAGCACGAGGAACACGGCGACGAGCACCACGGCGATGTTGATGGCCTCTTTGAATCCGCGCAGGAACACGGCGGCGAGCAGCGCCACGAGAACGAGCGTGATCACGACCTCGTTGCCGTGGAACCAGCTCGGCGCGAACGGGTTCTCCACGGCGTGCGCCGTCGCATCCGCGGCCGACAGGGTGATCGTGATCATGAAGTCTGTGACGGCGAAGCCCAGCAGCACGAGCACGAAGAGCTTGCCGCCCCACCACGGAAGAAGGCGCTCGAGCATGGCGATCGACCCCTCTCCGCGGAAGCTCTCGCGGGCGACGCGGCGATACACGGGCAGCGCCCCGAAGAGGGTGAGCAGCACGAGCACGACCGTGGCGAAAGGAGAGAGCAGCCCCGCGGCGACAGCGGCGATCGCGGGCTGGTAGCCGAGGGTCGAGAAGTAGTCGACGCCGGTGAGGCACATCACCCGCCACCACGAGTTCGTCTTCTCGACCTTCGCGGCGTGCGGGCCCTGATGCGAGCCGGAATCGTCGGTCAGGCCATCCAGAAGCCACGCGCCGAAGCCGCGCCGGCGCGCAGAAGTAGTCGTCATGAGTACAGCTTGCACGGTTCGAGTGACACGAACTCACTCAGATGCCCGGCATCACTGCAGTCCTAACGAATTCCTAACGGGGCGGGCGATCTCACGATCGCGCCACGGGATTGAGGATCTCGCCCGCGTACAGCAACGATTCGGACTGGTTCGCCAGGTCGACCATCTGCAGGGTGTTGCGCAGCTGCAGTCGGTTGAGGCAGGAATGTGCGAACGTTCGGGTTCGGAGGTCGAGGAACCCGGACAGGCCGCGAGCGGTTTCGGGCTGATCACTCTCATAGTCGTCCAGGCAACTCGCGACGAGTCTCCAGAACTCGTCCGCGGGCAGCAGCGAGTCGGCGTCGAGGATGCCCGCAATATGCCTCAACACACCGTCGAATACGTCCGTGAAGATCGCGAGCGCCTTCTCACGATCGGAGACCTCAGCCTTGATCCGGCTGATCTCGGGTGAGAGTGCCTGCGGACCGAGCACGCTGACTTCCTCGCCGATGTCCTTCATAAAGACTCCCGCTACAGCGTGATCCCGAATCCGCAATATCAGATTCTCCCCGTGAGGCATGAAGGCGAGGTCGTACGCGAGCAGTGCATGCACGAGGGGATAGAGGTAGGCGCGCAGGTAGGCCTTGACCCACTCGGCCGATGTCTGGCCTGAAGCTCGTATCAGGGCGCCGATATGCGAATGCCCCTCATGGTCGCGGTGCACAAGCGACGCCATCGTGATCACACGCTCGCCGGGCTCGAGCAGCGGCACAGGGTTCTCCCTCCACAACGCCGCGAGCATCTTCTGATGCGGATTGGTGTGCGCCGTGCGGTGATAGACGTCGCCGCTGTATCCGAGCGCCGCTCGCTCCCGCAGCACCCGGAACCCCACGCTCGCGAACACCGCGTCGGAGCTCACGAGGCCGGCCACCCAGTCGTTGATGGCCGGGGTGTCCCTCATGTATGCCGGGGAAAGACCTCGAACGAAACCCATGTTCTGGATGCCGAGTGCGACTTTGACGTACGGGGCACCATTCCGGGTGAGATTGAAGAACGTGCGAATGGACTGCTGCGGCTGGAATTCGTCCGCGGTGAAGCCGAGCGGAACGAGGTTGCCGCGGGCGATGTCGGGCGCGAAAGTGATCGGCAGGCGGTGCTCCGCCTGCCACGGGTGCATCGGCAGGAAATGAAAGGCCTCCGGGTCGTGACCTGCATCCGCCAATCGGGTTGTGAATGCACGTCGTTCGTCTGCGGTGAGCACAGCGGCATGATGACGGTCTTCATCGAGCCCGTCCCCGAGCGCGAGGTGCGCGTGCTCTCGAGCAGCGGCGACCCACATCAGGCGCACACGCTGCCCATTCTCGGGGGCGTATCGGCGATAGTCGGTCAGCGAGAACCCGATGCGTCCATTGTTTGCCAGAAACCCCGGATGCCCCTCTGTCATCGCGGCCTCGACCTGCTGGAAGTCGG
Source organism: Agreia bicolorata (assembly GCF_000938265.1). Classification (GTDB taxonomy): domain Bacteria; phylum Actinomycetota; class Actinomycetes; order Actinomycetales; family Microbacteriaceae; genus Agreia; species Agreia bicolorata. The sequence continues at coordinate 310,259 of NZ_JYFC01000003.1, forward strand.
CCTGCAAGAGCTCCGTGCTCGAGCGCTGTTCGCCTCGACGTGCGCGAGAACGTTTCGCGGCTGCGCCGGCGAACGTCGAGGAGAGCTCTTCGAGATAGACGGAGAGCAGCTCATCGGGGATGGCCAGTGCCGACTGGAGTTCGACGATCAATTCGAGTACGTCCAGCCGGCCTGAAGCGTCGTTCTGTCGGCGCTGCAGGCTGGCTTCGTCGATGACCCAGTGTTCGAGCGACAGCACGTCTGCTCTGAAGCTGTAACACGACGCGCCCGCGTCGAGCTGCCACGCTCCGTCTGCGCCCAGAACCGGCGAAATGAGCCGCTCGTGGGCGAACTCGGAGATGGCTTTCGCGACGAGGTGCCGGTGCACCTCTGCAGCGATATCGGGGCGAAGGTGCGGCATGGGGCTCTCCCACTGTCCCAGTGGACTTGCCGCGAAGTCGGCACGCGTGCACACGCTGAGCGCTGCTCGTTTGTAGCCCTGGTCGGTCTCCAGGTCGATTTCGCCGAGAAACCGAAAGCCTGCGGCGGCGTTCTTGGCGAGGATCGAGGTGTTCCGGATATCCGGTTCTACGACGATTCGGGTGCGTCCGAGGCCGTTCTCGTCGAGGCAGAACTGAACGACTTTCTGCATGATGGCCGAGGTGTAGCCGCCGACGGTGTCGGTGCGCGGCGGAGACACAAGAAGATGCATGCCGATATCCCCCGGCTGTGCCGTGAAGAGTTCGGACGGCAGGAGCAGGGACGGTTCGTACGTTTCGACGTAGAACGCGACGTGCCCGTCGACTCGTCCGAGCCATCCGGATTGCCGCGGGTCCGCGTCGAGTTCGTCGAGGTACGACCGCACATCCTCGTGAGTCGCGTCGGTCATTCCCCAGAAGCGAGCGCGGGGATCGGCCAGCCAGGGATGGAGTATCTCGGCCGCACTCGACGCGTCGACGGGCTCAAGAGTGATGGAGAAGGACGGGGTCGGAGTCATCTGGCACTTCCTTGTGTTGTTCGGTATGGACGGGCCGCTACGAGTGATCGTCTGGCAGTCCGAAGGTCTGGAATGCGATACGACGTTCAATGGGATAGGGCTCGCGGTTCGTGACATCGGAGAGAATCACCGAAGCCCGCCACGCGCCGAACCCGAGGTCGGGTGCGGTGATTCCGTGCGTATGCTCCTCGCCGTTCAACACGTGAATGCTCCCGGCGTCGTCCACGGTGTACCGACGGGCCACGTCGAGGCGTCCCCGATCGTCGAGCCGCACGCGGTGGGCGATCGGGCCGAGAAAATCCGGAGGGCTTGCGAGATACCCTGTTGCGGCGACGACGCCCCTCGTCCTGTGCTCGTAGGACCGGTCGAGCTGCGCGTGATGGAGAGTCAGGACGACGTCGCCCGTCTCTGTGTCATGCCGGGCATCGACGACCTCGGTATCGCTGAGAAGTTTCGTCTCTACTGTCTGGCCTCGGCTCGTGAGTTGGTAGAGAGTGTCGTAGATCTCGTCGATGAGCTCCCCGCTGATGCCCTTGTGGAGAGAGCGTTGCTCACGCGCGAGACGGTCGCGCAATCCGGAAGGGAGGGAGTGGTAATGATCCGTGTATTCCGGCGACGTCATCTCCAGGGTCAGCTTCGTGTACTCCATGGGAAAGAATCGAGGTGACCGCGTCACCCAGTCGAGCCGACCTCTGCTCTCAAGAAGGTCGCGATAGATCTCCGCAGCCGACTGCCCACTGCCGATCACGGTGACCGCCCCGCACGCTCGGAGCTTTTCGCGGGAGAACAGATAGTCGGCAGAGTGGATGACGAGAGGAGCGCTCTCGGCCGCAGCGAGACGGTGGAGGACGGCAGGAAGCGTCGGACGCGCACCCACGCCGAGCACGACGTGGCGGGTGAGGTAGGTCTCAGTGTCGTGAACTGCACCGTCACCGTCGATGACTTCGGCGCGCACTGCAAACCCTTCCCCGTGATCTTCCACGGCAACGACCCTGCGCTGCCAGCGCAGGGTCGGCAGTTGCGCCGCAACCCACTGGCAGTACTCGTCGTACTCGGAGCGCAGCGGGTACAGGGAGTCCCGAATGTAGAACGGGTACAGGCGGCCGACTGCTTTGAGGAAAGCGAGGAATGAGTACGGCGACGTGGGGTCGGCCAAGGTGACGAGGTCGGCCAGGAACGGCACCTGGAGGGTCGTTCCCTCGATCATCATTCCGGGGTGCCAACTGAACTGGGGTGCTTGGTCGAGAAAAACGGCGCGCACGTCGGGCAACGGTTGAGCAAGGGCGGCAAGCCCCAAGCCGAATGGTCCGATTCCTACGCCGACGATGTCGTACACGGGGCTCATGCACGCTCCCCCTTTTTGGCGAGGAGGCCTCTCGCCGTGACGCGGACGAGTTCGATGACGTCTGCGAGATCGTCCTGGGTCGTGTGCGGGTTGAGGAGGGTCAGCTTGAGACAGGCGGATCCGTCGACGACAGTACGCGCCACCATGGCTCGTCCGGAGTGCAGAAGGTCGGCACGAATCTCTGGAACCAGGATTCTGGCGGATTCGTCATCCAGCCCATGCGGTTGATACCGGAACAAGACCGTGCTGAGGTCGGTCGTGCCGAAGACACGGAATTCGGGATCGTTGAGGAGGTCTTCTCTGACACGCTCGGCGAGGTCGCACACCTCGTCGAAGAGTGCGCCCACGTGCGCGGAGCCGAGCGCCCTCAGCGTCGTCCAGAGTTTGAGGGCATCGAACCGGCGTGTTGTTTGAAGAGACCGGTCGACCTGATTCGGATCGGGGTCGTATGCAGCCGCCTCGTCCGCCGGGTTGAGGTAGTCGGCGTGCCAGCTCGCTGCGCTCAGGTCTTGAGCGTCACTGACGATGAGTGCGCTGGAGGAGACAGGCTGGAAGAACGTCTTATGAAAGTCGATTGTGACGGAACTCGCACGCTCGATGCCATCCAGAAGGCTTCGCCGCGTGGGCGACAGGAGCAGCCCTCCTCCGTAGGCCGCGTCGACATGCAACCAGATGCGATTCTCGGCGCAGATCGAGGAGATAGGCGCGATCGGGTCGATCACTCCGCGATCTGTTGTTCCGGCGGTGATGGCGACGGCCACAACGACGTCTGTGCTTCGCTCGCGCGTGAGATCCGCGAGTGCACCACGAAGCGCATCCGGATCCATCCGGCCTTCGGCATCGGTGGCCACGTGGATCAGAGCCTGGGGCGAAAGCCCGAGCAGATGGCACGAACGTGCGATCGAGAAGTGACTCGCCGCTGTCGTGAACACCCGGAGGTCGCCCAGTGCGGCATTGGATCGGCTCATCGCTTTCTCTCGCGCAAGGTAGAGCGCCTGCAGGTTCGACTGCGTGCCGCCTGAGGTGAATATGCCGTCACCCCCGGTAAAGCCGATGCTCGTTGCCGCCCAGTCCAGGAGTCGCCGTTCCATGAGTGTTGCGATCAGCGATTGATCGTACGTATCCACTGACGTGTTGATGGAGGCCAGCAGGGCCTCGGCAGCGACGGCCGGCAACAGGACCGGGCAGTTGAGGTGGGCTGCGTACCCCGGCACGTGGAACCACACCGCGTTGCGCGCATACAGCTCATCGGCTTCGGCAAGGGCGGGTTTGCTGCCGATGCCGTCGCCGTCGAGGTCGATCGAATCGATCAGAGAAGCCAGCTCTGATCGGGACGCACCTGAACCGGGATAGCGCACCGTACGGAAGCGTTCAGCGATGGAATCGACGACCGTATGGAGCAGCTCCGCATACTCTGCGGCGGATCCTGAGGTGAGGAGCTGTGTTGGTTCTGCGCGCGGATGCGTGGGCCTGAGAGCGCGGGTTTCATGGGAAAGCTGTGTCATCGTGTCGCGGGTCTCCGTCTACGTGTCTGCCAGACTTAGGTAAGCCTTACCTAAGTAACCAGAGTAGGTCGACCGTCGCGTGGAGTCCGCCCGGCTGGGGAATATTCATGACATTCCCAGATGCCTCGGAACCTGGATCCCGATGCTCCTCGGGAATTCCTAGAGGGCGCCGCTCGTCAGCCACAGCGCAACGGTCGCGAGCGGCACCGTCAGCAGCACCACACCGAGGCCGGCCAGCATGAACTTCGGCCACGACAGCGTCACTCCGAGCCCGGTGATCTTCTGGTGCCAGAGCAGGGTGGCCAGTGAGGCCCACGGGGTGACCAGCGGCCCGAGGTTCACTCCGATGAGCAGGGCTGCAAGCCGCACGGGCGAGTGGCCGATCGGCTCGAGCACGAGGTAGGCCGGCAGGTTGTTGATCGCGTTCGACGAGACCGTGCCGAGGGCCGAGAGCTGCAGCAGGCTCAGCAGGTCGGTGCCCGATCCGCCGATGTTCGAGATGAAGGCGGTGAGCCCGCGCGTGTGGGCGGTCTCCACGAGCACGAAGAGGCCGACGGCGATGCCCAGGGGTTGCCAGGGCACGAGCTTCAAGCTCAGGGCGCCGGGGCGCCGGATGCCGAACAGCACCACGATCACCACGGCGGCGACGGTGGCCGGAATCCAGACGGGCAGGCCCGATACCAGCAGCGGAAGCAACGCCGCGACGACGATCGCGCTCACCAGAAGCAGGGTGCGATCGGGCGCGCGTTCGACCGGCGGAGCCGAGTAACGGCCGCGCAGCTCTTTGCGGAACATCAGACTGAGCACGATCACCGGCACAACGATGCCGACCGCGGCAGGGGCGGCGACGAGGGCCGCGAATCCGGCCGGACCACCGACATCCATTCGCCCTTCGGCGAGCAGGTTCGTGAGGTTTGACACCGGCAGCAGCAGCGACGCGGTGTTCGCCAGCCACACCGTGGCGAGCGCGAACGGCAGCGGCGGCAGGCCCGCGTGCAAGGCGAGCAGCACGACCACCGGCGTGACGAGCACTGCGGTCGTGTCGAGCGACAGGAAGATCGTCGAGACCACCGCGAGCGCCAGCACGAAGAGCCAGAGCAGGATGCGTCGGCCGCGGCCCCAGCGCGCCAGCCGGCCCGCGAGCGCGGTGAAGACCCCGGCCTCGGCGGCGAGTTCGGTGACGATCGTGATGGCGGCGACGAAGCCGAGAACGGGCACGACGCGATCGGCGAGCACGAGGGTGTCGCGCCACGGCAGGATGCCCGTGGCGATCACCACGAAGGAGGCCGCCAGGAGTGCGACGACGACAACGAGACCGCGGCGACTGGGGGGCTCGGCAGAGGAGGCGGAATCCGGTGCGGCCGTGGGGTGCTGTTCTATGAAGGCGATTCTATGACTCAGTTGCTGACAGGTGGGCGAGCGCACGAACGCGCGTGTTTCAGTCGCGGCGCCCGTATCTCGCCAGCAAGTGCCACACCTTCTTGAGCGATTGCGAGGTGTGCGCCTGTGAGCGGGCCGCGATTCCTAGAAGCTCAGGGGTGAGTTCACCCGCCAAGGATGCCGCCAGTTCTGAGTACTGCGCGCCTCGGTACCTGGGATCGAGCGCCGCGGTCTCGACCCGGAAGCCGCGATGAAACGTCACCTCTGACAGGAGCTCCGCGGCCGACTGTACGGCTGTTCCTCGATAACAGGGGTCCAAGACGATGGCCTCCACGTCGGTCGCGAAGACGACACCCCCATGCACATGTGCTTCAACGTAGCGATCCAAAGGGTCGAGGTCATCGCTTCGCATCTGGTCGATCAGAGTGGACACGCCGTCCATCCCTACTACCCCGTCCGGCTCGAAGACAGAATCCGGGTAGCAGTACGTGGCACGGTGCGAGACTTCGTGTCGGAGGCGAAGGAACGCGGAGCCGAATCGCGGCGCAGACCCGTAGTCGTTTCCGAGATCGATTGCCCCGTAGACGGGGCGGGCGCTGGCTGGTGCCGAATCGTATCGGCCGTCGAAGAGTCGACTCTCCCAGTTCCAGCGATCGCCGCCTGGGTGTGCCGTAAGGCCTCCGTTAGACGTGCCTGTCTCGAATTGAGAGACGTATCGACCGCTTGACACCATACCGTCGAGCACCGTTGTGTTCCGGTATGGCCAGTCCGGGTGGAAGTGCAGAAGGACGTGCTCGGACACGGCACGCTTCATCAAAGCCCTCCTCCGGCAGTTACCGCGGCGATGCCGGCGAGAATGAAGTCGACCCCATCGCTGTACTGTTGCCGGTCGTCGTGCTCGGCAAGCTGGTCTGCCATCCGGCGAGAGAACGGGTGCGACGCGGCGGTCGCCTCGTCTTTCCATCCGTCTGCGATGTCTCGGAGAAAAGCACTCCGGTCGAGGTCGCGCGCGAGGCGTGTCGCCGATGCATGCTGCCCGGCGACTCCGAGCACGAAATTGAGCAGGCTCGACGCGGCAGTGAACTGATACCGCTCCTCGACGCCCAGCGCTTCGAGATGCGTGCCGATGGCTTCGAACATCTCCAGCAGCGCGGCCTGCCAGGGTTCGCGCGAGAGCTGCGTTCCGACCCAGGGATGAGCGCCGAACAGGTCGAAGAACGCCAGCATCACTGCCCGGATTCCGTTCTCGGCGTCGGGATCCGACGGCACGTCGGCGAGCGCGTGAACCACGAGCCTGTGTGCCGCCGCGGCAAGAATCTCCTGCTTATTCGCGAGGTGATTGTAGATCGCGCCCGGTCCGGTCTCGAGTGCGGTCGAGAGGGCGCGGAAGGTCAGCGCCTCCTCACCCTCCGCGTCGAGCACCGTGATCGCGGCTTCGATGATGGCGTCTGCAGACAGCGCATCGGTTCGCCGCGACCGGCGGGCAGGTGTCGGGGATGGCATGCACCTATCTTGACACAACATGGAATGGCGTTCCATAATCATTTTTGGAACAACGTTCCAATAAAGAGAGAAGGATGTCATGAACAAGAATCAGCCCGGCGTGGTCCTGCGGCTCCAAGCGAAGAAGGGCGAGGGCGACGCCCTGTTCAGCTACGTCACCGACCTGCACTACACCGGCGATCCCGATGGCCCGGTCGACTGGATGCTCAGCCGAGACGACGAGAACCCCGACGTGATGTGGGCGTTCGAGTTCTACCGCGACCAGGAATCGTTCGACCGGCACTACTCCGACGCGTCGCACGACGAGCCCCACCAGCGCATCTTCGACATGTTGGAAAGCCAAGAAGGACTGGACTCGTCGATGAGGGTGGGCGTGCACATCGTTTCATCGAGCTGATCACCGCGGCCCGGCCTGTCTGACGCCCGTCCGGTCAATCGAGCTGGGCGGCCCCGAAGCCGACGCTGAACTGCACGCACCACAGCGAGACGCTGCGGTAAGCGGTGAGGTCTACATCCGCTGGGATCTCGTAGAGCTGGTTGCCCTGATTGCCCTTGATCACACCGAGGTCGACGTAGGCGGCGCCACCGGCCAGGAACCAGCCGTCGTAGCCCTCGACCGCATCCGCCGCACTCAGCCAGACATGAACATCCGGACCATTGCTGGTGTCGAGGTTCTCGATCGCGAGCACCCGGGTGCCGTCGAGGTTTTCGATGATCGTGGCCGTGCCCGTGGTCGAGTGCTCCTGACTCACGAACGAACCGGATGCGAGTGCAACCGGCACCGGGTCGGGCGTCGGTATCGGTGTCGGGGACGAGCCGGGGTCAGGAGTTACGACCGGTGCTGGCGTCACGACGGGCTGAGACCTCTGCGCCGTGGGCAGCGCGTCGTCGACCCGCACATCTGTGAACAGCAGCCACGGCTTGAACACGACCAGCCCGACAACGAGGACAGCGGCAACAACGATGCCGCCTGCGATAAGAACTGCCCGCTTCATGGGTGCACGGTCACTGCGCTGCCCACACTTCGCGGTGCATTTCTTCGACCAGCTTCATGTAACGCTGGCGCGCCGGCGACCAGTCGTACGGCATGTTCTCGACGGCTCTGAGTGCGCTCTCCGTGTCGCTCTCCTGACCAGGAGCGAAGTCATGCAGAGCCTCCCAGGCGTCGTACGACTCGTCGTCGATCTGGGCAACATCGGAACTCTCCATTGCGGCATCCATCGCACGGTCGAAGGCGAAGCGTTGGGCCGCCGCCTGTGCCACGCGTGGGTCGTCGACGGCCACTGAATCGTCCAGCGCCTCCTCCGCGGCGTCGACGCGGTCGGCCTCCTCCTGCAGGTCAGGATGCGCGGCCATAACGACGTACCGGGTGGCGTTGACGGCTGCACCGAGCGGGCCGAAGATGCGCTCCATGACCAGAAGACTGTCGAGATCGGCCTGGCGCAGGAACCCCGGGGGCAGGTCCTTGAGACGATCGGTGACGAAGTCGGAGAGCAGTCCCGAGTTGCTGTGCAGACTGTCTGCGGCGTCATGGATGTCGTGCACGTCGATGCCGGCGTCGATCCTCTTCCCGATCCAGAGCAATCGGATCACGTCGTCGTAGCCGTAGTGGCGAGTGTCCCCGCTTGCCACCCCGGGCTCGGGAAGAAGTCCCGTCTCGTGGTACTGACGGATCGCTTGGGGTGTGGTGCCGACGAAGGCTGCCGCGTCATCGATGGTGACGTAACGCGGCGAGGTGAATGACGTGTCCATGACCGGAGCCTATGAGGGGCGCCTCCGAGGTTCCCCAATAGGATGTCTGCGATGACTAGCCACGCCCCCTCCAAGCCCTGGTCGACGATTCTGTTCGATCTCGACGGCACGATCACCGACTCGGCCCCGGGCATCTTGCACCGGTTGGCGCGCACGCTCGAGATCCTCGGTCACCCCGTTCCGCCGCCCACCGAGCTGGTCAAGTTCGTGGGTCCACCCATTCTCGATGGCTTCCGCGCGGTGGCCGACATCGATGCCGAGGGTGCGCAGGAGGCACTGGTCGTCTACCGCGGGCTGGCCGCATCCGACGGGCCGGAGGGCGACAGCGTGGTGTACCCGGGAATCCTCGGGGTGCTGCGTGACATCCATGCCGCCGGGGTTCCGCTCGCGATCACGACGTCGAAGTCGGAGGTGCAGGCCGTGCGCATTCTTCAGCACCTCGGCATCGCCGACCTCTTCGCCACCATCACCGGCTCGAGCGAAGACGAGACCCGCAGCGCCAAGGCCGACGTGGTGGCCGAGGCGCTCGTTCGCCTGCGCGCCGCCGGCGTCGACCTGTCGAACACGGTTCTGGTGGGTGACCGGCACCACGACATCGAGGGCGCGGCCGAGCACGGCATCCCCACGATCATGGTCGAGTGGGGCTACGGCTCCCCCGCCGAGGCTGCGGGCGCGATCCACGTGGTGCACTCGATGGAGCAGCTGCGGGCACTGCTCGTCTAGCGCCGCGTCCGAGCGGCCGCCGTCCGCGCCCTTTCGGCGCATCCGCTGCCGGCCGACCGGGCACCGATGCGCCTAGCGGGGGCGGATGCTCATGGTCGCGACGATCGGGCGGTGGTCGCTGCCCGCGGAGTCCTCGGTGACGAGAACCTCGGCCGCCTCCGTGCGCCAGTCGCCCGTCGTCAGTACGTGATCTATCGGCGCGGCGAGGAGCGGCGGCAGGCTGGTGGGCCAGGTGCCTACGCCAGCCGAGCCCGCCTCGGCGAGAGCGTCGGAGCATCCGCCCAGCGGGCCGAGGTGATCGAGAGTCGCGTTGAGGTCGCCGCCCAGAATCAGGTCGGGCTCGTCGCAGAGCGACAGTACCCAGTCGAGGTCGCTGCGCCACGACGACATGATCGACGGCAATGGGGGCATAGGATGCGCCGCCACGATCACCGGGCCGCTTCCGTCGGCGGGTCGCGCGACGACGCTCGGGAGAGTGCCGGTGTCACCGAAGTCGGAGCTGACGTCGTACTGACCGAGAGACTCGGACACGAGCAGCGACGTCGGAGGAGTCTCGGTCGGGTCGCCGCGCTCGGCGGTGAAGACCTGCATGGGCCGGCCCGCGGCATCCATGGCACGACCGACGGCCTCGGCCGTCTCGCGCGACGTCTCGGGGAGGGTGATCACCGAGGAGTTCTGGGCGAGGGCCACGCGTGCGATCTCGGCCGGAGTGACGGTGTCGTAGGTGTTCCAGCTGAGAACCCGGATGCTCGTGGCCGGGTCGGCGGGCTCGACGGCGGCGGGCTCGGGCATCGCGTCTGATCCGAGGCCCCGCCCGGTCTGCACGACAACGTTTGCGCCCGCCGCGAGCAGCGCAATCGCGGCCAACCCGGCGATGACCGGACGCGCCTTGCGGGCCCGGCCCCGCAGCATCCAGAACAGCAGCGCGCCAATAATGGCCAGCGCGACGAAGCCCACGGCGAGCATTCCGCGGAACGCGATCAGCTGCGCGAAGACGAGTTGGCGTTGCAGCCCGAACAGCCCGGCCGCGCTGACGAGAAGCGCTGCAGCGGCGCACACAACGAGCAGAACGATGCGACCCCACATGGTGCCCGACCTTACCTGGCCAGTATCCGCGCCTACCGGGCGCGAACGCTGCTCGAGGCGACCCGGGCGCGCACCGCCGTCGCCGCGCACGCGACCACGACGAGAGCGCCCAGCCAGACCAACAAATCGAGTCGCTCGCCCACAATCAGAGCCGACCAGATGATGGTGAGCACCGGCTGCACGAGCTGGATCTGACTGACCTGTGCGATCGGGCCGATGGCGAGGCCGCGATACCAGGCGAAGAATCCCAGAAACATGCTCACGAGCGAGAGATAGCCGAAAGCCAGCCAGTGCGGCGCATCCGCCTGAGGCCAGCCGTGTGCCGCGATCGACACCGACGTCAGCGGAATCATCACCGGCAGCGCCACGACGAGCGCCCAGCAGATCGTCTGCCACGAGCCGAGTTCGCGCGAGAGGAGAGCGCCCTCGGCATATCCGATCGCCGCGAGCACCACCGCGCCGAGAAGCAGCAGGTCGCTCGGGTGCAGCCCCTCGAGCCCGCCGCCCGCGAGCGCGATGAACGCGATGACGGCAAGAACGCCGGCACCCGAGGCGATCCAGAACGCGATGGATGGCCGCTCTTTCGCGCGGATCACCGCCACGATGGCCGTCGCGGCCGGCAGCAGGCCGATGACCACGGCGCCGTGCGCGGCGGGAACTGTCTGCAGCGCGAAGCTCGTGAGCAGCGGGAAGCCGATGACGACTCCGACCACCACGACGCAGAGTCGCAGCCATTGAGCGCCTCTGGGCAGGCGCTGTCGAGTCACGGCAAGCACCACCGCAGCGAGGGCGGCGGCCACAACAGCGCGCCCGGCGCCGATGAAGAGCGGATCGATCTGCTCGACCGCTATGCGAGTGAACGGCAGAGTGAACGAGAACGCGAGCACTCCGAGGACACCGAAGATGAGGCCGCCGCGCGACGAAGGAGCCGGCATATCGAGACCATCCACCCCGGATAGCGCTGACGAACTCGAAGCAGTAGCGCTACTGTTATGTATCATGAATGACGATAGCACCTCCGCCATCGAGAGGCACCTGCGTCAACTCATCGAGTCCCGCCCGGCGGGCTCGCGCTTGCCCTCGACGCGCGCACTCGTCGCCGAGCACTCCGCGAGCCCCGTCACCGTGCAGCGTGCGGTTCAGCGCCTGGTGGGCGAGGGACTCATCGAAACGCACCCGGGTGCCGGCAGCTTCGTGGCGCGCTCACGCGCGGTGCGCCAGGCCGACTTCGCCTGGCAGACCACGGCGCTCGGCGCGCCCAGAGTCGACACGTCTGCCGTCGGCACCGCGATGGCAGCAGTCCCTCCCTCGGTCATCGCGATGCACTCGGGCTATCCCACAGAAGAACTGCTGCCCGGCCGTCTCGTGCGCGCGGCCCTCGTGCGCGCCTCGCGCGGCGCATCCGCTCTGACCCGCGGGCCGGTCGACGGACTGCCCGAACTGCGCACGTGGTTCGCGGCCGAGATCGCGCCAGTCGGAGCATCCGCGCCCGCACCCGTCTCGAGCGACGACGTGATGATCACTCCCGGCGGGCAGAGCGCACTCGCCTCGATCTTTCGAGCGTTGGCGGCCCCCGGCGACGCGGTCGTGGTCGAATCGCCCACCTACTGGGGCGCGATCGCTGCCGCACGACAGGCGGGCTTGCGCATCATTCCCGTGGCGCGGGGTTCGCGCGCGCCGTCGGCGACCGACCTCGACGAGACATTCGCGTCGAGCGGGGCGCGACTGTTCTATGCACAGCCGCACTTTGCGAACCCCACGGGCGCCCAGTGGAACGCCGAAGAGCGCCGCGACATCATGTCGGTCGTCGCGGCGAGGGGCGCGTATCTCATCGAAGACGACTGGGCGCACGACTTCGCCATCGAAGGCGACGTTCTGCCCCTGCTGGCCGAGGATGCCGACGGGCACGTGGTGTACATCCGCTCGCTGACCAAGAGTCTCAGCCCGTCGTTGCGGGTGGGCGCCGTCATCGCGCGGGGGCCCGCGCTGGCGCGCATCCAGGCCGATCGCACCGTCGACGACCTCTATGTGAGCGGCGTGCTGCAGTCGGCGGCGGTCGACGTGCTGCGCGACCCCGGATGGCGCGGCCACCTCGTTCGTCTGCGTTCCCAGCTGCGCGACCGGCGCGACGAGCTCGCCCGCCAGGTCGAGGCGCATCTCGGCCCCGATGCGCTGACGTTCCTGCCGCACGGCGGACTCAACCTCTGGGTGCGCCTCGCAGACAACGTGGATGTCACGGGGCTCGTCGAGCGCAGCCGGACGGCGGGCGTGATGGTCGCGCCGGGCGCCGACTGGTTTCCGGCCGAGCCGACCGGAGCGTACATCCGCCTCAACTACTCGGGCACGCGGCCCGAGCAGTTCGCCGGAGCGATGAAGACGGTGGCGGCGCAGCTCGCTGTTTCCTGAGCATCCGGCCCGTGCGCGTCGGTCAGACCGCCTCGATGCTCCCGAGATCGGCGGAGGCTGAACCGGGATGAGCGGCGGCGAACTGCTCGACCTCGGTGAGGTGCACGCCCATCATGAGGCGGGCGCGGTCGGGATCCCTGTCTGTGACGGCGCTCAGAATCGCCACGTGCTGCCGCTGCGTGTGCGCGGTGGCGCCCTGCTCGCTGATTGACCGCCAGAGCCGCGTCTGCACCGTCCGGCTCGAGAGCGCTTCGATGAGCGCCGCGAGCGCCGGATTCTTCGAGGCTTCCGCGATGACGCGGTGGAAGGCGATGTCAGCGTCGAGGATACGCTGGTGATCCTCGTTCGACGTCGGGTTTTCGCTCACCTCAGCCACGGACGAGACGGCAGCGGCAGCCAGCTCGAGCTGCTGATCGGTGGCACACAACGCGGCGCGCGATGCCGCCTCCATCTCGAGCACGCGCCGCACTGCGCTGATGTGTCCGATCTGCCCGTCCTGCTGCAGATCGACGAGGAAGCCCATCGGGGCGAGGAGAATCGACGGGTCGAGCGACGTCACGTAGGTGCCGTCCCCCTGACGCGTTTCCAGGATGCCCATGGCCGCGAGGGCGCGGACCCCCTCGCGGAGAGAGCTGCGGGACACCCCCAGCGTGGCGGCCAGGTCCGCCTCGATCGGAAGCTTTCGCCCGGGGACGAGAGCGCCACCGAGGATCATCTGCTTCACCTCTTGGACGACAACATCCGTCTGAGAGCGGGAGGCGGGCCGAGGCGCGGCCGGTGTCTTCATGATCCGAGGCTATCCGGTGGTGGCGGAGCGGCTCAGGCTGGCCGGATGACGAGTGTGTCGCCCGGTTTCGCCTCCCACGTCGCCCCCATCCGGGCGCCGTCCGCACCGAGCGCCACGAAGTGGAACGGCTCCACCTCGACCCGCCCGAGCACCGTCGCGACCCAGCCACCCGCCGGGACGGCGACCGTGAACGACCTCGCCGTCGACGCCTCGAGCTCCGCGTGAACGAGTCGGCGCTCGTGCCATTCGAGCGAGACGCGCACTCCGCCGCGGGCCCGGATGTTGCGCGCCTCTCCGGCGTGCCAGCGGGGCGGCACGGCGTTGAGGAGCCGGATCGAATCATTCTGGCTCTGCACGAGAGCTTCGACGATGCCGGCCGATCCGCCGAAGTTGCCATCGATCTGAAAGAGGTGCCCCTCGGGGTGCGTCTCGACGTCGACGGGGTGGAGGTCGAGGAGCGACGATGAGCTGAGGCCGTCCGTGAGCACGTCGAGCGAGTGCTCGACGAGGGAGGCGTCGCGCGTTCGCGCCGCAAGGCACAGGATCCAGGCCTGACTCCACCCGGTGTATCCACTGCCGTTGGCCACGCGATCCTCGAGAGCCCGTCGCGCGGCATGAAACATATCGGGAGACGCGTACTCATCGAACGAGGAGCCAGGGAAGAGGCCGAAGAGGTGCGAGGTGTGACGGTGGCCGCGCGCGCGGGGCTCCCAGTCCTCCGCCCACTCCTGGAGCGTTCCGTCGGAGCCGACCCGTGGCCTCCGAACGAGCGGCAGTGCCGCCCGCACAGAGGTGACGAGCTCGTCGTGGTTCCGGCCTGTCGCGTCAGCCTCCGCAAGGAGCCGCTCGAACAGCTCCAGCACGAGCGTCTGGTCCATCGTCACTCCGGCGCTCACGGCGAACGCCGCCTCATCGTCGGTCGGCCTGAAGCTGTGTTCTGGCGACGTGGACGGCGATACAGCGAGCGTGCCGTCTGTGTAGGGCTGCAGCAGCGACAGGGCGAAGCGGGCGGATCCCGCGAGGACGTCCCAGGCGCGCGCGCGGAGAGCGGCATCCTGGCCGGGGGCGAAATCGAGATGGTCCCAGAGCTGCAGGGTGAGCCAGAGTCCACCCGTCGGCCAGTTGGACCAGCTCGTGTCTGCCGGATCGATGCCACGCACGAGGTTCGAGAACCCCCAGATGTCGGTGTTGTGGTGCACGCACCACCCGCCGGCGCCATAGGTGCTCGCTGCCGTGCGCGCGCCGGTCGCCTCGAGCCCGAAGACGAGCTGGTGGAGGGGCTCGGCCAGCTCGCCGAGCCCACTGACGTCGGCCGGCCAGTAGTTCATCTCGACGTTGATGTTCGTCGTGTAGTTCGAGCTCCACCCGGGCCGGATGCTGTCGTTCCAGATTCCCTGCAGCGTGGCGGCCTGGGTGCCGGGCCGCGAGCTCGAAATGAGAAGGTACCGCCCGAGGTGGTGGTACAGCTCATCGATCTGGGTCTTCGAAGAAGAATCGCCCGGCGCGGGGACGAGTCGCAGATCGCTGCGATCGAACAGCTCCGCGTGCGCCGCTCGATGGCGTGCGCGCAGCTCCTCCGTGGACGTGCCTGCAACGCCGCGCAGTGTCTCGAGGACCTCCTCGGAGAGGGCGGCGCCGTCGGCGCTGGGGCGCTCCGATCGTCCGCGAAAGCCGTCGGCGGCCGCCACGAGCATCCGTGTTGTTGTGCCCGCCGTTCCCGGGGTGTCCACCGTCTGCACCAGGATTCCCACGGCGAACCCCATACCGGCGTCGACAAGACCGGCGTTGTCGGGCTCGCCGGTGTCGTAAACGACCGCATGCGGAACGTCGCCGAGGTACTGCGGGAGGACGCATGCCGGCGCGCGACCCGTCACGATATCGACGTGCTCGTCGCCTCCCGGAGCGAGCGCCGCTCGCTCGAGTCGGACAGGATGTGGCGAGCGGAAGACCGGCGCGGAGCCAGAGGGGCCTGGCTGCAAGACCTCCATGACCATGACCTGCTCGGTCGCACTCACGAAAGTCTCGACCTCGGTGCGGCCATCGGCGACGTCATAGGCGATCGTCGCGGCAGCGTGCGCCAGGTCGAGCGAGCGTGAGTAGCCGCCAGTGGGAAGATCGCCATAGGCCCAGTCGACGAAGCCGAGCGGCTCGTACGACTGCGTGTACCCGTCTGACTGCATGCGCGTCGCATGCTCCTCCGCAAGCGCCCACTCGCCGTCGCGCACAGCCTCACGGAGCGGGTCGAGAAAGCGTCGGGGCTCCTCACCGTCGGCCGGGGCGACCGCGAGCGGCCCACCCGACCAGAAGGTGTCGAGGTTGAGATCCACATGTTCTCGTCCGGCCCCACCGCGAACCGACGCGCCGAGCCGTCCGTTGCCGAGAAGGAAGGAATTGTTGAGTGATGTGGCCTGCTCGGCTCGGGTGAGGTCGAAGCGTTTCATTGAGGTGTCTCCGTGCGGGCGTCATGAGTGCAGACAATGGGCGGCGCTACGAGTTAATATCCTACCAATCACGAAGTTCAGGCTGGAATTCTAGACAAACGTCGGTGTGGACGCCGCATAGATCCTATGATTCGTCCGCACATCAAGGAGGCCCCTGCAGGGGGACGCCCACTATGCGTCGCGCGGCCCGTCTTTCTTGGGACGCGCCTCACGGGCCGCCTCGTGGGCTTCCCGGCCTTCAGCCTGCACCTCGCGGAGCACTGCGACGCGCTCCCGGTACTCGGCCGCGTCGATCTCGCCACGGGCGAAGCGTTCTGCGAGAACGACCTCGCCCAGGTGTCCGCCGAGTCCTCGGACGCCGCGGAAACCGCGTGGGCCGAAGTGGCCACCGCGACCGCCGAAGCCGGGGCCCCCGAATGGGAAGCCGGGGCCGAAGCCGGGCCGCTGGCCACGGCGATCGGAGTTGCTGTTGTTGTCTGTTTCGGGCTCGTGGCCCTCATCGAAGTTGTGAGTCATTGTGATGTTCCGTTCTAGGGATCGTGAGGCAGCCGTTCTGGCCGCTGAGATAGATACTCCTCCGATCGCTTCAGAACGGAATCCCCCTGCGGGATGCACCTCGCGCACTCCCCCGGGGGTAGCGGGCGACCTTACTTCTGCGCGCCCGGGCGCAGGCGCAGCTCCTGCATACCGCCGTCGACAGCGATGTTCGTTCCGGTCGTCGAGCGGCTGCGCGGGCTGGCCAGATAGCAGACGGCATCGGCGATCTCGGATGCCGCCACCAAGCGACCGTGCGGCTGTCGCGCCTCGAGGGCAAGACGCTCCGCCACCGGATCGTCGGCGCTGCCGAGGAGCCGGCCCACCCAGGGAGTATCGGCAGTTCCGGGCGACACACAATTGACCCGCACACCCTCGCGAAGGTGGTCAGCGGCCATCGCGCGGGTGAGCGAAAGCACAGCACCCTTCGACGCCGTGTACAGCGCACGCTGGGGCAGACCGGCGGTGGCGACGATCGAGCAGGTGTTCACGATCGCCGCCGCAGATGAGTGCCTGAGGTGGGGAAGGGCAGCGCGACTCACGCGGGCGATGCCCACCACGTTTACATTGAGCACTCGCGTCCACTCGTCGTCGGAGTTGTCCTCCACGGTTCCCTGTGCACCGATGCCCGCGTTGTTGATCACGATGTCGAGTGATCCGTACTCGGCGACCACGGCATCCACCGCTGACCGTACCGAGGCGTCGTCGCCAATGTCTGCCTGCAGGACGAGAGCATCCGCGTGCGCACCCTCGGTCGTCAGATCGAGCACCGCTACTCGGGCGCCACGATCGAGCAGCTCGGCGGCGATCGCAGCGCCTATGCCCGATGCGCCACCCGTGACGAGCGCCACGAGTCCGTCGAACTCCCGTGCAGCGAGTTCATGCGACACGGTGCGCGCCTATGCCTGGCCGAAGAGCTGGCGCTGGCGGCCGAGTCCCTCGATCTCGACCTCCACCATGTCGCCCGCAACGATGTAGGGGAACCGGCCAGACAGGGCGACGCCCTCGGGTGTGCCAGTGAGAATCACGTCGCCGGGGTCGAGAGCCAGATACTGGCTGAGGTGCCAGACGATGTGGTCGATGTCGAAGATGAGGTCGGCCGTCGTCGAGTCCTGCCGCGGTTGGCCATTGACCCAGCTGCGCAGCCGCAAGTCGCTCGCATCGACCTCGTCTGCCGTGACGAGCCATGGCCCGAGGGGCGTGAAACCGGGCGCCGACTTGCCCTTGCTCCACTGTCCGCCCGACTCCGCGAGCTGAAAGTCGCGCTCGGAGAGGTCGTTGCCCACGACATAGCCGGCGATGTGCCGCGCGGAGTCGGCGGGCGAATCGAGATACAGGGCGCGCGTGCCGATCACCACGCCCAGCTCGACCTCCCAGTCGGTCTTCACGCTGCGCTTCGGAATGTCGACGTCGTCGAAGGGTCCGCCGACCGAGTTGGTGGTCTTGAGAAACAGAATGGGAACCTGAGGCGGCGCAGCCCCCGATTCGGCAGCATGCGCCGCGTAGTTCTGGCCGATGCACAGGATCGCACCGGGCCGAGCGACGGGCGCACCCACACGCATATCCGCCGCTCCGTCGAGATCGGGCAGGGTGCCCGCGTCGCGCGCAGCTGCGATCTCCTCGAACACGGTGGATGCGAGGTGCGCGCCGTCGAGATCGGTCACGATGCCGCGCAGATCGAGATGACGATCGCCATCGATGAGCACGGGGATCTCGTGGCCGGCGGGGCCCAGTCTTGCGAGTTTCATCGGTACTTCCTCATCGTCAGTCTCGGCGGCCGAGCAGGTACGCCGTCATGCGAGCGGTGAACTCGACGTCGATCGAACGCTCCACGCCGTCGAGCCTGTTGATCGGTACGGCCTGCCGCACGCTCGACACCAGCCACAACGCGTCTGCGGAGGAGAGTTCAGCGATCGGCACGACCGCATACTCCGTCTTCATACCCTTAGCCTGCGCGAACTCGAAGACGCTCGCCTGGGTTGTTCCCGGGAGAATGCCCTGGTCTGTGCGCGGAGTCACCAGCGTGTCGCCCCTGCGCAGAATGACGTTCGACGTCGGGCCTTCGAGAACGAAGCCGTCGCTCGACGTGAAGATCACGTCGTCGGCGTCGCGGCGCTCGGCCTCGCGCAGCGCGGCACGATTCACGGCGTACGACAGGGTCTTGGCGCCCTGCAGCAGCCACGGAGAGGTCTGCGCGACGTCGTGCCTCAGCCCACGGTCGAGAGTGACGACCCGAATTCCTTCGGTGCGCGCGCCCGCGAAGTCTGCTGCCTCGGCCGCATAAACCCAGCCGGTCGGCACACCCGCGCCCTCTACCCCGCGGGTCATGACGGTCTTGATGTAGAGCTCTGCGACATCGTCGTGGGCGTCGATCGCGGCGAATACAGCCTGGCGGTAGAGGTCGAGATCAGGGTCGGGCAGATCGAGGAGTCGTGCCGAGCGAACGAAGCGGTCGAGGTGCGGCTCGAGCGCCTGGGCGCGGCCCCCGCACACGCTGATCGTCTCGAAAATGCCGTCGCCTCGGGTCACCCCGAGGTCCATGACGGAGACGTGCGGCGCCTCTGCATCGACCCTCACGCATCCGGAATCGGCGGAGACGAGAAACAGAACAGGGCGCGACGAACTCATACAAAGAAAGGTACTCGCACCCTGCGAAGGCCCGGACTAGCATCGAGCCATGATCGTCGTGACAACCAATGAGATTCCGGGCCACCGCATCGATGCCGTCTTCGGCGAGGTGATGGGCCTCACCGTGAGATCACGCGATATCGGCGCGCAGTTCACCGCCAGCTTCCGCGCCCTCGGAGGCGGCGAACTCCCCGAGATGACCAAGGCACTCTACGAGAGCCGCCAGGAGGTCATGCATCGCATGGTCGTCGAGGCCGAGTCGAAGGGTGCGAACGCCATCGTCGCCATGCGCTTCGACACCTCGGAGATGGGCACCAACTGGACAGAGGTCTGCGCCTACGGAACCGCCATCTTCGCCATTCCGCTGGGTCGCGGAGAGGCGGGAGCGACGGGTCAGTCGGTCTACCTCGTCGACTCCGCCGCGGGGACGCAGGCCCCGGCAGCCGCCGATCAGGCGTCATCCACCCAGCCTTAGAGGCGATCCGTCGTCGTTCGGCGTAGTTTTGTAGCCATGCGCGAAGAACAGGCCAACATCATCGAGGCCCTCACCGTCTTGCCCACGATCGACCCCGCAGCGGAGATCGAACGCCGCACATCGTTCCTGGTCGACTACCTGCTTCGAACAGGGGCCAAAGGGCTGGTGCTCGGCATCAGCGGCGGGCAGGACTCTTCTCTCGCAGGTCGACTGTGCCAACTGGCGGTCGAGAGACTCCAGGGCGAGGGCGTTGAAGCGACATTCATCGCCGTGCGTCTGCCCTACGGGGTGCAGGCCGATGAAGACGACGCCCAGCTCGCGCTGACCTTCATCAAGCCCCAACGCGTCGTCACCTTCGACATCAAGCGCGGCGTCGACGGCATCGCCGCCGAGTTCACCGACGCGGTCGGAACACCGATCACTGACTTCAACAAGGGCAACGTCAAGGCTCGCGCACGCATGATCGCCCAATACGCCATCGCGGGCGACGCAGGTCTGCTGGTCGTCGGAACCGACCACGCAGCCGAGGCCGTGACCGGCTTCTTCACCAAGTTCGGCGACGGCGGCGCCGATGTGCTTCCCCTGTCCGGCCTCACCAAGCGGCAGGGCCGGGCATTGCTCGAAGAACTGGATGCGCCCGAGCGTCTCTACCTGAAGGCCCCGACCGCCGACCTGCTCGACCACACGCCCGGCCAGACCGACGAGGCCAACCTGGGGCTCACATACTCCGACATCGACGACTTTCTCGAGGGCAAAGACGTCGAGGCCCGCGTGGCGGACGCCATCATCGCTCGGTACGTCGCGACAGAGCACAAGCGCTCCCTGCCCATCGGCCCGGCCGATGAGTGGTGGAAGTAAGAGGAGCTACTCAGTCGCGGCGATCGGCTGCTCAGTTCGGTCTGCCGCGTTGCTCATGTGCGTGATGAGGGTTTTCAGACGCCGGTCTGCCCTGCCAACATGGAGATCGCCCTGCATTGCAGGGCTCAGATCGATTCCGATCTGACCCCGTCAATCACGAAAGGCTCCATCAGCTCATGCCCACGATCACCCGCCGCAGGCTCACGCCGCTCGCCGCTGCCGCATCCCTGACGATAAGCCTCTTCGCCCTGACAGGCTGCAGCGTGCTCGACGCCGTGATGCCCAAAGACCAGGCCGTGCGAGACGACGAGACCAGCGAGGTCACCGAGGCCGGCCAGGCCGATGTGTTCACCATCGCGGTGGGCGACTGCTTCAACGACGTCGATGCGGAGGAGATCAGCGAGGTTCCCGTGGTTCCCTGCGACCAGCCCCACGATTACGAGGCCTACAGCGCATTCGACCTTGCGGGCGATGAGTTTCCTGGAGACGACGCGGTGACGCAGCAGGCCGGCGACGGCTGCACTCCGCCCTTCGCCGAGTTCAACGGTGTCGGCTACGACGATTCCACTCTGTACCTGGGCTACCTGCTTCCCACCAAAGACAGCTGGACGGAACAGGGCGACCGCGAGGTGCTCTGCTACATCTACGAAGAGAACGTGCAGACCACAGGAACCCTCAAGGGCGCCGCCCGCTGACGGGCGCTACGCGCGCCTCGCGCGATCTCGACGCCCAGCGCCATCGGGTCGGCCTCGGCGGGCGACAAGAGTGAGGATGCCGCCCGCCAGGCCGATTCCGAGGCCCGTGGCGGCGAGCAGCTCGAGCCCGCCCAAGCCGGTCGACGACAGCTGGCCGGAACCGCCGGAGCCGGACCCCGATCCGGAACCACCAGGCTCGCCTGGCGGCGGCGTCTCCCCCGGGCGCGGCGTGATCTCGACGTGTACCCCGACCCCGTCGTCGTCGATGCCCGCCGCCGTGGCGGCGATAGGGGCGGGCCCCGCCACAATGGCCAGCGTCAGGGAGCCGAGCAGCAGCATCCGTGACCCTCGAGAGGCGCGCAACCTCGCGCGTGAATCGTTCATGAGATGACCACCGATCTTCTACCTTCTTCTCGAGCCTCTTCGAGCAACTTCTCCACCTGTCGTTTGCGGCGCATGCGCCCCCACAGCAGGCCACCCACGATGAGCAGCACCGCCAGCAGCACAACGAGCTGCGACCACGGGATCGCCCAGACTTCGATGTTCTGTTGCAGCGCAGCTGCGGGTTCGCTTGCTTCGTTCGGCAGAATCACCGACTGCTCGACGGTGAGTGGATAGCGCAGCAGGCCCACGGGCCAGGCGCCCGGCACGTCGAGTTGAAAGGTGCGGCGATCGCCCGGCAGCAGTTCCACGGGCGCGGCGGCCTCGCCAGAGGCATCCGGCAGACGAACGCCCCCGGCGACAGTCGAGCCGCTCACCGAAAGCCGCGCGTTGCCGGTGTTCTCGAGCGTGTATTCGATGCGTGTCGAGCCGGGTTCGAAGGGGTTCCACGAGGAGCGGTACGCGGCCTCGCTCGAAACGACGGCCAGCGACGGTGCGATCTCGCCGGTCACCCTGGTCAGAACACGGAATCCCACCCTGCTCTCGACGCCGAGTGATGCGCCGCCCTCTGATCCGGTGGAGAAGATCGACGCTGCGAGTCCTGCGGCATGATCGCCCGGGGTGGCGTTCTCTGGAATGGTGATGTCGACAGGAACGACAGCCATGCCGCCCGGAGCCACCGTGACGTTCTCCTGAACGCCGACCCACGTGCCGGCATCGACCGATTCGGTGCCGTGCGGAAGCATGTTGAAACGCCCTTTGGCCGTGAAGTAACCATCGGCAGCATTGAGGGCGAAGGTGACCTCGGTCGTGCCGAGGTTGCGCACCGCGAGATGCTCTTGGATTTTCTCGCCCGGATCTCCCTCGAGCTCCATCCATGATCGGCCATCGGGGCCGTCGGCATCGGCGGGGGTCACAGACCACGTGATCGTGGGCTCGGCGGCGTCCGTCGCAGCCGGGGCGGCGACGGCCGAACCCATGCCGGCCAACGCGAGGCCGGATGCGACGGCGAGGGCGGTGAGGGCGGATGCGAGACGGGCGCCGAGTGCGGCTTCTCTGAATTTCACGAGCGGGTGACCTCGAATGCTGGGGCGAATGGTGCGGTGCGAGCGGGACTGCACGTTGAGGAGTGCAGCCCCGCCCAGGGTTACTACTCGAACAGAGACAGAGTCAGCGTCGAGGTGTAGCTGCCCGGCGCAACGGTTGCCGGGGTGCGCAGGAACAGGTTGGCGTTCGCCGTCCACTGGCCCTCGGACGCGACGGCGCCCGAGTCGATGGCGAGTGCGAGCAGCTCCTGGTCGACCAGGCCGACGCCGTCGGCTCCTCCTTCGATGGCGGTGTCTACCGGGTCACCTTCGGTGACCAAGCCGGAGTCGCCGCCGTTGATGAGGGCAGGAATCCAGCCGAGGTACTCGGCGCCAATCGGAGCCTGCCCGGCATCTCCCACGAAGTCTGTGGAGGAGCCGAGCACGTACCATCCGACATCGGCCGGGATGTCTTCGGGCGCGCGGGTGTCGGTGACCGTGACCGTCGGCAGGGTGCCGGTGAACTGGCGCACCAGCTCGGTCGAGCCGGTTTCGGTGAGAGTGGTCGATGTGCCGCCGACACTCATGGCGAGCACTCCGGGGCCTTCGATCTCAGCGATCTCGACATTCACGTCGACATCGTCGCTTCCGACTTCCTCGGCCGCCGCCGCACCGGCGAGGCCGGTCAGCAGCAAAGTTCCGACGACCACTGCCGAGGTGCGGGCAGCGAATTCTCGTTTACGCATTGTGGGTTCCATTTCATTCGATGCAGATGGTGCAGGGATAAGAGCTATAGGGATGACGTGGGGCGGCCGCGCCCGGAAGCCCGGCCGACCCACGTCGGGTTGGATCAGCCGCAGGGTTTGGCGTCGTATGACGCCGGCACCACGGTGCTCACAGGCTGGCCATCGACCGTGGCCGATGCCGTGACCGTCACCTCACCCGCCGGCAAAGAAGCCAGACGGGTCGTGAAGGCATGCGAACCGTTCTTCGTCGGCGCGACGGTGGCGATCGTCTTCGACCCATAAGCCGAATCGATCATCAGCTTCACAGGCACCGCGTCGTTGTTCGTCACCTGCACAGTCAGCAGCGCCTTGCCAGCAACACACCGCGAACCAGCAGTCGCCACCACATCCAGCACCGGGGCGGCGTCCGCCTCGGTGAACGACCAGGTGTCGACCTCGGCAAGGTTCTGGCCGGTCGGTCCGGTGAAGGTGAAGTACACATCGTGCACTCCTGTGACACCCTCGAGACCGGTCGAGACCTCGCCCCACTCGCCCACCGGCGAGTCGACATCGACGGAGGCGACCACAGCAGACGTGCGGTCGTCGAGACGAACCTCGATCTTTCCGCCGGCCACGAGAGCCTTGACCTTCGCTGTTACCGAACCGGCTCCGGTGTCGCCGAAGTCGACTGCAGAGAGCGACGTCCAGTCCCCGTTGTCGACGTCGTCGAGCACGAGGTTCGGAGCGTTCGTTCCGAACTGCGTGGAGCCGCCGTCGATCTTCTTGGTGGCGAGACCCTGCTGGTAGGCGATGGTCTCAGCCTCGAGCACGCTGTACGGATCGAGGTTCTTGATCTGATCCGGGCCGACGTAGTCGCCCACGACCTGCTGGATGGTGCCGTCTTCGTTGAAGGTCAGCTCCTGGATGTGCGTGCTGCGGTACCCCTGAGTGGTGTTGCCGTTGATGCGCTTGTTGAGCGTCGGAGCGTGGTAGGTGAAGTAGTACTTGCCATCGAGCTCGAACACCGACTGGTGGTTGTTGCCGCCCGTGCCCGCTCCGAAGAACTGGCCCTGGTTCGGGAACAGCACACCCTGATAGGTGCTCTTGTCCCACACCATCGGGTCATCAGACATCATGTAGCCGATCTGGCCGCCGCCCGGATAGCCGGGCAGTGCGGTCTGGTTGCCACCGAAGTCGCTGCCACCGAAGTGCGACGAATACGAGAGGTAGTACTTGCCCTCACGCTCGAAGACCTGCGAAGCCTCGAAGGCGACCGGAGCATCGACCACGACGGCTTCGCCGACGGTCGAGATCATGTCGTCTCCGAGCTTGATGGCCCTGATGTTCTTCGGGTTGTTGAAGCGCTCGGCGGCAGGAAAGCTCGTCGAGGCGGGACCGCCACCGAAGTAGAGGTAGCCCTGACCGTCGTCGTCGACGAGGGGGGCCGGGTCGAACAGCCAGTTGACGCCCTGAACTCCGGGGGTGCTGCTGTTGATCAGCGTGCTGGTGCGCTCACTCACCCAGGGACCGATGGGCGAGGTACCGGTGAGCACGTTGCTCGAGCCTCCGCCGTTGGCGTAGTAGAGGAAGTACTTGTCGACGCCGTTGATCGTCTTCTTGGCCATGCCCGGTGCCCAGGAGTTCGACGTGAACGGAGCGATTCCGTTCGGACCGGCGACCTGGATCTCACCGTGATCGGTCCAGTTCACGAGGTCCTCCGAGGAGATCACGGTGATCTGGTTGATGCTGCCGTAGTTGATCTGCGGCGAGATTCCCGTCGTCGGATCCGGAGCGTATCCCTGGGTGTCGTTCGTCATGTAGATGTACACACGACCGTTGTCGACGAAGCCGAAGGCGTCGGCGCCGAACTTGTGAGAGATCACGGGATTGTGCTCTCCGGGGTTCTTGCCGACCACCTCGATGGTCTTCGACGGAGCGGGGGGTGGCGGAGCGCCCACAAGGGAGACGTCGTCGACCTTGAAGTCCATCAGGTGTGTGGCAGGCGCACCCGCGGCCGTCGACGTCGAAGCCCACGGGGTCTCGAAGAACAGCCGTGCGGTGCCCACGCTCTGGGTCGACGGGATGGTGAAGTTGGCGCTGAGTGTGGCCCACTCGCCCTTCGTCGCGGTGACGCTGGCGAGGTTCGTGTACGTTCCTCCGCCGTAGTGCATTGTGGCGAAGAACTGCTTCGTCGCGGGCGACGCGGCGTTCTCGTACTTGATGCGCGCCTTGATCGTGTAGGTCTGTCCAGCCTGCACCTTGCCGGTGAGGTCTTGCATCGGGCCAGAGCCCGTCGTGAGCCGACCGGTGATCAGCGCTGCGGCGGCTCCGGTGGTCGCATCCGGCGTTGTGGCGAGAGTGCCACCATCGGTCGCGTTGCCGTTGTTCACGATCCAGTTCGCGGTTCCGCTTTCGAACCCACCGTTCACGATCAGTTCCTGATCGGCGGCGAATGACGCGCTTGCCGAGAACGACGACGCGAGAAGGGCGGCGAGAGCCACCCCCGCGAGTCCTATCTTCGACCGGTGTCTCCACCGGGATTGCACGAGCTGTTCCATTTATCCTCCTTGATTGCTGGACTTGGGTCGGGGGGGGTTCTCAGCCGCAGGGCTTGGCCTCGTATGGCGCCGGCACCACGGTGCTCACAGGCTGGCCATCGACCGTGGCCGATGCCGTGACCGTCACCTCACCCGCCGGCAAAGAAGCCAGACGGGTTGTGAAGGCATGCGAGCCGTTCTTCGTCGGCGCGACGGTGGCGATCGTCTTCGACCCATAAGCCGAATCGATCATCAGCTTCACAGGCACCGCGTCGTTGTTCGTCACCTGCACAGTCAGCAGCGCCTTGCCAGCAACACACCGCGAACCAGCCACGACCGTGACATCGATCGAGGGGGCAACGGCCGCTTTGAGCGTTCCGAGCTTCGCGAGTTGGTAGCTCAGGGCGCGCTCGGGGGCGTCGATCTGGTTCTGGGATCCGAAGCCTGACGCCTGCGCATCCGTCGCCTTCTGCAGCGCCGTCTGCATAACGCTCCATTCCTCTGCGGGGTAGTCGGCGGCATCCAGCGTTGAGGCGTGCGCGATCGCGGCGTCGAGATCGCCCGTGTCGAGCGGCAGATTCTGCGCGGTCAGCGTGTCGCTGAGTAGGAAGTCTTCGAAGTCGACGTGGCCTCCCGTGGACTGGGTGGCGTAGGTGAACAGTCCGACGCGGTGGCCCATGAAGTGCGCGAGGCTGCCATCGAGACTCTGCGGCCCGACTCGACCACCCAGGGCCGTCCACTCGGTTCCGTCGAGGCTGTAGTAGAACGTGGTCCACAGTTGCCCGTTCGTGGTGAAGTCGAGATCGGCCTTGAGGTGCACGACGGTGTTCTCGCCAAGAGCAGCCGTGCTTCCGGGCACGAAGGTCTCGATGGCGGCCTGGTCGACAGCTGCGGTGAACGGCTGCACCCGGTTGACGACGCCCACGGTGTTGACCCCGTCGACACGCTTCACCGCGACGTATGAGAAGCCTCGGTTGTAGGCGGCGAGACCCGCGACGTCGCCATCGTGCATCTCAGCGATGTCGAGAGTCGTCTCCACCGATTGGCGCGGACCGAAGGCGCGTTGCGACAGGGTGTTGCGCGCCTCTTCGAACCAGGCGAGCTCGGCCTTGTCGGAGAGCTTCGAGTGCGTGTAGCCGCCGGTAACGACCTTGCCGGCGGTCAGGCGCAGCCAGCCGTCGCGGTCGGTGAGCGACCAGTAACGGTTGTCGGGGGCATGGTTCCATTCCCACGGAAGGTCAAGGCGCGAGCCGTTCGGCTCGATCTCTTCGGCGGTCGGCTGCTCGACCGTGACCTGATTCCCGACGATCGAGACGTCGTCGACGAGGTAGCTGACCGAGGAGGAGGCCGGCTGGGGTTGGCCCCAGGGCGTCTCTATCGCGAACTTCACCGATGCGACGTTGGCCGTCTGCGGCATCGTGTAGGTGCCCGTGACCTGGGTCCATTCGCCGGCCGGTACCGACTTCGACACCATCGTCTGCACACCCGAGCCCCAGTCGGCGGTGAGATTGAACTGGATGCTGGCGGGGGCGCCGGAGTACTTCACCTTCGCGGAGACCGTATAGGTGATGCCCCTCTGCAGGGTGTTCGCGAGCACCTGGTTAGGGCCGGATCCGTTGAGCGTGCGGTTGATCACCGACAGGGCGGATGCGCCTGATGCGGCGTCAGTGGAGACCGCCACGGCGGCGCCGTACTGGCTGCCCCAGGGTGCCACCCCGGCGGATTCGAAGCCGGGATTCTGCAGGAGCTCGACGCCGAGCAGGGACTCGTCGTAGCTCGGCCCGTCGGGGATCGTCCAGTCTTCGTGCTGGTAGGCGCGGTCGGGCGCATCGTTGTCGAAGTCGTCCGACACCACCAGGCTCTTCTGCCGCTGAAACAGCTCCTCCTCAGGCGTCAGTCGGATGGGCTTCTCGAACAGCCCGTTCACCGGAACCGAGCCGTTGTTGCCGAAGGTCGGCCAGCCATCGGTCCAGGTAGCCGGGATGAGCGCGGGCACGCGCCCCGTTGGGAAGGTGTCGCGGAAGAACATGCCGTGCCAGTCGGTGGTGCCGTCGGCTCTGGTGATGGGAACGAGACTGCCCTGTGCGAAGCCGTTGGAGTTGAGCACCCCGCGCGCCTCGTAAGGGTTGCTGCCGTCGGCCGTGGCGTACCTGCCGAGCAGGTCCTCGGAGCGGAACAGCGCCACCTGGCGACCCTGGCCGGACGGCCACGTGATGATCACGATGTAGTAGTACCCATCGATGTACTGCACCTGGGCGCCCTCGAACAGGCCACCGAGAAAGCTCGATCCCGGGTAGTCGGCGGGCCGGAGGATGTTGGAGTACTCGGCGACGACCTGGGTGAGGTCGCTGTTGAGCTTGACTGCGCTCGTCGAACCCGAGCCGTAGAAGATGTAGGGGGTGCCGCCGTCGTTCTCGTCGAAGAAGAGCGACGGGTCGTGGAACGACCGGCCGAGGGCGACCTTGCTCCAGGACCCGCTGTCGATATCGTCGGTCGAGTAGATGTACGAGCCTCCGAGGTTGTTCGTATTGAAGGCCACGTAGAAGCGACCGTCGTGGTAGCGAAGCGAGGAGGCCCACTGACCCTGGCCATACGACGTCTGGCCATTGCGCAACGAGAACGAGTCGCCGATGCTCGCCCGGTCGAAGACGTAGTTGACCGTCTCCCAGTTGACGAGGTCGTACGACTTCATGATCGGAGCGCCGGGGCTCAGGTGCATCGTGGTGCTGATCATGTAATACAGGTCGCGGCCCTCGTCGTTCTCCGCCGCCGGGACCATCTCGACACTGACGTCGGGAACGTCGGCGTTGAACAGCGGTACCGAGTAGCTGCCGTCTCCCTTGTCGGTCGACGTGTACGACGACGGTGGATTCCACCCGTCGGCTGCGCTCGCACTCTCCGGTGATTCGACGAGTCCGGTGGCGATCAGCGTGGTTGCTATGAGAGCGGTAACAATTGCGGCGCCGGATTGGCGTGTCGCGACCGGCGAAGACGTTGAGAGAGGTGATCTCATTCCAGCTCCTTTGCTGTGGCGAGACGAATCAGCCGCGGTCTGAACACCGCGATCAAGGCCCATCCCCCGTGAGGGGGTGGCCTTCGTCAGGATGTTACCGGGAACAATCAAAAGCGGTCAAGAGAAATGCGCAAAGTTTGTTAGCGCTCACAAATAGACGCGCAGAGATCGGCGCGACAAGCCGAGGATCGCGAGCTCTACAGCGAGGCGGGCCGGGGCGGGGCGGTCGACTCCCGCACCACGAGCCGGCTGGGAATCTTCACGTGTCTCGTGGCGACCTCCGACTCGAGCGCGGAGCGAAGAACCTCGAGCGCTTTCACGCCGAGAGCCGTGAAATCCTGTTCCACGGTGGTGAGAGGTGGCCAGAGGTGACGAGAGGTGGGCAGATCGTCGAAACCGACCACGCTGACATCGCCCGGCACCGCGATACCACGGTCGTGCAAGCCGTGCATCACGCCGAGCGCCAGGTCGTCGTTCGCGGCGAAGATCGCCGTGTACTCGGGCATCTCCGTGAGCGCCGAGGCAAATGCGTATCCCGTGTCTGCAGTCCAGTCACCCAGCACGTGGGGCCGCTTCGGCAGGCCGAGCTTGCGGATGCGAGCGTGGAAAGCCCTCACACGCACCTGGGCATCAGACCAGTCGAGTGGACCGGCGATGTGCAGGATGTGCCGGTGACCGAGCTCTGCCAAATGGTCGACCAAGAGATTGGTGCCCAGAACCTGATCGACCCCCGCCGTGAGAAAGGTGCGATCCGCCATCGACTTGATCACCAGAACCGGCACGGCGATCGACATCTGACGCAGCGCGACAAGTGACGACGTGCGCGGCGCGATCATGCAGAGGGCATCGACCCCCTGAGCGAGCAGGTGCTCCACCGACTGCGTCGGAGTCAGCTTGCCGTGATGACTCGTCGCCGTCGTCAAGGTGTACCCCATGTCGCGGGCGGCCTCTTCGATGGCGCGAATGGTGCTCATCGGGCCGTATTCGACGGCGCTCTCCACCACGACGCCGATTTGCCTCGAGCGATGGGTGGCGAGGGCTCTCGCCGCGGTGCTCGGCGTGAAGTTGAGCTCGCTGATCACGTCGAGCACACGCTGGCGTGTGGCGGGCCGAATGTTCGTGTGGCCGTTGAGCACTCGCGAGACGGTCATGTGCGACACCCCTGCGAGGGATGCGACAAGACGGATTCCGGTCTTGCCAGGCTGATCGCTCACATCCATCGCCGCCTTCGTTCTCCGCGAGAGGGAGACACTCGATTTTACAGCCGACGACAGGGCGCCAGACGCTATTGTCGGTGCATGGCATCCAGTTACGACTTCTTCATCGCGGGCGATCACGACGCCGCGAAGACCATCATCGGCAACGCGCTCACAGCCGAGGGGTTCACCATCACCATCAATACCGACGGCGGGTTCCACGCCGTTCGCGGCAGCACTGCGGCCACCGTTCTTTGGGGAGGGCTCGCGGGCAAGAAGCTGCACATGTCATTCGACACGCAGTTCTTCGTCGACGACCGCGGCCAGCTCGTCGCGCGCCTCAAGCGCGACCTCGCGGTGGGCGCTCTGAAGGGCGGAGCGATCGGCGCAACGAAGACCGCGAACGCGTTCGAAGCAACCTCGCACGCAATCGGCACGGCGCTCACAAACGCCGGCGTGCTGACCTCCAGCATCGCCAACTAGACGACAAGAGTCGGCCTCAGGGCACGAAGCGGTATCCCATCCCGGCCTCTGTCAGCAGGTGCCGGGGCCTCGCCGGCTCCCGCTCGAGCTTCTTGCGCAGCTGGGCGAGATACACGCGCAGATATCCAGAGTCGTTCGTGTGGTTCGGGCCCCAGACAGCGGTCAGCAGAGCGGCTCGCGTCACGAGCCTGCCGGGGCTTCGTACGAGGGTCTCGAGAATGATCCATTCCGTGGGCGTGAGCCGCACGGTCTCGTCGCCGCCGGCATCCGTTCGTCTCGTCGCCTGTTTCGCCGAGAGGTCGATCGTGACATCGCCGAAGGTCACGAGGGCCTCGTCGCCCGCCGTGGGCACCCGCCGGGTCAGGGCACGGATGCGCGCCAGCAGTTCGTCGATCGCAAACGGCTTCGTGACATAGTCGTCGGCGCCCGCGTCGAGGGCCAGCACCTTCTCCGCCCCGTCCGTTCTGCCCGAAACCACGAGAATCGGCACCTGTGACCAGCCGCGAATGCCCTCGATGACCTCGATGCCGGTGAGCTTGGGCATGCCGAGATCGAGCATGACCAGATCTGGATGCTGGTCGATCGCCGCGTTGAGCGCCTCGGCCCCGTCACGTGCCACCACAACGTCGTAGCCGCGGGCGCGCAGCGTCACGGAGAGAGCACGCAAGATCTGCGGGTCGTCGTCGGCGATCAGAATCTTCATGGCTTCTCCTCGGCGGAATCCTTCGACGGTTCAGCGATGCCCGGTTCAGCGATGCCTGGCCCAGCGACACCCGGTTCTGTCACACTCGGCGCCGTCGGCAACGAGACGACCATGGTCAGGCCACCGCCCGGAGTGTCTTCAGCCTCGATGGTTCCGCCCATGCCTTCGACGAAGCCCTTCGAGAGAGCGAGGCCCAGACCGAGACCCGTGGAGTTGTCGGTGTCGCCCAGCCGCTGGAACGGAACGAACACCTCGTCACGCCGATCGCCCGGAATCCCCGGACCGGTGTCCACAACACGGAGCTCCACCCGCCCCTGAAAGCTGCTGGCCGAGAGCCTGATGCGCGTCTCGGCCGGAGCGAAGCGCACGGCATTCGAGAGCAGGTTCACGAGCACCCGTTGCAGCAGCACCGGGTCGGCCAGAACGGGTGGCAGGTCGTCTGCGGCGACGGCGAGCTCCACGGATTCCGGGCCGAGCCCGAGTTCGTCGAGAGCGGGCACGATCACATCGTCGATGTCGAGCGGAATAATCGACACGGCGAGCACCCCCGCCTCGACCCGGCTCACATCGAGCAGATCGGTCACGAGCTCCGCAAGCGTATCGAGGCTCTCTTGCGCGGTGTCGAGCAGCTCGGCGCGATCAGCCCCGCTGAGCTCGACCTCCGTCGAACGCAGCCCGCTCACTGCAGCGGTCGCGGCGGTCAACGGGCGACGCAGGTCGTGGCCGACGGCGGCGAGAAGTGCACTGCGCATGCGATCGGCGACCGCCAGTGGCTTCAACTCCTGGGCCGTGGCCGAGAGGTCGCGGTGCTCGAGGGCCTGCTCGATCTGCGCCGCGATGACGCCCAGCAGGCGTCGCTCGGATGCGGCCAGGTCGGGCCCGCGCAGCTCGAGCACAGCCCGGTCGCCGACCGGCACGGTCGAGACGCTCCCGCTCGTCGAGCCGGTCGAGACGCGTTTTCCTTCGACAGGCTCAGGAAACGGGCCGGGTTCTGGCGACGAGTCCTCCGCCAGCACCTCTCCCCCGCTGCCGACCAGTCGCACCTCGTCGAGCCGGAACGCCTCGCGGGTGCGAGCCAGGAGGGCCTGCAGCGCATCCTGCCCGCGCAGCACGCTGCCGGCGACCATGGCGAGCAGCTCCGACTCCGCGGCGGCCCGCCGCGCCTGCCGCGAGCGCCTCGCCGCCGTGTCGACGACCACGCTCACGAGCACCGCATTCACCACGTAGAGCGCGAGCGCGAGCAGATGAATGGGTTCGCTCACCGTGACGGTGTACAGCGGAGCGACGAAGAAGAAGTCGAGCGTGAGGCCCGACAGCAGGGCGGCGAAGAGAGCGGGCCAGATGCCCCCGAGCAGGGCCACGAGCACAACGAGCAGCTGGAATGTCAACACATCGGAGGTGATCGACTCGTCGCTGCGCAGAACAACGAGCAGCCAGGTCACCAGCGGGCCGCCAACCAGCGCGAGCCCGAAGCCGAGAAGACGGCGTCGCATCGTGAGCGATCCGCTGAACTTCGGCAGCGACAGCCGGCCGCCGGCGGCGGCGTGGGTCACGATGTGCACGTCGATGTCGCCCGAGGCACGAACGACAGTGGAGCCGATTCCCGGACCCGAGAGGGCCGCACTCAATCGGCTGCGCCGGCTGACGCCGATCACGAGCTGGGTCGCGTTCACGCCGCGGGCGAAGTCGACGAGCGCCGCCGGGATATCGTCGCCGACGACCTGATGAAAGGTTCCTCCGAGCGATTCGACCAGCACGCGCTGGGCGGCGAGGGCTCCCGGATGCGCTGCGCGGAGGCCATCCTGGCTGGTCACGTGCACCGCGACCAGGTGACCACCGGCCGAGCGGGCGGCGATGCGCGCACCGCGCCGCAGCAGCGTCTCGCCCTCGGGCCCGCCGGTCAGCGCCACGACCACGCGCTCCCTGGCCTCCCAGGTGTTGGATATGCCGTGGGCCGCGCGATAGTTCGTGAGGGCCGAGTCGACCTCGTCGGCCAGCCAGAGCAGGGCGAGCTCGCGCAGCGCAGTGAGGTTGCCGAGGCGAAAGTAGTTCGAGAGTGCGGCGTCGATGCGCGCGGCCGGGTACACGCGTCCGTCGGCCAGGCGGTCACGCAGCGCCTGCGGGGCCAGGTCGACGACCTCGAGCTGATCGGCCGAGCGCACGATGGAGTCGGGCACGGTCTCCTGCTGACGCGCACCCGTGATCTGCTCGACCACGTCGGTGAGCGACTCGATGTGCTGGATGTTGACGGTCGTCATCACGTCGATGCCGGCATCCAGCAGGGTCTCGACGTCGTTCCAGCGTTTCTCGTGCCTCGACCCGGGAGCGTTGCTGTGCGCCAGTTCGTCGACGAGAGCCACATCCGGATGCCGCTCGAGCACGGCATCGAGATCCATCTCGCTCAGCGTCACCCCGCGATGGGTCACCGACAGGCGCGGAACGACCTCGAGGCCGCCCAGCATCTTCGCGGTGGCCGAGCGTCCGTGGGTCTCGACGACCGCCACGACCACATCTCGGCCCTCGGCGGCAAGCCGGGCTCCCTCTTCGAGCATCGTGTACGTCTTGCCGACGCCGGGCGCGGCACCGAGCAGCACACGCAGACGGCCGCGCCCCATGGTCAGTGAGCCATCGATGCGAGCGCGAGATTCAACTCGAGCACATTGACGGTCGGGTCGCCGAGAATTCCAAGATCCCGGCCGTGAATAAACGACTCGACGAGAGCCGAGACCTTGGCCTCGGGCAGGTCGCGCGCCTCGGCTACGCGAGCCACCTGCAGCCTCGCGTACTCGGGGCTGATCTGGGGGTCGAGACCGGATGCCGATGCGGTCACGGCGTCAGCGGGAACCTCGGACTCCGACACGCCTTCGAGTTTAGCCACCGCGGCGCGACGGTCGCCGATCGCCTTGATGAGGTCGGCGTTCTCGGGGCCGAGGTTGCTTCCGCTCGAGGCGGTGCCGTCGTATCCGCTGCCCGCAGCCGACGGCCTCGACTGGAACCACTGGGGAAGAGCATTGCCGTCAGCGTCGGTGAAGGACTGCCCGATGAGGGCCGAGCCGACGACCTGGCCGTCGGCATCCGATACCAGCTGGCCGCTGGCCTGGGCCGGCAGGGCCAACTGGCCGATGCCGGTGACCACGGCCGTGTAGCCGATGCCGAGAACGACGGTGAGGACCACCATCGCTCGCACGGCGACCCAGTACTGGCGGCCGTTGCGTGAACGTGAACTCATTTTCGTGCTTCTTTCTTGTGGCGAAACGTTCTAGAAACCGGGAATCAGGGTGACGACGAGGTCGATCAGCTTGATGCCGATGAAGGGCGCCACGACTCCGCCGAGTCCGTAGATCAGCAGATTGCGGCCGAGGATGCGCGAGGCAGACAGCGCCCGATACTTGACGCCGCGCAGTGCCAGCGGCACGAGCACGACGATGATGATGGCGTTGAAGATGATCGCCGAGAGAATGGCTGAAGCGGGCGAGTGCAGCTGCATGATGTTCAGCACCGCGAGCCCCGGGAACACCCCGGCGAACATCGCCGGAATGATGGCGAAGTACTTGGCCACGTCGTTCGCGATCGAGAAGGTGGTGAGAGCGCCGCGTGTGATGAGCAGCTGCTTTCCGATGCGCACGATGTCGATGAGCTTGGTCGGGTCGCTGTCGAGGTCGACCATGTTGCCGGCTTCCTTCGCGGCCGAGGTGCCCGTGTTCATCGCCACTCCCACGTCGGCCTGAGCCAGCGCGGGCGCGTCGTTCGTTCCGTCACCGGTCATGGCGACCAAGTTGCCGCCCTCCTGCTCGCGCTTGATCAGCTCGAGCTTCTGCTCGGGCGTCGCCTCAGCGAGAAAGTCGTCGACTCCGGCCTCGTCGGCGATGGCCTTCGCCGTGAGCGGGTTGTCTCCCGTGACCATCACGGTGCGAATTCCCATGGCTCGCAACTCGGCGAAGCGCTCAGCGATGCCCTCCTTCACGATGTCCTTCAGGTAGACGACGCCCAGGATGCGGGCTTCGCCCGGCTGCGTGCCGACGGGCGCCGCCTTCGTGGCGACGACCAGGGGCGTGCCACCCGCGTTCGAGATGCGTTCGACCTGCTCGTTGAGCTGCGCGACGGCCGACGGGGCCGCCGTGCCCGACTCCTCGACCCAGGCGAGCACGGCCGAACCCGCGCCCTTACGAATCTGGCATCCATCGGGAAGGTCGAGCCCCGACATGCGGGTCTGCGCGGTGAACGGCACGATCACGCCATCGACGTCGTCGGGCCTCATGAAGCCCTTCGTCTCGGCGAGCACCACGATCGACTTGCCCTCGGGCGTGGGGTCGGCGAGCGACGAGCTGGCTGCGGCCTCGATGAGCTCCCGTGGCGCGACGCCGTCGAGCGCCGTGAACTCGGCGGCCTGGCGGTTTCCGTAGGTGATCGTTCCGGTCTTGTCCATGAGCAGGGTGGTCACGTCGCCTGCGGCCTCGACCGCGCGGCCCGACATGGCGAGCACGTTGTGCTGCACCAGGCGATCCATGCCGGCGATGCCGATCGCCGAGAGCAGCGCCCCGATGGTGGTCGGAATCAAGCAGACGAGCAGCGCCACCAGCACGGGCACGCTCACCGAGGCGGCGGAGTATCCGGCGATCGGGTTGAGCGTCAGCACCACCACGACGAAGATGACCGACAGGCTGGCGAGCAGAATGTTGAGGGCGATCTCGTTCGGTGTCTTCTGCCTCGAGGCTCCCTCGACGAGCGCGATCATACGATCGACGAAGGTCTCGCCGGGCTTCGAGGTGATGCGCACGACGATGCGATCCGACAGCACGCGAGTGCCACCGGTCACGGCACTACGGTCGCCGCCCGACTCGCGAACGACAGGGGCGGATTCGCCCGTGATCGCCGATTCGTCGACCGAGGCGATGCCCCAGACGATGTCGCCATCGCCGGGGATCAGCTCCCCAGCGGTGACCACGACGTGGTCTCCGAGCGTGAGATCGGCGCTCGAAACGGGCCGGGTCTCGGCACGCAGGCCACCGGCATCCGATTCGCTGTCGTACGACACGATCACGTTCGCGGTCGTCGAGGTGCGGGTCTGGCGCAGGCTGTCGGCCTGGGCCTTGCCGCGGCCCTCGGCGATGGATTCGGCCAGGTTGGCGAAGACCACGGTGAGCCAGAGCCACACCGCGATTCCCGCGGTGAAGCTGGCCGGCACGGCCGAGCCACCGGATGAGGCCGGCCCGCCGAGAAACGGCTCGGCGACGGCCAGCAGGGTCGTGAGCGCGGCGCCGACCTCGACGACGAACATCACGGGGTTGCGCCACATCTGGCGCGGATCGAGCTTGCGCAGGGCCCCGGGAAGCGCGGGGATGACTGTTGCGGTGAGCATGGACATAGCTGCGGTTACAGCCCTTCAGCGAGTGGTGCGAGTGCGAGAACGGGGAAATAGGTGAGGGCCGACACGATGATCGTGACGCCCACGAGCAGGCCCACGAACTGCGGACGGTGCGTGGGCAGAGTGCCCGCGGTGGAGGGGATCTTCGGCTGGCTCGCGAGCGAACCCGCGAGCGCCAGGACCAGCACGATCGGAATAAAGCGGCCGAACAGCATGGCCACCCCGAGAGCGGTGTTGAA
This sequence comes from Agreia bicolorata, assembly GCF_000938265.1. GTDB lineage: Bacteria > Actinomycetota > Actinomycetes > Actinomycetales > Microbacteriaceae > Agreia > Agreia bicolorata. Next base: position 347,020 of record NZ_JYFC01000003.1, read on the forward strand.
CCAGGGCGTGTTCGCCGTGAGTCCGGCGAAGGCCGATCCGTTGTTGTTCGCCGCCGAGGTGAACGCGTAGAGCACCTCGCTGAGGCCGTGCAGCCCGGGATTCAGAATCGACGTGGCCTCGACATCCGCCCTGACCGCGGGGATGGCGAAGCTGAGAGCTGTGCCGGCGAGCACCAGCGTCGGAGTCACGAGAATGTAGACACTCGCGAGCTTGATCTCCCGCGGGCCGAGCTTCTTGCCCAGGTACTCGGGGGTGCGTCCGACCAGCAGACCGGCGATGAAGACCGCGATCACGGCGAGAATCAGCATTCCGTAGAGACCGGAACCCACGCCGCCAGGGGCGACCTCACCGAGCATCATGTTGATCATGGGCATCATGCCGCCGAGCGAGGTGAACGAGTCGTGCATCGAGTTGACCGCGCCCGTCGACGTGAGCGTCGAGCTGGTCGCGAAGAGCGTTGAGCCGGCGATCCCGAAGCGCGTCTCCTTGCCCTCCATCGCCGCACCCGCGAGCTGCGGCGCGGTTCCGGCGCCGTTCAGCTCGAACAGCGTCAACGCGGTGAGCGAGACCACGAAGATGGCGGCCATCGCCGCGAGGATCGCGTAGCCCTGGCGCCTGTCGCCCACCATCACGCCGAAGGTACGCGGCAGGCTGAACGGGATCGCGAGCATCAGAACGATCTGCACGAGGTTCGTGAAGCCGGTGGGGTTCTCGAATGGATGCGCCGAGTTGGCGTTGAAGAAACCGCCGCCGTTGGTGCCGAGCATCTTGATGGCCTCCTGGCTGGCAACGGGGCCGCCCGGGATGCTCTGGGTTCCGCCAGTAAGCGTCGTCACGTCGGTGAATCCGGCGAAGTTCTGGATAACGCCTCCCGCGATCAGCACGATCGCGACCAGCGCCGCAAGGGGCAGCAACAGACGCAGAGTGCCGCGGGTCAGGTCGACCCAGAAGTTGCCGAGGGTGCCCTGGCGTGTGCGGGCGAGACCGCGCACGAGGGCGATGGCCACAGCGATTCCGACCGCTGCTGAGACGAAGTTCTGCACCGCGAGGCCGGCGAGCTGCACGGTGTAGCCCATGGTCGCTTCGGGCGAGTAGCTCTGCCAGTTGGTATTGGTCACGAACGAGACGGCCGTGTTGAACGACAGCCCCTCGGGGATGGCAGGCAGGCCGAGCGAGTACGGGAGCACCGCCTGCGCGCGCTGGAGTGCGTAGACCAGAAGCACGCCGACGAGCGAGAACGCGAGCACGCTGCGGAGGTAGGCCATCCAGCTCTGCTCGGAATGGGCATCCACCCCGATGAGCCGATAGAAGCCGCGTTCGACGCGCAGGTCTTTCGTCGACGAATAGATGCGGGCCATGTAGTCGCCGAGTGGCCGGTGGATGACGACGAGAACGAGCGCGAGGGCGCCGACCTGCAGGATTGCGAGAAGTGAGGAGTCCATCTAGAACTTCTCCGGCTTCACGAGCGCGTAGATGAGATACGCGAGGGCTGAGACGGCGAGAACCGCCGCGAGCGCGTCGAAGACGATCACAGCTTCGACACCCCCCAGGCGATGACGCCGACGAGCGCGAACGCGGCGAAGATGCCGAGAACGTAAACGAGGTCGAGCACGGAGAACTCCATCGGATGATGTGACGTGACGCGCCCCGGCCGGGGTCGCACATCCGAGTAGATACCCGCTTTCGCCCGTGTTTCCGCACCCTAACGGATTCCTAACGGGCGCCCCGCGCATCCATACGGTCTCGATACGGTCGCTGAGCGACCTACTCGATCAGCCCCCCTCTACGCGCCCCCCCGCTTGTCACAGATCGACCTTCCCGCGGCATGTTGGGTCGATCTGTGCCAGATGGGAACAGGTAGAGACTGCTGCGCACACGACGAAGGCCCCGGGTTCGTCGCCCTCAGCACGCTTGACCTCGGCTTCGGCGCGAAGCTCGTTGGCCTTGTCGCTGGGCCGGTCCTTCGCGTCGTCGACGGCCTCGCCGATCTTCTTACCGGTGGCCTCTGCAGCAGCCTTAGCCTGACGCAGCCCTTTTACGCGTCGAACCGCCGGCGACTCTCTTCGATCTCGGCCTGGTGCTGCTGGGTCCATCCGACGAACGCGCGCACGGGCTCACTCAGCGTCTCACCCAGCTCGGTGAGTTCGTACTCGACCCGCGGCGGCGACTCGGGGTAGCTCGTGCGGCAGACCAGGCCGTCCCGCTCGAGCGAGCGAAGCGTGCGCGTGAGCATCCGGTGCGAGATGCCCTCGACGGCCTGCATCAGAGCGGTGAACAGCATCGGGCCATCGTCGAGGGCTCGGATGACGGGCATCGACCAGCGGTCGCCGGTCATGGTGAAGATGTCGCGCACAAGGTTTCGAGTGGAAGAGACCTCGCACGCCTCCTCGAGCCCCACAACGGATTCCGCATCGGCGGCGATCGACAATGCCGTCATCTCGGATGACTTCCTTTCATGTGCGTGACGCACCTCAAAGTGCGCGGCCAAAGGCGGGACTAAATCGCACTCCCGGTCTCTTCGTATGACTGACAACGTGCGTTACGCACGAAAAGTTCCTAAGGAGAGAAACCAGATGACCAAGATCGCAATCATTCTCGGCAGCACGCGCCCCGGACGCAATGGAGAGGCCGTCGCGAAATGGGTGCGCGACATCGCCGTGAAGCGCGACGACGCCTCGTTCGAGCTCGTCGACCTGGCCGACTTCCCGCTGCCGCACCTCGACGAGCCCGGCTCGGCCGCGTGGGGCAACTACCAGAACGAGCACACCAAGGCCTGGTCCGCGAAGATCGCCGAGTTCGACGGCTTCGTCTTCGTGACCCCCGAGTACAACCACTCCACGTCGGGCGTTCTGAAGAACGCCCTCGACTACCTCTACAACGAGTGGAACAACAAGGCCGCCGCCTTCGTGAGCTACGGCGGTGTCGGCGGCGCCCGCGCGGTCGAACACCTGCGCCTCATCGCCTCCGAGCTGCAGCTGGCCACCGTTCGCGCCCAGGTCGCGATCTCGCTGATGACGGAGTTCGAGAACTTCTCCGTCTTCACACCCAACGACTACCTGCTGCCCCAGGTCGACACAATGCTCGACCAGCTCGTGGCCTGGTCGAAGGCGCTCGAGCCGCTGCACGCCGCGGCCGAGAGCGACGACGCAGACGAGACCGTCGCCGCCTGATCGACTGAGATCACAGCCGGCCCGCCATCGGATGCGACGGGCCGGCTCTTGTCTCTGTGCAGGCGCGGTGGGAAAATCGGGCATGGCCACCGATGTCACGGACTACATCTCCAGCCTGACCGGTTCCGACCGGCTCCGCATCGAAGAGATCTACTCGACTGCCCGAGCTCTCGCGCCCGATGCCGTCGAAGGCTTCACCTACGGCGTACCCGCGCTCCTGTACAAGGGCAAAGGCCTCCTCTCCGTCGTGAAGACCGCGAAGCACATCGGCATCTACCCGTTCGGCAATCTGGCCGAGCTCGCGAGCGAGGTCACCGCGGCCGGCCTCGATACGACGAAAGGGTCCATTCATCTGAAGGACGGGCAGACCTTGCCGGTCGATCTCCTCGGCGCGTTCATCCGACGCCGGATGGCGCAGATCGATCGAACCGGGCGTTAGCTAGCCGCGCACCTTCTCGACGCGGCGCTTCACAGAGAAGCGAATCCATCGCGCCAACTCGCGTGGCGCAGAACGAGGCCGCTGTCACGGACGCGTTCATTCGAGATAGGTCGACCGACGTCAGCGGAGCCTGAATCAGAGGCTGTCGGCTCAGCTGCGCCAACGGCCGTGGCGAATCCCGGCACCCACTCGCGCCCCGAGGCCGGTTCATCATCGACCACGTTGTAGATTCCGCTCGACCACTCCAACGCGAGCGCGGCTGCGCGAGCGGCATCCGAGGTGTGGATGAACGACGCCACGGAGTCAGTGGCCGGCAAGCGACCGGCTCGTGCGTCCTGCCCAAAGCGGCCTTCCCGGGAATACCACGTACCCGGCCCGTAGAGCTGGCCGAATCTCAGCACGACATGCTCGGGCAGTTCCCGCACGGAGGATTCGAGTGCCGCCACAGCGGCAATCGTCGTGCGCCTCGGCTCGGCGGAATCCGGATCGAGCGGTTCGGCTTCTGTGGCGGGCGTTACGCCGCGCGGATAGACCCAGGAGATGCTCTCGGCGATCATCCGGGGCGTTCCCGTCTTCCGGGCCGCATCGACGAGGTTGCGGGAGCCGCTGACACGGAGCCGGGCGTTGCTGGAGGAGTCGCCCGCGCTCAAATCGGTCAGCAGATGCACGATCACGTCTGGCCGAGCGCGGTCGACCGCCTGAAACGCGGCATCTCTGTCGAGCGCGTCGAAGGCGACCGGGGCCGCGCCGAGCTGGCTGATCAGTGAGAACTTGTCGGCGGAACGGGTCGTGGCGGTGACCTCGTGCCCAGCCGCGATGAGCAGCGGAATGAGCCCGCGACCGAGCACGCCGGAACCGCCCGCAATAAAAATGCGCATGATGAACTCCTCGAGTCACGACAACCGATGGGCCGGCTTCGATCAGCCCCGCACCTTCTCCACGCGGCGGCGCAGCCCGGCGCGCACCGACGGCCATTCGCTCTCCACGATCGAGAACACGACCGTGTCGCGCAGGGTTCCGTCTGCCGTGCGGGTGTGACTGCGCAGCACTCCGTCTTGCTTTGCACCCAGCCTGGCGATCGCCTCGCGCGACTGCTGGTTCATCCAGTTCGTGCGGAACTCGACGGCCACGCATCCGAGCACCTCGAAGGCGTGCCCGAGAAGCAGCAGCTTCGAGTCGGGGTTTGTGCCCGTTCCATGAACTGAGGCGGCGTTCCATGTGTAGCCGATCTCCAGCCGCGGCGTCGTGTGATCGATGTCCATGTACGTGGTCATGCCGATCACGCGTCCCGGCTCTCCCGTCTCGTGGTCGCGCAGTCGGGTGACGAACGGCAGCATCGAGCCCTCCTGCTGCAGCCCGAGTCGTCGATCGATCTCGGCGCGCATGCCCTCAGGCGACGGCACCGTCGTGTACCAGAGCTTCCAGAGCTCGCCGTCGCGCACGGCATCGACGAGTCCGTCGTGGTGGTCGTGGCTGAGCGGCTCCAGAACGACATGGGTTCCAGACAGGGTGACGGGGGTGATCGCGAGTGTCATACGATCGAGTCTGCCCGCCCTAGTGGATCATCGAGTATGCCAGTATTGGCCGAACCGATGAGACCAGTTTCGAGGAGCACCATGCGGCACGCGCGCGCCATCGACATCGCAGAGCTGATCGCGGCCGACGGTCCGGGCAGCCCGCGCGATCGACTGTCGGCGGGGCTCCGGGCGGCCATCCTCAGCGGGCGCATGCGGCCGGGCGACGCGGTGCCGTCGAGCCGCGCCGTGGCATCCGCTGTGGGAGTCGCGCGCGGCACCGTCGTGCGCATCTACGACGAACTGTCGGGAGAGGGATACCTCGAGACCGTTGCGGGGTCGGGCACCTTCGTGTCGATGAGCGTGCCCCAGCGCGCGCCGAACCACGACACGGGGCTCTCCGACGAGGCCCCGATGGCCCACGGCACGAACGATCCGTCCGATTCCCCCGGCCGATCCATCGAGCTGCGCCCCGGCATCCCCTCGACCGCGTCGATCACGCGCGGCGATTGGGCCTCGGCCTGGCGTCGAGCGACCGCGGGCGAGGTCGCCGCGATCTATCCGCCCGCCGCGGGGCTGCCTGCCTTGCGCGAGCAGATCGCCCGGCACCTCTTTCACTCGCGCGGCCTCGCGTGCGACGCCGACGACGTCATCGTCACCTCCGGTGCGCGCGAGGGCCTGGCTCTGGTCGCGCTCGGACTTTCGGCTCGGAACAAGCCGCTGTTGCGGGTCGGATGCGAGAACCCGGGTCATGTGGGCAGTCGGGCGGTGCTCGCGCGGCTCGGCGCCGAGCTCGTGCCCATCGACGTCGTCGACGGCGGGGTCGACCTCGATGCCGTGCAGAGTGCGCGCCTAGCCGCACTGCTGGTCACGCCCAGCCACCAGTACCCGCTGGGCGGAAGCCTCGACGTGGGGCGGCGGCTGCAGCTGCTCGAGTGGGCTGCGCGAACGGGTTCGGTCATCATCGAAGACGACTACGACAGCGAGTTCCGACATGGCCGCAGGGCACTGCCGTCGATCGCGTCGCTCGACGACTCCGGCCGCGTCGTGCACGTCGGCAGCTACTCGAAGGTGATCACGCCGTGGCTGCGCTGCGGCTACGTGGTGGCGCGCGATCCAGCCGTGCGGGCCGCGATTCTGGATGCGCGGGCCGACGTCGGCGAAACTGTGTCGGGCATCCCGCAACAGGCGCTGGCGCACTACCTCGAGAGCGGCGGACTCAGTCGGCACCTCGCACGAACCCGACGCGCGTACGCGCACAAGCGCGGCCTGGTTCTGGATGCGCTCGGCGGCCGTCTCGGCTCGTCTCTCGAGCTGAGCGCGGTCGAAGGAGGGCTGCACGCCGTGCTCTCGTCGCCCGTCGGAGCCGGGAACGCACACCTGGCCGAGCGGCTGCAGCAACGCGGAATCATCGTGAGCGACCTGGCCAGGCACTACCTCGAGCCGACTCCGCGAGCGCGCGAGGGAATCGTCTTCGGCTACGGCGCCGCGACCGATCTCGACCTGCAATCGGCCCTCGCCGCCATTCGCCGCGAGACGACCTGACGAGAGCTCGCGTCCTGTCGATGGGGAGATCTGCCCATTCACGAATTGGAGGCGCTCGATACGCTGGCCGCATGACTCGCACACCACGACTGCGCCGCCGCTGGTTCGCCGCGGGAGGCCTCATGGCCCTGCTGGGAGCGGCCCTGATCGTCGCAAGCATCGTCTGGCAGTGGCGCCATATCCCCTACGGGCTGGGCGTCGCCGCGCTGGCGATCGGATGCGCGGTGGTCGCCGTGGTCGTGATCCGGCGAGCAGTGTGGAAGGCAGTCGCAGGCGTCGCTGTGGCCGCGCTCGTCGTGACAGGTGGCGTCGCCGCCGTCACCGGCATCTCGCCGAAAGACCTGCCCCGGTGGGACAGGAGAGTCTTCGAGGGGGTGTCTGGGCTATCTGCCCGAACAGGCGATCTCCTCGTCTCAGGGGGCACCGCATACGACGCTGCCTCCGGAGACGTGGTGTGGAGCGTCGGCCGCGGGATCGTCGACCCGATGCTCGTCCGCTCGGACATCGTTGTTCTGGGCACCCCCGACGAGACGATGGCACTCGAGACATCGACCGGCAAAGAGCTCTGGCGCTCACCGGTCGCCGGGCGCGGAATCGCCACGAACGGAAACATTCTCGTCGTCTCGCGGTCCGTCTCCGACAGCGATTTCGAGGCCATCGCGCTCGATCTGGCAACCGGTGAGGTCGTCTGGCAGCGCACCGGCCGTCCGGTGATGGAATGCGATCTCGGACCGACCGACCTGTATTCCGTGGCTCTCGACCAGACCCACGTTCTCGTCGACCACGACGGCGGCCAGACCGAACTCCTCTCCGTGGCCGACGGAAGCACCACAGTTGCAGATGTGGACTGCTCCGTCACCGCGCGCATGGTCGGCGACGTTCTCGTCGAAACGAGTGGAAGGACTCTGCTGGGCAGATCTCCCGCTGACGGCACACGGCTCTGGTCGACACCCATCGACGAATCCTGGACAGTCGAGGGGGCCGGCTCCGAGGTCTTCTCGACAGGCCCAGCCGTCGGCGACTCGATCGAACTCACGGCAATCGACGTCTCCACGGGGCGGTCTCGCCCGGTCGAGCCGCCCGCTGGCACGATTCGGCAGATGTCGAGCACCGAACGGTTCCGCACTGCCGACTTATGGGTTCCGCTCGATCTCGAGTCGGGAACCGCCATGTGGAATCCCGGCACCGACGCGCTCGTCGAGATCCCCGACGCCGAATCCATCGATGACTACAGCGTCGACGCGCACTCGGGATGGATCGCCCTGAGCGGCCGGACTCGAGACCTCACGGGCGACGTGACCCGCCTCTGCTGGGCTCTTTCACCCGACGGAGAGCTCTTCGGCCCTGCACCGGGACCGGGATGCTACGTCGACGAAGGCATCATGGACGCCGGCCACGCGGTATATCCCCTGACGTGAGCATGGGCGGTGCGCCGCCGCCAGGAGTCCTAACGAACGATGTGTACCTTCATCTGTTCGACCTCGGCATCCTTGCTGGCTTCGAGTGCTTCGATCTCGGCCACGGCGACGATGACCTCATCGGCGCGGTGCAGGGGAACGACGATGATGCCGTCCTCATCGGCGGCGATGATGTCGCCAGGGTTTACGACGACACCTCCGATGGCGACAGCCTCGCCGATTGTTCCGGGACCGTTCTTGAATGGGCCGGCGGGGGTTAGACCCCGTGCGAAGACGGGGAAGCCGAGGCGCTCGATGATGACTTTGTCGCGCACGTAACCATCGACGATGGCGCCGGTGGCGCCCAGTACGTCGAACCGTTGCGCGAGGTTGTCTCCGATGATTGCTCGACCGCTGAAACCGAACGCGTTGATTGCGAGCAGATCTCCCGGTTGGATGTGGTCGAGCGCCTCGATGACGGCTCGGTTATCGCCGGCGACCGTAAGGACGGGAAGCGCAGAGCCCACCGCTCGGGCACCAGACCAGATGCCGGAGATGCCCCCGTCAGTGAATCCGAGGCGTTCCATGGCGTCACCGATGTTCGCCACTTGGAACCCGGAGAAAGCCTTGAGGACCGCGGCTGTCGGTCGTTGCCATCCTGTGTGGACGCGGACATTGCTGGACTCGGACATGGGTCAAGGCTCCTTGAACTGATGCGGATACATGAAGTGCGAACAGATTCGCATTTTTACTTCAGTCTGCGTGTGATCGAAGAAGATCGCAAGCGACATTGCCGCGCACTCCCATGCGGGAGAAGGCGTGAAACATATGCGAAACATGCCTTTTACGCGCCCGTGACGCGCCCGCTATTGCAGGAAGTGAAATGCGACTCTATTCTCAGTTACGAACCAAATCGCAAATTCGGTTCAGACAACGTCGTCGAACTCCCACGAGGAAATCACATGGATCGCTCTGCTCTGGAAGACCACACCACGGTCTACCTCGTGCGCTCCGACGACCGCAAGCCGCATCGCCCGTCGCGTCAGATACCTTCCCGCGACCGCCCCAATAAGCGCACCATTGACAGGACTCCTGCGAAGGCGTCCATCGACCTTGAGAGAGCACAATGACAACGCAATCAGAACGTCTTGACACGACAGCAGTCAACGTCATCACGGCAGACGGCAAAGTCGTCCGCAGGGCCACCGTCGCCGGATCCGTCGGATCTTTCGTCGAATGGTACGACTACGGCATCTACGGCCTGTTGACCACCTACCTGGCTATCAACATCATGGGCGGCGCCGAAGCAGGCGGCCTCTTCCTCACGAACGTGGGGTTCCTCGTCAGCTTCATCGCCCGACCGTTCGGCAGCGTGATCTGCGGCTACCTGGGCGACAAACTCGGCCGCAAGACCCTCCTCTCCACCCTTCTCCTCCTCATCTCCGGGGCCACGGCCTGCATCGGGCTCATCCCCTCGAGCACGGTCATCGGCATCGCGGCTCCGATCCTGCTGATCGCCCTTCGCGTGCTGCAGGGGTTCTCAGCCGGCGGCGAGGTCGCAGGAGCAATGTCGTTCGTCGGCGAATACGCCCGCGATGCTCGGCGCAACTTCTCTATGAGCTTCATCGCGGTCGGATCGTTCTTCGCCCTGATGTTCGGCAGCGCATTCTCTGCCGTGCTCATCACCACCCTCGGCGACGCCACCATGGAGTCCTGGGGATGGCGCATCCCGTTCCTCTTCGCGGCCCCGCTCGGCTACGTCGGCTTCTACATCCGCAGCAAGATGGAAGAGACGCCGCACTTCGAGGCTCTGCGTGAGCGCAATACCGTCGAACGCAACCCGCTGCGCGCCGTCTTCACCTCGAAGCGCCACCTCAAGGCGATCCTGCTCACCATCTTCCTTCCCGCGCTGAACGGCCCCGGCTACTACCTTCTCTTCGCCTACATGCCGACCTACCTGAAGACGTCGCTCGGCGAGGATCACAACTTCACGATGCTGCAGGCACTGACCGTGACCGCAACGAGTCTGGTCGTCATCATCATCGCGATCCCCCTCATGGCCCGTCTCTCCGACCGCATCGGCCGCAAGCCCGTGCTCGTGATTTCGTCTGTCGCCGTCATGGTGGCCGCGCTGCCCATGTTCATGCTCATCACCACCGGACAGATCGGCTTCGCGATGATCGGCACCGCGATCATGGCCCTCGCGTTCTCGGGTCACGCCGCTGTTGTGCACACGGTGCTCACCGAACTGTTCCCGACCACGGTGCGCTACAGCGCATACAGCATCGGCTTCAGCCTGAGCACGATCATCTTCGGAGGCAGCGCCCCGCTCGTGATGACCGCCATCATCCAGGCCACGGGCAGCAGTCTCGTGCCGGCATTCGCCGCGATCATCACCGCGATCATCAGCTTGGTGACGGTGATGTTCCTGAAGGAGACCAAGGGACTTCCCCTCCGCTCGGTCTGACCGAGCCGTACATTCATAACACGCACGTCGCACCATCGCATCGCCACAGATCAGGAGAACTTCATGAGCATCACGTCAGTCGCCGTCGTCGCAGACCTCGGCGAAAGCTTCGGCAACTACACGATCGGCGACGACGATGCCCTGCTCGGCCTGGTCACGGCGTCGAACATCGCCTGCGGGTTTCACGCCGGAGACCCGCGGGTGATGAACGACACAGTCAGGCGGTGCGTCGAGCGCGGCATCGAGCTCGGCGCACACCCGGGCTACCCCGACCTCGTGGGATTCGGACGCCGCCTGATCGAAGCGTCCGAGGAGGAGATTCGCACCGACGTGCTCTACCAGATCGGCGCCCTCGACGCCTTCGCCCGAGTGCACGGCGGCATCATCAGCCATGTGGCACCCCACGGCAGGATGGGCAGCATCGCGCAGACCGACGCCAAACACGCCCGGGCGATCACCGACGCGATCGCCGCTTACAACCCCGATTACATCGTGATCTGCCAGAACGGTCTGCTGGCCGAAGAGTCGCGCAAGCGCAATCTTCAGGTCGGCTATGTGTTCCTCGCCGACCGCGGCTACGGAGCGGACGGCATGCCGGTTCCCCGCTCACACGAAGGCGGCCTCATCCACGATCCCGAGCTGATCGGCCGCCGCGTCGTTCAGGTCGTCACGGAAGGAACAGTGGTGACGGTCGACGGTGAGACGGTTCCCCTGGGCCACGATGCAGACGTCGTGCTGCTGCACGGCGACCACCCTCAGGTGCTCGCGAACGGCACGGCGCTGCGGGCAGCACTCGAGACGGCCGGCATCCGTGCCACGGGATTGCAGGAGGTGCTCGCCGAAAAGGCATCCGCTGCGCGGCAGACTGCGTCGGTCGTCGGAGCCGTGTGACAGGGCGCCACAACATGAGCATTCACCTCGAGGCGCCGATCGCCACCGAACGCTACGGCGACTCGGCCGTGATGGTGACCGTCAGGCATCCGGATGCCGCGCTGCGCGCGGGTCACATAGTCGACGTGCGCGACCGACTGGTGCAGCGGCGTCCCTTCGGAGTCACCGACGTCGTCTCCGGCCTCGAGTCATTGCTGGTCGAGTTCGATCCGCTGATCACTGCGGCCGAACACGTGGAGTATGCACTGCGTTTGCTCGCGGATCTGCCCCCTCTGGACGCACTGCACGTCACGCCGAAGAACTTCGTGATCCCCATCATCGTGACGGAGCAGACGGCCCCTGACCTCGACGAGGTCGCAGCCGAATGGGGCGTTCCGTCCGATGACGTGATCGACCATCTGCTCCGATCCACACTGACGATCTCACTACTCGGCGCCGCCATGGCCCCGATGATGGCGGGCCTCGAGACCGTACGGCCGATTCGGCGACGTGCGGAACCGAGAACAGATGTGCCGCCTGGATCGATCATGGTCGCCGGCACGAATGCGATCATCCAGCCCTTCCCCGGGCCAACGGGGTGGCGTGTCATCGGCCGCACCCCGTTGACGATCGTCGACATCAATCGGCCGGAGCCGGTCTCGTTCTCCACCGGCGACATCGTGCGCTTCGAGCGGATCGACACCGCGGCGGCCGCCCGGAGGGATGGCGAGTTCCTTCTTCCCAATACGAATGGGGCGCCGGCATGACCGACACAGCACACCTCGATGTCACCGACACGGGCTGGCTGACGACGTTCCAGGACCTGGGGCGTACCGACACGGAACGGCGTGGCGTACCGAGTGGAGGCGCGGCCGACCAGCACTCCGCAGCAGTCGCGAACATCCTCGTCGGCAATCGCCGTGGCGCTCCGCTGATCGAGAGCATGGGCGGCGAACTCGCCATTGTGCCCGACGTCGACGTGCTCGTCGCCGTGACGGGAACGCCGAGCCGGGTCACCGTGGGCGGGGCTCATGTCGACTCGTGGACACCGGTCGTGGTTCCCGCCGGCCACGAGCTGCGCATCTCAGAGGGCGGGCTCGGCGCACGCAGCTACCTTGCGATCAACGGACTTCTTGCCGTCGAGCGATTCCTCGGCAGCGCGGCCCCGGATGCCCGGATGGGCTTCGGCCAAGTCATCGCGCGGGGCTCCGAGATCCGGGTGGACACCGGATTCCACGGCTTCGATCGCACTTTCTTCGATCAGTCGTTGTTCCGCTTTCCCGTCCCCCGACTCGCATTCGACGAGAAGCCGTGGACCATCGACGTACTGCCCAGCGATCAGCTGGTCGGCATCCCCGGCATGCGCGAACTCGTCGCCGAGTCGATCTACACCGTCACCGATCGATCGAATCATGTCGGTCTGCGACTGAATGGACCGGTCCTTCACCCCGACGATCGAACAGAGATCGTCTCGCATGGAGTGCCAATCGGTGCACTCGAGGTGCCGCACGCAGATGAGCTCATCGTTCTGGGCCGCTATCGCAGCCTCACAGCGGGCTACCCGATCATCGGGTTCGCCACCCGCACCAGCCTCGCGATGCTCGGCCAGGCGGGCCCGGGGCGCGAACTCCGTTTCCGCTGGGTCGATCGTGATCGTGCGGTGCACGCAGCGCGTGCCGTCGAGGGCGAGCTCCAGAAGCTGGAGTCCGTCGTGTCCGACGCGTTTGTCGCGCTGGGAGTGCCGACGACATTCAGCCGGGGCCTTGACTGCGCTCGGATCATTTGAGAACCTATTCTCACTTGAGAATCGATTCCGCACAATTCATGCACTCGACGATCGCCCGGGAGGACATTCGGATGACCAACTCCACAACACGCATAGCGATCGTCACAGGAGCAGGCAGCGGCATGGGCGCCGCGACGGCTGCGGCTCTAGCGGATGCCGGCCTCACGGTTGTTCTGGTCGGGCGGCGCCAGCCCCAGCTCGATGCGGTCGCAGCAACCATCGCGACGCATGGTGGCGTGGCCTACGCCCGAGCGTGCGACATCACTGAGGGTGCCGCCATCGCCGCCCTCATCGAATGGGTTCACCGCGAACTCGGTCCGATCGATGTTCTAGTCAACAATGCAGGCAGCTCCTCGACCGTCCTGAATCCTCGATGGACATCCGAGGCCGAATGGCGACAGGTGCTCGAGGTCAACCTCACGGCAGTCTTCCTGCTCACCCAGGCCGTGCTTCCCGACATGTTGGGCACGCGCGACGGAGAGAGAGGTCGTGGCGGCACGATCGTCACGGTCTCATCTCTCGCGGCGGTCACCCCGAATCTGCTCGGCGGCGCCGCATACGGAGCGGCGAAGGCCGGAGTGCGCAACTTCATGACATTCCTCCACACGACCTTTCGCAACGACGGCCTGCGAGCCATCACCGTTCTTCCCGGCGAGGCCGATACTCCGATCCTCGACAATCGGGCCCGGCCGCCACGCGCCGACGAGCGCGCCAATATGGTGCGCCCCGACGATGTGGCCGAGGCCATCCGGCTTGCCGTCACGCTGCCCGAGCGAGTCGTTCTGCAAGAGATCGTCGTGGCCCCCACCCGGCAACGCGACGTCTCGGGCGATCTCGATGTGAGCCGCTGGCTCGGGGCACCCGACGACCTCAGGCCGCGTGCCTGACCGGCACACGGCCCGCCGCACCCACCGACCCCACCAATACCCCGGAGATCTCCGATGACATTCACCAGCCCTTCGCCTCTTCTCGATTTCACCCCATCGGCCGCGGTCTCGCGCATCGATGCGGCATCACGCCGCGTGCAGCAGCCGCAATCGAGCGGCCAGCTTGTGTCGCTCGCCATGGGGGAGCCTGACTTCGACACCCCTCCGCAGGTATCCGAGGCCGCGGCGCGCGCACTCGCCTCCGGTCGCACCCACTACTCGCCGCTCTACGGCGAACCGGCCCTGCGCGAGGCTCTCGCGTCGCGTATCAGCCTGCTCACCGGCGACACGGCCTCGGCGAGCGATGTGCTCATCACGCACGGCGGCACCGGAGGCCTCGGCGCGTCGATCCTCAGCCTGGTCGACCCGGGAGACCGCGTCGTTCTGCCAGACCCCACCTATTCGCTCTACGCCGACCTCATCAGCATGGCCGGAGGAACCGCGGTTCCGGTGCCCCTGGCCGCCGACCTGCACTGGGATCTCGACCGGCTCCGCGACGCGCTCGTCGGCGCCAAGCTCTTCGTCTTCTGCAACCCTGGCAACCCCACGGGCATCGTGCACACCGCAGAGGAGCTCACGGCCCTCGGCGAGTTCCTCGATGGCACCGACACCATCGTCATCTCCGACGAGGCATACGCCGACCTCAACTACACCGACCGTCCCTTCACCTCAGCCCTCACCGTCCCCACCCTCCTCGGCCGCACGATCTACTGCCAGACGTTCTCGAAGAGCTACGCCATGACGGGCTGGCGCGTCGGCTATCTCTGGGGGCCGTCGGCACTGATCGCCGCAGCCGCACGCATCCACAACACGGTCAACGGGTCTATGAATACCGCGGTACAGGATGCCGCACTCGTCGCGCTCGAGACCTGTGGCCCCGACATAGAGCGGATGCGCGAGTCGTATGCCGCACGTCGAGAACTGATGGCGACTGGGCTCGCCGAGGTGCCCGGCCTGACCCTCAGCAATCCGGAGGGCGCGTTCTACTTCTTCCCCAAATACGACCTCGGGATCCCGTCCGCCGAGCTCGTCGGTGCACTGCGCCAGTTCGGCGTCGCCGTGCGGCCTGGCTCGGAGTTCGGAGCGGCCGGCGAGCATCACCTGCGTCTGTCGTATGCCGCGAGCGAGCAGGCCATCAGCGCGGGTGTCGCGCGTCTGGCCGATGCTTTTCGCACGCTACGCTCGCAAGCACAGCAGTAGAGGAGACATGTGCGAAGCGACACCGAACGCAACCGTCGTCGTCTCGTCAAGGCGGCCGCGTATCTTGTCGCCCGACGGGGGTCAGCGGTCAAGATGGCCGATGTCGCCGAGCGCGCCGAAGTCTCGACGGCGACCGCCTACCGGCACTACGGCTCGGTCGACGAGATCCTGTCGCAGTTTCGATTCGAGGTGGGCGAACGCCTGCTCGACTTCTCGAAAGCGAGCGATGCCCGCGGCGTCGCGTTGCTCGAAGCCGTCAGCCAGCACTGGGTCGACCTCGTCGTCAAACACGGCGGCTCGATGGTGCACACGCGCTCCGACGAGGGATACCTCGCGCGCCTGCGATCCGGAGCGACGTACCTGACGGTTCAGGCCGATGCGCTCAGCACCCCCATCGCCGAGGCTGCTGAAGAGTTGGGCATTCCGGATCCGGGAGACGAAGGACTGTTCCTGTGGAACATCCTGTTCGACCCGCGCGAAATCTTCGACCTTCTCTCTACGGTCGGCCTGACGAAAGAGCAGGCCGCCAGGCGGCTCGTCTCCGCTTTGTGCGGCGCGCTTCGTGGCTGGGACGCCGCGCGCGCCTGATCGCGTCGTCGACGGTCGAACACCCGGGCGAGGTTCATCGCCGTGCCTCTTGTGCGGGTCGGCGGGAGAAAATACACTGAAAGAAGTGAGAATCGATTCTCATTTATCGTCACCGTCAGGAGTGTGTATGAGCTCGCGAGTCGACGCCGAAAGAGGCGCCGCCGCCGCCGAAACGCCGCCGCCCGTCATCGTCGTCATGGGTGTAGCCGGCAGCGGCAAGACCACGGTCGCAACGATTCTGGCGAACACCTACCGAGCTGATTTCATCGACGCTCAGGATCTGCATACGCCGTCGAACAGGCGACGCTTGTCTCAGGGGATCGCCCTCACCGATCACGATCGAGAACCATGGATTGCGGCCGTCAGCGAGCGGATCGGCTCCGGAACGCGGGCGAGCCGCCCACTCGTCATTGCGTGCTCCGCTCTGAAGCGCACCTATCGTGACCGCCTTCGCGAGTCCGGGCCGGCCGTGTTCGTGCACCTCGTTGGTGAACGGTGGCAGATCGTCGATCGGCTCGGTCCGGTGACCCAGCAACGGCTGCTGGCACCGCTGCTCGAGTCGCAATTCGCCGCACTGGAGCCCCTGGCCGACGACGAAGAGGGATTCGCGGTGCGTGTCACCGCCCCCGTCTCGGAGGTGGTGTCAGAGGTGGTGCGGCGCCTCGCCGAGACCCCTGTTCCCATGAAATCGAAACGGATCACCCTATGACGACACCCGCCGACAAACCGACAGAGGGACGACTGCGCGTTGTCGTCGCCACACCCCTGGCCGAACCTCTCTGCGAGCTCATCGAGAAGCTCGAGCCCCGCCTCGATCTGATTCGCGAGCAACGACTCCTGCCTCCGATGAGGCACCCGGCTGATTTCGCCGGCGATCCTTCGTTCTCCCGTTCCTCGGCAGAGCAGGCCGAGTTCGAGGCACTGGTCGATTCGGCAGAGGTTCTATACGGCATACCCGACGTCGATCCGGTTGCACTGTCGCGAACGGCGAACCTCAACCCCGGACTGCGGTGGGTGCAGACCATGGCAGCGGGCGGGGGCGGCCAGATCAAGGCTGCTGGCCTCAGTTCCGAGCAGCTCGCTCGAATCGCGTTCACCACCTCTGCCGGAGTTCACGGAGGACCACTCGCCGAATTCGCTGTATTCGGCGTGCTCGCTGGAGCCAAGACTCTGCCGAGGCTGTTGGCCCAGCAGAAAGCGCACGAGTGGTCGGGGCGCTGGACGATGGGCCAGGTGTCCGAACAGACCGTCCTCGTCGTCGGGCTCGGCGGCATCGGCCGGCAAGTGGCCGCAAAACTGGATGCGCTCGGAGCGCGGGTGATCGGCACAAGTCGACACGACACGGATGTTCCCGGAGTGTCCCTACTCATCCATCCGAATGAGATCGCAGACCATGTGGGGTCGGTCGATGCGATCGTCACGACTCTTCCGGGCACTGACGCAACGATCGGACTGCTCGATGGCGCCGTCTTCTCGGCGGCACGACCCGGCGTGACTATCGTGAATGTCGGCCGCGGCACCGTCATCGACGAGGCCGCCCTCATCGCCGGGTTGCAATCGGGCCACGTCGGCTTCGCGGCCCTTGACGTGTTCGCGTCCGAACCGCTCTCTCAGGAGAGCCCTCTGTGGGATCTGCCGAACGTGCTGGTCAGTCCCCACACCGCCGCTCTCAATGACGCCGAAGACCGGCTCATCGCCGAGCTCTTCGCGCAGAACGCCACTCGGTTCTTGGATGGTCACCCCCTTCGAAATCGTGTCGACACAGTGGAGTTCTACTAATGAGCGAAAAACCATCCCCCGGCGCCCTGTTCGACCTGACGGGCCGCGTTGCCCTGATCACCGGCTCGAGTCGCGGCATCGGCCGCACTCTGGCCGAGGCTCTGGCCGAGGCCGGTGCGATCGTGGTGCTGAACGGCCTCAACGAAGACCGGCTCGAGCAGACCAGGAGTGCCCTCGCCCATCGTTTCGGTGACGACCGTATCTTCGCCCGGCCCTTCGACGTGACAGACGAAATCGCGGTTTCCTCTGCGATCGACTGGATCGAGAATGAGGTCGGACCTCTGCGCATTCTGGTCAACAATGCCGGCGTGCAGCACAGGGTTCCGCTCCTCGAACTGGCTCCCGAAGATTGGGAGCGGGTGCTCAAGACAGATCTGACCAGCGCGTTCCTCGTCGGTCGCGCTGCAGCGACACGGATGATCCCGCGCGGGCGAGGCAAGATCATCAATATCGCCTCCGTCCAGGCGAGCCTCGCTCGGCCAGGGATCGCCGCCTATACGGCCGCAAAGGGCGGCCTGCGCAATCTGACGATGGCGATGACGGCCGAGTGGGCTGCATCCGGTCTTCAGATCAACGCGGTGGCGCCCGGCTACATCCACACGGAGATGACCCAGAGCCTCGTCGATGACGAGACATTCAATTCCTGGATCATGGGGCGCACGCCCGCGAACCGATGGGGAACGACTCTCGACCTCGCCGGCCCCGTCGTCTGGCTGGCCTCGGACGGTTCGGATTATGTGAACGGCCAAACGATTTTCATCGACGGAGGGATGACCGTTGTCGTCTGACACTGCATCCATCCCGGCAACGACATCGGCAGTCGTCGCTCACCGCGCCGGCGACCTGCGCCTCGACGAGATCGTGATCCGCGAGCCGCTCGGCGATGAGGCGGTGGTGAAGATCGCCTATGGCGGTATCTGCGGCTCGGACCTGCACTATTGGCGGCACGGAGCCGCAGGCCAATCCATTCTCAGAGAACCGATGATTCTGGGTCATGAGGTTGTCGGCACCGTTGTTCGCGCGGCGGCGGATGGCAGCGGTCCCGTCGTCGGTGTGCATGTGGCGGTACACCCAGCGACTCCTGGTGCCGGCGACGGTGCACGGTACCCGGTCGACCAGCCGAATCTCTCGCCAGGCTGCACCTATCTGGGAAGCGCGGCCCGGCTCCCTCATGAAGATGGAGCCTTTGCAGGCTACGCCGTCCTCAGAGCAGACATGCTGCGTCCCTTACCTGTAGGTCTCCCGCTACGAAGAGCGGCCCTCGCGGAGCCGGCCTCCGTCGCGTGGCATGCCGTCAGCCGAGCAGGTTCCATCAGAGGTCGCCGCGTTCTCGTCATTGGCGCAGGCCCGATCGGTGCCCTCATCGTCGCGGTAGCCGCTCGGGCCGGGGCCACCGAGATTGTCGTCACCGATCTTTCGGAACAACCCCTAAAAAGAGCCATCGCAGTCGGAGCGACACGAACGCTCCTGGCGACGGATGAGACGGAAATCTCGCGAGTAGATGCTGACGTCGTGTTCGAGTCATCAGGCAGTCATCGGGGTCTCGGCTCGGCGATCAACGGAGCCACCCGTGGCGGCACCGTCGTCATGGTGGGCCTGTTGCCTGCCGGGGAACAGCCGGTGCATATCACCACAGCAATCACGCGCGAACTAACGCTGGTGGGTTCGTTCCGCTTCAACTCGGAGATCGATGAGGTGATCGCAGCGCTTGCCGATGGCTCCCTCCAGGTCGACCCCATCATCACTCATGAATTCGCCATCGATCAGTCATTCGACGCTTTCCAGACCGCATCAGACCCAGCACGCTCCGGGAAAGTGCTCCTGAAGTTCGGTGACGAGGGTCACCTCATCTAGTCGCCCGCGGTTACCCCATACCTGTACCGCGCGGGCGTCGTGCCGAACCGCACCTTGAACGCCGCGATGAAGCTGCTCACCGATTCGTAGCCGACCGCGCGCGCGACGTGCTGCACCTCGTCGCCGCCCGCGAGCATCCGGGCGGCCGCGTGCAGCCGCGCGCGCACTCGCCACTCGCGGAACGAGCTGCCCGTATCGGCCACGAACGCCCGCGCCAGCGTCTTCGAGCTCACGCCAAGAGAGACGGCCCACGCCGCGAGCGATCGCTGGTCGTCCGGATGCGCGAGCAAAGACGACGCGACGGCTCGGGCCCGCGGGTCGCGCGGCAGGGCCACGGCGTCGTGCTGCGCGGGCGAGTCGGCGAGCAGATCGGCCAGCAGCTGACGCACCTGCGTCTTCCGCGGGGCGGTCGGCGACGCGTCGGCGAGGTGAAGCATGAGCGCTCCCGCGAGCGCCTCGGCCCTCAGCGTGCGCGGCCTGTGCCAGGAATCCCCGGCCGGCCGCAGAGCGATGTCGGCGTAGACGCTGATCAATTCGCCCGGCTCGTCGAACGCCATCTCATGCAGGATGCCCGCCGGGATCCAGGCGAGGTGCTCGCGACGGAGCTGCCAGCGCTCGCCCTGCACGGCGAGTTCCATCGAGCCGGATGCCATCCAGGCGAGCTGGTCCTCCCGATGCTGGTGGGCGGCGAAGAGCGTTCCCGAATCCACGCGAGAGCGTGAGGCGAAAAAAGTGCTCGATGTCTCATCGGCGGCATCGGATGCCCCGACAACTGCCAGGTCGGGTAACGAATATGCGGCGATAGACATGGGGATGTCGTTCCTCGGTTAGTTCTGTCTTTTCGGGGCGATAGCGCTCGAAGCTTAGGTAAGGCTAACCTGTGTGCGGAATTGCGTCGAACCCGGCGACGCCCCTCACCACGAAGGACCCATGAACACCATCTCCCCGAGCCGCGCCCGACCCACGTCCCTCGCCGGCCGACTTCTCACTCTCACCGCGATCATCGGCTTGAGCGGTGCCGTTCTCACCGGCTGCTCGACATCGGCCGAGGCGGTCGCAGACAATCCGAACTACACGACCGAGCCGAGCGACAGCTTTCCCGTGACGGTCGAGCACCAGTTCGGCGAGACCGTCATCCCCTCTGAGCCGCAGCGCGTTGTTGTGGTGGGCCTGACCGAGCAGGACATTCTGCTCGAGCTCGGTGTCACGCCGATCGCCACCACAGAGTGGTACGGCGAGCAGCCCTACGCCGTGTGGCCCTGGGCCACCGACTTGCTTGGCGATGCGAAACCGACCGTGCTCGACCAGACCGACGGCCTCGAGTTCGAGAAGATCGCCTCGCTGAAGCCCGACCTCATCGTGGGCACGAACGCGGGCCTCACCGAAGACGCCTACAAGAAGCTCGCCACCATCGCACCAACCGTGACCGGTGTCGAGGGCTCAGGCCTCTACTTCTCAGACTGGCAGGATCAGACTCGTCAGGTCTCCAAAGCCATGGGCCGCTCCGCCGAGGGCGAGGCGCTGATCGACGGCGTCGAGAGCGCGTATGCCGAAGCCGCCGCCGCGCATCCGGAATTCGCCGGGCTCACCGCCAGCTTCTCGCAGGGTGTTCCCTACGACGGCAACATCTACGTATACCCCGACGGCCTGAACACCGACTTCCTCACCGACCTCGGATTCGTGATGACGCCCGGACTCGAGAAGTACGCGCCCGAGGAGGGCCAACAGGCGCTCATCTCGCCCGAGAACATGAGCCTGATCGATGCCGACGTGATCGTCTTCGCCACCGAGAGCGACGACGGCGTCAACGAGATTCTCGACTTCGGCACCACCTCGAGCCTCAGCGCGGTCACCGGCGGACACGCCGTATTCAGCAACCCTGAGCTCTCGGGCGCGATCTACTTCCTCACGCCGCTGAGCCAGAAGTACGTTCTCGAGAAGCTCGTGCCGCGCCTGGTCGATGCCGTCAACGGCACAGCGCCGCAGAGCGTCGAGGGCTGAGCTGAGCGCCATCGCCGTGCGCACTCCCAGGGCGTCTGATCGACGTCGGATGCTCGGCCTGGCCGGCGCGGTCGGCGCACTGATCGCGGCGGTCGTGCTGAGCATCGTCGTCGGCTCGAACCAGCTCGGGCCGGACGAACTCTGGCACGCGCTCACGGCATACAGCGGAACGCCAACCGACCAGGTCGTGGTCGATCTGCGAGTGCCGCGCACCGTCGCGGGGCTCGTGGTGGGTGCCGGACTCGGGGTTGCGGGAGCCGTCATCCAGGCACTCACCCGCAACCCCCTCGGCGACCCGGGCATCCTCGGTGTCGATGCTGGCGCCGGGCTCTTCGTGGCGACCGGCGTGCTCTTGGGCGCGGTCACGCCGGTGCAGTACCTGCCGTTCGCGTTCCTCGGCGCCTTCGTCGTGACCGTGCTCGTCTACCTGATCGGCTCGGCCGGCCGTGGAGCGCCCGATCCCATCAGACTCACGCTCGCGGGCGTCGCCCTGGCCGCCGTGCTCACGGGAATCACAACCGCCATGACGCTACTCGACCCGGTGACGTTCAACAGGCTGCGCGCCTGGAACGCCGGCTCGTTCGTGGAGCGCGGCTTCGACGTCATCCTGCCCGCCCTTCCGTTCGCGGTGGTGGGCGTTGTACTGGCACTCATCTGTGCTCGCCCGCTCAACACCATGGGACTCGGCGACGACCTGGCATCGTCGCTCGGCACGAACATCGTGCGCACCCGCGTCATCTCGGTCGTCGCCATCACGCTGCTCGCCGGCTCGGCTACGGCGATAGCAGGGCCGGTCGCCTTCGTCGGGCTGATGGTGCCGCATATATCCCGTTGGATCGTGGGGCCGGATCAGCGTTGGATCATTCCGTACTGCGTCGTCATCGCTCCTGTCGTGCTCTTGGTTTCGGATGTGATCGGCCGCGTCATCCTGTGGCCGAGCGAGGTTCCCGTCGGCGTTGTGACCGCTTTTGTTGGGGCGCCCGTGCTCATCCACCTCGTGCGCCGGGCGAAGGCGAGCTCGCTGTGAGCCCCGTCGACTTCGGGTCGCGCACTGCCGTGCTTCGGCACGGCCGCTTCTCGGTGCGGTTCCGGATGCGCACCGCGCTTATGTGCGCCGCACTCGCCCTGGCGACGGTGACCGTCGCGATCCTCGCTCTCTGCCTCGGTGATCTGCCGCTGAGCCCAGTGGATGTCGTGTCGGCCCTGCTGGGTTCGCGGGAGGGGATCGCGCACCTCGTGGTGTTCGAGTGGCGGCTGCCCCGAGTACTCAGCGCGGTGGTGTTCGGGGCGGCGTTGGGCGTTTCGGGAGCCATCTTCCAGTCACTCACTCGCAATCCGCTGGCGAGTCCCGATGTGATCGGGCTCTCGGCCGGGTCGTACGCGGGTGGACTCGTCATGATCATCGTGTTCGGAGTCGGAGCGGGCTCGGTGCCGGTGGCGGGCGGGGCGATCATCGGAGGCCTTCTGGCGGCCGCCGCGGTCTATCTGCTGGCGTACCGCAACGGCATGCACGGTTTCCGCCTGATCGTCGTGGGCATCGGTGTCTCGGCCATGCTCGAGGCGCTCGGCGTGTATCTCATTCTTCGGGCGAAACTCGAGGTCGCGATGGTGGCGAGCGTATGGGGAATGGGGTCGCTGAACCCGGTGGGGTGGGCGCAGTTCGTCCCCGCCTTCGCTGTGGTCGCCATCGTCTTCCTCGGCCTCGGCTTTCTGGTGCGACCCATGCGACAACTCGAACTGGGTGACGACGCGGCACGGTCACTCGGGTCGAGGGTGGAACCGGCGCGGCTGTGGCTCGTGGTGTGCGCCGTGGCGCTCACCGCCGTAGTGACCGGTGCGGCGGGCCCGATCGCGTTCATCTCGTTGGCCGCACCGCAGATCGCGCAGCGACTCACCCGCACGGCCGGCATCGCCCTCGCGCCCTCCGCGCTCATCGGTGCCCTGGTTCTGACGGCGTCGGACATCGTCGCGCAGTACGCCCTGCCCGACAACCTGCCCGTTGGGCTCGTAACGGTGGTCGTCGGCGGCGGCTACCTGGTCTGGCTCCTCATCCACGAAGTCCGGAGACGACGTTGACCCTTCATTCCCTTGACACCCGGTTGCCGCGGCTCGCCGCCTCGGACATCACCATCGGCTACGACCGACGGGTGATCTCGCGCGACCTCTCGGTCGACATCCCCGATGGCTCGTTCACGGTGATCGTCGGTCCGAACGCGTGTGGCAAATCGACACTGCTTCGGGCACTGTCGAAGCTCATCACGCCGAGCGCAGGGCAAGTGGTGCTCGATGGACGCTCGATCTCGTCGTACAAAGCGCGAGAGGTGGCACGGGTGCTGGGGCTGCTGCCGCAGACGTCACTGGCGCCCGACGGCATCACGGTGGCCGATCTCGTTGCTCGCGGGCGGCATCCGCACCAGGAATTCATGCGGCAATGGTCACGTGACGATGAGGCAGCGGTCGTGGCCGCGATGGCGGCCACCGGGGTGACCGAGCTCTCCGGTCGGCACGTCGACGAGCTCTCTGGCGGGCAACGGCAGCGGGTCTGGGTGGCGATGGTGCTCGCGCAGCAGACACCGCTGATGCTGCTCGACGAACCCACGACCTTCCTCGACATCGCGCACCAGATCGAACTGATGGAACTGTTCACCGACCTCAATGAGCTGGGCACCACACTTGTGGCCGTGCTGCACGACCTCAACCAGGCGGCGCGATACGCGACACACCTGATCGCCATGAAAGACGGATCGGTCGTAGCGCAGGGTGCGCCGTCGGAGATCGTGACGGCATCGCTGGTCGAGGAGGTGTTCGGGCTGCGCTGCATCGTGGTGCCAGACCCCGTGACGGGCATGCCCTCCGTCGTGCCGATGGGGCGCGAACGGGTCAGGCGATGAACGCGCGAGCATCCGGCGCACGTCGGCGTTGGATCCCTCCGATGCTGTTGCAGGCGCCGGCAGAGCCCATCCGCACACGGCCTATTCACGTCGATGACGCCACGACCCCGCGGAGGCTCACTCTGCGCGTGATGGCCGCCGCGCCCCGCTACTCCGTACCCGCGGCCGTGCTCAGCATCACCCATCAGGTCGGCGAGGCACTGGTGCCCGTGCTCATGGGCCTCGCGATCGAACGCGCCGTGTCGAGCGGCGATCTCGGGCAGCTTCTGCTGTGGCTGGGGCTGCTCGCCGCAGATTTCGCGTTGCTGTCGTTCTCGTGGCGCTTCGGCTCACGCCTCGGCGAGCTCGGGATGCTCGCGGTACAGCACCGCCTGCGCACGCTCGTGACAGAGCACCTGTTGCTGCGCGCATCCGGTGCCCGTCGAGCCTCGAATCAGCCCGGCGTGGCGCTCTCGCTTGCCACCTCGGATGTGAATCGCCTCTCTGCCGCCGTCGAAATCGGTGTCTACCCCGTGGGCCAGTTGGCCGCCGTGCTGTTCGGCGGCAGCGTTCTGCTGGCGATCTCGTGGCCGCTGGGAATCGCGGTACTCATCGGTGCTCCCCTGCTGCTGTGGCTCACGGAACGAGCCGGGCGCACCCTGCGCACGCGCAGCGGCGACGAGCAGGCGGCGGCGGCAGTGGCAGCGGGCCAGGCCGCTGATCTGATGGCCGGCTACAGGGTGATCCGCGGAATCGGAGCCGAGGCCGAGGCGTCGTCGCGCTACCGGCAGACCAGCCAGTCAGCGCTCGCCAGCACCCTTCTCGCGCGGCGCGCCGAGGGTGCGTTCGGCGGCACGATGGATGTCGCCAGCGGACTCTTCTTGACCGGGGTCGCCGTGGCGGCAGGGCTGAGTGCGATCACCGGCGGGCTGGGCGTCGGCGAGCTGATTGCCGTGGTGGGGCTGGCACAGTTCCTCATCGATCCCCTGCAATACGCCGCGCGCAACGCGGGCGGACTGTGGGCCTCGGCGATGGCATCCTCTACACGTCTGCTCGCACTACTGCGCGAGGTCGGGCCGGATGCGACGAGCGTTACGCGGAGCAGGCGATCTGCTGCCCGCGGCATCGGACTCGTCGCGGAGGGCGAAGTGGTGGGCGTCGCGGCCGACGGAGCAGAGGCGGAGGCGGTCATCGCAGCACTCGAGGAGGCGCATCCGGATGCTCTGGCCGCGCCGCACGAGGCGCACCTGTTCACGGGCACGGTGTGGCAGAACGTCGCGCTTCCGACGGTCGACGCCGCGCGCGCCCGGGCGGCCCTGACCGCGGCAGGCTGTGACGAACTCATCGAGCTGTTGCCGCAGGGCTGGGACAGCCCCGTAGGAGAGAACGGCTCGACGCTCTCCGGCGGTCAACGGCAGCGCGTCGCGCTCGCGCGGGCCCTGGCTCAGGATGCGCCGGTGCTCGTGCTCAATGACCCGACGACGGCCGTCGATGCGGTGACCGAAGCGGCCATTGCGGACCGCTTGCGTCAGGCGCGAGCCGGTCGCCGCACCGTCGTGGTCACGCACTCCCCCGCGCTGCTCGCCATCGCCGATCGGGTGGTGCGGATCGACAGAACCGAGCCTCGAACGGAGGCCGCCTCGTGAGCGAGACGAGCGCATCCGAGAGCGCATCCGACCGTGGCCGAAACGTCGACCGTCTGCCTGTCGCCAACGCTCGCACCGTTTGGCGCGAGGCCCGTCGCTCGCTCGCCGGACGACGGTGGCAGCTCGCCGCCCTGGCAGCGGTGCTAACGGCAGCCGCGGCAGCCGGCATCGTGTCGCCGCTGGCGCTGGGAGCCGTCGTCGACGGCGCGAAATCGGGTGTGACGTCGGGCGACCCGGCGTTCGTGTGGATGCTCGGCGGCTGGATGGCCTCATCCATTCTGCTGGGGGCGCTGCTGGGGGCGGTCGGAGTGATCGGGGCGTCGCGACTGATCGAGCTGACGCTGGCCGACCTGCGAGAGCGCATGGTCGACACGGCGTTCCGTCTGCCTCAGGCACGGGTCGAGCGCGCTGGCACGGGCGACCTCATCTCGCGAGCCGGAGACGATGTGGCCGTGGTCGCGGAGGCGATTCCGAGCGTGGTGCCCGCACTGGCCGGGTCGTTCTTCACGATCGCGGTCACGATCGTGGGCATGGCAGTGATCGACCCCTGGTACGCGCTGGTGCTGCTCGTTGTTGTGCCCGTGCACGCCCTCGCCGTGCGCGGTTATCTGCGGCACGCGCCGCAGGTCTACGCGGGCGAGCGCGCGGCGATGGCCGACCGGGCGCAGCATCTTCTCGACAGCCTGCGCGGACTCGAGTCGGTGCGCGCCTACGGCCTCGCCGTGGACCACATCGGCCGTATCGCCCGGGTCTCGTGGGCCGTTGCCGGCTGGACAATGCGGGCTCGCGCCATCCAGAATGTGTTCTTCGCACGTCTGAATGTGGCCGAACTGCTCGGCATGGGCGGGCTGCTGGTGGTGGGCTTCGTGCTCGTATCGAACGGGTCTGGCAGCATCGGTGGCACCACCGCCGCGATGCTGCTGTTTCTGCGGCTGTTCGGGCCGATCAACGAGCTGCTTTTTGTGGTCGACGATCTGCAGTCTGCGCTGGCCTCGCTCGGACGCATCGTGGGCGTGATCACGGCCGAACCGCGGTCGAGGCCCGCACATGGCGTGAGCACGGCGCCGCCCGGCACGGTGCGCCTGACCGGGGTGACCCACTCCTACGTAGAGGGCCACGATGCGCTGCGGGACATTCAGCTCGAGCTGTCGCCGGGCGAGACCGTGGCCGTCGTCGGAGCTTCGGGCACGGGCAAGAGCACACTCGCGGCGCTCGTCGCCGGGGTGCACGAGCCCGTCGTGGGCTCGGTGCAGCGCAAGGGTTCACTCGTGCTGGTCACGCAGGAGGTGCACGTATTCGACGCGACCCTGCGGGCGAACCTCACGCTGGCGCGCGCTGACGCGTCAGACACGATGGTTCTGGATGCGCTGGGCCGCGTCGGTGCCTCCCGTCTCGTTTCCCGGCTGGCCGGGGGGCTCGATGAGCCGGTCGGATCGGCCGGAACACCCCTCACTCCGGCCGAGGAGCAGCAGCTCGCCTTGGCGCGAGTGCTTCTGGCAGACCCTGAGCTGGTGATCCTCGATGAGGCGACCGCCGAGGGCGGATCCCGCGACGCCGACAGGCTCGACCGTGCGGCGGCCGAGGTGGGGCGCGGCCGCACAGTGCTCATCGTGGCGCACCGTCTCAGCCAGGCCGCGACGGCCGACCGTGTGGTGCTGATGCACAACGGCCGCATCCAAGAGCAGGGCACGCACGCCGACTTGGCCGCCGCCGACGGCGCCTACGCCCGACTCTGGAAGGCCTGGTCGCGTGATCCGCCCGCAGTGCAGTAGAGAACCGCGGCTCAGCTCGGCAGGGTAACCATGATGGCCATCACGGAGGTGCTGACCGCCATGGCGGCTATGTCCACGATGCCAAGACTCAGCCGGCGCCGTTGTCGACCGTGGGATCGGCGGTTGCGGGCGCGAACACCGAGCCAGATCGCGACTGCTGAGTAGCCCACATACAACGTGGTGGCGACAACCAGCACGAGGGCGAAAGGCTCCCCGCCCACTCCGTGGTGGTGTGCGCCGACCGCGATCGAGGCGGTTGATCTAGTCGGGCCGGCAGAGCCGGCGACGAGCAGCGATGCCGTGAGAATGAGGGCGAGCGCCCTGTGCGTCGTCACCGTGGTCACACCGGGCAGCGGGTTGTGCCGTTGGCTGACCGAGCTGATGGCACTTGTCGAGATAGCGAGCAGAACCAGAAGAGCCGCCCACACAAGGCCCGGCAGCATGGGAGACGCCGCTAGGCCGTCAGCCATTGCCAGCAGCATTGCGACGCCCACAATCAGGCCCTGCACGCGCTGCGCCCGGGGTGCACCGACCGCGCAGCAGACACTCACCGATGCGGGCACCAGCATGCCCCCGTGCATGATCTCGATCACGGGCGCCTAGCCATGGTGGGCACAGTGGCCGGCCTCTGCCCCACCGTGCGCGCCGATCACCGCGGGCACATCAAGCGTGGGATTGCGGTCGAAGAAGCCGTGCGGCTTGAGGGTGAAGCCGGCGTAATCGACGGGCATGATCGGCCAGTCCTCGAGACGGGGAAAATGGGTGAGCCCGAAGGTGTGCCAGACGACGATATCGGTGCCATCGATGTCGCGATCCCGACCGGCGTAGGCCGGCAGACCGCCTCCACCGGGATGCTGATTGACAGCGGCACCGGATGCCCACAATTCGTCTTCGTGGAACCGGGTGACCCACAGATGCTTCGTCGCGAACGCCGCGCGCTTGGCGATGGATGACTCGTCGGCGGCGAGCAGAGTGGGCTGCCCCTCGGGGTAGAGCACGTAGGCAGGGTGGCCTCCCATGCGGTTCGTCGTATCGGTGTTCACAACAGCCCACACGCGAGCTTTGTCCGTGGCGGCGAGGCGTTGCGCTTCTGACTCGGTGCGCAGACGGGTGACCGAGCGGGTGAACGCATTGCCCAGCGCGTTGCCCGGCCCCATAGCGACCCGTTCGGCGTCGATCTCCTCTACGGCGTTGTTGGGCCCGTCGACCGCCATATCGAGGCGGGCCGAGAAGAGGTGCTGGTGAAACGGCGCTCCGAGTCCGGGCGCGATCTCGTTCGCGTAGGGGTAGTCGCCGCCGGGGTATCCGGAGGTGAAGACGATGCCGGTCGCCTTGGCCTCGAGTTGGATGGTGCCGTCGAGGTAGAGGTACCAGTAGAAGCCGTAGTCGTAGTTGCCCACGGTCACGAAAAAGGAGATCACGATGCGGCGCTGGCGCCTGGTCTCGCTGGTGCCGGCGAAGGCGTCGGTGTGCTTCCAGAGAATGCCGAAGTCCTCCTCGTGAATGCAGATCGCGTTCGTGAGGGTGGTCGGGTAGCCGAGATCGTTCACGACCACCGCGTCGAGGTAGGTGATGTCTCCCACGCAATCGCAGCCGAGCTCGAGCGAGTTGGCGAGTCGTCCGAACTGGTATTCGCCCACGTCGAAGTAGTTCTGCCAGTTGTGGGTCGGGGTGGGATCGCCGTAGGGAACGACCATCTCGGAGATCGAGGCCCGGTCGATGATGCTGCGGATGGTGCCGTGATCGTCGAAGGCGAGGTTGTGCAGGGTGAGGCCCTCACGTCCGTTGAAGCCGAGACGTACACTCCAGTTCTCCCACGTGAGAACGTTGTCGGCGATGGTGAAGCTCACACCCTCTGGTTGGCTGATCTCGATCGGCTTCAGCGAGGTTCGTTCCGGTCCACGCACGGCGGGATCAAGGTAGTCGCCTGATTCGGCGGGTACATGGATGACGTCGGTCTCGACGATCCGCAGCACACGCTGGTTGGTCAGGTCGACATGCGCCACGACACCGTCGATCGGATGCGCCCACACCGAGTCGCTCGGATACTGCGAGTAGAACGCGAGCACCCGGGTGGCTCTGATTCCGACCTCGTCTGCATAATCGAACGATCCGGCTGACAGAGACACCGTGCGCACGTTGTCGAGGTCGGTGATGCCGCGCTTGGCGAGCGCGGCCACCCAACCGGAGTCTGCCTTCACGATCGCGTCGCCGAGATCGAAGTCGGCGTCGAAAGTCGGGGCGTGGCCGGCTTCGGCTCCGAGAACCCGGTTGACGAGAAGATCTCCGGTCGCCAGGTTCACAACGACTTCGCGAGTTTCCGCGGTAGCCAACTCGACGAGTAATGCAGAGACGCGACGATCAATGCTCAGGCCGGCGCGCACATCCGCCTTGTCTGGCTCGACGAGAGCGACGTAGGCGAACCGCACGCTGCCGCCGACGAGATCCAGCGCGGTGAGGATGGAGCGAAAACGGTCGATCTCGTCGGCTGTGAGGGGAGCGAGAGGATGCTGGGTTGTAGTGAGAGTCATTGTCTTGTCTTTCTGGATCAGGAGAGCTGAGCGGTAGCGTCTTCGAGGGCTTCCACCGAGACACGGCGGTGGGTACGGACCCGCATCACAACAGCGCGAACCACTCCGGCCACGAAGACCGCCGCAATAGAGAGAATGAGCACGGTGACGAGATCGCCGTCGCCGCCGACAAGGGTGCCGAAATTCGAGATGATGATGACCAGGGCGCCGACGAGAGTGAGCACAGACAGAGCCGGCGCGATCACCGAGTTCCAGTAGGTGGCATCGGGCTGCTTCGTGCGGCGGAAGTAGACGATCACCGACAACGAGACGAACAGATAGGCGAGCACCAGGGCGACAACGGCGATACCGCCGCCCCAGTTGAAGACGATTGTGATCGGGTCAGCGCCGACGAGGGCGAAGATGGCGGTAAGCACGACCGCCCCGGTCGTCTGCGCTACGGACGCGACGAACGGCGCACCGGTCTTCGCATGAACCTTGCCGAGCGCCGCGGGCAGCACGCCTCCCCGCCCGAGTGTGAACATGTAGCGGGCGATGCTGTTGTGGAAGGCGAGCGCGGCGGCGAAGATCGACGTCACGATGAAGACCCCCATCACGGCCGGCGCCCACGGCCCCAAATAGCGATCGCCAAGACCATAGATGAACGAGGCGGTGTCACCGCTCTCCAGCGCCTTGCCTGCCTCGGCGAGCACTGCCGAGGGGCCATAGCCGACGGTGATCATCCAGGTGGTCACCACAAAGAAGCCGGCTATGAGCGCCACGGACAGATACGTGGCGCGGGGGACCGACTTGCGCGGGTTGGCTACCTCCTCGCCGAACACGGCGGCGGCTTCGAACCCGAGGCTCGATGCGAACGCGAATGTGAGTGCCACACCGGGCGCGCCGACGAGCAGCGACTGCACGGAGAAGACCTGATCGATCGCGAAGCCCTCCCCCGCCCCACCTTGAATGGCGATCGAGATGGCCATGGCGATCATCACTCCCCACTCGCCGAGCAACAGCACACCCAGCACTTTCGCACCCAGTTCGAGCCTCAGATAGCCGAAGACCTGCACGACGGCGATCAGGGCCAGGGATCCGAGCCACCACGGCAGGGCAATGCCGATCGACGGCGCGAGAAGAGCCACGACCGTGGCTCCGAAGAAGGCGTAGATGGCTACCTGAACCGCCGTATAGGCGTAGACCGCGAGGCCCGCAACGCCGATGCTCGCCTCCGCCCCCAGTCCTTTCCCCGCATAGGCGTAGAGGGCGCCGGCATCCGTCACGTGACGCGACATCAGCACGAACCCGACAGAGAACAAGAGCAACAGGGCTCCGATGAGCAGGTATGACATGGTGACGCCGAGGCCGTTTCCGATGACCATGGTCACGGGAACAGCGCCGGTGAGCCCGATGATCGGGCTCGCAGCA
This sequence comes from Agreia bicolorata, assembly GCF_000938265.1. Classification (GTDB taxonomy): domain Bacteria; phylum Actinomycetota; class Actinomycetes; order Actinomycetales; family Microbacteriaceae; genus Agreia; species Agreia bicolorata. The sequence continues at coordinate 378,786 of NZ_JYFC01000003.1, forward strand.
GCGAGAACGAGAAAGACGATGCCCGCGACGGTGACCGAGTTCTTCTTCAGTTCACGTTGGGGAATGGTGGTGCCGAGCGAGGCGGTGCGTGATGTCATGGAGCCTCCGATGTCGGAAAGTAATGGGTTGAGAAAAGTATTCTGTACAGCCGTACAAAATAGATTTCGACCGTGTAACAAGCTGATTTCGTATTTCGTCAGCAAATCGGGCGATCCTGCCCGTTGGTAGGCTTGGCGGGAGGAAACATGCCCAAAGTCGTAGATGCCGAGATCCGCCGGGCTCAGATCGTCGCCGTCGCCTGTCAGCTGATCGCAAGCGACGGAATCAAAGCGGTGACCACCCGTCGTATCGCCGAGGCCACCGGATACTCGAACGGCGTACTCCGCTACTACTTCTCTGGCAAAGACGCCGTCGTCAATGCCGCGTTCCAGGGCATCTTCGACGCGACGAATGAACGCGCTCGCGCTGCGGACCCCTCACCACGAGGCCTGGCCGGCCTGCACGAACTCGCCATGCAGATCATGCCGCTCGACCACGACAGACTGATGGAAGCTCGCATCGCCATCAACTTCTGGCAGGAGGCACTCGGTTCCGAGGAGAAGGCCGCCCTGCACGCCGACGTGATGCAGCGGTGGCGAATAGAGATCGAGCTGCGGCTCCGCGAAGCAGAAGACGACGGCGAGCTACCCGCCGGATCTCCGATCCCCGAGATAGCCGACGAGCTGTTGGCCATGCTCACAGGGCTCCAAGTGCTCGCATGCCTCTCCCCGGCCGAGACCTCGCCACAGCGGCAGGTCGCTCAATACGAGACGTTCATCGACCGACTTCGTCGTTGACCTCCTCCGGATCCACGTAACCTGACTCGATGCCATCGAAGCGCCAGATAACCGAATTCTCCGACGAGCCAGCCGCCGGAAACCCCTGGGTCGTCGAACCCGTGCCCACAACAATCGAGCTGATCGAATACGATCCGACATGGCCCGCCCAGGCCAAGCAGATCGGTGACCGTCTCTGCGAGCTTCTCGGCGTCCGGGCGATCCGCATCGATCACGTCGGCTCCACCGCGGTGGAGGGCCTACCCGCCAAGCCCGTCATCGACATCGACCTCACTGTGGCTGACTCGGCCGACGAGGCGGGCTATGTGAACACGCTGCAGGACGCGGGATTCCTTCTCACGGTGCGCGAGCCCTGGTGGCACGAGCACCGCCTGTTCCACGGCGGCCAACGCCCCGACGATCGCGTCTTGCCGACCGATGGCGGCCCGGCCACGAACATCCATGTTTTCGGACCCGACAGCCCAGAGCTCATCAAGCATGTCGTCTTTCGCAACTGGCTGCGCTCGAGCGCGAGCGACCGAAAGTTGTATGCCGACGCGAAACGTGCCGCCGCTGCTGCCCAGCAGGAGAACGACGCGGTCATGGACTACAACGTCAGAAAGCAGGCCGTGATCCTCGAGATCTACGACCGCGCCTTCCGCGCTTCCGGGTTCCTCAGCTGACGCACACCCGATTCATCAGTCCGCATGCAGCGCCCGCCGCACCTCCTGCGCGAGTCGCGGCACCGTCGTCGCCTCGAACCACGGATTGCGGGAACGCCAGCCGCGCGCCAGCGGCGACGGATGGACCAGCGGAAAGAAGGGAAGGAACGACTCGGCCGCCCGCACGGTCACGGTCACGGACTGCCGCTTCTGCCCATGCAGGTAGTACCGCTGCGAGTATGCGCCCACCAACACCGTCAAGCGCACGTTGCTCAGAGCGCTCAGGATGCGCGGATGCCACAGCGGCGCAACATCCGGTCGGGGCGGCAGGTCGCCACTGGCGCCCTTGCCCGGAAAGTAGAAGTCCATGGGCAGGAGCGCAAACTGCTCGGGGTCGTAGAACGTGGCATCCGTCACGCCGAGCCACGACCGCAGCAGTCGCCCGCTGGCGTCACTCCACGGCTGACCCGTCTCCTGCGCGACCCGGCCCGGAGCCTGGCCGATTACGAGAACGCGAGCGCGCGCCGATGCGGTGAACAGGGGTTCCCACCCCAATTGCGTCGCCCAGGCGTTCGACGGGTGCTCGATGATCTCCCGACGAATGACGTTGAATTCGTCAACGGAACGCGATCTCACCAGTCGATCTTCGCAGACGCCTTCACGCGTGGATCTTGGGCAGACTGATCCCATATTGCGCGAGTTTTCGGTAGATGGTGGCCCGGCTCATGCCGAGCTCGGCCACGGCGTCATCGATACTGGTGCCTTCGCGGGAGAGAACTCGAACCATCTCGTCACGTTCGAAGGCCTTTATGCGCGGCAGGTGCTCCGCGCGTGAGAGCAGCTCCGGCGGCAGATGTCGTGCGTCGATCACATCCGAGCGCAGCGCCGCATCTTTTACCACCGCCGCCAGCTCGGCCACATTGCCCGGCCACGCATAGTCGCTGAGCGCTCGCGCGGCCGCCGGCGTGAACTCCACCTCACGACCTCGTGCTCGGCGAGCGAGATGATCGGCCAGGGGCAGGATGTCGTTGGCCCGGTTTCGCAGGGCCGGCACTTCGACGACCGCGTCGACCAAGGCAGACAGCTGGCGCGGAATGGCATCGAAGCGCTCCGCGGTCAGGGTAACCGTTCCCGCTGCTGGACCGCGGGGGCCTGCCAGGAGATCGTGCAGCCGCTCTGCAGCCATGGCGGGCAGCTCGTCGGTGTTGCAGATGATGAAGCGGGTATGTGGGCGCGCGAGCTCCGGTGTCCAGAACGCAAGCCAGGCATCGACATCGTGCGGCTCCGGCGCGTGCACGGCGAACAGTCGATCGCCCGGACTGATCCGTCGCTCGGCCTGCGCGAGCAAGGTGGAGCGACCCGATCCGCGCTCGCCCACGGCCGCCACGACCTTTCCGGCCTGCAGCGCGTCGGATGCGTGCAGCAGAGCACTGTTCCACACCTCGGACAGTCGGTCGAGCGACCCCGAACCGGTCTCCTGCCGCAACGGTTCTATGCGGAAGACCTGCCCGCGGGCGGCACGCCGGGGGCGGTGACCCTGCGAGCGGGCGAGCATCAGATTGGCTGTCGATGCCGCAGCCGTCTGTGCCAGGGCGAGCAGCAGTTCGGAGCGCGCATCCGACCAGGTCGTGAAGTTCACCGACCCTTCGAGCCGGCCGGTGAGCGGGTCGAAGATCGGGGCGGCGGCGCAGGTGTAGCCGCACAAGCTCAGCGAATAGTGGTCGTTCGCTCGAACCAGCGTGGGCACGCGGTCGGCCAGCGCGAGTCCGAGCCCGTTGGTTCCGGCGTCTCGCTCCGCGTACGAGAAGCCGGGGGCCAGATTCACGCGATCGAGGGCGCGCAGCAGCTCTTGGTCGCCACTCAGCCGGTTGAGCACCAGGCCATCGGCGTCGGTCAGCATCAGACCGAGCGGCTCGGAGGAGAGCGTGCTGTGCAGCTCGGCGAGCACCTCACGTCCGCACTCGTAGAAGAGCGACTGGTCGTCGTAGGTGCCCGAGAAAACGGGATGCGGATCGTCGAGCGACACCCCGTAGTCTTCGCTGCGCTGCCAGGAGGCCAGCAGCCGGGCCGGGATCGCCGCCACGGGCGCGTTGTGCACCCCCGCGCGTGAGGGTAGGTCGTGAACGTCCATAAGCGCCTTTGCAATCGTCCGTCGAAGTCAGCATATGCCCGGCCCGAGCCGGAGTCGCTACACGCCGTCTCAGAATGAGACAGCTCGCCGGTCGGGCTGAACCCAGTGCGACCTAGCATGGCGACAGGAAGTGAGATTTCCCCACATGCGGCAAAGGAGCAGACATGTATTCACAGGACGGCGAGAGCTTTTTCATCGTCGACGCCCACGTGGCGTTATGGGATGCGCGACCCGAGAACCAGCGCAACATTCACGGCAAGCAGTTCATCGACTGCTTCTACGACTACCACGCGAACCTCTCGCCCGAATCGCAGAAGTGGAGCTACGAGGAGTACCTCTATCAGGGCGGCGAGCGTCTGATGAAAGACCTCTTCACCGATGGCTACGTCGACCACGCGATCTTTCAGCCCGCCAAGCTCGGCGAGTTCTATCACAACGGCTTCGGGCAGACAGAAGAGGCATGGGCGCTCACCCAGGCCAACCCAGACAAGCTCACGTACAACCACAACTTCGATCCCCGTCTCGGCGAGGCCGGCCTCGACCAGCTTCGTGCCGATGCCGAGCGCTTCGACCTCAAGGGAGTGAAGCTCTACACGGCCGAGTGGAACGGCGATTCACGTGGCTGGAAGCTCGACGACCCGTGGGCCTATCGATACTTCGAGCTCTGCCAGGAACTCGGCATCCGCAACATCCACGTGCACAAGGGCCCGACCATCCGCCCGCTCGACCGTGACGCCTTCGACGTGGCCGACGTCGACCACGCGGCCACCGACTTCACCGACCTCAACTTCGTGGTCGAGCACGTGGGCCTGCCTCGGCTCGAGGACTTCTGCTGGATCGCCACCCAGGAGCCCAATGTTCATGGCGGTCTGGCGGTGGCGATGCCTTTCATCCATACCCGCCCGCGCTACTTCGCTCAGATCATCGGCGAACTCATCTACTGGATCGGTGAAGACCGCATCCAGTTCTCCAGCGACTACGCGCTGTGGACGCCGCGCTGGCTGATCGAGGCCTTCGTCAACTTCCAGATTCCCGAGGACATGACCGAGTACGCCCCCATCACGATGGATCAGAAACGCAAGATCCTCGGCCTCAATGCCGCGAAGATGTACGACATTCCGGTGCCGGCCGAACTGCAGCTGCCGAACGCAGACGAGACCGCCACGGGCTCGCGCCAGCCGGAACGAGCCGATCTGGCGGCCGTCTGATGAGCGCCGATCCTGCTGTGCTTCCGCTCACCGAACGTGATGTGCTGCGCGCGCTCGACGCGGTGATCGACCCCGAGCTCGACGAACCCATCACCGACCTCGGTTTCGTGCGATCGGTACGCTTCACCGAGCAGGGCCTCGAGGTGCACCTGCGCCTGCCCACCTCGTTCTGCGCGCCGAACTTCGCCTACCTCATGGCGTCCGACGCGAAAGATGTGCTCGCAGCGCTGCCCCTGTCGGGCACGGTCGTGGTGGAACTCGATGATCATCACGACTCGGAGATCATCAACCGGGGGCTCGCGGCCGACGCAGGCTACCGGGGCACCTTCCGGCACGAAGCCGAGAGTGATCTCGACGAGCTGCGGGCGATCTTCCAACGCAAGGCACATACGGCGGCGATGGAGCGGGCGCTCACAGCGATGTTGCGATCCCGGCCCGACCTCGAGGAGCAGGATGTCGCGGACGTGCGCCTCGGCGACCTGGCCGACGACGAGGCCAAGGCCGCCCTGGTGCGTCGACGGGCGACTCTCGGGCTGAGCCTCGATGACTCGGCCCCCGTCTTGGTCGACGATCACGGCGTTCCGCACCCCGCCGCATCCGCTGCTCTGGCCCTGCGTCGCGCGCGGTCGACCCGCATCTCGATCGACGGCAATGCGCACTTCTGCCGGGGACTGCTGGCCACTCGATACCCGGGGTCGGAGTCCGACCAGGCGCCGCGCGCAGAAGAGACTTTCTTTCCCCTCTCCACCCTCAGAAGCACAGCCCGAAGCGCTGTCGAAACCCCACGAAAGAGCGTTGCATGAGCACCATGAGAGCCGTGCAGGTCGTCGGATACCACCACGACCTGCAGCTGACAGAGATTCCGCGCCCCAAGATCGATGGTTCGTTCGACGTGATCGTGCGTATCGGCGGGGCCGGCGTATGCCGCACCGATCTGCACATTCTCGAGGGTCAGTGGGAGCAGAAATCTGGCGTGACGCTGCCGTACACGATCGGTCACGAGAACGCGGGCTGGGTGGATGCGATCGGCAGCGCGGTCACGAATGTCGCGGTCGGTGACAAGGTGATCGTGCATCCGCTAGTCACCTGCGGGCTGTGCCGCGCCTGCCGATCGGGCGACGATGTGCACTGCACCCAGAGCGCCTTCCCGGGAATCGACACCCATGGCGGCTACGCCGAATACCTCAAGACCTCGGCGCGCAGCGTCGTGCGCATCGCTGACTCGCTCGAGCCGGCCGACGTCGCGGCCCTCGCCGACGCCGGACTGACCGCGTACCATGCCGCCGCGAAGGCCGCCCGCACACTTCGGCCGGCCGACCGCTGCGTGGTCATCGGAGCGGGAGGCCTGGGGCACATCGGCATCCAGGTGCTGAAAGCCCTGACCGCCTCGGAGCTGATCGTGATCGACCGCAACCCGGCCGCGCTCGAATTGGCCGCGTCGCTCGGCGCCGACTACACGGTGCTGGCCGATGGCGATGGATCGCATGTCACCCGCGTGCTCGAGTTGACCGACGGTGTCGGTGCCGAGGCCGTGATCGACTTCGTGGGCGAGGGCGGCTCGACCGCCGAAGGTGTGCAGATGCTGCGCCAGGCCGGCGACTACTACGTGGTGGGCTACGGCGAGAACATCAACGTGCCGACGATCGACATCATCTCGAACGAGATCAATTTCATCGGCAACCTCGTCGGCAGCTACACCGACCTCACCGAGTTGATGGTGCTCGCCGCCCGCGGACTCGTGACATTGCACACCGCGACCTATGCGCTCGACGACTTCCAGCAGGCGATCGACGACCTCAATGCGGGTCGCGTGCGCGGCCGCGCCATCCTCATCCCATAACGACCTTCTTCCCAGCCATCGGCCATCCGGCCACATTCGACAACGACGTCAGGAGCGACATCATGCCCGCCAACCTTCCCATCCGCACAGTCATCAGCCCCGGACGCTACGTTCAGGGTCCAGGCGCCATCAACCGTCTCGGCGAGTTCCTCGCGCCGATCGGATCGAAGCCCCTCATCGTCGCCGACGATGTCGTCTGGGGTTTCGTCGGCCACGACGTCGAGGCCTCCCTGGCAGTGAGCGGCCTGCCGGTGCGCCGCGAGACCTTCAACGGCGTTCCCACCGCGGTAGAGATCGATCGCCTCGTCGCCGTGATCGCGGACGCGAAGGCCGATGTCGTTGTGGCGATCGGCGGCGGCAGCACGATCGACGCCGTCAAATCCTCCGGCTTTCTCGCCGGCATCCGCTGGGTCACGGTGCCCTCCGTGGCGTCGACGGATGCCCCCACCTCGGCACTCGCCGTCATCTACACCGAAGACGGCGCGTTCGAGGAGTACCGCTTCTTCCCTCGCAACCCCGACCTCGTTCTCGTCGACTCACAGCTCGTGGCGAACGCGCCGGCGTCCTTCCTGGCAGCGGGCGTGGGCGACGCTCTGGCCACCTGGCTCGAAGCCCGTGCAACATCACGCTCGAACTCGAACACCATGGCCGGCGGTCTGCCGACCGAAACCGGCACGGCGCTCGCGCGACTGAGCTGGGACGTTCTGTGGGAGAACGCCCTGCCCGCTCTCGACGCGGTGCGCGACCACGTGGTGACTCCTGCTGTCGAAAAGGTCATCGAGGCCAACACGCTTCTCTCCGGTCTCGGCTTCGAATCGGGCGGACTGGCGGCCGCGCACGCCGTTCACAATGGACTCACCGCGGCACCGCAGACCCACGGACTTGCTCACGGCCAGAAGGTGAACATCGGATCGATCACCCAGCTCATTCTCGAGGGAGCGCCGACCGCCGACATCAGAGACTTCATCGAATTCACCACGCGCGTCGGGCTGCCGACGACCCTCACCGAGATCGGACTCAGCGCCGACTCATCCGAACTCACCCAGGTCGCGGAGCTGGCCACCGTTCCCGGCGAGACCATCCACGCGATGCCCTTCGAGGTTCGACCGATCGAGGTCGTCGCGGCGTTGAAGTCGATCGAGCGCCTAGCCCGTCGAGTGCGCGCGGATGCGAAGCTGCCTGAGCCCGTCGCCTATGTGGCGCACCATTGACGGTGGCGGGTGCGTAGATCAGGAGAAGATGTCCTTGATGAGGCTGTAGAAGCCGAAGATGGCGAGCAGAGCGCCGATGATCCACCACCAGTCCGCTCGGCGGGCGAGCCTGCGCCCCTGGGGTGCAACGCCCGCCCGCCGATCGTAATTCGGGATGGCCGCGCCTTGCGTCCATGCCGCACCACCGGCATCCAGACGCTCGTCTCGCCACCGCGCCCACTGCCGCACCCTCTGCGAGAGCACCTCGACGGTGTCGAGAAGCGGCCTCCAGAGTTCGGGATCGAGGGTGGAGAGCTCGCCCTGGGCGTAGAGAAACAGGTAGTCATCGACGATCTCGATATCGAAGGAAGCGGCGTTGTCGATGAACCGCGCCATGATGTCGGGTGTGAAGAGGTAGAGGGCATCGGCTTCGTAACCAACGGGGCAGTAGAGAGCGAAGTGCCGGTCGAAGTCTCCCTCGAGTGACAGTCGCTGCCGGGCCGCGAGCGCCACGGGCAACGCTGCCCGGCCCCACGAGTTGTTCTTCTGGGCATCGAGAACGATGTTGGGCAGAGGCGTGGCCAGGCGGAGCGCCACATAGCCCCAGCGATATACCGATCGGTTCTTGCCAGACCCGACGATGGAGGTGTGATTCGCGATCGTCGTCGGCTCCTCGCCGCCGCGGCTCACTATGTCGGTCGAATACGACGACGACTGCCCCTCCCTGGTGAAGATCATGCCGGGGAGCCACGGCCGCTCAGTCCGCGGCGAGTAGCTGAACGAGTTGGCCCGAGCGAACTCGGCGATACGAAACTGCCGCACCCCGTTGCGCTGCCGCAGAGCCCTCACGAGGAACGTGATCCCAACGACGGGCATGGCGATGACCGGCACGAATGCCATGACGCTCGACGGGCCGTTGTCGCGCAGGACGAACTGATCGAAACCCACCGCGGTGAGGAACATGATCATGAAGACAAAAGGAATCGCGATGAAAGCGACGGGCAGCAGCACGGTCCCCAGCTTCGGCCGCACAGTGGAGGGGAGCGTGCGCCGGAAGACGCGAAGTGCCCGGCGGTCGATGCGATCGGTCAGCGGCCGCGTATCCAGAGTCACCCGACCAGAGTAGTTGCAGCCCGCGAGTCCGCTTCGCGACAAAACAGATACATCTCGTAAATGAGACATCCCCAGTCGGCTGAACTCGAAGCCGACGGGATCTGGAATCTCTGTCGTGGCGACTGCATGCCGGTATGACGGACAAAGCGAACCTCCCAGAATTTCCGGGAGGTTCGAGGAAGTTCACCTAGCCCGACAGACCGAACTCACAAGAATGACTTGTAAGTTCGCCGGTACGCGTCAGTTCACCGACTCTTCGTCCCACTTCATGCCGGTCACCAAGCCCGTGTAGTGCCAGCGATGTGAGTCGTGGAGCATGACTCTCCTGAGCACGCCCAGGTGGCGCGTCTTGGACGTGTCGATACGCGCGAGGCTCCTTGACCCGTCGGCTCCAACTCGAAGGCGAGTCTCTTCGACGAAGTCGATGTAGTGGGTGGTGGTGCCTCAAAGTGTGTCGAGGATAAGTACGCGCTTCTCGGTATTGAAGTCGTAGACCAGGAGTCCCTCGTCGTCGAGCTCGATGCCGGGGCCTTCTGCATCGGGAGCAATTGCCCGCGAGAGGGGTGGCTCGCCGGCGTTGGTCTCGGCCCAGGTGTATGTGTCGGTGAGGTTTTGAGTCCTGAAGAAGGTCGCCGCTGCATCCTCGGTCGAGGCGACGATGATGTGGCTAGGAATGTGAAATGTCATGTCGCTGCCATGCGCGGCCTTCGCCGAACGGATGTCGACGCATGATAGCCACAACCTGGCGGGATTCCCAACATGTTTGCGAGGACTGGACCCTCATCGCATGAGGCAACTTGGCTCGGTGACCCACGCAATCGGCCGGACCTGCTAACCGTAAAGGATTCCTTTATAGTTGCCCGCCCGAACGCGGTTCACCGCTGTCATAGGCCTCGAGCAGCCACGCAGAGCTTACGCGGCCTCCACCCATCCAGGGTGTCTGCATCGGCGTTGCATTAGACGGCCGGCGCGGTCGATTCTCAGCTCCGGGTTACAGCACTCGAGTCTTTGCTCGCCTACACGCGGCCTATTCGCCGTCGACCGAATCCCCACCGAGTTCCTGGGCCAAGAGCGACAAGTGCGCGTCGGAGGACTCCCATCCGCGGCCTCCCGAACGACTTCGCGCGAGACGTCCACCGTCGGCGTAGTCCGCGTACGCCTCGGTTCCTTTGACTCGTTCGGCTCCCCGGCTGCTGGCTATGAACTCGATGTGGTCGCCGAGTCGAAGCTGCCACCCGACCTGATGACCCAGTCCGAGGAGCTCGAACACATCGTCAGGGTTGACGGACGAGTTCGGAGTCTCCGTCCTTCCTGTCGCCGCATCGATGTCGACGTAGAAACCTTTGAGTTTGTTCGAGTCTCCGTCGGCGGCTCTCCTGTCGAGTTCCGCAAGATAGTCGTCTACCTCCCCGAGCAACAACTCGTTCACAGGGGGCGGGGCGACGTCGAACCAATGAGGTTCGTGGACGATGTAGTCGTGGACCGCGCGAAGCTTTGTCTGGTGCGAGCGCCAGTTCTTCCAGAACGTCGCATCGAGGTGCGGGTCTCTCAATCCTTCACGAAAGGACCGAACCTTCGCCTTGTGAATCATGACGGCCTTGCCGGCCTCTTCGAGCGCCAGCACAGCCAACGCCCGGGCTCGTCCGACGGAACCGTGTTCGAGCAATAGCCGAGCGTCTTGGGAAAGGTGAAAAGCGTTGGACAGCACTTCGTCGTATAGGTCCTCCACCTGAAGGAACGAGAGTTTACGGAAACCCATGAGTACCTCCGACGTCCGGGGCAACTCAGCGCAAGCGGTGAGCGGCCTGCCCACAATCTACTGCCAGTTCGAGTCTTCCAGGATGGACACCGCGACAGACAGGCGTCCGAGCCCAATCCCTCACCGCGCATACGAGCGTCATGACACCAGTCCGCAAGGTCGAGCCCAACGGCGAAGCCCTGGCGGACACGCCACACGTCATCGAGGATCCGCTGTCGCATGTGATGAATATGCTTCAGCCGTGACCGACTTGACCTCGTTGCCCGACTCCCTCCCGCAGACGTTCTTTTTCCCGTGGGCGAACGGCACCGGATACCCGGACGACCCGACCGCCTTCACGCTCGCTCTGTCGAACAAGCTGCGCTTACCGGTCACGGTGCTCTGCTCGAGCCAGTCGAGCCTGCCAGATCCGCTGAGGAAGGCCGCGTTCGTGACGCCGCGCGTGAACCATGCCGTCCGGGGACCGTCCATCGTCCTCCTTCACTACCCGGATTACCGGCTCATAGACCACATACCGCTGAGTTACGCCCGACACGTAGTCGCAGCCGAGGTGCCCAGTCACCCTCTCGATGTGTGGGCGGCTAAACGCGAAGCATTCAATGTTCGGGCGGGCAAGACGATGACGCTAGACATCGACGACCGTGTGCGTGAAATCTACGAACGCATCCTGTGGAACGGCAATAACGCCTGGAGTGACAAGCCAGGTAAACGCGATGCGCTTCAGGACTTGACCACGCTTCGGAACATGGATGCACTAGACCGAGACAGCCTCATCGGCTACCTCTTGGACGAGAAGGGCTCGTGGGCACTCGATACACTCGCGAAGCTCATCAAGCAAGCCCAAACGAAGTGAGTGAGCGGAAAAACGTTCGAGCCTAAGGAGTTAGTCCGTAAGGCGGAGTTGAGACAGGTCACATTCACCGCAGTGCTGTCGACCCGCAGGTGGTTCTTTTCACTGACGCGCGTTGCGATGGGCTTCGGGCGCCGGGGACCGGTCAGTCGATATACCGCCCATGTGTCATGACCTCGTCAACGGATCCGTCTTCGAGGTAGAAGGTCTCGCCGGTGAGTGAGGCGAAATGAGGCTTGTTGTCGAGATAAAGGGAAACCTCAATTGTCAGCGCGATGGTGTCGATGGTGAGGGTGCTGTTATCCGGACTGGTGAAGTTCACGTCACTCCTTCAATCATGATTGATGCTAGGGTCAACGTAGCATGACCCGCTCCGAAGATAGAAGTGAACTTGTGAAGACATCTGAAACCAGCGTCGACGTCGCTCCGGCGAGCTCATTGCTCAGGGACATCGAAATTCTGGTCATCGAAATTGCGCAGGCGGAACGCGACCTTTCCGCACTGGTAACCCGCGCTCGTCTCGACGGCGCTTCCTGGAAGCAGGTCGGAGCTGCGCTAGGAATCTCCGCGCAGGCGGCGCACCAAAGATGGTCCAAGCTCGGACCAGAAACTCATCGGCGCCTGCAGGCCGAATGGGTTCGGAAGAACGACCAGAAGGAGAACTGACATGTCTGATTCATTCGTGCCTGAATACGAACGGGAGCGACGCTTCCTTGTCGCAGAGAAGTCAATCGTCCGTGGCGCCAGCTGGGAGTTCATCACCCAGGGATACTTCTTCGCCCAGGATGGCTACGCCCTCCGGGTCCGCCTGACCGAGAAGCCGGCCAACCGCACCGGAGCGTTCGAGCATGTAGGCGCCAAGGTCACCGCGAAGGGTCCCCGCATCGGCGACGAACGTGCCGAGTACGAGACGGAGATGGACCCGCTGCTGGCGGTCGAGTTCATCGCGAGGTGCTCGAACGTCATCCGCAAACGCCGCTACCACCTGGTCTTTGAGAAGCAGATCTGGGAAATCGACGAGTTTCTAGAGAAAAACGAAGGCCTGTGGATAGCGGAGCTCGAGGGCAAGGACATCCGCGACGTTCCGGTGCCGCCCTGGGCCCTGCGCGAAATCACGTCGCACACTGAGTTCAATAACGACGAAATCGCGTTCAAGCCCGTCTCTGAGTGGGAGGGGACAGACTGGAAGGCCGAGTCGCCTTGGGACTGGAACTGACCTACTTGACGAACGCGCTGGGAACCGCGTGGGCAGAGCTACCGCCGAGCTGGGCAGCAAGCTCGTAGACTTCCCGGTCCGTCAGGCTGCACAGATAGTCGGCCACTGCTCGTGCGAGAACCTCGCGGGGCGAGTAGTGGTCCGACTGCACTCGGCCCAGCGCGACATAGGTCGTCAACAACGACGGCACACTTCTCTTGCTGTGGGCGGAGGCCTCCTTGAATTCGGACTCCTCCTTGTCCGAATCCGGGGTGAGCCATACGCCGGAGACCATAGCGAAGAGAGCGGTAAAGCACTTCGTCACCACGGATTTTTGTCCGATGCGCACGACCGCCAGTTGCGGATTCTCGATGACGAAGTGCCACGTCAACTGTTGAAGAAATTCCATGAACGTCTCGAGATGTTCGACGCCGAACTTGACCTTGTTATCCACCACGCTCAGATCTGAAACAAACTGTGTGATAAGTCCGGAACGCCAACGAGCCAATTCAGCTCGCCCGTTTGCGTCGTCGACGAACGGACGGGAGGGCAGGCTCGTTTCGATACCTTTTAGGACAAATTCTAGGGTTGGGAACTTTTCGACACGCGGCGATGGAGATGGCGCGTCACCACCGTCGTCGATGACCGCTTCAGCGGCGTTTTCCGGAACCCCGACAGCGAGCTGGTATTGATCGAACTCCTCTACGAGCTTCTTGAGGTTGGGGCTTCGAATTTCCTCTTCCTCACCACGGATGTAGTCCATGAGTTCTGACAATCCTCGGCCTTCAAGATTGAGGGTGCCGACAGGTATGAGGTTCGCTTTGTAAAAATCTTCGAGGTCGTGAACCGCATAGGCGATGTCATCGGCAGCGTCCATAATCTGAGCCTCGAGGGACCGCTCTAGTAGCGGCGCACCCTCCATAGCCCATTGCAATGCTTGAAGGTCGTTGTCGTAAGCACCCCATTTATGCAACTTGTTCTCGTCATCGTTATCACCCCTGGCCCATGGGTACTTTGACGCAGCCAGCAAAGTACGGCGTGTCAGGTCGAGTCCGAAAGCCTCGCCCTCCTTGACACCATTCTTGGCGGCCAGGCGCGCCATAATCCGGAAGGACTGAGCATTGCCTTCAAAACCATCCGGAAGGATGCAGCCACCCGTATCGCAGGGAAACTTGCGACGCCCTTTTATCGTGGACTGTCGTTCCTTATAAGTACTAACGTGCTCTTTGCCACGATGCTTCTCACAAACGAGAAGTTCTTGCAGAGCCACCTCGCCGGTGTGACCGAACGGCGCGTGGCCGATGTCGTGAGCGAGCGCCGCCGCCATCACAACGTCGATATCGACGTCCAGGCCGTCTGCCTTGAACTTTACAGCGATGGTACGGGCAACCTGTTCAACCTTGTACGAATGCGTCAGCCTGTTGTGGAGCGACGTCGACATAACGGTCGCTACCTGCGTGACTCCCTCGAGGCGCGCAAACTCGCGCGAATAGAAGATGCGGTCGCGGTCACGATGTCCTGGCTCGCGGGGGTCGTTCGACTTGCCCCGCGCGGGGCTTCCAGATTTCCGCTCATACGGATCCACGACGGCAGAATCGCCTAGTCCTACCCCGACCGAGGCAGCATTCGTCAATTTTTAGAATTCGATTGTGAGGTCGGCGCGAATTTCGCCATCAAGCTCATTGAACGCACGACGAGCGAGGTCCGCGTCGTATCCATACCGAGCCATGGTCCGCGCATAAACAAGGTACGGAACTGGTTGTTCCCGCTCACGAAGCTTCTCCAGTACTGCCTTCGCTGTCGCGTGCGACTTGGTGAGCATCCGTGTTTCGAGAATTCCTGGCAATTTGCATTCCTCCTGTGACAACGGCGATGCGTAACACCGACGTTAATGGGCTGACTGGCGCTTTAACGAAAAAAGAGAGAGCGCCGTTACGTTCGGCCCCGCATGCGTCTCTGTTTCCTCAGTCTAACTACGCGTCTGGGGAAGTGTTCTACCAATTTTTGTTACGACGCGCCGAACGATGTCAAGTTGTGTGTTGAGTCTCGCGCATTCGCAGTGTGCGTCTGGAACGCCACGCGGCTCGACTGTATCTATGCGCAGTTGCCATACGAGCTGTAAATCGTGTCAAGCCGCAGTCGCTTCGGTCACCCAGCGACGCGTGCGATGCGCGGGTGCTGTTCTGTGGTTACCGACGCGAACGTCTCGGTATGAAACACCGCCAACAACGACAACGCCTGCTCGTCGAGGGCAATGTGATTGCCCTCCAGCTCCAGCTGTATTGCTCGGGCGAGTTCGGGTGTCACGGTGGGGTCATCGATGAGAACGTTCGCCCGAAGCTTTCGCTGCGCGGATGAATACTCCTACGCTGCCATGGCCGAGAGCATTCGTTCGCGGAACTCGTCGGTGCTCATCAGGACCACGGGCTGACGAAGCTCAACATCGTCGCCGTCAGCGACATCTGGTTGCGTCTGAGACGGCATGGAGATCTGGTGAAATCATCGGCGCCGACCGGGATGCCGCCAAGCGCCGGCGAGGCATCGGGTTCGACCCCCTCGCGGAGCCATCCCGGTCAACGTACCCGTGGGCCGCGGAGTTTGAACTCCTGAATGACCCGCGTGCGTTTATCGCGCGTTCGTATATGGAAAACCCCTCCGGGAGGCAGCTACCACTTTTGAACTGGCCGGCAGTGCGGGATGTGTCAGCTGAGGTGTCTCCTGCCGCGGCGTACTACCTCGAGCAGTTTGCTCTCGAGAGCACGGCCGAGGTCCAGTAGCTCGGCCCGAGTTATGGAAACGCGATGAGGGTGCCCGGGGGAAATTGACCGGCTCGCTTCTGATTCGGTGAACTGATGCGACCAGCAGCTTGCATGGGTTTGAGTGTCTTCATCTTTACGTGGCCGGCGTGGAAGGGCGTGAACTCGATGACGTAGGTGACGACGTCATCGATGTCCACGGTCTGTCCGGAGAACTCGAGCAGCAGCGCGTCTTCGAGAACTGTGAAATCCGGGGTCACATCAAAGAGCACGGCCTGATTGTTGAGCATGTCGGAGAACCGAAAATTGCCGGTGGGGTCGACCTGCCACATCGCGTACTTCATCTTGTCGAGACCCTTGAGGCTGCGAGTGCCGAAAAACAAGTAATTGCCGGTGCGATTTCCCGAGTTCACCATCTGAAAACTACGGACGTAGCGAAATCCGCACTGAGCGGCGAGTTGGCGCCGGTAGAGGTCGTGAAGGAAAGGCATCCTGTTGGCATCGCCCGCAGGCGGCGCGTTCTTGAATTCATCGGTTCCGAAGAGGGCCTCGAAATGCTCGTCCACAATGTTGCCGGTCGCGAAGCGGTTGGCGCTGTTGGCGTCCCAGTAGATGAACAGCTCGCTCTGTTTGTACTTCATGAGGCGAGCAATGAGTTCTAACGGAACGTCTTTGTAACCGAATGGGTCCACGAACGCGAATGTGGGCGCCATCCTGTCGTCGCCAAGGCTTGTCAGTATCTGCTCCGCGACAGTCTTGAAGTTGTCGTTGTGCACTTTGACGACCACGTTCTTGGGCCAGCCTTTGTGCTCAACCGAGAGCTTGTCGACGTGGGCTTCCAATTCTGCGTGACGTTCCGTGTTGAACTCGTTGAAAATGAAGACGAACTGCGTCTCCTTCATTCGTGTTGCGTGCCCGTGGTCCAGAAGCGTTCTCAGAGCCAGTTCCGGTGAGCCGGGCTCGCCGCCCGCGTAGCTACCAGGGCCGGCAAATCCGTCGATGAAAACTACCCGCTTGCTCCAGCTCGACAGGACTGGAAACCACGCATTGAGGTAGTGGCGGAGGATTGCGTGCTTCGCGCTGGTGTGAGGCTCAATCGCCCAGACCGTTGCGTTCCTGTCCTTCGGTGCTGTTTCCTTCTTGGACATGCTGACCTCCCATTAGTTCCCCGCCTACGAGGACACTATGGTTCATCAGCTCGCGCCTCGGCTGCGCGACACGGAGACTCAGGGTCTCAACCGGCGGCTGCGGCCCGAGGCATCTCGTTCCAGATGAGCCCGTCCAAGGTTCGTCCGCCCGCTTTCGGGGTCCGTCCACCCCACTGCTTGTGAAAGAACGGAACGTCCGCCTCCGCGCACGCATCTCGAATTTCTCGTACCCATGCGGCTTCCATTGGACGCGCGTGGGGACCTGACTCGCCGCCAGTGATGACCCAACCGATGCCCGTCAAATCAAGCCCGGTAAGCGCGCCCAGCAGAGGCTCGCACGAAAGGAAGCGAACAGCTGCTGGAACTTTCCGCAGGTCATCTACTCGGTCCAGCTGGTCTGCGCTTTCGACGCTCACGCCTAGCCAAAGGTTCGCCGGCCAGTTGAGCTTGTCCATCACCTTCGGGAGCCGGGAAGCCCGTTTCGTCAATACTTGATAGGTGTGCTGAGGGGTGTCGGCGATGACATCAAAAACCTGACGAACGAAGTCCAACGGTACTTTTGCGTGAAACAGGTCGCTCATCGAGTTGACGAATACGACCTTCTGTCCCTTCCATTTATAGGGTTGCTGAAGAGCCGTGGGATGAACCGCGATACCAAACCCGGGGCCCGACGTAATCGGGTTTCCGTCGTTTTGGTACTTGAGTGAACCCATTGCTTTGAGCCGCTTCGAGAGTGCTAGGGCGTAACAGTTGTCGCATCCAGGGCTGACCTTGTCACATCCCGTCGTCGGGTTCCACGTAACCTCGGTCCATTCAATTCCGGAATTCTCAGCCATCACAGTCCTTACGCGTTTCGCGTTACGTGATTCGCGTAACGCGGTGTGTGTAGCCTACGGGTATGGATTCCGATTGGCGGCTGCACCTGCGGGAAGTCTCCGCATTCGCGTTCGGGCAGCGGCATCGCTTGGAGCTGATGCTGGAGATTGCAGACTCCGAAGATGGAATCGTGTGCCTTACCGATTTGACCCGAGCGCTTGGCGTCACGATGAGCAGTCTCCAGCGCCCCTTTGAGAGCCTGCTGCAGACAACATTGGTCAGCCCGATTCCTGACATGGACTCGCGCTACCGCTACTTCCGGTCGAACCCCAGCAGTGCGTGGGACTGGGCTTACGAACTCGCGGACAGGACGCGCGGTGTCGACCTAGCAGGGTCCTGGAGAATCGACCCCTCCGAAGAACCGTCGAAGAGCAACCCGCGTGATTCTTTGCCCAGAGCTTGAATAGCTACAACACGAAGGGCTTCGACGGAGGGAGACACCATCCGAGACGGCGGCCCCAGCAGTTCGAACAGCGGGTTCTGGGCTTATCCCCACATCTCCCACCGTCAGGGCAGATACGTGCTCCGGGTCGATGCCGGTTTCGGCGATAAGGCGTTGAATGGGCAGGTCTGCCGGGCTGCGGATGGCGAGTTATCTTCAGTCATATCGAAGCTATGCGCGGCGTCAGGACGAGCCGTCTTGAGCGCCTGCCTAACACAATGCGCCCATCACCATCAGGCGCGACCCGGCTCGGAGCTTCTTGAGCCCGACCGACTGCCAGAACCTAGTAGCCTCCGCTGCGCACGTCGAAGACTGGCTGAATCAAGCTCCACCCAGTCGAGCGTGTGCCGGAGAAGAACTGTTGTGCACAGCCGCCCGCGGCCCAGCTTCCGCATGAGTTCCTCGACCACGAGCCGCCCAGAGCCTCGGCCTCGGTACTCCGCCTCAACGATTGCCGAATCGATGATGAGGGCCAGCTCGCTCTCGAACGGGTCATGCTCGAACACCTCAAGTCCCAACCCGAGCACACCGCCCGAGACCTCGTCCAGCGATTGGACAACGGCATGAAGGGAGCCTCAAAGCACTCGGCTACAGTCTGGTCTTCGACTATCGGAGTGACCAACTTGTTCTCAGCGAACAGTACGAAGGTGCACTCCAGGTCGAAGGCGCGTGGTACTCGCCGGCCCTGACCACGTCTTTGATAAACGCAACCATAGACTGGCGCCGCGGCAAGGCTGAGGACGAGACCTACTACAAGCGCAGCAGGCAACGCGCGCGGTACCTGATTCGTCCGAAGGAGAAGGCTGACGCCCGCGGCCACCAGTCGATGATGTGCCCGGCCGCAGGTCCCCACCGCCACAGCGGTTTGTCCACTTAGAGAGCTGGTCAATAGGAAGCCCGACGGGCTCCTGCTGAGAGTTCTCATCCGCCGAAACACGTCGGTGCCATGTACGCGACCGCCCGCAACACCATCGAAGGATTCAACGGCTACATCAAGGACGGCAGCCGCGAACCGATGGACCAGTCGTCCAGGCGACGACTACACGGGCACACGGCTCAGTACTTTCTGGTGGCGGTGCAGATTGCTTCGGCGAATGTGCGGAAGATTCTGTCGTTCCTAGCTTCTGAGGCTGGGGAGACGGACCGTGCGGTTGTTTCTCGGGACGTGCCGCGGAAGCGAAAAAGCCAGGCGGTGAAGCTGAATAGCGTGGCACCCGACTTGGTGCGCGGGGAGCCGCCGAAGTAGCTTGGGGTGTTATGGGGACTTTAGTTTCGACGTGGGGGTTTGAAGGAGCAATTGTGGCGTCCGAAGACGGGCGCCTTTTGTGTTTTAGAGGTGGCGGGCTGGGGGCGGGGGCTGTTTGGGCGGGGCAGCAGGTTAGAAGGGGTGAAAAGCGAAGAGCCGGGCAACGATTTTTCGTTGCTCGGCTCTTTTTGTTCGCTCAGGGTGAGTTACGCAAACTGTTTTTAGTAGTTTCGCAATCAGCCCCGCGTGCGCGAGGGGGGACTTGAACCCCCACGCCCTTTCGAGCACTGGCACCTGAAGCCAGCGCGTCTGCCAATTCCGCCACTCGCGCGAACTTAGAGAGATTAGCACGAAGGGGCGGCGCGGGGGAATTCGAGGAGGATGTGGTGGTCTCGATACGCGCTGCTCCTTCGTCGCGAGCGCTACTCGACCGACGCAAAGGGCGCCCGTCGACCACGCCGTGGTTAAGAGGTACGAGAATCACGCGATAACAGGCACAGAACGCGTACTAGGTGGATTTGCACGCAACACAAGTAACATCTACCTGAGCCTCGCCGCCCGAGCTGTGGCGTGCGCGCAAGAAATGGGAGACACGTGGGACTGCTGGACAACTTCGAGAAAGGTCTCGAGCGTGCCGTCAATGGCGCCTTCGCCAAGACCTTCCGCTCGGGGCTGGCGCCGGTCGAGATCACCTCCGCCCTGCGCCGTGAACTCGATACCAAGGCCGCTGTCATCTCGCGCGACCGCATTCTCGTGCCCAACTCCTTCCGGGTCATCCTGGCCCCCGGCGACTACCAGCGCATGCAGGCCATCGGCCCAACGCTGAGTGACGACCTCATCCAATTCATCCAGACCCACGCGAAGCAACAGGGCTACCAGTTCGCCGGCGGCATATCGATGGAGCTCGTGCAGAACGCCCGCCTCACCGATGGTCTGGTGCAGATCGAGTCGGCCAACGCAGCCGGAGAGGTCACGTGGACCCCGGTTCTCGACGTGGCCGGCAAGCGCTACCCCATCACCTCGTCGCGCACCGTCATCGGCCGCGGGTCGGATGCCGACATCACCATCGACGATCCCGGCACCTCTCGCAAACACGTCGAGATCCTGTGGGACGGCAAACACGCCCAGGTCAAAGACCTCGGCTCCACGAACGGATCGCAGCTCAACGGCTCCCCCGTCAAGAAGGCCACGCTCGAGCCCGAATCGGTCATCCAGATCGGCCGCACGCGCATCGTGTTCCGCGTTCTCGCGCAGTCGGCCAGCGTCGACCAGTACTCCGATCTGCGCACCCAACGCCAGAGCCGCGCGCCAGAGCCGTTCCGCGAACAGCGCCCGCTGCCGCCACGACCCGACCGGCCCCGCCACGACCCGGGCGGCTTCTGGAGGGACAACAGTTGAGTGAACTCACCCTCCTGATCCTGCAGTTCGCGTTCCTCGCCCTTCTCTGGATCTTCGTCTTCGTCGTGGTCTACGCCATGCG
Source organism: Agreia bicolorata (assembly GCF_000938265.1). Taxonomy (GTDB): domain Bacteria; phylum Actinomycetota; class Actinomycetes; order Actinomycetales; family Microbacteriaceae; genus Agreia; species Agreia bicolorata. The sequence goes on from NZ_JYFC01000003.1 coordinate 399,497, forward strand.
CAGCGACCTCTTCGGTCGCCGGGTCAAGAAACTTCCGGATGCGCAGGCCGCCGGCGCGGCCGGCCCCGCGAGTGCGGCTCCCGTCGCCGCCGTGAGCACCAACACCCCGCCTCGCCAGCAGGCACCTGTCCCCCAGTCGAAGGTGCCCACCTTCACTCCGCTCGAGGGCTCCTCAGCGGGAACGCATCCCCGCGCCACAACCGGCAACGCGTCCCGCCTGGTCATCACCGCGGGCACGAAGAGCGGCACTGAAATTCCTCTGGGCACGATGCCCCTCACCATCGGCCGCTCGACCGACTCGAGCGTGGTCATCCGCGACGACTATACGTCCACGCACCACGCCCGGCTCATGGTGTGGAACGAGGAGTGGATGCTGCAGGACCTCGACTCCACGAACGGAACATTCCTCGACGGCAAGCGCGTCACCTCTCCGGTGAACGTTCCTCTCAATACGCCCATCAAGATCGGCGCGACCAGCTTCGAGTTGCGGCGCTGACACATGGCCCTCGTCACATCGAGCGCCGCCATCTCCCATGTCGGCAAGATCCGCTCGAACAACCAAGACTCCGGGTTCGCCGGCCAGTCCCTGTTCGCGGTGGCCGACGGCATGGGTGGGCACGCGGGCGGCGATGTCGCATCCGCTCTGGCCATCACGCGACTGCGCGAGATCGACGGAGAATACGGCTCGGCCGTCGACGCGGAATTCGCCCTGCAAGAGGCCATCGTCGCGGCCAATGCGATCCTCGCCGAGACCGTGTTCGAGCATCCCGAGCTCACGGGCATGGGCACCACGCTGTCAGCCCTCGTTCGCGTAGGCCAGAGCGTGGCCCTCGCCCACATCGGAGATTCGCGCGTCTACCGCTTCCGCGACGCAAATCTGACTCAGATCACCGCCGATCACACCTTCGTGCAGCGGCTCGTCGATTCGGGCCGCATCACGGCCGAGGAGGCGAAGACCCACCCCCGACGCTCGGTTCTGATGCGGGTGCTCGGCGACGTCGATTCAACACCGGATGTCGACCTGCAGGTCATGGACACCCGTCCCGGCGACCGATGGCTGATCTGCTCAGACGGGCTCACAGGCGTGGTCGACAACGACCACATCAGCGAGGCGCTGGCCAGTGAGATGACGCCGGCCGAGGTTGTCTCCGACCTCGTCAAACAGGCCCTCGACGGCGGTGCCCCCGACAATGTCACCATCGTGGTCGTCGACATCAGCTCGTCGTTCGACGAGCACGGCGTCGAACCCGTCACCGTCGGCTCCGCATCCAAACCCGTCGCATTCGAGGGAACCCTGGGTCGTCGCGTCTCCCGGCTACCCGGCCTGCGCCTGCACCAGCGCGGCCCGGCAGACCCCAGCCACTTCGAGCCGGAGTCAGAGGATTACCTCGACGAGCTGATCGAAGAGAACCGGCGCCGTTCGAGACGACGAAAGACGGCCTGGCTGGCCGGTGCCCTCGTCATCATCCTCGCCATAGCGGCCGGCGCCATTGCCGGCTACAAATGGACGCAGACCCGCTACTACGTGGGCGACGTCGACGGCCAGGTCGCGATCTTCCACGGCGTGCAGCAGACCATCGGCCCGATCGCCCTGTCCGAGGTCTACCAGACCACCGACATCCAGCTCGACGACCTGCCGTTCTACACGCAGGAGCAGGTGCGCGACACCATCAGCGCCGACTCGGTGAAAGCCGCGCTCGAGATCGTCAAGCGTCTCGGCGCCGCGGTCGAACCCGAGCCGACATCGACACCGACGCCCACTCCGTCCACGACTCCAGCACCCGACGCGCCGGCGGCCCCCGTTGGCTGACGTGAACGGGTCGTCTCCCGTGATCGAGGCGTCGCCACTCGTTCCGGATGCCGGGCGCGGCATCCGTCGCATCCGCGTGCCCCAGAAACTCCGCAACCTCGAGTTGTTCCTGTTGATCGTCGCGTGCGGAATCAACGCGTTCGCCGTGGTGCTCGTGCAGCTCGGCGCAATCGGAGCCGTGGATTCGACGGTGATCACCCTCGGCGCGAGCCTCTCGGTGCTCGTGCTCGGCATGCACGTCGCCCTGCGCTACGTCGCCCCGAATGCCGACCCGTTCATCCTTCCTGTCGCCGCGATCCTCAACGGCATCGGCATCGCCGTCATCTACCATGTCGACCTCATCAACGGAGATACGGGGTGGGATTCGACGGCCATCAGACAGGTGGTGTGGAGCGCCATCGCACTCATCTGCGCCATCGCCGTCGTGGTCGTCATACGCAACCATCGCGTGCTGCAGCGCTACACCTACGTCTTTATGTTCGTAGCCTTCGTGCTACTGCTGCTGCCGATGCTTCCCGGTGTCGGGCAGGAGATCTTCGGGGCCCGCGTCTGGATCCACATCGGCCCGTTCTCCTTCCAGCCCGGAGAGATCGCCAAGATCCTGCTGGCCATCTTCTTCGCCGGCTTCCTCGTTCAGCGCCGCGACACTCTGTCGCTCGTCGGCCGAAAGGTGCTCGGCGTGCGATTCCCTCGTGCACGGGACCTCGGGCCCATCATCGTCATCTGGGCGCTCTCGATGTCGGTCATCGTCTTCCAGCGCGACCTCGGCACTGCGCTTCTCTACTTCGGCCTCTTCGTCGTTATGCTCTATGTCGCCACCGGCCGCACGAGTTGGATTCTGCTCGGAGGCGGGCTCTTCCTCGCCGGCGCAGTCATTGCGAGCCAGACCCTCACCTACGTCAACGATCGCTTCAACGCGTGGCTCGACCCGTTCAGTCAGAAGAACTACGACGACGTAGGCGGCAGCTTCCAACTCGTGCAGGGCATCTTCGGTCTCGCCAACGGCGGACTCATCGGCACCGGTCTCGGTCGAGGCCGACCCGACATCACCCCCCTCTCGCAGAGCGACTTCATCGTCTCGGCGATCGGCGAGGAGCTCGGCCTTGCGGGCCTGTTCGCCATTCTCTGCCTCTACCTGCTGCTCATCGCACGTGGACTGCGCATCAGCTTTGCGGGCCACGACGACTTCGGTCGGCTGCTCGGCGTGGGACTCTCTTTCGTGATCGCGTTGCAGTGCTTCGTCGTGATCGGTGGCGTCACCCGGGTCATCCCCCTCACCGGCCTCACAACGCCCTTCCTGGCCTCCGGCGGCTCGTCGCTGATGGCCAACTGGATCATCGTCGCGCTCCTGCTGCGGCTGTCGGACACAGTTCGCAACCAGCCAAGGCTGGTGATCTAGTCCGATGAGCAAAGAACTCAAACGCGTTGCGATCGTCGTTCTGCTGATGTTCGGTGCCCTCTTCGTGGCGACCACGAGCATCCAGTTCTTTCAGACCGATGCCCTCGCCGCCGACAGCCGCAACACGAGAGCCCTGTACGCGAGCTACGACGCCGAACGCGGGCCGATCCTGGTCGACGGACAGCCGATAGCCATGTCTGTTCCCTCCGACGACGACTACAAGTTCCAGCGCACCTATCCGAACGGGCCGCTCTACAGCCAGGTCACTGGCTACTACACGCTGGGCCAGGGCTCCACAGGAATCGAACAGTCGCTAGGCGACTACCTCTCAGGAACGGCCGATTCGCAGTTCCTGGCCCGTATCAACAGCATCATCACGGGGCAGAAACCCAAGGGCGCCTCAGTCGAGCTCACGATCGATCCCGTGGTTCAGCAGGCCGCATGGGATGCACTGGGCGATCTCAAAGGCTCGGTCGTCGCGATCGAGCCGTCGACCGGTCGCATTCTGGCCATGGTGTCTAAGCCCTCATTCGATCCGAACACTCTTGCCGTGCACGACAGCAAAGCGGTCACAGACGCGTACACGTCGTTGATCAACGCCGACGACGACCCTCTGGTGAACCGCTCAATCGACGGCAACCTGTATCCGCCGGGATCGACGTTCAAGATCGTGACCTCGTCTGCAGCTCTCCAAAGCGGAATCGCCGCTACCGACACACAGCCGAACCTCGGGCGGTTCCCGCTTCCCGGATCCAACAACACGGTGTCGAACGCCGGCGGCGGAACCTGCGGAGGCGGCGACTCCGTCTCGCTCGAGACCGCTTTCGTGCTCTCGTGCAACATTCCCATGGCAGAGTTCGGCGTGCAGATGGGCGACAGCACACTCGTCGACATGGCCAAGGCCTTCGGATTCACCAAAGACCTCGACATCCCCATGGCCGTTCAGCCCAGCACCATCCGTTCACCGATGGCCGACGACAAGCTCGCACTGGCGTCTTTCGGCCAAGACGAAGACAGGGTCACGCCGCTTCAGGTCGCCATGTTCTCGGCTGCCGTCGCCAACAAAGGAACCATCATGAAACCGAACCTGGTCGACTCCATCACAGCGCCCGATCTGACGGTGCTGCAGCAGTTCGAACCGAAGGTCTTCGCCGAGCCGATCACCTCTGCAACATCGTCGACACTTTCGCAGTTCATGGTCTCTGCAGTCCAGAATGGCGCGGCGACTAATGCAAGAATAGATGGGGTCAGCGTGGCCGGTAAGACAGGCACGGCGGAGAACGGCGAAGACGATCCGTACACTCTCTGGTTCACCGGTTTCGCCCCCGCAGACAACCCTCGGGTAGCCATCGCGGTAGTGGTGGAAGACGGCGGAGGCGAAAACCAATCCGGCTCGGGGAACTCCATCGCCGCGCCGATAGCAAAACAAGTACTTGAGGCGGTGCTGAATAAATGAGACCCACAGCAGGGCTCACCTTCGGGGGACGCTACGAACTCTCCAGTCGCATTGCGATCGGAGGCATGGGCGAGGTCTGGAAAGCGACTGATCTTGTCATCGGTCGGACTGTCGCAATCAAGATCCTCAAAGACGAATACCTCGGAGACCCGGGCTTCCTCGAGCGCTTCCGCGCCGAAGCTCGACACGCCGCTCTCGTCAATCACGAGGGCATCGCCAATGTCTTCGACTACGGAGAAGAAGAGGGCAGCGCTTACCTCGTCATGGAACTCGTTCCCGGCGAAGCGCTCTCGACCATCCTCGAGCGAGAGCACGTGCTCTCGACCGACCGTGTGCTCGACATCGTGGCGCAGACCGCCTCAGCTCTGCAGGCCGCGCACGCCGCGGGTCTCGTGCACCGCGACATCAAGCCGGGCAATCTGCTGATCACGCCCGATGGCCGCGTCAAGATCACCGACTTCGGCATCGCACGCATCGCCGATCAGGTTCCACTCACCGCGACCGGACAGGTCATGGGAACGGTGCAGTACCTGTCGCCCGAGCAGGCTTCAGGCCAGTCGGCGTCGCCGACCACCGACGTGTATTCGCTCGGCATCGTGGCCTACGAATGTCTCGCCGGCAAGCGTCCGTTCACCGGCGAATCGCAGGTCGCCATCGCGATGGCGCAGATCAACGAAACGCCTCCCGACCTGCCGATCACCGTGGCAGAACCTGTGCGCAACCTGGTTCTCTCGTGCATCGCCAAGAAGCCCGACGACCGTCCGTCGTCGACAGCCAACCTCGCGCGCGCTGCGACAGCTCTGCGCCGTGGAGACATCGCGGCCGCAGCAGCCGCGGTACCCGCAATCCTTGGCGGTCGCCCTGCTCCGCAGACACAGGCCACCAGCCTGATGCCCACGGCCAATACGGTGGCCTACGGCGCCACCCAGGCCACGACCGTCATCGGCGCAGCCGGTGCCGACGGACTGCCCCCCATCGACGCCCAAGGCACTGCTGACGCCGTCGACAAGAAGAAGAAGAAGCGCAGCCCTTGGACGTGGCCGCTCATCGTTCTTATCGCCATCCTCGTTCTGGTACTGGGCGGAATCATCACCGCCCTGGTCATCGGCCAGAACGGGTCGAATAACGTGCCGGTGACATCGAGCTCGTCAGCTCCTCCCACAAAGGACACGCCAACTCCGACACCCAGCACCCCCACTTCGACGCCGACCCCCAACACGGTCGCAATCCCGGAGAGCGAGCTCATCGGCAAATCGTTCGACGAGGCGGCAGCCGTGCTGGTGGCGCTCAACTTCGACTTGAGCGCATCGAGCGTCACGGGCAACGCGGCGACCTCTGCGGAGCAGGTGGGAACGGTCTACAAGGTCAACCCGGTCGGCAACGTGCAGCGCGGTACCAAGATCGAACTCACGGTCTACGGTCCCCTTCCAACAGTGAACGCGCCCGCTACGGCGCCGAAGCTCGGCAGCGTCGATGCCCCGACGCCCCTCCCCGCCAACCAGGTTCCGGCGGGCACCGGGTCGTTCACCGTCACCTGGAGTGCCTACAGCTGCCCGTCAGGAACGAGCCTCGGCGCCTACTCGATCGTGGCCACCAACGCGACCGTGCTCAGCGAGCCGGGAATCGGCACTCAGGCGACGCTTCAGGCAACGGCCGCCGGCCCGGTCACCGTCGCCTACACGGTCACCTGCTCAGGAATCGTGTCTCCCGCCTCTCCCGCTCTCAGCCTTACGGCCGTCGCCCCCAGCAACTCGGGCAATGGAAACACTCCCCCGGCAAACAACCGCTGACAGTCCCCACATCCCGTACACCTAGACTGAGAACCCCCCGCCCCACCGACCATGGAGTATCACTGTGACCGATGAACATCGCCTGCTCGCCGGGCGGTATCGAATCGGAGAAGTCATCGGCCGTGGGGGTATGGCCAATGTCTACTCAGGAAGAGATGAGCGCCTCGGGCGCCAGGTAGCGATCAAGCTCCTGCGCTCCTCTCTTGCGAGCGATCCGGTCTTCCGCACGCGTTTCAAGCAAGAGGCACAGGCTGCCTCCCGCATGGCGCACCCCACGATCGTGCGGGTGTTCGACGCTGGCGAAGAGAAGGTGCGCGAGCCGGGCGGCTTCGAGGGGGTCGTTCCCTTCATTGTTATGGAGTACGTCGAGGGGCGCCTCCTGAAAGACATCATCAAAGAGGGCCCGGTGGCCCCCGCCGAGGCGATCCGTATCACCGAGGGAATCCTCACAGCCCTTGAATACTCGCACCGGGCAGGTGTCGTTCACCGCGACATCAAGCCAGGCAACATCATGCTCACCACCTCGGGCCAGGTGAAGGTCATGGACTTCGGTATCGCCCGCGCGATCTCCGATTCCTCAGCCACCGTCGCGCAGACCACCGCGATCCTGGGCACTGCTCAGTACTTCTCCCCCGAGCAGGCGCGCGGCGAGTCGGTCGATGCGCGCACTGACCTGTACTCGACCGGTGTCGTTCTTTTTGAGCTGCTCACAGGTCAGGCGCCCTTCCGTGGCGACACACCCGTCGCGGTTGCGTACCAGCATGTCAGCGAGACACCTCCGGTTCCCTCGTCGATCAACCCCAACATCTCGCCCGCGATCGATCGAGTCGTTCTTCACGCGCTCACCAAAGACCGCTTCTCACGATTTCAGTCTTCAGCCGAGTTCCGCACAGACCTGCAGATAGCCGGCGCAGGCAAGATCCCGTCGAAGCGTCCTCCCGTCGAAGACTTCCAGTCATCGCTCTTCGGCGCGCCCCCGAGCCTCACGGCCACGTCAGATGCTGCCCTCACCCAGCTTGCGGGTGACGACGACTACGCGGTTCGCACCCAGTCAAGGCCACCGGTCGTGTGGATCTGGGCGGGTATCGCAAGCGTGGCTGTCATCATCATCGCCATTGTCTTCTGGATCTTCACGCTCCAGCCCACCACGATCGTTCCCGACAACTCGATCACGGTTCCGAATGTCGCCGGTCAGACATTCGACTCGGCCGACAGCACCTTGCAACAAGTAGGCCTGGTGACCGCCAGACAAGACATCTTCGACGCGGAGATTCCCGAAGGTCGCGTCATTCGCACCGACCCCGAACCGGGAACGGTGCTGAACGAGAACTCCGATCTGATGATCGACGTCTACGTCTCTCTGGGCAAGCAGACCGTCTCAATTCCGGATGTCTCGGGCAAGCCCGACTCAGAGGCGACGGGAGCGCTCACCGCACTCGGGCTGACGGTCGGCTCCACCACAAAAGAGAACTCCGCCACCGTTCCTGCCGATACGGTGATTCGCACGACTCCCGCCGCGGGAACCGCGAGCTTCGTCGGTGATTCCATCGATCTCGTGATCTCGTCCGGTCTCGTCACTGTTCCTGACGTGACCGGGCAGGCGCTCGAGGTGGCGAGCACCACCCTTCAGGGTCTTGCGCTTCAGGTCAGCGTCAACGGCGACCCAGGCTGCAAGACCGTTCCCGGCAACCCGGTATCGAGCCAGTCCATCGCCGCCGGAGATGCTGCGCAGAAATCAGCCATAGCCATCCGATACTGCACCGGGCAGTAGAACCCGGCTGCGCGCAACTAGGCCGTGCGCATCAGCGGGCTGAGACTGCGCGCCGCGAGCGGTGCGCCCTCGAGTCCCGCAGCCCCGAGCCAGTTTCCGAGCATGCGGTATCCGCCCTCGGTGAGAACCGACTCGGGGTGGAACTGCACGCCGAACACCGGTGCCTCACTGTGCCGAAGGCCCATGATGACACCGCCACGGGTGCGACTTGTGACGACCAGCTCGTCGGGAACCGTTCCGTCGACGACCGCGAGCGAGTGGTAGCGCGTGGCGGTGAAGGGGTCGGGCACGCCATCGTAGAACGCGCTGCCATCGTGCTCGATGAGGCTCGTCTTACCGTGCATCAACTCGTCGGCGTAGGTCACCGTGGCCCCCAAGGCCTCAGCTATGGCCTGGTGGCCGAGACAGACCCCGAGAAGAGGGGTTCTCGAAGCGAGAGCCGCATGCACCACCGGGATGGAGACTCCGGCGTCGTGCGGGGTTCCCGGCCCGGGAGACACGAGAACGGCGTCGTAGTCGGCAATTCGCGCGGCGGCATCGGACGCCGTGAAGTCGTCGTTGCGCACGACCTCGGTCTCGGCGCCCAACTGCAGCAGGTAGCCGTTGAGTGTGTAGACGAAGCTGTCGTAGTTGTCGATGACCAGAACACGTGTCATCGGTCGACGGTGACTTCCTGTGTGGGGGTGATCAACACGTCGATCCACGGAAAGACCCAGGCGGCCAGGGCGTAGACCACGGCTGCGACGAGGATAAGAAGGAGAATGATGCGCAGCCAAACGGGCCCGGGCAGAACTCTCCACAGAGCGGCGTACATGTCAGTTCCCCGATCCGACGACGGAGGCGATTTCGGCCGGCGGGCCCGCTGAGCGCGGCTGCCATGACTCGAAGGCGCCGTAGGCGATGATGCGCTCCGACGCGATGTAGAGCGGGTTGCAGCTGGTGAGGGTGATGAGACGGTCGACCGGCGTGGCTCCCTCGACCTGCGGAACGGGATCGATGACCCCGACACCGTAGGGAGTCACGTATTCAGTGTCGCGGTAACGGTAGGTGTACCAGCCGTCTTGCGTCTCGACATAGATCGGGTCGCCGATCTGCAGCTCGTTGATCTTGATGAACGCGCTGCCCCAGCCGTCTCGGTGCGCGGCGACGGCGAAGTTTCCGACCTCGCCTGGCATCTGCGTGTCTTCGTAGTGACCCGCGCCGCCCTTGTTGAGCACCGTCTGCGGATCGACACCCTCGGCGATCGTGCGCTTGAAGTCTGCACCGAACCGGGGAACGTAAAGGATCGCGAAGTTGTTGCCGGCCGAGGGCGCACCCATAACTGCGGGTTCTCCGTAGTTCACGGGCGCAGCTGCTGCTCCCGTCGTCGTGGGGGTGGGAGTGGGCGTCGTGCCGGTAACCGCGGGCAGCTTCCAGTCGTCGGCCAGTGACGAGGCATCTGACGCCTGCTCGTTGGTGAGCACGATGCTGTTCCACCACAGCTGCCACCCGAGGAACAGAAGCACGAAAACACCCGCAGTGATCAGCAGCTCGCCGAACACACCCACAACCTTCGTCGCAAGAGTGCGCCTGACAGGCGGCTGTTCTGCCGCCTTCGCGGCGCGCGACTTCTTCTTCGACGGGCGATCGGATGCGGCTTCGCCGGCTGCCGGCACGGAATCATCGGCTGCCGTGATCGTTTCGAACGCCAGAAGGCCGGTCTGCGCCGGTTCGTCGGGCGTCTCGGCTGACTGCTCCGTCGGCGAGGCGGAGTTCTTCAAAGCCTCGGCCTCGGCTTTGCGCGCTTCACGACGCGACAGAGGCGTAGCATCGGAACCCGGCTGAATATCCCCCGGCTGGTATTCGGTCATTGTTGCATTGTAAGCGGTTGATGCGGGCCTTTGCCTTGAGAGCCGAGCTGTTCTCAAGCATTCCGGGCTAGAATCTCCCCTATGGCCCGCGAGAAGACCCGTTCACCCCGTTCCGAAGTCGCAAAGACTGCTACCCGAAGCGGTGATGAGTCGACCAAGCCGAACCCGGTGTGGTTCAAACCGGTCATGTTCGGCTTCATGCTCGTCGGTCTCGCCTGGATCATCACGTTCTACGTGAGCCAGGCCAAGTTCCCGATCGCTGATCTCGGCGGCGGCAACATCCTTATCGGCTTCGGAATCGCCTTCATCGGCTTCCTGATGACCACGCGGTGGCGCTGACCCACTCCCGCTTTCACCAGCCTGTGGATAACTAGAAATTACACGCGTGTAATTATCCCCAACTGTGGATAACCCTGTTAATAACTACGGTGTAGTTCTGTGGAAGCCGGTCTAGACCAGAGCTCTGACCACGGTGAGCGCGACAAGTCCTACGCCCGTGGCGACGAGAAGCAGGATCTGCGTGTTCTTCTGACGCACGTTTCGAGTCTTGGTGAAGATCAAGCCCATCAGCGCACCCGCCGCCAGCCCGCCGAGGTGAGCCTGCCACGCTATGCCGAAGCCCGGGATGAAACCGATCACGAGGTTGATTCCGACGAGAATCAACAACTGAATGTTGTTGCCGCCGAAGTGGCGCTGAATGACGAAGAATGCGCCCATCAGGCCGAAGATCGCACCTGACGCACCGACCACGCCTTGGAAGGGAGAAGCGATCAGGTCGACCGCGACAGAGCCGCCGAGGCCGGCCAACAGATACAGCGTGAGATATCGCGCGCGGCCCAGAGTGTGCTCGAGCATCTGACCGAAGATGAACAGCGCGTACATGTTGAAGAGCAGGTGCAAGATGCTGCCGTGCATGAAGATCGACGTGATCATGCGCCAGGGCTCAAGCGGAGCGCCGAGGGCGGGCTGCGTATACGCCCCCGCATACTGCAGAGCCTGAGTGACCGACTGGCCGATGCCGGGCACGCTCTGCAAAATGAAGAAGAATGCAGTGACGCCGATCAGCGAGTACGTGACGACCGGTTGAGTCGACGTGCTGCGGAATGCGGTGACGAAGCGAGGCTTCGGGCGGGCGGGCCGATTCTGTCGCGCGCAATCGACGCAGTGCACGCCGACTGCCGCCTGCACCTGACATTCAGGACACACAGTCTTGCCGCAGCGCTGACACAGAACGAAACTCTGTCGGCCCGGATGCCGATAACAGAAGTTATCGGCATCCACTGGAGCCTGTGACACCCGCGTTCGCCTCTATTATCTCGTGAAAGAAGCTCAGACGGCTTCGATGGTGACGCTCTCGACAACGACACTGTCGAGGGGGCGATCGCCCGCGTCGGTTGCAACAGCGCCGATCTTCTCGACGATGCGCTTCGACTCGTCATCGGCGACCTCGCCGAAGATCGAGTGCTTGGCCTGCAGCCAGGTTGTCGGGCCCGTGGTGATGAAGAACTGCGATCCGTTGGTGCCGCGACCTCCGCGCTGTCCAGCGTTCGCCATGGCAAGAACGTAGGGCTGCGTGAAGTTGAGCTCGGGGCTGATCTCATCGTCGAAGGCATAGCCGGGGCCGCCGGTTCCCTGGCCGATGGGGTCGCCGCCCTGGATCATGAATCCGGGGATGATGCGGTGGAAGATGGTGCCGTCGTAGAGCTTGTCTTTGGAGACCTTGCCGGTCTGGGGGTGTGTCCACTCGATCTCGCCGGTGGCGAGACCGACGAAGTTGGCGACGGTCTTGGGCGCGTGATTGCCGAAAAGGTTGACCTTGATGGCGCCGTGGTTGGTGGTGAACGTTGCTACGTGGGTGTGTGCAGGCATGAATTGATTCTCCCATACGCCCTCAGACATCCAGACGAGGCACAGGGTATGTGCGGGTGATCGCCAGGGCAAGCCGTGCGCGGCGAGCGGTGTGCGTGGCAAGATTGGGGGGAACCGCGCTCGTTCCGCTGATGGAGGTTTTCAATGAGTCTTACTCGCAAGCGTCGCAAGGCGCTCAAGAAGTTGAAGGGCAGTGCTGAAGAGCTCTGGCTCGACCAGCAAGAGATCCTTGATCGCGCAAACCAGATCGCCCGCATCGCCGCCGGTCACGCGTCCGATCTGACTCGTGAAGAGGTCGTGCCTCGCGTTCGCGGAGCAGTCGACTCGATCGGTCCAGTCATCGGCCGCAACGTCGCCGGTGCGAAGCTCGCGGCTCAAGAGGTGCGCAGCCGTTTTGCGCACGATGTGCTTCCCTCGGTCGGCACGGCCCTCGGCTCGGCCGCCACCGTGCTGCACGTTGCCAACAACCCGAGCGTCAAGCGAGCCATCGCCAAGACCCAGCCCAAGAAGGCGCCGGTCGGCGGCATCGTCGCGATCGTGTTCGGCGTCGTCGCAGCTGCCGGCGTCGGCTACGCACTGTGGCAGACGCTGCGTGCCGACGACGAGCTCTGGATCGCCGACGACGAGGCCGTCTCCGAGACACCCGCCGGCTAGACAGCACAACAGCTAGAACGACAGGAGCGGCATCCCCAGGCGGGGTGCCGCTCTTGTCGTTTGTGCGGGCGAGCGAGCGGCGGAGTCAGTCCGCTCTGCGGGCTTCCGAGGCGGAGCGCATCCGGATACCGATATCGACGAGGTCGACGCGATCGAGCCCTGCGACGTCGCCGAGCTCGAACCATGCCGCCTCGTCTGTGCTGCCACCGATCTCATTGCTCAGATCGCCACCGACGACCGTGGCCGTGTAGACAATCCTCAGCGCGTGCAGGGGCACCCCTGAGCCGCTGAGACGCTGCCCCGCCGGAATCACCTTAGAGTCGACGCCGATCAGCTCACCGAGCTCCGCGCGGTACCCGGTCTCCTCCGAGATCTCGCGCACGGCGGCATCGGCCGGATCTTCGCCGGGATCGATGCCTCCACCCGGGAGAGTCCAGCCCGAGTGCTCGCCCGCGCGCCAATGGGCCAGCAGAATCTTGCCCTCGCTGATGATGACCGCATAGGCGGCGACCCGAATGTCCATGGCTCAGATGTCGTCCATCTGCTGCCTGAGGGCCGCAAGATCGACGTCGATGAGGGTGCGGATGCGACGGGCCCGGTTGCGCGCGTAGTCGGCGTCTCTGACGGGCGGCGTCGGAAGCGTGTCGAGGCGCATCTCGACGGCCCCGCCCAACTCGCCCCAGGCATCCTGTCTGGCCGTCTCGACGATCTCTGAGACGTAATCGACATCGTCTGCGAGAAGCCTCAGCTGGGCCGCTACGCGGGAGTACACGGCGTTACGCAGGTCGAGGCTTGCGAGGTCTTCGGGGTGGTAGTCGTGCTCGTGCTTCACACTGCCCCGCGCCCGTGCCGCACGCTCACGCAGCACGTCCGTGACGCGATCGGCATAGTCCGACTGCTCAGCGGCAAGGCGCACCAATGACTGCTTCACCTCGAGCGCTGTCGCCTCGGGGTCGAACGGCTCGTCGTGTCGCAGTGCGCCCACGATGATGTGGTTTTTCACATCCATCACAACGGCGAACCGTGCAATCAGCAGACCTTCGTCTACCGCACGCTGCGCTGCCTCTTCAGAAACAGAAATGGCCTCGGACGAAGCCGCCGGGCGCTTTCGCTTCCGATCGGATTTTCGCCTCAAGGCCATTTCGATCCACCAGTTTTATGGACTGCTGTTTGTTCACTGCGAGTGAATATCACCGCGGTGGAGCCTAGGAGAATCGAACTCCTAACCCCCTGCTTGCAAAGCAGGTGCTCTGCCAATTGAGCTAAGGCCCCGGTTGAGAAGACTTCTTGTGAAAGCCTCTCGTGGGGGTACGTGGACTTGAACCACGGACCTCTTCGTTATCAGCGAAGCGCTCTAACCGCCTGAGCTATACCCCCGGATGGGCAGATAGTAGGTTATCCCACCTGCACCTGTTTCCCCAAACCGAGCGAACTCGGAAGGGGAGAATCCGCCTAAATATTGATAAAAACTACTTGTTGGTGAAGCCGAGCAGAATTCCGCCCGTGATCTTGGTTGCGAGGTTGTACAGAACCGCGCTGATCGCGCCGAGAGCCGTGATGACGATCACGTTGAGGATCGCCACGATCACAGCGAAGCCCATGACCTGCGACAGCGACGCGAAGTCGAAGAGATCGAAGTTGTCTTGACCCGCGATGTCTTTCAGAAGGCCGTTGATCTGGTCGAAAACACCGGTCTGGTTGAGCAGCGACCACACCAGGAACGACACGACGATCGTAATGATTCCCAGAATCACCGCGAAGAGGAACGACAGCTTGAGAATCGACCAGAAGTCGACGTAGACAAGCTTGAGCCGCACCTGCTTGGTGGCTGCGGGGCGCGACGACTTCTTCGCGAGTTTCTCGGCGACATTACTCATTCGTCGATTCTTCCTTTCCGTCGGGCTCTGATACGCCCTGTGCGGCGGCGGCGCTTTCTGGAACACTATCCGACACCGCATCGGCATCGAGGTTTCGTTCTGTGTTCTTTGCGAGAGCGATGATTCTGTCTTCGTCTGCGAAACGGGCGAAGACGACACCCATGGTGTCACGGCCCTTGGCGGGTACTTCGGCCACGGCAGAGCGTACCACCTTGCCGCTGGCAAGAACCACAAGCACCTCGTCGTCCTCCTCAACGATCAGGGAGCCCGCGAGATCGCCTCGGGCTTCCTGCAGCTTGGCGACCTTGATGCCGAGACCACCCCGGCCCTGCACGCGATACTGCTCGACGTGCGTGCGCTTGGCGAATCCGCCCTCGGTGACGACGAAGACGTAGCCCTCCTCAGAGACCACAGACGCTGCGAGCAGGTAGTCGTCGCTGCGGAACTTCATGCCGATGACGCCCGCCGTGCTGCGACCCATCGGGCGCAGGGAGTCGTTCGACGCGGTGAAGCGAATCGACATGCCCTTTTTTGACACGAGCAGCACGTCGGAATCCTCCTCGACGAGCAGGGCCGAGACGAGCTCGTCGCCCTCGCGCAGGTTGATGGCGATGATGCCGCCCGTGCGGTTGGTGTCGTATTCGTCGAGCGCCGTCTTCTTGAGCAGGCCGCCGCGGGTGGCGAGCACCAGGTACTTGGCCGCCTCGTAGTCGCGGATATCGAGAACCTGTGCGATCTGTTCGTCGGGCGCCATGGCGAGCAGGTTGGCGACGTGCTGACCCTTCGCGTCGCGACCGGCCTCCTGCAGTTCGTACGCCTTGGCGCGGTAGACACGCCCCCTGTTGGTGAAGAACAGCAGCCAGTGATGCGTCGTGGTCACGAAGAAGTGCTCCACCACGTCGTCTGCGCGAAGCTGGGCGCCCTTGACTCCCTTGCCGCCGCGGTGCTGACTGCGGTAGTTGTCGCTGCGCGTGCGCTTGATGTACCCGCCGCGCGTGACCGTCACCACCATCTCCTCTTCGGGGATGAGGTCTTCCATGTTCATGTCACCGTCGAAGCCGAAGACGATCTCAGTGCGGCGATCGTCGCCGTACTTGTCGACGATCTCTCCGAGCTCCTCGACGACGATCTCTCGCTGGCGGGCCGGCGACGACAGGATGAAGTTGTATTCGTCGATCTTCAGCTGAAGCGCATCGGCCTCATCCATGATCTTCTGGCGCTCGAGGGCGGCCAGGCGTCGAAGCTGCATCTCGAGGATGGCGCGCGACTGCAGCTCATCGATGTCGAGCAGCTGCATCAGGCCATCGCGGGCGTCTTCGACCGTGTTGGAGCGGCGAATGAGGGCGATGACCTCGTCGAGCGCGTCGAGCGCCTTGAGGTAGCCCTGCAGGATGTGCATACGCTCCTGCGCCTCACGCAGGCGGAACATCGTGCGGCGCACGATGACGTCGATCTGGTGGGTGACCCACTCGCTGATGAATCCGTCGATCGACAGCGTGCGCGGAATTCCGTCGACGATCGCAAGCATGTTCGCGCCGAAGTTCTCTTGAAGCGAGGTGTGCTTGTAGAGGTTGTTGAGAACCACCTTCGCGACGGCATCGCGCTTGAGCACGATCACGAGTCGCTGACCGGTGCGGCCCGAGGTCTCGTCACGGATGTCGGCGATGCCGCCGACCTTGCCGTCTTTCACGAGGTCGGCGATCTTGATCGCCAGGTTGTCGGGGTTGACCTGGTAGGGCAGCTCGGTGACGACGAGGCAGGTGCGACCCTGCAGCTCTTCGACGTTGACCACAGCGCGCATCGTGATCGATCCGCGGCCGGTGCGATAGGCATCCTGGATGCCCTTGGTTCCGAGGATCTGAGCGCCCGTCGGAAAATCAGGGCCCTTGATGCGCTCGATCAGGGCGTCTTGCAGTTCTTCGCGCGTCGCATCCGGATTCTCGAGCGCCCACACGGCGCCCGCGGCGACCTCACGCAGGTTGTGCGGCGGGATGTTCGTGGCCATGCCGACCGCGATGCCGACGGATCCGTTGACCAGCAGGTTGGGGAAACGAGACGGAAGAACAACGGGCTCGAGCGTGCGCCCGTCGTAATTGTCTTGGAAGTCGACGGTCTCCTCGTGAATGTCGCGCACCATTTCGAGCGCGAGCGGAGCCATCTTGGTCTCGGTGTATCGCGGGGCGGCCGCGCCATCGTTTCCGGCGGAGCCGAAGTTTCCCTGGCCGAGTGCCAACGGATAGCGGAGGCTCCACGGCTGGATGAGACGCACCAGCGCGTCGTAGATCGACGTGTCACCGTGCGGGTGGAACTGCCCCATGACCTCGCCGACCACGCGGGCCGACTTCGAGAATGCCCGGTCGGGACGGTAGCCGCCGTCGTACATCGCGTAGATGACTCGACGGTGCACGGGCTTGAGCCCGTCGCGCACGTCGGGAAGCGCCCGGCCCACGATCACGCTCATGGCGTAGTCGAGGTAGGAGCGCTGCATCTCGAGCTGCAGGTCGACCTGCTCGATGCGGTCGGTCATGGCGCCCGAGGAATCGGGTGCCTGGGGGATGTCGCCCGTGGTGTCGTCAGTCATGGTGTCCTAGCGGTAGAGCCCGTCGCCGAGCAGAGCGCATCAAATATCGAGGAAGCGAACGTCTTTGGCGTTCTTCTGGATGAAGTTGCGTCGTGATTCGACGTCTTCACCCATGAGGGTCGAGAAGATCTCGTCAGCAGCCGCGGCGTCGTCAAGAGTGATCTGTCGCAGCGTGCGGGTGTCGGGATCCATCGTGGTGTCCCACAGTTCGCGGTAGTCCATCTCGCCGAGACCCTTGTAACGCTGAATGCCGTTCTCTTTCGGAATGCGCTTGCCTGCCGCCTGCCCGTTGACCAGCAGCGCGTCACGTTCTGCGTCGGAGTAGACATACTCGTGTGCCGAGTTGGTCCACTTGAGGCGGTAGAGCGGCGGCATGGCCAGATACACGTACCCGAGCTCGATGAGCGGCCGCATGTAGCGGAACACCAGGGTGAGCAGCAGGGTCGTGATGTGCTGGCCGTCGACATCGGCATCGGCCATCAGCACGATCTTGTGATATCGAGCTTTGTCTGGGTTGAAGTCTTCGCCGATGCCCGCGCCGAACGCGGTGATCATGGCCTGCACCTCGTTGTTGCCGAGTGCGCGGTCGAGCCGCGCCTTCTCGACGTTCAGGATCTTTCCTCGAAGGGGCAAGATCGCCTGCGTCTCGGGATTGCGGCCCTGGATGGCGGAACCGCCGGCCGAGTCACCCTCGACGATGAAGATCTCGCTCTTCTCCGGGTCGCGGCTCGAGCAGTCCTTGAGCTTGCCGGGCATGCCGCCGCCCTCGAGCAGCCCCTTGCGACGGGTCTGCTCGCGTGCCTTGCGAGCGGCGAGGCGAGCCTGGGATGCCTGGATCGCCTTGCGAATGATGTCGCGGGCCTGCGTGGGGTTGCGATCGAACCAGTCGGTGAGCTCGACGCCGACGACACGCTGAACGAACGCCTTCGCCTCGGTGTTGCCCAGCTTGGTCTTGGTCTGGCCCTCGAACTGCGGCTCTGCCAGCTTGATCGAGATGACTGCCGTCAGACCCTCGCGCACGTCGTCGCCCGAGAGGTTGTCATCTTTCTCTTTGATGATGCCCTTCTCGCGGGCGTACTTGTTGACGAGAGTGGTGAGCGCGGCGCGGAAGCCCTCTTCGTGCGTGCCGCCCTCGTGCGTGTTGATGGTGTTGGCGTAGGTGTGCACGCTCTCGGTGTAACCCGTGGTCCACTGCATGGCGACCTCGAGCGCGATCTTGCGTACCGTGTCCTCCTGCTCGAACGAGATGATCTCCTCGTTGACGAGGTCGTTCTTCTTCGCCCGGTTCAGGTACTCCACATAGTCTTGGAGCCCCTTCTCGTAGAGGTAGGTGACCGCGACGGGCTCGCCGTCGTCGCCGGCCGTGGCGCGCTCGTCTGTGAGGCTGATGCTGAGCCCCTTGTTGAGGAACGCCATCTGCTGGAAGCGAGCCCGCAGAGTCTCATAGTCGAACTCGATCGACTCGAACGTCTCGGCGCTCGGCCAGAACGTGATGCGTGTTCCGGTCTCGGTCGTCGTTTCGTCTTTGGACAGAGGAGCCTCGGGAACACCATTGCGGTAGCTCTGGCGGTACACATTGCCCTGGCGACGCACCTCGACTTCGAGTTCGCTCGAGAGGGCATTGACCACAGAACTGCCGACGCCGTGAAGGCCACCGGACACCGCGTAGCCGCCACCGCCGAACTTGCCGCCGGCGTGCAGAATCGTGAGCACGACCTCGACCGTGGACTTCTTCTCGACGGGATGCATGTCAACGGGGATGCCACGGCCATTGTCTGTGACCTGGATGCCGCCATCGCGCCGCATGACCACCTCGATGGAGTCTGCATAGCCTGCCAACGACTCATCGACCGAGTTGTCGACGATCTCGTAGACCAGGTGATGCAGTCCGCGGGGTCCAGTCGATCCGATATACATACCCGGACGCTTGCGCACCGCTTCAAGGCCCTCGAGAACCTGAATCTGGTCGGCGCCGTACTCGCTGTCGGGGTTCACTTTGTCTGACTCAGACATATAGAAATGGGCTCCTCAGTGCCGCCTCGATGTCAGTCATGAAGGCGACCCTTAATTCTAGCAAAGCCCACGTGCGTTAAACGGCTATATGGCGATCTGAGCCGTTTATTTTGGCAGGGTGACCGTATTTGTCACGTCAACCGTAGGTATCGCGAGGACCACGCCCTGGAATTGATCTGGAGCCCTTTTTCCAGGACGGTGCGTGGGGTGCCTGAAAGCGAACCGTCTCAATGCCTGCATCCGGGTAGGACTGGGCGATGCGGGTCATGATCATCGTGCGCATGTGTCGCAGTTGGGTGGCCCATGCTGTGGAGTCGCACTGCACGGTGAGAACGGAGTCTGTGACATCGACGGGAAAACTGTGCTCGGCCGTGTCGGCGCCAGCGATCTCCTTCCATGCCAGAAGCAGATCAGACTTCGCGAGTGGGGTGGACCAGCCGAGCTCGCTGGTCATCGCCGTCATCACGTCGGCTATGCCTTTCGGGTCGCGACCTCGCCCGTACGCCTCGCTCTCGACGACTGGTTCGCGCGTGCGGCGCTTTCGAGGCCCGTAACGTCGGCTCGTCGCATCGCCGAACACCTCTTTGAATCGCAGATAAACCGATGACGACAGCGAATGTGCGTTGCCTGAGCTTGCGCTTTCGTTGCCTGAGCTTGTCGAAGGGAGGTCCTCGCTCACGGCGTATCACTTTCGACAGGTTCAGGGAACGGGGCCGGGTCAGGTTCAGGGAACGGGGCCGGGTCAGGTTCAGGGAACGGGACGCTCGGGTCGACGATCGTTCCCGCGCTGATGCGCACCGTGTGCGGGGTCAGCGACTCCGGCACATCGTCGTAGACGGCCGCCGTGATCAGCACTTGTTCGTAGTCAGCGACCGCAATGGCCAACCTCTTGCGCCTGGCCTCATCGAGTTCTGCGAAAACGTCGTCGAGGATCACCACCGGGTCTCCCGTGGGCGATTCGACACGCAGCAGAGCCGCGGCCGAGAGCTTCAGCGACAGCGCGTACGACCAGGATTCTCCATGACTCGCGTATCCCTTCGCCGGTAGGCCGTTGAGTTCGAAGACCAGATCGTCACGGTGTGGGCCGATGAGCGTCAGCCCACGATCAAGTTCCTGCCGGCGCACACGGGTGAGCCCTTCGCGGAACAGACCGGCGATCACTTCACGGGTCAGAGCATCCTTGGTTGTTCCCTCGGGAACCGCGAATCCATCGTCGCCCTGCTCATCGGCATCCGGATTCGCGGCGAGCACGCTCAATCGATTGGCCAGCGCCGGGCGGTGGTCGTGCCCGGCTATCGAGCGGTAAGCATCCACTACGAGCGGATGCAGGCGGCCTACAAGTGCGACCCGCTCGGCTATCAACTCGCTGCCGAGCTCGACGAGTCTCTCGTCCCAGATATCGAGCGTCGAGAGGTTAGCGCCTCGGAGGCCCTGTGCCCGAGCGGACTTCAGCAGTGTGTTGCGCTGTTTGAGTACTCGCTCATAGTCGGACTGCACGCCCGCGAGCCGTGGCGTTCGCGCGACGAGGAGCTGGTCGAGGAATCGACGTCGACCAGAGGGTTCACCGCGGATCAAGGCGAGGTCTTCGGGGGCGAAGAGAACCGATGAGAAGTATCTGGGCAGTTCGCGAGGTTTGATGACCGAGCGGTTGACCTGAGCGCGATTCGCGCTCGACCTGTTGATCTGCACCTCGACGAGCAGCTCGCGCGCCTCGTGTTCGAGTCGCGCGCGCACGATCGCCGCGTTCTGACCGGCACGGATCATCGCGTGGTCAACCGACACGCGGTGAGATCCGAGGCTACTCAGATAACCGAGCGACTCGACCAGGTTCGTCTTTCCCTGACCGTTGCTGCCCACGAAGAGGTTCGGGCCAGGCTCGAGATCGACCTCTGCCGTGGCGTAGTTACGAAAGTCGACGAGGGAGAGATGCCGAACGAGCACGGTTCCCTCATGTCTTCCTGTTTCGTTCCCTGAGCTTGTCGAAGGGGTCCCTTCGACAAGCTCAGGGAACGAGAGAGGATTAGTCTTCGGCCTTCTTGACCGCGTGGCCACCGAACTGGTTGCGCAGGGCAGCGACGGCCTTCATCGACGGAGAGTCCTCCTGGCGAGACACGAAGCGCGCGAAGATCGACGCCGAGATCGTGGGCACGGGAACGGCGTTGGAGATGGCCTCCTCGATCGTCCAGCGGCCTTCACCCGAGTCCTCGACGTAACCCTCGATGTCTTCGAACTCGGGGTCTTGTTCGAGTGCCTGAACAAGGAGCTCGAGCAGCCAGGAACGCACAACGGTTCCGCGCTGCCATGCCTTGAAGGTTCCCGTGACGTCTTTGATGATGTCTTTGCGGGTGTCGAGCAGTTCGTAGCCCTCGGCGTAGGCCTGCATCAGCGCGTATTCGATGCCGTTGTGCACCATTTTTGCGTAGTGACCTGCGCCGACCTCACCGACATGGACGAAACCCTCTTCGCGCGGTCCTTCGGGGCGAAGGGCATCGAAGATGGGCATGAGCATCTCGACGTTGGCCTTGGTGCCGCCGACCATCAGGCCATAGCCGTTCTCGAGACCCCAGATGCCGCCCGAGACACCGGCATCCACGTAGCCGATGCCCTTGGGCTCGAGCTCTGCGGCGTGCTTGAAGTCTTCTGTGAAGCGCGAGTTTCCGCCGTCGATGACGAGGTCACCGTCAGAGAGAACGGTTCCGAGTTCAGTGATGACCGAATCGGTGATCTTTCCAGACGGAACCATGACCCACACAACGCGGGGGCTCGGGAGGGCGGCGGCCAGAGCGGCGAGGTCTGCCACGTCGGAAACGGCGGGGTTGTTGTCATACCCCGTCACCTCGTGACCCGCGTTGCGCAGGCGCGCACGCATGTTGTTGCCCATCTTGCCGAGACCGACGAGTCCAATGTGCATTACAGAATCTCCTTGACGAAATACGTGGGTGAGGGCGCCCGGGATCCCGGCCACCGGCATCCGGTGAATTACCGCAGCAACAGGTTCGGCTGCAGCAGGTATTTGTAGTCGTCTGTGCCGGGCTGGTCTTTGGACGACTGGCTCGTGATGAGCACGGGGCCCGGCTTGTTGGGATTGTCGGTCTTTGTGAAGGAAATCCGAACGTATTCCGAGTGCACAGCACTCAGACCATCAAGCAGGAACTGTGGTTTCAGCGACACGACGGTGTCGGAGCCGGTGAGGAGTGCGTCGATCGATTCGGATGCCTGTGCCTGCTCGGAGCCGATGGCTTCGAGGGTGACACCGTCGATCGTGAAAGTGAAGCGGAGCGCGGCTTCGCGCTCGAGGACGAGGCTGACACGACGGGTCGACTCGATGAGCTCTGCCGTGTTGATGACCGCGTAATTGTCGACTGTCTCGGGGAAGAGACGCTTCACGGGCGGAAAGTTGCCCTTGATGAGCAGCGACGTGACGGTCTTCTTGTCGGCTCGGAAGGCGATGAGTTCGCGATCGTCGGTGTTGGTGATCGAGACCGAGATGGTGCCGGCATTGCCGAAGGTCTTGCCGACCTCCTGCAGTGTCTTCGCTGGAACCAGGGCGCTGGCCGTTGTGGTGCCGGCGTCTCCCGAATCCCAGTCGATGTTGCGCACCGCGACGCGGTAACGGTCGGTCGCGACGAGCGACAGCGTGTTCTCTGAGACCTCGAGTTGTACTCCGGTGATGACCGGGGTGACGTCATCTCGGGATGCGGCCACAGCCACCTGGGCCACAGCGGCGGCGAACTTGTCGGCCGGCAGGATGCCTGATTCCTCGCCGATTTGGGGAAGGCTCGGATACTCCTCGACCGGCATGCTCAGCAGGGTGAACTTGGCCGAACCGCTCGAGACGGTGATGCGGGAGTCTTCGGATGCGAACCGCACAGGAGCATTGGGCAGTTTGCTCGCGATGTCGGAGAGCAGTCGGCCCGACACAAGTACCGTGCCGGGTTCTTCGACGTCTGCAGCGATCTGCGTTTGGGCCGAGACTTCGTAGTCGAATGACGAGAGTGTGAGGCCGTCTTCATCGGCTTTGATGAGGATTCCGGAGAGGATTGGCAGAGTGGTTCGCTGAGGCAACAGCTTGACGGCGAAGGAGACGGCTTCGCTGAAGACGTCTCTGTTGGCTTGGAACTTCACGAAGGCACTCCATACGAGATCGGCCAGTTGAGATGGGTTGCTGATTGGCCTCAATGCTAGCGGGTGGTGGCAACGTCGAGGCGTTCTTGTCATTCAGGGACGGCCACGTCGGAAAGGTTGTCGGGGGCTTAATTAATTGAATTTAACGTTAATGGTCTTAACCGCTGTGGATATGTGGATAACTTCTGTGGATTGCAGTCGTCCGTAGGGAACTACAACGGTGTGAGATGTAGAAATCGTGTGCGGCGCGCATCTACAACTCGACTGGCTGACGAACGCGATATGAACGAATCCACAGTTCTCTCGGATCGACTCACATATTTGGGGTTGTTATCCACAGCTTCTGCACAAGGTGTGGAAACTCCTGTGGGGATGGACCGTCGCGACGGGGATCAGACGTCTTTGTAGCGCTGATTGTGCTTGATGCGGTTGCTGATTTCGGTGACCTGGTTGTAGATCGAACGCTTCTCGGTCATGAGCTTGCCGATCTTGTTGTTCGCGTACATGACCGTGGTGTGGTCGCGTCCGCCGAAGAGCTGACCGATCTTTGGCAAGGAGAGACTCGTCATTTCACGGCAGAGATACATGGCGATCTGTCGCGCCGTTGCTATCGCCTGCGAGCGAGAGGATCCATAGAGATCGTCGACCGACAGCTTGAAGTAGTCGGCGGTGTGGTTGATGATGTCGACCGGCGCGATGATGTTGTCTTCGTCGAGGGTGATGAGGTCTTTGAGCACCGTCTGCACGAGCTGCATGTCGACCGGGGTGCGGTTGAGGCTCGCGAAGGCCGTGACCCTGATCAGTGTTCCTTCGAGCTCGCGCACGTTCGATGAGACCTTGGTCGCCATGTACTCGAGGATGTCGTCGGGCACGCGCAGTTTCTCGCTCTGAGCCTTCTTTCTGAGAATCGCGATGCGCGTCTCGAGGTCGGGCGTCTGCACGTCGGTGATGAGACCCCATTCGAAACGCGTGCGCATGCGGTCTTCGAAGCCGGTCAGGGCCTTGGGCGGCAGATCCGAGGTGATCACAACCTGCTTGTTGTGGTCGTGCAGTGTGTTGAACGTGTGAAAGAAGGCTTCTTGAGTTTCGGCTTTGCCCTGCAGAAACTGGATGTCGTCGATGAGCAGCAGGTCGATGTCGCGATAGCGCGAGTGAAAGGCAGCCCCTCGGTTGTTGGCGATCGAGTTGATGAAGTCGTTCGTGAATTCCTCGCTCGACACGTACCGAACGCGAACTCCGGGATACAGGCTCATGGCGTAGTGGCCGATGGCATGCAGAAGGTGGGTCTTGCCGAGTCCGGAATCTCCATAGATGAAGAGCGGGTTGTACGCCTTGGCAGGGGCCTCGGCCACTGCGACGGCCGCCGCGTGGGCGAAGCGGTTCGACCCGCCGATCACGAAGTTGTCGAAGCTGTACTTCGGGTTGAGGCGCGTGTCGTTGTTGCGTGGAGGCCCGACGGTTTCCTGGGCGGGCATCGGCGCGGCTTGAACTGCGGGCGTCTCGATGTAGACGGGCTCGGATGCCTCGGCCTGGCCCGCCATCTCGTTTCCGCTGATCTCAGGGTTGACCACCACGGAGAAGTTCGTAACGTCGAGCCCGGAGTCGAGTTGGCCGATTGCGGAGAGCAACGACGGACGGACCCTCAGTTCGAGCATGTCCCGAGTGAAGTCGTTGGGTACCTCGAGATAGAACGAACCGGCCATGATGCCCTTCGGCACGACCAGGCCGAGAAAGCCGCGTAGCTGCGGCGTGATCCGTTCATCACGTGACAGTGCCTGCAGGACGGAGCGCCATTGGCCCTCCGTCGAGGTGTCGTCCTCCGCCATGGAACTCCCGTCGAACAAATGAAAAAAATCGATTCTGCCTGTGGAAAACCGGGCGAATCGAGCCGATGTATTGGGCGTGCCCGAGCGTCAGCGAACTGGATAACTAAGCTAGTTGCTGGCATGCGACGGGGCAAGCTCACTGTATTGACTCTACGCGTGTCATGCACAGGCAGTTTCCACAGTCTGTGGATAATAGATTTCTTTGTGCCTGTGAAGTTTGACCATTGGCATTCGAGGTCGTAGGTTTAATCAGTTGACTTGTGGCCAATCGGCCCGCACTTACTTTCCCGGTTCCCTGTCGTGCACACACGATGAGGTCCGGGCCACGGAGAACACACCATGAGCAAGAGAACTTTCCAGCCGAACAACCGCCGCCGCGCCAAGGTGCACGGCTTCCGTCTGCGCATGCGCACCCGCGCCGGCCGCGCCATCCTCGGCGCACGTCGCCGCAAGGGTCGCACCGAGCTCTCCGCGTAGCAGCCGACTTCGTTTCGCTGTGTTGGCTCACGCCAACCGGATCACGACCGCTGATGATTATCGGGGCGTGGTTCGGAGGGGAACGCGTTTTGTGTCCCCCAATGCCGTGACGTACCTTCGCGCGCCCAAAAACGAACCGTCCGCTTCTTCAGCACCCCGATTCGGATTCATCGTCGCCAAGTCGGTTGGCGTCGCCGTAGTCAGAAATCGTGTCCGTCGACGTCTCAAGGCGGCGAGCTACACGATGCTCGATCGAGTGAAGCCGGGAACCGACGTAGTGGTTCGAGCCCTACCGGGAGCCGCATCTCAGCCTTACGGCGTACTCTGCGAAGAGTTGGCCGCATCGCTCCGGAAGGGATCCGCACTCGTATGACGACGGTTCCTGTCTCATCCGTTTCATGGAAATACGCGTTGATCAGCGTATTTCTGCTTCCACGTAACACAGCGGTACTCCTTCTCCGTGCCTATCGTGCGGTCATCTCACCTTTGTATGGCGACGTCTGTCGGTACTACCCGTCGTGTTCGTCATACACCCTCCAGGCAATTCAACAACGTGGGCTGTCTGTGGGGGCCGTTCTCGGCATCCTGCGCATTGCGCGTTGTCACCCCTGGGCAGCCGGTGGCATCGACGATGTGAAGCCGGCCAAAAACCCCCGATACGCGCTGACGCCGTTCGGATTCGTTGTTCCACGTAGCCACGGAAAGGGCTAGACGCTTTGGATCTCCTCGGCACCATACTTTGGCCGATCAAATGGGTTGTCGAACTCATTCTGGTCGCATTCCACTACGTCTGGACGTGGGTGGGACTCAATCCCGACGACGGTCTGACCTGGGTGCTGTCGATCGTCGGTCTCGTGCTGGTGATTCGCGCGGCCCTCATCCCGATCTTCGTTCGGCAGATCAAGAGCCAGCGCAAGATGCTCGAGGTCGCGCCGCAGCTCAAGAAGATCCAAGACAAGTACAAGGGCAAGAAAGACCAGTTCTCTCGTGAGGCCATGTCGCGCGAGACGATGGAGCTGTACAAGCGCACCGGCACGAATCCGCTGAGTTCCTGCCTGCCTCTGCTGCTGCAAATGCCGATCTTCTTCTCGCTGTTCTCTGTGCTCAATGACGCTCAGCACGAGAAGGCCGGTGGTGGAGTCGGTCTCCTCAACGAATCGCTGGCCAAGTCGTTCGGTGAGTCGAGTCTCTTCGGTGCCCCTCTGAAGGCGACTCTCGCCAACAACGAAGGCAGCGTACTGGTCATCGTTTTCGCCGTCACGATGATCGCACTGATGACCGCATCGCAGTTCATCACCCAGCTGCAGATCATGTCGAAGAACCAGTCGCCCGAGGCCAAGAACAGCCCGATGTTCAAGCAGCAGCGCATCCTGCTGTACATCCTGCCTGTCGTCTTCATCTTCTCTGGTGTGGCTTTCCCGCTTGGCGTGATGTTCTACTGGCTGACCTCGAACTTCTGGACGATGGGACAGCAGTTCCTTGTCATTCGCAATATGCCCACACCGGGTAGCGAAGCGGCGAAGGCCCGTGAGGCCCGTCTCGCCAAACGAGGCAAGTTGGTTATCAAGGACGGTCCGCTGAGCGACGAGACCGTTGTAGACGAAGCACCGAAGACGACGCAGCGTCAGCAGCCCGTCGGCAAGAACCGAGCCAAGAAGCAGGGTGGATCCAAGTGAGTGACGTGACAACAGAGACCGCAGGTCTGTCGACGGAAGAGACTGTCGAGATCGTTGACGAGGCTGCAGTTGTCGATGAGATTGGCGTGGGCACCGACCAGGCTGAATCAAGCGAATCGACGCCGGAGGCGAACCTCGATGACGAGGGCGACATCGCCGCCGACTACATCGAGGAGCTGCTCGATATCTGCGACCTCGATGGCGACATCGACATCGACACCCGCGGTGGCCGCGCCTATATCTCGGTCAACGCGTCGGGCGAGAGCAACATCAGGGTTCTCTCGAAGCCCGACACCGTGAATGCTCTGCAGGAACTCACTCGCCTTGCCGTGCAGACGAAGACGGGTGCCTTCAGCCGCTTGATTCTCGACGTGGGCGGCAGCCGGGAGGCGCGTCAGGCTGAGCTCGGCCGACTCGTTGATGCCGCGGTTGCCCGTCTCGATGCTGGCGAAGGGTCCGCCGCACTGCCGGCAATGTCATCGTACGAGCGCAAGCTGGTTCACGACATCGTTGCCGAGCGAGGACTGGTCTCGGCGTCTGAGGGTGATGGCCGCGACCGCCACACCGTCATCAGTCGCGGCTGACCACTCCCCCGCGAGCCTGGTCACCGCAATGAGTATTCCTGAGAACACCGAGGCCGAGCCCGCGGTCGCCAGCGATCTGTTCGGCGAGCGCATCGAACTCGCTCGCGAGTTCACGAACGCGCTGGCGACCCACGGTGAAGAGTATGGGCTTATCGGACCCTTGGAACTTCCGCGCCTGTGGACTCGACACATTCTCAACTGCGCCATTGTTGCTCCCCTGCTTCGCGAGGGAACCGTGGGCGACATCGGAAGTGGCGCCGGCCTCCCTGGTCTTGTCCTAGCCATTGCCCGGCCCGACGTGCATTTCACTCTCATCGAGCCGATGGAGCGTCGAGTGAAGTGGCTGAACGATCAGGTTCTGTCGCTCGGGCTCGACAATGTGACCGTTCTGCGCGACAGAGCTGAAGACGTGCGGCTGCCAGAGGGCTTCGATCAGCTCACTGCCCGTGCTGTGAGTGCGTTCTCAAAACTCATTCCGATGTGCGCTCCCCTCGTTGTGCCCGGCGGCGAGTTCATTCTGATGAAGGGCATCAACGCCGCCAAAGAGATTGAGGCTGCCGAGAAGCAGATCCGACGATTCAAGCTGCGTGACGTTGAGGTCATCGAGCTGGGCGACGGCGTTCTGCCCGAGACCACCCGCGTTATCAGGGCGACCGTCTCGTAGTCAGCGGCGATGTTTCACGTGAAACATTCGAGTTGCAGGGCTTAGCTGTCCCTCCTCGTTGCTCGACGCCGGCACCGATGGGGATGTGTCATCACATCGTCCGTCTGGACCGTGATTGATGCCAGAACCGTCGATGAAACGAGGGATGCCTCGACGGCGTGGCGACGTTTTGGCTCACGTCGGCGACAGGTGGACGGGTGTGCTGGATCCGCTTTCCACCCACTCCCCCACGTGCGGCTAACTGGGTTTGACGGTCGCCGACGGTTGCAGAGGCGAAGAATCTGACTCTGGCTGAATAAGGGAGAAGACGGCGTGGACAGTCAGCCGGAACGAGATAGACGTGTTTCAGCGTCTGGTGCGGCCTGTTGCCCGGCGGACACGCCGGGTGTCTTGGGAATCGGATGTCTAGAGTCTCCCGGCGGGAGAGCTCCAGGCCGTGATCCGTCGTCTTCGTTCTCGAGTCTCCGCGGCCGGTCATTGCTTGGGTGTTGGCGGGGTCGGTTGTGAATGGTCCGGAGTAGTGGTTGTGTAGACGGCCCGGAAAGCCGAGCGTTGGCGCCGATTGGTCGTCGTCGATAATTCGGTGTCGTGGCACATCACGGTTCGCGGTGGCCCGTGTGAAGGAGCCGGGCGGATTGCATGCCAGGCGCGCGCGTGCTGAGGAATGGGCTGCCCGCCGTGTGGGGTGGCAGAGCGAATATGAACATGAACGGTGCTCGGCTACGTACGCTCAGGGCTGTGGGAAGCATGAAGATACTGGAGGGTGAAGGCGTGAAGGCGTGTGTGAGAGCAGACGACGCCCGCACTTCAATGGTCTCGGATCCACCGAGCTCTCGGGCATTGGAGCGTGGGCCCTAAGCGAGACAGCTAAGGTATGAGCGCCTCGGGATCTTGGTAGCGATGACGTCGATGCGCAGCGAAGATGACGAGACCCGGGGCACGTGGATGGCGGGCCTTCTGCTTTGAAACCGGAGTTCATCTGTACAGCGCGAGGCCGAGTGGTGGTGGCTTGGCAGATGATCACGCTGGGCGGAGATTTTTCTCTGGTGGGTGTGACATATTCGTCTCCCAGTTCGAACTTGAGAGACGAGCTCGTCGAGCGACGTCGATCAGGTGAAGGTAGACGACGCACCTCACGGCGCTCGCTCCGGAAGCCACCTCCAACGAAAGATTCTGCCTCTTATCGAAGTCGCTGCGGCGACATGGTTACTCACCTTCCCGCCTCCTTCGGCGACCGACCACAGCTATGACGCCGCAATGCCTCGAATTGCGTGCTTGGCGCAATGTGTCGCCCCACTGTGGTGATCGCATCTTGCACGGTCGTCGCGTGGGGATGTTTCACGTGAAACATCGATCGATGTCAACGCGATCAGACTCACGAAATGTGTATGCTCGTGCTTAATGTATTTATATCGCCTTCGTCAAGAGGGCAGACCATTTTTTCGTTCGCTGAAACGGATCCTAAGCAATTTTTTGAGGACGCGGGATGTCTGAAATAGCGACCAAAATCGACTGATTTCTGTCTCGACTTAGAGTTTCCAGCGGCGGCGGGTACTTTGGTCTAGGGACGATTTCGTTTCGGCATTCGGTCGCTTGATTGATCGATCGGTGTCTTCCATCCTCTCCCCCGACCTCGGGTTTCTTCGGGTCGTCAACGGAACTCAGCAAGTCAGGATTTGTGGATGTCAACGGAACCAATCGGTGGAGACGCGTCGTTCGATGCGTCGACTCCTCTGGCTCGTGAACTAGCGGACCTCTCAAACCGGCGGCGCAACTTCGCGAAGCGTGTCGTTCCCCTGCCGGAGACGACACGAGTCTTCACTGTCGCCAATCAGAAGGGCGGCGTCGGCAAGACCACGACCACGGTGAACCTTGCAGCTGCACTCGCTCGCAGCGGGGCTCGCGTTCTAGTGATCGACCTCGATCCACAAGGAAATGCGTCGACGGCATTGGGTGTTGAACATCGCGCCGAAACTCCAAGTGTGTACGACGCGCTTATCCGAGACGAGCCGATGGCGGATCTCGTTCAGAAGAGCCCCGAGTTCGACACCTTGTTCTGCGTTCCGGCCACGATCGATCTGGCGGGCGCCGAGATCGAACTCGTGCCCATGGTCGCCCGTGAGCAACGTCTGCGCACCAGTGTCGACACCTACCTCCAGGATTCGTTCGATTCCGGGGCGGCCTATCACTACGTCTTCATCGACTGCCCGCCATCTCTGGGACTGCTCACCATCAACGCTTTCGTCGCGGCGCACGAGGTGCTCATCCCGATTCAGTGCGAGTACTACGCACTCGAAGGTCTGAGCCAGCTGTTGAAGAACATCCAGCTGATCGAGCGTCACTTGAATCCAAGCCTGGCGGTGTCGACAATTCTGCTCACCATGTATGACGGACGCACTCGGCTTGCCTTCCAGGTGGCAGAGGATGTCCGCAGTCACTTTCCCGACCAGACCCTCACCGCCGTCATCCCACGCTCAGTGCGAGTGTCAGAGGCACCCAGCTATGGTCAGACCGTGATCAGCTTCGACCCCAATTCACCCGGCGCGCTCTCGTATTTCGAGGCCGCAGCCGAGATCGCAGACAGAGGAGCCCCCACCGATGGCAACTAAGAAGAGAACCGGCCTGGGTCGCGGTATCGGTGCCCTTATTCCCACCAACGACTCTGTCGATTCCGAAGGACGCCCCGGGGTTCGACCGGTCGACGTGTTCTTTGCCGACCGGGGCGAGACCGCGGCTCAGCCCCAGGCAGATCTGGTCGAGGTGCCCGGGGCGCGGCTCGCCCACCTGAACCCCGCAGACATCGTTCCGAACGCGAAGCAGCCTCGTGCCGTCTTCAAGGAAGACGATCTCGCCGAGCTTGTCGTGTCGATTCGCGAGATCGGCGTGCTCCAGCCGGTCGTCGTTCGGCCACTCCCCCTCGTCGCCGGTGAGCGTCCCAAGTACGAACTGGTCATGGGCGAGCGTCGACTGCGGGCCACGCGCCAGGTCGGTCTCGACACGATCCCGGCGATCGTCAAAGACACGGCCGATGAGAACATGCTGCGCGACGCCCTGCTCGAGAACCTGCACCGGTCTGAGCTCAACCCTCTCGAAGAGGCATCGGCGTACCAGCAGCTTCTGAGCGACTTCGGCATCACACAAGACGAATTGGCGACACGCATCGGTCGCTCGCGCCCGCAGATTACGAACACGATCCGTCTTCTTCGCCTGCCGGCGGCCGTTCAGAAGCGCGTTGCTGCCGGTGTTCTCAGCGCCGGCCATGCCCGTGCCGTGCTCTCCGCCGGCGACGCCGAAGCCATGACCCGCCTCGCTGACAAGATCGTCAACGAAGATCTGTCGGTTCGGGCCGCGGAGGCCGCAGCGAGTGCCGCTCCGAAGCCGGCGAAGGCGAAGACCGTCGCGGGGGCCAAGCGCGGCCACCTCGACGAGATTGCTGACCGGCTCGGAGACCGTCTCGACACCCGTGTGAAAGTGAGCCTGGGGCGGTCGAAGGGCCAGATCGTCATCGACTTTGCCACTATCGGCGACCTGAATCGTATCCTCGCGGAGTTGGGTGACAAGGGCTTCGGTCGCCCCTGAGTCTCCCCCCTCAACGCAACAACCCCGATGTTTCACGTGAAACATCGGGGTTGCGTCGTTAAGGCCGGATGGAATGTTTCACGTGAAACATGCCGGTTGCGCGTTAGACGGAGGCGTCGGCGATCGCCTTCTCGCCAAGCGCTTCGTAGACCTCACCGAGGTTGAGTCCAGCGGCCTGGATCGCCTGGGGAACGAGCGAGGTCTCTGTGAGGCCGGGCAAAACGTTGGCCTCGAGGAACCAGACCACGCCGTCGTCGTCGATGATCAGATCGACGCGCGAGATGTGGCGCAGGGCGAGCGTGTTGTGGATGGAGAGTGCGGTGGATTGTGCCAGCTCAGTGATCTCGGGCGACAGGCGCGCAGGCGTGAAGAACCTGGTCTCCCCCGCGTTGTAGCGCGCGTCGTATCCGTAGACGCCCAGGCGAGGCTCGATCTCGACAGCGGGCAACGCGAAGGGGCCGTCGCCGGTGTCGATGATGCCGACGGAGATCTCGGTGCCGGAGATGCGACGCTCGATGAGCGCGACATCGCCGTACGTGTAGGCCTCGACGACGCCGCGGCGAAGGTCGTCGGTGTCGGCGACCATGGAGACGCCCTGGGCTGAACCTCCCTGGGCCGGCTTCACAACGAGGTCCGTGCCGAACTGGCTCGCGACACGATCGAGAACCTGGGCAGAACCGAGCTCCCGGAACGTATCGCGAGGAAGGGTGATCGACTCCGGCGTCGAGAAGCCGGCGCGCGCAACGATGACCTTGGCCGTGGGCTTGTTCCACGCGAGTCGGCTGGAACCCGACTGTGACCCCACGTACGTGATGTCGAGGGCATCCAGAAGCGCCCGCAGGGCACCATCCTCACCGCTGGCGCCGTGCAGTGCGGGCCAGACCACGTCGGGCCGGTTTGATTCGAGATACGACAGCAGCGTGGCATCGGGCTCGCGCAGAATCACGGTGTGTCCACGGTCGAGCAGGCCGTCGGCGACGCGCCGACCCGAACGAAGGGAGACGTCGCGCTCGTGCGAGATGCCTCCGGCCAGAACGACGACGGTACGAGAGGTCACGGTATTCATCCCTAGTTGGTGTTGGGCGGCGGTGCTGTGTAGTTGTCGTCACGACGGATGGCCGTGAGGGGGCCCGTCGCCGAGAACGATTCGAGCAGATCTCGTTCGGCGTTGATGACGGTAGTGAGACGTCGGATGCCGAGCTTGATCTGCTCCGGCGTCGGGTAGCAGAACGAGAGCCGGATGTTGTTACGCCCCTGGCCGTCTGCGAAGAACGCGGTGCCCGGCGTGTAGGCCACCAGCTCGGTAACAGCCCGGGGCAGCATCTGCTTCGAATCGAGATAGTCGGGCAGGGTGAGCCAGACGTAGAACCCGCCGTTGGGGTTCGTCCAACTCAGGTCGGGGAGGTACTCGGTGAGCGCCGAGAGCATGGTCTCCTTGCGCTCCTTGTAGATGCCGCGGAACCGGTCGATCTGACCCTTCCAGTCGGCGGTGTCGAGATACTGACTGATGATGAGCTGACTGAAGGAGCTCGGGCTGAGGACGGCGGCCTCATTGGCGAGGATCAGCTTCTCGCGGATGGCGTGCGGTGCGAGAGCCCATCCCACACGGAAGCCCGGCGCGAGGGTCTTCGAGAAGGTGCCCAGGTAGATGACGCCGTCGGTCTCGAGCGACCGGATGGCGGCCGGCGGCTTCTCTTCGAAGTAGAGCAGGCCGTAGGGGTTGTCCTCGAGCACGAGAATGCCCTCTGACCGGCAGATTTCGAGAATCTCGATGCGACGCTCCCAGCTGAGCGTGACCCCGGCTGGGTTGTGGAAGGTGGGGATCGTGTAGAGGAACTTGATGCGCTTGCCCGCGCGCTTGAGGCCGGCGATGTGCTCGCGCAGGGCCTCGGGGATGAGCCCGTGCTCGTCCATGGGAACGTGCTCGATCTCAGCCTGGTACGACTTGAAGATGACGACGGCCGTGACGTAGCTGGGGCCCTCGGAGAGAACCACGTCGCCGGGATCGAGGAAGAGCTTGCTGACGAGTTCGAGCGCGTGCTGGGAGCCCGTGGTGACGACGACGTCGTCGACACCCGCCTTGATTCCCTCGAGCGCCATCACGTCGAGGATCTGCTCGCGAAGAGCGGGAACGCCCTGGCCGGAGCCGTACTGAAGTGCAGCCGCACCGTTGCCCGTCATGACACGGTTCATCGCATCGATGACGAGGTCTTGGGGAAGACCTGAGACGAAGGGCATGCCCCCGGCGAGCGACACCACCTCGGGTCGGGAGGCCACGGCGAAGAGCGCACGCACCTCGGAGGCCGCCAGGCCTGCCGCCCGGGCGGCGTAGTTGCCGTACCAGGGGTCGAGGTTCGTTCCTGTGCCGCTTCGGGTGTTGTCGTTCACGCGCATGTCCTGACAGTGGGTCATTCTGATTTCAGATCGCCTGATACCAGACCGAAATTCCATACTAACCAGCCCCGGGCGTGTCGAACGCCGGGCTGGGCGCATCCGGAGCCACAGGCATCCAAGTGGCCTTTAACGACGTTGGGCCCCCTGCGCGATGCAGGGGGCCCAACGACTATGCCGAAGTTACGCGATGAAGTCTGCGAGGTCCTTCTCGAGCGCGGCCTTGGGCTTGGCGCCGATGATGGTCTTGACGACCTCGCCGCCCTTGTAGACCTTGAGCGCCGGGATCGACGTGATCATGTACTTCGCGGCGGTCTGGGGGTTGTCGTCGACGTTGAGCTTGACGATCTCGATCTTGTCACCGTGCTCGTCGGCGATCTGGTCGAGGATGGGGCCGACGGCGCGACACGGGCCGCACCATTCAGCCCAGAAGTCGACCAGAATCGGCTTGTCGGACTGGAGGACGTCGGCATCGAAGCTGGCGTCGGTGACTGCCTTGGCATTGGACATGATTGCTTCTTTCTTTAGGAGATGAAAACTAGTTGACGGGAATGAGGTCTTCGGCAGCGGCGTCAGGAGTGACGTGCGCCGCTTGAGCCAAACCCGCGAGGTAGTGCTCCGCATCCAGAGCGGCGACCGTTCCCGACGCGGCGGCCGTGACAGCCTGGCGGTAGGTGTCGTCCACGACGTCGCCAGCAGCGAAAACACCGGTGAGGTTGGTCTTCGAGCTGCGGCCGTCGACTGCGATGGTTCCGGATGCCGTGAGCTCGAGCTGGCCGTGAACGAGGTGCACCCGGGGATCGTTGCCGATAGCGACGAACAGGCCCTGAACTTCGAGCTCGCTCTCTTCGCCGGAGACGGTGTTGCGCAGGGTCAGCCCCTCGACCGCGTTCTCACCGGAGATTCCGACGACCTCGGAGTTCCAGACGAACTCGATCTTGGGGTTGTCAAAGGCGCGCTGCTGCATGATCTTCGATGCGCGGAGCGTGTCTTTGCGGTGAACCAGGTAGACCTTGTCGGCGAAGCGGGTGAGGAACGTCGCCTCTTCCATGGCCGAGTCGCCGCCGCCGATGACGGCGATGGTCTTGGTCTTGAAGAAGAAGCCGTCGCAGGTGGCACACCATGAGACGCCGCGGCCGCTCAGGCGCTCTTCGTCTTCGATGCCGAGCTTGCGGTAGGCGGAACCCGTGGCAAAGATGACCGACAGGGCCTCCTGGTCGCCGCTGTAGCCGGTGCTGACCTTCTTGATGTCGCCGGCGAGGTCGACGCTTGTGACGTCGTCGAGCAGCACCTCGGTGCCGAACTTCTCGGCCTGCTCCTGCAGCTTGCCCATGAGCTCGGGGCCTTGGATGCCCTCGGGGAAGCCGGGGAAGTTCTCGACGTCGGTGGTCTTCATCAGCTCGCCGCCGGCCTCGACGCTCGAGGCGATCAGAAGCGGGTTGAGCCCCGCCCGGGCAGCGTAGATGGCCGCGGTGTATCCGGCAGGGCCGGATCCGATGATGATGATGTCGCGCACGTGCGTGTCAGCTCCTTGGAAAGGGTGTCGCGAGACGGCCGGAAAAGGCCCTCACGAACGGGTACAACACATCCTATTCCGCGGATATTCCGCCGTCGGAGGACACGGGGGCAACTAGGAGGAGCGCCTGCGCAGTCTCCCCAGGAGCGGGGTGAGGGCATCGTTCAGCTCGGGTGAACGCAGCAGCCGAAGTGTTGCGAGATAGGCGATCGACATCACCACGAGGATGGCGGTCATCGACGTAAGAGCACCGACGAAGCTGCTGGTGGCGAACGCACCCTTGTGACCGAAGTCGAATGCCACGGCGAGGACGACACCGAGGATGGCGGCTGGCACCAGGGCGACGAAGTCTCGCCCGAGGCTGCGCGCCACGGTGCCGCCCCCCACCCCTCCGAGCCTGCGGTGGATGATGATGGCGGCCAGGATTGCTTGCAGGATCCCCGCCCCCGAGAGGCTCAGCGCGACGCCCACGCCGGTGTACTCCTTGGGTACGAAGGCGAGCACTGCGAGGGCCGCGATCGAGAAGATGACGGACTGGAACAGCGTGATGAAGAAGGGAGTGCGGGTGTCGCCGAGCGCGAAGAACGCACGGAAGACCACGAACAGGATACTGAAGGCCGGCAGCCCGATCAGGAATGCGATGAGCACGTCTCCCATGGCGACGGTGGCCGAGAAGTTGAAGCCTTTGCTGAAGAGGGCGCTGAAGGGGTAGGCGGCGACGATGAGAACCATGGTGGCGAGCACCATAAGCACTGAGATGACGCGAATGGATGACGACAGATCGCTGCGGACCTTGGCGAGATCGCCGGTGGAAGCGTGCTCGCTCATGCGCGTGAAGTAGGCGGTCGCGATCGACACGGCCACGATCGAGTGCGGGAGCATGAAGATGAGCCAGGCTGTCGACAGCACCGTCGTCGACGCGGCATCACCGGATGCCGAGGCCACCACCCGGGTCTCTACGATGCCAGCGAGCTGCGTCACCACGAGCATGCCGAAGGTCCACCCTGCGAGCTTTCCTGCGGTGCCGAGTCCCACACCTCGCCAACGGAAGTCGGGTCTGTAGCGCAGCCCCACCCGCTTCCAGAAGAAGAAGAGCACAAGAGCCTGCGCGGCGACGCCCAGAGTCGCCGTTCCGGCGAGCAGGGCGACCTTGTCGGCCGTCCACCAGTCGAGATCGGACACATTCTTCGCGCTCGGACCGAAGACCACATTGAACGCCACCAGGCCGAGGATGGCGACGATGTTGTTGAGCACCGGGGTCCAGGTGAACGGTCCGAAGGAGTTGCGAGCGTTGAGCACCTCGCTCAGCACCGAATAGATGCCATAGAAGAAGATCTGGGGGAGGCACCAATAAGCGAAGGCTGTGGCGAGAGCGAACTGACCGCTCGACGACAGATCCGCCGTCACAGTGATGAGCACCGGCGCGAATACAGTCGCGAGCAGAGCGGTGACGCCGAGTACAACGAACGCCACGGTGACGAGCTTGTTGATATAGCCGATTCCGCCGTCTTTATGCAGTGCTGCCCGCACGATCTGAGGAACGAGCACCGCGTTCAGCATGCCGCCCGCGACGATGACGAAGATGGTGTTCGGCAGCTGATTCGCGATGCTGAACGCATCAGTCGCCAAGCCGATACTGCCGAGGGTTTGAATGAGCACGAACGCCTTGACGAAGCCCAGGATGCGGGACACGGTCGTTCCCGAGGCCAGGATCGCGCTCGCCCGGCCCAGATTCGGCCCGGGCTTGGTGGGTGTGTCAGCCACGCGGCTCCTCAGTAGTGGATTCGGTGACGGGTTCAGCAGCCGCGCGATTGCGCCGGCGCTTCAGAAAGAGGCGAATGGCGGCGAAGACGAGCAGGGCGCCCACCACACTGCCCACGAGCCATGAGCCCGCGACCTCCCAGTCGGCGGAAACGTTCACCGGAATGAAAGTGGGCTGCTGGGAGATGAGTATGCCCGTGGGGCTCACCAACTCTGCGCGCACGGTGGTGTCGCCGTTGGCCACGCCGGCGGTGATGGGAACCTTCGCCTGCTTGCTCGAAGATGCCTCGACGGTGATCGTGACCTCGGGTTGCACGACGAGCCTGAAGTTGGAGGGCGAGAGGCGCACGGTGACGTTGACCGGGTAGGGCAGGTCGTTCTGCACCAGGACCGTCATATCGCCGCTGTTGCTGACCAGGATGATGGGAGACCCCGCGACGATGGAGACGGAACTCAGCGTCTTGGCCGAGCGGTCGGCCTGGGCCTGCACAGCCACGTTCCAACCGCCCGAGTTCGACGCCCACGAGTTGGCCAGCAGCGACAAAATGTTCGCCCGGTTCTCGCCGAGCAGGTTTTTCGGGTCGGCGATGATGCTCGAGAACGCTGCGACCTGGTTCTCGGATGCCAGCAGGGCGGCGACCGGGCCTGTTCGTTCGGCGGGCTCGGGCTGGTCGACGATCGTGGCCTCGGTCGTGGGCGCCTGGGCGGCGAAGCCGTCGAACGAGGTGGTCGACGACCAGGTGAGCGAGTCGAGAGAGGTCAAGGCGTCGGCGAGCGCCGTTCCGTCGGCGGGCGCCGTGCGGTCGAGGGTCGCGAGGATGGTCTGTGGCGCTCCTTCGTCTTCGTTCGCGACGACGGCGAGACTCGATGCGAGGTCGGAGAGCGACTTCTGCCTGTCTGTCGCAGTGAGTGCGCCGGCCGCGTCGCGGAGGGCCCTGGAGACTGTGTCATCCGAGACCAAGACGGTGCTGTCGCCTGAGCGCACAACGCCCGCGGCGGTCTCCCCCGATGCCAGCGCGACGTTCGATGACGACAGGATCGAGGTCGTGAGTCCATTGCCGGCGAAGTAGGACACGTCAGTGGGAGTGACGGTGTTGTCTCGCGGCCACGCGATCGAGGTGCCCGTGTAATTCCACGCAAGCAGAGCGCCCGTGTCGGGGACGGCATTCGGAGTCGGGCTCGGGGTGGGCGTCGGCGAATTCGTGGTGTCGTCGCCCTTGTCGACCGCCGCCGTGCCAGCCACCGGGGCGGGGCTGGGGGCCGGCGAGGCAGCTCCCGTGAAGTTCGCCGGGTCGAGGCCGTAGTCGAACGAGGTGGGGGCGAGCAGCTGCGGTGCGCCCGCCTGACTCATTGCAGCGACATCGGCGTCGGCGTAGCTGAGGGGGTAGATGGGGTTCGATGCACCCTTGAGGCGGTCGAGCCACGCGGTAGCACTCGACGGAGCTGCGGATCCGAGGGCGCGGATCGACACGATGATGCGCGGGTCGATCAGAATTCCGACGGGTCTGCCGATCACCGAGTTGAGTTCACGGGTGAGCAATCCGTCGTCGGCGGTGATGGTGGCGAGCGTGGCCTCGGGAATCAATCCCGTCTGCCCCGGCTGGGTAGTGATGGGAATGGCGACGGCGACCTGGGTACGGTCGGGCGCGTCTGCGCCGTTATAGACGATCGACGAGTGCGCGACTGATTCGGTGCCGTCGGCTCGCTCGACGGTGCCGGTGATGCCACGCACCCCCCAGTCGTTGAGTGTCACGTCGGCGGCGGGGATCACGGCCTGCACGATGTGCTCCTCGCCGGGCTGTAGAGCAGGAACGGCCACGGCGGTGATGATGGCATCGGAATCGACGGTCGACTCAGCAGTGGGAGGGGTGAGCCATTCGGCCAGCCCGGCTCGGGTCGAGATGACCTCGCGATCCAGGGCGACCTGCAAGGTGGACGCGTCGATCGTCGCGGAGCCCGTGTTCGTGACAGCTGCCGTGACCGTGATGTCGGCGCCAGGCTGCGCCACTCCGCCGTTCGCTGGGGCGAGAACCAGCTGCACGGGCTCTCCAGCGGCACTGGCGGGCGCGACCACTGGCGCGATTCCGAGCATCGACGACGCCGCCACTCCGAGGCCCAGAAGGGCGGGGAGGGCGCGCAGGCGTCGGGAGGAAGGCGGTGTCATAGATGCTTTCGTCGAAGACGCATGAGATGCGGCCTCGCGTAGATTCTAGGTTGCGCAGGCTGAAAGCATGGGAGGCCGCTCTGCCCGTGGCCCCATCGCGCGCCTCGGTAAACTGTGTGCATGCAGCGAACGGTTCACGATTCCATGGTTCGGCTGCGCGCTCTCAGCGAGTCGTCGCCCGTCGCGCCGCTTGCAGCGGCCTTCAGCAAGGCGGGCTTCGAATTGGCCCTTGTCGGAGGCCCCGTTCGAGATGCGTTCCTCGGTCGAGACGCGAAAGACCTCGACTTCACGACGAATGCGACACCCGACGAGATCCTCGCGGTCGTGTCTACCCTCACGAAGAGCACGTGGGACATCGGCCGCGACTTCGGAACGATCGGTGCTGTCATCGACGGCGAGCAGGTCGAGATCACCACCTACCGCTCTGACAGCTATGACCAGCAGACCCGCAAGCCGATAGTGGCATTCGGCGACAGCCTCGAGGTCGATCTTTCGCGCCGCGACTTCACTGTCAACGCCCTCGCGCTCCGTCTGCCCGAACTGGTTCTCGTCGACCCGTCGGGCGGCGTCGAAGATCTGCTCGCCGGCATCCTGCGCACGCCATCGACGCCGGCCATCTCGTTCGGCGACGATCCGCTGCGCATGCTGCGCGCCATCCGGTTCTCGGCCCAGCTCGGGTTCGAACTCGATGCAGAGACGCTGGATGCTCTGGCAACCATGGGTGGGTCGCTCTCGATCATCTCGGCCGAGCGCATCCGCGACGAGTTCTCGAAGCTGCTGCTGACGCCGACGCCGCGTCGGGGCGTCGAGCTTCTCGTCGAGACTGGGCTCGCCGAGCTGGTCATGCCGGAGATCCCCGCGCTGCGGTTGGAGCGCGACGAGCACCATCACCATAAAGACGTGTACCAGCACAGCCTCACCGTGCTCGACCAGGCGATCGAGCTCGAGGAGTCGCGTGGCTCGTTCGAGGGGCCTGACCTGGTGCTCCGGCTGGCCGCTCTGATGCACGACATCGGCAAGCCAGCGACGCGGCGCTTGGAGCCGGGCGGCGTGGTGACCTTCTATCACCACGATGTCGTCGGATCGAAGATCGCCAAGAAGCGGCTGCGCGAGCTGCGCTTCGACAACGACACGATCGGCGACGTTGCGCGCCTCATAGAGCTGCACCTGCGCTTCTTCGGCTACACCGAGGGCGCGTGGACCGACTCGGCCGTGCGTCGCTACGTGCGGGATGCCGGTCCACTGCTCGAGCGTCTGCACATCCTCACCCGGGCCGACGTGACCACGCGGAACACACGCAAGTCGCACATGCTGTCATTCGCCTACGACGATCTCGAGACGCGCATCGCCGAGCTGGCCGAGTTGGAGGAGATGCAGGCCGTGCGGCCCGATCTCGACGGCGAGCAGATCATGGCGATCCTCGGCATCCGGCCGGGGCGCGACGTGGGCCAGGCCTACCGCTTTCTGCTCGAGATGCGGCTCGACGACGGCCCTCTCGGCGAAGAGGAAGCCACCCGGCGTCTGCTCGAATGGTGGGTTGCTCGGCAAGCAAGTTAGGGTACCCTTTCCTCGACCCCCTCCCCCGAGTCGAGACGAGCATCCCGAGCATGGCGAAGAGCACCAAGACAGCCCGCCGGATCACCCCTCAGGCATCCGAGCTGCTGACGCTGCACGTGATCCGCCGTGAGGTGATCACCCCGAACATGGCCAGGGTCACGCTCGGAGCGGGCGACATAGCCAAATTCGTGCCGATGGGGTTCGACCAGTGGTTCCGGCTCTTCATTCCGATCGCCGACAAAGAAGAGGCACTGTCGCGGCTGCCGCAGAAGCTCAACACGCTCGCGTACGCCAAATATCTCACCATCTCGAAAACACGTCGGCCGGTGTTGCGCAATTACACAGTGCGCGCCTATAGAGAGGTCGGCGCCGACGGCCCAGAACTCGATGTCGACTTCGTTCTGCACGGAGACGCGGCAGCGGGAACGGCTGGGCCCGCCGCGAGCTGGGCCGCCCGCTGCGAGCCGGGAGACGCAGTGGCGATCCTCGACGGCGGCATCGGATTCGTGCAGCCTGCCGAGACCGACAGCGTGCTGCTGGTGGCCGACGAGACGGGTCTCCCCGCCGTCGCCGGTGTTCTTGCGTCTCTACCGACCGACACCGTCGGGATCGCTCTGATCGAGGTTCCGACGGCCGACGACATCCAAGACCTCGTGGGCCCGCCCAAGGTCGACGTGCGATTCATCGTGCGACCGGATGCGCAGGCGACGCCGGGCCGCGCCGTTCTGGCGGCGGCCGAGGCTCTGCCGGCGCTGGGCGAGCGCTGCTTCGCGTGGACCGTGGGCGAATCGGCGCTTGTCGCCGGTGCGCGTCGGCACTGGATCGCGACCGGGGTGCCCAAGGAGAACATCATGTTCTG
Source organism: Agreia bicolorata (assembly GCF_000938265.1). Lineage (GTDB taxonomy): Bacteria > Actinomycetota > Actinomycetes > Actinomycetales > Microbacteriaceae > Agreia > Agreia bicolorata. The sequence continues at coordinate 441,746 of NZ_JYFC01000003.1, forward strand.
CGGATACTGGAAGTCATCCCAGCACTGATCAGGGCACTTCTGCTAAGCTTCCAAGGTTGTCCGTTACCAGTGGGAATCTCCCACGCGGTGGCGGGCCGATGCAGATACACCCTCCTGTCACAGACCGTCTGTGACCGAACTAGTCCGAAGGAGGTGGGTTTGTGACGCATCAGTACGAACTCATGGTGATCCTCGATCCTGAAATCGATGAGCGCACCGTGGCCCCCAGTCTCGACAAATTCCTCAACGTCATCCGCAAGGATGGCGGCACCGTCGACAGTGTCGACATCTGGGGACGCCGTCGCCTGGCCTACGAAATCAACAAGAAGACCGAAGGCATCTACGCGGTGGTCAACTTGACCGCCAGCGCAGACTCGACCAAGGAGCTCGACCGCCAGCTGAAGCTGTCGGAGGCCGTCATGCGCACCAAGGTGCTGCGTGCCGAAGAGGCCATCGCGATGGTCGCCACCGCCGACAAGCTCGCCGCCGAGAAGGCCGCCCGCAAGGCTGCCAACCCGAAGGCCGCTGCTGCGCCCGCCGAGACTTCCGCCGCTGCTCCCGCTGCCGCCAAGGCCGCTCCGAGCGCCGCGTCGAAGGTCGCTGCTGCCGCGAAGGCTCCCAAGGCTGCCGCTCCGGCCGCCGACGACGAGTCCGCCAAGTAGTCGATCATGGCTGGCGAAACCGTAATCACCGTGGTGGGAAACCTCACCAGCGATCCTGAACTGCGTTACACGCAGGGCGGGCTGGCGGTTGCCAACTTCACCATCGCATCCACGCCGCGCACGTTCGATCGTGCCGCGAACGACTGGAAAGATGGCGAAGCTCTGTTCCTCCGCGCGAGCGTCTGGCGTGAATTCGCCGAGCACGTCGCTGGATCGCTGACCAAGGGAAGCCGCGTCGTCGCGACCGGCCGCCTGCGCCAGCGCTCCTACGAGACGAAAGAGGGCGAGAAGCGCACCTCCATCGAGCTCGAGATCGACGAGATCGGCCCCAGCCTGCGCTATGCCACTGCGAGTGTCACCCGGGCAGCCGGGGGCGCACGCCAGGGCGGCGGCCAGGTTGGCGGACCGAGCGGTGGAAACGACGAGCCGTGGGCCGCTTCGGCGCCCGCGCAGCCGGCTGCCGGAGCTGGAGCCGACGTGTGGAACACGCCGGGCAACTTCAGCGACGACACCCCCTTCTAACAACTTCGTTCTTCATAGAACTCATCTGAAAGCAGATAAAAATGGCTGGAAAGTCAAGCGGCGACCGCCGCAAGCCGCTGCGCGGTGCCAAGGGCGCCAAGAACGCAGCTCCCGCGAAGTCCATTCGCGTCGGCGTCATCGACTACAAAGATGTCGCAACTCTCCGCAAGTTCATCTCCGAGCGTGGAAAGATCCGCGCTCGCCGCATCACGGGAGTCTCCGTTCAGGAGCAGCGCCTCATCGCCCGTGCCGTCAAGAACGCCCGCGAAATGGCTCTTCTGCCTTACGCCGGCTCGGGCAGGTAAGGAACCGACATGTCAAAACTCATTCTCACGCACGAGGTCTCTGGCCTCGGTTCAGCGGGTGACGTGGTCGAGGTCAAGAACGGCTTCGCCCGCAACTACCTGATCCCCCAGGGCTTCGCGGTTACGTGGAGCCGTGGTGGCGAGAAGCAGGTCGAGCAGATCAAGGCAGCCCGCGTTTCGCGCGAGCACGCCACGATCGAAGAGGCCCAGCACCTCAAGCAGGTTCTCGAGGCCGCGACCGTCAAGCTGACCGTCAAGGCCGGCGAAGGCGGACGCCTGTTCGGTTCGGTCAAGACCTCCGACATCGCTGACGCGGTGTCGGCACAGGGTCTCGGGTCGCTCGACAAGAAGAAGATCGAGATCAGCCAGGCGATCAAGCTCACCGGAACCCACGAGGCCACGGTCAAGCTGCGCGACGACCTGGTCGCGACGATCACGTTGAACGTGGTCGCTGCCAAGTAGCAACACTCAGCAGCACCGCGCTCGCCTGAGCGCATCACGAATGGCGGTGGATGATTCCACCGCCATTCGTCGTTTCACCGCCTGTATTAGAAGCCTGATCCAGACCCATTTCGGGGGTCAAAATTGCTCAGTTTTATACACAGGCCAATTGTCAAATCGAAACCCTCAAGCTCTGCTGGAGGGATGTATTTATCCACGGTTGTGGAAACGCGGTATTCGCTGGTGAAAGCCTTCTTTCCGCTCTCGACCGATATGACTTTCCACAATAGTTTCCACAGTTTCCCCCCAGACCTTCCGGCGTTTCTCCCAAACTCTCCACATGGTTATCCACAGGCACTGTTGGGGATGTCCTACGGTGCGGGTACAACTGTCACAGAACGATGCTGCGTGCGAGCGCAGATGAAGGAGGATCCGTGTCGATAGCCCATCTCGGACTGTCAGGCCCGAACGACGGCCAGCGTGGCGGCAATGCTGCCGGCGGCGCGGGCGCGGGCGAGTGGCGGGCCGACTCGCGCGGCGACCGCACACCTCCCCACGACCTTCTCGCCGAACAGAGTGCTCTCGGCGGAATGCTGCTCAGCAAAGACGCGGTGGCAGATGTCGTCGAGGTCGTGCGCGGTGCTGACTTCTACATTCCCAAGCACGAGATCATCTTCGACGCGGTGCTGACCCTCTACTCCCACGGCGAGCCCACCGACGTGATCGCGGTCACCGATGAGCTCACCAAGATCGGCGAACTGAGTCGCGCCGGCGGTGCGGAATACCTGCACACGCTCACGGGCTTGGTGCCCACCGCGGCCAACGCGGGCTATTACGCCAACATCGTCTCCGAGAAGGCCGTGCTGCGCCGCCTCGTCGAGGCCGGCACGCGCATCGTGCAGATGGGCTACGCCAGTGAGGGCGAAGTCATGGACCTGGTGAACAACGCCCAGGCCGAGATCTACGCCGTCAACGGCAACGTCGAGACCGAAGACTACGTGCCGCTCACGATCGCACTGACGGCTGCCACCGATGAGATCGAGGCGGCCGCGGGCAAAGACGGCCAGATGACGGGTGTTCCGTCGGGCTTCACCGACCTCGACAACCTCACCAATGGGTTCCACCCCGGGCAGCTCATCATCGTTGCGGCGCGCCCCGCACTCGGTAAGTCGACCCTCGCGCTCGACTTCTGTCGGGCCGCGTCCATCAAGCACGACATGCCGGCCATCTTCTTCTCGCTCGAAATGGGCCGCGCCGAGATCGCCATGCGTCTGTTGTCTGCCGAGGCATCCGTGCCCCTGCAGATCATGCGCAAGGGTCAGGTCAACGGCCAAGACTGGACGAAGATCGCGTCGACCCGGTCGACTATCAACGACGCCCCGTTCTACATCGACGACAGCCCCAACATGACCCTGGTCGAGATCCGCGCCAAGTGCCGCCGTCTCAAGCAGAAGGTCGGCCTCAAGCTCGTTGTCATCGACTACCTGCAGCTCATGACCAGCGGCAAGAAGGTCGAGAGCCGTCAACAAGAGGTCTCAGAGTTCTCGCGAGCCCTCAAGCTCATGGCCAAAGAGCTTCAGGTGCCCGTCATCGCACTGTCGCAGCTCAACCGTGGCCCCGAGCAGCGCGCCGACAAGAAGCCCGCCATCAGCGACCTCCGCGAGTCGGGGTCGCTCGAGCAAGACGCCGACATGGTGATTCTGCTGCACCGCGAGGGTGCCTACGAGAAAGACAACCCGCGCGCGGGCGAGGCCGACTTCATCGTCGCCAAGCACCGCAACGGCCCCACCGCCACGATCACGGCCAGCTTCCTCGGCCACTTCTCGCGCTTCGCGGACATGCCTCAGGCGTAGCCTGTCGGCCGAGCTCACGCGCGGGTCGTCATGCGCAGTTCTGGGGCAGAGTCGCCCTGCTCTGCGTGTAGGGTCACCTGCGGCGTGCTGAGCTCCGCGAGGCTCGCCACGTGCGTTCCGCCGCAGGGGATACTCACGGCCCGTCCGTCGAGCGTCGTCGTCCAGTAGCGGCGGTCGGTCAAGCGATCTCCGTCTCGGTGAATCGATGCCGCCGCGCCCGAGGTGACCCACGCCGACAGGCGCGCATCCACGGCCGTTTCGACCTCGCCGAGGTCGTCGGCGAGCCGGGCGGGCGCGAAGCCCTTCTTTCGCAGCGACTTGCCCACGCGATAGACGTCGACTGAGCCTCGCTCGTGGATGCGCGAGGTCTCGATGGCCAGGGCGTCGAAGTTCGGGTGCTCGAGCGCGTCGAGTGATACATCCTTGCTCCATGACCCGGCGAGTTCGGCGTTGAGCGCGAGAGATGCCAGGTGGCAGGCGGTGTGGCCGACAGAGAGAGCGTGCCGGTAGGCGGCATCGACCGCGATGGATGCCTCGGAGCCCTCGACGAGACCGGCCGCGGTTGCGAGGGCGTCGTCGACGATGTGCGCTGTCACGAACGCCCAGCCATCGGTTCCTTTGCGAACCGGAACGTCACTGCCGAGGTGAAGGGTCTCGCCATCGGTCGCCGCGACGACGCAGTCGAGCACCTCGAGTTCGACGCCATTCACGGTCAGGGTTGCGCGGTCGGCCGGCTGGTCGGGCCACGCGGAATCGACCGGGTGGCAGGCAGAGGTGTCGAGCAAAACCACGCGGCGGCCGGCACTCAGCGCTTCGGTGTAAAGCACGGTGCCGGTCGACGCGAGGTCTCCAGCCGGGTAGGTGACGATCGTGTCGGCGGTGGGAAGTGTCATGCGGGGGTCAGCTCGCGAGAGCGGAGAGCTCGTCGAATTCGGCGTCGCTGAGTTCGACTTCAGCACCGGCGATGTTCTGCTCGAGATGATCTACCGACGAGGTGCCGGGAATCGGCAGGAGCACGGGCGAACGCTTCAGCAGCCAGGCGAGCGCGAGCTGAGAGGGCGTCGCGTCGTGTTCGGCGGCGATCTCGTCGAGCACGCCGCCCGCCTTCGCCAGTTTGCCGGTCGCCAGCGGGAACCACGGGATGAACGCGATGTTCTGCTGCGTGGCGTAGTCGAGCAGCTCCTCCGACTGGCGGTTCGCCAGGTTGTACAGGTTCTGCACCGATGCGATGGTTGCGAACTCGGTGGCGGTTTTCAACTGCTCAACGGAGATTTCGCTGAGACCGATGTGGCGAATCTTGCCCTCCTGCTGCAAGAGGGCAAGCTCGCCGATCTGGTCGGCTAGAGGAACCTTCGCGTCGATGCGGTGCAGTTGAAAGAGGTCGATGCGGTCGACACCGAGGATGCGAAGGCTCATCTCGGCCTGCTGGCGCAGGTACTCGGGGCGACCGACGGGGCGCCAGTCGGCAGGTCCTGAGCGGGTCAGCCCGGCCTTCGTCGCGATGACGAGGTCGTCTGCATACGGGCGAAGAGCTTTCGCGATCAGGGGCTCCGCAACGGCAGGCCCGTATGAATCCGCCGTGTCGATGAAGTTCACGCCCAGTTCGACTGCGCGGCGCAGAACACGCACTGCCTCATCCGGATCTGCGGGCCAACCCCACACCCCGGGACCGGTCAACTGCATGGTGCCGTAGCCGAGACGGGTGACGGGCAGGTCTCCGCCCAGGTCGAAGGTTCCGGATGCCCTGGCGGGAAGCGTTGTCGTTGTCATTCTGTCAACGCTACGCGCGTGCCGGATGGCGAGGGTAGCCCTGCTCGGCACATGTTCGCCTCGCGCGGAAATCGACGTGCAACGCAAAAAAAGGAGGCGCTTCGGAGGACGGAGGCACAGACTGAAGAGAATTCCTGTATGCGCGACCCAATCGACCGATCAAGGAGCTCACCATGACCGCAGTAGAAGTGGCAACAGTCTCGTACACCGTTTCGGCCGACTATTTCGCAGAGGTCGGCGCAGATTTCAACAGCGAAGCCATCGACGACGCCGTGCTCGCCGAGCTGAACCGCATCGTTCCGAAGGGCGTGGTGGTGCACCGCAACGGCAAGGCGTACGCGGAGCCTGAGGTGGCCGCCGCCGCCCGCGAGATCGACTGGGATGCGCTGCTCGAGCGCATCGACGTCGACCAGATCATGGCGACGCACGGGCGCTGAACCGACCCCGGCACCCATGGGGACTTGTCCCCATGGGCGAGGAACGAGTCGGCCGCTAGCATTGCTGCAATCCATCGGGAGAATGCGGGGCATCATGGCGTTGTACGGAGCGGACATCGGCGAACTGCGCCAACTCGCACGCAGCCTCGATTCCGCGTCGGGCCAACTGCGGAATATCACATCGATGCTGGGCTCGGTCATCCAAACGCAGGCATGGCATGGACGAGACGCCGACATGTTCCGGTCCGACTGGGGTGCGACGCATGAGCCCCTGCTGCAACGAACTCTCTCCGAGCTGTCACGGGCATCCCAGGTTCTTATCGCCAATGCGCTCGATCAGGAACGGACGAGCTCGGTGACCGATGGCGCCGCAGGCACCGGGACGGGCGGCCCTGGTTCCGGCGCGCCCGCGGGTGCAGCGGACCCTGCGACACAGCGGGACGCCGACGAGCTGACGGCGCTCCTCGCCGGAATGACACCGGCAGAACGAGCCGCCTATCTGAAGAGCGACGAGTTCGCACGGTGGGCCGCCGAGCATCCGGAGGGCGCGAAGCTCGCTCTTGACGCGGCGGCCGACAGCGGCGTTATACCCGTGAACAATAAGGCCTACGCCGACTTCCTCAGCGACTATTGGAACAACAAGGCCATGGAAGAGATGGGCATCGACCCGTCGACGTGGGACACATCGAAGGGCACCGAGTACAACTGGCAGACCATCAAGAGCGTCTACGACTTCTACGGCAAGCAGTTCCTCGACAACCCGGACCTGCAGTGGGCGGGAATGGCCAACATGATCGGGCCGTCGTTCGCCGGTGGATTCCAAGACATGGCGGCGATGCGCGACATCGCGCAGGCGATCTTGAACAACCCTCTCTCCGATCTTCCTCTGCCCTATCTCGACCAGCTCGAGATCGTGGCGAAGATGTCCGACTCCGAGCTTGCGTTCTACGAGAAGAGCATGCTCGACATGAACAAGGAGATCTTTCTCGATCAGGCCCGCCAGCACATGGCCTACGAGAACGGTGGACTCGCCGAGATTCAGCGTCTGGCCGACTCGGGTGCCATCACCCAGACGACCGCCGATGCCTGGGAGAAGATCGATTCGGGCGACCCGGCGCAGGTGGCAGCCGGCAACACGATGCTGCTGCAGCGCGAACAGAACGACATCATCGCGGACGACTACAACTCCATGCGTGAGCACCCGATCACCGGCGAGGCCGTCACGTTCCTGGTGACGCTGGCCGGTGAACCGTCCATTCCTGGCGCGCTCAGCTACCCCGAGGTGTTCCCGTACAAGTTCACGATCGAGTCTCCCGGTCCCGAGAACATCCCGTTCACCAACGCCGACAATCCCCTGCAGTTCAGTACCGAGATCACCACCAACTTCCCCGACGGTAACATCGCCGATGCCGATCAACGTTGGGCGCTCATCTCCAAGGACACGCTGCCCGCCTATCAGGATCTGCTTCGGAACAACCCCGACCTCGCCCGCGAGATCATCGCGTCGGACTTCAACGACCGCACTGACGCGGCCAGGCCCACCAGCAACATCCCAGAGATTCTGCAGCGCCTGCTGACGCCCCACAAACTCGAGTTCTCTCAGTGACCGACCGTTTGCCGACGCCCCGAGCTCGCCTGAGGCGGGCCATCGCATCCATTGCCGTAGCCGTTGCGATCGTGTCGCTCACCGCCTGCGGCATCCGCATTCCACCCATCGACCCGAACCCCGACTCCGACAAGGGAAGCCCCGTGACCGGTACAGAACTCTCCACGCTCGATGCAGACGGAATCGCCCGCATTCTCGATGCGAAGAAGGCGCGCTTCGACATGAGCGCCGGCACCATCGACAAGTCAGTTCTCGGCCTTCCGGCCGACGAATACGCGCCAGACGTGCAGTCGCGCGACGGGCTCATCAGCCTCGAGATCGTGGGACCGCAGGGATCAGTCGAGGCCTCGACCGATCGCATCCGTTTCTTCACGACGGATGCGCAACCCGATGTCGACCGCATCACCTACTTTCTCGTCGCGAACTCGACAGACGCGTTCTTCGAACTGCTGCGCGACGCCTCGGATTCGTATGGTCTCGATCGCGCGGCCGTCGAGGATTGGATCGACTCGGTGGCCGCTGACGCAGATGGGGTGAGCGACTTCTCATTCGCTCCGGGCGTCAAAGTCGGGCTCAACGTGAACTACGACGTGCGCTATGACGAGTCGGCCGCCGTTCAGGTGGCAATCGTCGACGTATACCCGGTGGACTAAGGCGCCGCCCCTGACCTGAGCTGTACGTGTTCGGGCAATATCCGCCCCTAGGCTGTGGTTCATGAGCCTGCCAGTCATTCGCATGCGGCATCGCGACATCGACGAGAAGCACCGCGCATCCACTCCGCTCGAGCTGCTCTTCGACCTCACCTTCGTTGTGGCTGTTCAGGCCGTGGTCACACAGCTGGCCCACGGCATCGAGGCCGACGAGCTCGCAGAGGCACTGCCCAACTTCGTCATGGTCTTCTTCGCCATCTGGTGGGCCTGGCTTACCTTCACCTGGTTCGCGTCGGCCTATGACACCGACGACGTGCCCTACAGACTGCTCACCATGCTGCAGATGGGCGGAGTGCTCGTTCTGGCGGCGGGAGTTCCGGCCGCGTTCAACAACGGCGACTTCCTGCTCATCACCGTGGGTTACTTCATCATGCGTCTCGCACTCGTCGCGCAGTGGCTGCGCGCCGCCATCCAAGACCCCGAGGGCAGGGCGACGGCCCTGCGATACGCGGCGGGAATCGCGTTCGTGCAGGCGCTCTGGATCGGCCGCCTGCTGCTCGTGGGGAATCTCCCCTTGCCTGCGCAGATCGGCATCTTCGGGTTTCTCGCCGCGTGCGAGCTCGCCGTGCCGCTGTGGGCCGAGCGCCGCGGGTACACCCGCTGGCATCCGCACCACATCGCCGAACGCTACGGCCTTTTCACGATCATTCTGCTGGGCGAGTCGGTTCTCGCGGCCACGGTCGGTGTGCAGGCTATCGTCACGGCGGGGGATGCCTCGGGCGAGTTCGTGCTGCTGGCCGCGTCGGGTCTCGCGCTGCTCTTCGGTATCTGGTGGGTGTACTACCTCGAGCCTGCCGGCGAGGGGCTGGAGAAGCGGCGCCAGCGGAGCTTCGTCTGGGGATTCGGGCACTACTTCGTCTTCGCGGCTCTTGCGGCCCTCGGTGCCGGGCTGGAGGTGGCCGTGCAATCGCTGAGCCACGAGGCCGAGGTCGACGGCACGACGGTGGCGTATTCGGTTGCCATTCCCGTGGCCGTCTTTCTGGTGGCGATGCAGGTGCTCTATCGGCCGCTGCTCGGATCGGACACCGCGATTCGGCCCGCCACCAGTCTCGTCGGGGCAGCGGCCGTGCTGGTCATTCCGCTTCTCGCGCCGGTGGTCTCATTCGGCATCACGGTGCTGTTGATCACGCTTGTGATCGCGGCGATCATCACGGTGACTGTGCTGCAGCAGCGTTCGCGAGCGGCAAAGACGATAGACGAAGGAGCGCGTCATGGCTTCTGAAGAGAGCGATGAGGATCGCCGCAAGCCCCGATCGGTCTACGGCGTCGGTGACGAGCCGGATGCGCGATTCTCGCTGGCCAACGAACGCACCGCGCTCGCGTGGATGCGCACGGGCCTGGCTCTGGTCGCCGGCGGCGTGGCGCTGACGACTCTGGCGGGTGTCGCAGACCTTCCCTTGTTCGTCGATGTCATGGCTGCGCTCGTCTGCCTCGGCGGGGGCCTCGTGGCCGTGTCTTCGCTCGTCGGGTGGCGCCGTGTCGAGCGAGCGATGCGGCTCGCGTTGCCGCTGCCAGCTCCGCGCATTCTCGTTGGGGTCGGAGTGGGCATTATCGTGCTCGCGCTTGTCTTTGCGGGGTACGCGGCGTTCGAGGCGCTGCAGCGGTGAATCTGACGGGTGGGCCGGCAGAGACTCCAGGTGGGTCGGCAGAGCTTTCTGGCGCGCCGGCGAGAGACCCGGGGCTGCAGCCGGAACGCACCGCTCTCGCCTGGAGGCGCACAGCGATCGCCGCCGCAGGGGTCGCGTTGGTCTGCGCCATCACGGCGGTGCGCTCGGGCGCTCTGGCAGTGGCGATCGTCGCAGCCGTGATCGCCGGCGGAATAGCGGTCTTGTCGTTGCTTCCCCCAGTTCAATCAAGGATCTCGGTAGCCGAGCATCGGTCGGCCCCTTGGCTGGCCCTTTCGCTGCTGGCGGCGTGCGTCTGTTCCGTTTCGGTTCTCGGATGCGCACTCGCGGTGGCCGGCGTGCTATCGCGGTGAGCCGTTGGCCGCGCCGTTCTGCGGATGCTGTGCTGGTCCGGTAGGTCGCCCTTCGACAAGCTCAGGGGGCGGCGCGGCGGTATCGAGACCCCGGGTGTCGTGGTGGTTAGAAGGGGCAGTCGGCGAGGTCCTCCTCCATTGTCGTCGCGGCTACGGCTGCTGCTGCCTTCATGAGGGCTTGGGGTGCGGCTTGCATGCGTCCTTCGGGCCGGATCGTGTAGACGTGTCCGGCGGGTGAGGTCGCTGTGAGGGTGTCGTCTCCGTTCTGAACGAACTCCCACCTGGTGTGGTGCTTCACCCGGTGGTGACCCGCGCTCAGGGGCGCCAGGTTCTCTGGGATGGTGTCTCCTCCGTAGGCGTGGTCTTCGGTGTGGTCCATGTCTGCCTGCTCCGCCGGGACCGTGCATCCCGGGAACACGCATTCCGGGTGCACCAGCCTGGCGTTGTCGATCATCGCTGCGGTGGGCCGGTAGTCCCGAGGGTCGGTGTTGAGGATGCGTCCCGTGATGGGGTCGGTGAGGATGCGCCGCCACGATGTCGCCTCGGCGGTGAGTTGGGCGGCGGTGGCGGGGTCGATGGGGCCGTAGCCGCGGAGGATCGCCGCCTCCTCACCCACACCCAACAGTGTCATCGCAGGAACCATCACATGAACCCGTCCGCGGACGCCTCTGGTCGCTCCAGGAATCGACGTTTCGCCGTTGAGCATGAGGTCGGTGAGGACATCGGCTTTCAGGTGTCCCATGCTCCGCGGGTCACCGCCAGCCTTCAACCCGGCGGCCAGTCGGACGGCACGGTCTGCGATGGCGTGGATCTCAGGGGCCGGGGCGAACAGGGTGAGGGACGCCATGCCATCCGCTGCCGGATCGACATAGATGCGCCGGGTGGCTGCTGCTTTCTCTGCCCGCTCTACCGCGGTGGATGGTTGGGCGAGCTCCACCTCGTGGCGGGCCTTCTTCTCGAGCTGCCGAGGATTCACCTCCGTTGCGAGCGCCGCCAGGCGAGCGTCGTAGGTATGCAGTGCGTCGCCCTCTAATCCGTCGGCGTGTTTCGCGATGACTTCGGCGTGCTCCCACGACATGTGCCCTGCTGACAGGGCGTGAAGGGTGAGGGGAAGAGAGCTGACCAGGGCGATGCTGGTGTCGACGAGGGTGGCGGTGCGGTGTTCGGTGCGGCGAGTCAGGAGCGCGAGTTCGGTGACGAGCTCGATCCTCTCGACCCGGGCCGTTGACCACACGGGCCCGGCGGTGGACGTGTCGACGGGGGCTTGCCGGTGGAGCTGGCGGGCAGCCTCGGTGACGCGTCTGGCCCTGACCGCAGACAGGCGGGCTATCTGCGTGTCAAGGGCGGCGACCTCATCAAGCGCGACCAGGTACGGGTCAGGCCCGGAGGGTGGGGATTCGAATGTCATGGGACAAGTCAAACAGTGACCACCGACACTGGGTGGCGACAGGTATTCGACACTTGATCAGGGGATATTGCTGTGGATAACTCTCGCGATCGATGCCCTGTGGAGGAGTAGTCGTACACGGCCCGGGAGCCCTTCGACAGGCTCAGGGAACGGGGTCTCGATACGCGGTGCTCGTTCCTCGCGACCGCTATTCGACCGGCGCCATGGAGGGCGCGCAGCCGTGCCCGATGTCCCCCGCGCGGGGGATGCGGCCTGTCGGACGCTCCCCCTAGGGTGGGTGACACGCGCCGGGTTCGCGCACGCGCATCGAAAGATCGCACGACGGGGAGCGGCCCGAATGTCCATCGCAAGACGGAAATCGTAAGACGGAAAGCAGGCGGCTATGTCTTTGGAAGATCCACTACAGACAGATCCAGCACACACCGACCCAGCACACACCGATCCACTACAGATCGATCCAGCCCAGGTTCTCCCCCCAGTAACGGATGCTCAGGGCCCGGCCCTCGAGATCCGCGGCCTCACGAAGCGATTCGGCGACAAGATCGCCGTCGACAACCTGGCTCTCACCGTTCCCTCCGGCTCGTTCTACGGGCTCGTCGGCCCCAACGGCGCCGGAAAGACCACGACCCTGTCGATGGCGACCGGCCTTATGCGGCCTGACGCCGGCGACATCACCATCCACGGTGTGAACGTCTGGCACGATCTGCTCAAGGCGAAGCGCCTGGTCGGGGTGCTCTCCGACGGCGTTCGGCTCTTCGATCGCCTGACGGGCACGCAGCTCGTGACCTATGCCGGGCTGCTCAGCGGCATGAGCCGCGAGACTGTCGCCGAGCGCACACACGACCTGCTCAATCTGCTCGATCTCGAATCTGCCGGCGGCACGCTCGTGGTCGATTACTCGGCGGGAATGACCAAGAAGATCGCCCTGGCCTGCGCCCTCGTGCACGCGCCGAGTCTGCTCGTGCTCGACGAGCCGTTCGAGTCGGTCGATCCAGTGTCTGCGGCGAACATCCGCGACATTCTCGACGGCTTCGTCAAGTCCGGCGGCACCGTGATCGTGTCGAGCCACGCCATGGATCTCGTTCAGCGCATGTGCGACCACGTCGCCGTGATCGCCCAGGGCCGTGTGCTCGCCTCAGGCACAACAGAAGAGGTGCGCCAGGGCTCCACGCTCGAAGACCGTTTCGTCGAACTCGTCGGGGGTCGCCGCACAGGAGAGGGGCCGGAATGGTTGCGACTCTCGTAAGGCTGCGCTTTCTCATTCTGGCGAACAGCCTGAAGGGAAAGCCCTGGCAGATCGTCGCCGTGGTGATCGGCGGACTCTATGGACTCGGCGTTCTCTTCGGTGTGGTCGCGGGGCTTATCGCGCTCAGCTTCGCGCCGAGCGAACTGGCCCGCACCGTCACGGTGCTGGGCGGCGCGGCAACGATCCTCGGCTGGATCGTGCTGCCGCTCATCGGCCCCGGAACAGACCAGACCGTCGAGCCCTCCCGGCTGGCCATCTTCCCCATTCCGCTCAACCAACTCGTGCTGGGCCTCCTCGTCAGCGGCGTTCTCGGCGTTCCCGGAATCGTCACCTCGATCGCAGCCCTCGCAACGGCGGCGACGTGGTGGCAGCATCCGCTCGGCGCCATCGCGGCGATCATCTGCGCCGTGATCGGAGTTCTCACATGCGTCGCCGGTTCGCGGGCGATCACCGCATTGAGCTCGGGAGTCGGATCGGGCCGCCGCTTCCGCGAGGCCAAGGGAATCCTCTTCTTCATTCCCCTGATCCTCCTCGGCCCGATCATGATCGGCCTCACGGCGCTGCTGCGCAGCTCAGCGGATGCCCTCCCCGGCATCGCGGACATCGTCGCGTGGACACCGCTCGGCGCGATCTGGTCGGTTCCCGGCTACCTCGTGACCGGAGATCTCGGCCGGGCGGCGGCCGGATTCGTTATCGGTCTCGCGACCCTCGCCATCCTGCTGATCGTCTGGCGGTCGAGCCTGCGGCACGCACTCGAGAACCCGGCTCGCGCGTCGTCGCCCGCGATGAAGGGAACCCGCAAGCTGGGCCTCTTCGGAGTCTTTCCGGCCACGCCCTGGGGTGCGGTCGCTGCGCGAGCACTCACCTACTGGCTGCGCGATCCGCGCTACGCGCAGTCGCTCATCGTCATTCCGCTGATTCCCGTTCTGCTGTTCGTATATTCAGGAAATATGGGCAGCATGGGCGTGCTCAATGCACTCGGACCGGTCGTGGCGCTGCTGTTGGCGCTGTCGATCTACACCGATGTCTCATACGACAACACGGCGTTCGCGCTTCACCTGTCGACGGGCGTATCGGGCCGCGACGACCGGCTCGGTCGGGTAGTTGCCCTGGGCGTGTTCGCCGTACCGGTGTCGGCGCTGCTGACCATCGCGTCGGTGTGGTTCACCAACTCGTGGCAGGTGCTGCCCGGGTTGCTCGGAATCGTGTTCGGTCTGCTGCTTTCGGGATTCGCGCTCTCGTCGGTCATCTCCGGTCGGTTCGTGTTCCCCGTTCCGGCGCCCGGCGAGAGTCCATTCAAGGCGCGTCCCGGTGGTGGCTTTATGCTGACGCTCACCACCTTCGCCACCTGGGGAGCACTGGTCGTGCTCGTGCTTCCCGAGGCAGTCCTGGCCGTCATCGGCTTCGTCACTGGCGACGCGATCTACGGCTGGATCGCGCTGGCGGTGGGGTTGGTGCTCGGAGGCGGCATGCTCGTTGCCGCCGTGCGCTGGGGAGGATCGATTCTCGACAAGCGCGGCCCGGAGCTGCTCGCCGCGCTGCAGGCCGGCAAGTAGCCGCGCTGCTTGTAACCTCGAGGTATGCACGGCAGCATCCATTCGCTCTACCGTTATCCGGTCAAGGGGCTCACTCCGGAGCCGCTCGACCGGGTAGCGCTTGAGGCGGGACGGGCGTTCCCGTTCGATCGCCTCTTCGCGCTCGCCAAGCCGCAGGGCGCGTATAACGCCGACACGTTCGTTCCCGTGTCGAAGCGCGAGTACTACGTGCTGCTCAACACCGATCGTCTGGCGGGGCTCGCCGTCGGATTCGACCCGGAGACGGGTCTGATTCGCGTGACCGTGCAGGGGCATCCTGTGCTTGAGGCCGATCTGAGTACCGAAGCCGGCCGCGCCGAGTTCGTCGAACTCTATGCACGCGTGGCTGATCTTCCCGACGGTGAGCGGCCCGTGCTGGCCGAGCAGCCCGGCTATAACTTCACAGACCAGGCCAACAACGGCTCCCGCATGATGAACACGATTTCACTCATCAACCGCGCGTCCATTCGCGAGTTCGAGGCCAGAATCGGGCGCGAACTCGATCCGCTGCGCTTTCGGGCCAACGTGTACATCGAGGGCCTCGAGCCGTGGGTCGAACGCGACTGGATCGGGCGGGAGCTGCAGCTCGGGGGCTCCGGCGGCGTCACCGTGCGCGTGGTCGAAGAGACCGAGCGCTGCGCTGCCACCGAGGTCGACCCCTCGACGGCTCGCCGCGACGTGCCCGTGGTGCGCCTGCTGCACGAGAACTACGGACACGAGATCATGGGCGTCTTCGCCGAGGTGCTCTCTGTCGGAACCCTCGCGCCAGGCGACAGCGTCGCGGTGCCCGATGCGGCGACGGCCGCATGACCGCATCAACGACGACAGCCGACCTGACAGTCGTCGTCGCAGCCCGCCGGATGCTCACGGCCGACGTCTGCGAGTTCGAGTTGCGTCGCCGAGACGGCGGGCTGCTCGAGCCGGCCGAGCCGGGAGCCCACATCACGGTGCACACGCCGTCGGGTGAGGCGCGCAGCTACTCCTTGACCTCAGATGTGAGCGATCTCGGCCGCTACGTGATCGCGGTGCGACGCGACGAGGGCGGCCGCGGAGGTTCGCGCAGCATGATCGACGAGGTGAACGAGGGCGACTCGCTCACGATCTCCTCGCCCCGCAACGCTTTCGAGCTGATGGATGCTCCTGCGTACCTTCTCGTCGCGGCCGGAATCGGCATCACGCCTATTCGCGCGATGCTGCTCGAGCTGCGCAGACGCGGTGCGGCAGACGTTCAGCTGGTGTACCTGAGCCGTTCACGCGCCGAGACCCCCTACCTCGACGAGCTGGTCGAGATGACACTGAACCGGCCGATCACGCTGCACCACCGCTCGCTGCACGGGGCGCTCGACTGGTGGCCTCTTCTCGAGTCGCCGGGTGAGCGGCACCTCTATGTGTGCGGTCCGGAGTCGCTGCAGAACGAGCTGCGCGCACTGACGATGCACTGGCGCCCGAGCCGCGTGCACATGGAGGACTTCGCCGGGATCTCGGCCTTCGGAGGCATCAGTCTGCCCTTCGTTCTCGAGTGGCAGCCGTCGGGTGTCAGCATCGCGGTGTCCGAGACCCAGACGATGCTGGGTGCTCTCGAGCGCGCCGGTATCGATGCCGACAGCTCGTGCGGAAGCGGCACCTGCGGCACCTGCCGACTGCGGTTGATCGACGGCGAGGCCGATCACCGCGACGTTGTGCTCTCCGAGAGCGAGCGCCGCGACTTCGTTATGCCCTGCGTTTCGCGGGCGTTGAACAAGGGTCTGGTCGTCGCACCTCTCTGAACAACCCCGGCATGGGGAGTTCTCCCCATTTACTCTGGGTCGTGTCCCCGTGCTTGAATGTCCCGGTGCACCCGTGCCCATTTCAGGGGTGCATCCAGTGCATAAAATGACGTAACCGACGTGAAGATGAGGATCGTGTGAGGCTCTTCGAGGCATTGCGCCGCCGCAAGGCGACAGCTGCGTCGGTGGCGACCGTCACGGTCTTTTCGCTTGCGGTCACCACGATGGCATTCCTTTATCAGGGCATCACCACGGCCGACGTCGAACTCAACGACGGGGGCGTCTGGGTCACGAAACCCTCCGGCCTCCTCGTGGGTCACCTCAACTACCAGGCCCAGCTGCTCGACGGCGGCCTCAAGATGACGTCGAGCGACTTCGACATTCTGCAGCACGACGAGACGGTCATCACCGTCGACCACGCCACCGGATCGCTGGCGCCCATCGACCCCGTGTCGGTGACACTGGGCAATGCCGTGGCCCTGCCGGCCGAGTCATCCGTGACCATGGGCGGCAACACTCTCGCCGTCGTCGACAAGACCGGCGACCTCTTCACCACGCGCGCCAGCGACGTCGCCAACTTCCTTCCCGACCCAGACAAGCCGCTGCTGACGCTCGGCTCCGGCGCCGCGGCGACGGTGGATGTCGATGGCGGGGTTCACGCGTTGTCGCCGACGTCAGGCGAGATGGTCACCATCGCGCTCGACGAGAACGGCGCACCGCTCGAGCCCGTGAAGAACGGGTTTCCCGAGACCGAAGACGACGCAGCCCTCACGATGACGACCGTCGGTGACGACGCCGTGGTGTTCGATTCGGCCAACGGCATCGCCTACCTGCCGGGTGGCAAGAAGGTCGATATCGCCGATTCGACCGGCGGCGTGCTGCAGGAGACCGGCCCCGCATCGGATGCCGTGCTCATCGCCACAGCCACCTCACTCATCCGTCAGCCCCTCGACGGCGGAGCCGCCACCGTGACCTCGGCGGGCAAACCGGGCAAGCCGGCCGCGCCCGTGTACCTCGCAGGCTGTGCCTACGCCGCCTGGGCCATCTCGAACGCGTACCTGCGCGACTGCGCCGGCGACGACAAAGACGTCGAGACAACCATCGACGGCCTCACCGCCCAGGCCCAGCTCGTCTTCCGCGTCAACCGCAACGTGGTCGTGCTCAACGACCTCACCTCGGGCGCCGTCTGGCTCGTCAACCAAGACATGAAGAAGGTCGAGAACTGGGACGACATCGTTCCCCCGCCGGACGAGACGAAGACCGACGAAGAGGACGACAGCACCGAAGAAGAACTGCAGGTCATCCTTCCCGAGCGCAGCGAGATCAACAACCCGCCCATCGCCGAAGACGACCAGCTCGGCGTGCGCGCAGGCCGCACCATTGTGCTGCCCGTGCTCGACAACGACTCCGATCCCGACGGTGATGTGCTCACCGCCACGCTCAAGGGGCCGCAACCGTCGATCGGCGAGGTGCAGCCCATTCTCGGGGGTGTGGCCATGCAGATCATCGTCGACCCCGAGGCATCCGGCACCGGCACCTTCACCTACACGGCCGACGACGGCCGCGGCGGCACAGCGGATGCCACGGTGACGCTGACCGTCAAGGCTCCCGGCACGAACGAGGCTCCGGTTCAGAAGCGCGTTCCGAAGGTGCTCTGCGAGGTCGGCTCGACCTGCTCATACAACGTGCTGCCCGATTGGATCGACCCGGACGGCGACGACATGTTCGTGCGCTCGGCCACGGCCGACGGTGCCAACCAGGTGCAGTTCCGGGCCGACGGAGAACTCACCTTCACGGCCCTCGACCCCGATCCGGGTCGCAAGACCGTGACCATCGTCGTCTCAGACGGCGTGACCGACACCGAGGGCACCGTCGCCTTCGAGGTGCGCGAGTCGGGAACCCTCGTTCCTGTCACCAACGGCGACCATGTTGTGACACGTGCCGGCCAGCAGGTCACCGTGTCGCCCATGGCGAACGACTACGCCCCCAGCGGTGCCCCGCTGCGACTCGCGAAGGTCAACGAGGTTCCGGGCGGCACGATCACGCCCGACTACACGACAGGAACGTTCGACTTCACGTCGGCCGCGCCCGGCGACTACTACGCCCAGTACCTCGTGACGGATGGCCCGAAGTCCGCTCCCGGTATCGTGCGCATCACCGTAGTTGGCGACACCTCTGCCGACAAGCCCCCGATCGCCGTGCGCGACGTGGCCCTGCTTACGAAGGGCCGTTCGGTACTCACCGACGTGCTCGCCAACGACTTCGACCCCGCCGGTGGCATCCTCGCCGTTCAATCGGTGCAGGTTCCCGAGGGGCTCGGCGTGAGCGTCGAGGTTCTCGAACACCAGGTACTGCGCATCACCGACACCGGTATCTCCGAACCGACAAGCATCAGTTACACCGTGACCAACGGGGTCAAGTCGGCCAAGGGCGAAGTCTTCATCATCCCGATCCCGGCACCGGAGAGGCTGCTGCCCCCGGTCGCCACAGACGACACGGTGACTGTGAGGGCCGGCGACGTCGCAACGATTCCCGTGCTCAACAACGACTATTCGCCCAACGGCGACACGATCACTCTGGCGCCCGCGCTCATCGCGCCCCTGATCGACCCGGCCGACGGAGACATGTTCGTGGCGCAGGACACGTTGCGCTTCAAGGCCGGCCCTGTGGCCAAGACGGTCTACGCCACCTACGAAGTCGTCGACAGTCAGGGTCAGCGCGACGCCGGCTACGTGACCATCCAGATCGTCGGCAACGACGAGGGAGCAAACTCCCCGCCCCGCCCGCGCGACGTCACGGTGCGGGCCCTCGAGGGCACGACCGTGCGCATCCCGATTCCCCTCGACGGAATCGACCCCGACGGCGACTCCGTTCAGCTCGTCGGCCAGGGCGACGCTCCGAAGAAGGGCCGCATCAGCGAGGTCGGGCAGTCGTGGCTTGAATATGAGGCCTACCCCACCTCGGTCGGAACGGACGTGTTCACCTACACCGTGCGCGACCGTAAGGGTGCCGAGGCGTCGGCCACCATTCTGGTGGGCATCGTTCCCTCGTCGAGCGCGAACCAGCGCCCCTACGCGGTGAAAGATACGGTCTCGGTGCGGCCCGGCCGCACCGTGGCGGTCGACGTTCTCGCGAACGATTCCGATCCCGACGGCGACCCGATCGCCATCCAGAAGAACGGCCTCACGGTGCCCGAGGGCATGACGGGCGAGATCGACCGCGGGCGAGTTACTGTGACCGTGCCGAAGACGCCGGGCGATTACCCGGTGCAGTACACGATCGTTGATCAATACGGTGCGACCGCCGTGGGTCAGCTTCTCGTGACGGTGAGCCCGGATGCGACGCTGCAGGCGCCGATCGCCCGTGACGACCTGGTGCAGGTCGCCGACGTGGTGGGACGCACGACAACAGACGTCGACGTGAAGAAGAACGACGACGACCCCGACGGCACGATTGACGCCCTCGATGTGTCGGTCACCAGCGGCACCGCGACGGTTCGCGGCAACGGCCAGCTGCGCATCCCGCTCACGCCCGAGTCGCAGATCATCACCTACACCGTGACCGATGTCGACGGGCAGAAGGCGTCTGCGTTCGTGTTCGTTCCCGGGCTCGAAAGCGCGCATCCGGCACTCAAGGCGGGCACTAAGCCGATCGTCGTGAACAGCGGCGAGACAATCAGCGTTCCCCTCTCCGACTATGTCGTCACCGGCAACGGTAAGGACGCCCGAATCACGCAGGCCGACAAGGTGGCGGTGTCGCACGGCAACGGGGCGAACCTCGTGACCGACGCGACCACCCTCAGCTACACCTCCGCCGAGGGCTACTACGGCCCTGATGCACTGAGCTTCGAGGTCACCGACGGCACCGGCCCCGACGACCCCGACGGCAAGAAGTCCACACTCGTCATTCCCATCACCGTCGTCTCGAAGACCAACGTGTCGCCGACCATGAGCGGTGGCGCAGTGAACGTGGAGCCGGGTGGTGACGAGGTCGAACTCAACCTGCGCACGCTGTCTCGCGACCCCGACGAGGGCGACCTCGAGAAGCTCACGTACAAGGTCGTCGGCGAGCTCCCGCAGGGCATCTCCGCCTCAACGGACAAGCAGACGCTCAAGGTCAAGGCGGCCGGCAACGCGGCCAAGGGCGACTCACCGATTCAGATCGAGGTCACCGACGGGCAGAGCAAGCCGGGCACGGGAACCGTCACGGTGACCGTGGTCACGTCGACCAGGCCGAAGCCCAGTGCGACCGACGACGTGGTGCCCCAGGCCAATCAGGGCGAGACCCGCCAGGTCGACGTGCTGTCGAACGACTTCAACCCGTACCCCGAGAACCCGCTGAAGATCCTCGAGGCGGTCGTCGAGACCGGCGACGGTCAGGCAAGCCCGGCCGGCAGTGGCGTTGACGTGACTCCCGCGGCCGACTTCGTGGGAACGATGGTGGTGCGTTACCGCATCGCCGATTCGACCGGCGACCCGGAACGCCAGGCCGATGGTCGCATCCGACTGACGGTGCAGGGCAAGCCCGACGCCCCGACGACGCCGAGCGTCACGAGCATTCAAGACCGCACGGTTGTGCTCTCGTGGACTCCGCCCGTGAACAACGGCTCGCCCATCACCGGCTACACGGTGAAGAGCCCGCAGGGGTACTCGAAGCAGTGCGCCTCGACCACGTGTACGCTCGACGGCCTCACCAACGACGTCGAATACACCTTCAACGTCACGGCGACCAACGGTGTCGGCGAGTCCGACCCTTCGCCCTCGTCGGCGCCCGCCCGCCCGGATGCCCGCCCCGATCGCCCGGCCGCGCCGACGCTGGTCTTCGGCGACAAGAGCATGACGGTCAACTGGGTCACGCCATCCACCCCCGGCTCTGCGGTCACCTCGTACAACCTCGAGATCTCGCCGGCCCCCGCGCGCGGCGCGGTACAGAAGACCGGCGTCACGGGCAACTCCGTGGTCTGGGAGGGTCTGGAGAACGGAACCGCGTACCAGGTGCGGGTGCAGGCTGTGAACCGCGCGCCCGATCCCAGCGACTGGAGTTCGTACTCGGCCACGGAGATTCCGGCGGGCAAGCCGTCTGCTCCAGCCGCTCCCACGACCACGCCGTCAACGGCGGTCGGCGGGCAGGCTCAGATCACGGTCTCGTGGACCGCGCCGTTCGCCAACGGCGACCCCGTGGCCAGCTACACGCTCGAGACGCTGAAGGGCGGCTCGGTCGTGAACACGCTGCCCGGCATCACGGGAACGAGCGCGAATGTCGTTGTGTCAGTCGACACCACCGACTACACATTCCGTGTCTCCGCCGTCAATAAGGCGGGTTTGTCCGATCCGAGTCCTCAGTCGGCACCACGTCGTGCCGCGATCGCGCCTGGCGCCCCGTCGAGCGTGAGTATCACTCCCGCGGATCGAAGCGTCGATGTAACGTTCGGCGACGCGGCGGGCAACGGTTCGACCCAAGACGAGTTGACGTACCACTATCGAGTCGACCAGAGCGGCGCCACGGGGACGCTTCCGCGCAACTCCGGAACGATCGGCGGATTGACCAACGGAACGAACTACACGGTGACCATGTGGGCCACGTCGAATGTCGAGGGTGTTCAGCCGGGAGCGGAGACCACATCAAACGCGGCTGTGCCGTACGGCCCTCCAAATCAGCCCGGTGCGAGCGCCAGCCCCAACGACACAAGTGTGACGCTCAGCTGGAGCGCACCTGCCGCAAACGGTCGCGCGATCGTCAAGACGGAGATCTCGATCGACGGCGGCGGCTTCACGGAAGTTGAACCTTCTGGCAACCGCACGGTGGGCAGCGGATACTCCGAAACGCATAGCATCACCGTTCGCGTTACTGACGAGGCAGGTCAACAGTCCTCCAACTCCGCATCCGCGGCGAGCAGACCCGAGCCGGACAGCACGACCGTGACGGTGTCCAAGGGAGGCAACGCTCAGGGACAACCGAATTGTGCTACCTCAGGCTGCCGATTCGTCGTTGTGCAAATCTCTGGCTCTGCTGGAGGAAACTTCAGTGTCGAGTACCACTCGAACCGTCCGGGAACTGAAAATTGGGAATCCGGAACAATCAACGGTAATGGCACCGCGAGCGGCAAGTACTGGGGATACACCGGTTACGACGTCTGGGTGACGATTACGGGGCCCAATGGCAAGAAGTACGAGTCGAACCACGTCCCGTGGTGACGCGATGACACTCAGAAAGAGAAACGCGCAATGACAATGACACCGGAGCAGGCGACCTGGTTCGCCGGCACTTTCGATCGCCTCGTCGCGAACGTGGGAATCGCCGTACTCGGCAAGTCCCACGTGGTGAGGCTCTCGATCATGGCGATGATCGCCGAGGGACACGTGCTGCTGGAGGACGCCCCGGGAACGGGCAAGACCTCACTGGCGAAGGCGATCGCGGCGACCGTGCAGGGAACGCATCAGCGCATCCAGTTCACGCCCGACCTGCTGCCCTCCGACGTGACGGGTGTCACCATCTACGACCAGAAGACGGGCGCGTTCGAGTTTCACCGCGGACCTGTCTTCGCAAGCATCGTGCTGGCCGACGAGATCAACCGCGCCAGCCCGAAGACACAGTCGGCACTTCTCGAGGTCATGGAGGAGTCGCGGGTGACCGTCGACGGCCAGGTGCACGAAGTGGGCCGCCCGTTCCTCGTGATCGCCACGCAGAACCCCATCGAGCAGGCCGGAACGTACAAGCTGCCCGAAGCTCAGCTCGACCGCTTTCTCATCAAGACATCGATCGGCTACCCGGACCTGGCCAGCGTAGAGAAGATCCTGGCCGGCTCCGCCAACCGCAACCCTTCGTCGGCGCTCAGCCCCGTGATTACGACCTCGGCCGTCGCCGACATGGCCGACCTCGCGGCGACCGTGCACGTCGACAGCGCCATTCTGCGCTACACCGCGCAGCTGGCCGAGGAGACGCGCAATGCGCCTGAGAGCCGCGTCGGCGTCTCGGTCCGTGGCGCCATGGCCCTCGTTCGCGCGGCCAAGGTATGGGCCGCGGCCCAGGGACGACACTTCGTGCTGCCCGACGACATCCGCGAGCTCGCCGGCCCCGTCTGGACGCATCGTTTTGTGCTCGACCCCGAGGCAGAGTTCCAGGGAACGACGGCCGAGAAGGTTCTCGCGCGCGTGCTCAGCGACGTGGCCGCACCGCAGGCGAGGCAACCCGCCGCATGACCGTGACCGGGGAGAAGAAGGCCTCCCCGATGGCGTCGATCGGCCCCCGGCTGGCGAGCGCATCGGGCGCGGTGCGCACGAGCGCGCCCGCACGCTGGGCCGCGGGCACCGGATGGCCACGCGCGGTCGCCGGAGCGCGTGCAGCCTGGCGCATCATCGGGCCCGTGCTCACGACGGTCTCGGGCTTCGGCTGGGCCGTTCTCGCGTTCTCTCTCGTCTTTCTGTTCGTGGGGCTCGAATTCGGTTGGCGCGAGTTTCTGGTTGTCGGCTGCGTCGGACTGGCGGCAATCCTGATCGCCATCGGCTTCGCCGTGGGCCGCTCGGCCTACGCCGTGCGCCTCGATCTGGCCAGCGAGCGCGTTGTCGTGGGAGAACGCGCAGTAGGCCGCATCACCGTGTCGAACACCTCGCAGCGCATCCTCCTGCCCGCACGCATCGAACTTCCCGTCGGCGCCTCGCTCGCCGGCTTCCCTCTCCCCCGCCTGGCACCCGGTCAGGAGCACGACGATCTCTTCGGAATCCCCACCAACCGCCGCCAGGTCATCAGCGTCGGACCGGTGCGCTCGGTGCGCGGCGACCCTCTCGGACTGATGCGCCGCGAGCTGCGCTGGACCGACGCCGTCGACCTCTTCGTGCATCCCAGAACCGTGCGCCTCGAGGGTTCGGCATCCGGTTTCATCAAAGATCTCGAGGGCCTCGCCAGCCGAGATCTGTCGAACAACGACGTGTCGTTCCACGCCCTGCGCGAGTACGTGCCGGGCGACGACCGCCGCTACATCCACTGGAAGACGACGGCACGCACGGGCACCTTGATGGTGCGCCAATTCGAGGAGACGCGTCGCTCCCACCTCGCTCTCGCCCTCTCCACCAACACGGCCGACTACGCGAGCGACGACGAGTTCGAGCTGGCCGTGTCTGCGTGCGGGTCCTTAGGCATCCAGGCGCTGATGGAAGAGCGTGACGTGACCGTCATGGTGCAGGGTGCCACCCTGCACTCCGAGACGGGCCGACGTCTGCTTGACGACCTCTCGGCGATCGAAGAGCAAGAGAAGCGCGAGACCATCGTGCACCTGTCGAAGGTGGCGGGTCAGACTGTTCCGGATGCATCGGTGGCGGTTCTGCTGTTCGGCGGCCCGGTCACCCCCACCCAGCTTCAGGCCGCCTCGGTGCACCTTCCCCTCGGCGTGCGCGTCGTGGGAGTGAGCTGCCAGCCCGGAACCGAGCCGATGAGAAGGCAGATCGGCGACATGACCCTGCTCACGATCGGCGATCTCGGCCAGCTGCCGGCTGCACTCAGACGGGTGAACAACTGATGACCGCACAGCCACCGGCCTCCACTCGCCGAGGTCGCGCCGCCCAGACGATCGGCCGACGCTCCGCCCTCGACACCGTGCTCGATTGTGCCGCCATCGCGGCGCTTCTCATGGTCTCCATCGTCGGGTTCGGCCCCGCGTTCGGCGGAACCGGTTACCTCGTCGCCGGCTTTGGCGCCCTGGCGCTGGGCCTCGCGATCGCTCTTCTCGGCGCCCGGCTGCGCGCCAACATCCTGATGCTTTCGGCCGCGACTCTGCTGGTCTACATGGTCTTCGGCGGTCCGCTCGCCGTGCCCACGACGACGCTCTTCGGTGTCGTCCCCAGCCTCGAGACGATCCGGGCGCTCGTTCTCGGCGTGGTCTTCTCGTGGAAAGACGTACTGACCCTCGAGACTCCGGTGGGCGCCTTCGCCTCGGTGCTGATTGTTCCCTACCTCGCCACGCTCGTCGCATCCGTTCTGGCCTTCAGCTTCGCGCTGCGCCTGCGCCGCGCGGCGTGGGCGCTGCTGCCGGCCGGTGTGCTCTTCGTGGTGGCCATCGCCTTCGGCACGAGGGATGCGGCCGCGCCGATCGTGCAGGGTCTCGTCTTCGCCGGCATCGCCCTCGCATGGTGGGCCTGGCGCCGCAGCCAGGACCGCGCCCGCCGCATCGCTGCGACCACACTCGACAGTTCCGCTGGGACGCAGGCTCCGGATGCGGGCCTCGCCCGCACGCGGTTCGCGCTCGGCGCCGGGCTGCTCGTCGTCGCCCTGGGAGTGGGACTCACGACCGGCGGACTTCTCGCCCCCGTCAGCGCCCGCGAGGTGCTGCGCGACGCGATCGTGCCACCCCTCGACCTTCACGACTATCCCAGCCCTCTCGTGGGCTTTCGCAAGTATGTGCGCGACGAGAAAGACGACGTGCTCTTCACCGTCAAAGGCCTTCCCGACGGCGCCCGCGTGCGGCTCGCGACGCTGGATGCCTACGACGGCGTGGTCTACAACGTGGCGGGCGACGGAACGGCCGGTTCCGGCACGTTCACGCGGGTGAGCGGCGACATTCCGAACGACGTGAAGGGCGACAAGGCGACCCTCGACGTGACCATCGGCGATCTGACCGGTGTGTGGATCCCCGACGCCGGCTACCTGGATTCGTTCCATTTCACGGGCGACCGGGCCGACGAGCTCGCAAACTCGCTGCACTACAACCGCACAACTGGAGTCGCCATCTCGACGCTGGGTCTGGCCAAGGGCGACAGCTACTCGATGGACGTCGTGATTCCGAAGGTGCTCACCGAGGAGCAGCTCGAGAGCCACGGCCTGCAGTCTCTGTCGATGCCGAAGGCGACGGGCGTTCCCGAGGAGGTGCCTTCGCTTGCGACCACCTACATCGGCGACGCCGATCGACCGCTCACTCAGGTGCGCAATCTGGCGACCTCGCTGAGCCAGGAGGGCTTCTTCAGCCACGGACTGGAGGGCGAAGCCACGTCGCGGGCCGGCCACGGAGCGGAACGCATCTCTGCACTGCTGAGCGCAGACCAGATGATCGGCGACGACGAGCAGTATGCGGTTGCCATGGCCCTGATGGCGCGCTCGGCGGGCATGCCCGCGCGCGTGGTGATGGGCTTCTATCCCGACAAGTACGCCGGGGCGAGCGCCGAGCAGCAGATCACGGGTGACCAGCTGCACGCCTGGGTCGAGGTCGCCTTCGATGACGCCGGCTGGGTCGCTTTCGATCCGACGCCCCCCAAAGACCAGGTTCCTCAAGAAGAGGCCCCGAAACCGAAGTCCGACCCCAAGGCCCAGGTTCTTCAGCCGCCGCCCCCGCCGCAGGAACCGGCCGACCTTCCGCCGGACCTCCGCACCGACGACACCGATCAAGACGATGATCAAGCGGCGAACCCGATCCTCGTGACCGTGCTGATCGCATCCGGAAGCCTGCTGGCATTGATCATCGTGCTGATGACGCCTGTTGTGGTGATCGGCGCGTTGAAGGCACGGCGCCGCAAGGCGCGCCAGACGGCAGATCGGCCGGCCGACAGGCTGAGCGGTGGATGGGACGAGATCGTCGATCGCGCTGACGACCTCGGCACCGCTGTGGGTCGGGGCGTGACACGTCGAGCCGACGCCGCGGTGATCGCCGAGGCCTGGCCCGACCTGCCCGTGGGTGCGGTCGCGGTGCGCGCGGATCACGGAGTCTTCGGTCCGGGTGAGCCCTCGCCCGAGGAGGTTGACGCCTTCTGGAGCGAGGTGAACGATATCGTCAGGGGAATGCACGATTCGCGCGGATGGTGGAAACGCCTGCGCGCGAGGGTGTCATTGCGCTCGTATATCGGCAGGCGCCTGGAGAGTCGACGCAGACGAAGGAGGGCATCGTGACGAATACCGTTCAGCAGGGCCCCGGGCAGACGATGCCGTGTGTGCGCTGCGGATCGCCCGTTCCGCGCAGCTCGCAGTTTTGCCTCGCGTGCGGAACTCCGACCTCGACCCGCAGCCAGGCCGCGGCGTTCGGAGGCCCCGAGGTGCCTGTGCAGGCCGCGTGGCAGCCCACACCGGTGAACGCGCCCATCCTGTTGAGCACGATCGTGCCCGCCAACTATGGCCGCCGCGTCGTGGCTTTTCTCATCGATGGCGCGTTCGGCGGGGTGCTCACGTCGATCATCGCGCTGCCCATTCTGTGGATCGTGGCCGCCTCGGTCGCTCCCGGCAGCACGTTCGAGCTGGCCGGACTGCCCTCGGCCTTGATCACACTCGCAAGCGGCCTCTATCCACTGGCGATGCTGGTGCTGCAGGCTTTCACCGGCTTCTCGCTCGGCAAGCGCATCATGGGCCTGCGCATCGTCAAGGTCGAGGCGTTGGTTCGGCCGGGCCTCGGCCGGATGCTGCTGCGCGGCGTGATCGTCGGAGCCTCCAACATCGTGATCGGCATCGGTCCGTTGCTCGTCTACCTGTCGCCGCTGTGGGATTCAACGAAGCGCCTGCGCGGCTGGCATGACCGCCTGTCGGGCACCTGGGTCATCGATGTAACGAAAGGCCCGAACCCGCTCGCGAAGAATGCGGGCGAGATCATCGACGACGTTCCCGCGGTTGAGAAGTCGCGGCGACCCGCGGCGGCACCGGCGGCGTCCGCCCCGCCGGCGCCCATGCCCGTGCCTCAGGCGCCGGTTGCTGCACCTCCCGCTCCCCCGGCTCCCCCGGCTCCCCCGGTTCCTGCGTTCGCCGTGCCCGCGAATCCCGACGTTCCGTCGTATCCGTTCGCGTCGGCATCCGGTGCGCCTGCGGCACCCTCTGTGCCCGTTGAGCCCGTCGCGCCCGCTGCCCCTGCCGGGCCGATCGAGGCGATTCCGAGCTTCGATCCGCTTCCCCCGTTCGGTGGCGAAGACCTCGACGGCACCAAGCTCAGCAATTCCGTGCCCAAGCAGGCTCTGCCGACCGGAACCGTGACTCTGCTGTTCGACACGGGCGAGAGCTATGTGATCGCGGGTCATGGAGTTCTCGGGCGTGACCCTGTATCGCCCTACGGTGCACCCGGCGACCAGCTGGTTCAGGTTGCCGGCGACACCCGTTCGATCTCGAAGACCCACCTCGAATTCGAGGTTCAGGCCGGCAGCATCTGGGTGACTGACAGGCGCTCGACCAACGGCTCAGCCATCGTTCGGGCCGATGGCGTGGAGTCGCCGATCACGCCGGGGCAGCGCATGACTCTGCGCAGCGGCGACCGGGTGCGCATCGGAACGCGTGTCTTCACTCTCACGGTGGCGCCGTGAGTCCGCCGCCCGCGATCGGCGTCTCCACCGTTGTGCTTCGTTCGGGCGCGGCGACGCACCGCGGTCTCAAGCGGGCCACCAATGAGGATGCCTACCTGGCCTCGTCGCCGGTCTTTCTGGTGGCAGACGGCATGGGCGGGCACGAGGCGGGCGAGCGGGCCAGCGCGATCGTCGTCGAGTCCTTCGACGGGCTGACAGGGCGACCGACGGTCGACCCCACCGATGTTCGTGCAGCCTTCGACCGCGCATACCGCTCGATCGCCGAGCTGAGCACGAGTGGTCGTCGTCGCGCCGGAACAACGGTGTCGGGAGTGGCGATCGTCGACAGCGAGGGAACGGCGGTGTGGCTGATCTTCAACCTCGGCGACTCGCGAACGTACAGACTCAACTCGGGCGTGCTCGAGCAGATCAGCATCGACCACTCCGTCGTTCAAGAGCTGCTCGACGGTGGAGGCATCGATGAGGCCGAGGCTCTGGTGCATCCCGCTCGCAACGTGATCACCCGCGCTCTCGGGGCCGGTGGTGACTACCGCCCTGACTTCTGGCTCGTTCCCGTAGAACCCGGCGATCGTATGTTCATGTGCTCCGACGGAATCTCGGGTGAAATCGACACGGAGTCGATCGCCCGAATACTCTCGAGTGAAAAAGATCCTCAGGTGGCGGCCGACAGGCTGGTGCGTGAGGGCATGGCCCGGGGAGGCCACGACAACCTCACGGCGGTCGTGGTCGACGCGTCGCTTGCC
Source organism: Agreia bicolorata (assembly GCF_000938265.1). Taxonomy (GTDB): domain Bacteria; phylum Actinomycetota; class Actinomycetes; order Actinomycetales; family Microbacteriaceae; genus Agreia; species Agreia bicolorata. The sequence continues at coordinate 471,024 of NZ_JYFC01000003.1, forward strand.
CCGACAGCATCTGAACCGGCCCTGCCTGACGACACGATCCCCCGCGGATCCGCCCCGACCGAAGGAGCCGTGCGATGACCCGACTCAACTACCAGCCCGGGCAGTGGCGTGGAGTCGTCGCGCCCGGAGCCGTAGCCCTGTTCCCCACGACCCTCGATGGTGAGCTGCTCGACCGCATCTGGCGAACCCTCGACGACGGCCACGGCCTCAGCGGTGTCCTCGAGGCGCTCACGGCCGAATTCGGCACGAATCTCAAGGCGATCCCGCCGTTCGCGGTCGCTGTGGCGTCGGGCCCCGAATTGCGCGTCGCCGTGCGCGGGGCGTTCCGTATCGAGGTGTCGGAGCCTGGCGCATCCGACCCTGTGACCGTGGCGGGCGACGAGGTAACCACCTGGAATGAGCGCGTCGTCGCTCGCGCCGAGGGGTTCGTCGTAAGCAGCGATGGCGCCGACTCGTCGGACTGGTTCGCCATTCGCAGCGGAATCGTGCTGTGTCGCGCGGTCTCGTTCCGCATGGACGATCGGGTGGGGTCGCCCGCGCCGGTCGTGGCTGTGGATGCGGCGCCGGTGCCTCAGCTGCCCGCCGAGACGATCGTTCCGGATGCGGCTCCCGCCGTTGAGCCTGAGCCCGAGCCCGAGCCCGAGCCCGTCGCCGACGATCCCGACGATCCCGACGACACCGTCGATGACGTCGAGCCGATCGAGGCGGAGGACTTCGGCCCCACCGTCACCGAGCTTCCTGACGACGCATACGATCACCTCTGGGGTGCGACGGTTGTGAAGTCGGTCGAGGAAGCTGCGGTTCGACTCGATGACGACGAGTCCTCCGAGGAGGAGAGCGCGTCGGCAGCCCCTATCTCGGCGGTTCCCGCTTCGCCTCCCACCCCTCCTGCCGCCCCGTCGTTCACTCCCCCGGTATCGCCAAAACCTTCCTCCAAGGAATGGACGGCACCGCCGCCTACCGGCCTTATCGACCGGGTACCGGGATTCGCCGGCGTCGGAGCGGCTGCCACCAACTGGAATGAACAATCCACTCCTTCCGCTCCATCGGCTCAGGCGGCGAGCGAGAGCGATCACGACGGCCTCACCGTGACGGTCTCCGAGCTTGAGGCGATGCGTCGCCTCGAGTCAGCCGACGAGTCTGCAACGGCGGGCGGGCCCGGTCGCATCGTGCTCGCCACCGGAGAGGTGATCTCGCTCGACCGCCCCGTGATCGTGGGCCGCCGCCCGCGCGCCCAGCGAGTGCAGGGCGACGTGCTGCCCCACCTCGTCACCGTTCCGAGCCCCGAGCAAGACGTGTCACGCAGCCATCTGGAGGTGCGCGTCGAGGGTCGCCATGTTCTCGTGGTCGACCTCGACACCACCAACGGCTCGGTGCTCCACCGAGCTGGAACCCCGCCCCTGCGCCTGTCTCCGGGCGAGGCCGTGCTTGTTCTGAATGGCGACATCGTCGACATCGGCGACGGCGTCACCCTGCTCTTCGAGGATCTGCCGTGAACGCGCGCCGGCCTCCTTCGCCGCCACCCGAGATTGCCGGGTTCACACACGAGCAGCTGCTCGGCTCCGGAGGCTTCGCCGACGTCTTCCTCTACGAGCAGCGGATGCCGCGGCGCCGCGTGGCCATCAAGGTTCTGCTGAGCGAAGCCCTCACCGCGGGTGCGCGCGAGAACTTCGATGCTGAGGCGAATCTCATGGCGCAGCTCTCGACGCACCCCTCGATCGTCACCATCTACCAGGCGGACATCGCCGCAGACGGCCGCCCCTATCTGGTCATGGAGTACTGCTCCAGGCCGAATCTGGCCGCGCGCTATCGCCGCGAGAAGATCAGCGTGGCCGAAGCGCTGCGCATCGGCATCCAGGTGGCCGGCGCTGTGGAAACAGCCCACCGCGCCGGAATTCTGCACCGCGACATCAAGCCGGCCAATATTCTCACCACGGAATACAACCGACCCGCCCTCACCGACTTCGGAATCTCGGTGACGATGGTCGGCGGTGGCGACGACGAGGCGGTGGGCATGTCGATCCCCTGGTCGCCTCCGGAGGTCTTCGGGCAGAACTCCTCGAGTGGCCCCGGTGGCGACATCTACGCACTCGGTGCCACGGTGTACACGCTTCTCGCCGGGCGGAGCCCCTTCGAGGTTGTGGGCGGAAGCAACAGCGGCCTCGACCTGATCACGCGCATCCAGCAGTCGCCCCTGTCTCGCACGGGTCGGGCCGACGTTCCCGATTCGCTCGAGCAGATCCTCGCCACCTCCATGGCCAAGCGCGAAGAAGACCGCTTCGGCTCAGCGCTCGAGTTCGCCCGGGCGCTGCAGAAAGTGCAGCTCGAGCTCAGCCTCTCGGTCACACCCGCTGACGTTCTCGACGACTCTCTTCCGTCGGCCGCCGAAGAAGAGGAAGACGACGGCAACACGCGCATCCGGGGCATCGTCACGATCGACCCCACCGCGCCGGTCGCGGGAACGGCGAACCGTCGGCCCGTGCCATCCGCGACGCCCGCATCGACGCTGCCGCCCGTGCCGCCCGTGGGCATCCCACCCGTGACGTTCAACCAGCCGAATCGCGCGCCGGTTCCGGATGCCGTGGAGGCGACCCAACGCCGGGGCCAGATTCCCGCCGCACCATATGTACCGGCCTCCGCCCCCGCGGCCTTCGGCCTGACGGCGCCGCCGATCGAACAGACGCAGCATCGCACTCCTCAGCCGACGCAGCACACCGAGGCGTCGCAGAGCAGCCGTTCGAAGAAAGTGCCCATTCTTGTCGGCGCGATCTCGTTGGTCGTGCTGCTCGCCGTGGGCGGCACGATCTTCGCGATCAACGCTGCAGGCGGAAGCCCGGCCGCGGTCAAGACCGAAGACCCTGTCGACCCGATCGACGTGATTCCCGGCGGCACGGTGGCCCCACCTGTCGACGTCGTGGGAGCCCCCGGCGAGGGTGGCATCGTCTTCACCTGGTCGAACCCGGAGCCCGAGGCGGGCGACGTCTACCAGTGGGGACTGCTCGTTCCCGGAACCGAGCCCACCCTCGCGTCGACCACCGATGCGACGGTGACGGTCGTTCCGACCGAGGGACAGAAGACCTGTATCGAAGTGAGTGTGCGTCGCAAAGACGGGCGCGCCTCTGAACCAACGACGGGATGCGCACCCTGATGACCGACGTCAGTAGAACGGAATCGAGCACCAGCGAGACCACCACGACCGATGCCAGTGTCGAGTACTGCGGCGAATGGTTCACGCTCGACAAGAGCAAGCCCTTCGACATCGGTCGCGACGCCGACCTCGATATCGACGACAACCAGTATCTGCACCGCCGCTTTCTGCAGATCGCGTACATCGACGGGCTCTGGTGGCTTATCAACGTCGGCTCGCGGCTGTCAGCGTCGATCTCGGATGCGACGGGTTCGATGCAGGCCTGGCTCGCGCCGGGCGCGCGGTTGCCCGTGGTCTTCGGTCTGACCTCGGTGGTGTTCACCGCCGGCCCGACGACCTACGAGTTCGTGGTGCACACCTCGACGCCCGCGTTCGTCGATTCGAAGCCCGTGTCGTCGAGCGACGGAACGACGACGGTCGGAGCGGTCACCTTCACTCGCTCGCAGTGGCTGCTGATCCTCGCTCTCTCCGAACCGATGCTCAAGCGCGAGGGAACTGGCACCAGCGAGATCCCGTCGTCGGCCGCGGCGGCCGAGCGACTCGGCTGGGTGCTCAGTCGCTTCAATCGCAAGCTCGACAACGTCTGCGACAAGCTGAGTCGTCAGGGCGTCGATGGCCTGCGCGGAGGCGTGGGCGCGCTCGCCACCAATCGTCGCGCTCGGCTGGTCGAGTACGCCGTGCTCTCGCGCCTGGTGACCCCGGCAGATCTTCCCGCGCTCGACGACGACACGGCCGACACTCCCCAGGCTCCTGCCGCGACACCATCGAAGGATGCGCGCTAGTCCATGCACATCAAACTCACGCTGTCCCGCGGCGGCGGAACCGCCACGAACGTCGCCGTCACGGCGGATGCGACCACGTCGGTCTCGAACGTGGCCGAGGCCCTCTACACGGCCGATCCCAACAACGACGTCCAGGTCGCACCGCCCCGGCTGACGCTGCAGGTCACCGAGACCTCAGGTCAGACCCGGGTGCTCGACCCGCAGTCGAACCTCCTCGATTCGGGAGTGCGCTCGGGCTCGACCATCGAGATCCGCCAGCACAGCGACGACTTCAATACGCCGGGTTCTGATCGGGGCGCGGCCGCCGCGACGCTGCGAGTGCTTTCGGGCCCGGATGCCGGTGCCGAGTTCGCGCTGCCCTTCGGCACCAGCTACATCGGTCGTGAGCGCGAGGTGGATGTGCGACTCACCGACTCGCTCATCTCCAAACGGCACGCCCGCATCAACGTGGGCGAGACGGTCGAGATCACCGACATGAACTCGGCGAATGGTCTGCTCATGGGCGGCGAGCAGGTCGCGCGCACGACCCTCAGCTCGGCCGACGTGGTGGTGCTGGGAGACACGGCGATCTGCGTTGTTCCCCTGCAGCGCCTCGGCGGCGCGGCTCCCTCTACCCCGGTGATCGAGTTCAATCGCTCTCCACGGGTGGTGGCCCGGTACCCCGGTGACAAGTACCCGGCCCCCGAGCCTCCGGGCCGCCCGCAGCCGCAGCGCTTTCCGATCGTCGCCCTGATCGCGCCGCTCATCATGGGTGTCGTTCTCTACGCGTTCACCCGCAACATCCTGAGCGTCGTCTTCATCGCCCTGAGTCCGCTGCTGATGATCGGTACGTACATCGATCACAAGCTCACGTCGCGGCGTCAGATGAAGGATGCGATCAAGCAGTTCACCCTGTCGCTCACGGCTTTCGTCGACAAGCTGCACGAGCGCCAGCGGCTGCAGCGCGCGGTTCGTCTGGGAGAGGCGCCCTCGGTGGGCGACAGCCTCGAGTCGGCCCATCGGCTCGGCCACCTGCTCTGGACTCATCGACCCGAGCATGGAGCCTTCCTCGCCGTGCGCCTCGGCCTCGGAACGGCGCACAGCAGAGACAGCGTGACTCTGCCCCAGGCCAACGACACTCTGCCCGAGTACTGGGGGCAGCTCGAAGAGGTGGCCGAGAAGTTCTCGCTCATCGACAACGTGCCGATCGTGGCCGATCTGCGCGAGTCGGGCGCCCTCGGTGTCGCCGGCAGCCTCGAGCTGCGCCGGGGAGTCACCCGCGGCGTCGTCGCACAGCTCACCGCGCTGCACTCCCCCGCCGAGCTCGTGGTCACTGCCCTCGTCTCGCCCGCGTCGCGCGAGAGTTGGGAATGGCTCGAATGGATGCCGCACACCGGTTCACCGCACAGCCCGCTTGCGGGCGATCACCTCGCCGACAACCCCGGCTCCGGCCTCGCCCTGCTGTCGCGACTCGAAGAGCTGGTCGCCCAGCGCACGACGGGAGCCCCGAGCGCTCGCGGCGCGCTCGAGAGCCCCGATCTGCGGCCGAAGAAAGACGATGAGTCGGACGTTCCGCTGCCCATCACGCCGGCCGTCATCGTGATCGTCGAAGACGACGTGCCCGTCGATCGAGGCCGGCTCAACCGCCTCGCCGAGCGGGGGGCCGACGCCAACGTGCACATCGTGTGGTCCGCGCCATCCATCGCCCACCTGCCGGCCGCCTGCCGCAGCTTCGTGAGCGTCGATTCGGATGTCGCCGGCGGCACCGTCGGCCAGGTTCGGCTGGGCGAGCACACCTACCCGGTGGTGTGCGAGACCGTGGAGCTCGAGGCGGCGCACCGCTACGCGCGGCATCTCGCCCCCGTCGTCGACGTGGGCTCGCCGATCGACGACGAGTCCGACCTGCCCCGCTCGGTGTCGTACCTGTCGCTGGTGGGTCCCGAGCTCGCGGAGCAGCCCGACGCCGTGGTCGAGCGCTGGCGTGAGAGCAACTCGATCGCCCTGCGCGACGGATCGCCGCCGGTGCGCCGCAAGAAGGAGGGCTCCCTTCGGGCCCTCGTGGGCCACAGCGGAACCGAGCCGTTCTATCTCGACATCCGCAACCAGGGCCCGCACGCCCTCGTCGGCGGAACGACCGGAGCCGGAAAGAGCGAGTTCCTGCAGTCGTGGGTGCTGGGCATGGCCGCGGCGCACTCCCCCGACCGCGCGACTTTTCTGTTCATCGACTACAAGGGCGGCGCGGCCTTCGCCGACTGCGTGGCGCTGCCGCACACCGTGGGCCTGGTCACCGACCTGTCGCCGCACCTCGTGCGCCGCGCGCTCACCTCGCTGCGCGCAGAGCTGCGCTACCGCGAGCACCTGCTCAACCGCAAGAAGGCGAAAGACCTGGTCTCGCTCGAGAAGACGGGCGACCCCGAGACGCCGCCCAGCCTGCTGATCGTGGTCGACGAGTTCGCCGCTCTCGTGCAGGAGGTGCCCGAGTTCGTCGACGGCGTCGTCGACGTGGCCCAGCGCGGTCGCTCGCTGGGGCTGCACCTGATTCTCGCCACGCAGCGCCCCGCCGGTGTCATCAAAGACAACCTGCGCGCCAACACCAATCTCCGCATCGCGCTGCGTATGGCCGACGCAGAGGACTCGTCCGACATTCTCGGAACCCCCATGGCCGCGTACTTCGACCAGTCGATCCCCGGTCGCGGGGCTGCGAAGACCGGCCCTGGCCGGCTCGCGTCGTTCCAGACCGGGTACGCCGGAGGGTGGACCACGAACGAGCCGCCCCGCCCGCGCATCGACATCACCGAGATGAACTTCGGTGCCGGCGCCGAGTGGGAGGTGCCGGAGGTCGAGGTCGTTGAGGCAGTCGACCCCGGGCCGAACGACATCGCCAGGCTCGTCGCATCCATTCGCACGGCGGCCCGCAGGGCCGACATCCCCGACCCGCGCAAGCCGTGGCTCGATGAGCTCGCCGCCGTCTACGACTTCTCGCTGCTTCCGAACCCGCGCACCGATGAGCGACTGCTGCTCGGCGTGATCGACGAGCCCGAGAACCAGATCCAGCCGACCGTGTTCTACGAGCCCGACCGCGACGGCAACATGGCCGTGTACGGAACGGGTGGATCGGGCAAGAGCGCGACCCTGCGCACGATCGCGGTCGCCGCGGCCGTGACGCCGCGAGGTGGCCCCGTGCACGTCTACGGGCTCGACTTCGGATCGAGCGGCCTCAGCATGCTCGAGGAGCTGCCCCACGTGGGCGCGATCATCGACGGTGACGACGAGGAGCGCGTGATCCGCCTGCTGAGGATGCTGCGCGACACGGTCGACGACCGCTCGGCCCGGTATTCCGCGGTTCGAGCCGGAAGCATCGGCGAGTACCGGCGCATCGCCGGGGCGCCCGAGGAGCCGCGCATCATCGTGTTGGTCGACGGAATCGGAGCGTTCCGCGAGCAGTACGAGTTCGGCGGGCACTCCGCGTGGTTCACGACGTTCGCGCAGATCGCCAGCGACGGACGCCAGGTGGGCGTGCACATCGTGATATCGGGCGACCGCCCCAACTCGGTGCCCGCGTCGCTTGGATCGACGGTGCAACGCCGGCTGGTGCTGCGCATGGCCAGCGAAGACGATTATCAGTTGGTCGGCGTTCCCAAAGACACCCTCACGGCGATCTCGCCTCCCGGTCGCGGCTTGATGGGCGGAAACGAGATCCAGATCGCCGTGCTCGGCGCCGACCCCAACGTGGCCATCCAGTCGCGCGAGGTGGCCAAGCTGGCCGAGGCCATGCGCCGCCAGGGCATTCCCGAGGCGCCGCCCATCCAGAAGCTGTCGGACTCGATCGGCCTGTCGACCCTGCCCGCCACCGCGGGCGGCCTGCCGGTGATCGCCGTTCGCGACGACAACCTGGCCCCGCTCGGCATCGCGCCGCGCGGAGCGTTCATGGTGTCGGGCTCCGGCCAGAGCGGCCGTTCCACGGCGCTCGCGACGATGGCCGCCGCGCTGCGTCGGGCGCAGCCCGGCATCCGGCTCGTGCACATCTCGCCGCGCAAGACGTCGCTCACGCCCCTGCCGTTCTGGTCGATGTCGATCTCCGACCCGACCCAGATCACGGCGTTCGCCGACGACCTGCAGGGCCAGCTCGATGCCGGAACCCTGCGGCCCGACTCGCTCGCGATCTTCGTGGAGAACATCGGAGACCTCACGGGAACCATGGCGGAGAACGACATCGACCGTCTGATCAAGCGGGCGCTGCGCGACGACGTGTTCGTGGTGGGCGAGAGCGAGACGGCCACCTGGTCGGCCGCGTGGACTCTGGCCGGCTCCTTCAAGGGCGCCAAGCGGGGCCTGCTGCTCGTTCCGGGCGAACTGGATGGCGACACCCTGCTCGGCACCTCGCTCGGCCGCTTCCGTCGCGCAGACCTGCCGCCGGGGCGCGGATTCCTGGTGCAACAGGGCCGCATCACCAAGGTGCAGGTGGCGCTCCCCGACGCGTGACGATCAGCCTGAAGTGGGCATGGGGAGTTCTCCCCATCGACTCCCCTATGGGGGGCGCTCTAGTCTGAACACGTGAGATCGACTCACAGGATGTAGCGAAACCGGAACCGCCGGGTCGCCAGGAAAATAAGGAGAAAACAATGGCCGTATGGGGTCTTGACGTTGACCAGGTTCGCAGCCTCGGAAAGCAGCTCAACCAGCAGTCGCAGCAGGTCCAGACGATCCTGACGACGCTCACCAGCGCTCTGCAGAGCGTTCAGTGGACCGGTCCTGACGCGGAGAACTTCCGCAGCGAGTGGAGCGGCACCCACACCGCCGCCCTCAAGCAGGTCATCGCCGCACTCGAGGACGCCTCGCAGAAGGCAGCGAAGAACGCTGCCGACCAGGAGAGCACCTCGAACGCGTAGCACTCCCATCCGGATACTCCGGAAACGGGCGGGCGTCGATCATTCGACGCCCGCCCGTGGTGTTTCTCCCCTCATGAAAGGCCCACGGCTCGATGTCGCGCACGCTCACCTTCCCCAGCTCGGATGCCCCGGCTCTTCCGATCGTGTCTCTCGACGTGCCCGACGACTGGCACGTGCTGTCGACCACGGCAGCAGTTCTCGCCACGGCCAAGGAAGTCGAGCAGGGCGAGTTCCGCCCCAACGTCGTCGTGGCGATCTCGCGCTTCGGGTCGGGATACACCCTCGATACGGCCATCCAGTCTGTGATCGACAAGGTCGCTTCGATAGACGGGGTCGTCGAGTTAGGCCGCGATCGTCCTGAGGTACTCGGCCGTGCCGGGTTCCGTATCGAGTTCAGCTATCCCGACGCGCGGCTGGGCACGCTCATCCAGGCCGTGCGTCTCGCCCTCGTCTCGAATGGGCCCGCCCTCGACCTGGTGCAGGTGACCGCCACGGCGACGGCTGCGCAGGCGATGGAGATCTGGCCCGAAATCCGTGCGATCCAGGCGAGCGCTACGCTCTCCTGAACCCCCACCACTGTGGTCTCACGCCGGGGTCGGCCGCTGGTCACTCCGGTGTCATACCCGAGTCACGGATGCGTCGTCGCACCGTCACGGCAGGGTCACGGTTTGGTCATGGGCCTCAGGCGAGACTTCTCGTAATAAGGGGAGTCACCATGACCACACACGCGCGCGCTCAGTCGCGACACTTTCTCGGCCTCGGGGCCGCACGCCGCCGATTGTTCATCGCAGCGGCCCTGCTGGCCGTTGCAGCGGTCGCCTGCTTGCCTCTTCTGGGAGCGAGCAGCGCATCAGCCGCGCCGCTGCCGATCTCGCAGTGCAACGGAACAGACAACGACACGAACCAGGCAGTCGAGTGCCGCGTGGTCGTCACCAACACCGTGAACGTCGCCACGGGCGTGAAGAGCAGCTCGACCGTCGTCACCGTGTGCCACGGCGTTGCCGGTGCACCTCCTACGTGCCTGACGCCTCAGACCTTCAACACGAACGATCTGGTTTCGTCCGTCACCCAGTGCAACGGCTCCGGCAATGGCACAGGCGGCACGGTTACCTGCCGGGTGGATGTCATCAACAACATCGTCGGAGCGGCCACGCCGCAATCCATTACGGTCAACCAGTGCCAGGGCTCGGCGGGCGGCGGCGGAACCTTCCTCGACTGCTCCTCTTTGGAGAGCACTGACCCATCGACCGCGACGGTCGTGCAGTGCAACGGTTCGGGAGTAGGCGGTGGCGGCGGCGTGACCTGCACGGTCGACGGAAATTCGACAGCATCGATCATCCCCACCAGGGTCAACCAGTGTGTCGGTTCTGGCACGGCCGGTGGGGCCTTCGTGACCTGCGAGGTGACGTTCACCACGAACATCGTTGCCGATGGTGAGGGAACTGATGGCGGCACCGGAGGGACGGATGGTGGAACCGGCGGAACCGGTGGAACTGACGGCACCGGTGGAACTGACGGCACCGGTGGCGGCACTGGTGGCGGAGACTCCGGAACGCCAGGCGGCCCTGGGACCCCCGGGAATCCGTCGGGAAGCGGGCCCGGATCCGGCGGCACACTCGCCAACACCGGAATGCCCGTCGAGAACATGCTGCTCGGTGGGGCATCGGTTCTGCTCCTCGGGCTCGGACTGGCAGCACTCGCGCGTCGCCGGCACACAGTGAAGCGCTGAACGCCCAGGGTTCGCCCCTGGCTCCACACTCCCTCATATGGGAATATGTGTTTCTAGGAGCGAACCCATCACATGTTGCCTCAGCACAACCCGAGTTCTCCGGTCGTTCCGACCCGGAGAATTTTGGGGTGGGCGGCGACATGATCGAGATCGACGTGCTCGGGCCGCTCACGGTCCGAAACGACGGAGAGGAGATCCTGGGTCTCTCTGTAGGAACCAAACGGCTTATCGCTTTTCTTGCCCTTAGACCGCGGGGCGCAAGGCTCGCCATCTCCGGCGAGATGTGGCCCGATGTCACCGAGCGGCGTGCCAGTGACAGTCTGCGCTCGGCCCTCACTCGTCTCGAAGACGCGATCAAGCCGGCAATCACCATGACCCCGGCCGGACTCGGCCTCGCTCCCGGCGTGATCGTCGACCTCAACGTGGCGCAGGCATCGGCGAGGCGCCTGCTGCAGCCGGGTCGGGCATCCACGGTCGACGATCTCAGCACGCGCGCGATCGAGGCCTTCGCCTCTCGCATCCTGCCCGACTGGTACGACGAGTGGGTTCTCTCCGAGGTCGAGGACTGGCGTCAGTTGCGACTGCACGCTCTCGAGGCGCAGGCGGAGCTGCTGATCCTCGAGGGAAATCTGCGTGCTGCCGCCTGGGCGGCCCGTGCCGCGATGCGCGTCGAGCCGTTGCGGCAGAGCGCGATTGTGAGCCTCATCAAGGTGCACCTCGCAGAGGGCAATCAGTCGGAGGCGCTGCGCGACTTCGACATCTACAAGGCGCTTCTGCAAAAAGAACTCGGACTCGAGCCGACGTCGCTCCTCACCCAGCTGGTGGAGCCGCTTCGCCGCTGAGGCGGTCGCATGAGCGGCGCCGCCATCAGTGGGATCGCGCTACGAGCGCCGGCGGGCGGTGCGCACTGCGAAGAGCAGGCCAGTGGCGAGCAACGCCCCTGCGCCGGCGATCAGGCCTCCGGGCGCGAAGCCTGTAGCCGCGAGTGAGCCGCCCTTGCCCGACCCGACATTCTGGTCGGGGGTCACCGGGGTTTCACTCGTCGGGGGTATCGGCACTACGGGCGCCTCCGCCGTGACGATCGTGTAGGTCGCCGTGACATCACCCTCATCGCCGTTGCTTGCGGTGACGGTGAATGTGGTGGTGCCCGGCGTAGTCGGGGTTCCCGAGATCACGCCGTCGGTGATGGTGAGGCCGGCAGGAAGTTCGCCCTCTGTAACGGTGACCGTGGGAGTCGGCGTGCCCGTGACGGTCACCGTGTGAGTGTAGGGCGTGCCGACCGTCGCGTCGTCTGGTGAACCTGAGGTGATCTCGGGGGTCGTCGTCTCGACCGGTCCTGAACCGGCAACGCATCCAGAGGGCCGCGTGATGGTGTCGTTGATGAGCGTCACCGCAGAGACGCTGGCCAGCAGTCTGCCCTGGATCACTGCCGCGTTGCCGACACTGACGGATTCCTTCGCCAGGATCGTGCCGACGAAGGTCGAACCACTTCCCAGGGTGGCCGACGATCCGACCTGCCAGAAGACGTTGCAGATGCTCGCGCCGTTGATGAGGAGGATTTTGCTGCCCGATCCGGTGACGAGGGTGCTCGCCGCCTGGAAGACCCAGACCGATTCGGCGCCGCCGTCGAGCGTCAGCGTGCTGCCCGACGCCAGGTCGAGTGCTCCGCCGGAGTAGACGCCCGGCTTCAAAGTTTTGCCGGCGAGTTGCGAGAGGCCGGATGCCTGGGGAGTCAGGCTCGCGGCTGTGTCGAAGGCGGTGCTGAGGTCGATCTTGGCCTGGTCGACATCGGGGTCGGTGCGAGCGGATCCCGTGCCGAGAACGAAGGAGCCGTTCGGAGCACCCGTGAAGCCGGTTATTTCGGTTCCCTCGGAGAGGCCGACATCACCCGTGACCACGGTCGGTCCGGTGTTCGTCACCTTCGAACCTGCGAGCACGGCGTAGCCCGCGGCCGTTCTGAGATTGATCGGTCCGTCGAGCACGGTCGCGGCCTGGGCGGCGCCCGATAGGCCCAATGCCATCGCCGAGCCCAGTGCCAGCCCGACGATTCCTACGAAATACATACGACGGTGCAGTTGCGTTCTCGACATTCGGTAGACCCCCAAGGTCCTCCGCGAGTGAGGCGACAGCGCCTCAATGCGACGAAATGTCGCACCGTCCTCGATCTCGAGTAGACCACAGCCAAGATTTTCTTCGGTTGGCCAGTGACAAGAGACGATATGAGGTGTAGGGAAAGTGTGCGCGGGGCCGTCGGAGAACCATCAGCATTCGGCACGGTAAACTGGCGAGGTTGTCGAACTCGAAAGCAGGCCGCGCGGTGACCACCCAGCCCACCCGCCTCGAGGCGCAGTCGCCCTATTGGGGCGTGCCTATCGCCCGGGCGATTCCGGCGATCGTCGTAGCCCTCGTGGTCACCTTCACCCCGAACCATTCGAGCGTCATCGGCCTACTGGTCTTCGGTGCCTTCGCCCTCGCATCCGGCGTGCTCACCGGCATCCTGACCCTGCGTGCCGTGCCCGTGGGCACGAGCCGCACCCTTCTTCTCACTCAGGCAGTCACAAGCGTTGTGGCGGGCGTGCTCGCGCTCGTGCTGCAGGGCTTCGGACTCGGGTTCCTGCTCTATCTCGTGAGCGTCTGGGCGGCGATCACCGCCGTTCTCGAACTCGTCACCGGTCTGCGTTCGCGCGGTGATGCGCCCGCCAAAGACTGGATCGCCATGGGAGGCCTCACGGGCATTCTGGCGTTGGTCTTCCTCCTCCTCCCGCTCACAGACCTGGTGGCCGTGGGCCTCTTCGGCGCCTACGGAGCGGTTCTCGGAATCTACCTCGTCATCGCGGGGCTGTCGCTCCGTTGGGGCACCGAGGCCGGGGCCTCCACAACAAAGGAATCCGTGACTCTCGAGGTGCAGAACCCGTGACCCAGCCATCCAAGCGCGACGTCTTCAAGCCGGTCGAACTCATCGTTCTGTCGGCGGTGATGGCCCTGTTCGTGGGGCTCACCGTGCTGCTCTCCACGCGTAATCCACTGCTGGCGGTGATCTTCTTCGGGGTGGCGTTCATCGTCGTACTCGTGGTGATCGCGATGCTGGTGCTGACGTTCAAGCCGAACAAAGATGAGCAGACGGAGCTCGACGACGAGCTTCCGCCTTCTGCGCACTAGAGCCGCGTTGCGCTCTGCGCTGCTTTTAGCTCAGGGCGTCTTTCAGGGTTTTGAGGGACTGCTGGGCCGTTCTGCGCACGTCTTTGTCGGGGTCACGCAGGAGGGCTTCCAGGGTGTCTTGGGTTGCGGCGTCGCCGGTTGCGGCCAGCGCTCTCGCCGCCGCGGAGCGCACTCGTGCGTGATCGTCCGTGGTGAGGGCCGTGAGGGCTTCCGGGGCCGCGATCGACCGCAGGGCCGCCACCTTCGCACACATCTCTCGTACCCGCCATGCCTGGTTGCCGAGGCCGGCGATGACGGCCGGCGCAGCGGCATCCGACCACACGTAATTGAGCGCGCGGGCGCCCCATAGCTCTGGCCAGTAGAGAGACGGCGCGCCGGCCAGGATGCCGTCGGCGTGCGGACCCCCGACGACGCGCAGGAAGTCTTCGCCCTCGTAGCCACCCTCGAGCAGAGACCTGGCGCGCAGCACCACGGACGTCTCGCCCTCACTGTCGACGGCGGCCTGGATGCGCTCTTCGAGCGACGCGGTGTGGTGGGACGGGGTCTCGCTGTCGTGTGCCATAAGACACCAAGGCTACCGTGAGGCGCCTGAGAGCGCCTTAGAGGATGTGCTCCACCAGAGCCGACGAGATGCCGACGTACGTGTGCGGGGTGAGCGCGAGCAGCCGCTGCTTGGCCGCACCGCCGATGTCGAGGCCGTCGACGAACGTGGCGAGATCGTCGGCTCCGATGCGCTTGCCGCGTGTGAGCTCTTTGAGCAGGGCGTAGGGATCGGTGATCGACGAGCGACCCGCCGTGATCTCGGCGCGCACAACGGTCTGGATGGCCTCCGCCAGCACCTCCCAGTTGGTGTCGAGGTCGGCTGAGAGCAGCTCGCGGTTGAGCGAGATCTGGCCGAGGCCCGACGTGATGTTCGACAGGGCGAGCAGCGAGTGGCCGAGGGCGACGCCCACGTTGCGCTGTGTTGTGGAGTCGGTGAGGTCGCGCTGCAGGCGGCTGGTGACGAGGGTCTGGGCGAGCGAGTCGAGGAGCGCCGACGAGAGCTCGAGGTTGGCCTCGGCGTTCTCGAACTTGATCGGGTTGATCTTGTGGGGCATCGTCGACGAGCCTGTGGCGCCGACCACGGGGATCTGAGTGAAGTAGCCGAGCGAGATGTAGGTCCACACGTCGGTGCAGAGGTTGTGCAGAATGCGGTTGCCGTGCGCGACCTGCGAGTAGAGCTCGGCCTGCCAGTCGTGCGACTCGATCTGTGTGGTGAGCGGGTTCCACGTGAGACCCAGCGAGGTCACGAACTCGCGCGACACCGCCTGCCAGTCGAGGTCGGCCTCGGCCGAGAGGTGCGCGGCGAAGGTGCCGGTGGCTCCCGAGAACTTGCCGAGGTACTCGGCCGCCTCCACCTGCTTGCGGATGCGCTCGAGGCGGTAGACCGTGACCGCCAGCTCCTTGCCCATGGTGGTGGGCGTGGCGGGCTGCCCGTGGGTGCGCGCGAGCATGGCGTCGTCGCGGTACTGCACGGCCTGGGTGCGCAGCTCGTCGATGACCGCCCGGAACGCCGGCAACCAGACCTCAGTCACGGCATCCCGAATGACGAGCGCATAGCTGAGGTTGTTGATGTCTTCGCTCGTGGCCGCGAAGTGGGTGAGCTCGGCGATGTCGTTGAGGCCGAGCTCGCTGAGCCTGCGGCGCACGTAGTACTCCACCGCCTTCACGTCGTGCTTCGTGGTGGATTCGAGGGCGCCGAGCTCTGCGACCTCGTCGTCTCCGAAGTTCGGGGCGAGCTGGCGCAGCTGGCGTTGCTTCTCGAGGTCGATCGGGGTCGAGCCGAAGAGCGAGTGATCGGTGAGGTAGATCAGCCATTCGACCTCGACCTGGATGCGGGCGCGGTTGAGACCCGCCTCCGAGAGGAACTCGCCCAGCTCGGAGACGGCGGACGCGTAGCGGCCGTCGAGGGGGCTGAGGGGCTGGGGGGAAAGAGCGCTCATAGTGCGGGGTAACTCCAGTGCTGGGCGGCCGTCCGGCCGCGTCGGTCAGGCGTGGGTGGGTGTCTGCGGCGCGCGGAACGCCGGCTCGAGCTGGGCGAACAAGGATGCGCAGGCCCGCTCGATGGTGGTGAGTACGGCGGCGAAGGTCGCTGCGTCGGCGTAATAGGGGTCTGGAACGTCGAGCTGGCGGTTCGGATCGGTGTCGAAGCTCGTGAGCAGCCTGATCTTCGATTTGTCGGAGTCGCTCGACGCCCAGGAGCGAATCGCCCGTTCGTGCGTTCGGTCGAGCGCGATGATCAGGTCGAGTTCGTCGAACGACGACGAGTCGAACTGCTTGGCCCGGTGCATGGATGCGTCGTAACCGCGATCCGCGAGAGCGTCGATCGTGCGCGGGTCGGCCTGCTCCCCCACGTGCCAGTCGCCCGTTCCGGCGCTGCTCACTGAGACGCGATGGCTGAGGCCGGCCTTCTGAACGAGGTCACGCAGCACGATCTCCGCCATGGGAGAGCGGCAGATGTTGCCCGTGCAGACCATGCAGACTCGAAAGACCCCAGGGGGAATTTCGGTCGCGTCGTGGGGCATGCCTCTATCTTGGTGCAGTTTCCTCTCCTCCACATCAGTCGTCTCGTCGCCAGCACTCCCCCGATCCTGGCTTGAGCCGTGTGACGACCGAGCTCGGCGTCGACACTGGTGCCGTGACAGATCATCCGAACCCCCTTCTGACCCACGTGAGCGAAGCGCTCGAGCACGACAGAGTCGCCGTGCAGCGACTGAGCGTCGAACTCTGCGCCGAGCTGCTGCCCACCTTTATGCGCGACGACGCGCCGGGGTGGCAGGGCATCGCGCGGCGGTCGTTCGATACGCGGTGCGAGCACGTTGCAGCCGACGTTCGCCGGGTGTCATCGACTCTCGACGAGATCGCCGGCGCGCTCGCGGGCGCCATCGAGAGGATCGGCTCAACGCCATGAACTCCGACACAGACGAACTCGTCGTCTCTGGAGGGGGCAGCTTCGCTGTGTCGACAGACGAGATTGCGACCACCGCCTTTCGACTGAGGTTCATCGAGGCCGAGGCGCTCGCGGCCGCCGCGCGGCTGAGAGGGCTCCAACTCTGCCTCGATCCGCTGGTCGCCGCTCAGGCGCCGACCGTGCCGACGCTTGTGCTGCAGGCGGCGCACGACCTCGAGCAGGCGTCGCGCTCGGCGGGCGAACTCGACTTCTCCCTGCGGCTGGCCGCCGAGGCGTACGGCATGGTCGAGAACACGATGGTCGACGGTATCCGCATGACCTCGGGTGTCATCGGCAACGTTCTCGGGCACATCGCACCCTTCCTTCTTCTGGCGGGTGCACCGTTTCTCGCAGCAGCAGGCTCGGGGGTGCTCCTGGGCCTGGCGTTGCGGCCAGGCACCTCGAGGAACCCGGCCGATGCCGCCGAGTGGATGCGCGAGCATCCCGAACTCGCCAACAACCCGGCCATCTCGGCCGCCGTGCGCCTGCTCTTCTCGTCGAGCGACGACATCATCGCGGGGTTGCTCGGCGTTCCTCCCGGCGCTGGAGCTCTCATCGGCGACGAGGGGCTCGGTCTGTTCGGCATCAGAGAAGCCGCGGGTCTGGTGCTCGTTGCGGCAGGGATTGCGGGTGCCGGCGGCGCAGGGCGCAGGGCGCTCGTGGAGACGCCGGTGCGCACGACGAGGGTTTCGACCTCATCCGTCACAGCCCCATCGAGCATGTCCGATCTAGCCTCGCGGATGCCAGCCACGAGCAGTGCGGGTTCGCAGATCAAGATCGAGAAGTACGTCGACGCCGAGGGAACTCCGTCGTACATCGTCTATCTCGGCGGAACCGTCGACATGAACGCCATGCCGACCGGTGAGGCGTTCGACATGACGAGCAACATCCAGTCGATGAGCGCAGGCGATGGCGCTTCGTATCGCGCTGCAGTCGAGGCGATGCGCGATGCGGGCATCCAGCCCGGCGATCCCGTCTTCGAGGTCGGCTACTCGCAGGGTGGTCTCCTGGCCGTGCAACTCGAGCAGTCCGGTGACTACAACGTGCAGGGCGTGGTGACGCTCGGCTCGCCAGTCGGTCAACTCGAGACCGCAGCACCCACGCTCACCATCGCACACACCGAAGATCTCGTTCCTGCCCTCGGCGGCCTCGACACGGTATCCGGCGACGACCGCGTGCTCGTTCGTCGCTCACTCTACGACGATGCGCCGATTCCCACGGGCGACGCTTTTCCCTCGCACAACCTGGGCGCCTACCGCGAGACGGCCGAGCTGGTCGATGCATCCAAAGATCCGAGGGTCGAGAAATTCATCGACGACGCGGCCCCATTC
Organism: Agreia bicolorata; assembly: GCF_000938265.1. Classification (GTDB taxonomy): domain Bacteria; phylum Actinomycetota; class Actinomycetes; order Actinomycetales; family Microbacteriaceae; genus Agreia; species Agreia bicolorata. The sequence goes on from NZ_JYFC01000003.1 coordinate 489,030, forward strand.
CTGTCGGGTACAGCGCCGGGCACTGCCATGGAGTATCGCGCCGAGCGGGTCGATGGGTGAGAGGTCAGGCCGTGGCGTCAGTCTCTGTCGTGGCCGGCAAGCGGGCGCAGGATCGAGCCGATGATCGCCGACAGGATGGCGAGAACGAGGGCGCCGAGCACGGCCCATCCGAAGTTGGTCACGGTCAGACCGAAGCCGAAGAGCTGCGAGAACCACGCCGCAAGCATCAGCAGCAGTGCGTTGACCACCAGGGAGAGCAGACCGAGAGTGAGGATGTACAGAGGGAACGCGACGATGCGGATGGCCGTGCCGACGATGCCGTTCACCACGCCGAAGATCAGCGCCACAAACAGAAACGACAGAACTACGCCGAGGGTGTCGTCTTGAAAAGGGTCGACGGTGACGCCCGTGACGATGAGCGTGGTCAGCCACAGGGCGATGGCATTGGCCACCAGAGAGACGAGGAATCTGCGCATGTGCCCAGTATTCCAGGTCGTCGGCTAGCTCGACAGCGCCTCGTGTGCTCGGTCGCGACCGGGCAACGCACGCAGCTCGGCGCCGAGCAGGCGGCTACGATCACGAAGTTCCGTGGCGGTCAGCAACGACTCGACCGCCGTGCGCAGTTCATCGACCGACGCCGTGTTGGGGGCGAGCGCGAGGCCGTAGCCGCGCGACTCGATGGCTTCTGCGCCCGCGAACTGGTCTGTCGAGAACGGCAGCACCAGCATCGGAACGCCGGCTGTTGCCGCCTCGGTGACACTGTTGTTGCCGCCGTGGGTCACCGCGAGCACGGAGTGCTTCAGCAGAGTGACCTGGGGCAAGAACTCGCGCACCAGCCACGTATCGGGCAGCTCGCCCAGCTCTCGTCGATCAGCCGAACCGATGGCCAGCGCGACGCGCACGTCGAGCGGCCTCAGGGCGTGCGCGACTCGCGACAGAACGTCGGAACGAACCGAGAGAAAGCTGCCGAAGCTCACGTAGACGATCGGTGCGCCTCCCCCGCTGAGCCAGGCGTCGACCTCCGGGTCGGTCGGCTCGTCTCGAACGGCCGAGCCGAGAAAGGCGTGCTTGGGAAGCAGGGCTGTGCGCTCAGGGTCGTGCAACTGGCCCGGGTAGTTGAGCAGCAGGGTGTCGCCGTGCTCGGCGAAGGCATCAGAGGTTGGGATGGCAGCCGGATTCAGCACGCGCAGGGCATCATTCCACTGTGCGGTGAAGCGATCGCGAACAGCTTCGCAGCTGTGCCGCAGGCGCTCGAGCGCGTCGCGATCAGGCTCAAAAGCCCGTGGCCACGAGGTCGGATACCCATATACCTCTTCGGCTATGGGTAGTGCGGTCGGATGGCCGAGCACCACGTCGGCGTGCTGAATTCCTGCGGCCTGCAGGGCGAGCCGGGCCGTGAAGGCGAGGTGATCGACGATCACCGCATCCGGTCTCACCTCACCGATGACCTTGAGTACGGCGCTCGCGGTGTCGACCGGCCGCCAGAGCAGATCGGTCGTGCGCTGCGACGCCTGATAGGCGAGGGTCTCGACGAGTCCCTGGCGGGTGGCGTCGAAGAAACCACGCAAGGAATCGTCTTCGCCTGCAGGCTGTTCCTCGGCGCGGATCGTTCCAGGGTTGGAGCCGCGCCCGAGTCGCAGCTCGGCCCAGCGAAAGCCGAACGACGACACGATCGACGAGGTCGCAGGCCCGGACGCGACGACAACATCGTCTCCCCTGTCGCGCCAGGCGGTGGCCAGGGTCGCGAGAGGCAGCAGGTGAGAGGCGTAGTCGGGGCTGATGACGAGCAGCGTCACGATGCGGTGCCCGTGCTCGTCAGAGACATGCCCTCGAGGCGCCGACCCTCGACGACGCTCGCGTACACGCGCTCCAGCGCCGTGGCCATGGCCTGCACGGTGAAGCGATTCCGCACGATGCCGCGGGCCGCGTCAACCCGACCAGCATCGTCGCGAGCAGCGATCTGCAGCGCCCCGGTCATGCCCCGACGTACGCCCGTGGCCGATCCGGTGTCGACAAGTATGCCCGTGACGCCGTCGTCGACGTACGTCGCCGGACCGCCGGCGTCGGGCGTCACCACAACGAGTCCCGCCGCCAGAGCCTCGAGAATAGCGATGCCGAACTCCTCCTTCAGACTTCCGCACACATAGATTCCCGATGCGCCGATGAGGTCTCCCGATCCGAGCCGGGTCACCGCGAGCCACCGTGACACCACGTCGTTGGGACGGTGCCCGGCGAGCACGAGTCCCTCTGCGGCCCTGGGATTCTCGCGCAGCACCCCGTCGATCGCGTCGAGCTGCGACTGTTCGTCGGCCGAGGGCGCGAGCAGATCACCGCCCACGATCACGAGATTGCAGGCGTCGAACAGCGCGGCATCAGCGGCCCATGCCTCCACGATGGTCGCCATGCCCTTCACTCGATGAAGGCGGCCGACGCTGAGCGCGATGGGCAGGCCTCGACGGTGTTCGGGCAGGGCGGCGATCAGCGCGTCGAGCTCGTCGATGGCGTCGTGCCGATCGAGCGAGTCAGCAGCGTTGCGGGCTTCGACCTCGAGGAGAGCGTCGTCGATGGTGGCGAGGTCGATTCCCTCAGGCACCACGGTGTAGCGCTCGGGCGACTCGGCGATGTCGATGCCCAACAGCTCCTGCAGCTCCTCGCGCACCGCGGGCCGCGGAAACAGCACGGTGTGATCCGCGTCGGCAGCAAGGCGCTGAACGAGGCGGTGCCTGAACCAGTAGTGCTCGTGCTCGTCGACATCGCCGAAGTTCGCAGGCGTCAGCGAGCCCGCGACATCGAGTGCGCGGATGACGCCGTGCGGATCCGGCGCCAGCGTGAAGACCACGGGAATGCCCAACTCGCGCGCCACGCTCGACGCGGCCATGCTGCCGACATCGGCCATCCGCAGATGCAGCACGTCGACAGGGCCGAGCGCCGTGAGCGCACGACGGATGCCGCGCTCGGCCGCGACCCTGGTGTGCCAGGAGCGGGCCTGCGGGCTCGGCTCGGAGAGCAGGGGAACGGGAACGAACTCATGGTCGGCACCCGTGCGCGCTGCTAGATCGAGCAGGCTGTCGGCGGCGGCTCCGGCATCGCCGCGTGACATGGTCAGCACCCGGTCGATGTCGTCGAGGTTCGCCAGGGCATCGCCAAGCCGCACGAGAAGCGTGGCCACTCCCCCGTTGTCACCGGCCCCGGCACGGGTGAGCCCGCGGTCTATGTCGGCGTGCAGAAACAGCTGGGCCACGGTGATGCCGTCGCCGAGCCGGATGGCGGCCGGTGCGTCGCCCAGGTCGATCAGGGCCAGTCGCGCCGCCTCGGCGATCGCCCGCGGACCCGTCGCCCCGGCATCGCTGTCGATGGAGGCGAGTTGGCGCACCAGGCTCAGACCGCGCTCGTCGCCGCGCCGGTCGCCCATGCCCGCGATCGCCGCGATGCGAACCTCGTCGTGCTCCGTGGTGTCGGAGGCCAGTTCGCGCAGGGCCCGCCCGGCGACGCGCCCTGAGACCAGTCCGAGCGTTTCGACGACGCGGGTGCGCGCATCGACCGCGAGATCGGCGACGAGTGCGCCTTCTAGAGCCAACGCGACGTGGTCCGGTGCCGAAACGGCCCACTGCTGCAGCGTTCGCTGAGCGAGCATGCCGGTGAAGCCCGCCTGCACAACGCACGCGACGAGTCGCGACACGGCATCCAGTCGCGGAAGCCGGCTGCCGAACGCCCACGCCGCGTGCTCTCTCAGAAACGCACGGTCGCTCGAGAGCAGCTCAGACAGGGCGTCGTCTGCCTCGTCATCGAAGACCCGGCCGAGGGCATGCACCGCGGCGATCGCCACGAGCTGATTCTGTTCGTCGTCGATGGCACGGCGCAGGATGCCGACGGCCTGGCGACCGCCCGCCCGCGATGCGGTCAGCGCGAGGTCATCGGCAGCGCCAATCACATCGAGGAGAAAATCCGTTCGACGAAGACGGTCGAGAGCGGCGGTCAGTTCCATCGCGGGGATGTTTCCATGGTGCAGGCGGGTCCGAATTCGTGAGGATGAGATGTCTCGGGTCTATTCGGAGCCGTGGCGGCGACGGATCGGACTCGGACCTTACGAGTACACGTGACTTCGAATCGTGCTGCAATGCCATTGACAGGCGGCCGCTGAGCACGCATACGGAGCCGTGCATGTGCGAGGGTGGAGGGTATGGCACTCTCGCATAACGCCACGGCGTGGGCCGCCGCGGTGGTTGCACGCAACAACGTGCAGATCTCCGGCCCTCTCGATGCGCCGGTCCTGGTGTTCGCGCACGGCTTCGGCTGCGACCAGACCATGTACTCGCGCCTGCTGCCCTACTTCGAAAGCCGTTTCCGCATCGTTCTGTTCGATCACGTGGGGTCTGGTGGGTCGTCACTCGCCCACTACGACGCGGTCAAGTACGCGACGATCGATCGGTATGTCGACGATCTCATCGAGCTCTGCGCAGCGTTGGAGTTCAGCGATGTGACCCTGATCGCACACAGCTTCTCGGCCATGTTGGCCATCGCCGCGGCTGTGAAATCACCCGAGCTCTTTCGCGGGCTCGTGCTGCTCGCCCCGACACCGTCGTACATCGACGATGCCGACACCGGCTACGAGGGTGGGTTCACCCGGGAGGACATCGATGGACTCCTGGAGTCGCTCGATGACAATCACCTCGCGTGGGCGGCGATGATGGCACCGGTGGTGATGAAGAACCCCATGGAGCCGCAGCTCACTGACGAACTCGAGCAGAGCTTTTGCCGGGTCGACCCTCGGGTGATGCGAACGTTTGCCCGAGTCGCCTTTCTCACGGATGTGCGCCCGTTGCTGCCCCGGGTCGAGGTGCCCGCGCTCATCCTCCAGTGCACCAACGATTCCCTTGCGCCGCTGCACGTGGGCGACTACATGAAGGCGCATATGCCTGACTCCACCGTCGACGTTCTCGATGCCGAGGGGCACGTGCCGCACGTGAGTGCGCCCGCAGAGACGTCCCACGCGATCCTGCAGTTCCTCGCCGAGCGCTGACCGTGCCGACGAACCTGCCCGTCGTGGTCGACTACGAGACCCTGTTCCGCGCGGGGCCGGGTGGGATCGTCATCGTGGATTCGAGCAGCACGATCGTGCAGGTCAACGACCACATCTTGGCGTGGACCGGCTTCGTGAGGGAAGACCTGATCGGAACGGCTTTCACTCGCCTCCTTCCCCCCGCTGATCGCATCCTGTTCTCGGCGCGTGTCGTGCCTCTGCTCCACCTCGACGGGCGTGTCTCGGATATGTCGTCCGCCCTGCTGGGTAAGGACCGCGTTGCTCGCGCCGCCCATCTCTCCGCATCGCGCGTGACCGAACAGACGGATGCGCAGGCGCCTGGTGCGGTGGCTCCCGCTGCGGCCACGGTTTTCTTGTTCACGCCGCGCCGGGATCGTACGGCGGAGGAGGAACACCTCATCAGGGCGGTGCGGCATGCCGAGAAAGCCGATGCGCTGAGGCGGGAGGCCGAGAATGATCTCGCTCGATCTACCCAGTTCGACGCGCTGACGTCTCTGCTCAGCCGCGCCGGTCTTATGCCGAGACTCGCCGACATGGTGAGAGATGCGCCGCCCGAGTGCGATCTCGTCACCTTCGTGCTGGGGCTCGACCACTTCAGGGTCGTGAACGAGAGCCTGGGTCAGGCGGCTGGCGATCAGGTGCTGAAGGCGGTCGCGGAACGCCTCACGGCCCTCGCGGACGAAGGATTCCTCTGTGCGCGGGTGGGCGACGACGAGTTCGTCGTGGTCGGTCCAGGGTCGGCACGCGGACTCTCCTTCGCCGACACAATCCTCGAGTTGGTGAGCGTTCCGATTCTGGTCGATGACCTCGACATCGTGGTGACCGCGAGCGTGGGGGCCTCCGAGGGGCCCATCACATCTGCGGATGATGTCTCCCCCGCGAGCCTCGCGGAAACTCAGGTGAGACAGGCGACGACGGCCATGTACAAGGCGAAGGCGACGGGTCGCAACCGGTGGAAGCGCTTCACCTCGGTCGTCGACGACTCGGCGATCAACGAGATCCGCCTGCTGGGCGAGATTCGCACTGCGCTCGCCGACGAACAGTTCCGACTCGAATACCAGCCCCAGCTTCACGTCGAGACAGGCCGGCTCCACGGCTACGAAGCGCTGATGAGATGGGATCATCCTGAACGCGGCGTGATCGGGCCGGCCGACTTCATCGATGTGGCCGAGAGATCCGGCCTCGTCAACCAGCTGGGCGCATGGGCATGCCGGGTAGCCATCGAGAAGTGCGTGCAGCTCAATTCAGTGCCGCATGCGAGGCCCGTCACTGTATCCGTCAACGTCTCGGCCCGCCAGCTGGGCGATCCTCGTCTGGCGGATCTGGTCGGAGCCATGCTGAACGAGAATCGCCTCGACCCGGGTCTGCTCACCCTCGAGATCACGGAGACAGGCCTGATCACCGACAGCCCGGCCGCTCATCGCAATCTCGACCTGCTGCACGGTCTGGGCGTTCGCCTCTCGATCGACGACTTCGGCACCGGTCACGCCGGTTTCGCGTACCTCAAGGACTTTCCGGTCGACGAACTCAAGATCGACGGCTCGTTCGTGGCAGGACTGGGCGTGTCCGCTGAGGACACGGCCATCGTCGCAAGCTGCATCGATGTCGGCCACGCCATGGGCATGACCGTCGTCGCCGAAAGGATCGAGACGCGCGACCAGCTGAAGCGGCTCACCGATATGGGCTGCGACATCATTCAGGGGTACTTGTATTCCGTGCCCTTGCGCAGCGATGATCTGCAGTCGTGGCAGGGCTCGGTCTTGTGATCGTGCCGCGCAGGGTTGCCGGGTGTGCAGGCGGTAGCGTCGTGTCTATGCCCGTGACCGACGCCCCCGTTCCTCCCTACGATGGGCCCCGCGGCATCCTGCACGCCGACAGGCACGACGTGGCCGCACGCCTGTTCGTGGCGACGTTCCTGAAGCAGAAGTCGTCGCCGCTGCCCCGGGTCGACATCGAGATCCCGGGTCTGCCGGGCCTGCAGGGAGAGCTGGCCGAACTCGGAGGCTATTCGGTGGGGTCGTTCACCCTGTTCGCGAACAAGCAGCCGTGGGCCATCACCACGCAGCTGGCCCTCGAGTGCGTTCTGATCTGGGAGCGGGCATCGATCGCCGCCCGCTACGGAGACAAGGTCGTCGTGCTCGAGCCGGGCATGCGCATCCTCGTGTCGAGCGAGCCCGACGCCGCGGCCGACAGGGCGATGGCACGAATCAGGCCCGCAGCATGACCGGCGAGACCAGCACCCGTGACTTCACCGACTTCTGGCACCGGGCAGGTGTGCGAGCCGCCGTTGTTCTCGTCATCTTCGTCGTGGTCTTCGCTGTCACAGGATTCGTCGGCTCGTGGGTGTTCGCCCCTGCGGTCGGTTGGATCGCGGCGGCGGGAACCTTCACCGCATGGGTGTGGCTGTCTGTGCTGCGTCTCGATGCAGCCGACACCGCTGCGCACGCGACTCGCGAGGATCCGTCGCAGCCAATGGCGCAGACTCTCCTGATCCTGGCGAGTATCGCCAGCTTCGGTGCGATCGCGCTGCTGCTGATCGAGGCGGGAAGACTGAATGCGAATGCGACGCTGGGTCTCATCGCGACGGCTCTGGCTACGCTGGCGGCATCGTGGTGGCTCGTACACACCGTCTACACCCTGCGCTATGCCGGGTTCTACTACCGCGCTGGAGGCACGGGTATCGAGTTCAATCAGACGGAGCCGCCGCGATACCTCGACTTCGCCTATCTCGCGTTCACTCTGGGCATGACTTTTCAAGTGTCGGACACGAACATCACGTCGTCGGTGCTGCGTGCAGAGGCTCTGCGTCACGCGCTGTTGTCGTTCCTGCTCGGAGTCGTGGTCGTGGCCTCGACGATCAACCTCGTCTCGAGCCTGCTGCACTAACTCGCTCGGCGAGCGAGGCCTGTCGATGCGCGCTCGATCAGTGTGGGCAGCGATTGCGGCAGCTCGGTCGCGCTCTCACCGTTGATGCGCGACAGCAGTGTGCTGAGCATGTCGCGACCGATCGTCTCGAAGTCTTGGCGCACCGTCGTGAGCGGCGGCGATACATATGCCGCTTCGGGAATGTCATCGAATCCGATGATGCTCATGTCGGCTGGCACGGCTAGGCCACGTGCGTTCAGTGCGTGGATCAGGCCGATCGACATCTGGTCGTTGGCCGCGAAGATCGCCGTGAGTCCGCTCAGGTCGCAGGCTTCGCCGAATCGGTGACCGGATGACGGTGACCAGTCGCCGATGCCGATCACTCGTGCCGCGAGATCGTTTGCTCCCAGTTCGTCACGCCATCCGCGCTCGCGCTCGCGGGCGTCGACCGAGTCGGCGGGGCCCGCGAGATGCGCGATGCCGCGATGCCCCAACTCGATGAGATGCCGCACCGCGTTGCGCGCGCCGTTGTACTGATCGGCCCCGACCGTGGCGAGCCCGGCGTGGGGAGTGGCCTCGAGAGCGACGAGGGGAATCGTCAGCTCCATTCCGGCGACGACATCAGCCGACCCTTCGTGACCAGAGATGACGGCTATGCCTTCGACGTTCTGGCGCAGGAAGGCCTCGACCGCACCCCGAATGGAGCTCGGATCGCTGTCGGTCATGTTGGCGGTGAAGACCGACCAGCGCGCGTCGCGTGCGGCCGCATTGAAATAGAGCACCGTCGACGAGGGGCCGTACTCCGGCCCGCCGGTGGCGATCAGCCCGATCGTTCGCGATCGTCGCGTGACCAGGGCCCGCGCGGCGGGAGAGGGAACGTAGCGCAGCTTTTTGATCGCCTCTTCGACGCGGACACGCGTGGAGGGACGCACGTTCGGCAGGTCGTTGACGACTCGCGACACAGTCTGATGCGACACGCCCGCAAGTCGGGCCACATCGAAGATCGTCGCTTGGCGCGGCGCCTCTTCGGTCACGTAGTCCACCTTATCCAGCGACACGCCCGTGATCGTGTCGTGAATCGAAGACTAGTCGACTGACGCCGTCGCTCAGACATCGTCGCCGTCGCTCGAGCTTTCGGCGATGATCGTGAGCAGTCTCGCCACCGTGAGGTCGTGGTTCTCGAGATCGGCGACTTTTCTCTTATCGCGCAGGATCGCAATGCGGTGGCTGATGCGGAGCACCTCTTCGAGCTCGGCCGAGATGAAGACCACCGACAGCCCGTTGTCGGCGAGGTCGGAGACAAGGGTCTGGATCTCGGCCTTCGCGCCGACGTCGATGCCCCTGGTCGGTTCGTCGAGCACGAGCAGTCGCGGAGCAACGGCGAGCCATCGTGCGAGCAGGACCTTCTGTTGATTTCCTCCCGACAGCGTTCCCATCAGGGCGTCGGGGTCGGCGGGGCGAATGTTCATGGCCTGGATGTAACTCGCGGCGAGTTCGTCTTGACGATGGCGGGGGATGCGCCTGAACCAGCCCATGTCGGCCTGCAGGGCGAGGGCGATGTTGTCGCGCACCGACAGATCGCCGATGATTCCTTCCGTGCGCCGATTCTCGGATGCGTACGCGATGCGGTTCTGCAAGGCTTTGCGCGGATTTGTGAGGCGTTCGGGCCGCCCCTCGATGAGCAGTTCACCGCTGTCGGTGCGGTCGATGCCCGACAGCAGTCGAGCGAGCTCGGTGCGCCCCGAGCCGAGGAGCCCGGCGATGCCCACGACCTCGCCCTCGTAGACCCTCAGATCGAACGCCTCGATCGCGCCTCGGCGGCCGAGCCCAATTGCGCTGATCAGGGGTTCTTCAGTAGAGAGGCCTTCTTCGACATCGCTGTTGCTGGTGTGTTCTCGAATCGTCGTCAGCGCGGGCAGGTCTTTGCCGACCATCTTCTGCACCAGATCGATGCGCAGCAGATCGGGGGTGAGATACTCGCCGACGAGCCGCCCGTCGCGCAGAACCGTGATGCGGTCGGAGATCTCGTAGACCTGGTCGAGGAAGTGCGAAATGAACAGGATCGCGACGCCAGATTCTTTGAGGCCCGCGATGATGCGAAAGAGCTCGGTCACTTCGTCGTTGTCGAGACTGGACGTCGGCTCGTCGAGCACCAGAACGCGTGCCTCGACGTAGATGGCTCGGGCGATGGCGATCAGCTGCTGGATGGCGGGGGAGTGGTCGGCGAGCATCGACCGTGGATCGATGTCGAGCCGCATCGTCGCCAGGAGTTCTCGGGTGCGCTCGTGCGCGGCGCGCCAGTCGATGCTGCCGAAGCGGGTGCGCGGCTCGCGCCCGAGCATCACGTTCTCGGCGACGGAGAGATTCGGCAGGAGGTTGACCTCTTGGTAGACCGTGCTGATACCTGCCCGCTGGGCCGCAGCGGGCGTCGAGAACGATACCGGCTGACCGTCCATCTCGATCGTTCCGCCGTGGATCGGCTGCACTCCGGTGAGCGCTTTGATGAGGGTGCTCTTTCCGGCGCCGTTCTCTCCCATGAGGGAGTGAACCTCGCCTGCAAAGAGGCGGAAGTCGACGCCGTCGAGGGCTCGTGTGGCGGTGAAGGTGACAGACACGTCGGCGAAGCGGATGACGGGCTCAGCCTCGTTCACTCTCGCCTCCAGCGAGGAGTCGTCACAGGGGAACCTCCTCGTTCGTGCACGCGAGAACGCGTGCTCCCAGTGGGAATGTTAGGGCTCACATTTGGCATGCACAAGTCGAGGCCGACGAACGGCCGCGGCGGTTCGGTGCCGACGGCTCCGTTGCCGATTCGTTATCGAAGCCATGGCGGTACTCGCTTGACATGACGATCAGGACGCGGATATCGTCTCGCCTAAGCAAACTGTGAGCGCTAACAACTTTTCACAAAACGCCGAAGGATCTCAGGGACGAGATGACAAGCTCCCCTGCAGAGCCGCCCGGCCAAGCGAATTGTTAGCCCTCACAACCTCAGCCCATTGCATCAATCACGGTTCACATTCACTCCGTCGGCATCTCCCTAGCCGGCGGGTCTCAAGGAGGAGATCAATGTTCAAGGCACCTCGATTCAGGTCCATCGCAGGCCTCGCTCTGGTAGGGGCTGTCGCCCTCAGCCTGAGCGCCTGCTCGGCAAGTGGCGGCGGCGACGACGCGTCGGGCGACGGCAAAGACCTGACGACCATCGGGTTCGTCGCGGTCGGCCCCGAGGGCGGATGGCGCACGGCCAACGAGAAGAACATCCAGGACTCGTTCTCGGAGGAGAACGGATTCGAGCTCAAGTACGCCCCCGCCACCAACGGCGACCAGAACTCGCAGATCACGGCGTTCACCTCGTTCATCGATGAAGACGTCGACGCGATTCTGCTGTCGGCCACGGAGGCCACTGGTTGGGAGAGCATCCTGGAGCGCGCCAAGGAGGCCGAGATCCCCGTCGTGCTGCTCGACCGCGGCATCGAGCCGAACGACACCAAGCTCTACACGAGCCACATCGCCCCCGACAACGTGGGCATCAGCGCCTCGGCAGCGGAATGGGCCAACAAGCAGTTCCCCAACGGCGGCAACTACGTCGTGCTCGAAGGACCTCCCGGACTGTCTGTTGTGAACGACCGCAACAAGGGCTGGGACGAGAAGATCGACTCCAACCTCACCAAGCTCGAGAGTCAGTCGGCCAACTGGTCGACCGAAGAGGCGAAGAGCGTCTTCGAGACGATCCTCAAGGCCAACAACAACAACGTTCAGCTCGTGTTCGCACAGAACGACGAGATGGGTCTCGGCGCGGCACTGGCCGTCGAAGAGGCTGGCCTGAAGCCCGGCACCGACGTCAAGATCATCACGATCGACGGCACCAAGGCGGCCCTCGAGGCCCTCTCGGCCGGACGCCTCAGCTTCGTCGCCGAGTACAACCCGCTGTTCGGTGACACCGCCATCGACGTGGTGAACAAGGCCATCGCCGGCGACAAGGTCGAGTCCGACATCGTCGTTCCGAGTGTGACCTTCGACTCGCCCGAGGCCGCCAAGACGGCGCTGCCCGACCGCAAGTACTGATTCACCCCGCTCATTCGGTTCCCCGGGCCTCGCGGCTCGGGGAACCGAATGAGCTCCCGCGTGGGAGAATCCACGCGACTCAAAGACGAGGCCGGCAGACGGCAGAACGAGCAGGCAGACATGGCAGCGACAGAGCCGATCGTCGAGATGACCGACATCTCGATCGAGTTCCCTGGCGTCAAAGCCCTCCAGAACGTGCAGCTGAAGCTGTACCCGGGAGAGGTGCACACCCTGATGGGTGAGAACGGTGCGGGCAAGTCCACCCTCATCAAGGCACTGACCGGCGTGTACAAGATCGACTCCGGCAGCATCCTCGTCTCTGGCGGCCCCCGCCAGTTCTCGGGAACGGCCGACGCCCAGAGCGCCGGCATCTCGACCGTCTATCAAGAGGTCAACCTCTGCGACAATCTCACCGTGGGCGAGAACGTGATGCTCGGCAACGAGATCCGCGGCGCCTTCGGAATCAACTGGAAGAAGACCCACGAGGCCGCCCACGAGGCACTCGTCGGCCTCGGCCTCGGAGACCTCGACCCCCGCCAACCGCTGTCGAGCATCTCGCTCGCCCTGCAGCAACTCGTCGCCATCAGCCGCGCGATGGTGGCCAAGTCGAAGGTGCTCATTCTCGACGAGCCCACCTCGAGCCTCGATGCCAACGAGGTCGAGGGCCTCTTCGCCGTTATGCGTCGCCTGCGTGATCAGGGCGTCGCCATTCTCTTCGTCTCTCACTTTCTCGACCAGGTCTACGCGATCAGCGATCGCCTCACTGTGCTGCGCAACGGCGAGTTCGTGGGGGAGCACCTCACCCGCGAGCTGGGTCGAAGCCAGTTGATCTCTCTGATGATCGGCAAGGACTTCGAGACCCTCGCTTCGCTCGGCTCGAACAGACGGCGGGATGCGCGGGAGAGTGGCGAGCAGCCCTTCTACAGCGCCACCGATCTCGGCCGAAAGGGGTCGATCGAGCCCGTCGACATCGCCGTGTACCCGGGCGAGGTCGTCGGCCTCGCCGGACTTCTCGGCTCCGGCCGCACCGAACTCGGCCGTCTGATGTACGGCGCCGACCGGCCCGATACCGGCGAGGTCACCATCGGAGGCAAGAGCACCGAGGTGCACAGCCCCGTGGCCGGGCTCGCCACCAAGATCGCGTTCTCGACAGAGAACCGCCGCGACGAGGGCATCGTCGGTGACCTCACGGTGCGCGAGAACCTCATCCTGGCCGTCCAGGCCCGGCGCGGCTGGGCCCGCCCGCTCTCGAAGCGCGAGCAGAAAGAGCTGTGCGACAAGTACATCGTCGAGCTCAACGTGCGACCGAGCGACCCGGAACGACCCATCAAGAACCTGTCCGGCGGCAACCAGCAGAAGGTTCTGCTCGGCCGTTGGCTCGCAACGAACCCTCAGCTGCTGATCCTCGACGAGCCCACCCGGGGCATCGACATCGGAGCCAAGGCCGAGATCCAGGAGGCGATCGCGACCCTGGCCGAAGAAGGAATGTCGGTGGTGTTCATCTCGTCGGAGCTCGAAGAGGTCGTGCGCCTCAGCGAAAGAATCGTGGTCTTGAAAGACCACCGCAAGATCGGAGAGATCATCAACGGGCCAGACATCGACGCCGACACGATCGTCGACTTGATCGCATCGGATGGCGCGGACGCCGCGGGAGTGCAGGCCTTCGAGCCCGAACCCGCCGCCTTCGCTGCCGAGGGGAGCATCAACTGATGTCGAACACCTCATCGAGCTCGTCGTCGTTCGTGAAGACCAGTGTCAAGCAGCCCTACATCTGGGCGATCGCCGCCCTCGTGCTGCTGCTGATCATCAACCTCATCAAAGACCCGTCGTACCTCGGCATCTCGGTCAACGCCGTCACCGGCGACCTTTCGGGAAACCTCATCGACATCCTGCGAGCCAGCGCACCGATCATGATGATCGCCGTGGGCATGACCCTGGTGATCGCCACGCGCGGCATCGACCTCTCGGTTGGTTCTGTCATGGCCGTCTCCGGTGCCGTGTCGATGGAGTTCATGCACGATGCCGGTGACGGTTCGCTCGGATCCGCGCTTATGGCCATCGCTCTCGCCCTCGGCATCAGCGCTTTCCTCGGTCTGATCAACGGCCTGCTCGTCTCGATCGTGGGGCTCCAACCATTCATCACGACGCTGATCATGATGCTCGCCGGTCGAGGACTGGCCAAGGTCATCACCTCCGGTCAGAACACCTCTGCCAGCAACGAGTTCTTCCGCTGGATCGCCAACGGCACCGTCCTCGGCTTTCCCGTCGTCTTCGTGATCGGGGCCGTGATCGTGGCGATCGTGGCACTGCTGGTGCGCCGCAGCGCCCTCGGGCTGATGATCGAATCGATCGGCATCAACCCCAAGGCGGCGCGCATGGCGGGCATCCGACCGGTCGGCCTGCTGATCTTCGTCTACATCCTCAGCGCCGTGCTCGCAGGGGTCGCGGGAATCTTCAGCACCGCCAGCGTTATGACCGTCGAGGTGGCCAAGACCGGCTTCTCTTCCGAGATGGATGCCATCCTCGCGGTGGTCATCGGCGGCACCTCGCTGGCCGGCGGAAAGTTCTCGCTGACCGGCAGCGTCATCGGCGCCCTGCTGATCGCCACGCTCGACAAGACCATCGTGTTCCTCGCCATCCCGTCGTCGGCGACCCCTGCGTTCAAGGCCATCGTCATCGTGGCGATCTGCCTTCTGCAGTCGCAGCGGGTTCGCGCACTCTTCAGCCAGCGTCGTGCCAGAACCAGCACGCCACGAAAGGAGGCGGTGTCGGCATGACCTCCGTCATCGAACGCCCGAGCGCGCCGCAGAGCCCGCACACACCGTCGCCGGTGAGCCGCCTCAAGCCGAACCTCGAGACGCTGCCGACCCTGGCAGCGATCGTGATCTTCGTCGGCATGATCATCTACGGCGAGATCGCCTACGGCCGCATCCTGCAGTTCAGCACGCTGTCGAACCTCTTCATCAACAACGCCTACCTGATTATCTTGGCGGTCGGACTCACCTTCGTGATCCTCACCGGTGGAGTCGACCTCTCGGTCGGCGCCATCATCGCCATCAGCAGCCTTGTGGGGGTGATGCTCGCCAATGCCGGGTGGAACCCGTTCGTGGTGATCGTTCTGATGATCCTCATCGGCTCGGCCTTCGGCGCTGCATCGGGAATCCTGATCCAGTACTTCAATGTGCAACCATTCATCGCGACGCTGGCGATGATGTTCCTGGCCCGGGGACTCGCATCCATGCTCTCGACCACGCCCGAGCGCCTGGCCGACGAATCTCCCATCCGCACCCTCTCGACCGAGTGGAAGGTGATCGACGGGCCGAAGATCAACGACCTCGTCACCACGCCGAACGTGATCATCGCGGCCGTCGTCGTGATCATCGCCTTCTACATTCTGCACAAGACGCGCTTCGGTCGAACGGTCTACGCGATCGGTGGATCCGAGCAGTCGGCGACGCTGATGGGCCTTCCCGTCGTGCGCACCAAGCTCGCGATCTACATCATCAGTGGAACCCTCGCCGGCCTGGCCGCCGTGGTCTACACCTCGAAGCTCGGCATCGCCCAGAACATCACGGGCGTGGGCTGGGAGCTCGACGCGATCGCCGCCGTCATCATCGGAGGCACCCTGCTCACGGGTGGTGCCGGCTTCGTGCTCGGCTCGGTCATCGGCGCGCTCGTGCTCGGCCTGATGAACGTTCTCATCACTCGCGACGGCAGCATCCCGCCCGAGGCGACCACCATCATCACCGGCGCCATCCTGCTTGTCTTCGTGCTGCTGCAGAGGCTCGTCGTCTCGCGCAAACGCAAGACCTGATCTCGATACGCCCGCTCGTTCCTCGCGGGTTACTCGATCGACGAAAAACCGCAGCACCCGCAGTACCCAATTCCCATCGTCAATGAAGCCGACCCGGAGACTTCGCGCCATGAAACTAACCACCCTCACGAAATCACTCGTGGCCGCGACGGCCTTCGCCCTCGCCGTGCCCCTGCTCAGCGCGACGCCCGCGCTCGCGGCCGATGACAGCCTTGTGCTCTCCTACGCGCTCGACGAAACGAGCGGAGGGGTCGCTGTCGACTCCTCGGGCAATGGTCGCGACGGCACCGTCGTGGGCGGGGCTGTCCAGTCCGGCAGCGCCGGGCTGGTGCTCGACGGCACGAACGACCACGTCGCCCTGCCGAACAATGTCCTTGTCGGCCTGGACTCCATCACGGTGAGCACGCAGGTGCTCGTGCGGCCCGAACAGGCTACGCCGTACTTCATCTTCGGCCTGGGCAACCCGGCGAGCTCGAACTCCGGCACCGGGTACCTGTTCGTGACCGGCAACGCGTATCGCGCCGGCATCACCACGGGCAACTGGAGCGGCGAGAAAGTCGTCAACTCCGGTGCCAACCTGGAACGCGGCAGTTGGAAGACCCTCACTTACACGCTCGACGACGCCACAGACACTGCACGGCTCTATCTCGATGGTGCGCAGGTGGCAGAGCAGACCGGCATCACGGTGAAGCCGAAGGACCTGGGCGGCGGCGTGACGACCGCGAACTACATCGGTCGGTCGAACTACGGCAGCGACCGTTACCTCGCCGGCAGCGTGCGCGACTTCCGCATTTACAACACGGCCCTCACCGGCACCGAGATCGCCGCCCTTCAGCCTGCCGACGCCGACCGCGCGGTTCGCGACGCCGACGCGCTCAGCCTCGGCGACCTGAGTGCCGTCACGAGCAACCTGACCCTGCCGACAACGGGAGTCAACGGATCGACGATCGCCTGGGCATCCGATGCGCCCACCGTGATCTCGACTGCGGGTGTCGTCACACGGCCCGCGGCGGGTCAGAACCCGGCCGCGGTGAACCTCATCGCCACGATCACCCGCGGCGCCGCAACCGAGATCCGCACCTTCCCGGCGACGGTCTTGCCGCTGCCGTCTGATCAGTACGACGTGGATGCCGCCGCCGCGGCTCTCGAGATCGCCGGCCTCGACGACGTGCGCGGCAACCTGACGCTGCCCACGACATCCAACGGCGTTTCGTTGGCATGGTTGTCGTCGAACCCGGCCGTCGTCTCGACCGACGGAGTCGTGGCGCGCCAGGCATCCGGCACGTCCGTCGTGCTCACGGCGACCCTCACGAAGGGCGCCGCGACCGCGACCCGCGAGTTCACTGCGCAGGTGCGCGCAGCTGCCCCGACAGCCGAGTACGAGGGCTACGCCTTCGCGTACTTCACCGGCAACACCCTCGCCGGTGAGAACATCTTCTTCGCGGCGAGCGAGGGCAACAACGCCCTCGACTGGCGCGAACTCAACGGCGGACAGCCGGTGCTCACCTCGACGAAGGGCACCAAGGGTCTGCGCGACCCGTTCCTCATCCGCTCTCCCGAGGGCGACACGTTCTACCTGATCGCCACCGACCTCTCGATCGGCAGCGGAACCTCGTGGGGCGACTCCGTGCGCACGGGCAGCAAGTACCTCGAGGTGTGGGAATCGCACGACCTGAAGACCTGGTCGCCGCAGCGCCACATCAAGGTCGCGCCCGAGAACGCGGGAATGACGTGGGCGCCGGAGGCGTACTACGACGAGACCATCGGATCGTATGTGGTGTTCTGGGCGTCGGCTCTGTATGCCGACGACGACCCCGGCCACACGGGCAACACCTATCACCGCATGATGTACGCCACCACGCGTGACTTCGTGACCTTCACCCCGGCGCAGGTCTGGCAGGACCAGGGCGTGTCGCGCATCGACTCGACCGTTCTGAAGGAGGACGGCACGTACTACCGCTTCACGAAAGACGAGGGAGCGGGCGGCACCGGCTGCGCCGACATCATCCAGGAGAAGTCGACAGAGCTGCGCGCGACCCTCGAGTCGTGGAGCATGGTCGACAGCTGCATCGGACGCGACGCCGGAACCAGCGCGGTCGAAGGACCGACGGCGTTCAAGGCCAACCCCGGCGACATCAACGGCGAGAAGTTCTATCTCTTCGTCGACGAGTACGGCGGACGCGGGTACATTCCGCTCGAGACCGACGACATCGCGAACCCCGACTGGAAGGTCGCTTCGAACTACGACCTGCCGGCCAGCCCGCGCCACGGCACGGTCATTCCGATCACCGCGGCCGAGCTCGAGAGCCTCGGCAGCGGGCCCGCGCCGGCTCCGGTCAACGAGGATGGCGAGATCCTGCGCTACGACTTCGAGAACGGCCAGGGTGCGACCCTCAAGGATGTCTCGGGCAACGGACAGGACGCCACGATCACAGGGGGAGCGAGCTGGGGCGACGGCACACTGACCTTCGACGGCAGTGACGACTACGTCAAGCTTCCCGACAATCTGCTCGCCGGTGTCACCGATGTGACGGTCGAGGCGGATGTCTGGATCGACTCGGCGCAATCGGGCAACTACTTCATCTACGGCCTGGGAAACACGGTGGCGGGAGCCGGAAACGGGTACCTGTTCACCACGGGCAACGCCTATCGCACCAGCCTCGCGACGGGCAACTGGACGACGGAGCAGACGGTGTCTCAGGGATCGGACCTGCCTCGAGGAAAGTGGGCGCACCTCGTCTACACGCTGAAGGGCAGCACGGCCACGATCTACCTCGACGGCGTCGCCGTAGCAAGTGGCACGGTCACGAACGAGCCGGGAGACATCGGCGGCGGCATCACCACGGCGAACCACCTGGGTCGCTCCAACTACACGGCCGACAACACGTTCCGCGGCAAGTACCGCGAGTTCGCGCTGTACGACCGCGCACTGTCTGCAGACGAGGTGCTGGCCCGCTCGGGCAACGTGGGGGCGCTCGCGGGCGTCACCCTCGCCGAATCCGACGCGCTGAAGACCGCTCCGATCGTGAACAACACCACACACGAAGTCACCTTCCCGGTGAAGCCGGGCACCGATGTGACCGCTCTGACGCCCACGTTCTCGACCGCGGCCGGAGTCGTGGCGAGTCCGGCATCCGGAACCACCAGCGACCTGAGCACCCCGCTCACGGTCACGCTCACGCCGAACGGCGGGGGAGCGGCCACCACCTGGACGCTGCGCGCCGTCGTGATGGCGAGCCCCAGCATCCCTGGTCTCTACGCAGACCCGAATGTGATTGCATTCGGCGACACCTACTACGTCTACGCCACCTCCGACGGATACGCCGGCTGGGGCGGCAAGGACTTCTACGTGTGGTCGTCGAAAGACCTGGTCAGCTGGGAACGCTCGGAGGCGCCGATCCTGACGCTCGACGGCGCGAATGGGAACGTTCCGTGGGCCACCGGCAACGCGTGGGCTCCGACGATCGCGGAGAAGGACGGAAAGTTCTACTTCTACTTCAGCGGACACAACGCGTCGCTCGACCGCAAGACGATCGGTGTGGCCGTCGCGGACAGCCCCGAGGGTCCGTTCACGGCGCAGCCCGAGGCGATGATCCTAAACAACGAGGCAGTCACATCCGGCCAGGCGATCGACCCGGCGACCTTCACCGACCCGGCCACCGGCAAGAACTACCTGTTCTGGGGCAACGGTTCACCCGTCTACGCCGAGCTCAGTGACGACATGCTGTCGATCAAGCAGGAGACGCTGAAGCGCATCGACGGCCTGAACGACTTCCGCGAGGGCTCGTTCGTGAACTACCGCGACGGTCTGTACCACCTCACCTATTCGATCGACGACACAGGGTCGGAGAACTACAAGGTCGGATATGCCACCTCGACGAGCGTCGACGGGCCGTGGACCTACCGTGGCGTGATCCTGCAGAAGGACAAGTCCCAGGGAATCCTCGCGACCGGGCACAGCTCGATCCTCAACGTTCCTGGCACCGACGACTGGTACATCGTGTACCACCGCTTCGCGATTCCCGGCGGCGACGGCCAGCACCGCGAGACGACGATCGACAAGCTGACGTTCGACGCGGAGACCGGCCTCATCAACGAGGTGACGCCGACCCTGACGAGCGTGGGGCCGCAGACGATCGTGGATGCGCAGCCGCTGACCGCCACTATCGCCGGAACGGCGCGTGCCGGTGAGACACTCACCGCAGCTGCCTCGCAGCCGTGGACGGCGACTGGCTACACGTGGAGCCGCGACGGCGTGGTCATCGAGGGCGCGACGGGCTCGTCGTACCTGCTCACGGCATCGGATGTCGGCGCCACGATCGGCGTGTCCGTCACGGCCTCGAAGCCGCTCTTCGATCCCGCCTCCGCCGTGGCGTCGGTGGGTCCGGTACTCGCTGCCGGCGGCACAGGACCGGGCGACGGAACCCCCGCGCAGCTGCAGCTCGCCACCACCACCCTCACGGTCGGGCAGCCGTTCACGGTGACCGGTAGCGGCTTCGGGGCGGGAGAGCGCATCGAGTTCACCCTGTTCTCGACGCCGACCTCGCTGGGTGCAGTGCAGAGCGACGCGCAGGGCAATCTCATCGCCACGCTGACGGTTCCGGCCGGCATCGAGGCGGGGGCGCACACGCTGCGGGCCGCCAGTGCGGATTCGGCGGACATCGCCGAGATCGCTGTGACGGTGAAGGCCGCTGCGGGAACCGGGTCCGACCCGGCGGGCGGATCGCAGTCCGGCCCGCTTGCCAGCACGGGCCTGGCCGTCGGCTGGTCACTTGCCGGCGGTGCAGTGTTGCTCGCCGCGGGCCTGCTGCTGGTCATGCGCCGCCGACGGTCCGTCTCGTAACCCGATCACCCACCGCTCACCGAAACCATCAAACAACCCACACCGAAGTGAGTTCCCTGTGAAAAAACGTCTCGCCATGCTCACCGCGTTCGCGGTGGCCTTCGGCACCCTCCTGGCCGCGCCACAGGCATCCGCCGCCGAAGGCGACCTGCTTCTGCACTACGACTTCAGTGATGTATCGGGCACGACCGTGCCGGATTCGTCGCAGAACTCGAACGATGGCGTGCTCAAGGGCGCCGGGGCCGTCGTCACCGACGCCGAACTCGCGCTCCCCGGGGGAGCGAGCAACAGCAACGCCGCCTACGTGCAGCTTCCCACCGGCCTCTTCGACGGGCGCGACACGCTCACGATCTCCACGTGGCTGCGCAACGAGAAGGCGTCGGGCAACTACGCGGCCATGTTCTTCGGATCGGCGAACAACCCGCCGTCGCAGTACTGGCTGCTGAACCCGAAGAACCCGGGCGGACTGTTCAAGTCGGTGATCACGGGGAGCGCCACCTCGGGCTCCCCGTGGAGCTCCGAGGTGGGCATCTCGCCGACCAACGCGGCCAACGGCATAGCCGGACCGACGACATCCAGCGCCTGGGGCCTGTACACCACGGTCATCGAGCCCACGCGCATCACGGGCTACTTCGACGGCAAGAAGATCGGCTCGGTGCCGACCAGCCGAACGGTCAGCCAGTTCGGCTCGAACCTCGTGTCGTACATCGGCAAGTCGTCATATGCCGACGAGTTCTACAAGGGCGGCGTGCGCGACGTGAAGGTGTGGACGTCGGCCCTCAGCGACGCGCAGATCGCCGGCGAGTACTACTCCTGGGCCGACGAGGCCACGGTGCAGGCGGCGCTCGCGGCCGACGCCGATGCGCTCGCGCCCGGCTCGGGAGCCGTCACCACCGACCGCGACCTCGTCGCGACGGGAGCCAACGGGTCGACCGTCGCGTGGGCATCCGATCGACCGGATGTGATCGCGAACGACGGCACCGTCACCCGGCCCACCACGGGCGGTGACGTGCCTGTCACCCTCACGGCCACCCTCGAGTTGGCCGGCCGCACCACCACGCGCACCTTCGATTTCACCGTGCTCGCCGACACCTCGCAGAACAACCTGCAGGTGGCCGTCGACGGCTACGACCTCGCGATCAGCCACGTCACCGACGACCTCGTGCTGCGCACGGCGGTCGGCGACGTGACCGTAGCCTGGGCCTCATCGGATGCGGGCACCATCGCGAACGACGGCTCGGTCGCCCGGCCGGACGCCGAGAAGCAGGTCACCCTCACGGCGACGTTCAGCCTCGACGGCCAGACCGCGACCCGCGACTTCACCGTCACCGTGCTGGCCGCGGATGCCGGCCGGATCGGCTCGTACATCGTCGACGGTGACACCACGCGCACCGACGTGCTGCACCTCGCCGCATCGTCGTCGCCCTCCGCCGGTGGTGACTTCGAGGCCCTGAACAACGGGCGCGGAGTGCTCTACCCGGGCCAGGGAGTCGCCAAGTTCGGGCCTCCCGTGGCGCTGCGTGCACCCGATGGAACCTTCCGTCTCATCTCGATAGAGAACGGTTCGGGCTCGAGGCTGTACGTCTACGACTCGGCAGACCTCACCTCATTCACGAACGAGCGACTGGTGTCGTTCGTTCCCAGCGGAGTGACCGCGACCGCGGTCTCCGCCCGGTACGACAACGGCATCGGCGCCTATCGCGTGGCCTACGCCGGCCAGGGCGGAGCGCGCTTCGAGGTGACCACGGTCGACTTCGCGGCCTTCAGCGCACCGGTGGCCGTTTCCGGTGTCGCACCCGCCGAGACCGGCGACTTTCCCGCCGGCGCCTCCGGAGCATCCAGCATCGGAGTGACCGAGGCGGAGTACGAGCGCGTCGTGGAGAAGTTCAGTCGTGTGGTGAACACCGGCGTGGAGTCGTTCGCCGACGTGACGGTCGACGAGGGCGAGACCCCGGTGCTGCCCGAGACCGCGACGGTCGAGTACTCGAGCGGCGATACCTCGTCGATGCCCGTCGAATGGGATGCCGACGACGTCACGGCCCTCAACTCCGCAGCGCCGGGCACATACACGGTCGACGGAACGGTGACGCGCCCGACGTTCCCCGACCCGCTCGTCGAGCGCCGTGCAGACCCCGACGTCACCCTCGGCGACGACGGCTGGTACTACTTCACGGCGTCGTACCCCATGACTCGCGAGAACGACCCGAACGGCTACGACCGCGTCGTGCTGCGCCGGGCGGAGACGATCCAGGGTCTGAAGACCGCGCCCGAGACCACGATCTGGCACGAGAACACCGATCCCACTCTCAACCGCTTCATCTGGGCTCCTGAGCTCGAGAAGATCGGCGACGACTGGTACATCCTGTTCACGGCCGCGCGGAACGGGGTCTGGGACATCCGGCCTGCCATGCTCAAGTTCACGGGTGAGGAATTCGGCGGAGAGGCCGCCCTCGATCCGGCGAACTGGACGAGCCTGGGCCAGGTCAAGGCGGCCCCGGGCGACACCGAGTCGTTCACGCACTTCTCGCTCGACATGACGCACTTCGAGTCCGATGGACGGCACTACGTGGTGTGGGCGGAGACCGGGGCGGGCGGATCGACGCTGCGTATGGCGGAGACCGACCCGGCGAACCCGAACCAGCTGATCTCGGCATCCTTCCTTCTTTCGACGCCGACCCTGGCGTGGGAGAAGAACGGCGACCAGGCGATCGATGAGGGTCCGGCTGTGATCAAGCGAGACGGCAAGATCATGATCGCCTTCTCGGCGTCGTCGGTCGACGACAAGTACTGCGTCGGCCTGCTCACAGCGAGCTCGGCTTCCGACCTGCTCGACCCGACGTCGTGGACGAAGAACCCGTACCCGCTGCTCACCAGCGCCGACGTTCCGGGTCAGGTCGGCCCCGGCCACAACTCGTTCACCGTCGACGAGTACGGCAACCCCGTGATCGTCTACCACTCGCGCACCGTGAACGACTCGTCGAACCCGGGCGAGGCGACGGATGCCGGTCTGTTCGACCCGCGCAGGCACGCTCGCGCCGCGCTGGTGCACTTCACGAGCGCCGGGCTGCCGGTGTTCGCGATGACGGCCGACGAGGAGCTCGCCCCCGAGAACGCGGCGGTGCAGGTGCGCGTCGTCGTGGAGGGCGACGGAGAAACGGAAACGCCGACGGTCGTCGCCACCACCACGCCCGGATCGCCCGACGGCTCTGCGGGCTGGTTCCGCACGGCGCCCACGGTCGCCCTGGCATTGGGCTCGGATGCGCCGGCAGATCTGCAGTACCGCATCGACGG
Organism: Agreia bicolorata; assembly: GCF_000938265.1. GTDB lineage: Bacteria > Actinomycetota > Actinomycetes > Actinomycetales > Microbacteriaceae > Agreia > Agreia bicolorata. Next base: position 512,946 of record NZ_JYFC01000003.1, read on the forward strand.
CGGCGCGTGGGCGGCCTACACGGCGCCGATCGCGATGACGGGCGACGGCACTCGCACGGTCGAGTATCGGGCGAGCGTCGAGGGAGTTCCGGTGGAGTCGTCGCTCGGATCGCTCACGCTGCCGGTCGACCGCACCGCGCCGAGCGCCAGCGCATCCGCTTCGCCGGCGTCTGCCGTCGGCACGGTCGAGGAACCCGTTGTCGTGACGCTGTCGGCAGCCGATGCGACCAGTGGTGTCGCCGCGATCGAGTACCGACTCGACTCGGGGGAGTGGGCCGCCTACGGCTCGCCGCTCGCCTTCGACGAGGTCGGCTCGACACTGCTCGAGTATCGGGCGGTCGACGTGGCGGGCAACACCTCGACCGCGGCAACGCTGTCGGTCGTGGTCTCTGGCCCCGACACTCCGGATGTCTCGATCACGTTGAGCGCGAAGACTATTGTCGCGGGCGACACGATCACGGTGACGGGCCGCGGGTTCGGGGAGGGCGACAGGGTCGATCTGACTCTGTTCTCCGAGCCGGTTCTGCTGGCAACCGTCGATGCCGATGAGAACGGGCGCTTCACGGCGACCGTGCGCATCCCGCTGTCGACGCCAGCCGGCGAGCACACCGTGCGCGCTGCCGGCAGCGAATCGGGAGCGCTCGCGGAGGCGAAGCTGACGGTCGAGGCCGCGCCGGTCGCACCTGCCGGATCCGGCGGCGGCGGCCCGCTCGCCCTCACGGGCTCGGGCGCCCTGTTCACAGGGCTCGGAGCGCTCGCGCTGCTGCTCGCCGGGGGAGCGGTCTTCCTGGTACGTCGCCGCCGCGTCGCTCCCTGAGCCTGTCGAAGGGCCGCCTGCTCGGCCAGCGCAGTCAGCGCTGGTCGAGCAGGCCGCTTGCGGCCGTATCGCGACCACTAAGGTGCAGATATGACGAATGAGCCAGCAGTGACGACGCACGCCGATCCGATGACCGGACCGTCAGAAGAGGCGCTCGCCACGGGCCCTGTCGCGAAGCGAGACCCTCACTTCGTGCTCGGGGTCGTCGGTTTCGCGCTCTCGCTCATCGCCGTGCTGAACATCGTCGGCCTGACGCTGAGCATCATCGCCTTCGTCAAGTCGAAGCGCGCGGGATTCACGAACGGGTTCGCTCTGGCGGGCATCATCATTGCGGGGCTCGGTGTGCTTTTCATCGTGATCATCGCCGCTGTGGCTGTTCCCGCGCTGATCGACGCCGCTCAGACGTGCGCGCGGCTCGGCAACGGTGTGCACGAGTTGAACGGGGCTACCTACACCTGCACGCCGTCGTCGTTCAATGTGCACCGCGGCTTCTAGGTTCCATCCATGGAGGACAGCGCGCCGCGCGTTGGCGTGACGCACTGAGGTGCGGAAAATGGCCGCTTCGGAAGCTCCTGAGGCGGCCATTTCCCGTACTTCAGTGTTGAACTCGCGGGTCAGTTGATGATCTCGCCGCGTTCGTCGGCGCGGAGGGCGGCCAGGCGGTCGTGCCAGTGCTGCAGAGCCTCGGGCGTCAGGCGCTCCCAATCGGTGACCTCGCCGACGATTTTGAGCGGTGCGGTGCTGCGATACGAGCGGGTGGGGTTGCCTGGAAACTTCTTGTCTGTGACGTTGGGGTCGTTCTCGAACTCGCCCGTTGGCTCGACTTCATAGACACGAGGAGCGCCGTCGCCCGCCGCCAGCTCGGCCGCGAGCCCCGCGCCGTTCTTCAGAGCCGTGAAGTAGATGTGGTTCATCACGATCTCGGGGCGATAGTTCGAGTTGAACCCCGCCGTGAGGAGGTCGCCGACGCGGAGGTCGGCCTTCGTGCCGTGAAAGAAGGGGCCGTTGTCGAATGCGTCGCTCACGGCATCATCCTAAGCAGGCGCGAGCAGCACCCGGAGCACCTGCCGGAGGGGCTCGGTCAGTTCGTCGCCGCTCGCGGAGGCCACGGGCTGCACGGCGGCCGAGGTGCGCAGCATCACGACGCCGAGCGAGGTCGCGATCGCGAGTTGAGCGCGCAGGAGGATCGCCTCGCTGTCGGGATCGTCGGGACTCCAGCCCGCTGCGGCAGCGAGTCGACGGGTGAAGTGCTCGAGGGTTCTGCGGCGGATGAGGTCGGCGTTCTCGTCTCCCGAGGAGCGCAGAAGCAGAAGCAGTTGCAGGGGATCGTCGCGGTCGGGCGCGTTGACGATGTGTTCGATGAGGCGCTCGATGACCTCCTTGATGCTCTTCGACGGGGCCTGCGTCTCGAGCTCGTCGGACGTGCGTAGCATGCAGGCCTCGAACAGCCCCTCTTTCGAGACGAAGTAGCGGTTGATCAGGGCCACGTTCACGCCCACGTCGGAGGCGATCTGCCTCACGGTCGTCGCGCGGTAGCCGTCTGTCGCGAAGCGTCGTCGGGCCGCGCGCACCAGAGCTCGCCGCGTGGCCGTGGCATCGCGGCCGGAGCGGATCAACTCGTCGTCCGCACCTACTGCGGCCTCGCCGAGGCCTGCCGTCGACGTCTGTGTCTCGTTGCTCATGTATCAACTCCTTCATCCACTGTACCTGCGGTGGGCGATGTAAGTAAACGATTGTTGACAGATGTCATCCAGTGGTGAATACTCATCAAGTCAGCACGTGCTTACATCGAGGAGAGTCATGTCCGTCACCACCCAGGGCCCGTCGACCGGGTCCGTCCGCGCTCAGTCCGACGCGGTCGCTAAGACGCCCGGTTCCCGGTCCGTCGCGATCGTTCTCTTCCTCTCGCTGGGCGGACTGTCGTTCGCGACGCTGCAGTCGCTCGTCGCGCCGGCGCTCGGCACGATCGGCTCCGACCTCGGTGTGGCCACGACCGACGCGAGCTGGGTCCTCACCGCCTACCTGCTCTCAGCATCGGTGCTCACGCCCATCCTGGGCCGACTCGGCGACATGGTCGGCAAGCGCAAGGTGATCATCGTTGTGCTCGCGCTGCTGCTGGTCGGCACCGTGCTCGCCGCCCTGGCCCCGAACCTGGGTGTGCTGATCGTGGCCCGCGTGCTGCAGGGCGCGGCCGGCGCGGTGATGCCCCTCTCCATCGGCATCGTGCGCGACGAGCTGCCGAGGGAGCGGGTCAGCGTGACGATCGGTCTGCTCTCGGCCATCTTCGGCATCGGCGCGGGCGTCGGCATCGTCGCGGCCGGTCCGATCGTCGAGGCGCTCTCGTGGCACTGGCTGTTCTGGCTGCCGGCCATCCTCGTGGCGATCGCCCTTCTCGGTGCGATCTTCGGCATCCCGGAATCGACCCGGCGCACCCCGGGCCGTCTCGACCTGGTGGGCACCGGCATCCTGTCTGTGGGTCTCGTCTCCCTGCTGCTCGCCATCGGCGAGGGGCAGAAGTGGGGCTGGGGCGACGGCAAGACCGTCGGCCTGCTGATTCTCGGCGCCGTCGCGCTCGTGGTCTTCGTGTTCGTCGAACTGCGCGTGAAGGAACCGCTGATCGACATGCGCCTGTTCAAGCACCGCGGTGTGTGGACGGCCCACGTCGTGGCGCTCGCGTTCGGCTTCGCGATGTTCGGCACGTTCATCCTCATTCCGACCCTTCTGCAGCTGCCCAGTGCGCTCGGCTACGGCTTCGGAAAGTCGGTGAGCGAGTCGGGGCTCTACCTGCTGCCGACCGTCGTCGCGATGGTGCTGTCCGGCGTGGCCGCCGGCATCCTGATTCGCAAGATCGGGCCGAAGATCCCCATGATCATCGGCGGCGTCGCCGTGGCGATCGCGTTCCTCATCCCCGCGCTCGGTCATGCCGAGGAGTGGCAGATCCTGGTCTCGGGAATCCTCACCGGAATCGGAATCGGCATGGCGCTCGCGGCCCTCTCCAACGCGATCGTCGAGAGCGTTCCGGCGTCGCAGACCAGCGAGGCGATCAGCGCGAACACCGTGATCCGCACGATCGGCAGCAGCATCGGCACCGCGGTCATCGCGGCCCTGCTGTCGTCGAACGTCACGGCGCAAGGCGCGCCCACCGACGACGCATTCACCATCGGCTTCTGGGCGTCTGCCGGAGTCGGTGTGGTCGCAATCGTTGCTGCTCTCGCTGCCCCATCGCTGCGCGCTCGCCGTCGCGAGGCAGCGGATGCGGGAGTCGACGACTTCGACGAACTCGAGACGTCCGTGAAGTAGACCGCCTTCGCGACTGAGGCTCGGTGCCGTGTGACGGTGACTAGGACACCGACGCCACGCGGTTGTCGACCAGCGCCCCGTCGACCAGGCGCAGCACACCGTGCATGCGGGGAAGGTGCACGAGGTCGTGTGTGACGAGCAGGGTGCAGGTGTCGAGTTCGTCGGTGAGCCTCAGGATCAGCTCGATGATGCTCGCGCCCCGCTCTTGATCGAGCGCACTCGTCGGCTCGTCGACCAGCAGCGCGCTGGGCTCGTTCATCAGTGCGCGGGCGATGTTCACCCGCTGCCGCTGTCCGCCCGAGAGCTGGTGCGGCCGCTTGTGCCGCTGGTCGGCGAGGCCGACGGCGTCGAGAAGCATCGCTGCGCGATCGGATGCGACGGCGCGGCTCCGTCGCCCGGCTCGCGTGCCCCGCCCGCCCAGTTCGTTCATGACCATGAGCTGCTCTTGTGCGGTGAGCGACGGAATCAGGTTGGACTGCTGGAAGACGATGCCGATCTTCTCGCGGCGCAGCTCCGTCGCCTCGGCCGCACTCAGCCGGCCGGCGTCGACACCGTCGATGAGCACCTCGCCCGAGTCGGGCCGGATCAGCGTGGCGGACACGGCGAGCAGGCTCGACTTGCCCGAGCCGCTGGGCCCCGTGATGCCGGTCACGGTTCCCGGATGCGCCGTGAGCGACACGTGGTCGATGGCCGTGATGCGGGTATCGCCGTCGGCGAAGGTCAGAGTGATGTCGTTCAGGCGGATCATCGGGTGCTCCCTAGGGCGGTGAGGGGGTCGGCAGAGGTGACGGAGCGCAGTGCGAACGCGGCTCCAGCGAGTCCGAGCGCGATCATGATCACGCCGGGCAACACGGTGGTGACGGGGCTGAGCAAGAACGGGAGCGCGGACCCGGCGAGCAGCCCGAGCGCGGTCACGACCGCGAGGCCGACCCCGATGCCCGCGACCAGAACGACGAGCGCCTGGCCCAAGGCATCCTTTCGCAGAGACCGAGTGCTCGCGCCGAGGGCCTTGAGCAAGGCGATGTCGCCCTTGCGCTGCATCGTCCAGACCGTGAAGAACGCACCGATGACCAGGCCGGAGATGCCGAAGAGCATGGCCACCATCAGCAGCAGAGACCCGATCTCTGAGCGGAAGGCGCTGAGCGCGGTCAGTGACCCGAGAACGCTTGTCGAGACAGTCGCCGTGGCGGTGTCGGCCGCGTTCCAATCGGGGGTTCCGGATACGGCCAGCACGGTCGCGTAGCTGTCGGGGCTGCCGGTGGCCGCCGCGGAGGTCTGCCAGTCGCCGAGAGTCATCCAGACGACGGGAGTGTGGCTGTACCAGGCATCTCCACCGACGCTGTCGACGACGTAGTCGGCGCCTCCGATCGTCACGGAGCCGCCTGCCTTCACCCCGAGGGCCTTCGCGGTCGGGGCGGCAAGGCTCACGTGGCCGCTCTCCGTGGGAGCGGTCGACGTGAAGCCCGGCTGCACGCCGAACACGGCGATCGCCGCTCGAGCGCCGCTCGCCTCTGCGCGGGTCTGGGTGATGCCGATCGGCTGGGCGGAGGTGACTCCGTCGGTCGCTGCCCAGGCCCCCGCCTGCTTCTCGGTCACGGTCGAGTCGGAGTAGCTCGCGGCCTCGCCGCCCGGGCTCGAGAAGACGATCCGGTCGCCCGGCAACTGCAGAACGGCCGAGATGTTCTGGGTGGCGAGACCGCCGGTCAGCCCGCTGAGAAAGCCGACGAGAATCGTGATGAGGGCGACCACGGAGCCGATCAGAACGAACCGGCCTCGGGCGAAGCGCAGGTCGCGGAGGGCGACGAACATAAAGCATCCTTTCGTGACACCGGTGCGGTGACCTTCTTCACTTTTCCGCGGAACCCGGCCCGAGGCATCCGTCGCCGGCACGGCGCAGGGCGGCCGATCTATCGGCTGCACAGTCGTACTTTCGAACGATGACGCGGGCAGGTCGGCGCGTAGAGTTCGATTTATGGCTCACACCGCGCTCACCCCTGTCTTCGTGGGGTTGCGCACCGGGTTGCACGTTCTCTTCGCGGCGCTCGCGGTGTTGGTGATCGTTCGCGCCGTCGTCGCTCCGACCGATGTGAGCGGCGTCATCGTCGCCCTCGTTCTCGTGCTCCTCACCACCTATTCGCTCGGGGGAGTGGCCGCTCGGGCGGCTCGTGGTCATGGTCGTCGCCGCGTCGTCGGTTTGGCATGGCTGGCCGCGATCACCCTCGAGTGGATCGCCCTGCTGTGGCTCACACCCGAGGCCGCCTACCTCGTCTTTCCCCTGTTCTTTCTGTATCTGCATCTGCTTGGCCGATGGTGGGGGTCGGCGGCGATCGTGGTCGCGACCGTCGTCGCGATCTGTGCCCTCGGCATCCATGGCGAGTGGACCCTCGGCGGCGTCGTGGGGCCGCTCGTGGGCGCCGGTGTCGCGCTCCTCATCGGTCTCGGCTATCAGGCGCTCGCCCGCGAGGCGCAGCAGCGCGAGGCTCTGATGCAGGAGCTGCTGGCGACGCAGGGCCAGCTCGCCGCGACGGAGCACGAGTCGGGAGTGCTGGCGGAGCGCGCCCGGCTGGCCCGCGAGATTCATGACACGCTCGCCCAGGGTTTGTCGAGCATCCAGATGCTCTTGCACGCGGCCGAGCGGGCAGACCCCGAGCGGCCGGGCGTGGAGCACATCCGACTCGCGCGCGAAACCGCGGCAGACAACCTGGCCGAGGCCAGGCGCTTCATTCGCGAACTCACTCCGCCCGACCTCGACGACAACGGACTCGGCGGTGCGCTTCGCCGGCTGGCCGCGGGGCAGTGGCAGGCACAGGGGTTGCGCGTCACGGTACGCGTCGCCGACTCCGTCGAGCTGCCGATGCACCTGCAGACGGCGCTGCTGCGCATCGCCCAGGGCGCGGTGGCCAATGTCATCCAGCACGCCGAGGCCTCGGCCGCCGTGATCTCCCTCGAGTCCGACGGTGCCGGCCTGCGCTTTACGATCGTCGACGACGGCGCGGGCTTCGATCCCGGTGCGGCGGATGCTCGCGGCGGCCGCTCGGATTCGTTCGGCTTGAAGGCGGCCCGGGAGCGCGTCGACCAGCTCGGTGGCGTGCTGTCGGTGAAGTCCGAGCCAGGCCGCGGAACGACTCTCTGCGTCGAGCTCGCGCTCGAGAGCCTCGCATGATCAGGCTCGTCGTCGCCGACGACCACCCCATCGTTCGCGCCGGGCTTGCCGCGCTGTTCGGCCTCGAAGAAGACATCGAGGTCGTCGCCGAGGCGGCGTCGCCCGACGAGGCCGTCGCCGCGACGGTGCACGAGAATCCGGATGTCGTGCTTATGGATCTGCAGTTCGGCACCCGATCGCAGACCACGGGCGCCGACGCGACCAGGCGCATCCGGGCTCTCGACGCGGCGCCCTACGTTCTGGTGCTCACGAACTACGACTCGGATGCCGACATCTTGGGCGCGGTCGAGGCCGGGGCGAGCGGGTATCTATTGAAAGACGCCCCGCCGCACGAGCTCATCGCGGCGGTGCGCGCGGCGGCGGCGGGCGAGAGCGCCCTCGCACCGGTGATCGCGTCGCGACTGTTGAGCCGCATGCGGGCGCCCCAGGCGAGTCTGAGCTCTCGGGAGATCGAGGTTCTCGAGCTCGTGGCGGCCGGCCGCTCCAACACGGAGGTGGCCGGCGATCTGTTCGTGAGCGAGACGACCGTGAAGTCGCATCTCGCGCACATCTTCACGAAGCTGGGCGTGAGCTCGCGCACCGCGGCCGTGTCTGCGGCCCGCACCCGCGGCATCCTGCGTTAGGCGCCGTCTGGGGCCGGCGTGCGGCCGAACGATCCGAACGGGCGGAGATTCGGCGATCCGACGCGCTATATGCGACGGATGCGCGATTCTCCGCCCGTTCTCGGTCAGCTCGGCGGCCCCCGTCCGTCGTTTGCCCCACGCGAGCAGCGTGGGACGGCGGGTCTCATCGACCGTTTGCCCCACGCGAGTAACCGGGCAGACTTGAGGCAGGCAACCCGAGGAGAGAACGCAATGCGAGTCACGCGAATGTTGGTTGGCCTGTCGCTGCTGTGCTGTGCTGTGGCGCTGGCCGGGTGCGCGAGCGAGAATCGTGTTGCCGAGAACGAGCCCACCCCGACCGCGACCGCGTCTGCTGCCGACAGTCTGGGCCAGGCATGCGAGCTGGCTTCGGCGGTACTGAGTGATGCGAACAACGCCGACTCGGGATACCGACGCGGTGAGCTCGACGCCGCCGGCTGGGCTCAGCTCGTTGCCGATGCAAAGGCGAAGATGATCACTCTGGCGGCGGGAGCGAGCCCGGGCGCCGAAGCGCAGATCGCAGACTTGGCCAGTGACGTGGCCTCGATTCCGGATGCGGCGGGCGCGCCCGATGCGTATGTCGCCGTGGGGGCAACAGCAGATGCCGCCGCCGAGCTGAACAAGGTATGCGGCGCCAACGGAACCGAGATCGTGGTCAGCGCGAAGTACGGCGGCTGACGATGCGCTGGCTGCGGAAGCACCCCACGATGGCGCTCGCTGCTGCCTGCGTGATTCTGCTCGTGGGGATCGTCGCCACGGGCCTTGCTCTCTCGTCGTCAGTGAACTCGCTGACCGTCGATGACGTCACGACCGAGGTGACGAGTGGCATGGATGAGCTGCAGGCGCAGCTGTCGGCTCCCTCGATCGTGTCTGCCGCAGACACGATTCGAACCGAGCCGTGCCCCGACGGTGGAAAGGGAACGCTCGTCGCCGTTGAGCGGTCGATCGTCGTCGTCGATGGGTTCGATCTGAACGGATGGGTGCGCGAGCTCTCGGCGACCTACAGCGCCAAGGAGGGGTGGAGCGCGACCTTGGATTCGGCGCTGGGGCCATCGACCCTCACTCTCGCAAATCGCTCGCTGATGCTCTTCACGCTGGACGCCTTCACCGCCGAGCAGCCGCAGAGGCTGGTGATGAAGGCGACCTCTCGGTGTTCGACCGTCGACTGATCGCTCCGGCTACACCGCACGCCGGTCCGTCTCCGGGAGTGTTGTCGCGGCGAACCGCGTCTTCTATGGTGGCTGCATGACCAGCGATCGTGTTCTCGCGCCCGAGCAACCCACTGACGGGTCGAAGCTGAAGGGGCCAGCTTCGTACTTTCCGAGCATCGAACGCACCTACGGCAAGCCGATTCAGGAGTGGCTCGATCTTGCCGCTGCAGAACTCTCCGCTCACCCTCACATGCAGGTCGTGTCGGTGCTCAAGTCGGAGCACGGGCTGGGCCACGGTCACGCCAATGCGATCGTCGCCTATGTGAAGGCGGCCCTGGCCAAGCCGTGACGGTCGTACGTTTCAACGACCCAGCGATCAGCCGGTGCGCCTCCCCGCACGCCCTTCTCGAACAAGGAACCACACGAGATAGCAGCCGCCGACGACCACGGTGACGACGCCGACAGGGAGCATCACGGGCAGCGCGTGCTGGGCGATCAGGTCGGAGGCGCTGAGCATAGCGGCGCCGAAAAGTGCTGTCGTCAGGAACGGGATGTGCGGGGTGCCGACGAGGCGCCGTGCGATCTGCGGAGCCCCGAGGGCGACGAACGCCACAGGCCCCGCGACGGTTGTTGCAACGCAGACGAGGAGTACTCCCGCCGCGAGCATCGTGATGCGCGTGACCGAGATGCGCACTCCCGTGACGATGGCGACATCGTCGCCGAGACCGAGCTGGTGCAGTGCGCGCACGTGCAAAGGAATCGCGGCGAGTAGAACGCCGACGAGAACCGCGGCCGTCGCGACACCTCCGGCGGTTACGCCGGCGAGTGTGCCCGCGCCCCAGGCCGAGGCGAACAGCGCGGTGTCGAGGTCGACCTGCAGCAGCAACCAGGTGCCGAATGCGGCGGCCATCGACGAGATCGCGACTCCCACGATGATGAAGCGGAAGCCTCCGAATCCGTCGCCGCGCGAGAAAGCGAAGATGAGGAGTGCCGTGGCGAGACCGCCGACCAGAGCACCGATCGTGCGTGACTCTACAGACGAACCGGCCACGATGAGCGATACGAGCATCCCTACGAACGCGCCGTTCGATAGCCCCAGCACGTCGGGGCTCGCGAGCGGGTTGTGAGTGACGGTCTGAAAGAGCCCGCCGGCGACACCGAGCGCCAATCCGACCACGATGGCTGCCGCGATGCGGGGCAGCCTCCACTCGAGAACCACCGTCGTTGTCAGGTCGTTCGCGGTGCCCGAGACCACTTTCATGAGTTCGGCGAAGGGAATGGAAAAATCTCCCGACATCGCTCCGATCGCGGCGAGAACGGCGAGCAGAACGAGCAGCGCCAGATTCACTGTGGTGGGGCGGATGCGGCTTCGGCCGAGCGGGCGGCGGATCACAGGCCCGTAACCCGCCGGCTACGTCGCACGAGCAGCACGAGAACGGGAGCGCCCACGAAGGCTGTGACGATACCCACCGGCATCTCTGCCGGCAGGGCGATGAGTCGCCCCCCGATGTCGGAGGCGAGCACAAGAACAGGCGCGGCGACGATCGATCCGGCGATGATGTGGCGTTGATCGACCCCGACGATCCACCGCACGACGTGTGGCATCATCAGGCCGACGAACGAGATGGGGCCGGCGACGGCTGTGGCCGTTCCGGCGAGAAGTGTGATCGCGATCACGGCCAGCAGCCGAGTGCGCGGAACACTCACGCCGTGGGCCGTCGCCACGTCGTCGCCGAGCGCCGTGGCGTTGAGTGCGGGTCCGCTCGCCAATGCGAGGGCGATGCCCACCACCAGCGGAAGAAGCACGGGGGTGGTCACGTCGAATCCTCGACCGAGCAGGCTGCCGGCCGACCAGCCGAGCATCCGTTCGAACGCGTCGGGATTCGTGAGGGTGAGCCCTGTGGTGAGTCCGGAGAGGACGGCTCCGACAGCGAGACCCGCGAAGGTGAGAGTCAGCGGGTCGGCCCGGCGTGGGCCGGCCGACCCCAGAAGAAACACCGCCACCGTCAGTATGAAGGCACCGGCGTAGGCGAACCACACATACTGGCCGGGGCTGTTGACGCCCAGGAACACGATGGCGACGGCCACCGCGGCGGCAGCTCCAGCATTGACGCCGAGGATTCCGGGATCAGCGAGCGGATTGCGCGTGACGGCTTGGATGAGCGCACCCGCGCCGCCGAGTCCGGCTCCGACCACGAGGGTGGCTGCCGTGCGCGGCACCCTCTGGTCGAAGAGGATGAAGCGCGACTCCTCGGTTCCGCCGCCCGTCAGGGTGTCGAGGAGCTGAGGCAGAGAGACCGTGTTCGCGCCGATCGCGAGTGAGAGAACGACGAGCAGCGCGATGAGCGCGCAGGCCCCCGCGACGAAGAGAACGAACCGACGGGTCACCGAGCGTCGCGGAGCATGCTCTCGATGTCGTCGAGCACCTTGAGGCCGCCCATCGGCCCCACTCCTGTGATCCAGTACGACTGGTCGACGAGGTGCACGTTGGGAAACGACGAGGCGTTGGCGGTGATCGCCTCGGGCATGGTCGACGGGTCGTCGACGTTGGTCGTGGTCACAACCACGAGATTTGCGCTCGCTTCGAGAACCTTTTCGGGTGACAGGTCGACCGAGATCGAGTTCTGCCAGTCTCTCACTGGCGTAGTGAAGCCGACACACTCGAGGGTGCTGCCCGCGAACGACTCCGGTCCGTAGACCGTGAGCAGACCGTCGCGGGGTCGGATGAGCTGCGCGGTCTCGCCTTCTACGGCGAACTCAGCCTTGACCTCGTTGCAACGGGCGTCGTAGTCGGCGAGCAGGGTGTCGGCGGCGTCGGCAAGGCTGAGAGCCTTGCCCACCAGCTTCACGTTGTCTTTCCACGGGTCTGCCTGAGAGGCGAGAAACACCGTGGGCGCGACCGACGACAGCTGGTCGTACAGCGCAGAGTGGCGCGACTCGGTTCCGATGATGAGGTCGGGCGCGAGGGCGGCGATCTTCTCCACGTTGGGCTCGGTCACGGTGCCGACCGTCTCGATGCCGCTCGCCGCTTTGCCGAGATACGAGGGGATGCCGGCGGCCTCGTTGAGAACAGCGGCGCCGACCGGAACGACTCCGAGTGCGACCGAGGCGTCGAGTGCAACCGGCTCGAGCACCACGACGCGCTTCGCTTGGGCCGGCACCTCTGCTTCGCCTCGAGCGTGCGTGACCGTGATCGTGTCGGCATTCATCGAGTCGGTCGCGGCCGGGGTTGTCGATCCGGCCGAACAGCCAGAGAGAGCCAACGCGGCGAGCACGAGCCCGACGAGCAATGCGGGGCGTCGGAGGCGGCGGGAAGCGGGGCTGAGCGGGGGCATTGAGAGTTCTCTCGGTCGGCGTCGGGCTGAAGCGTCGGCGGCGGTTGTGACTAAGGTTAGGCTACCCTACTTAACTCGCCGCCCTGTGCCCTCCGAAATTCCAGTACCCCTGGGAATGAACGAACTCGCGCGGGATTCCAGCGTCGGCGACCACAGAGCGAAGGTGCGGTATCGCCGAGCTCTCCGCCGCCATCCAGGCGGAGAAAGCCGCACCGGCGGCTCGCGCATGGTGCGCATCCGATGCCGCCCATGTCGTCGCCGCGGCGGCGAGAGCGTCGCCGGGACGGCGGCCGGCGCGGGCGACGCATCGCACGCTCACTCCGCTCGGAACGCGCTCGATAGGCGGGCATGCATCGACGTCGTCTGCCTCGAGCACGATGCTGCCTCGGGTGTCGGCGCCGAGTGATGCGACGATCCCGTTGAGGGCGGGAATCGCCGTCTCGTCACCGAGCAGGAGAACGACTGCGGGCGGCTCGGCGGGCCGCCATTGGATGCCGTGCAGCCGATCGTTCGCTCGCGCATCCGGGCCGGAGACCAGAACGCGATCGCCGGCAGAGGCGGTGGTCGCCCAGGTCGAAGCGGGCCCTGTCGGGTGGTGGATGAAGAAGTCGATGTCGAGTTCGCACTCGTGCGGGCGCGCACTGCCCGTCGTGTAGGTGCGCGCGACGTGACGTTCGGCGGCGGTCATGCCGGCCAGGGCGGCCCGCCACTCGGCGACGGGGAGTCCGTCGACGTTGGCGGAGAAGGGGCCGTGCCACGGTTGCGTCGTTGTTCGCCCTCCCGCGCGCGGAAAGATCAGCTTGAGGCGTTGATCGAGTCCCCACGGAGCGAAATGCTGAAGCGAGGGCGATCCGAGCGTGACCCGCACGAAGGTTGGCGTGAGTCTGCGGGTGCGGATGACGCGGGTATCGAACAGGCGATATGCGGGGGTTCCTGGCGCTATCGTCACCGGAGGGAGCCTAGCGGGAGTCATCGGGCGGGCGCGTTCCGGGCTGCTGTGTTCGCTAGGCTCGCTCGCATGCTTTCCTCCTCCTTCCTGGTGAAGATCTGCGGCCTCCGCACCGAGGCCGCAATCGATGTGGCCGTTGCGGCAGGGGCGGATGCCGTCGGTTTCGTCATCGCCGAAGGCAGCCCTCGGTTCGTCGATGCAGAGACGGTGCGTCGACTCGTCGAGCACACCGCGGGGCGCGCAACCACCGTGCTGGTGACGAAAGGGCTCAGCCCCGAGGCGGCCGCATCGGCGGCGCATGGATGCGGCGTCGACGTGCTGCAAGTGCACGGATTCGACCGGCCGCAGGTCGAGCGCACGGTCACCCTCTTTCCGCGTGTGTGGCGGGCCACCTCGCTGGGCGACACACAGCTAGAGGCGAATCTCGAGTCCTGGGGTGAAGAGATCCTGCTGATCGATTCGCCCCGTGCCGGATCGGGCGAACGCTGGGATTTGGGCGCCCTGCACGAGCAGCGGCCGACCGGCCCGTGGCTGCTGGCGGGCGGTCTGGATGCAGAGAATGTGGCACGGGCTGTTGCAGAGGCACGGCCGACTGGAGTCGACGTGTCGAGCGGCGTCGAGTCCGCCCCTGGAGTCAAGGATCACGCGCTGATCGAGCGCTTCGTGGATAACGCACGGTCGACTTCGCGCGGGTGTGCGGATAGCTTGGCTTGATGGTGATAGCACGCGACACAGGCCGCTCGTAGAGGGATGGCACCGAACGCCAATGCCATAGGCCGACCGAGCAAGCCTCTGCTTTCTCGGGCTCTGATCGCCGACGCCGCCTTGCGGCTCATCGACCGCGAGGGGTCGGAAGCCCTCGCAATGCGGCGTATCGCCCGCGAGCTCGGCGTCGACCCTTCTTCTCTCTACAATCACATCGACAGCAAGAGCGACCTGATCGAAGAGCTGAGGGGCATCGTCTCTGCGAGTATCGACGCGAGCGCGTTCGCCGAGGAGCCGTGGAGCGAGGCCGTGATCACCTGGGCTCATTCCTACCGCTCGGCATTCTCGTCGCACCCGAAGCTGATTCCGCTTCTGATGTCGAAGGCATCGACGTCGCCCGTCATCATGGGCGTGTATGAGGAGTTCGCCCTCGCAGCCGGGCGTGACGGCTGGGCCGATTCCGACATCCTGCCCATTCTCACTGCGCTCGAGTCGTTTGTGCTCGGGTCGGTACTCGACATGTCCGGCCCGATGGTTCTGTTCGACCCCCGAGGGCAGGAGGACGAATTTCCCGCCTTCTCGCGTGCCTTCCACGCCCTCCAGGAGGCGGATCCCGACGATCCGGTTGCCGGGCCTGCATTCGAGTTGGGCCTCCGCGGCCTGGTGCGCGGGCTCACCGAACTCAGGCGCCGTTAGCGTTGTTATTGTCGGACCGTGGATAGCGGAGAACAGGCAGAGTCGAACGGCATCACCTTCGCGAGTGGTTCCGAGATGTCTCGCGCGATGGCCTCGGAGGTCGCGCGCGCATGGCAGTTGCTTCCGCGCATCAACGCGGTGGCGCCGGGAGATTTCGCCGCGATGCGCGAGGTCCTCGCCGAACTCATCGGTGAGGAGCTCGACCCCACGGTGCGGGTGCTGCCACCCTTCTATCCAGACGGTGGACGCAATCTGCGGTTCGGTCGAAACGTCTTTGTGAACCACGGATGCACGGCGGTGGTCGTCGGGGGAATCGACATCGGTGACGACGTGATGATCGGCCCTAATGTGCAGCTGATCAGTGGAGGGCACTCTCTCGACCCCGCCACTCGCCGCTCGGTGTGCACCTGCGCTCCGATCCGGATCGGGCGGGGCGTCTGGATCGGGGCGGGTGCGACGATCCTGCAAGGAGTGACCGTGGGAGATGACGCCGTTGTTGCGGCGGGCGCGGTGGTCACAAAGGATGTCGCGCCGCGCACTCTGGTCGGCGGCGTGCCGGCGCGGCAGATGCGCGCTCTATAGGGGGCGAACGCCGTGCTGCGCTCGTTGAGTAGGCCGTCCACGGTGGTACGAATACTCGCTAAATTGGCACGATGACACTGGCCCAAGCTGTTCTCTCGTTCGCATTCGTGGTGGGCTTGCTCACGATTCTTCCGGGACTGGACACGGCGCTGGTGATTCGCGGCACTGTGACGAAGTCACGCCGATATGGAGGCGCTGCAATTCTGGGCATTCAGGTCGGAACGCTGCTCTGGGGAGCAGCTGCTGCCACCGGTGCCGCCGCCCTGCTCGCAGCCAGTCAGGTGGCCTATGCAGTGCTCAGCTATGCCGGCGCTGGGTACCTCATCGTTATGGGCGTATCCATCATCGCGAAGACACTCCGACGTGACCGGGACACGACGTCGGAACCGGCTTCGCCCAGCCGACCGGCAGGCGTGGCTGAGGCTCGCAGCGGGTTCCTGCTCGGGCTGCTCACCAACCTGACGAACCCCAAGGTCGGTGTCTTCTACATGGCGACGATCCCCCAGTTCGTGCCAGCGGGCTACTCTCCCCTCTGGGTCGGACTTCTGCTTGCCGGCGTGCACTGCCTCATCGGCACGACCTGGCTGGGGCTGATCGTTGTCGGAGCGAATCGCCTTGCGCCGAAACTCCGTTCCGTCAGTGTCATCAAGTGGATCGACCGGGTTACCGGAGGCTCACTGATCTTTCTCGGTGGAAAACTGGCATTCGGCCAGCACTCATGAGCGACGCGCAGGAGGCCTTTAACGATCTAGCAGCGGTCGCCCGTCGATCCCCGGGCGCCAAACTCGTCACTATCTCGACCATCGATGTCGATGAAGACCAGATGATCCGGGTGTACTCGACTGATCCAGAGAACTATCCGGTCGGAGGTCGGGATGAGCCGCTTCGAGAGGGAGACGACGACCCGTGGTACGACCGAGTCGTGGTGCAGCAACGGCCATGGGTGAGTTTTGATGTGGATCATCTTCGTGAGAATTTCGCAGACCACGAGCTCATCGAGTCGCTCGGGTGCGGCGCAATCATCAACGTGCCGGTCGTTCACGAGGGTGCCGTAATCGGCTCGATCAACCTGCTCGATGCGGATGGACGTTACGATCACTCGTCCGTAGACGCCGCAGTCCTGCTCGCTGCGCGAATCGTTCCGGTTCTGGCTTCGCTCGATCAGGATCACTAGAAGAGAAGCTCCGACCGGCGCCGAACTGCTTCAAGTTCGTAGCAATGGTTAGACTGGCGCTATGGCCTCCTCCCCTCGTGCTCTCGACCCCACCCAGTTGGGTGCGTACTTCGCGCTCATCGAGGTGAGCAGCCTTCTGCGGCACTCGGTCGAGCAGCAGCTTCGTGAGGCCGGCGATCTCAGCTATGTGCAGTTCCAGCTCCTGGCCCGCTTGGGCGATTCGCCGACGGGCAGCCACCGAATGACTGAGCTCGCCGACGGTGTCGTGTACAGCAGAAGCGGCCTCACCTACCAGGCGCAATTGCTCGAGCAGCGCGGACTGGTCACTCGTTCTCCAACGCCCGACGATGAACGCGGCACGACAGTCACGATCACGGAGCAGGGCCGTGACGTTCTCGCCCAGGTCTTCCCTGGCCACATCGCTGTGCTCGACGACCTGCTGCTCGAACCGCTGACGCCGGGCGATGTCGCCTCTCTCGCCGACGTTCTGGGGCGGGTCCGCGACCACATGCGTGCCGCTCCGCCGCGGTCTGCTGCGCCGCGGCGACGCAAATCGAGCTGATCTCGGGACCGGGCCCGATGCATCCGGATGCTCGGGTCGCCTGACTATTCGGCCGGCGGGCCGACAATTCCCCGCAGGGGGCGGTTCGTTCTTCCGCGGCGCTTTCCGCGCGGCCGCGCGCGGCGGTCAGGGGCTGCCGCCGATTGCGCCTTCTGACCTCGGGTTGGAAGCACTCTCGAGCCTTGAATGTATTGCGAATTCGTAGCACTTGCTTTGAATTCGAAGCGGTGATACCGTCTGATCAAGTGCTTCACATTCGAAGCAATGAGAGAAAGAAGAAGATCATGAAGGCAGTACGTTTTCACGAAGTCGGTGGCCCTGAAGTTCTGCGTTACGAAGATGCCGAGCAACCCGTGGCTGGTGAGGGGCAGGTTCTGATCCGAGTTGCGGGCTCGGCGTTCAACCCGGCCGACGCGGGCATTCGCGGAGGAACTCTTCCGTTCCTGGTGGTGTTGCCGCACGTGCCCGGGTACGACGTGTCGGGCACCATCGAGGCACTCGGCGACGGCGTGACGGATTTTCAGGTGGGTGACCCGGTCGTGGCTTTTCTCCCCATGGGTGACAACGGCTCGGCGGCCGAATACGTGGTTGCGCCTGCCGACGTTCTGGCGAAGGCGCCGTCGAGCATCGACCTTGCAGATGCCGCAGCCCTGCCGTCGGTGGCGCTCACCGCCTGGCAGGCGCTTTTCGACCTAGCGGGGCTCGAGGCCGGTCAGCGTGTGCTCATCGCCGGTGCCGGGGGAGCGGTTGGTGGCTACGCCGTGCAGCTCGCCAAGCACGCGGGTGCGTATGTGATCGCCACGGCGAGCCCGCGCAGTCGTAACGACGTCAGTTCAGCCGGCGCAGATGAGGTCATCGACCACGCCAGCACCGCGGTGCTCGACGCCGTCGCCGAACAGGTCGACGTTCTTCTGAACCTGGCGCCCATCAGTCCCGAGGAGTTCGAGGCTCTTGTGCCTCTCGTTCGTGACGGCGGCATCGTGGTGGCCACGACAGCATGGATGGCCACGCCCGGCGATGAGAAGCGCGGCGTGCGCACGGCGAGCGTCTTCGTGGAGGCCAAGGTCGACGAGCTGAACCAGCTGGTGGCGCTGGTCGACAGTGGTGAGCTCGTGGTCAACGTGGCCCAGCGTGTGCCGCTGAGCGAACTGCCCGCGATCCATGCCAAGGCTGCCGCTGGTGAGTTGCGCGGCAAGATCGTCGCCGTTCCTGCCGGCTAGTCGATGTGCCGACGGGGTCGCGCGAGGGGCATCGGTCGGGGCAGAGTGGGGCCATGACTACTTCTGCGAGTGTCGTCATCGTCGGAGGAGGCCCGGCGGGCCTCTTCCTCGGCCTGCTGCTCGCGCGCGCCGGCATCACCACCACCGTCCTCGAGAAGCACGCCGATTTTCTCCGCGACTTCCGTGGAGACACCGTGCATCCCAGCACTCTCACGATGCTCGACGACCTCGGCCTCTTCGGCCGGTTCGACGCCCTGCCGCATTCGAAGATCAGATCGGTGTCGCTGAACGACGGCGACGGCGATGTGGTCATGGCCGATTTCGGGCGGCTCAGGGTGCCGCATCCATACATAGCCATGGTTCCGCAGTGGGATCTGCTCGACCTGCTCGCCGACGCCGGTGCTGCCGAATCCGCGTACACGCTCCGGATGCGCCATGAGGTGACCGGTGTCATTCGTGAGGGTGGGCGCGCTGTGGGTGTGTCGTACCTGTCGCCCGACGGGCCGGGCGAGATCCGAGCCGATCTCGTGGTCGCCTGCGACGGCCGCTCGTCTGTCGTGCGTGCTGCGGCGAAGCTCCCGGTCAAGGCCTTCGCCGTCGGGTTCGACGCGTGGTGGTTCCGGGTCACGACAGCGGCGTATGTCGGTGAGCAGCTGATCCCTCGGCTCGATGCCGGCCATGTCATGATCTCGATTCCCCGAAAGGGCTATGTGCAGGTCGCTTCGCTGGGTCCGAAGGGAAGTGACGCGACGCTGCGTGCGAGAGGAATCGAGGCCCTCCGCGCCGATGTCGCCTCGCTCGTCCCCGAGATCGCCGCCGACGTGCACCGCCTCTCGTCGATGGACGACGTGAAGCATCTCGACGTCAAGGTCGATCGCCTCACGAGGTGGCATCGCCCGGGCTTGCTCTGCATCGGGGACGCCGCGCATGCCATGTCACCGGTGGGCGGCGTCGGCATCAATCTGGCGGTTCAGGATGCCGTGGCCACGGCTCGCATTGTCGCCGAGCCGCTGCTGCGGGGCGAGTTCCGCGACGGTGGATCTGGGGTGCTGGCCAAGGTGCGCAGACGCCGGACGCTGCCGACCGTCCTCATCCAGAGCCTGCAACGCGTTCTGCACAGGCGACTCATAGGCCCGGCGCTTGAGGGCAGAATCGCCCAACCGCCTCGCCTTCTCGTCGCGATCGCGCGGCGTGCGCCGGCCATCACCGGGCTGACTGCGCGCTTCATCGGGATTGGCCCGCGTCCCGAGCGCATCCCCGCATTTGCGCGCAGATAAGCCCGACGCATCGAGGGTAGGCATACTCGATGTATGGAACTCGATCCAGTGTCCCCTTTCGACATCGGCCCGATTCGAGATTTTCTGGAGCAGGCCGACCTGACTTTGGCTGGGCTCGATGCGCCCGGAGTGCGGCTGTGGGTTGAGCGAGACGGCAGCGGCCACATCGTCGGCAGCACGGGCTTCGAGCTGAGCGCGGATGCCCGGCACGCGCTGATTCGCAGCGTCGCCGTGGCGCCGGAGCGTCGCACAGCTGGATCGGGCTCTCGGCTCGCCCGATTCGCGATGGATGCGGCGCGGGACGCGGGAGCCGAACGTGCATGGCTCTTCTCGCGGCGCTCGGGCCCGTTCTGGCAGAAGCTCGGTTTCGCCGCTGCCGACCGCGACGAGCTGGCCACCGCTCTCGCCGACACCCATCAGGTGCGCCTGTTCGTCGAGACAGGTCAGCTCGGGCGCGAGGTCGCATGGTCGTGCGCGCTTCCGGATGCTGCGTGAGCTGTGCAACGCGCTACTGCTGGATGAAGTCCAGAAGGTCGGGGTTGATGACGTCGGCGTGCGTCGTCAGCATGCCGTGCGGGTAGCCCTCGTAGATCTTCAGCGTCGAGTTGCTGAGCAGCTCGTGCTGCTTGAGCGCCGCATCCTTGTACGGCACGACCTGGTCGTCGTCACCCTGCATCACAAGAACAGGAACGGAGATCGCCTTCAGATCTTCTGTCTGGTCGGTCTCGGAGAACGCCTTGATGCCCTCGTAGTGCGCGAGCGCGCTGCCGGTCATGCCCTGCCGCCACCAGTTGTCGACCACGGGCTGTGAGAGAGTCGCTCCGTCGCGGTTGAAACCGTAGAACGGGCCGGATGCGACGGCTTCGAAGAACTCGGCCCGGTTGGCGGCCAGGGCTTCACGGAACCCATCGAATACCGCGATCGGCGTTCCCTCAGGGTTGGCATCGGTCTGCGCCATCAGTGGTGGTACTGCTGCGACCAGCACGGCTTTCGCCACGCGACCCTGCGGCTCGCCGTGCTTGGCGACGTAGCGCGCGACCTGGCCGCCACCCGTGGAGTGACCGATGTGGATGGCGTTCTTCAGGTCGAGGTGCTCGACCACGGCGGAGACGTCGCTCGCGTAGTGGTCCATGTCGTGACCGGTGCCGATGTCGGTCGACCGGCCGTGGCCGCGGCGGTCGCTCGCGATGACGCGGAAACCCTTCGAGTGGAAGTAGAGCATCTGGGCATCCCAGTCATCACTGGACAGGGGCCAGCCATGGTGGAACACGATGGGCTGGGCGTCCTCGATCCCCAGTCTTTGTAATAGATCTCTGTGCCGTCTTCGGCTGTCACAAACGCCATGATTGACCTCCATCTTCGTGTCGAACCAAGTCGTGCTCGGAACGACTTCCTGTGGGAATTCCGCTCGTCGATGAGCGCGCTCTCACAATAACGCGGCTCGACCGCTCAATCTATGGAGAATCCGAGGGTTTGACATCTGTTCAGTGAGGCCCGATCATCCGTCGCAATCAAGGGTCGGGTCTGGCTCCAGCTGCATGCACACCAGCCTCGGCCTTTCCTCCCACGATTCCACCACGGCGAAACCGCGCGCGCGGTAGAGCTGCATGGCGTCATCGCGCCACTCCCACACTGTGAGCCGCACGGGTAGGTCCCTGAGGCTGATCGCCGCATCGAGGAGCGCGGAGCCGACCCGCCGGCCGCGGGCGCGCGGATCGACCCAGAGCCGCTTGATTTCCCTCGTCGCGCCGCTCCTCTGAACGACGACGATCCCGACGAGTTCGCCGTCTGCCTCGGCGACGTGAACGACCCCATTGTCGTACGCTGTCGCCGGGTCGTGGATTTCTGCTCTGTAGCGCGCGGGAAGGGCGGCGTCGGCGGGCGCCTCGCCCTGCTGTTCGGCCTTCTCGAGCTCGGTCTGCCTCAGGTAGGCCTCGACGAGAAGACGTACCTGTTCACGATCGGGTCCCGCGAGGTCGGCTCGTCGCACGGTGATGAGATCCATGGGGCTCCTAGCTCCCACCGAGCAGCCATCGCTTGACGGAGATCTGGAGGAGCACTCGCGGGCCGTCCACCGTCTCATCGAGAACGTTCCAGCCGTTGTACTTCTGCGCGAAGAGAGAGACGACGTCGGCGAACTCGGCGATCTCGCGGTGGACGAGAGCCCGGCCTTGGGCAACGTGCGGGTCAGGTGCCGAACCGTCAATGGCGAGGGAGACCCGATCGTCTGCGGTGACGTTTCGCACTTTCACGTTTGTCGCCGCGGATGCGATCCAGAAGGCGTTTTGGACCAAGACGAACCAGACCGAGGTCGTATGCGGCGATCCATCTGCGCGCAACGTGGTGAACCACGCACAGGGTGTATCGGCGGATGATGTCATCTGACCAGTATTGCGAGCAACTCCTCGCCTCGCACTTGCACCTATCTTGCATGGCACGTAACGTGTTATGCATGGTAGTGGATGTTGGCACACAGCTGCGCAAGGGCGTTGTGGAGTTCTGCGTGCTCGGGCTGCTCTCGCGCGAGGCGATGTATGGCTGGCAGCTGTCGGAGCGCCTCGTCTCGAGTGGCCTGATCGCGAGCATCGGCACTCTGTATCCGATGCTGGCCCGCCTGCGCAGTCAAGGGCTCGTCACCGCGTACGACGAGGCATCGGCCTCCGGGCCGGTGCGCAAGTACTACAGGCTCACAGCTCAGGGCGAGGTGCAGCTCGAATCGTTCCGGCTGCAATGGACACCCTTCGCCGCCACCGTGCATCAGCTCGTCGGAAAGGACAGCAGCTCATGACCGAACAGACGTCGAACACCGTGAAGACCTACCTTGCGCGTCTCGACGCGGCGCTCGCCGGAGTCGACCCCGACGTGCGCTTCGAGATCGTGTCGGGCATCCGCGAAGAACTTGCAGGCCTAGACGACCAGGCGGCGGCTGCGCGTATCGCCGACATGGACGACCCGGCGTTGATTGCTGCTGAGGCTCGCGCCGAGCTGCCTCCTGCTCCCACGCCCCCAGCGCCCGTGGCAGCCGAACCCGTTCCGGGCCGCACGTTCTCGATTGTCGCCGTGGTCGTGCTCATCGTCGGTGCCTTTATCCTGCCGCTTCTCGGCCCACTCGTCGGCCTCGTGTGGGTCAGCATGGCGAAGGCGTGGACACGTTTCGAGAAGCTCGTAGCCTGGCTCGTTCCGCTTGCGACGATCTTTGTCGTCGCTGCAGTGTTGGCGATCACCTCGATGACGGGCCAGGAGACCGCGTCCGAGACGACGAACCCGCTCATTCCTTGGGGATTCCCGTTCGGATGGCATCTGACCGTGCTTATTCCGTATGTTGTGCTGCCCATCGAGGGCGTCGTGCTGGCGGTGCGAGCCAACAAGCGCGGATGGCGGGCGCAGCCGCTGCCCTAACCCGAGTGGCCCGCGGAAGGCGTCGCTCTAATGCAGGAGAAACCGCATCACGGCGTGCGAACGTGGCCGATTTTGCCGACTTTTCCTGAAAACGAGCGCGCCGGTCAGTGGCCGCGCGCGATCCACTCCTCGAGGTGCGGGGCCTCTGCGCCGATCGTGGTCGAGTCGCCGTGACCCGTTCGCACGACGGTGTCGGAGGGCAGTGTCAGCAGCTTGGTGCTGATCGACTCGATGATCGTGCCGAAGTCGCTGTACGAACGGCCGGTCGCGCCCGGCCCACCATTGAACAAGGTGTCTCCGCTGAAAACCGTGCCCAGCGACGGGGCAAAGAAGCAGACCGCTCCGGGCGAATGCCCGGGCGTGTGCAGCACCTCGAGCTCGATGCCGGCGACCGTGACGATCTGGCCATCGACCAGGCCGGAACTCGGCGAGGCGTCGGGGTAGACCGCGTCCCAGAGCATCCGATCGCCGTCGTTCAGCAGCACCGGCGCGCCGGTTGCGGCCTGCAACGCGGCCACGGCGTCGATGTGATCGTTGTGGGCGTGCGTCAGAAGAATCGCGGCGAGCGTGCGGTCGCCGACGGCGGCCAGGATGGCGTCGGCATCGTGGGCGGCGTCGATCACGACGCACTCGCGTTCGTCACCGACGATCCACACGTTGTTGTCGACATCCCACGTTCCACCGTCGAGGCTGAAGGTGCCGCTGGTGACCAGGTTCTCGATGCGGGCGGCCATTACAGAACCACCACCGAACGCAGCACATCGCCGCTCGCCATGCTGGCGAACGCCTCTTCGATGTCGTGGATGCCGATTCGCTCGGTCACGAATTCGTCGAGGGGCAGACGGCCCTGCAGAAACAGGTCGGTGAGCATGGGGAAGTCGCGTTCGGGCAGGCAGTCGCCGTACCAGCTCGATTTGAGGGAGCCGCCACGGCCGAAGACGTCGAGCAGGGGGATCTCGAGCATCATGTCGGGCGTGGGAACGCCGACGAGAACGACGGTTCCCGCGAGGTCGCGGGCGTAGAACGCCTGGCGCCACGTCTCAGGGCGACCGACCGCATCGATCACGACATCGGCGCCGAAGGTGTTGGTGAGCTCCTGCACGGCGGCGACCACCCCGGCCTCGTCGAGGTCGCTGGAGTCGATCACGTGGGTCGCTCCGAGGGCTGCAGCCTTGGTGAGCTTCTTGGCGTCGCGGTCGATGGCGATGATGGTGCTCGCACCGGCCAGCTGCGAACCGACGATCGCAGCGGTACCCACGCCGCCGCATCCGATGACCGCGACGGAGTCGCCGCGCGTGACGTTGCCGGTGTTCATGGCGGCGCCCAGGCCGGCCATGATGCCGCAGCCGAGCAGGCCGACGGCGGCGGGGTCGGCATCCGGATTCACCTTCGTGCACTGCTTGGCGTGCACGAGCGTCTTCTCGGCGAACGCGCCGATGCCGAGGGCCGGGCTGAGCTCGGTTCCGTCTTCGAGGGTCATCTTCTGCGTGGCGTTGAAGGTATTGAAGCAGTACCAGGGCTCGGCACGCAGGCATGCGCGGCACTCGCCGCAGACCGCGCGCCAGTTGAGCACGACGAAGTCGCCGACCTTCACATTGGTGACGCCCTCGCCGATCGCGCTGACCCGACCCGCTGCCTCATGGCCGAGGAGGAAGGGGAAGTCGTCGCTGATTCCGCCCTCGCGGTAGTGGTAGTCGGTGTGGCAGACGCCGCACGTTTCGATGTCGACCACAGCCTCGCCTGGCCCGGGGTCGGGGATGACGATGGTGGTCAGCTCGACGGGTGCGCCCTTCGAGCGGGCGATCACGCCGGTCACGGTGGTGGACATGGAGGGGCTCCTTTGTGCGCGGGTGGGGGGCTGTTTCAGAGTACCCGGCGTGGAGATCGGTCTAGCTTGGCGGAGGTCAGACGAGTTTCTTCATGACCGTCTTGAGCGTTGAAATGGCGTCCTCAAAGTTCCGCCTGGTGTCAGCCGCCGCGTGCTGCGTGCCGGATGCGGCCGGCTCTGCCGCCCACTGCTTCATCGCCGTCCGTACGGTCGCGAGACACACGCCGAGAATCAGTTGGGCCTCGTCGTTCCGTTGCGCCTCGTTACCCGCTGCGAAGGCAGCATCGTCGCCCAGCCAGCCGGCGATGATGCTGCTGAGGCGATCCTCGAGATCGGCGACCCTCACCATCTGGCGGGTCATCAGCTGCGGGTACTCGCGCATCACGGAGCGCTTCAATTCGGTGTGACGGTGATTTCCTCCGCTGGCCTGGAAGACGGCGTAGATGAGCTCGAAGACGGCCGCGAGAATGTCGGGATCGTGTTCGCGAACCCTGTCGAGTTCCGCCGCCACGGCGGCCTCGTCGATGCCGAGAACGGCGTCTTCTTTTGTGGGGAAGTAGTTGAAGAACGTGCGAGGTGAGATGTCTGCGCGTTCGCTGATCGCGTCGATGGTCGTCGCATCAAGGCCCCGCTCGAGCACAAGCTCGGCGGCGGCGACGTGGATGGCTTCGGCGGTGTTCGCACGCTTGCGCTCGCGGAGTCCGGAGGGTGCGTCATGCATAAGAACAATCATTGCACCTGGTGCAAGATTACAGCGATGTATTTTTGCGCAATGCGCAGCGGCGCGTCAGCGCAGCATGAGGTCGGCGGTGCGCAGCGAGAGCGCCATCTGCGTGAGGCATGGGTTGGCGCTGAGCGAGCTCGGGAACGTCGAGTTGTCCGAGATCCACATATTCGGGATGTCGTGGCTGCGCCCCTCGGCATCGATCACGCCGGTCGCGGGGTCGGCGCTCATGCGGCAGGTGCCCAACGTGTGCGCGGTGCGGGCGAGCACCCGGGTCTCGAGAGCTCCCGCCGCCTCGAGGATGCGGGTCATCGTGGCAGTGGCGTGCTCGGTGATCGCATTCTCGTTCGCTCCTGCAGTGAAGGTGACGAGCGCCCGCGGCACGCCCCATTCGTCGAGTTCATCGCTGAGAACGAGCCTGTTGTTCTCGGCTGGCAGACACTCACCGTTGATGCCGATGCCGGCTGAGTAGCGCCAGGCATCCAGAGCGTTCATCAGCTCTGCGCCCCACAGCCCCGCGCCGCGGATGACGGTGGTCGCGTAGTTCAGGGGCATTACGCCGAGGCTCTGCAGAAGGTAACCGCCGGCGAAGTCGACGCCCTCAGGCCGCACGAAGTCTTCACTGATCAGCGAGGAGGGGTAGCCGCGATAGCCGCGGATCTGCTCATCGAAGCGGCCCCACACCTGCACGCCCCCGTGGGCGAGAAAGTTGCGCCCGACCTGGCCGGAAGAGTTCGCCAGCCCCGTGTTCAGGAGCAGGCGCGGCGTCTCGATGCCGCCGCCCGCGAGAACGAGATTCGCGCAGCGCTGCCGATACTCCTTGCCGTCGTGTCGGTAGACCACGGCTCCGACACGGCCCTGCGCGTCGAGCTCGATGCCGTGCACCATCGAATCGGGTCGGATCTCAGCGCCATCGGCGACCGCTGCGGGCAGGTACGTGTTGGCCGTGGTGGCTTTCGTTCCATAGCGTTCGCCCTGGTGGATGCTGCCCAGGTTTTGGCTCGACCTGCGGTTTCCGAAGTGCGGCTGGTCGCGGTCGCGACTCAGGATGGCCGCCGGCGCATCCGTCGCCCGGATGCCGAGCCGGGCGCATCCGGCCGCCATGAGATCGGCGGGGGCGTTGCGATCGACGGGAGGCTCGAGGTACTCGCGCTCCGGGTCCCACGGGTACGGGGTCGGTCCGGATACGCCGATGGTGCGCTCGACCTCGGCGACGTAGCGGGTGAGTTCGGCGTGGTCGATCGGCCAGTCCTCGCCCACGCCCGACTCGGTGCGCAGCCGCAGGTCGCGCGCGTCGGGGCGGGGCGTGAATGCTCCCCAGTGCAGCGTTCCGCCGCCCACGCCGAAGCCGCTGTTGTTGGTGCCGAACGCGGTCGGGTCGCCGCCGCCCGAGAGTCGCTCAGACATCCAGTTGATGCGCGGGGCCTCGACCTCGTCATTGGTGAAGCCGTCGGGGTCGGTGTTCGGCCCGGCCTCGAGCGCCACGACTTTCAGACCACGCCCGGCGAGGCGCGCGAGCAGCGGCGCCCCGCCCGCTCCGGTTCCCACAACGACGACGTCGACGATCTCATCTCGGTCGTACGTACGCATGTCGTTCAGATTCACGCGAGATCCCCCAGCTCGACAGGCTCCCACGGGTCGCGCAGGCCCGCGGCGACGGTGTTATAGCCGACTGATCCGAATGCCGGACCGCTCGTCGCGAATCCGTCGTAGCCGATCCGGGCGAACGAGGCCGGATGCGACAGCCAGATTCGCGTGAGGTCGGTGCGCAGGTCGTCGAACCAGTGCTGGCGCATCGTGCCGTTCCATGCGTCGCCGCCGAGCGCCTGGTGCTCGTTGAGTTCGCCCGAGATGATGCCCTCGATCAGCGCGTTCTGCTCGGCCGTCGCATTCTGGTCGTCGGTGTCGTCTGGCCATAGGGCGGACAAGTCGTCGAGCCCCAGTCGGTAGGCGAAGACATTGGCCGGCTGCCCTTCGTTGCGCCACCCGTCGCTGCGGGCCAGGGCCAGGTCGGCGTCGACGCGCGCAGCGAGGTCGACGCGGGCCGTTCCCGACTGCGGAACCAGCCGATCGGCAAGCGCGCGCAGCATCGAGAGCTGCTCGGGTGAGAGCACTCGGGGCGCGTAGTCGGGGTCGTCGGCCAGCGCCCGGTGGGCGAGAAACCCGCGCGCCTCGGGGGCCGTTCGTTCGGACGCGATGAGCCGGCCCCACTCGGGCGTGACTTGCGGGGCCGTCGGCACCGTCGCATCCCACAGCCGCACGATCTCGTCTGCCACCTCGGCGGCGCGCTCGTAAGGCAGTAGGTGTCCCGTCGAGGCGAGCGATACGAAGCGCGCCCGTGGGTAGACGTCGGCGAGCAGTTGCGGCTGGGCGGATGCGCCGAGATCGTCATCGTCTTCTCCGGCGAGAACGACGACGGGAAGGTCGAGAACTCCGATGTCGGACGACAGATCTTCGACGCTGCCTTCGGTGAGCCAGCGACGCCACGCGAGCGGCGACATGCGGCGAAGCTGTTCGACGGCGGCGCGCGCGGCGGCCTCGCCCAGGGGTGCCGCCACGTTCTGTGCGACGAACTCGCTCGCGTGGCCCTGCGAGATCGGGCCGTCGTCGACCCAGGAGAGCATCTCGGCGCGCTTGTCTTCGCTCATCGGCTCGGGCGTGGGCGGCGACGGCGCGAGCAGCACGAGCCCGGCGAGGCCGAACACGTTGGCCCGGCCGCGCAGGATGCGATCGGTCACCACGGCCGTGACTTTGCCGCCCATGCTGTGGGCAGCGATGACGAACGGGCCGCCGTCGGCTTCGGCTTCGATGACCTGAACAGCGCGGTCGGCGAGGGCCGCGACCGAGCCGTTCGGCGCATCCGGGGAGCCGTCGTGACCGGGCAGGTCGATGCCGACCACGCGCAGCCGGCCGCCTGCGAGGGCGTCGAGGGCGTCCGCGATCGGGCCCGCTGCTGCGGCGCCGAATCCGAGGCCGGGAAGGAAGAAGATGGTGCCGGCGGGGGTGGTCACGGTGTGACCATTGCTCCGTTGACGTTGAGAGTCTCGCCCGAGACGTAGCTCGATTCGGCCGATGCCAGGAACACGAAGGCGGGCGCCAGCTCGGCCGGCTGACCGGCGCGCTGGTAGGTGCTCTCGTCGTCGAAGGCTTTCATCTGCTCGTCGGAAACTCCCTGCGACACCTGCAGCGCAGTCCACACCGGGCCCGGCGCCACCACGTTCACCCGAATTCCGCGCGGGGCCAGCTGCTGAGCCAGACCTTTCGAGAGATTGTTGATCGCGGCCTTGGTCGAGGCGTAGTCGAGGCGATCGGGAGCGGGCTTGTAGGCCTCGAGCGATGCCGTGTTGATGATGGTCGCCCCCTCGGGCAGGTGAGGGAGGGCAGCCTTCGTGAGCCAGAAGTTGGCGAAGACGTTGGTGCGGAAGGTCTGCTCGAACTGCTCGTCGCTCAGATCTTCGAGGCGGTCGACGGCCACCTGCTTGCCGGCGTTGTTCACGAGGATGTCGAGGCCTCCGAGCACGCTCACGGCCTCGGCGATGATGGCGCGGCAGGTGGAGGCGTCGGTGATGTCGGCCGCGATGGAGTGGCCCTTGGCTCCAGCCTCCTCGATCAGACCGACGATGCGATCGGCATCCTGCTGCTCGGCGCGCAGGTGCACGATGACGACATCGGCGCCCTCGCGAGCGAAGGCGATGGCCACGGCGCCGCCGATGCCGGAGTCTCCGCCGGTGATCAGCGCCTTGCGGCCGGTGAGCCGGCCGGTGCCGCGGTAGGTCTTCTCGCCGAGATCGGGAACCGGGGTCATCTGCGCCTGCACCCCGGGCTCCGGCTGGTGCTGGACGGGCGGTTCGACCCGGTCGTAGAGGGTGACCGGGTTGCCGAACGTGTACTGATCGCGTGCAGTCATACGACCGAGCGTAGATCGGGAGCCGTATCAGGTCGGGGGCCTTGCGCACTGCCCAGCTTCTGGTAACGGCGGGGCTGATCAGCGCACCGCGTGCGCGCCCGCTCGCGATATGGCGCAAATCGACCCAAGATACGCGGCGAAGGTCGATTCTTGACAGACGAGGCAGGATGCGTGCGCTCGATGTGGCAGAAATCGACCCTCTTCGCATCGGGTGGGTCGATTTCTGCCACATGGCGCCGCCGCCGGACTAAAGTGGCGGGCCGGGCCGGAGCTCCGGAGTCTCTTCGGGCCCAGACAGGAAGTACCCCAAAAACGTGACGCCTTCCGACGTTGCGTCAAACCGGTCGATCAAGACGCCTTGGGGTTCGTAGAACACATCGCCCGCGCGCAGGATCACCTCGGGGCCGCTGTCGACCTGAAAGACGACCGACCCCGATTCGACGGATCCGAAGACAGGGCCATTGTGATGATGGGGTCCGCCCGCCACGTCGGGCTGCATCGTGATCCGACGCACCTGCACCGAAGCGGTGACGTGATCGGGTAGCGACTGTGCGAGAAGGGTGAGTCGTTCCACTGGTTCCGTCATGTTTCGATTATCGGCCGATGGCGACGATGCGGCGGAGTTCCGTGCTGCAACGCAGGAAGATCAGGCCACCGACGTGCAGAATCGCGCATTTCGGTTGAGATCTCCTGCGGTGGAGCGACATCTACCAGTCAAGCGTGCATGCCGCGTGAACGGGCCGAGCGGCGTAGGCAGGTGCATCAGCGGGCTGAGCACCAGTTCGGAGCCCAACCGTCGACGGTGCCGAGTTGCGCGCCGTCGGTGAGGTCGACGTAGGTGATCTGTTGCGCGCTGGTACTGATCGCGGCGTAGAGGCCGTTGGGCGAAACGCAGGCGCTCGTCACAGATTGACCGGCGTGCTCGAGGGAGTCGAGCGAGAAGAGGGTGCTGCTGCCGGTGGGCGTGACCTTGGCGACGGTCGTGTCCGGACCATAGCCGGAGTCTTGGATCTCGAGGGTGGTGCCCGCGGCATCCACGATCGTGCCCTCGGCATCGCCGGCAACCGACGGGAATGAGCTGTTGGGATGTTCGGCCTGGCCGAAGTCTGTCGCGATACGCGCACCGGCCGTCGCCGTGACCAGCGTCTTCGTGGTCGGAACGAAACCGACGAGCGAGTCCGCGCTGCCGATCGGGGCAGGGCCAGAGGTGCCGTCTCGTTCGCCGAGGGTGTCGATCAGCAGCAAACCCGAGCTCTCTGTCTGCGCGACGAGCGAGGTGGTGCCCGGAATGAACATCCAGTCTTTCGCCGTGAGCACCTCGTAATCGGTGCCCGTGATGGGAATCGAGTAGTCGTTTCCGCGGGTGATGTCGTAGACGTACAGCTGATCGGGCTGTGCTTCATACAGCGCAGACTGCTGCGGGGTGAAGGTGTAGCCGAAGAGCTTGCTCGCGGGGCTGGCCCTGAGGCTCGTGATTGTGCCCGAGCCCGCGAGGTTGACGACGATCGGCGCGCCGCCGGTCAGCGAGACGATGGTCAGCGCGTCGGTTCCGTCGTCGTTCACGGTGTCGACGACCAGCGCGTCGGTGAGCGCCACGAACTGCCGGATGCGCGGGGCTTGGTAGACCGGCGTCGGTGCGCCGCCCCCGACGGGTGCGGTCAGAATCGCGTCGCTGAACTGCGACTCGGGGGTGCCCGTCGAGGGCGACAGGAAGTACATGGTCGGATTCGCCGTGGTGAACGTGTAGCTGACGGTCGAGGCTCCGCCGCCCGAGATGCTGCGGACCTCGGGCACGGTCACGGTGTATCGGGTGTTGTAGCTGAGGATTCCAGTGAACTGCACGTCGATGGTGTCGCCGTCGACCGTCGCGGTGGCCGCCACGGCCGGGCTGACTGTGAGCTTGCCCGCGACGGATGCATCGAGCGGTTCATTGGTCTGCAGCAGCAGACGTTGACCCGCGCGCTCGACTGCGGTGTTCACGTTGATCTGCGCCGACTGCAGCTGTGGACCGTGCGAAAAGTTCGCGACAACAAGCACCGCGGCCACCAGCGAGATGGCCGTGATGCTGCCGTAGAGCAGTCGCCGGAACCTCCGACCCGCGGTCTCAATAGACATAGGGCTCGGCGGGCTGTTCGACTGCCGTGAGGCTGTCGGGGCGAACGACTGTTGTGGCGGCACTGAGCACGCTGGGGTTCGCTTCGAATGCACCCGTGACGGTGACCCAACTGTCGGTGGCGTAGCTGCTCGACCAGCCCGGCGAGTAGACCGGAACCCCGACGGGCTGCGCGTCGACCGCGCAGCAGGTGACCACGAAACGGGCGACGTAGAACACGTTGTCGGGATCGTCAGCGTCGGGGGTGACGAATCCCGTGAGGGTGGCAGTTCTGCCGCTCAGGTCGTCGGCGCTCGCCCCCTGGCGAATGAGGGAAGCCCAGTCCTTGACCGAATACGCCGAGGTGTCGTCCGACGTGCCCGGGGGCGGGCCGGCGTTCGCCAGGGTGTTCGACGAACCGTTGAGGCTGCGCTGTTCGACCGCGGCTGAGGTGAGCGCGCTCGGGGGAACGACGAGCAGGGCGATGGCTGCGGCGGCGACGATCACGAGGGCGGTGAGCGATCCGCCCAACGCGAGCAGTGGGCGGCGGCGACCGGCCCCGGCGTCGCCGTGGGCGTCGGGCCCACGCCCATCCGGCTCACCGTGCATGCCGTGATCGTGATCGTCGTGTTCGTCTGGCCCCGGGATCACGAGGAGTGCGCCGATCGTGAGCACGAACGCGATGCCGGCCATGACCAGGGTGAACACGTAGTAGCGCGGGTGGATGTAGAGCCCGAGCTGCCCGGTCGCGCCGAGCCACCCCGTGGCGATAGCGGCGAGCAGGGTGAGAGCCAGCCCTTTCCAACGCGTGATGAGACGACTAAAAGACAAGGTTCACCGCCAATCCGATGGCCGCGGCGCAGACGGCGATGAGCACACTCACTTGCACCAGCGTGCGCACCGTGAACGTGGTTCGCATCAGGGCGAGCATCTTGATGTCGATCATGGGTCCGAAGATGAGAAAGGCGACGATGCCGCCGGGTAGAAACGTCGAGCCGAACGAGAGGATGAAGAATGCGTCGACGTTCGAGCAGATGGCGACGATGAAGGCGAGTGCCATAAGCGCGAGCACCGACCACAGCGGATTGCTGCCCAGGGTGATCAGCAGGTTGCGCGACACGGCCACCTGGATGAGCCCCGCGATGCCGGCGCCGACGATCAGGGCGGGCATCATTGCTGCGGACTCGCGCCCGAAGCTGATCAGCGTGCGCCGAGTTCGGGTGCCGTGCTCGGCGTGCGGATCGACTGCGCAGGCCGCCTGAAAGCTGCGCGTGAGCAGCGTCTGCGGAGCGGGGTGGGTGCTGTAGATGAAGCCGACGAGATTCGCGATGACCAAGCCTCCGACGATGCGGCTGATCAGAATGCCGTCGTTCCATCCGAATGCCTGATACGTCGTGATGATCGTGATCGGGTTGATGATCGGCGCTGCGAAGAGAAAAGCCATGGAGTCGGCGACGCTGAGGCCGCTGACGATGAGACCTCGAGTCAGCGGAACATTGCCGCACTCGCACACCGGAAGCAGTACCCCGAGAAGTGAGATGACGCTGCGCCTGAGAACGGCGTTTCTCGGCAGCCTCCTTAGAAGAAAGCCCGCGGGCAGCCAGATCTGAACGACCGCCGAAAGCAGGATGCCGAGA
Organism: Agreia bicolorata; assembly: GCF_000938265.1. Lineage (GTDB taxonomy): Bacteria > Actinomycetota > Actinomycetes > Actinomycetales > Microbacteriaceae > Agreia > Agreia bicolorata. The sequence continues at coordinate 546,105 of NZ_JYFC01000003.1, forward strand.
ATCACGAACGGCAGCGACTCGATGATGACGCTCACAGAGAGAGTCACGAAGTCCTTGGCGGGGTCGGTCATCCACGACGTCCACTCGGCCGGAGCGAAAATCCTGATCGCCACGAGGAGCAGCACCGCGGCGACGCCGACGGTGGGCGTCCAGCGCCACTCCGATCGGGTCAGCTCGCGCAGCGACGGGTGCGCCGCGGGTGTCGTGCTCAGCGTTCGCTCCTCGTGACGTGACGGCGTGAAATCCGGATCAGTCAATCACGCCCGGCTGCCGTCCGGCTCCAAGCTAGCCGCGTATTCGAACGGCGCGCGCCTCAGCTGAGCTCGAGGGTGATGGTGGGGATGCTCCGTCCGTCGCCCCGCACCCGCGAGACGCAGACGCAGATGCGTGACCCCGCATCGCGTTGACGCTCGCTGTAGAACACATCACGATGATCGATTACGCCGTGGAGGCCGAGCACCCGTGCCTCGCACAGACCGCACTCGCCCCTCCTGCAGTCGTTCAGGGCGTCGACGCCGACATCCTCCAGAGCTTCGAGAAGGGTCGACGACGCGCTGACCGACGTCTCGATGCCGAGAGCCGGGATGCGCACGCGGAACGGCTCCGGCTGATGCCAGCCGCTGTTCCCGAACGTCTCGAAGCGCAGGTCGGATGCCGGGAGCTCACGTTCCGTCCATGCTCGCCTGACCGCATCCATCAGGCGGATCGGACCGCACATGTACAGCTCGGTGCCCGGCTGCACGGTGCTCACGAGTTCCGGCACGTCGACGCTCGTGCCTTCGTCTCCGATGTGCACATCGAGCCGCGCGCCATGCTCGGTGGTGAGTTGATCGAGATAGGCCATCTGATCGCGCCGCCGGCCGCAGTAGACCAGCCGATACGGCACCGCGCGGGCAGCCAGCGTGCGTGCCATCCCTGCGATCGCGGTGATTCCGATACCGCCGGCGAGCAGCAGATACGACGGCGCGCCGATCCTCAGGGGGAAGTCCTGCAGTGGCTGAGTCAGCTCGATACGATCGCCGGCAGTCAGCGCGTGCATCGCCGTCGCTCCACCGCGAGACGTCTCCGACGCGAACACGCTGATGGCGAGCGAGGAGCCGTCGGAGGCGGAGTCGACGATCGAGTAGGAGCGGACGACCGCCTCGGCGCCGATCGTCACGAGCACATCCACGTGGCTCCCGGGGTCGGCGGGCACCGGCCGCGACGGGGCGACGACGATTCTGCGGATCGCGGATGTGAGGGCGGTGTTCTCGACCACCGTGGCCGATTGCCAGAAAGCGGTGTGCGCGGTCGCCACGCTCAGACCTCGACCAGCGGTGAGGGGCTGAGCCGGCCCTCAGCCTCGAGTCGGCGCTCGATCAGCTTCCGGACCCACATGCCTCCGGCGTCGATGTTGAGGCTGTAGAACTCGTAGTCGGGGTTGGCGTCGATTGCGGCCTGCTGGGCCTTGAGCATCGCCTCGTCCTCTCCGAAGACGCCGTGCACGCCGTTTCGCAGCTGGGTGGTGATGAGCTGGCTCTCCAGGCGGTAGTTGCGCTGGAACGACCAGAAGTAGTGGCAGCTCCTCGGTGTCTCCGGCGAGATCGTGTTCATCACGTAGCCATTCACGCCCTGGCTTCGATCGCCCTCGGGTGCCCCGGTCCCGGCCTTCGCGACTCCGACGTCGATGCAGATGGTCGACGGTGCCTCGAAGTGGATGATCTGCCACCGGTCGACGCGGCCCTCGAAGCCCGGGAACCTGTCGCGCATGTTCTTCAACCAGAACGGCGGTGCTTCGATGTTCAGCATCCATCGGGTGACCGTCACCGTTGTGTCGGTGTGGGTGGTGATGAACTCGGATTCGCTCAGCTCGTCCTGACCGATGCTGGAGGAGTGGACGAACTCTTCGTGGGTCAGGTCCATGAGGTTGTCGAGTACCAGCTGGTAGTTGCAGGGGGCATGGATGAGCTCACCATCACCGGCCCAGTCGTCATCCGACATCTGGTGCATGTCGGGGATCGTGTCGGGATCGGCCAGCAGCGGATCGCCGAGCCACACCCAGGCGTAGCGGTAGCGTTCCACGATGGGGAACGACGGCACCGTGGCGCTGGGGTTGATGGTCTCCTGCGCGGGCATAGAGGTGCAGCGGCCCGCGGCGTTGTAGCGGATGCCGTGGTACGGGCACTGAATATCCTCCTTGCCAACGGTCTTGCCCATCGACAGGGGTGCGAGGCGGTGCCAGCAGGCGTCGGCCAGGGCGACGGGCCTGCCGTCTTCGGTGCGGTAGAGCGCGAGCGGCCTGTCGGCGATGGTTCTGGCGATCGGGGTGCGGGTCACCTCGTGATCCCAGGCCGCCACATACCAGGCGTTCAGCGGATGGCCCATGACCTTGCTCGTGGTGCTGTGGATCGGCATTGCGACTCCTTCGTCGATGTGATGGGCGGTCTCGGCCCCTCGCCGTAACTATCTATCTACATAGATAGTAGGGGAAGGGGCGGCAGGAGGGAACTCCCGCGTTCCGACTACAGTTCGAGCCATGAGTCTGCGATTCGCCCTGCTTGCCGTACTGACCGCTCAGCCGATGACGGGGTACGACCTCGCTCAGGCGTTTCGCTCATCCGTTGGGCACGTCTGGCACGCGCCGAACTCGCAGATCTACCCCGAGCTTCGCCGGATGGAGCAGGAGGGTCTGATCCGCGGAGAGAGCGTGGCGTGGGGGAGCCGTGGCACGAAGACCCGATACGAGGTGGTCGACGAGGGCATCGTCGCGCTTCGGGCTTGGCTCGCGGCGCCGATGAACTACTCTCGGGAGCGCGATCCGGCCCATCTCCGTGCCGCGTACTTCGAATGGGCCGATGCGGAATCGGCCCGCCGCAACCTGCGCGAGCATCGGCGGCACTTCGAAGAACTGCTCGGCCAGTGGCAGGAGCAGCTGAACCTCATCCGCTCGCGCGAGCATCCGATCGTCAAGCAACGCCTGGCGATCTACCCGGAGAGCGACTGGCCGAGGATCACGGCCTACAAGGAGTTCGCCTACGAAGGTCTGGTGGCTCAGGCGGAGCAGGAGATCGCCTGGGCGACGCGGGGGCTGGCGCTCGTGGATCGACTCGAGCGCCAGCCCTCGCCGCCGGCGGATTCCTGACCGAGGCTGCGGCGTCGCTCTCCTCAGAGCGGGTACTGGCCGGGCTCACGACGCAGGGTGATCCAGCGCGTGTCAGTGAACGCGTCGACGTTCGCCTGCGCTCCGCCGTGCCGCGACCCGGTGCCGGAGAAGCCGGTGCCGCCGAACGGTGCGTTGGCCTCGTCGTTGACCGTCTGGTCGTTGATGTGCACGATCCCGGTCGGGATGCGCTGGGCGAGCGCGAGACCCGCGAACACGTCGGCCGTCACGATCCCGAGCGAGAGACCGTACTGGGTGTCGGCGGCGAGTGCTACGGCTTCGTCGTCGGTGGCGAAGGGCACGACCGATGCCACCGGGCCGAAGACCTCGTCGGCGTAGGCAGTAGCATCCCTCGGCGTGTTCGCGAGCACTGTCGGGCGGTAGAAGAGCTCGTCGTAGCTTCCGCCGGCGCGGAGCTCGGCCCCCTGCGCCACGGCGTCCTGCACGAGAGTGTGCACCCGGTCGCGCTGCACCTCATCGATCAGAGGTCCGAGATGCACCTGACCGGCTGCAGGGTCACCGACGTGCATCGAGTCCGCCTTCGCGGCGAGCTTCGAGACGTACTCTTCGAACAGCGACTCGTGCACGATGTGACGGCCGACCGTCATGCAGATCTGCCCCTGGTGCAGGAACGATCCCCACGTCGCGAGGTTGACCGCCTTGTCGACGTCGGCGTCGGCGCGAATGATGAACGCCGAGTTGCCGCCGAGTTCGAGGTGCGCGCGGGTGAGGTGACGCGCAGCCACCTCGCCGACGGCACGACCGGCTCGCGTCGATCCGGTGAAGGCGACCACCCGCACGCGCGGATCGGCGACAAGCGCCTCGCCCACGTCGGCGCCACCGGGCACGAGCTGGAGCAGTCCGGCCGGGAGGCCTGCCTCCTCGAAGATCCGCACGAACGACACGCCGCCGGTGATGACGGTGCGCGGGTCGGGCTTCAGGAGCACGGCGTTGCCGAGAGCAAGCGCCGGCGCGACGGCGCGGATCGCGAGGATCAGCGGCACGTTGAATGGCGCGATGACTCCGACCACGCCCACCGGCACCTGCTGCGCGAGAGAGAGTCTGGGCTCTTCACTGGCCAGGATCGATCCGAGCGGCGCCGACGGCAGAGCCGCGGCCTCATAGGTCTCGGCCGCCGTGACGTGAAGTGCGAACCCGGCCAGGGGCGGGATCGCCCCCACCTCACGCACATTCCAGCCGCCGATCTCGTCGGCATACTGCTCCCACAGCTGACCGGCTTTGCGCAGCACCGCCGAGCGAGCGGGATGCGGGAGCGCCGCCCACTCCTTCTGCGCGCGCGCGGCGCCTTCTGCGGCCCGGGCGACGTCGGCGGGATCGGCAAGCCCGACCATGGCGAGAGTCGCCCCCGTGGCCGGCTCGATCGAGGGGATCGCACCACCCCCGCCGACGACCCATTCGCCGTCGATGAAGATCTTGCCGGCGAACACGCTCTCGTCGAGGAGGGTGTCGGATGTCTGGATTGCAGTACTCATGATGACTCCTTGTTCTGATGGTGTGGGGATGATGCTCTGAGGTCTCGTGCGGTGAGGGGTTCAGCCGGATGCGGCCCGGGCGAGCCGCTTGGCGCGGCGTCCGACCGTGCTCGCCGCCCACCCGCGTTCGATCACGCGCATCGCGTCGGCGGCGAGATGGATGCCATCGTCATACGGAGCGCGCCAGATCGCGAGCATGTCTGCTGCCGACTGAGACAGCACCGAGCGCGAGAACGCCTCGACTCCCCAGCGACCCTCGTATCCGGCATCCAGCGCGGAACGCACGACGGCCGGAATGTCGACGGCACCGGTGCTCAGTTTTCCGCGACCCGATTGACCCAGCTCGAGATAGCCGAGCCTCGGGAGCGCGAGGCGGATCGCGGCGACCATGTCGGGCTCTTCGATGGCCATGTGGAACGTGTCGAGATGGATCCACAGGTGGGGTGAGCCGCTCAGCTCGACGAACTCCATCGCCTGCGCTGCGGTGTTAACGAGCGAGGTCTCATATCTGTTCAGTACTTCGAACGTCATCGTGACACCGCGCTCGTGCGCGTGATCGGCGATCGCACCCACCTCGTGAGCGGCGCGCTCGACGGCCGCGCGGTCCGTGGGCCCGCCAGGGGGTCCGAATGCGCCGTACGGCACGCCGTTCATCTGGTCGCCGCCGAGCGCGACAGTGAGGTCGAGGACCGAGCGCAGGATCGCTGCGCCGGCCGCTCGTTCGCCGGCGTCTGCCGACGAGACGTCCGCACCCGCCGACTGCCCACCCGCGATCGTGATCGGGGCGACCCCCGCATCGGCGAAGAGCCGTCGGAGGCCGGCCGCATCGACGGATGCGGGGTCGACCGGCGGCAGGACCACGCGCTTGTAGCCCGCCGCCGCGACCGCCGCGAGTGCCTGTGGCAGATCGCCGGGCGAGGCATCGGGGAGGAGCACGTTGAGGTGGCAGGCCACGTCGAGCCCGGATGCGCCGGGGCTGATCTCGAACGTCATCTCATTCTCCTGGGCGGCCGGATCGTCAGAATGTCGGCAGGTCGAGTCGCTGCTTGAACGACGAGTAGCCGTCGTCGACGTGCACGACCGTGCCGTTGATGACGTTCGACTCGTCGGAGGCGAGGAAGGCGACAACGTTCGCTATCTCGTCTGGCTCGGTCATCTTGTTGCGCAGCTGCTCCGACGCGAACGTGGTCCTCAGTTCCTCGCTGAACTGGTTGATGATGGCCGTCCCCACGCGGCCCGGGGTGATCGCGACTGCGCGGATGCCGAACTCGGCGAGCTCGTAGGCGGCCGAACGGGTGAACGAGATCACCGCGGCCTTCGCTGCGCTGTAGGTGAAAGACAACTCCGCAGCCTGCTCGCCGTAGATCGACGACGTGCTGATGATCACCCCGCCGGTGCCCTGGTCGCGGAATTGCCGCCCGGCGGCGAGGATCCCGTAGTACACGCCGTCCTGGTCCACACGGATCATCGGTGCGTAGTCGACCTCCGGATCGTGGTCGAGCAGGGCCTTGCCGCCCGCGATGCCGGCGTTGTTGAAGATGACATCCAGCCTGCCGAAGGTCTCGACCGCTAGCGCGACGGCGGCTTCGACATCGCCGTAGGCGGAGACATCCGTTCGCACCGCGACGGCCGCCCCTGGGAAGCCGAGCGAGTCGACCTCGACGGCGACGGCCTCGGCCTGCGTGAGGTTCATGTCGGCGATGACGACCTTGGCGCCTTCCTGAATGAACTTGAGAACGGTGGCGCGGCCGATGCCGCTGGCCCCGCCGGTGATGACGGCTACTTTGCCTTGCAAACGCATGTGACTCTCTTCTCGAGCGATGTTCTCGGTGGAACGATGATGGGCGGATGTCGCCGGCGAGGCGGAGCGGATGCCCACCCCACCGGCGACTACCGGGTGTTACTTCAACTTGTCGGACGGGGTGATCGTCGCAGCGTTGGCCTTGTCGACCAGCGTCGTGTCGACCGCTTCGAAGTTCGAGCTCGGCAGCGTGCCGTCCTTCTGGTATGCCTGCACCGCGGTCATGACCGAATCGAGGATCGAGGGCCAGGGCTGCTCGACCGTGGCGAGGAACGCTCCGCCGGCTTCGATTCCTCCGATGGCCTCACTGGTCGCGTCGACACCGGTCACCTTCGCGTCGGCTCCCGCTTCTGTGACGGCCTGCGCCGCACCGAGCGCGGCGTCATCCCAGCCCACCCACACTCCGTCGAGGCCGCCGGGGTTCGCGGTCAGGAAGTCCGAGACCAAGGCGAGCGCCTCGGTGCGTCCTGTCGCGGGCGACGTGACCTTCTGGATCGCGCCGCCTGCCAGTGTGGCGCCGGCCGCGGCGAGGTCGTCCGCCGCCAGGCCGGCACGCATGCGGATGCCGGCGTGTGGATCATGGCCGATGACCATGATCGTCTTGCCCTTGAGCCCGCCGAGCTGATCGTCGAGAGCGCCGAGGGTCTCGTCGACAATGCCTTGCTGGTTGGCCGTGATGTTGAGGGCGAACGCGTCGTTGGCCTCGGTTCCGCTGTCGACGGCGAAGATCGGGATGCCGGCATCCTTCGCCGCAGTCACGATGGACCCGATTGAGGATACGTCGGTGTAGCCGTCCAGGATCACGTCGGCGCCCTGGCCGATCGCACTCTCGACGGCGGGATTCATCTTCTGGAAGTCGAAGTCTCCCTGGATCATGGTGAGGTCCCAGCCGAGTTCGTCGGCCTTCGCCGTGACGGCCTTGACCCACCACGCGCCGATCGGCGTCTGGTTGCCCGACGTGAAGGCGATGACCTTGAAGGCCTTGTCGCCATCGCCGCCGGTGCCGCCGCCGCTCGAACCCGAGCATCCGGCCAGCATCAATGCTGCCGCGACCGCCGCCGCGGTGAGGGTGATGAATTTTCTACGCATGTCTACTCCTTTGTCGTCATTGCGTTGTGTGCTGTGGTGCTGTGGTGCTGTGGTGCTGTGAGCGGATCGGATCCGCTCGTCCTGGTGCGAAGGCTGCCGCTATCGCGATCGGGTCTTGAGGGAGGAAAGGGTCACCGCGGCGATGATGATCAACCCGGTGACGACCTGCTGCACGTAGGCGTTCACGCCGAGGATGTTGAGACCGTTGCTCATCACGCCGATGATCGCGACGCCGACCATCGTGCCCACGATGTTCGCGGCACCGGACCGGACGATCGTCATGCCCAGGAACACCGCCGCGACGGAGAACAGCAGGTTGTCGTCGCCCTGGACCGCGCTGGCGCTGCCGAGTCGTGCGGTGAGGAGGATGCCGCCGATCGCCGAGACGAGACCAGCGATCGTGAAGGCCAGGAGCCGGGCGCGCCGCACGTTGACCCCCGAGAGTCGCGAGACCTCGACGTTGCCGCCGGTGGCGTACCAGCGCCGGCCGAGCGTCGTGTACTTGAGCACGAACCACAGGATCAGCGAGATGGCGATCGCGATGAACACGGGCAGGGGAATCTCGAGGAACTTGCCCTGACCGAGGGCGTTGAACCCCGCCGGCAGGTTGAAGAGGGTTGTCCCCTGCGTCACGATGAAAGCGAGCCCTGTGACCGAGGTCAGGGTGGCCAGAGTGGCCACGAAGGCCGAGAGATTCACGTAGGCGATGAGTAGCCCGTTCGCGAGTCCGATCAGCAGTCCCACCGCCAGGGCCACGAGGATTGCGAGAGGGATCGGCATTCCGCCCAGCATCAGGGAGGCTGCGACCGCGCCCGCGAGCGACGACGTCGCGGCGACGGACAGGTCGAAGTCGCCGACGACCATCACGATGGTCTGCGCCCCTGCGATGATCGCGAGGATCGCGACCTGGTAGAGGATGTTCTTCACGTTGGTGAAGCTCAGGAAGACATCGGGTCGCATCGCGAAGAAGAAGATGATCAGCGCGATGAGGGCCAGCACCGTCCCCGATGACAGGAGCATCTGCCCCACCGATCGCCGTGGTGTTGTCCGGATGTCGGCGCTGTCCTCCAGCACGGGATTACTCGTGGTCGTCATGTTCATTCGCCTTTCCATAGCAATACGCCAGCAGAACCTCTTCGTCCGCCTCGGCCGCGAGCATCTCGCCCGAGATCCGGCCCTCGTGCATGATGAGAATTCGATCGCTCATCCCGATCAGTTCCGGCAGCTCCGAGCTGACGGTGACGACGGCCGTTCCGCCGGCGGCAAGCTGCCGGATCAGCCGATAGATCTCCGCCTTCGTGCCCACGTCGATCCCCCGGGTCGGCTCATCCATCAGCAGCACGTCCGGGTTGCGCGCCAGCATCTTGGCGAGCACCACCTTCTGCTGATTGCCTCCGGAGAGCTCGCCAACGGGCTGGCGTGGGCTGCGCGCCTTGATGTGAAGGTCGTGCATGCCCCGGGTCGTGATGTCCGCGATCCGCGCGCCCGAGACCAGGCCGAGCGAGCTGACCGAGGAGATGTTGGCGAGAGCGATGTTGTCCTGGATCGACGATCCAAGGATGACGCCCTGGCTGCGACGCTCTTCGGGCACGAGCGCGATGCCCGCATCGAGCGCCCGGCCCACTCCTGGCGAGCGCGGCAGCGACGTCGCTCCCACAGTGATCTCGCCACGCACGTGCTTCTGCGCGCCCGAGATAATGCGCAGCAGTTCACTGCGTCCCGACCCGGCCAACCCGCCGATCCCGAGCACTTCGCCGCGGTGCACCTCGAACGAGACGTCTTTGACCCGGCGGCCGTGCAGATCGGTGACCGTCAGCGCGACGGTGGTCGTGGCCGTCCCGCGCTCGGGATACAACTCCCCCGTCGAACGGCCGACCATCGTCGAGATGACCTCGTCGATGTGCGAGTCCGCGACGTCTTTCGTCATGATCGTCTGTCCGTTTCGCATGATGGTCAGGCGGTCGCACAGCTCGAAGACCTCCTCGAGTCGGTGCGAGACGTACACGATCGCCACTCCGCGCTCGCGAAGCGAGCGCAGCACGGCGAAGAGGTCTTTGATCTCGGTGTCGGTGAGCGAGGCCGTGGGCTCGTCGAGGATCAGCACACGCGCATCGGTCGCGAGTGCGCGGGCGAAGGCGACCATGGTCTGCTGCACGGGGGTGAGGTCGCCGGCGAGCATCCCGAGCGGGATCCTCTGATTGATGCTGTCCAGCTGAGCCCGCGCCCTGCGACGCAGGCTCCGCCACTGTACGAGGCCTCCCCGGCTGGGAGTCTGCTCGCCGAGCAGGATGTTCTCGGCGACGCTGATCGAGGGGATGACAGACAACTCCTGGTAGAGCGCGACGACCCCCGCGTGGTTCGCGACCCGCACGTTGGCGAACTCGACCTCCTCGCCGTGTCGGTGCAGCGACCCCGAATCAGGTGAGTACAGGCCGGTGAGGATCTTGATCAGGGTGGACTTGCCGGCCCCGTTCTCGCCGAGGAGAGCGTGGATCTCGCCGGCCCGCACCGACAGGCCCGCACCGTTGAGGGCGTGCACGCCGTCGAAGCGCTTGACGATGTCACGCGCCTCGAGGGCCGCCGTCGGCTCCGCTACCGCTGTGTCGGGGTGAGCGTCGAGGATCGTCATGCGATGGCTCCTTCGTCGACGATGTCGTTGCAGCGCAGGATGACCTTGGGATACCGCCCGCTCACGTGCACGGCGAACGCCTCGGGCGCATCCTCGAGGTCGAAGACCGCCTGCGTCAGTTCGGCGAGGTCGAGATGGGGCAGGATCTGCAGCGCCCGCGGGAAGGCGTAGGGCGAGACGAACAGCCCCGTCAGAGTGAGCTCTTTGAGGTAGAGGTAGTCCGACAGGTTCAGGGGCATCTCGAAGTCATGCGGATACATCGCGCCGTAGATCACGGTCGCGCCCTGGGCGGCGATGTCGAGCAGGCCGCGCACGGCTCGAGAAGATCCGGATGCATCGATCACGACGTCGAAGCCACGACCGTCGGTGATCTCGCCTGCTCGTACGGCCTGGCTCTCGGTGATCGGATCGATCACGTGCTGAGCGCCGTGACGCTGCGCCATCGCCCGGCGCTCAGCGATCGGTTCGATGAGTGTCAGCGAGGTCGCACCGTTCATCCTCATGACCTGCAGCGCGAGCTGCCCGATGGGTCCGCCACCGCAGATCGCCACGCGATCGCCCACCCGGATGTTCGTCTTGTCCGCGATGCGCACCGCGACCGACGTGGGCTCCAGCAGGCAGCCCTGCAGCAGCGACACCGAATCGGGCAGGCGGTAGACCTGCGATTCGTGCCATGTGACGGTCTCGGCCATTCCCGGTCGGTTGTAGTCCTGGATGTGCTCGCAGAACTGCTGTCGTCCGGTGCGGCACGGCGTGCACGTTCCGCAGAAGCGGAGGAAGTTGCCGGCCACGCGGTCTCCGATGCTCAGCCCGGTGCGGTGTGCTCGCTCGCCGAGCGCCTCGACGACGCCGGACAGTTCGTGGCCCAGTCCGATCGGCACGTCTGTGCCGAAGAAACCCTCGGCGAGGTGCGGGTCGGACCCGCAGATCGCCGAGTACGCCACGCGGATGCGCACGTCCTCGGGCCCGAGCGGTTGGTCGGGGAAATCGACCACGCCGATGCGGCCGCGGGTCTGGTCGTCGGGATCGCGCAGGCTGCCGATCTTGGTGACGGCGACGGTTCTCATGAGACTCTCCGTTGAGTTCAGGTCGGGTGGATGCGTCAGGCCGCGGCGATAACGCGCTGGGTCGCGGCGATCGTCGCCGCGAGCCCGTAGCCGTGCTTGTCGCGGAGCTCCTCGTCTTCGCCGAAGCCGGCGTAGACCTGAGGGATTCCGAGGCGCTCGAACGCGGTGAGGTGGATGCCCCGGTCGGCGACCACATCGGCCACACGCGAGGCCAGACCACCGTAGGCGAGGTGGTCTTCGACGATCACGAAGCGTCCGCCTGTCTCGGCCGCGCACTGCGCGATGAGTTCCTCGTCGATAGGCTTGAGGGTGAACATGTCGACCACGCGCACCGAGTGGCCGTCCTTCGCGAGCTCGGCCGCGGCATCCAGCGCCTGCGCCACCACGGTGCCGTGCGTGAAGATCGTCGCATCCGTGCCCTGCCGCGCGATGATGCCCTTGCCGATGCGGATCTCGTGCTCGCCCGGCTCGTACAGCACCTTATCTTTCTTGCCGACGGCGAGACGGATGTAGATCGGACCCTGCATCGTCATGGACTGGCGGATGACCTCGCCGACCATGAGCGGGTCGCCGATCGACGTGACGGTCATGTTCGTGAGCGCGCACATCAGCGCGAGATCCTCGACCGCGTAGTGGGTCGAGCCTCCGTTGCCGACGAGACCGCCGTGGGTGCCGATGATCTTGACCGGCAGGTTGGGGTAGCAGACGTCGCTGCGCACCTGCTCCAGCGCGCGCATCGAAAGAAACGGGAGCATCCCCGAGACGACCGGGATGTTGCCGTCGTATGCGAGGCCCGCGGCGACTCCGACGCACGCCTGCTCGGCGAGCCCGACGTCAACGAACCGCTCCGGGTACTTGTCGCGGAACTCCACGAGTGTCGCCCCGATGTCGGGGGTCAGCACCCACAGGTTGTCGTAGTCTTCGCCGAGTTCGGCCAGTGTCGTTCCGATGACGGATCGCGCGGAGAGCATCTCTCCGAAGGTGAAGGTGACGGGCATCAGACGGATTCCTTCTCTCGGGATGCCTGGAGTGCGGCCATCGCACGATCCAGGTCTGCGGCGCCCAGCGACCCGGCGTGCCAGGCGAGGTTGCGTTCCATGAAGTCGACGCCCTTGCCTTTGACGGTCTCGCACACGACGACGGTCGGCTTTCGGCTGTCGCTGGCGGGGAGGGCATCTATCGCCTGCACCAGCGCACCCATGTCGTGTCCATCGATGTGCACGACGTTCCAACCGAAGGCTGCCCACTTGTCTGTGTAGGGCTCGAGGAAGACGCGCTCCTCGTCGAAGCTCGTCATCAGCTGACGGTTCCGGTCGATGAAGGCCACCAGGTTGCCCAGCTCGTAGGAGTTCGCCGCCATGGCCGCCTCCCACACGGAACCCTCACCGGTCTCGCCGTCGCCCATCAGGGTGACGACTCGATGGCTCTCTCCGCGGCCTCGTGCGCTCAGCGCCATTCCGACCGCGAGGGGCAGACCGTGTCCGAGCGAGCCGGTCGAGGCCTCGACTCCGGGCAGCTGCACCTTGCACGGGTGCATCCCATAGGCGCTGTCGAGCTGCCCGTAGGTGTCGACGATCCCGTCGTATGAGAAGAATCCGCGCATCGACATCGCGATGTACATGCAGACTGCCGCGTGCCCCTTGCTGAGCAGGAACCGATCGCGCGTCGGGTTGGCGATGTCGGTCGGATCGACGTGGAGCCCGTGATGGAAGAGCGCGGTCAGAATGTCGGCCGACGAGAGATCGCCTCCGATGTGCACGGCGCCCTCATACGTGCCGCACAGGTGCAGCAACTTCGATCGCAGCTCGAACGCCAGGTTTTCCAGCTCTTCGACGGTGTGCGGATTCTCTGTGTTCTGCAGGCTGGGTTGCGCCATCGCGTGCCTCCTCGTCATTGATTGGCGTCGACGAGTCACCGGCACTGTGCGGTCTTCATCGACATTCGCTTGTGGTCGGCCCGTGCTTCGGGAACCCGACGAGGCGACAGTATCACGGTCAGGTTTACAAGTAAACAGGAATGCAATTAAACATGTTTATGGGTGCAGACTGGCAGTGTGGAGAACTCGCGCGATACGACAGAGGGGTGCTCGATGACCGTGACTAGACTCGCCTCTCGGATTCCGCAATGACCCGGCGCAGGATTGGAGTGCGGTTGACTGACGAGCTGGATGAATCGGCCGATCCGGTGGTCGTGGGCCCCGTCGACGTCGTCACCACCCCACTGGCAGACGCTCTCGACAGCGAGGCCTTCACGCCACGCCTTCTCCACTTGATCTCGAACGCGCTCGTCTGGCGCGAGTCCCGACTGCTCCGGAGTGCCTTCAACCTCGGCACGAACGACTGGCGGGTGATCTCGGCGATCTCGATTCGGCCAGGAGCCACGTCGACCGAGATCTCGGAGTTCGTCGCAATGAACAAGGCGATCGTATCCAAGAGCGTCAACACCCTGATCGCGCGAGAGCTCATCGTGCCCGCCGACGGCAAGCGCGGGTCGCGCCATCTGTACCTCACGGGTGCGGGCGCCGATATGCACGATCGCATGAAGCCGATCTCGATGCAGGGTCAAGAGATCGTTCTCGGCGATCTCAACCCCGATGAGATCAGTCAGCTGAACCACCTGCTGGTGCGCCTCTTGCAACGGACGCCCGACCTCTCTCCCACTCAGAGCGCGCCGGTCGACAGCGACGACTGATCCCCGCATAGAGAACTGCGCTCGAGCCTCTTATCCCTGGCGAGCTTTGAAGCGCGGGTTGAGCTTGTTGATCACGAACACGCGACCGCGCCGCCTGACGACCTGCGAGCCGGGCATCTTCTTCATCGACTTGATCGAATTGCGGACCTTCACAGCGACCTCCGTTTGTTATTGAGAACGATTCTCACATACAGTAGCTCACTATGTACGAGTCCTCCGACAGCCGCCCGATCGCCCGTATCGCCGGTCTCGCCGTCACGCTCGTCTCGTCGAGCGATCGGCTCCGAGCCGAGCAGATCGCCGCCATCCTCAGTGGCTGCGCCGTCTCGGAATCTCCCGTCGAGCTCGAAGTCGGGGGCGACGACGACGCCACGTTCGCCGTCGAACTCGCCGAGCAACTCGCATCCGATTACGACGACGGCCTCACGGGCAACACCGTGGTGGTGCTTGAGGCTGGCGCAGATATCGTCGAGATCGCGCTGGTGCTCGAGCACATGCTCGAAGCTCGTCGACCGCGGGTGCCCGTGGGTATTCGCGACGTCGTAGCCGTGACATCGGTGCGCGAGGTGGGGCAGCAGCTTCTCGGTTGGGCGTCCGAGGCGTCTGCGCAGGGCGACGACTTCACCTCGCCCGGGCGCCTGGCATCTCGACTCGAGTTCGCCAGCATGATCGTTCTGACAGACGCTCCGGATGCGGCTGCGCCGGCGGACACCCGCCTCGTGCTGGCGCTTCTTGCGCGAATGGCGCCGTCGGCTCTTGTGCTGACGCCGTTCGACGTGGCGCACGCCCGGCAGCTGTCAGGGCTGCTGGTGCGCGGTCGTGCTCGCAGACTGGGGGCCTCGATGGGCTGGCAACGGGAGCTCGTGGAGGGTGCGCCCGCGCATCCGGTGTCTGATGCGTGCTCGACGTTCGTGTTTCGCGATCCGCGACCGTTTCACCCGGGTCGGCTGCACGCCGCGGTGACTCTGCGTCTGACGCCCGAGAACGTCGGGTGCATCGCGCGCTCGCGAGGATTCGTGCGGCTGGCGACGCGCGGCGGCAGGGTCGGATCGTGGGCGACCGCCGGCAATGTGCTCGACCTGGAGCCGACCGAGATGCTCAGCTGGAGCGCGGACTCGCCGATCGGTCAGGAGATCGCGTTCTTCGGCCCCGGACTTGACGAGATCGCGCTCGAACGGACGCTGTCGGGGTGCTTGCTGACGGCCGAGGAGTTGGCGGCGGGGCCCGAGGTATGGGCCACATACGTTGATCCGTTTCCCGAGTGGGTGGTCGAGCATCGCCACTGAGGCGGAGGGGCTGCTGCATCGCAGGAAAATCCGGGCCTTCGCGCGCAGAACCGCCTGATTTCGGCCGATTCTCCTGAATTAGAGCGCTGCCACGACAACGGTCAGGTACCCGAGTGGTCGGCGACTTCAGCTAGGTGGTCGAGCACGTCGACGAGCGCGTGTCGGCTGTCGGCGAGCCGGGATCTCGCGACAGCCATGACGTCGGACATGGCGCCTCCCGGCACCTCGACGAGGGGCTGGCCGTCGCGGATGACTCTCCATTGGCTTCCAGGTATGGAACGGATGACGACATCGCCGAAGTACATTGCCACCGCTTCCTCCAGCCCCTCGGGAAGAACCCCTATCGCGGCATCGAGTGCGGAGAGTCCGGTACGGCTCACTTCGAGGCTCACTCCGTGTTGTTCGGCGGCAGCGATGAGCGCGTCATAGCCACCGACGTCTGTGACCGGCACCCCGGATGCCGGGTCGGCTGAGGCTGCCTCGTAGCTCGTGTACCGGCGGACCATGCCACGGGGAAGGGTCTGAGTGGGCTGGCGATGCGACCGATTCACCCATCCACCATCTGCCGATCCCGGGGTGCTGTCAAGGGATGCCTCGCGTACGAGAAGTCGCGGCTGTATGAATTCCAGCGGCACACCGGGATGCCTCCTTGCCATAATTGACCATGGCGAATTCACCTCGCGAGTCATGGGTGGCGACGACTCATGAATGGGCCGACGACGTCGATTTCGCGCATCTTCATGCTGCTCGAGAGCTCGTGGGAGATGTCGGATGCCCGCAGCTCATGCACATGGTGCTCGAAATCGTGGCGTACGCCGATGACGAAGCTGCAGATCAGCAGCGGATCGGTCGTGTTCTTATCGAGGTGACTGACTCCGAGATCAGCGTTGCTGACGACGGGCGTGGAACCGACACGCGCAGAGACGCAGACGGTGTTGCAGTGAGAAAGCCGATCATGGCGACGCAAGACATCCGATTCTTTGGGCGCGAAGACTCTCCCGTCCTTCCCGATGGGGAGCCCCGCCGCGGCATGTCCGCCGTGGCGGCGTCGTGTGAGCAGCTCATCCATGAGAACCGTCGGCACGATGGCGCGTGGTCTCAGACGTATGAGCGCGGGGTGCCTGTGGCAGACCTCGTGGAGGTGAAGCAGTGGAGCGGCAGCGGGACGACCGTGCGCCTGCGTCAGCTCGACAGGCGCGTGGTCGCTGGCCTGGATCTGGCCGAACTCGGATCATTGCTCAGCGGGTTCAGGAACCTCGACGTCATCGTGCAGTCACGGTGAGTCGGCAGCGAAAGAGCCAGTAGGTTATCGGTTAACCGAACGACGGGAAGAGCCCATCATGAGGATTTCACGAAGCGGACGTATCTCCGTGGCAATGATTGTTGGTGCCGTGTTTGGGGCGCTCATGTTCTCGGGATGCACTCCCGACGCGGTGCCGGACGGTACCCCCAGCGCGGCCCCTATCTCGTTCACCGGCCAATGGAAAACATCGGACGACACGGGTGAAACGCGCATCGCGTTCGACGAGAACGGTGACTTTGTCGGCTTTGACGGTTGCAATACATGGAACGGTTCCTTTTCAGTGTCAGACGCCAACGCCACATTGAGCTTCACCAGCGCCACCGAGGTTGCCTGCTCCAAAGACGTGTGGCTGGAGAAGGTCACGATGGCGCACATTGACGGCGATTCCCTCGTGCTGACCGACTCGGCTGGCACGCAACTTGGCAAGCTGTACAAGAGCGAGTCGTGAAGCGCACGCACTGAACCTTTTCGTGCGTGGTTCTTGGGTATGACCCCAGGGCATCGCAGTCGTCTCTGGGTAGGACGCGCGGTCGGGCTCGAACCTTCTACCGTCACTGTGGGCCGATTCGGTCTCACGACGAGGAAGGAGATCAGCATGTCGGTTGTGTCGGTGGAGGTGGGGGTATCAAGGCGTCGCATAGTCCCGTGGGTTCTGGTCGCGGCTGCTTTGGTTTTGGGGGTTGCTGCGGTTCCGTCCCTCGTGGCGGAATGGTCATCTGGGGGACAGCTCGCGATAGTGGGGCTACCGGGGCAGGTGTCAGCCGGGTTCGAACTGTGGATCACGTCAGGCGCGGCTGGTCCCGGCGCGGCGCTGTCGGATGCGGTCTCATTTTGGTTCGTCTTTCACGTCGTCAAAGCGGTTCTCGCGCTCGGCCTTCTGGCCGCGCTGATCGTGGCGGGGTGCCACATCTGGTCGCGCGCGGCCCGCGCCAGCTCCAGCGTTGGGAGAAGCCTGTGGGCGCTGGCTGGTGTGGTCGGAGCATGGATGCCCATCCTGGCGCTGCTGGTCGTGATAGCGAATATTCAGGGCGCGATCGCGCCGCTGACGTCTGTGCTGACCTTCCTTCCCGGCGACGCCACGCCCGCGATCGAGCAGGTGCGTGCGGAGCTCGCATCGGGTACGTACTCCCCGGCGACCGCAGCGTTGCTTGAGGATTTCCGGGTGTATCACGCCGCCCTCGTGGTCAGCCTGCTGGTCGTCGTGGCAGGGCTGGTGGCGACCACGGTGATGCTGTGGGTGCAGCGTGCGCGCCAGCCGCACGAGAACAGGAGAATCCGGCGCATCCTGGCCGCTGCCGGTATCGTTCTGCCCTTGCTGCTTCCTGTGTTCGGGCTGCTGCTCTTGGCCAACCTCGACACGGTGGCAGACACCGCGCCCGCACTCGCCGCATTCTTCGATGGCAGCGGAACCTGATCCGACGCAACGCGCTACGTCGCAGGCAAATCCGACCCTCCGCGTGCAGAACTGCTCGATTTCGAGCGTTTTTCCTGAATTAGAGCGGTGCCGCGACCACGAGCTCCGTGAGATGGTCCGCGAACGGGTGGGGGTCGATGCCTGCAAGCCCCCGCTCCGCGCGAAACCGATTGACCAGGAGCTTCACCTTCGCTGACTGAGCGACGCGCGGATCGGGTGCGCCCTCGGGCAGGTATCCGTCAAACTGCACGATTTCCCCTCACGAGACGGTGATATCACCACGTTAGGCCAGCAGTTTCTGGATGCGGCCACTTCTTCGCAACCATTTCGATGGAGTCAGCGACTTGCTCTCAGGACGTCCTGTTCGTCGGATGCGGTGAGGCCCGAGCGGCGCAGCCGGTCGATGCCGCGCGCGAGTTCGTCGGCGTGCACGCGCGACAGCGTCTCGTGAAGCGACCGCCGGATGCCGCCCGAGGCCACGTAGGCGGCCCCGGATCGCTGTGCGAACGCCGCGTCGCTGAGAGGAAGCCAAAGGGGCAGTGACCGCGGCCCTGCCCAGTAGTGGACGTCGCGAGCCAAGAGCACCTCGTCTTCGACCTCGACGAGCTCGCCGTCGTGGCCGGCCACCGTGGCTGCGGCGCGCAAGAACTCGGACATCGGCACGACCTCGCCGACAGCGTTGACCACGCCCGTCAGATGATCGCGGCCGGCGCGCTCGATCCACGAGGCGAGGTCGGAGACATCGATCGCCTGCACGAAGCGGTGGGCAGTCGTGGGGATGAGCGCGGGTCCCATGCGACTGAACCGTGCAAGCCAGTAGCCGAAACGGTCGCTCGGGTCGCCGGGGCCGACGACGAGTCCCGGCCGGGCGATGAGCAGGCGGTCACCGAGGTGCTCGAGGCTGATGCGCTCCGCGGCGACTTTGGCATCGGCGTACTCCGAGACGTCGAGGGGCTCGACCACGGCGGCCGACTCGTCGGCATCCGTTTCATCGTTTCGGCTGTAGACCGAGACGCTCGACACGAGCGTCCAATGCGCGGCGCGAGACGCGAGCGCGTCGAGGGCGGGGCCGACGAGTTGGGGATCGTGCGAGAGCTCGACGACGTCGTCCCACTCGCCGGTCACTTCGTCGTATGCCTCGGGCGACAGACGATCGGCGCGCACGAGATGCGCGCTGTCGGGAACCGCACCCGATTCTCCGCGAGCGAGGCAGGTGACATCCGCCCCCTCGGCCACCGCTCGCTGTGCGATCTCGCGCCCCAGCCATCCCGTTCCGCCCAGTACAAGCACTCGTCGCATGAACCCAGTCAAGCGTGCGCCCTTAGGCGATGTCGCTCGCTTCGCCAAGGGCGCAACCGTTGGGATGGGGCGCCGGATCGTTCAATCGAAGCGCGTCGTGGCGAGGCGGTGGAGTGCGAGTGCGAGAGTGAGACGCACGCGGCCGGCGGGAGTGTGGGTGTCGAAGCCGAGAGACTGCGTGACATGTGCCACCTTCGTCTGCACGGTGGAGTGGTGCAGCCCGAGTTCGAGGGCTATCGCGCGCAAGCTGTCGTTCTCGGCGATCGCGTCGAGAAGATTCTCAATCTGCGGCTGTGCCCGCAGGAGTGCCCTCACGGCGATCACGTCGGGAGTCGGCGGGCCTGACGAATCGGCTGCCGCTGCGAGTACAAGCAGGCCGCCGAGGTCATCGGCCTCGATCACCGGTGCGCGCGCCGACGTGAGCCTCAGGGCGATGAGAGCCGACGACCATGACGAGGCGAGGGCGTGTGCTCGAGCCGCCACACCGACGCCCGCGCGTTCGGGCAGTGGCGCATCCGCATCCGCACCGGCACACAGCGACACCCGAACCGGCCCGGCGCTCGTTCCGATCACGGCGCTCGGCCTGATGTGACCGTGGGATGTGGGGCTCGCGAGCACCCGGTACGGGGTGGTGGCATCGAGGTGGAGTCGCGTCGCGGCCCCGATCCTCGCCTCATCGGTGGTGGTGGCGTCGATCAGCGTCTCGATGGCCCGCCGTGACACCGCCGATGGCGAGGTGCGATCCACGGCCAGATCGAGCGCGATGGCGAGCCGTTCCAGGATCATGTGATCGTTCGCGTGCGGTGCGCCATCGCGTTCGATCCAGGCCTTGCCATCGTCGCCGAACGGCTGCGACGCCCATCCATCGACACCGTCGGCTCCTCTGTGGTGCGGGCCAGGCGAGCGGGTGTCGACGATGCCTGACGCCTCCACCCGACGGGTTCGGCCCTCTGCGTGGAATCCGGCTGCACATCCGCTCAGCACGGCCGCGCCGCGCAAGAGCACATCCACGCCCGCCCGGCCGTCGATCAGGGCGTCGAAATAGGAGATGACCTTCAGGGTTTCCGTCGCCTCGGCGTCAAGTGCCGTCAGGCGACCCACGAGTTCCTGCATCTTCGCTGCTCACTGGTCGGTGTCTCTGCCCCACCACCCTAGCCCTGCGACGACGGTGGCGGGGCAGAGATCCACCGCCTACTCAGGCCTCGAGCACGCGGTGGAGCCAGGCCACGCGAGCGGCGCGTGCCTGAATCGAGAGTGCTGCCTGCGGTGCCATCGCGTCGAAGCCGTGGAATCCGCCGGGCCACACGTGCAGCTCGGCCACACCGCCCTGCTCCCAGATTTTTACCGCGTACGCGACATCCTCGTCGCGGAATACTTCGGCGCTGGCGACGTCGATGAAGACCGGCGGCAGGCTGGTGAGGTCTGTCGCGCGGGCGGGCGCGGCGTAGATCGAGACCGCGTCTGTGCGGCGGCGCGCGCCGAGCAGAGCATCCCAGCCGGTGTCGTTGCTGCCACGATCCCAGATGCCAAAACCATCGACCTGGTGGCTCGAGACGGTCTCATTGCGGTCGTCGAGCATCGGGTAGATGAGCAGCTGGGCGGCAAGGGCGGGCGTGCCGAGGTCGCGGGCCTTCAGAGCGACGCCGGCGGCGAGGCCGCCTCCAGCGCTCGCTCCGGCGATGACGATGCGGCCGGGATCGACCCCGAACTCGTCGGCGTGGTCGGCAAACCACACGAGCCCGGCGTAGCAGTCGTCGACGGGCGCTGGATCGGGATTTTCGGGCGCGAGCCGGTACTCCACCGATGCAACGACCGCGTCGAACTCGAGCACCCAGGCGAGAAATTCGTCCGCTCCTGTGAATCGGTCACCGACGACCATGCCTCCGCCGTGGGTGTGGTAAATCCCCGGGCCGCCTGCGACATGGTCCGTGCGGCTGAAGAGAGAGAGCACGATATCGGGGGCTCCCGCCGGCCCGGGAACGATGCGCTCCTCGTGCCGGATTTCGCGGTCGCCTATGAGTTCGTCGATGGGGATGGCGCCGAAACCGCTGCTGCGCATCGGGCCGATCATCTCGGGAGTCAGAGTGGAGGGGAGCATCTCGCTCATGGCGGCGAGCACAGCGCCCAGCTCGACATCGAACGGGGGAGAGGGGTGAGTGTTGATTGTCATAGTGACCTCCATTGGTCGCGGCCACGACTGTGTGGCCTGATTCATCCTGACGTGTCGCGGAGGCGCACCTCTACCGCCGTTTGCACGCGAATGGATGCGGCCACCTGCCGTCTGGCGGGTCTGCCCGCCGCGAGGGTCGCGACCACGTGCGGCGTGTCCCGATTGCCGACAGGCGCGCGCTTCAACGCAGGCAAAACCGGGTGTCCGCGTGCGAACAGGCCTGATACGGGCCACTTTTCCTGAATGAGGGCGAGTCCTGCCTCCGCTCGGGTCGTAAAGCACAGTCGATAGGGTCGATGGAGGGCACGCAGCCGGCGGCCCGCCTGACGGAGGAGCTCGATGACCCAGTGGAGATGGCGCTACGCTGCCTGGTACCTGCTGCTGATCCCGTTGATTCTGCCCCTGGCGGCGTTTGCCGGCTGGGCAGTGAAGAACTCGTCTCGTATGGCGGATCCGCCTGACTACCCGCTGTCGGCGACCCTCTTTCTCGGCTCGGTCGTGGTTGTGCCGCTCGTGATCTTTCTCTTCGTCTACGAGGCCATGGCTGCTCGCCGGTTCGCGGCGATACGTGCGCAGTTTCCGCGAGCCGTCGTGATGGAGTTCGGCGTCTCCGGCGCACTGCGCGCCTCGCTGCAGCAGCTGCTCGGCCGTCGCCTGGCCGGGCCCGTCGTCGCATCGATGGTTGTGGTCGTCTCCGAAACGGCGATCGGTCTGCACCGCAGAGCCGAGCCGACGAGACCCGAGATCGTTCTGCGCTGGAACTCGATCGGCCGGGTCGGAGTGGTGCGTAGAGGAAAGAAGATCGAACTCGTCATCGAGGTTCTCGGGCCGAACGGCGATAAGGGCGACTCGCTGATTCTCTCGCTGCTCATGTCGCTCAATCACTCGCCGAGTCCTCGGAGCTACGCGAGTCGCCGCGAGGTACTCGAGTCGGCGCTCGACGGCATCGCGTCGTGGCGAGAGCACCGCTTCGTGGCCGGAGAGGCCAGCGCATGAGCGCTCTTCCTCCCCTGCCGCCGATGCGCAAGCCCACGCGCTCGCTGCCCTCGTGGCCAGTCTGGGTGTTCTTCGCCGTCATGCTGATTCCCGGCATGATCGTTCTCGCCCTTCTCGGTTTCAACAAAGACATCGCACAGATGGGGCTCGAGTTTCAGCGCGATGCGATCGGCCGCAGCGTCGTGGTCACGGGAACACTCTCGGAGGTCGACACCACGTCTGGCCTGCCCATGACCACGAGCTACTACGAGGTCGTGATTCCGGATGCCGACGGCCGGCCAGGCAAGACCGTCACCTTCACCGGTGGCGAGCAATGGGGGTTTCCGCCCTCGAGCGAGTACCCGGCCGAGCAGTCCTTTCTCGTCATCGCCGACGATCCGCCCCGCTCGGTCCGGAACGGTCCCGTGGGCAGCATCGACCCGGTGACTGAAGAGACACTGCAGGATGCAGAGCGTGGCCGCACGATCGCGCAGGCCGTGTGGGTGGCGGGCATCGTGATCTTCTGGATCTTCGCTGCTGGGCTTCCCATACTCGGGACCGTTCTCGCGGTGCGCAGGCATCGCAAGCGCCCGGGGCTCGTGCCGCGTATCTAGGTCGGCTGAGAGCTCAATACTCCTGAAACGCCGACGCCTGAGCATGCTGCGTGGCCGTGGCCTGTGGGTTCAATCCCGCACACCAGCTCGGGTAAACGCGGAACCCGCGCTTGCCGCTCTTGGCCCCGGACGTGATTCCGAGTTCGGCGAGATGCGCACGGCCGAACCGAAATACGCCGCGTCTGCCCTGCTGCTCTACAAAGACGAGCAGGCCCGCCGCGAGATCGTCATCGCTGAACGGTGTCGTCGTTCCGTCCTCATCCCGCTGCCAGAAGGCCACGAACGCGCCTGGTTTAGTCGGAGTGTTTCGTGCGGTCCGAATACGCCAGGCCTCACCGTCGATCTGCGCGATTCCCGACTCGTAGTCGCTGTTTTGCGTCTCGGGAGTCACCGAAACTGTCGTCCCCACCTCGGCCGCATAGGCCTCGAACGCTCTGAACTGCACCCAGCCAAGCTATCCCACCCACAACGAAGGCCTCCTGCGGTGCCCTGCGCTCCAACTCAGGTGGAACCGGCCAACGGCGCGCGAAGTCGCGCGATTCGAAGCAGTTCTCCTGAACAGTGGCGCGCCGCCTCGGCAACTCTCTAAAAAACACTGCTCGGACTCGTTCAGCTGAACAGACACCGCGCAGGTATAGCGTTGCGTCATGCATCGAGGGATCCGGGCCAAGCTGGTCAGGGGTAGCGTCGCTCTGTTCGCAGTGGCGCTCATCGTGGCCGTGTTGCTGGTCGTCGATCCGGAGCCGGCGCCTGTGATGCTCGGCATCACTTTGGGCTCGTCGTTGAGCCGTAGCCAGCTGGGGCGCCATGGCCGTGAGCGTCTGGAGGCTCTCGCGTTATTGCCTCTTCTGGGCTTGGCCACGATCGGCCTGGGCACGCTGTTGCACGTGCAATTCGTTCTCGGCGCTGCGGTCTATGTGCTCGTCTTGGTCGGCACGGTGCTTCTGAGACAGACCGGCGATCTGGGAAAGCGCTTCAGTGGACTCGCCGCGACACCGTTCCTGGCCGTGCTGTTTCTCCCCGGTGGTGCGGGCCGAGACCACGGCCCGGTTCTCGCGGTCGCAGAGCCGTTGTTGATCGCCGTGTTTGCGTGGGTGGTCGTCACCGCGGTGCAACTTGTCGTGCAGCGCATCGGCGTGCTTCCTTCGCCCGTTGTGCCTCCGGCAAGCCCGGCAAGCCCGGCAACCCCGGCATCCTCACGCCCGACCGGCGGACTTCGCCCCTCCGCGACCACGCGCTCGGCTCTCCAGCTCGGCGTCGGGCTCACTCTTGCCTTCGTGATCGGTGTGGCGGGGTTCGGCACACACTGGGCGTGGGTCGTGCTGAGCGCGGTGATCGTCGCCTACCTGCCGCGAGGCAGAGCGGATGCCGTGAGCAAGGGTCTGCACCGCCTGCTCGGCGCCGCCGCGGGTTCGGTTTTCGCCCTCGTGCCGCTCGCCGTCGGCCCTGGAGACTCGACTGTTCTGGTCCTCGCCGCGCTCGCGGCGATCGGCGTCGGCATCCTCTTCAGAGAGGTCAGCTACGCGGTGTGGGCATTCGGGGTGACTGTCGCCCTGACTCTGCTCGATCACCTCACTGGGCAAGCCTCACCACTCATCGGGATGCGTCTGGTCGAGATCGCTATCGGCGTCACGGTGGGATTGCTCCCCGTCTGCCTCCTCCTGCCGGTACGCACCACTGACGTGGTGCGCTCACGCCTGCGACCGGTGCTCTCCGCCGTGGCGGAGCGCCTCGAGGCTGCGGGGCCGAGCGAGCGTGCCGCCACGCAGCATCGCATTGAAGCGGATCTGCGGGAACTCGACCAGGCCAGCGCATCATTGCGGGAGGCGGCTCGCGTGCTCGCGATCGTGCGTCGCCCGCCTCCGGAGGGTGCGCAGTGGGTGCGTGACACGCACACGATAGCGGCAGCGGCCATCGCCTCGCCGCCGTCAGTCGACAGCGATTTCCGCCGGGCGATCCGCGATGCACGGCGCGCACTCCGCGACCCGGCCGCGCTGGGCACCGCGCTGAGTGTCGCCTCTCGAACGGCGAACTAGGTCTGTTTCGCCAGCGGCGAGGCGAAGAACGCCAGCTCGTGCTCGGCCGAGCGCACGAACGCCTGCCGCATCGCTTCGCGACCCCGATCGTCGGCGCGGGCGGCAGCCTGCGTGACGAACTCGACCGCAGCCTCGGTCACCTCGGCAATGCCCGCGTCGGCGTAGGTCTCGATCCACGATCGATAGGGATGCGCGTCGTGCGATCGAGGCAGCAGCCGCAGGCCGATGTCTTGATACAGCCAGAAGCACGGCAGCAGGGCGGCGATGAGCGTGTCGTAGCTTCCCTCGGTGCACCGCGCGAGCAGGTGGTCGAGGTACGCGGTGGTCGCGTCGTCTGCGACCGTGCCGTCATAAGCGCCGTCGGCGAGCCACGAGTCGTGCAGCTCCAGCTCGGCGGTGATCGAGCCCTCTGCGGCTGCCGCCCAGAACGCCTGCTCGGCGACGGTCGGAGCCAGTGCGCTCGCCATCGCCAGCACACGTGCGTAGTCGCGCAGATAGAGCGCATCCTGAGCCAGGTAGCCGCGGAAGACGTCTTCGCGCAACGTTCCGTCGCCCAGGCCCAGCACGAACGGCAGCGCATCGATCTGCTCGCGCACCGTTCGGATGCTGTCCCACCACTCCGTTCGAATCTCGTCGGCCGTGGGCCGGGTCTCGAGCCCGGCGCGCTGCCACATTCCCGCGAAGTGGTGGATCGGCCCGTTGCCGCCGCCGACCGCGAGGTCGCCGCCGGCCCGGATGCTCTCGCTGATCCAGCGCTTCACCTCCCCGACCGCGCGGGCCGGCGAGGCGAAGCCGACGAGCCGTGTCGCCAAGGCAGAAGAGAGCGAGCACCCCGTGCCGTGAGTATTCGTCGTCTCAATGCGCGAAGCGTCGTAGACGGTCACGAGCAGCTCGGAGCCGGTCGCGTCGACCAGGGCATCGGGCGCTGTGTCGTGATCGAGGTGGCCGCCCTTCGCCAGCACCACCACGCCGAGTCGCGCCGACACGCGCGCAGCCTGATCGAGCGTCTGTTGCCACGTCGTCGCCTGCGGCTCGTCGGCCAGAATGGCCAACTCAGGGATGTTCGGCGTGACGACGTGCGCCAGCCGGGCCAGCTCGCGAAGGGCCCCCTCCGCATCGGCGCGCAGCAGCCTGTCGCCGCTGGTCGCCACCATCACCGGGTCGAGCACCACGACGGGCGGCGCCACCCGAACCAGCCACTCGCGCACGGCACCGATCACGTCGACGTCGGCGAGCATCCCGATCTTCACCGCGTCGATCTCGACGTCGTCGCTGACCGCATCGAGCTGTTCGCGAAGAAACGTCACGGGAGGCACATGCACCGAGCGCACCCCGCGGGTGTTCTGTGCGACGAGGGCTGTGACCACCGCCATGCCGTAGCCCCCGTTCGCCGCGATGCTCTTGAGGTCGGCCTGAATTCCGGCGCCGCCGGTGGGGTCGGTGCCGGCGATGCTGAGTACCCGGGGCACGGCGCGGGTCGGCACTGCGCTCATCGGGCGTTCCTCCATTCGCTCGCCAGCTCTCGGGCGGCGTCGCGGGGGTTGGGCGCCGAGCAGATGGCCGACACCACGGCGGCTCCCGCGGCTCCCGCTCGGCGCAGCGGTGCGATATCTTCCCGGCCGATGCCGCCGATCGCGACGGCCGGCAAGCGGGTGGATGCGGCCAGCGCCGCGAAAGCCTCGAGCCCCAGAGGCCGGGGCGCGTCGGTCTTCGTCGTGGTCGCGTGCAGGGCTCCGATGCCCACGTAGTCGACGGCGCCGGGGTCGTTCTCCGCCTCGAGCAGCTGCGCGGGCGTCGATGCGCTGAGTCCGAGAACGGCGTCGGGGCCGATCAGTTCTCGCGCCATCGCGGGCGGCAGATCGGACTGTCCGAGGTGCATTCCGCTTACCCGCGCGCCGAGCCTGCGGGCGGCGAGAAAGACATCCACTCGGTCGTTGACGATCACCGCGACCTCGTCGGGCACCTCATCGGCGACTCGGCCCACCAGGTCGAGAAACTCGCGGGCCGTGGCGTTCTTCTCGCGCAGCTGCACGACGGTCATGCCGCCCGCGACGGCTTCGCGCACGACCGAGAGAATCGGATGCCCGGCCGCCGTGGCGAGGGCCGTGTCGGTCACGAGGTAGAGAGACAGATCGAGCGTCACGAGATGCTCGCTCGCGCGGCGATGTCGTCTGCGTCGACAGCGGCCAGGGCATCGAGGAAGGCGACGCCGAAGCTGCCAGGGCCTCCGGACTTCTCCGCGGCAAGCTCGGCGGCGACCGTGTAGACGGTGACCGCCGCGACCGTCGCGGCCAGGCGGTCGTCGTGGGCCGCAAGGAATGCGGCCATCACGGCGCCCAACGCGCATCCGCCGCCCGTGATGCGGGTGAGCAGCGCGTCGCCGTTGGCGATGCGCATCACGCGCGCGCCGTCGGTGAGCAGATCGACGGCGCCGGAGACGGCGACGACGCCCGACGTCGTCTCGGCGAGTGAACGCGCGGCGGGGAGGGCGGCCTCGACCGAGTCGAGCGCGTCGACGCCGCGGCCACCCGCGCCCATGCCCGAGAGCGCGATGATCTCGGAGGCGTTGCCGCGGACGACCGTGGGGTGCAGATCGCGCAGCCGGTACGCGAGGGGCGTGCGCACCGGAAGTGACCCGATGGCCACGGGATCGAGCACCCAGGGGGTGTTGCCTGAGGCTGCTCCGGCCTGCGCTTCGATCATCGCGGCGCGCTGCTCGGGCGTGGGCGTGCCCAGGTTGATCAGCAACCCGGATGCGACGGTTGCGAACGGCCCGGCCTCGCCGACAATGTCGACCATCGCGGGCGCGGCCCCCACGGCGAGCAGGGCGTTGGCCGTGAAGTTCACGACCACGCTGTTGGTGATGCAGTGCACGAGCGGGCTGGTCAGCCGCACCTGCTCGAGGGCATCGACGGTGGATTCGATAAATGGTGTTGACGTGCGCATAAGCGCGACATCCCTTCGCTAGTACGAACTAGATCAGGTTCGACGGGTGTGTTCTCAGCCCGGATGGGCACCCCGTGTCACGTAATTGCGGCCAGCCTAGCAAAGTCTCCGATCAGGGCAGCGGCTGCATCCGGCGCCGCGAGATCGCCACCAGCGTCAGCGCCACGCCAACGGCTCCGGCGATCACCAGCGTCGCGATCGCCGAGCCGACCTGATCCCAGCCTCCGTCGCCGGCTGCGAGTGCCTGCAGCGCCCGGGTCGCCTGAGCCAGCGGAAGGCTGCCGACCAGTGACTGCAGCGGATTGTCGGCTCCCGCTCGCACGAAGAGCGTGCCGGCCGCCGCGAGTTGCAGGGCGACGACCGCCAGTGAGATCGCCCAGCCGATGCGGCCGAAGAGTGCCACCAGCCCCTGGTGCAGCAGCACGAAGGCCAGGGAGATTCCGAGCACGACGAGCACGCTGCCGGCGTGGTGAACAGGCGATACGCCGAAGGCCGCAAGCCAGATCAGAACGAGCACGGCCTGCGCCAGAACGAGCGCGGCCACGACCGCGAACGAGCGAGCTCCGATGCGCCAGCTCGACGCGGCCGAGAGCAGGGCCCTCGGCGGGAACGGACGCAGCAGGACGAACAGCACGAGGGCGCCGATCCATAGCGCGAGCGGCAGCACGGCGATCGATATCGCGGTCTTCGGCGCGGGTGCTGCGGTGGTGTCGCTGGTCGTCGTGACGATCGGGTCGCTCACCACCATCGACAGGGTCTTCTCCTGGTCGTCGGTGTAGCTGGGCACGGCGTTGGCGGCTGTGCGAAGGCCGGATGCGAGTTGCCCGGTTCCGCTTGACAGCTGGGCTGCGCCGCTCGACAGCGCCGCGGTTCCCGTGTTCAGCGCAGAGGTTCCTGCCGCCAGCTCGGAGGCTCCGCCGGCGAGCAGGGTGAGCCCATTGCTCAACTCGGGCGTGTTGGTGGCGAGGGCGCCGGTGCCCGTTGCGAGCAGCTTGTTCGCCTCGGTGAGAACGCCCGAGCCGAGGGTGGCCGCGTCGAGGTCGATTCCGATTCCGATGGCCTGCGCCTCGGTGGTGTCCGCCGTCTGCTGCGCCGCCTCGAGCTTCTGCTGCAGCTCGAGTTTGAGGGGCGCCAAGGCCGGGTCTGTGGTGGTGTCGATGCCGTCGATGACCTGGCGCAATGCATCCATCTCGCCGCGCAGTTGCAGCTGGTTCGCCTGAAGGGCCTCGGCCTTGCGGGCCGTGTCGCCCAGCCCTGAGGTGAGCAGCGTCGATCCGTCGACGGTCACGCCGGCCAGGGCGTTGAGCTTCTGGGTGGCGTCGGGCAGCGCGCTGGCTCCGGCGGCGGCAGCAGAGAGTCCGCTCGACAGCTGCTGCGCGCCAGCGTCGAGCTGCGCGGTGCCGGTCGCCGACTGCTGCAGGCCCGTGGCCAGCTGGCTCGCGCCCGAGGCGAGGGTGCCGGCGCCGTCGGCAACGGTGCCGAGCTGGTCGTGCAGATCGGTGTAGCCCACGAGCAGTTGAGACACGAAGCCCTGGGTGAAGGTGGTCGCCAGGCTCTCGTGCAGACTCCGGGCGAGTGCCGAGGCGAGTGCCTGCGCCGACGCTCCCTGCGCGCTGCTGGTCTGCACCTCGAGTTGAGCCTGCACGGGTGTGTCGCCCGTACTTGAGATGTATGCCGCCGAGAAGTTCGACGGAACCGTCACCACGGCCGAGTAGAGGCCGTCGGACAAGCCCGCTGCTGCGGCGGACGGGTCGGTCAACGTCCAGTCGAAGCCGCTGTCGTCGCCCGACACCAGCTGCTGGGTGAACAGCTTTCCGGCGGCCACGGGCGTGGACTTTCCGCCCGCTTTGCTGTCGATCGGAGTATCGAGGTTCACGATCGCGGCAGGCAGGGTCGGCACGCCGTTGGCCGCAGTCGGTGTCGTCGGCGTCATCGCCGTGACCGCGACACCGGCCACCACCAGCGGAGCCACGAGGACCAGGGCGAGAAGTGCCCCGCGCAGCCAGCGCGGTCTACGTGAGTCTGCATCGTTCAGCAGGCCGGTGAGCGCGCTCATGCCAGCACCTTTCCGTTCAGGTCGTGCGCCGGGTCGTTGACGGCCAGACTCAGCTCGACGAGGTGCGTGATGCGACCGAGGGCTTCTGGGTCGAACTGGTGTGTCGTGCCGGTCGCATCGCTCGCGTCGGTCGCGCTCGCCGCGAGGGCGATCGCGAGGGTGACGTCTGCAGGCGCGGCCTCGGCGAGGGCGAGCACAAAATCGGATGCGTGCCGCGGCTCGAGCGCGCTCGTCTCGACAGCAATCAGCGGCCGGCCCGACGAGAGCGCGATGGCCACGTCGACGGCGAGCAACTGCTCACCCGAAAGCTCGTGCAGCGGCGTCTTGTCGGTCACGCGCCGTGCGCCTGCGCTCCGGAGGGCGTCGGCGGGTTCGTTGATTGCGGGCAGTCCATCGGATGCCGTGCCCCCGGTGACCTCGTCGCTCACCGCGGCGAGCAGGGCGGGCAGGATGCGGTGCGCGATTCCGCGACGATCCGCGCGGTGGCCGCGCGGTGCATCCATGGCGATCTGAGACGTGAGATAGCGGCCCACGGTAAGTGGCTCGGCGGGCTGAGCGAGCACGAGTTCGCTCTGGCCGCGCAGCGCGTGGGCGTCGAACGGCAGCGCTTTGCCGAGCACCGTGAGGTGGCCCGAGACGGGTCGGGCCCGGCCGGTGAGCGCGGCGAGCAGCTCGATGCGCGCGGCAACAGATGCGCCGGCGAACAGCAGGACGTTGCCGACTTCTGCGTCGATATCGACGGGGGAGAGGCCGGCGATGACGAGGTCGCGAGCCTCGATGGCCGGCGCGGCCGGGGCCGCGTCGGCCTGCCCGTCCGGGTCTGAGCCGGGCGCGGCCGGGGCCGGGCTGGCCTCGGGGTGCCAGCCCCGGGCATCCAGAAGCTCGTGCACTTTCTCGCCCTCGAGATCGACGTTCGGCACGATGCGGTCGAGCCACGCCGGAAGATGCCACGCCCGATCGCCGAGCAGCGCCATAAGGGCGGGAATGAGGGTCATGCGCACGATGAAGGCGTCGATGAGCACGCCCACGGCGAGGCCGCCGGCGAGCGGCTGAAGCACGGCGCCTCCGCCGGGAACGAACGACGCGAAGACACTGAACATGATCAGCGCGGCGGCTGTGACCACGCGTGCAGAAGCGGTGAAGCCATCGATGACCGAGCGATGCGCGTCGCCGGTCTTCGTGTAGTCCTCGCGCATGCGGGTCACGAGAAAGACCTGGTAGTCCATGGCGAGCCCGAAGAGAACGGCCATCACGAGAATGGGCATGAAGCTGATCACCGGGCCGACCTTCTCGACGCCGAGCGGATCGGCGAGCCAGCCCCAGTTGAAGACCGCGGTGACCACGCCGAACGACGCGCCCACCGAGAGCAGAAAGCCGAGGGTCGCCGTGAGGGGAACCGCCAGCGAGCGGAACACCATGGTCAGCAGCACGATGCAAAGGCCGACCACCACCAGCGCGAAGGGCAGCAGCGCGTTGCCGAGGCGGCCCGAGATGTCGATCGCGATCGCGGTCTGGCCGGTCACCATGTAGCCGAAGTCGTTGGCCTTCTCGAAGGCGGGCTCCATGTCGCGGATGCTGGTGACGAGAGCCTTGGTCGCGTCGGAGTCTGGCGCGCTCGACGGGGTGATCGAGATGATCGCCATGTCGAGCGCCTGGTTCGGAACCGCCTGGCTTACGGCGGCCACGTCGGCCACGCCGGTGAACTGCTTCTCGAGGGCATTGAGCGCATCCTCGATCTTGAGCGTGCCGCTGATGTCTGCGGTCACGAGCAGCGGACCGTTGAATCCGGGACCGTAGCCCTTGGCCAGCAGGTCGTACGCTACGCGCGCCTGCGTTCCGGGGGCGTCATAGCCCGCATCGGGCACCGTGAGCTTGAGGCCGAGGGCGGGCACGGCCAGCAGACCGAGGCCCAGCACCGTGGCGACGACGGTGATCACGGGGCGTCGGGTCACCATGGTCACCCAGCGGTGCCGGATGCTCGTCTCCTCGGTGCGCGGGCGTCGCGGCGCGCGCGTGGCCGGCTTCTTAGACGTGTTCTTGGAGGCTTTCGGCGCCTTGGGCGTGCGCACCCGGGGGATCATGCGCTTGCCGCAGAGGCCGAGTATCGCAGGCAGCAGGGTAATAGAGATGACGATCGAGATGACCACGCCGAACGCGGCGCCCGCGCCCATAACAGAGAGGAACGGGATGCCCACGACCGAGAGGCCGAGCAGGGCGATGATCACGGTGAGGCCGGCGAACACCACCGCGCTGCCGGCCGTCGCTGTGGCAAGAGCCACCGATTCTCGGGGCGCCATGCCGGTGGCCAGCTGCGCTCTGTGTCTCGACACGATGAAGAGGGCGTAGTCGATTCCCACGGCGAGGCCGAGCATTTCGGCGAGCACGGGTGCTGTCGACGAGATCGTGACGAAGGCCGAGAAGATGCCGATGCCGCCACTCGAGATGGCGACGGCGATCAGGGCGGTGACCAAGGGCATCCCAGCCGCCAGAAGCGAGCCGAAGGTGATGGCGAGAATCACGAAGGCCACGCCGAGGCCGATCGCTTCCTGACTCAGATCGGAGGCGGCCGCGGGCGGGGTGACTCCGGCGTATGAGACGGTGAGCCCGTCTTTCTCGGCG
Source organism: Agreia bicolorata (assembly GCF_000938265.1). Lineage (GTDB taxonomy): Bacteria > Actinomycetota > Actinomycetes > Actinomycetales > Microbacteriaceae > Agreia > Agreia bicolorata. The sequence continues at coordinate 578,732 of NZ_JYFC01000003.1, forward strand.
GCATTGCCCACGCTCTGGATGTTCTCCTCGGCTTCCGGGGTGAGCGAGGTCTGTGGCACGTCGTACTGCACCGAGACGTAGGCGAGCGACTTGTCGGCGGAGATCTGGCTGGAGTTGCCCGAGGCGAAGGGGTCCGCGGCGTTCGCCACATTGGGCATGGCACCGAGGTTCTTGGAGATGGCACTGATCTCGGAGGAGTAGTTGTCGATGTCGTCGCCCGCGGGCGCCTCGAAGATCACCTTTGCGCTGCCGCCGCTGGCCTGCGGGAACCGCGTCTCGAGCATGTCGATGGCGGTCTGCGATTCGGTTCCCGGAATCTCGACCGACTGTTGCATCTGGCCGTTGAGAACGTGCGCTCCGCCGAGTGCGGCCACGGCCAGCAGCAGCCACGCCGCGATAATCAGAAAGTGTCTGCGGGCGGAGAATGCCCCGATCGAATAGAGCAGTGTTGCCATGAAAAGCACGTCCCCCGGTGAGCGCTTGCACCCATTGGATGCGCCGCGCGGTTACGGCCACGGGGCATGCCCACGATACCGGAGCAGGCACTCAGACGCGACGAGGCATCACGAATCTCCGCCGAGGCCGGTCACACCGAGTCGGCTGCTCTGTTCTCGATGAGATTCAGTTGTGTTCCGTCAGGATCGATGAGGAATCCCGCTCTCAGACCCCACGGCTGCATCGTCACGGGATGCAGGCGCGGTCTGCCCGCCGACTTCTCCTCCACGCCGGTCTGCTTGATCCGCCGATAGAGCTCGTCGACATCGTCGACTCGAACGCTGCACATAAAAGAGCTCTCGTCGGGAACGAGGTCGGCGAAGGGGAAGAACTCGAGCTGCAGATCGCCGCGGCGCAGAATAAGCCACTCGTCGCTTCGGTAGCTCGGCTCGAATCCGAACGCGCCGTAGAAGGCGACGGTGACGTTGAAATCACGAGACGGCAGGTTCGGTGCGGCGTGATCGGTCATAAAACGAGGCTAGCGACGTGGATGCTTTGGGGCCACTCCTCGATAATCCCCCCGAACGAGGGGTCACAATGCTGCGCGTGCCGCGTCGGTGCGGCAAAATTGAGCGCGACGACATCGAGGAGGTTCTCACCCGTGACATCGCCGAGACCAGCAAGGCTCGCTCTCTTGTTCAGCGCCGCACTCATCGCCGCCGCGCTCGCGGGATGCTCCACTTCGGCAGTCACTGACTCCCCGACCTCCACCCCGCCATCTGCCTCGGCGACACCGACCCCGACTGCGACACCCGACGCATCCGCCGGGTCTGGCGAAGATCGTTACGCGACCTTCTGTGCAGCGAACGGAGCGGCGTCGGCGGCGAAGGCGGGCACGGTCGGCGAAGACCTCGAGGCGGTCAAGGCGCAGGGCGTGGCCATTCGGGCGCTGCTACCGATGACGGACGTGAGCTCTGAGATCGCGGCGGGCGCAGAGGTGTTCGCCATCTCGACCGACGAGACTGCCGGGATCCTCGCGCAGTTCCCCGCCGACACCCTGGTCTCCGACGTGGGGCTCGACCCGCGGTTCACCCAGTCGCAGTCGATGCAGAGCGCCATGACCGATCCCAACTACCAGGCCTTCATCGCCTGGACCATCGAGACCTGCGGACTCGGCTCGGGAGAGAACGGCAACAATCCGTGAACCTCGACTCGGGTGGTTGCGTGCTTTTTATACAACGTCGCGCCGCAAAATTTACGCTGCGTAGGGCATGACCTTACTGTCTCCAGGTAGTATCACGAGACCGGGCACCCTGGAGGACTGCCTGACATCAATGAACGGATGACATGGACGAGCAACCGCAGTTCCACGAAGTCGAAGCACGGTCGGTTCTCGAAACGGGCATAGCTGGTCTCGATCACATCACTGGCGGGGGGCTGCCGCGAGGGCGCGTGATCAGCATCTTCGGGGCAGCGGGTGCCGGAAAGACTGTGCTCGGTCTGCAGATTCTCGCCCATCGGGTGAGCATGGGTGAACGTGCGGTCTTCATCAGTTTCGAGCAGACGGCCGACAGCGTTCTCGAAGACATGGCCGGCTTCTCCTGGGGCGCCGATGGTTTTCCCGAGGATGACCTGATCGTACTCGAGACCGGGGTGCCGACTGATCTGCACATATCTGGGCGATTCGATATGCAAGGGCTGATCGCCACGTTGCTTGCCGTGACCGACGCGTCGGGCGCCACCATCGTGATGCTCGACGGACTCAACGCGCTGCTGTCGCTGCTGCTCGAAGAAGCGGACGAGCGGCGAGAGCTCTTGCGCCTCACCGACTGGGTGCGCAGCCAGGGCCTCACTGTGCTGATCACGGCGAAGGCCAGCGCCGAGAACGAGCGCGCACGCACCCGCGCTGAGATCCTCGACTACCAGACGGACTGCGTTCTGGTGCTGGATCGTCTGCAGACCGGCAACACCATCTCGCGCACTCTCCAGGTGACCAAGTACCGAGGGGCCGCTCACATCGGACACATCGTTCCCGTCGTGATGACGCACAACGGCGTCGACGTCGTTGTCGCCGCAAGTCTTGTGCTCGAAGACTCCACGACGAGCGTCTCCGGGTCGCGGCCCGATGAGCGGATGCCGACGGGCGTGGAGGAGCTCGACCCCCTCTTGGGTGGGGGATACCTGGTGGGCTCGAGAACCCTCCTCTCCGGCGCGCCCGGAACATCGAAGAGCACCCTCGCCGCTGCATTCTCGCTCGCCGTGGTGCAGGGCGGTGGCCGGGTTCTCTATGTGAGCTTCGATGAGGTGCGCGCCCAGCTCGAGCTGCATACCTCCAGCGTCGGTTACTCGTTCCGCGAGCCGCTCGAGAACGGCAGCCTTCGCATTCTCGAGGAGTCTGCGGCGGGTGGCACCCCGGAGGAGTCGGCGCTGCGCATCATCCGCGCGGTCGACGAGCTCGGCGCGAACGCGGTGGTCATCGACCCTGTGTCGGCGTTGACCAGCTCGGGGCAGCCATTCGTCGAGGAGGCGCTCAGCTATCTTCTGACGAGCCTCAGCCAGCGCGGGGTCACCGTGCTGCTCACGTCACTGCTTCACGGCGCTGCGTCGCTCGATGATGAGGCGACGAATAGCAATATCTCGACGATCGCAGACAACTGGATTCACCTCACCTACATAGCGAACGGAGGGGAGCGCAACCGGGCGCTGACGATCGTCAAGTCGAGGGCAACCGCGCATACGAATCAGGTGCGAGAGCTCGTGATCACATCGGACGGTATCGAGCTGCGTCCCGCGTACGCCGCTGACGGCGACGTGCTACTCGGCTCGGCACGCGTTCAGAAAGAAGAACAGGATCGCACAGCGGCCTGGCTGCGTTCCGTGGAGTACGAGCGGGGGGAGGCGGAGATCCTCGCGTCGATGGCAGAGCTCGAAGGCCGCATCTCGGGTCTCGGCAACGAGGTCGACCTGCGTCGCCGAGATCTCGAGCGGCTGCGATCGACGAGAGACGGCGCTCTGGAGCGGACGGCAACGGCGCTGGAGGCCCGTGTGGCCTCTCGCAGGTCGGGCAACCTCGCGAACGAAGGCGAGGCAAACCAGAAATGACTGAGATGTCGACATCGAGAAGCGCCGAGTTGACCCTGCTCGTGGCGGGAGAATCGTCGGCCGCGCGATCGGCGCGAGCCACCCTCGACACTCTGATCGGTGACGGTCTGGCAGAGGCCTCGCACGTCCGTGTCATCGATGTGCTTCAGCAGCCCGATTACGCGCTGCGCTACAAGGTCTATTTCACGCCGAGCCTCATCGTCGAGACGTCGACCACGACGACGACGATCGTGGGAGACCTTCACGAAATCGACGAGGTCAGGTCGCTTCTCGCCGCTGCCTGACCGGCGCGGCGGTCTATTCGCAGCTTCACAGCGGCCCGGATGCCTACTCTTGGTCACGACCGTACGACGGCGTCGGTGACCGGCGTGCTCTTCGAGCGAGTGTTCACCGGGTCGCACCTGAGAACTCCCGAATGGACAGCATGCCCTCCGTCAAACACGCCGCACCCGCGCCCGGGGCGCACTCGTACATTCTTCGCGCGGCCCCGCATCCACGACGAACGCTGATCGTCGCGATCGTCGCCGTCGTGATGCTCACCCTGATCGGGTTCCTCCTCCGATCGCATCCCGTCGACCTGCAGCTCTCCCAGGCGTTCAATGCAGCCCACGTCGGCGCGCTCGGGGCGTTCACGTCGGCGGTCTATGTGGCGATCGGACCTGTACCCGCGATCATCGGCACAGCTCTCGTTGCGGTCGCGATCGGTTTCGTCGGACGGAATTGGCGCAGGGCTGCGGCCTTCGCCGGCGTCGTCGGTCTCACCTGGGTTCCATCCGACCTGGTGAAGATTCTCGTCGATCGGCCGCGACCGGACGCGCAACTGCTCGCGCATCCCTACTCCCCGGCGCAGGTCGACGCCTCGTACCCGAGCGGGCACACCGTGTTCATCGTGGCGTTGGTGATCGCTGCGCTCTACCTACTCGTCGGCACCCGCTGGTTCCGTGTCGGAGTGGTCGTCGGCGGTGTGCTCGTCGCGGTCGTTGTGCTCTCTGTCGTGATCGATGGCCTGCACTACACGTCGGATGCTCTGGCCTCGGTTGTCTGGGCTCTGGCCGTCGCCCCGGCCGCCCGCCTCGTGTGGGTCGACTGGATTCTCGCGCGGTTCTGGCCCGGTAGGCGCTGATTCGGCTCAGACGCCAGTCACGAGGCGGATGCCGGCGGAGATCTTGGCCACCATGTAGGCGGGCAGGTCGCCCACCGGATACGGGTCGATGAACTCGCGACTGACCGCGCCGAGCTGAGAAGCGACGGCCACGGAATCCTTCTCCAAGCCGGAGGCCTCGACGGGCACCACGACGTTGCCAGGGAATCCCTCGAGAATGGTTCGCTCGAACTCACGGAGAAAGGCTCCATCTGCGGCCGGCTGTCCCGCGCGGGCGATCGTTGCGTTCGCCAATGTGGTCAATTCGGCTTCGCCCTCGAGCTCTGCTGCGAGCTTCGCTCCTGCCAACCTGTAGAACTCAGACCTGTTCATGCCGCGCCGTGCCGCGATGCGCTCAAAACGCTCGAAGTCGCCATCTGGAAGGGAGATCGCCGTCTTCATGAACCAAGTATCACCAGTCATACCGCAGAATCGGGCGCATTTCTGACCTGTCGCGTGGTTGGGGCGCTCCAACTCAGGTAGAACCGGCCCGTGGCGCACGAAGCCTCTCGATTCCGCGCAGTTTTCCTGAATAGTGGCGCACTGGCCCGGGGTACTTCCGCTCAACGCCGGGCAGATGGCCGTGGCGGCACCCCACCCGCGAGCCGCAGCGCCAGCGCCGTGCGGTTCGCGCACGAGACGCGCGTCGTCGAAGCTCGTGAGAACTAGCACGGGCAGGCCGGGATGCGACGTGGCGCACTGCTGCACGAGTCCGAGCCCGTCGAGCACCGGCATCCGCGAATCGGCGAGCACGACGTCGGGCTTGTGCTGGTCGTCACCGCTCTGCGCCGCGGCAAGCGCATCCTGGATGGCGAGAGCTGAGGTCGAGAGCTCAGCCGGCCCCGGGCGCTGTGCGCCGCGGAACCGACTGAGCTTCGCGAGCTCAGCGGCAGATGGATCAGGGCTGATAGAGCTGAATCTGGTCGAGCTCGGCGAATCCTGTTCCCTTGGTGAAGGTGATCGTGTTGGTGCCTGCCGCGAGTGTGACGTTCAGTTGAGCCCAGCCGAAGCGGCCCCAATTCGCGGTGGGCGGGTACGACACCGTCAACGCTGACCCGTTGTTGACGCTGACGGCGTGCGTGCTGGTCGTTGTCGTGCCGTTGTCGTAGCGAACGTTCATCGTGTAGGTTCCGGCCGCGGCCGCTGTGACGGTGAACTTGACAGAGCTGGTGGCGTTGTTGATGTTGCCCACCTTCAAGCCGCCCTTGGCGTCGGCCTGCGTCACGGTCGAGGTGTCGGTGCGGGTGGCGGATTCGGCCTCGTACTGCTGTGCATTGATGGGGATCGATCCGACCCGCACGTCGTTATACGTGGTGGCCAGGTTCTCGACGTTCGTCGCCTGGTACAGCGTCTTTCCGTCAGCGCTGCTGTCGAAGCTCTGGGCGAATCCACTGAACGTGCCGCCCTCTGTGTCGGCTGCGTCGTAGGTCACGGCGTAGGGCAGTTGCTCCCACGAACCGCTGCCCTGGTTGCGATTGACGAAGAAGTTCTGCCCGCCGTCGATGGCGCCGGCTGAGGTGAGGCCCCACTTCGACGAGACGACGATCATGCCGTTCGAGTTTCCGGCGGTCGGAACCCAGCGCACTTCGGGTGATGACCCGAGACCCCTCCCGTTGGGGAGCGATATCTTCGTGCCGAGGCTCGTGGTCGGCGACCAGTTCAGCCCGTCGGGTGAGGTCTTGTAATAGACCGGCGCGGTGTTGTTCGACTGGCTCGGTTGATTGACCACCTCGTAGGTTGCGATGTAGTTGCCGTTCGGCAGTCGGGTGACGGTGATCATGCCGGGCCGGTCGCTGTTGTTGTTCGGAGCAGAGACGTTCACGACGCCACCCCAGGTCAGGCCGCCATCAGTAGAGCGGCGGTAGCTGACGGCCTGCAGAACCCCGCTTGCCTTCTGGCGTTCGTCAGAGAAGTAGGTGACGAGTCCGCCATTGGCGTCGACTGCGAGAGAGGGTTCCCAGACGGTCGACGTGGTCGAGGTGGGACTCGGGTCGTAGACGGCCGCCCCACCCGTGTCGACTGTGCTGACGAACGACCAGGTCGCACCGTGATCAAGACTCTTGTACATCACGAGGCGGCTGCTCGATCGATCGGAGGGCATGATCATTCCGCTGAGCAACAGAGTGCCCGCAGGCATGGAGCCCAGTGCGATCGGGGTCTCGTACAGCGAAGGCTGTGCGGTTCTCGTGAGCGAGGGAAACTGGATGCTCGGCGAGACGGTCGCGATGCGGCTCCACGTGGTGCCATTGTTTGTGCTGCGGTAGATCGGGTAGACCTGCACCCCGTTCTCGAGAACGAGCTGATCGAACGTGACGATCTGGGTGCCGTTTGAACTGCCACTGTTCTTCAGCACGATCATCTTTGCGTAGGTCGTTCCGGCCGCCCGGCCACCCTCTGGATTGAACGATGTGCCGGCGGCGGGCGAGTAGACCAGACTCCCGTTGCCGGTCGTGACGGCGAACGCCGGACCGGCGAAGGCCTGCGGGGCGATCATGGTCGCCGCTGCTAGCGCTGCGATCAAAACGAGGCGCTTTAGGCGCCGTGGTGGGGTAGGTCTGAGATTCAACGTCATTGTCTGGATCGCTCCTCGATAGATGCGGATAATTTACATCGATGTAAATTTCAAGCTAAACTAGCCGTGGGAGTGCTGTCAAGGCGTGAAATTCTTCGGGAAAGGCGTCGGGGTATTCTTAGCCCACGTATCTGATTGGGGTGCTGATGGGTCGGTCTGCGCGCGAAGCTCCGAGAATGCGAGATGTCGCTGCGCTGGCGGGAGTGTCGGCCAAGACGGTCTCGAATGTGCTGTCGGGGTACGAGCACGTCTCTGAAAAGATGCGTGCTCGAGTTATGGATGCCGTCTCCGAGCTCGGCTACGAGGTCAACGTGTCGGCGCGTAATCTGCGGGTGGGCAGTACTCGGGTGCTGGGCCTGGCGGTTCCGGAGCTGAGTCAGGCATATTTTGCCGAATTGGCAGACGCGGTCATTCGTGCTGCCGGCGCGCGAGGGTACACGGTGCTCATTGAGCAGACTCTTGTTGATCGGTCGCTTGAGATCACGACGGTCTCTGACATGCGACGGCACTCGATTGATGGGCTCATCTACAGTCCCCTGGCTGTTCGCCCGGGTGACGTCGACCTGCTCGACGTCGACTTTCCGATTGTCGTTCTGGGCGAGAAGGTCGAGGGAAGCCGTTCGGACCACGTTGCGATGTCGAATGTCGAGGCCATGAAGGTAGCCACCCTGCACGTGCTCTCGCTGGGCCGACGCCGTGTCGCGGTCATCGGAACGCAGCCTGACGGTCCGGTCGGCACGGCAGCCTCACGACTGCATGGCTATGTCGAAGCCTTGGCTGAATATGGCATCGATGCCGATGCCGACCTCATTGTGTCGGCCGCACTGTGGCATCGCGAGAACGGGGTCGAGGCCATGGAGCGCCTCATCGCCAGTGCAGTGCCGTTCGACGCCGTCGTCTGCTTCAACGACGCGTTGGCGCTGGGGGCGATGCGCGCCTTGCATCGGCATGGACTTCGCATTCCCGACGATGTCGTTGTTGTCGGTTTCGACGACATCGAAGACTCGGCCTACTCGACGCCCTCCCTGACGACGGTCTCTCCGCACCGAGACGAGATTGCGCAGAACGCCATCGACATTCTCATCGAGCGCATCGAGGGTGACGGTGCCCGCCCCGATCCACGGCGCGTCGAGACCGGGTACTCGTTGGTGATCAGAGAGTCATCGACGGGAGTGAGTGTCGGCCAGCGCTCGGCGCTCTAGCCCTCTCCGCACGTCGCGGCGTGCATGAGTTGACACGGCTGAGCTTGTCGCTTACTGTCACTTTTACATCGATGTAAATTTGATGTCCATCACTCGAAAAGTTCCCGCACACAGGCGTCGGGAGCAGTAAGTAGGTACTCAGTGAAGAAGCTGATCGGAGTCGCCGCAGCAGCGTTGGTTGCGGTGGGGCTCTCAGGATGCGCGGGATCGTCAGACGATCAGGCCAGCGGCCCGGTCTCCCTGACTTTCTGGCACGGCTATACCGAAGCCGACGGCGGCGTGCTCGACGACATCGTCAAAGACTTCAACGCGTCGCAGAGTGACGTCACCGTGACGACCCAGACGAAGACATGGGCTGTGATCGATGACACGCTCCTGCCCGCCCTCTCCTCGAAGAACGGGCCGGACATTGTCGCCATGACCAGCGACCGGCTCCCGGTCTACGCGCAGAAGAAGGCGCTTGTCGACCTCGACGATTTTTACAGCCAGTCGTCGAGTAATACCAGCGCGTTGAAGCCCGAGGCTGTCGCTATGGAGACCGTTGGCGGCAAGAAGTTCGGCGTGCCGAGCGGTTTCGTTCCCCTCTCGGTCATATACAACAAGACGCTGTTCGCCGCTGCGGGCATCACGAGCTTTCCAACCACATGGGACGAGTGGGTCGCTGACGCGAAGAAGCTCACCGTCGACTCCAACGGCGACGGCACTCCGGAGCAGTACGGCCTTGCCCTTCCCGACCACGCCACGGTCGGCAACGGCATCTGGCCGAGCCTGTTCGAGGGCAACGGCGGGTCGATCACCAACGACGACGGTACTGAGTCGACCATCGACTCAGCGGAGAACGTCGAGACCCTGACCTACTGGTCGAAGGCTATTCAGAACGACAAGATCTCACCGACGGGCCTCGACGGTATCGCCGCCGACAAGCTCTTTACGGCGGGCAAGACAGCCATGGAGATCGGCGGGCCGTGGATGGCCGGGGTGGCACAGTCCTCGAATATCGACTACGGCATCGCAGCCATCCCTGCGGGCCCGAAGGCGCAAGCCGCGTCGTCGATCGGTATCTCGATCGGTGTCACGGCGCAGACAGATGCCCGCACGCAGCAGGCGGCCGAGAAGTTCCTTGCCTACTTCAACGACAAGACGACCGCCACGAAGTGGTCGCTCGGGTCGGGTTGGCCGCCCCTGCGCACAGATATCACGTCTGCCGATGTGTCGGCCAACGCGACCGTCGCAACCCTGACGGAGATCGCGCCGAACACGGTGGCTCTGCTGCCGGGAGTCGTCAACAGCACCGACGTTCTGACGGCGATCGACACGGCCACTCAGAAGGCTGTCGCCGGTGGCGATCCGAAGCAATTGCTGAGTGACGCGTCTGCGAGCATCCAGCAAGCCCTCACCAAGTAGTACCGACTACAAGTAGCACCGACTACGCCGGGGGCGGGGGTGTGCGGCCGACGAGCCCGCACCCCCGCTGCTCGCCGGGAGACACCATGACCACGCAAAACCTCGCTCGACCGCGCCGATACCGACCACCAGCGCAACTCGGCGGGCGCACGCCACTGAACGGCACGTTCAAACGACGCGCCACCATCGTCGGCTTCCTCGCTCCGGCCCTGATCATTCTCGGCGCATTCGTCGCGTGGCCGATGATTTCCGCCTTGCAGCTCTCGTTCACCGACGCGAGCGGCTTCGGCACACCCGAGTTCGTGGGTCTCGACAACTATGTGCGCGTCTTCACCGACAGCGAGATCCTTCAGTCGATGGGTAACACTGCCCTATACGCGGTGTTGTTCACCCCGACCGCGATCGTTGTGGCGCTCGTTCTCGCTCTCGTGATCAACAGCCCACGCCTGCCGTTTCGCGGCTTCTTTCGCTCCACGCTTTTCCTGCCCTTCATCGTGTCGCTCGCCGTCGCCGCGTTCGCGTGGTCGTACCTGCTCGACCCCCAGATCGGCCTGCTGAACTACTGGCTGCAGGCCGTCGGCATCCGCATCGGCAATGTCCTGCAAGATCCAGCCCTGGCTATGCCCACCGTCGTGGCGGTCGCGGTGTGGAAGAGCTTCGGGTTCTACATGGTGATCTTCCTCGCGGGCCTCCAGGAGATTCCGACAAGCCTCTACGAAGCCGCGCAACTCGACGGTGCCAACGGCTGGAAGCGATTCACCAACGTCACTTTCCCGATGCTCAGCAACACGATGGCGTTCGTCGTCATCGTGGCGCTCATCGCTGCTTTGCAGGCATTCGACCAGATCTATGTGCTGACCGGCGGCGGCCCCTACCGAAGCACAGAGACCATCGTGATGCAGATCTATCAGTCGGGGTTCAAAGACCTCGACCTCGGGTTCGCCTCCGCGCTGTCGTATGTGCTGCTCATCGTCACCCTTCTGCTCAGCCTTGTGCAGTTCCTCTTTTTCGGCCGTCGTTCAAAGGACATCAACTCGTGACCGCTCTCGTCCGCCCCCGGGTTCTGCCCTCGAGCCATGCGAGCTCGCGTCGGCGCCGTGGCGACCCAATGCGCTGGGTCTTCTTCGCGTCGTTCCTGGTCGTGACCTTCGCTCTTATGTTGCCGGTGACCATCATCGTGCTCACTGCTTTCAAACCGGCCTCCGAGGTCAATGCCTTTCCGCCGACGCTGTTCCCCCATCAGTGGACTCTCTCGAACTTCGAGGCGATCTTCTCCGAGCTGCCGTTCGGACGGCTCATTCTGAACAGCTTCGGTTTCGCCGGTGGTGTGACCGTATTCGCGCTGGTATTCGATTCGCTCGCCGCTTATGCACTCGCCCGGCTCGATTTTCGTGGGTCGCGCATCCTGCTCATTGTGATCATCGCCAGTCTGATGATCCCGTTTCAGGCAACGCTCATTCCGATCTACCAGTTGGTCTCCCAGCTCGGTTGGGTGAACACCTTCGCTGGGCTGATCGCCCCGCGCGCGGCCGATGCCTTCGGCATCTTCTTTCTGAGGCAGTTCTTCGTGTCGTTGCCCCGAGACCTCGACAACGCGGCCCGCATCGACGGCGCTTCGGAGTGGCGGGTGTTCCGAAGCATCATCTTGCCGAACGCGGTGCCCGCCTTGCTGACGCTCGGCATCTTCTTGTTCGTGAACAACTGGAACGACCTGCTCTGGCCGCTCGTGTTCACCACCGACCAGAACATGGGAACGATCACCTCCGGACTGACCCTCCTCACCGGACCTGGTGGCATCATTCCGCAGGGCGTGATGATGGCGGGCGCCCTTATAGCCGTTCTGCCGCTGGCCATCATGTTTCTGCTCGTGCAGCGCCGCTTCATCGAAAGCGTTGCGAGCACCGGCCTCAAATGATCTACGAGACGAGAACTGCTGTGAAATGGTTTGACGACGGGGAGCTGCACTTCGCCCTCGGCATCGAAGACACCTTCGTGCCGCAGAGCCGTGCCGGCGAACGGGCGATCGACGAGTACGAATTGACCGACCACTACAACCAGGTCGAGACCGACCTCTCTCTTGCGGTGGATGTCGGGGCAGAGTTTCTTCGGTGGGGTGTCCCCTGGTACCGGGTCGCGCCCGAGCCTGGTCGCTGGGACTGGTCGTGGGTCGACCGCGCAATGGACCAGTTTCGCCGTTTGGGCCTCAAGCCCATCGTCGACCTGTTGCACTATGGCACGCCGCTGTGGCTTGCCGACCAATTCGCCAACCCCGACTATCCGCATCACGTCGCGGAGTTCGGAGTTCGTTTCGCCGAGCGATACGGTGACGTTGCCACCGACTACACCCCGGTCAACGAGCCCATGGTGCACGCGCTCTTCTCGGGCGAGTACGCCTACTGGCCGCCGTACTACGACGGACCAACGGGGCTCGCGCACATCGCCACCTCCCTTGCCCGCGGTCTCGTCCTCACCCAGCAGGGCATCGCCCAGGCGCTGGGCAAGAGAGCGAGCTTCGTTCACGTGGATGCAGGCATGCGCTACGTCGGCGACGTCGATGCGCCAGAGCACCGAGATACGGTGGCCCGACTGCGTCATCAATCGTTTCTCGTTGAGGATCTTGTAACCGGCAATGTGGGTGGCGATCATCCACTGCTCAGGCAACTCGGCGAAGCCGGGGTCACGGATGCCCAGCTCGCCTGGTTCGAATCGAACGCCGTGCATCCCGATGTTATGGGGGTGAACTACTACCCCTTGCACTCGACGGAGGTGTTCGAGGCGGGGGTGCATCACGGGGGAGGGTTCGCCGATTCGCGACCGTTCTTCGACGCCGGCGCCGATGGTCTCGCGGAGGTCCTGCGCAGCTACGCCCAGCGCTACGGAGCCCCGGTGATGCTCACCGAGACGTGCGTGACGGGAAGCGTGGATGAACGGCTGGCGTGGATGGACGAATCCGTCTCGGCTCTGCACCGTCTGAAGAGCGAAGGGCTCCCCGTCGTCGGCTTCACCTGGTGGCCTCTCTTCGACATGTACGAGTGGACCTACCGGCACTCCACGGGCCCCAAGCGAGACCACTTGCTGACGATGGGACTCTTCGACCTCGTCGAGATGCCCGACGGGCGGTTGATTCGCGACCGCAACCCGGTCGCCGACCGATTCCACCAGCACGCGACCGCTGCTGTACCCCAATCCACTCCTGCCTGAAAGAAGACCTCCATGCTTCACGCCCGCATTTTCATCGACACGCGTTCCGTCATCGGACCCGTCAATCGTCGACTCTTCGGATCGTTCGTCGAACACCTGGGCCGTTCGGTCTACGACGGCATCTACGAGCCCGGCCACGAGAGCGCAGACGAAAACGGATTCCGTCGCGATGTCATCGAGCTGGTGAAAGAACTCGGCGTCACCGCGATTCGTTACCCGGGTGGCAACTTCGTTTCGGGCTTCCGCTGGGAAGACAGTGTCGGCCCCCTTGAGAGTCGGCCCCGTCGGCTCGACCTCGCCTGGCATTCGACCGAGACGAACGAGGTCGGTCTGGCTGAGTTCGACGCGTGGCTGAAGCTGGTCGACAGTGAGCTGATGCTCGCTCTGAACCTCGGCACCCGCGGCGTGCAGGAGGCACTCGATCTGCTCGAATACGCGAACCTCGCAGAGGGCACGGCGCTCGCCGAGAAGCGGATCGCAGACGGGCATCCGGAGCCGTACGGCGTGCAGATGTGGTGCCTCGGCAACGAGATGGATGGGCCGTGGCAACTCGGCCACCGTTCAGCAGACGACTACGGCAAGCTGGCTGCCCAGACCGCCCGGGCCATGCGTTCGTTCGACCCGTCGCTCGAGCTTGTGGTCTGCGGATCGTCGAGCGCATCGATGCCCACCTTCGGAGAGTGGGAACGCACCGTGCTGACCCACACCTACGACGAGGTCGACTACATTTCTTGCCACGCTTACTACGAAGATCGCGGCGACCGTGGGGACTTTCTCGCCTCAGGCGTAAACATGGATCACTTCATCGATGCTGTGGTCGCCACGGCCGATCATGTGAAGGCCGTTCGGGGTAGCTCGAAGACCATGTACATCTCGTTCGACGAATGGAACATCTGGTACAACGAGCGGTTCGAGAAGGTCGACAAGCTGACGGGCGTCGACAACTGGCCCGTCGCCCCGCGCCTGCTCGAGGATCGCTACTCCGTCACCGACGCCGTGGTCTTCGGGAGCCTGCTGATGTCGCTCCTTCGGCATGCAGACCGCGTCACCAGCGCGTCTCTCGCTCAGCTCGTGAACGTGATCGCTCCGATCATGACTGAACCTGGCGGCCCGGCCTGGCGGCAGACCACGTTCTTTCCGTTCGCCGAGACCGCGGCGCACGCGTCGGGGTCGGCCCTGCGGGTGAACGTCGAGAGCGACACCTACCAGACGGCCTCCTATGGCGACGTATCGCTCGTCGACGCGGCGGCGACCTTCGACGATCAGACGGGCAACGCGGCGATCTACCTCGTGAACCGATCGGAGCACGAGAGCGTCGAAGTGACAATAAACCTCGGCGATCTGGCCGGCTCGGTGCTGACCGCCACGAGCCTCGCCTCGAGCGACCCGGATGCCGCCAACACCCTCGACGAGCCCGATCGCGTCGGGCTCACCGCCAACGACACTCTGCGTTCGAGCGGGGCGACGGCGTCGATCACGCTGCCGCCGATCTCGTGGACGCAGATCACTGCGTTGACGCAGAACTAGCCGACCGATCGGCTCACGTTTCGGCGATTTCGACGGGTTCTTTCCAGTGGTCCAGCGCGACGGTGAAGCCGTGGATCAGGCGCTCGAAGCTGCGCTCGATGTCTACTTTGAGGGCGAACCCACCAGTGGTCTCGAGCGACACGAATCCGTGCAGGAGGGAGCGGAAGGCGCGAATCGCATCGACAGAGTCGTCGCCTTCGAGGTTGTACGCGGTGAGCACGTCGGTGATGACCCGGATGGCGGACATCGTGGTGGTCTCGTCCTCGGCATCTCCTGCGGCCGGCGGTGTCTGAGACACGACATACCGGCCGGGATGCTGGATGGCCCAGTTGCGATACGCGTGAGACATGGCGAAGATCGCGTCGGCGCCGGAGCGGCCGACGGCGGCCCGAGAGATTGCCTCCCCGAGTTCGCGCTTGGCGACCAAGGAGACGCTTCGGTGCAGGCCCGCGACGGAGTCGAGGTGCTTGTACAGCGAGGGTTGCTTCACGCCGAGCCGTTCGGCCAGGGCGGCGAGGGTGAGGGAGTTGAGCCCCACCTCATCCGCCATGATCGCGGCAGTCTCGACCACGCTGTCGCGGGTGAGGCCGACCCTAGGCAACGGGAACCACTGTGGAGAGGAAGCCCAGAACCGCGGGCGTGGTGACCTCGGGCCGCTGCGACTGGGGGTAGTGGCCGGCTTCGGGAACCATAACGACGTCTGCGTGCAGCTTCTCGCCGATCCACTTCGCTTCGGCGGCGGGGTCTGTGAAGTCGGGGTCGCTGTCGCCCATGATGACGATCGCTGGCGCCGTGACCTTGGCGAGGCTGGCCTCGGCGGGGTCGTGGTTGGTCTGGTTGGTCGTGAGCGAGAAGGCCTTGCCATAGCCGGGGCGCTTGAGGCTTGCGATCACCGTGGAGCGGTACTCCGTGAAGTCGGCGGGCTTCGTGCCCCTGTAGAGGGTGGGTAAGTAGGAGTTCCACATCGTGGTCACCCAGAGCGGTGCCATCATCGTGCGGAACAACCATGCCTGGAACGCCGATGTCGGAGGATTGCGCACGAACGGGCCGAGCAGCACCAGGCCGGAGACCTTCTCGGGATGCTCCGCGGCGACAATGACCGCGGCACCGGCTGCGAGCGAGTTGCCGCCGATGACCGCTTTGCCGCCCAACTCGTCGATCAGGGCATCGATGTCGCCGGCAGTTTCGGGGTCGCCGTACGACGAGAATGTGGTGTCGCTGTCTCCGTGGCCGCGAAGGTCGGTCGTGGCAACGGTATAGCCGGCGGCGACGAGCTCGGGTGCCAGGTAGCGGTAGCTGGCACGAAGGTCGCCCATGCCGGGAACCAGAACGACGAGGGGGCCGCTGCCCTGAACGTCGTATGCGATGCGGCCTTCGGGGCGATCGATATAGCGAGTGGGTAAGGACTTGGCGGAGAGTGATGATGTCATGTAGCTAGTATGCATTCCTGTTTGGCTAACGTCAATAGCCATTTCATGCAATGCGATTCGGGATCCGGATGCTCTTCTCGGCCTATTAATGTGAGGAGTGGCTCAACTTGCGTGCTACTCTAATCCTGAAAAGTGAGGTAGCCCTCATATTGTGCGGCTGTGCCGCGATTGGACTCGGGAGACGTGATGAATCTGACCATCTTCGGCGCCAGCGGGCGCACTGGCGTCCACCTGGTCGAGCAGGCTCTTGCCGCGGGACACGACGTGGTGGCGTTGATCCGAGATCCGGCGAAGCTCGCCCTGCGCCACGAACGGCTGCAGATCGCGCAGGGCGAACTGACCGACAAGGCAGCCGTTGAGGATGCCATCCGCGGCGCCGACGCCGTCCTCGCCGCCCTGGGTCCCAAGGTCTTCGGCGGGCCCCGGGACCTGCCCCTCGCGTCGGGAACACGCAACATCCTGGCCGCGATGCGCACGCACGGCGTCCGCAGACTCGTCTACAGCTGGGGGCCGAGCATTCTGATTCCCCGCAGTCCCCTGCTGCGCGCGTTGCGCACGGCGAGCTTCGCCCTGTTCACGCTGTTTCCTGCCACCCGCCCCATGGTCACGGAGTCGGCCGAGGTGGGCGAGGTCATTCGCGGATCGGATCGCGACTGGACCATCGTGGCCGTCACCGCGCCCAACGACACGCCCGGATCGGGGAGGGTCAAGGTGCGTACCGCGACCGGATCCGGGGATCGAGTCGGCGCGCGCATCTCCCGGGCCGACCTGGCAGAGTTCATGCTCGCTCAGTCGGATGACCTGCGATACGCGCAGCAGGAGGTGCGGATCAGCAACTGACGCCCTAGAGCGCCGGCTGTGACGATTCGGTCCATGCGGCGGCGATGCTGCGGTCGACCACGCGGCGCCAACCCGCCGGCGCTGTCCGGTCGCGGCTCGCCGTGCCGACCATCCACAGCACTGCCATGAGGTCCTCACCCGTGAAGTCGTGGGATAGGACGCCGGCGTCATGGGCGTTCTCGACAAGCTCGTGTCCGAGCGCAGTAGACCGATCGCAGGCGTTGATGAGCGCGGTTGCGTCGGGGAATCGTCGGAGCATGGCATCGTTCATGGCCGGATCGCTGAGCTGCAGGTCGATCATCTCCGAGATGAATCGCTCCAACTTCGCCCGGGGGGTCTGCTCCGCAAGCGTCCGCTCCGTGAGCGCCTTAAGCTTTTCGCCCATGACCGCGGGGACTACGGCGTCGATCAGGCCCTCGCGCGACCCCACTCGGTTGTAGAGCGTACCGATGCTCACGCCGGCCTCGCGGGCTATGTCCTCCAGTGGAGCGGATAGCCCGGTCTTGGAGAACACCGTCAAGGCGGCCGAATGCAGCTTCTCGACGTTGGCCTGTGCGTCTCGTCGAAGGCCTCGTGGCTGATTCATGTGGCCTCCACTAGATATTGAGTGCGCCCTCAAGATATGCTGAATTTGATTGAGGACAACCTCAACTTAGATCATCAACGCTGCGCCTCGCCACTTAGCGGACGTAGAAAGGACTCATCCCATGCCCCTGATCACTGTCATCGGAGCCGGCTCCGGCCTTGGCCTCGAAATCGCTCGCACCTTCGGACGCAAAGGATTCGACGTCGCTCTGGTGGCGCGCAATCAGGCGAAGCTCGACGCCCTCGCCCTCACGCTCGAGGGCGAGGGGATTCGCGCTCGCGGGTTCACGGCAGACGTCAGTAAGCCCGCCACCATCGTGAGTGCCCTCGGTGCGATCAAGACCGAGCTCGGACCGATCGACATCCTGGAGTTCTCCCCGGCCGACCCGACGATCGTGCCGGTCGACGTGCTCGAGGTGACGGCAGAGAACCTGCAGCCGCAGATCGACTTCTACCTCGGCGGAGCCCTCACAGCAATCGGCGCCGTTCTGCCGGACATGATCGCCGCCGGCACCGGAACGGTGATCGTCACGACCGGAGGTGGCTCCATCAGCCCCGTGCCGTTCCTCGGCAACATCAACATCGCCGCCGCGGGCCTCCGGAACTGGACGCTGAATCTGCACAACGCCCTCCGAGACAAGGGCGTCTATGTCGCCCATGTGGGGATCACCGCTCTCATTGGGGGCGGCCACCCGGACGCCGAGCCGGCCGTCATCGCTAAGGCATACGCGAAGCTCTACGACGACCGCCAGGATGCAGAACTGCACTACATCGCCTACAACGGTTGACCTACCCGCCCGGCCGGGGCCCGCTGCTCCGGCCGGCAGGCGCGGGAAACGGGCCAGCCACCTTGAGGCGGCGAAGCCGGGGTAGGCGTCGCTGACTGATCAGGATGCCAACGATCACGACGGTGGCGCCGATCGGCTGGTACCACGCAAGACCCTCGTGAAGGACCGAGACGCCGAGTGCAATTCCTATGACGGGAGCAATGTAGGTCACCGTTGATGCGGTGGTTGCGCCCCAATGGGCAACGATGCTCGCGTTCCAGATATAGGCAAACCCGGTGCCGAAGGCCCCGAGAGCGAGCATTGACGCGACCGCCGCGGGGGAGATGGTGACGGGTTGGCTGGCGATGAACGGGCTGAGCGCGATCATGATGACTGCGGCCATGCCCACGTGCGCCGTCGCGAGAGGGATTGCGGCGATACCTCGGGGGGACACGAATCGACGCAGGTAGACGAACGCGATCCCATAACTGAGAGTTGCGCCAAGGCAAGCGAGATAGCCACGGGGGCCGGCGTCGCCGTCGAATGCACTGAACGGATCGAGAACGAACAGGATTCCGATGAATCCGACGCCGAGGCCGCCTACCTTCCAGCGATCCGGTCGCTCCGAAGGCAGAGCGAGCAGCGCCACGATCATCGTCATCAGCGGCGTGGTCGCGTTGAGGATGCTCGCGATACTCGACGGAATGTTCTGTTGCGCCCATGCGAACAGCAGGAACGGAACAACGCAGAGCAGCATCGCTACGACGAACAGATGTGCCCAGGTGCTCACGCCGCGAGGAAGGCGTTGACGGCTGACAAGACACACGACCCCCAGAACTATCGCACCAATTGTCAGACGTGCGAACACCACCTGAGTCGGCATAAGATCCCGCAACCCTATGTCGACGAAGAAGAAACTCGACCCCCACACCAGAGCAAGCATCACGTACTGAATCAGGGTGCGATGTGGCCCTGTCGAACTCCGGGAAACGTCGGTCATGAATTCAGAATCCGTCACCGCTCCGAGAGGCGCTGGCGGAATACGGACAACACAGCCGGGCTTAGCCCTTCGGAGCAGTGTTGAGCGCAGCCGCCGCGCGGATCACGGCCTGCAGCGCATCCGCATCCACCGTCTTGCCCTCGCTGTCATCGACGCTCGTCGCGGTCGTCACCGGCGAGGCTCGCCCGTCGACTCTCGTACGACCAGCTCTGCGGGAATGATCACGCCCGGCTGGCGTTCTCCGGTGCGGATTCGCTCGAGAAGCATCCGAATCGCCGTTTCGCCGAGCAGCTGAAAATCCATGCGCACGGTGGTCAGAGGAGGTGTGCGGAACAGGGAGTCCGGCATGTCGTCGATGCCGACGATCGAGTAGTCGCGGGGCGCCGTGAACCCTCGAGCCGCCAATGCGTGTGAGAAGCCGAAGGCGATCTCGTCGTTGGCCGAGAAGACGCCGGTGAAGCTGGAGGGGTCGACGCGGGCGCCGTGGCCGGCGCCGGAACGCGCATCCCACTCCGGGCATCGAAGTACGTCGAGCGGACTCAGCCCCGCCTCGGCGATCGCGTCTCGATAGCCCTGCTCGCGTTGGCCTGATTCGTTGCGATCGCTGGGGCCCGCGAGATGAAGGATTCGCCGGTGGCCGAGTTCAATCAGGTGGCGAGTCGCGGTGAGGCCGGCGTTGTACGAGTCGGCGTGGGTGAAGTCGACAGCCGAACTCTCCTGCTCCGACAGGGTGACGACGGGCACCTCGCCGCCGACATGTTCCATGACGGCACCCAGGCCCAGATAGGGCGTGCCCACCACGATCCCATCGACCTGAAAAGACAGAAACCTGTCTAGTGCGGCGCGCACATCGCTGTGGGCGTCCTCTTCGGTATCGAGGTCGAGTTGGGTGGTGATGACCGACATGCCCGACCCGCGCGCGCCTCGTCCCACGCCTGTGAGGATCTCCGCGTTGCCGTAGTTGATCGGTCCCATCATGAGAAATCCGACGGTGTCGGTGCGTTGGACACGCAGGTTGCGGGCGACCTGATTCTGGCGATAACCGAGCTCCGCGACGGCGGCCTCGATGCGCGCCCGGGTCTCTTGACCCACGTAGCCGCCCGTGAAGAATCGGGAGACGGTCTGGGCTGATACCTCGGCGAGTCGGCCGACGTCGGCCATGCTCGGGCGGGCGCGCGTCTGATGAGGGGATGTATTTGTCATCGTTGATCTCCCGCTGATGCCGAATGTTGAGTCTAGCTACTCGCCTTCGTGCGTGATGGTGTTACTCGATCGTTATTGGTCAACCGGTTCTTCTGTACTTGTTTTCTCAATGTGTTATCGATAACGTACTCTCAATCCTCACGAGAATCTGTCTCGGAGGCAAGACGATGGCGTCGCTCCGCGGCGCTGCGATCACAGCGAAAGGACGCAATGATGCGTGCAGTGCCCAAGATCATTGCCGTCGGGCTGGGTCTCGCCCTCGTAGCCGGAGTCTCCGGTTGCTCAGGGGGCGGCTCCACCGATGGCAAGACCGAGATCACTTGGTTCAAGCTCACCGAGTCGGCTGATTCGGCGAACACAACGATCAACGAGATCGTCGCCGACTTCGAGAAGGCGAATCCCGACATCACCGTCAAGGTCGAAGGACGCGCTGTCGACGCCCACAAGGATGCACTCCGAACCACTCTCGGCACGAGCGGTTCACCGGACATCTTCTTCTCGTGGGCAGGCCCGGGGCTAGGCGGAGAGTTCATCGACGCCGGCGCCAGCCTCGACCTCGAGAAGTACTACGACGAGTACGGCTGGGCAGACAGGTTCTCGGACACCACGATGTCGACGGTGACCCAGTACGGTGGCCACGACGGTGTGCCCTATACGCAGCGCACGGAGGCCGTCTTTTACAACAAAGAGCTCTTCGCCCAGGCGGGCATCGACGCTGCGCCCACCAACTACGACGACCTCGTATCCGACGCGAAGAAACTCAAGAGCGCCGGCATAACGCCGTTCGAGTTCGGCGGCACCGTGAACTGGCACGTGATGCGACTGCTCGACAGCCTTCTCGAGACCAAATGCGGTGCCGACACTTACCAGGCGCTCGTGACCAAGAAGGCGAGCTGGGCCGACGAATCCTGCGTTGCAGATACATACAGCGAATTCGCGACCTGGACCTCGGACTATGTGAACCCCGGCTTCATCTCGATCAACAACGACGAATCCGGAGCACTGTTCTTCAGCGGCAAGGCCGCCATGGCGCTCGAGGGTGACTGGTTCAACCAGCAGGTGCGAGACGCGGGGATGGCGGAGGACTCCGTCGGAATCTTCGCGTTCCCCACGGGCACAGACCGGATCTACGGATTCAACGAGAACAACTACATCTCGGCGAACTCGAAGCACCCCGACGAGGCGGCGAAGTTCCTCGATTACCTCACCTCGGCTGAGGCGCAGAAGAAGTTCATCGCCACCTTCGGCAGCCGCTCGGTCAACGTCGATGTGGTCCCGGCCGACCAGAACGCCTTCGACGCCGAGTGGAACCCCATCGTCGCCGCGTCCACGGGCGTCTACATGAACAACGACCAGAACCTCAGCCAGAGCGAAACCACCGAGTACTGGCGCATCCAGAACCTGGTGGCGACGGGAGAGCTCGAGCCGTCGAAGGCCGGCGCCGAGTTCCAGAAGTTCATCGACCAGGAGTGACGGCAAGGTGGGCGGCACGGAACTGTGCCGCCCACCTTCTCCGCCCCGGTTACCGAGAGGCATCATGTCAACGACATCCACCACCGCCCCCAGTCGTACGTCGCGCACTTCACGGCCACGTCGACGGCTCGCCCGTTTCGGCAGTACGGGCTTCATCGCGGCCCTGCCCTTCCTCGCCCCGGCTCTTGTCGCCTATCTCGTCTTCGTCGTCGCACCAGCCCTCGAGTCGGTTCGGTTGAGCTTCTTCGAATGGTCGGGCTTTCAGGGGGCACCGCAGGTTTTCGTCGGGCTGCAGAACTACGTGCGGATCTTCACCCATGACCCGGTCTTCTGGACCGCTCTGAGCAACACCGTGATCTGGGTCATCCTTTCTCTGGTGATCCCGGTGGGTCTGGGCCTTGTGATGGCTCTGGCGCTCAACCGCAAGATCTTCGGGCGAAACCTCTTCCGCTCGGTCTTCTACATCCCCGGCGTTCTGGCGCCGATCGCGATCGCGAACATGTGGCGGTGGATGTACAACCCGAACTACGGAATAGGCGTGAACCTCGCGCAGCTTTTCAATCTTCCGTGGCTTGCCGACGTGCAGTGGCTCGGCGACAAGAACCTCGCTCTCTACTCGATCTTCGCCGCGTTCGTGTGGCAAATCGCTGGAACCAACATGGTTCTCTTCCTTGCCGGCCTGCAGGGTGTGTCCCCCGACCACGTCGAAGCTGCCAAGCTCGACGGCGCCAACCGGTGGCAGGTCTTCCGCAACGTCGTGATGCCGTCGCTGCGCCCCACCACCGTCGTTGTCGTCGTGCTCACGATCATCAACTCCATCAAGGTGTTCGACCTCATCGTCGGCATGACCGGCGGAGGCCCGGCCCAGCAGACCCAGGTGCTGGCGCTGTGGTCGTTCCAACAATCCTTCAACAACCACGAGTACGGCTCCGGCAACGCGATCGCGACCGTGCTGCTCGTGATCACGCTCATCATCGTTGTGCCCTACATGGTGTGGACGGCGAAGCAGGAGAAGAACTCATGACCGTCACCGCCATCCCCACAGCCGCCGCTCCCGTGGCGAACCCGTCGCCCAAGCGCAAGCCTCGCCCGTTGTCGCGCGGCCGCGACTGGGTGCGAGTGGGCCTCTGGGTCGCTCTCCTGTTCTCCGTTCTGATCTGGGCCGTTCCGCTCATCTTCATGGTCTTCACGTCGCTGAAGAGTGAGGCCGACATCTTCGGTACGCCGGCGTTCGTGCCGCCGTGGGCCCCCGAGTGGGGAAACTACGTCGAGGCTCTCGACCGAGGCCACCTGCTCACCGCGGGCGGAAACAGCCTGATCGTCGCGATCATCAAAGTGCCGGTCGGTCTATTCATCTCCGCCGCTGCAGCGTTTGCCCTGTCTCGGATCCGGTTCAAGCGTCAGCGTTTGCTGATGGGAGTCATCGCGCTCGGCGCGATGGTGCCGATCCAGGTTGCGATCGCGCCGCTCTTCCAGGTCATCAACGGACTCAACCTGCTCAGCACGAACCTCGGCCTGATCCTGCCGTACATCGCCTTCGGACTGCCTTACCAGACGTTCATCCTCTACGGCTTCTTCCGTCAGATCCCCGAGGAGATTGACGAGAGCGCACGTATCGACGGCGCAGGAAACTGGAGGCTCTTCCTCACGATCATTTTGCCGCTGGCCAAGCCCGCTCTGGCGGCACTGTTCATCCTCGACTTCGTCGCCACGTGGAACGAGTACTCGATCGCGCTGGCGCTGCTGCAGAGCCAGGATTCCTGGACCATTCCGCTCGCGCTCCAGGGCTTCCAATCTCAGTTCACCAGTTCTTACGGGCCCCTGAACGCCTTCACCATCATGTCCGTGTTCCCCGTGCTGATCGTCTACCTGATGTTCCAGCGCTACTTCGTCGAGGGCGCCTTCGCCGGTGCTGTGAAGGGTTGACCGTGCCCAGCGCCACCACCACCGCCGATCGATTCACCCGCAACACTCCGCTCTTCCACGTTCTTCGTGACCCCCGTGGGCACGATGCCGTCGAGCGGTACCTGCCAGGACTCGTCATGTCCTCGACGCTGCACACCCTCCACGGCTTCCCGATCGGCCTCATTGCGGACACCGAGGAGAGTCTCACCCCCGAGGCCCGTGCGGCCTTCGTCGCCGACGTCGAAGCTATCGACCTCTCCCTGCCTGCCCCCGTGCGGGAGCCCGAGCGATACATCGCACCCTCGGCCGCATACGAGGACTCGACTATCGCTCGCGGATCCGCCACAGCTGTGGCGACGGAACACGTGTCTCGGTTCGGCCGATTCGAGCTGCAGGTGGATGGTCCCCACTCGGGCAATCCCTTCATCGACGTGGAGTTCGCAGCGACCATCTCCGGTCCCGACGGATCGGTCCGAGTGCCAGGCTTCTACGACGGCGACGGTGTGTACCGCCTGCGTTGGCTCGCCGAGGTCGAGGGCCCCTTCACCTTTACGACAGCGAGCAACGCTCGATCCCTCGATGGCATCACCGGCGGCTTCACCGTCGGCTCGGCTGCAGAACGCGCGCACGGTCCAGTGCGGGTTGCGAACACCTTTCACTTCGCCCACGCGGACGGCGCCCGGTACCGCCCCATCGGCACCACCTCGTATGTCTGGACGCACCAGGGCGACGAGCTCGAAGAGCAGACGTTGCGCACCCTCGCCGACTCCCCGTTCACCAAGATGCGCATGTGCGTGTTTCCCAAGTCCTATCTCTTCAACGAGAACGAGCCGCAGCTCTTTCCGTTCGAGGGGGATGCGCGCGCCGGCTTCGACGTGCGGCGGCCGAATCCCGAGTACTGGCGCCACCTCGAGAAGCGCATCGACCAGCTCGCGGAGCTCGGCATCGAAGCCGACCTGATCCTGTTCCACGCCTACGATCGGTGGGGATTCTCGACGATGGACCCCGTCGCGGACGACCGCTACGTCGCCTACGCCGTCGCACGACTCGCGTCGTTCGCGAACATCTGGTGGTCACTGGCGAACGAGTACGATCTGCTCTTCGAGAAGACCACCGAGGACTGGGAGCGCTTCGCCGCGATCGTGACAGCCAATGATCCGGCCGACCACCTGCTCTCCATCCACAATTGCCGAGACTTCTACGACTACTCCCGCCCGTGGATCACCCACGCCAGCATTCAACGGCAGGACATCTACAAGACATCGGAGACGACGAACGAGTGGCGCGAGGCCTGGCGCAAGCCTGTCGTCATCGACGAGTGCGCCTACGAGGGCAACATCGATCAAGGCTGGGGCAACATCACCGGCGAGGAGATGACCCGACGTTTCTGGGAAGGCGCACTACGGGGTGGTTACGTCGGACACGGTGAAACCTACGTCGACGCGAACGACATCCTCTGGTGGGCCAAGGGCGGTTCCTTGCGCGGCACCAGCCCCGATCGCATCGAGTTCCTCGACAGCATCCTCGCGGAGGGCCCGACTGAAGGGCTCGAGCCGATCCCCCTCGACTGGGACATACCGCGGGCAGGAGTGGAGAACGAGTACTACCTCTACTATTTCGGCTTCAACCGCCCCACGTATCGTCGCTTCCTGCTCGAGCCTTCGCGCAGCTACACCGTCGACGTGATTGACACGTGGAACATGACCATCACCCGCCTCGCTGGTGTGTACAGGGGGCGCTTCAGAATCGATCTGCCCGGCCGGCCGTACATGGCGGTGCGGCTGATCGCTGTAGACGACTGAGGAGAGCGCGCTTCAACGCAGGAAGAACCGACCGTCGGCGGGCAGAGCGGCCCGATTTTGGCCATTTCTCCTGAAATAGAGCGGCGCGTCTGGCCCGGCACGGCCATCGCCGTATGGGCTCGCAGCCCTGGGGCAGACGGTCGGCCTCATGCCGCCGACCTTATGCCCGGGATGCTGATCAACGCGTACTCGTCGGAGCCGGGGGAATCGGGGCTGTACGGCAACGAGGCATCGGCGCAGCTGAGGACGTACGGGTTGGCTGTGTGCGAGTGGTTTTCCGAAGCTGACATGGGTGCAATCGATGCCGTCGAGGCAGAATCCCAAGCGATCGTTGCCTGGTCTAAACGTCATAGCAAGAACAAGCCCCCTGTGTCGCCCGAGCTGCTGGCAACTCGGTATCGCGAAGCCCTGGATCGCTACTTCGGCAGTTCTTGACCCGGTGGCCGAAGAACGAAGTCAGGCTTTCGGAGCAGTGTTGAGCGCAGCCGCCGCGCGGATCACGGCCTGCAGCGCATCCGCATCCACCGTCTCGCCCTCGCGGATGTCGATGGCCCGCCGCACGCCCGCGCCCGCGGCGAGCAGGCCCTCGGGGTCATGAATCGACGACCCCTTCGGGAAGGTGAGCTTGACCTTGTCTTTGTAGGTCTCGCCGGTGCAGATGAGTCCGTCGAGGCTCCAGGTTGCGACGCCGAGGGGGTTCGTGGGCTTCTTCCACTTGGCTTCTTCGACGACGTCGGGCAGGGCCTCGACGATCAGGCCCCGGATGCGCGAGAGCGTGTCGCCGCGCCAGTCCGGAAAGGCGGCGACGATCTGATCTACGTCGGGTGATGCCATGAGAAGGCCTCCTTGTTTTGCAGCGCGTACTGCGCATCAACGCCATGCTAGATGCTTTCGGCGCGGTCTCTAGATGGATGCTGCCGGCTATGCCACCGAGGGGTCGTGGTGGCTGAGAAACTCGTACACCTCTGTCGAGTCCACGCCCGTGAACCCCGTGGTCGGCATAGCGGCGTGGAGCGACGAGTTCAGCCGTGCGGTGGGGAATGCTTGGCCCTCCCATCGCTCGGACAACGCCGCCGGCGGGCGGCGACAGCAGCTTTCATCCGGACACGTCGAGGTGAAGCGGTTCGTGGTGTCACGGCCGCGGAACCACTTCGAGTTCGCGAACGATGTGCCCACACTCACCGAGAACTGACCTCGCTGCGATCCCTGGATGCGTGAGGTGCACCAGTAGGTTCCCGAGGGCTTGTCGGTGTACTGGTGATAGGGGCTGAAGTGGTCGTCGACATCGAATACCCGTCGCGCGCTCCACTTGCGGCACACGATCTGACCCTCGACCGCGCCCAGCGCATCCGTCGGGAACATAACGCTGTCGTTCTCGTAGGCCTTCGAGATCACGCCGGACTCGTGCGCCTTCACGAAGTGCACGGGAATGTCGAGGTGCTCCGTGGCCAGGTTGGTGAAGCGGTGTGCGGCGGTCTCGTAGCTCACCCCGAATCCGTCACGGAGATCTTCGACCGAGAGTTCCCGGGCCTCCTTGGCGCGGCTCAGCAACTCGACCGCACCCTTCTCGGGAATGAGGAGGGCCGCGGCCAGATAGTTGATCTCAACTCGCTGCTGCAGGAACTCGGCGTAGTTCTTCGGCTCCTCCCGGTGCAGCACATGGGAGGCGAGTGCCTGCAGAACGACCGACCGAGGATCGGCGTCGGGGCTCTGCTGGTGCGGCACGTAGATTCGGCCGTTTCGAGTGTCGGTGATCGACCTGGTCGACACCGGCAGATCGCGCACATAGTGGAGGGTGAAGCCGAGGTGGCTCGCGAGGTCGGCCGCTACCCTCTGCGATAGAGGGCCGCCCGGGTGGCCGACCGCCTGATGAAGGGAATGCGCCATCTCTTCGAGTTCGGCGAAGTAGTTGTGGCGTCGGCGCATCGCCGAGCGCAGATCGGTGTTGGCGCGGCGGGCTTCCTCGGGCGTTGCCGCGCGTTCGGTATGGATGCGCTCGAGCTCGCGATGCAGCGCCAGGATCGTTTTCATCGACTCGTCGCTGAGCGACTTGCGAACAGGCATGGGTCCGAGCCCGAGAGATGCGAACAACGGCCCGCGTTGCGCTCTCTCGAATGCGATCTCGAGCGCCGCGCGCTCGTTCGCGGGTTCCGCCGACAGCAACTGCTCGGGCGACACATTGAGGGCGGCTGCGAAACGCTGCAGCTCGCCCAGCTTCAGCTCGCGTTTGCCGTTCTCGACGACCGACACCTGAGAGGGGGCGCGACCGATCGCCCGGGCAAGGCCGTCGAGCGTCATGCCCTGGTCGGTGCGCAACTGCCGGATGCGGCGGCCGATGACGAGGGAGTCGAACATAAGCCCATCCTGAATCGAAAAGGCGGGGCTGGTCGTCATGGGAGACCTCCAAGGTCGCGACTTCTTCGTCTAAGCAGAAAACTAGTCGATCTTCTGTGGGCGAGACCGGTAAATCGACGATTCCTCGGCGCATAGTCGAAAAACGAAGTCATTCGACCCGTGATTCGACGCAAAGGAGCGACACCATGAGCACCATCCGCCACGGAGACCAGACCCAGACGGCCGCCGAACTCGAGCGTGAGTGGAAGACCGACGCCCGGTGGAACGGCATCCAGCGCGACTACACGGCAGACGACGTGATCGCCCTGCGCGGGCGGGTCGCCGAAGAGAACACTCTTGCCCGACGAGGCGCAGAGAATCTCTGGGAGCTCATCCACGATGAGCAATCCTGGGTCGCCGCTCTCGGAGCGCTCACCGGAAACCAAGCGGTGCAGCAGGTTCGTGCGGGACTGAAGGCCATCTATCTCTCGGGCTGGCAGGTCGCCGCTGACGCCAACCTCAGTGGCCAGACCTACCCCGACCAGAGCCTGTATCCAGCCAACTCGGTGCCCGCCGTCGTGCGCCGCATCAACAACGCCCTGCTGCGCGCAGACCAGATCGAGTACTCAGAAGGGCTGCCCGAGCGCGAGTGGCTTGTTCCGATCGTGGCGGATGCGGAGGCCGGCTTCGGCGGTCCGCTCAACGCCTACGAACTCATGAAGTCGATGATTCAGGCAGGCGCTGCGGGCGTTCACTGGGAGGACCAGCTCGCCAGCGAGAAGAAGTGCGGACACATGGGCGGAAAGGTGCTCGTTCCCACCGGCCAGCACATTCGCACGCTCAACGCGGCGCGTCTGGCGGCCGACGTCGCGGGCGTGCGAACGATCATCATCGCCCGCACTGACTCTCTCGCGGCCAACCTCATCACGAGCGATGTCGACGAACGCGACCAGAACTTTCTCGATGGATCGCGCACCCCGGAGGGCTTCTACGGAACCACTCCTGGAATCGAGACGGTCATCGCCCGGGGCCTGGCCTACGCGCCCTACGCCGATCTGCTCTGGGTCGAGTCGTCCGAGCCCGATATCGAGCTCGCCCGTGTGTTCGCCGAGGCCATCCACAAGGAGTTCCCCGGCAAGCTGCTGGCGTACAACTGCTCGCCGAGCTTCAACTGGAAGGCGAAGCTGAGCGACGCCCAGATCGCGAGCTTCCAGAGCGGCCTGGCGGCCATGGGATACGCGTTCCAGTTCATCACCCTCGCAGGGTTCCACGCCCTGAACCACTCCATGTACACCCTCGCCCGCGCATACGGCGAGCGGCATATGAGCGCCTACGTCGAGCTGCAGGAGGCCGAATTCGCCTCTGAGGCCGACGGATACACCGCCACGAAACACCAGCGTGAGGTGGGCACCGGCTACTTCGACCGGATAGCCACGGCTCTGAACCCAGAGAGCGCCACCCTCGCGCTCGTGGGATCGACCGAATCCGAACAATTTCACTGATCAGCTTCTTCTGAAAGGGCACCAGACCATGTCTTCACACAACTCCATCACCATCCGTGCCGATCTCGACGAGAGATTCGACGAGATCCTGACCCCGGCATCCCTCGCCTTTCTCGCTCGGCTGCACGACCAGTTCGCCGGGCGTCGGCACGACAGGCTCGATGCCCGGATGCGATTCCGCAAGCGGATCGAGAACGGTCACGATCTGCGCTTTCTGCCCGAGACCCGGTCGATCCGCGAGAACACCGAATGGCGGGTGGCCGGCGCCGGCCCCGGACTCGACGATCGCCGTGTCGAGATCACCGGGCCCACCGATCGCAAGATGACGATCAACGCCCTCAATTCAGGCGCGAAGGCGTGGCTCGCCGACCTCGAGGATGCGACGAGCCCCACCTGGGCGAACGTCATCGGCGGTCAGATCTCGCTCTTCGATGCCATTCGTGGGCAGATCGACTTCGTCTCGGAAGAGGGCAAGGAATATCGCGTCACCGCTGAAGAGACTCCGACCATCATCATGAGGCCGCGCGGCTGGCAGCTCGTGGAGAAGCACCTCTGGTACACCGACCGGGCGGGCCACACGAGCCCCGCTTCCGCGTCTCTCGTCGACTTCGGGCTCTACTTCTTTCACAACGCTCAGGCGCTGATCGACGGCGGTCGTGGCCCGTACTTCTACCTGCCGAAGCTCGAGAACCACCTCGAAGCGCGGCTGTGGGATGACATCTTCACCTTCTCGGAGAATGCGCTGCGGATTCCCCACGGCAGCATCCGGGCCACAGTTCTGATCGAGACCATCTCGGCGGCATTCGAGATGGACGAGATTCTCTACGAGCTGCGCGACCACGCGGCCGGGCTGAACGCGGGGCGCTGGGACTACATCTTCAGTCTCATCAAGAACTACCGCTGCCGCGGGCGCAGCTACGTTCTTCCCGAGCGGTCGCTGATCACGATGACGGTTCCGTTTATGCGGGCATACACCGAGCTGCTCGTTCAGACCTGCCATAAGAGGGGAGCACATGCCATCGGAGGCATGAGCGCCTTCATCCCCAACCGTCGTGACCCCGAGGTTACAGAGCGGGCACTCGCGAAGGTGGCCGACGACAAGCGGCGCGAGGCCAACGATGGCTTCGATGGCAGCTGGGTCGCGCATCCGGATCTCATTCCGACCGCACGCGCCGAGTTCGACGCCGTGCTGGGCGACCGGCCGAACCAGCTCGAGCGTCAGCGCCCCGAGGTCTCGGTGACCGCGCGCGAGCTCATCGATCTCAGCGGCATCGAGAAGACGGTGACGGATGCCGGGCTGCGGTCGAACGTGTCGATCGCGTTGCGCTACATCGAGAGCTGGCTGCGCGGCACGGGAGCGGCGGCCATCGACAACCTCATGGAGGACGCGGCGACCGCCGAGATCTCGCGGTCGCAGATCTGGCAGTGGATTCGCTACGGCATCGTCACAGAAGAGGGCACGACCATTACCCACGCGCTGGTCGAGTCTCTTTTGCAGGAGGAACTGCGGGCGATGCAACGCAGCGGTTCCGACCGTTTCGACGAGGCTGCCGAGATCGTCAAAATGGTGGCTCTGGAGGAGGACTTCCCGACCTTCCTCACCATTCCGGCGTACGCGCAGTACCTCGTTGAAAGGCCGGCCGCAATCGCGGCGTGATCACGCCCGAGACGGCCACAAGCCGCGTGGTCGGCGACGTGGGTTCCCCACCCCGCGCCGGCCACGCGCTAGCGGTGGATGCGCTGCGCGAGCCTGTCGTGTTGTCTCACCGGTCGAGTCGTGCAGGAGATGCATGCCAACGCGTACCGGCGAGATCGCCCTAGCCCGTCGCCTCGTCAATAAGCAGCATCGCTGCCGCGAAACCGGCGACCATCACGCCGAGACCAACGAGCGGAATGAACAGCGTTCGCCGCTTTTGTCGCCGAAAAATCACCGTCAGCGTGATGGACGTCAGGACGGTCAGCGCCGATACCGCGACCATGCCGTACAAGGCGATTGATGCGGTGGCGTTGTTGCAACTGCTATCGCATGCGTCGTATTTGAAGAGGGATAGCAGCACGATGGCCGAACAGAGGAACCCTGCGAAAACCTGAGCAATCAGCAGCAGGACAGTGTTTGTGAACGCTGCGGGTTGCGCCGACGTGCTTGAGGTCGGTTCCATTTTCGCCTCCTTCGGGTGCTCGAAGAGGCACGCCTACAACGTAACTCAAGCGGGAGAGGAGGCGAGATCCTGAGCGTGTCTCGATAGAATTCGGCATGCCTGCACATCATCCGATGGGTGACTATTTGCGAGCCCGTCGTGAGCTCGTTCAGCCCGCTGACGTCGGCCTGGCGCCGACCGGAGGGCTGCGACGAGTGAGTGGCCTCCGCCGATCCGAGGTGGCTCTTGTCGCG
Source organism: Agreia bicolorata (assembly GCF_000938265.1). Taxonomy (GTDB): domain Bacteria; phylum Actinomycetota; class Actinomycetes; order Actinomycetales; family Microbacteriaceae; genus Agreia; species Agreia bicolorata. The sequence goes on from NZ_JYFC01000003.1 coordinate 610,549, forward strand.
GGAATCAGCACCGAGTACTACGTGAAGCTCGAGCAAGGGCAGGAAACCCGTCCGACCGATCAGGTGCTCGATGCGCTGTCTCGGGCCTTGAGACTCGACGCGACGGCGAAGTCGTATCTCTATGCCCTGGCGCGTCTGGTCGACGAGCCGGAGCATCCGGTTTCAGCCCCGACCGTGGAACGCACCCGTTGGCTCATCGACTCCTGGCCGATGACGCCCGCGATCATCCTCGACCGGCATTCCGACATCGTGGCAGTCAATTCGCTGATGTCGATACTCATCGACGGCTACCGGGTGGGGCGCAACGCCGTGGTCGTGCTGTTGACCGACCCGGCGCTGCGGGAGTTGTACGTCGATTGGGAGGGCCTGAGCAAGCGTACGATCGGGCTCTTCCGCTCGAGAGTAGGCCTGCATGCCGATCGACGCACCGAGCAGCTCATCGCCGAGTTGACGCGCGACAGTGCCCGATTCCGTGAGCTGTGGAATCGCCACGACATCGCGGGCATGACCGAAGGCACACACCCGATGGTGCACCCGCGCGTCGGCGCCTTGAACCTGCACTACGCGCACCTTCCTCTCGTCGGCTCCGACGACCACACGATCTTCCTCTATTACGCCGAACCGGGAACGCACAGCGAGAAGGCCCTCGCCGAACTGGCCACCCTCTCCTAGGCAGGTAGTGGCAGTACTAGTCACAACTCGGGCACGCTCAGCGCAGCGCGACTCCCTACTCTCGGCGATATGGATCTGGGACTGGCTGGAAAAGTCGCCGTCGTCACGGGCGCGAGCAAGGGAATCGGCCTTGCGATCGCGCAGGGACTCGTGGCGGAGGGGGCCCGCGTCATCGCCGGGGCGCGGTCGTCGACGACCGAGCTTGACGAGCTCGTGGCAACGGGCTCCGCGGTGTTCGAGAGCGTCGATCTCTCACAACCGGATGCGCCGGGTCGGCTCGTCGGGCGCGCTGCGGATTTCGGCGGGCTCGACATTCTCGTCAACAACGTGGGTGCGGTCGCGTTTCGCTTCGATGGTTTTCTCTCGATAACCGACGAGCAATGGCTGAGCACGCTCAACCTCAGCTTTCTGGCCGCGGTGCGCACCACGCGCGCCGCCATCCCCCTTCTGATCGAGCGCGGCGGCGGCAATGTCGTGACCATCGGATCGGTGAACGCGTTCCTACCCGACCCGCCTGTCGTCGATTACTCGGCGGCGAAAGCCGCTGTCTGGAATCTCTCGAAGTCGCTGTCGAAGGAATACGGGCCCCAGAACATCCGGTTCAACACCATCAGCCCAGGGCCGGTGGCCACTCAGCTCTGGCTCGGCGAGAACGGGGTGGCGGCAACCGCGGCGAAGAACATGGGAGTCGACTTCGACACGGCCCGCGATCGCGTTGTCGCGAGCCAGGGCGGGTTCTCGACCGGACGCTTCACCCAACCCTCCGAGGTCGCAGACCTTGCCCTGATTCTCGCGAGCAATCGCGCCGGCAACGTGACCGGAGCGGACTTTCTCATCGACGGCGGGCTCATCAAGACCCTCTGACCTGCCCTTATTTACCCATCAATCTCGTCACCACGAAGGAGCTCCAATGCCGAAACACGTCGTCTTCATTCACGGACTCTGGATTCACGCCTCCGCGTGGAAGCCTTGGCAGACCCTCTTCGAGGAGCGGGGGTACACGATCTCTGCGCCGGGCTGGCCGGGCGACCTCGATACCGTCGAGGCGACGCGTGCGAACCCGGATGGGTTGAACAACCAGGGCATCGCAGAGATCTGCCACCACTACGCCGACATTCTCGAAGCGCTCGACGAGAAGCCGATCGTGGTCGGCCACTCGTTCGGCGGGCTCATCGCGCAGGAGTTGCTCGCGAACAACCTGGTCGAGGCCGCGGTCGCCATCGATCCGGCGCCCATCAAGGGGGTGAAGGTCCTTCCGTTCTCGCAGCTGAAGTCGGGCTTTCCCGTTCTCGGTAACCCGGTGAACAAGTCGCGCACGGTCGCGCTCACAGAGAAGCAGTTCAAATACGCCTTCGGCAACGCGATCAGCGACGAGGAGTCGAACGCGCTGCACGCCGCCTTCACGATTCCCGGCCCCGGCCGACCGCTGTTCGAGGATGCGACGGCGAACTTCGTGCGCAACTCGCCTGCAGCGGTCAACACGCACACGGCCGTGCGCGGCCCGCTGCTTCTGACCTCTGGGACCGAGGATCACACCGTTCCCCGGTCGGTGACGGTGGCCGTGTCGAAGCTCTACGCCGACAACACCTCTTCTGTGACCGAGTACCACGAGTACGAGGGCAAGGGGCATTCACTGACAATGGATTCGGGGTGGGGTGAGGTCGCCGACGATGTGCTGACGTGGCTTGCGAGCCAGGGCTTCGGGCCCCGGGCGGAGTAACGCCGTCCTTCTGCTGTCGTCGGGCCAGATGTGCGACAGTGCAGGTATGGCTTCTCCCCAGTCGCTCAGCGAGAGTGATCGCCGGCTCGTTGCAGCGTGGGCCGCCGACTGCGCCGAGCGCGTTCTGCCTCTTTTTGAAGCAGAGGCGCCCGACGAAGACAGGCCGCGGGATGCCATCGCCCGGGCGCGTGCATTTGCTCGCGGCGAGCTGGATGCGGCCGGCGAGATCCGCCGCCGCTTCGTGGCCAACCGCGCGGCGCAGGTGGTGAGCTCACCCGCAGCGAAAGCTGCCGCATGGTCAGCCGGACAGGCGTCGGGAGTCGCTCACATGGGTGCGCACGCATTGGGCGCGGCTGCCTACGCGGCGAAGGCGGCGGGTCTTGCTGAGCCGGATGGCGGCCGCGTTGCTGCCGCAGAGATCGCTTGGCAGCTCGAGCACATGAACGAGCCAGTGCGCGCGGCCCTGCGTCTACTGCCTCTGCTCGGCACGGATTCGTCGGGCCCGCTCGGCGCCGGACTCTTGGCGTCGGGGGTTCTTGGTGAGAACATCCGGCTGATTCAGGCGGCTCTCTAGGCGAGCTATGAGGCGAGGAGTAATCTCACTCGCATGTGCAGGAACATCCGAGTACTCCACAATTTCGACCCTCCGACCAACGACGATGAGGTGCGCGAGGCCGCGCTGCAGTTCGTGCGCAAGGTCAGCGGATCCACTCACCCTTCCCGGGCGAATACCGAGGCATTCGAACGGGCCATCGATGAGATCGCGGAGGCGACGCGGCGCCTGCTCGACGGACTGGTGACGAACGCGCCTCCCAAGAGCCGGGAGCTCGAGGCGGTCAAGGGTCGTGAGCGACACGAGAAGCGCATGGAACGGGAAGTGCGCATCCGCACGGCGACCGCGTAGCGGGTGCCATGATCCGGTGTGCTCAGTCCACCGGGTTCGGTCGAGACGCCCACGACGGGAGAGTCGCTGACACCCGGGATGAAGACGGTCGGGTTCTGGCGACTAGATGCTCGTGCGCCTATGTCGGGTCACGCCGTGGTTCGCTTCCCTGCGGCGGGCGCCCACTGCAACCCATTCAAGGAAGAGCGCGTACGGATCATCAGCCGGGTCGACTGTGCGCGAAGCGCGCCATTTCGATCTCCTCACACCCATCAGTGTTCGCGGGGGTGCGGTGTCGGGTGGTACGGCGTAACAGGGACTGTCTCGCCGGTTGCCGGGTCGATTTTTCCGACGATCGTCAGAGTGCTCACGTCGACCCACTCAGGCTTCGATGTTCCGTTGGAGATGGTGACAGGGCCAGTGGAGTCATTGGCTGTGAATGTCCGCTCCGCTGTCTGCACCTGGGCACCCAGCCAACCCGTGCTGGCGAGAACACCTCCTGAAAGCAGAGCTGAAGCGGCGACGATTCCGCTGGCCAGTTTGATGATGGCCCGGGGTCGTGCGTTCGGGATCTTCATGTTCGTTCCTCCTGTTTCGTTCGCGGCCTGGGCCAATGACGCGAGGTTGCTGCCCCGACTTCTCAGTGATGTCAAGCAGGCTCCAGCGGCCACGCTTACAGGAGAGAGGCCAAGCTCGCCGGCGTCGCGACAGTCTGCGAGCCACTGCTCGCGCCGTGTCTCACGGCACGGACGCGGTGAAAGTAGGACGGCGGCCTGAATAAGCGATCGCTCCACCCGGTTCATGACAGAGCCAGCTTTCCTGCGGCGGGCGCCTGGTTGGTGGCCTGTCTCTTCTCGTTGAAAGCCAGGCATAACTCACGGGCTGCCGATTCGCCCTCGGCGGTAAACTCGTAAAGACGCCGCCGCGGACCCTGCCGTTCAGAATCCTCTTCCCAGGTCGACGCAATCCAGCCCTGGCGTTCCAGTCGCTCCAGAATCGGATAGACCGTACCTGGGAGTCGATCGGACTTCTTGACTATCAGAAGCCCCCAGATTTGGTGGGGGTTTTCTAGCATCACCGTGAGAACGTCGATCGTTGGTTCCGTGACTCGTCGAATGGGCTCCATGAGATTAATCTAGCTATATTGATTAAGAATTTCAAAAGCAGGAACGAGATTTCCGGACGCAATGCGGCGGCCATCTAGCTGATGCGGCTATCCAGCCAACTCGACGAAGCCCGGCCTACTTCGTCTCGTACACGTCGAACTGGGTGACGGTCGGCGCGCCCAACTTCTTGCCCGTGGTTCTCAGCTCACAGATCCAGTCTCGAGACAGGTCAGGATCGTCTGCGTAGAACCTGGTCGAGGTTCCGCTGATCCAGTACATGCCAAACTCCGCGTCGTCTCGTGGCGCCCGCACGACAATGTCGGTTGCCACCGTATTGATTCCGATGGAGTCGCTCACGTCAGCGAAAGAGAGCGTGTTCTGAGCGCACAGCACGACGGCTTCCTCGTAGGGGCCCTCGTAGACGATTCGATCGGACGGATCGAGATCCAGCGCATCCGAGCAGCCTGCGGGTCCGACCGCGACTCCGGCAACCAGTGTGAGGGCTGCGCCTATCCGAATTCGCCGTACCATCGGAGATCCAATCGGTAGGCCGTCGGTTTGGCTCATGTTGGCGTGAAGCTGGCTGGCCTGTCAACTCGCCATCGCCCAGCCTCTGCAGCCAGTTACGATCTCCACATGGTGCAGCAGCTGCGTTCCACTCTTCCGAAGAACTTTGAAGACCTTCTCGCTGATGGCGACGAGGCGGCAGTGCTCGCCGTGTTCGACACCTGTGAGGTCAACGCGCGGGGCGGGTATTGGAAGTGCACAGCGCTTGGTTTTGCCACCTGCCCGGCAGTTGTCGCTCGATGGCTTGTAGATCATGGCGCCGATGTTGAAGCAGTCGATTCGGGCGGTATGACCCCTTTGCATCGACACGCAGGAGCTTGGAACGGACAGCCCGGGCTGCTGCTTGACCTCGGCGCGAACATCGAGTCGGTGAACAAGCAGGGTGAGACAGCCCTGCACGTAGCGGCGGGTAGGCACCGTGTTCAGACTGTGCGATTACTTGTTGAGCGCGGCGCGAATGTGTCGGCTGAAGCTCGACGCGGCCTCACGCCTGCCGCAACTGCTGTGAAGCTCTGTGAAAATGCCACCATCGCCGAGACCGCCGAGATTCTTGAGATTCTCGTTGCTGCGGGTGCTGTGCTCACAGAGGATCTGCGTGCTGACGCAGCGCGGATCGGGAAGCAATTCGAGTTCCATCGTGACAATTTCAACCAGGACTCGTTGCCTGCGGCTGACGCGGGTCTGCAGAAAATCTACGAGTTGCTGAAGGCATCGCCGGTTCAACGAAGGCGGATGCATGACGGGTCTTCAAACATCGTGGTGACAGGGTCGACCTGGCAGGACCAGCATCGGGAACTGTGGGACCTCCTCGTTCCCTCCCAGGGCGCGGCGGCGACGGTGCAAGGTGAAGTGATTCGCATCACAGGTCGAATCTCAGACGAGATCGAACGAAATGGCGGCGGCAACTGGGATCGTGATTTCCAGCGGATGGCGGATGCTCTCCCCGAGTACCTAAGCTCATCGACCCCGCTCCACGCCGTCGATCTCAAGGCAGCGAGAAACGCCACGAGGCTTCTCAAGGGGAGGAAACGGCTCGCCGTCGATCATCCGATGCTGTCTGAGTACGCGGTGCGGTGGGTACGCGAGAACCCGCAACCCATCCCTTTGACCACGCCGAAGTACCGACGCTAGCTCAGTACGATTACTCGGCAGCCCGAGTTCGGCGTGGAGACTATGCTTAGACCCCGGTGACGAGCCGGATGCCGGCGGAGACCTTCGCGAGCACGTAGGCGGGCAGATGGCCGACAGGGTACGGGTCGATGAACTCGCGGCTGACGGGGCCGAGTTGCGAGACGACCGCCACCGAGTCCTTCTCCAAGCCGGAGGCCTCCACCGGCACCAGAACGTTGCCGGGAAATCCCTCCAATGTCGTATTCGAGGTCAGGGGTACGACGAGAACGGTGCTGATCTTCGATGCCAGCAACCAGTCTTCCTGCATGACCACGCTGGGGCGGATCTTTGCAGGCTCGGAGCCGCGAGGCATCCCGAAATCAACCCACACGACGTCTCCGTGGGCGATTACCATTCCGTGCCCTCAAGGATGGTCTGCTCGGACTGACGGAGAAAGGCGCGGTCTGCAGACGGTTGCCCCGCGCGCGCGATGGTGGCGTTCGCGAGGGTGGTCAACTCGGCCTCCCCTTCGAGTTCTGCTGCGAACTTCTCGCCCGCCAATCTGTAGAACTCGGAGCGGTTCATGCCGTGCCGTGCTGCGATGCGTTCGAAGCGCTCGAAGTCGCCATCAGGGAGAGAGATCGCCGTTTTCATGCGTCAAGTATAACCAGTCATACCGTGATGAAGAAGGGGGTATCCAGGCCGGCGCTCCCGTCGGCGTTGACCCGACTCGTTACTCCGCGCGGCTCGTGGCGGCAGGCTGGATCCAGCTCACCAGAAGATCCAGCGCCTGCCGTGAGGTGGTCGCGGGCTCGGTCGTATAGATGAAGAGGGTCTGGTCGGGATCCCCGGGCAGAGTGAGCGTCTCGTAGTCGACCGACAGCTCGCCGACGATGGGATGGCGCAGGCGTTTGGTGCCGAAGGTGCGCTGGTAGACGCGGTGTTCGGCCCACCACCGGCGAAAGTCCCCGCTCCTCTGCGCCAGCTCGTCGACGAGCTCGATGATGAGTCGATCATCCGGATGGCCGGCCGCCGCGAATCGCAGGCTTTCGACGGCCGCCCGAGCCTGCGCATCCCAATCGATGAAGAGCTCGTGGGCCGCGCTGTCGAGGAACAGCCACCGGGCGTAGTTGCGGTGCTTGGGCTTCAACGCGTCGAAGTCTGAGAACAGCGCTCGGGCCAGGGGATTGGATGCGAGGATATCCATCCGTAGGCCCAGGATCATCGCGGGTTGGCTCTCCAGAGCGTCGAGCAACTGATGCAATCCGGGCCTGACGCGTTGCACGGATGGCGTTGTTCGAGATGGGCGGGCCGTCGTGGTGCCTATCAGGTTTTGCAGGTGGGCCCGTGAGATCGCGTCGAGATCGAGGGCGCGGGCGATCGCATCCAGAACACCGGGCGACGGGGTGATCTTTCGGCCCTGCTCGAGGCGGGTGTAGTAGTCGGTCGAGACGCCCGCGAGCAGGGCGACTTCTTCGCGGCGGAGGCCGGGGACGCGTCGCACGCGTCCGTCTGTCGGGAGCCCGGCGCGCAGCGGATCGCCCTGGCTGCGGGCGCGCTTGAGGAAGTCGGCGAGTTCCTTGTTCGTGTCGGCCACATTTCGAGTGTGGCACTGACCTCGGCGAGTCCGCATGGGTCGCTGAGTCCTAGCCTCTTCGCTCCCAGGATGAGGCGGCCCTGATATGCGCCTCGCCGCATCGGCGCGCTGCCCGACGATCGAATAGGGGCACCACCCGGTGCCCTCCACCGTCTCTGATTGGAGTCACCACCATGAGCTTTCCTGAATCGACCGGCACCTGGTTCGTCACCGGCACCTCACGCGGCCTCGGCCTCGAACTCGTCACGCAGTTGCTTGAGCGCGGACACAACGTCGCCGCGACGACCCGCTCGATCGAACGCCTCACCAGCGCACTCGGCAGTACGGACACCAGCCGCCTGCTGCCCATCGAGGTGGACCTGGCCGACGAGGTCGCGGTGGCGGCCGCGGTGGTGGCGACGAAGGATCGCTTCGGCGGCCTCGATGTTGTCGTGAACAACGCCGGCTATGGATTCCTTGGCGCCGTCGAGGAGATCACCGACGCCGAAGTGCGCCAGATGTTCGACGTGCAGATCTTCGGCGTGTGGAACGTGCTGCGCGCTGTGCTGCCCGACTTCCGGACCGCGAAAACCGGCCACATCATCAACGTGTCGTCGATTCTCGGACTGACCACGTTCCCCGGCTGGGGTCTGTACTCCGCGGGAAAATTCGCGCTGGAGGGACTCACCGGTTCTCTCGCGCAGGAAATCGCGGAGTTTGGCGTGAAGGTGAATCTGGTCGAGCCCGGCTACATGCAGACCGACTTCCTGAAGCCGCAGTCGCTCGGTCTGCCCGGTCGCGTTGCGGAGGGCTACACCGCCATTCGCGACATGACGGCAGCACACCAGGCCATGCCGGGCACCCAGCTCGGCGATCCCGCGAAGGCGGCCGCCGCGATCATCTCGCTTGCTGTCACGGGCGATGCCCCGCTGCATCAACTGCTCGGGTCGGACTCGCTCGCCATCGCGGAGGGTGCTCTGCAGGCGCTGACGGCGGAGATCGAGACGGGCCGCGCCCTGGCCGTCACCACCGACATCCCGTAAGTGCGACGAGCACACCACCCGGTGTGCTCGGATCATCGCGATACAACGATATGATGAATTTATTCATTCATAAAACTGTGGGATCGTGGGGGTATGGATCAGTTCACCAATGCTCATCGGCCGCTGTATGAAGTAAAGGCCAACCTGTTCAAGGGGCTTGCCCACCCGGTTCGGGTTCGGGTGCTCGAGGTGCTGGCATCAGCCGATCACGTCTCTGTTGCCGACCTTCTGTCTGACACCGGTCTCGAGGCATCCCATCTGTCGCAGCATTTAGCCGTGCTGCGTCGGCACAATCTCGTGGTCGCGGAGCGGCGCGCCAGCCAAGTCTTCTACCGACTCGCGTACCCGCAGGTGGCGGATCTGTTGGCTATCTCGCGGCAGCTGCTGGTTGACATTCTTCAGAACACTCAGCAGCAATTGGACTCCACCATCAACCTTGCCGATGCCGTGGCCCCACGCGGTCCTGACTCCACCTCAACGTCATGAGTGTCGCAGGCTATCTTCGGCCTCTTCTTCCGAGCCTCAAGGACTACCGCGACATCCGGCGCACCTGGCGAGGCGACCTCGTCGCGGGAATAACCGTCGGGATCGTCGCCCTGCCGTTGGCTCTCGCCTTCGGGGTCAGTTCTGGAGCGGGAGCCGAAGCCGGTCTGGTCACCGCCATTGTGGCCGGTGTGATCGCGGCCATCTTCGGTGGGTCGAACGTTCAGGTGTCCGGACCCACCGGGGCGATGGTGGTCGTTCTCGGTCCTGTGGTCGTCGCCCACGGCGTCGGATCCGTTCCTGTTGTCAGCATCATGGCCGGCGTTGTCGTTCTCGTGGTGGGTGCGCTGAAACTCGGCCGCCTGGTGTCGTTCATCCCGTGGCCGGTGATCGAGGGATTCACTCTCGGAATCGCCGTCATCATCTTTCTCCAGCAGATTCCGTCTGCCATCGGGGCCAGACCGGGTGCGAGCAGCAACGCGTTCATCGCGGCAGTCGAATCGTTCCACACGATCGACATCAGCACCGTGGTGTGGCCGTTGCTGACCGTCGCTGTCGTGGCCGTGATCATGTTGATCGCCCCGCGCATCCATGCTCAACTGCCGGGCTCGATCATCGCGATCATCGTCGTCTCGGTGATCGCCACCGTTGCCGCCCTGCCGGTGGCTCGGATCGGGGTGCTCCCCGACTCCCTGCCGTCTCCCGCGCTGCCCGCCCTGGATGCGGCAACCATCACCTCGCTGGTGGGGCCTGCGCTCACGGTGGCGGCGTTGGCCGCGATCGAATCCCTGCTCTCTGCCCGGGTCGCCGCATCCATTTCTGACACGGGCACCTACAACGCCGACCGCGAACTCGTCGGGCAGGGCCTGGCGTCACTCGGGTCAGGAATGTTCGGCGGTATGCCGGCGACCGGTGCGATCGCCCGCACCGCGGTGAACATCCGATCCGGCGGCAGAACCCGCGTCGCAGCGCTGGTGCACGCACTCCTGCTGCTCGTCGTCGTGTACCTCGCAACCGGGGTCGTTTCTCAGATCCCCCTCGCCGCGCTCTCCGGAGTACTCATGGTGACTGCCGCGCGCATGGTGTCGCTGTCCACTATCCGCGCCGTGGTGGGCTCCACGCGATCCGACACGATCGTGTTCATCATCACCGCAGTCATCACCGTCTCGTTCGATCTGATCGTGGCTGTCGGCATCGGTATCGCTGTGGCGGCGTTCTTCGCCCTCCGCGCGCTGGCCAAATCTGGGGGTGTGCACCGTGAAGAGATTCCTGCACCCGCCCAACCCGAAGATGACCACATCGCCGTCTTCCGTCTCGACGGCGCCCTGTTCTTCGGCGCCGCCGACCGCATGCTCGAGCGTGTCACCCGAATCAGCAGTGTCTCGGTCGTCATCATCCGACTGTCTCAACTCCAGGTGCTCGATGCCACCGGAGCTCGGGTGATCACCGACATGATCACAGACCTGGAGCGGCGAGGGATCACCGTGCTCATCAAAGGCATCCAACCCGAACACCTTCACCTGGCCACCAAGGTCGGCGTGCTCAGCGCGCTACGGCACCAGAACCATCTCTTCGCCGATCTTCCCGCCGCGGTCGAGCATGCCCGCAGCCACGTCAAGCGAGAAGCGATGCAGAAGATCACCCATGCTATGACCGACTCGGCCGACTCGGATGAGCGCCCTGCGGCCGAAGAAGGTCATTGACGGCGCCATCGACGAGGCCGCCGAACACGATGTACTGAGGGTCCGGTCGGCATTCCCGGCGGTGTGCGCTCGCCGGCGAGGCCGAACTGCACGGAGTCCGTCACCCTCCCGGCGCGCAGCAGCAAGAAGTCGCGCACGTAGTTCTGGTGCAGACGCCACGGCGTGCGTTCTCCCTGCTTGGGCAACGACCGGATGCTGCGACGCACGTACCCCGCGGCAAGGTCGATCAGCGGGGTGAGATGGCCCGAGGCCACGGCTGAATCGGCCTGGGGAGTCACGCTGCAGTAGTGGTGGCGATCCATGAACGTCAGCAGTCGGGCCACGTAGCGGGCCACGAGGTCTGCCTTCAACGTCCAGGATGCGTTGGTGTAGCCGATCGTCATCGACAGGTTGGGAACGCCGGTCAGCATCATGCCCTTGTAGGCGAGCGTCTTCGATACGTCGACGTCACGCCCGTCGACGACCAATCGCATCCCACCGAGATAGAGCAGGCTGAGGCCGGTGGCGGTCACGATGACGTCGGCGTCGAGATGCCCGCCATCCACCAGATCGATTCCGTCGGGGGTGACGCGACCGATCTGCCCGGTCACGATGTCGGCCTTGCCTCGGCGGATCGCCGAGAAGAGATCGCCGTCGGGGATGGCGCAGAGGCGTTGATCCCACGGCTCGTAGCTGGGCGTGAGGTGCGGGTCGATCGCGAAGTTCTGCGGCAGCCGTCGCGCGGCCGCCTTGCGCAGGATGCCCTTCATCGCCTCGGGCCGCCGACGCGCGAACTGGTAGATGAGCTGCGAGCGTCCGATGTTCTTCGCCCGCACCAGCGCGTAGGCGAGGCGCTCGGGCATCCGGCCCCTCAATCGGTCGGCGAGGCGGTCTACCGACGAGACCGAGGCGATGTATGTGGGGGAGCGCTGCAGCATCGTGACGTGCTCGGCGCGCCCGGCCATCGACGGCACGAGAGTGACCGCGGTCGCTCCGCTGCCGATCACCACCACCCGGCTGCCCGTGTAGTCGAGATCGGCCGGCCACTGCTGCGGGTGAACCACGCGGCCCCTGAACGACTCGAGTCCGGGGATCTCCGGCGTATAGCCCTGGTCGTAGCGGTAGTAGCCGGAACAGACGTGCAGGAACGAACACGTGATGGGGATCGTCTCACCCTGCGGATCGCCCTGCGTGAACTCGGCGCCCGTGGGCGTGCGCACCACGGTGAGCGTCCAGCGCGAGTCGGCGCTCGACCAGGATGCCGAGACGACACGGTGGTTGAGACGGATCGCGGGCTGCAGCCCCTCGTCTGCGACGGTCGAGGTGATGTACTCGCGAATGGCGTCGCCGTCGGCCAGCGCTCGCGAGTCTCGCCAGGGGCGGAACGAGTAGCCGAGCGTGGACATGTCGGAATCCGAGCGCACACCGGGGTAGCGGACCAGATCCCAGGTGCCGCCCACCGCGCTGCGGGACTCGAGAATCAGAAAGCTCTTGTCGGGGCGGTCGCGCTTGAGGATGCTCGCGGCGCCGATGCCGCTGAGGCCGGCCCCGACCACCACCACGTCTACGTGAACCACCATGACGACCACCCTAGTCGACGCGGTGTCGATTTAATCAACACCGTGTCGAGTGAAGTGCTAGCGTGGAGTCATGGCCGAACGATCGCGACGCGCATCCCGCCCCTCCGGCGACGACCGGCAGGAGGCGATCCTCGTCACCACAGAGGCTCTGCTGCAGTCGCGCGACTTCGACAGCCTGTCGATCGACGAGCTGGCAAAGGGCGCCGGCATCTCTCGCCCCACCTTCTACTTCTACTTCGCTTCGAAAGAAGCGGTGCTGCTCGCCCTGCTCGACCGGGTGATCAGGCAGGTGGAGGATCGCGTCGGAGCGCTGTCGCGCGAGTTCGAGGCCGACCCCGCCTCGGCCTGGCGTCGATCTATTGCGGCCTTCGTTGAGGTCTTCTCCGAGCATCGCGCCGTCGCAACCGCCGCCATGGCTGTGCGCTCGCGCAACGTCGAGGTGCACGACCTGTGGTCGCGCTCGATGCTCAGCTGGGTCGATTACACAGCCGAGGTCATCGAGGCCGAGCGGGCCCGCGGGGCCGCACCGGCGGGCCTCCATTCTCGTGATCTCGCCGCCTCGCTGAATCTCATGAACGAACGCGTGCTGCTCGCGGCGGCCAACGGCGAGCATCCGGCCGTCACCGCCGGCGCCGAACTCGACGTTCTCGTCGACGTGTGGGTGCGCAGCATCTACGGCGTCATCCCTACCTCTCATTAATAAGGAGCACCACCATGTCATCCATCCAGAACGTCACCGTCATCGGCACCGGAGTGTTGGGGTCGCAGATCGCGTACCAGGCCGCCTTCCACGGATTCACCGTGACGGCCTACGACGTCACCGACGACGCGCTCGAGCACGCCCGCACGCGCATCGCCCAGCTGGCGCCGGTGTACGTGGCCGACAAGGTGGCCGGGGCCACGGCTGAGTCGACCGAGGCGGCGGCTGCCGGCATCCGGTATTCGAGCGACCTCGCCCAGGCGGTGGCCGATGCCGATCTCGTGATCGAGGCGGCGCCTGAGAGCATCGACATCAAGCGCGACCTCTACCAGCGTCTCGCCGAGGCGGCGCCGCAGAAGACGATCTTCGCCACCAACTCGTCGACGTTGCTGCCCAGCGATCTGAAGGACTTCACCGGGCGCGCCGACCGCTTTCTCGCGCTGCACTACGCGAACCAGGTCTGGCGCCAGAACACGGCCGAGATCATGGGCACGACCGATACCGATCCGGATGTCTACCGCTCGGTGGTCGACTTTGCCGGGCGCAGTGGACTCGTGCCCATCGAGCTGAAGAAAGAGAAGGCGGGCTACGTTCTCAACTCGCTGTTGGTGCCCCTGCTCAATGCCGCGGCCGGCCTCGTGCTCGAAGGCATCGCCGACCCGGAGACCGTCGACAAGACCTGGCGTATCGGCACGGGAGCACCCGTCGGACCGTTCCAGATCTACGACGTCGTCGGCCTCACGACCGCTTACAACATCGCGTCGGCGAACCCGGAGCCAGGATCGCAGGCGTGGGCCGCGTACCTCAAGAAGAACTTCATCGACCAGGGCAAGCTGGGCGTCGCGACCGGCGAAGGCTTCTACCGGTACTAGAACGCGACGACGAACCAAACAGAGAAGGCCCCCGAACGTTCGGGGGCCTTCTCTGTTGCTGGTATTCGGTTAGTTGTCGAATCCGCTGCTGCTGCAGGTTGCGGAGGCGTACTGGCCTGTTGCGGTCTGCTCGGCGGCTACGACACCGTCGATGGTGATGCGGCAGGTGATGTCGCCGCCGGTCTGTCCGTTGGAGCCGGTGAGGGTGAAGGACTGGTAGTCGAACTGTCCTCCGGCTTTGACTGTGAAGTCTTTGGCGAACGGAAGCGTCTGCCCCGTGGCCTGCTCGGTTCCGAAGTTGCCATCGTTGTAGGTGCTGTACGTAACGGTGGCGTCGGTGCTGTCGCCGACAATCTCGTACGTGACCGCAACATCGACGTTGGCTTCGGCAGATTGCGTCGCCTGAACATCCTTGATGCCTTGGTCTAAAAGCACTATTCGAGCACAGCATGGCCTGCTGCAGGTCAACAGATGTTCACGATATCATTTAGAGATGAAGTCAGCCACGATCTACGATGTGGCCGAACGGGCGGGTGTCTCGCACATAACGGTCAGCCGCCATTTGAACGGTTTTGAAGGGATTCGCCCCGGTACACGTCAGCGTATTGAGCTTGCAATCGAGGAGCTGAAATATACGCCGAACTTGGCTGGGCGCCATCTGCGCCTGCAGAAGATCGACCGAATCGGTTATATCGTGGATCGCCTATCGGAGGCAGGTCCTGCGCGTGCGGCGTATGGTGCAATCGAGGCGGCTCGGGCAAGTGGATATATTCTCGATATCGTTTCGACAAATGGAAGCGATGAGAAATCCATTGCTGATGCCATTGATATCGTTACCCGCGAGCGTGTCGCTGGAATGGTCCTCTCTGTGCAGACCGAGGCGGCACGAGCTGTTTTAGGCAGAAGAAAGTTCACCGTCCCTGTCGTCCATGACTTCGATCTGCACATCGAAGACTCCGACACAACAGTCAACGAATGGGTCGGTCATGTCGCGGCGGACCACCTACTTGCCAATGGGCATCGCAACTTCTTCTACTTGACTGGGCCATCATCCTGGACCGCCTCGAAAACTCGAGCGGAGGCATTCGCTTCCGCCGTCCAGCAAGCCGGCGGTTCAGTAGTCTCGACCGTTGAGGGCGACTGGTCGGCGCGGTCGGGCTACGAGGCAGCATCCCGCCTCATCAAGGATGGAATACGCGGCGTTACGGCTATCGCAGCAGCAAATGACGGGATGGCATTCGGCGTGCTCTCAGCGCTATCCAGTGCAGGGATCGCGGTTCCTCACGATATGAGCGTGATGGGCGTAGATGATCAGGCCGAAGCAGCGTACGCAATTTGCCCCCTTACAACTGTCAAACTCGACTTCGCATTTGAGGGTCAATATGTCATTGCGAAGTTGATTGCGCAGATCGAAAAGACAACCAGTGCGTCTGCCCCGTCACGTATACCGCGTCCCCCGCTAGTCGTTCGCGCTTCGACCGGCCCACCACCGACGCAGTAGCGCCTTCGGCGCTCGGGTTGCGCCGACCGCAGTCTCCATTCATAATGTTCTCGAGAACATGTTCTCGAGAACAGAAAGTTTGGATAAGCCAAAGATGCCGTTTTCCCTCAACTCCGATGTCCGTTTCGGAGCCGCCTATTACGCGGAATACAAATCCCACGTGGATCTCGACTATGACTTCGATCTCATGGTCGAGGCGGGTTTCACGGTGATTCGTGTTGGGGAATCGGTCTGGTCAACATGGGAACCACGCAATGGCGAGTTCGATCTCGACTGGCTCGAACCGGTGCTTGATGCTGCAGCTGCGAGGGGAATTGGCGTCATCCTGGGGACGCCCACCTATGCAATCCCACCTTGGCTCCAGATTCTGCACCCTGAGATTGCGGCCGAGTTGCCAGATGGCTCACGCGTAGGTTGGGGGGCACGCCAGGAGATGGATCAGAGCCAACCCGCCTATCGCTATTTTGCCGAGCGAATCGTGCGGAAGGTAGTCAAGCGCTACGCCTCCCACCCCGCTGTGATCGGTTTTCAGGTAGACAACGAGCCCGGGAATGTTGTTGCTCACAACGCGTCGACATTTCAGGGTTTCCTCGCGTGGCTTCGACGGAAGTATGGCACGGTCGATCGCCTCAACAAGGAATGGGGATTGGTCTATTGGTCACATCAAATTTCTGAGTGGGCCGAGCTTTGGCGACCCGCCGGCAATTTGCAGCCTCAATACGATCTCGATTGGCGCCGGTATCAGAGCAGTCTCGCCACTGACTTGATCGCCTGGCAGGCCGAGGTTGTCCGGGAATACGCCCGTGACGACCAATTCATCACGACATGTATGTCGTATTCGAGACCTCAACTCGCAGACGACGAAATGGTGCGGTCGCTGGATATCACAGCAGGCAATCCTTACTACAGGATGCAAGACGCACTGACCGCTGGTGAAGATTTTCCGCGAGAAGCTGAATGGTGGCACTCCGGGGTTTGGGCACTTTTCGAGTGGGCAGATCGTGCCTGGTCGAGCAAAGCTGGTCCGTTCCTCGTGACGGAAACCAACGCGCAGTCAATCGGTCATTCTTGGCAAAACGAACCTCCCTTCCCGGGTCAAATCAAGCAGGCGGCGCTTGCGCTCGTTGCGCGTGGAGCGAGAATGATCGAGTACTGGCATTGGAACAGCCTGCATTTCGGAGCCGAGACCTATTGGGGTGGAGTTCTCCCTCATTCAGAAGTCCCGGGACGGATCTACCGAGAGGTTGCTGAGCTCGGCACGACACTCAAGGAGTTGGGTTCCCGCATATCGGGCTTCCAGCCCGACTCAGATGTGGTTCTGCTCTATTCCACCGACACGAAATGGGCATGGGAGTTTGCTCCGCCACTTTCGAACTCAGACGGTACCCCCAACACGTTCTCGTATCTTGATATCTTCGACGCTCACTACCGCGGACTCGCCGAGACCGGCGTTCAAGTCCGCGTCAAACAGATCTCAGAATTTCTGCAGACTGAGCCGGCCACCCTCGCGCATACTCACCCGGTACTAATCGCACCTGCCGTCTACGTGGCAGACACTGACGTGCTGACACGGCTTGGTGAGTACGCAGCTGCGGGAGGTCACCTCGTAATCGGAGTCCGTACCGGTTATGGGGATGAGTTAGCGCGTGCCCGCCGTGCTGTGGCGCCCGCATATTTGAGCGCCGCAGCTGGGGTTCACTATGACGAATTCACCAACCTCCGTGAACCACTCACAGTCTCTTCTGTCGATGCCGCATTCGTAGCGGAAGACGAAGCTGCTGTTATTTGGTGGCTGGAGAAGTTGGAAGTTGCGGGGGCATCGGTTGTGGCAGAGCTTCAAACGACAGAGTTCGGCGCTACCGCCGCCCTGACAACAGCCGCCTATGGCGCCGGTCGTGTCAGTTACGTCGCTGGTGTACCCAATGCCGCTTTGTCACGAAGCATTGCCAGGTGGCTGGTCCAAGATACGGCCTCGTCGCAGTGGCAGGCGTCTTCCGCCGTAACAGTTTCAACAGGGCGATCCGTGGACCACGAGCTTGTGTTCGTGCACAACTGGTCCGGTCATCCCAGCCAGGTCACAACACCCTTCCGAGTTCGCGAAGTGACCACCGGATCAATCTATGAACTCGGAACCCAAGTACCCCTCGAACCCCGCGCAGCGCTGGTGTTCGAGGTTCTGGCCGGCCCATATGGGCCGACTGTCCCTTCCCACTGAGAGAAAAACATGACACGCACACGCAAAGCAATGGTGCTCGGAGCTGCGGCGCTGGTATCAGCCTTGACCCTGGCAGGCTGCTCGCCGGCAGCCCAAAATGACGACTCATCGAATGCCACGACCTACACCCAGGACGAGATTGATAAAGCGCTCTCCACTCCGACCGAGCTGACATTCTGGACGTGGGTTCCTGACGTCCAGAAGGAAGTTGACCTGTTCGAGGCGAAGTACCCAAACATCAAGGTCACGGTGGTGAACACGACAGGGGGCACGCAGCAGTACCCCAAGCTGCGAGCCGCCATCAAGGCTGGGGAAGGTGCCCCCGATGTGGCCCAGATCGAGTATCAGTATCTGTCCTCATTCCGGCAGACCGGCAGCCTGTCCGATTTGACCCAGTTCGGAGCCGACGAGCACAAGAGCGATTACGTCGACTGGATCTGGAACCAGGTCGCTGACGACAAGGGCGTATGGGCTGTTCCGCAGGATTCTGGACCGATGGGAAACTTGTATCGGACGGATATCTGGGCTGCCGCTGGACTTGAGGGGCCCCCTAGCACGTGGGACGAGTTCGCTGAACAGGCCGCGGAAATTCGATCCAAGACCGACTCCTACATTGCTGATCTGCCCGGGAATGACCCGGGCCAGATGATGGGCTTGTTCTGGCAGGCCGGAGCCAAACCCTTCTCCTACGACGGAGACAAGACCGTGTCCATCAACCTCAACTCGCCTGAAGCGACGAAGGTTGTTGCTTTCTGGCAGGACCTTATCCAGAAAGACCTGGTCGCAACCGACCCTGACTTCGCAGACGAGTGGTACCAGGGGCTGGCTCGAGGAAAATACGCCAGCTGGCAAGTTGCTGCCTGGGGTCCACTGTTTCTCCAAGGAACTGCGAAAGACACCAGCGGACTCTGGAATGCCGCGAAGCTTCCGCAGTGGAACGCAGGCGAGGACGTCTCGGGTAACTGGGGCGGATCGACCGACGCCGTACTTGCGGGAAGCGACAACCAGATAGCTGCGTACGAACTCGCGAAGTTCATCAACACAGACGAAGAGTCCGCTCTGCTACTCGCGAACGACCAGTTCCTCTTCCCGACGACAACGGCAACTCTGAAGAATCCTGATTTTGTCGATCAGGAGTCCGAGTTCTATGGCGGTCAGAAAGTCAATGAATTCTTCGCCGGCGTATCAACCACCGTCGACAAAGACTTCCAGTGGCTTCCGTTCATGGACTTCGTTTACTCCAGCTACAACGAAACAGTCGGTGCCGCCATCTCGGACAAGGCCGACATGGTATCCGCCCTCGATGACTGGCAGAACGCCGTCCAAGAATACGCAACCCAGCAGGGCTTCACCGTTCAGTAGCAATAGTGGTGGGGCCAGGACGCTGCAGGCATCTCGGCCCCACCCACCCGAAGAAAGTTCTCATGACCCGACCTACCGCAGCGCGTCGATCAACGATCGACCGAACGCAAACACGAGCCGCATGGATCCTCATCCTGCCGTTTCTCATCGTGTTTCTTCTGGCCTTCATTGTCCCTCTCGGATACGCGGCATACCTCAGCGGCTTCACCTCGCAGCTAGTGGGCGGGGAAGTCTTCTCCGGTCTGACGAACTACACTCGCGCACTCCAAGACCCACAGTTCTATGCCGGCCTCTCGCGGGTTGCACTCTTCTTGTTTGTGCAGGTGCCGATCATGCTGATTGCTGCCCTCGCCCTTGCTCTTGCCCTCGACACTGGACGAGTTCGAGCCAGCAAAGCGGCCCGCCTCCTCATCTTCCTTCCCTACGCAATACCCAGCGTGGTGGCGACACTCATGTGGGGATACCTCTACGGGAACGACTTTGGGCTTATCACTCAACTTTTCGAGCTGATCGGACTTCCAGGCCCGGATCTTCTCGATAAATCGAACATCGTTGGCTCAACGATGAACATCGTCTGCTGGGAATTCATCGGCTACAACATGATCATTCTCTACGCGGCTCTACGAGTCATTCCGACCGAACTCTATGAAGCAGCCGAAATTGACGGAGCGAACCAGTTCCGAATCGCGTGGAGCATCAAAATCCCGGCAATCCGGCAGGCCCTGATCCTGACGGTGATCTTCTCGATTATTGGTTCGTTCCAGCTCTTCAACGAACCAAACCTTCTCTACAACATCGCTCCAAACTCCGTCGGCACCGATTTCAGCCCCAATCTGTACGCCTACAACATCGCCTTCAAGAACCAGGACGTCAACTACGCGGCGGCCATAGCCTTCCTCCTAGGAATCGTGATCGTCATCATCTCCATCGTCGTTCAGTCCGTCGTCAATCGGCGGGAGCGCAACTCATGACCATCAAGCCCCTCTCGAGAAGCAGAACTCGCATCCCAAAGCGGACACACTCAAGCAAATCAAGCAGCCTCCTCACCGTTCTCGTATGGGTGAGCATCGTCTACTTTCTCGTGCCAATCATTTGGCTGGCCATCGCAAGCACAAAAGACAACTCGGACCTGTTCTCGACATTTGGTCTTTGGTTCGGGAACGGCTTTCATCTATTCACCAACATCAGTCAGGTCTTTTCTCTGAATGATGGAATCTTTTCGCGATGGCTTCTGAACACAGTGCTGTACGCCGTCGTTAGTGCCGTCGGCGCGGCTGCACTTGCCACTGCCTGCGGGTACGCGCTCGCGAAGTACCGTTTCCGTGGACAGACTGCGGTCTTCTGGGTCATCATCGGCGCTGTCATGGTGCCAATGACCGCGCTCGCTATCCCCACATACCTTTTGTTCAGCAGCGTTTCACTCACAGACACAGTCTGGGCGGTGATCTTGCCCGGCCTCGTTAGCCCCTTTGGGGTCTACCTGATGAGGGTTTATGCCGCGGAATCGGTCGATAACAGCCTTATGGAAGCTGCACGGATCGATGGAGCCGGCGAGCTCCGCATCTTCATGACAATCGGGTTGAGGCTTCTCACGCCAGGCATCGTCACGGTGCTGCTCTTCCAGCTCGTCGCAACATGGAACAACTATTTCCTCCCGCTGATCATGCTCAACTCGCCATCTCTCTACCCCGTGACAGTCGGCTTGGCGCAGTGGCAGCTTTCAGCATCCAGCGGTGGCGGCGCGCAAGTGCTGTTCTCCACGGTCCTCACCGGTTCACTCGTCTCAGTCCTCCCACTGGTGGTCTCTTTTCTCTTCCTCCAGAGGTTCTGGCAGTCCGGACTTTCAGCGGGGGGCGTCAAGGGATAGACCACTTTCAACAACCACCGCCGCTTTACCAGCCATGCCCCAAATGTTCAAAGGAGAACACAGTGCAACCCTTCCCGATTCAGCGTCTAGCCCGAACGCGAGACAACGCTCCTCCCGCCTCCCGTCGAGCAAGACTTGCGGCCATCTGTGCGGCAATTTTGATCGCGGTGACTCCGGTCTCAGTTCAAGCAGCCTCCGCGGCGCCGGCTACCCCGACTTACAACAACCCGATCTACCTGAACAGTGGACTTCCCGATCCGCAGGTGATCGTGGGAGAAGACGGGTACTACTACCTCACGGGCACCACAACCAGTTCATCCGTCGAGATCATTCGGTCTGCGTCTCTGACTGACTTCAGCGGTGCGGTGCGTAAGACGGTCTTCACGCCGAACGCTCCCTACAACAAGGACGTTTGGGCGCCGGAACTTCACCGGCTGGATGGTAAGTGGTACATCTACACCACGGCATCGGACCTCGACTACGCGACGGTAGGAAATCCGGCCGTAGCGAACAACCGGATCCTTGTCCTGGAAAACACAGCAGCGAACCCTCTCGACGGCACATGGGTAAGCAAAGGTCAGGTCTCTGGCGTCAGTACCACCAAGGGCTCTCTTGACGGCACTGTCTTCGAGAGTGGTGGCGTGCGGTACTTCATGTTCGCGTACTCCTACAACGGGAATCACGTCTACATCGCGAAAATGTCGAACCCATGGACTCTCAGTTCCGAACCGGTTGAAGTGATCAAGCCCACGCTGGGATGGGAGGGGCAGTGGACGACCGAAGGACCAGCCGTTCTGGTCCGGAACGGCAAAGTTTTCGTGTCATATTCCGCGAACGACTGTGCGTCTGACAACTACTCGATCGGCCTGGTCTCGGCCAACCAGTCGAGCGACCTTCTGAACCCAGCCTCATGGACGAAGAACACACAGCCTGTCATGACTTCGAACCCCGGCGCTGGTGTCTTCGGCCCCGGGCACAACTCTTTCACGACGTCACCTGACGGAACCGAGGATTACATCATCTACCACGCCAATTCTGCCGCTGGGCAGGGATGCGGTGGAGGGCGTATGGCTCGCGTTCAGAAGATGTCGTGGAACGCTGACGGTTCGCCTGCGTTCCCAACCCCGGCAAGCCAGAATATTCCGACACCGAAATGGGACGTGGGTGCGTCCGCGCTGGTGCGAAACGGTAGCTTCGAGCGTGACCAGAAGGCATTGTCAGCTCCTAGCCAGTGGACGTCCGCTGACAATAATCCAGAAGCCTTCTACACCGAAACAGGCGGTCGGACGGGGGACTTCAAAGGAACCCAGTGGGCGACGCAGCCTTACCGGGTGTACACGTACCAGCGGATCCCCAACCTCCCGACCGGTAGCTACACCCTTACGGCGTGGGTGAAGTCGAGCGGCGGCCAAACCGAAGCCAGCGTTGAGCTCAAAAACTACGCCGGAAGCTCGAGCAAGAAGCTTGTTGCGATCCCACAGGCTGGTGATTGGACTCGCATTCAAATCTCAGGCGTCAACGTGACCGCCGGAGAAGCAACCATCGGGTTCTGGTCAAACGCATCCGCCGGCCAGTGGTTGAGTTTCGACGATGTGCAACTCACTCCCGATAACTATGCCAACTACACCTTCGAAAGCGATGGCCTGGGATCAGTTCCGTCTGGATGGACACCAGACTCCTCAGGGTGGTCCGTTGTGCAGGCTGCACCCAATTCCCGACAGCTCACCACTCCGTCGAATGGTACGGGAGCAGCTCTCGCTGGAGATTCACGGTGGACCGACTACGCCGTGGAAGCAACAATCAAATTCTCCGCGATCAACGGCGGAGGGCTAGGACTCCTCGCTCGCGTCTCAGACACCAACCACTTCTACCAACTCGAGCTTTCCCGACTTGGATCGGGATCCCTTGGTTGGGATCTCTACAAAAACGACGGTGGCTCGTGGACAAAGCTCGCAGAAGGAAATCGAAACTTCGACCCCGGGACGCCTTACCGACTCCGTCTGGCTGCGGTAGGTTCCCAGCTCAAAGCTGACATCTCCTCTGACAACGGAGCTACGTGGGAAGCGCTGGGTCAGGTAAATGACTCTTCGCTCGCAGCAGGTCGAATCGGCTTACGCGCTCAGGGAGGTTCGACCGGCACATTCGATGACGTAACCGTGCGGCGGGCGGAGGCGACCGTTGCCCCGAAGCTCGACGTGCAGGTGGCCGCTCGATGCGTAACGGGGAAGGTGGTCTTGGCAGTCAAGGCGACGAATACCGACGCAATTCCGCTGGACGTCAGTGTGGCAACGCCCTACGGGGCCCCGCCGAAGGCAACGATCGCGGCTAGCAAATCTGCATCCAGCACGACCAACACCCGTCTGGTCAGCGTTGCAGCCGGAACTGTCAATGCAGCCATCTCGGGTACCCGAGATGGAGTCCAAACGACGTCCGTTGTCCAGACCCCCTACGCAGCACTTTCGTGCGGCTGAACTTCGAAAGGACGGAAAACACAATGACCCGATCAAAATGCATCCGAACAACCGCAGGTGCGCTGGGGTTTGCTTTAGTCGCGCTCGTTGGGGCGATAGCTACCCCCGCAAGCGCCTTTGCTGACGATCAAGTTGGCGGTGACAATCAAGTGGACGTGTCAGTTGAAATCAGTGACGCATCGCCCCCGGGCATCCTCACGATGACAGTCGCCGGTACTTCCGCCCAGCTCGTGGAGTCAACTTCAGACTCACCGGTGATTCGTCAGTTCTCAGGCTCCCTCCCGACAGTCACGGTTACGGATACTCGCAGGTCCGACCAAATCCCTGATGGCGCGTATTGGTCGGTGCTTGGGTCCACCTCGGCCTTTGTCGGAGACAACGGACAAGAACCCATCACTCCTGACCATCTCGGGTGGGCTCCGCATCTTCTCACCCCCGCAGACGAGGGCGAGGTTGCAGAAGGTTCGCCCGTCGAAACCAGCCTCGACGAGGGTCCTGGGAATGTCGGCTTGGTCGATAGGGAGCTGTTGGCGATGGCTTGGGACTCTGAGGAAGCGGTTGGGGAATGGTCTGTGAACGCTGACCTCACACTGAAGGTCCCCGTCACAACGGAACCAGGAACCTATTCATCGGTCCTGACATTGTCGCTGTTCGAGTGATCGCCGGCGAGGGGGCCAGCGAACCTGGCCCCCTCGCTTTTGCGACTATGAAAGGCCACACCCATGCCCCGATATTTGAAGAAGTGGTCGGGGGGCTGGTGGCTAATTGGCCTCCTAGTCCTTCTTTTTGTGGGAGCCGGTTCGTCGCCCGCTAGCGCGGAGGAACCAAGCGACATCACATGGTCAGTCCGCCCCGCATCATCAGCGGGACCCGACGGTCGATCGTGGATCGAAACGTCCCTAGAACCTAGGTCGACAATTATCGAGCACCTTGCGGTGACCAACTTCAGTGATCAACCGGTGACGTTTACGCTGACGTCCGCAGACGGCTATTTCACCGAGGAGGGCCGCTTCAATATGCTGCCCACTGCGCAGCCCTCAGTAGATGCGGGGACATGGATCTCAATTGAGCCCACAGTGACGCTGCCAGCGCACGGTATGGCGACTGTGCCCTTTACGATCACGGTTCCACCGAATGCCGAACCAGGTGACCACGCAGCCGGAGTAGCCGCCTCTGTTCTAGGTTCCTCCGTCGATGACACTGGATCCCGCGTAACCGTCGACAGCCGAGTTGGATTTAGAGTCATGACCCTGGTTGAGGGCGACCTGAAGCCAGCCGCATCGATCGATCTACTCAACGCAACGTACGAACCCACTTGGAACCCCTTTGGCTCCGGCTCTGCTGATGTCACGTTCAACGTGAAGAATTCCGGCAATACCCGCTTGATCATCGACGGAACGGTGCGGGCGGGCGACGTGGAGTCTGAGATACACGCATCGAATACCCCCGATGAAGAGCTCCTACCCGGGGAGAACGGTAATTTCACAGTCAAGCTGACGGGTGTCTACCCAACATTCCAGATCCCCATCACTGTCGAACTACGACCCGATGCACCAACACTCCCAGACGGAACCCGACTAGATCCCGTTGTCGAGAAAACGACGGTGTGGGCGCCACCTCTTCCGCTTCTGGGAATGACTGTCATGGCGATCGCTCTCGGTCTCATCATCACCAAAATCGCAATCATCCGAAGGCGAAGAATTGCCGCGCTAGTCGATAGAGCGCGAGAAGAAGGGCGCAGGGAAGCGCACCACGAAAGCAGTTCCTAAAGGTTCCCGATCTGACGCGGAAGTGGACCATAGGCTCGGAGTGTGCTTTATCTTGCGCGGGGCATCGAGAACGACCACTTCTGGGTGGCCCAGGAACTCGATGGCGCCCTCGTGGAGACGCCATGGCGGGTCGAACGCGAGGAGGGTAGGTACCGTCTAAGCCACGCGGACGACAGCCGCGAGACAGCTCGAGGGTTTGCGCTGGGCGAATTCGCAACACCGGAATCGGCGGTTGAGGCGCTGCGACGCCTGCTGCAGCTCTGACGTCGGGACGTCTCGTTCTCTCCAGGGGCTGCCGCGCGCGATGCGCTTGCCCTCGATGGGGTGGGCTAGTTTGTGGGGTTGTTTCCGATGGCGCCGGTTGGGCCGCGGCGGATGTCGCGGTCGCGCGCTTCGAGCCAGAGCTGGTGCCGCCGTAGAGCGCTTTGCACCGCCGAGCGGATGACCCAGTGCAGCGCGAAGAGCACGATCGCGGCGAACACGAGGTAGATGAGCAGGCTGCTGAGGATGCCGGGCCAGAAGCTGTAGGTCATGGTGGGGTTCCTTTGCTCGAGCTGGTTGACGCCTAGGTGTCAACCAGCGGTGAGTTGTCCGTCGGTGAATCCGACGTCGATGTGGAGGTGGGTGCAGGTGTCGTCGAACTGTGTGAAGTGTGTGGTCCCGATCGTGGTGCCGGCTTCGGCACGGCATTCGACTTGGCCGACGCGGGCGCCGTCGGGCATGACGGGGTCGAGCGCGCTGATGAGACGCAGCGAGTTCCCGTCGGCGCCGGTGAGCCCCTGCCCGTTGAGTCGGTAGAAGTCGACGGCGAGCCCGCCACCCTCGAAGTAGTGCGAGGACGCGGTGCCGGCGCCTTCGATCTGGCCGGTGCATCGGCGGTTGATGTCGGAGACGCCGACCTGGTCGAAAACCTGGAGGGCGAGCACGAGCACCTGGAGGATGCGGACGTCGACGCCGCAGTCGGGCACCGCCTGCCCCTGGGCGATCCATCGGATTTCTTTGATGTGGTCGGGGGTTGAGCCGATGAGGCGGCCTTGGTCGGCGGCGTCGACGAGCTGCTGCGCGAGCTGCACCGCATTCCCACCGATTGCGCACGCCCCGGCGCCGCCGGTCGAGATCAGGCCCTGCACGATGGCCGTGGCGGGGGCGTAGAACGGCGTGTAGTAGTTCGGGTCAAGGTTGATCTGCACCGCGTGCGCGGCCAGCGTGGGCTCCATCGTTCGCCACCCGGGCACACCCATGAGGCGGGTGAAGAAAGCCGTAGCCGCCTTGAACGGGTCCATCCGGTCCGCGAGCGGCCCATAGCCGCGCTCCTGCTGCTGGAACAGCCCGACGGAGTCAGCGATGGTGCCGTCGGGGTTGATGGCGTTGTCGCCGTGGTCGAGGTTCCGAAGGGTCGATTCCCCGATCGCGGTCATCACCCCGATCGTTTGCGCCTCGGTGGGGAGTTGGAGCTCCGCGGCCGCGTTCATGATCTCCGCTGCGTTTTCCAGCTGCCCGTCCGAGAACCGCAAGCTGGCTGCCGGCGAGGGTGACTTGAAGCTGGTTCTAACCGTCTACGCGAGTTAAGCGAATCACATTTTAGCCCTGGGCCTAGGCCTATCGCTGGCAGCCGACTTGAGACTTCCATACCGGTAACGTAGCTCTCTTCGCGTAACCGGAGTCCCGCTAAGAGCAACCTATGAAGCAATATGACGCCGTCGTGTTTCAAGACCGGACGTGGTGGATGATAGAGATCCCCGAGCTAGGCACCATATCTCAGGCAGTTGCCCGATCGGATGTGCAATCCCAAGCGCGCGATCTGATCGCAGTGTGGCTCAACGTGCCAGAGAACCACATAGTGCCGCCTCGCATCCGTTGGTCGGCACCACGTCACTTCGATCGCATCAGCGACGACGAGTAGGACTCACTCTCGTTAGAAGAGCCAGGTGGCCCATGGCAAAGAGCACCCCGAAAGTTCGGCCGCCGGTGACTTGGTAGGCACTACCTGCGTCTGATTTGTCCGAGTTGAACTAGGGCCTCTTCGCTCGAGGCGTCCTGCTGCATGTCCCAGCTTGCGGTACGAGCTTTGAACGCTGCGTCCTTTCCCGCTTCCTGTTGCGGGGTGCCCGGCCGCGGTGCGGTCGGTGCTCCTGCGGACGGGGCAGGGTTGCCGAGCAACCGAGTACGGCGTGCGACAGCTGCCTACTCGGCCCGCGCGAGGCGTCGAGGCGGGGGCTCACCCCGGTCGACCACTGGCCGCTCGCCTGCGCTGACGCCCTCGGCCGCGGTCGTGTTCTCGAGGATTTAGCGTGCCGCGGTGGCGTCGACGGCTGCGACCTCGGCCGCGGTCGTTGTGGCTCGACATGTTCATTTCTGCTCCACGGGGACACCCACTCAGTAGCGTCAGAGATGGCACGTGGTATTCACGGTTCTCCTGCTGGCTGTGTGCAATTACATGGAGAAAGCATCTGACTTCGAGGACCCAAAACGGAATGACAAGCTTCAGTTGCTCAAAGCCGCGATCGGCACGGTAGGTGCTTGGGGAACGTTCATTGCTGCAGCAGAGCCGATGCTGGGTGCTGGTGCGTGGTGGATTGCGTCCGTAGCGATCGTGGCTCTTCACGGAGGATTCATCATGATGGGCCGTTGGAAGCGTGTATGGGCCGTCATTCGGAACCAGCACTGACGATCTGGCGGTTGGATGCCTACTGAATCTTCGGCTCTAGCGAGGTTGAGGCGTCGTGACCATTTGTTGATCGCGCTCGCGGAAGGCATCGATCGCCAGCGAAGCGAAGCGGCGGGCGCGTGCCTCTCGCGAGCTGGGCAGAAGGGAGGACAGCCCTCGGCCGGCGAGGAGAACGAGAACCAGGTCGTCCATGACGAAGTCGTGCCGTAAAGCGCCGGCTCGTTTCGCCCGTTGGGCCAGCCGAGTGAGCTGTCGGTGCAGCGATTCTCGATGCTCGGTGAACGAGTCGGCCTCGGGGTTGGCAGACATGAACGCGTTGACGAAGCCCTGATTGCGGGCGTTCAACACGAACAGCCCCTCGATGGCTGACGTGAACCCTCTCCACGGGTCTGCGTCTGCGCAGCTCTCTTCGACGATCCGGCGACAGGCCGCCAACTCGTCGATGAAGGCCTCGTCGATCAGTGTCTGCTTCGTCGGAAACCGTCGATAGAGCGTGGCAGGGCCGACTCCGGCTTCGCGTGCGATCACGCGCATCGGCACGTCGAGGCCGCGCTCCGAGAACAGCGAGCGCGCGGCATCCAGAACCCTGTCGCGGTTGTCTTGGGCGTCGGAACGTAAGACATGAGGCAATTGCTC
This sequence comes from Agreia bicolorata, assembly GCF_000938265.1. Classification (GTDB taxonomy): domain Bacteria; phylum Actinomycetota; class Actinomycetes; order Actinomycetales; family Microbacteriaceae; genus Agreia; species Agreia bicolorata. The sequence continues at coordinate 639,032 of NZ_JYFC01000003.1, forward strand.
GACCACATTTCTCACTTTCGTCAAGTGGACGGGGGCGTCCGTTACGTTCTCGAGAGTAACGCGAAACACGACGGCACGAAGAAAGACATGATGCGAGCAGTAGTAATCCAGAGCTTCGGAGATCCATCCGGAATGGCCGTGATCGACGCACCCGACCCAACGCCGACCGCCGACGAGGTCGTCATCGACAGCTCGGCCATCGGAGTCGGCGGCGTGGATGCCGTGATTCGCCGAGGCACTCTCGGTGGCTACGGCTTCACCGAGGGCCACATTCCCGGCAGCGAGGTCGCGGGCGTCGTGAGCGCGGTCGGCGCAGACGTCGACGCATCCTGGATCGGCCGCCGCGTGTGGGCCTTCACGGGCACCGGGGGTGGTTACGTCGAGCGGGCGGTCGCGAGCATCGGCAACGTCGTACCGCTTCCGGATGGGCTGTCGCCTGTCGACGCCGTCACGCTGGGAAGCGCTGCACCCGTGGCGCACTTCGGGCTCGCCCACGCGCACTTCGCGGCCGGCGAATCCGTGCTCATAAGGGGCGCTGCCGGCAGCATCGGCATCGCCGCGGTGCAGCTCGCCGCTCAGGGCGGCGCCGACGTCGTCGCCGTCACCTCGTCGAGCCCGGAACGCGGACGACGATTGCGCGAACTCGGCGCAACCCACGTGCTGGACCGTGCCGGGGATGGTGACCCCGCAGCATCCGCCTCGTTCGACGTCATCTTCGACATCGTCGGCGGCGAGCACATGCCCGCTTTCATCGACAGGCTGGCGCCGAATGGCCGTATGGTCACGGTGGGTGTGGTGGCGGGGATGCCGCCCGCCGACTTCGGAATGCAGCTGCTGCGCACTTTTCAGAAGTCGCGTTCATTCGCGACATTCAGCCTCAACACCGTTCCTGCGCGGCAGCTCGATGAGGTGCGTGCCGAGCAGTTCGCGGCTGCCGCAGACGGACGACTGCTGTCGGTCGTGCACGAGGTTCTGCCACTCGATCAGGCCGTCGAGGCACATAGGCAGATGGATGCCGGCTCGGTCTTCGGCCGAATCGTTCTTGTGCCGTGACGCCGATCACCGCGACTCACTGCGATGGTCGAGTGGCAGCGTCACCACTCGTTATGAAGCGTCGCCCAAGAGAATGAGCTGAAGTCCCTCTGCCTCGGTCATGCTGTGGCGGCGTTGATGACAGCGATGACCGTGGCGTCGAGCACCGAGCGGTGGCGTCCCGCTGCCCAATGCGTGGCGGGTCCGCGCCGGTATTCGATCAGGGTCAGGGCGTCGCTGTCGTTGCCGGCTGCGAGCGAGGTCTGATGCAGCGAGACGATGTCGAGGGGCATGCCGGCGGCGTCGAGGACGCGTGTGGTTGCCTCGACCACCCCGACATCGGTGAACGTCGCCGCGTGCTCCGTGCCGTCGACATCGATCCGCAGCGCGGTTCGAGTCGCGCCGCCGACTGACGTGACGTCGAGTTCGACGAGCTCGATGCTTGTGGCGCCTGGGGTGAGGTAGCTGCGTTCGAAGATCGTGAACAGGTCTGCGGAGTCGAGTTCGAGGCCCGTGTCGTCGGTGTGTTGTTGCACGCGGCGAGAGAAGTCGATCTGCAGCCTGCGGGGCATCTCGATTCCGTAATCGCGTTCGAGCAGGTAGGCGATGCCGCCCTTGCCCGATTGAGAATTCACCCGGATGACCGCCTCATAGCTGCGGCCGAGATCTGCAGGGTCGATCGGCAGGTAGGGCACGCGCCAGGGGAGCTGGTCGGTGGGGATGCCGGTGGCTGCTGCACGGTCTCGATGTTCGGCGAAGCCCTTCTTGATCGCGTCTTGGTGGGTGCCCGAGAATGCGGTGTGAACCAGGTCTCCGACGTAGGGGTGTCGTGGGTGGATCTCGATGCGATTGCTGTGTTCGACGACACGGCGAATGTGGTCGATGTCGGAGAAGTCGATCATCGGATCGATGCCTTGCGCGTGCAGGTTCAGGGCCAGCGTGGCGATGTCGACGTTGCCAATGCGTTCGCCGTTGCCGAAGATGCATCCCTCCACTCGTTGGGCGCCGGCGAGCACGGCCAGCTCGGCGCAGGCAATGCCGGTGCCGCGATCGTTGTGGGGGTGCACCGAGAGGATGACTGCGGAACGCCTGTCGAGATTGCGGTGCATGTACTCGATCTGGTCTGCGTACACGTTCGGGGTCGCCGCTTCGACGGTCGCCGGAAGGTTGAGGATCACGGGCCGATCGGCGCTGGCATCCCAGAGCGTGGTGATGGCGTTGCAGAGTTCGAGGGCGTAGTCGGGCTCGGTGAGGTTGAAGACCTCGGGTGAGAACTCGAATCGCACGCCGTCGAGGTCTCCGGCGAAATCGAGCACATCTCGGCCGCCGGCGAGAATCAGTTCGCGCAGCGACTCACGATCATGGCCGAGCACGACCTCGCGCCAGAGTGGCGCTGTCGCCGTGTACATGTGAATGACGACGGGGTTTCGGATGCCGCGGATCGACTCGACCGTGCGCTCGATGAGATCGCGACGGGCGGGGGTAAAAACCACGATGGTGACGTCGTCGGGAGCGAGGTCGGTCTCGGCGATCAGCCGCACGAAGTCGTAGTCCGTCTGTGACGCCGACGGATACCCAACCTCGATCTCCTTGTATCCCATCGACACCATGAGTTCGAAGAAGGCCCTCTTTCGACTCGGGTCCATTGGCTCGGCAAGTGCCTGGTTGCCATCGCGAAGATCGACCGGAACCCACAGCGGAGCTTCAGTCAGGCGCCGCGACGGCCACTCGCGATCGCGGAGCGGCACGTCCACCCGGGCGAAGAGATCGTCGTACCGAGCGGACGGCATCTGAGAATGGCGTTGCCGGTTCCAGTGGGGAGAGGCATCCGGAACCGGCCCCGCCGGGGTCGAGAGTCGCGAGTTGGTGGAAGTCACGGCGCAACGCTAACACAACTCCTCAGACAAGCTGAGGAGTAAGCTAGGAGATATGAGCCCCATACTTCGCGAATCCCTTTCCGACCAGGTCGCTCGCCTTCTCCTTGCTCGAATCCAAGCGGGAGAGTGGAAGGTCGGACAGAAGCTGCCCGGCGAAACGACGTTGGCCCCACAGCTGGGCGTCGGGCGCTCCACGGTGAGGGAGGCGATCCGGCAGTTGAGCGGACAAGGCGTTCTGTCGACCCGGCAAGGCGCGGGCGTCTTTCTTCAGGCGGTCTCTCCCTCTGTCGATTGGGACGCGCTGGTGACGCGAACGAACATCTCGTCGATCCTCGAGGCGCGCATCGCCATCGAGTCCGAAGCGGCAGCACTCGCCGCCGAACGTCATACGCGCGATGAGTTGGATGTGATTCGGGCAGCCCTCGCGCTCCGCGATGTCGACCGCATCACGATCGAGACCAGAGTCGACACCGACACGGCATTCCACCGGAGCGTCGTCGTCGCGAGCCACAACGAGGTTCTGACCGAACTCTTCGACACCTTCGCCGAGCGCAGCCGCGAGGCGATGATCCAGATGCTCGAGCTCAGCGGCGAGCCGGGCACCGACCACGACCAGCTCACCCATGCGCAGATCGTCGAAGCCATCGCGACCCGCGATGCAAGCGCAGCATCCGAACTCAGCCGTGCCCACCTCGTCGCACTCCGCGACGGGCTCGCCTCCCATTAGAACGGAATGCCGATCGCCGCGGCCCTCTCCACCCGTTGTACTGCGCGAACTCAGCTGAAAACAATCATCAGCGCTGCGATCACCAGCAGTCCTGCAGCGATGAGGTCGGTCGCGCGCGCGTGCCTGCGGAGCGTGTTCAGAAGTAGGTGCGCGAGCAGTGCGTAGGTGGCGATGACCGTTCCCATGATGGTGACGACCAGAAGAATCAAGACCGGAGCGACGTTCCACGGGCTGGCCCCGACAGGAATCACCGACGGCAAGATAGCGAAGTAGAAGGTCAGGGCAAGCGGGTTTCCGAGCGTGAGCGCCGCGCCGAGAAGGAAGGGGCCGCCCGCGCGCCGAGGCTTCTTCTCGGCCGCGAGCTCAGGGGGAGCCGCGCGGAACGATCGACGCACGCGGACGAACGCGAGCCAGAGCAGCCAGGCCGCGCCGGCGTAGCGCAGCAGCACGAACCACGGGCCGAGCAGGGCGGCCAGGGCCGTGGCGCCGAGGAGGGCGATGATGAGAAAGAGCACTTTGCTGAGCAGCAGGCCGGCTCCGAGAGGCACTACGTCTCGTCGCCGCCCCGACAGCACTGCACCGACGATCGTGGCGGCCTCGACTCCGGGAGTGAACGCCGTCACGGCATAGGCGATGATGAAGGGCAGGTAGTCGGGCATCACTCGGGGTGGGCTTCGAGCCAGTCGAGCACGATCTGCGCGTGCCGGTCGGCCGGAAAGACCGGGTAGAACACGTGCTCGATCACATTGTCACGAACGATGAGCGCGAGCCGACGGTAGGCGGTGACGTCACCACTCGAGAAGGTGGGCAAGACGGATGCCGCGGCCAGCAGCATCCGCTCGTCTGTGAGCAGCGGATACGGCAACCGCAGCGCCTCGGCGAGCGCCTGCTGGTATGCGACGGGCTGCCCGGAGAGCCCGAACACCCGACGCACTCCGGCCTGGATGAGGTCGGCGTAGTGGTCTCGAACATCGCAGTTGTGCGGGCTGCAGCCGCGCGCGCCGGGGATCGCATCCCAGCCATCGGGCATGTCCTGTTCGGGCGACCCCGTCATGGCGAACACGTAGATCAGCACCCGGCCGGCGCCGAGGTCGTCGAGGTCGACCTGGTCTCCGTCCGTCGACGGAAGCTTCACTGGGGGCAGCCGCATTCCGGCCAGGTGATCGGCGGCTCCGTCGTCTTCTGGAGCGGGCAGGTCGGCGGGCAGTGGCTGCAGATTGGGGTTCACTGCATCCAGCTCTTTCATTTCGCCCATGAGTCGCCTACTTGCGACGGCCAGGTTGCCGACCAACGCGTCGCGCTGCCGGGTGAGCGTCTCGATGGTGCGATCGATTCGCTCGACGGCTCGGCGATACTCGGCAAGCGACGACGGGCAGGCGTCGGCATGGATGCTGCCGGAATTCATGCAGTCAACGAACGGTGCCATGTCGCGAAGGGGAATTCCCAGTTCGTTTAGCTGATGAACCTGCTTGGCCGCGGCAACCTGCTGCCGATCGTAGAGGCGATAGCCGTTGGTGTCGCGCGACGGAACGATCAGCCCGAGCTGCTCGTAACCGCGCAATGCCTTCGGCGAGACCCCGATCTCGTCTGCCACTTGGCCCGACCGAAAGAACTGTTCCATCTCGCGACCATAAACCCTGCCCTTAGGGGCAGGGTCAAGGAGGAATGAAATCGCTCCTCCTTTGGTAGGACTGCCACCCATCCGCTGCCAACCTGGCGCGTACCGGACCTAACGTGATGACATGCAACTTCGTGGACGATTTCGGTGGGCGGTCGAGCCCCTTGTGGCCATCTTGCTCGTCTTGGTGTGGTGGTCGAGCGAGTCTGGTGGATTCACTGATGACGTGGCCCTGCGCTCGGATGCCTTCTCCACCAGTCCATACGGCGTCTTGGTTGCTGTGGGATTCGGTCTGTCTGTTGCCGTATCGCGGTTGAGCCCTGCGTGGTCGGTCGGGATAATGGGCACGCTTCTGCTGGCCCAGCTGCTCTTCTGGCCGGCCCGGTTCAGTCAGGTGAGTTGGACGGCATACATGTTCTTAGCCGTCTTGGTATTTCTCCTCGCCCTCAGCGCCCCTCCTGTGAGCCGGTGGGTCGTCATCCCCTCGCTTGCTGCTGGCGCTGTGCTCGTGACGGCCCTTCTGGTTTTTCCGTCACTGTCGATCTCGGGAAGCTACGGAACCATCAACGGAGCACCGTGGGGATCGATCGAGATCGTTCAGGGTTCCGCCGTGTGGTGTGTCGTGTGCCTCGCTCTGGCGGCCGGATGTTGGCGGTACGGCCGGAAAGTAAAGCGAGTCATCGAGGTCGATTCGGCTCCTGTGGCCAGCTCGGCGCCCGCGGCGCCGGCATCGACGGAACTGCTTCTTGCTCCGCTCTCCCCGCGCGAGCGGCAGATCTTTCATCGAGTTGCTCAAGGCCTGACGAACGCTGAGATCGCGGGCGAGGAGTTCATTGCCGAGACCACCGTCAAGTCGCACGTCGGCAGTATTCTCAACAAGCTCCACGCCTCGTCGCGCAGCGAACTCATCGCCTTGGCCTATCGAGTCGGGTTCGATCAGTCGCGTGTCACGCGGTAGAGGCCGTAGATCACCCCAGGAACGTGCCCGAGGAGTTGCAGCAAGAAGGCCCAGAGAACCTTCAAACCGAGGCCGTCGTGAATGAGAACAGCGACGAACGGAAAGAAGAAGCACAGGATGATGAGCAGTATTTTGCGCATGATGGGTCCAATCTGATTCGAGTCGGGTGTGATGACTACTTCTTGAGATCGCTCACTTTTGCGGCGATCTTCTTGCCCAGCTTCTTGCGTGCCTTCGCGTTCTTGGGGTCGCGCCAGAGACGCTCGGCCTGGTGACGCAGCGTCTCGGACTGCTTTCCCTTGACGGGTCGGTGCGAGCGGGCGCCCGCGAGGTAGATGGCTGCGGCGATGACGCCGACGACGATGATCTTGTTACGCATGGGGTTCCTTCTTGTTGTGGGGCAGGGTTTGTGGCCTGCCGGGTCAGCGGTTCATCGCCTGGGTGATGAGTTCTTGGATGAACGGGATGACGTTCCCGATCTGATTGACGCTCGAGAGCGCCGTTGTGACAAGCCGTTTGCGTGGGACCTCATGTGCGCTGTGCAGTTCGGTCGGGGCTGGTGTCGTCGGCCGCGGGCGCCGACTCGGTCTCCTCGTTCGCGGGCGTGATCGGGTCGAACGGGCCGTGCACGTCGGTGACGTTCACGTTCACCTCGATCGGTTCGCTCACGAGCTGCGCCGCCGCACGGGTGACCTGGTGCCTGACCGTCTCGAGAACCTCGGCGATCGTGTGCGGGTACTCCACAACGAGGTCGAGATCGATGATGGTGCCTCTCTCTGCTCGGCTCACCGTGACTCCGGGAGCGGTCGAGCTGCCCAGAATGCGGCGGCTCGCGCGGTCGAGGGCGTTCGAGGCGAGACCACCGAGGTGGTGTACGCCGATGACGCCGACCACGGTCTCGGCAGCGGCGGTGCTGATCAGGTGCTCCGGGGTTTCCGGATCGGGGTGGGTGGTCTCGATGGCACTGAGGTCGACGGGAACGGGCCGGGCGAGTGCGGCATCGCCGGTGAGTGGGTCAGTCATGTGGGGTCTATTTCTCTTTCTGTCGCGGCCGGGCGACCGGACTTTCGCTACATAGTTAAGACGTGTCGACAGGGCAGATCGTCACAAACCAATTCGTCGAAGGAGTGCCCTGCAGACGCTGACGTCCGAGGTCGAGCGGGATCGCGCTCCGGCCCGCGATGGGGAGCGCTCCCCATCGCCTCGGATCGCGGCCCTCGGATAGCGTTGAACACACGATCCGGTTGACAGTCGAGAGTCGGCAATCGGGCCGGGAGGGATTGATATGCGGACATCACGCAAGGCACGTGGTTCGAGCCATTCAGGAATCGCAACGACGGCGCGGGGTGGGGCGCTCGCCGTGCTCGCACTGGCCGGGGCGATCGGGCTTGGAGCCTGCACGACGCCTGAACCGGAGTCGACGCCCGATCCGGTGGGCACCTCGAGCGCGGCGCTGCGGGAGCAGCTTCTCCAGATCGAGGGCCTGTCCGACCCGGGTCAGACCCTCAGCGGCCTCGAATACGAACTGCAGTTCGCGATCGACGATCCAGACCGCGCCGCGGAGGCGACCCGTGAGGCGCTCGATGCATTCCATGCCTCGGGCGTCCCCGAGGCCCTCACCGCGGACGTCGCCGAGTTCTACGACTCCCCGCCGAGATTCCAGCTCAGCATCGTCGAGGCCGGCTCCAAGGGGGCCGGCCCCCACCTCGACCTGCCGATCGCTTCCAAAGACGACACGCCGACTCTGGCCGCAGCCGTCGCAACGTGGAGCCGGATGGGCCAGATCGAGGGCATCAAGCTGCAGACGAGCACCTTCGACACCTCGACCTTCGAGATGGGCTACACGGTCGACTTCGAGGGTCTGCTCGCGGGAGTGCGGCCGACCGCGGTGACCCCGCAGCTTCGCCAGATCCTCGCCGACGCCGGGTACGACCCCGCGGCCTCCACGATCAAGGCGGCCATCACGGCACCTGAGGCGAGCAACACCGTGGGCGGCAAGGAGAAGTACGTGCAGGGCACCCGGTTTGCCCGCGCCTCACTTCCGCTGAAGGCGGTGGCCGGCCCGAACTTCGCCTCGGTGTCGTACTTCATTCCGCCGGGTGGCAAAACCGTCGACATCTACGTGCTCCCCAAGCTCGCCCCCGATGGCACGCTCCTTCCGCTCGACCTGACCGACGAGACCGTGCGCACCGCAGGCGAGTCCATCCAGACCGGCAACTTCGACTCCTCCTGGGATCTGAGGGACGTCATCGCGTTCACCCAGGACGGCATGCAGACCTTCCCGACCAACGCCTGAACAGTGGATAACCGGGTAACTGGGGCCTCCGGAGCCTCGCGACGGTCATCCGCTGGCGCTCACCCCCAGACAGTCGGTAGCCACGCTCTCCCACCATGGTGTCGAGCCGGTCCGACTGCCCGGGTGCGCGCTCGCCGCTCGGACCGTGACGGTCGTCGTCGCCCCTGACGGAGGCTCACCGAATGCCTTTGACGAACGGGTCGATGACCGCCCAGGTCGCTTCCGGCGCCTCGAGGTGAGGGAGGTGTCCTGCGTCGGCCACGACGGCGAACTCCGCGCCGGGAATGGCGCGAGCGACAGCCTGGCCATAGGCGGGCGTGACGATGCGGTCGCTTGCGCCGAACACGACGAGCGTCGGCGCGGTGATCGCGCCGAGGCGCTCGAGGAGTGTTGCGTCGCTCATGGTGCGGCCTGCGATTGCGGCCATGGTCTGGCCATTGGACTGCTGAATCGCGCGCTGTTCGTCGGTGAATGCGGCGGGGTCCCTATATCCGAGCTTGGGGTTGTGCCAGGCAGCCTCGGCGAGTTGGTGGGCATCGAGCGCGAAGAAGTCCGCGCCCGGCTCGCCCTCGACGACAGCGCCGACGCCATCGATGTCGATGACGGTACCGATCAGGCCGGCGTACCGCTCATCGGCGGCGGACTGGATCGCCATCTCGAGTGCGATCCAGCCGCCGATCGACGACCCGATCAACACCACGTCGTGCTCGCCGCGCTCGAGAAGGTTTTCGAGGTACGCGGTTGCGAGCTGGGCGACGGATGCGATGTCGTCGGGTCTGCTCGAGCCGTTCCATCCCGGGTGGGTCGGGGCCAGAACATGCATGGTCTCGGCGAGGTGGCCGACGATGGGTGCGACGGTCTGCGGCCCGCCGCCGCCGTGCAGCACCAACGCGGTGCGCGCATCCGGATTGCCGGTCTCGACGACGAACGTGTTCTGGGGGAGCGAAGGAGTCATCATGCACCTATCTCAATATGTTTATGTACTGATATTGATACGCTAACACGATGACGACGAATCTGGAATCGCTAGGGAAGGCGATCAAGCAGGCGCAGTACCGCAATCACCGCACGATGGATGCAGCCCTGCGCGAGGTCGGGGTGAGCCTGGTGCAGTGGGACGCCCTGCGCGCGATCGACCGCATGCCCGGCGCATCCGGTCACGATCTGGCGGTTGCGACATTTCAGAGCGATCAGGCGTTCGGCACACTGGCGAACCGACTTGTCGACCGAGGGCTCATCTCGCGCGCCGCAGGGCGCGGGCGACGCATCGAACACGCCCTCACCGACTCGGGGCGTGACGCGCTGCGAGAAGGGCACCGCGTCGCCACGCACGTGCTCGAAGACCTCTTCGCCCCGCTCGACGAGGAGCAACGCTCCACGCTCGAGCGGGTTCTTCGGAGGCTCGTGCACGAACCGTAGACCGGTAAGCCAAGGACCCGCCTCGCGCCTGAGACTCTACTTAGGTGCGCCCTGCCCGCTCACTGCTTCTTTATCCACCGCAGCGTTCTTCTGCACCGCGAACTGGGTGCGGTGCAGTTCCTCGTAGCGCCCACCCGCAGCCAGCAGTTCTTCGTGTGTGCCGCGCTGCACGATCGAGCCGTCCTCGACTACCAGAATCAGGTCTGCGCTGCGGATGGTGGAGAGGCGGTGTGCGATCACCATCGCCGTGCGTCCCTCGAGCGCTTCGCTGAGCGCCGCCTGCACGGCGGCCTCCGAGGTCGAGTCGAGCGCCGCCGTCGCCTCATCGAGAATCACGACGCGCGGCTGGGCGAGCAGGAGCCTCGCGATCGTCATCCGCTGGCGCTCACCGCCAGACAGCCGGTAGCCGCGCTCGCCCACCATGGTGTCGAGCTGGTCGGGCAGCGACCGGATGAGCGGCTCGAGCCGCGCACGACGCACGGCGTCCCACACATCGTCATCGGATGCATCCGGCCTCGCGAGACGCAGATTGGAAAGGATGGTCTCGTGGAACAGATGGCCGTCTTGGGTCACCATTCCCAGGGTGTGCCGCATGGAGGCGAAAGTGACGTCGCGCACATCCGTTCCCGCGAGGCGAACCGCGCCGCTGTCGACGTCGTAGAGGCGCGAGAGCAGTTGCGCGATCGTGGACTTGCCGGCACCGGATGTTCCGACGAGGGCGACGGTCTGCCCCGGCTCTATGCGGAAGGAGATGCCGTGCAGCACCTCCTCGCCGCCGCGGGTGTCGAGCGTGGAGACCTCTTCGAGGGAGGCTAGGGACACCTTGTCTGCGGACGGGTAGGCGAAGCGCACGTCGTCGAACTCGACCGACACCGGGCCTTCGGGCACGGATGCGGCGTCGGGCTTCTCCTGGATGAGCGGCTCGAGATCCAGAATCTCGAAGACCCGCTCGAAGCTCACCACCGCGCTCATGATCTCGACGCGTGCGTTCGCGAGACCGGTCAGCGGCACGTAGAGGCGGGTGAGCAGGAGCGCAAGGGTGACCACGTCACCGGTGTCGAGCTGGCCGGCGAGTGCGAGGAACCCGCCGAGTCCGTACACGAGTGCGAGGGCGAGAGCGGAGACGAGCGTCAGCGCGGTGACGAAGACGAACTGCAGCATCGCGGAGCGCACCCCGATGTCGCGCACACGGGCGGCGCGCACGCGGAACTCTTCGGCCTCTTGATCGGGCCGGCCGAACAGCTTGACGAGGGTGGCGCCGGGCGCCGAGAAGCGCTCGGTCATCTGCGTGCTCATGGCGGCGTTGTGGTCGGCGGCCTCGCGGCGCAGGGCGGCGAGACGGCCGCCCATCCGGCGCGCGGGTATCAGGAAGATGGGCAGCATGATCACGGCGAGAATCGTCACGAGCCACGACGTGTTGAGCATGACGATGAGGGTGAGGATCAGCGCAACGACGTTCGTGACCACGCCGGAGAGCGTGCCGCTGAAGGCCTGCTGAGCGCCGATCACATCGTTGTTGAGGCGGCTCACGAGGGCGCCGGTTCGTGTGCGGGTAAAGAACGCGATCGGCATCTTCTGCACGTGGTTGAAGACGGCGGTGCGCAGATCCAGGATCACGCCTTCGCCGATACGCGCCGAGAACCACCGCGTCACGAGTGACACGGCGGCGTCGGCCACGGCCACGAGGGCGATGACAACGGCGAGCCAGACGATCGTGTTGACCGCGCCCCGCGCGACGATGACGTTGACCACCTGGCCGGCGAGCACCGGAGTCGCGACCGCGAGGAAGGCTCCCACGACGGAGAGCGCGATGAAGATCAGCAGCTTGGCGCGGTAGGGCACCGCGAACGTCAGGATGCGCCGCACGGACTCACGGGAGAAGCCGTGCTTGCCGTCTCTGGCGCTCGAGATCTTGTACAGCGAGCTCCAGGCGGCGCTTTCCATGCTCATGGCGATTCCTTCCGAGGGGGCCCTGCCCAACTTAGGCGACTGGATGCGGCGCGGATGCCGAGCGATGGCAGTATCTAGTCGAGCAGGCGTCGCATCTATCGGACGCGCGGCCTTCGAGTATTCGTGCGGTCAGCCCCCTTCGATGTCGGCGACGACGATCCGGACTCCTCTGGTCGCGATGCCGAGGATCGTGGGGAAGACCGTCGGCATCGAAGACGCCGTGAGCGACCGTAAATTTCGATGTCACATGAAGTTCGGAAGCAGGTCTCTGGCATGACTATGCGAGAGATCATCTAGCAGCCTGATTCCCGAAATTCCCACGCGCCCTCTTGCCCGCCAAGCCGACTTTCTGCGAGACCTAATGTCCCAACGCGTGCGAGTACATCTAAGTAGAGAGGGCCCGGATATTGCTTCCAGTGTTCTTGGCGCACTACCTGTCCTCCGATACGGAGGTCCATTGAATACTCGGTCCAGTAGTACGGAATTTCGTAGTCAACTCGACCGTCGACCAATTTGAGGGTTTGAGGATACCTATCATCGACTCTTAAGGTCACTGAAGCTTCCTCATCGAAGTTCATTCGAGATCCGTCGCAGAGGACGTAGCTCATGGTCGCCCACGTTTCGACTGGCGCGGATACGCGATCTGCCGCCTCAAATGGAACCGCTATGCCGCCGAGGGCTCCTGCAACCGCAACAATGGCCACGGGGATCAGACGGCCCTTGTTGAACTGCCGACTGTAATAGCGCGCGACTGTCAAGCCTGCAGCAATCCCGAAGGTGCCCCATCCGAGGAGCAACAGTATTGGCATCCCGGCCTCCGCAGCGATCACGTGAGAGCCACCGACCGCTGTTACGAGGGGCGGTATGAATGCGCAGAACGCCGCAAACGCCCATACTGGCCACAGCGGGCTGCTCTTCCGCGCAACGCGGAACGCTAAGAAGGCAGCGGTTCCAATTAGAAGTCCCGCAATCATCGAATAAATGAGATCGCTAAAGTTCGTCGACCTGATGGTTATTGTCATAACGGCAGTAGCTATGACGAAAACAAGTAGCGAATATGCAATAGAGTTCTCGGGTTTGGCTCGATGGCGAGGTCCGGGCATGAACTGTCCTCTTATGGGGATCGGTTGATCGCTACTTTGACGCCAGCATAGGGTCTTCTCGCGGAACGATGAGTGGTGTGGAACTTGCCTGATTCGTGCCTCGGCGAATCTCCCTGTCGATTGGGGCCTCGAGTTTTGAGTGGGGATGCTCAGCGTCAACCTCGGAGTCGCCGAGATCGGCCTGCCCCCGGAGGCGTCGTCGTCGCGCCAGGCCCTGGATTCGGCGCCGTCGAACGCACGCAATGTCGTGAGCGAGACCCAACGCATCCTGACCCTGCTTCGTCGGGGAGACGCCGTCGCCGACGAAGACGCCCTGCGGCCGACCCCGTCGCTCGCCGCCCTCGACAGTCTGATCGAGTCGTTGGAGAGCATCGGTCTCGAGGTGACGGCGTCGATCTCAGTGCCGGATGCCGCGCACGAGCCGGTCGTGGGAGTGACGGTTTATCGAATCGTGCAGGAGGCGCTGACCAACGCATACCGGCACGGTGAGGGAGCGGCGGTCGTGGGTGTTCATGAGGAGGGCGGTCGGATCCACGTGTGTGTGGAGAATCGGATCAGTCACACGCTGGGCGGTGCTGTGGCCGGGAGCGGTTTGGGGTTGGTGGAGATGCGGGAGCGCGCGGAGTCGTGCGGCGGAGCGCTCGCGGTGTCTTCTGTGGAGGATCGCTTTCGGATCAGCGCAGAGCACAGCCCGGTGGGAGCGCAGCTCGCATGACGAACATTCTGATCGTCGACGACCAGGACGATATGCGGGCTGGGATACGCTCGATGCTGCTTCTTGATCCCACGTTCGTTGTTGTGGGGGACCTGTCGGATGGGTTGCAGGTTCCGGCGTTTCTTCGGGACAACGCTGTCGATCTCGTGCTCATGGACATTCGGATGCCCGGGATCGACGGGGTCGAGGCGACGCGGTGGATACGGAAGGAGCATCCGGCTTCGAGACTGCGGGTGATCGTTCTGACGACGTTCGACCAAGACGAGATCGTGCTCGCGGCGCTGCGTGCGGGGGCGAATGGGTTTTTGAGTAAGACGGTGAGCCTAGCCGAGCTGGTCGCCGGGATTGCGGAGGTAGTTGCCGGTGGGGGAGCGCTGTCTGCGGCGGCTACTGCAGCGCTGATCGGGCACATGACTGACAGCCCGCCGGCTGTGATCGACAAGGGACTGCTTGAGCGCTTCTTCGCCTTGACGCCGCGCGAGCGCGATGTGATCGTGCTCGTTGCGAGCGGTCTCGACAACCACGAGATCGCAGCGCAGATGTCGGTGTCGCCGTTCACGGTGAAGACCCACGCGGTGCGGGCGATGACGAAGGTCGGCGCCAGGGACCGCGCGCAGCTGGTGACGTTCACGTTCCGAGCTGGGCTGCACCCGTGACGTTTTGTTGTGCGGTGAGTTATTCGGCAGCGCAGGGCGTGTCAGGTCCGCGCAAGCAGCCGCTGGAGACGTACGCGATGGTCTGCACAAGGCCGCCGCATTCGGCAATCATCACCTGGTTGCGCAATGGCGCTCGTCTACGGGCGCTGTTCCTCGCGTGCAAACCTAATGCGAACAGGCAGCCCGGTCAGCCTGCTCGGCGCCAGAGCCTCCTCCACCAGGACGGCGACTTCGTCGACGGTGATGTTTGTGCTCGATGATTGTTGAGCGCTTGGCGGTCGGACACCTGCGCCTTCGATGCTTCTGCAGCGTCTAACGAGTCGTGCCAGTCAACTTCACCTCGGGTGATGAAGTAATGGGAGTTGCAAGGAAGGCCTGTTGCGCCGACTGAGGGCTTGAGGGAGACCTCGCCGTCGAAAATGATCCGCCATCGGGCGGGAGACAGCTTCGTTACCACTTCGCGCCCACAGCCGCTCGGGCAGATATGTCCCGCGGTCGAGTAGCTCGTTGAGACGTAGAGTATGCCTGGCTCCATCGGTGTTGGGAACGACTCCACGAAGCGTGCATCGTAGTGATCAATCTCGGTCATTCGAGGTCGCCGTTTCGAATCTCGTTCGAGAATAGCTTGTAGACGGTGAGGTTCGATTCTTCATGGGTTGCATAGAATCCGAGGTACCGTTTCCAACGAATGACGGCAAGGATCGCGTTTAAGGCGTTCAGTTCTGCCAATTGGATGTTGCTGCTGTAGTCGTCCTCGCCCGGGGGAACGGATGGAGCGGTCGGCAGGGGCGATTCGTCCCCTGGAAGGTAGGCCGAGACCTTCGCCATACCGGTGAGACCGTGCTCTCCTTCCCTGAAACTCATGCCGACATCGATGAAGGGCACGCCGCGATCGCGGAGCCAATGCATGATTACGGGTCGAGCTTCCGCGTCGGCGGCGGCGAGGAACACGAATGTCGATCCTTCTAAAAGGTGCAGGGTCTCCGCCGTGAGGGCGACGGGGTGCGCAGTGATGCCGCTGTGCATGCGTCCGTACTCGGCGGCGAAATACTCGGCCTTATTCGGCTGCGTGGCCAAGACGTCGATCGCCACTGCCCCAGGGGCGCGGTATGCGTTGTGAGTTTCCAAGCTGTCACCGTCGATGAGAATGATCCGGTCGACCCAGGTCTTGGCGACTTGATCGAGGACGTAGCTGCCCGTGCCTCCGACGCCGACGATCGCGATGGTGTGGCCGCGAAAGAGGTTGTTGAGCGTAATCAGTCCGGCGCGGGTCGTGTTCGTATCGGGGTAAACGAGCGGGAGGTCGTCCGGCACGACTTGGTAGGAACCGTTCCTGGTGTCGGCGACAGTGGGGTCAATCTGCCAGGCGGCATTTCGCAGGATGTGGGCGTACTGCCGAATCTTGTCGTGCAGACTCGCGTAAGCGCCGCTCGGCGGCTTGAAGGACATCATGAAACCGGCGCGTTCCCCCACACCGAAGTCATGTGGGTCCAGGGTCGCGAGCGTTCCGCCGTTTTCGTCGCGTGGCTCCTCGCCCGCGAACCAGATCCGGTGGTCGGTCGCGTCGGTGAGCACGCCTTCGATAACGGTCACAGGAAGTACCAATTGGCCGTCACGCCGTAGCCCGGATGGTGCGAGATATGGGAGGCATCGGATGACGAGGTGCCCGCTTCGGAGCACCATGTCGTAACCGTCCGCGACGAGCAGGGCGACCGAACTGTCAGGACCGGTTTGCTGGTTCGACATCGAAGACCATCCCGTCCTTCACTTCGACGCTCTTGCCCGGACGCAGAGCATGATCGGGGCCGTGTCCGCGACTGTACTCGACCGTCGTGCCGGCCGGATCGTACGGCTGCCCCGGGAAAGCGAGCTCGACGACCTGCTCAAATGTGATCTTTTTTTCGGACCAATGCTGCGCCCGAGTGTTGACGACTATCTTCACTGTCTTGACCTTCTCTGAAGCCGTTTCAACGGTCATGGTGTTGCCTTTCTTTGGAAAGCGCTCGATCCGACTGAAGGTGCGCTACATACATGACTGTATCAGCAAAGCGGCATTGCCGATCAAGTGATTCGACGTGTCGTGTCATTCGCGCATCATTAAGGCGTTATTCTCGAAGCATGCAAGGGATCCCTTATTCGTCAGCGACGTCACAGAGGACGGCGTGACCGGCTCCTCAGGCGCCCCAGGCGCAGAACAGATCGACCTCGCCCAGTTAGGCACAATGCTGCGAGAGCGCCGCGGAACTTTGTCGCTGAGACAGGCGGCCGCAGAGGTGGGTGTCAGCTTCAGCACGCTCACGCGCGTGGAAGCTGGCGCCCAACCCGATTTAACATCCTTCACTCTCTTATGCAGCTGGCTGGGGGTATCTCCCGCCCAGTTCTTCATGCCTGTAGCGGAGCGTCGTGTCACGCCCATGGACGAAGTCATCGCGCATCTCTCGGCCGATCCGCGTCTCGAAGCTGATGCGGCGTCGAAAATCGCTAGCGTGCTGAAGAATATGTATGACGTGCTCGCCAAGGCCCCAACGCATCGACCTGTGGTTGCCTGCCACTTGCGAGCTGCGTCTGCTCTTCGCCCTGGGGTCCCGCACCGCCTGAACTTGATGCTGGGCGCAATGCACGACAAGCTGGCTGAGCGTGTCGCGGCCGGGGAGCTGTGACTCTCAGGCGCGGGTTCAAGGCAGAAGCTGAAAGGGAAGCAGCCCGCGTTCGCAAGGAACTCGATCTAGCCCCGCATGATCGCCTCGACCCGCGGGAACTCGCGAAGCACCTGAGTATCGCTGTAGTCGATGGCTCCGACCTAGTGGACATCGCAGACCTCGAAGAGCTCGAGCGACTGCAGGCCTTTGCGTTCTCCGCTGCTACCTTCGAGATCGAGGATCGGTCGATCATCGTCGTCAATCCATTGAGAACGATTGGCCGCCAAAACAGCGATATCGCCCACGAACTGGCTCATGTAATGCTCAAGCACGTCCTTTCCGAGATCCGTGAGGTCGATGGAATGCCATTCCGAACTTGTAGACCGGAAGAAGAAGAGGAAGCGACTGCTTTTGGAGGAGCCCTTCTTCTCCCGCGTCCGCTCCTGCTGAGTGCGGCACGGCGTCAGGCAACCGTGGACGAGATTTCGCAGCAGTATGAGGTGACTACCGAGATGGCGCGTTTTCGATATAACTCAACCGGAGTAGCAAAGCAGCTTGGTCGCTAGCGCATGTGCCGGCCGTAGCTGCGCCCCTGAGGGTCACATCGGAGCCCGGGAAAGGGCGCAACTGGTGACGTTCACGTTCAGGGCGGGGCTGTGCCCGTGATTTTGTTCTTGCAGTAGCAAGGGCGATCCCGGTGCCACCTCGAGCATATTTCGCAGAAGGGAGACTCTGGTCATTGACGAGGGGCATCCGCTCGATGCCGTTGGTCGACGCAGGATCGGGACGTCGTGGACGCGTGATACAGCCGTCCGAGCCTAGGTTTAGGCATACGAGGTAGAAGTGGTGCACCAGGTTGCGGGCATCCAGTGATCTACTCGTAGAGTCGGTGCGGCATTGCACCGGTGACCGACTTCAGATCGCGACTCGTTAACCGATAAGCACAGTTTGCCGTTTTTGACAGAATCTGGGACACGGTTGACCTGGCCGTCGCCCCGTCTTTCCAACCGACCCGATAACGCCAGGCTCGGCCAGAGCACTACATCACCTGTTGTTGAGTGGTGAATCTCCGTACATCCTGAAGAAATTCAATGGCTGCTGTTGCATTCTCATAGGCCCTCCCTTCGAGGACCGACCGAAGCCACCGGGCCTTGTTTTGTGATGAATATTCCGGATGGAACCCTTCGAGCTCACCTACCGGCACAAGAAAAATGCCGAAACCCTTCAAGCCTTGATCGAGCGCTCCGTAGGCCCGTAGTGCGTCACCGTGTAAAAGGCGTTTGCCTTGCTCCTTAAACTCCTTCCAGCCCGACCGTCCGGTTAGGGCTTTGGAGACTCGGCCAACCAGGGCACTCGTGACGTTTCCGTTCGCTTCACGAAGGAGTTGCTCGATCTCTGCTCGAGCGGCCACAACAGACTTTTTCTGATCCCGATCGCGGACCGCTGAGATTACAACACGTCTATCGCGTTCGAACAGGGCCGGGTCGGCTCCCGCAGCCATCAAGATTCGTTCGAAGTCGACATCGTTCTGAAGGAAATCGACGTCCACCAATGCCGCCACAGGTACTTTGGTACGCCGGAAAGCCTCCATGGCTACGTGGATGCGGGCTTTTCCCCCGGTGTGTGAGAAATGGAGACCTGAATCGATCCCCTCCTCCTGGTCGATCTCCTCAAGGACGGCGCGGTAATAGGTGCAATCGGAGTCTGCTTCGCAGATGACGACTCCGCGGACAAACAGACCGTTCAGCATGTCGTAGTAGCGGATCAAAGGATCGTCATATAGGTCCTTCACTGCCTCCGCGGTGAGCTGTGCCACCGCTGCCTCATCATCCTCGCGAGTTAGTCGAACGATCGAGACGCCATCCCCGGCGGTACTTGTCAGACCGGCGATGATGTCTTCGCTGTGCGTTGACACGATGACCTGGGTTCCGCTGGCATGCTGCTCTGATAAAAACTGTCCCAGGAGTCGCGCCTGAGGCGGGTGAAGGAAGGCTTCGGGTTCGTCTAGCAAGACGACGGGATATGCGCCTGCCAGAACAGATAGCGCCATGCCTATGAATGCCTTGAAGCCGTCGCCCTGATCGTCCACACGGGGGAGGCCAGCAAGCTGCTGCAGGTACGACGTAGTTTGAGGAGATTGACCCTCCTCTTCAACTGGTGCTCCAACGTGAAGGTGGATCATGCTGCCGGAGTATCTGTTGACCGTGGTTGGTTTTCCGAATGCTTTCATAGTGAGGGTGCTTAGGGACCCCTCTAGGCTTCGATTGGCGTAGAGCTGCTGCACCGCGTTCGATGGGGATTCGCGGAGACTATCGTATGCGCTAGTCGAACTAGCCATGTGCAACCGACTGCTGGCGTCCATAAGTATCGAGAAGTAGGGAGCCAGCGGACCGAGTCCAATGTTTGAAGTCCAATGCTGATCTACGTCGGATCCCACGAGAATCTGACCATTCGGTAGGCGCCAACTCGGTTCGGCGAAGAAGCCCTCTGGATGCTGACCGGCAGGGCGGATCGGGTACATTGAACTTAGGGATCTCTTCAATGCGTCGACGTTTTCGTCCGGTTCAAGCTCGTACGCTTCAACTAGTTTGTGATCCGTGATTGCGCCTTGAAAAGGGTGGCGAGCAAAGGCAGCTTGTAGCTCTCGCAAGAAGGTGCTTTTCCCAGAATTGTTGGGACCCACGATCGCAGTTACTGAAGATGAGATGGGGATTCGAACTCCGCCGGTCAGACGAACTGCTTGCAGCCTCAACTTGACTCCGTCTTTCCTAGAGATGATCAACGTAACAGCGCATCGATTGTCGTCGATAGTTTTCTCGCCCGGAAGAGTTCGGATTAAACGCCTTTGTATCTCTGGTTCAACCAATTCACGAAACTACGCCTTCTATGGGAGATAGAGGTTGACCGTGTTAGCCGCGAAGCATGGCTGGCCGCACACGCCCCAACAGGGAACTGATGAATTAGGTAGAGCACCGGTGCAGGAAGCTCTTTCAGGTTTCAGGTTTCAGGTTTCAGGTTTCAGGTTGCGAGGTCGAGCGAATTGACGACTTGTGAAACTTTTTTAGAAGCACTTGAGCCCGTTGCGCCTACAAAGCGGTTCGTGGGTCTTCATAAATCTCGCCGCTAAGGATTAGTGCGAGTCGTTTGCGGATGAGGAGGCGGATCAGTTCATCAGTCGAGGACAAGATCTCAATCTCAGCTCTTGTCAATATGAGAATGTGCCGACCGGCGCTGAGATAGCTATACAGGGCGTTATATGCCGCCGTCCTCGAAGTAGCGTCACCAGTGATGCCGGACGCGGCAACTAAGATTCCGAAACTCATTCCCCGATTTTCAAGCTTTTCTTTGAACAATACGATCTCGGTGTAGCCGACTTTGGCAGACCAGTTCTTTGCCTCGATAAGAATGAACGCGTCGAACTGCCGAAGCCCGTCAGGTGGTCCATCGTTCCAAAAGGCAACATCGATTTCAGCAACGCCCCCGGGGTTCCTTGCTTTGCGGGTCGTGTTCGATATCCCGGGCACTAGCTCGAATAAGTACACGATGAGTTCCTCGAGGGCATCACCTTTCTCCGAAGTCGTCCTCGCCGCGTCCCCGCGAGCGAAAAGCTCTGCGACGACGGCAGGATCGATCGAAGTCATCGTGGCGACTTGCCATGGAACGACTCATTACGCAAGTCACGTACGACGAGTGCAAAGGACTTGGCGCGCATCCTCTCGAGGAGCTCCAACGCGGACACGAAAATGACCGGATATCCACGCCCGGCCGCGTCTTCTGCAAGTAGCCGAGATGAACTCTCTTCGCGGTAGATGACTATGGCGAGATTTGACGTTGGGGACTCTCCGAGGAGCGTCGCAACCCTCTCGAGTGTCTGGGGTGTAACAGACCTGACGAACTCGACAAAGAGCGGATTTGCTCCAAACGAAGAAAGATCATCGGACCAGATCGCGAGATCAAAACCTCGAGGTTCTTTCCTGGACACCACTATTGCGCCAGACCGCTCGATCGCTTCTGCTATCGCGCTGAGGGATTCTGCCTCTGAACCGAAACGAACCACGGTGGCCAACTGGTCAACCGTAGAACCCAGTGATACCTCCATAGATCCAAAATCCCGCTGGTTGATCTTGTATGTTGCGGCGTGCAGAGCATCTCTGACTAAGTTCGAATCGAATGATCGAATTATAGGTCTGTCGCTCAACGACGATGGGACTATCGAGTCATCAAGCACGATCACGACCATGGGTATGCCCAATGCTGTCGCGATGCCGGCTTCGAACAAGCTCGATTCGCGCTGCAATTTTCCGAGAAGGACTATGACAGCGTCCGCTGACTCGATCGCTCCGCGGATTGCTGCTGCGAACTGAGTACCGAGTTCTACTACCTCGGAGAGCACGAAGGGCTCGTGCCCGAGCCGTTGTAGATCCTCCACGAGAGATCGCGTGTCGAGTCTGCTCCCCGACGAGATGAAGATTTTCATTCCATTTGGCACTCGGTACCCCATCGCGATGAATTTTGCGGTTTGGCTCTGCGCTGTCTATCGAGCATAGGGACTCGATCTGGCAGCACCAACCTACGCTGATGGCCGGCGCCGAAGTCCTCTAGGCGAGGCCGCGAGCTCCGGGTCTTTCGACTTGCCTGGTCATAAACAAGCGTCCGCATCAATAAGGCGGGAGATGGATACCGCGCACGAATCCAACGGAAAAGAGGCTCTCAGCACAAGGCCTGTTCCTCGAAGTCGTTCCTGTGTGGACGGTTGTTGCCTACGAAACCTAGTCGACCGTAGTCGGACGAGACGTCAAGTGTGTGATGCGCGACGTAGAAGTTACATCGCGTCAGTCGCAGCGGCGCCAAGGAGACGCGAGATATCTCGTCAATAGACGGCGCGGTCGCCGCGATCTCGCCGTTCAATACATGAGACTCACGACCAGGGCATTCTTGAGCAACGTACGCCGGACGTGAACGCCTTACCGGCCATATAGGGGGATCCAAGTGGAATCTACGAGCTTCAATTTTCTAGAGTTGGATGCGGAGACGCGCGGGCACATGCTTAGCGAGCTCAGATACGACATCTCTTCGCAAGGCGCGCCCTTTCTGGGAGCTGGACTTACTGCCCGAGGGCGAGTGGACTACGTTTCGCTCATTGAGCACGCGCTTCAGGCTGGAACGGAGGCCGACCTCATCAACCGACTGAATGAAGAAGGACGCGTGGTCGACGCTCCAGTGGATGCCGCGAGAAAGCTCGGTCGGACGGAGTTCAACCGTTACTACATTCGCGGAATATGCCTGCGAGCGTCATCTCATGGCACGAACGTGGTTGTCGTGTATAGGGCCCATGGCTCGGCGTCTCCGAGACCAGAATCAGTGGCACTGATGGATAGCGATCAGCCTGCCCCTGTCCTGCTCGCAAATGTTCGAGGAAGTCAAGGTGGCGACCCCGCCACCGGGCTGGGGCGAGTCAATTCGGGACTCTCAATTCGTTGTGGATGCTCGCCCTGCAGGACTGCCTAGGTGGGCGAGACATTCCCGGACCAAAGCCAAGCGGCGCGCGATTTCGGGGCCCCCGCCCGAATAATTTACGAAGACTTCGTTGGGATGGAGCAACGAGATGTACAGCCTGGAACTGGATCCATTTGGGAAGTGGGCGCAGATAACGGAGGGGTGACGTATCGGGTCAAACTGCTGACCGTTAGAGGTACCAACGCAGTAGACGAAATTTGGATCATGACGCTGGGCGAGGGAGATAAAGAACACAAGACGGTTCTCCACCTGCAAGGAATCCCCGCAGCACATCTCGTGGCGCTGATGCGAAACAAGAGTTTCGATACGAGTGGCGCCGACATGGTTCGCTCCACGAGAACGAAGACTATCCCTGATTCGGAATCGTTGGTCACTGCCTACGATCATGACGCGGAACGTTTCAGGGCACTAATCGCTGGTGACGCGGGAGCGGTTGACGTCGTAGCCGTGGCTCACCGGCGTGCGGTTGTGACGGAATTTCGGGCACTCTTGGAAGATGACGAACACTTCGATTCGACGCTTGCGTTACAGAAGGCGAAATCGACTGAGGGTGTCTGGCAGAACTTTTTTGAGTCCAACCCGTGGCTTTTGGGATTGGGTCTCTCGACGCAGTTGTTCACCGGGTGGGACGCTGATC
The DNA here is from genome assembly GCF_000938265.1 of Agreia bicolorata. Classification (GTDB taxonomy): domain Bacteria; phylum Actinomycetota; class Actinomycetes; order Actinomycetales; family Microbacteriaceae; genus Agreia; species Agreia bicolorata. The sequence goes on from NZ_JYFC01000003.1 coordinate 662,176, forward strand.
GTTTAGAACAGGTTGTGACCGGCTACAGCGTGGCAGGACCCGGAAAGCGAACAGATGCACTTCTACGAACTGCCGGTGCAGCCCAGTTTTTGGTCTTTGCAGAGATTAAGCACCACAAAACGGATCTTCTAGGTAAGGAATATCGATCCGGATGTTTTTCTCCATCAACTGAAATTTCGGGAGCGGTGGCTCAAGCCCAGGGCACGGTACAGCTGGCTCAAGAACATATGGGAGCAATTCTCCGGAAAACCGAAGAAGGCGTTTCGCAACCAGTGTTGGATGCTTATACGTATCGACCCCGCAGCTTTGTAGTTGCGGGGAGGCTGGACGAATTTATTGGTGAGGCTGGCGGCGCCCATCAAGGCAAAATTCGATCTTTCGAATTGTTTCGCCGCAATCTGCATGAGCCGGAGGTCATCACGTTCGATGAGCTGCTTGCGAGAGCTGAAGTGGTCGTCGGTGCATACGAGAAGAAGACAACCTAGTGCCCCCTGGCGAAAATAGGGGTTACGGAGGTTGCAGCTAAGTGCCTCATTGATGTCCGGCACGTAATAGCGAGGTCGGACGACGAACTCGTAACAAGTACATCCATTCACTCCGCCTGCTTCGTATGTGAATTGATCTGCGGAAGCTACGAACGCCGCAACATAGACTGACCCAGTGAGCGACTCCCCCGTTTCCCCCGTCAAGCTGCGTCCCGAAATCCTCGCCTTGCCCCCCTATAAGCAGGGCACCTCTATAGAGGGAGGCTTCAAGCTCAGCAGCAACGAGAACCCCTTTCCGCCGCTGCCCGCGGTGCTCGAGGCCGTCGAGAAGGCGAGCGCCTCGCTCAATCGCTATCCGAATGCCGCCGCGCCCGATCTCACCAACGCGCTGGCCGAGCGGTTCGGCGTGAGTGCCGACGAGGTCATTATTGGGGCCGGGTCTGTCTCCCTTCTCGTGCAGCTCGTGCAGGCTGCGGCCGGCGCGGGTGACGAGGTCGTCTACTCGTGGCGGTCATTCGAGGCCTACCCCTGGATGCCCACACTCACCGGGGCCGTCAGCGTGAAGGTGGCGAACACCGACGACCACCGGCACGACCTGCCGGCGATGCTCGATGCGATCACCGAGCGCACTCGGCTGATCATCGTGTGCAGCCCTAACAACCCCACCGGAACCATCGTCACTCAAGACGAGTTCGAAGACTTCATGAGCAAGGTCCCCGGCGACCTGCTCGTGATCCTCGACGAGGCCTACACAGAGTTCGTCACCGACGATGACGCCGTCGACGGAAAGACGCTGCTCGGCAAGTACCCGAACCTCGTTGTGCTGCGCACCTTCTCCAAGGCTTACGGGCTCGCGGGTCTGCGCGTCGGCTACGGCATCGGCCCCGCCGCCATCCTGCAGGCCGCGCGCACGACGGCCATTCCGCTCGGAATCACCGACCAGGCGCAGCACGCCGCAGTCGTGAGCCTGGGCGACGACGTGCAGCTCAACGAGCGAGTAGCTGACATCGCCAAGCGCCGCGACGACCTGTGGGTCGCCCTCATCGACCAGGGCTGGGACGCTCCGAAGCCCCAGGGCAACTTCATCTGGCTGCCCACCGGAGAGCACACCGCGCACGCAGCGCAGGTATATGCCGAAAATGGAATAGTCGTTCGCGCGTTCCACCCCGAGGGCGTGCGGATTTCGATCGGCGAGCACGAATCTGTAGAGAAACTCATCGCTATCTCGGCAAAGCTTGTCGCAACCCTCTCAGAGGGCCCGTCGACGCACCCGATAGCGTAGGCATACAAGCGAAAGACAAGAGGGTTCTTCTATGACCACTCCTCCGCCCGCGGTTCAATTTCTGGCCACAGACGGTTCCTTCGCTCCCAGTGCCGGGAGCGACGAGTACCTGCCCTATGTAGAGGCGCTCAGCGACGAACAGCACGAGCAGTTCTATCGCGACATGGCCGTCATCCGGCGCTTCGATACCGAGTGCACCAATCTGCAACGCCAGGGGCAGATGGCCCTGTGGCCGCCGAGCCACGGACAAGAGGCCGCTCAGGTCGGGTCGGCCCGCGCTACGCGTGCGCAGGACCACATCTTCCCCAGCTACCGCGAGCACGTCGTCGGCAAGATCCGCGGCATCGACCTCATGGGCATCGTCGAGCTGATGCGCGGCACCACCCTCGGTGGGTGGGACGTGAACGACCCCAAGAACGGCAACTTCCACGGCTACACCTTGGTGCTCGGCACGCAGACGCTGCACGCCACCGGCTACGGCATGGGCATCAACTTCGATGGCGCCGTCGGCACGGGCAACCCCGACACCGACACCGCCGTGATCGTCTACTTCGGCGACGGCTCCACCAGCGAGGGCGACGTCAACGAGGCCATGGTCTTCGCGGCCAGCTACCAGACGCCCACCGTCTTCTTCCTGCAGAACAACCAGTGGGCCATCTCGGTTCCGGTCGCCACGCAGTCGCGCGTTCCTCTCTACCTGCGCCCGCGCGGTTTCGGCATTCCGAGCGTGCAGGTCGACGGCAACGACGTGCTCGCCAGTTACGCGGTGAGCGCCAAGCACCTCGACGACGCCCGCAACGGCCTGGGGCCCAGCTACATCGAGGCCCAGACGTACCGCATCGGCGCCCACACGACATCCGATGACCCCACCCGCTACCAGAACGACGAGCAGCTGGCCTATTGGGTCGCCCGCGACCCGATTCTGCGCTTCGAGGCGTTCCTCAAGAACAAGGGCGCGAGCGAGGCCTTCTTCGCAGACGTCGAGCAGGAGGCGGCCGACTTCGCGGCGGACATCCGGCACCGCACGCTCGAGCTGCCCAACCCCACGATCGACAACCTGTTCGACCACGTCTACAGCGAACCGCACCCGCTCGTCACCGAGCAGAAGGCCTGGCTCGCGAACTACGAGGCGTCGTTCGGAGGAGACAAGTAATGGCCGTCGAAGAACTTCCGCTGGCGAAGGCCATCAATGCGGGCCTGCGCAAGGCCATGACCGACAACGACAAAGTCCTTCTTATGGGCGAAGACATCGGAACGCTGGGCGGCGTCTTCCGCGTGACCGAGGGCATCAAGGCCGAGTTCGGCGACAAGCGCGTGCTCGACACGCCCCTCGCCGAGTCGGGAATCGTCGGCACCGCCATCGGCCTCGCCCTGCGCGGCTACCGCCCGGTCTGCGAGATCCAGTTCGACGGCTTCGTCTACCCGGCCTTCAACCAGATCACCACGCAGCTCGCCAAACTCACCAACCGCGGCCGGGGCACGCTCCGCATGCCCGTGGTCATCCGCATCCCCTACGGCGCCCACATCGGCGCGATCGAGCACCACATGGAGAGCCCCGAGGCGTACTTCGCGCACACGGCCGGCCTGCGCGTGGTCAGCCCGTCGACCCCGAACGACGCCTACTGGATGATCCAGGAGTCGATCGAGTCGAACGACCCCGTGATCTTCTTCGAGCCCAAGAGCCGCTACTGGCCCAAGGGCCCCGTCGATCTGGATGCCTCGGCCTCGCCGCTGCACGCCAGTCGCGTCGCGCGCACGGGCACGGATGCGACGCTCGTCGGCCACGGCGCCATGGTCACCATGATGCTGCAGGCCGCAGAGCTCGCCGCGACGGAGGGCGTGAGCCTCGAGGTCATCGACCTGCGCTCGATCAGCCCCATCGACTACGCGCCCATTCTCGACTCGGTCACCAAGACCGGCCGCCTGGTCGTGTGCCAGGAGGCCTCGGGCTTCGTGAGCGTCGGATCGGAGATCGCCGCGACTGTCGCCGAGAAGGCGTTCTACTCGCTGCAGGCGCCGGTGATTCGAGTCTCGGGCTTCGATGTGCCGATGCCCGCGCCTCGTATCGAGTCGCTGTTCTTGCCCGACGTCGACCGTATTCTCGAGGCCGTCGACCGGTCGCTGGCGTTCTAGTCCTCCCGGGCTCTTCGCTTCCTCAGTTCTTCAACCGCAAAGGATGGCATCGTGACCACCTCGCACTTCAACCTCCCCGACGTCGGCGAAGGCCTCACCGAGGCCGAGATCGTCTCGTGGCGCGTCGCCCCCGGTGACACCGTCGCCATCAACGACGTACTCGTCGAGATCGAGACCGCCAAGTCGCTCGTCGAACTGCCCTCTCCGTTCGAGGGCGTCGTCGAAGTCCTTCTCGTGAATGAGGGCGACACCGTCGACGTGGGAACGCCCATCATCAGCGTCACCTCTGCCGGCGGCGCGGCCGTTGCTCCCGCACCCGTTCCCGGGTTCGAGACGCCCATCACCGCGGCCGCGGCGTCGCCCGGTCACGCCGCGCCTGCGCCGGCCGCAGTCGCTTCCGCGCACCATGTCGCCCCCGCGTCGGCGTCATCGCCGGCGGTCGTCGAGGCCGAGCAGGTGCGAGCGGATGCCGCCGCCAGCGTCTCGCAGGAATCAGACAGCTCGTCGGGCGCGGTTCTGGTCGGGTACGGCATCAAGGGTCACGTCGCCAGCCGCCGGCCCAGTCGCCCCGGCGCGGGCGCGGCGGCAGCCAAGCCAAACGCCGCGTCGACCGGGGCCGCCTCGAGCGGCCAGCCGCAGGCATCCACAACCCGCGCGGCACGCGTGCCCGTTCTCACGGGCCTGCCGATCATCGCCAAGCCGCCCATTCGCAAGCTGGCCAAAGACCTGGGCGTGGACCTCGCCGAGGTGCAGCCCACGGGCCCGATCGGCGACATCACCCGCGACGACGTGGTGCGCCACGCGGAGCAGGCGAAGGTGTTCCACAACATCGAGACGCCGCAGTGGGCCGACACCCGTGAAGAGATCATTCCCGTGAAGGGCGTGCGCAAGCAGATTGCGAAGGCCATGACGCACTCCGCGTTCTCGGCGCCGCACGTGAGCCTGTTCGTCGACGTGGATGCGACGCGCACCATGGAGTTCGTGAAGCGCCTGAAGACGTCAACCGACTTCACGGGCGTGAAGGTGTCGCCGCTGCTGATCATGGCGCGGGCCATGATCTGGGCCGTGCGCCGCAACCCGATGGTGAACTCCGCGTGGACCGACAAGGAGATCATCGTTCGCAACTACGTGAACCTCGGCATCGCGGCGGCGACCCCGCGCGGGCTGATCGTTCCGAATGTGAAGGACGCGCAGGACATGTCGCTGCTCGAGCTCGCCGCGGCGCTGGAGCAGCTCACGCTGACCGCGCGCGAGGGGCGCACCTCGCCGGCCGACCAGGCCAATGGAACGATCACCCTCACGAACATCGGTGTGTTCGGCATGGACACGGGTACGCCGATCCTGAACCCGGGCGAGGTGGCGATCGTTGCTCTGGGCACGATCAAGCAGAAGCCGTGGGTTGTGGATGGCGAGGTGCGTCCGCGCTTCGTGACGACCGTTGGTGCGAGCTTCGATCACCGGGTTGTCGACGGCGATGTGGCGAGCCGCTTCCTGGCCGACGTCGCGAGCATCATGGAAGAGCCGGCGCTGCTGCTCGACTAGGCAGCGCAGCGCGCCAGTAGTGCCCGGCGCGGACAGTGGTGCCCGGAGTACCTGCACCTCTTGTCCACGCCGGGCACTACTGACGCCGGCTGCTCGGGTCTCTATTCGCGGGCAGCCGCGCGAGCGAGGTTGTGCAGCAGGCTCGCCGCGTAGTCGCGGTTGTCATCGGTGATGGCCGGATGCGTCGGGGCCGCGTGATCGTTCGACACCCGGAACGTCTTCGTCTCGGGCTCCCAAACGAAGCCCTCGACGTTCTCCAACGCAGTACGGAACAGAGGCTCCATGAGGTCTTTGGAGTACACCGCCTTGTTCGTGATGGCGATGCCGTAAACACCCGCGAATGTCGAGCTCGACAGCGAGACGAGCAGCACTTCGTCGGCGGGAAGGCTCCACTTGGTCGACAACTTGTTCAGCGCCTTGGCGTCTTTGGGTCGGGAAGGAACCCTGAAGTCGGAGTTCATGCGACTCGCGAACACGAGTTGCTCCACGGTCTGGGTGGGCTCTGCGCTGGCCGCACTCCCGTCGCCAGCGACGGTGTGCCCCGCCGCCTGCACGGCCGCGACGACGGCGGAAAGGTAGGCGGCGGCATCCGGAGCGGTTGTCGGCTCGAGCATGTTGGCGATCTGCGCGAGACCGACGGATGCGCCGGCCACCTCGAGCGATTCGCCCGCCACACGAATGGAGGCGGGGTCGACGCTCTCGGTCGCGAAGTGGGCTGAGCTGTGGCCCACATCGTCGAGATACACGGTGCGATCGGTGATGAGAATGCCGTTGGAATGACGGCGGAGCAACAGGTCGATGGAGTGGAAACCCCAGTAGACCAGAGGCAACTCACCGTCGTTGACAGCGCTTCGCAGGTGCAGCTGCTCGACGGCCTTCCAGAACACAGCCTCGGCATCGTCGAATTCGGGGTGCGTGGTCTGGCCGGCGAGAAAAACGAAGGAGTTGTTCGACGGGGGCCCAGGCACCGCTGCAACCGCAGACATCAGCCTGTCGAATGCGTCACGTCGATCGGCGGGGAGGCTGCTGAGGTATTCGGTCAGGTTGCTCGCTGCGGGCAAGATGGCGCTCCTATCGCTGATCGTATGATGCGACTATCTTCGCCTATCGCCGTGTCCCGTGGACTGCGGCGGCAACAGGCGGAGGATCGACACGGCTCGCAGAGGTCGCGCTACAACTCAGGACATCTCGACCTCTCATGCACGAAAAGACCGTTTCCGCCCGGCTTCTCCTGAGTACGAGCGATGGTCGGCTTTGCCCGGGTCACGGAGAAACCGAGCCCGGAACTCGATCGCTGAACGAGAGTCTGCGGGGAGCTGCTGACAAGCTATGGAGGCGAGAGGACCAGCCCCACGGGTTCGAGTTGCACATGAATCGACCCCGAGATTCGTTGAACAGGATGTTTTGACGGTGGGCCGGTGTGTCGTCGTTCCGACAGCGGCGTGGCGTCAATCCGCCCTGTAATAGCGCAGGCGCGGTTCCGTCGTCGACAGACCCCGTCTCAGACACGTTCTTTGCGCGAGAACGCGGCTCTAGGCCGCGATCAACTCCCGCGAGCCGGAGGGGTTCTCCACGGGAGTCCCATCGGGCTCGGTTCCCTCTTCAGGGTCGATCTCATCGGGCTTCGGGGTGTGCTCGGGGCGAGGGTCACTCATCGTCTGCTCCTCCTCCTGATGCGGTGTCTTCGCCGCTCTGGGGCTTACTTCCGTCAGATCCCGAGCCATCGGGAATCTCGTCGGCATCCGGCTTTGTGGATTCGTTCGTCGTCATATGTGCTCCTTTCCAGGCGCGACGTTACGCCTGCGCACCCGGTCGGCGGCAGGGGTTGACGGCTCAGCGCGAGAGAAGCGCTCGGGCGCAGCGCGTGACCAGATGGCGGTTGGTGGTCAGCACGAATTCGTAGAGCCCCTGGCCCTCGTGGGTGGGATCGATCTCCCGCGCGGTCAGGGCCGCCGCGTAGTCGGCGGTGAGCAGAACGACATCCCATTCGGATGCGAGCGGGTCGGTTTCTGAGAGCACCACATTGCGGGCCGGATGCGGAAGGCCCGCCGACGTGCCGGTCGAATAGACCGTTAACAGGCATCCGGTGTCGAGCAGGCGCTCGTATCGGTGGCGGGCCGTCGCGTTGATGTTGTCGTGGGCCTGAAATGTGGCGAGCAGCACGGCCGAGTCGGCGCTGGCGGCCGCCCGCTCCTCGAGCAGCATGCTGACTTGCAGGAGCATCGCGCGGTCGCCGACCTTTGCGGGTGCACCGGGCGTCACCACGTCGAACGGAGTGATGTTCGGTTCGGGCAGAGCCGATACTGAGCTGTGGCGACCGGGCCTCGATTGTCGAACGGTGACGCCGGGGGAGACCTGTGCGGATTCGTCTGGTCGGCCGAAATACCAGCCTTGGGCAAGGGATGCGCCGAGAACTCGCGCGCGGGTGATGTGCTCTGCGGTTTCTACGCCCTCGGCCAGCACGATCGACGCGGTTCTCTCTGCATACGCCGCGATCGCCGTCATCATCATGGCTGCCGTGCGGTCGGGCTGGCGCGCGATGAGGTTCATGTCGAGCTTCACGATCTCGGGTGCGAACAGCGGAAGCAGCGCGAGAGATGCTGCTTCGGCCCCCAGATCGTCGGCCGCGATGAGGTGACCCGCGGCGCGCAGGGCCGCCGTCGCGGCGAGAAGAGATCCGGGGTCTCCGGTGAGTGCGCGCTCGGTGATCTCGACGACCAATGGGGGAGCGCCGAGCAGCGCGGCCGGGATGCGCCCGTCGACCAAGCTCACGGGCTCGACGTTCACGAAGACGGAGTGCGGCGAGACGAGACCCTGCGCCTCGGCCGCGCGAAGGGCGGATTCGAGAAAGAGGGTGTCGAGCTCGGCGACCGTTCCGCGCTGGTACGCCTCGTGTAGAAGCCGATCCGGAGAGATCGGCACCCCGTCGGAGAACGCGCGGCTGAGCGCTTCGTGCGCCACCACCACGCCCGAGTCGATGTTGACAATGGGTTGGAAATTCGTCACGAGACGGTCGAAACCGAAGGACTGCATGTGGCCATTAACGCAGTGCGCCCGCTGAGCGCCTATTCGGGGCCGATCGGCCGGTTCTACTCGTGCGGATTCGAGGCCAACCGTTGCAGGGCGGGAAGGAACAATTTGCGCTGAGCCGGTGTCAGTGCTCCGAAGTAGGCGGTATCGGCGGACTCAACGTCTTGCGTGGCCATGTTCGCCAGCTCGATCCCGCGCGGGGTGGGGTGTAGCGCTATAGCGCGCCTGTCGTCGGGGTGGGGTTCGCGGCGGATGTACCCCTTGGCTTCGAGTGTGCGGAGTACTTGTGATGTCATCATCACGTCGAGCTCTGCGTGCTGGGCGAGATGGCGCTGGCTCACGGGCTCGGTGCGATCCATCCAGGTCAGCGACGCCAGAAGTACGTATTGCACGTGCGTCAGGTCATGGGGGGCCAGGGCCGCGCGGATGTGCTTCTGCCATGCGTTGGTCGCCCGCCACAGGGCGAGTCCTAGGCTCGATTGCGCATCCGGATACTGGGTGTCGAGGTCGCCGGGCATACGACTACTCGGCTGCGCGTTCTGCCGCCGATAGCAGTTCTGCCATCGCCACTGGAAAGTCGCTGCTGATCTGAGGCCCGAGCTCGGGTCCGATGTCCTCGGACCCGGGTCCATCGATGACGAGCGTGTGCGTGACCATCGTCCCGCCGTCTGGGGTCGGGGCAAGGTCGTGTCGGAAGGTCAGTTCCAGATCACCGAAAACGGTCCTGTCCGCGTAGGTGGTGTTGGGGACGAGCGCGACGATCGTCGACTGCATCGGCTCTTGACCTTGCGGTGTGATCGTGAGTGTCGTCCCGACGGCGAACGGTCCGTGCAGTTCGAATGCGTCGGAGCTTGGTCCGAGAGGAGTGCCGGAGTGCAGCTTCTCCAGGGCGGCCCAGACCGCCGATGGTGTGGCAGTGGTCGTCTGCTCGTAATTGGTGGTCCACATGGCAATCCTCCTAGTAGTAAGTGCGCTTACTATATTACACAACCGACGGCCCTACGGGAGGTTCGTCTCGATCCACGATTGGATCGCCGCGCGGATGACTTCGGCGTTGGCTTCGCCGCCGTAGGTCGCGGCAAATCGCGAGTCGGTGACGTAGAGGTGAGAGAGTCCGGTATAGGCGGCTCTGTCGGGTTTGCGCCCGTTCCAGTGCTCTGTGACCCACTTGTAGTGCTGCGCAATCAGGGCGTGAAATGCCTCGGATGTCGGGTCCACGTTTGATTCGGCGGCCGCGCGCAGGGCGGCGTTCACGTCGAGGCTGCGCTCGTCATCGGCTCTGCGCTCATCGTGCGTCATCTGGTTGCGACGCTCGGCGCTGCCTTCCCAGGCGTCGTCGCCCCAACGCTCTCTCACCTCGGTCTCGTACTGGCTCGGGTCGAAGCTTGCGAATACCTCTTCGATGCTCATTTGTTGGCCTTTCTGTGCCGCCTCGAGCGTTTGCCTTACGACGGTGATCTGTTGGTTCGTTCGGTCTCTGTGTTCTTCGAGAAGCGCGAGGTGCGACTGGATCGTCTCGACGAGTGACTTCTCGTCATCGAGGGCGAGGCGGATCGCGGCGAGCGGCAGCTCGAGAGCTCGGAGGGAGAGGATTCTGTAGAGGCGCGACAGCTCTGCTTGCCCGTAGAACCGATAGCCATTGCTCGCCACCCGCGACGGGTGGAGCAGGCCGATCTGTTCGTAGTGACGAAGCGTTCGACTGGTGAGCCCGGTCGCCCGGGCCACGTCCTTGATCGGCCACTCCTGCATGGCTAGGACCTCCTGTTATCGATCGGTCGCGCCGACCTGTCGGTGGCCGGTCTGGTTATCTTTGTTATGTCTGCAACCATTCCAGTTGACGTTACGGAAGAGTCAAGCGGCCTTCGACATGCGAAGCGGCCGTTCTGCTCCTGAAAGGCACGACCATGCATTTCATCTCTGAACGACATCTCGACCCCGGCATCGCCGAGCGTGAGTTCACCATCGGTGACATCGGCGGCATCCTGTGGACACCGCCGCAAGCTTCTTCCTCTGCGCTGGTTCCGGTCATCCTGATGGGCCAACCCGGCGGCCTCGGGATGCGACGGATGTATTCCCGGCTCGAGGCACGGGCGCGCAGCGCCGCCGCGCACGGTTTCGCAGCGGTCGCCATCGAACTGCCGGGAGCCGGCGAGCGAACAGCGCTGCCCGGTGCGGAGCGCGCTCGAGCAGACCTTCGCCGTGCGCTCACCGCCGGCGAACAGCCCGGGGCAGATGTGATCGACCGGCTGATCCTCCCTCTCGTCGATCAGGCGGTGCCGGAGTGGCAGACCACTCTCGACGACGTACTCGCCCTTCCTGAGATCAACGAGCGGGTCGGATTCTCGGGCGGCGTGATCGCGATCGGAGTGCGTCTGGCCGCGATCGATTCGAGAATCGCGGCGGCCGGGCTTTTCGCCGGCAGCTATGTTCCGCGCACCACGATGGAGGAGGCGCGTCGGGTCACGATTCCGCTGCATGTTCTCCTCCAGTGGGATGACGAGGGCAACGATCGAGGGATGGCTCTCGATCTCTTCGACGCCTTCGCCTCGACGGAGAAGAGCCTCTATGCGAACATGGGCGGCCACACGGGACTTCCGCAGTTCGCGGGTGACGATGCCGCCCGCTTCTTCGCCCGCCATCTCGGCGCTGTCACCCGCTGACCCTGACGAAACGGACGGAACCAAGCACATCCGACGCAAATAGCGCGTCGGTGTGCGAAATCTCCGCCCGTTCCGCCGTGCTGATCGAGTAGGTCGCCCTTCGACAGGCTCAGGGAGCGCTGCGATTGGCTTCGCATTCAGCGCACCGCCCTCAGCGAACCTCGATGTGCGCCGGGCACTCCGAGCCCTAGTGTCTGAAGCGTCACCGCATCCGAAAGGAACCCCACCATGCAGCTGCTCTTCGTGCACGGCGCTCTTGTTCGCGGCGGAGCGTGGTGGTGGCAACCCGCAGCCGACCTGCTCGAGCGGCGCACGGGCATCCGGAGTCGCGCCGTGATGCTGCCGTCGTGCGGCGAGAGTGCCACCGGCGGGGCCGACGGCGATTCGGATGCCGCGGGCGGGCTCATCGCGGACGCCGCGGCGCTGCGCCGCGAACTCGACAAGGCCGACGAGGCGATCGTGGTCGGCCACTCATACGGTGGAACCGTCATCGCCGAGGCCGGAACGCACCCCGCCATCAAGCACCTGCTCTACATCTCGTCGTACCTGCCCGATATCGGCCAGGCGCAGGGCGCGATCATGAGTGGTGAGCCCGACCCCGTGTCGATCGGCGACAACGGCGACGGCACGCTCAGCGTCTCGGGCTACGACGCGACGTCGTTCGGCGCCCGGTTTCTGCAGGATGCCGATGCCGAGACCCAGCGTGAGGCCTGGCAGCGGGTCACGGCTCAGGATGCGAGTGCGTTCACGACTCCGACGACGGCGGCTGGATGGCACGGAGTCGACTCGACGTACATCGTGTGCGGCGAGGATCGCAGCACCTCGCTCGAGCTGCAGCGCTTCCATGCGGCGCGGGCCACCCGCTCGATCGAGGTGCCGACGGGGCACCATCCGTTCATCACGCGCCCCGACCTCGTCGTCGACGAGCTGGAGGCGTTACTCGCGCGATGAGGAGTGCTTCTCGATGAAGGCGACCGTGTCGTCGAACGCCGTCTGCGCCGCGGTCGTCGACAGGTCAAAGGTGTAGTCGTGCGGCAGTGCCCTGCCCGAGCCTGTCCAGTAGCGGCTCGTGACGTCGACTCCCTGCGCGCGCAGCACGGCGTCGAGCTCGTAGCTCTGCGGTTCGAGGGGATCGGCGTCACCAGCCGTCAGATAGGTGGGCGGGTAGTCGGCCGTCGCCGTGCGCGTGGTTGAGAGCTGGTCGATTCTCGAGTCTGACGACCAGTCCTTGCGCCCGAGGTAGCTCCAGGCGAAGGTGTCGAACGCGGCGAAATTCGTGCGCGACACAGTTGAGAAGTCGTAGGGCCCCGAATACAGGATGACGCCGCGCAGCGCGGTCGCGGGCGTCTCGACAGACACATTCATCTCTTCGCGCAACGATGGATTGGTGACGATCGCCCCGAGCTGCGCGGCGATCTGTGCGCCCGCCGAATTGCCGGCCACGAACATCCGGGCCGGGTCGCCGCCGAACGACGCGACGTTCTCGCGCAGGTAGTCGAATGCTGCGAGCGACTGAAGCACGGGCGTCGGATACTCGTACTCCGGGGCCAGCGAGTAGTCGAGGTTGGCGACCAGGTACCCCTCCGAAGCCAGCAGCTTCGCGTAGCTTGCGATCTGCGACGCCTTGCCGAGAATCCATCCGCCGCCGTGAATGAGGAGAACGACGGGCTTGCCTGTCGTCGACTCCTCACCGTTCGAGTAGAGAACGAGCTGGGCGTCGGGCAGGCCGTCGACCGGCACCGAGATGGGATCGCTGGCTTCGATGCCGCTTATTCGATCGGCGTAAGGGCCGATGGTGACCGTGTCTTTGACCGATCCCACTCCGGCCCGGATGAGCAGGGCGGCCGGGCGCGGGGTCACCGCGTTCACGATCAGAGGAACGGCGACCAGAGTCACCACAACGACAGCAGTGACGATCAGCCGCCGACGGCGGCGATGTCGCTTCGAACGGGTCGGGCGTTCAGCCATGGCCGGGTAGCCCGGCATCCAGAGCCTGTTTCAGCGCCGCGTTCGCGCTGAGCCACTCGTCGGGATCTTCGTCTTGCCACAGCTCGGTCAATTCGCTCTCGGCAGAGCCGGCGGCGGCGAGAGCGTCGAGCGCAAACGCCACGAGTTCGGCGTCGGGCCGGCCGACCCGCTGCACGAACGAGCCCACCGACTCGGTGTAGGCATCCGTCTGCGTGGGGCGATCGAGGCCGTGTGCGACAACCTCGGCCGCGGCGATGGCGATGGCGGCGTCGTCTGCATCGATGTCGGTCTGGCCGATGACCTCGGTCAGCGCGTCGCGCACGACCGACCAGTCAGAGGCATCGGCCAGGTCATAGGCCCAGTCGCTCGCCGAGTCACTTCTGAACGGTTGTCCACTCCAGGTGCCCATGATTCAACGATAGACAGCCAGGGCCCGTTCCGCTGATCGAGCACGCCGCCCTTCGACAAGCTCAGGGAACGCCGCGGCCGTATCGAGATCGGGCCGCGATCACCCACACTGGATGCATGACGAACGTTTTTGGGATAGATGTCGCCGCCGAACTCCAGCAGGTCGACAAGCATTGGACCCCTCGGGTCGTGGGCCGCGTTAACGACCAGTACATCAAGGTCGCGAAGCTGCTCGGCGAGCTGGTGTGGCATGCGCACGACCAGGAGGACGAGATGTTCCTGGTGATCTCGGGGCGCCTTCGCATCCAATTGGAGGGCGGCGACGAGGTCGTGCTCGACCCCGGCCAGTTCTACGTTGTGCCCCGCGGGGTTCGCCACAACCCGGTGGCCGAGAACGAGGTCGAGATCATGCTCATCGAGACGGTGACCACTGCTCATACGGGCGACGTGGAATCGGAGAGGTCGGTTCCGATCGATCAGCAGCTCGGCACGTTCAGCTGAGCGGCCCGTGCCCCAGACTCATCCCTTCGGATGGATTCTTCGCGAGGCGCGCTCATTCCTGGGGATACGTCTCGACGACGCGCGAACGAACGGGGCCCGCGGCCCTTGTTGCCCGTCACGATGGACTCATAGCGTCTAGCTTTGTCGGCACGAGATGAAACACGTCTGAGCCCGCCGACCCGAAGCAAGGAGAACGACATGGATGAGTCTCGAGACACCTCGGCAGGCAAGGAGCGCGCCGAGGGATCGGCCTTCCTTCGAGTCGGAACGACCGCGGCAGCAGCATGCCTGATCGCCGGATCCATCGTGGGACTCGGCGCCATGGGGGCCCTCGCGACCCCCGGCAGCGCGTACTCCGATGTGACAGCATCCGGTGCGGTCTCGACGGCGGACGAGCAGCCGAAGGCGGCCCTGCCGAGTTACACCGAGGCCGACCTGGCCGCGTTCGCCACATCTGCCTATGCCGACGACGCACTGAACCTCGCGGTCGTCTGGGAAACGACTCCCGAAGATGCTCGGGGCAAGGCTGGGGCGAAGATCCTGGCGGGCGTTGCTCTGCCTTTCGGAGCGGATGAGGCGACCACGATGTCGTACACACCAGATCAGCAGCGCACCGCATTCCAATACTCGTTCGACACCTACCCTCAGCTCCTCGCCCTCGCCACGGCCTGGGGCTCCGGAGACATGATCGAGGCGAAGGCCGAGATGGGTGCTGTTCTTCTGGCTCACCAGTCATTGCCTGCACTGCCCGCGACGGTTACCAACGATCAGGCACTACGTGCCTTCCAGCTTGCCGGCTTCGACGATTCCGATGCCGTCAAGCTGGCAGGGCTGTGGCAGACAGACACGTACAGCGCGATCGTTCGCGCCGGTGGCGAAATCCTGGCCGGCAAGGATCTTCCCTTGTGACACCGATCATTGCGACACGCGACGCCGGCCACGCATGATCCTGCACGAGCGCATCGGCTTCGAGATCGAGCTTCTCGCCCCGGATGGTTCCAGCCGGCGCACCCTTGCCGACCGCATCCGTCGCGAGCAGGCGGGGCGCATCGAGCGCTTCTTCCACACCGACTCGGAGCCGTCGCTCGTGCCGGGCATGGGTCACTTCTGGCACCTGACCCCAGGCTTCCTCGTTGTCGATTCAGCGGGCGAGCCGATCGCCACGTTCGTCGACGACATCACGATCGCCGCCGACCTCGCACGAGACCGACACAAGGCAACGCCGGATGTCGGTGGCCGGGCCGCTGTCGTGCCCCCGGCATCCGACGAACACAGCTACCGGATTTTGTCTGACGACGGCCGACTGCTTCGGCTCGTCGCGGGTCACACGCCTCCCGATACTCCGTTCTCTCGGGTGCTCGATGACGTCGCTTCTCTGTTCGGCACTCAGGTGGAGACGGTCGGAACCGTGCGCCGGCTGCGCGACCGAGCCGGAGCAAGCATCGCCATGGCGACGTCGCTCGCCGCCGGGCGGGAGCGCCCGTGCGAGATCGTGACTCCGCCGCTGACTCATGATCACGAGGCGGTGCTGGAGCGCCTGCTGCAACCGGCCCGGGAACTCGGTTTCACGGTGCCCGTCGAGGCCGCCGTGCATCTGCACTTCGATGCGGCACCGTTGCGGTCGGCGTCGGCATTCTCGAATCTCGTGCGGCTCTTCGGTCACTGGCGCGAGGCGCTGCGCATCGCTCTCGGAACCAACCCCGCGTGCACCCGTCTGCAGGCGCTGCCGCCGGCACTTCTCGACCTCGTCGAGAAGGAGAAGACCGAACTCACGGACGCCGAACGCTGGAGCGCTCTCCAGACCGCCGCTCGCGGCACTGGCCTGTCGAAGTACTTCGACGTCAACCTCACCGCGCTGCTCACCGACACCCCGGCGCGAGACACGCTCGAGGTGCGCATCCTGCCCGGCGCGCTGCGCGCATCCGACATCGTGTGGCGGGCCGCCCTCGTCGAGGCGCTTCTCGCGCGCTGCCGTGAGCCCCGCGCGTTCCCCCGGCCGACAGCGACCAACGCGGCAACCGACGCGGCCTCGGCCGCCGCCGAACTCTACGCGCTCGTCGGGTTCACCCCCGTGTACGAGAGCGCAACCTATGACGAGGTGACGCTAGCGTGAGTGACATGCCCACGATCAGGCCGTTCCTGATCACCGCGCAGAAAGACGACGCCATGCCCGACCAGGGCCCGTTCACACGCATCCGGATGTTTCTCGCTGCGCCCCACAGGCGGCGTCTCGTCATCATCGGCGCCGCCGGGGTCGCGTACCTCATCGGACTTGCCGTCGCCCGGCGTTTCGACTGGTACCCGCAGGGGCTGCCCGGTTACATCTACCTCGGTCTCTTCGCGGTATTGGGGGCCGCGACCACACGCCGATGGCCGGTGGAGACACTGGTGCTGGTGACGTTGTACACCGCCTACACGACGCTGACCCCTCTTCCTCCGGAGCTCTACGGTCTGTATCTGGGGGCGCCGCAAGCGCTGGTTCCGCTCGCGATCGTGGTCTTCATCATGATCTCCGATGACGGGCCCGTCATCGCTCCGGCAGCGACCTTCGGCACGCTCGCTCTTCTAATGATTCTGCCGTGGCGCGACATCGTGGGTCTTCTGGTCGAGTCCCGTCCGCTGAGCGAGGCCCTGCTGCTCGACAGCGGCGAGGATCGCTCTGTTCTGGTGGCCGAGCTGATCGCTTGCGCTCTGGTGATCGTCTTCGCGTTGATGCTTCGCAAGCAGCGCCGCGTCGCCGAGGAGCTGGCCGGAAAGAACAGGGAGCTCACTCAGCTGCGCGCCGCCGAGGTCGCGCGCATCGCCGAACAGGAGCGCACCCGCATCGCCCGCGGCATGCACGACGAGGTTGCCCACCATGTGGCGGCCCTCGTGATCCGCGCTCAGGCCGCTCTGCGTGTGTCAGACGGGCAGGTGGAGCCGCTCGAGCAGGCGATGAGCGACATCGCGACGAACGGGCAAGACGTGCTTGCGCGCATCCGCACCGTTGTGCGCGTTCTGAAGTCGCCGCCGGCGAACAGCGCCGTGGCGCCGCTCGCCTTCACCGACGAACTCGGTGCGCACGTCGATCGTGTGCGATCGATCGGCTACGACGTAGATGCCACGGTGCGCGTTGGCGACGCGATGCCGGCCGAGCATCGCGCGGCGATCATCGCCACCGTGCAGGAGAGTCTCACAAACACGATGCTGCACTCGGCCGCACACAGCGTGCGGGTCGACGTCGCAGAAGAGCCGCTCGTGTGGACGGTGCGGGTGAGCGATCCGGGCCCCGCGCGCGAGCGGTTCGCCGACATGCCGAAGGGTGGCTCCGGGCTCGAGTCGTTGGAGGAGAGACTCGCGTCTCTCGGCGGGCAGCTCGTGAGTGGTGCCGATGGCGAAGGGTGGGTCGTGACCGCGGAGGTGCCGCGCACCGCCGCCGGAGCGCGTCGACGAAAGGGAAAATCATGACCATTCGTGTGCTCGTCGTCGACGACCAACCGATCGCCCGCGCGGGCATCGCGGCCATGCTCGACGCCGAGAACGACATCGAGGTGGTGGGCCAGAGCGCGGATGGCGAAGACGCGGTGAGCGACGCACATGCGCTCGCACCCGACGTGGTCGTCACCGATATTCGCATGCCGAGACTCGACGGAATCTCGGCGACCAGGCGCATCCTGGCCGACCTCGAGTGTGCGGTCGTGCTGATCACGACCTTCGACGACGATGAGTACCTTTTCGAGGGGATATCGGCGGGAGCGTCCGGTTTTCTTCTGAAAGACTCGGGCCCTGATCTGCTCGCGGCGGCCGTGAGATCGGCCGCGCGAGGCGACTCGCTGATCGACCCCGCCATGACCCGAGCCCTGATCGAGCAGACGGTGGCGCCCGCTCGGACTGAAGTGACTCGGTCGCCTGATCCGGCGCAGATCGCGTTGCTCAACGACCTGAGCGAGCGTGAGCGGGTGGTGCTCGGGGCCGTGGCCCGTGGCCTCAGCAACGTCGAGATCGCCGCCGAGCTCTGGGTGAGTGTGCCGACGGTCAAGTCGCACATCTCGAGCGTTCTCGCGAAGACCGGTACGCGCACGCGAGTGCAGGCCGCGGTCTTCGCCTACGAGTGCGGGTTCATGACGCCCGGGGCGTAGGTGCGTTGCGCAGGAGTGGAGGTACGGCGGCGACGAACAGGCTCGCCGCTGAAGCGAGGCCGGTAATGATGAGGACGAGGTTCGCGTCGTTGGTGATCACTCCGATGGCGATGCCAGCAGCCGCGGCTACGAGCATGGCCGCGCCGAGCCAGTAGAAGCCCGACCAGAAGAGCCGACCGAAGGCAAGAAAGTGGAGGCCGACGATCGCCGAAACGAGGGCGATTCTGAACTGGTCCTGCCCGGTGGCGGTGAGAACGATGTTGCCTCCGACGATGGCGAGCACCTCGGATACGACGATGGTCACGTAGGCGCGAGACGAGAACAGTGTGCGACCGCGGGAAGGGTCGCCCTTTGGGATCTGCGTCTGCCGTTTCACGGCTGCGATGACGATCACGAGGCCAATCAGGGTGGCCACGAGTTGCGTGCACAGGGCTGCGAAATGGGGCAGACCTGACGACCCCCAGAAGCCCCACGCCACACCGAAGATGGCCGAGATGATCGACCCGATCAACGCTCCTCTGTCGGACTCTGCGATGTCTTTGTTGCCGTGCTGTTCTTCGGGCAGCTGGTCCATGCGGGGCACGCTACCAGTCCGGGCTGGTTGACCGTTGCCCGCGCCTAGGCTTCACTCCATGATCGAATTGCCTGAGCCGCCCCGACTGTCCGTGCCATCGACGACCCTCAAGACGTCGTACCTCGTTGGCGAGCAGGCAGACATGAAGCACCGAGGGTCGGATGCGTCGTGGCTGAAAGCCGCGAGCCTCGACTTCGACGCGTTCGTCGCCGAGAGAACGGGTGTGCGGGAACGCTGGGGCGTTGCCTCGGAGCTGTTCTGGTTCGCATCAGGCGAGTACTACCTCGGTTCGCTCGTCATCAGACACGAGCTCACCGACGACGAAGGCGGAGGTCACATCGGCTACCACGTCGTGTATCCCTGGCAGCGTCAGGGCCACGCGACCCGGATGTTGAAACAGGCTCTCGTAAAGTGCGCCGGTCTGGGCATCGAGCGGGCACTTCTGACTGTTGCGCCCCACAACGCAGCCTCGATCGCGGTCGTTCGCCGCAATGGCGGAGTCGAAGACCGTATCAACAGCGAGGGCGAGATGCGTTTCTGGATCGACACGGCCTCAGCCTGACATCGCCTCGAGGTCGGTCCTGACATGCCTCTGCGCGTTGAAATGGGAGGAGATCTGCGCATCCGACGCAAATAGCGCGTCGATATGCGAAATCTCCTCCCGTTTAACGATGAACGGGCGGAGAACGGCGCATCCGGCCCATATATGGCGCCGGTTGAACGGATCTCCGCCCGTTCCGCCGCGGCGACGAGAACAACGAAGGCCCGGGTCGTGGATCCGGGCCTTTGTGGGGACCGATAACGATCGTCGTCAGGAGAAGTAAAATCGGTGCGTCATTGTCATGCACGACAGAAAGCGAATTCATGACGGCACGTTCGAAGACGCAATCCACCATCCTTGCCGCCGTCGCGGTGGCTCTGATGACAGCCGTGTTGAGCGGATGCAGCAACACCGGCGACACGGCGCCCGCCGGTTCGTCGGCGGGCCAGGCTCCGGCGGCGCCACAGGGCGAAACAACCGGTGCTCCCAGCTCAACACCCGACGCAGATGAGGGGTTCCCCAGCTGCGACGAGGTCAAGGCAGCCCTCGGCCCTGAGGTGGCGGGACTCATCGAACTAGAGGGGAGCGAGAACGGAGTATCGACGGGATCACTGGGCCCGGAGCTCGGCTGCGTCTGGTACACGCCGGAGACGAACGCGTCGAACATCGAGATCGGAGAATACGGCGGCATTTCGGTCGGTGTCTCGAGGGATCCCTCGTACACCGAAGAGAGCATGGAGCCGCTGGGCTGGACGGTTCAGGATGCGCGGGTCTCGGGGGCGGGCGCGTGGGCATTGAAGCCCGGTGGGCAATACGACCCCGCCGCTCAGCTCGATGTGGCAGGAATGCAGGTAGTGCGAGACGGAACCGTCGTCGTCTTCACCTCCTTGGGCGTGGCCTTGCAGGAGGTGCCGCAGCTTGCGTCGTTGACGAACGAGTGGGCGTTGGTTGGCGGAGTCGCAGTACTCGACTTGATGGACTGACCTCCGCCCCCTCGGGGTGATAGAGCTGGTCGAGTGGGTGCGTATTCGCCGTTCGCTCGAGCCGCAGAAATATTCGTGACCCAAGTGGCGTAATGAACGCGCCGCTCGCGCGTCCAATCAGATGAAGGGTTCCTTCGCATCCTCAGCTGATTGGTTTCTATGTCTGCGTGCTCACGGGTCGTTCGTGCTCTTCTCCTTATCGTTGTGGTCGCGGCGCTTGCTCTCGTGGCTGTGCCGGCACAGGCGGCTACTCCTGCGGTGGCGTGTACGTCGACCGCTAGTGCGGCCGCCTGCGATTCCGACGCCGATCGTCTTCCGGATTCGGTGGAGCGGGTCATGTGCGGCACCGCGACGTGCGCAACGGGTGCCGAAGATGCGGATGGCGACGGCATCCCCGATTGGGTCGAAATCACCGCGTGCGGTTCGACGACGTGTGCCGATCCGAATGCGGATGAAGACGGTGACGGCATCCCCGATTACGCCGAGCAGATCGTCTGCGGCACGACGACGTGTTCAACCGGCGACGAAGACGCTGATGGCGACGGGATCGCGGACTGGATCGAGATCGTCATCTGCGGAGATACGACGTGCGCGACGGGCGACGAGGATCTGAACCACGACGGGGTCTCTGACGCGGCGCAGCTGAAGAAGGCATTCGACCAGGCGAAGGCAGCTCGCGAGAAGGCGGCACGCGAGGCGGCGGAGGCGTTGGCGAGCACCGGGCTGACCGTCGGGCTGCCGATCGGGGTCGTCGCGATGCTCTTTTTCGGCGGCTTGGTTGTCTTTCTCGCGCGGCGAAAGCAGCAGCGCGCGGTCGCGGCCCTCGGAGGTGCATCGGACAGCCCAGGTGGCGATTCGACACAGATCAGTTCGTTGTTCGATGAAAAGTCTGGGGAGTAAGCGCGTGATGATGGTGAAGACGTCAGCACGGCGCCGTGTGCTGCTCCGCTCCACGGTGACTTTTGTCGTTTCGGCTGCGCTGGTGGTGGGCGGTGCGGTTCCTGCTCAGGCATCTCCGCGTCAGCAGGCCGCAGAGCGTGCCGCGTCGACTCTCGCCGAGGTGACTGCTGCGGCGCAGGGCAGCAACACCGACGATGGCGGCGGAGCAACGACCCCGGACGATGTCGAGGTGGGTTCGGGCTCGGTGAAGCCGGGTGACGGGTCGACCGTCACCGGCGACGAGGTCGGAACGTCGGTGACCTTCGGCGGCAAGAAAGACGATGGCGCGCTTGACGTGACGATGTCGAAGATGCCCGACTCTGCGGCAGTGTCTGCCGCCTCGGAAACGGGTGGCACAGTTGTGTCGGCGCCGGTGAAGATCTCGGCCGTCGATGGTGGTGGCAAGCAGGTCACCACGGTCGAGGCAGATGTTACGACCTCGAAGACGAGTGCGGGCACCGAGGGCGTCACCGATGTGAAGCCCGGCGTCGCCCTGTCGATGAACGTCGACCAGTCCAAGCTCGACGGCATCGATCCGGCGTCTTTGCAGATCTTCACGCGCGAGAACCCGGGCGATCCGTGGATGCCGGTGGCCTCGCACTACGAGGCCGGTTCCGGCGCCGTCGTGGGCGAGTCTGGCCACCTGTCGCAGTTCGTCGTGATCGGCAAGCCTTTTGTTCCGCCGGTCGGCCCGGTCGTGGTGCTTGACCCGGATGACGGGGTCGCCCATACGGACAGCCCCGCGAAGGTGGACTCCGAGCTTCCGTACAACATCGCGTTGGCGAACGGCGTAAAGACGCTGCTGCAGAACGCCTGCCTTGCCACGGTGTCGTTGACTCGCTCCGACCCGAATACGCCCTATGTTTCGGCTCAGGATCGAGCTGATTTTGCGGCCGCGCAGAACCCGGTCTTGACGGCGACGTTGGCATTCGACGCTCCGGTTGGTCATGCCTGGGGTAACGGGTCGGCGAGCACCGGTGGGTCGAAGGTGTTTCCGATCAATACACCGGAGAGTGCGGCGGTGTCGGACACTCTGGTGAATGTCCTGCCCGGGTATACAACGATGCCGGCGAAGATCTGGGCCGCGGAGCCGGCACAGAACATTCCACAGCAGGAGTTCGTCTCAAATCCGGGTGCATATACGCACCTCGAGGCGGCGAACCTCGACAACAACTATGACTGGACGATCATCGACCAGCACATGGACAAGATCGCGGCCGGTGTCGCCGAGTCGTTCCGTGAGTATCTGGTGTCGCAGGGCTACAACTGCCTCAGCCCAGCGGCGGCGGGTTTCCCCGAGCCTCCGACAGATGCGGAGAAGGCTGCCTGGGCCGATCTGGGTCACCAGAATTACGAGATGTACGGATCCGAGCCGGTGTCGTTCTCGACGGGCAACCTGATCGAAGATGAGGCGATCTTCACGCTGCCCGGCAACGGTGGTTCCCAGATCGATCTCGGTCTCACGTACAACGGGCAGGACGGTCGGCTCTCGCGAATCGGTGCCGGGTGGTCGTTCGGGCTCGGGGCGAGAGCTCAGAAGTTCTCTGACGGTTCGGTCATGATCGTTCGAGGTGACGGAGCCTCGTACACATTCGCGCCGAATGGTGCGGGCGGCTATGCGGCAGATCCGGTGAAGCATCAGAGCCTCACTGAGGTCGCCGGCCAGCTGACGCTGGCGGGCGCGGACGGTTCGGTGTGGACGTTCGATGCGACCGATCCTCAGGGCGTCGGCGAGCTCTCCTCGTTCCGTGACCTGGCCGGCAACGGATACGACATTCAATACGGGGCGGCGAGCGAGAACGCGCAGTTCTTGCCCATGGCATCGATCACCGACACCTCGGGCCAGGTCATTCAGGTGGGCAGCGACGACCTGGGTCGGGTGGCCTCGTTCACCGCGCCTGATAGCCGAGTGTGGGGTTTCTCGTACGGCGATGCGGGAGATCTTGCGGCAATCGTCTACCCCGGAGGATCGGGCACGCGTTCGTTCACCTACGACGGTGCACACCACCTGCTGACCGCCACCGACCCCGTGGGCGTGACCTATCTGACAAACGAGTACGACGCCCAGGGTCGCGTCATCAGACAGTTGGATGCGCAGGGCAACGTTCGGTCGTTCGCCTACGACAGCGGCAAGACCTCGTACACCGACAACGAGGGCGACGTGAGCGTGTTCGCCTTCGACGACAAGCATCGGGTGACGAAGGTCACCGACGCGACCGGAGGCAGCAAGACGTATGCCTACGATGACGCGAACAACGTGACGGCCTACACAGACGAGGCCGGCAACGCCTACGGATACACCTACGACGCCAATGGGAACGTGACGCAGATCACCGCCCCCGACGGCACGACGACGAAGTACACCTACTCGCCTACCGGCCAGGTGGCGAGCAGTACCGACCAGGGCGGCCCGGGCGGCGCCGCGCGCACGACGACGTATGACATCGATGCGAAGGGCTTGATCACCGGCGTGCACCTGCCCGACGGCAGCACCCTCGCGAATGGGTACGACGCTGCGGGCAATCTCACTTCGGCCACGGATGCCGGCGGGAACACCACCACCTATGCGTATGACGGGCAGGGCCACCTCACCTCCGCGACCGACGCGAACGGCCACACGACGACGTACGGATACAACCCTGCCGGACTGATCACATCCAGCACCGATGCGACCGGCGCGACCAGCAGCTACGCCTACGACGGCGCGGGCAACGTCTCTACGGCGACCGACCCAGCCGGCGGCGTCACCTCGTATGTGTGGGACGGCAACCGGCACCTGCTCAACTCGACCGACCCCACCGGTGCGGTGACCAGCTACACGTGGGATGCGCTCTTCCGCCTCGCCTCGGTCACGGCCTCCGACGGTGGCGTGACCACGTACTCCTACAACAAGGAGGATGCGCTCGTCGGCGTCACCGATCCTGTGGGCGCGGTCACCAAGTTCGACGTCGACAAGCTTTCCAGGCCGACCACGGTGACCGATCCGAACGGGGGAGCATGGAAGCGGGCCTACGACCCCCTGGGTCAGATCACCGAGTCGACCAACCCGGCCGGCGCCACCACGAAGCAGTCGTTCGACAAGCTCGGTCGGGTCACCTCGACGACGGATGCGCTGGGCAACGTCTCGAAGGCGTCGTACGACAAAGTCGGCCAGACCACGGCGACGACGGATGCCGCGGGCAACGTGACCGCCTACGCCTACGACGTTCTCGGTCGGGTGAGCAGCATCACGAACCCCGCGGGAGACAAGTCCACCTTTGACTACGACAAGAACGGGCGCGTCACGTCGACGACCGACACAGCGGGTCGCACGAGTTCGTTCACCTACGACGCGAGTGGAAACGTGCTGACCGCCACCGATGCGACCGGCGCCAAGGTGAGCTACGGCTACGACGCGGCGAACCGTCTGACCACGGCCACGGATGCCCTCGGCCGGGTCTCGACCGCAGCGTACGACCCCCGCGGACTCGTCACATCCGCCACCGATCCGCTCGGCGCTGTGACCGCATACGGGTACGACGGCGATGGACGCACGACGAGCGTCACCGACCCCAACGGGCACACGGCGACGACCGCCTACGACCCCATGGGTCGGGTGACTGCGAAAGCGGATGCGCTGGGCAACACCTCGCGTTTCGCCTGGGATGCGGCGAGCAGGCAGACGTCGATGACGAACCCCCTGGGGGTCGTCACGAACTACAGCTACGACCCCGCCGGGCAGCTGACCACCGTGGTCGAGGCCGCAACCGGCGACGGAACGCAGACCGCGGCATCCAATGTCACGACCAGCTACGCGTACGACAAGGTGGGCAACCGCACGTCGGCAACCGATGCGAACGGCAACGTCGACACGCTCTCGTACGACAAGAACAATCGCGTCGTCGGCGAGACGAACGCGGCCGGCAACACGTGGTCGTACAACTACGACTCCCTCGGCCAGCTCACCTCGCAGCTCGACGCCAAGGGCAACACCAAGAGCAACACGTACAACCCGCTCGGCCAGCTGATCAACACCGCCTACAACGACGGCACCTCCGTGGCCTACGCCTATGACAAGGCGGGCCAGCCCATCGCGATGACCGACAGCCTGGGCGTGACCGGGTGGAAGTACGACCCCGCCGGGCGCATGACAGAGCAGATCGACCCGCAGGGCAAGAAGGTGGCATACGCCTACGACACCACGGGCGCGCTGACCGACCTCACCCTGCCGGGCGGCGACACCATCGGGTACAGCTATGACAAGGCGGGCCGCCCCAGTAAGCAGACTTCGCCGTGGGGTGACCTGTCGTATGACTGGGATCCGGCGGGCAACCTCACGACGGAGACCCGCTCGACCGGGATCACGACGTCGTTCGCCTATGACGAGGCCAACCGGGTCACGAGCATCGCCAACCAGCTACCGAAGCCGGCCGCCGCTGAGGCTTCTGCGGCCGCGCCCGCTGCTTCCGGTTCGGACAGTCTTCCCGCGAACAACTACCTCGGCGGTCGAACCACACCCGCCCCGACGAACCCCGTTGCCGACGGGGGAGCACTCTCGTTCGCATACAGCTACGACAAGAACAGCAACGTGACGGCGGCGACCCGCACCGTGACGCCGAACCAGGCGGCGGGATCGGCGGCTCCGCGTGCTGAGACCAAACGTTCCTACAGTTATGACTCCCTTGACCGGCTCACCGGGTCGACGTCAACCGATGGCAGCAAGGCCGACTACGCCTATGACGCGAACGGCAATCGCACGGCCGCGTCCGAGACCGACGCTTCGGGCAAGACCACGTCGAGCGTGGCATCGTTCAACTCGATCAATCAGGTGACCTCGACGACGGGCAGCACCCCGTCGGTGTATGGCTATGACGCGAATGGGCAGCGCACCTCGTCGACGGTGGGTGGGGTGAACACGGATTACAGCTGGTCGGATGCGGGTCGCATGACCGGCGTCAGCCGCGACGGCCGTTCCACCACGTATGGCTACGACGGCCTGGGGCGTCAGCAGACGTCGACAGACACGTCCGGGTTGGGGTCGCAGACGACGACATCGGTGTGGTCGGGCACGAGCATCGTGCAGCAGTCGAACCCGGCATCGGGTACGACCGCGCAGGTGCGGGATGCGTTGGGCGGGGTCGCGTTGCAGGCATCCGACATGTCGACGGCCGATACGGGTACCCGGTGGAATCTGCTCGATAACCTCGGCTCGGTCGCTGCTCAGGCGGTTGGCGGATCTGTCACTCAACTCGCCAACTATGACGACTTCGGTGGGCAGAACTTCGGCACCACCGGATGGAACGCCGTCGCCGGGTTCGGCTCAGAGCAATCCGACCCGTCGTATGACCTGAACAGTTATTTCTCGAGGCAGTACGACCCGGGCACGGGGTCGTGGTTGTCGCAGGACAGCTACCGGGGCTTGCTGACGGAGCCGCAGTCGGTCAACCGGTACGCATTCGTGACGAACAACCCGGCCACCCTGAGTGATGTGTTGGGGTACAGGCCCTACAACCCGCAGGGGATTACGAAGCCGAATCTGAATTCGTTGTTCTATGTTCCGCAGCCGTGGCATCCGCCGATGGCCGCACCGAGTTCGGCGGAGCCAGCCGGTGCGTCATTCCTCAATAGTTCCAACCCAGGATTCGGCTCTGGGGGATCTTCTAAGAAGGGTTCATCGAGGGCGCATCCCTGGGATCCCAGTTCAAACACCAAGTACGTTCAGAAACAGCATAAGAATGAGGGCAATGCGCAGTCCGCACAGATCTTGCGCGACGTGTTGCTCGTCGCCGCAGGCATCGCTGTCGGCGCGGCCGTCGTCGCCTGCATCGCAGCCACAGCCGGCATCTGCGGCGCCGCGGCCGCCGGCGTCATCGTCGGTGCAGGAGTAGTAGCCGGTGCGGGAACTGGGGCCGCCATTGTTGCGGCGACTCCTGGCGGTCATGAGACGTCGGACTACGTCGCAGGCGCCGCGACCGTGGCAGTCGGGGCTGTCCCGATTCCAGGGCTGGGAGCCGTCAAAGCGGGTGAAGGAGTCGTTGCACCAGCCATCAAGGCTGGCACAGCCGGGGGCGAGACGGCAGGGAAGGCGTTCCCGACCGCTATAAAGGACGCGGCTAAGGCCGAGAACCCCGGTGGAGTTTGCGTATACTGCCACATGGACTCGCTCCCCACGCAAGTCGATCACGCCATACCGAAGGCCAAAGGCGGCAACGCAACACTCGATAACGCGCAGCTGGCTTGTACGTGGTGCAACCCCTCAAAGGGTTCGAAAAGCTACCCTGCGAACCCGCCGCCGGGCTACGAGGGCGATTGGCCGCCGCCCTGGTGGCACTAGTGAATGGAACCCAGGAGTTGCCGAACCACGTGTCCGAGCAAGTTTATGTCCACGAATCACCTCTGTTGCGGGACGAGGCGAACTACATTTTTCGTGCTGTGCTTCCCGATGGAAGTGCGGAACAGCTGTGGGGGAAGAAGGTCGGAGAGTCGACGGTTGAAGTGTGTTGCATACCGTTTTTTATATACAACGTCGCTTTGCGAGACATTGTTCAGCTGAATGAAGAACGGCGCCTGGCGTTTGTGCTCGAGTCGTCGGGACGTTTCGTTGGTCGGGTCTGGTTCGGGGACAGCCGTCACGCGGTGGAAGGGACAGTCAAAAGACTGGAGCAACTGGGCGCGAACCTCGAATGGTCTTCAGCGAACCTTCTAGCAGTTGACTCCTCAGCGGCCCTCCAAGACGCCGTTGTCGAATTTCTTTCGGCGGGCCACAATGCTGGGGCCTTCCTTTATGAGAATGGCTATCAGGCTGATATTTCGAATCCATAACTGTCGCGATACCGACGCGTGTCTTCTCGACAAGGGAACACGTCAGCTCACCACGAAACATCAGGTATGGGTCACTGGTGGACGTCTCAGCTGTCTGGAATATGCGTGGTGGACTGACGATCCACCCTGCTGGCTGCCTACGCGTGACCAAGTCCGGGCAGTGCGTAACTAATGTTCGAAGCAAGTGGCCAAAGGCTGAAAAGGGACGTATGAGTGAGAGCGCGGTGGCGGTCCTAGACGACCGGCGATACGACGAACGCATCAAGCGGCATCGGACTGCTCGTAGGACTATTGTGAGGTTTCGCACCCGCCGCAGGCCGTCCCTCGTGCATGTTTTGGTGATGCTCGTTCTGGCGGTGCCACTGCTGGCTTACGTGCATTACGTGATCTACCTGGTGCAGATCGGCAGTCCGGCGGCAATACTAGTGGCTTTTGGCATTGTGGCCGTGCCTTTTGCAGTTGTTTTTGTGGCCGCACTCGCGTCTCTCCCTATTCAGCGAGCGCGGGCAGTGAGGCTGGAACGAAAGATGAAGATTCGGGAGCCCTCGACGACGATGTTCCGGATGTATTCGTGGTTGGATCTTGCGTCAGTCATCAGTGAGATTCCAGGTTCGACCGGGCATGCTCGTGCTCAACCCGACTACTCGCAAATGATGTGGATGACCGCGAGTAGTACCGGGGTGCGCTTCCTGGCTTTCGCGAGGACAGCCCAGGTTGTCGCTTCGTATCCATGGAGTGTTGTACGGGATATAAGTCTCACCTCTTTACCCACTCGCAAAGGCGTTGAGCGCGAGGTGCTTTTGCTGACGCTCGAGGTTCCTGCGGGAGTTCATTCTGAACTGCAGGTGGGTCTGCCGGTCGTCGTGTTACGACGCTCACTTATTCCCAGGGCTGTGGTCGACCACCATGCGTTGGAGTCGCTTCTCGATGAGGTGAAGTCTCGACGTCCCAGCTGATGTTGCGCGCCGGCGGTGAGCCTTGCGCGGGGAACCCGGGCTCTGGCGCAGCAGGGTATCAAGGTGGGTGGCGCCGAGCGCCTTCGCATCATCTACGTACCGGTTACCTCCATCCTGAGAATCTTGCCCGCCTGCGAGACAGAGGTGTCGGGCGCACGCGGTCGACGGAGTTGCGTGAACACGCGCTCGGCGTCGAAGGGGACTGCTGCACGAATAGGTGACAGGTTGTAGTCACGCCGCCAGTGCGACGGTCGTGTTCATGATGGTCTCGAACTCGATGGGCGTCAAACGGCCCAGGCGGGGTTGGCGTCTCCGGCGGTGATAGGTTCGCTCGATCCAGGTCACGATCGCGATACGCAGCTGTTCCCGGGTAGTCCAGGACCGACGGTCGAGGACGTTCTTCTGTAGCAGGGCGAAGAACGATTCCATGGCCGCGTTATCGCCGCTTGAGCCGACTCTGCCCATCGATCCGACCATGCGATGACGGGTCAGGGCGCGCAGGAATTTCCTGCTGCGAAATTGAGATCCTCGGTCGCTGTGGACGATGCAGCCGGCTACGTCGCCGCGCATGGCGACAGCGTTCTCGAGCGCTTGGACGGCCAGACGGGACGTCATTCTCGAGTCGATCGAGTAGCCCACGATCCGGCCGGAGAACACGTCTTTGATGGCGCAGCAGTAGAGCTTGCCTTCCGCGGTCTTGTGTTCCGTGATGTCCACCAGCCAGAGCTCGTTCGGCGCCTCGGCCGCGAACACATGTCGCGTTCTGCCGTCCTCGTCGATGACGGCGCAGAGATCGTGGTGGACCGGCGGGCCTGGCTTCTTGCCACTGCGGCCCCGCTTCTTCCCGAACGCGGACCACCAGCCGTTGCTCGATGCGATCCGCCACGCGGTCCGATCGGCTATCGCCTCACCCGCCTCCGCGGCCTCGTCGGCGAGCAGCCGGTGCCCGAACTCCGGGTCGTCCTTGTGGGCGTCGAACAGAGCGTTCGCGCGATACGCCTCCACCACCTCGCTGGGCGTGATGGGGTCGACCAGCCACCGGTAGTAGGGCTGGCGGGAGAGCTTCAGTACCCGACACGTCACCGTCACAGGGATCCCGGCGGCGGCGAGCTCTGTCACGAGCGGGTAGAACCTTTTCCCGGCAGGTTCGCCTGCGACAAATATGCCGCCGCCCGCCGGAGCACCTCGTTCTCCTGCTCAGCCGGATCCGCTTCCGCGCCTCGCGGAGCTCAACGCCCTCGGTCCGGGACTGGCCGGGCTTGGCGCCCTCGTCGATATCAGCGCGACGCATCCACTTCTGCAACGTCATCGGATGAACGCCGAAGTCTTTCGCGATCTGCTCGATCGTGACTCCGGGCTCGCGGCTGCGGGCGACGCGCACGACGTCGTCACGGAACTCGGTGGGATAGGGCTTTGGCACGATGCCATCCTTCCAGGCCGCCCTCCCGGGCAAGCCAGATCAGATGTCACCTATTCGTGCAGCAGTCCCAAGCGGTCGAGCGTTTCGTTGCAGGGGAGCCGCTGTGGCTCGTGTACTGGACGGTCTTCGTGGTGCTCGCCATGAAGCCCGAGCCAGTGGGTCCTCGGATCTGACCGCCACAAGCGGCCCACATGCCCTCAGCTCGCATCACATGAACGCGGAGGCGGCGGCTGGTTACCCGAGGTTTATGTCGTCGAGCGTTTTTCCACCCGGGCGATTTCCACGATTTCAAGCGCGTGCCATCGGGCTTTCCGTCGTGGATGCCAGAGGTTGGTGAAGCCTATGGCGATGAGCAGCATCGCCAGTGTAAGTGGTGCCGACGAGGGCGTGTAGAAAGGTTGCCCGGTCGGCCACGGACGTGCAGGACCGGTGAATTCGATGACGACGAACAGCGCTGCGCCTGTCACAGCAACGGACCAAGGCAACCAGCGGTGGGCCATCAACCAGCATTGCGCGGCAGCTCCCAGACGAATAGGCAGGCCCAGTATGACCGCCGCCGAAATCATCACCGCGCCTGGCGTGCCGATGATGAGGAGGAGAAGCAGGAGGAGAACCGGGAGCAGAAAGAGTCCGAGCACTCCGTTGTCCATTTCAGACGGACCCACCGGGGCGCTCTCCTCAACATGGATGCTCATGATCTGCATGACCGCGTCAGAGGTGAGAAACGGGAGAAGAGCGACCCATGCAATTGACGTCTGAACAAACAGTGCCCACCACGGCCAACCCTCGCTTCGCCGCTCTGATAGCCCAGCGTTGAACGGGTGGCCATCCATCAATCTTGTATCGTCAGGTCGGTATCTGTCTCTGTTCGTTCCCAGAGTTCGATGTAGTCACGAAACAGTGCGGTGTGGTGGCGCGGTCGCTTCAGCCAGGCGCGGAGCTGGTTCGAGAAATACGGCACGATGTCCTCGTTGATGCCCCCATTCATTGCATCGCGACGGATCTGGCTCAGTTTGTGGCTTGTCCAGGTAGCCACTGCGTCGGCGCCGGGCAGTCCAGACATGCGCATCTCACAGTCCAGACGGGTGACCTGTCTCTTCGCTGCTGTGCGTTCGGAGTCTGTGAGAACCGACCAGTTAGAGGCCGTCTGACCACTCTTGATCAGAGCATTCACCAGCGCCTCTCGCGTTCGGCGCTGATGCCTACGCACAGGACTGAGTGCGAGCCTGACGCCAATGCCCGCCACAACCAGTACGAACAAGACGACCCCGAACAGGGCGGAAACAAAACCAAATAGGGAGTCCACGGAAATGGTCATTCCTAACTTCACAGTCGAATTGTGGGGATGGATTCCCTCTCGGAGAAGAGACGTCGTTGCGACCCGATCGTGACGCCGAAGCCGACGCATATCTATGTCGAATCGGTCTGGCCGAGAACGTCCACCTCAGCTGGGTTCAGGAAAGCAGGGTCGTTTTCAACAATCGATGCTTGCCGACCGTCTACTCCTTTTGATGACCTTCATGCTTCAGCAATTACCGAGTTCGTCGCCGTCCGATGAGCGGAGTGCAACTGCAAAGATGGGGGGTCTGGCTCCTCGGCAGGGCCTGCCTGACAACGCGAGGGGGAGTGACTGTGATGGACTGGACTATGATTCCACGCTTCCAGGCGGTTCCGGTCTTCTATCGGCAATTGCCCGTGCTGGTTTACTCCGCAGTCGACGCATCCTCGTCCAGAGGCCAAGTACAACTGCGCCTGAAAACAATGCGGGACATCGCCGAAGGCCTCGGTTTCACAGTCGGTGACCGGTACCTCACGCTAACCAACGAACTTCCTGCAGGCTCCCTGGTTCTCGCCGGTACCCTCGGCGCCTTGTTCGAGCAAGATGGCATAGCAATAGGTCATCTGGCCGGTATGACACCGCCAGACCCAGCCTGGCTTTCTGCAGCCGAAGCGAGAAAGCGGGTGCTCGTCGTTTTGGGAGTTCCTGGCGGTGATGGCGAGATCGACCTTCGGGCCATGCTCGGTGCCGGCCGAGCCTTCTGTGGGTGGGCTGAGGCGATAGTCATTCCTGCTATATCGACGGACACCGGCCGATACACCGTTCTCGGGCTCGACGGGCAAGCGGTTCTCCAACCAACCGACCAATCAGTACTTCTTGACGCGAACGTCCTCGTTCACATGGAGAAAGCCGCCAACGGCTCATCTCGCGATCCCGATCGCGATCGTGACGTCCAAAACGCGGTACTCACCCTCATCCATCAAGATGTGGTGGCGGGATTTGCGATCGGAGAACTCGGCTGGGATCGCGCGTCAATGATGTGGGATGACTCACGAGCCCGAAAACTTCGCGCGACGATGAATGCTTGGTTCGACGGAGGTGCGCAACGAGCCGCCAGCATCGCACGCGTTCAGCACGCGTATCGAGAAGAGATGCAACGACCCGTCGAGCCTGACCTGGAAGCCCGAAAGACCTTTCCGACCCAACTGATGTTCTACGTGTGTCTGCTGAAGATCGCTGCTCTCTGGCATGAGGCCGAGGGCGGCTATCGGGTGCTCCAACGAGTCGACCTGTACTCACGATTCGCTGCGTGGATGAGAGACGAACTCGGGCTCATCTTGAGCTACCCCATGCAAGTGGCTCACGATCGATTCGTCGGACCGCAGCAACGCGAGGCCGTGGAATACATCGATCGCCTACTGAAACTCGGTAAAATTCCGCTGCAAGACCTCTGGGGCGCAGCCTGGGACCTCGCTCACCTATCTAACGTGGACCAGGCCGTGGACCCCGATTACCTCGAGTCCGCCGGCCGTGCGCCCCACCTGCTCACAGGAGACGCCGCGCTGACATATTTACGAGAACGACTGAAACTGGCGACCATGCAGCTCAACAGCAGTGAATCGGTTGTTTTCATGAGGCACTCGGCGGTGCTCGACAGTCGCCTGGCCGGTCATGAGGCGCGAATCCGGTCTGTTGAAACGGACCTACGAGAACACGCCCTCGGGAGAACCCCCAGTACGCCCTCGTATGAACGGATATTAGATCTGGCTCGCGAAAATGAATCCGAGTTCCTCAAATCTCGTTCAGGTGAGGCGCTCGACCCGGCTTTGCACGAGCCGCAATAGGGCCAGGATCTTGGAAACCTTCACCTCGGCTCGACGTCGATAGCCGCACGGAGCAGGGAGACCGCCGGAGGTGATAGCCAACACGTGACGAGGAGTCCCTTCACTCACGTTGTGTGCACGCGTCAGTCGGAGTGACCGCACGGCAGACTTGGTGCATGCGTTTCTCTCGGGCAGTTGATCATCAGCAGCGGATCCTGCGGTACTGGTGGATGTTGGAGCTCTTCAGCCCTCAACAGGTTCCGAAACCGACGCCTCGAACGCAATCTCGCGCGGACCGCCAGGTTGTCGCGTGGACGACGGGAGATCCGCTTCCGTGGGACACGTTGCAACCACCGAAGCCGCTTGGCGCGATGCGACGGATCTGGCAGCACACCGTCTTCCTTGGCGTGTATGACCTTGAGGCAACCTACGAGCACCTTCATCGCGCTTTCCACGAGGACAAGGATGCGTATGACGAGCGGGCAGGCGGGCGGAGTGCGTGCGCGGGAGTTCTCGTTGATGAGAACGGGGTGCTAGTAGCCGAATCGGGGGTGCTGTCATCGGCGCTCTGGGCTGTCGCTCGGATCAATAACCGCGGTGTGCAAGACCAAACCTGGGCCGATGGCTTTCCGGAAGCAGCGCAGGCGTTTCTCGACGCGATCGACGAGAGCGAGGGAGCGAGATGCGAAGCGAGCGATTCTGATGCGCCTCCCGTTCAAGACGCAGATTCGCTTGCGGAGTTGCTGCGCATTGCGCAGGAGGTGTCAGGCATAGCGCGTGTGCCAAGCCTGGCAACGGACGGGATCGTGATCAGGTCGGTTGCCGTCCCAGCGCAGCGGGGCGAGGATGGCAAGGACATCGACTTTCTCAACAGCTTCTTTCTTGAAGACCTCGCGGCGGTTCGAGCAGATGTTACGAGCACCGGTAGTTGCGGCGATGCGCTGGCCGCCTACCTGACGAGCGATGTCTCTCTCGATGAGTCGTGCCGCGTGGATGTCATCGGGACGCACGCAGCAGCCGACGGCGGTGTGGATATTGACCGTCTCCCCAAAGGCCGTTGGCTATCTGACCCCTCCCACGTGCTCTCCATGAGACAGCAGTTCGCAGTTAACCAGGCGCTCACTGACCTCGCACCGACCAGGGGAATCATGGGGGTCAACGGCCCGCCAGGGACGGGGAAGACCACCATGCTCCGAGACGTTCTCGCAGGAAATGTGGTCGAGCGCGCCCGGCGTCTTGCCACGCTCGCGCGGCCAGAGGATGCGTTCACCTCCACGAAGCATGAATGGACTGCCAAAGACGGGCATCGGAGAACGGTTCCCGTGCTTCGCCCGGAGCTGATCGGATTCGAGATGGTGGTCGCATCGGCGAACAACGCCGCTGTCGAGAACGTCACAACCGAGATTCCGGGGCACAAGGCAATTGATTCACGCT
Source organism: Agreia bicolorata (assembly GCF_000938265.1). GTDB lineage: Bacteria > Actinomycetota > Actinomycetes > Actinomycetales > Microbacteriaceae > Agreia > Agreia bicolorata. The sequence continues at coordinate 697,053 of NZ_JYFC01000003.1, forward strand.
GGCGCGATTCAGCAGATTATTTCCCCGAGATTGCTAGCGCATTGCTCGCCAGCAACGACGATACCGACGAATACGTCTTTGCGGATGTCAAGGCTTGGGGCCTAGTCGCGGCACGCCTTGGAAACAAACGCAACCGCAGTTCGTTTCACACTGAGTTCTGGTTCGACAAGAAGGACCCACGAACGAAGGAACCAGTGCCGGACAGCCCACCGCGGATGCAGACACGGCTCGCCCAATGGCGGGACGGTCTCACCCCGCACAGAGACTGGGCTGATGCCCGCAAAGACTTCATCAGTGCCGAGCAGAAAGTTGATGCTCTCATTGCACAGCGGCGCCAAGCGCAGGAACGCCTGCGCCAGCTTCCCACCGCTCAGGCTGACGAGCGACGTCAGATGGCGGATATCGGACGGGCCCAAGCCGACCTGCGCCACGCGTTGGTTAACCTCGATGCAGGCTACGCAGAGGCCGAGCGAGCCGACCGCGCATGGTCGGAGGCCACAACGGCCCGCGAACGACATGTAGCCGTCCACCCCCGAACTCTCGAAACCGTCTTCACGCTTGGCCAGGCAGTACGGAAGTGGCGTGCAGCCCTGGCGCCGCTTGACGCCATACTGCGGGCAAACGAGGCTGCACGGGAACAAGCGCAAGCGCGTGCCCGCGCTATCGAGGATCATGCGGCGGAGCTCCGACATGCCCTGTCGCTCGCGGAGGCCGACCACGCGCGCGCATTGCAGACTCTCTCGCAGCTCCGAAGACAAACTGCCGCCGACAAGAAGGACCTAGGCTTGGCGTATCCGGATGGAGCGTGGACGGGCGACGCTCGAGAATTGCGTGCCCCGTGGCTTGATCTCGAGCTTGATGCGGCTCGCGCCGATCTGTTCCTTGCGGCCCTGCATCTCCACCGGGATTTTCTCGCTAATGCGGCCCAGGCCATGTCGCACGGACTTCGGGCCGCGCTCGAGGTCGTCGCCGGAAGCCATCCTCCGCGGCTCGATCCAGAGAAGAAACTTGCCGCGTGGCAGTTGTTCTTCCTGGTCGTGCCCCTGATCTCCACGACCTTCGCCTCGTTCGGGCGCATGTTCGGCGATGTCGGCCGGGAAAGCATCGGTTGGCTGCTCGTCGATGAAGCAGGTCAAGCTTCACCGCAATACGCTGCTGGCGCCATATGGCGAGCTCAACGCGTCATCACTGTGGGTGACCCCCTCCAACTCCAACCCGTTGTGACGATCCCGAAGAAGGCCCAACGGGATATTGCAGCCGCGTACCGCATCTCCGAGACGTGGATACCGCCTCAGGCATCGGTGCAGACCTTGGCCGACAGGATCTCACGTCACGGTACGACCCTGAAGCAGGGCGACCAGCAGGTCTGGGTGAGTGCCCCGCTGACGGTGCACCGCCGTTGTGATGACCCTATGTTCACGTTCTGCAATGACATTGCTTACAACGGAATCATGGTCAACGGCACGCTGCGGGATATTGCCAATCCAGAGGCGCCGGACCTCTTCGAGAGCGCCTCCGGTCCGTTGATCGCCCGGAGTCATTGGGTTGATGAACCCGCCCTTACCAAAGGCAGTCATCTTCAAGAGAGTCAGATCGCGAGGTTCGAGAAAGCACTGGCCTACCTTGCCGCCAACAACATCGCACCGAAGGACGTGATTGCGATCTCGCCATTCCGCGCCGTCGCCGACCGCCTGGAGCAGCTATCGGATGCTTATCCGGGGCTGCATGCCGGCACCATTCACACCGCCCAAGGACGAGAGGCCCCAGTGGTCTTCCTCGTTCTCGGCGGCGACCCGGGCAAACCTGGGGCGATGGCGTGGGCTGCGTCTAGTGTCAACCTCGTCAATGTGGCGGCCAGCCGTGCAAAACGTCGGCTGTATGTCATCGGAGACCGCACCGCATGGGCGCAGCAGAACTACTTCAATCAGCTTGCCGCGAGCCTTGCCAGACATCAGCAGGGCCCACCCGGTGAAGAGTGACGCTTTACGGCGGTCGCTGACAGAGCACTCTCCTCGCAGCGGTGAGCCGTTCGCTGACGACCTGGCAGCGAAGCGCCCGTCGATTGATCACCGTCCAGTCCTGCCCACAACCCTGCAGCTTGGGCGAATTGGCCCGAACATAGGGTGCGACGCCATCGCCTAGCGGACGGCTCTGGGGTTAAGGGCGACTGTGCGGTGTCGGTGGCGGCTGCAAAACTGGGCACCCTCCGGAGGGAGACTTCGCGGTGTGGCGATACCGATCCGCGTAGACTCACCGCGGAGGGTTTGCCTGGATTAAATGAGCTTGCGAGGAGGGGTGATGGCTGGGTTGGGGGAACACATTACCGCCATGGTTCGCAGTCACGCCTCAGGCGACGACTCGGTGTTCTACTCGGTAGCGTTGCAGATTGCTGCGCGTGAGGCGCGGCAGGGCCATCATGTGCTTGCAGACGACATCAAGAAGGCCGTTGATGCCTCTCGGCAAATTGCCCCACGCGGAAACGTCACCAAGCTGCCGAAGCCCCGCGCAGAACTCGCCGACCTCATTGAAGTGTCGCATCCGGAAGTCACCCTGAAGAGTCTTGTCGGACCGGGTGAGCTCGTTGAACGCCTCAAGCAAATTATTGCGGAGCAAAGGCAACGAAAGACGCTGCTCGAGCACGGGTTCGACCCCACGCATCGGCTTCTTCTCGAAGGCCCGCCTGGAACCGGTAAGACTATGACTGCCGCAGTTCTCGCGCGCGAACTTTCGCTTCCGATGTTTACGGTTCGGCTTGATAGCCTGCTCAGCAAATATATGGGTGAGACTGCAGGCAAACTGAGATTGGTGTTTGACGCGGTCGCGGAACGTCGAGGAGTGTATCTCTTTGACGAGTTCGATGCCCTCGGTGCCGATCGATCCGGAAACGATGTCGGCGAGGCCCGGCGAATCTTGAACTCTTTCCTGGTGTTCCTTGAGCAGTCCAGCCCGGAGAGTATCGTCATAGCGGCGACCAATCACCGTTCTATCCTGGACAAGGCCCTCTTCAGGCGATTCGACATGGTCCTCACCTACCACCTCCCAGACACGATGCAGGCACGATCGGTCATCAAGGGCAGACTCGGTTCATTGATGAAAGGGCTGCGCTGGGACACCGTCGATTCCCACACCGAGGGACTCAGTCACGCAGACCTAGTCAAAGCCGCAGAGGCTTCCGCTAAGTCCGTTTTAATGAGGGCCGAAACGATCGTCACCGCCGACGACCTCATTGCTGCTCTGGACACCCGTCGAACGGCCAGCATTGGCTGACGGACTCCGACACCTCACTCACCTCTATGTTCTTGATCGAGCGCGCAATGAGGACTTTTCACGAGGCGGACAAGGCAACCCCAAAATCCGACAGGTCGAGTACCGAGCCCATGGGGCTGCTATCAAAGGGCAGCTTCAAGACACGTTCGCCGAGATTGACAATGAGCGTGGCCGAACGGGGCTCAGCACCGAGGAACTCAGGGGGCTGGGAAGCATCATCACCCTCGAAGGTGAAGATGCCGCCTATCCGCTGAAAATCGAGTCGCTACAGACCTTCTCAAAGCACCGAAAGACACCGAAGGTGCCGCAATGGCTACTCCTGTCGGTGCAGCCAGCAACCGAAATGCTGCCGGAACGAGCCGTCGTCTGGGTCGCGGACAACTACCGCCCCCAGTTTCTCAAGATCTTCGAAGACTACCTCGCCAAGAAGAGCACCAAAGCGGCTCAAGACAAGTGGGAGACACCCGACGGCAACCCGGCGAACCGTGCACTCGTCGCCAACATCTCCAGGATCCGTCAGACCATCCTCGACGACCTCTGGCAATCCGACGGGCAACCACCGAAGACCGGAGTCCAGTGGTGGGAACTCTGGCTGGATCCGTCAGAACAGAATATCGATACCCTGCAGAAGTTCGCGTCAGCGTACGGCCTCAAAGTATTGAACCGTTCACTCGCGCTGAATGACAGAGTTGTCGTCTGGATCAGAGCAACATGGCAACAGCTGGAAATTCTGCCATTCACCAGCGTCCCGATTGCAGAGATCCGCCGCCCTGAGTTCGTCGACACCGTCGAGGATCTACTCCCTGATGAACAAGATGAGTACGTTGAAGATCTTGCAGGACGGGTCATCGCCGCACCGACAGACGCTCCGGCGGTCTGCCACCTTGACACAGGAGTGGCCCGCACTCATCGGTTACTCTCCAGCTCCCTCGACGCCGGGGACCTGCACACAGTCATCGGGACTTCCGGGGCCGACACGCAAGGTCACGGAACATCGATGGCAGGCCTGGCCTTGTACGGCTCCCTCGACGATCTCCTCACCGGGGTGGGTGGAATCCAACTCCATCATCGACTTGAATCAGTACGCATCCTCCCCGAGCAGGAGGAGCCCGACACCGACCCCCTAGATTACGGAACAGTCACGGTCGAGGCAGTCGCGCTTGCCGAGATCTCAGCGCAACGCAATCGTGTGTTCTGTATGCCTGTATCTACGAATCCCGATCGCCCAGGGGTTCCCACTCTCTGGTCCGCGACCGTTGATGCCCTTGCCGTGGGAACAGAAATCATCCGACACGGCAACCAGTTGCAGCTGCTGTCTCAGCCAGATCACGATGCAAGTCGCCTGCTGATCACCGCGACTGGAAACGTCGGCAGCTACCATGCCAACCACCGCCTCGAGTCCGATACGTCACCCGTAGAGGACCCCGCCCAATCATGGAATGCGCTGACTGTCGGCGCACACACCGACCTGGTCACCGTCCCAAGCGACCCCGAATACGTCGGGTGGACCGCGATGGCAGCAGAGGGGGAGTTGTCGCCCCACAGCCGGACCTCCCTTCTCTTCGGCAAGAGAACCTGGCCGATCAAGCCCGATATCTGCTTCGAGGGCGGCAACGTACTCACAGACGGCAGAACATCGTTCGAAGACCGTCACCCATTGCTGTCACTTCGAACAACGGGAATCCACAACGACCTCGCTCTCACCTCCGCCAACGCCACCAGCGCTGCCACCGCACAGGCCTCACGTCTTGCCGCGCTCACCATGGCTCAATACCCTGACTACTGGCCCGAGACCGTTCGGGGTCTCCTCGTCCACGCCGCCGAGTGGACACCAGCCATGCGTGCCGAGTTTGACTCCACTGGCGGCAAGAAAGAGCCAAAACTCGAACTCCTCAGGCGATACGGGTGGGGAGTGCCAACCGAGGATGCGGTGCTTCGTTCGTCACGACAATCAGTGACTCTCGTCACGCAAGACACGTTCGTTCCCTTCGAGGGAACTGACTACAAGATGCGCAGATTCAGACTCCACTCCATGCCCTGGCCCACTGAGGTGTTGGAGACCATCGGAGCGGGCGACGTCACACTCAGAGTGACCCTGTCCTACTTCGTGGAGCCGTCCGCCTCAAGGCGAGGCTGGAGACAGCGATACTCCTACGCGTCACACCTTCTGCGATTCGAACTCAAGTCGCCAACGGAAACAGAAACCGAGTTCATCTCCCGTATCAACCGGGAAGCGGAAAATGACGAAGACTCCGCGGGCACCTCGCCCTCATCAAGCTCGGACCGGTGGTTCATCGGCCCAAACCAACGCAACCTCGGATCACTCCACCAGGACATCTGGGAAGGCTCCGGCCAGGAACTAGCTGCCAGCGGCGTGCTCGGCGTGTACCCAGTCGGCGGCTGGTGGAAACGCAACCAACGCAAGGACCGCCTCGATCTCCCTGTCCGATACTCGCTGATCGTGTCTCTTAAGACTCGTGAACAAGGCGTTGATCTGTATACGCCAATCGCGACTGACCTGCAGTTGCCGATCGAGATCGACACCGTCTGAGGTCGGCTCATCGTCGGCATAAACGAATCCGCGAGACGCTGGGAGCGTCTGCAGGGAAGGGCCGCCGGTGCTCAACGATGAACAACTCGCGGCGATCATCGACGTCGGCTACGAGCAGCGAGGTGTCGAGTTCAAGAGTGCCGGCGGCCGCTCAGATCGATCCTTCCTCGCGAATGTCGCGCGCGCCACCATCGCGCTCGTGAATCAGCGAGACGGCGGACACCTCGTCATCGGTCTCAGCGAGAAAGACATTGACGATGCAGCGAGCGGCCTCAGCACAGAGCAGCTTGAGCAGTGGCTTTCGTTCGATGACGTATCTGATCAGATAAATGCCTATGCGGATCCACCGTTACAAATCCAGCTCGCTCAAGTGCAACTACCGAACGGACGCGCGGTTGTGGTCGTCGAGGTATCCGAATTTGCGGAGGTCCCCGTCCTCAGCAAGAAGGACTACCCCAACCGGATAAGAGCCAGGCAACTCTACACGCGTTCGATGGCAAAGCCCGAAAGCTCCGCAGCACTTACTCAGAATGAGCTGCGAGAGGTAATCACACTCGCCACAGAGAGGCAGCTCGCCCGCTTCCTCGAGACCGCCCGGCGAGCCGGCTTGGGAGTGAGGCACCCGGCCGCAGCCTCCGCACGGGAGCAGTTCGACGAACAGCTCAGTCGAGCGCTGGCTGGCGGCTTTCACCTTGATCAGGCCCTCCCGCAGTTCCTTACTACCATCCGGCCTGCGGTCTTCGACCCTCGACAGATCCCGTTCCCCCGAGCTACTGCCCGCGGTCCAGAATGCCGTCGTCAGACGACGCGGGTGGCCTTTTCCATTCGTGCAGAATCCCACCTCTGGAAGAGATTGGGTGGGCGAACTGGTTTCCAGCATGCATCCAGGGACGTGGCAGTTCTTTGAGAGCGGACAGTTCGTCGATAGCCGACTTATCGAGGAGTACGTACCGGACCTCGACGGCTTCTTCGACGAGAAGCAATTATTCAGGGGCTACTTGCCGGTTTGGTTGCCCCTGTTGCACTTCACGGAGGGCATCGAATTTGCGGGACGCCTCCAGCGGGCAAACTTTCGGGCAGAGCCCGTAACAGTAATGTTGTCCCTCCGCAATATTCGACGTTTCGTTCTCGTGGCCGCCCACCGCTCACGATCCGGTCTCCACGGAACTACGTGTACAACGACGACATCTGGAACTACGAAATCGGCCTGTCCGCACAAGAGGGCCTGACGAGTGCTCGTGCGCTCGACGTGGAAGCAGCGCTCGACCTTTTGCAGAGATTCGGTTGGAGAGGAATCACACTGGATCTTCTTCGCGACATCCAAACCGAAGCGTTTGGTCCAGAACCCCAATAGGCGTCAACCGTAGTTGTGAACCGCACGCGGAGGGACTGTCCCGTTGGCGGTGTAATGGGTCTGGCAGTTTCAGCTGTGAGCGTCGACTTAACTGTGGAGTTGATCGGTATGTGGCGGTGTTCTGTGATCGCTTCGCGTCGCCATTTGAGGTGGGACCGTCTTGGATCGCATGGGTTTCGAGACGCGCAGGTTCTGAGACATCCACATACTCGAAGCAGATTGCAGCGGTCGAGATGCTCGATACCGGGCGAGACGGTCTCCCCGCCACAGGACCCATTAACGGGTCGCGTCGTAGACCAATGAATACCGCCAAAACAGCCGTCGACGAATTCGTGCTCCGGGTAGAAAACGTGCAGCCTCAGCAGTTATCTCTGAGAGCGACTCTCGTGCTTGTGCGGTAGGAGCGGTCATGCCCTCTGGAGTGACACGTGCGCGTCGAGGATGCTTTATTAGACCCATCATCGGATTCGACAAGAGTGCCCCGAACGAGACCAGTCGATCAGTTCGCGTTGACTCGCGATAACACCCCACGATCACGAGACGCCCACCGGGGTGAAGAGCCGCGGCGAGATCTTTCATCGCTTCTTGAAGCGGTAGATGATGCAGCACTGCGACGAGCGTGATGGCTCCGAACTTGTCGCCTCGGTCTCTCAGCTCGAAGGACTCCGGTCGGATCTCGACGGCCTCATTTCCCGCGAATCGTTCGGCTGCGATTCTCGCGGTCGCTTCGTGGGGTTCCAGGCCCGTGATCGTGACTGCCCACGGGATCAGACGAGCTACAAGGTTTCCGGTTCCGCACCCTACGTCAAGAACTTTTTGAGCTCCACTCGACCTCACCTGGCGGACGACCCACGGGCCGTAGAAGTCGTTGTGGCTCCAAGGATGATTGGCATTCAAGCGATTAAGCCAAGCAAGCACGTTCACCGTCCCAGCGTACTGAAAGGGTCACGATAGGGCGCCCATGGGCACCCCTTTCAGATAGGTGCGTACCCGAAATTGGCGCCTCTAACATCGTCGAATTCCGGCGGTATCTACTCAGATGTTGTGAAGTTGATCGGTATACGGCGGTGTTCTGTGACCACCTCGCGTTGCGATTAGAGGTGGGATTATTTTGGATCGCCAGGTTTTGGAACAGATAGGTTTCGAGACATGTTTTCCGCCAAACATCATTCGCCTGCTCCTAGGCTCAATCAACTACGCGCAAGCGCCTCGAGCTCCTCGAACAAACCAGACCATTCGTCTACTAGAACCACGGAGTGAAGCGCCCTGGGTTTGATGGAGACTCGCGCTATTTGATTCCCACCAGCTGTTCGCCGGTCGTTTGGCCAGCATAGAACGCCTGCTCGAACTCGGCGGGTGGGATGTCGCCGAGGTAGCCGTGGAGGCGCTGAGTATTGTGCCAGTGCACCCATCCGAGTGTCGCAAGTTCGAGGTCCTCGACCGTGCGCCATGGTCCTGGGCGTGCGGGTCCACGGACGAGTTCGGTCTTGTAGTAGCCGTTGACTGTCTCGGCCAGAGCGTTGTCGTAGCTGTCGCCGACGGTCCCGATTGACGGTGTTGCTCCGATCTCGGCGAGTCGTTCGCCGTAGCGGATTGACGTGAGTTGAGAGCCCGAATCGCTGTGACACCGAAGATCCTCGTGGTGAGTGCCACGCCCCCACCTGGCCATCTCGATCGCGTCGAGCACCATCTCGGTACGCATATGCGACGCGCACCGCCACCCCACGATCATCCGCGAGTACGCGTCGATGATGAAGCAGACATACGCGACGCCTGCCCAGGTCGGAACGAACGTCAGATCCGTCACCCAGAGCCGGTTCGGCGCGGTCGCGGTGAACTGTCGTTTCACCAGATCTGGGTGCCGCGACGCAGACGGATCGGGCCGGGTCGTCTTGACGCGTTTCGATCGGGTCGCGCCCTCGATACCGGCAGCGCGCATCAGCCGGCCCGTCTGGTCTCGGCCGATGTCGATCCCTGCTCGGCGGGCCGTCTTCCAGAGCTTGCGGACTCCGTAAACGCAGTAGTTCGTGTTCCAGAGCGTCACCAGCTCCGGGATGAGGGCTGCGTCGTTGACTGCGCGGACCGAGGGGGCGCGGTCTTTGGCTGCGTAGTAGGTGCTCGGAGCCACTTGCAGCAGGCTGCAGATGGGCTCGACTCCGAGCGGGCGACCTTCTACGACGTCGTTCTTGTTCGCGTCGATGAACGCGACTACTTCCGGTGTTGGCGGTCGAGCTCCGCCCCGAAGAAACTCGCAGCCCTCTTCAGGATTTCGTTGGCCCGACGAAGCTCACGGTTCTCTTGCTCGAGCTCCCGCATCCGACGCGCCTCGATCGTCGTCACGCCCACGACGTTGCCGTCATCGACGTCGGCCTGCTTGACCCACGTCCGCACGGACTCGATCCCATATCCGAGCTGCGTCGCGACGCGCTGCACCGTGCCGTGCTCGGTCCCCAGCTCTGCGCGGAGCGTTCGTACCATCCGAACAGCGGCTGCCTTCTCCTCCGGCGAATACCGACGCGTAGTCGGCTTCCCAGATCCCTGATTCGACACCATGACTCCATCCTCGTTTCCAAGGTCAAGAGCCTCCAACAAACCCAGGGCGCTTCAGAAGCGCGCTACTGGGCGCGCGTACGCGACGCGGCGCCACCTGGGCTCTACTCAAAAAGGGACGGGCCGATACCGTAAGCAGTTGTGTCCGCCGAGGGCCACCGGTCATGGGGGTCGATATGTTCGCGAACGCCTACCTCACCGAGCGTGACGACGCACCTTCTGGCCGGCTCACCTGAGGTTGGCAGTCGCGCAACAGAATTCAACATTTACCCGTCTGCCTATGGTGTTGAGTTCGACACGTGTCTTGGTGTTCCAACAACGGCAATCGAGTTGAATACAAGCGATCGCGATGAAAGCTTCGCGGGTTGAGGTTGAGTATGACTGGCTCTGTGCCGCCTGGGGCTAGAAGTGAGCCGACCGACGTTGCGAGAATGCGTCGCCACGTTCGTCAGTGGCTGATCCTTTTTATCGTCGGCCTCGTTGTGAGTGGGGTCACGGCGTTTCCCTTGGAGCTGGAGCTCCGTCTGGGCGCTGCCGTTCTGCACGCGGGCTGGTCGCCGTTTCCACAGATCGCGCCGGACCTCGTTATGTGGGTTGACCGGGTTCATGCGGCCTTGGTCGATACGTACGGCAGATATCCGTTCATGGCGTACGGCACTGACTGGCTGGCCTTTGCGCATCTGGTCATCGCAGTGGCTTTCATCGGACCGTTGCGTGACCCGGTGCGGAACGTGTGGGTGATTCAGTTCGGGATGATCGCCTGCGTCGGTGTCGTTCCTCTTGCTTTGATTGCTGGGGGTATCCGCGGTATTCCTCTGGGCTGGCAGCTGTTAGACATGTCCTTCGGAGTGATTGGGATCATTCCTCTGGTCGTCGTTTATCGCCTCATCCGCCGCATCGAACAAGCCCAGGCTGCGTTACCCGTTCTTTAGGCCTGCTTCTTCCACTCGTGATTCACATGCACCAGCCGAACGTGCGATAGCCACGCTGATCGTCGAAAGGATCCCGGCGGCGATCACAATCCACATCCACGCGTGGAGACGACGCAACGAACAAGATTGCACGGAGGGTGCTTTCCAAAGCGGAGTGCCGTCATAGCCGTGCCTGACTGGACTCTCTCTATGTGGGGTCGAGATTCGCGCCCAGCAGGTTTGTCGCACGGCCTACAACGTGGACGAAGTGGATAGAGAAAGCACCGCAGATAGTATGAGCCAACCTCCCGTGCCTCCGATCGTTCCACCCAGCACCGCCGCGCCTGTGCCGGACTACGGTGCGCCACTGTACCGTTCGCCAGACGTACCGCACGTTCCTTCACTGCCGACCTGGACGCCCCCGCCGGCCGCGCGAAAGACGAACGTGCTCGCGATCATCTCGTTGGTCTCGGCGTTTTTCTTTGGTCTCGCCGGCATCGTCACGGGGCATGTGGCATTGGGCCAAATCAAGAGAACTCGCGAGCGGGGTCGAGGTCTTGCGATCAGTGGCATCGTCATCGGCTATGTGAATGCTCTTGCAACGGTCGGGGTCATCGTTCGGGTCTGCTGCACGAATAGGTGACATCTGATCTGGCTTGCCCGGGAGGGTGGCCTGGAAGGATGGCATCGTGCCAAAGCCCTACCCCTCTGAGTTCCGTGATGACGTCGTGCGCGTCGCGAGGAACC
>NZ_JYFC01000004.1 GCF_000938265.1 Agreia bicolorata
TGTGATGTCTCAGGACGTGCCTGACGGTTTATGTCTCAGTGGGGTCTGACGGTTTTTGGGTGGCCAGGAAGCCGCGTGGTTTGCCGTTGGGGATGTAGCTGCCGTCGATAGGTCTCGGGTGGGTGGCGAAGAGGGTGCCCTGGTGATCGAAGATCAGGATTGTGTGTGGGCTGAGGAGGATGTTGAAGGTGTGGCCGGCGTGCGCTTTGCTCGTCATGATTCTGATGCGGGCCACGCGGAAGGTTCCGTCGGCGGTTGCTGTCCGAACGAAGTGTTGCGGCGCTGCTGGGTGGGGTGATGTCGGTAGCGCCGGTGTGGGGCTTTTTGGTGTCGCGGTGTAGCACGCGAGCGGGGTCATCATGCCCAATGATTGGTGCGGGCGGTGCTCGTTGTAGTGCTGGTCGAATTTGTCGAGTTGGCCCTGTAGCTCGACGAGATCGAGGGCTCGGGATTGGGCTCGGAGCCACTGTTTCAGCGTTGCGTGCCCGCGCTCGTTTTTCCCTTGCGTTTGAGGGTGTCCAACGCTGGAGGTGATGGGTTGGACGCCGAGAGAGAGCATCAGCGCGGTCAGCTCACCAGTCCAGCCACGCCGGGACGGGTTCAGGGCTGTTCCGTTGTCAGAGAGCAGTCGTTGCGGAACACCGTGGCGAGCGATGCCAGTGGTCACTACTCGGACGGCGTCTTCAGCGTTCTCTGACCGGGCGGCGAGAGACGCGATCTGAAGCCGAGAGTGGTCGTCGTTGAGTTGAAACACAGCAATGACGGTTCCGTTCGCGAGGGTCCAGTCCATCGCATCGATCTGCCAACACTCGTTCGGTGCTGCGTATCGGAACCGGATGTAAGACGACTTCGGCCGCTTCTTCGGTTGCGGTGTGACGAGACCGTTTCGGGTGAAGATCCTTGCCAGTGTCGACCTGGACGGGGGTGCGATTCCGAGGCGCGCGAGCTCGAACGCGACCGAGATTGGGCCGTAGTCCCAACCGGCTGACTTCAGCCGGGCGCGCGCTTCGATCGCGAGCGACTCGATCAGCGCCGATGTTTTGCCCGGCGAACTCGACGGTCTACTGGATCGCGGCATCAATGCCTGCGGAAGAGGATCCTCGAGAAGCCGTTTCCTCGTCGCGTAGAACCACTCCCGAGACACCCTGTTCTCGCGGCAGAAGCGGGTCACGGCACCCCGCGGAGCGTCCGCAGGCCAGGTCGCAACGATCAAACGAAGATCAGTCCGGGCGGGGTCATATGCCATCCACTGATCGTCCAAGAAACCATAGAACTGTCAGGCAGGTCCCGAGACAGAACTGTCAGAAAAGCAACGAGACAGAACAGACTCATATTCCGCGAGATAGGTCGATTTGCGCCAAGTCGCGCGGCACAGACGCATCTCCGCTCGGATCCGTGCTGCGCCCCGCGGGTAGGAAAAGTGCAATCACGGTGGCGAGAACCAGCGCGCCCGCACCGACGAACACGGCGGGAACCGCGGCATCCACGTAGCCGGTCGGCGTGAGCTGGCCGCCCGCGCCCGTGAAGACGGCGGTGAGCACGGCGATTCCCAACGCGACGCCGATCTCGCGCAGGGTGGAGTTTGCCCCCGATGCCTTTGCGTGGTCGGCCGGCGCCATGTTCACCAGCACGGCCGTAGAGCTCGGCGCGAAGACGAGGCCCATGCCGAGCCCCGCGAAAATGAAGCCCGGGAGCATGACCGGGTATGTCGCATCCGGAGCCATCGTGGCGGCCAGCCACCCGATGCCGATGGCGAGCGACGCGAGACCGGCGACGATCAGGATGCGCGTGCCCACCCGGGGTGCGATCAGCCCGGCGAGCGGCGCCACGACCATGGGTGCCATGGTCCAGGGTGTGGTGAGCACGCCCGCTTCGAGGGGTGAGTAGCCCTGCACGATCTGCAGGAACTGGATGAGGATGAACACCGCACCGAACGCACCGAAGCTGAAGATCAGACCCACGGCGTTGGCGATCGAGAAGCTGCGGTCGCGAAAGAGGCGAAGTGGGAGCAGGGGAGCAGACACTCTGGACTCCCGCACGAGGAACAGGGCCAGCAGCACAGCGCCGCCGACGAGCGTCACGAGCACCTCGCCGCTCGCCCAACCGGCGTCGTTTCCGCGCACGATTCCGTAGACGATGCCGAGAATTCCTACGCCGGCAAGGATCACTCCCACGATGTCAGCGCGCACCCGGGCACCGTAGGAATTCGGCAGCGCGGCGATGGCGAGCGGAACGGACACGATTCCCAGCGGCACGTTGAGCCAGAAGATGGCCTGCCAGTTCCACCCCTCGACGACGGCACCGCCGATGAGCGGACCGAGGGCGACGCCGAGTCCCGAGATGCCTCCCCAGATGCCGATCGCAAGGGGCCGCATGCGCGTGGAGACGGAGCCGACGAGCAGCGTGAGTGACAGCGGCATGATGGCCGCAGAACCGGCGCCTTGCAGCGCCCGCGCGAGCACAAGCATCCACGGTTCTGTGCTGAGCGCCGCTGCAGCACTCGAGAGGGTGAAGACAATGATGCCGCCGACGAAGAAGTGGCGTCTGCCGAAGCGATCGCCCAGGCTCACGAAGAGCAGCATCAGTGACGCGAAGCTCAGTGTGTAGGCGTTGGTGATCCACTGAAGTTCGGTGACGCCGGCGCCGAGATCTTCGTGGATGACGGGCAGCGCGCTGGTGACGACCAGGTTGTCGAGGGTTGCCATAAAGACCGGCAGCGAGGCCGCGACGAGCGCAAGCCAGACGGGAATGCGGCGGGCGACAGACATGAATTCTCCACACGGTTCTGGGTTAGTAATCAACTAATTACTAGAGGCTAAGTTATCGACTGATACCATGTCAAGAGTGACCAACGACGACCCTTCCGAGCATCCGATTCGCGAGCGCATGCCCGCCGCCGAGCGGCGGGAGCTGATTCTGGGGCACGCCAGCGCGGTCTTCGGCCGCACGGGGTACGCGGGCACAACGACCGAACAGATCGCGCAGGCGGCCGGCATCAGTCAGCCCTATGTCGTGCGCATGTTCGGAACAAAAGAGAAACTGTTCGTCGAGGTCATGGAACGCGCCCTCGGCAAGCTCATCGTGGCCTTTCGAGAAGTCATCCGTCTGCGCGACTCGGGGGAGATTCCCGCAGACGAACTCGGTGCGCGGCTCGGGCAGGCCTACGTCGATCTGATCGAAGATCGCGGAATCCTGATGTCTCTGATGCAGGGCTTCATCCAGGGCCACGACGAGGTGATCGGGCAACGTGCGCGCGCCGGGTTCCTCGAGATCTACCGGCTGCTGCGCGACGAGGCCGCAATTCCCGCCGACGACGTGCGCAGCTTTCTCGCCGACGGCATGCTGATCAACACCCTCCTCGCCATCGGTATGCCGGACAACTTCGAGGGCGACGAGGCGGCGACCGAGCTGATGACTCTGTCGTTCGGGGCGAAGCTCGACACCGTGCTGTGTGCCGCGAGCGAGCGCCCGGCCCGGCCCGCTTAGGCCACGAGCTCGAACAGAACGCGGCCGGTCTCGATGTCGGCCTCGACCAGTCGAGCCCGCACTCGCTCGCCGGGGGTCAGACGGCCCGTGCATTGGGCGTCGACTGCGGGGTCGATCACCTGAATCACACCGCGACTCTCCTTGGCCGAGATGACCGACGCATCGAAGACATCGCCGATGCGGTCGGAGAGCAGGGCGGCCTCGATCGCCGCGATCGACCGGTTGTCGAGTTGCGACGCGCGCGAATCGGATGCCGCCATGATCTTTGGCAGGGTGGGCAGGGCGTCGCGGGCCCACCGCGGCGGCGTCTCGCCGGCGCACAGAGCTTCGCACACCACGAGCGTGAAGCGATCGACCAATCGGCGCAGCGGGGCGGTCGTGTGCGCGTAGGGTGCGGCGACGGCGGCCTGGATCACCTGCTCGGGCACCTCGCCGTCGAATGCCGTGTAGCCGGCTCCGCGGAACAGCGAGCCGGCGGCATGGGTGATCGCTAGCTGGAGAGGATCGTTCGAGTCGAGTGACGCGAGATATTCCCCGTAGGGCATGGACTCGGGCCAGGGGTGACCGAGTGCCTCGGTGCGCAGCCTGAACCGCTCTACCGTGTCGGCGTCGGGGGCGGGCATCGTTCTCAGGATTCCGACGCGACCGGCGATCATGATGCGCGCCGCCTCCATGCCGGTGAGTAACGAGATCTGCGCGTTCCACTCTTCGACGGGCAGCGACGAGCGGCGCTCGAGCGTGTAGTGCCCGTCGCGCGAGAACACGATCTGCTCGGGCCGGGAGAGGCTCGCACCTCCGCGCACCCGCTCGAGCGCACGCCTGGCGGGGCCGATCTCGGCGAGCAGCATCAGCGTGATGTCGGGCCCGCCCGCATCCCGGCCCGCGCCCTCATCGATCTCGTGCTGCGCCTCGACATAAGACAGTTGGCGAATGCTCCGGATGCGCGCACGCGACAGCTCGGTCGACAGCACGGCGCCGTCGGCATCGAGCGAGAACTGCCACACGAACGCGCCCCGCACCTCATTCGGCAGCAGTGATGCGGCACTCTCGCTGATGATCGTGGGGTGCAGCGGGATGCGGCCGTCGGGTGCGTAGAACGTCTGCCCGCGGCGCCTCGCCTCTGCGTCGATCTCGCCGAGCGGCTCGACGAACGCGGGCACGTCGGCGATCGCGTAGCGCACGAGATAGCCCTCGCCCAGGCGTTCGATCTGCACGGCCTGGTCGAGGTCGGTCGAGCCCTCGGGATCGATCGTGATGAATGGAACATCGGTGAGATCGAGATATGGCAGAGGGTTGGCCGCTACAGCACGCTGTGCTTCGAGCTCGACGGATGCCGAAAAGGCCGCGGGCAGGTCGAGGTCGGTGCGGATGGCCGCGATAGCCGTGGCGAGACGGTCGTCGGCGGATGTCGTCAGCCTGAGCGGAAATCGGGTCACGCGCCCCAGCGTACGCGGCGCGTCCGACACACCAGGCGGAGGGTGGGCTGTGATCTAGGGAACTTCGAGCACGATCTTTCCCCGTGTGTGCCCTCGCTCGAGCTGCGCGTGCGCCTCGGATGCCTCTTCGAGTGGAAAGATCTCGGTGACGTGCACATGCAGATCGCCGGAGTCGATGAGTCTCGAGATGACGGCCAGGCAGGCTGCATCCGGTGAGACCGAATACCCGCTCCACCGAACCCCCGCCTCTTCGGCCTCTGTCGCGAACCCGGGCCAGCTGCCGGTCGGAACCGAGATGATGAGTCCTCCGTGGCGCAGCACTCCAAGCGAGCGTGTTCCGGTGTTGTCGTGAACGTTGCCGACCAGATCGATCACGACGTCGACATCCGACACTCTGTCTTCGAAGCGCGTCGTCGTGTGGTCGATGACTTCTTCGGCGCCCAGCTCGCGCAGCCAGCTCACGTTGTTACCCGAGGTCGTCGCGGTCACGCGTGCGCCGAAGTAGGCAGCCAGCTGCACGGCGAGATGGCCCACGCCGCCCGCGCCCGCGTGGATGAGCACGCGCTGCCCCTCGTGCGCCTTCGCCACGTCGACGACGAGGCCCCACGCCGTGAGCGCTGCGGTCGGAACGGCAGCGGCCTCGATGGGAGTGAGTCGCCGCGGCTTGCGTGCGACCTGCAGGCTTGGAACGGCCACATACTGCGCGTATGAACCGAATGTGCGGGGAGCCGCACTGATGCCGTAGACCTCGTCGCCGGGCTTGAGCGGATGCCCGTCGTAGGGGCTCTCGACGACGATTCCGCAGAAGTCACGACCGATGACGGTCGGGTAGAACGGGATGCCGACGGATACTCCTGCACCCGATCGGGTCTTCGCGTCGATCGGGTTGATGCCCGCTGCAGAGACCTTCACGAGCACCTCGGAGCCGATCCGAGCCGGCGTCGGCACGTCGGTCAGGTGCAGAACATCAGGGCCTCCTGGCGCGTCGAACACGACCGCCTTCATCAGCGCGGGCGGCGACGACGGGGGAGCGCTGACGAGGCTCGGGGTGATCGAATTGGTCTCGTGCGGCGTCATCGCTGGCCTTTCATCGGCGGGTTCTGGGCGTCCCGTGAGGGATTCTCGACAGGGAATATGCGACCTGTCGAGTGTGTGGGTCGTTCGGGCTTCCCGCACGCTCCAGTCAATCGGTCGAATGATTCACCGGTGTTACGGCGGTGTTCCTTGGAGGCAAACAAACTTCGCCGCCGTTACCATTCGTAGATCGTGACTTTCCGCCTCTCTCGCGCAGCACCGCCCCGGGTGGCCCGTCCGCTACTGGTGGCGGCGGCCGTGGCGGTGCTCGCTGGCCTCGCATTGTTGTGGGGTGCACGCATCGCCGCGAACCGCTTCGTCTACGTGAGTGAACTCGGGGCAGATGGGGAGCCGACGGCGTGGGCGTTCCGCTGGGCTCTGCTGCTCGTCGCGGTCGCCGCTCTCATCGTCGCCGCCGACGCGACGCATCTGCGCTCGCGGATGCGCATCCTCGCTCTCACCACGCCCTCTGTCTCTCTGCTGATCGCAGGGGTGGCGTTCGTGTTCGCCTCGCAGGTGACATGCACAACCGGGTGTCCTCTGCCCGTGGGAGCCTCATTCACGTGGCAGGACTTCACCCACACCCTCATCGCCGTGATTGGATTCGCTGCGGCGTGCGTTGCGATGCTCCAGGTTGCGGCGGCCCACGACCACCCGCGGCTCGCCCGCCTCTCGTTGGTGTCGGCCGTTGTGGTGGCCGTGGTCGCCGGAGCCGGCGGCATCCTGTCTCTTGCCCGATTTATGCAGCACGTGGGCGGCCTGCTCGAATTCGCCGCGACAACGGTCGCCCTGCTGTGGTTGGCGATTCTCGCGGTCGCTCTGCTCCTAACGGTGCCGGCTAACGGCCAGGTTGGATGAGCGCCAGCAGCTTGTCGGCCAGGTTCACGAGACGCGCGATCTCGTTCTCGTCGCGGTCGACCCAGCGGCTCTGCGGCTCGGGGTCGACGGGCATGAAGTTGTCGTGCTGTTCCCACACCACGATGGTGCGCTCGGCGCCGAGCACGTACTGCTGCCACCACACCTGGCGCAGGTAGTGGCGCGGGATCGAGCGCCACGCCTTGTTCGTGGTCTTGATCTCGGCCAGCTCGACCGTGCCGCGCTTGGTGACCGCGACGCCGTCGGGAGTTGCGAGGTGCCGCTTCTCGCCCTCGGCGTGGAACAGTGACGAACTCGGCAGAACACCGAACATGGCGCGCACGTAGCGTGCGATGTGAGGCTCGCGGTCTTTGCCGTGATCGGTGAAGATGTTGCCGCCGAAGCCCGTGCCGTTGATCTTGTCGTAGGCCACGGACTCGAGGTTCTGTGGGCCGGTGAGGCGGGCCACGTCGGTTGCGGTGACGCCGCGGCTGCGTGCGCGCAGCCACTCGACACGGTTCGTGCCGTCTGCGACGAGGCGATCAAGGTGCGCGGGCCGGGCCGGCTTCTGCTCCTCTTCCCAGGGGAAGGAGAGCATGGGCTGGAGAGTCACGTGCCTATTCTCGCTCACGACCGGTGACAGACTGGGATGACGCGGCGGCTTTGATCATCGAAGCCGAGCGCTCGCCTCACGACATGGGAGTTTTGAATGCGTATTGCACTGACCGGCGGTTCTGGAAAGCTCGGCAGCGTGGTGCTGCCTTATCTGCGCGAGCAGGGGCACACAGTGACCAACTTCGACGTCGTCGGCGAACGGGGGTCCGGCTTCGTGCGACTCGACCTGGCGAACTACGGCGATGTCGTGGATGCCTTCCACAGCGTCGACGACGGACCCGACGGTTTCGATGCGATCGTGCACTTGGCCGCGATCCCGGCCCCGGGCATCCGGAGCGATGTGGTGACGTTCGAGAACAACATGCTCGGCACTTACCACGTGTTCAAGGCGGCCGAGCGGGCCGGAATCACGAACATCGTCTACGCCTCGAGCGAGACCGTTCTCGGGCTGCCGTTCGATGTGCCGCCGCCCTACATTCCCGTCGACGAGGAGTACCCTGCGCGGCCTGAGAGCACCTACTCGCTCGTGAAGCACCTCGAAGAGACGATGGCGATCGAGCTCACGAGGTGGAACCCCGACCTCAAGATCGTGGCCCTGCGTTTCTCGAACGTGATGCATGAGTCGGACTACGCGGAGTTCCCGTCGTTCGACGCCGATGCGATGCTGCGCAAATGGAATCTCTGGGGATACATCGACGCCCGCGACGGCGCTCAGGCCGTTCTGAAGGCGCTCGAGTGGCAGCACACCGGTTTCGACCGCTTCATCATCGCGTCTCCCGACACCGTGATGAGTCGCACGAACTCCGAGCTGGTCGCCGAGGTGTTCCCGGGTGTCGAGACGCGGGGCGACCTCGACAACACGAAGACGCTGCTATCGATCGATAAGGCTCGTCGCCTGCTCGGTTACGACCCGAAGCACAGCTGGCGCGACTGAACTACAGCTCCTTCACTGTTCCGTTCTTGATGTGCAGCCGGCGTTCGGCGCGTTTCGCGACCGCCGAGTCGTGGGTCACGATGATCAGCGTCAGCTGCTTCTCACGCCAGATTCCCTCGAGCAGCTCCATAATCTCGTCGCGGGTGTCCTCGTCGAGGCTTCCCGTGGGCTCGTCGGCAAGCAGCACCTCGGGGTTCTTTACGATGGCCCGCGCGATCGCGACGCGCTGCTGCTGACCGCCGGACAGCTCGGCGGGCAGATGACGCATGCGCTCGCCGAGGCTCACCGACTCGAGGGCGGCGGATGCCCGGGAGGTGCGCTCCTCGTTCGAGAGCCCGAGGGGCGCCAGTGCGGTCTCGACATTCTCGAGCGCAGAGAGGGTGGGAATCAGATTGAATCCCTGGAAGACAAAGCCGATCTCTCGTGCACGGATGCGAGCCAGCTTGGTGTCGCCCAGCTTCGACAGGGTCGAGTCGCCGAGAACGACCTCGCCGGAGGTGGGCCGGTCGAGAGCGCCGAGCATCTGCAGCAGCGTCGACTTGCCTCCGCCGGTGGGCCCCTGAATTGCGACCATCTGACCTTTGGGAATGGTCAGGGTCACATCTTTGAGGGCCGTGACCGTGTTCTTCGACCCTGAATAGCTCTTCGTGACGTGGGTGAGTTGATACATGTGAAGCTCCTTCGGAATGAGAATCGAGAACAGATCAGGCGACGGAACGAAGCGCCTCGGCGGGCCGAAGACGTGAGGCTCGCCACCCGCCGACCGCGCCGGCAAGCAGTCCGCCGGCCAGCGCGAGCGCCACGGCGATGAGAATGACAGACACCGTCACGGGTGCGTTCAGCACCACGTCGGAGGTCGCCGCGGCGTGGGCGGCCTGTCCGAAGCGGCCGCCGGCCGCGCCGGGTCCACCGGCCGCCTCGATACCTCGGCCTGCGAATCCACCGCCCACTCGACCCGACGCGCTCGCGGTCAGCGTGGGGGCCACGAGGTTCACCACGAGCACGCCGACGAGCCCGATCGCAACGCCCGCGATGCCGCCGAGGAGACCCTGCACCACAGATTCCCCGGCGATCTGTCCGACGATGCGACGGTTGCTCCAGCCGATGGCCTTGAGCGTTCCGAACTCACGGGTGCGTCGGGTGACTCCGGAGATGGTGAACAGAATTGCGATCAGGAAAGCCGCGGCCAGCACAATGATCGACAGCCAGGTGCCGAGGTTGCCAACGAGGGTTGACGCGGTCGAGAGCGACCCCGACACGCTCGAAGCAAGGTCGGACTGGGTGCTCACGGTGTTGTCGGGCAATGCTGCCTCGAGCGAGGTCTTGAGGGTGGCGATGTCGTCCGACGATGTGGCTTGCACATAGATGCTGGAGATCTTGCCGCTTTCGCCGCTCAGGTTCTGGGCGACATCGAGCGGGATGTAGACGTTCGACGCCGTCGTGGCGTCTCCGCTCGACGATTCGACGAGACCCACGATCTGGAACGACGTGCCGCCGATGTCGATCGTGCCTCCGACCGACAGACCTGCCGTTGTCGCATAAGCGCTGTCGAGAACGGCGACATCCGTGCCGGTGTCGTCGGATGCGAGGGTGCGGCCGTCGGTCAGTGTGACGGACGAGAGCGGGCCGACTGCCGACTCGGAGGGATCGAGGCCCAGCACCGTGAACGAGTTGATGTTGAACGAGGATCCGCCGGTGCCACCCGGACCGTCCGTCGGCGCCGAGCCATCGCCTGTCTGTGCGCGATCGGAACCCTGCTCCGTGCGGTTGACGTCGGGCAGTTTGCCGTCGAATGTCGTGTTGTTGAGAGAGAGCACACCGGCCGCTGCCGAGACGCCAGCCTCGCCAGTGACCGTGCCGAGCGAAGCGGCGTCGAATGTGGCGGTGCTCCTGCCGGCCGTCAGGCGTGAGCTGGCGACGGCGGTGGTGCCAGCCGCCGTCGAGCCGGCGCCGGGTCCGAAGTCGAAGCGCTGGCCCGGCCCCGCCGTGCCGTTCGCCCCGGGTGCCGCCGCGGCCTTCGAGATGGTGATGTCGGTTCCGACCCCGTAGACGCTCCCGAGCACCGCGGTCTGGGCATCCTTGACTCCCGCCGCCACGGAGTTGACGATGATGACGAGAGCGATCGCGAGGGCCATGCCGACGGCGATGATGATGGTCTGCTTTCGCCGGTTGACGAGTTCTCGCCGAAGGTAGGTGATGAACATGCTGCTCCTTGAGAAGGCGGGTGGACGGGGGTGTTCTGCGGTCACACCGTATGGATGCCAGCCGGGCGATGCTTATGGCGAGGCTATGAATGCCCTAAGAGCTCATCGGCACCGAGTCCACAGGTGATCAATGCCTCGCTCATAGGAATTGCATAGGAATCACGTTGATAGTGGGGACTTGTGACAGAGACAGTAGATTCCGCCGCCCGCCCGAGAATCACTAGGGCCGACGGCTCGCCGGTGCGAGCGCTCGTCGTCGACGACGAGGCCACGCTTACCGAGCTGCTGCAGATGGCTCTGCGCTACGAGGGCTGGGAGATCAGAACAGCCGGCGACGGTCAGGCGGCCCTGCGGATTGCTCGCGAATTCACACCCGACGTGATCGTCCTCGACATCATGCTTCCTGACATCGATGGACTCGCCGTGCTGCAGCGCCTGCGTGCGGGCGGACAGGAGACGCCGGTGCTGTTTCTCACGGCAAAGGATGCGCTCGACGATCGCATCGCCGGGTTGACGGCGGGCGGCGACGACTACGTGACCAAGCCATTCAGCCTCGAAGAACTGGTGGCTCGCCTACGCGGACTCATCCGGCGTTCGACGCTCACGCTCACCGACGCATTCGACCCCGAGGTCGTGATCGGTGACCTCGTGCTCAATGAGGACAGTCATGAGGTGCACCGCGGGGGTGCACCGATCGAGCTCACGGCCACCGAATTCGAGTTGCTGAGATTTCTGATGCGCAATCCCCGCCGCGTGCTGTCGAAGGCGCAGATCCTCGACCGGGTCTGGAGCTACGACTTCGGAGGGCGCTCCAGTGTGGTCGAGATCTACATCTCATACCTGCGCAAGAAAGTGGATGCCGGCCGCACGCAGATGATCCACACCGTGCGCGGCGCCGGCTACATTCTCAAGCCGGCCTGAGAGCGGGCAGGCCTGCACCCGTGCGATCCATGACTCTGCGCAACCGGCTCATCCTGAGTGTCCTCGCCCTTATCACCCTCGTCGGACTGACCATCGGCGTGGTCTCATCCGTCGCGCTGAATGGATTTCTGCTGGATCGTCTCGACTCTCAGCTGCAGACGGCCACGAACAGGTCACTGACGTCGATCGACAGGCATCGGCCAGAATCAGGCCTGACGGGCACGGGTTCGTCGGGCGATCCTGCTTTCGTGGGTGGGCCGGGACAGGCCGCCGGCACCCTCGGCGGCTTCACACGCTCTGGTGTCGTAGACCGGGCTGCGATCGTCGATTCCGCTGGAGTGGTGCAGCAGCTCTCGACCGAGCAGCTCGACATACTGTCGGCACTGATCGTCACCAAAGCTCCACAGACGGTGAGTCTGGGAGGCTCGCTCGGCGACTACCGGGTGGCGTTCGACCGGTCTCCCAGCGGTGACGGCATCATCGTGGGGCTTCCCCTGTCTGATGTCACGGCGACGGTCACGCAGCTGGTGATCGTGACTGTTGCCGTTACCGTCGGCGGCCTCATCGTGGCCGCCCTGCTCGGAACTGTGCTCATCCGTCTCGCCCTGCGGCCGCTCGATCGTGTGGAGGCGATGGCGACCCGCGTCACCCGACTTCGGCTTGATCGCGGCGACGTCGTGCTCGCCGAGCGGGTTCCGGATGCCGACGCCGACCTGCGCACCGAGGTCGGCAGGGTGGGCGCTTCGCTCAACAAGATGCTCGGCCATCTGGCCTCCGCTCTCGCTTCGAGACAGGCGAGCGAGAATAAGATGCGCCAGTTCGTGGCCGATGCCAGCCACGAGCTTCGAACACCTCTCGCCTCGATCCGCGGCTATGCGGAACTGACCAGACGCGGCGACTTCGAGCTGCCCGTCGATGTCAGCCATTCTCTCGGGCGCATCGAGTCCGAGGCCACGCGTATGACGAGCCTCGTCGAGGATCTGCTCCTGCTTGCTCGGCTCGACGAGGGCCCGGCGATTGAGAATGCCCCGGTCGACCTCACACGCTTGCTGGTCGATGCGGTCAGCGATGCTCACGTCGCCGCGGGCGAGCACGAGTGGGTGCTCGACCTGCCCGAGGAACCGATCGAGGTGTCCGGCGACGGCCCGAGGCTCTACCAGGTCGTGTCGAACCTGCTGGCGAACGCACGGGTGCACACGCCCGCCGGTACCGAGGTGACAGTGTCGCTCGCGTCGAAGGTCGATGCATCCGGATCCTCGAGCGCGATCATCACCGTTTCTGATGACGGCCCCGGCATCGATCCCCTGCTCGTAGACACGCTGTTCGAGCGGTTCGTGCGCGGGGACACCTCGCGGTTCCGCCAGGCCGGCTCGACGTCGACGGGCCTCGGCCTCGCGATCGTGCGTGCTGTGGTCGACGCGCATGGCGGCAGCGTTGAGGTCGCGTCGCGGCCGGGAAACACGGAGTTTCGGATCGTTCTGCCGTTGCGTGGACACTCGCCGCTCGGCGAAGCGGTTCTCGGCCGCGGCTCGAACTGAGCGGTCGGAAGCCACAATGGTGGCATGGCCTTTCTGACCCTGCAGGCGAACCAGCGCGCTGAGGTGCGCGTCTACGACCTCGATGCGGGAGAGGCGACTGTCGTCTTCAGCTCGACGGAACGCTTCGTCGAGGCGCCGAACTGGCATCCCGACGGCGAGTGGCTCGTGCTCAACGTCGAGGGTTCTCTGGTGCGGCTGCGTGCAGACGGTTCTTCGGAGCTCGAACCTATCGCGGTGCCTGCTCCGCTCGTGCTGAACAACGACCACGTCATCTCGCCCGCCGGTGACCACCTACTGGTATCAGCGCGCGACGGTCAGCTGTATCGCATCCCGTGGCGGGGAGGGGCGGCGAGCCGCATCACCGAGCCGTCCGATCCGGCGCTCCGCTTCAAGTACTACCTGCACGGTGTGTCGCCCGACGGACAGACGCTCGCCGCCATCGGGGGCGGCCTCGATGCATCCGGCGATTGGGTGACCAACGTCTACACGCTGCCCGTGTCGGGTGGCCCGCACACGCAGCTCACCGACGATGCCTTCGCCGACGACGGATGCGATTTCTCTGCCGACGGCGAGACCATCTGGTTCAACTCGGAGCGCGAGAGGGAGTACCCGGGTCACGCGCAGCTGTTCCGCATGCGCGTCGACGGCACAGAACTGCAGCGCGTGACGCACGACGATCGGGTGAACTGGTTTCCGCATCCTTCGCCCGATGGCCGGCATGTGCTCTACCTCAGCTATCCCGCAGGAACGACGGGCCATCCGCCGAACCTCGAGGTCGAACTGAGGCTGATCGACCTCTCGTCGGGCGACGAGAGGGTGATCGATTCATTTCTGGGCGGGCAGGGCACGACGAACGTGCCCGGCTGGTCTCCGGATGGCCGCCGCGTCGCCTACGTCGCCTATCCGACGACGCAGGCGGCGACCGGCGGGCCGACCGCCGATCACCGGTAGGAGCTCACTGCTCCGATGAATCCGAGGAACAGTGCGCCGAAGAAGAACAGCGCGGCGAGCACGTAGCCCGCGAGGCCGACGTATCCGAGAACAAGGCCCGCGATGGTGATACCGCGGCCGTCGTCGCCGGTGCGCTTGATCTGCGCCAAGGCGATGTGGCCGGTGATCACGGGCACGATCGCGAATCCGAGCACACCGAGAACCAGGGTGATGATGCCCAGCACGTTCGTGGGTCGAACGGGCGGGTAGTCGTAGTGAGGGGATGCGGGAGTGGCGGGCTGCTGTGCGGTCGGCTGGGCCGGCGCCGGCTGCTGGGCGACAGGCTGCGGGGCGACCGGCTGGGCCGGGGGAAGCTGGACGGTCGGCTGCTCGGAGGTCGGCAGTTGGTTGGTGGTGTTCGCGGTCGTGTCAGTGTCAGCGTCAGGAACGTTTGGAGTGTCTGGGGTGAGTGTCGAAGTTGTCATGCTTCAACGCTACGAACGAGGCGCTATTCGGGCATCGGACCGGGGATGTGTTCGGGTAGTACCACGGCATGATTCTTCGGCGCACTTGCATGGCTCCGGCGCATGACGTATGGTGAACGAAGCCAAAGACCGCCGGTTATCGCTGTGCCCGCATTCGACTCGTTCGAAAGCAGACGCTGTGATCGAAGGTTCACGTCCGTGAAGACCTGCGCAGGGATACGTCAGTAAACGCACACTCGTGTGCATTCGCTCCGGCCTCCTGCGCCGGAGCTTTTTTTGTGGGGTGAACCCGGGGCTACCGGCATTGAAACCACAAGGAGCGCCATGGCGAACAAGGAAGCCTCGGTTGCCGAACTCACGGAACTTTTCCAGAGCTCGACCGCCGTTCTGCTGACCGAGTACCGCGGTCTCACGGTCGCCCAGCTTAAGACGCTGCGCGGCACCCTTCGTGAGCACGCTAGCTACGCCGTGGTAAAGAACACGCTGACCAAGATTGCGGCCAACAACGCCGGCATCTCGTCGTTCGACGACGAACTCGCCGGCCCGTCCGCCATCGCATTCGTTCACGGTGACCCTGTCGCCGTCGCGAAGTCCCTGCGCGACTTTGCCAAGGCAAACCCTCTTCTCGTTGTGAAGGGCGGTTACTTCGACGGTAACCCCCTGACCGCCGAAGAGGTCTCGAAGCTCGCCGACCTCGAATCCCGGGAGGTGCTGCTTGCGAAGCTCGCAGGCGCCTTCAAGGCCTCGCTGTTCGGTGCCGCATACCTCTTCAACGCACCGCTGTCGAAGGCCGTTCGCACGGTCGATGCGCTGCGCGAGAAGCAGTCAAGTAACTAACACCCTTCAACAAACCGTTCCCTGAGCGTTGTGCGCAGGTAACACCAAACCGTTCCCTGAGCTTGTCGAAGGGGAAACAAGGAGAAAATCATGGCAAAGCTGTCAACTGCAGAGCTGCTCGACGCGTTCAAGGAGCTCACGCTCATTGAGCTGAGCGAGTTCGTCAAGGCGTTCGAGGAGACCTTCGAGGTCACCGCTGCTGCCCCCGTCGCGGTCGCCGCGGCCGGTGGCGCTGCCGCCGCCGTCGAAGAGGTCGAGGAGAAGGATTCCTTCGACGTCGTCCTCGAGTCGGCTGGCGAGAAGAAGATCCAGGTCATCAAGGAGGTGCGCGCCCTCACGAGCCTCGGTCTCGGAGAGGCGAAGGCACTCGTTGACGGCGCTCCCAAGGCTGTCCTCGAGGGCGCCAACAAGGAGACCGCCGAGAAGGCCAAGGCTCAGCTCGAAGAGGCTGGCGCAACCGTCACCCTCAAGTAGTCTGCGCTCCGGCTTCGGAGCACACTACTGAATCAGAAGGCCCCCGCACTGAAGGTGCGGGGGCCTTCTGTGTTCCTGCCCTCTGTGTTCCCGCTGTCTGTGCCCTCGCCGAATGTTGCTGCTCGCGACGGATGTTGCCGGGCGGCCGGCAACATCCGTCGCGAGGGGCAACATGCTCGCACAGGGTGGGATGCGAGGGAGCGCGGGTATCCTGAGTGGACCGATCCCCGCGCGAGAGGAGTCACGTCATGGCCACCGTCTACGACGACACGCCTCCGCCCACCGCCGCTTGGGGCTCCGCGTCGGAAGGCTCAGCGTCCGGAGGCTCCTCCCGCCAGGGTTCCGGCTCCCGGGCCGAAGACGCTCCGCCCGTGAATGACAAGCGGTCCAGGCCGACCATTCGCGCCGCCGCCGCCCGCGCGGTCGGCACGGCCAAGGCTGTTGCCCCGCCCGTGGCCCGCGGAGCCGTGCAGCTCGGCGCCCTCGCCGTCCAGGTGATTGCGACCGCTGCCACGCTCTCTGTCGCCGGCAGCATTCTGCTGCTGGCCGGCGGATACGCCGATAACGGCGTCGGTTCGCTGCTGCTCTGTCTGGTTGCCGCCGTATTTGCTGCCATTTTGACAACCTCTTTTGTCGTTCTACTCGGACTGCCGTTGCGTGTAGCCCGCCGCGCGAGGCTCTGGTGGATCCGCAATGGCGAACTGGCCCTCGTCGGCGCGGCTATCGGCGCCGGGCTCCTCGTTGCGTCAGCCGTTCTCGGCGGTGAGGGAGCGCCGAATGGCTGGCTGCTCGTGCCCGGGTGGCTCCTGTTCGCGTTCTCGCTCGCCCATACGTGGTGGCCGGATCGCTGGCGCCCCGAACGCCTGCGCACGAAGAAGCCCGAGCCCCGGGTGCGCGTCGTCGGGCACGAACGAGGCGATCGACGCCGTCGTGCCCGTGTGTCTTTCGACGAGTTCCTCGCGTCGAGCGGCCGGGCGTTCCGTGGAGAGCGCGACTAGCTTTCGTCGTCGAGCGTTGCCCAGCGCGGGTGTTCTCGCGTCTCGCGGTGGTTCTGCCACCGCGCCGGGCGAGAAGACCCGCGGTCAGCGGGGCGCGCCGGCGCGCGGGGCGGAGGTGCTTGAGCGCATCACGAGCTGCGCGGGCACTGTCGTGTGGATGTTCGGGGGCGTCCAGCCGGCCGTCTCGAGTTGCCGAATCACCAGGTCGACGGCCTGTTCGCCCTGCTTCGCCGGCTTCTGGGCGATCGAGGTGAGTCCGAAGAGGTCGGCGAGCGGATGATTGTCGATGCCGATCACCGACAGATCGTCGGGAACGGAGATGCCCAGTTCTCGAGCGGCGAGGATGACTCCGATCGCCACCTCGTCGGCCGCCGCGAAGATGGCGGTCGGCCGGCGCCGAGGGTCGCCGAGAATCTGCTTGCCGGCGGCGTATCCGCCCGGAATGTCGAAGTGCGTCGCCACGTAGGACTCGTCGCTGAACGGCAGGCCGGCGGCTCCAAGGGCATCCATGAATCCCTGCAGGCGCTTGGAGTGCACGTGGAAGTCCATCAGCTCAGCCGAATCGCCGCCCACGTGCATGATGTTGCGGTGGCCCAGGGCGATGAGGTGTTCGGTTGCGAGACGCGCCGCGGCGACGTCGTCGATGCTGAGGGTGGGGATGCCGGCGAGAGGCCCGCCAATTCCAGCGATGGGTTTGCCGAGGGCGAGCAGTGAGGCGGCCTCGTCGGGGGAGATCTCTAGTGTCACGGCGATGATCGCGTCGACCCGCTTGCGAACCAGGAAGTACTCGAAGACTCGGCTGCGGGCCTCGGTGTTTTTCGTGAGGTTGTAGAGCATCAGGTCGTAGCCCCGCTCGATGAGTGCGCGTTCGACGCCCTCGATGATGCTGCCGAAGAACCACTGATTGATGACGGGGATGATCACGCCGACGTTGTTCGTTCGACCGGTGACCAGACTCGAGGCGTTCGATGAGACCACGTAGCCCAGTTCGCTGGCCGCGTTCTCTACCTTGTTACGGGTGACCGACGAGACGTAGCCTCGGCCGCTCAGTGCGCGCGAGACGGTGGCTTTCGACACTCCCGCTCGAAGCGCGACGTCTTCGATACCCGACATTCCTGGCTGACCCCCTCGTCTGCAATCGGTTCCAGAATTGTAACGTCCCCGTCACATTCCCGAGGCTAACCATAGCGCCGAGGCCCTAGTGGGACCGAATCCTGAGAGCGCTCTCGGTATCGAATCGTTACGGAATTTTGTTCTGCAGCTCGGGGGGTTGTGCTTCCATGGGACTCATGGAAAGGTTTTCCTACCTGCCCTCCCCGCGGCCTGTTCGCGCGGTTGGGCCGTCCTAGTCCGGTCACTCAACCGGCAGGCAGATCGGCAGTCCTGACGATCTGTTCTCGACTCAATGAGGAGGAGAAATGCGGGTTTCCCTGCATCGCCGTATCGCAGCACCTATCGCCATCGCCACCATCGTCGGACTTGCTCTCGTCGGCTGCGCCGAAGACAGCGGCTCCGGTTCCGGTTCCACCGAGGGCCAGACCGTCAAGATCTCCGGCGGCATCACCGGCTCCGAGGCCGACGCGCTGAACAAGAGCTTCGACGCATTCACCAAAGACACCGGCATCAAGGTCGAGTACACGGGTGACAAGAGCTTCGAGGGCAACATCGTCACGAAGGTCACGGGTGGCTCCGCCCCCGACATCGCCATCGTTCCCCAGCCCGGTCTGCTCAAGACTCTCGTCGACACCGGCGAAGTGAAAGAGGCCGATCAGCAGACCAGCGACAACGTCGACAAGAACTGGTCGCCCGACTGGAAGAAGTACGGCACGTTCGACGGCAAGTTCTACGCCGCCCCGATGCTCGCCAGTATCAAGGGCTACGTCTGGTACTCGCCAGCGCAGTTCAAGGAGTGGGGCGTCACCGTTCCCACCACGTGGGACGAGACGCTCGCACTGACCAAGACGATCCAGGAGAAGACTGGAAAGGCGCCCTGGTGTGCCGGCTTCGCCTCTGACGCCGCTTCGGGCTGGCCCGGAACCGACTGGATCGAAGACCTCGTGCTCCGCCAGTCCGGCCCCGATGTCTACGACAGCTGGGTTGCTGGAGACACCAAGTTCACCGACCCCGCCATCAAGAAGGCCTTCGACTCCGTCGGCGAGATCCTCCTGAACCCGGCCTATGTGAACGCGGGCTACGGCGACGTCAAGAGCATCAACTCCACCGCATTCGGTGACGTCGCGGCCAAGGTCGCCGACGGCAGCTGCCCGCTGACCCACCAGGCCTCGTTCCTCTCGAGCAACTTCCTCGATGTCAAGACCGCTGCGGGCAAGACCCCCACTGTCGCCCCTGACGGAGACGTCTACGGATTCGTTCTTCCGGGCATCGAGGCAGGCTCGGCCAACATCGAGGTCGGCGGCGAGTTCGTCACACCGTTCACCGACTCGGATGCAGTCAAGAAGGTCACCGCTTACATGGCAACACCCGAGTTCGCTGACGCCCGCGTCAGCCTCGGTGGAGTCATCTCGGCCAACCTCAACGCTGACCCCTCCAAGGCATCCAGCCCGCTTCTGCAGGACGCCATGAAGCTCCTCCAAGACTCGAACACGACCGTTCGTTTCGATGGCTCAGACCTGATGCCGTCGACCGTCGGTTCCGGTTCGTTCTGGAAGGGCATGGTCAGCTGGATCGATGGCAAGGACACCGACACGGTGCTCAGTGACATCCAGGCCGGATACCAGAACTAACGCATAACCACCTGCCGGGCAGACTTGCCCGGCGCCCGTGGGGGCCGCTCGCACAACGGGGCGGTCCCCACTCTCGGCCCTGCCGACCGAAAGGTCTATGCGCCCATTCTTTAAGCGCTACTGTTGGCCAATCCAAGAGTCCACCGTTGTACTCGAAAGGGTATTCATGTCCGACACACGAACGACGACGCCTCCGGTGTCAGCACCCCCACCGGAGCCACATGAATCGCCGAGGCCGCAGCCCTCGGCACGCACGACCAAGCTGGTCGTCGCGGGAGCCGCGGTCATTCTGGCCGTGGTCTTCGTACTGCTGATCACGAGCCCCCCGAATGACCAGGCCAAGCCTGTCTCCCTGGGCTTCTCGCTGAACAGCCTCTTTCGGTGGATGGGAAACCTGAACCCTCTCGTGCAGATTCCGATCATCATCGTGATCTTCGGTCTCGTGATCGCGCTCATCCTCGTTCTCATCGAGTACGCGCCACGATCGGGCAACTTCTACTTCTGGCTGCGGCTCGCCGCGTGCTTCGTGATTCCTGTGCTGGCCCTGATGCTTCTGCGTCCGTACCAGAACGCACTCATCTGGGTTCTCGTCATCGCCCTCGTCGTCGGAGCCCTGCTCTTCTTCGCCGACTACCGGTCTCGGCAGGGAGCGGGCTACCTCTTCCAGCTCGTCACGTTCATGGCCCCGGCGGTGCTGCTGCTCGCGCTCGGGCTCATCTACCCGACGATCGCCACTATCTACCAGTCGTTCTTCGACAAGACCACGACCACTTTCGTAGGGCTCGAGAACTACTTCTGGGTCTTCACGAACCCCGAAGGCTTCTGGTCGGTCGTCAACACCCTGATCTGGGTGCTCGTGGCCCCCGTGTTCTCGACGATGATCGGTCTTGCCTACGCCGTGTTCATCGACAAGGCGCGTGGTGAGAAGTATCTCAAGTCGCTGGTGTTCATGCCGATGGCTATCTCGTTCGTCGGTGCCGGAATCATCTGGAAGTTCATCTACGACAACCGCCAAGGCGAGCAGGTCGGTCTGCTGAACGCCATCATCACGGCATTCGGCGGTCAGCCCGTCTCGTGGCTCGACGCTCAGCCCCTCATCAACACCCTGCTCCTGCTCGTGGTCTTCATCTGGACCCAGACCGGATTCGCCATGGTGATTCTGTCGGCGGCCATCAAGGGCGTGCCGACCGAGCAGATGGAGGCCGCCGAGCTCGACGGCACCAACGCCTGGCAGCGGTTCCGCAACGTGACCGTGCCCGGCATCCGCTCGTCCTTGATCGTCGTTCTCACGACAATCGCCATCGGCTCCCTCAAGGTGTACGACATCGTCGCTGTGATGACTGGTGGTCGCGCCAACACGACTGTGCTCGGCTTCGAGATGGTCAACCAGCAGCAGCGTTTCCAGAGCTACGGACACTCGGCGGCACTGGCCGTGGTGCTGTTCCTGTTCGTGCTGCCGCTGATCATCTACAACGCCAACCAAATGCGCAAGCAGAGGGAGATCCGATGACCACCGACACTCTCGTCGACACCCGGTCGAAGCGTCAGGTCGCTCGGGCAACCCAGAAGAGCGAAAAGATGGCGCAGAAGCGCCTCACCTCGAAGGGCGCCACGATCGCGGCGATCATCATCGCCGTCATCTGGACCATCCCCACCTTCGGCCTCTTCGTCACCTCGTTCCGGCCCGGTCCAGACACACAGTCGACCGGTTGGTGGACCGTGTTCGTGAACCCGTCGTTCACGCTCGACAACTACGCGCAGGCGCTGAACTCGGGCGGCACGGCTCTCACGCTGGGTCAGTCGTTCATCAACTCGCTCGGCATCACGATTCCGGCGACCGTGTTCCCGCTCGTCATCGCCTCGCTCGCGGCCTATGCCTTCGCGTGGATCGATTTCAAGTTCAAGAACATCGTGTTCGTCGGTGTCTTCGCGCTGCAGATCGTGCCGATTCAGATGGCGCTCGTTCCGTTGCTCAGCCTCTTCTCGAAGGGCCTCACCGTCAACGGTGTGGGCATCTTCCCGGGGTTCGAACTGCGTGACGCCGAGCACAGCTTCGCGACGGTCTGGATCGCCCACGCGATCTTCGCCCTGCCGCTGGCCATCTTTATGCTGCACAACTTCATCTCGGAGATTCCGGGTGAGGTGATCGAGGCCGCGCGCGTCGACGGAGCCGGACACGGACAGATCTTCTTCCGTATCGTGCTTCCGCTGGCCACGCCTGCGATCGCGTCGTTCGCCATCTTCCAGTTCCTCTGGGTCTGGAACGATCTGCTCGTGGCGACGATCTTCGCGCCGTCGACTTCGCTGCCGCTGACCCAGACGCTCAACTCACTGTCGGGCACGTGGGGCAACCAGTGGTTCCTGCAGTCGGCCGGTGCGTTCATCTCGATCATCGTTCCGCTCATCGTGTTCTTCTCGCTGCAGCGCTTCTTCGTTCGAGGCCTGCTCGCCGGAGCGACGAAGGGCTGAGCCCCTCGACGAGGAGGCCCTTCGACGGGCTCAGGGAACGGTTCGTTCCTCGAGCCCGTCGGGGGGTCTCGTGCGTTAAACGGCGGGTAGGTTGAACAGATGAGTATGCGAGGCGGCGGCGGCCATCGAGGTGGCGTGAGCGCCGGCGATGTAGGTCTGCAGAAAGAACTGAACAAGAGTGCGCCGAAGATCGACCACCTGCTGAGTCGCATCCTCTCGCTTTTCTCGCCCTACCGCACGCCGATCATCGGCACGATCGTGCTCGTGCTGCTCGGCGCGGGCCTCACGGTGATCCCGCCTCTTCTCACGCAGCGGGCGTTCGACGACGGTCTCTTCCCTTCTGCGGGCTCTTCGACAGGCGCAGGGGGCGATACGGGAGACGCAGGCTCGATCATCCAGGGCCCGAACCTGCCGGTGCTGGTCGAGATCGTCGGTCTTATGATCGTGATCTACATCGTGTCGAGCCTGCTGAGTGTCTGGCAGACCTACCTCACGGCGAAGGTCGGCAACAGCGTGATGGGCGCGCTTCGCGTGCGACTCTTCACGCACCTCGAGGCGATGGAACTGAGCTTCTTCACCAAGACGAAGACGGGCGTCATCCAGTCACGGCTGCAGAACGACGTTGGCGGCGTGGCCAGCGTGCTGACCAACACCATCTCGTCGATTCTCGGAAACACCGTCACGCTCATCGCGGCGGTCGTTGCCATGGTGCTGCTGAACTGGCAGCTCACCATCGTGGCCCTCGTGCTTATGCCCATCCTGGTTCTCGCGCAGCGCCGGGTGGGGCAGGTGCGCGCCCGCATCGCGACGAAGACCCAGGAATCGCTCTCAGACATGACAGCGATCACGCAGGAGACCCTGAGCGTGTCAGGCATTCTGCTCTCGAAGAGTTTCAATCGGCAGCAGACCGAGATCGCCCGCTACGCAGACGAGAATGCCACCCAGGTGCGGCTGCAGGTGAGTCAGCAGATGAGCGGCCAGTGGTTCTTCGCCATGGTCAACATTTTTCTGTCGGCGATCCCGGCCATCGTCTACCTCGTTGCCGGATGGCTGCTCGTCGGCGGCGCGCCCGACATCACGGCCGGCACCATCGTGGCGTTCACCACGGTGCAGGCTCGATTGCTGTTCCCCCTTCTCGGACTCATGCGCGTGGCCCTCGACCTGCAGACCTCGAGCGCTCTGTTCGCCCGCATCTTCGAGTACCTCGACCTCACGCCGGCCATCGCCGACGCGCCGGATGCACGGTCGGTCGACACGACCCGCCTCGGTCGCGTCGAATTCGACGACGTCGTCTTTCGCTACCCGGATGCCGAGGACGACTCTCGCCCGACGCTGAATGGGGTGTCATTCGTGATCGAGCCGGGGCAGTTCGCGGCCTTCGTCGGCCCTTCGGGCGCGGGCAAGACGACGGTGTCGTACCTCGTGCCGCGGTTCTACGAAGCGACGGGCGGCACCGTCCGCTTCGCCGACACAGACGTGCGCGAGCTCAGCCAGGACTCGCTCGTGGCGAATCTCGGAATCGTCAGCCAGGAGACCTACCTCTTTCACGCGACCATCGCCGAGAACCTGCGCTACGCGAGACCGGATGCGACGCAGGCCGAAATCGAGGACGCGGCGCGTCAGGCGAACATCCACGACCGCGTCATGAGCTTCCCCGCCGGATACGACACCGTGGTGGGGGAGCGGGGCTACCGGCTCTCCGGTGGCGAGAAGCAGCGCATTGCGATCGCCCGCGTTCTGCTGAAAGATCCTGCGGTGCTCATTCTCGACGAGGCGACCAGCGCCCTCGACACCATCTCGGAACGGGTCGTGCAGGCGGCGCTCGACACGGCATCCCGAGGTCGCACGACCATTGCGATCGCTCACCGGCTCTCGACGGTGCTGTCTGCCGACGTGATCTTCGTGATCGACGACGGCGAGGTGGTCGAGCGTGGAACTCATGCGGAGCTCATCGACGCCGGCGGTGTCTACTCGACGCTCTATGCGCAGCAGCGCGAAATTTCGTAGTGCACTGTGACGCGTGTGGCTAGAGTTGCACCCAGAGGGGCGGCAGTGGGGTAGCGCCTTACGTAACGGGGATCGGGGCGCTATGTCAGGGGACAGTTCTCTCTCGAGAGGGGCTCGAAGGCCCGGACGACTCGGTTCGTCGGCCGGAGCGTTCGTGCGGCGGGGGCTGAGCATTCAGTCGAAACTGCTGATCATGCTGCTCGGCGTCAGCATAGGCTCGACGCTCGTGGTCGGGTACATCGGCTACACCTCGGGCACGGATGGCCTGCGGCAGGCCGAGTTCGATCGCATGACCAACCTGCGCGAGGCGAAATCGGATGCCGTCGAGTCGCTCTTTTCGAACATCCGGAGCGGTCTGACCCTCGATTCGATCGGTGCGACGGGCAACCAGGCCGCGGTGGAATTCAGCGACGCGTTCGCACAGCTGCAGAGCCAGCCGATCGACCCGGCCCAGACCGCCGCGGTGGACGCGTACTACGACAACACCTTCATTCCTCTGCTCAACGAACGCTCCGGCTCGACGAGCGTCTCTGACGTGTTCGTTCCGCAGACGAGCGCAGAGACCTACCTGCAGAATCACTACACGGTTCCGTCGTCCGGGGATTTCGATGCAGCGGCTCTCGTTGACAACGCGGGCGACGGCAGCGCCTGGTCGGCTGTCAACGAGAAATACAACCCGTATTTTCGCGAGATGGCCAAGCTCAATCAGTACGAGGATGCGCTGATCCTCGACACCAAGGGAAATATCGTCTACTCCGTTTACAAGGGAGTCGATCTCGGGTCCAACGTGAATACGGGCCCCTACAAGGGGTCGAACCTCGCCAGTGCCTACACTGCTGCTCTGAATTCGAACGTCGTCGACTTCGTGCAGATCACCGACTTCGAGCGCTATCAGCCGAGCCTCGCGGTGCCGACCGCGTGGGGAGTCTCGCCGATCGGTCAGAACGGTGATGTCGTCGGCGTCTTGGCCGTGCAGCTTCCCATCGCCTCGATCAACGCCGTGATGACCGGCGACGAGCAGTGGAAGAGGGACGGCCTCGGCGACACGGGCGAGGCCTACATCGTCGGCTCCGACGACACGATGCGCTCGGTCTCGCGCCTGCTGATTGACGACCCGGAGCAGTATCGCGAGCGGGCCATCTCCGGCGGTCTGGCTCCTGACGTCGCGCAGCGCGCGGTCGATGTGAAGGGCACGGTCGCTCTGCAAACCGTCGACACAGCGCCGGTGCGCGAGGCGCAGCAGGGCAAGACGGGGGTGATGGTCGCTCAGAGCTATCTGGGCCGTGAAACTCTCGCCGCCTATGGGCCGCTCGACATTCCCGGTCAGCAGTGGGTCATCGTGGCGAGCATCACCTCTGCTGAAGCGTTCGCGCCCGTGGCCGACTTCACCCGCAACCTCGTTCTCTCGATCGCGGTGCTGCTTGTGCTCGTCTCCTTGCTGTCGCTGCTTCTCGCTCAGGTGTTCGCCCGGCCGGTGAGGCGTCTCGTCGGAGCCGTGCGGCAGGTGGCAGGTGGTGATCTCGGTGTCGAGGTCACGACCAACACCCGAGACGAGTTCGGCGATCTCGCGCTGGCCTTCAACGACATGAGCCGCAGCCTCCAGGTGAAGCAGGCACTGATCGACGAGCAGCAGGCCGAGAACGACAAGATCCTGCACACGCTGATGCCCGAGTCTGTTGCCCGGCGCTATCGCGACGGCGATGAAACCATCGCCGAGGATCATCAGGATGTCTCGGT
This sequence comes from Agreia bicolorata, assembly GCF_000938265.1. Lineage (GTDB taxonomy): Bacteria > Actinomycetota > Actinomycetes > Actinomycetales > Microbacteriaceae > Agreia > Agreia bicolorata. The sequence continues at coordinate 25,745 of NZ_JYFC01000004.1, forward strand.
GCTGTTCGCGGACCTCGTCGGTTTCGACGACTTCGCCGCCGGTCTGGGTGCCGAGAAAGAACTCGCCCTGCTCAACGACCTCGTGCGCCAGTTCGACGAGACGGCGCAGGAGAAGGGCGTCGAGAAGGTGCGCACTCTGCGCGAGGGCTACCTGGCGAGCTGCGGGCTGATCGTTCCGAGGGTCGACAGCGCGCGCCGCACCGTGGACTTCGCTCTGGAGATGATCCGCATCGTCGAACGGTTCAACGCACAGCACGAGGCGAACCTGTCGCTGCGCGTCGGCATCGACACAGGAACGGTGACCAGCGGACTCGTGGGACGATCGTCGATCGCCTACGACATGTGGGGCGACGCCGTGAACATCGCCAACCGGGTGCAGGCCCTCGCCGGCAAGCCCGGCGTCTTCATCAGCCAGAGAGTGCGCGGCAAGCTGGGCGAGTTGCCGAACCTGACCGAGGTGGGCACGATCGAGACGAAGGCCGGGCAGCAATCGGTCTGGCAGATCTCCACGCAGAGGGGATGACGACAGCCGTGATCGATCTCTGGAAAGAGCCGTGGTTCGGCTGGGCCTTGGGCGTGGTCATTGCGTTGCCGGTTCTGCTCGTCGTTCTCACCGAGGTCTATGGCGCCCTGCAGAGACGCAACTCTCCAGCCGCCAAGCCGGTTCGCCTGCTCCGAAACTTCGTCCTTCCCGTGGCGGCCATCTTCGCGCTGCTCACCTTCGCGTCGGAGCAGAGCTTCGATCTGACGTGGGTGCGCGTCGTCGGCACCGTGCTCGGATTCCTGCTCATCCTGCTCGTTCTCTCCGCCTTCAATGTCGCCATCTTCGGTAACGCGCGCGAGGGCAGCTGGCGCGAGCGCCTGCCCTCCATCTTCATCACCCTCGCGCGGCTCGCGCTCATTCTCGTGGGTCTCGCCATCCTCTTCTCGTGGGTGTGGGGTGCGGATGTCGGGGGTCTCTTCGCGGCGCTGGGGGTGACATCCATCGTGATCGGCCTGGCGCTGCAGAACGCGGTGGGGTCGATCATCTCGGGCCTGCTTCTGCTCTTCGAGCAGCCGTTCAAACTCGGCGACTTTCTCGAGGTCGGGGCCGTTCGGGGCCGGGTCGTCGAGGTCAACTGGCGCTCGGTGCACATCGACACCGGCAACGGTATTCAGATCATGCCGAACTCCTCGCTCGCCGGTGGTTCGTTCACCAATCTGAGCCAGCCCGTCGATGGCTATATGGCCACCGTGCCGCTGACCTTCACGACCGATGATGCGCCGCACGCGGTGGTGAACATGCTCGTCGAGACTGCGTCGGCGCTGCCGCAGCTCGACAGCGGCGCGAGGCCGACGGTGAGCTATGAGGGCAAGGCCGCATACACAGTGAGTCTTCCGGTGACGAATCCGGCGGCCGAGGGTGAGACCGTCTCGCTCTTTCTGGCATGGCTGTGGTACGCGGCGCGGCGTCACGACCTGGGGCTCGACGGCGACACGACCGACCCGGTGAACACCCGAGAGAACGTGGTCGAGGCCCTCGGCTTTGCGGGTTCCGAGCTCGGTCTGCCGCAGGAGGATCTCGATGGCGTCGTGGATTCCTGTCGGATCGAGCAGTTCGGTGCGGGGGAGCTGCTGCAGAAGGTGGGGGTCGTTCCCGATTGCGTGCGCGTCGTTTTGAGCGGCGTTCTCGAGCTGTCAGTGCCGTACGAGACGGGCAGGCTGCGCATCGGTGTCGTCGAGCGCGGCGAGTTCATCGGGCAGGCCGCGCTCACACGGCAGAAGACAACGACGGTGGTGAGCGCGGGCCGCCCGGTGACCGTGCTGCGTGTGCCCACCTCGGTCGTCGACGAGATGGTGCGCAGGCATCCGTCGCTCGCTCGCCGGATCGGCCAGACGCTCGACAACCGGCGCGCTCTTGCAGAGGCGGCACTCGTGGCCGCTCAGGCCTCGTCGGGCACGATAGCCATCTGATGCTTCGGCTGCCTGCGGAGACTGGCCGACAGGTGTCGGTGATAGTTTCGTGAGGTGAAATACGCGAACACGGTCATCGATCTCGTGGGCAACACGCCCCTCGTCAAACTCAACAGCGTCACCGAGGGCATCCAAGCCACGGTGCTCGCAAAGATCGAGTATCTGAACCCCGGCGGCTCGTCGAAAGACCGCATCGCGACGCGCATCATCGACGCCGCCGAGCGTGAGGGCAAGTTGAAGCCGGGCGGCACGATCGTCGAGCCCACCTCGGGCAACACCGGCATCGGTCTCGCTCTCGTGGCTCAGCAGCGCGGCTACCGTTGCGTGTTCGTGCTTCCCGACAAAGTCGGCGAAGACAAGCGCAACGTGCTCACCGCCTACGGCGCAGAGATCGTGGTGACGCCCACATCGGTCGCGCCGGAAGACCCCAACTCCTATTACTCGGTCTCCGATCGGCTCGCCCGCGAGATTCCCGGAGCGTTCAAGCCGAACCAGTACTCCAACCCCAACGGGCCTCTCAGCCACTACGAGACGACCGGCCCCGAGATCTGGGCAGACACCGAGGGCAAGATCACGCACTTCGTGGCCGGCGTGGGAACAGGCGGAACCATCTCGGGCGTCGGACGCTACCTCAAAGAGGTGTCGGGCGGCGAGGTCACGATCATCGGGGCCGACCCCGAGGGCTCGGTCTACTCTGGCGGAACCGGCAGGCCGTATCTGGTCGAGGGCGTGGGAGAGGACTTCTGGCCCGAAGCCTACGATGCCAGCGTGGTCGACGAGATCATCGCCGCGAGCGACGCCGAGTCGTTCGCGCTCACCCGTCGGCTCGCGCGCGAAGAGGGCCTGCTCGTCGGCGGATCCTCGGGGCTTGCGGTTGCTGCGGCCCTCAAGGCCGCCGCGAAGCTCGGCCCAGACGATGTCGTCGTTGTGCTCCTCCCAGACGGCGGCCGCGGGTATCTCGGCAAGATCTTCAACGACAAGTGGATGCGCAGCTACGGTTTCGCAGACGCCACCGACGAGGCCACGGTCGGCGACATCCTGAAATCGAAGACCGGCGGTCTGCCCGCGCTCGTGCACGCACACCCCAGCGACACCGTGCGCGACGCCATTCAGATCATGACGAGCTACGGCGTCTCGCAGCTGCCGATGCTCTCGGCCGAGCCGCCCGTGGTGATGGGCGAGGTCACGGGCTCGCTCAACGAGCAGAGCCTGCTCGAAGAGGTCTTCTCAGGGCGCGCCGAGATGACCGATCACGTCGGGGCCTTCGCCAGCGATCCTCTGCCGCTCATCGGCATCCACGAGTCTGTCGCCTCGGCGCGACGTTTTCTCGGCAAGGCGGGCGCCCTGCTGGTGACCGACGATGGCAAGCCCGTCGCCGTGATCACCAGGCACGACCTGCTCACCTTCCTCAGCGAATAGATTCCTCACCGAGTAGAGCGCTCGGTCGAATAAAACGCACCCGAAGAGACTTGAAAGTAGACATGCCCCAGAAAAAGCAGCAGTTCGAGACCGTCGCCGTTCACGCCGGGCAGGAGTTCGACCCGACGACCGGCGCGATCATTCCGCCGATCTACCAGACGTCGACCTTCGTGCAAGACGGCATCGGCGGTTTCCGTGGCGGCTACGAGTACGCCCGAGGCGGCAACCCCACCCGCTCGTCGCTCGAGACGCTGGTCGCGGCCCTCGAGGGTGCGAAGCACGGGCTGTCGTTCTCGTCGGGTCTCGCTGCTGAAGACGCGCTGCTGCGCGCCGTGCTCGAACCCGGCGACCACGTGGTGCTCGGCAACGACGTCTATGGCGGAACGCACCGCCTGATCAATCGCATCTTCGGCCGCTGGGGTGTCGAGAACGACACCGTCGAGATGATGAACCTGCAGGCCGTCGCCAAGGCGGTCATCCCGGGCAAGACAAAGGTGCTCTGGCTCGAGACTCCGTCGAATCCGTTGATGAAGGTCAGCGATGTCGCCGAGCTGGCCGAGATCGGCCATGCCGCCGGCGCCCTGGTCGTCGTCGACAACACCTTCGCGTCGCCCTACCTCCAGCAGCCGTTGGCGCTCGGCGCCGATGTCGTTGTGCACTCGACCACCAAGTACCTGGGCGGCCACTCCGATGTTCTCGGTGGCGCGCTCGTGCTCGACGACGACGAGTTGCACGAGAAGGTGCGCTTTCAGCAGTTCGCGGCCGGCGCGGTGTCTGGCCCGATGGATGCCTGGCTCACGGTTCGAGGAATCAAGACTCTCGCCGTGCGCATGGAACGCCACAGCGACAACGCGCAGAAGATCGCGGAGTACCTCGTGGGGCACCCTGCTATCGAGACCGTGTTCTATCCGGGGCTCGAATCGCACCCCGGACACGAGCTCGCGAAGAGACAGATGCGTCGCCCGGGTGGAATGCTCTCACTCGCCTTCAAGGCCGGACCGAAGGCGGCGCGCAAGTTCGCCGAGTCGACCAAGCTGTTCTCGCTCGCCGAGTCGCTGGGAGGCGTCGAGTCGCTCGTGGGCTACCCGACCGAGATGACACACGCATCGGTCAAGGGAACGGCGCTCGAGGTTCCCGAGAACCTCATCCGTCTCTCCGTTGGCATCGAGGGCGCAGACGACCTGCTCGCCGACATCGAACAGGCGCTGCCCAAGAAGTAGGGTCGCATAGCCACGGTCACCGTGGCAGTATTTCGCTGCGTTGTGACAATTCTGCCATCGCGCCAGCCGTGCTCGCGCTGCAGACTGGGCAGATGACCACCTCCGTCGCCCCGGCTCCCGACGTGTCGACTTCGCACGGCAGTGTCGGACTCGCCCAGGGCACGGCGCTGTATGTCGCGGCCGTGCTGGGAACGGGCATCCTCGTACTGCCCTCCCTCGCGGCGGCGGCCGCTGGTCCGGGCTCGCTCGTCGCGGTCGGAGCGCTCATCGTGCTGTCCATTCCGCTGGCGGGCACCTTCGCGGCACTTGCGGCACGGCATCCGGATGCCGGCGGCGTGGCAACATTCGTGCGTCTCGCACTCGGGCCGACGGCCGCCCGCATGGCGGGGTACTGGTTCTTCTTCGGGGTGAGCTTCGGAACCCCGGTCGTGGCGTTGCTCGGCGCAGAGTACGTGGTCGCGGTGCTGCAGGTGGATCGGTCGTGGAGCTTCGTTCTCGCCCCTTTTCTGCTCGGACTGCCTCTGCTCGTGAACATCGTCGGCCTGCGCTTGTCGGGCAGGGTGCAGCTCGCGCTGTCCGGTCTTCTCGTGGTCGTCATCGTCGGTGTCGTGGCAACCGCCGCCCCGGCCTCCGACGAGCGGAACTTCGAGCCCTTCCTCCCGCACGGGTGGGCGGGTGTCGGCGTCGCCGTCAGCCTCTTCGTCTGGGCGTTCGCCGGCTGGGAGGCCGTGACGCACATCGCCGGCGAGTTCCGCAGACCGCGCCTGAACATCCCCCTATCGACGGCGGTCGCGATCGTGATCGTCGGGGCCTCCTACCTCGCACTGCAATGGGTCACCGTCGCGGTTCTCGGTGACTCGGCGGGGTCGAGCACCGTTCCGCTGCTCGATCTCGTCGAGGCAACCGCACCTGCCTGGGGTCGCCCCGTCGTCGCATCCATCGCAGCGGTCGTCGCCCTCGGTGTGCTGAACGCCTATCTCGGCGCCTTCGCGAAGCTCGGCGCATCTCTCGGCCGCGACGGGGACCTGCCGCGGTGGTTCGCCCAGGGTGCGGATTCCGGCCGTGTTCCTCGTCGCGCGCTCGCCCTCGTGGCGGGGTTGGCCGCTGTCGACTTCACGCTCATGGTGCTCGCAGACGGCCGCCTCACCCCGTTCATCCTGATCCACACGAGCTGCATGGTCGCGGTCTACGCCCTGGGGGTGGTCGCCGCTCTCCGTCTGCTCGAGCGGTTCTCGGTCGGCTGGTGGCTCGCGGCCGTGTCCACCGTGCTCGTGGCCGGCCTTCTCGTTCTCGCGGGGCCCAACCTGCTGCCGCCGATCGTTCTCGCCGTCGCCGCCCTGGCGATGACAGCGGCTCGTCGGCCTCGGGGCCGGCGACATCGCGTCGTGGAGTGAGGCCCGTGCCCTAGGGTCAGGTATGAGCGAAACCACATCCGCGCCCGGCCTGCTGCGCCTCGGCGTGATGGCCACGTCACGCAAGGCCGACGAAAGGCGCCTTCCTCTTCACCCCGCCCACCTCGAGCGCATCGACGACGATCTGCGGGCGAACATGATCCTGGAGCGCGGTTACGGCCGGCGGTTCGGCATCCACGACTCCGAGCTCGAGCCGCTGGTCGGGGCCATGGCGACGCGCGACGAGATCATCGAACTCGCCGACGTGGTGCTGCTGCCCAAGCCCCAAGCATCCGATCTCGAAGACCTGCGCGACGGCCAGGTTCTGTGGGGCTGGCCGCATTGCGTGCAAGACCGGGAGATCACCCAGCTCGCCATCGACAAACGGCTCACCCTCATCGCGTGGGAGGCCATGAACCACTGGCAGTCCGACGGTGGCTTCGGGCTGCACGTCTTTCACAAGAACAACGAGCTCGCCGGGTACTGCTCGGTCATCCACTCCCTGCAGCTCTGCGGATCGACCGGCGACTACGGCCGCAGGCTCACGGCCGTGGTGATCGGATTCGGCGCGACCGCCCGCGGGGCCGTCACCGCTCTGAATGCCCACGGCATCCACGATGTGCGGGTGCTGACCAACCGAGGGATCGCGGCCGTGGGTTCTCCTATTCCGTCGGTCGACATCATTCAGTTCGAGCACAACGATGAGGCGCCGTTCGAGAGCACGGTGAACACGGAGGACGGGCCGGTGCTGCTCGCTCCCTTTCTCGCCGAGAACGACATCGTGGTCAACTGCACGCTGCAGGATCCGAACGCGCCGCTCACCTATCTGCGCACCGAAGACCTCGGCGCGTTCCGGCCTGGCAGCCTCATCGTCGACGTGTCGGTCGACGAGGGCATGGGCTTCGAGTGGGCGAGGGCCACGACGTTCGCCGACCCCATGTTCACGGTCGGCGACTCGACCAACTATTACGCGGTCGACCACAGCCCCTCGCTGCTCTGGAACTCGACGACCTGGGAGATCAGCGAGGCCCTGATGCCCTTCCTACGCACAGTGATGGAGGGCTCGTCGTCGTGGACGGAGTCGGAGACGATCCGACGCTCGATCGAGATAGAGGGTGGCCTGGTGCGCAACGAGGCGATCCTGGAATTCCAGAAACGTTCAACCGAATACCCCTATCCGGCGGTGCAGTCATAACCTAGCGTCGACGATGAGACCGGGGTGCGACGCGCGTGGTCCCCCGGGTGGATGTGCTCCTCCCTTCGCCTTTTCTACGGTGGAGCTACACCCGCAGTCATCCCGAAAGGCGCCATGGAACAGCTCACCGATGTGCTCGTCGGAGCCGTGTCGTCGCCCTGGGTACTTCTCGTCGTCTTCGCTGTCTGCATGCTCGACGCGTTCTTCCCTCCCGTTCCCAGTGACATCGTGCTCGTCGCGGCGGTGGCCGTCGCCGTCGGCGGCTCGCCGGCGCTGCTCGTTCCGCTCGTGCTGGTCGCGGCGGTGGGTGCGATCGTGGGCGACAACATCGTGTTCGAGATCGGCCGACGGGTGGGCACAACGAGATACCGATGGATGCGCAGCCGCCCGATGCGTGCGGCGATCTCGGGCGCCGCGACGCAACTGCAGGCGCGTCCGGCCAGCCTCATCATCACGGGCCGGTACATTCCCGTGGGCCGCATCGCCGTGAATCTGACCGCGGGCAGCGTCGGCCTGTCGCGGCGCACCTTCGTGCCGCTCAGCATTGTGGCCGGTGTCTCGTGGTCGCTGTACATGTTCGTCGTCGCGCTCATCGCCTCGACATGGATTCAAGACAATCCGCTTCTCTCCGCGCTCATCGCCGCGGTCTCGGCCGTGCTTCTCGGACTGCTCGTCGACCGCGTGATGTCTCGCGCCGCCCGGCGGGCCGCTCGGCGGGCGGCTGCGAAACCGGATGCGCGGGCGCCCGGGGTGGCCGATCTGCCGGCCGCGCCATCCGGCGATCTGGCTCTCGGCACCTCGTTGTAGCGTGGATGCATGACCGACTCTCGCATCGCTCCGTACGGAACGTGGACCTCACCCATCAGCGCCGAGTCGCTTGCGAGCTCGGGCCACCCTGTCGGCGGCGGAGCGTACGCGGGCGATGAGGTGTGGTGGCAAGAGCTGAGGCCGACTGAGGGCGGCCGGCTCTCGATTCGTCGTGCCGGTGCCGACGGTGAGCCGGTCGATGTGCTGCCCGCCCCGTGGAACGCACGCACCCGGGTGCACGAATACGGAGGGGGTGCGTGGACCGTGGCAGGCCTCGCCGACGGCCCGCCGGTTCTCGTCTTCGCGAACTTCGACGATCAGCGGGTGTACCGGCTCGACGTCGACACGGTCGACGCCGTTCCCAGCCCTCTGACGCCCGACGGCCTGGCAATGCGATTCGCGGAGCTCCAGCAGCACGGTGCCGAGATCATCGCGGTCCGTGAGACGCACACGGGCTCCGAGCTCACCCGCGACATCGTGGCTATTCCGCTCGACGGCAGCGCGGCGAGCGACGCGGGGCGCATCCGGTCTATCGTCTCGGGGTCGCACTTTCTTGCGTCGCCGCGCATCTCGCCCGACGGAACGAAGATCGCGTGGATCGCCTGGGAGCACCCGCAGATGCCGTGGGACGGCACGGAGCTGAGGGTCGGCAGTCTCGACGAGGCAGGGCAGGTGCGCGAGTGGCGCACCCTGGCCGGCAGCACCACCGAAACGGTTCTGCAGCCCGAGTGGCGAGGCGATGACGCCCTCTTCGTCATCAGCGACCGCACCGGCTGGTGGAACCTCTATCTCGCCGAGTTCAACAGCGCCTTCGCGTCGAGCGGCACCGAGCCGGTCGAGCTTCGCCCTCTGTATGCGGCGTCGTTCGATTTCGGCGGTGCACTGTGGATGCTGGGCACCACGTGGTACACGGTGCTCGACGCCGACAGACTGCTGACGGTGCGCACCTTCGGCACCGATCAGGCCGCGATCCTCGACGTGCAGACGGGCGAGCTCACCGAGCTGCCTCTCGAGATCGACTCCGTCTCCTTCGGCGCTCGTCGTGGCGATCGCATCCTGGTCACGGGCGGCAGCGCGGTTCTGGCGTCGGGGCTTCGAGAACTCGACCTGCAGACCCGCGCGCTCACCGACATCCGGTTGTCTGTTGACGATCTGCCCGACCGGCAGTATCTGCCGACGGCCGTCGCCCGCACCTTCGGAACCCACGAGAGGCCGGTGCACACCTTCGTGTACGAGCCGGCGAACCCCGACTTCACGGCACCCGATGGCGAGCGTCCTCCGTTCGTGGCCTTCGTGCACGGGGGACCGACGAGTCGCACGGTGCCAGCGCTGAACCCGGCGATCGCCTACTTCACGTCGCGGGGAATCGGCGTCGTCGACATCAACTACGGAGGCTCCACCGGCTATGGCCGTGAGTACCGCGATCGCTTGCGCGGGCAGTGGGGCGTCGTCGATGTCGACGACACGGTTGCCGCTGTGCGCGGGCTTGCAGAGGCCGGCATCGCCGACGGCGACCGGCTGGCGATCCGCGGTGGCTCGGCCGGCGGGTGGACTGTGCTGGCCTCGCTGACACAGTCCGACGTCTTCGCCTGCGGTGCCTCCTACTTCGGGGTCGCCGAACTCACCCTGTTCGCCGCAGAGACGCACGACTTCGAGTCACGCTACCTCGACGGGCTCGTCGGTCCGCTGCCCGAGGCCGCAGCCCTCTACGAGCAGCGGGCGCCGCTGAACAACGTCGACGGGCTGTCGTGCCCCGTGCTGCTTCTGCAGGGGCTCGACGACAAGGTGGTTCCGCCCTCGCAGGCCGAGCGTTTCAGAGACGCGCTCGAGGCGAAGGGCCTGAGATATGCGTATCTCGCCTACGAGGGTGAGTCGCACGGCTTCAGGCGCGCATCCACGATCATCTCGGCCACCGAGGCCGAGCTGTCGTTCTACGGGCAGGTCATGGGCTTTGTTCCGGTCGACGTTCCGGTGCTCGAGATGAAGGGCTGAGTTACGCGCGACGTAACGTGAGGTCATTCGGCGCGTGATCACGCAACGCTGCCGTAGCCTGCTAGGGCAGTGCGCACAACGAAGCCTCGCGTCCCTATCGGGACACGCCTGCGACATCGCCATCCGTGGAGTCGCGCCATCGCGGCTTCCCAATTCGAGGAGCACACCGCTATGGTCACCATCATGAACGCCCGCCTCACAGGCGCACACGTCATTCTCGCCCGGGCGGGGTTCTGTCGATGACGAATGTAGCCTTCTCTATCGCGAGCACTCGTTTCGACGAGGACTACCGCCCTCTCGGCACCACGCGCATCACGACGAACTTCGCCAACCTCGCCCGGGGCGAGAACCGCCTCGAGAATCTGCGCCGCACGTTCACGATGATCGACGATCGGTTCAATGAACTGGCTCAGCGAGATAACGAAGACGGCAAGCGGTACTCGGTCGAACTCGACATCATCTCTGTGAGCGTCGATGTCGATGGCGAAGGCCTCGGCGACGCCGTGCCCCTGATCGAGGTGCTGCAGACCACCATCGTCGACCGCCGTTCCGGTGAACGCATCGAGGGCATCGTGGGCAACAACTTCTCGTCGTACGTGCGGGACTACGACTTCAGCATTGTGCTGCCCGCCCACAGCGCGAGCCCATCGGCCGAAGGCTTGCCGCATGGATTCGGAGAATTGCACGGCAACCTGTTCAAGAGTTTTCTGCACTCCGACGCCTACGCCCAGCGTTTCGGCAAGCCGCCCGTCATCTGCCTGAGCGTGTCGAGCAGCAAGGTCTACCATCGCACCGAGAATCAGCATCCGATCCTGGGCGTCGAGTATCGACAGAGCGAGTACTCGCTGACGGATGCCTACTTCGAGAAGATGGGATTGCAGGTGCGATTCTTCATGCCGCCGAACGGCGTTGCACCTCTGGCCTTCTATCACCTCGGCGATCTGCTGGATGACTACACCGACCTCGAGCTGGCCGCGACGATCAGCACGATGGAGACCTTCCAGAAGATCTACCGACCAGAGATCTATAACGCCCACTCCGCAGCGGGGGCGACGTATCAGCCGAGCCTGACGAATCCAAGCTTCTCGACGACGTCGATCGTCTACGACCGGGAGGAGCGCAGTCGACTCGCAGTTGAGCAGGGAAAATTCGCCGAGGAGCACTTCATGAAGCCCTATAAGACGGCCCTCGAAGAATGGTCAACAGACTTCACGGTTGATCATGTCGATCTGAAGGGAGCACGGTTGTGAACAAGTTTCTTCCCACGTCGACCGCTGGAAGCCTGCCCAAGCCCTCGTGGCTTGCGCAACCCGAGACGCTCTGGTCTCCGTGGAAGCTGAGCGGTGACGAGCTGGCGGAGGGCACGCACGATGCTCTGCGCCTGTCGCTGGCGGATCAGCGACAGGCGGGCATCGACATCGTGAGCGATGGCGAGCAGACCCGACAGCACTTCGTCACCACCTTCATCGAGCACCTCAGTGGAGTTGATTTCGAGAAGCGTGAGACGGTCAGGATTCGCGACCGCTATGACGCATCGGTGCCGACGGTCGTCGGTGCCGTGTCTCGCGAGAAGCCGGTCTTTGTCGACGACGCCCGGTTCCTTCGAGAACAGACCGACCAGCCCATCAAGTGGGCTCTGCCTGGACCCATGACCATGGTCGACACCCTCTACGACGCTCACTACCAGAGCCGCGAAAAGCTGGCTTGGGAATTCGCCACCATCCTCAATCAGGAGGCCAAGGAGTTGCAGGCCGCGGGCGTCGACATCATCCAATTCGACGAGCCCGCGTTCAACGTCTTCTTCGACGAGGTGAACGACTGGGGCGTGGCCGTTCTGGAGAAGGCGATCGAGGGGCTCACATGCGAGACCGCGGTGCACGTCTGTTACGGCTACGGCATCAAGGCCAACACCGACTGGAAGGAGACCCTGGGGGCGGAGTGGCGTGAATACGAAGGCATCTTCCCCAAGCTGCAAGCGTCGGATATCGATATCGTCTCGCTCGAATGTCACAACTCGCATGTGCCCATAGATCTGATCGAGCTCATCCGGGGCAAGAAAGTGATGGTCGGAGCCATCGACGTGGCGACCACCGCCATCGAGACACCCGAAGAAGTCGCTCACACTCTGCGGCGGGCACTTCAGTTCGTGGATGCCGACAAGCTCTACCCCTCGACCAACTGCGGCATGGCGCCCCTGCCTCGAAACGTTGCCCGAGCAAAGCTCGCCGCGCTGGGCGCAGGCGCAGATCTCCTTCGGGCTGAGCTGTCGGCGTAGCTTCGCAGCCCGCGTCGGCGGTCCTTGTTCCGAGGCCATGGTGCGGGTCATGATGCTGCCGCGCGGAGTGAGGGGTCGGGGGTGGCCTGGGCGTTGTGATGCGCAACGCCCCGGAACCTCAGTTTTATTGGTGTCTGCTCGATATCACCGAATTTCGAGGGCACCCAGTAGTACGAGTCTTCGTAGGGTTGTCCGGGAACCCGGATGATGCGATGGCCCTGGTTGTGCAGTTGCATGTGGTGGAACCGACAAAGCAGGATTCCATCATCGATGTCGGTCTTGCCGCCTTCGCACCAGTGTGTGATGTGGTGGACCTCACAGAATGCTGCCGGGGCATCGCACCCGTCTCTCGCGCATCCACCCTGAAGTGCGGCGATAACGAGGCGTTGTGCCCTGGTGTAGAGGCGGACTTCACGGCCTAGATCTAAGGGTGACCCGTCGGAGTTTCGAACAATAGGCACGGCTCCCGTGTCGCAGGCGAGCCGATCTACCGTGTTCATCGATACGGGAATTCCTGTGCCCTGGACGAACGCGATGCCGTCGCCGTCTGGGCGTGTGAGCTCTGCGGCTGTGACAACGATCTGCACGGCTGGGCGTTTCTGGGAGAGGATCGCGTTCTGGTCGGTGAGCGCGCCCGCTTTGAGCAGGTCGACGAGCACCGAGGCGCGGATCTGCTCGGGGCTGCGGGCGTCGTCTTCGATGGTTTTCGCGGCCGCGGCGGCTTTGCCGTGCACAAAGCGTGGCCCGCCGATCCTCGGTCCGAGAACCAAGTTCAGAGTGTTGATGAACCACGCACCATCTTCCGGCGCAAAGATGGCTCGGAGGTGAACCATCCCCTCACGGTCGGTCCACACTTTTGCTTCTTGGTCGGCGAGCTGCTGCCGTTCTTTTTCGGCGACTCCAGCCCGATCGAGAAACGCACGTGCGTTCGCGGCGTCGCGGTAGACGGTCTCAGGTGAATCTTCGGGGTGGAGCAGTTGCAGAATGCGTTCTGCCGCCGCTGCTAAGGCGTCCGCAGGGATGACCTCGGATGCTTCGCCGAGCCCGGCGCGCAACGCCTCGAATCTGTCGGGACTGATGTCGCCCGCGCGCATGGACTCGGCGGTCGCCGCGAACCACGGTCGAGCCAACTCGGGGAGACCGTCGCGTGTATCTGTGCCCGTAGAACCGGCGGCTGGCGGAAACAACACTGGCGACGCATCCATGAGTGACTTGCCCAGGTGGTCGATCTTGCGTGCATCGGCTTTCGTCGAGCCCATCAAAGCCGCAATCAGCGACTGAGGATTGACGTACCCCTCGGTCTTCGCGAGCCCTCTGCTGCCCAACTCGCGGCGCGAGCGTTGGTTGATCTCCGCTGACCCCCAAGCAAGCGCACGGTCGACCTCTTGGCGAAGCTGCCCCGCGAGACGCATAAACGTTGTGACTTCTTCGGATGAGAGCGATGCAATGTCGGTGGTGGCATGCATATTCGATACCTGAGCTGTAATAGCTCGAAGAGAATCGAATATATGTGCCATATAAATATAGTATCGAATGTCGCCCAATCGAACAAGTGTTCGAATAGGATTATTTGATGCGGAGCTGTGGCGCAGAGGGGGGTTGCCGGTACTCGTTCGAGGTGGGGGACACTCGACGCGACACGCCGAGCGCGCCGATGGCCGCATCTTTTTTGGAAAGTTTTTTGAGCGCCGAGTTATCCACAAGGGAGGAGATCAACCCTGAATTTCAGGCATTTTTCTTGTGGAGAAAACGTTGATAAGGGTGTGCACTTCGTGTGGAGAATTACACGGGTGTAACACTTCATCTAGTGGCACTCGAAGAGACCCATCCCTATATGTAGTATTGAACTCCCGGCACGGTGACGAGGCCGAAAGGCCCGATATTCACCCCGCCAGCACCAAAACCAATACAGAACATTCCATCCATCTCCTTCGTCTGAAAGGCGCATTTTCATGGCAATCACGGTTTACACGAAGCCCTCCTGCGTGCAGTGCACGGCCACCTACCGTGCCCTCGAGAACAAGGGCCTCGAGTACGAGATCTTCGACGTGTCGGTCGACGAGAAGGCTCTCGCCGCTGTCAAGGAGCTCGGCTACCTGCAGGCTCCGGTCGTCATCACCGACAACGACCACTGGTCGGGATTCCGCCCCGACAAGATCGATGAGCTGGCCCGCCTCGCCGGCTAGTCACCCCGTGTCACTCGCCGCGGTGGTCGACACGATCCCCACCGTGTCGAACCTGGTCTACTTCTCGTCGGTCTCGGGCAATACCCACCGCTTCGTCGAGAAGCTCGGGATGCCGGCCGATCGCATCCCTCTTCACAAATGGCAGCCGAGACTCGTGGCCACCGAACCGTTCGTCCTCGTGCTCCCCACCTACGGTGGGGGCACCGAGGGTGGGGCGGTTCCCAAACAGGTGATCTCGTTCCTCAATGACGAGAACAACAGATCCCTGATCCGCGGAGTCATCTCCGCCGGCAACACCAACTTCGGGGAAGCCTTCTGCAAGGCGGGAGACATCGTCTCCCGCAAATGCGCAGTACCCCACCTCTACAAATTCGAAGTATTCGGAACCCCGGACGACGTGAATGCCGTCCACGATGGATTGGAAGCGTTTTGGACGTCCCCACAGCAGCAGTAGAAGACACCCGCATCGAGACCCCCGGTCGCGTGCAGATGGATTACCACTCGCTCAACGCGATGCTCAACCTCTACGGCCCGAACGGCGAGATCCAGTTCGACAAAGACAAAGAGGCTGCGCGCGAGTACTTCCTGCAGCACGTCAACCAGAACACGGTCTTCTTCCACTCGCTGCGCGAGCGGCTCGACTACCTGGTCGAGAAGGAGTACTACGAGGCCGAGATCATCGAGCAGTACTCGTTCGAGTTCATCACGAAGCTCAACGACCTGGCCTACTCCAAGAAGTTCCGCTTCGACACCTTCCTCGGTGCGTTCAAGTACTACACGTCGTACACGCTCAAGACGTTCGACGGAAAGCGCTACCTCGAGCGCTTCGAAGACCGCGTCGTGATGACGTCGCTCGGCCTTGCCGGCGGCAACGAGCAGCTCGCCATCAACCTGGTCAACGAGATCATCGGCGGCCGCTTCCAGCCGGCCACCCCCACCTTCCTCAATACGGGCAAGGCCCAGCGCGGCGAGCTCGTCTCCTGCTTCCTGCTTCGCATCGAAGACAACATGGAGTCGATCTCGCGCGGCATCAACTCGAGCCTGCAGCTCTCGAAGCGCGGCGGCGGCGTCGCCCTGCTGCTGTCGAACATCCGCGAGTCGGGTGCTCCCATCAAGCAGATCGAGAACCAGTCGTCGGGCATCATCCCGGTCATGAAGCTGCTCGAAGACTCCTTCAGCTACGCCAACCAGCTGGGCGCCCGCCAGGGTGCCGGCGCGGTCTACCTGCACGCGCACCACCCCGACATCATGCGCTTCCTCGACACCAAGCGTGAGAACGCCGACGAGAAGATCCGCATCAAGACGCTCTCGCTCGGTGTCGTCGTTCCCGACATCACCTTCGAGCTCGCGAAGAAAGACGAGGACATGTACCTGTTCTCGCCCTACGACGTCGAGCGCGTCTACGGTGTGCCGTTCGGCGACATCTCGGTCAGCGAGAAGTACCACGAGATGGTCGACGACTCGCGCATCAAGAAGACCAAGATCAAAGCCCGCGACTTCTTCCAGACGATCGCCGAGATCCAGTTCGAGTCGGGCTACCCGTACATCATGTTCGAAGACACGGTGAACGCGGCGAACCCCATCAAGGGCCGCATCAACATGTCGAACCTGTGCTCTGAGATTCTGCAGGTCAACACGCCGACCACCTACAACGAAGACCTGTCGTACGACACGATCGGCAAAGACATCTCGTGCAACCTCGGCTCGATGAACATCGCGCTGGCAATGGATGCGCCCGACTTCGGCCTTACGGTCGAGACGGCGATCCGCGGCCTCTCCGCGGTCTCCGACATGAGCCACATCCACTCGGTGCGCTCCATCGAAGACGGCAACGACAAGTCGCACGCCATCGGCCTCGGCCAGATGAACCTGCACGGCTACCTCGCTCGTGAGCGCATCTTCTACGGCTCCGAAGAGGGCATCGACTTCACAAACATCTACTTCTACACGGTGCTGTTCCACGCCCTGCGCGCCTCGAACGCCATCGCGATCGAGCGCGGCGTGAAGTTCGAGGGCTTCGAGGACTCGACCTACGCATCCGGCACCTTCTTCGACAAGTACACCGACGCCGAGTGGGTACCCGCTACCGACCGCGTTCGCGAGCTCTTCGACACGGCCGGCGTGCACATCCCGACGCAGGCCGACTGGGACCAGCTGAAGGCATCCGTTATGGAGCACGGCATCTACAACCAGAACCTGCAGGCCGTGCCGCCCACCGGCTCGATCTCGTACATCAACAACTCCACCGCGTCGATCCACCCGATCGCGGCGAAGATCGAGATCCGCAAGGAAGGCAAGCTGGGTCGCGTCTACTTCCCGGCCCCGTTCATGACGAACGACAACCTGGAGTACTACCAGGACTCGTACGAGATCGGTGCCGAGAAGATCATCGACACCTACGCCGCGGCAACGCAGCACGTCGACCAGGGTCTTTCGCTGACGCTGTTCTTCAAGGACACCGCCACCACTCGCGACATCAACAAGGCGCAGATCTACGCATGGCGCAAGGGCATCAAGACGATCTACTACATCCGTCTTCGCCAGATGGCCCTCGAGGGCACCGAGGTCGAGGGTTGCGTTTCTTGCGCGCTCTAGCGTTCCGCGGCACCTCCACTTCGACAAGCTCAGTGAACGAAAGAAAATAGACCATGGTCGAGAAGCTCAAGCTCGTGTCGCACGTCAACGCGATCAACTGGAACCGCATCGAGGACGAGAAAGACGTCGAGGTGTGGAACCGGCTCGTCAACAACTTCTGGTTGCCCGAGAAGATTCCGCTCTCGAACGACGTGCAGTCGTGGAACACGCTGACGCCGGCCGAGCAGCAGCTCACCATGCGCGTGTTCACCGGCCTCACCCTGCTCGACACGATCCAGGGCACGGTGGGTGCGGTCAGCCTGATTCCGGATGCGATCACGCCGCACGAAGAGGCCGTGTACACGAACATCGCGTTTATGGAGAGCGTGCACGCCAAGAGCTACTCGTCGATCTTCTCCACGCTGTCGAACACCAAAGACATCGACGAGGCGTTCCGTTGGTCGACCGAGAACGAGAACCTTCAGAAGAAGGCTCAGATCGTCATGGACTACTACACCGGGGACGACCCCCTGAAGCGCAAGGTCGCCTCGACCCTGCTCGAGTCGTTCCTCTTCTACTCGGGCTTCTACCTGCCGATGTACTGGTCGAGCCGCGCCAAGCTCACGAACACGGCCGACATGATCCGCCTCATCATTCGCGACGAGGCCGTGCACGGTTACTACATCGGCTACAAGTTCCAGAAGGGACTCGAGGCGGTCAGCCAGGAGCGTCGCGACGAGATCAAGGACTACACGTTCTCGCTGCTCTACGAGCTCTACGACAACGAGGTGCAGTACACGCAAGACCTCTACGACGAGGTCGGTCTGACCGAAGACGTCAAGAAGTTCCTGCACTACAACGCCAACAAGGCGCTGATGAACCTCGGCTACGAGGCCATGTTCCCGAAGACCGTCACCGACGTGAACCCGGCCATTCTGTCGGCGCTCTCGCCGAATGCCGACGAGAACCACGACTTCTTCTCGGGCTCGGGCTCGTCGTACGTCATCGGCAAGGCCGTTGTCACCGAAGACGAGGACTGGGACTTCTAGGCCTGGCGCGTGGCCGTCTCCTTCGAGTGCGTGACGCACTCGACCAAGCCCGATCACGAGATGTTCGATCTGGCGAGGAGTATCGACAGCCACACCCGGTCACAGGCCGCCTCAGGCGAGAAGGCTGTGGCCGGGGTGACTGACGGACTCATCGGTCTGGGCCAAGACGTCACGTGGAGTGCAAGGCACTTCGGCATCGTCTTCAGGTTGACGAGCAAGGTCACCGAGTTCGACGCGCCCCACCGGTTCGTCGACGAGCAGACCAAAGGCCCCTTCCTGAGCTTTCGGCACGAACATCGCTTCGAGCCGGCGAGCGGTGGATCAGTCATGGTCGATCGCGTGGAGTTCGTGGCGCCCTTCGGTCCGCTCGGACGCCTGGTCGAAAAGGTTGCGCTCGCCCCCTACTTGCGACGGCTCATCGAAGAACGAGGCAGGTTTCTGGCCGCGTCATGATCTGTGCCACCGGGCATGGCTTGTTCGCCACTCGGTGAAACGATCGAGCGGCACTTCTTGTGGCGCGAACGCGCAATGGGTATGCCACGGGGCGACCGCACGCGTATGATTCTGGAGTTGTCCCGCACCCGGGCTTCGTTCGTGCGATTGGTTCGTACGGCTGGTTTTGATTCTGAAAGGCCCGTTCGTGGCTGAAACTACCCGGGGCGACAACCCCTCTTCCTCCTCCGCCGCTCCCGTCGTTTCGCGGCGGGCGTGGCAGGCGCTTATCGTGCTGCTCGCCGGCATGTTCATGGCTTTGCTCGACACCACCATCGTCAACGTGGCGCTGCCGACGATCCGCACCACGCTCGACGCGAGCGAGGGCACGCTCTCGTGGATCATCTCCGGCTATGCGCTTGCGTTCGGTCTCGCGCTGATTCCCGCCGGCCGCATCGGCGACCGCATCGGGCACAAGTGGGTCTTCTTCACCGGCCTCGCCCTGTTCACGATCGCCAGCCTCTTCTGCGGGCTCGCGCAAGACGACGTGCAGCTGGTGATCGCGCGCGTCGTTCAGGGTCTCGCCGGCGGTGTGTTCGTGCCCGCTGTGACCGCGTTCATCCAGCTGCTCTTCCCCGGTCGCGTGCGCGGCAAGGCCTTCGCCATCATGGGCGCCGTCATCGGAGTCTCGTCGGCTCTGGGCCCGATCATCGGTGGCCTGCTCATTCAGGCGTTCGGCGAGACCGACGGATGGCGGCTCGTGTTCTGGGTCAACCTGCCCATCGGCATCGCGACGCTCGTGGCGGCGGCCATCCTGCTGCCGAAGCAGAGCGAGGAGGAGGCGAGCCACGCCGATCGCTCGGGCCTCGACTGGATCGGACTCGTGCTGGTGTCGGCGAGCCTCATCGCGTTGCTCGTTCCGCTGATCGAGGGCCAGGACACGGGCTGGCCGCTCTGGACCATCCTCTCGCTGATCGCGGGCGCGCTGCTGATGGTCGCGTTCGGCGCGTGGGAGGTCGCTTACACGAAGCGCGGACGCAGCCCTCTGGTTCCGCCGCGGCTGTTCTCGCATCCCGCGTTCACCGGGGGAGTCATCCTCGCCCTGGTCTACTTCGCCGCCTTCACCAGCATCTTCTTCACGATCTCGATCCTCTGGCAGTCGGGCCTCGGTCACACCGCCCTCGAGTCGGGCATCGTGTCGATTCCGTTCGCGATCGGAAGCATCGTGGGCAGCTCGCAGAGCAACAGACTGACGCAGCGCCTCGGCCGGACGGTTCTCATCATCGGAACCCTGCTGGTCGTCATCGGTCTTGCCTGGCTGTGGCTCGTGCTGCTGCTGACGAACGCCGCAGACCTCACCAACTGGCTGCTCATCGCGCCACTGCTCATCGCCGGTCTCGGCAACGGGCTGTTCATCGCCCCGAACGCGCAGTTCATCGTGGCGACCGTCGACCCGCGTGAGGCGGGCGCGGCCAGTGGCGTGATCGGTGCCGTGCAGCGCATCGGAAGCGCCGTGGGCATCGCGGTGATCGGCAGCGTATTCTTCGGCAGCCTGGTCATCGGCGGCAAGACGGCGGATGCGGTGGCCACCGGGTTCACGGATGCCGCGGCCGCCGCGATGGTCGTTTCGCTCGGCTTCGCGGTGCTGGCGTTCATTCTGGTGTTCGCGCTTCCTCGCCGCACGAACACGGGTCACTAGCGCCGCAGCACGCCCGGTGTCCGCGCCCGTTCGGCGCATCCGCTACCGGACGACCGGGCGCGGATGTACCAATGGGGCGCGGATGCCGCGCGAGGCGTGCTACGCGCGGGCCTCGTCGTAGGTGGCGCGTGACGTGCCGATGTCGGGGGCGGATGCCTCGAGCAGGTCGGCGAGGGTGCGCAGGTTCTCGGCGACGAGGGTGCCGAGCGCGGTGAGGGAGTACTCCACGCGGGGCGGAATGGTCGAGTGCACCTCGCGGGTGACCATTCCGTCGCGCTCGAGAGTCTGCAGTGTCTGCGAGAGCATTTTCTCGCTGACTCCCTCGACCTTGCGCCGCAGTGCGTTGAAGCGGAAGTCGCCTTCGCCGAGCGCGAGAAGGGCCAGGCTCGACCACTTCGTCGAGACGTCTTCGAGGGCCGCGCGCGAGGTGCAGTCGCGCGCGAAGACAGAGGTTACGAGCTCGTTGCTCGGAGTTTCCTGATCTGTCATGCCCCTATCGTAGCGCGCGCTGCGCATTCGTGGGTACTGTGTAATAGTTAGTGCTACACGAACGAAAGCCTTTGAGAAGGAGCAACATCATGACCACCTACGCCGTCACCGGAGCATCAGGACCGTTTGGGCGCCACGCTATCGCCTCACTCATCGAGTCGGGAGTCGCTGCGGGCGACATCGTCGCCCTCGTTCGCACCCCGTCGAAGGTCGCCGACCTCGCAGAGCAGGGCGTCGAGGTGCGCACCGCCGATTACTCCGCTCCCGACACTCTCGCCGGCGCGCTCGCCGGCGTCGATGCGCTGCTGCTGGTCTCCGGCAGCGAGGTGGGCCAGCGCGTCGCGCAGCACACCAACGTGATCGAGGCGGCGAAGGCCGCCGGTGTCTCACGCATCGTCTACACGAGCGTGCTGCGTGCCGACACCACCGAGCTCGTTCTGGCCCCTGAGCACAAGGCGACCGAAGAGGCGCTGCGGGCATCCGGTGTCGCCTTCACCATTCTGCGCAACGGCTGGTACATCGAGAACTATCTCGGTCAGGTCGAGCAGTACCGCGCTACGGGAGAGATCGTCGGAGCGTCGGGCGACGGTCGCGTCTCGGCTGCGACTCGCGCAGACTTCGCGGCCGCCGCAGCGGCGGCGCTCGTGCAGCAGGGCCACGAGAACGCTGTCTACGAGCTGGGTGGGGCTCCCGCGTTCACGATGAGCGACCTCGCGGCGGCGCTGTCGTCGGCGACCGGCACGACCATCGTCTATCGCGATGTCACCCCAGAAGAGAACACGGCGATCCTCGAGAGCGTCGGACTCGACGCCGGAACCGCAGGCTTCGTGACCGCCCTTGAGGTTGCGACGAGCCGCGGTGACCTGTTCACCGAATCCCGAGACCTGCAGCGGCTTCTCGGGCGCGAGAGCACGCCTCTTGTCGACGCTATCGCGGCCGCGGTCAAGTAGCGCCAGCGCGAACGCGGGAGTTCCCGCCCAGCGCCGTGGCCCAGCCACCGCGCTCGGCAGGAACCCCCGCGCCGGGGCAGTGAGAGTCAAGCAGGGCAACCCCCAGCTTGTGAGGAACTAAACTCTCCTGTGGACGATCGCTCAGTTTGCGAGCCGCACCCCACGAACACAACTCGATAGGAACCTCCGTTGGACGGAAACGCTACGACGACTCACCGCAATGTCGCACTTCTGTCGGTCGCAACCACCATGGCGACCCGAATCACGACATCAGCCGAGATCGATCGTCGCCTCGCTCCCTCGCTCAAACGCCTCAAGCTTCCCACCGGGCTCCTGCAGCGCGTCGCCGGAGTGCACGAGCGACGCAACTGGGGCGAGGGCCAGACCTTCGACGATGCCGCCATCGAGGCGGGCAAGAAGGCACTCGCCGAGGCGGGCATCCGGCCCGACCAGGTGGGCCTGCTCATCAACACCTCGGTGACCCGCAAGCATCTCGAGCCGTCGGTCGCTGTGCGCATCCATCACGGTCTGGGGTTGCCGAGCTCGGCCACCAACTTCGACATCGCCAACGCCTGCCTCGGATTCGTGAACGGCATGGCGCTCGCGGGCCAGCTCATCGACGCGGGCCAGATCGACTACGCGGTGATCATCGACGGCGAAGATGCCGACGAGATCCAGGTCAACACCATCGAGCGCCTGGGCCGCGAGGGCATCAAGCGCAAGGACTTCATGAGCGAGTTCGCGAGCCTCACACTGGGCTCGGGGGCCGCGGCGGCCGTGATCGGCCGGGCCGACCTGCATCCGGAGGGCCATCGCATGCTCGGCGGCATCACCCGCGCGGCCACCCAGTTCAACGACCTCTGCGTCGGAAGCGTCGACGGCATGTTCACCGACGCGAAGGCGCTGCTCAAGGGCGGCATGGAGCTCGTGGTCAGCGCCTGGAAAGACGCCAAGCGCCAATGGAGCTGGTCGCACATGGACCGCTACATCATGCACCAGGTCTCGTCGGTGCACACCAACGCCATCGTCAAGGCCGCGAACCTCGACGCGACCCGCGTTCCCGTGACCTTCCCCCTGCTCGGCAACGTCGGCCCCGCGTCGATTCCGATCACGCTCGCTCAAGAGGCCTCGAAGCTCGTGCGCGGCAATCGCGTTCTGCTGATGGGCGTCGGCTCGGGCCTCAACACCTCCATGATGGAGATCGCCTGGTGAGTCACGGTTCCTCCCGCCTGCCCCGGTCGGCGGGTCGCACCGCACCCGCATCGCTTCCCCCGGCAGGTCTGCCGGGCATGGATGCGCGATTCTCGCGTCTCGTTACGGTTGCCGACGGCGACTCCGGTCGTTCGGCCACCTGGCACCTGCTCGACAACGGTCCCGTGCTCGACGAGCTCGGCGTGACGCCTGTGGGAACGCTGCTCTGCGTTCACGGCAACCCCACCTGGTCGTATCTGTGGCGTGGGCTCGTGGCCGCCGCGACGGATGCCGCCACCACGGCCGCAGAGACAGGCTCCGGCTTGGTCTCGAGTGGCGTGTGGCGGGTCGTCGCCGTCGACCAGCTAGAGATGGGCTTCTCGGAGCGCACGGGCACCGAGCGTGGGCTAGAGCGCCGGGTCGCCGATCTCTCGGCTCTCACAGATGCCCTCGAGCTCACCGGCCCCGTCGTCACCGTCGGCCATGACTGGGGCGGCGTCGTCTCGATGGGCTGGGCGGTCGACCACTCCGAGCTGCTCGCCGGCGTCGTGCTGCTGAACACCGCGATTCACCAGCCCGAAGACCGGGCCATCCCGTGGCCGCTGCGCCTTACTCTGCAGCGCGGCATGCTGGGGCGCGCGACCGTGGCAACGCCCGCCTTTCTCGAGACGACGCTGGCGCTCGCGCATCCGGCGCTCGCCGCCGACGTCAAGAACGGATACCGGGCGCCCTACCGCTCCGCCGACAGGCGAGGCGGCATCGGCGCGTTCGTGGCCGACATCCCGGTCGACGAGCAGCACCGCTCGTGGAACGAGCTCGAGCGCATCGCCGCCGGAGTGCGCGAGCTCGGTGTTCCTTCGCTCATGCTGTGGGGGCCGCGAGACCCGATCTTCTCCGACACGTATCTCGACGATCTCGCCGAGCGGATGCCGCAGGCCGACATCCACAGGTTCGAGGGCGCCGGGCACATGATCGCGGAGGACGTGGAGTACGCGCCGGTTGTTCTGGGCTGGCTGGAGGCCCGTTCCCTGAGCCTGTCGAAGGGAACCGATTCCGTCGACGAGCTCCCCGTCGACAAGCTCAGGGAACAAAAGGCTTCGAAGCGACCCCTCTGGAGCGTGCTTGACGAGCTGCGCGGCAGCACCGATATCGCGCTCGTCGACATGAAGCCTTACCGCGCCGTCTCGTGGAGGCTGCTGTCGAGGCGGGTGCGCCAGCTTGCCGCCGGCCTCGTGCGCGCAGGAGTCAAGCCCGGCGACCGCGTCTCCCTTCTCATCCCGCCGAGCGCCGACCTCACCGCGGTGCTCTACGCCTGCCTGCGCATCGGCGCGGTCGTGGTCGTCGCCGACGCGGGCCTCGGCCTGCCGGGCCTGACCCGCGCCGTGCGCGGCGCCCGCCCCGACCACGTGATCGGCGCCCTCCCAGGACTCACTGTGGCCCGCGCGTTCTCCTGGCCCGGCCAGAAGATCTCCACCGCCACGCTTCCCCTGCCCACCGCGCTCGCACTCGGCGTGCGTCACTCCCTCGGCGAAATCGCGCGGCTGGGAGCCGACGAATCTCTGCCCGAGCCGCCCGCGGCATCCGCTGTGGCCGCCGTTCTCTTCACGTCGGGATCGACGGGGCCGGCCAAGGGCGTCGTGTACACGCACGCCCAGCTCGAGGCCGTGCGTGACGCCCTCTCGTCGCAGTACGACATCGGCGTGGGCACCGGCCTCGTCGCCGGATTCGCTCCCTTCGCCCTGCTCGGCCCTGCCCTCGGTGCCCGCTCGGTCACCCCCGACATGAATGTCACCTCGCCGCGCACGCTCACCGCGAAGGCCACGGCCGAGGCCGCGGCGGCGGTGGATGCGTCGGTCGTCTTTCTCTCACCGGCCGCGCTCGCGAACGTGGTCGCCACCTCGGATGCCCTGGGCCTCGCCGACACCGCGGCCCTCGCGGGCGTGAAGACCTTTCTCTCGGCCGGCGCCCCCGTGCCCGAGTCGCTGCTTGCGGCGGCCGGTCGCCTGATGCCGAACGCCACCCCGCACACCCCCTACGGCATGACCGAGGGACTGCTCATGACCGACATCACGCTCGAGGGCATCCGCGCTGCCGCAGACGATGCCGCCGCGCTGCCCGATGGCGAGCACGCCGGCGGCGTCTGCGTCGGAGCTCCCGCAGGGTCGGTGCGCGTGCGCATCGCGGCTCTCGACGAGAATGGGATGCCCGGTGGCGAGCCGAGCGAGCAGCCGGGTGTCACGGGTGAGATCGTGCTCTCGGCTCCGCACCTGAAACAGTCATACGACAGGCTCTGGGCGACGAACCGCGTGGCGGACGCCGACTCGGTTCCGGCCTCGGCCGGCGACCAGGGCGAGAGGTGGCACCGCACCGGAGACGTCGGACATCTCGACTCCGCCGGACGCCTCTGGGTGGAGGGCCGCCTTCCCCACGTGATCGTCACGGCCGCCGGAGTGATCACCCCGGTCGGTCCCGAGCAGAAGATCGAGTCGCTGCTCGGAGTGAACAGGGCGGCCCTCGCCGGCATCGGCCCTCGCGGCACGCAGCAGCTCGTCGCCGTGCTCGAGACCGAGCCTGCCGCGAGCCGCCCTGCCGCGCTCGGCGACAGCGAGCTGGCAGCGGCCGTTCGCCACGCGACAGGGCTCGACATCGCGGCGGTGCTGGTCGTCGCCGCCCTGCCCACCGACATTCGGCACAACTCGAAGATCGACCGCTCGGCCCTGTCGCGCTGGGCCGAGGGTGTGCTCTCGGGCGCGAAGTTGAGCGCGCCGTGAGGGTTCTCGTCACGGGAGCCAGCGGCTTTCTCGGCGGAGCCGTCGCGCGCGAGATTGCCGTCGCCGGGCACGAGGTGCGCACGTTCCAGCGGCGGCCATCCGGTGTCGACGGTGTCGACGACGTTCTTGGGTCGCTGACCTCGACGGCCGACGTCGCGCGGGCCGTCGAGGGCATGGATGCCGTGGTGCACCTGGCCGCGAAGGTCTCGTTGGCGGGCGACCCGGCCGAGTTCGAGGCCGTGAACGTCGAGGGCACCCGCGCTCTTCTCGCATCGATGCGCGACGCAGGAGTCGGCCGCCTCGTGTTCGTGTCGTCGCCGTCGGTGGCGCACGCCGGGGCATCCATCGTCGGCGACGACGCGCAGCCGGCCGACCCTCGGCACGCGCGCGGCGAGTACGCCCGCACGAAGGCGCTCGCGGAGCTGCTGGCGCTGGGGTCCGACTCCGGGTCGCTGCGGGTGGTCGCCGTGCGGCCGCACCTGGTGTGGGGACCGGGCGACACGCAGCTCGTCGAGCGCATTGTCGAGCGGGCGCGTGCGGGCAGGCTTCCCCTGCTCGATCGTGGCGCCGCCCTGATCGACTCGACGTACATCGACAACGCGGCCTCCGCGATCGCCGCCGCCCTCGAACGAGTCGACGAGGTGCACGGCAATGCCTACGTGATCACCAACGGTGAGCCGCGGCCGGTGGCCGAGCTGCTGGGCGGAATCTGCGCGGCGGCAGGCGTTGCCGCGCCCGCGTGGAGCGTTCCGGCGGGCGTCGCCCGTGCCGCCGGTTCTCTGATCGAGGTGGTGTGGCGCGTCAAGCCGGGAGCGGACGAGCCCCCGATGACGCGCTTTCTTGCTGAGCAGCTGTCGACGGCGCACTGGTTCGACCAGCGCCGCACCCGCTCGGAGCTGCAATGGCGGCCCGCGGTGAGCCTCGACGAGGGGCTGCGGCGGCTGGCTGGGCACTACTCCGCTACTCCGCGCTGAGCGGTCCGTTGCCTGAGCTTGTCGAAGGGGTGCGTCTCGACAGGCTCGACGAGCGGGGCCGGTAATCTCGAAGGATGCGTCTATTGCTGATCCGTCATGGCCAGACCCCGTCGAACATCATCGGGGCCCTCGACACCGCGATCCCCGGCCCCGGCCTCACCGAGCTCGGTCTCGAGCAGGCAGACGCCGTTCCCGCCGGCCTCGTCGCCGAGCCGATCGGAGCGATCTTCGCCTCGACGCAGCTGCGTGCCCAGCTCACCGCTGCTCCGCTCGCCGAGGCCCGCGGCCTCACGGTAGAGATCCGCGCAGGCCTTCGCGAGGTGGATGCAGGTGACCTCGAGATGCGCAACGACACCGATGCCGTGCGCACCTACATGGAGACCGTCATCGCCTGGGCCGACGGCGATGTCGACCGCCGGATGCCCGGGGCCGAGTCGGGCGTCGAGGTGTACACCCGCTACGACGAGGTCATCGCGGAGGCCGCGGCCACCGGCTTCCCCGCCGTCGCGATCGTGTCGCACGGTGCGATCATCCGTTCCTGGGTGGGCGCCCGCGCCGAGAACGTGAGCGCCGACTTCTCTGCCGAACACTCGCTCAGCAATACAGGCGTCGTTGTGCTCGAGGGCACCCCGGAGTCGGGCTGGCGCGCGCTCACCTGGATGGGCCAGGCCATCGGTGGCTCGGCGGTCGACGACGCTGCCCACGCCGGCCCGGCATCCGAAACCCGCTGACCCCGCGCACCCTCTCATCCTTCTGACCCTGAACGGAGCACTCGTGACCCGCGCAACCACGCTCTCGCCCGATGTCGTCTCACGCCTGCGCGCGTGGTTCGACGACACCGAGCTGGTGAGCCCGTCGCTCAGCTACGCCGTGTTCGATCGCCATGGTGTGCTGTTCCACCACGGAGTCGGCGAGTTCCAACTCGACGGCCGTGCCCCCGGCGCACAGACGATCTACCGCATCGCCTCGATGTCGAAGAGCTTCTGCATCGCCGCGGTGCTCGTGCTGCGCGACCGCGGACTGCTGTCGCTCGACGACCGTGTCTCCGACCTGGTGCCGCAGTTCCGCGACCCGGTCGACGACGCCGGCGTGGTGCAGCCCGTGACGGTTCGGATGCTTATGAGCAACTCCTCGGGGCTGCCGGAGGACAACGGGTGGGCCGATCACGAGCTAGCCCTCTCGCGTGCCGACTTTCTGGCCGTCGTGGAGGCGGGGCTCGGCTTCGCTGGCCTCCCGGGTACGGGATTCCAGTACTCCAACGTGGGTTTCTGGCTGCTGGGCGTGATCGTCGAAGATCTGGCCGGTCAGGGCTTCGAACAGTTCGCACGCGAGACGTTCCTCGAGCCGCTCGGACTGACGAGCACGGGCTACAAGCCCGCCGATTTCGCGGGCGACGGCGAGCTCGGCGACGGCATCGCGCACGGCTACACGAGCTATGACAAAGGCGCGAGCTGGGTCTCTCGCCCCGTCGTGGGCGGAGGCATCGGGGCCTGCGCGGCGAGCATGTTCAGCACGCCACCAGACATCGCCCGGTGGAGCGCGTGGCTCTCCAGCGCCTTCGACCCGTCGAACATCGACGACGCCATTCTCAGCCGGGCATCGCGACGTGAGATGCAGCGCATCCATACCGTCGCGCCGGGCGCGGCCGACCACACCGCCGAACCGACCCTCGAGGCGCAGGGCTACGGGCTCGGCCTCTATGTGGAGCACGACGTGCGATTCGGGCTCTTCGCCCAGCATTCGGGTGGCCTGCCCGGCTGGTCGTCGAACATGCGCTGGCACCTCGAGTCGGGCATCGGCGCCGTGGTCTTCGGCAACACCAACGGGCTCAAGCTGTCCGTCGCGGCGGCCGGCATGCTGCGCTTGGTGCTCGGCGAGCTCGACGAACCCGCTCGGCGCATCCCGCTGTGGCCGTCGACCGTGGAGGCCGCCCTCGCCGTCGACGCGGCCGTTCGCGGTTCGAGGCGCATCCTCGATGCCGCCGTGCCGCCCACGATCTTCAGCCCGAACCTGCTCGGCGACGTGCCGGCCGAGGTGCGCGACGCGCGCATCGCGGCTGCGATCGCCGAGGTTGGCGGGGTTCTGGATGCCGACGGCACGCCGCCGCTCGACGCCCGGCTCACCTGGTCTGTCGCGCCGGCTCACGTCGCCTGGACGATTCCCGGCCGCACGGGCGAGCTGGAGTGCCGCATCGAGCTGACGCCGACCACGCCGGCGATGCTGCAGCGCTTCGACGTGGCGGTGCGCACGCCGACTACCCCGCTCTCGCCGGTGCTGCGCCACTACCGGCCAATCGAACCCGTCACGCCGACCGAATAGTCGGAGGCCAGCTCTTGTCGAGGGGAAGAACTCCCCATCGTGACACGAGAGCGGTCGCTTGTAGGCTCGTTGGAACTTCCGCGGTGGGTGGGAGATCGAACGAAATGGTGCGTATGCACGAGTCGAAGGCCAAGACACCACCGTCGCGCGCGCTGACCGTCGGCGGGTTGATCCTCAGCGCCCTGGGAGTGATCGCGCTGCTGGGCGGAGCGTTCCTGGTACTCGGCGCCGGGTTTCAGCTGGCACCGTCTGTGCCGTTCGGCGAGACGATGACGGTGGAGGTGTCGCGCGGAGACCACGCCGTGTATGTCACGCCCAACGACCAGTGGGGCGACATCTCATGCACCGGCGATCTCGACGGTGAGGAGATCGGTCTCAGGCCCGAGATGACTCAACAGGGACTGCTGCTGCCGGAGCGCTGGGACGCGCAGGGAAGCTTCGCCACCGCCGCGTCAGGCGTGCTCCAGATCACCTGCGACGGTCCTGTGCCGGATGGCCGCTTCACCGTGGGTCCTGTTGTGTCCTTTTTCTCCATCGTCGGGGCTGTGGTGTTCGGGGCGCTGGCGATCGTTCTGCTGGCCGTCGGCCTGGCGCTGCTGGTTCTGGCACGGTGGCGAGTCCGCGCGGTCGCTCAGTCGAGCGCAGGCTTTCCTGCCGTGTAGATCCACGTGTTGAAGAAGTCGGTGAGGTCCTTGCCCGAGACACTCTCGGCGTAGTCGACGAACTGGGCCGTCGACACCGAGGTACCGGCGTTCTCCGTGGCCCATCCCTTGAGGATGGCGAAGAACGCGTCGTCGCCGACCTCGACGCGCAGGGCCTGCAGGGTCATGGCGCCGCGGGAGTACACAGCATCGTCGAAGATTCCGGCCGCGCCAGGGTCTGCGACGATGGTCTGCCAGAACGGCGAGTTCGAGGAACGGGAATACTTCGAATCGAAGCTCTGCTGCGTCGTCTTGCCGCCCTGGTGCTCCTCCCATAGCCACTCGGCATAGGTCGCGAAGCCCTCATTGAGCCAGATGTCCGACCAGCGGTTCATCGACAGGTTGTCGCCGTACCACTGGTGAGCGAGTTCATGCACGACCACACTGGCGTCGACGTCGGCCGGGAACGCCCATGCGGGATAGATCGGCCGAGTCTGGTTTTCGAGTGCGTACGGAAGGTCTGTTCCTGACCCCTCGTCGATGTAGCCGATGGCAATGCCACCGGCTTCGGAGAAGGGATAGGGGCCGAAGTACGTCGACAGGAAGTCGATGACCTCGGGCTCGGTCGCGAAGATCTGCGAAGCGATGTCGCCCACCTTGACCCCGGGCGCGCCGTCGACGTCGCGGTCGAAGAGTGTCTGGTCGATCGCGTCGACGTAGGTGATTCCGTCGACCGTTGTGGGTTCGACGTCGAAGTCACCCACCGTCGCCGTCGCGAGATAGGTCGCCATCGGCTTCTCCATCTCCCAGTCGAAGGTGTCGAAGCCGCCGGTGGTGGACTGCCCTGCAAGGCGCCCGTTGCCGATGACCTTGAGACCCGTGGGAACGGTCATGCGCGTTGAGAACGTGGCCTTGTCGCTCGGGTGGTCGTTCGATGGGAACCAGGTCGCCGCGACGCGGGGCTGTCCAACGACGACCGCGCCGGTCGGCGTTGGGAACATTCCGGCAGGGCCGAAGGCGTCGTCGACGACGATCGGCACGCCACTGTAGGTGACGGCCGTCGTGATGGTGGCGCCGAGCGGGATGCCCGCGGGCGGCACGACGGTCAGCTCGGTGCGCGGGGGCGTGGCGTTGTCGTCGCCCGACCCCTCGGCCTGCGGCTGGCCGGTGGACTTGCTGATCTGGGTGGAGGCGAGGCTCCAGGTGGCGGCCTCGCCATCGACGGTGATCGATGAGATCGTGATGGCGTCGTCGCCGTTCACATCGCGCGTGTCGAAGTCGAGGTTGAACGCCGAGAGGTTCTGGGTGGCGACCGCGGTAACGGTGGTCGTGCCTGAGATCACGTCGGTGTCCGGAGCATAGGCGAGGTCGAGGTCGTAGTGCTGCACGTCGTAGCCGCCGTTGCCGTCGAGCGGAAAGTAGCTGTCGCCGATTCCGGCGGCGCCGGGCTCGAAGTCGATGGGCGTGACAGGGCCGGTCGTGGTGGGGGTCGTCGTCACGGGAGCGCTCATCCCCGGCGGGCACAGTTCTGCAGCGCTGGCTGGAGTGGCGGAGACGCCGCCCGATGCAATGAGGGCAAGCACAAGAAGCGGAACGGCCGCGAACACCGCCGCGCTCGCGCCGCGCTTACGTCGGCCGAGCAGCAGCCAGGCCGCGCTTCCCGCAGCAAGAAGAACGACGGCGATAACGAGGAGCAGCGGCCCCGAATCGAACCCGGTCGCAGCAAGAACACACGTCGTCACAGAATCCCCATCTCGTTCAACTCTCGAGACTTTATCGGGATCTGAGCGATCGGCGCCAGACACAGCGCAAGTCGCTTTGTTACATCTTCGTTTCGTGACCCGTTCGGGGTGTACGTAGCGTGGACAGCTGCTCCACGAAAGCACCTGCTCCACGAAAGGAAGCACCATGTCTCTCTCCAAGAAGATCCTGGCCGCAGCAGCCACTCTTCCCCTCATCGCAGCACTCGCGGGGTGCGCCGGATCCGCAGCCGACGCTGAGAAGGGCACCGCCGACAACCCCGTGAAGCTCGGCGTCGTCGGCGCCAGCGACCCCTACTGGGAGATCTACAAGAAGGCCGCAGCCGACGAGGGCATCTCGGTCGACATCGTCGATTTCACCGAGTACCCGCAGCCGA
Organism: Agreia bicolorata; assembly: GCF_000938265.1. GTDB lineage: Bacteria > Actinomycetota > Actinomycetes > Actinomycetales > Microbacteriaceae > Agreia > Agreia bicolorata. The sequence goes on from NZ_JYFC01000004.1 coordinate 57,409, forward strand.
ACCCCGCTCTCTCCGAGGACGAGATCGACCTCAACCAGTTCCAGCACATCGTGTATCTCGCCCAGTACAACGAGGCATCGGGCGAGAATCTCGTGCCCGTCGGAGCTACGGCCATCTACCCGCTCGCGCTCTACTCCACGAAGTACACGTCGGTGAAGGACATCAAGAAGGGCGACACCGTCGCCATTCCGAACGACGAGTCCAATCTGTCGCGCGCCCTGCTCGTGCTGCAGTCGGCCGGCCTGGTCGAGCTGAAAGACGGAGGAAGTATCTTCTCGACCGTCGACGACGTCGACACCGACAAGTCGACGGTGAAGGTCACGACGCTCGAGGCATCGCTCACCCCCACCTCACTGCCCGACGTGGGCGCCGCGATCATCAACAACGACTTCGTCGCCGACGCGGGCCTCACCTTCGACGACGCGATCGCGCAGGACGACCCCTCTGATCCCAACGCGCTGCCCTACGTGAACATCTTCGCCGCCCGCGCCGAAGACAAAGACAACGAGACCTTCAAGAAGCTCGTGTCGATCTACCAGGACACGAAGACGGTCACCGACGCGGTGCAGGAGAACTCGGGTGGAACCGCCGTTTTCGTGAAGACCCCCGTCTCTGACCTGCAGACCTCGCTCGACACGGTGCAGGCCGACATCAAGGCCAAGGGCTGATCCGCTCGATGCCTCTCATCAGCCTGCGCGACGTCACCAAGTCGTATCCGCCCTCACAGCGCGGCGGTGCCGTCGTGCACGCCGTCGAGGGCCTGAACCTCGACATCGAGGCGGGAGACATCTACGGAATCATCGGATACTCCGGGGCGGGCAAGAGCACCCTCGTTCGACTCATCAACGCCCTGGAGAACGCCACGAGCGGCAGCATCCTGGTCGACGGCGATGAGGTGACTCGCATGAAAGAGGGCGAGCTCCGCCGCCTGCGCCTCGGCATCGGCATGATCTTTCAGCAGTTCAACCTCTTCAACTCGAAGACGGTCGCAGGCAACGTCGCGTACCCCCTCGAGGTCGCCAAGACGCCACGTGCAGACATCGCCCTGCGCGTCGCCGAGCTGCTCGACTTCGTGGGTCTCGCCGACAAGGCCCGCAACTACCCCGAGCAGCTGTCGGGAGGGCAGAAGCAGCGGGTCGGTATCGCGCGTGCTCTCGCGACGAGCCCCCGCATCCTGCTCGCCGACGAGGCGACCAGCGCGCTCGACCCGGAGACCACCCACGAGGTGCTCGAGCTGTTGAAGCGCGTGAACACCGAGTTCGGCGTCACGATCGTGGTCATCACTCACGAGATGGATGTCATCCAGACGCTGGCCACGAAGGTCGCGGTCATGGATGGCGGGCGCATCGTGGAACAGGGCGACGTGTTCGACGTGTTCTCGAAGCCGAAGGAGCGTCGTCACAGCGCTTCGTGTCGACCGTCGTGCAGGGTGTTCCCTCCGAGGCCGAACTCGTCGCGCTGCGGCAGCGGCATCCGGGGCGCATCGTGACCCTGTCGTTCCGCGACGGCAACACGTCGCAGGGGGCCGTGTTCTCTGATCTCGCCCAGGCCGGCGTCGCGTTCGAGCTGATCTACGGCGGCATCAACGACATCCGGGGCCGTGTCTTCGGCCATCTCACCCTCGCGCTGACGGGCGACGACGCCGCTATCGACGGCGCGCTCGCCGCGATCGCGAACCACGTAGACCTCACGGAGGCCCCGCGCCATGGATGACCTGATTCCTCTGCTGCCCAAGCTCTGGGAGGCCAGCTACGAGACGCTCTACATCGTGGGTCTCAGCCTGATCTTCGGAGGTCTTGGCGGGCTCATCCTCGGTCTCGGCCTGTATACGACCAGGTCGAACAGCCTGTTCTCGAACCGGCCTGTTTTCGGGGTGCTCAATGTGCTCGTCAACGTGTTCCGACCGATTCCGTTCATCATCTTTCTCGCGGCGGCCCAACCTCTCGCGCGCTTCGTCACCGGCACCGGAATCGGCAACACCGCGATCATCTTCACGCTGTCGTTGGCGGCGGCGTTCGGCATCAGCCGCATCGTGGAGCAGAATCTGCTCACCGTGCAGCCCGGAGTCATCGAGGCCGCGAGGTCGGTCGGGGCGAGCCGCAGTCGCATCATGCTGACGCTGCTGATTCCCGAGGCGCTCGGCCCGCTGATTCTCGGGTACACGTTCATCGTGGTGGCGCTCGTCGACATGTCGGCGGTGGCCGGCTACGTCGGAGGAGGCGGCCTCGGAACGTTCGCAATTCAGTACGGGTACCGCCAGTTCCACCCTGTGGTCACGTGGGCGGCGGTGCTGGTGATCATCGTGATCGTTCAGTTGGTGCAGTTCTTGGGCAACTACCTCGCGCGCAAGGCGCTGCGCCGCTGATCACGCCATCCCGCGGTGTGCGCCGTCGCCGAGTGAGCAGAAATGGCCGGTAAGGGTTCACACGAGCGACCGTTTCTGCTCACTCGGGCAGTTGAGTCAGCCGGCGGACACCACCTGCGCGGGGGAGGACGGCACCGGTCGAGTAGTCCCCGAGGAACGAGGGGGCGTAGCGAGACCACGTTCCTCTGCCAGCTCGGCGAGGCGGTTCAGGATGGCGCGAGCGACCTTGTCGTTCTCTCGGAACGAGATCGCATTCGTGCGAGGGCGCGAGAACGCCCCGACAAAGGGAGAGTTCGTATACGGTCCGATCGCGTACTGCCTCGACGAGTGCTGCCCGCCGGCGCCGAGAATCCTGGTGTCCAACTGCCGCACCGACAGCCTGCCCGTGCTGGCCGTGAACGCTCCATCGGAGACGACCTCCTCGAGCCCGGCTCCGCTCGTGACCAGCGACCTCAGCAGCTCGTTGTCGCTGCGCGCGATCGCCGTCGCGGGCAGCCGCGCATCCACCAGGGCGCTCGCGGTGACGGTGACCGGCGTTGTGGCGCTGCCGGCTTTGAAGATGCCCGCCTCCTCGTCGGCCTCCACCCAGATGCCTGCGCCAAGAAACTCCACGATGCCGGCCTCCGAGAGAGCAACGAGCTCTTCGAGGCGGTGCGCGGGTGGCCCGCTGGCGATGAAGCTGAAGTAGCCGAGCCACCAGCCGTGAATGTCGCGAACCCGCGACTGGGCCGTCCACTTGGGTGAGTCGACGATGTCGGAGAGAGTGAAGAGGCTCGTGAGCAGGGCGACGAACAGGCCGAGCGTGGCGCTGTGTTCGGGCCGCGTGCGCAAGGCCAGATCGGTGCGGATGTAGTCGCGCACGAGATCTTGCAGCTCACTTGGGTCAGCAACCAACGCGCCGCCCAGCGGCCGGTCGAGCTCCGGCAGGAACAGTCTGTCGTCGGCGTAAGCGACACTGCCCTCGACCAGGTCGACGAAGGCCTGCGCGTCGTGCGCGATGAGGTCGTCGTCACCGGCGAGCGCGTCGAACACCGGGATGGCATGGCCGCGGGGCGTGCTGTCGTCGACATCGATGTGCGGCGACGCGAGCAGGAGGGCTCGCGGATCGAGCCGGTCGAAGACCTGAGCGAACGAGTCCCAACTCGACTCAACCCGCTCGGGATGCCCTGTGAAGAGCTCGCGGTAGTAGCCCCAGAGCATGTCCTTCGCGATCAGGGGCCACACGTCGACGCTGAGGTCGAGCGCCGGCAGCGACTCCTCGAGTGAGCGCGCGATCGACGGTGTGAAGTACCGGGCCTCGGGCCGCTCTCCCACGAGGGTCGACGAGATCTTCGAGTGATACGGCACGCCGCGTCGCGACCCGAAATACAACCGCGGCTCGAGTCCGGATGCCGTGTAGCGCAGCACCCCGTCGTCACCTCGGTCGAAACGTCCGCCCCTTCCCTCGGTGAGCAGCACCGTGAGATCGACTGCCGCGAGGCCCATGCCACGCACAATAACGCGCTGGCCGGGCACGATCGGCCGGGTGTCGGCATCCGCTGTGAATGCGGGTGGCAGGTAGAACAACTCGCGGCGGCCGGCGAAGTCGATGAGGGCTGCGTGCTCGGGCTCGGCCTCGGCACCCGTATGGCCGAGCGAGTACAGCACGATGTCGGCCGTGATCGATACCCCGTCATCGAGCCGGATGCGATGGGTCGGCCCCTCGTCGATGGTCTCGACGGCGGATGCCTGGTGCACGACGACCGTAACGGTCTCGGGGAGCAGACCCACGGCATCCGCGAAGAACCAACTGAGGTAGAGGCTCTGCAGCCGCCTGGTCGGAAAGCTCGCCGGCGAGAGGTTCTCGATCTCCTGGCGCAGACGCGCATCGACTCGGGGGATCGCGATATCGCCCGCGTTCACTAGGCGCGCCCACTCGATGAGCGACGGGCCCGGCCGCACCGGTCCGTCGATCGTCGAGGACTCGTCGGTGAACATCGTGACGTCAGCCGCCATCGAGTTGAGCTTGAGAAGGGGCGACTGCGCGAAGCGCCAGATGCGCCCGGGGCCGGCCGGATGCGGGTCGATCACGTGGATGACGATCCGTGCGTCGGTGGTCCACAGCTCGGGCAGGTTTGCTGCGAGGCGCTCGAGAACCCCGGCTCCCCGAGGGCCGCCGCCGATGAGGGCGATCTGGAACTCGTGCGGGGCGATGGGGGAGTTGGGCGCGTGCGACATGTCACAACCGTCAACGTTTCGTCCATCGAAATCGAGGTTTGTGACCCCGCGTGACGACGTGACGAATTGTGAACGAATCTGCTTGGCCCGCTTGCGCAGCCGCACCTAGCGTCTCACCAACGCGACACGGCCCGTGTCGAGACCTAAGAAGAAGGAGGCAGATATGCCCATCGAATTCCTCGGCATCGCCGGGCTCAATGACGGCGGCGAGACCCAGGCCCGTTCCGGCGCCAGTTTCGACAAGGACTACACGCTGCGGTTCGCCCGTGCTCATGAAGACAACGGCTGGGATCGGATCCTGTTCGCTTATCACTCGGGTGCTCCCGACCCGGCGACCGCGGCGGCCTACATCGCGTCGAAGCTCGATCACCTCAAGATCCTGCTCGCGCACCGGCCCAACGTGTCGTACCCCACCTATGCGGCCAAGGTCTTCGCGACGCTCGACCAGATCAGCGACGGACGCCTCAACGTGCACGTCATCACGGGCGGTTCGACCGCCGACCAGGCGGCGGAGGGCGATTTCCTCACGAAGGACGAGCGCTACGCTCGCACCGGCGAGTACATCCGCATCGTGAAGAAGGCGTGGACAAGCCGCGAGCCGTTCAGCTTCGACGGAGAGCATTACCGCTTCGAGAACTTCGTCAGCGACATCTGGCCCGTGCAGCAGCCGCGGCCGCAGATCTCGTTTGGTGGCTCCAGCGATGCCGCGTACCGCATCGGTGCTGCCGACGCCGACATCTACGCGCTCTGGGGCGAGCCGCTGGCGAACACCGCAGAGCAGATCGAGCGCATCACGGTCGAGGCGCTCGCGGTCGGACGCACCGAGCGACCCCGCATCCAGGTCGCGTTCCGCCCGATCCTCGGCGCCACTGAGGAACTGGCGTGGAAGAAGGCCGAGGAGATCCTCGGGAAGATCGAGGCGCGGCAGGCGCAGGCCGCACCGAGCTCGTTCGTCGGCGACCCGAAGAACCCCGAGAACGCCGGATCGCAGAGGCTCCTCTCGATCGCGAACCAGGGCGAACGCTTCGACCGGGCTCTGTGGACGCGGCCTGCCGCGGCATCCGGTGGGCGCGGCAACTCGAACGCCCTCGTCGGAACTCCTGAGACGGTGGCCGCGGCCCTGCTCGACTACATCGACCTCGGCGTCGACATCATCTCGGCTCGCGGCTACGACTTCATGAACGACACGATCGACTTCGGCCGCTATGTCATTCCGCTCGTTCGCGACGAGGTCGCGAAGCGTGACGCGGCCGCCGCCCAGGCGTCGGCGTCGACTCAGCCGGAGGCATCCCGTGACGCTGCTTGACCAGACCCCGCGCGGAACCGAGCGTTTCGTCTACGTCTCGGCCGATGATGCGATCGCCGAGCCGCTGCTTCGCGAGCTCGAGCAGGAGTACGACGCGCGCTACGGCGAGTTCTTCGGCGAGAAAGCGTCGGCCGAGATCACGCGGTACCCGGCGGCGGCGTTCTCGCCTGAAGAAGGCGGCGCGTTCGTACTTCTGCTGCGCGATGGCGTTGCCATAGCCGGAGGCGCATATAAGAGATTCGATGACCATACGGCGGAACTCAAGCGCATCTGGACCTCGTCGGCGCATCGGAGGCAGGGCCTCGCCCGCCGCGTAGTGAAGGAGCTCGAAGGCGAGGCGGTGCGCCGCGGATACACGCGGGCGTATCTCACGACCGGGCCGCGCCAGCCCGAGGCGAAGCACCTGTACTTTCAGACCGGTTACACGCCGCTGTTCGACACCACGCTCGACCCCGAAGAGGTCGTCGTGCACGGGTTCGCCAAGAGCCTGGATGACACGCCCCTCGACGTGGCCGGCATCACGACGGCCCATAACGACAGCCTCGCCGTGCGTTCCCCGCGCCCGTCGAACCGTTCCCTGAGCCTGTCGAAGAGGGATGCGCCGACAGGCAAGGCGGAGCCCTTCGACAAGCTCAGGGAACGGGCGGTGAAAGTCGTGCCTGCGCGGCACTGGTGGCGGTGGGTGCTGAGCGCGCTCGTGGCCTTCGTGGTGCTGCAATTCGTGTGGTCGCTCGTTACGAACAAGCAGTACGAGTGGAACGTGTTCGCCGAGTACTTCTTTTCGCAGTCGGTGCTCAATAGCCTCGGCGTGACCCTCGGCCTCACGGTCGTCTCCGTGATCGGCGGGTTCATCCTGGGTGCGGTACTGGCGAACTTCAGGCTCTCGAAGTCGCCCCTGCTGAGCGGGGCGGCCTACGCCTACATCTGGTTCTTCCGCTCGGTGCCGCTGCTGGTGCAGATTCTCGTCTGGTACAACCTGGGCTACCTCTACCCGACGCTGGGGCTCGGAACTCCGTTCACGACGGACTTCTGGCTGGTCTCGTTCTCGACCACGACCTTGATCACGGCGTTTGCCGCGGCCACCATCGGACTCACGCTGCACCAGGCCGCCTATTTCGCGGAGATCATTCGCGGAGGCATCCTGTCTGTCGATCAGGGCCAGCTCGAGGCGTCTGCCGCCCTGGGCCTGCCTCGTCGGGTGCGGTTCTTCCGCATCATCCTGCCGCAGGCTGCTCGGGCCATTCTGCCCAACTTCTTCAACGAGGTCATCGGTCTGGTGAAGGGTACGTCGGTTGTGTTCGTCGTGGCGCTGCCCGAGCTCTTCTACACGGTGCAGGTGATCTACAACCGCAACCAGCGCGTCATTCCGCTGCTGCTCGTTGCGGTGGTCTGGTACGCGATCATCACGACCGTGCTCTCGATCATCCAGTTCTACGTCGAGCGCCATTACGCCCGCGGCGCGCACCGCGAGCTGCCGCCCACGCCCATCCAGCGGGCGACGGCCTGGGTGAAGCAGCAGTGGGCGCGCCTCGGCGACGAGACGACCGACGACCCGCTCGCTGCCGAGAAGAACCGACGTCACGACATTGTTCTAGGAAGTGGATCATGAGTACACCGACGTTCATTCGTTCGTTCGATGAGCAGGCGATTCCGCTTCCTGCGAAGCCGGTGCGGGCCACGGTCGGGCTGGTCGAGATCACCGACGTCTCGAAGAGCTATGGAGCCGTGCGGGTGCTGCGCGACGTGTCGCTGACGGTGCAGCCCGGAGAGGTCATCGCTCTCATCGGTCCGTCGGGCTCAGGCAAATCGACGCTGCTGCGTACGATCAACCACCTCGAAACGGTCGACACCGGATCGGTCACCGTCGATGGACAATACATCGGCTACGAGCTCCGCTCCGGGCGGCTGCACGAGCTGCCGGAGAAGAACGTTCTCGAGCGTCGAACGCAGATCGGCATCGTTTTTCAGAACTTCAACCTGTTTCCGCACCTCACCGCGCTCGAGAACGTCGTCGAGGCGCCTGTCGCACTCAAACGGGCGACCAAGGCGGAGGCCCGCGAACAGGCGAAGGCTCTGCTCGCGAGGGTCGGGCTGGCAGACAAAGAGCACCACTACCCGCGGCAGCTCTCCGGAGGGCAGCAGCAGCGTGTGGCCATCGCCCGCGCGCTTGCCCTGAACCCGAAGGTACTGCTGTTCGACGAGCCGACCAGCGCGCTCGACCCCGAGCTCGTCGGGGAGGTGCTCGACGTCATCCGGGAGCTCTCGAAGAGTGGCACGACCCTCATCATCGTGACCCATGAGATCGGCTTCGCCCGCGAAGTCGCCGACCGCGTCGTGTTCCTCGAGCAGGGCGAGATCCTCGAAGAGGGAACGCCCAGCCAGGTGCTGTCGAAGCCGCGTCACCCCCGCACCAGAGATTTCCTCCGCAAGGTGCTCTGACACCCGTCACAGCCCGAGCACCATCCATCACAGAAACCCAGAGAGGCGCCACCAGCAGATCATGGCAATCAACAAGAAGCAGATCGGGGCAATCGTCGGTGCGGTCGTCGTCGTGGCCCTGGCCGGCGGCGGCATCGCCATCGCCGCCAATGCGAACAGCAGCAACTCCGCCGATGCCGCCCCCACCGGCTCGACCGAGGATCAGGTCGCGGCGGCCACGTCGTTCGACCTCAGCAGCAAGAACGCCGATGACCGCCCGACCATCGACCCCGTCGCCGACGCGGTCGCATCCGTCAAGGCCAGCGGCTTTCAGCCGATCGAACCCGGCAAGCTCACCGTCGCCCAGACCGTCGCGAGCGGCGCCCCACCCCTGGTCTTCGCGGCATCCGACGACAACACGACCGCACTCGGAAGCGAGGCCGACTTCGCCGCCCTCGTGGCCGACGGACTCGGCCTCGACTACAACCCCGTCTCGGTCGACTGGGCCGATTGGCCGCTCGGAATCCAGTCGGGCAAGTACGACATCATCCTCAACAACGTGACCGTCACCGAAGAGCGCAAAGAGCTGTACGACTTCGCCAGTTACCGGGTCGACCTGCTCGGCTTCTTCGTGAAGAGCGACAGCGACATCACGTCGATCACCGAGGCGAAGGACATTTCCGGGCTCACTATCATCGTGGGGTCGGGCACCAACCAGGAGAAGATCCTGCTCGCCTGGAACGAGGAGCTGACCAAGGCTGGCAAGAAGCCTGCCGAGCTCGTCTACTACAACGACACCGCGGCGGCGAACCTGGCCATCCAGTCCGGTCGGGCCGACGCGAACTTCGAGCCCAACGCGAGTGGTGCCTACGCTGCCGCCTCGTCGGGAGATCTCAAGGGCGTCGGCACCGTCAGCGGTGGGTGGCCGCAGACCGCCGACATCGCGGCCGCCACAAAGAAGGGCAACGGCCTGATTGACGCCGTGAACATCGTGCTCAACGCCGCGATCGACGGCGGCGAGTACCAGCAGGTGCTCGACCGCTGGGGCCTCGACAGCGAGTCGATCCCGAAGAGCGAGATCAACCCTCCTGGCCTGCCGAAGACCGACTAGAGGTCGGCGCTGCATTCAGTCGAGGTCGAGTCCGAAGGCGAAGATGTCCACGAATCTTCCGGGCTCGACCTCGATGCGTTCCTCGCGATCCGGCAGCCGCACGAAGCCGAGCCGTGTGTACAGCCTCTGGGCCGGCAGCATGATGCTGCCCGTGTTCATGACCACACGCTTCACGCCTCGGATGCGGCCCAGGCCGACCACGTGCGACACGAGCGCTTCCCCGATTCCGCGGCCACGGGCATCCGGGCTCACGGCCAGCAGTCGGAAGTCGAGCTCGTCGTCGCGTGCCACGGCCGAGATACGGGCGCCGGGTCGGGGCGTCCAGACCGTGCCGAGGATCGCTCCCGTCGCGGTGTCTTCGGCCACCCACACCTCGTCGGATCGGGCGCGATCGTGCACATCGGCCAACGATCGCACGTAGCTCTCGGAGAGATCGTAGTCGTGCGTGTAGGCCTCGACGGTGAGGTGTGCGACCACGTCGACCTCGTGGGGTCGCACGAGCCGGATGCGCACGGGTGCGACGTTCTCGATCGCATAGCGGTAGACCTGAGCGATGCCGACGCCGGGCTCGTGGCCTCCCTCGCGTGCGACGACCCGCTCGAAGCCGGCGCGCAGATAGTTGCGCTGCGCCGTGTGGTTGAGGGGCCCGGTGTCGAGCACGAGAGCGGTTGCGCCCCAGCTTCTGGCGAGGTCGATGGATGCCTGAACGAGCCCCTGCGCGACGCCGCGACCCCGGGCGGCCGGGTCGACGGCAAGCAGGCGCATCTCGGCTTCGCCATCGCGGGCCTGGCGTGAGATCGGGTTGTGGGCTCGGGTGACAGTCGCGGTGCCGAGCAGCGTTTCGGTGCCTTCTTCGACGGCGACGAGCAGCCCGCCATCGTTCGCGCGGGCTCCCGCATCGCGATGCATGGCGACGCGCTCGGGGCCGTGGTGCAGGTGAGCATAGGGACCGGTGGTGAAGCCCCGTGTGGTGAGTTCGCCGGTGGCCTCGTACTCGTCTTCTCGCGCCTGGCGCACGGTGAAGGCGGATGCGATGGCGGGCTGGGTCTCGAGAGGTTCTGGCACCAGTCGAGACTACGAGATCCGGCCTGGGAGGGTGCGTTGGTCGGTAGGCCGCTTGCGGTCGTATCGAGACCACCGCCGGCGCACCGTCTACTCCTCCACAGGGTGCCCTTTCGGTGGGTTATCCACGGGTGTAATCCCTGATCATCGAGTGATTGTCGTGGTTGAGCCAGTGTCGGTGGTTGCTGTTTGACTTCATGTATGACATCCCTCGATATCAGTCTTGAGCAGTCGCCGTATGTGGTGGCGCTTGAGCGAATTGCCGCCCGTGACAGGCAGATAGCCGAGCTGTCTGCTCTTCGGGCCACTGAGGTGCATGATGCCTGGCAGCTGTTGTTGGCCGAGGCCCCGCATGATCAGTCCACGGCGGGCCCGCGCTGGTCTCCCGATCGTGTTGCCGAGGTGGAGTTCTTCACCGAGATAGCGATGCTCACCCACCGCACCGAGTACCGTGCTCGCACCCTCGCCGATACGGCGATCGCGCTGGTGTCGAAACTCCCGGCGTCGTTCGCGGTGCTGGCAGCGGGCGATATGTCCGAGGAGCACGCTGCGGTGATCGCGACCCATTCGGAGGGGTTGGAGGGTGAGGCGCTCGAGAAGTATGACGCGCGTATGGCCAGGCTCGCTCCCGGGCTGACGTACAAGCAGCTGGAGTACCGGGCCCGAGCACAGGCCCTAACGGCGAACCCGAAGACCGTGGTCGAGCAGGTCGAGAAAGCGGTGAAGACCCGCCGGGTCACGGTCGACCCGGCGAAAGACGGCATGGCGTATCTCACCCTGTTCGCCCCGGCCCCGGAGGTGTATGCGATCGCGAACCGGGCCGTGTCTCTGGCGAAGGGCCTCAAGGTCGGTGGTGACGTGCGCAGCATCACCCAGCTGCGGGTCGACGTGCTCTCCGACCTGCTGTTGAACGGCGAGACCTCGATCCCCGGCGCAACCAGAGGCATTCGGGGTCGGGTGCATGTGATGGTTCCGGCGATGACGTTGCTCGGTGTGGGCGAGGAGCCGGCGATCCTTCGCGGCTATGGCCCGATCGACCCGGTCACCGCGGCCAGGTTGACGGCGGATGCGACGTCGTGGCGGCGCATCCTGACCGACCCGATCACGGGCCGCATCCTGCCGTTGAGCCCCACCGATTACCGGCCCACCCAGGAGATGCGCGATCACGCCACGCTCGTGCATCCGTACTGTGTGTTCGGTGGCTGCGCCGACGACTCCGTCGGCGCCGACATCGACCACACCCGCGACTTCGGGGGCGGCGGTCTCACCGAAGACGACAACCTCGCACCGCTGGCGCCTACCCATCATCGGGTGAAGCACCACACCCGATGGCAGATCGACCAGGGCGAGAACAACACCCTCATCTGGACATCGCCGGCCGGGCTCGTCTACGAATTCGAACCGCAGGGCATGATGCGCCCCGCCCCGAAAGCCCTCGTCGACGCGGTCACGAAAGGCATCCGCACGGAGGTGAGAACAGAAGAACCCTGCCCCTTCTGAATCTCGCAGAGCTCCTCGTCGGCGCTATCCGCGCTGCCGGGCGAGTGCACGGCCGATGCGGGCCGCGGCTTCGTCGAGAAGCTCCTCGGACACGTTGCCATAGGCCAGTCGCAGGTGGCGATCGGCGTCACTGCCCTCGCCCGAGGTGAAGAACGAGCCGCGCTGATACTCGACGCCCTCGTCGCTGGCGTCGTGGGCGAGCCGTTCCGCGTCGATTTTGTCGTCGAGAAGGCGTGGCCAGAGAAAGAAGCCGCCCTCGGGCTGCGAGATCTGGAATTCACCGGGCGCATGCAGTTCGAGCGAGTCGGCGAGAAGATCGGCACGACGTCGGTAGAGCGCGTTCGCCGTGGCGAGGTTGTCGTCGAAGAAAGCGGGCTGCGCGTTGAGCAGGTCGCCCACGACGCTCTGCACGAAGGTGCTCGAGTGAGAATCCTGCCGACTGCGCAGCTTGACGAAGGCATCGACGAGGTGCTCGGGAACGACGACCCAGCCGAGTCGGAGGCCGGGGCCGAGAGTCTTGGTGAAGGTGTTGATATGAACCACGTGGGAGGACTGATTGAAGACGTCGAAGCTCTGCTCCTCGCCGCGGAACCGAAGCTCACGGTAGGGATTGTCGGCGAGCACGGTGAATCCGTAGTGCTCGGCAAGGCGCACCAGCTCGGTGCGCGCGGCTGTCGGCAGGGTGCCCTGCGAGGGGTTGTGGAAGTCGGGAACGGTGTACACGGCGACGGGTCGAGCGCCGCGGGCGAGCTCTGCCGAAAGAGCTTCGACGTCGAGACCGTCGTTGTGCACGGCGATCGGAAGCACCTGCCCCTGCGACAGCTCGAGCCCGCGCAAGAACAGCGGGAAGATCGGGTTGTCGACGGCGACGAGGTCGCCGCGGTCGACGATGGCTGCGAGGCTCAGCGAGATTCCGTGAAAGCCACCGTTGGTGATCAGGATGCGCTCGACCGGAACGCCTTCACGGGCGGCGATCCACTGACGCAGGGGATCGAGCCCGGCCGTGCGGGAGTACTGCAGCGAATCGGTGCCAGACGCGGGGGCGCCTAATACGCGGCGAGTCGACTCGATGAGTTCGGCGGTCGGCAGGGCCGACGGATCTGGGATGCCGCCCAGCAGCTCGATCGCGTCGTGACGCCGATTGCGCAGCGTCGCGTCGCCGAAGCCCTGGGGGTCGGTGAGGTGCTTCACAAGCGAGGTGACGCGGTTGGGCGCGATGGTGTCGGACGCTGTGGTGAGGCTCATGATGCCCTTCTTTCGTATCGAGAGGCTGTGTCGCCCAGCATGACCTCGCGCAGGCACGGGCCACGGCCAATACTCTGCGGCCGAGAGTGCCCTGTGAAATAGTGCGTGTCACGTCGCTCAACACAGGGACATATGCCGACACATGGGTGCCGCGACTTGCAATGCGAGCGTCGGCGAACTAGCGTCGCGCAGAGCCGCTGAAAATACGAAATCGGTGAAAAGAACGGGGCCGAAAATGGCGACAATTGTTCAGTATTCACGTCTCGGAGGACCGGACGTTCTCGAGGTCGTCGAGGTTCCTGTTCCCTCCGTCACCGACGGCCACGTGCTCGTCGAGGTGCAGGCCATCGGGGTCAATCCCATCGACTCGAAACTGCGCTCCGGGTTCCGCGCATCGGCTCCGCTCGACGGGCCGCGCGGCGTCGGGGCGGATGCCTCGGGCGTGATTCTCGAGGTCGGTTCGGGCGTCGACGGATGGGCCGCGGGCGACGAAGTCATTATTCAGCGCGCCCCCGGCGCATACGCCAGCCATCTCGTGGTCGCTCCCCATAACCTCGTGCGCAAGCCGTCGGTGTGGACCTGGTCGCAGGCCGCGGCCGTCGGCATCCCGGTCTCGACCGCCTATCAGGCACTGCGATCGCTCGGCGTTACCGAGGGCACGCGGCTGCTGATCCATGGCGGGACGGGTGGCGTGGGACAGGCCGCGGTGCAGTTCGCCGTGGCCTGGGGAGTCCGAGTGTTCGCCACGGCGAGCCCCGCGAACCACGAGCGGCTGATCGAACTCGGGGCTGTTCCGTTGAGCTACGGAGACGGGCTTGTCGAGCGCGTGCGCGAGGCCTCGCCGGAAGGAATCGACGTGGTGCTCGACGGAGCCGGAACCGAGGAGGCCCTCCAGGCATCGTTCGAGCTGGTGGAGGACCGCTCGCGCATCGGCACGATCGTCGTGGGAGGTCGAGCTGCCGAGTTGGGCATCCGCGCGTGGATGGGTGGAAGCCCGGTGCCGCTCACTGACGAAGAGGTGCGGTTGCGTGCCGAGGGAGTTCCGGCGGCGATCGAGCTCGCCGCACAGGGAAAGTTCGACGTGGAGGTCTCGGAGCGCTTTCCGCTGGCCCGCGCCGCCGATGCGCAGCGCCTCAGCGAAGAGGGCCACACCCGCGGAAAGATCGTTCTGATTCCGTAGGCGAAGTGAATCTGACTGAGCGTCTGGCGCACGAGGCCGTCCTCGACGGGATTGAGAGATTCGTGTCGGGCGCGGTTGTACATTCGAACGGTCGTGTTCTTCTCGTCCGTCGGTCAGACGATGACGAATACTTGCCAGGGCGGGAAGAGCTGCCCTCGGGCGGAGTCGATGACGGCGAGTCCATTGATGAAGGACGGACGCGCGAACTCCAGGAGGAGATCGCTCTCGGAGAGCACCGGGTCGACGATGGATCCGTTGGATTGTTCGACTACACCGATGGACATGGTCGATTGGCCAGGCAGTTCACGTTCTCGATTCCGTGGCCGAATGGCGAGCCGCGACTATCGCCCGAGCACTCTTCATATCGATGGATCGATCGAGTCTAGCTCGACAGGGCCGACGTCACTGCGGAGACCAGAGAGGTCCTCGTCCAGTGGTGGACTTGGCATATGGGAACCGCGCTGTCGGGAGTGGTCTAGGTCCCCTTGGGAATGGGCGGAGATGCGTCCAACCGGCCTCGTATACGGTTCGGATGCGCTGTTCTCCGTCCGTTCGTCGGCAAACGGGAGGAGATTTCGAAGATCGACGCGCTATTTGCGTCGGATGTGCTTGGTTCCTCCCGTTTGTAGCGTGCGGTCGCGTCGAACTGGTTCAGGAGGTCAGCGAGCCGCGGCCAGAGAGAAGAGAGCGGGCGCGGCGCCCACACCGTCGACGAGGTCGGCCAGCACTCGACCGATCGCCGGGGTGAACTTGAACCCGTGGCCCGAGAAGCCCGCACCGACAACCAGCGGGCCGGCGGAATCGACGACGAAGTTCGAGTCGGGACTCGTTGTGTAGGTGCAGCTGATCTCTACGAAGGAGTCTGGGTCGGCGCCCGGAAGCCACTCGCGCGCGTAGCGCTGCAGCGCCGCCAGCTGGGCCGGCTCCGAGACGAACGTGCGCGCATCCGGATCGACCACCGCGCCCGTGCCGTGCCATCCGGCCTTCACGCCCTGGCCGGGCGTGAACATGCCGTAGACGCCCGAGTACCAGTAGTCGTACGACGGGTCGAGAGGGTTCGGCGCGTGATTGAACCCTGGCCAAGACAGTGTCGCGTCGCGCACCGCGAAGTGTGCGGGCTGCTCTTGGGACACGACGAGCTGGGGCAGCGCGACTGACGAGCCGACGAGCTTGGTCGTCCATGCTCCGAGAGTCACGACAACTCGACGAGCGTCAAGAGTCTCGATCGCAGCCGACGGCTCGCCGCTGACGGCGTCGACCGGCTGCACGTCGACGAGCACAGAGTCGGCTGACACGACCCGGATGGCGGCTACTCGAGAATGGTGCCGAACGATCGCGCCGTGGGAAGCCGCGGCTCTCTGCAGGGCCGACACTGCAGCATCCGCGTTGAGCCTGCCCGCCTGCGGCATGAAGAGCACGCGGGTGTCGAAACGGATGCCTGGCCAGCGCGAGCCTGCCTCCTCCGGAGTGAGGAACGATGCCTCGAAACCATACGTGTGCAAGGCTGACGCCACCGCATCGAAGGCCGGATTCGCCCCGTGATTCGCGAGCCCTACCTGGTCGAGAACGGAGACCCCCGACTCGGCCTCGAGCTCGCGCCACAGCGGCAGCGCCTCGCGCAGCAGCGAGAGATATGTGTCGTCTCCGTAGCTGAGGTTGAAGTTGCGCGATGCCCCGTGCGACGCGCCGTGAGTGTGCCCGGGGCCGAAGCGCTCGAGCAGGGTCACCTCGCGGCCGCGTCGGGCGAGCTGCCAGGCGGCGGCGGAACCCATGGCCCCGCCGCCGACCACGACGACATCTGCGCGCGTGACCACTAGGCCGAAACCAGCGACCCGGCCGACCGAGGTGCCACGCCGGGCAGCCCGAGCGTCTCGTGCAGGGTCGCGCCCTCGTCGTAGTCGGTGCGATACACGCCGCGCTCCTGCAGTTCGGGAATGACCCGGTCGACGAACTCGTCGAGGCCGGTCGGGTTGGTGTTCCCCACGATGACGAAGCCGTCCGAGGCGTCCTCCTGCACGTGCCGGTTGATCGTCTCGGCGACGAAGCCGGGGGTGCCCACGAAGGTGTGCTTCGCGGCGAACGAGATCACGAGCTCGCGAATCGACCAGCCCGACGCCTCGGCCTGCTCGCGCCACGCTTTCGCCGTGGCCACGGGATCGGTGTGCACGTACGCTCGGCCCTTGGCGCCGCCCTCGGTCGTAACGACCGGGTCGATCGACGGCAGCGGGCCCTCGACGTCGTAGCCCGAGAGATCGGTGTTCCAGACCTGCTCGAGGAACGACAGAGCGGTCTGCGGGCTCACCTGCAGTCGCGAGATCTCGCGCGACCGCTCCTGCGCCTCGTCGTGCGTGTCGCCCAGGATGAAGGTGGCGGCGGGCAGGATCTTGAGCGAATCGCGCGGGCGACCCACCGCATCCAGTCGCCCTTTCACGTCGTCGTAGAACGCGCGCCCGGCCTCAAAGTCGGCGTGCCTCGAGAAGATCACGTCGGCCGAATTGGTCGCGAAACCGCGACCGTCGGGCGAATCGCCCGCCTGCACGATCACCGGATGCCGCTGCGGGCTGGGCGGCAGCGTCGCGTAGCCGGTCACATCGAATTGCGGGCCGTGGTGGTCGACGAGCCCCAGGCCGGACGCGCGCACGAACTCGCCCGAGCGCTTGTCGGCCACGAGCGCGTCGTCGGCCCAGCTGCCCCACAACTCGGTCGAGACGTCGAAGAACTCTTGGGCTCTCGTATAGCGGTCGGCGAGTTCGAGGAACTTGCCGCGCCTGAAGTTCGCCCCGTGGAAGGCGTCCGAGGTCGTGACGATGTTCCAGCCCGCGCGGCCGCGACTGAGGTGGTCGAGCGTGGCGAGCTGCCGGGCGAGCTCGTAGGGCTCGTTGAAGGTCGAGCTCAGCGTTCCGACGAGGCCGATGTTCGAGGTCACCCCCGCCAGTGCAGCGAGGATCGCGAGCGTGTTGGGGCGCCCGACCACGTCGAGGTCGTGGATGAGGCCGCGCGTCTCGCGCAGCCGCAGCCCCTCGGCCAGGAACAGGAAGTCGAATTTGCCGCGCTCGGCGTTCTGCGCGAAGTGGCGGAACGAGGAGAACGCGATCTGGCTCCGCGAACGCTCGTCGCTCCAGACCGTGGTGTTGTTCACACCGGGAAAGTGGGCGGCGAGGTGGATCTGCTTGGTCGGCTTCGAAGAAGAAGAGGTGCTCATCGGCTGGCGCTTTCGATCAGTTCGGCGGTTTCGGAGCGGGCGCTCGCGTAGCGGTTCGCGGCGGGAGCGAAGCCCAGGCGCTCGCGCAGGGTCAACGCGTCGTACGGTCGATCGAGCACACCGGTCTCGGCGAGTACGGGCACAACACCTCGGGTGATGCGCTCGAGATCGAGCGGCAGGCGCGCGGGGCGCAGGCGCACGCCGGAGATGCCGGCCTGCTGCCAGCGCAGCAGCTGCGCGGCCACGTTCTCGGCCGTGTCGGCCAGAATCAGGGCGTCGGATGCGTAGGGCGAGCCGTGCAGTTCGTCGAGCGCCGCGAGGGCGGCGACGGCCGCTTCGCGCGTGTCCTCGATGAGTACCACGGCCTCGGCCCAGATGCGCAGCGGTTCGCCGGCGCGGCGTTCGACGGCCAGCTCCGCGTCGCCGAGCTCGCCGAGGATCTGCTCGAGGTGCTCGTCGGAGTGCGGCGTGATTGCCACGATGTCGGCCTGGGCGACGGCGAGTTCGTAGGGAACCGCCTGGTGGGCGAGCACGAACACGATCGGCTGCCCCTGAGGTGAGCGCGGCACGATCGACGGCCCCTTCACGCTGAAGTTCTCGCTCTCGAAGTCGACGTAGTGCAGACGGTCACGGTCTATGAAGCGGCCCGTCGGCACATCGCGGATCACCGCGTCGTCCTCCCAGCTGTCCCAGAGGCGGCGGGCGACCTCGATCGCGTCGGCGGCCTCGCCGAACAGCTGCCGGATGAGAGCGGTCTGCTCCTCATCGGCCCCGCTCGCTGTGCGCGCTGGGTCGAGCACGGGAATCTCGCGACGGCCGACGTGGGCCGCCTCGTGAGAGCGGCCCGAGACCTGCACTCGCCATCCGGCCCACCCTTGCGAGACGTGATCGAGGGTCTGGATGCCCGTGGCCGTGTGGAACGGCTCGGTGTGCGTGGTGGTCACGGTCGGCACGATGCCGATGCCGGGCACCCGCGCCGCGATGGTGTTGGCGAGCAGCAGGGCGTCGAGCCGGCCGCGAACCTCGTCGCCGCGCAGCTCGAAGGGGCCGTAGCCGCTGCTCTGCAGGCCGAAGGAGTCCTCGATGGTGACGAGGTCGATGCCGGCGGACTGAGCCTCGACGACCAGCGAGACCCAGTATTCGGGGCCGAACAGGGCCTCGGGGCGGGCGCTGGCGTCGCGCCAGGCGGCGGGATGCCAGCCGGCCCCGTCGAGGGCGATGCCGAGGTGGAAGGGTGTGCGGCTCATCGCGGTGCGCTCTCCGTTCCGGTGCTCGGATGCAGGGGAGTCTTCTCGCCGGCCTCGACGGCGACGGGCAGCCGGTTCTCGACCGGAGGCAGCGGGCACGTGGCGAACTCGGTGTAGGCGCAGGGCAGGTTCGTGGCCCTGTTGAAGTCGATGGTCACGCGGCCCTCGGCATCCGGCGCGGCGATCTGCAGCGAGCGATTGGCGGCGTACGTCGTGACTCCGCTCGTCGCGTCGGTGAACAGCACGAACAGCGAGCGGGGGGCCTGGCCGTTGAACGCGGTGAGCGAGAACGTCTCGCCTCGCAGCTCGAACTCGATCACGCCGGGGGAGTCGTAGACGTGCTCGAGCCCCTCCGCCACGGATCCGACGGTCACCGGCTTCGGCTCGTCGAAGGGCACGAAGACGCCCTCGGCCTTCCAATGCGGGCTCGCCGGGTAGACCGGTGTGCCCGAGTAGTCGACGAGCGTCGGATGCGATGGGTGCCGCGGGCGCAGAATGTCGACACCTCCGCGTCGGGCCACCTCGAACTCCGCGGCTCCGGCGCTCGCGGTGACGCCACCGCGCTCCGGGATGACGCCGAAGGAGTGTCGGCCGACGATTTTCTCTCCGTCGATCACGATCTCCTCGCCCTCGGCCAGGGCGACAACGGGGCCGGCCGCCGACGTCGACCACTCGCCCGGAGCATCCGGGTACCGTGTCGGGGTCTCGTCGAGCCAGTTGAGGCTCGTGACCGCGAGAAAGCCGTGCGGGTCGGCACGGTTTTTCTCGTGGGAGTCGTGCCACGCCTGCCACTCGGCGGCAAAGGCGGTGTCATCGATGGTGGCTTCGGATTCTGACTGCAGTGTGCTCATGCTTCACACGCTACGAACGGAGACCGCCTTTCACCGTCGCGCCAAGACACAGAGAGTCATGGATGCAACGCGAGGTAACGCAACTTGACGCCGCCCGCGAGGCCAGTAGTGCCCGATGCGGTCAATTGTGCCCGGTGCGCCGGTACCTCTTGTCCGCGGCGGGCACTACTGACGTGTGGGAGGCGTCAGATCACCCAGTGCGGGCCGAGCGTCGGGGCGATCGGGGCCTCGCGTACCGGCTTCGTCAGGTGCAGGTGGCCTCGCAGGGTCTTCGCGTCGTAGCCCTCATGCACCAGGCCTCGGCGGATCAACTCCGGCACAACGAGATGGGCGAAGAGCTCGAACTGCTCGTGCAGGAACGCGCTCTGAATGGCGAAGCCGTCGGTGGCGCTGGCGCGGAACCAGGTCTCGAGGTGGTCGGCGATGTCTACGGCCGATCCCACGACGAGCGGGGCCGCGACGGTCTGGGCCACCACGAGGTGCCGATAGGTGACCGGCCTCTCGCCGCCGACCGTGCGCCCGGACCGCGACTCGACGACCTCGAGCAGGCGCTGGCCCGCCGCGTTGAAGCGCTCCGCGGTGGCGAGCGACACGGTCTCGTCGAGGCCGCGTTCGAGCAGGGGCAGGCCAACGGAACGCAGGAACGCGGCAGCCGACCTGTTCGCCGGCAGGCCGAGCGACTGCGCCCGGGCGCTGCCGTCGTCGAGGGGCACGAGCGCGACGAGCTCGTCGTAGATCTCGAAGGCGGCCTGTCGCGTCTCCCCGACGATCGGCAGGATGGGCGTGATGATCGTGACATCGCCCGGCGCACGGCCGGCGGCGGTCGCGCGAAGGCCGGCCTCTCGGTAGAACTTCACGGCGTCTCCGAGACTCGACGGTGCCACGATGTGGATGTCGGCGTGCGCGGCCGCGAATTCGCGGGCACGAACCGAGACGCCCGCGTGTGCCACGGGGATCTGCCCCTGCACGGGACGCAGCGCGTTGAGTGGACCGGCCACGCTGAACCGCCTGCCCTCATGGTCGACCGGGTCGATGAGCGAGTGGTCCACCAGAACGCCGCGTTTTGCGTCGGCCACCACCGCGTCGTCATCCCAGCTGTCCCAGAGGCTGCGCAGCAGCCGCACGAACTCGACCCCGGTCTCGAAGCGGTTGTCGTCCGAGCCCGCGGCATCCGTTCTGCCGAAATTGGCGTTCGCTCGCGGGTCGGTGCCCACGGTCAGATTCAGACCGAAGCGCCCGCCGCTCAGCCGGTCGATGGATGCCGCAGCCCGGGCGATCGCGTAGGGCTCGGAATGCGCGGTGCTGGCCGTGGCGATCAGGCCGATGCGGTTCGTGACGGCGGCGAGGTATGCGGCCGAGCTGAACGGATCGATCCGCGCGAGCAGCGACGGCTCCGTGTATTCGAGGTCGGAGCTCGACGAGAGCCAGTCGCCGAGGAAGAGGAAGTCGAAGCCGGCCTTCTCGGCGGTGCGGGCGAGGCGCTTGAGGGCTGCCGGGTCGTTACCCGGGTTCTTGTGGGCGCCCGGGTAACGCCACCCCGAGGGGAACGCGCCCAGGGTGCGCACCATTGCTCCGAGAACCAGCTGTCTATCGCGTTCGAGCGTGCGGACGGGAGTCGGGGTGCTCATGCGACGACCATAGGCGCGCGGTCCGCACGGCGCCGAGCGACGATGACACATGGCGTAAAGCAGCGACGGGCTGCGGTGCATAGTCCGTACGATCGCTGCATGACTCACGCCTTCGACAGCATCACCCGTGCCGAGCTGAGCATTCCCTCGAGCCGCAAGTGGAGCCTGCACCCCGGGACGATCGGGGCCTGGGTGGCTGAGATGGACTTCGGTACCGCACCGCAGGTGACCCGCGCGCTGCACCAGGCCATCGACGACGGCAATCTGGGCTACCTGGCGCCGGCGACTTCGCACGAGATGGGCAAGGCCACGGCGGCGTGGCACCGCGACGAGTACGGGTGGGATTTCCCGTGGCAGAACGTGCACGCCGTCTCCGATGTGATGGCGGCCCTCGAAGTCGCCATCACCAAGTTCTCGCCGTCGGGCACCGGTGTCATCATTCCTACTCCGGCGTACATGCCCTTCCTCAGCTTCGTTCCCACGCTCGGACGCGAGGTGTTCGAGGTGCCGGGTATCACCGATGCCCGCACCTGCCGCTGGCAGCATGACCTCGTCGGAATCGAGGCGGCCTTCCATGCGGGAGCGCGCACGCTCATCCTCTGCAACCCGCAGAATCCCACCGGAACCGTGCTGACGCGCGACGAGCTCGAGGCGATCGCGGCCATCGTCGACCGTCACAACGGTCGGGTCTTCGCCGACGAGATCCATGCGCCGTTGCGCTATGAAGGCGCTACGCACATTCCCTACGCGTCGCTGAGCGAGATCACGGCGAGGCACACGATCACGTCGACGTCGGCATCCAAGGCCTGGAACCTGCCCGGCCTCAAGACGGCACAGCTGATCACCTCGAACGCCGCCGACGAAGAGCTCTACCAGACCTTCGGATTCGCGGTCATGCACGGAGCTGCGACGCCGGGAGTCATCGCCGCCACGGTCGCCTATACAGAGGGCCGTGAGTGGCTCGGCGAGGTCGTCGACTACCTCGACGGCAACCGGCGACTGCTCGCAGAACTGCTCGCCGAGCATCTTCCCCAGGTGCGCTACACGATTCCGGATGCGACATACATCGCCTGGCTCGACTGCTCCGATCTCGAGATCGAGGGCTCGGTCGCGGACTTCTTCAGGATCGAGGCCGGGGTCACCCTGACCGACGGCGCGCTCTGCGGCCGCGGCTACGAGGGATATGCCCGCATCATCTTCGCCATGCCGAGGCCGATCCTCGAGCAGGCGGTCGTCGAGATGGCGGCCGCGGTTCGCCGATGTCTCAGCCCCTCCGCTAAAGAAAGCAGTGTTCTGTGACCGATGCCACCCAGCCCTCGATCGATGTCGCGCAGCCCGAGTACGACTGGCAGGGGTACGCCTTCGACACCCGCCAGGTGCACGCGGGGGAGTACGAGGATCTCAATGCCGGAGCCCGCGTCTCGCCGATCGCGATGACCGCCGGCTACCGCTTCGACTCGTTCGACGACGCCCGCAACCGGTTCTCGGGAGACGCCGACGGACTCATCTACTCACGCCAGCGCAATCCCTCCGGGGCCGTGGCCGAGAAGCGCATCGCCTCGCTCGAAGGGGGATCGGAAGCCATCGTCGTGTCGTCGGGACAGGCCGCGATCACAGCGGCCCTGCTCGCGCTCGCGGAGAACGGCGAGCGCATCGTGTCGACGGCCAGCATCTATAGCGGCACGCGGGTGCTCTTCGGTCGCAGCTTCGCCCGCTTCGGTGTGTCGGTCGACTACGTGTGGAACACGGCCGACGACGACGAGTGGGATCGCGTCATCCAGCCCAACACGAAGGCGATCTTCACCGAGACGATCCCCAATCCCAAGAACGACATCGTCGATATCGAGCAGGTCGCCCGGGTGGCCGCCCGGCACGGTATCCCGCTCGTGGTCGACAACACGATCGCGTCGCCCTACGTCATCCGCCCGATCGAACACGGCGCGGCAGTCGTGGTGCACTCGTCGACGAAGTTCCTCTCGGGCCATGGCGCGGGGCTCTCCGGGGCGATCGTCGACGGCGGCACGTTCGACTGGGCCGCCTCGGAGAGGCGCTATCCGCTGCTGACCGAGCCGCAGACATCCGGTGGCAGATCGCTGCTCGAGCGATACGGCCGCACCGGCTACGCGCGGCTCGCTCGCGAGGCCGTGGTCAACGACATCGGGCCAGCGCTGTCGCCGTTCAACTCGTTTCTGCTGCACCAGGGCATCGAGACTCTGTCACTGCGCATGGAGCGGCATCTCGACAGCTCGGTGACGATCGCCCGGTGGCTCGAGCAGCACGCGAAGGTCGAGAGCGTCGACTTCGCCGGGCTGAAATCGAATCCGGCGTACGAGCTGGCGCAGCGTCTGTACGGCGGACGCACCGGGTCGGTCTTCGCCGTGACCGTTCGCGGGGGAGCAGCCGGGGCGCGGAGCTTTCTCGACGGTCTGCGGGTCGTCTCCCGCATGACGAACATCGGCGACGTGCGGTCGATGGCGCTGCATCCCGCGACCACGACGCATTTCTCGTTCACCGAGGAGCTGCGCCAGAAGCTCGGAATCACCGCGGGACTCGTCAGGCTGTCGATCGGCATCGAAGACGTGAACGACCTCGTCGCCGACCTCGACCAGGCACTGGCCCGCGTCGTCTAGGTGGCGCGGGGTTCTAGGAATACATGAGCGAGCCGGGCGTGGTGAGCTTCTCGCCGGTCTCGAGGTAGGTCTTGAGGCCGGAGAGGATCATCGGCCAGCCGCCATAGAGCTGCTCGTTCGCGCCTTCGCGCAGTTCGTCGTGGGTCACCACAAGTCGGCACGAATCGCCGACCTGCTCGATCTCCCACGTGACCCGGGTCGTGCCTTCTGACTCGACCTCGTCGCTCCAGCGGGCCACCATCGACTGCACAAGCTTGCGCGGAGGGTCGACCACGAGGTTCACTCCGTCTCCGAGCGGCGCGTTCGCTTTGGGATTGGTCTGCGTGTAGCTCGACCCTTCGGTGAAGTCCGACTCGATCGTGTTGCCGAAGTTGTACACGCTGCGGATCTCGCTGTCGGTGATCGCCTGCCACAGACGCTCGGGCGTCGTGCGGATGTAGATCTCGAATACCTTTTCCATGGTTCTCTCCAGTTCTGTTTTGAGGTCGCTGAGCGCGGCCGTCCAGGGTTCTGCGTATTTGCTCGTCCATCGGTCGTGCACGAGCCGGATGGGCACGGGATTGAGAAAATGCAGCTTCTCGCGGCCTCGTCGCCGAGTGATCACGAGCCGAGCATCTTCGAGAATTCCCAGGTGTTTCATAACTCCGAAGCGGCTCATATCGAACCGCGCCTCGAGCGCGCCGAGCGACTGGCCGTCTTCGAGAAAGAGCGCATCGAGGATCGCTCTTCGCGTGGGATCGGCAAGTGCCCGGAATACCTCATCCATGCGTCAAAGATATGTGACCATATGGTCACCTGTCAAGGATTCTCAGCGCGTCTGGCGACGGCCGCTCAGCGCGGCGATCGCGTCGGCTCGGTTTGACACGCCCAGCTTGCGATAGAGCGACCTGAGCTGCGTCTTCACGGTGTTGGGCGACACGACCAGTGCGTCAGCGATGTCAGACACCGACGACAGGCGCACGAGCTGCTCGGCGACTGCCTCCTCGCGTGAGGTCAGGGGGGCGCGGGCCGGGGCGATGGGAATGAGCGACGGCGCGCCCGCCAGCGCGGGTTCGACGGAGCTCATCTCTGCGAGCATCGAATGCTGGTGCTGCTCAGGGATGAGGGCGAACGCGAGACCCTGGTGACTGTGCTGAAGAAAGGTTGCGGCTCGGAGCGTGGCGGCCGTTCCCTCGTCGCGACCGGTCGCGACGAGCGCGGCCGCGCGCAGGACCAGTACCTCGGCTTCGACCCGAGGTGTCTGGTCGCCGCCCGGGGGATGCTGCTCGAGCAGTTCAAGAGTCGTGTCGGGATTGCCGCGCGCCAGCGAGATCCGCGCCAGGGCCACCGTGTCACGTCGCCCGCGCTTCCCTTGCACGGCGAGGGCCTTCTCCGCGGCATCCGCGTCGCCGGCCGCCAGAAGCAGCAGCGACCGAGTCGCCCTGAGTCTGGCCGCGGTGAACGGTCCGAGGGCCGAGCGGTTCTGATGCGTGTCTACCTCGCGTTCGAATTCGAGCAGCGCGCGATCGAGGTCTCCTCGGAACAGAGCCACGAGTGCATCGAGGTGGGCCAGGATGGGCCAGTGCTCGATGGTGGGTCTGTGCTTGTCGAGCGAACGCACGTGGCTGTCGGCGGTCTCGGCATCGAATCGTTCGAGGGCGATGAAGGCACGCGCAACGCGATGGAAGCTCCCCGCATACCCGTTGATCCAGCCGTCCGGCCATGTTCGAGTCGCCCCATCGGCCACGCGGTCCTCGGCGGTCACGAGGTCTCCCGTGATGGCGGCCGCACCGGCCTCGAGCGCCAGCCCCTGCAGGCCGGCAGGCAGGTTCTCGGCCTCGCCGATGGACGCGCTCCGGCGGAAGCAGTCCATGGCCTTGTCCATACGGCCGTTGTAGAAGAAGCTCGTGCCGATATGCGTGAACAGCACGGGCACCAGTCGACCGAGCGACGCCCGATCCTCGAGGCTCAGACCGATGAGTGTCTCGTAGGCGACCTCTGCGGCCGTGAGTGACGCCTCGAACGATCCGAGAACTCTCAGAGACGAGCTCTCGATGGTGCGGAACAGGGCCCGGTCGGGTGGTTCGGCGCGCTCGCCCTGGACGCGCGACGAAGCGATGGCCAGGCCGAAGAGTTCGATGGCGCGTAGCCGGTGCTGTTTGCGTGCGTTGAAGATGAGCGCCAGCAGCATGGCAAGCAGAGGGTACTGCCTGAGCGCGAGCAGGGGCGTCTTCGAGAACAGCTCGATGATTTGAGCGCTGTGGTTGCGGAGCAGGAGGAATGCCGAGTCGCGCACGATGCGCGACGCGAAATTCAGATCTCGTGCTTGCATGGCGAATTCGAGTGCCTCGTAGGGCCGGCCGTGCTTGTGCGACCACACCGCCACCTGGCGGCGCAGCCCGTTGAGAGAGCCTCGATCGGCACGCGTCAACTCTCTGAGGAACGATTCACGCAGGAGTGGCGTAAGGGTGAAGACCCTGTCTCGATCCTCGCCGTGCCACAGCCCCAGTCCCTCTTGCTCAGCGCGGGCGAGAAGGCGCGCAGCGTCAGCCGAGCCCGACAGGTCGTGCGCCAACGACTCAGTGAGCACGTCGGCGATCGAGATCGCGAGCAGGAACGAGCGGTACTCGTCGTCTTCGGGCGCCGATTCGGAGGAACCGGCGTTGGCCCACACGTAGCTTTCGTATGTGCTCACGGCGCGCGCGACGCGTTCCGCGGCATCGGATGCCTGCGGCGCGGCCACGGCGACGGCCCGGGTGAGCAGGGGTGAGCCACCCCAGCGCATGACCTCGTCGATGAGCTGCTCGGACTCGTCGGGACCGAGCGCAGCACGCGCCTCGTTCCTCGAGAACGAGAGTTCACGCCATCCGATGACGGCACGCTCGGTCGCAAGCACGGGCCCCGCCGCGTCGACGACGGCGACGCGGCGCGTCGAGAGAACGAGACGCAGACGGGGAACGCGGGGGAGCACCGAGAGAAGCGGAGTGATCGCCTCGACGCTCAGGAGATCGGCTCGATCGACGATGAGAACGGTGTCGTGGCCGAGCGACTGGAGTCCGCGGCGCAGCAACGACCATTCGTCTGTGCCGCCGGCCAGCGCCGCATCGGCGAGTCTCAACGGGTTGCTCTCGGCCAGCATGTCGGCCGCCGACAACTCCGCGGCGATCAGCGAGACCACGGCGGGGCCGGAGGTGTCATTCGTCTCCAGCTGAACCCAGATTCCGCTCTGCGACGTGTTCGCGGCCCATTCCGCGAGGAGCGATGTCTTTCCCGCGCCCGCGGGGCCGTGCACGATCACGAGAGGGGCGGCGGATTCGATGACAGAGACGAGTTCGGGCCTCGCAACGAGATTCGGCGGAAGCCGAGGGGCGCCCCACACCGTCATGAGCTGTCTCGACCTCGATGTCGGCGGCGCACTCCGGCGCGCGACAGTGCCTGCTCGATGCGTACCGCGACGCTCGCCAGCAGCAGCACCGACAGCATCCGGCCGACGAAAGTGAAGACGACGACCCATGCCGACATCACGGCCGGATCGATGACGACCAGCGAGATGGCGAAGAGCACGAGCGCGAGCGCGGCGGCGGCCAGATACCAGAATCGCTCCCGCGGTCGGGAGTAGAAACGGCCGGCGAGCAGAACGAGCTCGGCGGTCAACGCGGGCAGCCCAAGAGCGACCACGATCAGGAATCCGAGGGCGGTGAACGGCAGCGCGAGGAGGCTTGCTACGAGAGCGGTGAGCAGCAGAGATCCGGGTGCTCGGAGCCACCGCGCCGCGACCAGTGGACCGAGCGAGGAGATCGAGCCGACCAGGGAGTACGCGATGGGCGAGGCGAGCGCGACGGAAGAGGTGATCGGGCTCATCGCCACGATCAGTACGGCCGTGAGGGCGCCGAAAGCTGCGCACTGCAGCAGCATCGACGTGCTCCACGCCGACGCTGTTCTGGGAGCGCCCCCGATTCTCGTCACGTCAGGAGAGCGGGGTCGATCGGCACAAATCCGAAGTCCCATATCGTCATGATGCCTTATTAAACACCTGCCGCAGCCCGCCCTGCCCCCGGCCGCGGGCAGCCGGTATCCTGTCGAGACGGCCTGAGACAGGAGTTTGTGTGAGTCAACTGAGCCAGCCCCCCGCCTTCTCGTACCCGAATCAGCGCGTCATCCGGCCTCCTCTGCCGAAGACGCAGCGCAATCGAGCCCTGTTCGCCGGCGCCGTGTCGAACACCGTGCTCTCTGCCGGGCTCGGCATTCTCAGCGCGGCCGGGCTCGTCATCGCGTTCGGCCTCATCTGGGAGTTCGTTCTGCTCCTCATCAGGGCCTCCGGCACGTCGACGTCGAGCTTTGGCGATCAGAGGCCGGTCGAGTGGGTGCTCGAACGGCTCGGCTACGATCCTTCCGATGCCTGGATCTTCTGGGCTGTCATCGTGGTTCTGCTGATCGCCGGGGCGTTCGTCAGCTGGGCGGGAATCTGGATCGGCAAGGCCATCGTCGCGGAGTCCGGTGCTGCCAGGCCGTGGGCCGTGACCTGGAGTGCGACGGGCATCCTGCTCGGACTCGGGCTCATCGCATCGACCGTCGTCTCGCCGTTGGCGGGCCCGGCCCTCTCGGTGGTGCTGGGTTCGGCCGTCGCGAGTGGTGCTCCGACCGAAGACGGCTCGGCCGGCATCGGCGTGGCCCTGGCGGCCTCCATTATCGGAGCGATCCTCTCGCTCGCCGTCTACGCGATTGCCGGCTCCCTCGTGTGGTGGTGGATGGCGCACGCCTTGCGCCGAGCCGCGTGACCCAGCCGCCGGCATCCGGGCGGGCCCCCAGCATTCGCGATGTCGCTCGCCTCGCGGGCGTGTCGCACCAGACCGTCTCGCGCGTGCTCAACGCGCACCCGAGCATCCGGCCAGAGACCAGGGAGCGTGTGCTCGCCGTGATGGGCGAGTTGAACTATCGCCCCAACCGCGCGGCGCGCACCCTCGTGACCTCGCGGTCGGCGACCCTCGGGGTGCTTTCCGCGTCGAGTGCGCAGTACGGTCCCGCGTCGAGCATCAGAGCCATCGAGCGCGCTGCCCGTGCCGAGGGCTATTTCGTGAACACGGTCAACGTCGACGGTTCCGATGTCGACGAGATCGAGGCCGCGCTCACCCACCTGCTCGACCTCGGAATCGAGGGGCTTGTTGTGATCGCACCGCAGGTGAGGGTCTTCGACGCCCTGGTGTCGCGCGGCCTCGACCTGCCCTTCGTCACGATGCAGTCCACGGGGCGGCAGGGAGACCACGCACTCTCGGTCGACCAGATCACGGGAGCCAGGCGCGCGACGAGGCATCTGATCGAACTCGGGCACACGCGCATCCAGCATCTGGCCGGCCCGCTCGACTGGATCGAGGCGGAGGCTCGCATCGTCGGATTCCACGCGGAGCTCGAGGCTGCAGGGCTGCCCCGGGTCGAGCCGCTCGTCGGTGATTGGACTCCGGAGTCGGGCTACGTCGCCGGGCAGAGGATCGCCGGAGAGGGCGGCCCCACCGCGGTGTTCTCTGCCAACGATCAGATGGCCCTCGGTCTGCTGCACGCGCTGCGCGACGCAGGGCTGGATGTTCCGGGTGACGTCAGCGTCGTCGGTTTCGACGACATTCCCGAGGCCGCGCATTTCTGGCCGCCGCTCACGACTGTGCGGCAGGACTTCGACGAGTTCGGGCGCCGCTGCATCGCGCTGCTGCTTGCGGCGATCCGCGGCACCCCGGTGGAGGAGCGCGCTCTGGTTCCCGACCTGATCGTGCGGTCGTCGACGGCACCGCCCCGCGCGCGCTGAGCATCCGCGCGGCCACTCGCAGCCGACTCGGCGCAGATGCACCGAAGGCTGCGGTTTTGAGTGCATCCGGGTCGGGTCGATGGGGGGCGCTCGATCCACCCGGCGCAGAAGCACCTTCCGCGCCGGGTGAGGGTGCTTCTGCGCCGAGTCGATGGGGCGACGTGGGTGATGGGGCGACGTGGGTGATGTGTCATGTGGCGCGACATCGGGGCAGCGCTTGACATCTCGCGGCGCCGCTCAGGTAACATGAACACGGCAATGTGAACGGTCACATTGGCCGGATCCACCGCGTGAGAACGAACGAAGGAGTTCCCCCGATGAGCACTGCCGACACGAACGACGACGAACGCTACGTCGTCGGCATCGACTACGGAACCCTCTCGGGGCGCGCCGTCGTGGTGCGCGTCAGCGACGGCGCCGAACTCGGCAGCGGTGTTCTCGAATACCCGCACGCCGTCATGGATCGCACGCTCGCCGCATCCGGCGCCACCCTGCCGCCCGAGTGGGCTCTGCAGGTGCCGAGCGACTACGTCGATGTGCTCAAGCACACCGTGCCGGCGGCTCTCGCCGAGGCGGGCATCGACCCCTCGAAGGTCATCGGCGTGGGCACCGACTTCACGGCCTGCACGATGGTTCCGACGCTCGCCGACGGCACGCCGCTCAACGAGCTGCCCGAGTACGCCGACCGCCCGCACGCCTACGTCAAGCTCTGGAAGCACCACGCGGCCCAGCCCCAGGCCGACCGCATCAACCGTGTGGCCGAGGAGCGCGGAGAGGCCTGGCTTCCCCGCTACGGTGGGCTCATCTCGAGCGAGTGGGAGTTCGCCAAGGGTCTGCAGCTACTCGAGGAAGACCCGGAGCTCTACAACCGCATGGACCACTGGGTCGAGGCCGCCGACTGGATCGTCTGGCAGCTCACCGGCGAGTACGTGCGCAACGCCTGCACCGCCGGCTACAAGGGCATCTGGCAAGACGGCGAGTACCCGTCGTCCGAATTCCTCGCCGCGCTCAACCCCGACTTCGCCGACTTCGCCACCAGCAAGGTCGAGCACCGCATCGGCCAGCTGGGGGATGCCGCGGGTCGGCTCTCCGCGGAGGCTGCGGCCTGGACGGGTCTGCCCGAGGGCATCGCGGTGGCCGTCGGAAACGTCGACGCCCACGTGACGGCTCCCGCCGCGCGCGCCGTCAAGCCCGGACAGATGGTCGCCATCATGGGCACCTCCACCTGCCACGTCATGAACTCCGACATCCTCAAAGAGGTTCCGGGAATGTGCGGCGTCGTCGACGGCGGCATCGTCTCGGGCCTCTATGGCTACGAGGCAGGCCAGTCCGGCGTCGGAGACATCTTCGCCTGGTACGTCGAGAATCAGGTGCCCGCCCACTATCGCGAGGCGGCAGATGCACGCGGCATAAGCATCCACTCGTACCTGACCGAGCTGATCGAGCACCAGCCGGTTGGCGGTCACGGTCTGCTGGCCCTCGACTGGAACAACGGCAACCGCTCTGTGCTCGTCGACACCGAGCTGTCGGGCCTGCTCGTGGGCCAGACGCTCGCGACCCGGGCCGAGGAGATCTACCGGGCTCTGCTCGAGTCGACCGCGTTCGGCACCCGCAAGATCATCGAGACCTTCAACGCCTCGGGCGTCGAGGTGACCGAGTTCATCGTGGCCGGCGGCCTCATCAAGAACGCCTTCCTCATGCAGACCTACAGCGACATCCTGCGCCTGCCGATCTCGATTCTCGCCAGCACCCAGGGCCCCGCGCTCGGCTCCGCCATCCACGCCGCCGTCGCGGCCGGCGCCTACCCCGACGTGCTCGCCGCGAGCGACGCGATGGGCCGGCTCGACGAGGCCGTCTATGTGCCGAACGAGGCGAACGCCGACGCCTACGACGCCCTCTACGCCGACTACTCCGAGCTGCACGACTACTTCGGTCGCGGCGCCAACGATGTGATGAAGCGGCTGAAGACCGCACGAAAGAAGGCACTCGCGTGAGCGACACCGTGGCAGAGTTCACTCCCGAGATCCAGGATGCGATCGCGCGCGTCCGCGAAGACGTCGCGCGGCTCCATGGCGAGTTGGTGCGCTACGGACTCGTCATCTGGACAGGCGGCAACATTTCGGGCCGCGTTCCGGGCGCCGAGCTGTTCGTGATCAAGCCGTCGGGCGTCGACTACGACGACCTGGCCCCGGAGAACATGATCCTCTGCGACCTCGACGGCGCCGTCATCCCCGGCACACCCGGTTCCGAGCGCTCCCCCTCGAGCGACACGGCCGCCCACGCATACGTCTACCGGCATATGCCCGAGGTCGGGGGAGTGGTGCACACGCACTCCACCTACGCGGTCGCGTGGGCCGCGCGCGCCGAGCCCATTCCCTGTGTCATCACGGCCATGGCCGACGAGTTCGGTGGTGAGATCCCGGTGGGTCCGTTCGCCATCATCGGCGACGACTCCATCGGTCGCGGCATCGTCGAGACGCTGAAGGGCCACCGCTCGCGTGCCGTGCTCATGAAGAGCCACGGCCCGTTCACGATCGGCAAAGACGCCCGCGACGCGGTCAAGGCCGCGGTCATGGTCGAAGACGTCGCCCGCACCGTGCACATCTCCCGCCAGCTCGGCGCCCCCGTCGAGATTCCCGAGCCCGCGATCGACTCCCTCTTCGACCGCTACCAGAACGTCTACGGACAGAACCCCGAAGGATCCCTCGCATGAGCACACTCCGCACCACTCTCGACGACTACGAGATCTGGTTCCTGACCGGCAGCCAGGGCCTCTACGGCGAGGAGACCCTCCGCCAGGTGGCCGAGCAGTCGAAGACGATCGCCGACACGCTCGAGGCGTCCACGGGCATCCCTGTTCGCATCGTGTGGAAGCCGGTGCTCACCGACTCCGACGCTATTCGCCGCATGGCCCTCGAGGTCAACGCGAACGACAAGGTCATCGGTGTCACCGCCTGGATGCACACCTTCTCGCCAGCCAAGATGTGGATCACGGGCCTCGACCTGCTGCGCAAGCCCTTGCTGCACCTGCACACGCAGGCGAACGTCGAGCTGCCCTGGGGCGAGATCGACTTCGACTTCATGAACCTCAACCAGGCCGCGCACGGCGACCGCGAGTTCGGTTACATCCAGGCCCGCCTCGGCGTCGCCCGCAAGACGGTCGTCGGTCACGTCACCGACCCGAGCGTGCAGAAGCAGATCTCCGACTGGAGCCGCGCGGCTGCGGGCTGGGCCGCCACCCACGAGATGAAGCTCGCCCGCTTCGGCGACAACATGCGCTACGTGGCGGTGACCGAGGGTGACAAGACCGAGGCCGAGCTGCGGTTCGGCGTTCAGGTCAACACCTGGGGCGTCAACGAGCTGGTCGAGGCCGTGGATGCGCAGAGCGATGCCGATGTCGACGCTCTCGTGGCGGAATACGAAGAGCTCTACGACGTCGTGCCCGAACTGCGCAAGGGTGGAGAGCGCCACGTGTCGCTGCGCGACGGCGCCCGAATCGAGCTGGGACTCCGCTCCTTCCTCGAGGCCGGCGGCTTTTCGGCCTTCACCACGAGCTTCGAAGACCTCGGTGGCCTCAAGCAGCTTCCGGGTCTCGCGGTTCAGCGCCTCATGGCCGAGGGCTACGGCTTCGGTGCCGAGGGCGACTGGAAGACGGCCGTGCTCGTGCGCGCCGCCAACGTCATGGGCGCAGGCCTTCCCGGTGGTGCCAGCCTCATGGAGGATTACACCTACGACATGACTCCCGGCGCGGAGCTCATCCTGGGCGCCCACATGCTCGAGGTCAGCCCGTCGCTCACGACGAAGAAGCCCACCCTCGAGATCCACGCGCTCGGCATCGGCGGAAAAGACGACCCGGTGCGCCTGGTCTTCACGGCCGACTCCGGCCCCGCCGTGGTCGTCGCGCTCTCCGACATGCGCGACCGCTTCCGCCTCGTGGCCAACGTGGTCGAGGTCGTGCAGCCCACGGCCCCGCTGCCGAAGCTGCCCGTCGGGCGTGCGGTGTGGAAGCCCGAGCCCAACTTCCAGACGTCGGCCGCCGCGTGGCTCACGGCCGGTGCGGCGCACCACACCGTGATGTCCACCGCTCTGGGGCTCGAGGTGTTCCAGGACTTCGCCGAGATCGCGAAGACCGAGCTGCTCGTCATCGACGAGAACACCGAGCTGCGCGAGTTCGCCAAAGAGGTGCGCTGGAACGCGGCCTACTACCGCCTCGCCCAGGCGATCTAGCTCGGCCTATCGGGGCGCTTGTTACCCGAAGCGACGGATGTTGCCGGTCAGCCGGTAACATCCGTCGCGACCGGCAACATGCTCGGCTCCGGGGCCTCTGCCGGAGCGCGAGCCGGATGCCGGAATTGAGGTATCCGGCGAAGACCACAGGATCGACCGCGCACAGGGCAAGGAACGGGAGATCGACCCATCCGTAGGAGATCACGTTGACTGCCGCCATGGCGGCAAAGACGCTGCGCACGGCGAAGATGGCGGCCAAGGCGAAGCTCGCTGTGGGACGCGCGCTCAAGCGCCACCAGGGTCGCGGCGCCGCGATCTCCTCTCCTCCGCCACGGAAGATTCGAGTGCCGTAGCGACCACGCCAAGTCAGCACGATTGCGGCGACATGCCGACGGCTTGGGGTCGGCGCGCCGGCGAAGGCGCGATGTGTGCTGACTTAGCTTCCCCTCGACAGACTCAGGGGACCACGGATCTCAGACCGCGCGAGCCGCGTACTGCTCTCGGATGACCGGGCGGTAGTCGGGAGCCGGAGTGGCGACCGTATCGACTGTCCACGAGGGCCGACTTCCGGTCAGCACCCATGCGGCCTGGGTCGCGGCGCCGTCGGCCACATACTCTCCAGGGGTCGGGATGCTGACGGGCAACTCAAAGACCTGGGCGGCGATCGCCTGCACGGCCGGGTTGAGAGCGGCTCCGCCGATGATGAGCAGCCTCTCGGCCTGAACCCCGAGCGTGGTGACGGCAGCGACCCCGTCGGCCAGGCCGCAGAGCAGGCCCTCGATCGCGGCGCGCGCCAGGCCCTCACGGGTGGTCGACGCGAGCGTCATGCCGAACAGCGTGGCGGTGGCGTCGGGCAGATTGGGGGTGCGCTCGCCCTCGAAGTACGGCTGCAGAACGAGACCTTTCGATCCTGGCTCTGCCGCGAGGGCGAGGGCGCCGAGCTCGTCGTGGGTGACGCCGAGAAGCCGGGCCGTGGCATCCAGGATGCGCGCGGCGTTGAGGGTCGCGACCAACGGCAGCGACAGGCCGCTCGCGTCGGCGAAACCGGCCACGGTGCCGGTGATGTCGTTGATGGGGGTCTCGGTCACCGCGAAGACGGTGCCGCTCGTTCCGATCGACACGACGACGTCGCCGGCTCGTGCGCCCAGGCCGAGGGCAGCGCCCGCATTGTCGCCGGCGCCGGCGCCGAGCACGACGCCCGAGGGGGTGGTGCCCGCAGACTCTGACGGGCCGAGCACGCGAGGCAGGATGCAGTCGTGACCGAGGGCGGCCACGAGGAGTTCGCGGTCGTACTCGCCCGAGACCGAGTCGAAGTAGCCGGTTCCACTCGCGTCGGAGCGATCAGTGGTGAGTTCTGACAGTACGGGGCCGAGGGGGCTGCTGTCGTCATCGACGGGACCGAAGCCGCGCAGCCGCCAGGTCAGCCAGTCGTGGGGGAGTGCGACGGCGGCGACGCGTTCGGCGTTCGACGGCTCGGCGTCGCGCAGCCAGCGGAGTTTGGTGATGGTGAAAGATGCGACGGGCACGCTTCCCGTGCGGCGCGCCAGCTCGTCGGCGCCGAACTCGGCGATCAGCGCGGTGGCGGCGGATGCCGACCGGGTGTCGTTCCAGAGCAGGGCGTCGCGAACGACTCGGCCATCGGCATCCAGAGCGACCATGCCGTGCTGCTGGCCGGCTACGGCCAGCGCGGCCACGTCGTCGAGCCCGCCGGCCGCGGTGAGTGCCTGGCGCAGCGCCTGCCACCAGGCCGCCGGGTCGACTTCAGTGCCCTCCGGATGCGGCGCGCGGCCCATGCGCACGAGTGCGCCCGTCTCGGCGTCGCGGATGACGACCTTGCAGCTCTGGGTGGACGAGTCGACGCCGGCGACGAGGGGCATGGGGAGTTCCTTAAAGTGTGAAAACGAACCGTTCCCTGAGCTTGTCGAAGGGGGGAGGCCCTTCGACAAGCTCAGGGAACGAGGAGGTGGCTGGCCGCGGGGCTTACGGTTCAGAGCCTTCCGCGGCTGAGGGCTGCCGCCTTTCGCGCGCATGGTTGGCAGCGGGGGATACGACTCAGAGTCTGCCGTGGTCTTGGGCTGCCGCCTTTCGCGCGCTGATTCGGCGACGCATCAGCGTCGCCGAATCAGCGCGCGCCAAGCAGGTGCTCGAGCGCCAGCTGCTGCAGGCGAACGAAGCCGAAGCCCTTGCCGTTGAAGTAGGCGTTCGCGTCGAAGTCCTCGTAGGCGCTGCGGTCGGCGAGCAGGTCGTCGTAGCTCTCACCGTCGCCGAGCGTGTTCTGCGACAGCTCGAGAACGCGCGACGCGGCGAGCTGCTCTTGCACTTCGGGGTCTGCGCGGAACGCTGCGGCGCGCTCCTTGAGCAGGAGGTAGGTGCGCATGTTCGCCGCCGCCGAGTCCCAGACGCCAGTGATGTCTTCGGTGCGGGAGGGCTTGTAGTCGAAGTGACGAGGTCCGTCGTACGCAGGTCCACCGTTCGGGCCGCCGTTTTCGAGCAGGTCGACTAGAGCGAAGGCGTTCTGCAGGTCGCCGTGACCGAACACCAGGTCCTGGTCGTACTTGATGCCCCGCTGGCCGTTGAGGTCGATGTGGTAGAGCTTGCCCTGGTAGAGCGCCTGGGCGATGCCGGCCGTGAAGTTCAGCCCGGCCATCTGCTCGTGACCGACCTCGGGGTTCACTCCAACGAGCTCGGGACGCTCGAGTGTGTTGATGAATGCGAGCGCGTGGCCGAGGGTCGGCAGCAGGATGTCGCCGCGCGGTTCGTTGGGCTTGGGCTCGATCGCGAAGCGGATGTCGTAGCCCTTGTCGGTGACGTAGTCACCGAGCAGGTTGACGGCCTCGCGGTAGCGCTCGAGGGCCTGGCGGATGTCTTTCGCCGAGTCGTACTCTGCGCCCTCGCGGCCGCCCCACATCACGAACGTCTTGGCGCCCAGTTCGGCGGCCAGGTCGAGGTTGCGCAGCACCTTGCGCAGAGCGAAGCGACGCACGGCGCGGTCGTTGGAGGTGAAGCCGCCGTCTTTGAACACGGGAGCGGAGAAGAGGTTGGTGGTGACCATCGGTACGATCACGCCGGTGTCGGCCAGGGCCTGCTTGAGGCGATCGATCTGCTTCTGGCGCTCGGCGTCGGTGGAGCCGAAAGCGAAGAGGTCGTCGTCGTGGAAGGTGAGTCCGTAGGCGCCGAGCTCGTTGAGCTTGTGCACGGCCTCGACCACGTCGAGGGGAGCCCGGGTGGGGCCGCCGAACGGGTCGGCTCCGTTGTAGCCGATGGTCCAGAGGCCAAAGGAGAATTTATCGTCGCGCGTGGGCTCGAGGGCCATGGTGATTCCCGTCTCTCAACGTCGTTGGTGAATTGTTGCTGTCGAAAACATATCAGTTTTGGGTCTGGCGGGCCAGATGCGAATCGATCACTTTCTCTGAGATCGAATTGTTATCTCCGCAAACTAATGGACGCGATCCCTGATTTTCAGGGGTGTGAACGGTCACATCGCCACGTCGCTTCAAGATTGTGAGAGCGAGATCAGTGAATTGCGTAGACGTACGTCGACGTCGTGGGATATGTTCGCTCCGTCAACAAAGGTCGTGAAAACGACCGGGGCCATCACAGCGATGCCCCGTTACGAGGGAGTAACTGTCGATAGACAGCCTTCCTCCGCTTGTGACGCCGTCCCCATCGATCGGGCCGGCCCCTGGCAGCATTCAGAGAGGAAAGCACCATGACCACGAGAACCACGAAACGGCTTCTGGCCGTTCTCGCCACTTCAGCGGTGGCACTGTCACTCGCCGCGTGTTCGTCGAGCCCCGCGACGACCGACGGCGCATCCGGCGACACGATCAAGGACTGCAACGTCGGCATCTCGATGCCTACGCGCTCGCTTGAGCGCTGGATCAACGACGGCGAGCAGCTTCAGAAGTCCCTAGAGGGCGCGGGCTGCACCGTCGACCTTCAGTACGCCGACAACAAGACCGACCAGCAGATCAGCCAGATCCAGAACCAGGTCGCCGGTGGCGCCAAGATCCTCGTGATCGCGGCCATCGATGGCAAGGTGCTCGCGCCGGTGCTCGACGAGGCCAAGAAGCAGAACGCCACCGTCATCGCCTACGACCGCCTGATCAACGGCACCGACAATGTCGACTACTACGCAACCTTCGACAACTACAAGGTCGGCACCCTGCAGGGCCAGTACATCGAAACGCAGCTCGGACTGAAGGACGGCAAGGGCCCGTTCAACCTCGAGCCCTTCGCCGGCAGCCCCGACGACAACAACGCCAAGTTCTTCTTCTCCGGCGCGTGGGATGTTCTGCAGCCCTACGTCGAGAAGGGCCAGCTGGTCGTGCCGAGCGGCAAGGCCCCGAAGAGCGACGACGACTGGGCCTCCATCGGCATCCAGGGCTGGGCTTCCGACAAGGCTCAGGCCGAGATGGACAACCGCCTCTCCTCGTTCTACACGGGTGACCAGAAGGTCAACGTCGTTCTCTCCCCGAACGACAGCCTGGCGATCGGCATCGAGGCTTCGCTGAAGTCCGCCGGTTACACCCCCGGTGCCTCCTACCCGATCATCACCGGACAGGACGCCGACAAGGCCAACGTCAAGGCGATCCTCGATGGCGAGCAGTCGATGACCGTGTGGAAGGACACGCGCGCCCTCGGCGACCGCGTCTTCCAGATGATCAAGTCGATCGCCGCCGGTGAGAAGCCGGAGGTCAACGACACGAAGACCTACGACAACGGCAACAAGGTCGTTCCGTCGTACCTGCTCGACCCCGAGGTCGTCGTCAAGGACGACGTGCAGACGAAGCTGATCGACTCCGGCTTCCTCAAGGCGTCCGACGTCGGTCTCTAAAGATCCACCCCCGGTCGGCCCCGCCTCTTCGGCGGGGCCGACCTTCTCCGTCGGCGAGCCGCCGACAGCATAAAGACGTGAAATGGAGGGAGCCCGATGAGCATCCAGGACAGCGTGCAGCAGCACGACGTGATTCTGCGAATGAACGACATCGTCAAGGACTTCAGCGGAGTCAAGGCGCTCGACGGCGTCTCGATCAGCGTGCGGCGCGGCGAAGTCCACGCCATCTGCGGCGAGAACGGCGCGGGCAAGTCGACCCTGATGAAGGTGCTCTCCGGGGTGTATCCCACGGGCAGCTTCGGCGGCTCGATCGAGTTCGAGGGTCACGAGGTGGCCTTCCGCGGCATCAACGACAGTGAGCACGAAGGCATCGTGATCATCCACCAGGAGCTCGCCCTGAGCCCCTACCTGTCGATCGCCGAGAACATCTTCCTCGGCAACGAGCTGTCCACCCGGGGCGTGATCGACTGGAACAAGACGAACCGCGAGGCGGCGCTGCTGCTCGCTCGCGTGGGCCTCGACGAGAACCCCGCGACCAAGATCCTCGAACTGGGCGTCGGCAAGCAGCAACTCGTCGAGATCGCCAAGGCGCTGTCGAAGCGGGTGAAGCTGCTCATTCTCGACGAGCCCACTGCGGCCCTCAACGATGAGGACTCGGCTCATCTGCTCAGCCTGATCGACCACCTGCGCATGCAGGGCATCACCTGCATCATCATCAGCCACAAGCTGAAGGAGATCAAGAGAATCGCGGACACGGTCACGGTCATCCGCGACGGCAAGACGATCGAGACGATCCCGATGGACGGGCCCGATGCCACGGAGGCGCACATCATCCGCGCCATGGTCGGCCGCGACCTCAACAGCCTGTTCCCGCCCCGTGACTCCAACATCGGAGAAGAGGTGCTGCGCGTCGAGGATTGGACCGTTTACCACCCCGTCGACACCTCGAGACTTGTGGTCGACGGCGCCTCGTTCACCGTGCGCGCCGGCGAGATCGTTGGTTTCGCGGGCCTGATGGGCGCCGGTCGAACCGAACTCGCGATGAGCATCTTCGGACGCTCCTACGGGACCAACATCTCGGGTCGCATCTTCAAGAACGGTGTCGAGATTCAGAACCGCACCGTCGACGAGGCGATCCACAACGGATTCGCCTACGCCACCGAAGACCGCAAGAAGTACGGCCTCAACCTGATCGGCGACATCCAGGTGAATGTGTCGGCAGCGGCCCTGGGCAAGCTTGCCAAGGGCGGCGTCGTCGACTCCCACCGCGAGTACAAGGTCGCCGACTCCTACCGCGAGAAGATGAACATCAAGGCCCCGAGTGTGGCCTCGATCACGGGCAAGCTCTCGGGTGGCAATCAGCAGAAGGTCGTGCTGTCGAAGTGGATCTTCGCCGGCCCCGACGTGCTGATTCTCGACGAGCCCACCCGCGGCATCGATGTCGGTGCCAAGTACGAGATCTACGGCATCATCAACGAGCTGGCCGCCCAGGGCAAGGCCGTGGTCGTCATCTCGAGCGAGCTGCCCGAGTTGCTCGGCCTGGCCGATCGCATCTATGCGATCTCCGAGGGAAAACTCACCGGTGAGGTCTCTCGCGAGAATGCGTCCCAAGAAACCCTTATGCAGTACATGACCGCGGGAAAGGACTGACCCCGATGAGCACAACAACCCCCACCATCACGCCCCCGGTGCCGAGCAAACGGCGCATTCCCAAGCTCTCCATCAACTTCAGGCAGTACGGCATCCTGGCGGCCCTCGCGGTCATCGTCATCCTGTTCCAGATCATGACGAACGGGCGCCTGCTGCTGCCCGGCAACGTGAACAACCTGATCCAACAGAACGCCTATGTGCTGATCCTCGCAATCGGCATGGTGATCGTGATCATCGCGGGCCATATCGACCTCTCGGTCGGCTCCGTCGTGGCGATGGTCGGCGCCGTTGCCGCGATCAGCATGAACTCCTGGGGCTTCCCGTGGTGGGCCGCGGTGCTTCTCTCGCTGGTGGTGGGAGCGGTCGTCGGGGCCTGGCAGGGCTTCTGGGTCGCGTACGTCGGCATACCCGCCTTCATCGTGACACTCGCGGGCATGCTCATCTTCCGTGGTCTCACGCTCGTCCTTCTCACCGGCGGAACGATCTCCGGCCTTCCCGCCGAGTTCACCGCGATCGGCGCCGGCTGGCTTCCCGCCTGGTTCGGCGAGGTCGCCGGGCGAGACGTTCTCACCCTCGTGCTCGGCATCCTGACCGTGGTCGTGCTGCTCGCCCAGGGTCTGCGTTCGCGCGCCACACTGCGCAAGCTCGACCTGCCGCGCGAGCCCATGGTGTCATTCTGGATCAAGAACGGCATCGCCGCGATCGCGATCCTCGCGTTCACCTGGCTGCTCTCCGACTACAGCGGAACCCCGATCATCCTGATCATCCTGGCCGTGCTGATTCTGCTCTACACATTCCTGCTCAACCGCTCGGTGTTCGGCCGCCACGTCTATGCGATGGGTGGCAACCTGTTCGCGGCGGTCATGAGCGGCGTCAAGACCAAGCGTGTCAACTTCCTCATCTTCGTGAACATGGGCATCCTCGCCGGTCTGGCCGGTGTCGTCTCGACCGCCCGCGCCGGCGGTGCCGTCGCCTCGGCGGGTCAGAACTACGAATTGGATGCGATCGCGGCCGTCTTCATCGGAGGCGCGGCCGTGCAGGGTGGCGTGGGAACCGTCGTGGGCGCTGTCATCGGTGGTCTCGTGATGGGTGTGCTCAACATGGGCCTGTCGATCCTGTCGGTCGACGCCGCCTGGCAGATGGCCATCAAGGGCTTCGTTCTGCTGTTGGCCGTCGCATTCGATATCTTCAACAAGCGGCGCGCGGGCGGCCGCTGATTCCGGAGCCTGCATATCGAGACGACGAAGGGAGAGTGAGGTCGATTGAGCACGGCATCACTCACCCTCGGTAGCAGGGGAGGCTCGAGCAACGACCAGCTCCGGCGATACAACCTGTCGATGGTCATGACGCTCATCCATCACTCGGGCGGCTGCTCGAGAGCCGAGATCACCCGACGCATGGGGCTGAACCGTTCCACCGTCGGCGCTCTGGTGGCTGAACTCGTCGAGCTCGGGCTCGCCTTCGAGGGCGAGCCCGAGTCGGTCTCGGGCCGGGTCGGCCGCCCCAGCGTGCAGGTGTTTCCGAACCCCGCCATCGTGGCGCTCGCCGTCTATCCCGATGTCGATGCGATCACGGTCTGCATCGTGGGGCTCGGCGGTGAGGTGATCCGTCGCATCCGATACGACACCGTGCGGGTGCCGACGGTGCACGAAACGGTCAACGTCGTCAAGGCCATCGTCGACGGCATGCGCGGCGAGATCGAATCGAGCTTCAGAGTCGCCGGTGTGGGCATAGCTGTTCCTGGTCTGGTGAACTCGAAAGATGGGCGGGTGCTGATCGCCCCCCCATCTCGGATGGCGCGACGCCTCTCTGGCCGCTGCGCTCGCCAAGGCGCTCGACTACCCCGGTGTTCGCCGGCAACGATGCGAGCCTGGGCGCCATTGCCGAGAGCCTGTTCGGCATCGCGCGGGGCATGGACGATCTCGTCTACCTCAACGGCAGCGCGAGCGGCATCGGCGGAGGGCTGATCATCGGTGGCTCGCCGCTGCGCGGAACGAGCGGATATGCGGGAGAGCTAGGTCACACCCTCGTGAACAACATGGGCTCGCGCTGCCACTGCGGTCGCACCGGGTGCCTCGAGACCGAGGTGAGCCTTAGCCGGCTGCTCGCCGTGCTCAAGCTTCCTCGCGCCGATCAGGACGAGCTCGAGATCGCGCTCGGGGTCTCTCGGGATCCGAAGGTCATGCGCGAGGTGCAACGGCAGATCGACATGCTCTCCGAGGCCATCTCGAACTTCGTGAACATGTTCGACCCCGAGATCGTGATCCTGGGCGGTTTCCTCGCCTCGCTGCTCAGCGTAGGGCGCGAAAGACTGGCGGATGCCGTTCGCTTGCGTTCCATGAGCAGCATGGGTCACAGCGTGGTCATCGAGAAAGCCAGTCTGCGCTCGCGCATCATCATGGTCGGAGCCGCCGAACTCGCGTTTTCTGGCCTGCTCGACGATCCCGCCGGTTTCGCGCGGGGCGCCACCGGGCGGGCGGGCCAGTCTCGCGCGTGAGCCAGAATAGACGAGACGGCAGCGCCGAGCGGCGGTCGACGAAGGGGAGCACGTGAGCGTCGAGCAGCCCGCCCCTCTCAGCCGGGTCGGCAACAGCAACGATCAGGCGCGGCGGCACAATCTCTCGACCGTGCTCACGCTGCTTCACCACGGCGGGTCGCGCACGCGGGCCGAGCTGACCCGCGCCACGGCGCTGAACCGCTCCACCATCGCCGCGCTGGTGGGCGAGCTCGGCGAACTCGGCCTGGTCTACGAGACCCAGCAGACCGACCCGGGTACGGTCGGCAGGCCCAGCCCTTTTGTTCATCTCACCGACCGCCTTCTCGCGGTCGCGGTCAACCCCGACCTCGATGCCGTCACCATCGGTCTCGTGCAATTGGGTGGCAGGGTGCTCACGCGCGTTCGCCACGAGACGACGCGGGCGCCGGGCATCGAGGAGACGGTCGCGATCGTGCAGCGCGAGGTCGCGGGCCTTATTGCCGGCCTCGCAGACGATCAGCGCATCGCGGGGTTGGGCATCGCGGTGCCCGGCCTGGTGCGCAGCTCCGACGGCGTCGTCACCCTGGCCCCTCACCTTCTCTGGAATGACCAGCCCCTGGCCGAGCCGATCGCCGAAACACTCGGCATCCCGGCCTTTGCAGCGAATGACGCCCAGCTCGGCCTTGTGGCGGAGAGCCTGTTCGGAGCGGGGCGCGGTGTCGAGGACATCGTCTATCTCAACGGCTCGACCTCCGGCATCGGCGGAAGTGTTCTGGTGGCGGGGAACGCCTTGCGCGGCGCTCAGGGCTACGCGGGCGAGCTCGGTCACACGCTCGTGAACAGTGACGGGGTCACCTGCTTCTGCGGCAAGAGCGGATGCCTCGAGACCGAGGTGAATCTGGCAAGGCTCCTCGAGGTGCTCGGCACCGCGCCGGTCGACGGCGACGAGTTCGACCGCATGCTGGTGGCCGCGGCCGACGACA
Source organism: Agreia bicolorata (assembly GCF_000938265.1). Lineage (GTDB taxonomy): Bacteria > Actinomycetota > Actinomycetes > Actinomycetales > Microbacteriaceae > Agreia > Agreia bicolorata. The sequence continues at coordinate 101,317 of NZ_JYFC01000004.1, forward strand.
CTGTGCGCCACGAGATCGACCGCCAGCTCGATGTGCTCGGCACGGCGCTCGGAAACTTCGTGTCGATATTCAATCCCTCGTCGATCATTCTCGGCGGATTCCTCGGATCGCTGTACGCGGCGAATCCCGAGCGGTTGCAGGCGGGGATCCGCCGCGCATCGTTCGGCTCACTCGGCGACGACGTCACGGTCGAGCGTGCCCAGCTGCGCACACGGCTCCTGATGGTCGGAGCCGCTGAACTCGCCTTCGCCCCCGTGCTCGCCGACCCCGCCGGTGCGCTCGGGTAGCTGACGTGCGCAGCCTCAGGGCCTCCGTGTCGTAGAGCGACGCGAGCCTTGTCAGGATGCACAACTCACCGACTAACGTGGCGATCATGACTGCGCCGTCGACGATCGTGTTCGCCCCGGACTCATTCAAGGGCTCGGCCATGGCTGGGCAGGCGGCGTCTGCGATGGCGCGCGGCTGGGCATCCGTTCGCCCGACCGACAATCTGGTGCTGAAGCCGATGGCCGACGGTGGCGAGGGAACACTCGACGCGTTCGAGACGGCCGTGCCCGGATCGACGCGAATGCCACTGCGGGTGACGGGCCCTGATGACCGGCCAGTCGACGTGAGCTGGCTCCTGCTTGCCGACGGCACGGGTGTGGTCGAATTGGCGAGCACCAGTGGTCTTACGCTGCTCGGCGAGCTCCGAGCCGACGACGCCCACTCCCATGGATTCGGTCAGGCGATCGTCGCGGCTCTCGATTTCGGTGTGCGCCGCCTCGTGCTCGCAATCGGCGGCAGCTCATCGACCGACGGTGGCGCGGGCGTTCTCGACGAGCTCGGCGCCCGGTTTCTGGATGCCGCGGGCCGCCCGGTGCGGGCCGGTAATCGCGGGCTGCGCGACCTCGCGGTTGCCGAGTTTCACACGTTGAGGCCGCTGCCGCCCGACGGTGTCGAGGTGCTGTGCGACGTGACGAACCCGCTGCTTGGCGCGAGCGGTGCGGCGGCGGTGTACGGGCCACAGAAAGGTGCGGTGACCGCCGAGGCAGTGAACCTGCTCGATGGTGGCCTGGCGACCTTCGCCCGTGTGGTGGGGCGTGACGCGCTCCGCGCGCGCCGGGATGCCGACCCCACGCATCCGGGTGCCGGCGCGGCCGGCGGAGTGGGCTTCGGTCTCTTGGTGTGGGGTGCGCGGCTTGTGCCGGGGTCGACGGGCGTGGCCGAGATGAGCGGACTGCCGGCGGCGATTGCCTCGTGCGACGCCGTCGTCACCGGCGAAGGCAGCTTCGACTCCCAATCGGCGGCTGGCAAAGCGGTCTCGGCCGTGCTCGCGGCGGCAGCCCCGAATGCGACGAGGGTCAGTCTCATTGCAGGTCGCATCTCGGCGCCCACTGAGCAGTTCGCCGACGCGGTCTCGCTCTCTCTGCTCGCGGGCTCCGCGCAGAAGGCTCAGGCAGAGGTGGGGCATTGGCTCGAGGCTGCCGGCGCGACCTTGGCCGGGCGCTTCTAACGGCGCTCAGGAGTCGATCTGAGAAGGATCAAAGACGAACCCGGATCGGAAGTCGAATCGATTCGGTAAGGTGGTTTCCATTCGTCTACTGCACTGCTGTGCGCAAGGAAATCTGTGACCACCGACTCCATCACCGTCGTCCACCCGGGCGACTCCCTGTCTCGCCGTCAGCGCCTCGTCTATGTTCTGCTGCTCGGTGGTCTGACGGCCTTGGGGCCGCTCACGATCGACCTCTACCTGCCGGCATTCCCGATTCTCGAGCAAGACCTCGGGGTGTCGGCGGGAGCGATCCAGCTGACCCTCACCGGCACCACGATCGGATTCGCTCTCGGCCAGCTGGTCGTCGGCCCGTGGAGTGACAAAGTCGGGCGGCGGCTTCCGCTGATCCTCGCGACCCTGGTGCACATTGCGGCCTGCATCGGGGCGGCTGTGTCTCCGGAGATCGTGACGCTCGGAATCTTCCGCGTTCTGCAGGGTGCGGGTGCCGCGGCCGGCGGAGTGGTCGCGATGGCGATGGTGCGCGACCTGTTCGGTGGTCGCCCGCTGGTGCGCATGCTCTCGCGTCTTGCCCTGATCACAACCCTGGCGCCCCTGCTTGCCCCGCTCATCGGGTCGCAGATGCTGCGCTTCACTGACTGGCGGGGAATCTTCTGGGCGCTGGCCATCTACGGGGTGCTCGTGGTGGTCGCCGTCTGGCTCTGGATCGTCGAGACCCTGCCCAAGGAGCGCCCGCGCGACGACGGCCACTCCACCTTGCGCCAGCGCTACCGATCGGTGCTTACCGATCGCATCTTCATCGGTGTGGCGCTGATCGGCGGAATGACCTTCGCCGGACTCTTCACCTACCTCTCGGCCTCGTCGTTCCTGTTTCAGCTCGTCTACGAGCTCGACCCTCAGCAGTACGGGCTGCTCTTCGCCGTCAACTCGATCGGCATCGCCGCGGGCACGCAGGTGTCGGCACGGCTCACGAAATACGTGGCTCCGCAGTGGATTCTGGCGGGCACGACCGCGATGATGCTTCTCTGCGCCGTAGCCATCGTTGTGCTCGATTCGGCCGGGGCCGGCCTGATCGGCATTCTGATTCCGCTCTGGTTCTTCATCGCTTCCTGCGGCTTCGGATTTCCGTGCGTACAGGTGCTCGCGCTCGACCGGCACGGCAAGGAGGCCGGCACCGCCGCGTCTCTTCTGGGCGCCGTCAACTTCGGCCTCGCGGGGCTCATCTCTCCGGTCGTCGGGTTCCTCGGCATCACCAGCGCTGTGCCGATGGGGGCGGTCATGGCGGTGACCGCAGCTGTCGCAGTGGTGTCGCTGTGGCTGATCGTGCGCCCGTCGACCGTGCCCGCGATCGGGCAGTGATCGCAAGCCCTGCGCGCGTTTTCGGCGAAGCCGGTACGGTCGGGGGATGATGACCGACCCATCAGGCGAGACAACGCAGAGCGTAGACCAGAAGACCCGCAGGGTGCAGCGCTTCTGGCCTCTGATCAGCGGGTTCGCCGTTCTGGTCGTGGCGGTGCTGATCGGCGCGGTCGTTATGCTGCGTGGCGCCGGCAACCCGCTCGGCCTCGATACCGAGTGGATGGACGAGATCCTCGAACACCGCTCGCCGTTCTGGGAGATTCCCTCGCTGGCGATGAACTACCTCGGGGGCGGCGTCATCGGTGTGTTCATCGTTCCGATCGCGGTCATCGTGGCTCTCTGCCTGTTCCGCAGGTTCTGGGCCGCGCTCTATTTCGCGGCCGCGACGATTCTGTCTGCCGGCCTCGTGCAGTTGCTGAAGGGCATCTTCGGCCGGGCCAGGCCAGAGGAGATTCTGGTGCACGCCGACTTCGGGTCGTTCCCGTCCGGGCACGTCGCCAACGCCACGACGATGGCCGTGGTGCTGGCCATCATCCTGCGCCGCAGCTGGATCTGGGTCGTCGGCATCGTCTACGTGATCCTGATGATGCTGAGCCGCACCTATCTCGGAGCGCACTGGCTCAGCGACACGGTCGGCGGTCTGCTTCTCGGGGTCGGTGTCGCCGTGATCGTGTGGGCCCCGATCGCGAATCGGCTGTACCGAGAGAACGAGCGTCGACACAGTTCCGTCTTCGCCCGCGGGCGATAGGGAGAGTTTCTCCAACGTTGTAGTCTCAACCCGTGGCCATAACACTGCACGACGTAGCCCGACTCGCGGGCGTGTCGATCAAGACCGTGTCGAACGTCATCAACGACTACCCGCACGTCAGGCCGGCCACGAGAACGAAGGTCGAGGCCGCGATCGACGAACTCGGCTACCAGCCCAATCTCTCGGCGCGCAGCCTGCGCTCGGGTCGCTCCGGGGTCATCAGTCTGCTCATCCCCGACCTGCGCAACGCCTACTTCGCCGAACTGGCCGACGCGGTCATGCGGGCAGCTCAGGCCAAGGGGCTGTCGGTGATCATCGAGCAGATGCCCGGCGGCAAGAAGGAGGAGCTCGAGATTCTGCGCGGCCCCCGCATGCAGCTCGTCGACGGAATCCTCTACAGCGTTCTCGCGCTCGGCCAGGAGGACGCCCACCACCTCGACGGCACGATGCCGATGGTGCTGCTCGGCGACCGCATCTTCAATGGCCCGAAAGACCACGTGACCATGGAGAACACGGCCGGCGCCAAGGCGGCGACCGATCATCTGCTGTCGCTCGGGCGGAGGCGTATCGCCGCGCTCGGCGCGCATCCGGGCGAGGTCGTCGGATCGGCCGGGCTGCGGCTGGTGGGGTACCGTGACGCGCTCGCGGAATACGGAGTGGAATATGACGCCTCTCTCGTGATTCCTTCCATGAGCTGGCATCGGCAAGACGGTGCCGATGCGATGCGCACTTTTCTCGCCGAGGGCGTGCCGTTCGACGGCCTTGTGGCCTTCAACGACTCCATGGCCCTGGGGGCAATGCGTGTGATGCAGGAGGCCGGGCTGCGGATTCCGAACGACGTCGCCGTGATCGGCTTCGACGACATCGATGAGACCCGCTACTCGATCCCGTCGCTGTCGACGATCGATCCGTCGAAAGACCAGATCGCCGAGACCGCGGTCGACCTGCTTCTCGCGCGCATCGAGCACCCCGATTCGGATGCTCCCGCGCGCGATCTCGCGACCGAGTTCCGGGTTGTGCAACGCGAGTCGAGCACTATCTGAATGCTGGCCGAGCGCACAATGCGTGGTGCTGGGTCGGCCGACCGACGCGTTCGATGTCGATTGGTCGAGCGATCGGAATCGTTACTTGACACACATCGGGGCGCAGTGCAGAATCACTTTTACAACGTTTACTTTACAACGTTGTAATTGACAGAAATTCGACTTGGCTGCACCTGCCATGATCGATTGCTCGAATCAAGGAGGATTCGTTGATGGTCACATGCCGCACTCCGTGGGCAGGCGCTCTCGCCGAACACTCTCACCCTTCTCCCGCCTCGGCGCACGCATCGCTGCGCTAGGGAGACGACGTACCCCACCGAACTCGCGACAGCACCGTCGCGGTTCTTCTTTCGAAGGGAACCATTCACAGTGAAGACCACATCACTTCTGGCCGTGGTGAGCGCTGGCGCTCTCCTGGTCACTCTCGCCGGCTGCTCGCCCGATGTCAGCGCCGGCACGAGCACCGACTCCGCCGGCGGAGACGCAGGCTCGTGCAGCAACACGATCGTCAACAAAGACGCCCCTCAGGTATCCGTCTGGGCCTGGTATCCGAACATCAACACGGTCGTGGACATGTTCAACAAGTCGCACGACGACGTGCAGGTCTGCTGGTCGAACGCCGGCCAGGGCGCCGACGAATACGCCAAGTTCTCCACGGCGATCGCCGCGGGCACGGGTGCTCCCGACGTCGTCATGCTGGAGGCCGAGGTCGTTCCCGGATTCATCCTGCAGGATGCCCTCGTCGACCTGAGCGAGCACGGCGCCGACGACGTAAAGGCGAACTTCAGCGCCGGTGCGTGGAAAGACGTCTCGAGCGGCGACTCGGTCTACGCCATTCCGGTCGACGGTGGCCCCATGGCCATGATCTATCGCGCCGACATCTTTGCGAAGTACGGCATCGCCATTCCTAAAACGTGGGACGAGTACGCCGCTGCGGCGCAGCAGTTGAAAGACGCGGGCGGCCCGTTCATGGGTGACTTCGGCAGCAACGTGCCCGCCTGGTTCACGGCACTGATGACCCAGAACGGCCAGACCGCCTGGGACTACGACTCCTCCGACCCGCAGAAGATCGGCATCGATCTCAATGACGCGGGCAGCAAGAAGGTCGCCGACTACTGGCAGGACCTCGTCAAAAAGGGCCTCGTCGACACAAAGGACCAGTTCAACACCGACTACATCGGCGGTCTGACCAACGGCTCCTACGCCACCTATGTCTCCGCAGCGTGGGCTCCCGGATACCTGACCGGAGCTGGAGCCGGAGCTACAGGAGATGGCGCCGAATGGCAGGCGGCCCCGCTTCCTCAGTGGGATCCGGCAAACCCCGTCTCCGTGAACTGGGGCGGATCCACGTTCGCGGTCACCACCCAGGCCAAGGACAAAGATCTGGCGGCGACCGTCGCCAAGGAGCTGTACGCATCCGACGAGGAGCTGCAGGACGGCGTCGACACCCAGACGATCTTCCCGCTCAACCAGAAGATGCTCGCCTCCGACGCGTTCGCCGACACCCCCGTCAAATTCTTCAACGGACAGACCGCGAACAAAGACGTATACATCCCGGCGGAGAACGCGTACAAGGGCTACACCTACAGCCCGTTCACCACGTACTACTACTCGGAGCTGACGAAGTCGATGGTCTCGATCATCGATGGCAGCAAGTCCGGATCGGAGTCGCTCGATGATCTGCAGAAGACTATGACCGACTACGCCAAGGCGCAGGGCTTCACGGTCAAGTAAGCGCCGCTTCACCCCTTCGACAGGCTCAGGGAACGACACCGTTCCCTGAGCCTGTCGAAGGGCACAACGCCCGAGACCTCACCCAGTCGATCGAAGGACTGTCATGACCAACCCCGCCGCCGTGCTGAGAGCACCGTCCCGGCGCCGCAACCTGCGTCGCCCCTGGATAGGCTGGCTCTTCATCGCTCCCTTCGGAGTGATCTTCCTCGTCTTCCTCGTAGCGCCCCTGGTCTACGCGTTCTACCTCAGCCTCTTCTCGAAGGGTCTCGCCACCGGCACGACCTTCTCCGGGGCCGGCAACTACGTCAAAGCCTTCACCGATCCCGAGTTCCTCTCCGGCATCTGGTTCGTCATCAGGTTCGCCGTCATTCTCATTCCCATTCAGATGGCCGTCTCGCTTGCGGCAGCACTCGTGCTCGACGCGCTGACCACCCGGCTCTCACGCTTCGCCAGGCTCGCCATCTTCGTGCCCTACGCCATCCCGGCCGTCGTCGGCACGCTCATGTGGGGCTTTCTCTACAGCCCCACCTTCGGCCCGCTCACCGGTCTTTTCAAGGTCGTCAATCAGAGTGCTCCCGAGATTCTGAGCTCGGGCAACATCTTCGGCGGGCTTCTGAACATCGTCGTATGGCAGTGGGCTGGCTACTACATGATCATCATCTACGCGGCGCTCCGAGGAATCGACCCCAGCCTCTACGAGGCCGCGCGCATCGACGGAGCCACGCCCCGCCAGATCGCTCTCCGCATCAAGGTGCCCATGATCTCGAGCGCGATGGTGCTCATCCTGGTCTTCGCGCTCATCGGAACGCTGCAGTTCTTCACGGAGCCACAGGTGCTGAGGCCGATCTCGAACGGCTCGATCACGTCGAGCTTCACCCCCAACATCTACGCGTTCGACCTCGCATTCCGCTTCTCGCAGTTCAACTACGCATCGACCATCTCGTTCTCGCTCGGCATCGTGGTCTTCATCGCGGTGTACATCTTCTTATTCGCCAGCCGCAAGCGCCGGGGAGGACTGTCATGACGACCATCACCAGAGTTCCCGCCGCCAAGAATAAGCCGAACATCACGGCGCACGTGTTTCTCGTAGCCCTGATCATCTACTTCCTGCTGCCGCTGTGGTGGTTGTTCGTGGCCAGCACGAAAGACCCACAAGGGCTCTTCACGGGCACCGGCGGCGCGTTGTGGTTCGACAAGAACTTCAACCTGCTGGCGAACATCCAGGAGCTCATCACCTACAAGGGCGGCATCTACTTCCGTTGGCTGGGCAATTCGGCCCTGTACTCGCTCTTGGGTGGGGTGGGCGCCACGGTGCTGGCTGTGCTGGCCGGTTACGGCTTCGCCAAGTTCCCGTTCAAGGGGCGGGACTTCTCGTTCGCCGTGCTGCTCGGCTCAGTGATGGTGCCGCTCACCGCGCTGGTCATCCCGACGTTTATGCTGATGTCTCAGCTGCACCTCACGAACACCATCTGGGCGGTGATCCTTCCGTCGCTGCTCAGCCCGTTCGGCGTCTACTTGATGCGGGTCTACGCCGCCGACGCCGTTCCCGACGAGCTGCTCGACGCGGCGCGGGTCGATGGATCAGGGGAGCTGCGCACCTTCTTCACGGTGGCGCTTCCCCTGATGCGGCCGGCCGTCGTGACCGTGTTACTGCTCTCGGTGGTCGGAACGTGGAACAACTACTTCCTGCCGCTCGCCGTGCTCAGCGACCAGAATCTCTACCCCGTGACCGTCGGGCTGGGCGGATGGCAGGCGCTCGCGGCATCCAACAACGGCGGCGGAACGTCGCTCTACACGCTCATCGTGGTCGGGTCCCTCATCTCGATCATTCCACTCGTCATCGCGTTCCTCTCGTTGCAGAAGTACTGGCAGGGCGGTCTCTCGCTCGGCGCCCTCAAGTAGTCCCGCTCGAAAAGCACCCCTCACCTCACTCACCCCTGAATCCTGGAGACACCCATGGTCACCGCACGCCTCACCCTCGATCCACACTTCGCCGTCGGTGCGATCAACCGCCGCATCTTCGGCTCGTTCGTCGAACACCTCGGACGCTGCGTCTACGACGGCATCTACGAGCCGGGGCACCCCACGGCCGATGCCGAGGGCTTCCGGGGCGACGTCATCGACCTCGTGAAAGAGCTCGGAACCACCACCATCCGCTACCCGGGCGGCAACTTCGTTTCCGGGTTCAAGTGGGAGGACAGCGTCGGTCCGCGTGAAGACCGGCCGCGCCGACTCGATCTCGCCTGGCACTCGACCGAAACGAACGAGATCGGCCTGCATGAGTTCTCGTCGTGGCTGAAGAAGGTCGACAGCGAGCTGATGCTGGCGATCAACCTGGGCACGCGCGGCGTCGAAGAGGCGCTCGATCTGGTCGAGTACACGAACATCCGCTCGGGCTCGACGCTGAGCGACCAGCGCATCGCCAACGGTCAGGTCGAGCCGTTCGGCGTCACCATGTGGTGCCTCGGCAATGAGATGGATGGCCCGTGGCAGCTCGGCCATCGCAATGCGGAGGACTATGGCAAGATCGCGAGCCAGACGGCGAAGGCCCTGCGCCAGCTCGACGAACGGCTCGAGCTCGTTGTCTGCGGATCGTCGGGCGCACAGATGCCCACCTTCGGATCGTGGGAGCGCACCGTGCTGCAGCACACGTATGACGACGTCGACTACATCTCGTGCCACGCCTACTACGAGGAGCGCGGGGGAGACCTCACGAGCTTCCTCGCCTCTGGCGTCAACATGGATCACTTCATCGAGTCGGTCGTCGCGACCGCCGACAGTGTGAAGGCCGAGCTGGGCTCGTCGAAGCAGATCAACATCTCGTTCGACGAGTGGAACGTCTGGTATATCGACCGCTACCAGCAGGTCGACAGGATCACCGATGTCGAGGAGTGGCCTGTCGCTCCGCGCCTGCTCGAAGACGTGTACTCCGTGGCCGACGCCGTTGTATTCGGCAGCCTGCTCATCTCGCTGCTGAAGCATGCTGATCGCGTGCAGTCGGCCTCGCTCGCCCAGCTCGTCAACGTGATCGCTCCCATCATGACGGAGCCTGGAGGAGATTCGTGGCGTCAGACCACCTTCTTCCCCTTCGCCGTCACCTCTCGCCTGGCCCGGGGCACGGTTCTCGAGGTGCGGCTCGAGAGTGACACACACGACACCAAGGAGTACGGCACCGTTGCCACCGTCGATGCCGTCGCCACCGTCGATGTCGAAGTCGGCACCGCCGCGGTGTTCCTCGTGAACCGCAGCCAGAGCGAGGAGGCGACCGTCACGATCAACATCTCCGCGCTGGGTGATCTGGGGCTCATCGAGGCGTCGACTCTTGCCGACGACGACGTCTACGCGGCGAACACCTTCGCCGATCAGAACAGGGTCGGGCTCAGCCCGAACACGACTGCGACCCTGACAGACGGTCTCGTCACGATCACTCTGCCCCCGGTCTCGTGGAGCGCGGTGAGCCTGGGGTAGCGTTCACCCATGAGAATTCTCCTGGTCGGTGCCGGCGGTGTCGGCGATGCCATTGCCAAGATCGCAGCGCGGCGGTCGTTCTACGAGCAGATCGTGGTCACCGACTACGACATCTCGAGGGCGCAGCGCACCGTCGATTGGATCGCCTCGAAGCACGGCAGCGAGGTCGCCGGCCGATTCGCTGTCGACGCGATCGACGCATCCGACCCCGACAACGTCGCCGACGTCGCCAGGCGACACGGTGCCAGCCATGTGATGAACGCCGTCGAGCCCAAGTTCGTGCCCACGATCTTCTCGGGCGCGCTCGCCGCAGGCGCCGACTACCTCGACATGGCCATGAGCCTGTCGGAGCCGCACCCCACCGACCCGCACTCGGCGACCGGGGTGAAGCTCGGAGACGACCAATTCGCGCAGGCTGCCGACTGGGAGACAGCGGGGCGCCTCGCGCTCGTGGGCATGGGGGTGGAGCCCGGCCTCAGCGACGTGTTCGCGCGCTACGCCGCCGACCACCTCTTCTCGGAGATCGACGAGCTCGGCACCCGCGATGGCGCCAACCTCGTGGTACGCGACGAGGCCGGCAACGAGATCTTCGCGCCGTCGTTCTCGATCTGGACGACGATCGAGGAGTGCCTCAACCCTCCGGTGATCTGGGAGAAGGAGCGCGGCTGGTTCACCACGCCGCCGTTCTCGGAGCCCGAGGTCTTCACCTTCCCCGAGGGCATCGGCGACGTCGAATGCGTCAACGTCGAGCATGAAGAGGTTCTGCTCATGCCTCGTTGGGTCGACGCCAAGCGGGTGACCTTCAAGTACGGACTCGGCAACGAGTTCATCGGAATTCTCAAGACCCTGCACCAGCTCGGCCTCGACTCCACGGTGCCCGTGCGGGTGCGTTCGGCGAACGGCCCCGTCGAGGTCGCCCCCCGAGACGTGGTCGCTGCCGGGCTTCCTGATCCGGCCACCCTCGGTCCCCGCATGTCGGGCAAGACCTGCGCGGGCCTGTGGGTCACGGGCACAGGCGTCGACGGGCGCCCGCGGGAGGTCTACCTCTACCACGTCAGCGACAACGAGTGGACGATGCGCGAGTACGAGGCCCAGTGCGTGGTCTGGCAGACCGCCTTGAACCCAGTGATCGCGCTCGAGCTGCTCAGCACGGGAGCCTGGTCTGGCGTCGGTGTTCTCGGCCCGGAGGCATTCGATGCCCGCGCCTACCTCGAGTTGATGCAGGCTCCTGAGTCCGCGGGCGGCTACGGCCAGGCCTGGGGTCTGGAAGACCGGCTCGTTCCGCTCGTCTCGTGAAGATCGCGCGGATCAGCCTGCACCGCCTCGCGATGCCCCTCGTCAGGCCCTTCGAGACGAGCTTCGGAACGCAGACGGAGCGCGACGTGCTGCTCGTACACGTCGTCACCGCAGACGGCGTCGAGGGCTGGGGCGAGTGCGTGGCGGGGGCCGACCCCGTGTACTCGAGCGAGTACGTCTCGGGCTGCGAGCACGTCATCGAGAACTACCTGGCGCCCGCCGTGCTGGCCGCGCCTGACATCACGGCCGAGACACTGGATGCGCATGTGCGCTTCGTGGTCGGCCACCGCATGGCGAAGGCCGTCGTCGAGGCGGCCGTTCTGGATGCCCAGCTGCGCGCATCCGGAATCTCATTCGGGCGTTACCTCGGCGCCGTGCGCGACGAGGTCGACTGCGGAGTCTCGGTGGGCATCGCTCCGAGCATCGACGAGCTGCTCGACGAGGTCTCCGGCTATGTGTCGGAGGGGTATCGACGCATCAAACTGAAGATCAAACCGGGCTGGGATCTCGAGCCTGTCGGCGCGGTGCGCGCCCTTCTCGGCGACGATGCCCTGCTGCAGGTCGATGCCAACACCGCCTACACCCTCGCCGACATCGACCACCTGCGCGAGCTCGATGCGTTCGGCCTGCTCCTCATCGAGCAGCCCTTCGTCGAGGAGGACATCGCGGGCCACGCCGTGCTCGCCGCCGCCATCGACACCCCCGTATGCCTCGACGAGTCGATCACGTCGGCCGCCGTGGCAAGCGATGCGATCGATCGCGATGCGACATCCATCGTCAACGTGAAACCCGGACGGGTCGGGGGATACCTGGAGTCGGTGCGCATCCACGACGTGTGCCTAGCCCGCGACGTGCCCGTGTGGTGCGGGGGCATGCTCGAGACGGGGGTGGGCAGAGCCGCGAACGTGGCGCTCGCGGCGCTTCCGGGGTTCACTCTGCCGGGAGACACCTCGGCCTCGCGCCGCTACTATGCCGAAGACCTCACGGAGCCCTTCGAACTGGTCGACGGGCGACTGCGCGTTCCCACGGGCCCGGGAACCGGAGTGACCGTGCGGCGGGAGCTCGTGGCGGAGTGGGCGACCCGGCCTCCGCTGCTGCTGCTGCACTGAGTTGCCCCGGTCATGTGGCAGTAATCGACCTATTCTGCGAGTTTTAGGTCGATACGCGACAAGTTTCGAGGCGGTGGCCGCAGTCACTTGGCACAGATCGACCTAGAGTTCGGATTTTGCCTCGATACGTGACAGATGGCAACGGCCTGGGGTGCCGGGCAACCGCCTGGGTAGAGTTTGGTCATGACGAACGCCGACGGTTCCGCCATCGATCCTTACCTCGCGCAGGCCCAAGCGGATGCGAGGGCGGCTCTTGACCGAGCGCAGGCGGCAGCCGAGGCGGCGCAGGCTGCGCTTGCCGAGGCCACGCGTCGGGCGGCGGAAGCCTCCGCGGCGGCCCAGTCTGCGGCGGCCCAGACAGTCGCGGCCCCCGAGCAACCGGCTGCACCCGTCGCATCCGGGCCCCTCAGCGAAGCGGCGGTCGAGGCGGTTCGCGCCGGATACGACTTCGCTGGAGAGGCTCTGCAGATGGGCGCCCTCGTCAACGGTGAGGCGATCGCCGACGTTCAGGTGCGCATCCCGCTTGGCATGATCACGCGTCACGGGCTGGTCGCCGGAGCAACGGGAACGGGCAAAACGAAGACGCTGCAGGGCCTGGCGGAGCAGCTTTCTGCGGCGGGTGTTCCGGTGTTCGCGGCCGACATCAAGGGCGACCTTTCGGGGATCGCCACGGCCGGGGCATCCGGCGACAAACTCGCAGAGCGCACGCGGGGGATCGGGCAGGATTGGACGTCCACCGCGTTTCCCACCGAGTACTTCACCCTCGGAGGTGTCGGCACCGGGGTTCCGATCCGCGCCACGATCACCAGCTTTGGCCCCTTGCTGCTGTCGAAGGTGCTCGGACTCAACGAGACACAGGAGTCCAGTCTCGGGCTGGTGTTTCACTATGCCGACTCGCAGGGACTGCCGCTGATCGACCTCTCCGATCTACGCTCGGTTCTGAGTTATCTGCAGAGCGACGAGGGCAAGGGCGAGCTGAAAGAGCTGGGTGGCCTCTCGCCCGCGACTGTCGGCGTGATTCTGCGCGAACTCATCACCTTCGCCGACCAGGGTGCCGACGTGTTCTTCGGGGAGCCCGAGATCGATACGGCAGAGTTCCTGCGCCTCGCATCCGACGGGCGCGGCATCGTCAGTCTGCTCGAGGTGCCAGGTGTGCAGGACAAGCCGGCCCTGTTCTCGACCTTTCTTATGTGGCTGCTCGCCGACCTCATGAACGACCTGCCCGAGGCCGGAGACCTCGACAAGCCGAAGCTCGTGTTCTTCTTCGATGAGGCCCATTTGCTGTTCTCCGGTGCATCGAAGGACTTCCTCGCGGCCATCACGCAGACCGTTCGTCTCATCCGATCGAAGGGTGTGGGTATCTTCTTCGTCACTCAGATCCCGAAGGATGTGCCGGGGGATGTACTCGCTCAGCTGGGTTCGCGCGTGCAGCATCAGCTTCGGGCTCACACTCCGGACGATGCCAAGGCTCTGCGGCAGACCGTGCAGACCTATCCGGTGAGCGAGTACGACCTGGGCGAAGTGCTGCAGAGCTTGGCTATCGGTGAGGCGATCGTCACTGTGATGAACGAGAAGGGCGCTCCCACTCCTGTTGCGTGGACGCGGATGCGCGCTCCGCAGGGGTCGATGGATCCAACACCGATGGCCGATATAGAGGCCACCGTGCAGGCCTCGCCGCTGCTGGCCCGCTACGGAGTCGCAGTCGACCCGGATTCGGCTAAGGAGATGCTGGCACGCCGTCTGGATGCCGCATCCGCCGCCGCGGCCCAGGCGGAAGCTGCCGAGGCCGCCGCGAAAGAGTCGGCGAAGAGCGAGAAGGAGCGGTTGGCCGCACAGAAGAAGATCGATGCCGAGTACGACCGCCTGGCCAGGCAGAGCCAACCGCGCCGCACGACACGCACCTCGTCGTCTCGCAGAGCATCGAAGACCCCGATCGAACAGGTTCTCGGGTCGCCGGTCGCCAAGACGATTCTCACCGAGGTGATGCGGGGAATCTTCGGCAACGCGCGACGGCGCTGACCCTGCGTTTCGTCGAGGAGTCGGTCTAGCGCACCACGAGGTTCTCGGGTGACATAAGGAGAATGAGCAGAAGCGACAGCGCTGCGATAGTGCCCGCCGACACGGCGACGCCGAGCCACGGCCAGCGCTCGAACCAATAGAGAATCGGCGAATAGTCGCGGCGCAGCTCTGCGCGAGTCAAGGGCTCTTCGATTCGTTTGACGGGAACATCGAACGCTGCGGCCATGGCCTCGATGCTGTCCGTCGACCAGAACTGCCCGCGCATGCGCAGCAGTGCGTCGCCGTTGGTGTCGAGAAGGAACAGCTGCGGGACGGTCTCGAGCGACTGACCGCGATAGGCCGTGATGATCAGCACACTCTCGATGCGCTTGCTTGCGACCCTGTTGCTGGTGAAGAAGCCGCGCTCGGACACGCAGTCGTGGGCAAGGCGGATCGAGACTCGCGAGAGAAGGAACGAGGCGGCCGCGTAGACGGCGCTTACGACGAGAAGGGCGACGAAGACCCGGGGCCACGTTCCGCGTGGGATCGAGAACCAGAAGACGGCGGCGAAAACGGGAATGAGGAGGGCCGCCGTGACGAGACGGGTCTGCCCGTGCAGCTGGGCGATCGGGCGAAGGATGCGGTCAGTGCGCGAGAGGGGATTCTGTATCACCGCGACCTCGATCCTTCGATGGCAAGGCGGGAGCTGGTACTCCTGCTTTGGCCAATCGTAGATCGCGGCCTGACACGTCAGACAGCCGCATTAATGAGGACACGCCGAGCGGCGTGGCCATCTTCAGTTGGAGGAGCCCGTTTCGCCCGGTCCGACCAGCTCGACGGCGACGTCCGCAAGGCGCTCGATCAGCTCGTCGGAGGCGGGCTTATGCAGCACGAGCTCGCTGAAATACACAGGCCCAACGAGCTCGGCAAACTGCTCGGTCGTTACCGGTCCCACCAATTCGCGCAGCTGCTCGAGGCGCTTGTCGCTCATGTCGTCCATCGACGCCACAGCTTTGTCTTCCTGGGTTGCGTGGTGAATCAGCGACGTCAGCGCGACCTTGGTGATGGGTTCGTGGATGCCGTCGCGCACGTTGGTGAGGAAGTGCACCACTCGTTCGCGGGTCGTCAGGCCCTCCGGGTCGAACCCGTCGGCGCCCGGGGCGAGGCTGACGGCTTCGCTGATGACCTGCTCGATCGTGCCCCAGTGCACGTAGAGCGTGCGGCGGGAGACCTCAGCCTCTTTGGCGAGGCTGCTCAAGGTGATGGTCTCGCCATTGCGCTCGGAGAGCATGCGGCGCGTGGTCTCGAGGACATGCAGGCGGGTTCTTTTGATTCGAGGATCAGTCACAAAAGTAATGATAGGCGGTGCGTATTCTTTGCAGCATCCGCTTGACTCAGATGACTAGAGGCTGTAAGTAAATTCTAAGATTTCGCCATTACCGTCAGTTTGTCTCCAGGGGAAGTGTGAAGGAACTGGTAGGCAGGGTTTTCACCCATGGAATCACCCTGTGAGCGCTGACTATGCAGCCAGGCTCGCGTGATGCGCCGCGAACCCTGCGGATTCAGCAAACGGGATACGATCTGTTAAATACACTGTGTTTTGTTAAGTCAAGGAGCCCATCGTGGTCGAAATAGGTTCATCGGATCTCGCCATCTTTCCCCTCGCCCTCGGTGGCAATACCTTCGGTTGGACCAGCGATGAGGCGTCATCACGCGACGTGCTCGACGCCTTCGTGGCAGGCGGTGGCGATCTCATTGATACGGCCGACGGCTACTCGGCCTGGGTTCCCGGCAACACTGGGGGCGAATCGGAGTCGATCATCGGCCGGTGGATGGCAGATCGGGGCAACCGGTCCGACGTCGTCATCTCGACCAAAGTGAGTCAACACCCCGAATTCCGGGGACTCTCGGCGTCCAATGTCGCTGCAGCCGCCGATGCGAGTCTCGCTCGGCTGGGCACCGACTACATCGACCTGTACTACGCGCACTTCGACGATGTGAACACGCCACTCGAAGAGACGGTCGCCGCGTTCGATGCGCTGGTCGCGGCCGGCAAGATTCGCTACGTTGGCATATCGAACTTCTCTGCCGAGCGTGTGTCGGAGTGGGTGGGCATCGCGAGGCGCAACGGTTTCGCGGCGCCGGTGGCGCTTCAGCCCCACTACAACCTCGTGCATCGATCCGACTTCGAGAAGACCCTCGCACCCGTCGCCGAGCGCGCACAGCTGGGTGTTCTTCCGTACTTCGGGCTCGCCGCCGGGTTCCTCACCGGCAAGTACCGCACCAGCGCCGATCTCGAAAAGAGCAGTCGCGGCGCCGGTGCGAAGGGCTATCTGAATGACGAAGGTCTGGGCGTGGTGTCGGCGCTGGCGACGATTGCGGATGCGCGAGGCGCGGCGATTGCGAGCGTCGCTTTGGCCTGGTTGCTGGCTCGTCCGACCGTGGTCGCGCCGATCGCCAGTGCTCGAACGCTCACTCAGCTGCCTGATCTGCTCGAGGGCGCACGCCTCGAGCTGACGGGCCCGGAGATCGCCCTTCTCGACCAGGCGTCTGCCGGGTTCTAGGCCTGAACTGAGGGCACTGCCCGGGCGGGCTCAACGGGCTCGGCCTTGCCCGAGACGCGCCGGAGTTCGAGGCGCAGCTCGAGTTCGCTCATGACCATAGCGGCGAGGTCGCCGAGCGTCTCCAGGTCTTGCGCGGTCGTTTTTCGCGGCTCGAAGTCGAGAACGCAGAGCGTGCCGAGGTTGTGCCCGTCGCGAGTGGTCAGGGGAACCCCGGCGTAGAAGCGCAGTCCGAATTCACCGGCCACGAGGGGATTCGCCATCGCCCGCGGATCGAATGTGGCGTCATCCACGACCCATGCCTCGCCGCCGAGGATCGCGGACGCGCAAAGGCCGGCGTCCCTGCCGATCTCGGAGATCTCGAGTCCGTGATGCGACTTGAACCAGATGCGGTCGAAGTCGACGATGCTGACGATGGCCACGGGCACATTGAAGAGTCGGGCGGCCAGGGCGGTGATGTGGTCGAAGGCGCCGTCGGGCGGGGTGTCGAGCACGTCGTAACGTCGGACGGCCGCGAGCCGAGTCGCCTCGTCGCTGGGCAGCACGCCCGCGTCGGGTGCGCTGTGTCGACCGGAGTCCGTGAGGAAGGCGCGGCGGAAGAACAGGATGATCTCGCCCAAGGCCGGTCTGTCGGCTGCGATGCGCGACGTCATGCCAGTGAGCAGAATGCGCCACTCCACGGGCAGGTCATCGGGAACGTCGGGGTCGTCGATGAGGCGCGCCATCGCCGCCTGAAGCTTCGGCCCGCTGAATGAGGGCACCCCGCTCAGACATTCGAGAAGGACGAGCCCGAGCGAATACACGTCGCTTGCCGGCCCGAGCGCCTCGCCCCGTGCCTGTTCCGGGCTGAGGTATGCGGCTGTGCCGGTGGCAGAACCCTCGCTGGCGGGCAGGCCGTTGCGCGATTGTGCGATGCCGAAATCGGCCAGCTTGGCGCGGGTGCGCACGCCGTGACTCGTGTATTCGGCCAGCAGAATGTTCGCAGGCTTCACGTCGCGGTGCACCACGCCGTGGTGGTGCGCGTACTCGAGCCCCTCAGCGAGGTCGTAAGCGAGCTGGGCGACCTGGCGTCGCCCCAGCGGACCGTCGATGAGAGCCTCCTTGAGGTTCTTGCCCTCGACAAGTTCCATCACCAGGAATCGGCGCGGGTTCTCGGGATCAGTACGGTCGATCCCGGCGTCGTGGAGTGTCACCAGGCTCGGGTGATTCAGGCTGGCCAGCACGGCGAGCTCGTGGTGCTGTCGGGCGAGTTCCTCGGTATTCGCCGGCGCCGGTTCGAAGAGTTTCACGGCTACGTCGCGGCCGAGTAATTGGTCGTGGGCCCGGTAGACCGAGGCCATGCCGCCTTTGCCGACGAACGAATCGATGCGGTACCTGTCGTGCAGCACCGAGTATGGATGTAACGCGGTCTCGCTCATCGTGCAGCCCCCATCCCCCGTGGATGCCGTCCACCCCTCTATGTGATGGTAGATGCGGATCCGATGGAACCTCACCAATGAAGCCAGGGGTTGACGAGCGGTGTGCACCCGTGCTGCGGCGGACGCAATCGCTTCCTACGCACATGGTGCATCCGGCGAGGGCGCCGCACAAGCGCGAAACACCCCTTTTCTTTGCGAAGATTGTCTGATGCCCGAAAAGATCGAACTCGAAATTCACCATGTCGCCTGGTCTGACCCGCGTGCGATCGCCCTTCGCGACGTTATGGATGCGGAGATGCAGGTGCGGTACGGTCTCTCAAGCCCGGCCGACGCTGAGCTCTCGGAGGCCATCCACCGTGCCCTCGCAGTCGACGAGTCGACCGTCGTCGACACGGTGCTGCTCGTCGATGACGGCGTGCCCGTGGCCCATGCCGCCCTGCGGATGCTGCAGACGGATTCGGGCTCGGAATGGGAAGTCAAGAGGGTCATCGTCGACGGCACACGACGCGGACAGGGCCTGGGTCGCGCGTTGATGAACGAGATCGTCGAGATCGCTCGCCGAGGGGGCGCGCGGCGCGTCATCTTGCAGTCGGGAGACCGTCAGCCCGAGGCGGTCGGTCTTTACGCCGGCCTCGGGTTTACGCCCATTCCCGTCTATGCCCCTTACGCGGACGTTATGCCGCAGTCGTTGTGTTTCGAATTGATTCTTCGCTGATCTGATGCGCGCTTGTCGGTACTCTGACGGCAGGGCAAGGCATGAGGAGTGATCGTGGACACGAAGAATGACCGTGATGATCTGGATGCCGACGCGAACGACGGACGCCACGAGACGATGGCCGAGAGACTCGACCGCAACTGGGAGGAGATCCTTCAGGAGCTGCGTGTCATCCAGACCGGAACGCAGATTCTCACGGGCTTTCTTCTCGCCGCTGTCTTTCAGAGCAGGTTCAGCGACCTCGACGACTACCAGAAGATCGTTTATGCCTCGCTCGTCGTCGCCAGCATCTTGACGACGGTGATGGGCCTCGCACCCGTGAGCCTCCACCGCATCCTGTTTCGGCAGCACGCGAAGGCCACGATCGTGCGCACGACCGACCGTTTTCTGCAGATCATCATGGCGGGCGTCGCGTTGACGTTGGCCGGAACGGCCATGCTCATCTTCGACTTCGTCTTCGGCCGTGTCGGCGGCGTCGTTGCCGGAGTCAGCGTTCTGTTGATTATCACTGTGCTATGGGTGGTGGTGCCTCGCCGCCTGCGCTCGCGCTTCTTGTTGGGCGCGGGCGCCGATCAACTCGGCGCAAGCTCCGGCGGGATCTCGACCTCGAAGGCGCGTCGCGAGTAGCGCCGCCCGTTGATCTGCAGTTCTATCAGGTGCGTGCCCGCGTAGTGAACACGGGTGGTCATCTGGTGGATGGCGTGCCTCTTGTGCACGTCGAGCGTTTCGCCGGCCTGCAGCTCTCGAGTGCTCAGCTTGAAGACTTTCTCGGCCAGCGCGCCAGAGCTCTTGACGTAGGAGACGGCGTAATCGATCGCCAGCCTCACGGGGGCGTCGCCTTCGTTGGTGACGGTGAACGAGAAGTCGAGTGAGCCCGGCAGAACGACCGTTTCGTGAGCGACGGTCATCGGCGAGACCTGCACCGTGGCGTCGGAGAACCCCATCAGTGCCAAGGCGTCGGGGTCGGCTCTCTTCACCAGCGTTCGCAGCCCGTGCCGCACAACCCAGGTCGTGTTCTCATCGGGTTCCTCAAGCCAGCGCGCCGCCGTCTGAACGACCAATTTCGGATTCTGCCGACTGAGATCGTTGAGATGGTTCGCAACCGATCGTCGCACGTAGTCGCTCGGGTCCGCCCGCAGCGCGTCGAGTATCGGCACGGTTCTTTCGGGTGACGAGGTAAGCGCAGCGACGCGCACCGCCCACGGCAGGAACGGGCGAGTTCCCTCGCTGGCGAGTCGGCGCACGTGCTCGTCGTGGTTGGCGGTCCAGGGCAGGATGTTCGTCACGGCGCGATCGAGGTCCGCTGCCAGAAACCGCCGGATCGCGAACTCCGCGGTGAGCCGCGGGGTGAGCTCGGCCAGCAGCGTGAGTCCGTCGTCGAAACGGGCGTACGTCTCGCGCGAATCGCTCGACCACCCGCGAAGTGCGGCTGTGGTGACCGCCTCCGATACCGGCCAGATCATCCATCCAGTGAAGTCGGGAGAGCGGAGCGCCCGTCGGATCGTGGCGGCAAGCCGGCCATAACTCGGGTCGTCTTGGGCATCGGAGCCCCAGCGGCCGTCGCGAACCGAGCCAACTGTCTGGCCTCCGGATCGAAGTGCGTTGTCGCGCAGGATCGCCTCCGCGACGAGGTCGCTCCGCGCTCGCAGCTGCAGGCCGTCGACACGCTGGGCCGACTCTTCTACCGTGACCCAGGGGTTCGCGCCATCTGCCTCGCCAAGGAGTCCGGCCAAGCTCAGAACCGTATTCCTATTGATCAGCTCGTTCATCACACCCATGTCGTCACGCTACTCGGCTCGGCGAGGATGCTGGACCGCGCACAGGGCCAGGCTCACTGTGCTCGATGGGGTGCGCCGTTGCCCGAAACCTGAGCCGGATGGGTTTCTGCTCTGGGTCTTGATCAGGCGGTGGTGTGAGCCAGTAGTCGTGTTCGTAGCGCTGTTTGACGTGCTGCCCGGTCGACGAGGGCGGCGTGGTTCGGCCGATGGACCATCCGTGGTTGTGAAGTTGTTGGTGATGGTAACGGCAGAGAAGAACGCCGTCTCTGATGTTGGTCTTGCCATGCTGTGCCCAGTGGTCGATGTGATGCGCTTCGCACATGGATGGAGGTTTGTCGCACCCGTTCCAGACGCACCCGCCCTGCAGGGTGGCGAGGACGACTCTCTGCGCAGGTGTGAAGAGCCTGACGTCTCTGCCGAGATCGAGCGGCGATCCATTGCTATTGGTAACGACCGGTGCGTAGCCGGTGTCACAGATGAGCCGGTCAACGGTGCGTTTGGTGACGGGGTAGCGGGATCCTTCGATGAATGCCACGCCGTTGTCATCGGGTCGCCCGAGTTCGCTCGCGGTGATGATGACCTGCACGCTCGGCCGCTTGCGAGCGAGGATGGCGTTGTCGTCGAGCTCGGCTCCTGCTTTGAGCAGGCTGATCAGTGCGGAAGCGCGGATCTGCTCGGTGCTGCGCGGGTCATCGATGATCGATCGGGCACCTTCGGGCGCGGCTGCGAAGCGCGGCCCGCCGATACGAGGCCCGAGGATCAGATCGAGGGTGGTCTTCACCCAGGCTCCATCTTCGGGGGCGAAATCGGCGCGCAGGTGCACCATTCCGTCGCGGGACATCCAGACTTTTGCTTCCTGCTGCGACTGCAGAGCGTTCTCGTTTGCGGCCACGCTGTCGCGGTCGAGGAGGGCGCGGGCCTGACGGGCATCGCGGAATACCGTCTCGGGTGAATCGTCGGCGTGCAGCAGGTCGAGCAGTCGAGCAGTCGTCGGCCGCTTCGGAAGTGCCACGCGCAGCGTGGTCATTCGCAGAGTCGACGCTCGTCTCAGCCGCCTGCATAAGACTTTTGCCCAGCCGGTCAATCTTGCGTGCTTCGGCTTTGCTGGTGCCGGCAGGCGCGGCGATCAAGCCCTGCGGATTCACGTACCCTTCGGATTTGGCCATGCCGGTGCCGCCCGCTTCGGCGTGCGATCGACGATTGATCTCTGCGGCACCGAGGGCCAGGGCGCGCTCAGTCTCGTGTCGAAGTCGCCCAGCAGACACCATGAACCGCTTTAAATCTGAAGAACTCAACAATGAGAGGTCGGAGGTCGCATGCATATTCGACATGCGAGGCACGAGGTCTCGCAGCGTATCGAATATATGTTCCATGCATCTATGGTACTGGTTATGATTACATAGAACAAGTGTTCGAATAGATCAATTTGGGCGAGGCTGGCGCCGGCGCCTGACGGTTCGCTACAGCTGAGCCAGCAGTCGTGAACGGGCGGCGTCGTACTCGTCGTTGCTGATGGTTCCAGCCGAGCAAAGCTGCTCGATCTTCTCGAGCCGTGCCTCGACACTCGGCTGCGAACTCAGCGCATCGCTGTCGAGCAGCTTCGTGGCGATGTCGCTCTGCAGTGTGAGCGGGTTGTGACCGGCGCGTCTCACGCGCGAAGCGTTGACGAACACGCTCACGATCACGTAGACGAACACCACGGCAATGAAGCCTCCGATGACCCAGAAGACGATGGGCATGAATCCGGACATGTCGCTCTCGGGCATGATTTTTCCCTTCTCCCTATGAGCAACCCTCCTGCCGATCAGCCCCGAACGGGGGTCATACGGAGGGAACTCGGAGGAAGTTCAGGCGTCGATGATCGCGATGAATCGCGAGCCGATGCCGTCGAGTTCGCTGCGCTTGAGCCCATCGGCAGGCAACGGAATGTCGCCGATGCTGTGGTGGTCGCACGTCAGATAGGTGAACTCGGGCCACCACTTCTTCGGCCTGACAGACTCCTCGAATCCGCACACGTCGCATCTCAGCTGAACCCATACGGCTTTCTTGCCCGTGCGATTCGCCCGCGATTGCGCCAGCCACGGCGGCGGATTGTCGTTCATCTCCGCCAGCTCGGTCTCGGAGATCTTCGCGGCCATGCCGTGCTTGCGCGCCATCTCCATCGAGATGTCAAGGCGGAGGGCGGCTTCTCGTCGAGTGATCATCGTTGACAACGATAGTTCGTTCCGATCGTCTGCCCGTTGGATTAAGCTCGCAGGGTGCCCACACATCACACTCCGTACGAAGACCTGCTGCGCCACACCCTCGAGACGGGGGCCATCAAGTCCGATCGCACGGGCACCGGTACGACGAGCGTGTTCGGCGCCCAGCTCCGCTTCGACCTGAGCGAGGGCTTTCCGCTGATCACCACCAAGCGGGTGCACTTCAAGTCCATCGCCTACGAGCTGCTGTGGTTCCTGCGCGGCGAGAGCAATGTGGGCTGGCTGCGCGAGAACGGCGTCACTATCTGGGACGAGTGGGCAGACGCCGACGGTGAGCTCGGTCCCGTCTACGGTGTTCAGTGGCGTTCGTGGCCCACCCCGTCGGGCGGCCATATCGACCAGATCGCACAGGTCATCGAGACGCTGAAGACCGACCCAGACTCGCGGCGCATCATCGTGTCGGCATGGAACGTCGCCGAGATCCCCGAGATGGCCCTGGCCCCGTGCCACGCTCTCTTCCAGTTCTACGTAGCCGACGGCAAGCTGTCATGCCAGCTCTACCAGCGCAGCGCCGACCTCTTCCTGGGTGTTCCGTTCAACATCGCGAGCTACGCGCTGCTGACCCACATGGTCGCTCAGCAGACAGGCCTCGAGGTGGGCGACTTCATCTGGACGGGTGGCGACTGCCACATCTACGACAACCATCGAGAGCAGGTCACCGAGCAGCTCACCCGCGAGCCCTATGCGCTGCCCACGCTGCGCGTCACGCGCACTCCCGACAGCATCTTCGACTACAGCTACGACGATTTCGAGATCGTCGACTACGTGCACCACCCCGCGATCAAGGCTCCTGTCGCCGTATGAGCATCGCGCTCATCTGGGCCGAGGCGCGCGGGGGAGTCATCGGCGACGGTGGCACGATCCCCTGGCACGTTCCCGAAGACCTCGCGCACTTCAAGGAGCTGACTCTGGGTGGCACGGTCGTCATGGGGCGCCGCACCTGGCAGTCCCTCCCCGAGAGGTTCCGGCCTCTGGTCGGCCGTCGCAACGTCGTCGTGACCCGCGATCGCGACTTCGCCGCCGCGGGTGCCGAAGTCGGGCATTCGCTCGACGAGGTTCTGGATGCGTCGGTTCGCGACGAGTCGTCGGCTCCCGTCTGGGTGATCGGCGGCGGCGACATCTATGCGCAGTCGCTGGCGCGCGCATCCCGGCTCGAGATCACCGAGGTCGATCTCGACATCGCGGGCGATACGAGGGCGCCTAGGATCGACCCGGCCCTGTGGGCCGTTGCTCACGAGACCGACTGGCTCGAGTCACGCACGGGCATCCGCTACCGCTTCGTGAGCCACTCGCGGCGCCGTTAGCACCCACCGCGCCCCTCGCGCGACTACTCAATCAGCGCGATTGGGCGAGCTGCGATGCCAGTCGTCCTCGAGCATTCGGGGCCTTGCGACCACTCTGCCCGCGAGGCCCACGACCGCGAGGGTGAGCAGCAGAAAGGCGAGGGGCGCGGTCCAGCCGCCGGAGAGCTCGTGCAGCACGCCGACCACCAGCGGGCCGAGCGCGCCGAGGGCATATCCGATGCCCTGGGTGAACCCGCTGAGCGCGACGGTTCCCTCGGGCGTGCGACTCCGGAGTCCGACCAGAACGAGTACGAGCGGAAACGTCAGTGGGCCGGCGCCGACGAGAGCTACCCAGAGCCAAGGAAGCGCCGCCGGGGCGAGCAGCAGCCCGGCATAGCCGGCCGCGAAGCAGACGAATCCGAGCGCGATCAGCGGCGCCACCGAACGCATGCGGCTCGCGAGAATCGGCACGAGAAGCGAGAACGGGATGCCCATGCCCGCGTAGAGCGAGAGCAGAATGCCGGCCTGCGCGGGCGACACCCCGGCGATGTCGATGAGGATCTCGGGGAGCCACGCGAATGCGGCGTACACGTTCAGGCTGGTGGCGCCGAACAGCAGGCCCATCGACCAGGCCAACCGCGAGCGCCAGACTTGGCCGACGAGGGTCGGCGAGACCTCCGGCAGCAGCTCGGCGTCGAAAGGCGATTCGGATGCCGCGGGCGCGGCCGCCGCTGTCGCCGCCCGCGCCGCCGCGGAAGTCGCCCGGCGGTCGCGCATCCAGAGCGTGAGCCAGGGGATGATCGCCACAGCGGCCAGCGCGGCCCACATCGAGACGCTGACGCGCCATCCGAGCGAATCGGCGATGGGCACGGCGACGAGCGGTGGGATCAGACTGAACAACGCCATGATCGTGACGTACATCGAGGTGAGCGTGCCGATGGACGCCGGAAAGTATTTCTTGACGACGGGTGGAAGCACCACGTTCGCGACGCCCATGCCGGCGAAGGTGAGCACGCTCGCCAGGGCGAGGACGGCGTAGTTCGGCGCGAGACCGCGGGCGAGGTGACCGATCAGGATGGCGCACAACGCCGCGATCAGCAGGGTCTCGAGGCGCAGGTGCCGCTTCAGAACGGGGGCGAGCAGCCCGAAGACGGCGAAACAGAGAGGGGGAAGGGTTCCCAGCAGGCCAACGCCCACGCTGTCGACGGGAACGTCGACGCTGATCTGGGTGAAGATCGGTGACAACGCGGCCACGGCGGTGCGAAGGTTGACGGCGACGAGAACGATGCCGACGAGAGCGAGCGCTCGGCCTCCTGCTCGCGCAGCGGTGGCCGACGCCCCGTTCGGAGGAGGTGGGCTGGTCGACACTGGCCAAGTCTAGGGGGGTGACCGGATCTGATCTTTCCCTATGGTGGGTGTATGACCGTTCCCTCCGGCGAGCCCCCGGCCGCTCCGACTCTGCGTTCCCTGCTCACTGACAAGATGGGTGCGCTGGCCATCCGCAGCGGCCAGATCATCATCGTTCTGGCGTTGGCCGTCGTCATCGTGTTCGCGCTTGTGCAGCTCAAGCTCGTGGTGATTCCCGTGCTGATCGCGCTCATCATCGCGGCGGCCGCGTCTCCGATCATGGGGTTCCTCAAGAACCGTGGCATGTCGGCGATTCTGGCCACCTGGCTCACGCTGCTGGCCGGAATCCTGGTGATCGGCGGCCTGATCACCCTCATCGTCTTCGCCGTGCGCGGGCAGTGGGACACTCTGGCGTCATCGGCCAAGGATGGCCTCGATCAGCTGCAGGACTTCATCACCACCGGCCCCATTCCGATCGATGCATCGCAGATCGAGTCGGTCAAGCAGGCGCTCATCGACTTCGCGACGAGCAGTCAGGCCGGATCGGGTGCGCTCGCCGGGGCGTCCGTCGTCGGTGAACTGGCCACGGGTGCTGCGCTGGCCATCGTGATCCTGTTCTTCTTCCTCAAAGACGGACCCGTTATCTGGGCATTCTTCCTGCGCCCCTTCCGCGGCCACCGCAAGGCCCGCGGCGTGCGGATCGGGGCCACCGCGGTGCGCGTGCTCGGCGGCTACGTTCGGGGAACGGCCATCATCGCCTTCGTTGATGCAGCCGGAATCGGCATCGGCCTCGCGATCCTCGGCGTTCCCCTGGCGTTGCCGCTCGCCGTGATCGTCTTCGTCACCGCGTTCATCCCGATCGTGGGTGCGACCGCCGCAGGAATTCTGGCCGCCCTCGTCGCTCTCGTGGCGAACGGGCCGCTGGTCGCCCTGATCGTGGTCATCATCGTCGTGGTCGTCAATCAGCTCGAGGGCAACTTCCTCCAACCCGTGGTCATGGCGCAGTCGCTGAAGCTGCACCCCCTCGTGATATTGGTCGCCCTCACCGCCGGAACGATCCTCGGGGGCATCACCGGGGCCGTGCTCGCGGTGCCGATCGCCGCCGTCGGATGGGCCATCGTCAAGACGTGGAACGACGATGCGCCAGCGCCCGCATCTGCACCGGCGCCCGTCGATTAGGTGGCCCGAAAAGCCGTGAATCCGGGCTTTTCGGCCGTGGGCGGATAAGCCGGCTGGCATCCTTGAATCCTCAACGGCGAGCAGTACATCGTTCGTTCGTCGTGAAAGGTCACACATCGCATGGCCCTCTGGTCTATCTTCTTCGTCGCGCTCGGAGTCTCGGCTGATGCATTCGCTGTCGCCCTCGGCAAGGGCCTGCACATGCGCCGTTTCAACCTGCGCAACGCGCTCATCATTGCCACGGCCTTCGGCCTGTTTCAGGCGATCATGCCCGTCATCGGCTGGTTTCTGGGCACGCAGTTCGCGTCGTACATCACCGGTATCGACCACTGGATCGCGTTCGTACTACTCGCGCTGATCGGCGGCAAGATGCTGTGGGAGGCCTTCTCGAACCCGGATGACAAGGAGGTCGACGACAGGCTGAAGATCAGAGAACTCCTGGTGCTCTCGGTGGCCACGAGCATCGACGCGCTTGCGGTAGGCCTATCGTTCGCGTTCCTTGCGATCTCGATCACCGAGACGGCCGTGCTCATCGGAGTGACGACGTTCGTGCTCACCTTCGCGGGGATCGTGATCGGGCACCGGGCGGGCCTGAAGTTCCGGCGTCCGGCAGAGATCGCGGGTGGTCTCATCCTCATCCTCATCGGCGCGCGGATTCTGCTCGAGCACCTCGGCGTCTTCTGATCCTCGCGGCGGCTGGTGCTCTGCGGCGGCCCAGCTCAGGCTCCGTCGAGGCGCGCGGCGACGTCTGCCGGGAATCCTCCGGTGGAGATCGGGCTCCAGCGCGTGGGCGTGATGCGCAGCAATGACTTGTTCTGGATGGCCATGGCGGCCCGGTACTCCTGCCAGTCGGGGTGTTCTCCAGAGATACTGCGGTAGTAGTCGACCAGTGCATCGGCGGCCTCGGGCATGTGCAGCACCTCCGCGTCGCCGTCGACTTGGATCCACGCGTCGTTCCAGTCGTCGGAGAGCACGAGTACCGATGCGGCCGATCTGCGTTCGGCGTTGCGGGTCTTAGCCCGGCCGGGGTACGTCGAGATGACGATGCGACCCAGATCGTCGACCCCTCCTGAAACCGGCGACATCTGGGGCCGGCCGTCGGCGCGCGTCGTTGCGACGAGCATCCGGTGTCGAGGGCGCACGAAATCGAGCATTCCGTCGCGGTCGACGGTGGTGTTGGTGGAGACGGTTCTGGCCATGCGACAAGGCTAGGCGCTGCCTGCCGCTGCCCGCTCGCGGAACGCGATCATGTTCACTCGATTGCCGCAGCGCACGCTGCAGAACCTTTTCGAACCGTTGCGTGACAGGTCGGCGAAAATGCCCTCGCAGTCGGGGGCCCCGCACGAGCGCAGGCGCGTCATCTCATCGGTGCGGATCACGTCGACGAACGCCAGCGACGCCTCGCTCAGGATGCGATCGGCCAGGGGTTCGTCGTCCTCCGACGCGTGCAGGTGCCAGTCGAAGGCGTCGTGCCGCACCAGCTGGGGGAGTGCCCTCGTCTGCCGGAGCATCTCGTTGACCTCGTCGGCCGCCGCGTCACGCTCCAGGCTCCAGACGTAACGCAGTCGGGTCCGCGCGCGGTGAACGTCGGCGAGTTCCCTCTCGTCGCGGTCGAACCGCCCGGTGAAGCCGTGGGCGTCGAGAAGCTCTGTCAATTGGGTCGGCGTGGCGATCTCGTCGGTGCCGCTGCGAGACGCGGAGGTGACCGTGTTGCCGAGTGCCACGATGAACGCCAGGATGTCTTCGGTGTCAGGGGCTAAATGCAAATTGACTCCTTACTCATTCTGAGACTAGCGTCTCGATTACGAAGCATCAACAGCGGTTCGAAAGGGAATGCCATGCCACGGTCTCAGACCTCAGCCGGTCTGATCATCGCCGTCATCGCCGCGGCAACGTTCGGAGGCTCCGGCGCCCTTGCGAAGCCGTTGCTCGAGTCAGGCTGGAGCCCCGCTGCCGCGGTCACCGCTCGCGCGCTCGTGGGCGGCGTCGTGCTCGCTCCCGTCGCCGTCATGATGCTGCGCGGCCGCTGGTCGGCACTGTGGCGCTCACGGGGTCGCGTGCTCGCCATGGCCCTCATCGGCGTCGCGGGAACCCAGCTTCTCTACTTCGCAGCGATCCAGCGCATCCCTGTGGGGACCGGCATTCTCATCGAGTAC
Source organism: Agreia bicolorata (assembly GCF_000938265.1). Classification (GTDB taxonomy): domain Bacteria; phylum Actinomycetota; class Actinomycetes; order Actinomycetales; family Microbacteriaceae; genus Agreia; species Agreia bicolorata. The sequence goes on from NZ_JYFC01000004.1 coordinate 130,262, forward strand.
ATGGCGCCGCTGCTGCTCGTCGCCTTCGCGTGGGCGCGCACGCGCCGGATGCCCAAGGCCGTCGTTCTCGTCGGTTCTGTCGTTGCGCTCGTCGGCCTGGTGATGGTCGTGTCGCCGGGCGGCACGGCGAGTCTCGACGCGCTCGGACTGGCGCTCGCCGTCGCCGCCATGGTCGGATGCGCCATCTACTATGTGGTCGCGGCACAGCCCGACGACGGCCTTCCCCCGGTGGCCCTGGCGGCCGCCGGCCTTCTGCTCGGTGGACTCGCGCTCGGCGCCGTTGGACTCACCGGGCTGGTTCCATTCACTGTCACATTCGGCGATGTCGCTCTCTTCGGCAACGCGGCGCCCTGGTGGATCCCGCTGTTGCTCGTCGGGGTCGTCTCGACTGGCATCGCCTATGCGGCGAGCATCACCGCCACCCAGATGCTCGGCTCGAGGCTCGCATCGTTCGTCGGTCTGCTCGAAGTCGTCGCCGCCACGTTCTATGCCTGGCTCCTCCTGGGCGAGCAGCTGACTCTGCCTCAGCTGCTCGGAGGCGTGCTGATCCTCGTCGGAATCGGGTTCGTTCGAAGTGAGAAGACGGATGCGCCGATCGAGCCGGCCTCGGTAGACCGCACTGCGCCGGCCCCAATCGGGGTGCAGCGGCACCTCTGACCGGGCATGGGGAGTTGTGCCCATATGCTTCGGCGAGCCACCCGAATACCCTTGGAGCACGGTCGAGCGTAGGGTTCGAGCCCCGGTCAACAGAGGTGGTGCGTGGTCGATGTCTGCTTTTTTCGGTGCCGATGTCGGCGAGCTCCGTGAGTTCGCTCGTCTCGTCGACGCGAGTGCACGTCAGCTCGACGGGATCCAATCGAACCTGACTGGACAGCTCGCGGCCTCGCGATGGATCGGACCGGACGGCACGACCTTCGTCGCTGCGTGGCACGGTCAACACCGACCGAATCTGGCGCGAGCGGGTTCGATTCTTGCCGCAGTGGCGGCAGCCGTACTCAGGAATGCAGACGAGCAGGATTCGGCGAGCGCGTCAGATGGCGCCTCGGGATCCGGCACGACTCCCACGCAGGCGATACCAGCCTCATTCGATGGCGCAGCTTCCGACCCCGGGGGTTCGACGACGGCCGACGGCACCTACACGATCGGGCCGCCGAGCCGGCCCGACATCACGTGGGACGAGGATTTCGAGTACGACTCGAAAGATTCGAACTTCTCCGATTTCGGCGCGGCGGCGAAGTGGAAGTCGATGATGGCAGCTGCCCGCCTGGCCAGGTGGGATCTCGGCGATGCGCTCGACGCCTACGATCACTACTGGTCGAACACCGGAGACCCGTGGCACTTCGATTACGATTCTGCAGCGCAGTCGGATCCTGCGATCTCGCGCAACGTCGATGCGGAGATATCTCGGAGCCAGGCCGCCGCAGAGGAGTTCATCGCCTCGGGCCAGGGAGACTTCTCGTTCACTGGTGCGCCGTCTGGCGGCGAGTATCCCGAGACAGAGAACTGGCAGAAAGCGATCGGTGCATACCAGCAGTGGAGTAGCGCTGATGTGTCTGTATCCGGCAACCAGGCGACGATGACGGTAACCGTGCACGCCGAGGATCACTACAACTTCAACCGGGGCCAGAATGACATCGCGTCTGGAGCGTCAGACGACGAGAACGGTCGTTTCACTGAGATCGGCTGGGCCAAGCCCTTCGACAGCTCAGGCTCCGTAACGCGCACCATTACGTGGACGATCGGAGATCCGTCGTCGACGGTGGTGCAGGATGAACCAGATGAGAGATAGAGCACTTCTGAGCGTCGCATTCGCCGTTGTATTCAGCACGGCGATCGTCGGATGTCAGAGCACATCGAACCCCAGCCCTCGAGACCCATCGGAGACCCGGATGTCCACTGAAGAAGCTGTTGTCCGCTCCGGCACAGGCGAACTCCGAACAGACCTGGAGCCGTTGCAGAAACGATTCCCTCCCTTTGCCGAGGCGGAGTCCGCAACGTGGATGTCGGGCACGCTCGGCGACTCGGGAGTTCCCGGGCCGAGTACGTACTGGATCGATGCCATCGTGCTGCTGCCCCAAGACGAATTCGATCGGCTTCGTCAGAGCGTGGGCGATGTCGTATCCACATCATCTCCGACGCTCGTCGACGGTCTCGACGGTGCGTTGCCGCAGGGCCAGCTGGTGTCCGGCGCTGACCTCGACGCCCTGTTCTCGACGAGCCCTTATCAGAGCGAGGTCTACCTCGATGAGGCAACGCGCCAGGTCGTGCTCCGGTCGATCTTCGAGTGACACCGCTCGGGCGAACCGGGTAGTGTCCACTTCAGATCAGCACTGACGAGGAGCACCACCATGGCAGAACTCAGCATCACCCGTTCATTCGCAGCAACGCCGCAAGCGGTCTTCGACGCATGGACCGATCCCGAGAAATTCGCGGTGTGGTTCGGCACCGACGGTGTCGATGTGCCGGCCGAGACCCTGTCGATGGATGTCCGCCCCGGAGGCTCGTGGAACGCAGTCATGAAGCTGCCTGACGACACCTCGATCAGCTGGGTGGGCGAGTACCTCGAGGTCGACGCCCCGACCCATCTCGTTTTGACGATCACCGACAACCCCGCGCTTGACGCGCGCGGTGTGATCACGGTCGACCTTGCAGAGGTCGCCGGCGGTACCGAGATGTCCATGAAGCAGGAGTCTCCGGGCTTCGATCAGGGCCAGCTCGACCAGACCGTGATCGGTTACAACGCGTTCTTCGATGTGATGAGTACCCTGGTCGCCGAGAGCGAGTAGTGGCGTCGCAGCGCATAGTCGAAGCCTGCGAGCTCGTTGACGAGGCGTTGCAGAACGAGTCGTCGTGGCAGCGCGCCGAGGAACATCGCGCTCGTTTCGGCGGCGGCGGCCGCTACTACGGCACATCGGTCGGTGCGATCCGAGCGAGTCTTCGTGACACCCTGCGCCGATTTCCCGAACTCACGCACGACGAGATCACCGCCCTGAGCTCGCTGCTCTGGGCGGCTGACGTATACGAGCGGAGGCTCGCGGCTGTCATCCTTCTTCAGAGCCGCCTCGACGTGCTCATCGTGTCCGACCTCACGAGGCTTGAGGGCTTCCTGCGATCGAGTGCTGTCGACGAACTCTCCTTCGTGCTCGCGCGCGATGTGATTCGCCCTCTCGTTCTCTCGCTTGGAGACCGGGATCGTGCGCGCGCTGAATCGGTCGTCGCCCGTTGGTCAGAGAGCGAGAGTCCCGGTCTTCGCCGTGCCGCGCAGATCGCGGCGGCCGATTCCTGAGTGTTTGCCGACCGCGGAACATCCGACGGGGTGCGCCGGTTCTACCTCATGACCGCGGCAGCCAGCCGCGCACATACGAGGAGACAACAGTGTCAGCTCAGTACAAGAAGACTCCCGAGGCGATCGCCCGCCTCACCCGGCAGCAGCGCCGTGTAACGCAAGACGATGCAACGGAGCCCGCCTTCCAGAACGAGTTCTGGGACAAGAAAGACGCCGGCCTGTATGTCGACGTGGTGTCGGGGGAGCCGCTGTTCGCTTCGACCGACAAGTACGACAGCCGGTCGGGCTGGCCCAGCTTCACCGTTCCGATCGACCCCGCGAACATCGTGGTTAAGACCGACAAGGCCTTCGGTATGGTGCGCACGGAGGTGCGCTCGGCCCATGGCGACAGTCACCTCGGCCACGTCTTCGATGACGGCCCGGTCGAGGCCGGGGGACTGCGCTATTGCATCAACTCCGCGTCGTTGCGTTTCGTCGCAGAGGCAGACCTCGAAAAGGAGGGCTACGGTGATTACCGCAGCCTGTTCATAACATCCACAAGCACCGCATCCACGAGCACCGAGGAGATCTCACGATGACCACGACCACTGAAACCGCCATTCTGGCCGGCGGATGCTTCTGGGGCGTCCAGGACCTGATCCGAAAGCGCCCGGGAGTCATTTCGACCCGCACCGGATACTCCGGAGGCGACACCCCGAACGCGACCTATCGCAACCATGGCTCGCATGCCGAGGCACTCGAGATCGTGTTCGATCCCTCGCAGATCAGCTACCGAGACCTGCTCGAGTTCTTCTTCCAGATTCACGACCCGTCGACCAAGAACCGGCAGGGAAATGATGTGGGAGAGAGCTACCGCTCGGCCATCTTCTACACATCCGACGAGCAGAAGCAGGTCGCGCTCGACACGATCGCCGATGTCGACGCATCCGGTCTCTGGCCCGCGAAGGTCGTCACCGAGGTCGAGCCGGCAGGCGACTTCTGGGAGGCCGAGGAGGAGCATCAGGACTACCTGGAGAAGTACCCCAACGGTTACACGTGCCACTACGTGCGGCCCGGATGGAAGCTTCCCCGCAGGGAGCAGTCGGTCGCCTAACGACTGATTCTCGGCAGATTCCTCGCCGGGTTCATCGCGTCTTTCGTGGTGAGCCCGGCTTTTCTGTTCTGCGACGCAGCGCTTTCGTGACCAGTCCGTCGACGGCGAGAAGCAGAAGAGCCCAAGGCCCGATCGCGGGCACGAGCACGGCGATCACCAGGGCGACGGTCAGCGCGATGGCCGCGACGACGCCACCGGTCAGTCGCGCCGTACCCCTGCTCTCGGGAGTCTGCAGAGAAGGGGTGCGCGTGACGTGCCACTGCATCGTCAAAGCGGCCAGACACGTGACGAGCATGTTGCCGATGTAGAGGCCGGTTGTGGCCGGATCACTGCTGTCCGACGTGCCGATCAGGCCGGTCGTGAAGGGCAGCAGAACGATTGACGCCATCCATACCGCGTTCGCCCAGAACAGAGGCGAATCGAATGTCACGAGGTTTCTCATGATGTCGTGGTGATTGAGCCAGAAGCGGCAGATCACCAGAAACCCGAGGAGCAACAGCAGAATCTGGCCGCCGCTTTCAGCGAAGATCTCGCCGAGAGTCGGTGTGCCCCCTCGAGTGGCGTTCTCCGCGAGCGGCAGCACAAGCAGCGTCGCTGCGATCGCGACGACCGCGTCACTGAACGTGACGAGGCGAGCGAGGTCGCCGCGCGTCTGCTCAGCCAGGGCGATGCCCCGTCTCGAGAGCGGTGCTGGGCGGTTCGAACGACATGACCAGAACTGTAGCGCGGGTGAGGTCAGTATTCGAGTTCGAAGTCTGGGTAGACGGTGGCGTCGTCAGAAATCGCGGTGATGGGTCGGTGCAGTGACGCGATGCGGTTGCGCAGTTCGCTGACCGTCGACAGATCGTCGAGCCCAGCGGCAGTCTGCGTTGCGGGCGTGCAGAAGATCTGTGTCGTCGGACCGAGCAAGATATTCGATTCGTCGATCTGGCCATTCACGAGGATCGGTACGGTGATGAGGTCAGACCTCCCGACGCGCGCCAATGCCAGGGCGTAGTCGAATACCGCCGTGCAGACCTCGCGGCCGACGACAAGGGTTCCGCCTCCATAGTGAAGCTCTCTCATTCGACTACTCTCGTTCGCCGGTTGCCTCGGGTGCAATGGGGTTGCACGCTGTGCTGCCCATGGCTATGGTCAGCCTAAATCGTTTCAGATGGTGTGATCTGTGAAGGTTCCGGATGGCCCGAGTCCGAGCGGCGCGCACGGCGGCGCTCGCGCCATCCCATGGCCCTGTAAGTCGCCTCCTCACGCTCCCGCGCCTTCGAATATTGCCGGTGCCGCGCATCCCGTCGCTCGCGCCAGCGCTCGACCTCGGCGTCGACGTCGCGCGGGGCCGTGACCACGGGCGGCCCGCCCTGCAACTGCCGACGCGCCTCGATGATGCGCGCGTTGAAGTCGCTCAGCATGCTTCGAACCGCGTCCTCCGACGGAGCGGCGTCGAGCCTCTCGTCGAGCTGCGAGTCCTCCGTGCGCAGCGTGAGGGCGGGCGGGCCGAGCCCGGTGAGGCGCTCGCGCTCGATCTTCTGCCTGATCCACCAGTTCGGGTCGTAAGCATTCTGCAAGCCGGTCAACGGCTTTCCTGCGCCCGGGAGATCGTCGAAATCGCCCCGTCGCATGGCTTGCTGGATCGAGATCTCGACGATCTGCGCGCGCTGCTCCATGGTCGGTTGGCCTGAGTCGACCGCGTCGTCGTCGCGCTCGCTCTCGGGAGTCAGTTTGTCGACCTGGTATCGGGCGACGCTCAGTCGCGAGTCACGAGGTTCCGTGGGACCGCCCATGTATCAAGCTTACGAGCGGTCAGCCGTGCGCCAGCAGTTCGAGACCCACCACTGCTGCGCCGACGGCGAACTCCGCTCCCAGTACGATCAGCCGCTGCCACCAGGCGAGTGTGACCCGGCGCACGGCGAGGAAGCCGATAGCGATCAGCGAGACCGTGAGCGCGATGGTGGATGCGCGAAGGGCCGTATCGACGCTCCAGCGATCGAGAGCGGCGAACCCGATGAAGATGAGAGGGAGCACGACCGTGGCAAAGGCCCCGAAGCTCACCGCGGCCATGCGCCGGATCTCCGCCGCCGTCGGCACGGTCGCGTGCACCGCCAGGTGCGAGACGACGTCGGCCACGAAGACCGCCAGCAGAGTGCCGATCACCGTGATGCTCAGGGTCGATGCCGCCTCGCCGGCGCTCAGCTGCTCTGCGGAATGCGACTGCATGGCCAGCACGACCGCGAGGCTCGTGAAGGTGACATAGACGCGTTCCTTCAGCGCCTCGGCGCGATGCTCCGGGGCGATGGTCGATGGATCGTTCCGCACCGCCGCTACTGCGACGGGGTGGGCAGCGACGATTCGATCAGTCCGATGATGGCGGGGTCATCGGGCTCCGTGCGCGGGCTGAAGCGGTGCACCGCGCCGTCCGGGGTCACGACGAACTTCTCGAAGTTCCAGCTGATGCGGCCCTTCTTGCCGTCGACGTCGGGCGTCTTGGTGAGCTCCTTGTAGAGCGGGTGCGCGTTGCGGCCGTTTACTCTGATCTTCTCGAAGATCGGGAAGGTGACTCCCCAGGTCATCGAGCAGTACTCCTGGATCGCCTCGTCGGTGGAGAGCTCCTGAAGGAACTGATTGCTGGGGAAGCCGAGCACCGTGAAGCCCTTGTCTCCGTAGGTCTTCTGCAGTGTTTCGAGCTTCTCGTACTGCGGTGCGAGGCCGCAGCGGCTGGCGACGTTGACGATCAGCCTGACGCCGTCGTAGGCGCCGAGGGTGGTCTCTTCACCGGTCGTGGTGGTGATGGGAATGTCATCGAGGTTCATGATCTCAGCCTACGACTCCTTCAGGTCATGTCGCCGGTCGTGGGCACCTCACCCGTCGGCCCGTACCGGAGGAGGAGCGTTCCGTCGTCGGAGATCGTCGACGACGAGAGGGGCTCGAGCCTCATGGCCGGTCCGTCGGCTGGGAAGAGACGCTTGCCCGCGCCGAGCACGATCGGATAGACCCACAGGTTCAGCTGGTCGAAAAGCCCTTCTGCCACGAGGGTCCGTGCGAAATCGATGCTGCCGATCACGTGGATCTCGCGATGCCGCCCACGCAGCGTCTCGATCTCGGACGAAAGGTCGGGCCCGAGCAGGTGGGAGTCTCGCCACGAAAGGGACGGTGCCCCGCGCGAGGCCACGTACTTCGGGATGGCATCGAACGCGGCCGCGATCTCGTTCTCGACCCCGCCGTCGCCGGCGAGCTGGTTCGGCCAGTACGCGGCGAAGATGTCGTAGGTGCGCCGGCCCAGCAGAAGCGCATCCATACGCCGGATGCCCTCGAACACCTGCATGCCCACGGCCTCGTCGTTCATCGGCGCCTGCCACCCGCCGAAGCTGAATCCGCCGGACGGGTCTTCTTCGGGCCCGCCCGGGGCCTGCATCACTCCATCGAGCGTGCTGAAGAGATCGATCTCGATGCGACCGGCCATGGTCGTTCCTCCCTTGTTTCTAGCTGAGCATCACTTGCGCAGCTCCAGGTACTTCGCGATGAGCGACTTGCTCGACGAGTCCTGGGTCTCGAGGGCAGCCGCGTCGCCGGCCACCGCGGGCGTGATCTGCAGGGCCAGCTGCTTGCCGAGCTCGACACCCCACTGGTCGAACGAGTCGATTCCCCAGATGGTGCCCTCGACGAAAACGATGTGCTCGTAGAGGGCGATGAGCTGGCCCACGACGCTCGGCGTGAGGGCGGGCGCGAGGATCGAGGTCGTCGGCTTGTTTCCGGCGAACTCGCGCGCGGGAACGACGGACTCCTTCGTGCCCTCCGCACGCACCTCGTCGGCTGTCTTGCCGAAGGCGAGCGCCTTCGTCTGCGCGAAGAAATTGGCCATGAACAGCGTGTGCACATCTTGCCCGGGCTCGACGCCCGCACCATCGCCGGTCGCGTCTTTCAATGGATGCGCGGGGTTGGCGACCGCGATGAAATCGGCGGGAATGAGGCGCGTGCCCTGGTGGATGAGCTGATAGAACGCGTGCTGGCCGTTGGTGCCCGGCTCGCCCCAGAAGATCTCGCCGGTGTCGGTGGTGACAGGCGACCCGTCCCAGCGAACGCTCTTGCCGTTCGATTCCATGGTGAGCTGCTGCAGGTAGGCGGCGAAGCGGTGCAGGTACTGCGCATAGGGCAGCACGGCGTGGCTCTGGGCGCCGAGGAAGTTCGTGTACCAGACGTTGAGCAGGCCCATGAGTACGGGCACATTGGAGTCGAGTGGAGCGGTGCGCATGTGCTCGTCGACAGCGTGGAATCCGGCAAGGAACTCGCGCCAGTTCTCGGGGCCGATAGCGATCACAACGGAGGTGCCGATGGCCGAGTCGACCGAGTATCGGCCGCCCACCCAGTCCCAGAATCCGAAGGCGTTCTCCGGGTCGATACCGAAAGCCTCGACCTTGTCGAGGGCGGTCGAGACGGCCACGAAGTGCTTGGCGACGGCGCCCGTGCGAGCCTCGTCGGAGTCGTCGAGCACGCCGGCGGCGCTCAGCTCGGCCCACAGCCACTCGCGTGCGAGTCGGGCGTTCGTGAGCGTCTCGAGGGTGCCGAAGGTCTTGGAGGCGACGATGAAGAGCGTGGTCTCCGGGTCGAGGCCGACCGTCTTCTCGTAGACATCGTTGGGGTCGATGTTCGACACGAATCGAGCCTCGATGCCCTGCTGCACGTAGGGCTTCAGCGCCTCGTAGACCATGACGGGGCCGAGGTCGGAGCCGCCGATGCCGATGTTGACCACGGTCTCGATGCGCTTGCCGGTGACTCCGGTCCACTCGCCCGAGCGCACCTTGTCGGCGAATGCGTACACCTTGTCGAGGGTGGCGTGCACGTCTGCATCGACGTCCTGCCCGTCTACGATGAAGCCTTTCGGCGGTACGAGGCCTTCGCCGTCTTTGGGGCGGCGGAGGGCCGTGTGTAGAACGGCGCGGTCTTCGGTGACGTTGATGTGGTCGCCGGCGATCATGGCTGCGTAGCGACCCGAGACGTCGACGTCTTTCGCCAACTGCAGGAGGTTGGCCAGGATCTCCTCGGTGACGAGTCCCTTGGACAGGTCGACGGTGAGGTCTGCCGCTTGAAAGGTGTAGCGTTCGGCGCGGTCGGCGTCATCCGCGAACCATCCTCGAAGATCGGGCGAGAAACCGTCGGCGATCGCAGCGAGATTTTTCCAGGCGTCGGTGGTCGTGGGATCGACGGGAGCGGATTCGGTCAAGGGGTTCTCCGTAAGTGCCGGTGGCGCGCAGCCCGCGACTCTCGCGGCGATGCGAGGCGAGCCATCGACAAGCCTATTCCTGTGCAGGCGCCCTCGCGACGCCTGTCTCCAGCCCGCACTTCGCGCCGGTCAAGAACCCCTCGCATTGGGGGTAACGATGCGGCAATCCTGGCCAACGGCGAATCCGAACAATGCGTACACATATTGTTCGACACCTGGAGTCCGCATGCTCGCCACGATCCCTGCCCACCGCATCCAGACTTCAGATGACAAGGCGTTCGCGCAGCTCGTGCAGCGACACTCGGCGATGCTCCGCTTGGTTGCCCACCGCACGCTGGGTGGGAATGCAGATGTCGACGACGTTGTGCAAGAAGCGTTTCTCGCGGCGTGGACGCACGCGGAAAGCGTCGTCGAAGGCGAAACGATCGCCGGCTGGCTCGTGACAACCGTGCGCCGGCGCAGTTATGACCGGCTTCGTTCCTCGACATCACGACGACGGGCCGACCTCGACGACGAGATGCTCTCGTTCGACCATGACGATCCGGCAATCATGGCCCACTGCCAGTCCCTCGCATCCGAAGCCAGGCGCGTTCTCGAGTCGATGCCCTATCTGCAGCGTCGGTGCTGGGAACTCCGACAACTCGATCATCTGAGCTACACCGCGATCGCCAGCGAGTTGATGATTCCTCCCTCGACCGTGCGCGGGCTGCTGGTGCGCGCCCGTGCCAGGCTGGCTCGAGACCTGGCGGACTGGCGATGACGAATCGGTGCCGTGTCCTAGACCTGTTCCGTGACCCCGCGCAGCGGCAGGAGCCCGGGCCGCTCCACCGTGCTGGCGATTGCGATGGTCTCGCGTTGAGCGCTGGAGATCTGAATGGCATCCATGATCTCGAGCACGTGAAGCGCGAGTCGGCCTGAAGCGCGGTGGGGCAGGTCGTGCCGTATCGCTTCCGCGAGGTCGGCGAGGCCGATGCCCCGACCCGTGGACATATAGCCGGCGGAGTCAGGCAGTGACTCCCACTCGCGGGTCTCGCTGCGTGCGAGCTCCACTGGTTCGGAGAACTGGTTCGGATCCGGAACGGCGAGAGTGCCGGCCGTGCCGTAGACCTCGAACAGAGGCGAACGGGTCTTCCAGATCTCGAAGCTCACGGTAACGGTAGAGGAGACGCCGTCGGCGTGCTCCAGCAGTGCGGTGACGTGCGTGTCGACCGAGACGGGGATCTCGGTGCCCGCCGACGCGCCTGACCCGACCGTGCGCATCCGGTTCGAGCGGCTTGTGAGGCCGGTGACGCGCACCACGGGGCCGAAGAAGTGAACGAGGGAGGTGAGATAGTAAGGGCCCATATCGAGCAAGGGCCCTCCGCCCTCCTGGTAGTAGAAGGCGGGAGCCGGATGCCAGGCCTCGTGACCGGGTGACGACCAGAAGACCTGTGCGGCGATCGGGTCGCCGATCAGCCCCGAATCGATGGCGCGGCGGGCGGTCTGAACGCCCGTGCCGAGGACCGTGTCGGGCGCACTGCCGAATCTCAGGCCGAGCTCTTCGGCGAGCTCGATCATGGGCGTGGCCTCTGCCGCGTTCAGTCCGAGAGGTTTCTCGGCGAAGACGTGCTTGCCCGCGAGGAGGGCGCGGGTGCCGATCTCGACGTGGGCGACCGGAATGGTGAGGTTCAACACGGCATCGACGTCGGGATCGCTGAGAAGTTCGTCGACGGTCAGCGCGCGCACGCCGTGCTGCTCGGCGACCTTCTGAGCGCGAGCCGAATCGAGGTCGGCGACGGCGACCAGTCGGAGCTGGGGAAACGTCGGAAGGTTCGCGAGATACTGCTCGCTGATCTTCCCGACGCCGATGATGCCGACGGTCAGCGGGATGCCCACAGGAGTCCCCTTTCGATGATGGTCTTGACATTGGGGTTCTGGAGGATCTCGACCCGGTGGCCGGGGGTCGAGACGAAGATGCGCCCCTTGCCCCAGGTCCTGGTCCAGATGGCGGGCGAGGTGACAGGCCGATTCCAGGGATCCCACTCCCGCACAGCCTGTGTGGTGGTTGCCAAGACGTCGTTGTAGTCGTCGTGCAGCACCCAGTACTGCTCTGTCACCAGCTCGAAGTCACTGATTCCTCGGGTGATGGGGTGATCAGCCGCGGCTTCGGTCATCTCGATCGTGTACGGAACGTAGTTGTCGGATTGCTCGCCCGTGCGCTCGCTCGGGTGTTTGCCGGGGTGCGAGGCGAACTGGCCGCCGACCATCTGGAGGTAGTCGGAGTTGTTGCGGTACGAGTCCGCGATTCCGCCGTGCCAGCCTGCGAAGCCTGTGCCCGCCTCGACCGCGGCGCTCAACCCGGCGAATTCTGCGGCCTCGATCGACGACATGGTGTTGGACTGCACGATGAGGTCGACGCTCGATAGATAGGACGCGTCGGCGTAGATGGCCGGAGACTCCTCGACGCGCACCTCGAAGCCGCTTGCGGCGAGGAATGGCAGGAACAGTTCGGTGGCCTCGACGGGCTGGTGGCCGTCCCACCCTCCGCGTACCACGAGTGCTTTCTTCGGGGGAGTGGCCTGGTGGGTGTCAGTCATTGTCATCCTTGAGGTGCTGAGTCTGCTGCGTCATCGCATCGAAAAAAATTGCGCAAAAATGCAGACGTTGATGTGGGATGGTAGCTATTCTCGCTCAGTCACTACCCGCTAACAAGGGGACAGTTGCGGTAGTTTGACGGCGAAAGCAATCATAAGTTGCGCAACTTATGTAGCATCGGAGGCATGTCACCATCGACAGAACCTCGAAGCGCGCCCACGATGGCGCAGATCGCCGACCGGGCCGGCACCAGCGTGCCCACCGTATCGAAAGTGCTGAACGGCGGAACGGATGTCTCGGAGGCGATGCGCCACCGTGTCATGGAGGCCGCTCAGGAACTCGGTTATCGGAGGAAGGCTCGCGCCCGCGTCGGCGCTGACCACCGGCCCGTGGCGCCGCTCGTCGACGTTGTCGTGAAGCACATGGAGGGAAGCTGGATCAGCCGGGTTCTGGAGGGGGTCGAGGCAGAGGCGGCCCGCTACGGCGTCGATCTTGCGCTGACCGTGGCCCGTTCCGACGAGAACTGGATTCGCCGCCTTCTCAGACGGCCATCGATTGGAGCGATCATCGTTCTCGTCGACACGAGCGCTGCCCAGCTGAACGTTCTGACGTCGGGTGCAATCCCGGTCGTGGTCATCGACCCGATCAGTCGACCCCCGGCGGACGTCGCCAGCATCGGCGCGACCAACTGGGACGGCGGACGCCTGGCCGCGGAGCATCTGCTCGATCTGGGCCACAGCAGAATCGGAATCATCGGAGGTCGGCGAACGGAGCTGTCGAGCAGCGCGCGGATCGATGGCTTCGTCACGGCACTTCGCGGAGCGGGGGTCGCCGTTCCCCCGAACTGGCTCGCCTACTGCGACTGGGACCGAGAGCGGGCGCACCGGGCCGCAACAGCGATGCTCTCGTCGCAGGCGGCCAGGCCCTCGGCGATCTTCGCCTGCTCCGACTTCATGGCGCTGGGCGCCTACGACGCCGCCCGTGACGCCTCTCTGTCGATACCAGCCGAGTTGAGCGTGGTCGGCTTCGACGACATTCAGGAGTCGGCGTGGGCGACTCCGCCGATGACGACCGTGCAGCAGCCGATCGTCGAGATGGGTGCGGCGGCATTTCGGATGCTGTATCAGGCCGATCGCACGGAGTCGCCTCTGTCGACGGGCGGCTCGGCGACCCGGATGGAGCTGGAGACGCGATTGATCACGCGCCTGTCTACCCGGAGTCCCGCCTAGCGCCCGCTCGGGCTCACCTCGTCGACTCGCGCTCTTCGGCCTCGCGGGCGAAGGTCAGGTAGCAGCTCGCCGTCCAGGTGTACGCGCGGTCGCGCAGTCCCTCTCCTGTCAGAGCGTCGAAGTTCTCGGCGAAGCCCGACCGCTCACACAGGCGACGGAAACGTTCGCTGATCAGATCGGCGAGTTCGGCCTGGCCGGCCCGGCGCAGGCCGTCTTCGATGATCGCTGTCGAGGGTGCCCAGATAGGCCCGCGCCAGTAGCCGTCCGCCTCGTACTCCTCGCTGTCGGTCAGTTGAGTGGCAGGGCCGAATTCGGTGACGTGTTCGGAGATCCGTGCCGACAATGTCTCGATGGTGCCGGCGGGCAAGTGCGAGGCCGCCACGATCGGCAGCTTGTTGAGGAGTGAACTCGTCTTGCTTTCGCGGCCGCTCAGAGGCGCCTTCGCCACGAATGCGTCGCCGTTCCAGAGGTCGAGCAGGGCGCTCCGTACGGCATCCGCCTCGCTGTTCCAGGAGGCCGCTTCGCTGTGACGATCCAGCTCGGCTGCCAGCTCGGCAAGTACCTCGAGCTGCACCAGGAGGAACGCCGCGAGGTCGGGAGCCTCGATCACGCGGTCGTGGTCGAACGTCGTCGAGTTGTCCCACCCGCTGTCGTTGCCGTGTTGGTAGTGCGGCAGCACATGGCCTGTCACTCGTCTACGGTCGAGCCAGAACCGTGTCCAGCGCACCAGCGAGTCGTATACGTCGGTGAGGGTCTGCCGCTCGAGAGGAGCCTCGAGGGTGCTGCGGAGTTTGCGGAACGCCCACCCATGGATCGGCGGCTTCACGAAGTTGTAGAGCACCTCGGAGTGGGTGACGGAGTCGGGAAGCGCGCCGCTCGCGTCTTGAAAATCGAAGACGATCTGGAACTGGTCGAGCGCTTCCTGGGGCAGGCCGGGGGCGAGCGCCAGAGCGTTGAAGCAGTGATCCCAGCTCCAGACCTTGTCCATCCAGTGCTTCGACATAAAGATCGACTCTCGTTCGAGAAAGCCGCTCGGCGAGACGGTCGCAGACCACAGCACGTAACAGGCCGCAGAGACGCCCGGTGTGCGCTCGCTGCGCCACGACGCGATGCTCTCGACGTAGTGATCGAATTCCGCCGCGACGGCAGCTGCGGCGTCGTCGAAGGTGCCGGTCGCGCGGTAGGGCGCGCGGGCCGCGTCGAACTCCTCGATGGCGATCTCCCACTCCGCGCCGCTCGCGGTCACCGAACGCTCGCCGGCGCCCAGGGCCTCCGAGCCGACGATGGCGAGGGATCCCGAGATTGCCGTGATGCGGTAGCGCCGGCCCGTCTCGTATGAGGTGAAGACGGCCGCGCCGTCGATCGGATCGGTGTAGAGGTAGGTGCCGGTGAATGGGGTCAGTTCGGGTGTCGCATCGGCGATTCTCAGCTCAGCAGAGCGTCCGCGCACCCGCAGCACGCTGTCGTTCTCGAAGACCGCCTCGATCTCGCCCTCCGATGTCGACCAGCGCAGGGTCGTGGGCGTCGCATCCACAACCGCCTCGACGGGCGCGCCGTTCTGCAGCGGCTCGAAGACGAAGATGGCGTGCATGCCGGTCTTGTGCGAGACCAGGTGCAGCTTCTCGCGCACGGTGTGCAGCGCCACCACAGGTGAGATGTCGAGCCACGATCCTCGCCGGCTGAAGGGGATCTCGCGGATGTCGAACGATGTTGCCGAGGGCGCTGTCACGGGGGTGTTCTCCTAGAAGTGGATGCCTCGGGTTGCGCTCCGCAGACAAGCGAAGCGCAACCCGAGGCGGGTGGGTCAAGCGTGGGTGGCTTTGGCCTTCTGGCGCAGTACCAGTGCACCGGCTCCCGCCATCATGAGGCCGAGCAGAGCGATGAAGCTCCAGTCGGCACCGGTCGCCGCTAGCGTGCCCGCCGCCTCTGTGGTGCCCGCCCCGCCAGTGGGTGCGCCCGGTCCCTGGGGAGTCGTTCCAGATCCTCCAGGCTCGCCTGGGCCGGTTCCTGGGTCGACCTCTACGGGGGCCAGCGTCCAGAAGTGGTCGGCGGTCTGAGCATCTGTCGACGTCGTCGTGGCGTTTGTGCCACTGCCCGCGCTGTCGCCGTTCACGACCTTTCCATTCCGAGCCGCGCCCGACGAGTCCGGAACGTCGGCGCCGGTGTTCTCGTCGAAACTGTACTTCACCACGTTGCCTGTGCCGGCGACGCCGGTGCTGAGGTTGAGAACCTCGTCGGCGCTGAGGGCGCGGTCATAGATGTTGAAGTCGTCGAGCAGACCGTTGAAGGGCGGGTCGGAGGAATACTGCGACTTGCCCAGGTAGTTCTGCGTGCTCTGCCCGAAGTCCGACGGGTGCACCGTCATGTTGTTGTTGGTGGCCACGAGGTTGCTGCCCACATAGAGCTTGCCCGTCGTGCCCGACAGAGTGACCGTCACCAGAGACCATTGGTTCAGCGGCAGGCTTCCCGAACTGCTCACGAGTCGCTGCTCGCCGCCCGCCCCGCCGGTCGTGATGACGAAGCGAACCTTCGAGCCGTCGTTGACCGTCAGGAACATGCTCTTCTGGCTGCCCGTGCCGATGTCGAACACACGCTGCCACGTGCCGCTGGAAGCAGGGTTCACCCAGGTCGAGACGCTGAAGTCTCCGGTCAGACTGCTGACCGCGCCCGTGGGGAGCGCGACATAGGCGTTCGTGCCGCAGAAGTTCACCGCGTTGCCGAGCTTGCCTGGCTGACGGGGGCCAGCTGCAGTGCAGTCCGACGACGGGTTGCCGTCGAGCCACTGCACCACCTGAGCGCCGTCATCCTTGCTCATTCCGGCGACGGCGAGAACTCGGCCGGTGGCGTAGTTGCCAAAGCGATACGCGCCCTTTCCGTCTGGAATCGCCTGCCAGAGCTGGTCGTCACTTCCGGTGTCGGAGGCGACCACGACCTTCGTGTTGTTGTTCGTGTCGACGGTCTGCATGCCGAGCACGAGCCCGCTGGTCGCGTTGACGATTTTGTAAAGGCCCGACCCTGCCGCGACCAGATTCCACGTCTGGTTGGGCGTTGCCGCCGGCGTGCGCTGGGCGGCCAGTGTGCCCGCCTGAGGGTCTGCGTCAGCGGTGTCCAGGGCGAGTCCGCTGTTCACGTTCGTCATCGTGTATGCACCGGCGAGGTCGGCGGCTTCGCCGGCCGGCGTCACGACGATGTGGTACCCGTAGGCGGGGTTCATCGTGATCGGCACGGTGATCGATCCATCGTCGCCGACGGTGTAGGTGGTGTTCGAGATGGTGACGGGACCGTCGACGGCGACCGTGCGCCCATAGCTCGGCGTGTACTCGAGCTTCACGTTCACGCTTCCGCTTGCTCCGACGGCGAGCTTGTCGAGCCCGTCGACGGTGATCGCGGTCGCGCCGCTGTTGCCGCCGGTGATGACCTCGACCTGGTTCTTGTCGCTCGTGACCGAGGCCGCGGCGTCGAAGTTGTTGTTCGCCGGGGGAGTCGTCGTGACCATGTCGCCGGACATGTCGGCGTACCAGGTGTACATCCAGTAGGCGCCGTTCGGAACGCCGTCGCGTCCGGTGAGCAGATCGCCGAGGGTGCCTGACTGGTTCCAGAACGGCAGCTCGGCGTCGTGGATGCCGAGCCTCTCGAACTTGGCGACGTAGCCGATCAGCGATCCGGGGATGCCCGCCTCGGCGGGGGCCGCGTACTCCTCAATGGAGATCGGCCGCTCGGCGATGCCGAGGTCGCTCAGAATTCCGCTGATCGTCTTCATGTCGTCGACGATCTTCGACGAGCGGATGAGCTCGTGCCAGGCCAGGATGTCGGGCACGGTATTGGTCGCCTTGGCCACCGTGAAGAACTGCCGCGCCTCGGAGATGTTGTCGGAATAGCTCGGACCCTGAATCGGAGTGGTCGGGTCGAGGCTGCGGATGAGGTTGTAGGTGTGCACCCAGAAGTCCTCGAACGAGCCGTTCTTCGCGGCATCCCAGGTGCCGGTCGACTCGTTCCACGGTGCCCAGGCCGCCAGGTTCGTCATGCCCGACGCCTTGGCCTGCTTCACCTGGTCGGTGACCACCTGATCCCAGGTGTCCCAGTCGAACTGGTAAGGCCAGCCGGCGTAGTAGTCGGAGAGACGGATCACGACGTTCGCTCCGTGGTCTGCCGCGACCTTCCAGGTGTCGCCGACGTCTCCCGTGGGCTGCTGCTTGCCTCCGAATGGCTTCTGGATGAAGGTGTGCGGCTTGATCGCGGAGATCAAGTCGCTCGACGGCGAGTCGGCATCGGCCAGGCCGTACAGACTTCCCGAGGCCATATGGGTGACCGGCCTGAAGGTCTGGTCGGCGTTGACGGTCAGCGTGTTGGCCGCGTTGGGTGCGGCCTGAGCCGCCGGTGCCGCGATGGCGGCTCCCGCGATCGCCACCGTGGCGGCAGCGAGAAGCGACGCGGCTCTGAGGCCACGTTTTCTTCGTGTCGGTAAGGGTGTGATGCCCATGTGGTCATGCTCCTTTGCGTGATGGTGCGTTGCTGGATGGCGGGGCGATTGTGGGCCGTGCCGGCGTTTGTCAGCCGGCTACGGGAATGAAGATGCGCATGGTGGCCGGGCCGCGCTCCGCCCATCGGTGGTAGGGCACGAGAGTGAACTCGACCGGCACCGACTCGGTAGTGAGCGGCCTGGCCGCGCTGAACGGAAGGGGGCCCGAACTGGATGTCGCCGCGACGATGACGCCACCGGCGCGTGCGCCGTCGGCGTGGGCATACGGCGCGAGATCGGCGTCGAGCCGCACGTTGTCGACACGCACGTACGACGGCAAATCTGTCGATTCCAGGCAGAGAACGAGAGGTCCTCGCTCCACGGCGACCGTGCCGCGCACGGCATCGATGCGGTCATCGGGCCAGGTGAAGCGCGGAGTGAGGGGCAGCTCGAGGACTATCTCGTCGCCGGGTTCGAACCTGCGCCGGATGTCCGCCCAACCGGGCGCCACGTCGATTGCCTCGTCGAGGTTGACGCGCACGGTCGCAGAGCCGGCCCAGCCGGGGATACGCAGGCGAAGCCGGGACTCGGACTCGGGGGCGGCGAGAATCCGCACGAGCACGGTTCCCTCGTCGGGATAGCGGGTCTGCACGTGAAGTACGAAACCGCCGGCGCGGATCTCACCGGCCGCATACTGCAGCACCGCGATTCCCTCGTCGTCGACGGAGGCGACATAGGCGCCTAGCGACGCGATGGTGCGGGCCACGTTGGTGGGGCAGCACGAGACATCGAACCACGGTGCCCGCACGCCGCCCTCCGCCCTGTTGTTGACTCCGTCGCTCGCACTCGCGCCGGGCTCCCGCTGGTGCAGTGGATTGGCGTAGAAGAACGATCTGCCGTCCTCGCTCGGCGAGGTGGCCACCACGTTGAACAGGGTCCGCTCGATGAGATCCGGGTAACGGGCCTCGCCCGTCGCCAGGTACAACCGCCAGGCGAGCATGATCGAAGCGACGCCGGCGCAGGTCTCGCAGTAGGCGCGATCGGACGGCAGCTCCCAGTCGTCGCCGAAGCCCTCATCCTGATGCCTGGAGCCCATGCCCCCGGTCAGGTAGGTGCGGCGGGCGACCGTGTTGCGCCACTGTGTGGTGACTGCATCGGCCAGTTCCTCATCGTGCGTCTCTACGGCCACATCGAAGGCACCGGCCGAGAGGTAGAGTGCCCGCACAGCGTGACCGCGAAGCACGGATGCCTCTCGCACAGGGACATCGTCCTGGAAGTACTCTGCCGACAGCAGTGGCCGCACCGGCAGCGTGCCACGTCCGCGGCGCTCGACGAAGAGACGCGCTTGCTCGAGATAGCGACGCTCGCCGAATGCGCGCCCCGCCTCGACGAGCGCCACCTCGATTTCGGGATGACCGCAGACAGCATCGAAACCGCCCGCCCCGAATTCCTTACAGACCTGATCGGCCGCGCGTCGCGCGATCTGCACGAGTCGATCGTCGTGCCCGGTGCGGTGCCGCGCGACAGCGGCCTGCAGCAGATGGCCCGTGTTGTACAGTTCATGGCCCATCGCCATGTCCGAATAACGCGGCGGCAGGCCCGGATGCCCGTGGGCCGTGTTCAGATAGCCGTCGTCGTCTTGGGCCGCTCCCACCCGATCGACCAGCGAGTCGAATGCCGCCGCCAGCGACGCGTCGGGGCTGCGGCCGAGTTCCCACGCCATAGCCTCCAGCAGCTTGTAGATCTCCGAATCGGAGAACTGCCACCCGGGCCGCGTCACGGTGGCCTCGCCGCGGGCGACACGATCGAAGTTCTCGATCCATCCCAGGCGTTCCATCCACTCGAGGCAGTGTTGCAGGGTGGCTCCGGCGTTGACGGCCTGACGGATTCCCCAGAAGCCGGCGGGGTCGAGACGTACGTCGGAGACCCCGAGGCCGTGGTGGGTCGACGTGGCGGGGGCCACCGGACCGGTGGCCGGTCGGATCTTCTCGTGCGTGGGCGCAGCAAACAGAGTCACGGGTCAGTCCTTCACTGCACCGGCGGTGACGCCGGCGGCAACGTAGCGCTGAGCGACGACGAGCAGGATGGCCGCCGGGATAGAGGCAACGACGGCGGTGGCCATGATGGCGTTCCACTGAGTCGTGTTGTTGCCGATGTACGAATAGATGCCGAGCGTCACCGGCTTCAGCGCCGAGTTGCGGGCGAGGGTCGACGCGAAGACGAAGTCTGACCAAGCCCACAGGAAGGCGAAGAGCGCGACCGTGATCGCGGAGTTTCGGCTCAGCGGCATAACGACCGAGGTGAAGGTGCGCCACGCATTCGCGCCGTCTATACGGGCCGCCTGCAGCAATTCACGCGGCAGGCCACTCATAAAGGCGGTGAACAGCAGCACGCCGAAGGGAACCGCGACCGTCGAGTCGGCGAGGATGAGTCCCCAGACGCTGTTGAGCATGCCCAGCCGCACGTAGATCGCGTAGAAGCCCATGGCCATGACGACACCGGGGATCATCTGCGCAACCAGCAGCACGAAGTTGAGGGTGCGGCCGCCTCGCAGATTCAGCAGCGAGATCGCATACGCGGCAGGCGCCGCGATGACCACCGTCAGCGCGACGGTACCCAGGCCGATGAGCAGGCTTGTACCGAGATTCGGCAGTTGCTGCCGCAGCACCTCGGCGTAGCCCTCGAGGGTCGGATCGGTCGGGAAGAGGTGCGGAGGGCTGAGCCTGAGGTCCTCGGTCTTCGTGAATGACACGTTGAGCATCCAGTAGACAGGGAACAGCATCAGGGCGGTGAAGACGACTCCGAGGATCGTCTTCCACCAGGGTCGGCGGGCGGTCATGATTGCTCCTGACGTCGCTGCATTCTCAGGTAGATGAACCCGAAGATCAGCGCGATGACGATGAGGATGTTGCCGACGGCGGCAGCGGGGGAGAGGTCGGGCTGGCCGGTGCCGAAGGCTTCCCGGTACGACCAGATCGCGAGCGTGGTGGTGGAGTTAGCAGGGCCTCCGCTGGTCATGATCCAGATGATGTCGACGACCTTCAGCGTGTAGACCAGGCCGAGAAGCAACGTGATCGCAGAGACCGGACGAAGCAGCGGAAAAGTGATGCTCCAGAACTGGCGCCAGGGGCCGGCACCATCGAGCGCCGCCGCCTCATAGAGATCGGGCGAGATGTTCTGCAGACCTGAGTAGAGGATGACGAGGTTGAAGGGGATGCCCAGCCAGATGTTGGCGATGATCACGGCGATCATCGATGTGTCGGGCGACGTGAGCCAGTTGATCTGGCCGATGCCGAAGGCTTGAAGAAATGAGTTGACAATGCCGTTGTCGCTGTTCAGCATCCAGGCCCAAGCCGAGCCCGAGACGATCAGCGGCAGCAGCCACGGCACCAGGAACAGGGCCCTGAGGATTCCGCTCAGACGAAAGTTGCTGCGAAAGAAGACGGCCAGCGCGAGGCCGAGCACGTACTGGAAGATGAGCGAACCGAAGACGAAGACCACTGTGTTCCAGGCGGCCTGCCCGAACAGGGGCGACGAGATCACGTCGATGTAGTTCTTCAGACCGACGAACTCGGCGTTGCCCTGAACGAAGGCACGCACGTTGTAGTCATGGATGCTGAGGTCGATACTGCGGATCAGCGGGTACGCGTAGAACGCGAGCAGGTAGACCAGCAACGGAGCTGCGAAAGCTGCCGCGACCCATCGAGAGCCGCCCAGCCCGCCGCCCTTGGGTCGCCTGGGGCGCGGAGCGCCCGGCTTGGGGTCGGGTGCCGGCAGTACAGCCGGCGCCGCGGAGATCGTCATCATCTGTCCTTCGTCAGGGGTTCCGGGGGCGGGCGTTTCGCCCACCCCCGGCTACGGATTACTTGCCGGCTGTCGCCGAGGCGGCGGCCTTCTGGGCAGCCGCCAGCGCATCCTGGGGAGAGGAGGCACCCGAGAGCGCGCTCTGCACCGCGGTCCACAGCTGCTCGGAGATCAGCGGGTAGTTCGTGCCCAGGTTGTCGCTGGTGCGACCCTTTGCAGCCTTCACTGCCGACACCCAGGTCTTGAGATCCGGGTGCTGCTCGAGCAACTGGTCCTGGCCGTCACTTGTCGGCGGAATGTAGTACGCGAAGGTGTTGGCCGTCTCGACGAAGCCCTCGGGAGTCGTCATGCAGTCGATGATCTTCTTTGTGGTCTCGTAGCGTGCGGTGTCCTTCTGCACCGGGGCGGTGATGAACTCGCCACCGGTCGGGGCCGGCGCTACGCCGGAGTCGACTGCCGGGAGCTGGATAACTCCCGTCTTGAATGACTGCTTGGCCGCGCTGTCGACCTGCCAGGTGCCGTTCTCCGAGAAGGCGAAGTCGCCCGTGAGGAACTCCTCCCAGCTGGTGTTCTGCGAGTTGCCGATCACCGACTGCGGTGCGTAGCCCTTGTTGACCCAGTCCGTCCACAGCGTCAGCGCGCTGACGGCCTCGGGCGAATCGAGCTTGGTGAGGTCTGCGCCAGCGCCCCAGAACCAGGGAAGGAACTGGAAGGAACCCTCTTCGGTGTTGATGCCGGCGAAGGTGATGCCCTTCTTGCCTGCTGCGGTGACCTTGGAGAGTGCATCGGTCAGCGTCGCCCAGCTCGTGATGCTGGCGGGATCGACTCCGGCGGCAGCGAGGATGTCGGCGTTGTAGTACAGCGCGAGGGTGTTCGCGCCGACCGGCACTCCGTAGTCTTTGCCGTCGAGCTCTCCGGCAGCCAGCAGGTTGGCGTCGACCTTCGAGGTGTCGAGCCCGAGCTCGTCTGTGGTGGTCAGCATTCCGGTGTCGGCGAGCGTGGAGACGGCGGGGTTGTCGAGCAGGATCACGTCGGGCGACGTGCCTTCCTGCGCGGCGAGCAGGGCCTGATTCGTCAACGATGTCGTGTCGTAGGCGGTGCGCTGAATGGTGACTCCGGCATCCGTACCGCAGGCCTGAACCCGCTTCGCCCAGTCGGAACCCTCTTCGTGCTGGGGGTACGGATCCCACCAGGTGTAGGTGCCTCCGGCGGCGTCGGTCGACCCGGTGTCGCCCGAACTCGAACAGCCCGCGAGGGCTCCGAGTGCGACGACGGTAACCGCGATAGCGAGCGGCTTCCGTAGTTTGGTGCTCAACATGTGTTCCTCCTTGAACGTGTCCGGCATACCGGACCTCTTGGTGTTTCTCAGTGGCGGGTTGGCGGTACCGCGGTACTGCCGCGGTCATCGATCCGTGGGGTGATCAGATCGACGATCGGTGAAACCGCATCGGACGTGCTTTCGATGCGGGAGACGAGGCGTTCGACAGCGCGACGACCGAGTTCGTCGGCGGCGCTGTCGATTGCGGTGTAGGGAAGCGAGAACGTGCGGGCGAAATCATCTGAATAACGCCCGATTACCGAGATGTCTGCCGGAGCCGAGAGCCCCCGAGACCGCAGCACGCTCGGCAGTGCTGCCGCGGCGGCCTCATTGTTCAGCAGAAGGCCCGTGGCATTGGGGTGGGCATCGAGCAGTCGGGCGAGCTCCAAACCGATCTGGGGCTGGCTCGAGGGCGCGAAGTGGTGGTGCAGCTCGACTCCGAGTTCGCGAGCGCGATCCTGTGCCGCATTCGCGAGCCTCGACACGTAGGCGCCGCCGCGCTCCAACACGTGTTCGGGCTGGGAGACCAGAATCAAGTTGCGGTGGCCCAGCTCGTGCAGCGTCTCCACCATCAGACGGCCCGCGGCGACGAAGTCGAGGTCGAACACGTCGATGCCGCTCGGGTCGCCCGGCAACCCGACCAGGGAGCCGGGCTGAGCGGCCGCGCGGAGGATGCCGAGGCGGTCATCGTTCTCGGCGACGTTCAGCAGGATGAAGCCGTCGACCATTCTCGAGTCCGAGATGCGTCGGAGGGCCGATACGCCGTCTTCGTCTGTCAGCAGAAGCGTGTCGTAGCCGCGCTCGCGGGCGCGGTTGGTGACCCCGAGAATGTACTGAAGCATGGCGGGAGCGAACTCGTCTTCAAGAAAGCGGGCCAGCAGACCGATCACTTTCGTCTGCGATGTGGCCAGCGCTCTGGCGCCGGCGTTCGGCGTGTAGCCGAGGCTGAGAACCGCCTGCTCCACCTTTTCGCGAACCTCGGCGGAGATGGATCGCTTGCCCGAGAGCGCGTACGACGCGGTGCTGCGTGACACGCCCGCGACACGGGCCACGTCTCCGATTGTTGCCATGAGGTCTCCATTGACGATGTTTCGAACCGGTTCGATTCGAACCGGTTCGACGATAACAGAATCATCGGCGATCCCGCAAGGTCATTTTCGAGCGGGGCTCGTAGAGGGCGCGCGAGCACTGCGCTTGATCGGTTAGGATGTTCAGGTTCGTAAGAACAGAGGTGGCGTACTCAAGCGGCCGAAGAGGCACGCTTGGAAAGCGTGTATAGGGCAACCTATCGAGAGTTCGAATCTCTCCGCCACCGCCGAAACCCCTGATCGAAGCACCAGATGCCTCGGTCAGGGGTTTGTGCGTTTAGGGGGCTCCGCGGGGGAGTGATGGCGCTAGTAGCGCGCCATGGTGAGCGCCTCGGCAACGGGGTCGTCGCCCGCTACCGCTTCGAACTGCGCGTGCAGGCCGACGCCGTCGACGAGGCTGCAGAACACGAGAGCGGCGACGTCGGCGCGCGGGATCGAGCCACGACCGGTGCTCTCGGCGAGATGCACGAGGCCCGTTCCGGGTTCGTTGGTGAGGGCGCCCGGCCTGATGATTGTCCAGTCGAGGTCGCGCTGGCGTAGGGCAGAATCGGCCTCGCTCTTGGCCCGCAGGTACACCTGGAACACGTCGTCGGAGTCTGGCTCGAAGGAGTCGGCCGACATGGCCGAGATCATCACGTAACGCCGGATGCCGGCGATCAGGGCCGCGTCGGCCAGCAGCACGGCCGCATCCCGGTCGACCGTGAGCTTGCGAGCCGCCCCGGAATCAGGGCCGGCGCCGGCGGCGAACACCACGGCATCCACCCCGGCGAGATCCGCGGCGAGAGTCTCGACCGAGATCTGCTCGAGATCGAGAACGACGGGGATGCCGCCGGCGACGAGCAGATCGCTCGCCTGATCGGGGTTACGGATGAAGCCGACGGCCTCGTGGCCCGCGTCGCTGAGGAGTTTCTGGAGAATGAGGGCGATCTTGCCGTGACCACCGGCGATTGCAATACGCATGCATCAAGTACACCTCAGGTCGCGAGCGGCACACAACCTCGCGTAAAGTGGTTGACGGCTCCCCGCGTGGCGCCATCCAGGCCAACTCCCCCAGGACGGAAACGTAGCAAGGGTAACCGGGCTCTGGCGGGTGCGCGGGGGGTCTTTTCTTTTGCCTCGGTACTACTGAGACGAGTCCGTGGACTACTGGATTGTCTGCATTCGGCTGCTGGAGATCGGCCGTTTCGGCCCCCAGCCTCGCTTTCCCGTTCCACCATGTCGGGATCAGGCCGCACTGTGCGGCGAACGATCCGGGGGACTTGAGGGGCACCGACATGAGCACATCGACCAGCGAACACGCGACGACAGGGCAGGCGACAGAGCACGCCACGAGACGCAGGGGGATCGTTCGCGCGGTTCTCGCCGGCGGCCTCGTGCTCGGAGTGGGAGCCGCGGTGACACTCGCGGCCTGGAACGATTCCGAGTTCGCCACCGGCACCTTCGGGGCAGGATCGTTCAACCTCGAGGGCCAGGAGACGGCTGGGGGCGGGTTCACCGACCATGAAACGGCACCCGGTGCGGCCCTCACGTTCGTTGTCGAGCCGCTCAACCTGGCACCTGCTGACGTCGTCTACGCGCCGTTCGCCGTGCGCCTCGATGCGGCCACCACAACGGATGCGGTCGTGACGCTCAGCAGCGTCGGCGCGGGCGCGAACGCGGCCAACCTCACCTACGAAATCCTCACGACGACGGCATTCGAATGCGACGCCGACACGACCGGAACGTCGCTGGTTCCCGCGGGAACGGCCACCACGGCAGCAGACGCCGCGACGTTCGACCTGACTCAGGGCGCGGCCGCGGCCGCGGGGGATCCCGTGAACCTCTGCCTGATCGTGACCGCCGGCGGCGGCCTCGTCGAAGGGGCCGCAGCAACCGTGACGTGGGAGTTCGCCGCCGAGTCGGTGTCGGACAACGACTGAGAACGATGCGTCACGCACACAGGCCCCGGGCCGAGGACCGTTCCCGCCGCTTTGCGCGAATCAGGGCGATCCTGGCCGGTGGCCTCGTGCTCGGCGTCGGAGGGTCGCTGACCATGGCGGCCTGGACTGACAGCGAGTTCGGCCAGGCCACGTTCACAGCGAGCAGCTTCAACACCGAGTCGTCGATCAATACAGGTTCGACCTGGGCCGACTCGACGGCCGCCGCGCCGCTTGTCTTCGCCTTCTCTGCCGCAGCCATGTCGCCCACCACCGTGAAGTACGCGCCATTCTGGGTTCGCACGAAGACGGTGTCGCTCGATGGCACGCTGGCGCTGCAGACCGCGACGTCCAACAACACGGCTTTCGCGGCAGCGCTCAAGTACCGCGTGGTCCGTTACTCCACCGGCACGTGCGACTCGAGCCAGTTCAGTGCCGGAGCGGTCTACATCGTGGGCGCAGCGGGGCTTCCCGCCGCAGGGGGTGCCGCGCTCACCAGCACGCCGACGGTGACCACGGGCGTGGCGGCCAACCAGTCGGCCGTGACCCAACTCTGCTTCGAGGTGTCGATGAACGCCGATGCCCCGAACACCCTGCAGGGAGGAAGCATCACCGCCACGTGGGAAGTGAAGGCGACCTCGAGCTCATGATCGAAACCGTGGCCGCAGTCGACTCGGGGGTCCGATCAGACTCCCCGGCATCCACCGCGCACGGTCGGCGACGCGGCGTCGTGCGCGAGGTGCTCCTAAACATCGCATCCGTACTGGGTGCTGCGTGCATCGCGCTCACGCTGGCCGCGCTGCTGTTCAACATCACGCTGATCATGTTCAAGACCGGGTCGATGTCTCCGACGATCCCCGCCGGGTCGCTCGCCCTCGTGCGCGAGATTCCGGCATCCGAAGCGAAAGTCGGCGACGTCGTGACCGTCGACCGCCCCGACCAGCTGCCCGTCACCCATCGGGTGGTCGCGACCGAACCGGGCGTCGGCGGGCAGACGATCCTGACCCTGCGCGGCGATGCCAACCCGGTCGACGACCCCGCGCCGTACACCGTGTCGACCGTGCGCATCGTCATGGCATCCATTCCCGGGCTCGCCGTCGCCGTCGTGGCGATGTCGAATCCTGTGGCCCTCGGCTCGGTGACCCTCGTCGTCGCCTCGTTCATCACTTGGTATTTCTGGCCCCGCTCGCAGCGGGCCGAGCGAACGACCCGCGGTCGGCACGGGCCCGACACAAAGTCGTTCGGAGGAAGCGTCGGCTGATGCGGCGGGGGAGCAGGATCGCTGCCCTGGTGGTGGGCGCAGCCCTGATCGCGGCATGGGGCATCGGCGGCGGCGTCGACGAGACCGAGGCCTCCTGGACGGACCAGGAATTCGCCCGGACCACATTGACCGCTACGACGATCCCGAACCCGGTCATCCAGAGCTGCGTGCTCAGCCCCGGAACGCTGGGGACGAACCCCACGATCACGATGAAGTGGAACTTTCCGGCGGGCACGGGCTACGCGGCTCCGGCGAACGTCGCGTATGCGGTGGCGGAGGGCGGCCTTCTGTCGAACCTCACGGTGGCGTTGCTCGGCCAGGGGATCACCACGAGCGGACCGGTGTCGGGGACCTACACCACGACGTTCAGCAGTTCCCTTCTCGGGGGACTGCTGGGCGGCAGCTACGGGCTCTACCTGCAGACCGTCGACGCGACGGGATGGACCTCTGGGCGGGCCGGAGCCACCGCCGCCATGGGCCTGGTCGGGGCGAATCCCACGTGCGCGCCGAACCCGACCTGATCGGACTGCACGTCTTCTCGACCTGACAGGATTCCCCGTTGAACAACAGCGCGAGCGCATAGGGTTAGGAGCGCCTAAGTAACCACAAGTTCGAAGGATCCTAAGTGTCGAGAAGCATTTACGTCGCCTCAGCCGAAGGCCACTCCGGCAAGTCAACGATCGCGCTGGGGGTGCTCGACACCCTGTGCCACTCGCTGCAGCGGGTCGGCGTCTTCCGGCCCATCGCGCGCTCGGTCGCAGAACGCGACTACGTTCTCGAGATGCTCCTGGCGCACGACGGCGTCGAGCTGAGCTACGAGCAGACCATCGGCGTCACCTACGACGACGTGCACAACGACCCGGATGCCGCCCTGTCAGTCATCGTCGAGCGCTACAAGGCGGTCGAGCGCGAATGCGACGCTGTGGTCATCCTCGGCTCCGACTACACCGACGTCGGCAGCCCCTCCGAACTCTCATTCAACGCGCGAGTCGCGGCGAACCTCGGAGCTCCCGTGCTGCTGGTGCTGGGTGGGCGAAAGGGCCAGGGATCTTCGGAGACGCTCGGCTACTCCGAGTCGCGGACGCCCGACGACATGCGGCAGCTCACCGAACTTGCCCAGGTCGAACTCAAACTGGCGCATGCCACGCTGCTCGGCATCGTGTCGAACCGCGCCGACCCCGAGCGGCTCGACGAGACTCGGGATGCGATCGGTTCCGCCATCGACAGCCCGGCATCCGTTCCGATCTGGGCGATTCCCGAAGACCGGGTGCTCGTCGCTCCGACCATGCAGCACCTCGTGGAGGCCACCGCTGGATCACTGCTCTCGGGCGATCCGCTCCTGCTCAACAGAGAAGCCCTCGGAGTGGTCGTTGCGGGCATGTCGATGGTCAACGTGCTTCCTCGCCTCACCGAGAGTGCGGTCGTCGTCATCCCTGCAGACCGCTCCGAGGTGCTCCTCGCGGTTCTTATGGCGAACGCCTCTGGAACCTTCCCCTCGCTCTCCGGCATCGTCCTCAACGGAGGTTTCGAGCTACCCGAACCGATCACGCGTCTGATCTCGGGCCTCGATTCGACTCTGCCGATCGTGACGACCGACCTCGGAACCTACGACACGGCGCTGCGCATCACGTCGACTCGCGGGCGCCTCGCGGCCGACTCGCAGCGCAAATACGACAGCGCACTTGCGCTGTTCGAGCAGCATGTCGACGGCGCGAAGCTGCTCGAGTTGCTTGACGTGAGTTCGTCGACAGTCGTCACTCCGCTCATGTTCGAGTACGGCCTCATCGATCAGGCGCGGCACGTGCGCCGGCACATCGTTCTTCCCGAGGGCGACGACGACCGTGTGCTGAAAGCCGCGAGCACCGTGCTGGCACGCGGCATCGCAGAACTCACGATCGTGGGAGAAGAGGACGAGGTGCGCACCAGGGCTGCCGGTCTCGGACTTGACCTCGAGGGCGCGCACATCGTGAGCGTGTTCGACGAGAAGTACCGCCAGCCGTTCGCCGAGGAGTACGCGCGGCTGCGCGCGCACAAGGGAATCACCCTCGAGCAGGCGCGCGACACGGTCACTGACGTGTCGTACTTCGGAACCATGATGGTGAAGCTCGGCCTCGCCGACGGCATGGTCTCTGGCGCCGCGCACACCACGGCGCACACCATTCGACCGGCGTTCGAGGTCATCAAGACCCAGCCCGGTGTATCCGTCGTCTCGAGTGTCTTTCTCATGGCGCTCGCCGACCGCGTGCTGGTCTACGGCGACTGCGCCGTCATCCCCGACCCCACCGCCGAGCAGCTCGCCGACATCGCCATCTCGTCGAGCGCCACGGCCACTCAGTTCGGCGTCGAGCCACGCATTGCGATGCTCTCGTACTCCACAGGAACGTCGGGCTCGGGCGCAGAGGTCGAGAAGGTTCGAACAGCGACCGGTCTCGTGCGCGAGCGGCGCCCCGACCTGCTGGTCGAGGGTCCGATCCAGTACGACGCCGCAGCGGATGCCGCGGTGGCGGCCACGAAGATGCCCGACAGCCAGGTGGCCGGTCGCGCCACGGTGTTCATCTTCCCCGACCTCAACACGGGTAACAACACCTACAAGGCGGTGCAGCGCAGCGCCGGTGCCGTGGCTATCGGGCCCGTGCTGCAGGGACTCAACAAGCCGATCAACGATCTCTCCCGCGGCGCGCTTGTGGCCGACATCGTGAACACCATCGCCATCACGGCAATCCAGGCGGCCGCCCAGCCCGTCGACGCCGTCGCAGAAGAAGGAGTCTCCGCGTGAGCGCTATCCTCGTGGTGAACTCCGGTTCGTCATCGTTCAAGTACCAGCTCATCGAGATGACCACCGAAGAGGTGCTCGCCTCCGGCCTTGTCGAGCGCATCGGCGACGAGACCGGGCACTCCAAGCACACGAACGCCCAAGGATCGAGCGAGCTCGACCTGCCGATCCGCGATCACTCGCAGGGGTTCCAGGTGATGCTCGACGCGTTCCGAGCGAACGGGCCGTCGCTCGACGAGCATCCGCCCGTCGCTGTCGGACACCGCGTTGTGCACGGCGGAAAGCGATTCTTCGAGGCGACGGTCGTGACCGACCTCGTGAAGATCAATATCGACGACCTCGCCGACCTCGCGCCACTGCACAATCCGGCGAACCTGCAGGGTATCGAGGCGGCTCAGAAGGCGTTTCCCGATGTGCCGCACGTGGCGGTGTTCGACACCGCGTTCCACTCGACCCTCTCTCCCGCCGCTTACACCTACGCCATCGACAAGAAGCTCGCCGACCAGCACCGCATCCGGCGATACGGGTTCCACGGCACGTCGCACAAGTTCGTGTCTGAGGCCGCGGCGGCGTTCCTCGGGCGGCCGCTCGACGACACGAAGACGATCGTGCTGCACCTCGGCAACGGGGCGTCCGCCTGTGCCGTCTCCGACGGAAAGTCGGTCGAGACGTCGATGGGTATGACGCCGTTGGAGGGACTCGTTATGGGCACTCGCTCGGGCGATCTCGATCCCGCCGTGCTGTTCCACCTGCATCGCAAGACGGGCCAGACGTTCGACGATCTCGACACACTTCTCAATCGTGGCAGCGGCATCCTGGGCCTCTCGGGCTACGGCGACATGCGCGACATGATCGCCGCAGCGCGCTCGGGCGATGCAGAAGCGCAGGCAGCCCTCGACGTCTATCTGCACCGCCTGAAGCACTACGTGGGTGCCTACGCCGCGCAGCTCGGCGGGCTCGACGCGATCGTCTTCACGGCGGGAGTGGGGGAGAACACCCCGCTCATCCGGGCCGGGGCGCTCGCGGGACTCGGCATCCTGGGCATCGAGATCGATGAGGAGCGCAACGAGTCGACCGAGCGCGGGCCCCGGCTCATCTCGACGGATGCGTCGCGCGTCGCAGTCCTCGTGATTCCCACGAACGAGGAACTGGAGATCGCCCGACAGTCGCTGGCCGTGATCTGAGGTCAGACCGGCGGTGGCAGCCTTACCCTCTCACGATCGATCTGAGCTCCGACCGGGGTATGGCGCCAAGTTTTGATCGCGCCTGCAAGACGTGCGACTCCACTGTGCGCACGCTGAGGTAGAGATGAGAGGCTATCTCGGCGTTCGTGAGGCCGTCGGCCGCGAGCGTGACAACCTCGAGTTCGCGAGGCGTGAGCTTGGCGAGTCTTCGGGCGGCGAGCTCGTCCGCCTCACCGCCCATTGCGTCGTGTTCGGGTGAGGCGTTGTCGTCGACGAGCTGCAGCGAGGGAACATGGCGACGAATCGCCTCCGCCTGGGCGAGGGCGGCGTCGCGACGTGACTCGTTGGCGGAATCACCGTGGATCGTCGCGGCCGTTGTGAATGAGAACACCGCCTCCCACCAGAACTCGAGCGCGGCGAGTTCAGCGCCGATGCGCTCGAGCTCGTCGGCGTCACCGTCGGCCGAGGCGCGCAGATGGCCTTCGAGGAGCCTGGTCGAGTCCCACATCTGCTGAGAGGGCAGCTGCTCGATCTCCATGACCAGTTCCTCGGGGTCGTCCCCGAGTGCAGCGGCCACATGGAGCGGCCTCACAGCGAAGAAGCGCGAATCCGACCGGGCGTCTGCGAGCGCGCGGCACGC
The DNA here is from genome assembly GCF_000938265.1 of Agreia bicolorata. Classification (GTDB taxonomy): domain Bacteria; phylum Actinomycetota; class Actinomycetes; order Actinomycetales; family Microbacteriaceae; genus Agreia; species Agreia bicolorata. Next base: position 162,099 of record NZ_JYFC01000004.1, read on the forward strand.
GGCGGCTGACCCAGCCAGATCTCCGTCGTGAGCCTTCAGCCGAGCGCTGAGTTGACTGGAGTACTGGGCCAGCCACGGCGTGCTCTCACGGGTGATGGCCGAGATCTCGCGCTCCACGAGGAGGGCGTCGTCGTAGCGGTGAAGGGCGGCGAGGGCGTTCGAACGGAGCAGCTGTATCCAGGTCGTCCACTTCATCTGCGTGCTATATCCCACACGCTCGAGAGCCCGTTGCAGCTCATTCTCTGCGCGCTCCGCCTGCCCCTTCTCGAGGGCGAGGTGGCCGGCGGCGAGATTCACCAGCGCCATGCCATACTCATCGGACGATTCGACCGTTCGCAACGCGAACGACTCCAGCTCCTGAGCAAGGCCCGCCCTGTCGTGGCCGACGGCCCCGCGCACCAGCGACGCCTGCATAACGAACTCGGTGATGACCCCGCTGCGATCGCCACGTTTCACTCCAGAAGAGGCGGAAGCGGAGAGTGCGGGGGCGACCATGGCCCAGCCGGTGCGGAGCACGCGTTCGAACTTCGATGTCTCGCCGCGGTAGACATAGCACGGCATCAACTCGGTGATCGCCCGCAGAACGAACGGCGAAGAGGAGGCATCGCTTTCGGCGATACCCTCCATCTCCTCGACCCCGTCGGCGTAGCAACTGAGCATCATGCGCGAGCGGGCCCTCGCGAACGAGGCCCATTCGTCGAGAGCGGAGTCGACGGTGCCCCAGGAGCGTGCCTCCTCTTGCAGCCTGTCGAGCCGCTCGGACGACGGTCCGTGCTGGCCCAGCAGCTGTATCCACCAAGCGAGATAGAGAGCGTCCTGTCTTGGATCCGTGTGTGGAACGTGAACGCGCTCCAGGACATCGATGGCCTCCTGAAACTTGCCTAGTTTCACGAGGCAGCGAGACAGCTGCTCGACCCCAGTGAGAGTGGGCTCGTAGCTGAGAGATCTGTGAGCGAGCATCCGGGCGGAGCCCGGCATCCCGTTCTCGTTCGCGTGGCGGGCGGCACGGGCCAGCAGAACGGCAACCTGGCTCGACGACATGTCGTCGAGCGGATCGTGACTGGGGTCGTTCAGAAGGTATTCGGCGGCGAACGCGCATTCGGCGCCCGAGAGTTCGACCCCGGTGGACGCATCGTGCAGAAGCGCGAGTTCGACGACATGTCGTGCCTCGAGGGGATTCTCGCCTATCTGAATCGCGAGGGCTGCGCGAGCATAGAGCGAGCGACTGAAGACGCAGTCCGGAGTTCGCTGGTCGTAGCGGACGAGTCCCCGCCGGAGCAGGGATCTCAGCGCTGTACTGCCGACGAGGCTCGCCGCTCTGGCGAACGGGGTGGGGCCGAGTCGTGCAAGGGTCACCAGCGCGTATTCCTCTTCCGCGCTCAACCGTCGGAGCAGAGGGCGCACGAAGTCGACGACGCGCGGAGACATGTACGACGGCCCGAGCAGCATGTTTTGCTGGCGGGCTGAGTAGGTTCCGCGCTGCAGTTCCTCGCGCGTCAGCTCCTCGAGCAGCCGTGGGTTTCCTTCAGCGAGCAGCATGATGCGGGCTCGGGTGACGATGTCGATGCGGTTCGGGCCGGCGATCGTCTCTACGATTCTCACAGCCTCGTCGTAGCCGACGCCGCCGAGATCGACGCGCGGAATGCCTCGCTCTGTCCAGAGATTCGTCAGTTCACGCAGGCTTTCCTCGGTGCGAGCGGCCGTGTACGAGACGCCGGTGTCCAGCGTGATAAGAACGCTGTGGTCTTGAGCGCTCGCGAGGTCGGCGAGACGGACGGTGTCATCGAGTCCGAGGAGATGCGCGTCCTCGACGATCAACAGTCCAGGATGTGAATCCATCTGCGCGATCAACTGCTCATCGCGCAGTCGAATGCAGGTGACCGTCTCGACCGTGCGTCCACGTGCGCGGGCCGCGGCGGCGCATGCGCGAGCGGCCCAACTCTTGCCCATGCCAGCAGGCGCCGCGATGATGACCGAGCCACCTGAGAGAATGATCGCCGAGGCCCGCGCGATCTCGGCCTCGCGGTTCTCGTCGAACGATTCTGCAAATGTGAGCAGCTCGGACTTGTAGGCCACATATCTGTGATCTGATGTTTGGCTCAAACCTGACACCCCCATGCACGGTCCCCTACGACCCGTATTAATTGATTGAGCCTACGCGGAGAACGCTCTCAGAGTCTTGGCCCGGACTACTGAGTTGTGGGACACCGAGTCTCAGTAGTCAGCGTCTCAGTAGTGAGGGGCTCGGTAGTCGGGGACTCAGTAGCTGCCGTCTGGGGAGTCGGCTATAAGGCGCTTTCCGTAGCTGACCGCGGCATCCTGCGTGTAGCCGAGGTGTTCGTAGAACGCGCGTACCTCTGTGTTGTCGCCGCGGATCTGCAGGTTGAGCTTCGGGCAGCCGAGCTCGATGAGCAGCCGCTCCGCCTCCTGCATCATGCGGCGACCGTAGTCGAGGCCTCGGGATCCGGGCGACACGGCCAGGTAGTTGACCCATCCGCGGTGGCCGTCGTAACCCACCATCGCGGCCGCCACGACCGCTCCCTCGGACTCGCCGACCAGGAACAGATCCGGCTGCACCGTCAGCTTGCGCTCGATGTCCTTGCGCGGATCGTTCCACGGGCGAACGAGCCCTGCGGCGGTCCACAACTCGATCACGGCATGGGCATCTTCGGGGGCGAAAGGGCGAATCTGCATCCCTCCATCCTGCCGGGTGAAGGCTCCGCCCACAGGCACCGGATGCGACGGGCACGGTGTCAGCGGCGACCGTTACGATTGCTGCATGGTCACCGCTCTCTACCGCCGCTATCGACCTGAGGCGTTCTCCGAGATGATCGGACAGTCGCAGGTGACCGATCCGCTTATGACGGCCCTTCGTACCAACAGGGTCAACCACGCCTATCTCTTCTCGGGCCCACGCGGCTGCGGCAAGACAACCTCGGCACGCATTCTCGCTCGCTGCCTCAACTGCGCCGAGGGGCCGACAGATACCCCGTGCGGCGTCTGCCCCAGCTGCGTCGAACTCGGTCGCGACGGCGGGGGTTCGCTCGACGTCGTCGAGATCGACGCCGCGAGCCACAATGGTGTCGACGATGCGCGCGACATTCGCGAGCGGGCGGTCTTTGCCCCCGCCCGCGACCGCTTCAAGATCTTCATTCTCGACGAGGCGCACATGGTCACGCCGCAGGGCTTCAACGCCCTGCTGAAGATCGTCGAAGAGCCGCCGGAGCACGTCAAGTTCATCTTCGCCACGACCGAGCCCGACAAGGTCATCGGCACCATCCGCTCACGCACGCATCACTACCCCTTCCGCCTCGTGCCTCCTGCCCAACTGCTCGAATATGTGCAGCAGCTGTGCGACAGCGAGGGCATGCAGGTCGCGCCCGGTGTGCTGCCGCTCGTCGTGCGTGCCGGCGGCGGTTCTCCGCGTGACACCCTCTCCCTGCTCGACCAGCTCATGGCGGGCTCGGAGAACAACACCGTCGAATACGAACGGGCAGTCGCCCTGCTCGGTTACACGCACTCCGCTCTTCTCGGCGAGGTGATCGATGCCATCGGCGTGCGCGACGCGGCGGCAGCGTTCGGCGCTGTCGACCGGGTCATCCAGACCGGCCAAGACCCCCGTCGTTTCGTCGAAGACCTGCTCGAGCGCCTGCGCGACATCATCATCGTCAGCGCCACGACCAGCATCGAGGCAGCCGGTGCCGTCTTACGAGGCGTTCCCACCGATGAACTGCAGGCCATGCACCACCAGGCGCAGCAGTTCGGCCACGCTGAACTCTCGCGCACGGCCGACATCGTCAACGCCGCTCTCACCGAGATGACCGGGGCAACCAGCCCTCGTCTGCACCTAGAGCTGATGGTGGCCCGAGTTCTCGTTCCCGCCAGCGACGACACCGAGCGCGGATCGCTCGCCCGTATCGAACGCCTCGAGCGCCGAGTCGGAGTCGAGACGGCCGATGCGCCTCGGGCCGCGGCGCCCGTTCAGCGTGCCGCTCCGGTTCCGGCTCCGGCTGCTGAACCCGTGCCTGTCGCCGTCGCTGAGGCCGCTCCCACGACCACGGGGCAGCAGATGGCCGCAGCGCCAGCCCCTTCCGGTGCAGACCCGACTCCCGAGGCAGCGCCGGTTGTCGCTTCGCCGCCACACATCGAGCCCGCTGCGCCTGCGCAGCCTGCGGTTCAGGCGGGGCCGGTTACTCTGGCGCAGGTTCGAGACACCTGGCCCGAGATCCTCGATGCGGTGCAGAAGACCAAGCGCAGCGCATGGTTGGTCGCGTTCACCGCGACAGTGCGGGCGTTCGAGAACGACGTCCTCACCCTCGAGTTCCCCAGCGAGAATGACGTCAACCAGTTCAGGCAGCAGCAGGCTCCAGGTCAGGGCGTCAGCGAGATCTTGCGGCAGGCGATCCTCGACCTGCTGGGTGTGCGCGTCAAATACATCGCTCGCGTCGAGCAACCGGTGGCCTCTGCCGCACCCCAGGCCAACTCGGCCCGGTCGCCCGAGTCCCCACCCACGGCGGCATCCGCATCCGAACCCGCCGTGGTACGCGAGCCGGCGTCACGCCCCGAGCCGGCGCGCGCGCCACAGAAGCCCGCCGAGGTCACCAGCTCCTGGGCCGTCGTCGCCATCCCGCAGTCAGATCCTGCGGCCGAGCCCGTGCCCGAAGAAGATCGCGAACCTGAACCCGATTTCCGGGAGCCCGTGTTCAGGCCCGCGCCGGCTGCTGCTGCGCAGGCCCCCGAGCAAGCCGCTCCGGCCGTACCCACGCCCACCTTCACCCGAGGTCGCCCCGAGACACCGCAGGCCCGCCCGGCGCCTGCCGCAACCACCGATTCCGGTCGTCAACGCTACGGCGAAGCCGTCGTTCGCGAGATCCTGGGCGCCAATTTCATCGAGGAGCAGCCCGTGGCTCCCCGCAACCCGCAGAGAAGCGACGGCTAAGTGTACGAAGGCATCGTCCAAGAGCTCATCGACGAGTTGGGCAGGCTTCCGGGCATCGGCCCGAAGTCGGCGCAGCGCATCGCGTTCCACATTTTGCAGACGGAGTCATTCGACGTCACCCGGCTCGCCGAGGTGCTCATCGAGGTGCGCGACAAGGTGCACTTCTGCTCGATCTGCGGAAACGTGTCAGAGCAAGAGACCTGCTCGATCTGCCGCGATCCTCGCCGCCAGCAGACCGTGATCTGTGTGGTCGAAGAGGCCAAAGACGTCGTCGCGATCGAGCGCACCAGAGAGTTCAGAGGGCTCTATCACGTGCTCGGCGGCGCTATCAGCCCGATCGATGGCATCGGTCCAGACAATCTGCGCATCCGTGAACTCATGCAGCGGTTGGCCGACGTCAACATCACCGAGGTCATCATCGCCACCGATCCCAACCTCGAGGGCGAAGCCACGGCCACCTACCTCTCGCGCCTGCTCAATACGCTTCAGATCCGCGTCACTCGCCTGGCATCCGGTCTTCCGGTCGGCGGCGATCTCGAGTACGCCGACGAAGTCACACTCGGCCGTGCCTTCGAGGGGCGTCGGCTCGTCGAGAGCTGATCGTGCACATCGCGGTCAGTGCATATACGGGACGTGCAGCTCCCGGCGCTGCCGGAGACGAGGCCGTGACGCTCACCGAGCTCGACGAGGCGGGCAGGCTTCTCGGTCAGCCTGAAACAGTCTCGCGCGACGAACTTCCGCACGCCGTCGCCCGGCGTGAAGAGCAGTCGCCGCGCTGGGTCTGGGACGACACTCGGCGCTGGTACCCGGCGCTGCTCGAGTCCGAGGTCGAGGTCGAACGCTGCGTCGACCTGCGTCTGTGCCACACCATCTTGCGCAATGCCGCCGCATCTGCAGAGTCAGAGCTCGCCCTCGCGCCGCCCTCATCGTGGGACGAGCCGAGCAGCTGGGCTGAACACGGCGAAACCGACACCCTGTTCGACCTCGGCGTGCAGCGCGGTCGTGACGATGCCGCGGGCGCAGACCCCGTCGAAGAGTTCCGTCTGCAGCGCGCAGCCGTGGCAGGTGCGGCCGATCCCAACCGCTTGTCGCTGCTACTCGCGGCGGAGTCCGCCGGCAGCCTCATCGCGATCGAGATGCAGTTCGCCGGCCTGCCGTGGAACGCGTCCCGGCACAACGAGCTTCTGGTCGAGCTGCTGGGGCAGCGACCGCCGCTGGGGCAGCGGCCTGCCCGCATGCACGAGCTGCTTCTCGAGATCCGCGCCGCGATCAATGACCCGGCCGCGAACCCGGATTCGCCCGTCGAGCTGGTCAAGTCGCTACGCCGCGCTGGAGTCGATGTCTCGAGCACGAACCGATGGGAACTCGCTCGCCACGAGCATCCGGTCATCGAGCCGCTGCTGGCCTACAAGAAGCTGTCTCGGCTGCTCACGGCCAACGGGTGGAACTGGATCGACACCTGGGTCGAGGGCGGGCGATTCCGCCCCGTTTACGTGCCCGGCGGAGTCGTTACCGGCCGCTGGGCGGCCGATGGCGGAGGAGCGCTGCAACTGCCCCACCAGGTCAGAGGCGCCGTCATCGCAGACCCGGGGTGGATGTTCGTGGTCGCCGACGCCGCGCAACTTGAGCCACGCATCCTCACCGCCATGTCAGGCGATCGCGCCATGGCCGTGGCGGGGCGCGACCGCGATCTCTACGACGGCATCGTCGCATCCGGTGCCGTCGACACGCGCGCACACGCCAAGGTCGGAATGCTCGGCGCCATGTACGGCGGAACCACGGGCGAGAGCGGCCGCATGCTTCCCCGGCTGGAGCGGGCCTACCCGGATGCCATCCGGTTCGTCGAAGAGGCAGCGCGGCTGGGAGAGAGCGGCGCCGTGGTGTCGACCCACCTGGGTCGCACGTCTCCGCGGCCGTCAGACGAGTGGCGCGAGCTGCAAGACGACGCTCGACAGGAGGGCGCGAGCGAGGCAGTGCAGGCCCGGGCGAAGACTGCGAGGCGAAGCTGGGGCCGTTTCACCCGCAACTTCGTTGTGCAGGGCACCGCAGCGGAGTGGGCGCTGGCATGGATGGCCGGACTCCGCCGCCGACTGGCGCTGCTCGACCCTGAGGCCACCCTTCGTGAACGACCCCACCTCGTCTTCTTTCTGCACGATGAGATCGTGGTGCACACGCCCGCCGCGCTCGCTGAGGCGGTCGCCACAGAGGTGCGCGCGGCAGCCGAAAGCGCGGGCAGGCTGCTGTTCGGGTCCGTACCGGTGCAGTTCCCGGTGACGGTCGCCGTGGTCGACAGCTACGACAAGGCCAAAGCATGACCCCGCCTGCCCGCTAAGATTGCACGCTGGGCCCATCCTCGTCATTTCAGGAGTGTTTACGTGAGCTTGATCGTGCAGAAGTACGGCGGATCATCGGTTTCCGACGCCGAGAGCATCAAGCGTGTCGCCAAGCGCATCGTCGAGACGCGCAAGGCGGGCAACGAGGTCGTCGTCGCTGTCTCCGCGATGGGCGACACCACAGACGAACTGCTCGACCTGGCCCACGCCGTTACACCGATGCCGGCGCCGCGCGAGCTCGACATGCTGCTGAGCGCGGGCGAGCGAATCTCCATGGCGCTGCTGGCCATGGCCATCAAGAGCCTGGGTCACGAGGCACGCTCGTTCACCGGCAGCCAGGCCGGCATGATCACGGATGCCCGGCACGGCTCGGCGCGCATCGTCGATGTCACGCCGGTGCGGCTTCGTGAAGCGCTCGACGAGGGCGCGATCGCGATCGTGGCGGGTTTCCAGGGTTTCAACCGCGACACCAAAGACATCACAACACTCGGTCGGGGCGGCTCCGACACGACCGCCGTCGCGCTTGCCGCGGCCCTCGACGCCGACGTGTGCGAGATCTACACCGACGTCGACGGCATCTTCACGGCCGATCCCCGAGTCGTTCCCAAGGCCAAGAAGATCGACCGCATCACCAGCGAAGAGATGCTCGAGCTGGCGGCCAACGGCGCCAAGGTGCTCTACATCCGAGCCGTCGAATACGCCCGTCGCCACGGAGTCACCCTGCACGTGCGCTCCTCGTTCAACAACAACGAGGGCACCATCGTCTACAACCCATCGGAGAACCCCGCGGAGGGTCTCCCCACAGAGAGCGAGAACGCCGTGGAAGAGCCACTCATCGCCGGAGTCGCGACAGACCTGGGCGAAGCCAAGATCACCGTCGTCGGAGTCCCCGATATCCCGGGCAAGGCGGCCCAGATCTTCAACCTCGTCGCCAAAACGGGTGCCAACATCGACATGATCGTTCAGAACGTGTCGGCCGCGTCGACGGGTCTCACCGACATCTCCTTCACGCTTCCGAAGACCGAGGGGCAGACGGTTCTCACCGCCCTGCGCGCCGACCAGAGCGACGTGGGCTTCGTCGGCCTGCAGTATGACGACCAGATCGGCAAGCTCGCGCTCGTCGGTGCCGGCATGCGAACGAACGCCGGTGTCTCGGCACGCCTGTTCACCGCCCTCTACGAGGCCGGAATCAACATCGAGATGATCTCCACGAGTGAGATCCGCATCTCGGTCGTGACCCGAGCCGACACCATCAACGACGCCCTGCGCGTGGTGCACACGGCCTTCGGCCTCGACGGCGACACCGAGGCGGTCGTGCACGGAGGAACGGGCCGCTAGCCCGACCCGTTCGCCACGAATGATGTTGCCCGGGGCGACGGATGTTGCCGGTCGCCCGGCAACATCCGTCGCGTTCGGCAACACTCGCCTCTAGCCGATCGAGTGAATGAGCCACTCCTCAACCGGTCGGTGCTGCTCAGGCTTGTGCACTCTTGGGTCTGAGTGCAGTTCTCGCGCTCTCGGCTCCGTTCATTCTGGGAGGCATGACAGCCCCGACATCCCGTAGGCCTCGAGCGACCGACCTCCTTCTCGCGCGCGATCTCGATCCTGATACTCTCCGGCAGCTTCAACGCTCTGCGGGCACCGACACGCGTCGGCTTCGTCGAGGTGTCTACGTGGCTGCAGACTCATAGGCCGGCCTCGACACGCACTCCCGTCAACTCGCGAATGTCCTCGCCGTCGACTCGACCCATCGGCATCCGGTCTTCGGCCACGTCTCGGCAGCCGCGATCTGGGGCCTTCCGCTGGCCGACCGTGCGTGGCCCGCAGAGGTGCACGTGATCGTCGGCCAGAGCTCATACGCGCGCAGCAAGAACGGTGTGGTGGTTCATCGTCAGCGGGTGGATGATGGCGATGTCGTCGAGCGCAACGGAGTGCTCGTCACAAGCCTCGAGCGCACGACGATCGACCTGGCGCGCACCATGCCGTTCCCCATTGCCGTCGCCGCGATCGACCTCACCCTGTATGAGAAGCGCGCGGGCCGACATGTTCTGACGCGAGAACAGCTCATCGAAGCGCTGCTCCGCTCGCCGCGCACGAACGGCCGCGCGCGGGCCAGGCGAGCCATCGATGCCGCGAGGGTCGGTGCCGACAACGCGGGCGAAACGCTGAGCAGGCTCGCGATCATCAAACTTGGCTTTCCGGAGCCTCTCCTTCAGGTTCAGCACGTGAATCCCAGGGGCGGCTTCTACTACACCGATCATGAGTGGCCCGAGTACAAGGCGATTGCGGAGTTCGATGGATTCGGCAAGTACCTGAAGCAGGCGTTGAAGCTCGGAGAGAGAGCCGGAGATGTCATCTATGAGGAGAAGATCCGGGAGGATCACCTTCGAGACGAGAACAACGACGTGACGCGGTGGGGTCCACCCGAGCTTCGCAACCCGCCTGAGATCGCGCGCCGCCTCCTGCGTATCGGAGTTCCCAGGATCACAGGGCGCTGAATGTTGCTTGGGGCGACGGATGTTGCCGGTCGCCCGGCAACATCCGTCGCTTTGGGCAACACCCATGCGGGGAGCCGGGGTTGTGGTCTCCGGGCGCAACGGGGCGGCTTGGTAATGTAAGAGTTTGCGGCAGATGGCCGCCCATCACCTGAGGAACTTACCGTGGCTGCACAGGCATTGAACGTTGGCGTTGTCGGAGCGACCGGACAGGTCGGCACAGTTATGCGCCGTCTGCTCGAGGAACGCGACTTTCCGATTGCGAGCATCCGCTTCTTTGCCACCGCCCGCTCGGCAGGCACGACCCTCGAGTTTCGCGGGGAGCAGATCGTCGTCGAAGACATCGAGACTGCAGACCCGACCGGCCTCGACATCGCCCTCTTCTCTGCCGGAGCCACCGGATCGCGTGCCCAGGCCCCCCGATTCGCCGCGGCCGGCGTGCTCGTGATCGACAACTCGAGCGCCTGGCGCATGGATCCCGACGTGCCGCTCGTGGTCAGCGAGGTCAACCCTCACGCGATCGCCGAGGCGCGCAAGGGAATCATCGCCAACCCCAACTGCACCACGATGGCCGCTATGCCGGTACTCAAGGTGCTGCACGCCGAGGCCGGCCTGACCAGGCTCATCGTCTCCACCTACCAGGCTGTGTCGGGCAGCGGCCTCAAGGGTGCCGAAGAACTCGCAGGGCAGGCGCGAGCGGCCGTCGCAGACCCCGACCTTCTGCAGCTCGTGCACCGCGGTGACGCGGTGTCGATGCCCGAACCGCAGACCTACGTGCGGCCCATCGCCTTCGATGTCATCCCGCTGGCCGGTTCGATCGTCGATGACGGCCTCAACGAGACCGATGAAGAGAAGAAGCTCCGCAACGAGAGCCGCAAGATCCTCGAGCTGCCCGAGCTTCTCGTCAGCGGCACCTGCGTGAGAGTTCCCGTGTTCACGGGGCACTCGCTCTCGATCAATGCCGAATTCGCCGAGGCTCTGAGCCCGGAACGGGCAACCGAGCTCTTGTCGGGCGCCCCGGGCGTCGAGCTCTCCGACGTTCCGACGCCGCTGCAGGCCGCGGGCAATGACCCCAGCTACGTCGGTCGCATCCGGGCCGACGAGGGAGCACCGGCGGGTCGCGGCCTGGCGCTCTTCATCAGCAACGACAACCTCCGCAAGGGCGCCGCTCTCAACGCCGTGCAGATCGCCGAGTACATTGCGGCCGAGCGTTCGGTCGCCGTCTCCGCCTAAGTCTCGCCTCGCCGCGCGCATCCGCTGTTCGGTGGATGCGCGCGCAGGCGCGGATTGACACAATGGCGGTATGAGCATTCCGGACTACTCGGGCAATCCCACTTATCGACTCAGTACGGCCGAACGTGACCGTGCAGTCACGGAGCTGCGCCAGCACGTGGCCGAGGGGCGTCTGACCGAGGCCGAATTCACCGAGCGCAGCAAGGCCGCGCGCACTGCCGTGACCCGAGGCGACCTCGCGCCGTTGTTCGAAGATCTGCCGGCCACCACGTTCCCTGCGTCTGTTGGTGAGGCGGCCCGATCCACCCCGGCGTCTCCGAGCGCATCCGCATCCGCGCCGACGGTCTTCGCCGAACCGCGCCCCACCGACGACATCCCCGACTATGGCGCGCCCGAGATCGAGCGAGTCGCGCCGCAGCCCGCGGCGCCCTCTGCGCAATATCCGACCCCGAGCGCAACCGAAGGCTGGAAGGATCCGCAGGCAAAGGAGCCGAGCCGCATCGGGGCCACGGTGATGGCCATCGTGCCGTTCGTCTCGCTCGCCCTGTTCTTCGTGACCGGCAGCGGCTTCGGCTGGGGGTACAGCTGGATATGGTTCGCGCTGATCCCGGTCACCGGCATCATCGTCTACGGCCCGAACGGCAGGCCGGACCGCAGACGGAGGCGCTAGCCGCCGGTGCCGGCCCCTACCGTGGGAATGCCGAGGATCGTGCGCACCTCGTTAGCGGTGAGGGCCCGCCACGGCGAGGCATCCTGATTGCTTCCGGATGCCTGCGGGCTGTCGCCCTGGGTCCACCACTTGGCCTCGTACGCAGTGCCGTCGAACATCACGAGATCGCCCTTGGTGTAGGTGCTCGTGCCCTGCCATGCCGGGTAGGTGCCGGCAGGCAGCGTCGGAACCGGAACCGGGGTCTCGCCCGGAAGGACCGGCCCCACGAGCTCCCACGGCGTCTCGGATGCCTGCAGCACCGGGTTGTCGGGGATATCGCCCTGGGTCCAGTACTTTGCTGTGTACACCTGGCGGTGCCACACGACCTTCGTGTCTTTCGGGTAGGCGGAGTCGGCGTCCCAGATCTGATAGGGGCTGGTGGCCGGGTCGTCGGTGAGGTCTTCTCTGTTGGTCGGAATCGATGTGGTGACGGCTCCGGCCGCCGCATCGGGAGAACCTGTCAGCGTGTCGCCGAGGAGCGCGGCGAACGAGAGATCGCCCTGGTTGACACCACTGCACGAGTCGCTCACCCGCGTGACGTCGGGATAGTTCGAGCCGCAGGTGGTGTCGCGGTTCAGCGACCACATCGAGACGCGGCCGACGCCGTTCTCTACAGCGAAGGCGTTGAGGGCCTTGGCGTCGTCGAGCGTGAAGATCTCGCCGGCAACGTCGTTCTGGCCGACCATGGGCGTGAGGCCGATCTTGTTCCACAGCTCGACCGGGCCGAGCGATATGCCCTGGCGGTCGTAGAGCGTGCGCAGTTGGCCGTGCACGGCGTTCGCCGCGGACGTCGAGGCGTCGAGCATCGACTGCCCCTTCTCGCGACTGTCGCCGTAGTCCATGGTCATCAGGTTGACGCCGGCCAGGTCGACGCCGGCATCGAGCATCCGAGTCACCTCGTCGGTGCCGTCGGTCGTGAGCCCCGACGGGGCGACGGGCAGGGTGAGCCAGACGGCCAGCGGTGAGCCCGTCCCGGCCCGATCTTTCTGGATGCTCGCAATCGCGGTCGCGCGACGGTCGTCCGAGGCGGTGTCGGTAAGGTTGGTGCCCTCGATGTCGAGGTCGATGGTTCTCAGCGAGTAGCGGTCGATGACCGACTCGTAGGCCTTCTTCAGCTTGTCCGGGTCGGTGCAGCCGGTTGACAGCTCGTCGTTGAGGAGCCCGCCGAACGACACGATCACGTCGCCGCCCTGCTGGGTGCGGCGCGCAATGCGCCGGTCGAGGTCGAGGGCCTGGTCGGCCTCGTCCATCGAGTAGTACGTTCCCCAGGAGGGGCTGCAGGGGTCGGTTTTGGATGCGACGACGAACGACAGCACGACGTTGTCGCCGGCCGAGTTGGCCGGGTTCTCGAACGCGAAGCTCGGCGTTGCCGTGACATCGACGTAGCCGGCCATCCAAGCCTTCGTTGTCACGCTCGTCGCGTCCTGAAACCATCTCCAGCCTTGAAAGCCGGAGAAGACGAGTCCCGCGATGAGGAGAAAGACGCCGGACAGCCGCACTATCGACAGGCGGCGCCCGGGAAAACGTGTAGACAAGAGTTCCCCTAAATGTTGATCGGTACTCACTTTCGCACAAAATCGTGAGAGACTGTCAACTTTGCAGGTATTGAGTACTTTTCTGGGGAGATTTGTCATGGTCGACGAAACGAAGACCCGGCGCCGGCAGTGGGGTTCTGAGCGGCGCAGCGAACCGCTATCGATCGTTCACCCAAAGCCGAGCTCGCGCACGGTCACGATGGGCCGTCTCGCCATCGTCGCCACCATCGGGTTCTGGATCATCTATGTGATCACGACGGTGTTCCGCGAGCTCGTGAACAATCCGGGTGCGGGGTTCCGCTTCACGCTCGAGGCGGTGAGCTATCTCCTCGTCGTCACGATTCTCACGTTCTCCGCCTTGATGTATCTGCTGGCTCGCCAGGGTGCGTTGTACCGGTTCCGAAGCCACGTTCGCGTTCCTCGCGGTGAGCTTGATCGCCACTTCGCCGAGTATTCCGACGGCATCACCGTGCTCGTTCCGAGCTATGCCGAAGAGACCAACGTCGTGCGCGCCACCCTGTGGTCCGCAGCGCTGCAGGAGTTTCCCGACCTACGCATCGTGTTGCTCCTCGACGACCCGCCGTACCCCACCGATCCTGAGAAGGCCGAGACTCTCGAGGCGACACGGGCGCTCGCAGCTCAGATCGATGCGGCCCTGAGAATTCCGGGTGAGCGCTTTCGCGCCTCGGTCGACGACCTCATGGAGCGTTTTGCTGCCGATGACACGGTGGCGCGCGCCGACGTAGAGAAACTCGTCGACGACTATGTCGCGGCGGCCGAGTGGCTCGAGGCGATGGCCGATACGGAGCAGGTCGGCGATCACGTCGACGAGTTCTTCGTCGATCAGATCGTGATGGGTCTCGCCCGCGAACTGAGACTGACGATTGTCGCGCTGGGCGGTGCTCTCGACCAGGACTCGTACCCCGATGCGGACCGCCTGATCACGCTTGCGCTCCGACTGTCGCGCATCTTCACCGCGCAACTCGACTACTTCGAACGCAAGAAGTTCGCGTCGCTGTCGCACGAGGCCAACAAGGCCATGAACCTCAACTCGTACATCGGTCTGATGGGTCGCGCCTGGACGACGGAGGATACCGTCGATGGTGTGGTCCTTCGTGAGGCAGAAGACGAGGCCTCGGCCGCTCTGGTCATTCCTGACACGACCTACCTGCTGACCCTCGACGCAGACTCACTACTGCTGCGCGACTACTGCGTGCGTCTCGTCTACCTCCTCGAGCAGCCCGAGAATGCTCGGGTGGCCGTGACGCAGACGCCGTATTCGGCATTCCGCGGTGCACCCACGCGCATCGAACGTGTCGCCGGTGCGACGACCGACCTCCAGCACATCCTGCACCAGGGCATGACGTACTACAACGCCACCTTCTGGGTGGGCGCCAACGCTGTCATCCGCAAGCGCGCGTTGGAGGACATCGTCGAGGTGGAGGTCGTCGCCGGCTTCGAGGTGAAGACGTTCATTCAGGACCGCACGGTCATCGAGGACACCGAGTCGAGCATCGACCTCGGAACCCACGGGTGGACACTCGTGAACTACCCCGAGCGCCTCAGCTACAGCGCGACCCCTCCCGACTTCGGTTCGCTCATCGTGCAGCGTCGTCGCTGGGCGAATGGCGGACTTCTCATTCTTCCGAAGTTCTGGGACCAGCTGAGGGAGCGTCGTTTCAACCGCGAGCGGGTGCTTCTCAGCGAGATTCTGCTGCGGTCCAACTACATGGCATCGATCGCGTGGGCGAGCTTCGGGCTGCTGTTCCTGCTCGCATACCCGTATGACAGTCGACTGCTGAGCCCCTTCGTGTTCCTCGCCGCGCTGCCGTACTTCATCGCCATGGGAAGCGACCTGCGCTCGGCCGGGCACCGCTTCAGCGACATCTTCCGCATCTACGGCTTCAACCTCGTTCTGCTTCCCGTCAACCTTGCGGGCGTCTTCAAGTCGTTCCAGCAGATGATCACGGGCGAGAAGATCCCGTTCGTGCGAACGCCGAAGGTCAAGAACCGCACGGCGGCACCCGCCCTCTATGTCATCACCCCGTATGTGATTGTGTTGTTCTCGTTGTTCACTCTCTATCGGGACATCGTTCTGCAGAACTGGGGCAACGCTCTGTTTGCTGCGTTCAACGCGATCATGGCCGCCGGAGCGATACGCGCCTACATCGGACTCTGGAACTCAGCTGTCGACGTGTGGCTCGGATTCCTGAACTTCCTCTACGTCGACCGCAAGAAGAAGAAAGAGCCTCAGCGTTCGCTCGTCGATCCGGATGCGCCGGTCGATTGGCAGACGATCCTGTATCACGGCGACCGACGGCTGGGTCGCGATCTGCGCCAGTCGAAGGATCGCCGCCGGAGGATCGGTATCCGCAGCAGTTCGCCTCGCAGCCGGATGACCGCGGGCAACGCAATCCAGAAGGTCGACCGCCCCGAATAACCGTCATGACCTCACGACGACCGGCGATTCTGATCGTCGCGCTCGTTGTGCTCGCGGTCGTTATCGGAGGAGGGGTAGTGCGCGCATCCCTTGGGCCCAGTGCCCAGAGCGAGTCTCCGGCTGACACCGGCATCCCAGGAGCGCCGGTGGCCGCCTTTTACGGCGACTCGTACACTCTGGGCACCGGTGCGAGCGAGCGGGGCAAACGATGGTCGAGCATCATCGCGGCCGATCGAGGGTGGAACGAGGTCAACCCGAGTGTGAACGGCCTGGGGTTCGTGAACAATCGTGACCGGCTGCCGGCCGGGGGTGACCTCGTCGACGCTGTCATCGCATCCGAACCCGACATTCTCTTCGTGACGATGGGTCTCAACGACAACTTCTCGATGCCCGCGAGGGCAGACGAGGTGCATGCGGCCATCGTCGCCGACTTCGCCGCGTTGCGGAGGGCTCTGCCCGAGACGCGCATCATCGTGGTCGAACCGTTCTGGTACACCGACGAGCGACCGCAGAGCCTGGCAACGATCAGCGGCTGGGTAGCGGATGAGGCTCGCACGATAGGAGCCGAGAGCATCGAGGGTGCCTCGCATTGGATAGAGGGCCACCCGGAGTGGATGGCTGACGACGGACTTCACCCGAACGACGAGGGCTACGCCGAGATAGCCAGGCGCATGTCCGAAGAGCTGGATCGACGTGGGCTGTAAGCATGAGAAATGCACCCAGCGGACGCGTCCAGGAGCGAGTAGTGTGAGGTGACCGTGCGCCTCTGGGGGGAGTTTGCTTGTGCGCAAGAGCCTATTCAGGGGGAGAACGTGGAAGTGCAGTCGACGGTGCAATCATGCAGAGTCGGAATTGTCGATGACCACGAGCTTCTGCTCGACGGCCTCACCATGTATATGCGCAGCAACGCCCCAGATCTTGATGTCGTCATCAGTGTCACGGGGTGGTTCGAGATGATCCGGCATTCCGCATTCCCGCCCGATGTGGTGGTGATGGATCTGCAGTTGCAGGAGCCGATCTCGATCGAGACGCGGGTGCGGACGTGCCTTGCCGCCGGTGCGCTCGTCGTGGTGGTCAGTGCGCTCGACACCGACGAGATCCGTGAGAGTTCGCTGGCCGCAGGTGCGTCGGCATTCGTGTCGAAATCCTCGCCCGCAGATTCGGTGGTCGACGCCGTGCGCACGGCTTGGTCGCAGAAGCAGAGCACGGTCGCCTTCGTCGATACCGCGCTCGAGACGCTTCGCCTCTATGCCGACGGTTTGACTCCGGTCGACATCGGGTTGCAACTGGGCATCCCCTTCGAGGCGGTCAAGAGCAACCTGTCGCGCATCCGCGACCACTATGCGGCCACGGGACGCCCCACCCGATCCAAGCAGGATCTCATCCGCCGTGCGGCGGAAGACGGGCTCGTGTCCTGACCTCCCTGTCGCTCGGAACAGACGCCGAAGGCGTCTTCACAAGCCGCGCCCTCAGCGATGCGAGCGTCTGGTTGTCGTCGATCCTGCTCGCTGCCGTGGCGGCGATAGTCTTTGTGCTTTCCGTCCGTGATCCCGTCAATGCGGGCGAGGTGGGAATCGGGCGGGCGATCGTGCCGGTCCTGTCGCTCGCGGTCCTGGGGGCGGGCGCATATGTCCTCCAACGACGACACGGCTCGCTGGAGACCGTCGTCGCCCTGTTGATCGTCTGCTGCGCTGGATTCGCCTATGCTCTGAGCGTCGATCCGCTGCTGGCCGCGAGTCAGAAGTCCGACAGCATTGTGCTCAGTCTTCCCGTTGTCGCAGCCACGGTATCCGGCGTCGGCAGGCGATCGCTTGCATCCTGTCTCGTCGTGTGCGGGCTTTCCAATGTGGCTATGTCGAGTGCGTCGGTGCTCGGCACCGCGATCGGGGGCCGTGAGATCGTCGTCGACTTCACCGCGCTCGGCTCGCTCATCGCCGTCTTTCTCCTCTTGATCGTTCTGTGGGCAGCCCGTAGAAACGCCGTGCAAGAGGCGCCCGCCCTCGACCGTGCCGCCAGAGAGCAGCAGAGTATCAACGAAGAAGCTCGCCTTCTCGGCCACGCGTCGAGCCTTCTTCATGACACCGTCCTCGGCGATCTCCACGCCATCGCGATGCTGGGGCCGGGACCGATCCCCGAGAGCCATCTCGCCGTGATCCGTCGAGACCTAGACCTTCTCGCGCGCAGCGATGAACTTCTTCGCGCCACAGGAGGTGCTGCGATTCCCGGTCTGATCGAGTCGACGAGTGAAAGCATGCTCACGCGCACGCTGGCTCGGGTCGGCTCGCGAGGACTTCGTGTGATCGTGTCAGGCGATGTCGACGAGCTCGACGCTCTCGACGCTACGGCGGAGGAGGCGATCGTGGCCGCCATCGAGCAGTGCCTCGTCAATGTGGTCGTTCACGCCGGCGTGTCACTGGCCGAACTCGCGATCGTCGCGTCCGGCGATGAGGTCACGGCGACCATTACCGATGCCGGCCGCGGGTTCACGGTTTCTGCGACGCCCGCAGACAGGCTCGGCCTGCGGCTCTCCGTCTATGACCGGATGTTCGGGGTCGGCGGATCCGCCACCGTCTGGTCGACGCCTGGGGCGGGCACATCGGTGCTTCTTTCAGTGCCGAAGGGCCTCGCATGACGTCGTCGTCGCGGCCGACAGCCGCCGAGCTCGACCCGGTATCCCGGGTGACGGCGCGGATGTTCGCCATCGCGATGGGCGTGGTCAGCGTGGCCCTGTCGATCGCGCTGTCTCTCACTCCGACGGGTCGCGAGCAGATCTCGCTGCCGGTGGTGGCCATCCTTGCCCAACTCGTGCTCGCCGCCTCCTACGTGTACTTCATCCGTGCCGCGAACCCGTTCGGTCGCGTCGTCTCCTTCGCGAGGTTTCAGGTATTCCTAGGCGGCGTGATGCTGGCGAGTGTGCTCGATTCACTCAGCCAGTTCGGGTCGAACACGCTCATCCGCGACGACTGGGGAGCAGTCTGCCTAGGACTGGCCCTTCTGCTGGCAGGACCCTATCGACGCTCAACCGAGATCGTTTGGTTCACTCTGCAGGCCGTCGCCCTCACGTTCTCCCTGGCGTTCCTGCAGAACCTGAGCTCGGAGACCGCGACGACCCTCAGCATCCTGGCTCTGATCGCTGCCACCCCGAGCATCGCCATCGGTCTCGCGTCGGCGGCATACGCGCGCAGTCTCGTTGCAAGCCTCGAGAAGGCACGAGATGAGGCGCAGGCGGAGCGGGTGCAGCACCAGAGCGGGGTGCTGATCCGGCTCGCCGAGACGGATGCCATGGGAGAGCTCGGCTCATTGCGTCGCGACGTGCTGCCCTTTCTCGCCCGGCTCGATGAATCGAAGGCACTTCAGCCGGGGGATGCCGTTCGCGCGACCGAGCTAGCGTCCGAACTGCGGCGGGCGATCGTCGACCGAATCTCACGCGGCACGCTCGAAGATGTGGTCGATCGATACAGCGATGACGATGGGGTGGCGGCCCATCTCGACGAGCGCCAGATCTCGGCCCTGCGGGCGCTCATCGGGGCGATGGCCGACCAGTACGGCACCTCGGCGACGCAATCCCTGACCCTTGAGCGGCGGGGGGCGGATGCCTGGGGCCGGATCGAATTCACACGTCCGGCGGGCGCGTCGGCCCCGACCTCGTTGGCTCACTTTCTTCGGATGGTGCGACTGGTCTTCGATGAGGCCGACGCGCGCACCGTCAACGACGCTCTGGTCGTGACCTTCCGCTTCGACTCACCAGACGAGCGGGCGGCCTTATCATGGGAGATGTGAGCGCAGCAGGCAGACCCGTAGACGTTGTTCTGATCGGTGGCGGCATCATGAGCGCCACACTCGGCACTTTTCTTTCGATCCTTCAGCCCGACTGGACGATCAGAATCTTCGAGCGGCTGGGCGATGTAGCGGGTGAGAGCTCCAACCCGTGGAACAACGCTGGAACGGGCCACGCCGCACTGTGCGAGCTCAACTACATGCCGGAGCAGCCCGACGGCACGGTCGAGGCGTCGAAGGCCATCGCCATCAACGAGCAGTTCCAGGTGAGCCGGCAGTTCTGGTCGTTCCTCGTCGAGAACGGCGATATTCCCGAGCCGTCTACCTTCATCAATTCCACGCCGCATATGACGTTCGTGCGGGGCGAGAAGAACGTCGAGTACCTGCGCAAGCGCTACGAAGTGCTGCGCGACGAGCCGCTCTTCGAGGGCATCGAATACTCCGAAGACCCCGCAGTCATCTACGAGTGGGCGCCGACCCTGATGCGCGGTCGAAAGAAGAATGAGGCGGTGGCTGCGACCCGCATCACTGCCGGCACCGATGTCGACTTCGGCGCCCTGTCGCGGCATCTCTTCGACTTCCTCACCAGCCGCGGTGCAAGCCTCAAGACCGAGCACTCCGTGTCGAATCTTCGCCGTCAGAAAGACGGCACGTGGAATGTCTCAGTCAAAGAGCTGGTCGGCTCGACTCCCACGACGGTCAACGCCCGTTTCGTCTTCGTCGGCGCGGGCGGCGGTGCGCTGCATCTTCTTCAAAAGTCCGGTATTCCGGAGATTCGCGGCTTCGGCGGTTTCCCGATCAGCGGGCAGTTCTATCGAACCGACAACCCGGCCGTGGTGGCGGAGCATCGAGCGAAGGTCTATGGCAAGGCCGCCGTGGGTGCACCGCCGATGAGTGTGCCACACCTCGACACCCGCGTCGTCGACGGCGAGGCGTCGTTGCTCTTCGGACCGTACGCGGGGTTCAGTCCCAAGTTCTTGAAGAAGGGCTCGTGGTTCGACCTGCCCGGGTCGATCCGCGCGCACAATCTTGGCCCGATGCTCGCGGTGGCCCGCGACAACATCGATCTGATGAAGTATCTCGTCGGCGAGCTCCTCGCGGGCAAGAAGAAGAAGTTCGCGGCTCTGCAGGAGTTCATGCCGACGGCCAACCCCGACGACTGGTACCTCATCACGGCGGGCCAGCGGGTGCAGGTCATGAAGAAGGACTCGAAGCGCGGGGGAGTGCTGCAGTTCGGCACCGAGGTCATCGCATCAGCTGACGGATCGATAGCGGGCCTGCTCGGGGCATCACCCGGGGCATCCACTGCTGTACCTATCATGCTCGACATTCTCGAGCGGTGCTTTCCTGACGATTACGTGCGCTGGGTGCCTCAGATCCGCTCGATGATCCCGTCGTTCGGCACTCGATTGACCGACTCGCCGGCGACGGCCCGAAAGGTGCTGAAGAGCACTGCGCAGGCACTGCACCTCGCTTCCTGAGGGGCAGGGCGCGGCGTCGAGGAGACCCGGGCTGATGGTCAACCGCTTTAAGCTGTCGATGTTCGACCGCATCTACGTCGTTCCTTTTATCGTGCTCGCGGTCGCTGCTGTCGTGTACGCGATCTCCGGCATGATTGCCGGCCTACCCACCTCGTGGACGCTGGAGCTGATCACGATTCTGGGGTGCGTCATGTGCGCCTACTTGAGATTCCCCTCCGGCAGGGTCAGCGGGTTGCCCATGCTGGGAGTCACAGTGACTCTTCTTTCCATCACGCCCCCGCAATCCGAATACCTTCTGAGTGTGGCCATCTGGTCCGTGGGCCTACTGATCTCTCAGATATTCGTGCTGCGGAGTGTGGCGGTAGCTCTCTATGCCGTGGGAATCAGCACCGTCGGCGGGTTTGCGTTCGTCATCGTGCACAATGACCTCGCCCGTGCCGACGTCTGGCCGTTGGTCGCGTACATCCTGGCGAGCGGGGCGTATTTCGCCTCAGCGCTGCTCATCGAATTCATCCGAGCCCGAGGTCGATGGAGCATTGACAGGACCTTCGGGCTGTCTGCGCTGAGCCCGATGCGGGTAGCGGGAGTCGTGCTCCTCGTGGCGGTGGTCGCGACGATCATGAATGCTCTCGATACGGCGGTCATTCCGTGGTTGGAACGAGACTCCGGCGATCGACTGAGCCCACTCGTCGTTCTTCTTGCTGCAACGCTGTTCCTGGTTATCGGCCAGTGGACACGATTCCGGAGAGTGCATCAGCGGCTCAGTGGTGTCGTATCCGCCGCGGTCGATCTTCCCTGGGCCACGGAAGGTGGCCTGCGCAAGGCACTCGAGCTGCGCGCCAAGATGGTGCTGCAGGCGGGAGAAACCGAGGTGCGCACGCGGCCGCCCGAGCACGGTGAGATCGGTTCCCGTGTGCGCCTCGAATCGGGCGTCGACGAATACATCGTCGCTTCACGCCGTTTGGGAGCCCTCCCGCTGGGAGGCGTGGAGCAGCAGGCCCTGACCGCGCTCGCTCATATGGCGAGCGAGACAGTGCGCATCCAGAACGACGTCGACAAACTTGAACGCCGAGCCAATAGCGATCCGCTGACGGGCCTCCCGAACTACGGGGCATTTCAGTCCGCACTCATCGAGGCGAACGAGAACAGGTCGTACCACTCGGGCATCGCGGTTCTCTTCATTGATCTCGACAACTTCAAGAAGCTCAACGACTCCCGTGGTCACCACACCGGAGACGAGCTTCTCAAGGTCGTCGCCGCGCGGCTGCGACAGTCGGTCGGAGTGCGGGACTTCGTGTCGCGCATCGGCGGCGATGAGTTCGTGGTCATCCTCACAGAGCTTCAGACCGTGGCGCAGAGCAAGGAACTCGCGGACACCATCATCGGCGAGATCGGCATGCCCCTGACTCTCGATGGCCAGGAGTTCAGGCCCGTCGTGAGCGCAGGCCTCGCTTTCTCGGGGCACCGTGAGATCGACGCGCAGCTTCTTGTCGTCGACGCCGATCGCAGCATGCTGCAGGTCAAACGTTCCAGGCGTCAGGGCGGTCCGGCAGAGGGCAGCAGTGTGAGCATCGCGTCGCACCGGTCGACACGCACCAACGACATCGTCGCTCGTGCGATCACCGAAGACAGGCTGACGCTCGCGTTCCAGCCCATCGTCAGCATCGACCAGGGTCGTATCTGGGCCTTCGAGGCGCTCGTTCGGTACATCGATCCCGAACTCGGCCCCATCTCACCGTCGTCGCTCGTCGCTCGGGCCAAGAGCCTCGGATTGATGGATGAGTTGACGAGACAGATCATCGTCAAAGCAATGGATGCCGCTGAGAAGTTCTATGCGGTCGAACCGAGCATCGCGTGCATGACCGTCAATCTCGAGCTGGGCCAGATCAGCGAGGATCACCTTGGCCCCTTCATCAGAGAGGTCGCCGGATCGCATCCGAACGTGTCGATGTGCATTGAGCTGAACGAGAGGTCGCTGCGCTCTGTCACCGACGATCTTCGACGTGAGGCCGAGATCATGCAGGATGCCGGTGTCATTATCGCCCTCGACGACTACGGTTCCGACGACTCGTCGGTCGGTGCCCTCGTGAGATTCCCGATGGACATCCTGAAGATCGATAAGAGCCTGATCGACGACCTCGGTGACGTCAGGCAGCGGGAGGTGATCAAAGCTCTCCAGGGGTTCGGGGACAATCTTGACTACACGATGATCGTCGAGGGTATCGAGAGCCCCGACATGGTCGACGTGATGGTCGAACTCGGGGTGAGAAGCGCTCAGGGATACTACTTCGGTCGCCCGCAGTCGTTCAGGCAGACGATGGATCGCATCCGCAACTTCGGCACGACTGCTGTTATCTCATGACCGAGACCGCCCGCACCCACACGATCGCACTTCTCGATGACCACGTTCTCATCATCGATGGACTTGCTCAGTGGATAGAGATGAATGCCCCGGATTTCACGGTGGTCGCCGTATCGGGCTCGTGGGAAGCCCTGGTCGCTCACGAGTCGTTTCCCCCCGATGTTGTGCTCATGGCTCGTGTAATCGAGTCGTCGTTGACGATGAGGCAGCGGATTGCCGCGTGCAGAGAAGCGGGTTCGCGCGTCGTCGTCATGAGCACCGACGGGGGGCCGGAGGCGGAGGCCGACACACTCGCGGCCGGTGCCGACGCGTTTGTGCCCAAGTCTCGCCCTGCCGAAGCGCTGCTCGACGCGGCCCGCGGTGTGCTCGGCGACACCGCATCGAGCAAAACATGCCCGCCCACCCAGGAACGTCCTTCGGTGTCGCAGGGCCCGGACGCCTGGCAGCGACGCGTGCTCCGCCTCTATGCCACTGGCCAGAGCACTGTCGATATCGCGCTCATCGAGGGGGTCCGTTTCGAACGGGTGCGCGGAGCGCTCAAGCAGATCAGAGCTATGTACGAGTCGCAGGGCCGCAGCGTCGCGACACGCGACGACCTCTTGAGGCGTGCTGCCGAAGACGGATATCTGTCGGACTGAAAGGTCAGTAGGCCTGAGAGTCTTCGGCGGGTGAGGGAGTCACGTCGACCCCGCCGCTCAACCGGGCGATGGCCTCGTGGGGGTCGTAGTCGGGGTCGGGCTCGATGAAGGCGTCGACAACGCCCACAAAGCCGAGAGAAGCCAGCGACCATGGCTCCAGAGTGTCGCCGGAGGGAATGTCGAGCGGGCGTTCGACCAGGGCGGGAACTGACGCGCGGATGAGGCCGAGGCCTTCGATCACTGCCGCGGCTGTGACGACAAAGGGCTGCCAGTCGCCACCGAAGTGGGGTTTCAATCGGTATCCGACCGTGGGAATCACGTTGCGATAGAACATCTCCATCGTCTCGACGAAAGACATTTCGCTTGCCAAGAGAGCATCAAGGGTGCGCTGCCTGCTGTCGGTCTCAGGGAAGGACATGATTGTCGCGGAGAGCCCCGCGTAGCTGCGCCATGCTCCGGTTGCAGTGACCGCACCGAAGTTGTACTCCGCTGCTGTGCGGATGACATCGACGAGAACCTGCCGACGGCCGCTCGGTGAGAGCAGATCACCAGTTCGTGAACTCAGATACTGCCACGTAGACAACAGGGTCTCCGTGTCTGCGCGGTCGTCTCTCGCTTTGGCGGCCATCGCCAGGAACGCATCGTCGAGCAGTTCCTGTCGACTGGGCCACGCTCGGTTGAGTTCCGATTTCGTGACCCCGGCCTTTTTAAGCATTGTTTCGAGAACGGCGTCATCAATGCCCAGAGTCAGGCCCGTCAACTCGATGTGTGACTGAATGATCGCAAGAAGATCCTGCCGTGACTTCGATAGACGATCCGGAATGGCAGCACCAGATGTCCCAAAACGCTTGTCGGCCACGTTGGTCCTGCTTCCCTCGATTCAGATCATATTCTACGCAGTTTGCATATAACGAGGAGTCCTCATATGCTCAGATCAGCCAGAGCGTTCTGCACCTTACGGGAGCAGCCCGGGGAGAGCCCGAGGCGATACACGGCGTGGTCGTGCTGAATGTTGGAGCGTGTTGTGGCTTTGGGTGTATTGCGTCGAATTTCTCTAGACGCGGGTGACTATGTCGCGCATTGATCGCACCGTTTCGAACCAAGAGGTCATTCCTGTGGTCACGAATTCTCGGGTGTTCGCTGCGAGTCCGGAGTCGAGGTTGAGCGCCGGCATCCTCGCGATCGACGGACGCGCTGCAGAAGGTCTCGAGGCGGAGTATGCCGCTCACTTTCAACTTCGTCGTCGCGTCTACGTTGACCAGACCGCCCAGCTGGCCGCCGACGAACTCGACGAGGATGGTACGGACCGGGATCAGGATGATGCCCGCTCAGTGACGTTCGCCGTCTTCGAGCAGACGGATGTCGGTGTGCGCATCGTCGGGGTGTCGCGGCTCATCGTCAGGGGCGATCGCCCGCTGCCGGTCGAGGAGTTCTGTCCCGACGCGTTCGGGGATCTTCCTTTGCGCGGCAACGACGTCGAGGTGTCGCGCGTGATCGCCCGCCACGAGAAGGCTGCGTTGCAGGATCTCGTGCAGTGGCAGCTGTTCGCACTGATGCTCGCCTACATCCCTCCCCATGGACTCGGGAGGACTTTCGCCATCATCGAGCCGTGGCTCGAACGACACTTGCGTGGAATCATCGCGCTCGAGCGCATCGGCGACGTACGCTATATCGCCCACTATCTCGACTACAACGTGCCAATGGAGATCGATATCCCTGCCTCGACGGTGTGTGTCAATACTCGCAACGATTCCTTCATCGCCGCATTCCAGGCAGCCGAACCCGGGATGGCGTATTTTGGTCGGGTTTCCCGTCGCGCTTCGTCGCCACTCGAGGTCGACGCGTGAAGACGATCTCGTCGCCTGAGTTCTCGCGTAACTACGGCTTTTGGAGCGAGGCCGAGCAGGGCGCTCTGATTTCCAGTCGGGTCGCCATCGGAGGGGTTGGCGGAGATGGCTTTCAACTCGGAGTGAAACTCGCCCGTATGGGAGTCGGCTCGTTCAGCGTCGCCGACCCGGAGGTCTTCGAGGCAGAGAATGTCAACCGCGTGGAGGGGGCGAAAGCTTCTACGGTCGGACGCGCCAAGGTCGACGTCTTCCGTGAGGCGGTGCTCGATATCAATCCGGCGGCGAGGGTGGATGTCTGGCGAGAGGGTGTGACTCGCGACAATACGGCGGAATTCATGCATGGCGCTCACCTCGTTTTCGACGAGTCCGAACTCACTCGTCCCGAGATCGGCACCATGATCGCTCGGCAGGCTCGACGGCAGGGAATCCCCGACGTTCTCGTCATGAATGTGGGATTCGCCGCCCAGGTCATGTCCTTCGCCCCTCGGAGCGCCTGGACCTTCGAGCGGTTCATGGGCTTGTCCACCTCGGAGAACCTGGATCAGATCAGCGCCCGCAGTATCGACTTGAGTCGCTGCCTTCCCTATATTCCGCCGTACACCGATCTGCGCAGCCTCGTCACGCTGCAGGATGACAAAACAGGCGACGTATCGTTGCCTTCCATTTCGGTTGGCGTTGACATCGCGTCGGCGATCGGCTCCGTGCAGGCATTTCTGCACCTCACCCGCGGGGTCTCGTCGCGCAGGCGCAGGCAGCCCATATGGGCACCCCGGATGGCCTATGTCGATGCGTATGCTCTCAAGGCTCGTATCGTCAGGGCATCGAAGTCGACCCATCTGCGCCACCTCGCTGTCGCTGCGGTGCGGCAGAAGCTCAACCGGAATCCGCTGGCGGCGTACACGCCGGCCGACATGGCCGCACGCCGCGAGGCATCCTGAGAACTATTCGGCAGTTTCGCCGATTGACTCGTGTTCGAATATGTGTTCGAATGTCTGCATGCGGTGGAGTAGTCAGGCGATAGCGGTAACGGAGCCATCGGCTCTGCCCGGTCTGGCCAGACTCAACAATCTCGTGCGTTCGGTGCAGACTCCTGAGTTCGCCGGTGTCACGTTTCATGAGATCCTCGCGAAATCGGCTCTCAACAAGATTCCCGGCGAGAGCAAGGCTGTTCCTCACGGGTGGACCATCAACCCCTATCGGGGTTGCAGCCACGCCTGTGTCTATTGTTTCGCGCGGCCGACGCACACGTACCTCGACCTCGACGCCGGCGCCGATTTCGACGCTCAGCTCATCGTCAAGCTCAATGTCGCAGACATTCTCGAGAAAGAGCTTCGGCGGCCGTCGTGGCAGCATGCTCCGGTGGCTCTCGGCACGAATACCGACCCGTATCAGAGAGCCGAGGGCAGATACCGACTGATGCCGGGCGTTATCGCGACCCTCGCTCAATCGCAGACACCGTTCTCGATCCTTACGAAGGGCACTCTTCTGCGGCGAGACCTGCCGCTTCTGGTCGACGCGAGTGCCCGTGTGCCTGTCGACCTGGCCATGTCGATCGCAATCTACGACGACGAACTGCAGCAGTCGATCGAACCGGGCACTCCATCAACCAAGGCTCGCCTCGCGACCGTCACAGCCGTGCGCGACGCCGGTCTCGATTGCAGCGTATTCCTTATGCCGATCCTGCCCTACCTCACAGACACGAAGGTGCATCTCGACGAGGCTTTGCGTCAGATTAAGGCGGCGGGTGCGACCACGGTTCTCTACACAGCGCTGCACCTGCGCCCTGGTGTCAAGACGTGGTTCTTCGAGTGGCTGCAGTCCGCGCACCCCGAACTCGTCGAGCAGTACGGGCGCATGTACTACGGCGCCAACAGCTATGCGCCGAAAGACTATAGAAAGTGGTTGGCGGCGCGCATCCAGCCGCTCATCAGGGCTCATGGCCTTCAGCGCGGCATCGAAGACGCCGCATCCGGCGGAATTCGCAGCTCGGCCATTGGGCGAAGCAGTCCTCGTCCGATTCCCGGGTCGACACCATCGGTGGGATCGATCATTCCCGAGGAGATCGACCAGGGGCAGCCCACCCTGTTCTGAGCTCTGTCGGCGACGGCGGCCGGGCGTTGCGTCGATCGGGTTTGGCCGGATGCGCGAGCAACTACCCTTGGATGCGTGGCGAAACTCTACTTCCGGTTCGGGGCGATGAACAGCGGCAAAAGCACGGCTATGCTTCAAGCCGCCTACAACTATGAGGAGCGCCACCAGAACGTGCTGATCGCCAAGCCTTCGGTCGACACCAAGGGAGATACTCGCATCGTGTCCCGCCTGGGCGTCACACGCGCGGTCGACTTTCTCGTGACTCCTTCCTCGAACCTTCGTGCAGACTTCATCGAGCGCCGCGACGGGTCGATTGCGGGTGGTTCGGGGCCGATCTCCTGCCTTCTGATCGATGAGGCTCAGTTCCTCTCGCCCGAGCAGGTCGACGATGCCCTACGCATCGCGATTCTCGACGATGTGCCGGTTCTCGCTTACGGCATCCGTACCGACTTCCAGACGTCGGCGTTTCCGGGCAGCGCGCGGCTTATGGAGATCGCGCACAGCCTCGAAGAGCTCAAGACCATCTGTCGCTGCGGGCGTAAGGCGATCTTCAACTCGCGCAAGATCGACGACGTGTTCGTCTTCGATGGTGCGCAGGTCGCGATCGACGGTGAGCACGTCACCTATGAGTCGCTCTGCGGCGTCTGCTACCTCGACGAAAGCGGCGGTGTGCTCGGCAGTGCCTCTTAGTCTGAAAGGGTGGGCAGCAATCGGTTGAGCACCGGGGCGAGGTATTTCGCCATCTCGGCGTGCCCGATGTTTGTCGGGTGCACGCCGTCTGCGCCCACCTGGCCGGTGGGTCCGGCAACCAACCACTTGTCGGCGATCGTGTCGATGAACGCATTGCCGTCCTGCTGCGCGGCATCCCGCACGGCGTTTCGCGCTGTAGTGATGCCCTTTGGCGCAGGCGATTGGCCGCACGGCGACGCCACTGCAAGAATGACCGCGCCTGGGGCCTGGTCGTGGATGTTCGCGTAAGTTTCAGCCGCTCCGGCCCGGATGTCCGCCGCCGTGTTGTCGGCGTCGTCGTCGCTGCCCAGCACAACGACCACTGCAGCATTCTTGGGAACCTGCTTAGCAAGAGTGACGAAGGTGCGCGATTCGGTTCCGGCGGATGCGTAGCCGGCGCCGTCGGCCGTCAGC
This sequence comes from Agreia bicolorata, assembly GCF_000938265.1. Lineage (GTDB taxonomy): Bacteria > Actinomycetota > Actinomycetes > Actinomycetales > Microbacteriaceae > Agreia > Agreia bicolorata. Next base: position 191,122 of record NZ_JYFC01000004.1, read on the forward strand.
GTCATGTACGGGAATTCGAGCTTGGCCGATAGAAGCGAAGGGAAGCGGGCGATGCCACCGGAGTCCATCGCCGAGCCGCCGGTGAATGAGTTGCCGATGAAGACCACCAGCGGTCGCTTGTCCGCGATGTTCCCTTCGGCGGCCGCGGACTGCGGAGCGGAGAAGATGCCTCCGAACAGAAGGACCGTCACCGAGGCCACGGCGGTCAGAAGAGTCACGATGCCGTTCCGTCGCGGAGTGCGGCGAGCAAGTGTGTTCACTCTCGAAACCTAGCGGAGTAAGCCGAGTGTCGACCCAGAGCGTGACTACTCTGTTATCTACGAGCACATCAACACAAAAGGCTCCCTCTCATGTGAGAGGGAGCCTTTTGATGGTCGGGGTAACAGGATTTGAACCTGCGACCTCGTCGTCCCGAACGACGCGCGCTACCAAGCTGCGCCATACCCCGATCAGCCCGAAGGCCTCAATCATCCTAGCCGATATCGGCGGGTGCCGCGTGCACCGGTCAGCGCGAGGAGGTGAGAGTGAGCAGCGTTGCCTCCGGCAGGCACGAGAAGCGGAAAGGCGCATAGATGGAGGTGCCGAGACCGGCGGAGACGTTGAGGTAGGCCGCGCGCAAGCCGTGTCGCCACACGCTCAGGCCCTTGACCTGGTCTCTCGGGATGTCGCAGTTGGTGATGAGCGCACCGAAGCCGGGCACACACACCTGGCCTCCGTGCGTGTGGCCGGCGAAGATCACGTCGGAGCCGTGGGTCACGAAGGAGTTGAGCACACGCTGGTACGGCGCGTGCGACACTCCAATGGTGAGATCGGCCGCGTAGTCGTCGTCTTCGTTCTCGCGCAGTTCGTCGAGAGCCCCCGGAATGCGGTCGAGCCGGTCGTAGTGGCGGTGGGGGTCGTCGACGCCGAAGAACTCGATGCGGGTGCCGTTCACGACCAGATTCGTGGCGCGATTGTTGAGATTCTGCCAGCCCAGGTCGGCGAAGGTGCTCTCGAGCCTCTTCGTGTCGAGTCGAGTCGGGTCGCGATGCATCTTCGACGGACCCATGAAGTAGCGCAGCGGACTCTTGAACGTCGGCGCGAAGTAGTCGTTCGACCCGTTGACGAAGACGCCGGGGATGCCGCGGAACGGCTCGAGCGCGTATGCGATCGCCTCATAGGAGTCGATGTGGCCGAGGTTGTCGCCGGTGTCGACCACTAGGTCGGGCTCAAGCGATGCGAGCCGTCTCACCCACTCCTGCTTGTCGTGCTGCCACGGAGCCATGTGCAGATCCGAGATGTGCAACACCCGGATGTCCGCCGCACCGGCAGGCAGCACGGGGGCAGAGACCCGGCGGAGGGTGTAGAGCCGACGTTCGACCAGGGAACCCCACGCGAAAGCCGTAGCTCCGGCCGCCGCGGCCAGCCCGAGGGCTGTCGCGGCGACCGTCGCCTGGCGGGTCAGTGCCACCGGGGCGCTACTTCTTCTTACAGCCGATGACGTACACGCCCTGGCTGGCAGGGTTCGCGAAGGTGCCGACCGCGGGCTCGGTGCCGATCGGTTTCTGCTCATTACAGCCGTCACCTGTCACCTGGTACTTCGTTCCCGCGAACTTCCAGCCGGCCTGACCCAGCTTGTTCGCTGCGTCGCCGAGGCTGTTCGAACCGGAGATCACATCGGGGATGCTCTTCAGCGCGCCGTTGCTCGTATAGACGGTGACCGTGGAGCCCTTGGCCACGGTCTCTCCGCCGGCCGGGACGGATCCGGCGGCCGTGCCTGCGGGAGCCTCATTGTCGGTAGCTCCGCCGTCTTGGAACGTGAAGCCCGCGGCCTCGAGGAGGGACTGCGCCTCGGCAATGGTCTTACCTTGAACGCTGGGGACGGTGGCCTGGGGAGTCTGAGTGAGCGATCCGTCAGCCTTGGGGAACGCGTCGCCGGGATATTTCTGGTTCGCCGCAGCCATGTACTGCGTCCAGGTCGGCCAGCGCATGTTGTCGACCTCGCCGTAGCCGGGCACGCTTGTGTAACGGACGGAGACATCGCCCACTACGTTTCCTACCCAGATAACGGTGGCGAGTTTTGTGGATGCGCCCGCAAACCACACGTGCTTTTCGCCGTCCGTCGTTCCGGTCTTTCCGAGTATGGGCACGCCATCGCCGATGCGTGCGCCTGTGGCGGTACCTCCCGCCACAACCTGCTGCATCGGAATGGCCATTGTCGCTGCCACGTTGGGGTCGACAGCCTGGCTGCATTCTCCGGGGGGGATCGGAACATCGGCTCCGGCGGAGTCGACGATCTGGTCGATGGCGATGGGCTTGCAGTAGTTTCCCCCAGCCGCGATGCCCGCATATGCGGCTGCGACCGTCAACGGTGCGACCTCGTTGATACCCAGCACAGAAGAGATGACCTGATCCCAGGGCTTGCCATCCGCGCGGTGCATGCCGAAGGCAGCGGCTGTCTCCGTAATGTCGCACATGTCGAGCTTCTGAGCCATGGCTAGGTAGGCGTTGTTGACAGACCACTGCGTCGCAGTGGCTACGGTCATCGATCCCGTGGGCCCGCCGTCGTTGGCGGACTTGTAGGTGCCGGAGTAGCCGCCGGGCTGGCAGCGATTCTTGAAAGTCGACATATTGAACGTCTGCACGCTTCCGTTCACACGCTCGTTGATTGAGTGGCCCGTCTTCAGCCATTGGGCCAGAGTGAAGGCCTTGTAGGTGGATCCGGAGGCAAACCCTGTCGATCCGCCGTAGTCAAAATCGGTGCTGTAGTTGATGGACGTCTCTTCGGGACCAGCCCCTTCGGCCGGATTGAAGATCTTGTTCTGAACCATTGCGAGCACGCGTCCTGTACCAGGCTGAACGGTCACCATCGATGATCCGATGTCCAACTCCGAGGCGCTCTTCGGAACGTGCTCGAACATGGATGTGATCGCCGCAGTCTGCAGGTCGATGTCGAGCGTGGTGTAGATCTTGTAGCCGCCGGTGCGGAACTTCTGCCAGCGGGTGTCTGAATCCGCGCCGAACACGGGATCGTTCTTGACGATGTACGAGACGTAGTCACAGAAGAAGCCAGCCCCAATGTTGTCGTTCGCGGTCGTGCAACCGGTCGACGGCTGAACGATATTGGGTGTGACCGGTGTGGCTTTTGCCTCGTCGTACTGGGCCTGGGTGATCTTGTGCTCTTTGAGCATCGCCGGAAGGATGTTGACGTCGCGCCGGGCCTGGTTGTCGACGATCTTTTCCGGAGAATCCGGCTGGTCGATGCGAAGGCCGTTTGGCTCGTTGACCATGGCGACGAGGCTGGTCGCCTGTGCCAGCGTCACGTCCTTGGCGGATACTCCGTAGTAGTACTGGGCAGCTGCTTCGATGCCATAGACGGTTCCACCGAAGTTCGAGATGTTGAGGTAGCCCAGAAGAATCTGATCCTTCGTGAACTCCTTCTCGAGGCCGATGGCCATCTTCATCTCTTTGAGCTTGCGGTCGACGGTGGTCTTCGTGGCATCGTCGAAGGCCTTCTTGCGCTCGGCCGGGTCTTGAATCTCCTCGGTCTTCTGAATGAGGATGTTGCGCACGTACTGCATCGAGATCGTCGATGCGCCGGGGCCGTCGCCTCCTGCTGCACTCTGAGCAGCTGCGCGCGCGGCCGAGATGATGTCGACACCACCGTGTGTGTAGAAGCGGGGGTCTTCGACAGAGACCACGGCGTCTTTCACGAACGGCGAGATCTGATCCCAGCCGACCTCTTCGCGGTTCTGGTCGTAGACCGACGCGAGAAGCACCGGGTTTCCGGCGCCATCTTTTGCATAGATCTCGGACTTCTGCGAAAGCACGTCGGGGCGGATGTTCGACGGCAGGTTCTCGAACATGCCGATCGAGTTGTTCGTGGCGATTCCGGTGACTGCGAGCGCGGGGGCGACCATGGCGGTGACGAGAACGCCAGCAATGGCGCTCATCCCCACGAGTCCAAGGATCGCTCCGATGACGCCGCTAACCTTAGATTTCTGGGCAGACATATGCTCGAGAGTAATCGATGATGCTGGCAAATGCCCAGAAAGGAACGCGGATGCCCACTTGGGAGTACGTCACAACACCGCTCATGATCCACAACACCACGGGAATCCTGAACACCTGGGGCGCGAAGGGCTGGGAACTCGTGCAGATCGTCACGGGCCCCGAGGGCGGCCTCGTCGCCTACCTCAAGCGCCCTGTCGAAGCGGCGGGGGAGGCCTCCTGATGAGTGTCATCGCCACGCGCCTCGCCGAACTCGGCGTCATCATTCCCACCGTCGTGCCCCCGGTCGCGGCCTACATTCCCGCCGTGATCTCGGGCAACCTCGTGTTCACCGCGGGCCAGCTTCCGTTCGTCGACGGCAGCCTCGAGTACACCGGCAAGGTAGGAGACGGGCACGAGCTTGTCTCACCGTCGATCGCCAAGTCGCTCGCACAGACATCCATTCTTAATGCGCTCGCCGCGGTCGAGAACGTGATCGGCTCGCTCGACCGTGTGACGCGGGTCGTCAAGGTGACCGGTTTCGTCGCATCCGACCCGTCGTTCACGGGCCAACCCGGCGTGATCAACGGCGCATCCGAGTTTCTCGTCGACCTGTTCGGCGATCGCGGAATCCACGCGCGCTCGGCCGTCGGCGTCGCCGCGCTTCCGCTCGACGCTCCCGTCGAGATCGAGGTGATCGTCGAGTTCGCCTAGGGAGCGAGCCTGTCGGTGATGATCTGCATCACCTGCGTGTCTGCGAGGGTCGTGGTGTCTCCGACCTCACGGCCCTCGGCCACGTCTTTGAGTAGGCGCCGCATGATCTTGCCTGAGCGCGTCTTGGGCAGCTCGGCGACGAGAAAAACGGTGCGGGGCTTGGCGATAGCGCCGATCTGCTCAGCTACGTGAGCCCGAAGCAGAGCAGACGCCTCCTCGGCGGTCGCCACGTCGGCCTGGCTCGTGCGCACGATGACGAAAGCAACCACGGCTTGGCCGGTCGCCTCGTCTTCGGCCCCGACTACCGCAGCCTCGGCGACCATCGGGTGCGACACGAGCGCTGATTCGATCTCCGCCGTCGAGAGCCGGTGTCCAGACACGTTCATCACGTCGTCGACGCGACCGAGCAGCCAGAGGTCGCCGTCGCGATCCCTTCGGGCGCCGTCGCCGGCGAAGTACTTGTCTCCGAACTTGTCCCAGTAGGTCTCTTTGTAGCGCTCTGGATCGCCCCAGATTCCGCGCAGCATTGATGGCCAGGGTTCGCTCACCACGAGCAGGCCGCCCGAGTCGAGCCCGACGTCGTGGCCGTCGTCGTCGAGAACCTCGATCTGGATGCCGGGGATCGCGACCTGCGCGGAGCCCGGTTTGAGGGTGGTCACCCCGGGCAGGGCCGAGACCATGATGGCGCCGGTCTCGGTCTGCCACCAGGTGTCGACGATCGGGGTCTCGCCACCGCCGATCACATCGCGGTACCAGATCCACGCCTCGGGGTTGATCGGCTCGCCCACCGATCCGAGCAGCCGAAGACTCGTCAGATCGAACTGCTGGGGTATCTGCCGGCCGGCCTTCATGAACGATCGGATGGCGGTGGGAGCGGTGTAGAAGATCGACACGCCGTATTTCTGGATGATCTCCCACCAGCGTCCGGGGTGAGGCGAGTCTGGCGTTCCTTCGTAGAGCACCTGCGTCGCGCCGTTCGCCAGCGGGCCGTAGACCACGTAGCTGTGGCCGGTGATCCATCCGACGTCGGCCGTGCACCAGTAGACATCCGTCTCGGCGTGCAGGTCGAAAACGGACTTGTGCGTGAACGCCGTCTGGGTGAGGTAGCCGCCGGAGGTGTGCAGGATGCCCTTCGGGTTTCCCGTGGTTCCTGAGGTGTAGAGGATGAAGAGCGGGTTCTCGGCGGGGAAGGGCTTCGCCACGTGCTCGTCGTCGACAGCCACCATCTCGTCGTGCCACCAGAGATCACGGCCCTCTGTCCATTCGACATCGTTGCCGCCGCGTTTGACGACGAGCACGTGCGAGACCGTACTTTCGCCGCCGGCCGCGAGCGCGGCATCCACGGCCTTTTTCAGCGGGAATACCGACCCCTTGCGGTACCCGCCGTCGGCGGTGATGACGAGCTTGGCGCTCGCATCGTCGATGCGGCTGCGCAGGCTCTCGGCGCTGAACCCGCCGAACACCACGGAGTGCACGGCACCGATGCGGGCGACGGCGAGCATGGAGATGACCGCTTCGGGAATCATGGGCAGGTAGATTGCCACACGATCGCCCTGGCGGATGCCGAGGCTCGTCAGCAGGTTCGCCGCTCGCTTCACCTCACTGGTGAGTTCGGCGTAGGTGTAGCTGCGAGAGTCTCCCGGCTCGCCCTCCCAGTGCAGCGCAACGCGGTCGCCATTGCCGGCGAGCACATGTCGGTCGAGGCAGTTGTAGGCGACGTTGAGGGTGCCGTCGTCGAACCACTTGGCGAAAGGAGGGTTTGTCCAGTCAAGCGTGCGGGTGAACGGGGTATGCCAATGAAGCAGTTCGCGTGCCCGGTCGGCCCAGAATTGCAGGCGGTCGTTGCCGGCCGCTTCGTAAAGGTCTGCTCCCGCGACGGCGTTCGCCGCGAACTCCTCGGAAGGCGGAAAACGGCGGGCTTCGTGGAGAAGATTGTCGATGCGATTGCTCATGAACTCAGTGCGCTCCTTTGCGACGGCTGGGGCCATCTTAGCCAGCCTTGGATAGGGCGGAAAGACGGTGATGTTGCGTCACGTTGCCTTCGCGGAGTGCGACTAAGTCGGGGTCCGCTGAGAAAAAGCTGAGGGAAGTTGCGGTTATGTTTCCGGCGAGTAAACTCGTTCCCACTGGACCTCGTTTCCAGATGCAACGCATATACGGATTCCCCCGATCCAGCGTTGCTACGGCGGCACCTTTCCCCCCATTAGGTGCCGCCCCTTCTTTTTAACCGCTCTCTCTGTGCACGTCTGAGGCCGTGTTCCTGTCCTCCCCACGCGGCCGTCGGGTGAGCAGTCCACAGTCTTCGGACTGTACGCGCAACGGTGCCCTTGACGGTTCTACGTTCGTGGACATGGCGAGCAGACAGTACACGGACGACAGGCCCGACGAGGCAGCGCACGGGCGCGAACCCTTCGTCGCAGCTCCCGTGCTGAGCGCGCCTCCACCCGTGCCCGCGCCGCCGTCCCCCACCGCAGGCGCGGGCACGGACTCTGCCGGAGCACGAGCGCCGACGGCCGCGCCCCGCAGCCGCGCGGGCGCATCCGACTTCGGGCCGCTGGCCGGCTACGTCGGCGATCCCGACGTGACCGATGTCTTCGTCAACGGTCCTGGCGATCTCTGGATCGACAGGGGAGCTGGGCTCGTGCGGCAGACGGGGTGGTCGTGCCCCAGCGAGGCGAAGCTCAGGGAACTCGCCGTGGCGATCGTCGCTCGCGGAGGACGCCACATAGACGAGGCCACGCCGTGCGCCGATGTGCGGCTGCACGACGGCATACGGGTGCACGCCGCTCTTCCTCCAATCGCACCGAGGGGAACTCTGCTCTCCATCCGCATTCCGCCGCTCGATCGTCCGCGTCTCGACTCTCTGGCGGCATCCGGGTTGTTCGGCGAGGGGGCCGAGGCGGAGGGCGCCCGCGCCCTCATCGACCAGGCCGTGCGAAGCCGGGCGAATCTGCTCATCACGGGCGCCGGTGGTAGCGGAAAGACCACGTTTCTCTCAGCACTTCTGGCCGCCGCCGATCCATCCGATCGCATCATCGCGGTCGAAGACGTCGCCGAACTCCGCGTCGAGCATCCGCACTTCATTGCCCTCGAGACACGCCAGCCGAACCTCGAGGGGGCAGGCGGGGTCGGACTCGATCGGCTGTTGCGTGAGGCATTGCGCATGCGGCCGGACAGGCTCGTGCTGGGCGAGTGCCGGGGCGGCGAGATCCGTGAACTGCTCTCGGCCCTCAACACCGGGCATGATGGCGGCGCCGGAACGCTGCACGCGAACTCGCTCGACGATGTGCCTGCGCGCCTCGAGGCGCTCGGCTCGCTGGCGGCGATGAGCCCGCAGACCGTGGCCAGACAGGCCGTGAGCGCCATAGGGCTCGTGCTCCATCTCGAGCGTCGCGGTGCGCGCAGGGTTCTGGATGCCGTGGGCCGGTTCGGCATCGATGCCGCCGGTCGGCTGCGGGTCGAGGCGGTCGAGTGATGGCAGCAGATGCTCTGGCCGTCGAGGCGGTCGCCTCGGTGGTGCAACGGCTCGCGGTGATGCTCGGTGCCGGCGTCGCACCCACGAACGCGTGGCGCTATCTGGGTGACGCGGGCGAATCGCACGACCAGATCGTCGACACGGTCGCGCGATCTGTCACGGCCGGCGGCTCGATTCCTGCGGCCATCATGAGTGTCGCGTCATCGGCCGATGCCGCCCAGGCTGGTTCGGCGTGGCGAGCGGTCGCCGCGTCGTGGTTCGTCGCGAACGAGAGCGGGGCGCCGCTCGCGTCGAGCCTGCGCGAGACCGCTGACACTCTTCGCCAGCTCGGGCAACTGCATCGAGACGTCGATGCGGCGCTGGCCGGTCCCCGATCCACCGCACGGTTCGTCGGCGTGATGCCGGTGCTCGGGCTGGTGTTCGGAACCCTGTTGGGGTTCGACACGATCGGCGTGCTGTTCGGCACTCCTCTAGGGGTCGGCTGTCTCGTCGCCGGCGCGCTGCTCACCGTGGCCGCAGCGCGGTGGACATCCAGGCTTGTGGCGCGAGCGAGGCCAGCCGAATCGTCACCGGGACTGACTGCCCAACTGGTGGCCATCGGTCTCGCGGGCGGCGGCTCATTGACACGCGCCCGCGACCTCGCGATCGAGGCTCTTAGGCTGCACGATCTCGGTGAATCCGACGATCCACAACGCATCGACCGGGTGCTCGAGCTGTCACGTGCTGCGGGGGTTCCGGCCGCCGAATTACTGCAGAGCGAGGCCCGGCAGATTGGTCGTGAGGCGACGAGTCGCGCCCAGTCGCGTGCTGCAGCGCTCGGCACAACACTGATGATTCCCCTCGGTGTATGCGTGCTTCCGGCATTCATGCTGCTCGGTGTCGCGCCGATGATGATCGCCATCTTCTCCTCCACCGTGGTCGAACTCTCGTGAGCCCGCACAGATCGAGCCAGGCCGTCGAACGCATTCACCTCCTCGACGAGGCTTGGAGTCCCCACACCACTCGTGCCGAAACCGAAAGAGAGTGAGCAATGATGAGTGACCTGAATATGACCTGCCTGCGAACGGCGGGGTCAGTCGAGACTGTCGGGCACGCGCTCCGAGACGATGAGGGAGCCGCGACGGCAGAGTACGTCGTCGCCACCATGGCTGCGGTGAGTCTGGCAGGCCTCCTCGTGATGCTCCTGCGCGGCGACGCGGTGAAGCAGATCCTCATGGATCTCGTACGCACGGCCCTGAGCTTCGCCGGATAGGCGGGCCAGCACGATGCAGCAGATCCCTGTTCGCGTGGTCGGTATGTCTCACGCGTTCCGCGCACTTCGAGCCGACCGCGGCAGCGTCACCATGGAGTTCGTCACAGTGCTGCCGGCCGCGCTCGTCATCGTCGCGGCCATACTCGGAGGATTTCAGCTCATTGTGCAGCAGATGCGGGTCGCCGATGCGGCATCATCGGCGGCCCGACTGCTCGGCCGCGGTGACGACTCGGGTGCGACCGAGACAGTGGTGAAGCTCCTCGGCGGCGGCGCGGTTCTCTCCTCGAGCATCGACGGCCGATTCGTCTGTGCGACGGTCACCGTCTCGGCGTCGGCCGGCCCGTTCGCGCTCCCCGCCATTCCGGTGAGCTCGACCACGTGTGCGTTGGGAGGCGGACAATGAGTATTCGGCACCGGCTCACCGGCGACGACGGCGCGGGAGGGATGCTGGCTCTGACGGTCGCCGCGGGGGCCCTGGCCTTCTCTCTCGTCGCCCTGACGTTCTTCTCGGTGATTCCGGCGAAGGCGAGAACCAATGCGGCGGCAGACTCGGCCGCGATCGCGGCCGCCGAGTCGGCGTCGATTCAGTCGGCCGCCCAGTCGTGCGACATCGCGGCTGAGGCCGCGACCCTCAACCGGGCAACACTGCTGGGCTGCGAGGTGGTGGGAGATGAGGCCACGGTCACAGTCGGACGTGAGATCTTCACGACAATGTTCTCCGTCACCGCGCGAGCAGCGGTGCCGCGATCGACGCCCCAGACGTCGACCGCAAATGGAGCGATCCCGACCGAAGACCTGATTGTGATCTCGTATCCGGGAGTCCGTTCCGATCCGCCTGTCTACCTGCGGGCCGACGCGGCCGCCGCTCTGGTGCAGATGCTTGACGCCTATCACTCGCAGACCGGCAACTACCTTCCCGTCGACGAGGGCTATCGAGACCTCGCTGCCCAGCAGCGTGTCTTCGACGAGTACGGTTGGCCGCGCGCAGCGATTCCCGGCACGTCGAATCACGGTCAGGCCGTGGCCGTCGACTTCGTGAATCCGCCCGTTGTGCGGGGCGCACCCCCGCATGCCTGGCTCACCGACAATGCCGCGCAGTTCGGATTCGAGCCGCTCACCGATCCCGACGAACCGTGGCACTGGGACTACACCCGGTGACGCCTCGGCTCTCAGCCCAGGCGAGACTCGATGAAGCGATAGTCGACGGCCGACGGCAGTGCGGCGTTGTCGCCCTCGCCGTTGTATTCGACGCCGCTGCCGCGCAGATAGAGGTAACGCTTTGCGGTTCCCGCAGGAATCTCGAGCTGCGCGAGGGGCTCGCCCGCCTCGGTGAACTCCGTTCGAACGGTGCGTCCTTCGAGCGGACCGTCCGTGAGTTTCGCGGTGTAACTTCCGAATTCTGTCGATGTCATTTTTGCATCCTCCCCTATGAGGTCGCTTTCCATCTTCCTCACCCGTGCGATATGCGCAAGGGGTCGGCGTCGCTTCCTCGGCCCTTCCGCAATTAGGCAATCAGGGTAAAGAGGTGTGTATGGTGTGGCAGATGGGCCTTCAGTGCCCTCCGAACCCCGTCGAAGACGCTTACCCGAGATTCTCGCGAGTGGTTCGACTCTCTTTATTCTTGCTGAGGAGCACAGTGCCAGGCCCGAAAAAGCTCGTGATCGTCGAGTCCCCGACCAAGGTCAAGTCCATCGCCCAGTACCTCGGCGACGGTTTCGAGGTGCAGGCGTCTGTCGGTCACATCCGCGACCTCATCGAGCCCAAGAACCTGCCCGCTGAGCTCAAGACCGGGTCTCTTGGCAAGTTCTCGGTCGACGTCGAGAAGGGCTTCGCGCCTTACTACGTCGTGAGCGATGCCAAGAAGAAGACGGTTGCAGAGCTGAAGAAAGCCCTGGCCGGTGCCAGCGAGCTCTACCTCGCAACTGATGAAGACCGCGAGGGCGAGGCCATCGCGTGGCACCTTCTCGAGGTGCTGAAGCCCAAGGTTCCGGTGCACCGCATGGTGTTCCACGAGATCACCCGCGAGGCCATCGAGAAGGCGCGTGACAACACCCGTCAGATCGACGGTGCGCTCGTCGACGCGCAGGAGACCCGGCGGATCCTCGACCGGCTCTACGGCTACGAGGTGTCGCCGGTTCTCTGGCGCAAGATCGGGCCCGGCCTCTCGGCCGGCCGTGTTCAGTCAGCTGCGACGAGGCTTGTCGTCGAGCGTGAGCGCGAGCGGCTTGCATTCACGGCCGCCGGTTACTGGGACCTCACAGCGCAGCTCTCCCCGGAACTCGATCAGCTCTCGAAGTCGGAGGGTTTCGAATCGAGGCTTGCGCGGATCAACGGAGAACGCGTGGCCTCTGGCCGCGACTTCGACGAGAACGGCAAGCTCAAGTCGAAGGCGACGCCCCTCGACGAGGCAGGCGCGAAGGCGCTCGCAGCGGCGCTCGCTGCTCCCGGCGTGAACATCGCGGTCTCGTCTGTCGATTCGAAGCCCTACACCCGGCGACCGGCAGCCCCGTTCACTACCTCCACGCTGCAGCAGGAGGCGTCGCGCAAGCTTCGCTTCTCGGCCCGACAGACAATGAGCGTCGCCCAGTCTCTCTACGAGAACGGGTACATCACCTATATGCGAACCGACTCACCGTCGCTGTCGCAGCAGGCGCTCAACGCGGCACGGTCGCAGGCCAAGTCCCTGTACGGAGCAGAGACCGTCCCCGACAAGCCGCGCCTCTACGCAGGCAAGAGCAAGAACGCGCAAGAGGCCCACGAGGCGATCCGTCCGGCAGGCGAGACGTTCCGCACGCCGACCCAGCTGGCATCCACTCTGCGGGGCAACGACTTCAAGCTCTACGACCTGATCTGGAAGCGCACCGTCGCGTCGCAGATGGCCGATGCGAAAGGTGTGACGGCATCCGTCACTATCGCCGCCGGCCCGACCATCGTCGAGGGAATGACCGAGCCGGCACTCGCGGAATTCACGGCCAGTGGAACCGTCATCACGTTCCGCGGCTTCCTGCACGCCTACGAAGAGGGGCAGGACGAAGACCGCAACGGCCCCACTGAGCCCGCCGAGGCCAAGCTTCCGCCTTTGAAAGAGGGCCAGCTGCTGCGCGCGGTCTCGGTCGACGCCGCGGGTCATGAGACCTCGCCGCCGCCCCGTTACACAGAGGCGAGCCTGGTGAAGACGCTCGACGAACTCGGCATCGGTCGTCCGTCGACATATGCGTCCATCATCTCGACCATCATCGACCGAGGCTATGTGTCGCCCCGAGGCCAGGCGCTCGTGCCGAGCTGGATCGCGTTCTCGGTCGTGCGGCTTCTCGAGGACTACTTCGGCGATCTGGTCAACTACGACTTCACTGCGACGCTCGAGAACGACCTCGACCGCATCGCCGGGGGAGAAGAAGACCGCGTCGACTGGCTGAACGGGTTCTACTTCGGCAACGAGGGGCACCGGGGGCTGCGTAACGTCATCGACAACCTCGGCGACATCGACGCGCGCACTGTCAACTCGGTGGTCATCGCCCCGGACATCACGCTTCGCATCGGCAAGTACGGTCCGTACCTCGAGGTGCGCGAAGACGGGGCGGCGGAAGACGCCGTGCCACGCAGGGTGAACATTCCCGCGGATCTCGCGCCCGACGAGCTGACGGAAGCGAAAGCGCGAGAACTTATCGACGCTCCCGTGGTCGTTGATCGCGTCATCGGCGTGAATCCCGAGACAGGTAAGAACGTCGTCGCGAAAGACGGTCGATTCGGCCCCTACGTCACCGAGGTCGACCCCGAGCCCGAGACCCCCGCCGAGGTGACCGCTCCTGCGGCCGAGTCGGCGTCGGCCGTCGTCGCCGACGGAGCGGTCAAGAAGGCACCCGCCCGCAAGGCAGCGGCGAAGAAGAGCACGGCTCCCAAGCCACGCACCGCGTCTCTGTTCAAGTCGATGGATCTGGCCACGATCGACATCGAGACGGCCCTCCGTCTGCTCGACCTCCCTCGCGTCGTCGGTGACGACCCTGAATCGGGCGAGCCGATCACCGCGCAGAACGGCAAATTCGGCCCGTACCTCAAGAAGGGCACCGACACCCGGTCGATCACCAGCGAAGACCTGATCTTCGAGATCGACCTGCCGGGCGCACTCGAACTGTTCGCGCAGCCCAAGTACGGGGCGCGGCGAGCATCGTCGGCCCTCAAGGAGTTCGAGGCCGACCCCGAGAGTGGCAAGCCCATTCGCATCAAAGACGGGCGGTTCGGCGCGTATGTCACCGACGGTGTGACGAACGCGACCATTCCGAAGGGGGAGACGGTCGAGGAGGTCGACTTCGAGCGCGCGGTGCAGCTGCTGGCAGACAAGCGTGCAAAGGGGCCCGCGGCCCCGCGCAAGACCGCCGCAAAGAAGGCGCCGGTCAAGAAGGCGGCCGTGAAGAAGCCCGTGGCAAAGAAGGCTCCCGTCAAGAGGACGACCGCGACCAAGGCCGCCGCGACGACTGACGCCTCGGCGACGGCCGCCAAGCCTGCCGTGCGCAAGACTCCCGTGAAGAAGTCCCCGGCGACGAAGGCTGCGCCCACGACGTGACCGCACCCGGACTCTTCATCACTCTCGAGGGCGGCGACGGCTCGGGCAAATCCACCCAGGCCGCGCTCCTCGAGCAGTGGCTCGACGGCAAGCACCGAACGGTGGTGCGCACCCGAGAGCCTGGCGGAACGGACTTCGGCGCGGAGGTGCGCGAGATCGTGCTGCACAGCCGCGGGCACATCAGTCCGCGGGCCGAAGCGCTTCTCTATGCGGCCGACAGGGCGCATCACATCAGCACGAAGGTGCGCCCGGCGCTCGAACGCGGTGACGTCGTCATTCAAGACAGGTACCTCGACTCGTCGGTGGCCTATCAGGGTGCCGGTCGTGTGCTCGACTCGGCCGAGATCAGGAGTCTGTCGCTCTGGGCCGCCGAGGGGCTCCTGCCCGACCTCACGATCCTGCTCGACCTCGACGAAGACGAGGCACGCACGCGACTCGACGGATCACGTACACGGTTCGATCGACTCGAGAACGAGAAGAGCGAGTTCCACGCCAGAGTCCGAGCAGCATTCCTCGCACTCGCGCGGGCCGAGCCCGAGCGCTTCCTCGTTCTCGACGCATCGCAGTCGCCCGAGTCGCTCGCCGCACGGATCCGGGCCGCAGTGGAGCCGCTTCTCGGCTACGCGTCGGCGGGAACCGACGCATCCTGAGGCCTCTGTCGCCGGCTCCAGGTAAGTTGTCTCTATGACCGTGTGGAACGACTTGACGGGCCAAGACGATGCGATCGCCATCTTCCGAGCCGCGGCAGACCCCGCGAACTCGGGCGATTCGATGACGCACTCCTGGCTCATCACCGGTCCTCCCGGGTCGGGGCGTTCCAACCTCGCCTACGCGTTCGCAGCGGCACTGCTCAGCAGGCACGGCGCAGACGGCGACCCGGCCACCACGCGCCAGGTCGAGGCGCGCACTCATCCCGATCTTGCAGTTCTCACCACCGAGCGGGTCATCATCTCGATCGAGGAGGTGCGCAAGCTCGTCTCGAGTTCGCAGTTCTCACCGTCGGTCGGGCGCTACCGTGTGATGGTCATCGAAGATGCCGACCGCATGGTCGAGCGAACCAGCAACGTGCTGCTGAAGGCACTCGAGGAACCGCCGGAGCGAACGGTGTGGATTCTCTGTGCGCCGAGCGAGGCCGATCTCATCCCGACGATCCGCTCGCGTGTTCGTTCGGTTCGCCTGCGGGTGCCTCGGGTCGATGAGGTCGCGGCACTCATCGAAAGGCGAGACAACGTCGATCCACAGGTCGCAGAGCGCGCGGCTCGCGAGGCGCAGAGCCATATCGGCATGGCCCACCGCCTCGCCACGAACGACGAGGCGCGAGCCCGACGCGACGAAACCCTGAGCCTTGCCCTGGGCATCCAGAACGTGCCGCAGGCCGTCGTCGCGGCCGCGCGGCTCATGGAGATCGCCGGCGACGACGCCAAGGCGATCACGCTCGAGCGCGACGCCGAAGAGCGCGAGAGCACGCTGCGCTCGATGGGCGTCGAGGCGGGGCAGGCCGTGCCGCCCGCCCTCCGCTCGCAGATCAAGACCCTCGAAGACGATCAGAAGCGCCGGGCGACTCGGAGCCTTCGCGACGGACTCGATCGCATTCTCGTCGACCTCATGTCGCTCTATCGAGATATTCTCCTCGTGCAGCTGAGTTCAGGGCTGCCCACCATCAATTCCGCCATCCAACCACGACTCGACGAGATCGCGGCCGGCAGCGACCCAGCAGACACGCTTGCGGTGCTCGACGCGCTCGCCGTCGCTCGCCGTCGAATCGCTGCCAACGTCGCGCCCGCGCTCGCACTCGAGGCCGCCCTCATCACCGCTACCCGCCAACGAAGGACAACTCCGTGACAGCCACCACTCCGCGCCGCAGGCGACGGTTCGCCTCTCTCGCAGTCGCCGCTCTTGCGGTCACCGTTCTCGTCTCGGGCTGCACGACGTGGTTCGTCGAGCGCGACTCATCGGGCGGCAGTGACAAGCCGGTGGCGCAGTCGACTCCGGCGGCAGAAGACGTCGATGCCGATCTTCGTCCGTTCTACGACCAAGTTCTCAACTGGACCGACTGCGGCGACGGACTCCAGTGCGCCGAAGCCAAGGCTCCGCTCGACTGGCAGAACCCCTCGGCGTCCGACATATCGTTGGCCCTTATCAAGCACCCGGCGAGCGCACCGGGCGAGCGTCTCGGCTCCCTGCTCGTCAACCCGGGAGGGCCGGGCGGCTCTGGCTACGACTTCGTCAAAGACAGCCTCGATTTCGCGGTCAGCGATAAGCTGCAGGCCCAGTACGACGTAGTCGGTTTCGACCCGCGAGGCGTCGGCCGGTCGTCTGCAGTGACCTGTCTCACCGATAAAGAGATGGACTCGTACCTGTACGACGTGCTTCCCGGCGCGCGGGGATCGCAGGAGTGGCTCGACGCCTACACCGCATCGTCGAAGAACTTCGCTGCCTCGTGCGAGAAGAACAGTCCGGAGCTGCTGGGGCATGTCGACACGGTCAGCGCCGCGCGCGATCTCGATCTGCTGCGCGCCACGCTGGGCGACAGCAAGCTCAATTACCTCGGGTACTCCTATGGAACGTTCCTGGGGTCGACCTACGCCGATCTCTATCCGCAGAAGGTCGGCAGACTCGTGCTCGACGGAGCCCTCGATCCGACCTCGAGTAACTTCGATGTGAGTGTCGGTCAGGCGGTCGGTTTCGAGAACGCGATCAAGGCATATCTCGCCGACTGCCTCACGAAGTCGTCGTGCCCTTTCAAGGGCAGCGTCGACGACGGCATGGCCAAGATCGGCGAGCTGCTCGCCCAGGTAGACGCCAGTCCGATCAGGGCATCGGATGGGCGAGAACTGGGGTCGTCGAGCATGCTCACGGCCATCATCTACCCGCTCTACAACGCAGAGAACTGGAGCTACCTGAGCGACATGTTCTCTGACGTCTTCGCGGGCAACGCCGACTACGCCATGCAGTTCGCAGACGGCTATAACGGCCGCGGTTCCGACGGCAAGTACGCCGACAACTCGACCGAGGCCTTTATGGCGATCAACTGTCTCGACTACGCGTACACGAACGACCCTGTCGTTGTGCAGAAGCAGAACGCCGACCTCGTTGCGGCCGCCCCGACGGTGGGCCCATGGTGGAGCTACGGCGACATCTCGTGCGACGTCTGGCCCGACAAGACCACGCGCACACCGCACGCCGTGACGGCACAGGGCGCGGCGCCGATCCTCGTCGTCGGCACCACCGGCGACCCGGCGACCCCCTATGCCTGGGCGCAGAGTCTTGCCAGCCAGCTGTCAAGCGGCCAGCTGATCACCTTCGTCGGAGAGGGACACACGGCATACGGCTCGTCGAGCTGCGTCAAGCAGATCGTCGACGAATACTTCCTCAAGGGCACTGTGCCGACATCCGATCCGCGGTGCACGAGTTGACCATGACTTCTGTAGTCCTAGACGAGAGCGTCGGCCTCCGTGAACGAAAGCGGCGCGCCACGAGCCGCACCATTCAGTTCGCCGTGCTCGAGCTGGCCGCAGAGCGCGGCCTCGACCAGGTCACGGTCGACGAGATCAGCCGCGTCGCCAACGTCTCGCCTCGCACTTTCTTCAACTACTTTCCCTCGAAAGAGGCTGCGATGGTGGGCGAGAATCCTTTCGAGGCGCAATCCGAACTGATCGATGCCTTCGTCCAGGGCGATCCCGCCCGCGACATCTTCGACGTACTCCTCGAGCTGATGCAGCAGGTAGCGCTGCTCGGCACCGGTGATCGAGAGCTGCATCAGCTCCGCCGCCAGGTGCTGCGCGACTATCCAGAGCTGTTGGTCCTGAAGATCACCGGCATGCGTGGCTTCGAGGCTGCGCTGGCCGAGGCGATCGCGCGCCGCCTGACGGCGCAAGGCGCCGTTTCCGCATCGACGGATGCGGCCGGCTCGTTCGACGTGCGCGCGAGGCTCACCGCGATGGTCGCCATGGCAGCAATGCGTCACGCCTTCACACTGTGGGCCGACGGAGACGACGACGAGTCGCTCGCTGAGAAGCTCGTCGAGTCTTTCGCCCTGTTGAGGCAGGTGCTCTGAGGGAGTGTCAGCGAAGCCTGCCGACATCGGCTAGGATTTGTTGCTGTGCCATTCGCTGTGAAATGCGGTGGCCAGGCCGCCTTAGCTCAGTCGGTAGAGCGATTCACTCGTAATGAATAGGTCATCAGTTCGATTCTGATAGGCGGCCCCACCACGAGAAAGCCCGGATGATCCGGGCTTTCTTTCGTTGAGTGTTCGACTTCGAAGGAGAATCGTGTCCACTCCATTCCGCTGGGGAATCCTCGGCACCGGCGGGATCGCCGAAATGTTCGTGACCGATCTGCGAGCCACGGGCATCCAGGTCGCTGCCGTCGGTTCTCGCAGTCAGGAGTCCGCAGACGCGTTCGGCGCCCGTTTCGACATCGCCGCTCGGCATCCGACGTACGAGGCTCTGGTCGCCGATCCTGACATCGATGCGGTCTATGTGGCCACGCCGCATCCGATGCACGCCGAGAACGCTCTTCTCGCCATCGAGGCGGGCAAGCACGTGCTGGTCGAGAAACCCTTCACTCTGAACGCGGGCGAAGCTGCCGAGGTAGCCGAAGCGGCACGTCGCGCCGGCGTAGTTGTGCTCGAAGCCATGTGGACGAGGTTCTTGCCGTCGATGGTGCGCATCCGCGAGAT
Source organism: Agreia bicolorata (assembly GCF_000938265.1). Taxonomy (GTDB): domain Bacteria; phylum Actinomycetota; class Actinomycetes; order Actinomycetales; family Microbacteriaceae; genus Agreia; species Agreia bicolorata. The sequence continues at coordinate 209,774 of NZ_JYFC01000004.1, forward strand.
CATCGCCGCCGGAACCCTCGGCGACGTGCGCACGCTCATCGCCGACCATGACCAGTTGCTGCCCTCCGACCCCCAGCACCGCATCAACAACCCTGAACTGGGCGGCGGCGCGCTGCTCGACCTCGGCGTCTACCCCGTGTCATTTGCCGTCGACCTGTTCGGCGCACCGACCTCGGTCACCGCCAGGGGCGACAAGACGGCGACGGGTGTCGACCGGCAGGTGGCACTGATTCTCGAACACGCCGGTGGTGCGATCTCCGTTCTGCACACCGCACTCGACACCCGGGGGGCGAATACCGCCACCGTCGTGGGCACCGAGGGGCGAATCGAGATCGACTCCGTCTGGTACAACCAGGCGAGCTTCACCGTGTACGCGGGCAAAGACGGCGGGGTGGCCGAGCGCTACGACGAGAAGGTCGTCTCGCGAGGCATGCAGTTTCAGGCGTGGGAGCTCGAGCGCATCGTGCGGGACGGGCGTCGTGAAAGCGCCCTCCTCCCCATCGACGAGAGTGTGGCGATCATGGCTGTGCTCGATGAGGCGCGTCGCCAGGTCGGTGTCGCCTACCCCGGCGAATAGAAGTCCCCGGGGCCGAATTCCAGGCCCGGGTTAGCATGGAGCGATGTCCGAGACGCCTGTATCGAAGCTGCGGTCCGCGCGGCTGAACGGAATCGTTCGGCGCGCCCGATCGCATCCGCGGGCTTTCGCCGCGACCGCCGCAGCGGCCGCGCTTCTCGTTCTCGGCGGCGGCGGACTCCTGGCGGGAGCCGCGGTCGGCACGCCGAACCCCGAGAATGTCGCCCGACTCTCTACGCTCCCGAGCGCCTCGGCCGCGGCGACCCCGACTGCAGTCCCGACCAAGACCCCGACCGCGCGTCCTGTGCCGGCCGCCGCGCTTCCGGCTCAGCCTGTGCGCACCTGTTCGATCGCCGAGGCGGCATCCGACTCGCGCCTCGGCACGTTCTCTGGCAGCGTGCGCAACGCGACCACCGGCGAGATCCTCTATGACCACGCGGGCGGCACATACTCACGCACGGCGAGCGTCATGAAGGTGCTCACCAGCGCGGCGGCACTGGCCGTGCTCGGCCCCGACTATCGTGCGACCACCACCGTCGTCGCCGGCACGCAGCCCGGCCAGGTCGTGCTGGTGGGCGGCGGAGACATCACCCTGGCCAGCGGATCCTCCAACATCTATCCCGGCGCCGCCAGCATGCTCGATCTCGCCGCGCAGGTGAACGCGTCTCTCGGGGGTGCGCCGGTCACGTCGATCGTTCTCGATTCCTCGGCGTTCTCGGGCGACGCGTGGCAGCCGTCGTGGAACCGCAAGGAGCTGTTCGACGGCTGGTCCTCCGAGGTGACGGCGCTGCAGGTCGACGGCGACCGCGCCGACCCGTCGAGCAGTCAATCGGCCCGCAGCGAAGACCCGATCGGTCGAGCGGGCGCTGCGTTTGCCAGCGCGCTCGGGGCGTCGGGGGTGCCGATCAGCCAGGGCATCGCTCCGGCTGGCGCGGCAACCCTCGGCACGGTGCAGTCGGCGCCGGTGTCGACGATGGTGCAGGACGCCCTTCTTCGCTCCGACAACACCGAGGCAGAGATGCTGGCACGCCTCACTGCAATCGCGCAGGGCTCGGGCAACACGTTCTCGGCGCTCGGCGCATCCACCCCGGCAGCTCTCGCGAGCTACGGTCTCGATACCGCGGGCCTCGTGATCGTCGACGGATCCGGGCTGTCTGACGACAACGGTGTCTCGCCGAACTTCCTCACCGCGCTGTTCACCAAGATCGCGGCTCGTGAGGCAAACCTCGGCATCATCGCCGACGGCCTGCCCGTGGCAGGCGAGAGCGGCACGCTCGCCGGTCGCTTCACCGGCTCGAATTCGGATGCCGCGGGCCAGGTGATCGCGAAGACCGGCTGGATCGACACGGGCTACACCCTGTCGGGCATCATCCACGCTGCCGATGGCTCCGTTCTGACTTTCGCTTTCTTCGCCCTCGACAACGTTTCGGATAGCTCGAAGCAGGCCCTCGACACGATTACGACCGCGGCCTATCGTTGCGGAAACAACCTGTCGAATCAGTGACTCCGTGCTCTAGAATCGATTAGTAAGCTGGCTGACTAATTCGACCGGTGGCATAGGATTCGACGGCATCGCGTCGACGAGCAAGAGAGAGTGAGACGTCATGGGTCGGGCGCTGTTCATCATCGACGTGCAGAACGACTTCACCGAGGGCGGTGCCCTGGGCGTCGAAGGCGGAGAAGCAGTTGCCGCCGGCGTCTCGGCTCTTCTTGCCGAGCACCGTGGCGCCTACGATCTGGTCTTCGCCTCCCGCGACTGGCATGACGCAGACAATGACAACGGCGGCCACTTCGCTACCGATGAGGCTCCAGACTTCGTCGACACCTGGCCGGTGCACTGCGTCGCCGGTACATTCGGAGCTGAGTACCACGACGACCTCACGACCCGGTCGATCGATTTCCACATCCGCAAGGGGCAGGGCAAGCCCGCATACTCGATCTTCGAGGGAACGGCGGAGGAGGGCGGTTCGGTAGTCGAGCTCCTCGAGACGCACGGCATCACGCAGATCGATATCGCCGGACTTGCGACCGACTATTGCGTGCGCGCATCGGCCCTCGATGCCCTGGGTCACGGGCGTGACGTGCGCGTCATCACCGATCTCGTAGCTGGAGTCGCCCCCGAGTCGAGCCGCGAGGCGCTTGCCGAGATGGCGCGCGCGGGTGCCGAGCTGGTGCTCGCCGATCAGATCGAAGGCTAGACGTGCGCGTCCCGCGGTGGCTGAGAATCCTCCTCCCTGCCGCGCTGATTCTCGTGTGGTTGACCGCGGCATCGATCGGCGGCCCGTACTTCGGCCGCATCGACGAGGTGTCGAGTAACGATCAGACCAGCTATCTGCCAGCCAGCGCCGACGCGACCCGCGTCAGCGCACTGCAGAAGCAGTTCACCGACTCCGATGCCATCCCCGCGATCGTTGTGTTCCGCACCGATGACGGAGCCGAGCTCACCGATGAGCAGCGTGCCGACATCCAGAAGCAGATCAACGGTCTCTCATCGGTCGTGGGCGTAGCCGATGGCATCTCGCCGGCGATTCCGTCGCAAGACGAGCAGGCGGTCGAGGTGTTCGTGCCCATCGACGCCTCCGGTGAAGTGCGCGACACCGTCGATTCGATGCGCTCGTTTCTGCTGCGCGAGGGATCGATCGACGGCGTCACGGCGTTCGTCACCGGGCCGGCCGGTTTCACGGCCGACATCGGCGACGCGTTCGCGGGCATCGACGGAATCCTGCTGCTGACGGCCCTGGGCGCCGTCTTTGTGATTCTGTTCATCGTCTACCGCTCGCCGCTGCTGCCCTTCCTAGTGCTCGGTACGTCGCTCTTCGCGCTGACCACGAGCCTTCTCACCGTCTGGTGGCTCGCGAAGGCCGGAGTCTTCACGCTGAACGGGCAGGTGCAGGGCATTCTGTTCATCCTCGTCATCGGCGCGGCCACCGACTACTCGCTGCTCTACGTCTCGCGCTACAAAGAGGCTCTGCGCACTCACGAGAAGCGGTGGGAGGCGACCTGGGCGGCCCTGCGCGTGTCTCTCGAGCCGATCGTCGCCTCGGGCGGAACGGTCATCGCGGGACTTCTCTGCCTGCTCTTCTCCGATCTCAACTCGAATAAGGCGCTCGGCCCTGTCTCGGCGGTCGGCGTGGCCTTCAGCGTGCTCGCGTCGCTCACCCTGCTGCCCGCGCTGCTGCTCGCCTGCGGCCGCGCGTCGTTCTGGCCGCTGCGGCCCACGTACATGGCACCGGATGGGGCGGCCGTGCGCGTCGACGCCGAGCCCGCCCGTCACGGTTTCGCCGCGCACAAGACCGTCCATGGCGCGCCGAAGGGGTTCTGGCCCAAGCTGGAGTCTTTCATCGCGTGGCGACCCAGAGCGATCTGGATCGTGACCACGGTCGTGCTTCTCGCTGCAGGCACGGGTGTGCTGCAGTTGCAGGCCAACGGCGTTCCGCAGAGCGACCTGATCCTCGGTCAGTCCGAGGCGAGAGACGGGCAGGTCGCTCTGGGAGAGCACTTTCCGGGCGGCTCGGGAAGCCCGGCGCTGATCGTCGCGCCCGAGGCGGATCTCGGCGACGTCGCATCCACGATTCTGTCGACCGACGGCGTGACCTCGCTCACGGTGACGAGCGCGAACTCGCCTTCGGGGTCGGCGAACGTCGACAGCGACGGCGTGCTCTCCGCCCCGGGCGGTGCGCAGACGCTCGTCGCGGTCGAGCCCACCGTCGTCGACGGCGATGTGCTCCTTCAGGCCACGCTCTCGGATGCCGCCGACTCGGATGCCGCCAAAGACACCGTGCGCGCGTTGCGTTCTGCTCTGGCCGACGGCTCATCAGGTGCGCTGGTCGGGGGAGTGACCGCCACTGCCATCGATTCGGATACGGCCGGCCTGCACGATCGCAACACGATCATCCCGATCGTGCTGGTCGTCATCCTGCTCATTCTGATGCTGCTCCTGCGGTCGATCCTCGCTCCGGTGCTGCTGATCCTCAGCGTCGTCGTGTCGTTCGCTGCCGCGCTGGGCGTCTCCGCGCTGGTCTTCAACCACCTCTTCCAGTTCCCCGGGGCCGATCCGTCCGTGCCGCTCTACGGCTTCGTCTTTCTCGTGGCCCTCGGCATCGACTACAACATCTTCTTGATGACACGCGTGCGAGAGGAATCGATCGCGCACGGCACGCGTGCGGGCATCCTGCGCGGTCTGACCGTGACCGGCGGGGTCATCACATCGGCAGGAATCGTGCTGGCGGCGACATTCTCGGCACTCGGGGTCATTCCGGTGCTCTTCCTGGCCCAGATCGCATTCATTGTGGCGTTCGGTGTGCTGCTCGACACTCTTCTTGTGCGGTCGCTTCTTGTGCCCGCGCTGGCCTACGATCTGGGCCGAGTCGTGTGGTGGCCGAGTAAGCTGGCGAAGGCGCCTGAGGGCGTCGAAACCACATCTCGCTAGCGCTCAGCAGTACGGAGAATCATGACATCGTCGTCGGAATCCACGCTTCTCGAATCGGTGCCGAATCAGCTCTACATCGGTGGGCATTGGATCGACGCGGAGGGCGGCCGCACCATCGAGGTCGACGACCCGGCCACGGGTCGGTCGATCCGTACGATCGCCGATGCCAGCCCGGCCGACGGCATTCGAGCTCTGGATGCCGCTGTCGCGGCTCAGGCCGAGTGGGCGGGCACGGCACCCCGTGTGCGCGGTGAGATTCTGCGCCGCGCCTTCGACTTGCTGCAGGAACGCAAGGCCGAGTTCGCGCTGCTGATGACGCTCGAGATGGGCAAGCCCCTGGCCGAGGCGGCCGGCGAGGTCGCATACGGAGGGGAGTTTCTTCGCTGGTTCAGTGAGGAGGCCGTGCGCATCTCTGGTCGCTACGGCCAGAACCCCGAAGGAACGGGAACGATGGTCGTGTCGCAGCGGCCGGTCGGCCCGTGCTTCCTGATCACCCCGTGGAACTTCCCCCTCGCCATGGCCACTCGCAAGATCGCTCCCGCTCTGGCGGCCGGCTGCACCGTGGTCGTCAAGCCGGCAGAGCTGACGCCGCTCACGACTCTGTTCTTCGCGAAGCTACTCGAAGACGCCGGCCTGCCCGCCGGCGTGCTCAACGTGATCACCACGTCGACGTCGGGCGCCGTCTCAGAGCCGATCATCTCCGACCCGCGCCTGCGCAAGCTCAGCTTCACCGGCTCGACAGGGGTCGGCCAGAAACTCATCGCCCAGTCGGCCACCAACGTTCTGCGCACCTCGATGGAGCTGGGCGGCAATGCGCCGTTCGTTGTGTTCGACGACGCCGACCTCGACAAGGCCGTCGACGGCGCCATGCTCGCCAAATTCCGCAACATCGGCCAGGCATGCACGGCCGCCAACCGCTTCATCGTGCACGAGAAGGTGGCTGACGAGTTCGCCCGGCGCATCGCCGAGCGCGTGAAGAGCCTGGCGATCGGTCGCGGCACTGAGCAGGGCATCGACATCGGCCCGCTGATCAACGACAAGGCCGTCGACAAGGCCGACGACCTTGTTCAGGACGCCGTGTCGCGAGGTGCTCAGCTGGTCGCCGGAGGAAAGCGTATCGACGGCCCGGGCAGCTTCTACGAACCCACCGTCGTGTCCGGCGTCGTCGCGGGCAGTGACATCCTGCGCGAGGAGATCTTCGGGCCCGTCGTGTCGATCGTGACGTTCGCCGACGAAGACGAGGGTGTGCGGCTCGCCAACGACACCCAGTACGGCCTCGTGAGCTATGTGTTCACCGCAGACCTGGCTCGCGGTCAGCGCATGATCGAGCGCCTCGAGACCGGAATGATGGGCCTCAATGTCGGTGTCGTCTCAAACGCGGCGGCACCGTTCGGCGGTGTGAAGCAGTCGGGTCTGGGTCGTGAGGGCGGACTCGAGGGAATCCACGAGTACCTGTCGACGAAGTACACGCTCATCCCGAACAGCTAGAGCCCGTTCCCTGAGCTTGTCGAAGGGAACCCCGATGGGCGGATTTCCCATCGGCGGGATGGGCGGAGATCCGTTCAATCGGCGCCATATTCGCCTCGGATGTGCCCTTCTCCGCCCGTTCCTCCCTGGGCGCTGATCCAGTGACGATAGGTGCGGAACGCAGCCGTTGCTAAATGAGGACAGGCTGCTAGGGCAGAACAGTCCGGGCGATTCAGCCCCGGATTTCCGCGCCTCGGCGCGAGGTGGAACGAAGTTGTCCTCAGTAGGCCGTCGGACTCGTCGACCACATCGTGCTCCTCGAGACCCGCTCAGACCAGCAGCTGGTGCTTCGCGAGGTCTTTGTACAGCGGTGTCGACACGACGAGTTCCGAGTGCGTACCCACGCCGACCACGCGGCCGTGCTCGAGCACCACGATCTGGTCGGAGTCGACGACGGTCGAGAGCCGGTGCGCGATCACGATGAGCGTGCGGTTCTCCGCCACGGCGTCGATGGCCTCGCGCAGCATCTGCTCGTTCAGCCCGTCGAGGCTCGACGTCGACTCGTCGAGCAGCAGGATGGGCGGGGCCGCGAGCAGGGCCCGGGCGATGGCCAGCCGCTGTCGTTCTCCCCCCGACAGCATCACGCCGTCTTCGCCCACGGCGGCGTCGAGGCCCTTGTCGTTGCGATCGAGCACCTCGCCGAGGTTCACGGCGTGCAGCACCTCGATGCACTGCTCATCGGTCGCGTCGGGGGAGGCGAGCAGCAGGTTCTGCCGAATCGTTCCGGCGAGCACCGGCGCGTCCTGCTCGACGTAGCCGATCTGCGACCGTAGCGTCTCGCGGTCGATCGCCTTGAGGTCGATTCCGCCGAGGCGCACGGTTCCCGAGGTCGGATCGTAGAAGCGCTCGATGAGCGCCAGCATGGTGCTCTTGCCGGCTCCCGACGGGCCGACCAGCGCCGTGCGCTGACCCTGGCGGGCCGCGAAGCTCACGCCGTGCAGAACGCCGGATGCCATGGGTCCGCCCGCGGGCACGTCCGCGTCGTCGACAGGTGCTCCGGCATACGCGAAGTGCACGTCGTCGAACTCGAGCGCGACACCGTCGGATGCGAGGGGAGGCGCCGCGGTGCGCGCGATCTCGGCGTCGAACTGCGTCTCGACGGGAAGGTCGATGATCTCCTGGATGCGGCCGAGGGCGCCAAGCGCCTGGTTCACGGAGTTGAGCGCCCCGAACGCCTGGCCAAGCGGCATGATCATCATGAAGAGAAAGAGGATGAACGAGATCAGGTTGGCGATGGTGATCGAGCCGTCCGCGACGCGGAACCCGCCCACGCCGAGCACGACCAGCAGCGACACCTGCAGGGCGATGCCGGCGATGGGCACGACCAGGGCCGAGATCTTCGCGACTCGCACTCCCATGTCGAACGCGCCCCGCGCATCCGTTTCGATGGCCGCGATCTCGCGGTCGGTGGCATTGGATGCGCGCACGGTGCGGATCGCGCCGAGCGAGCGCTCGACCGATGCCGCGAGGTCGCCGACCTTCTCCTGCTGCTTGCGGCTCGCGGTGCGCACGCGGCCCGAGATGAGGACGACCGTGACGACGGAGACGGCGATGACAGCGACGGTGAGGCCGAGCAGCACGGGATCGATGATGAGCATGGCGATCAGGGCGCCGAAGAAGACGAGCGAGCCGCCGATGGCGTCGACGAGACCCTGGGTGATGACGGCGTAGAGAAGCGTGGTGTCGCTGCCGACGCGGCTCACGAGGTCGCCGGTTCTGCGCACGTCGAACTCGCGGATCGGAAGGCGCAGCATGCGGCGCACCAGTTGGCGGCGGGCCGACAGTACGACAGCCGTGCCTGTGCGCTGCAGCAGATAGTGCTGGAATCCGCTGATGAGACCCGACACGACCACGAGGGCGACGAGAGCCGCGACGAGGGTGCCGAGAGGGTCTCCCGCCTGAACCACGGTGATGACCTGGCTCACCAGCAGGGGCTGGGCGAGGCTGGCCGCCGCACCGAGGATACTGAGCACGATGACCACGGCGAGGATAGGCCGATGTTCTGCGAGGTAGGGCAGCAGCTGGCTGAACCGGGCTCGGGGGCCGTCGTCAGGCTTCGGCGATCGGCCCAGTCGGCGTCGTGGCTGTGTACTCGTGCTCATTCGAAACTCTCTGATGCGTGAAGCGGGGCAAACGAATCCGCGCGACATCGACGGAATCGGTCGCGGTGTTCTTCAGTAATTGTGCACCGCGCTCGGTGCGCGCAAGGTCACTGCACGGTGACGACGACCGACGAATCATCGATTAGCGGGGCCGGAGTCGAGACCGGGGGAGCGAGGAGAAGAGCAGCAAGCATCAGACCGCCGAGGCCGGATGCGAGGAGCCAGGTGAGAACGGCGCGATGCGGCTCGGCGCCCCGCCACGGGCCGGCGTGCTGCCACGGCGTGCCCGGATGAGTCGACATGGTCGAACCATACGCCGCGAGCCTGCGAACTGCCGCACAGTGACGGTGGTTCGCAGGCTCGCGGATGCGCTTGGTTGCGGGGTCAGGAGACGTTCGCCTCGTAGTCGACGTCTTTCGTCTCCTTGCTGAGAAGGAGGGCGATGAGCGTGATCACGGCTGCGGCGCTGAGGTAGAGACCGACAAGCCATGTGCTGCCGCCTGCGAGGGTCCATAGGTAGACAGCGATGAATGGCGCGACAGCGGCACCGAGGATGCTCGCGACGTTGTAGCTGATCGCTGATCCGGTGTAGCGGACGTTGGTCGGGAAGAGCTCGGGCAGCACGGAACCCATCGGTCCGAAGGTGAGTCCCATGAGGGTGAAGCCGATGATGAGCAGCGCCATCACGCCCACGAATCCGCCTCCGAAGAGTGGCACGAAGAGCAGGCCGAACACGATGATGCCGATGGTCACCCAGATGAGCGTCTTGCGGCGTCCGAACTTCTCGGCGAGTGGCCCGGCGACCAGGGTGAAGACTCCGAAGAACACGACGCCGATGATGAGCATCACGAGGAAGTCGTTTCGCGGGTAACCGAGTCCGGCGACGAACGCGTCTGCTGAGAACGGCTTGCCTGCCTTCTCAGCGGCAGCCTTGCCGGCCTCGACCGTCGACGGCGTGGTGCCGAACGTGAGGGTGAAGGTGGTCATCAGGTAGAACAGCACGTAGGTGGCGAGCATGATGAACGTGCCGAGAATGAGCGGCCGCCAACTGGTCTTGAACACGCGTGCCAGTGGAAGCTTGGCGACCTCGCCCTTCTCGACGACCTTCTGGAAGGCCGGCGTCTCGATGAGTTTGAACCGCACGTAGAGGCCGACCGCGACGAGCAGTGCGCTGCCGAGGAACGGGATGCGCCAGCCCCACGCTGCGAAGTCCTCGGGACTCAGACCGAGCGAGAGCCACAGGAACACACCGTTGGCGACGATGAATCCGATGGGCGCACCCAGCTGGGGGAACGTGCCGTAGATGGCGCGTTTGCCCTTCGGCGCGTTCTCGGTCGCCAGCAGTGCAGCGCCGCTCCACTCGCCGCCGAGGCCGAGACCCTGGCAGAAACGCAGAATGACGAGGAAAGTCGGGGCGAGCACGATCCAGCCGTCGACGCTCGCGGTCGGCAGACATCCGATGAGAACCGTGGCGATTCCCATCGTGAGCAGTGAGGCGACCAGGGTGCCCTTGCGGCCGATCCTGTCACCGAAGTGGCCGAAGATGATCGAGCCGATCGGGCGCGCGACGAATGCGGCGCCGAACGCGGCGAAGGAACTCAGCAGCGCGGTTGTGTCGTCGGCATTAGGAAAGAAGAGCTTCGGGAAGACCAGAACGGCCGCTGTCGCGTAGACGTAGAAGTCGTAGAACTCGATCGACGTGCCGATGAGGCTGGCGAGGACGACGCGCGAGCGCGGATTGGTCTTGGGAGCGGGCGCGGTTGCGGCCGGGGCTGCGGATGACATGGGGGCTTTCGGTGAGTGTGTCGAGTGTCGACGAGAGGGGACACAGGTGCGCTGCTCGATAGACCGGCGTTGTTCGTCGGGCCTCGCGAGGCGTCATCGGTGCGGTGGGAACAAGATCGGCCCGGGTTCTGAGCCCTGGCTATTTTAGGTTGTTTCTCAGCAACGGGTGCCGACTCGTGCCGCGGCACCTCCATCGGTCGCTCTCGGAGTGGGCCTACGGCTCGCCTAGGATTGTGCCGGGCACGCCACCGGAGGCCGCCCAGGATGGATCGACAATGCCCCGCGTCTACGTCGTCGGCTCGCTCAACATCGACTCGGTGGTCGAGGTGGAGCGGCATCCACTGCCCGGAGAGACGTTGATGGGCGGCGATGTAGCCACCTTCTTCGGCGGCAAGGGCGCCAACCAGGCGGTCGCGGCGGCCGCTGCCGGTGCCGACGTGCTGTTCATCGGACGTGTCGGCGACGACTCTGGCGGCCACGACTACATCGACCGGCTCCGCGCTCGCGGCATAGATGCCAGCGGGGTCACGGTGACGCCCGGGTCGTCCACGGGTCACGCGATGATCGCTCTGGATGCCCGGGCCGAGAACACCATCATCGTGTCGCCCGGGGCGAACGCGCGTCTCGGCACAGCCGATCTAGGGCCGCTCGAGGGCATGCAGCCGGGTGATGTGCTGCTCGCGCCGCTGGAATCCGACCTCGACGTGATCGCCGAGGCCGCTCGAATGGCCCGATCGCGCGGAGCTCGCGTCGTGCTGAACCTCGCACCGTTCGCCGAGCTTCCCGCCGACATTCTCGCGCTGGCAGACCCCGTGGTGGTCAACGAGCATGAGGCGCAGCAGCTCGAGCGCTCCGGCCTGTCGCCGCAGTCGCTGCTGGTGACCCTCGGCTCTGCAGGTTCGCGCTGGGGCTCGATCGACGTCGAGGCCGCGCGTGTCGAGAACGTCGTCGACACCACGGGTGCAGGAGACAGCTACTGCGGCACGCTCGCCGCCGGCCTGGCAGCGGGTCTGGATGCGCGGGCCGCGATGCAGGCCGCGAGCGACGCGGCGGGTCGCGCCGTCGCCTGGGTCGGCGCCCAGGCCGACTGATCGGCCGCGTCGGCTAGCGGTCTCAGGCGCGCAACTGCATGATCGTCTGGATCGCGCGAGCCGTGGCGATCGCGGCTTCGGCCGCCTCTGCGCCCTTGTCCTCCTTCGAATCGGGCAGCCCGGCTCGGTCGAGTCCCTGCTGCTCGTCGTCGAGGGTGAGAACGCCGAATCCGACGGGCTTTCCCGTCTGGATGCTGACGTGCGTGAGGCCGGAGGTCGCGGCATCCGACACGTATTCGAAGTGCGGCGTGCCGCCGCGGATGATCACGCCGAGCGCCACGACCGCGTCGGCCCCGGCCTCGAGAGCCGCCTTCGCCACGACGGGCAGCTCGAAGCTGCCCGGCACGCGGATCTCGGTGACCTCGGCTCCGGATGCGTCGAGCACGCGATGCGCGCCGGCCAGCAGGCCATTCGTGATCGTCTCGTGCCACATACCGGCCACGATCGTGATCTTGAGGCCGCTGCCGTCGATGTTCAAAGTGGGGGATCCTGCACCGCTCATGATGAGGGCCTTTCGTCGGGGGTGGTGGGGTTCGTGCGGGTTTCGGTAATCCATGCGGGGATGACATGGCCCATTCGGGCGGCTTTTGCCGAGAGGTATCCGGCGTTCGCGGCGTCGACGCCGACGATGAGGGGTACCCGTTCCGAGACGGTCACCCCATGCTGCTCGAGCTGGCTGACTTTGTCGGGATTGTTCGTCAGCAGTCGAATCGATTGCAGTCCGAGGTCTTCAAGGATCGCAACGGCCGCCCCGTAGTCTCGTGCATCGGCCGGCAGACCGAGCGCGAGGTTCGCATCGAGCGTGTCGAGCCCGTCTTCCTGAAGCCGGTACGCCCGTAGCTTGTTGAGCAGGCCGATACCTCGACCCTCGTGGCCGCGGAGGTAGATGACCGCTCCTCCGGTGGCGTGCACCTGATCCAGGGCCTCCTGAAGCTGAGGCCCGCATTCGCATTTCAGCGAACCGAACGCCTCTCCGGTGAGGCATTCGGAATGGATCCGCACGACAGAGGACTCTGCCGCCGGATCGCCCGAGATCAGGGCGAGATGCTCGTACCCCGTGGTGGTGTCGTGATAGGCCCTGATACGGAAATCGCCGTGAACGGTGGGAACTGTCGTCTCGACTTCGAAAGTGACGCGTAGAGGTTTGGCGGAGGCCTCGGGGGCGGCCACGATGGCTTCGGGCGCCGTGCCGACGAGCCGAGCCGCGGCATCCACACCGTCGAGATACTCGATGAGAGCGGCGATCGTCGTGACCGGCAGCCCCGCCTCCGCGCCGAGGGTGAGGAGACCGGGGAGCCTCATCATCTCTCCGTCGTCGGCGACGATCTCGCCGATGACCCCCACCGGCGTGAGGCCTGCGAGCGTGAGCAGGTCGACGGTCGCTTCAGTATGACCCGGGCGCACGCGCACACCGCCGGAGACGGCGCGCACCGGCAGAACGTGCCCGGGCCGGATGAAGCTCTGCGGAGTCGATTCCGGATCGGCCAGGCGGCGGAAGGTCTCGGCCCTGTCGGATGCGCTGATTCCTGTCGTGATGCCCGACGACGCATCGACGGTCACGGTGTAGTCGGTGCGCAACGAGTCCTCATTGCGCTCGACCATGCCCGGCAGCCCGAGACGGTCGCTCGTCTCCCGGGTCATCGGCGCGCACAGGAAGCCCGAGGTGTGCCGTACCATCCAGGCGATCCACTCAGGGCTTGCGAGCTCGGCCGCGAGGATCGCGTCGCCCTCGTTTTCGCGATTCTCGGCATCGGCGACGATTACGGGGCGCCCCGACCTCAGGGCGTCGAGCACGTCTGGCATCGGAGAGAGGGGTGTGGCCACGGCCGAGAGCGCTGCGCTCATGAGCGTGCTCCGAACGCCAGGAGCCGCTCCACGTGTCTGGCGAGGATGTCGGTCTCGATGTTCGCCCGATCGCCGGGCGCAAGCGTTCCGAGGGTCGTCGCCGACAGTGTTTCGGGAATGAGCGAGACTTCGAACCACTCGCCTTCGTCGCCGCGGCCGATCGACGACACGGTGAGGGAGACTCCCGAGATGGCGATCGATCCCTTGTCGACGACGAGGCGCGCGAGGTCGTCGGGAAGGCTGAAGCGCAGCACGCTCCACGCCTCTCCTGGAGAGACCGAGACGACGGTCGCCGTGCCGTCGATGTGCCCCTGCACGATGTGGCCGCCGAGCCTGTCGCCGACCAGCGCGGCACGCTCGAGGTTGACCTCGGCCCCTGAGACCAGCGAGCCGATCGTCGACATCGCCAGCGTCTGGGCCATCACATCTGCGGTGAAGGTGTCCTCCGAGCGATCCACGACGGTGAGGCATACCCCGTTCACCGAGATGGAGTCGCCGTGCCGGGCATCCGACACCGACAGGGGGCCGCGAACGGTCAGCCGAAGCGCGTCATGCGAAGAAACGACGTCGATGACGGTTCCGCGCTCTTGGATGATTCCGGTGAACATGTCAGTCGTCTTCTTTCGTGGTGTGCATGTGGTTCATGGTGAGGGGTCTGGCGACGAGCAGAACGTCGTCGCCGAGCAGCTCGACGTGGTCGAAGCGCATCCGGGCCTGCTCCGAGATGGTGCTCACGCCGATGTCGGTGATGGCGGTCAGCGGCCCGCCCAGCACGGTGGGAGCGACATAAACGAGTACCTCGTCGGCCAGCCCGGCGGCGAGAAATGCGCTCGCAACGGTCGGTCCTCCTTCGACGAAGACGTGGCGCACGTCGCGCGTGGCGAGGACCTCGAGCAGGCCTGGCAGGTCGCGACTCGGATACTCGATAACACCGGCCGGATGCGCGAGGACGCGCGAGTCGCGCGGCACGGATCGGCGGCCGACGATCACGGGAATCGGCTGTTCCGGGAGCTCTCGGCCGTCGGCGTCCCGCGCCGTCAGACTGGGGTCGTCTGCAATGACTGTGCCCGTGCCGGCGACGATTGCTCCGGCCTCTGCACGACGGCGGTGCACGTCGGCCCGAGCGGACGGCCCGGTGATCCAACGGCTGGTGCCGTCAGCGGCCGCCACGCGGCCGTCGAGGCTGGATGCCCACTTGACCGTCACGAATGGAGTGCCGCGGCGCATCGCAGTGAGCCACGGGCGAATGTTCTCTTCGCCCTCGTTGACGAGAAGCCCTGCTTCGACGTCGATCCCGGCCTCCCTCAGCCGCTCTGCGCCGCCCGACGACGACGCTCCCGGGTCGGCGACCGAGTAGACGACGCGGCTGACGCCGGCGTCGATGAGCGCCTCGCTGCACGGCCCGGTGGTGCCGGTGTGGTTGCACGGCTCGAGCGTGACGACAGCCGTGGCGCCGATGGCAAGAGACCGATCCGTGAGGGCGCTGAGCGCTGCGACCTCGGCGTGATCCGTGCCCCGGCCGCGGTGCCAGCCTTCGGCGATGACGCGGCCCGACGCATCCAGAATCACACAGCCGACGCGCGGATTAGCGCCGTTGGCGGGTCCTCGCCGCGAGAACTCGATGGCGCGACGCATCGCGTCGGCCTCGTGTCTCTGGCTGGTCATCCGGTCTCCGTCTAGTTGACGCATTCCGGGGCCCGTCATTCGACGAGTTCGCATGATGCAGCCGCGCGAGGGCGAGAAACTGCAGGTGCGCGTGCATCCTCTCATCCGGACTTTGGAGGCGAAGAATCTCGCCTCGTTACCGTCGGTCCTGGAGTTTCACCAGGTCAACCGCAGGGTGTTCGTTCTCGAGGTGAGAACGCGTCGTCTGCGGCTCGCGGACTATAACCGCCGGTTCGGAATTCCACCGACCCCGGAGCACGTAGTGCAAAAGCTCGACCTGCCTTGCGGCGAGGTCACTTACTACTTATACCCCCAACGCCGGGGCGTCGCGAATATTCCATGTCGCCACGTGACGAGCCGAAGCGGTCGGTGAGGCCCCACGAGGTGACTTTGAGGAGCGCCTCGATGACGATCGCGGAGCTCATCTTCGAGGCGCCCTCGACTCGCTCGACGAAGGTGATCGGGAACTCTCGAACGTCTCCGCCGGTCTTCTCGATGAGCCAGGCCATCTCGATCTGAAAGCAGTAACCCTGGCTGGCGACGCTGTCGAAGTCGATCTTTCGTAGGGTCTCGACTCGGAATCCGCGGAACCCCGAGGTGATGTCGTGCAGTCTCGATCGAAGCAGAATGCGCGCGTACACGGTGCCTCCGCGTGAGATGAGGCGTCGGTACAGGGGCCAATTGCGGGTCTTGCCGCCCGGAATCCAGCGGGCTCCGATCGACAGGTCTGCTCCACGCTCGAGTTGCGCGATCATCAAGGGCAGTTCTTCGGGTTGGTGCGAACCGTCGGCGTCCATCTCGATGATGAAGTCGACATCGTGATCTTCGGCCCAGCGGAACCCGGCGATGTACGCGGCTCCGAGACCGTTCTTCTCAGAGCGATGCATCACGCTCACGCGGTCGTCGCGTGCGGCGATCTCGTCGGCGAGGCGCCCGGTGCCGTCGGGACTGTTGTCATCGACGACGAGGATGCGGGTGGTCGGCACGGCGCGTAGCGTGCGATCGATCGCCTCGGGCAGGGCGCGCAGCTCGTTGTACGTCGGGATGACGACAAGGGTGGATGACATGGGGTGCCTCTCTGACAAAACCGTACGGCAGCCGATCGCGGCTGGAGCAGTGGTCACTCTAGGGGGCAGTACCGCCGAGAAAGCTGGGCGTTGCCTGGTGTTCTGTTGAGTGCGGCGAGGTGCATGGCCCAACAGGTGTCGCGGAGATGGACTCTGTGTGAACGCAGGGTCAAGCCTGGGCTGGTTCACAGTATTGACTGGGCCGCCGTTGCTAACCTCGAAGAGAATTCGACAGCGCCGTTGATCCACCCCAATTCTCCTTTTGCGTTTGGAACACCCATGGCTTCGATCGACCTGCTCGGCTTCGTGCCTTCGCGCTACCGCAAGATCGTGCTCGAACTCGTGCAGTTCGGCATGGTCGGCGGACTCGGATTCGTCGTTCAGGTCTCTGTGTTCAATGGTCTGCGTTCCACGGTGTTTTCGCCCACGGTTATCCACCTTGGGCCGATCTTCGCGATGCTGGTCTCGACACTGCTCGCCATCGTCGTCAACTGGCTCGGCAACCGCTACTGGACTTTCCGTTCGAAGCGGCAGACGAAGATCGTGCGCGAGAGCGTCGAGTTCTTTGCGGTCAGTGTTGTCGGCATGATGATCGGCCTCGGATGCCTCTGGTTCTCGCACTACGTGCTCGGGTTCCGCACCGTGCTGGCCGACAATATCTCGGGCAACGTCATCGGCCTGGTGCTCGGCGCGGCATTCCGCTTCGTCCTGTACCGGTTCTGGGTCTTCAATGCCTCGCGCTCGCTCGACACCGTCTCGGTCACCGCTCCCGTCGCCGTTGTCTCCGAGACCGCAACTCGCTCCTCCTGACCCGGTCGCATCTCCGCGCTTTCGGCGCACCGGTTGACCAATTTGCGTGTACAGTGAAGCCGTTCGACCGCAGATGCTTTCACAGGAGATGGCACACATGACCGCACGGCTTGAGGCAAAAACCGCACTCGTCACGGGTGCCGCATCGGGAATCGGCCGTAGCGTCGCAGACAGTTTCGCCCGCGAGGGCGCTCGAGTGATCTTCTCCGACCGTGACCTCGCGGCCGCGGAATCCGCTGCCACAGCCTGGCCCACTGCGATCGCCATGCAACTCGATATCTCCGACGAGCACAGCGTCTCCGCGGCGTTCGACAAGCTCAATGCCGACGGCTTCGCTCCCGATGTGGTCGTGGCCAACGCCGGAGTGCAGCTCTTCGGGCAGGATGCCAAGATCGCAGACCTCGACCTCGAGGTATTCAAGCGCACGATCGACATCAACCTGACCGGCACGTTTCTCACGGTCAAGCACGCCGTGCGCTCGATGCTCGGGCGCGGCGGCTCGATCATCCTCACCGGAAGCCCGACGGGCCTCAACGGAGAAGGGCAGGATTTCACTGCCTACAGCGCCTCAAAGGCGGGCATTCACGGCCTCGGCCGCACAGTCGCCGCCGCGTACGCGTCCGAGGGCATCCGAGTCAACACCGTTGTACCCGGCTACACGGAGACGCCGCTGGTGACAGCCATCTCCGGTGACGAGTCGGCGCGCGCGGCGATCGTCTCGCGCATTCCTCTGGGACGTGCGGGCCAGGCATCCGATGTCGAGGGCATCATGATCTACCTTGCCAGCGACGAGTCGAGTTTTGCCACGGGCGCTTTGTTCCGCGTCGACGGCGGCATGACGACGCTGTAGACGTCGAACACACTGACGCGGCCGACGATGTCCAGCGCTCCTCCTCGCGATCTGCTCCGCCCCGACGAGCAGACGACGTCTCTCGTGCGCCGAGGCCCCTGGACGATCGAGCTGCGCGCCGGCGGGCTCGAGAACATCCGCCACCTCGGCCTGCTCGTGCTTCGCAGTGTGCGCTCCGTGGTGCGTGACGAGAACTGGCGCACCGTGCCGTCGATCGTCGACCGTGTTCACGGTGCTGAGCTGGATGCCGGTTCCCTGGTCATCGAGGGGCGAACGCGAGATGAGCGGGCCGCGTTGCCGTGGCGCCTCGATATCGCGGCAGACGGCGACGAGTTGAGCATCGCCTATCGAGCCGAAGCCGAGAGCGACTTCCTTCGCAACAGGCTGGGTCTGGTCGTGCTGCATTCGCCCGAACTGGCCGGCACGGCCGTTGAGGTGCGCCACACGACTGGCGCCGTGACCTCGACCGTCTTCCCCGGCCAGATCTCCCCGCATCAGCCGGCCGTCGACATCCGTGGTCTCGACTGGGTCGTGGCTGGCGATGGCCGCAGCACGAGCTGCCGACTCGACTTCGTGGGCGACGTGTTCGAAATGGAGGATCAGCGCAACTGGACCGACGCGTCGTATAAGACCTATTCCACCCCGCTCTCGGTTCCGTTCCCTGTGCCCGTGCGGGTGGGAGACATCATCGAGCAGTCGGTCGTGCTGCGTTGTGCGTCGCGCAGCCCCGCGTCGGCGATGATGCCTGTTACCCCTGACGATGTCGAGCTCGTCGTCGGCGACATCATGCGAGAGGTCGTCGTGCCTGCGCTTACGACGACCGCGTCGACGGCGGGCTCGGAGGAGTCTCCGGGCGGCGGCGGGCGGCCGTTCTGGGCCCGTGCCCTTCTCGTCGAGCTCGATCCCTCGTGGAGCAACTGGCCGTCGGCTCTCGCCAGGGCGATTGCGGATGCCGATGGTCGCCCCCTCGACGTTCGTCTGGTCGCCGACGGTGTCGACGAGGCCGGGCCCGTTCTCGATGCGCTCGCCGAGCATCCGGCACTCGAGATCGTGCGCATCGCTCTGTTCGACCGAGAAGAAGGCCACCTTGCCGACCCCGAGACGGCACGGTCGCTCCTGGGTGCGCTCGACGACCGTGGGCTCGATATCCAGGTGATCGCGGGAACCAGAGCGCACTTCACCGAACTCAACCGCTCGATCGATCGGTTCGACTCGTGGCGCGGACCGATGACGTTCAGCATGACCCCTTCTATGCATGACACGTCCGGTCACCAACTGGTGGAATCGATCGCCATGCAGCGGGAGGTGGCAGAGAACGCCCGGCGTCTCGCAGGCGGCCGGCCGCTGCATATCGGGCCGATCACGCTGGGCGCCCGGTTCAACGCCGTAGCCACGATGCCTGCACCGACGCCTACGGGGCATGACCTCGGGGAGGGCTACGCAGCCGCGCTGGTAGCCGGCGCGACCGACGCCCGGAGCGAAGCCGCATCATTGGCCGCCTGGTTGCTCGCGAGCGTCGCGGCACTGGCGGGCCCGAAGGTTCTCTCGGTGTCGTACCTCGAGGAGTGGGGTCCACGATCGCCCGCCCATGAATCGGCGACCCAGGTTCTCTCCTGGCTGTCAGAACTCGAGGGCCGGCCTGTTCGATCGGTGCGAGCGCCCGGACTCACCGTGTTCGCAGCGCGCGGCGTGGGCCGGCCCTCCACGATCGTTCTCGTCGGCAACCTCCACGCCGAGCCGCGCGAGGTTCGCTTGCCTGGCAGCGAGGTGCCCATCGTGATCGGTTCCGGCGAAGTCCGTCGATTCGAGCTGCCGCCCGGAGCCTACGTCAGTGATCGGTTGGCCGAGGAATAGGCTGGCCGTGTGACGCATTCGCCGGCAGCCGACAGCCCAAGGCGCGGCGCGTTCGCCCGTCGTATGGTCGAGGCGGGTCTGGCGCCCGCGCGCTACGCGCGGGTGCTGCAGGCCGACGACAGGGCGCCCCTGCTGCAGATCGTGAAGACGGGGGTCGCGGCATCCCTCGCCTGGATCGTCTGCCTGGCAATCCTGCCGGCGCAGGTGCCGGTGTTTGGAGCCATCGCGGCGATCATCGTCGTTCAGCCGAGTGTGAACCAGTCGTTCGCCAAAGCCCTCGAGCGCACGGTCGGAGTGATCGTCGGGGTGGTCATCGCCTACCTCGTGGGGTTGGCGTTCGGCCCGTCGACGTGGATCATTCTGCTCTCGATCATTCTCGCTCTTCTCACGGGCTGGGCGCTTCGCCTGAGCCAGTCGACGACCGTGCAGCTGCCGATCAGCGCGATGCTCGTTCTCGCGATCGGCGCCCAGACACCGGGCTATGCGGCCGGTCGCATCGTCGAGACCGCGTTGGGGGCTGTGGTCGCCGTCGTGATCAATCTCGTGATCGTTCCGCCAGTGCGTCTCCAGCCTGCGCACGACGCCGTGGCGGCCCTCGGACGCGAGACGGCGGCGTGCCTCGATGGGCTCGCCCGGCTGCTCACCGAGCCGTCGACCGAGGCCGACCGCAACCGCGCACTCGTCGAGGTGCGATTGCTGGCCCCGATGCTGGCGAAGGCCCGCGCAGCCGTCACCGGCGCCGAGGAGAGCCTGCGGTTCAACCCTCGCAGGCGCGCCAACTCCGACGCATTGGAGCTCGACGACGACCTGCTCGCCATGCTGGGGGTCATCGTGGGTCGTGTGCCCGGCATGGTGCGCGGGCTCGCCGACAATTACGACGAGTCGCTGCACACCGAGAGCACCGTCGTCGGCCTCGCCGATGAGATGAGAAAAGCGGCGCATGATCTGCGCCTTGTGATGCAGGAGTCGGATCTTCAGGCTGCGGAGCCACTGCCGCGCACGGCCGAGATGCCCGCCTTGACGGCACCCTTCCAAGTCGTCACTCCGAGTCCCACCCATTGGATTCTCATCGGCTCACTCATCGAAGACCTGCGCCGCGTGCACGAGGTCGTCGTCGAAGCGGGCCAGAGCGTGGGGCGCTGACCTCGCTTCGCGCTTCGGTCAGCTCGACCGCGGCAGGAACCCGACTTTGTCGTAGACGTCGGCGAGCGTCGCTGAGGCCACCTCGTTGGCGCGGTCGGCATTCGCGGCGAGGATGCGATCGAGCTCGGCGGGGTCGGCTAGCAGCTCGAGCGTGCGCTCGCGAACCGGGCCGAGGGTCGACTCGACGACCTCGACCAGAGCCTTCTTGAGGTCTCCGTAGCCGCGTCCGGCGAAGTCCGCCTCGAGGGTGGCGATGGGGATGTCGCCTAGCACCGAGAAGATCGTCAGCAGATTGGCGACCCCGGGCTTCGCCTCACGGTCGAAGACGACCTGGCCATCGGCATCCGTGACCGCCCGCATGATCTTCTTCGCCGTGGTCTTGGCATCGTCGAGCAACCACACGATTCCGGCCGGCGACTCCGACGACTTCGACATCTTCGACTGCGGGTTCTGCAGGTCGAAGATCTTGGCCGTCTCCTTGAGAATGTAGGGCTCGGGGATGCGGAAGGTCTCGCCGTAGCGCGAGTTGAACCGGGTCGCGAGATCACGGGTCAACTCGATGTGCTGGCGCTGGTCTTCGCCCACCGGCACCTCGGCCGCCTGGTAGAGCAGGATGTCGCCGGCCTGCAGGATGGGATAAGTGAACAAGCCGACCGACGCCGTGTCAGACCCCTGCTTGGCCGCCTTGTCCTTGAACTGGGTCATGCGGCTCGCCTCGCCGAAGCCGGTGAGGGTGTTCAGTACCCAGGCCAGTTGCGCGTGCGCGGGCACCTGCGACTGCACGAAGAGGGTCGACTTCGATGGGTCGATTCCGGCTGCGATGTACTGGGCGGCCGTGCGACGCGTATTCTCGCGCAGGGCGACCGGGTCTTGTGGCACGGTGATCGCGTGCATGTCGGCGAGAAAGAAGAAGGCGTCGTGGGTCTCCTGCAGTGCTTTCCAGCTCAGCAGAGCGCCGATGTAGTTGCCGAGGTGCAGGGACTCGGCGGAGGGCTGCATACCCGAGAAGAGGCGGGGTTTCGTGGTCATGATCGTTCCCTGAGCTTGTCGAAGGGGCCCGTATGAGGGCGAGGAGTCAGATGGCGTAGTCGACGACGACCGGAGCGTGGTCGCTCCAGCGCTCGGCATAGCTTGCTGCGCGGTCGACCGTGTAGTTGGTGACCTTCGCCGCGAGTTCGGGGGTGGCGAGTTGGTAGTCGATGCGCCAGCCCGTGTTGTTGTCGAACGCCTGTCCGCGAGCAGACCACCAGGTGTACGGCCCCTCGACCTCTCCGGCCGCGCGTCGTCCAATGTCGACGAAACCGAAGCCTGCGCCCGCGTTGTAGTCCGGGTCGCCCTCGGCGCCGAGAAAGCGGTCGAAGTATGCACGCTCGTCGGGCAGGAAGCCGGCGCGCTTCACATTGCCCTTCCAGTTCTTGATGTCGAGCGTGCGGTGACCCACGTTGAGGTCGCCGACGATCACGGAGAGGGGATTGTGCTCCATCAGTCGGGGGAGCCTCTCGACCATGGCGTCGAGGAACTTGTACTTCTCGACCTGCTTCGGCGTGTCCGCCTCGCCCGAGTGAACGTAGGTCGACACCACGGTAACGACCTTGCCGCCCACCTCGTAGTCAGCCTCGAGCCATCGCCCCGCGCTGTCGAAGTCGTCGGCGCCCAGGGCGACGCGGTGAATGGAAGCTTTGTTGCGACTCGCGAGCGCCACACCGGCCCGGCCTTTGGCCGTGGCCGCGTCGTGCAGGATGTCCCACTCGTCTCCGAGCAGCTCCTCGAGGTGGCTCGTCTCCGCACGCACCTCTTGCAGCGCGAGGATGTCGACCTCGCGCTTATCGAGCCAGGCACCCATGCCGTTGCGGAATGCGGCGCGAACACCGTTGACGTTGACAGATGCGATGCGAAGGGACGTGCCGGTTTTCGACGAAGACATCCCCCTAGTTTAGTGAGGCGGAGTGGTCTCGTCCTTCAATCGTGACTCCTCCCGAACGGCCGCCTTGAGCTTGCGAGAGATGCCTCTGCGGCGTAAGCCGCGAGCCTCGCGAAGCGCGTCTTCGAGACGTGCTCGCTCGGCCGCGGCGACCACCACCCGAGCCTCCGCTTGCTTCAGCTGGGCCTCGGCCTCGAGCTGATCGGGTGAGAGGCCGCGTAGGTCGATGCCCACGTCTGCAACTCCGACCGAGATCCACGCGGCCGTGATGAGGATGACCTGGCAGACGAGGTTGAAGAAGATCAGCAGACCGGCGATCACGGCGAACGACGCGATCAGGGGGTTGTTGCTGGCTCCTCCGAGCAGCAGGCCACCGAGCGCTTTCAGCACCCCCAGTGCCGCTGCACCGATGAGCGCACCGCTGATGACGCGCCGAAAGGGAATCCTGATGCCCGTCAACACTCGGTAGAAGACAAGAAGCACGAGCGCGTCCAACGCGAACGAGATCAGCAGGCCGATGATGCGGGCCACGACCACCGCGAAACCGGACGTGTTGTCGACCCCGATCAGATCGAACGCCAAGCCGATGAGCGTCGTGCTGCCGATGCTGATGCCCGCCGAGACGACGAGCACGATGCCGAACCCGATTGCTAGCCCGGCATCCTTCAGTTTGAGAAGCAGAAAGAACGTCGTGTCGGGGCCGACCGAGAAGATGCGGCGGATGGCGTCACGCGCAGAGGCGAGCCACCCGAGGGCCGTGAACGCGAGTCCGATCAGGGCGATGACGCCCGACCAGCTCAATGCCGGGGTATTCAGCAGGGCATCCGCATCGACGGCGCCGCCCTCGCCGATGAGCCCCGGAACCGCGCTGCTGATGATTGCGATCAGTTCTTCGAGCAGCGGCCTGTTCGAGGCGAGCACGAGCCCCGCGATCGAGAAGCCCGCCCACAGAGCGGCGAACACAGCGAAGAGGGCCTGATACGACATGCCGGCTGCCATCAGCGGTCCGCCATTCGAGGCGTAGTGCTGGAACACCCGCACGGGCTTGAGCTTCATCACCTTCTGCACGAGGGCGGGGATGCCGGTGGCTGATTTCTCGGAGTCGTCGCTGCTGTTGCTCACCCTCCAACCCTATTGACCCGGCGCACATCCGCGCCCCCGCTTGACGCCCGCTCGCCCGCCCGCGTTGAGTGGGCACTTTCTGCCGGTGAGGGCTGATCCCACCGACAAGAACTGCACACTCGACACGCGGGGGAGTGGCGAGCTGGGGATAACTTCTGCAGGGCCGTGGCGACATGGGCATCATCGACGGGTGAATCGACGAGCAGAACTGCCCAGCGGGCTCGATGGGCGCGCATTCTCCGTGCGCGACGCCCTCGATCTCGGAGTCTCGCCGGGGCGGCTCCGGCGACGTGACCTGGCGGCGCCGTTCCACGGCGTTCGCATGCCCGCGGTCGTGGGGAGTCCAGATCTGTGGTCTCGATGCCGTGCTTATGCGGCACGGATGCCTCGCGGCCAGTTCTACTCGCACCTCACGGCGGCCGCCATGCACGGATTGCCCGTGCCTCGAAGGTTCGATGCAGGATCATTGCACGTGTCGACGATCTCACCGGCGCAGAGTCCGCGTGCGGCAGGAATCATCGGACACAGGCTGAGCCCTGGCGCCGCCGACATCGGTTCGCTTCGGCGGCTGCCCGTCGTATCGATCCTCGACGCCTGGTGCCAGTGCGCGACGCTGCTGTCGATAGACGAGCTCGTCATCACTGGCGACCACATCATCGGCGACCGTTACCCGCAGAAGACCGGTGAGCAGCTATGGCAGGCCGTCGAATGTCGGAAAGGCTCTCGGGGCGTCCGGTCTCTCGTGGCGGCGGCCGAGCTCATTCGGCCAGGCTCCGAGTCTCCGAAGGAGACCGAGTTGCGTCTGCTTCTCATTCGTGGTGGCCTGCCGGAACCCGAGCTCAACGTGGACGTGTTCGGCAAGAGTGGCCGTTTTATCGGGAGAGGCGACCTTGTCTATCGTGGACACAAGGTGCTCGTCGAATATGACGGCTCCCAACACGCCGATGACCGCCGCCAGTTCCGTCGCGACGTCGACCGCCTCGAGGATTTCGCGGCCGATGACTGGCGCGTCGTGCGTGTGCTCAAGGAGCATATGAACGCAGACCGCGCGGATATCGTCACCCGGGTCCGCAATGCTCTGACCTCCCAAGGATGGCGCCCCTAAAAGGTACTGAGTGTGCAGAAAAGGCCCGTGCGTATCAACGCGACGGGCCTTTTCTGCACACTCGAGGGAGCAGCCGCTACGGCTTGCCTCGCATGATCGCCTGCTTGACCTCGGCGATGGCCTGGGTCACCTGAATGCCGCGGGGGCATGCCTCGGAGCAGTTGAAGGTGGTGCGGCAGCGCCACACGCCCTCTTTGTCATTGAGGATGTCGAGGCGCACGTTGGCGCCCTCGTCGCGGCTGTCGAAGATGAAGCGGTGGGCGTTGACGATGGCGGCCGGACCGAAGTACTGTCCGTCGGTCCAGAAGACGGGGCAGCTCGACGTGCACGCGGCACAGAGGATGCACTTGGTGGTGTCATCGAAGCGCGCGCGCTCCGTGGCCGACTGCAGGCGCTCCTTCTCGGGCTTCGACGACGCGATGAGGAACGGCTGCACCTCGCGGAACGACGCGAAGAACGGCTCCATGTCGACGACGAGGTCCTTCTCGAGCGGCAGGCCCTTGATGGCCTCCACGTAGATGGGCTTCGTGATGTCGAGGTCTTTGATCAGCGTCTTGCAGGCCAGGCGGTTGCGGCCGTTGATGCGCATCGCATCCGAACCGCAGATGCCGTGTGCGCACGAGCGGCGGAAGGTCAGCGAACCGTCCTGCTCCCACTTGATCTTGTGCAGAGCGTCGAGCACGCGATCGGTCGGGTACATCTCGACATCGAAGTCCTGCCACGTGGGCTCGTCGTCGGTGTCGGGGTTGAACCGGCGAATGATGAGCGTGACGGTGAATGTGGGGATGACGTCGTCAGCGGGAGCCGGCGGAGAATCCAGGGTTGCTGTACTCACTTAGTACTTCCTCTCCATGGGCTGGTAACGGGTCACGACGACCGGCTTCCAGTCGAGTCTGATGTGGTCTCCAGCGTCGGCCGACATGGGGTCGCCCGAGAGGTAGGCCATGGTGTGCTGCATGTGGTTCGCATCGTCGCGGGTGGGGAAGTCCTCGCGCATGTGGGCGCCGCGGCTCTCCTTGCGGTTGCGCGCCGAGTACACGACGACCTCGGCGAGGTCGAGCAGGAAGCCCAGCTCGACGGCCTCGAGCAGATCGGTGTTGAACCGCTTGCCCTTGTCTTGAACCAGAATGTTCTTGTAGCGCTCGCGCAGGTTGTGGATGACCTCGGTCACCTCGGTGAGGCTCTCTTCGGTACGGAAGACCTGGGCGTTGCGGTCCATCGACTCCTGCAGCTCGCGGCGGATGACCGCGATGCGCTCGGTTCCGTTCGAGTTGCGGGCGTTCTCGATGAGTTCGCGCACACCGGCGGCGGGGTCGTCGGGCAGTTCGACCCAGGGGGCCGTCTTCACGTACTCGGCCGCCGCATTTCCGGCGCGCTTGCCGAACACGTTGATGTCGAGCAGCGAGTTGGTGCCCAGTCGGTTGGAACCGTGCACCGAGACGCAGGCGCACTCGCCGGCTGCATAGAGGCCCGGCACGACGGTGGTGTTGTCGGAGAGCACCTCTGCCTGAACGTTGGTGGGGATGCCGCCCATCGCGTAGTGCGCGGTGGGGAGCACGGGAACCGGCTCGGTGTACGGCTCGACGCCAAGGTAGGTGCGCGCGAACTCGGTGATGTCGGGCAGCTTGGCGTCGATCACTGCGGGGTCGAGGTGAGTGATGTCGAGGTAGACGTAGTCCTTGTGCGGACCTGCGCCGCGTCCCTCGCGGATCTCGAGCGCCATACAGCGGGCCACGATGTCACGGGGAGCGAGGTCTTTGATCGTCGGGGCGTATCGCTCCATAAACCGCTCGCCTTCGCTGTTGCGCAGGATCGCGCCCTCGCCGCGGGCAGCTTCAGAGAGCAGGATGCCGAGGCCGGCCAGTCCGGTCGGATGGAACTGGAAGAACTCCATGTCTTCGAGCGGCAAGCCCTTGCGCCAGATGATCCCGACGCCGTCGCCCGTGAGGGTGTGGGCGTTGGAGGTCGTCTTGTAGATCTTGCCGAATCCACCGGTCGCGAAGATCACGGCCTTCGACTGGAAGACGTGGATCTCGCCGGTGGCGAGCTCGAAGGCCACGACTCCGGCCGGCTTCTGCCCGCCGAACCCGTCGCTGACCATCACCAGGTCGAGCACGTAGTACTCGTTGAAGAAGTTGATGCCGAACTTGACGCAGTTCTGATAGAGCGTCTGCAGGATCATGTGGCCGGTGCGGTCGGCCGCGTAGCAGGCTCGACGCACGGGCGCCTTGCCGTGGTCACGCGTGTGGCCGCCGAAGCGCCGCTGGTCGATCTTGCCCTCGGGCGTGCGGTTGAACGGAAGACCCATGTTCTCGAGGTCGATGACCGCGTCGATGGCCTCCTTTGCCAGGATCTCTGCGGCATCCTGGTCGACGAGGTAGTCGCCGCCCTTGACGGTGTCGAACGTGTGCCATTCCCAGCTGTCTTCCTCGACGTTCGCGAGGGCGGCAGCCATGCCGCCCTGCGCCGCACCGGTATGGCTGCGGGTCGGGTAGAGCTTCGAGATGACGGCGGTCTTCGCCTTGGGGCCTGCCTCGATGGCCGCCCTCATGCCGGCGCCGCCGGCACCCACGATGACGATGTCGAACTGGTGGTAGTGAACGCCGTCTACAACGGATCCGTCTGCGTACTCGGTCATATCAGCGGCCGTCAGCTCGCCGAGCAGAACGAGGCGAGGAGGTCGGCGGGTGCGCCGGCGGGGCAGGGGTCGAACGTGAAGATCACAAGAGTTCCGAGCGTTATGAGGACGATGACTGAGAAGAGAAGGGCGCCCTTGAGGATGCCCCGGGTTGTGCGGTGCGACGCGTAGTCGTTGACGAGGGTGCGCATGCCGTTGGCGCCGTGGATCATGGCGAGCCACAACATCAGGCAGTCCCACACCTGCCAGAACGGGTTCGACCATTTTCCTCCGACGAAGGCGAAGTCGATGGCCTTGATGCCGTCACCGAGAACGAGGTTCACGATGAGGTGGCCGAAGATGAGCACAACGAGCACGAGGCCCGAGGCGCGCATGTACATCCATCCCCATTTCTCCCAGTTGACGCCGCGGGATCGCGGTGCGCGGGAGTACGGGCTGCGAGGAGCTTCGATCGTGGTGGACATCAGTGCCCCATTTCGCTGAAGACGTTGATGAGGTGGCGGGGAACGAATCCGGCCATCGTCACGACCCACAGGCCGATGACGACGTAGAACATCACCTTCTGGTACTTCGGACCCTTGGTCCAGAAGTCGATGAGGATGATGCGGATGCCGTTGTAGGCGTGGAACGCGATGGCGCCGACGAGCGCGGTCTCACCAAGCCCCATGATCGGGTTCTTGTACGTACTCATCACGGCGTTGTACGCCTCGGGAGCGACACGCACCAGTGCGGTATCGAGGATGTGCACGAGAAGGAAGAAGAAGATGGCGATACCCGTGATGCGGTGCAGCACCCAAGACCACATTCCTTCTCGTCCGCGGTACAGAGTGCCCTGGGGCCTCTTGCCCGTAGGCGCAAGGGAACCCGGCGCGTGGGTTCCTGTCTCAGTTCTGGACACGAACAACCCTCCTTGGTTGAGAAAGCCATGATCTCGAAAGTGGAGATCATCGATGGAGATGGCTCGTCGCGGTCGTGCCGGTCTTCTCGTGCAGGTTCATCAGGATCGGGCGAAGGCGAAGATGGTTCCCAGTTTATAAGTTCTGGCAGCCCATGTTTGTTAGGCGCCCCTAAGCCGAGAAGGCGCCTACACTGCCTCGACGACGGGAACGGGCTGTCGAGCGGCGATGACACGCGCGTAGTGGCCGAGCAGTTCGGTGCAGACAGAATTCCAGGTGGTCGCACGCACGGCGCGCCGTCCCGACTCTCCCATGCGCAGGCGCAGGTCTCGTGACACCACGAGGTCCTCGACCAGCGTGCGCATGCTCGAGGCTCCCGTCAGTGCGTCGGGGTCGAAGAGGTAGCCGTCTCCGCCGTCGTGCACCAGGTCGACAGGGCCGCCGGCGCGCGGAGCCACGACCGGAAGACCTGCCGCGTGCGCCTCCTGAATCGTCTGGCCGAAGGTCTCCTCGGTTCCGGTGTGCACGAACACGTCGAAGCTCGCGTACGCCACGGCGAGGCGTTCCCCGCCCATTCGCCCCAGCCAGGTCACGGGCATCCCGCGCAGCAGTCGCCCGACCGATGCGGTCGAGGGGCCGTCGCCGACGAGTGCGAGCGAGATGCCGTCGATGCCGCGCAGCTGGTCGAAGCGCTCGAGCTGCTTCTCCGGCGCGACGCGGCCGACGTAGCCGAGCACGACCTCGCCGCCCGGTGACAGGCGTGCGTGCAGGTCGACGGCATCCGGATGTGTGCGCAACCGCGGGTGGTATCGCTCGGTGTCGACGCCCCGGCCCCACCGCGCCAGGCGGGTCACCCCTGCGGCGACGAGGTCGCGCTCCGAGCTCGATGAGGGGACGAGGGTGAGATCGGCGGCCTCGTGGATCCAGCGCACGAAGCGCCAAGCCAGGGCGGCGGCCTTGCCGAGGTGATTGCGTTTGGCGTACCCGGCGACATCCGTCTGGAAGATCGCGACGCTCGGCACACCGATGCGGTTCGCTGCGGCGATCGCCTGGGCGCCGAGGAGGAAGGGTGATGCGGCGTGCAGCACATCGGGGGCGAACGCGCTCAGCACCTTCTGCACCTGGGGGTGGGGGAGCCCGACGGGAAACTGCCGATAGGCGACCGCGGGCACCGCATGCACGGTGAAGCCTCGATAGCTGGAGGGCGTGTTCCGGGCGGCCGGTGCGATGAGAATCGCTTCGTGCCCCGAATCTGCAAGAAAGTCGAGCACCTTGCAGACGCTGTTGGTGACTCCATTGACCGTGGGTAGAAAGCTCTCCGTGACGACGGCGACTCTCATGGGCTGCTCCCGTCGGCCCGGGGATGCACCGGGCACGCTTCGAACGCTACGAGCGGCGGGTGGCGCAGGGGTTAATGGACGGTGGCGGCGAGGTGAGCATTCGTTCAATCGCGACGGCGCTCGGGTGGGTATGGTGGGGCCATGGCTGAGAACTCTGCGATGGACCGTTTCTACAGCGTCATTCCAGCCGGGGGGATCGG
Source organism: Agreia bicolorata (assembly GCF_000938265.1). Lineage (GTDB taxonomy): Bacteria > Actinomycetota > Actinomycetes > Actinomycetales > Microbacteriaceae > Agreia > Agreia bicolorata. Next base: position 239,738 of record NZ_JYFC01000004.1, read on the forward strand.
CTCGAGACTCTGGCCCCTCTCCCGCGCCGACGCGCCCAAGTTTCTGCACGACCTGAGCGGGTCGGGCCGCAGTCTGCTGCGCGACACGTGGGAGCGCCTCGCTCCTATCTCCGGTGAGCAGCGGGTGATGGTCGTCACCGGGCGAGCACACCGCGCTGCCGTCGAGCAGCAGATTCCCGAGCTGGCCGATATCAACGTGGTGCTCGAGAGCGAGCCGCGCGAGTCGTCCGCAGCCATCGGATTGGCTGCCGCCATCCTGCAGCACCGCGAGCCGGGAGTCATCATCGGCTCGTTCGCCGCCGATCACGTGATCACGCAGACCGAGGCGTTTCGCGACACCGTGGTCGAGGCCGTCAACGCGGCCGACGCGGGCTACATCGTGACCATCGGCATCACGCCCACGGAGCCGTCTGTGGGCTTCGGCTACATCCTCACCGGTGACGCACTTGATCTGCCCGGCGCCTCGACGGCCATGGTCGCCAAGCGCTTCGTCGAGAAGCCCGATCTCGAGACGGCCAAGAAATACCTGAAGAGCAAGAAGTACCTCTGGAACGGCGGAATGTTCATCGCCCGTGCCGACAAGCTGCTCGAGCAGCTCGGCAAGGCCGAACCCGAGCTGCTCGCGGGTCTGCTCGAACTGGCCGAGGCGTGGGACACTCCGCGCCGGGGCGCCGTCGTCGATCAGGTCTGGCCCAAACTCAAGAAGATCGCTATCGACTACACGGTGGCCGAGCCTGCTGCCCTCGATGGCACGCTCGCGGTCGTTCCCGGCGACTTCAGCTGGGACGACGTGGGGGACTTCGCCTCCATCGCGAAGCTTCACTCCACGGGCCGAGGCTCCGAGCTTGCCATTCTGGGCAAGAACGCCCGCGTGCTCTCCGACTCGTCGAGCGGTGTCGTGGTCTCGCAGAGCGGTCGCGTGATCAGCCTCATCGGCGTGAAGGACATCGTGGTCGTCGATACTCCGGATGCGCTGCTCGTCACCACCAGTGAGCACGCTCAGCGGGTCAAGTCGGTGGTCGACGCGCTGCGCCTCGGCGGTTCTGGCGACGTTCTCTGACCCTGCGGTTCAGGGAACGGGCCACCTACTAGTCTTTTGGCCATGTCGACCTCTTCTCTCCTGCGCGCCGCCGCTGTTGTCGCCGCCTCTGCGCTCATGTTGGCCGGATGCGCGCCGGCGCCCGAGACCACCGATACGGCCAGCGGCTACTGCGCCCGAATGGTCACGAACTCCGGCGGCCTCGAGGATCGTTCATTCAACCAGTCGAGTTGGGAAGGCCTCGAGAAGGCCAAGTCCGATCTGTCGATCGACGCCGAGGTCATCGTGTCGACCAACGAGACCGACCTCGCGCCCAATGTGACGCAGGCCGTCGACAGCGGATGTCAGTTCGTGCTGACGGTCGGCTACGAGCTGGCCGACGCGACGGCAGCTGCAGCCAAGGCGAACCCCGATGTGCACTTCGCGATCGTCGATGAGCAGGTCGACGGCGCGAACATCAAGCCGATCGTGTTCGACACAGCGCAGGCGGCGTTCCTGGCCGGCTACCTCGCCGCGGGAACGAGCGCGACCGGCAAGGTCGCCACGTTCGGCGGCGGCAACCAGCCTCCCGTAACACTGTTCATGGACGGCTTCGTCGACGGTGTCGCGAAGTACAACGCCGTGCACGGAACCGCCGTGCAAGCCCTCGGCTGGAGCAAGGACGCCCAGGATGGCGTCTTCACGGGAGATTTCGAAGACATCAACAAGGGCAAGGTCACGACCCAGGCGTTCATCGATCAAGGCGCCGACGTCATCCTTCCCGTGGCGGGCCAGGTCGGAGAAGGTGCCGCCGCAGCGGCGCTCGAGAACCCCAACGTGTCGATCATCTGGGTAGACAACGACGGCTACGAGACGCTCCCGGCGACGTACAAGCCGATCGTCCTCACGAGTGTGCTGAAGAACACCGGCGATGCTGTCGTGCAGATCGTGGGCGACGACGTCGACGGCTCATTCGATAACTCGCCCTTCGTGGGCACCCTCGACAACGGGGGAGTGGCTCTTGCTCCGTACCACGACAAGGCTTCTGCCGTCACGCCGGAGCTGCAGGCCGAGCTCGACGGGCTGAAGAGCGACATCGTCTCGGGTGCACTCGAGGTCACCAGCCCCAGCACGCCGTAGCCGATTCCTCAAACGATCGCCGCGCGGCGCATCCGGCGTCTTTTCAGGCTTTTTGGCGGTGAACATTTCGGGGTTGTTTCGGTGCGAACGCGTCTTTGTAACGACTGGGCGGCGATGCCGGCTGCTGGCTGCTTGGCCCGCGTCACATTAGGTAACGTGAGAGACCACACAGCCCTGCGCTCCGCTACTTCGCGGGGCAATCCTTGGAGGACATCTTGAGCAAGACCATTCGCCGTGCCGCCATGGGCGGCATCGCCACCCTCGGCTTCGCCGCACTCCTCGCCGGTTGCGCATCCGCGCCGGCCGAAACCGGTTCGACCAACGCCGCCGCTTCGAACGCACTTCCCTGCATGGTGTCAGACGCCGGTGGTTTCGACGACAAGTCCTTCAACCAGGCAGGCTTCGAGGGGCTGAATGACGCCGCCAAGAAGATTGGCGTCGAGCCCATCACGGTTCAGTCAGACTCCGAGACCGCTTTCGCGCCCAACATCTCGAGCCTTGTAGACCAGAACTGCACGCTTATCGTCACGGTCGGCTTCGCCCTGGCCGACGCGACCAAGGCTGCCGCCGAGGCAAACTCCGACATCGACTTCGCGATCATCGACGACGCCTCCATCACGGCCGACAACGTCAAGCCGATCACGTTCGACACCGCCGGCGCCGCCTTCCTCGCGGGCTACGCCGCCGCCGACTACTCGAAGTCAGGCATCGTCGCGACCTGGGGCGGCATGAACTTCCCCACCGTCACCATCTTCATGGACGGCTTCGCACAGGGTGTCAAGTACTACAACGAGCAGAAGTCCAAAGACGTCAAGGTTCTGGGCTATGACCTGACGGCCCCCGACTCTGCGACGTTCACCGGTGGCTTCGAGGCCAACGACGTCGCCAAGACGACCGCTCAGAACTTCATCGACCAGGGTGCAGACGTTCTGCTGCCCGTCGGTGGACCGATCTACCAGAGCGCTGGCGTCGCCATCCAGGAGTCCGGCAAGGACATCGCACTCGTCGGTGTCGACTCCGACCTCTACGAGAGTGACCCCACCTACAAGGACCTCTACCTGACGTCGATCCTCAAGGGCATCAAGACGGCCACCGACACGGTCGTCACCGACGCCGCCGCCGGAAACTTCACGAGCAAGCCCTACGTCGGAACACTCGAGAATGACGGAGTCGGCATGGCGCCGTTCCACGACTTCGAGTCGAAGGTCAACTCGTCGCTCCAGGGCGAGATCGATGACCTCAAGGCGAAGATCATCTCGGGCGACGTCAAGGTCTCCTCGTACCTGAACAAGTAGTCGCACACACCGTTCCACCCGCGTGAAATCGGGGGACCAGCCACGGCTGGTCCCCCGATCGCGTTAAGCCCGCTCTTCACGCATCGACCAGATGGGTAGATTGTCTCTATGAAGCTTGAACTCCGCGGCATCACGAAGCGCTTCGGCGCCCTCACTGCCAACGACCACATAGACCTCACCATCGAACCGGGGGAGATTCACTGTCTCCTCGGTGAGAACGGTGCCGGCAAGTCGACGTTGATGAACGTGCTCTACGGTCTCTATAAGGCCGAAGAGGGTGAGATTCTGCTCGACGACGTCGTGCAGCACTTCGCGGGCCCAGGCGACGCCATGGCCGCGGGAATCGGCATGGTGCACCAGCACTTTATGCTCATCCCCGTGTTCACCGTGGCCGAGAACGTGATGCTCGGCCACGAGAAGGCGAACGCTGCCGGCGTACTCGACCTCGGTGCGGCCCGCGAGAAGGTGCGCGAGATCAGCGAAAGGTTCGGCTTCCATGTCGATCCGGATGCGCTGGTCGACGACCTGCCGGTCGGTGTGCAGCAGCGGGTCGAGATCATCAAGGCCCTGTCGCGCGACGCCAAGGTTCTGGTCTTCGATGAGCCCACTGCCGTGCTCACCCCTCAAGAGACCGACGAGCTCATGACGATCATGAGGCAGCTGAAGGCCGCCGGCACATCCATCGTCTTCATCACCCACAAACTGCGCGAGGTGCGCGAAGTCGCCGACCGCATCACGGTCATTCGCCTCGGCAAGGTCGTCGGCGAGGCGTCGCCCACGGCGACGAACGCAGAACTGGCCTCGCTCATGGTCGGTCGCGCCGTCGAGCTCACCGTGCACAAAGACCCGGCCACCCCCGGGGCCGACGCCTTCGTCGTCTCCAACCTCTCGGTGGTTGACCCCCACGGCCAGCTGGTCGTCAACAACGTGAGCTTCGACGTGCGGGCCGGCGAGATCCTCGCGATCGCCGGAGTGCAGGGCAACGGGCAGACCGAGCTCACCGAGGCCATCATGGGACTGCAGCAGCGTGTTCGTGGAGAAATTACCCTCGATGGCAAGTCGATCCGTGGTCTGTCGGTGAAGCAGGTGCTCGCCTCGGGAATCGGCTTCGTGCCGGAGGACCGAAAAGAAGACGGTCTCGTCGGCGAGTTCACCATCGCCGAGAACCTGATGCTCGACCGAAGCGACGGCCCGCCGTTCGTCAAGGCGGGAACCCTGCAGTTGAACTACCTCAAGGAATTCGCTGAGCAGAAGTCGAAGGAGTTCGACGTTCGCAGCCAGGGCATCACTACGCCCGTAGGGCGCCTCTCCGGTGGAAACCAGCAGAAGGTCGTGCTCGCCCGCGAACTCAGTCGCGACCTCCGCCTCTTTATGGCGGCCCAGCCCACCCGAGGCATCGACGTCGGCTCGATCGAATTCGTGCACAAGCGCATCGTGGCGACCCGCGACTCCGGCATTCCGGTGATCGTTGTGTCGACCGAGCTCGACGAGGTCGTCGCGCTCGCCGACCGCATCGCCGTGATGTACCGCGGAACCATTGTGGGCATCGTGCCGGGTGACACTCCTCGCGACGTGCTCGGTCTCATGATGGCCGGCGAAGTACCCGATTCCGTCATCTCCCCACCCGAAGGAGCGGCCGCGTGAGCCAGCCCTCAGTCCCACCCGTCGAATCTGGCCCACCCGTCGAATCTGGCCCACCCGTCGCATCTTCGCCCGAGGGCCCAGACGCCTCCGTCGCCGAGCCGCGTTGGCACGGCGTTATGCGCGAGATCGTGGGCGGCAGCGCCATGATCTCGGTGCTCGCGGTCGTGCTGGCGATGCTCGCCGGAGGAATCCTGATCGCTCTCACCGACGACAAGGTGGCTGCTGCATCCGGGTACTTTTTCGCTCGGCCCGGCGACCTGATCAAGGCCGTGTGGGATTCCGTCTCGGGCGCCTACACCTCGCTGTTCCAGGGGGCTGTCTATAACTTCAAGCGCCCCGGCTTCATCGCCGGCATCAAGCCGCTGACAGAGACACTCACCTTTGCCACGCCGCTCATCGCGGCCGGCCTCGGAGTCGGTCTGGCCTTCCGTGTCGGCCTCTTCAACATCGGTGGCCGCGGTCAGATGCTCATCGCCGCCGCGTGCGCCGGGTGGGTCAGCTGGTCGTTCGAGCTGCCCTACGGGCTTCACCTCATCCTCGCCGTTGCGGCAGGTGTCATCGGCGGTGCCCTGTGGGGCGGACTCGTCGGATTGCTCAAGGCGAGAACGGGAGCCCACGAGGTGATCGTCACGATCATGCTCAACTTCGTGGCCCTCTACCTGGTCTCGTTCATGCTGAAGACGCCCGGCCTGCTGCAGGCCCCTGGCTCGAACAACCCCAAGACGCCGGCGGCCCTCCCCACGGCTGTCTTCCCCGACCTCCTCGGCTCGCAGTTCAACCTGCACTGGGGCTTCATCTTCGTGATAGCGGCCACGGTCTACGTCTGGTACCTGCTCAACAGGTCGAACCTCGGGTTCCAGTTCCGGGCTGTCGGCGAGAACCCGAACGCGGCTCGCGTCGCGGGGATCAGCGTCAACAAGATGTACATCTACGCGATGCTCCTGTCTGGTGGCCTTGTAGGACTCGCCGGCGTGGCGCAGGTGCTCGGCACCGTGACCACAGGATTCAGCTCTGGCATCGACGCGGGCATCGGCTTCGATGCGATCACCGTGGCGCTGCTCGGCCGATCCAAGCCGTGGGGCATCTTCTTCGCCGGCATCCTGTTCGGCGCGTTCAAGGCCGGTGGCTTCGCCATGCAGGCATCGGAGGGCATCCCCATCGATATCGTGGTCGTGATCCAGTCGCTCATCGTGCTCTTCATTGCGGCGCCCCCGCTCGTGCGTGCGGTGTTCCGATTGCCGAAGCCCACCGGCGTCGGCCTCAGACGACCGCGTACCCAGACTGCTGAGGTGACCAAGTGAGCATTCAAGACGCGCCCGTGCAGCACAACCACCCGGATTCGCTGCCTCCAGCGCTCGAGACGACCGTCGTCAAGAGCTGGAAGGCGCCGATCGCATTCGGCATCTTCTCGATCGTCGCCATCCTGCTCTTCATCGCCTTCGGGCGCGAGGGCATCAGCGGGTTCCGTCTGTCGACCGATTCCGACTTCGTGCAGATTCCCACGATCGAGGCGCCGACGCGTGCGACGGGCGTTGTGCTGACCGTTCTGTTGGTGGCCCTGGCCGCCTACAGCGCGTTCCTCGTATCGCGCAACCGGCCGGTCCGGCTCTGGGTCACGGTCGTGTTCGCCGTTCTGTTTCTCGTCGCCTTCCTCACCTGGGCCGCCGCCGGCGAGACGATTCCTGTGCCAGGCCTGCTGGTCGGAGCGGTCGGACTGAGCGTTCCGCTCGTCTTCGGAGCCCTTGGCGGGGTCATCTCCGAACGTGTCGGTGTGGTGAATGTGGCCATCGAGGGGCAGCTGCTCGCGGGTGCGTTCGTCTCGGCCATCGTCGCTTCTGTAACCGGCCAGCCCGTGCTCGGACTTATCTCGGCAATGGCGGCCGGAGTGCTCGTATCGTTCGTGCTGGCGGCGTTCTCGATCAAGTACTTCGTCGATCAGGTCATCGTGGGTGTTGTGCTCAACGTTCTGGTTACGGGGCTCACGAGCTTCCTCTATTCGCAGGTCCTGACCAAGAACACCGATCTCCTGAACAACAGCGCCACCATCAGACTGCCCCGACTGCCCATTCCCGGGCTCAGCGAGATTCCGATTCTCGGCCCGGTGCTGTTCCGGCAGACGATCATCGTGTACATCCTCTACGTTGCGGTCGCCGTGGTCTTCTTCGCGCTCTTCAAGACGCGTTGGGGTCTGCGTCTGCGCGCCGTGGGAGAGCACCCGCAGGCTGCTGACACCGTGGGCATCAACGTGGCCCGCACACGGTTCTGGAACGTCTCTCTCGCCGGCGCGATCGCGGGTCTCGGTGGTGCGTACTTCACCATGGGCTCGGTCGGGTCGTTCAACAAGGAGATGACTGCGGGTGCCGGATTCATCGCGCTCGCGGCGGTGATCTTCGGGCGCTGGGATCCGATCAGGGCGACGCTGGCCGCACTGTTGTTCGGTTTCGCGTCGAACCTGCAGAGCGTGCTGAGCATCATCGGTTCGCCCGTGCCGAGCGAGTTTATGCTGATGCTGCCCTACCTCGTCACGATCTTCGCGGTCGCGGGGGTGGTCGGCCGCGTCCGAGGGCCAGCAGCCGCCGGTAAACCGTACATAAAGTCCTAGGGGAGCCGATATGACCGACACCGAACAGGCATCCGGTATCGACTGGGGCGTGCTGCACGCCGAGGCTCTCGTGGCCATGAAGAAGGCCTACGTGCCGTACTCGACGTTCCCCGTCGGGGTCGCCGCGCTTGTCGATGACGGCCGTGTGATCTCGGGCTGCAACGTCGAGAACGCGAGCTACGGGCTCACGCTGTGCGCCGAGTGCGCACTCGTCTCGGCGCTGCACATGACGGGCGGGGGGCACCTGATCGCCTTCGTCTGCGTCGATGGCGACGGCAACGCACTAATGCCCTGCGGACGTTGCCGTCAGCTGCTCTACGAGCACTCCGCGCCGGGCATGCTGCTGCAGACCGTCTCGGGCATCCGCACCATCGACGAGGTGCTGCCGGATGCCTTCGGCCCGCGCACGTTGCAGGCATACGTCGAAACGCACTAGCTCCAACGAAAGGCTCCACCCGTGTCAGAATCCTTCGACGTCGTCGACCTGATCCGCACCAAGCGCGATCACGGAACCCTCAGTACCGCCGAGATCGACTGGCTGGTGGATGCGTACACGCGCGGCTTCGTCGGCAATGAGCAGATGGCCGCCATGGCCATGGCCATCGTGCTCAACGGCATGGAGCGCCAGGAGATCCGCGACCTCACACTTGCGATGATCGCGTCAGGCGAGCGTATGAGCTTCGCCGGTCTCGGCAAAGTCACGGTCGACAAGCACTCCACGGGCGGGGTGGGCGACAAGATCACCCTGCCGCTTATGCCGTTGGTCGCATCGTTCGGCGTCGCGGTGCCGCAGCTCTCCGGTCGCGGACTCGGCCACACAGGCGGAACCCTCGACAAGCTCGAGAGCATCCCGGGATGGCGCGCAGACCTCACGAACGACGAGATGTTCACCCAGTTGCGCGATGTGGGCGGTGTGATCTGCGCCGCCGGTTCCGGACTCGCGCCGGCAGACAAGAAGCTCTACGCGCTGCGTGACATCACCGGAACGGTCGAGGCCATCCCGCTGATCGCATCCAGCATCATGTCGAAGAAGATCGCCGAGGGCACCGACTCGCTCGTTCTCGACGTGAAGTTCGGCTCTGGCGCATTCATGGTCGACATCGAGAAGTCACGCGAGCTCGCCCGCACCATGGTCGACCTCGGCAACGATGCCGGCGTGGCCACCACGGCCCTCTTGACCGACATGAACGTTCCGCTCGGGCTGGCCATCGGCAACGCCAACGAGGTGCGCGAGTCGGTCGAGGTGCTTGCGGGTGGCGGCCCCGCCGACGTGGTCGAACTCACGGTGGCTCTGGCGCGGGAGATGCTGCGCCTCGCCGGGCAGCCTGACGCCGACGTCGAGAAGGCGCTGGCCGACGGCCGTGCCATGGACACCTGGCGCAGGGTCATCGAGGCTCAGGGCGGCGATCCGGATGCCGCGCTGCCGGTCGCGCGCGAAACTCACGTCGTGACCGCCGACCGTGACGGCGTGCTTCTCACGCAGGAGGCGCTTCCCTTCGGCATCGCCGCGTGGCGGCTCGGGGCGGGTCGGGCACGCGCTCAGGATCCGGTGCAGCATGCCGCGGGCATCGACCTGCACGCGAAGCCCGGCGACACGGTGAAGGCTGGCCAGCCGCTGTTTACGCTCTCGGCCGACGAGCCCGAACGCTTCGAGCGCGCACTCGAGGCCGTCGAAGGAGCCTGGAGCATCGGCGATGCCGCCGACTGGACGCCGAGAGGACCGCTGGTAGCCGAGCGCATCGAGTAGTCCGCGTGACGCGGCGGCATCCGCGCCTTTACGGCGCATCCGCTACCGGACGACCCGGCGCGGGTGCGCCGAACCGGCGCGGATGTGTTCGCGTCAGCGCGCGGGTTCTCCAATGCGGCGCAGGGCGTCTTCGATGAGGGCCCAGAACTTATCTGTGTCAAGGTCGACCGCCACCTGGGTCGTGCAGTCCGCGGGTGGGGGAGAGCGGAAATCGGCCACCGTCATGCCGAGCGTCAGCGTGCCTGTGAGCTCTACATCGAGCGGTGTCTTGCGCACGGTCATCACACTCGGGTCGATCACGTAGGCAACTGCGCATGGGTCATGCACCGGCGGATGCGTGAACCCTTGCGTTTCGAGGTAGGTGCTCGCGAAGAATTCGAGTAGCTCGCCGACGAAGCGCGACGGCGCGGTGCCGACGGCGTCGATTCGTGCCCGGACCTCGGGGGTGGCGAGTGCCTGATGGGTGAGATCGAGGCCCACCATCGTGAGCGGCCACGCCTCGTTGAAGACGATGTGAGCGGCCTCGGGGTCGATGATGATGTTGAACTCCGCGGTGGCCGACCAATTTCCGACGTGGAAGCCTCCGCCCATCAGCACTACTTCCCGCACCCGAGAGACGATGCGCGGTTCTTTGCGCACAGCCAGCGCGATGTTCGTGAGCCCGCCCGTGGGCACGAGAGTGATCTCGCCGGGCTCGCTCGCCATGATCGTGTCGATGATCAGATCGACCGCGTGGCGGCCGTCGAGTTCACGGGTGGATTCGGGAAGTTCAGGGCCGTCCATGCCGGATTCACCGTGGATATCGGCGGCCACTTCGATGGTACGCACCAGCGGCCTCGGGCAGCCGGCCGCAAAGGGAACTCCGACGATGCCGGCGATCTCAGCCACGGCGAGGGCGTTTCTCGTGACCTTCTCGAGCGTCTGGTTGCCCACGACCGTCGTCACGGCGAGCAACTCGATCTCGGGGTTGCCGTGCGCGAGCAGGATGGCGATGGCGTCGTCGTGGCCAGGATCACAGTCGAGGATGATCTTGCGCGGCATGGATGAACTCCTTGAAGTCGATCCTGAAATCATATATGAAAGTAGCATTCATATATGCAAAACTAGCGTCATGACAGAACTCATCGATTCCGCCGCCGCCCGCGTCGAATGGATCAGGTCTCGCATGAGACTCCTCGCCGCAGTGCGTGAGCAGTTCGCCGCGACGAGGCCCTTCGAGGGGCACCGCATCGGCATGTCGCTGCACATCGAGCCCAAGACCGCTGTGCTGCTCGAGACTCTCGCAGCCGGCGGAGCCGAGATCGTCGGAACCGGCAACCACGGGTCCACTCAAGACGACGTTGTCGCCTACCTGCGCCATCAGGGAATGGCGCTGTTCGGCCGTCGCGACGACACGCTCGACGATCATCACGCCAACGTCGCGGCCGTGCTCGACGCGACCCCCGACATCCTGCTCGACAACGGGGCCGACCTGGCCGCCGGCATTGTGGCGCGAGGCGCGGGGGCGACACTGATCGGCGGAACCGAGGAGACGACCTCAGGCGGCGACAGATTGCGTTCCGAGCTTCTGGGGCAGGTGTCGTTCCCCGTGATAGTGATCAACGACAGTCTGCTGAAGCAGCTGGGCGAGAACAAGCACGCCGTCGGACAATCGGTCGTCGAGAGCTTTATGCGCATCACGAACCTCATGATTCCGGGCCGTCGCTTCGTGGTGGTCGGCTACGGATGGTGCGGCCGCGGCGTCGCCCAGTACCTCCGTGCGCTCGGAGGCAAGGTGGCCGTGGCCGAAGTGGATGAGCTCAAAGCCTTCGAGGCGGCACTCGACGGATTCCGCGTCGACACCGCCGACGGCCTCGCCGACTGGGGTGAGGTGTTCATCACCGCGACCGGGCGTCCGAACGTGCTCACGATGTCGGCCATCGACCGCATGACCGACGGCGCGATCCTGGCCAACTGCGGTCACTTTCCCTGGGAGATCGACACGGCATCGTTGCGCACGGCCGCCACCGCGACCAGAGCCATCGACGACACGATCGAACGTGTGGAGCTGCCGAACGGGCGGCACGTGATCCTCATCGCCGGCGGCCGCATGTTCAATCTCGCGGGCACGGCGCCCAAAGGAAACTCGCTCGACTCCATGGATCTCGGCTTTCTGTTGCAGGTGCTCTCGCTCGAGCGCGTGGCGACGCGGCCAGCCACCCTGGTCGCGGGCGCCCAGAACGTTCCCGACGACCTCGAGCGGGAGATCGCTCGACGCATGGTCGCTTCTATGGGGGCGAAGCTCTAGCCATGACACAACCACGCTCATCATCCACCTCAGCGCGGGCAGTGGCGGTCGAGAAGGAGTATGCGGCGCCTGCACTCGACAAGGGTCTCGATATTCTCGAGCTTCTCTCCGCCACAAGCGGGGGACTGGGCCAGGCCCAGATCGCATCCGGCGTTGGGCGAAGCGTCAGTCAGATCTTCCGTGTGCTGAGCACTCTCGAGCGGCGAGGTTACGTGCACCGCGACTCTCAGTCTGGGCTTTACATCCTGTCGTTGCGACTGTTCGATCTTGCCCACCGTCACGATCCTCTGCGCGGCCTGCTCCAGGCATCCGCCGGGCCGATGCGCTCGCTGGCCGACGTGGCCGAGCAGTCGTGCAGTCTCAGTGTCGAAGAAGCCGGACTCTCCCGTGTCGTCGCGCAGGTTGAGAGCCCGGGCGACTTCGGGTTCCGTGTGCGGGTCGGCGCGCTGTTTCCGCTCGACAACTCCGCGACGGGCGAGGTCCTGCGAGCGTTCCGCTCGAGCGATCCGGATGGGCTCGAGCCCGCTCTGCGGTCGGTTCGCGAGGCGGGGTACGTCGAGCGCGGCGATGAGCTTCACGCCGGCGTGATTGACATTGTCTTTCCGGTGCTGCGGACCGACGGCACAGCGGTCGCAGCGTTGACCGTTCCCTATGTCGCGACGCGGGTGAGCGTGCGGAGTGCCACCGAGGTTCGGCAACTGGCCCGGCAGGCCGCCTCGCAGATCGCCGCCAGCCTCTTTCCTGCATCGACGCCGTAGGCTGATGCCATGAACGATTCACGAGAGCAGTACACGCTCGCCAACGGCCGAACAAGCATCAATGCTCTCCCCAAAGTCTCTCTCCACGACCACCTCGACGGCGGCCTCCGCCCCGCCACGATCCTCGAACTGGCCGACTCGATCGGCTTCGAGGTGCCCGCATCCGATGCCGTCTCGCTCGGCGAATGGTTCGAAGACTCGGCCGACTCGGGCTCGCTCGTCGACTACCTGGCGACGTTCGACGTGACTGTCGGTGTGATGCAGACCGAAGAGGGTCTCAGCCGCGTCGCCCGTGAATTCGTTCAGGACCTGGCCGCTGATGGCGTCGTCTACGGCGAGGTGCGATGGGCTCCCGAGCAGCACGTGGCCAAGGGCCTCACTCTCGACCAGACCGTCGAGGCCGTGCAGCGTGGCATCGAGCAGGGCATCGACGATGCGCGGGGCGAGGGCAAGACGCTGCGTGTGGGCCAGCTGGTCACCGCGATGCGTCACGCTGATCGGGGCCTCGAAATCGCCGAACTCGCCGTTCGCCACCGCGACCGCGGCGTTGTCGGATTCGACATCGCCGGTGCCGAGCTGGGCTTTCCCGCGGGCAACCACCGCGCGGCGTTCGACTATCTGGCCCAGAACTACTTCCCTGTCACCGTGCACGCCGGCGAGGCCGACGGCCTCGACAGCATCCGCGGCGCCCTCTTCGACGGACGGGCGCTTCGGCTCGGTCATGGCGTGCGGCTGGCCGAAGACATCCGCATCGAGTCGAGTGACGACGAGAACACCTTTGTCACCATCGGCTGCCTCGCGCAGTGGGTCAAAGACAGAGAGATACCCCTCGAGCTCTCGCCGTCATCGAACCTGCAGACCGGTGCCATCACCGCGTGGGGCGACGAGCTGGAGGATCACCCGTTCGACCTGCTCTACCAGCTGGGATTCACCGTCACCGTCAACACCGACAACCGCCTGATGAGCAACACGTCCCTCAGCCGGGAGCTCTCGCTGCTGTCCGATGCCTTCGGTTACGACCTCGAAGACTTCGAGGTCTTCCAGCTCAACGCCGCGAACGCCGCGTTCCTGCCGCTCGACGAGCGTCAAGACCTCGCAGACACGATCATCGCGGGCTTCCAGAGCGCGTAGCCCATGCGGTTGGAAGAACTGCCAGACGAGGTCATTGTTCTGGGGGCGCACGCTTGCGACTGGCGCGATGCCGTGCATCTCGCCGGCGACGCCCTCGTCGCAGGCGGGGTCACGACGGATGCCTACACCGAGCGCATGGTGCAGGTCGTCGAGGAATTCGGTGCATATATCGTCATCGCTCCCGGCCTTGCCCTCGCCCATGCGCGGCCGGGGCCCGACGTTGTGCACGACGGGCTCGCGGTCGTGACTCTCGACGAACCGGTCGCGTTCGGGCATCCGCACAACGATCCTGTCGAGGTCGTGCTGGCGCTCGCTGTGACAAGCAATGAGGGGCACGTGACGGTGTTGGCCGACCTGGCGAACGTGTTCAACGACCCGACCGCCACCCGTTCCATCGCGCAGGCTGCGACTGTCGGAAGGGTCAGGGCTGTGCTGGGGCAGGCTCGCCCCGAGCCGTGATCGCCGCCCACTATCGTTGACTCTATGAAGATCATCGCCTTCTGCGGAGCAGGCATCGGAACATCGGCCATTCTCAAAGTGAATGCCGAACGTGCCCTTGCTCGCCTTGGCATCGAGGCCGACATCGAGGCCACCGACGTCGCCGGTCTCTCCGTCGCGGCAGAAGATGCGCAGGTGATTCTCGCGTCTCCCGAGCTCGTGAAATTCATCGGCAAGACCTACGCCGACGTCGTCGTGATCGAGAACTACTTCGACCTCGACGAGCTCACGCGCAAGCTCGAGATAGCCCTCGGCTGATTGCGTGGCCCGTTCGCTGAGCTTGTCGTTCCCTGAGCTTGTCGAAGGGCCGTCTCGTTCTCTGCGTCCGGATTGAATTGATAAGCAAAGCCGCTTATATTAAGCGATATGGCTGATCAAATATTCGAAAAAGAAGAAGTGACGTTCGGCACGTACTATGTTCGCGCGGACGCCACCGAAGAGTTCGAGCGCGTGCTGCCGGAGAGCTGGGCGGCCCTGCGCCGGCTGGGCTTTGTCGCCGACGAGCAGCCGCGGCTCTTCCGGTCGGTGTCCGAACCGGTGCGCTACGTCGAGCTCGTCACGTGGGTCCCCGGGGTCATGGATCCTGCGCACGAGCATCCCGACCTGATTCCCATATGGTTGCGGTTGGCGAAGCTCGTCGAACCCCACACCCCTGCTGTTGTGGAACGCGGTCTGGTATTCGATGAGTTCGTGCCGGTTGTGTTGAATGCCGACGCCTGATCCCATCCCGGGGCTCGCTGATCTGGATCGTTTGGACGCCGTGTTCGCAGCGCTCGCGCACCGCACGCGACGCGCAATTCTTGTGACGCTCCTGGCCGATGGTGGTTCGCAGACCTCAGGGAAGATCGCCGGCCGCATGGACAACAGCTGGCAGACGACGAGTCGGCACCTTCGCCAGCTCGAGGAAGCGGGACTCATCAGAGTCGGCCTGCAGGGTCGGGAGCGCATCTATTCGCTGGACAGCGACGTCATGCTGACAGCCCTCGATCAATGGGGTGATCGGTTTCGGCCCTGACCGGCCTCTCGAGACGCTCAGCCTCTGAGCCCAGCGAACAGTCCCGCGCGGACGGCCCCGCATGCAGCTCAGTCCGCGATCAGCGCCCGCACACCCTTCTCCAGGCTGGCGAGAGCTGCCGTGGCGGCCGCTCTGCGCTCCTCGAGTGTTCCGTCGCTCGACTGCGTGTCGAGGTACACCTTGAGCTTCGGCTCGGTTCCGCTGGGGCGCACCATCACGCGCGAGCCGTCGTCGAGGTGGATGCGCAGAACATCCGACGGGGGCAGGGCGCCGTCGGTGGCCAGCAGATCGTCGATCGACGACACCCGGATGCCGCCGATCTCGGCGGGCGGCTCGGCCCGCAGCCGCGCCATCACGCGCGTGATCTGCGACAGATCGGTGACCCGCACCGACACCTGGCCCGACGCGAAGTGTCCGAAACGTATGCTGAACGCGTCGAGCTGGTCGTCGAGGGTGAGTCCTCGGGCGGCGAGTTCGCTGGCCAGATCGAGCAGCGCGAGAGCCGCCGAGATGCCGTCCTTGTCGCGCACCGTCGACGGATTGACCAGATAGCCAAGCGCCTCCTCGTATCCGAACGCGAGCTCGGGCGTGCGAGAAACCCACTTGAATCCGGTGAGGGTTTCGGCGAATTCGAGTCCGTACTCCGCGGCGACCGCGCTCAGCGCGGGCGACGACACGATCGAGCACGCCAGGGTGCCCGACGCTGTCTGCTCGTCGTGCGCCGCGGCATCCAGAATCTCGGCCGCACGCCAGCCGAGCAAGGCGCCCACCTCGTTGCCGGTGAGTGCGCGATATGCGGCGGGAAGGGACGAATCGCGGATGGCGATGGCCAGGCGGTCGGCGTCGGGGTCGTTCGCGATCACCAGATCGGCATCGACTTCGCGTGCCGTCTCGAAGGCGAGGTCGAGTGCACCCGGCTCCTCAGGGTTGGGGAAGGAGACAGTCGGAAAAGCCGAGTCGGGTTCGATCTGTGAACGCACGACCGTGGGCTCGTCGAATCCGGCGGCAGTGAGCACCGACCGGAAGGTCTGCCATCCGACACCGTGCATGGCCGTGTACACGACCTTCGGCTGAACGGTCGGTCTCGCTGCGAGCCCGGCGGTCTGCGCGACGTACGCCTCGACGACCGACTCGGGTGCAATCTCATAGTCGTCGGAGCGAGGCAGCTTGAGAACGTTCTCTTCGGTCGCGACACGCAGAATGTGCTCGGCGATTTCGGCGTCGGCGGGCGACACGATCTGTGAGCCCTGGTCGGCGTCGCCCAGATAGACCTTGTAGCCGTTGTCGTTCGGCGGGTTGTGCGAGGCAGTGACCATAACACCGGCGCTCACGTCGAGGTGCCGCACGGCGAAGGCCACGAGGGGGGTCGGCAGCAGGCGGGGCAGCAGAATGGCCCGGATGCCGGCGCCCGCCATGATCTCGGCCGTGTCGGTCGCGAAGATGGCCGAGTTCTTGCGCCCGTCGTACCCGACGACGACGCTCGTGGTGTCACCGTCGGCGGCACGCGCGAGCAGGTACGCGGCGAGGCCGGCGGCGGCCTGCGATACCAGCACGCGATTCATGCGGTTGGGTCCTGCGGCGATTTCGCCTCGGAGCCCGGCGGTGCCGAAAGCGAGGCGGGTCTCGAACCGATCACGCAGATCATCGAGCGCCGATGTATCGCCTGAGCCGGCGGCGTCGATCAGCCCCGACAGCTCGGCACGAGTCTCATCGTCGGGGTCCTGTGCGATCCACGCGCGAGCCGCCTCGAGCAGCTCGGATTCTGTCACAGCTCGCCTACGATTCGAGCGAGCAGCGACCCGATCCTGCCCTCGGCGTTACGACCGGCCTCGATGACCTCTTCGTGGCTCAGCGGCGTTTTCTGAATGCCGGCGGCGAGATTGGTGATCAATGACATGCCGAGGACCTCCATACCGGCCTGACGTGCGGCGATGGCCTCGAGTGCGGTCGACATGCCCACGATGTGGCCGCCGATCGCCTTCGCCATCTGCACTTCGGCCGGCGTCTCGTAGTGCGGGCCACGGAATTGCACGTAGACGCCCTCGTCGAGCTCGGCGTCGACGGTGCGCGCGACGTCGCGCAGACGGCTCGAATACAGGTCGGTGAGGTCGATGAACGTGGCGCCCTCGAGAGGCGAGTCGGCCGTGAGGTTGATGTGGTCGCTGATCAGAACGGGCGTTCCCGGGGTCCAGGTTTCGCGGATGCCGCCGGCCCCGTTCGTGAGGATCATGGTCGTTGCGCCGGTGGCCGCGGCGGTGCGCACGCTGTGCACGACGCGGCGCACACCGTGGTTCTCGTAGTAGTGGGTGCGCGCGCCGATCACGAGGGCGTGCTTTCCGTTGGGCAGGGAGATCGAGCGGAGCGTGCCGCCGTGCCCGGGAACGGCCGAGGCCGAGAAGCCGACGATCTCCGTCGCATCCACCGTCGCGATGGTCTCACCGATCAGGTCTGCGGCCTTGCCCCATCCGCTGCCGAGAGTAAGGGCGATGTCGTGGCGGGCGACGCCCGTCTTCTCTGCGATCTGAGCGGCCGCTTCGCGGGCGATCTCGAAGGGATCGGCGTCGGAGGAATCGAGGGGATTGGCTGTCGTGGTGAGCATTGAACCACCTTAGATTAACGCGGTGTTCACCGGTGGGTCGCTGATGCGCGGGGCCTGAGTTTGGCGGTGGCCCGCGCGACACGGGAGAATGGCGGTCATGGTCTATGAGTTCGAGCGCAAGCAGAGAATCGCCGTCCTCGGCGGCGGGCCAGGCGGGTACGACGCCGCTATAGCGGGAGCTCAGCTGGGTGCCGACGTCACCCTGATCGAACGGGTCGGCGTTGGCGGTTCCGCCGTGCTGACAGACGTCGTGCCGTCGAAGACTCTGATTGCCACGGCTGAGGCCACAAACGCTATCGGTGAGGCCGCCGATCTCGGCGTGCAGTTCTTCACCCGCGGAGGCACGGGCAAGCCGGTGCGTCCGGAGATCGCCGTCAACCTCGCCGCTGTGAACAAGCGACTCCTGGGTCTCGCGAGGCAGCAGTCCGAAGACATGAAGTCGAGCCTCATCCGCTCCGGCGTGCGCGTCGTCACGGGTGAGGGTCGCCTCGATGGCGCCAACTCGGTGATCGTCTCGACCTCGAAGGGCGAGGAGGGCACCGACTTCGACGAGATCGAGGCGGACACCATCGTCGTCTCGGTCGGTGCGAGCCCCCGTATTCTCGACTCGGCGGTGCCCGACGGAGAGCGCATCTTCACCTGGACCCAGCTGTACACGCTCAAGACCGTTCCCGAGCACCTCATCGTGGTCGGGTCGGGCGTCACCGGTGCGGAGTTCGCCTCGGCGTACACCGCTCTCGGCTCGAAGGTCACTCTGATCTCGAGCCGCGACCAGGTTCTGCCCGGCGAAGACGCCGACGCAGCCGCTGTGATCGAGAACGTGTTCAAGCGCAACGGCATGACCGTGCTCTCGAAGTCGCGCGCCGATTCGGTCGTGCGCACCGACAAGGGCGTCATCGCGACTCTCTCGGATGGCCGCACCGTCGAGGGCAGCCACTGCCTCATGGCCGTCGGCTCGATTCCCAACACCGAGGGCATCGGACTGGCCGAGGCAGGCGTGCAGCTCACGGAGTCCGGGCACATTCGGGTGAACAGGGTCGCCCGCACCTCGATGCCGTCGATCTACGCGGCCGGCGATTGCACGACCTTCCTGCCCCTGGCATCCGTGGCCTCGATGCAGGGCCGCACGGCCGTGTTCCACGCCATGGGAGACGCGGTCAACCCGACCGAGCTGCGCAACGTGTCGTCGAACATCTTCACCCAGCCGCAGATCGCCACCGTCGGCTGGACTCAGCACCAGATCGAAGAGGGCATCGCCCAGGGCGACATCTACAAGCTGCCTTTGTCGGAGAATCCCCGAGCCAAGATGATGGGCATCAAGGAGGGCTTCGTGAAGCTCTTCGCGCGCACGGGCTCCGGCACGGTGATCGGCGGGGTTGTCGTCGCTCCGAACGCCTCCGAACTGATCTTCCCCATCGCGCTCGCGGTGGAGCACCGCCTCACGGTCGATGCTGTCTCGCGCGCGTTCAGTGTGTACCCGTCGCTCTCGGGCAGCATCTCAGATGCGGCTCGCGCGATGCACATCGTTCTCTAGCGAGACAGCGCTGATCGAGTAGCCGTTCCGACTGCGGTCCCGGCGTATCGAGCGGTGAAGCCACTCAGCCGATCAGAGGCTCGGGAAAAGCCTCTCGGAACGAGCTAACGGAGCACGAATCGGTCGACACTCCGTGACCCGAGCCGTGACATCGGTGTGTTGCTCACAATGTGCGTCGGTAGCCCGCGGAAGCACGACGTGGTCAACGAGTCCGATGGCCAACTGAGGACAATCTCGTTCCACCCCACCCCAAGGTGCGGAGATCCGAGGCTGAATCCGCCGCACTTCTCTGCTCCGAGCAATCTGTCCTCCTTTAGCGCAGACTGCGTTCCGCGGCCACGGCTACTGGATCAGCACACGGCGGGGTCGACTTTTCCTAGGAGACCACCCCGCGGTGGCCTCCGTACTATTCGGCGATATCGAGCAGCACGGTGCCCGATGACACTGTCGCTCCGACGGCGGCGGAGATCTTTGCGATCGTGCCGTCTTTGTGCGCCGTGATCGGCTGTTCCATCTTCATGGCCTCGAGCACCAGCACGAGGTCTCCCTTGACGACCGCGTCTCCCTCGGCGACGGCGATTTTGACGATCGTGGCCTGCATCGGCGCCTTGACCGAATCGCCGGTGGCCGACGAGAAGCCGGATGTCGACCCGCGACGCTTCGGCGCGGCACTGGAGGCTGCCGAGCGCGCGGTAGAAGAACCGCCGCCGAAGTTGGCGGGCATGGCGACGGTTACGCGCTTGCCGTCGACCTCGAGCACCACGGTCGTGCGTTCGGCGGCGGGAGCGGACTCCTCGAGCTCACCCGACCACGGCTCGATGTCGTTGACGTACTCGGTCTCGATCCAGCGCGTGAAGATGCTGAAGGGCTCTCCGGCTGCCGGGGCGAAGGCGGGGTCGCGCACGATCGACCTGTGGAACGGCAGCACGGTCGGCAGGCCGTGCACCTCGAACTCGTCGAGTGCGCGACGCGAGCGCTCGAGGGCGTCTTCACGTGAGCTGCCCGTGACGATGAGCTTGGCCAGCAGCGAGTCGAACGAGCCCGAGATGACGTCGCCCGCCCGGATACCTGTGTCGATGCGCACGCCCGGTCCGCCCGGGGCGTTGAACGTGTGGATCGGCCCAGGGCTGGGAAGGAATCCGCGCCCTGCGTCTTCTCCGTTGATGCGGAACTCGAATGAGTGGCCGTGAGGCACGGGGTCGTCGTAGTCGAGAACGCCGCCCTCGGCGAGACGGAACTGCTCGCGTACGAGGTCGATGCCCGTGACCTCTTCTGACACGGGGTGTTCGACCTGCAGGCGGGTGTTCACCTCGAGGAACGACACCGTTCCGTCGGCGGCGACAAGGAACTCGCAGGTGCCGGCGCCGACATAGCCGACTTCTTTCAGAATGGCTTTGGATGCGCGATACAGCTCGGCGTTCTGGGCGTCGGTGAGGAACGGGGCCGGGGCCTCCTCGACGAGCTTCTGGTGGCGGCGCTGCAGCGAGCAGTCGCGGGTGGAGACCACGACGACATTGCCGTGCGCGTCTGCGAGGCACTGGGTCTCGACGTGGCGCGGCTTGTCGAGATACTTCTCGACGAAGCACTCGCCTCGGCCGAAGGCGGTGATCGCCTCGCGGGTGGCCGACTCGAACTGCTCGACGATCTCGTCTTCGGTGTAGGCGATCTTGAGTCCGCGTCCACCGCCGCCGAAGGCCGCCTTGATGGCGACGGGCAGGCCGTGCTGTGCCACGAACGCGAGAACCTCGTCGGCCCCGTTGACGGGGTCGATGGTGCCCGGGGCGAGCGGCGCGCCGACCTTCTCCGCGACGTGGCGAGCAGAGACTTTGTCGCCGAGCTTCTCGATGGCGGCCGGTGACGGGCCTATCCAGATGAGCCCGGCGTCGATGACAGCCTGGGCGAACTCGGCGTTTTCCGCGAGGAATCCGTAGCCCGGGTGAACGGCGTCGGCGCCGCTTCTGCGAGCGATGGAGAGGATCTTGGGAATGACGAGATAGGTCTCGGCGCTCGTGGTGCCCTCGAGGGCATACGCCTCATCGGCGAGCTGGGCGTGCAGAGCGTCTCGGTCTTGATCTGCGTAGATGGCGACCGATCCGATTCCGGAGTCTTTGGCGGCCCGGATGACCCGGACTGCGATCTCGCCTCTGTTGGCTATGAGTACCTTGGTGATGCGCGGCATAATCCACCCAGCCTATTGGGCGGAGCTGGCCGTCCTTTGGCAGACACGAACAAAAATGCCGTTCAGACCCTGTGGGAACCTCTATTCGCGGGGACTACGCCCGCAGCGACATCATGTCGACGTCGAGCTCGGCCAGCATGGTGCGCAGGGTTGGCAATGACATGCCGATCACCGTGGACGGCGCGCCAGTGACCGAGCGGATGAACGGCGCTGCTAGTCCGTCGACCGTGAAAGCGCCGGCCACCTGCAGCGGCTCGCCGCTCGCGACATAGGCGTCGATCTCTTGCTCGGTGATGTCGGCCGCGAACTCCACCGAGGCGTGGGCAGTGGCTCCGAGTGCTCTGGCAGGCTGGCCGTTCTTCACTTCGATGATCCAGTGCCCCGAGTGCAAAGTGCCCGTCTTGCCTCGCTGTTCGAGCCACCGCTCGCGGGCGATGTGGGGCTCGTGAGGCTTGCCGTAGATGATGCCGTCGAGCTCGAAGGCAGAATCGCCGCCGAGAATCACACCGTCGATCTCCTCGCCATCCGGTTGTTGCCCGAGGATCGCCTCGGCCTTCAGCCGGGCCAGCAGAGTGACCATGGCCGAGGCATCCAGTTCGCCGTTTGAGTCGGTCGCGAGCCGCACGGCGGCCTCCTCGTCGACGTTCGACGGCACGACCACCGGTTCGATGCCGACCTGCCTGAGCAGGGCGAGGCGGGCCGGCGAGGTGGATGCGAGATAGAGGCGCACGGAGAGCACCGCCCTTTCGTATGGGATGCTCGAACCATGGCTGACGCGCAGGGAACACAGGTCGAGCTGGAGATTACCAACGTAGCCCACGGCGGAATATCGGTCGCACGACTCGATGGCCGCGTGGTGTTCGTCACGGACTCGCTGCCCGGTGAACGGGTGATCGCCCGCATCACCGACGACGAGCACGCCTCGTTCTGGCGGGCCGACACGATTCGTGTACTCGAGGCGTCGCCCCATCGCGTGCCTCACGTCTGGCAGGCCGCGTCTGTCGATCGTGACCCCGGCGACAGGGCCGGCGGGGCCGAGTTCGGCCACATCGACCTTGCCTGGCAGCGCGAACTCAAGCGACAGGTCATCGTCGACTCCCTCAAGCGGTTCGCCGGGATCGAGCGCGACATCGAGGTCGAGGCGGTCGACGGCGACGACCTGCGCGGCGGGCTCGGCTGGCGAACGCGGGTGCGACTGCATGTGGATGCCGATGGTCGCGTCGGCCCGTTCGCGGCCCGTTCGCATCGGGTCATCGCCGTCGACGACCTTCCGCTGGCGACGCCCGCCCTCGAGCTCGAGGCCCCGCTCGGCGATCGAGTCGACGGCTCGGACTTTCCCGCCGACGGCTACATCGACCTGGTTGCGCCGTCGCAGGGTGCGCCTCGCTTCGTGACATCGAACGAGACGCCCGAGAAAGCTCGCGGTTCTCGCACGGCCTCGCGACGCGGGCGCAGCATCACCGAGGTCGTCGACGGGCGCGAGTTCCTGCTCGATGAGCAGGGGTTCTGGCAGGTGCACCGCGGGGCCGCCTCGACTCTGTCGCGGGCGATCCGCAGCGAGGTGCTCGACGATCATCTCGATCCTGCCGCATTCAACCTCGATCTCTACGGCGGCGTCGGACTTCTCGCGGCGGCGCTGGGAGAGAAGGTCGGCGCCGGCCTGCGCATCACGAGCGTCGAAGGCAACGAACTGGCCACCGACTATGCGGCCGAGAACCTCAGCGAGTGGATCGGTGCCAACGCGGAGACGAACAGGGTCGACCGCTATCTGCGCCAGCTCGAGAAGAGTGCCCAGGCCGCGGAGCGCGATCGACTCTCACGCGCGACGGTGATCCTCGATCCGCCGCGAGCCGGCGCGGGCAAGCAGGTCGTCAACTCCCTCATCGCCCTCGACGTCGCACAGGTCGTCTACGTGGCCTGCGATCCTGTCGCCTTCGCCCGCGATGCCGGGCAATTCGAGCGTGGCGGCTACCATGTGCGCTCGATGCGCGCCTTCGATCTCTTTCCTCACACGCACCACGTCGAATCCGTGGCGGTTCTCACCAAAGACTGACGCCCGATCGCTCGAAGCACGCCGTCCGTTACGATCGGAGTGACCCGCAGAGGGAAGGCCACCATGACTCCCGCAGACAAGACCGCTACGGTAGATCGTCTCTCCGAGGCGACGGTTCGCGTCGCCATCGTCGACGATCACGAGTCGGTTCTTCTCGGGCTCAAGGCCGCGTGCCTCGAGGCCGGTTACGAGGTCGTCGCCGTTGGATTGACCGTTCCCGACCTCGTCCGCGCACTCGGAACACGACCGTCCGACGTGGTCGTGCTCGACCTCAGCATCGGAGACGGGCTCAGCGTCACGCACAACGTCGAGGCCGCGCTGCAGACCGGTGCTTCAGTGCTGGTGCACAGCATCGCAGACCGCACCGCGAGCGTTCGTGAGGCCTTGGCGGCGGGCGCGGCAGGCGTCATCCCGAAATCGGCGGCCACCAGCACCGTGATCGCGGCGATCGCTACGGTGGCCGCCGGGGGAGTGCTCAACAACCTCGAGTGGGCGAGCGCCATCGACGCAGACGCCGAATTCTCTCGGGCTCGGCTCACAGCCCGGGAGCGCGACGTGCTCCACCTGTATGCGGCCGGCCTGCCCCTCAAGCTCGTCGCCGCCGAGCTGGGGATCGCGACGCCGACCGCACGCGAGTACCTCGACAGAGTGCGGGCAAAGTATGTGCAGGTGGGTCGTCCTGCACCGACAAAGGTCGATCTGCTGAAGCGGGCCGTCGAAGACGGCATCCTGGCTCTCGGCGAGAACACCGACGGCAGGTGAGCGCATGTCTGCACCAGCCGCACCCGCGAACAACCAGACCCGAGCGGCATCGGCGCCCCCCGGCATCCTGAACCGCGCGCGCGGATCGATCTCGAGGGCTCGCATCGAAAAGGTGATGAGCCGAACCGCGGGAATCTTCGGTATCGTCTTCGCGCTGCAGGCTCTGCCCGGCCTTCTCGCTTCGGGTGACTATCTTTCGCCGGCCTGGGCGATCGCGATGCCCGTGGTCTTGTTCGTCGGCATGTTGGCCGTGCTCATCACCAGCATCATCGCGCGCGGGGTCGTTGTTGCCGCCGGCGTGGTGGCGACCGCGTTCGTCTTGTCGCTCGTTCTCTGGCCCGCCGCGGTGGTGCATCCCAACGAGGTCGCGCCCACCCAGCCATGGCTGTGGTACCTCGTAACGGTGGCGACCGCCTACGCCGCAATCGCATTCAATGTCTGGCTCGCCGGACTGTATGTCGTGGCCGTGCCGATCATGTACGCGATCCTGCGCGCTCTGCCCTCTGGCGGAGGGGCAGGTGCCGGACTCGCGGCCCTCGACGCGCTGTATGTCTTTATTCTGGGTGCCTTCATCCTGATTCTGCTCACGACGCTGCGCAACGCGGCCGACCGAGTTGACCAGGCCCAGCAGGCGGCCATGCTGCGCTACTCCGTCGCGGTGAAACAGGACGCGATGGAGGCCGAACGCCTGCACGTCGACGCGCTGGTGCACGACCGCGTGCTCACGACCCTGCTGTCGGCATCGAAGAGCAACAGCGCGATGGAACGCGACCTCGTCGTGGAGATGGCGCAAGACGCGCTCCGAGCCCTCCACTCATCGGGAGAGCCCGGCAAACCCGGATTCGAAACCACGCTCGGTGAGCTGGCCGAACGCCTCGCCAATGCAGCCCGCGTTCTCTCGCCCGGGTTCGACTACGCTCACGGCTCGATTCCCCAGCGCACCGTACCCGGCGACGTGGCTGAGGCGGTGTTCTCTGCTGCGGTTCAGGCGATGGTCAACAGCCTCCAGCATGCCGACGATCCCGCGGTCGACAAGGTCACGATTGAGCGCACGCTCTCGGTTCACGCAGACAAGGGCGAGGGGTTCACCGTGCAGGTCTCCGACACGGGCGTCGGTTTCGATCCCGCTCAGGTGCCGCAAGAGAGACTCGGACTGCGGGTGAGTATCCGCGAACGGGTCGCGACCGTGGGAGGAGCCGTGCAGATTCAATCGGTTCCCGGCGGCGGCGCCTCGATCGTGATCGTGTGGCCCGACCCCAATGGCGAGACCACGGCGGAGCACATACGACGTGTCTTCGATCCGGGCGAGCAGGCCTCATGATCTCGTCGCCTCGCTTTCTCGTCATCGGTCTTGCGGCCCTGTTCTCCGCCTATCACCTCGTTCTTGCGTTGTCGTCGATCTCGGTGCCCCGTGACCCTGCGCCGGTCGTCGTCGCCATGGTCTTGTATGCTGCCGCCACCGCCATCAGCCTGTGGGCGCCCGCCGCCAAACCGATGCCGGGCTGGAACGCGGCCCTCAACGTGGCGATCGGCCCCGTTCTGTCGATACTCGTTCTCTCGCAGCTCGACCCGCACGCCGAAAATGGGTATGCGACATGGTTCGTTGCAGGAGTCTTCACCCTGCTCGTGATCACCATGGTGCGCGGCCAGCCCGTCTTTGCCTGGATCGGCGTGGGCGTCACGGTAATCGTCATCGTGGCGTGGGCGGATCCTCTGGCCTTGGTCACTGCGGGCGTCTTCGGGGGTGCCATGTGGGTGGCGATCGCGCACGCTCTCTCGATTGCGCTGGTGCGTGCCGAGCAGGATGCCGCCCAGTACGCGCGCGCCGGCATCAAGGCGGCCGAATGGCAGGCCAACCAGGAGGCGCTTCTGTATGAGCGCAGGCACCGTCTCGAGCAGATGGACAAGCTGGCGGCTCCGATGCTGCGTCGCATCGTCGCATCGGGTGGCGATCTCGGGCCGGAGGATCGGCGCGAGTGCCTCCATCTCGAGGCTGCGATCCGCGACGAGATCCGAGGCCGGCTGCTTCTCACCGACGACGTGCGCGCCGAGGTGATGGCAGCCCGCCGACGCGGTGTGCATGTCACGATGCTCGACGACGGTGGGCTCGATGCGCTGCCCGAGTCGGACAGGCTCGCGGCGCTCGCCGAGCTCGTCGACGTGGTCGGCGGCATCGATGCCGACCGCCTGATCATCAGAACCGGTACAGATAACTCAGACACGGCCGTGTCGGTCGTGGGTCTTCGAGAGACGGGCGACGACGGAACTGCCGCCGCGCTCGGCGACGACGATGGCGATGACGAGGTCACGCTGTGGCACGAGATCCGGCGGCCGTGAGCGCCGCGCCGCAGTGAGCTGCAGACCGTTGAACGTAAAAGTGGGGCCGACGGTAATCCATCGGCCCCACAGTTACGAATCCGAGTCAGAGCACTAACCCGAATAGTGCTCTGACTCGCCCCCAGTTCACTGCCCGCTTACCCTAGATGGCAATGGACTGGCGATGTTGATCCCGAAGGAGAACATCTAGCAAAGTCATCATCGCCCGACGCGCCCATGCGACACCAGTCGGCATAAATGAGGACACGTTTTCGAAAGGCGCTGAGCCGCAGCATTGACGCGACTTTCGAGCGCGGCCGCTACTTCGCGCGGCGCCATTCGCCGGCGCCGGGGTGGATGGGCGTGCGCAGGTCTCGGCGCGACTTCTCCCAGCCGCTCACCGCCGGCGCGGCGGCCTCGTGTGACGCGTCTGACGAGTTCGCGATGGCCGCCTGAAGCACCGCTGTGACTGCCGCGATCTGCTCGGGTTCGAGGTTGGGCGTCGTGATCGTGAACTCGATCGGGTCGGGGTCGGCTGCGTGGCGCGGTGTCGATTCAGTCACGCAGTCGAGGCTACATTAGGAGCACGACCTGGGGGAGGACGGATGTCTGCGACGCTCGGATTTTTCGTGCGATACCTGCGAACCATCCCGCTCAGCGCGGGGTTCGCCGTGCTCCTCATCGTGACGTCTGTCGTGACCGGCACGATCGCGGACTTCGTGTACCTCGATGCGCCCGAGGAGACCTGGGGAGTGGGCGTCGAGACCGCGTCCAACGGGCAGTGGTGGACCTTCGTCACCGCTCTCTTCATTCCGGGCGACCCTGCCCAACTCGTCGCCGGCGTGCTTCTTTCGCTTGTGCTTCTCGGCACGGCCGAGCTTGCCATGGGAGCGCGGCGACTGATCGCGTCATTCCTTGTCACGGGCGTTCTCGGCCTCGTCATCGGCGTCTTCTTTCAATGGATCGGCAGCCTTGCCGGTGAGTGGTGGGCGGTCGGCACGTCTCTCGACCTGACCCTCGACCCCCTGACGCCGATCGTCGGGAGCCTGCTCACGGCATCCGCGTTTCTGTCGGCGCTGTGGCGGCGGCGCATCCGCGTCGTAAGCTTCTCGATTCTCTTGATGTTCGTGCTCTACGACGGCGACTCGTCGAACTCGTACAGGCTGTCTGCGGCCGTGCTCGGACTCCTTCTCGGGCGGCTGTTGGCGCGCCGCGGAAAACCCGTGGCGCCGCAGCGCAGCTCGCACGGCGAGGCGCGAGTGCTGCTCGCCACGATCGTGGCTGTCACCGCGGTCGGCCCCGTGATCGCTCTCATCAACCCCGACGGCTTCGGGCCTTTCGCGGCGGCCAGCGAGCTGTTCCGCACATTTCCCGACGCGGCATCCACGACGTCGGAATGTGCCGGGGTGACCAGCGCGCACTGCGTGCATCAGCTCGCCCTGCTGAGCCTCGCAGGCCCGGGCCCCTTGCTTCTCACCTTCATTCCGCTTGTGTTGCTGCTCATCGCTGCGTGGGGGCTGCGCAAGGGCCGCAGATTCGCCCTGTGGCTCGCCGTGGTGGTGAATATCGCCTTCGCGCTGCTGGCGTGGTTCTCGCTCGACGTTATGCAGACGCTGCAGACCGAGGGTGCGGGAGGACCGTCGCTCGATGTCGTCGACTACGTGGTCTGGCTCGGCAGCGCGGTCGTTGTGCCGATCGTGATCTCAGCGATGCTCGTGGCCCGTCGAGCGCACTTCGGCATCAGAGCGCCGCGCGAAGCGCTCATCCGATTCACCCTCGTGTCGTGTGTGTCTCTCGTCGCGCTCTCTGCTCTGTATCTGATCGTCGGATGGCTGACGCTCGGCAGTTATGTGCCGGATGCCACGATGGAGCAGCTGGCCGCAGACGTGGTTCGGCGCTTCATTCCGGTGAACTTTCTCGGCACCACGGGGCACGTGATGGTGCCGCGCGACGAGGTGACCCGGGTTGTCTTCCACTGGGTGGGCCCGCTGTTCTGGGCGATTGTGGTGGCCGGTATTCTGCGGGTCTTCGCGGCGACGGACCAGACCGTGCGGGTGGGCGACCCTCAGCGGTTCAGGGCACTGCTCAAGCGCGGTGGCGGCGGCACCATGGGATGGATGGGAACCTGGCCCGGCAATGTCTACTGGTTCAGTGCCGACGGCGAGGCTGCCGTGGCCTACCGCGTGATCAACGACATCGCGATCACCATGAGCGACCCCGTGTGCAGAGACGATCGGGCGACGCAGACGATCCGTGAGTTCTCCGAGTTCTGCGATACCAACAGTTGGACCCCGGTCTTTTACAGCGTGCACCCGCAGTTCTTGCGCTCGTTCGATGACCTGGGGTGGCAGTACATGTCGGTCGGCGAGGAAACGCTGATGCATCCGGTCACCCTCGACATGGCAGGCAAGCCGTGGCAGAAGGTGCGGCAGGCCTTGAATCGAGGAATCAAAGAGGGGCTCACGACCCAGTGGCTGAGCTATGACGACCTCACGCTCTCTCAGGCGAACCAGATCAACGCGATCTCGGAGGCCTGGGTCTCGGAGAAGGAGCTTCCCGAGATGGGGTTCACCCTCGGGGCGTTGGAGGAGATCAAAGATCGCGACGTCAGGCTGATGCTCGCGTTGAGTCCGGAGGGCACCATCCAGGCTGTCACGAGCTGGCTACCCATGTACCGTGACGGCGTGCCGGTGGGCTACACGATCGACTTCATGCGTCGTGCCGACGGAAGCATGAACGGAACAATGGAGTTCTTGATCGCATCGGCCGCCCTTGCTATGCAGAAAGACGGCATCGAGGTGCTGAGCCTGTCGGGCGCTCCGCTCGCATCCAAGCCATTGGCCCCGGGCGAGGAGCCCCCGGCTCCGACGGTGATGACGGGGCTGCTCGAGTTCCTCGCTCGGACTCTAGAGCCTGCATACGGCTTCTCCACGCTCTTCCGTTTCAAGGCGAAGTTCAATCCCACGTACGAGACGATCTACATGGCATACGCCGATCCGCTGGAACTGCCGGCGATCGGCGCAGCGGTGGGCAAGGCCTATCTGCCGACGGTGTCGGCGAAAGAAGCGGTCTCGCTGGTGCGCACCCTGGCTGCGAGGAGGTAGCGCGCTCGGCGCCGGTCGCCGTGTGCGTCAAGCCCTGCCGCCGGCGAGGGGCGTCGCCGTAGCGTCATAGACATGAGTACATCGAACTTTTCCCCGCGCCGCGCCATCGTCACCGGATCGAACTCGGGCATCGGTCGGGCTACAGCCCTCGCCCTCGCCGAGGCGGGCATGGATGTCGGCATCACCTTCCATTCGGATTCCGATGGTGCCGACGAAACGGCCGCCATGGTGCGCTCTCTCGGGCGCGACGCTCACATCGCCCAGCTCGATACCGGTGAGCTCGACACGGTTGCCGGCACGATCGCGTCGCTCATCGAGAAGCTGGGCGGCGTCGACGTCTTCGTCAACAACGCCGGGGTCATGGATGTCGCACCGTTCCTCGAGATGGATCTGGAGACCTGGCGACACACGATCGCCGCTGATCTCGACGGCGCCTTTCTTGCCGTCCAGACTGCGGCGAAGACGATGGTCGACCAGGGCGCGGCTGGTCGCATTATCGGCGTCACAAGCGTGCACGAACATCAGCCGCGGGTCGGGTCGAGTGCCTACGATGCGGCCAAGCACGGATTCGGCGGACTGCTCAAGACGGCGGCGCTCGAACTCGGGCAGCACAACATCACGGTCAACGCGGTGGCTCCGGGCGAGATCGCCACACCCATGAACGACATGAGCGACGAGGATGCCTTCCAGACGCACCGGCCCGGCATCCCACTCGGTCGTTCAGGCATTGCGGGCGAGATCGCCTCGGTCATCGCGTTTCTGGCGTCGCCAGCCTCGAGCTACGTGACCGGCGCATCCTGGGCCGTCGACGGAGGCATGCTGCAGATGGGGCCGCAGGGCGGCTCGCATCTCACGACAGACGACTGGCGCGGCGCAGCAACGGAGTAGCGCCGGGAGACGGCCTCGCTACAGCGGGATGTTGCCGTGCTTCTTCGTGGGAAGGCTCGCCCGCTTGGTGCGGAGCGCGCGCAGCGCCTTCACCACCGCGACACGGGTGGCGGCCGGCTCGATCACTCCGTCGAGCTCTCCACGCTCGGCGGCGAGGAACGGCGAGGCCACGTTGTACGTGTACTCGTTGGCGAGCCTCGTGCGCACCGCGGCCACGTCTTCGCCGGCCTCTTCTGCGCGCTTGATCTCGCCGCGGTAGAGGATGTTGACCGCGCCCTGTCCACCCATGACAGCGATCTCGGCCGTCGGCCACGCGAGGTTGATGTCGGCGCCGAGCTGCTTGGAGCCCATCACGATGTACGCGCCGCCGTAGGCCTTGCGGGTGATTACGGTGATGAGGGGAACGGTCGCTTCGGCGTAGGCGTAGAGCAGCTTCGCGCCGCGGCGGATGACGCCGGTCCACTCCTGGTCGGTTCCCGGAAGGTAGCCGGGCACGTCGACGAGCGTGAGAATCGGGATGGAGAACGCGTCGCAGAATCGCACGAAGCGAGCGGCCTTCTCACCGGCTTCGATGTTCAGCGTTCCGGCCATGGCGTTCGGCTGGTTGGCGACGATTCCGACTGAGCGACCCTCGACCCGGGCGAAGCCCACCACAATGTTGGGCGCGTACAGCGGCTGCGTCTCGAGGAACTCGCCGTTGTCGACGATGTGCTCGATCACGGTGTGTACGTCGTAGGGCTGGTTCGGCGAGTCCGGGATGAGCGTGTTCAGCTTGCGGTCGGCGTCCGTGATTTCGAGCTCTACCTCGCTGTCGTACACCGGGGCATCCGACAGATTGTTGTCGGGCAGGTAGCTGATGAGTCCGCGGGCGAAGTCCAGAGCGTCTTCCTCGTCGCTCGCCAGATAGTGCGACACACCGGAGACGGTGTTGTGGGTGAGGGCGCCGCCGAGCTCCTCCATGCCCACGTCTTCGCCGGTGACGGTCTTGATCACGTCGGGGCCGGTCACGAACATCTGGCTGGTCTTGTCGACCATGATCACGAAGTCGGTGAGGGCGGGGGAGTACACGGCGCCGCCCGCGGCCGGGCCCATGATGATCGAGATCTGAGGGATGACGCCCGACGCCTGCGTGTTGCGGCGGAAGATCTCGCCGTACTTGCCGAGGGCGACGACACCCTCCTGGATGCGCGCCCCACCGGAGTCGAGCATGCCGATGATCGGCACGCCGGTCTTCAGGGCGAGGTCCATGACCTTGATGATCTTCTCGCCCGCGACCTCGCCGAGCGAGCCGCCGAAGATCGTGAAGTCCTGCGAGTAGACGGCGACCTGGCGCCCGTGGATGGTGCCCGTGCCGGTGACGACCGCGTCGCCGTAGGGGCGGGATTTCTCCATGCCGAAGGCCACGGTGCGGTGGCGCACGAACTCGTCGATCTCGACGAACGAGCCCGCATCGAGCAGTTCCTCGATGCGCTCTCGGGCGGTCTTCTTGCCGCGGGCGTGCTGCTTGGCGATCGCCGCCTCTCCGCTCGCGGTCACGGCCTCGTGGTATCTGTTCTTCAGGTCGACCAGCTTGCCCGCTGTGGTGTACATGTCCGGCGCCTGTGCAGTTACGTCTTCGCTCACCGGTTCACTCTACCGGCCAGCCATCGCCGCCAACCGTTGGTTGATTGCTACAAAATTGCCGCGCATCCATTGGTTCGAGCCCGTGCGCCGTGCCGACAAGCGACGGGCGCTGCGCCTAGGGTGATGCTATGAAACTGCCCCTCAGTTCCGCCGTCGCCGAGCGCCTCGAGTGGCTTCCGAGCGTGGGTTCTACGAACGACGCGCTGCGCGAGCGTGCCACAGGGCCGGATGCCTCGGCCTGGCCCGATCTCTCAGTGATCGCTACAGACACCCAGACTCAGGGCCGGGGGCGACTAGGGCGGGTGTGGACCGCTCCGCCTGGCAAGTGCCTCGCCGTGTCGGTTCTGTTGCGGCAACCGATCGGTTCGTCGGTTCTGCCGCCCGACAGCTTGGGCTGGCTGCCATTGATGGCGGGGGCGGCGATGACGCAGGTCGTGCGTTCGCTCATCGAGGGGGAGGCGGGCCACGCGACGAGCCTGCATCATCACCCGGTGGCCTCGCTCAAGTGGCCGAACGACGTTCTGATCGACGGTGCCAAGGTCAGCGGGATACTCAGCGAACTCGTGCCGTCGACCGGGGTCATCGTCGGGGCCGGTCTGAACATCTCGCTCACCGAGAGTGAGCTTCCTGTATCCACGGCGACCTCCCTGCTCGTCGCCGGAGTGCGGCATGCTTCGCTCGACGCGGCGCTCGCGGGCTACATGATCAATCTGTCGCGTCTCTACCGCGACTTCGTGCGATTCGAGGGCGACGCCGTGCAGAGCGGACTGCACACCCTCGTCACGGCGCTGTGCGGCACGCTCGGCAGTCCTGTTCTGGCCGAGTTGCCCGGGGGAGAGGTCGTCTCTGGCATCGCTCGCGAAATAGACGAGCTGGGCCGCATCGGCATCGATCGCGACTCCGATGGCTGGAGAGTCGTCGTGGCCGCAGGAGATATCACCCACCTGAAGGTTTAATAGGCCCATGCCCGCTCCGAAGCATCCGCGCCCGAGCTTCGGCGCGCTCATCCACGGCTCAGATGCGCCGACGGAGATCTACTCGAGCGAGCGCCCGGTTGTCGCCGCCGGCCCCGCGCCGAGGGCCTACGGCGAGACCGTGGTGACCGAACGCATCCGGCCGTCAGCCCAGCCGGCCACTGGCCCATACGCGCAAAGCGCACGGGATGCGACGGGCCCGGTCCCAGAGCAGGCAGAACCCGAGCGCGTGGTCGCCAAGTTCCGCTCGCACGGTCGGCGCCTGTTCTTTCCCACGATCTTTCTGATCGCCGTCGCTGGCGCCACCGGGTACTTCTCCTTCTGGTTCCCGGAGCAATGGCAGAACTGGTCGGTACTCGCTGCGGGGGCGCTGCTCGCCGTTCTCTTCTTCGTCGTTCCCGCGGTGAGGTGGCTGAGTACGCGCTATGTGATCACCACCCGGCGCATCATCGTGCGCCGAGGGCTGCTGGTGAGTACCCGTAGCGAGGTGATGCTTGCGCGCGCGGGCGACCTGACCGTGCGCAAGTCCGTGCTGCAGACGATGTTCCGTTCGGGAGACGTGCGTGTCAGCACGGCATCTGGCGAAGACGCGCTTCTTCGAGACGTGCCTCGCGCCGAATTGGTGTCCGAGGTGATCGGAGACCTCATCGAATCTCAGCACGTGCCGGCGCATGCCGTGACATTCCGGCGGCCCGATGCAGACAATCCGTGGTGGGACGGGCAGCAGCTTCAGTGATCGGAGTAGCCTCTCACCATGTTGGAATTCAAAGGCGAGAAACTCGAACAGGTCTGGGTCGGCAACGAGCACGTTGCGAGCATTCGCGAGGCCTCGGGCCACGGCGAGGGACCGTTCATCATCGAGACGGTCGATGGTGTCGAGATCCATCGGGCAAACGATCTGCACCTTGCTGAGCTCTGGGTGGCGCAGCACTCCGACAGCATTCTGGGCCGCCCGAACTAAGCTGTACGCGTGGAATATCGCGTAGGTGTCATCGGTGGCGGTCAACTGGCTCGAATGATGATTCCAGCGGCGGTGAATCTCGGCATAGACCTCAAGGTGCTGGCCGAGAACGTCGGGTCATCGGCCGCGCTCGCGGCGACCCAGGTGGGCGACTATCTCGACCGAGACACGGTTCTGGCTTTCGCCCAGACCGTCGATGTGATCACCTTCGACCACGAGCACGTGCCGCAGGCCGTCCTGCGCGCGCTCGTCGAGGCGGGTCATGACGTGCGCCCGGGGCCGGATGCGCTGCTGTACGCGCAGGACAAGATTCTGATGCGCGAGAAGCTCGAGCAGCTCGGCGTGCCTGTTCCCGTCTGGGCCGCTGTGTCGAACGCCGATGAGCTCGCCGCGTTCATTTCAGACAATGGCGGCCATGCTGTCGTGAAGACGCCGCGCGGTGGCTACGACGGCAAGGGCGTGCGTGTCGTGTCGCATGCCGACGAGGTCGCCGACTGGTTTCTCGCGCTCGCCGAAGACGGCAACGGGGGAGCGCTGCTCGCCGAAGAGCGCGTCGACTTCAGTCGCGAGCTCGCTCAGATGGTCGCGCGTCGACCATCGGGAGACATGCAACTGTGGCCCGTGGTCGAGTCCGTTCAGCGAGACGGAGTCTGCGCCGAGGTTATCGCGCCCGCGCCGCGGAGCGCCGGCCGCGTCGCCGACGTTGCCGCCGATATTGCCACCACCATCGCGGAGGGCGTCGGCGTGACCGGAGTGTTCGCCGTAGAATTTTTCGAGACCACCGACGAGCGCCTCCTCGTGAATGAGCTGGCGATGCGGCCGCACAACACAGGGCACTGGTCGATTGACGGGTCGACCACGAGCCAATTCGAGCAGCACCTGCGAGCCGTCCTCGACCTGCCCTTGGGTGCGACCGGATGCCGTGACACCTGGTCGGTGATGGTCAATGTGCTCGGCGGGCCGACCGAAGGTACGCTGGCCGACCGCTACGCGTCGGCCTTCGCCGATCAGCCCACAGTGAAGTTCCACAACTACGGCAAGGCGCCACGCCCCGGTCGCAAGGTCGGACACGTCACCGCCGGCGGCGACGACCTCGATCAGGTTGTCTTCGAGGCGCGTGCCGCAGCGGCTTTCTTCCAGAACTGACGTTTACCATGGGCAAATGCCCGCTTCTATGCCTCTCGTCGGTGTCGTCATGGGGTCAGACTCTGACTTCTCCGTGATGGCCGACGCCGTCGCCGTACTCACCGACTTCGGTATTGCCCACGAGGTGCAGGTCGTCTCGGCCCACCGCACCCCCGAGAAGATGATCGACTATGGCCGAACCGCGCGCGATCGCGGGCTCAAGGTCATCATTGCCGGTGCCGGTGGCGCCGCTCATCTGCCGGGCATGATCGCCGCCGTCACGACCCTTCCGGTCGTCGGCGTTCCCGTTCCCCTCGCCCGTCTCGACGGCCTCGATTCGCTGCTGTCGATCGTGCAGATGCCCGCCGGCATCCCCGTCGCCACCGTGTCGATCGGTGGTGCCAAGAATGCCGGGCTCATCGCCGTGAGCATTCTCTCGACCTTCGACGACACGCTCGCGGGAAAGCTCGGCGACTATCGCGAAGAGCTCACCGCCCTTGTCGAGCAGAAGAACCAGGACCTGCAAGCCCGCCTATGACAACAGTCAACGCTCCCATCCGCTACCCGGATGTGGCCTCTCCCAAAGTGATGACCGCCCGCGCCTGGGTGCTGGTCGTGCTCAACTTCGTGCTTCCCGGATCCGCGCAGGTGCTCGCCGGCAGTCGGCGCCTCGGGCGCTTCGGACTCAGCTGCACGCTCGCGCTCGTTGGGCTCGCGATCGTGGCCGGCGTCGTCTATCTCATCTGGCCCCAGATGATCTTCTCGGTCTTTACGAACGAGTGGAGCCTGTGGGCCGTTCAGATCATTCTCATCGCCTACGCCGTTTTGTGGGTCGTTCTTGCTCTCGATACGTTGCGACTGGTGCGTCTTGTTCGAACGCGCCCGAACGCTCGCGGCTGGATCGCCGGGTTCACCACGGTGCTCCTGGTGCTCTTCGCGGGCGGTGCTGGCTACGGCGCCTACCTCGTGAACGTGACTCGTGACACGGTCGCCTCGATCTTCGCGGTGCAGGCGGCCGCAGCGCCTCCCGTCGATGGTCGGTACAACATCCTTCTTCTCGGCGGCGACGCCGGCGCGGATCGCGACGGCCTGCGCCCCGACAGCATGACCGTCGTCAGCATCGAAGCCGACACTGGTCGGGCCACGATGATCGGCGTCCCACGCGATCTCCAGCAGGTGCCATTTCCCGAGGGCTCGCCTCTCATCGGCTCTGACTACGACGAGAACGGCACGGGCGTCTACGACTGTGGCTCCGACTGCCAGATCAGCTTCCTCTACCCGCGCGTCGAGGCATACGACCAAGACCTCTACCCGAATGCCGAGGCAGAGGGGTCGAACGCGGGCATCGAGGCCACGAAAGATGCGATCGAGGGTGCTCTCGACATCAAGATTCAGTATTACGTGCTGATCGACATGCAGGGCTTCGCCCAGCTCATCGACGCCCTGGGCGGTGTCGACATCAATGTCACCGAGCGGCTTCCCATTGGTGGTGACGAGAACCTCAACGAGGTCGAGGGCTGGATCGAGCCCGGTGAGCAGCACATGGATGGCACGACCGCCCTCTGGTACGCGCGCTCCCGCCACACGACGAGTGACTACGATCGCATGAGCCGCCAGCGCGAACTGCAGACAGCGATTCTGACCCAGTTCCAGCCGGCCAACGTGCTGAGCAAGTTCCAGGGAATCGCCCAGGCCGGTGCCGATGTGGTGAAGACAGATGTGCCGCAGTCGACACTGGCCTACTTCCTCGACCTCGCTCTGAAGACCAAGGATCTTCCCGTCGACTCCGTCGAACTCGTTCCGCCGGCTGTCGACCCCGAGAATCCCGATTGGGATGCCGTGAGGCAGTCCGTGAAGGACGCGCTCGTGCTCAGCTCGTCGAAAACGGCCGCCCAGTAGGGCGACCAGAACGAACGGTGGGCCGCCGGGTCCACCGGTCGATACGCGGAGTGCACAAGCGTTTACGAACCGAACCCGAATCGGCGGGTAGTATCGCAGAGGCTTCGGCTGAAGAAATAGATACGGACGCGGGGACGACATGACATCACGGCAGGCTCAAGAGGTCGCTCGACGACCGTGGTTTGTCTTCATCCTGTCGTTGATGGCCTTCGGTGCCATGTCAGTGCTCTGGGCGACGACCTCGCCGATCGGGGCGAGCCCGGATGAGCCGGCGCACTATATCAAGGCTGCCTCCGTCGTTCGGGGGCAACTCATCGGTGAGCCGGGACCGCGTCCGCAGGACCGTATTGTCAGTGTCCCCGAGACGGTCGCGAACACCCTCAACGTCAGCTGCCTCGCCTTCAAATCCGACGCTACGGGAGACTGTCTCCCATCCTTCGGTTCTGCAAAAGAAATGGTTGAGACGCGGACCTCGGCTGGGCTGTACAACCCTACGTATTACGTACTCGTGGGATGGCCTTCGCTGTTGGATGCGGGCCCGTCCGCTCTGTATTTCATGCGGTTCGCCAGCGCGGCAGTATGTTCGTTGTTCCTCGCAATGATGGTCACTTTTCTTTCCCGACTGGCCCGCCCCGCATTACCCGTGCTTGCAGGAATCGTCGTGATGACGCCCACCACGTTGTTCCTGAGCGGCTCTGTGAACCCCAACGCGTTCGAGATAGTCACAACGGGCGCCTTCTTCTCAGCGCTTCTGTATGCGGCGACGAGTCCGCCATCGAGGCGAGGGGACTGGTGGACCGCGGGTTCCCTGGCCCTTTCGGGCGCGATGCTCGCGAACTCACGGGGCCTTGCGCCTGCCTGGCTCGGATTCGCAGTCGTGATCGTCGCCGTGTCGGTAGGGTTTTTTCCCTTCGTGAAGAGGATGAGTCGTCCTCCGATGCTCATATCTGTCGGGCTGGTCGCAGTTGCTGCAGTATTCGCGCTGGTGTGGACAGTCAAGACGAATTCGCTTCCCGCGGTCGGAGAATACCCGGGGGTCGGATCGACCTTTGGGCAAGGGTTCACCACTATGCTCTCGAACACCGTCGACTATCTCCGGATGGCGGTGGGGGTCTTCGGCTGGCTCGATTCGCCTGCCCCCGCGTGGGTCCTCGTCCTCTATTACGTGCTTCTCGCGGCAATCACCGCGTATGCGCTCGTCTTCTCGCCCCGGTCCCGCGCGATGGCGGCACTATGGGTCGCGCTCGCAGCCTGTTTGTTCATGCCACCCCTGATCCAGGCATCCACTGTAACCGTGTCTGGATATGTTTGGCAGGGCCGATACACGTTGCCTCTGATCGTGATGCTTGCAGTCATGGCGGCAGTCGTCGCGTCTAACCGCTTCTCCGAGCTGCCTGCCAAGGAATCGCGTCGCCTTGTCGTCGTCGTACTGTCCGTGACCACGGTCGCGCAGATCGCGTCGTTACTGACGAATCTGAAGCGCTACGTGGTAGGTTCTTCGCCGGAATGGAGCGCGTTCTTCGAGGGTCCGCGGTGGATTCCGCCGTTCTTCTCATCAACTGGATGGTTCGTCGTCTGCGTTCTTGTCGCGGCCCTGTATCTGATCATCGCCCTGGTGGTGACCACCCGTTCCGTGGGACTATCCACGCGACCGGCGAAGGGTCTGGCGCCTTGATCTTCTCTAGATCGAATCTGAAGTCCATCATCGTCTATGGGATGGTCGGGGGAACGGCCTTTGTAATAGACCTGGGAACGCTCGTCTTTTTGCGAGACGTAGCTCGCTGGGTTCTTCCCGTGGCCACAGCCTGCGCGCTGATAGCGGGTCTTGTGGCCAGCTACCTGATGCAGAGGTTTTTCACTTTCAGGCAATCGAAAGTTTCATGGCACAGCCTGTGGAAATATGCGCTCCTCGTTACCTTCAACTGGGGAGCTACTCTGCTCATCATCCATCTCGTCGAGTCGACCGGCATCAACTACGTCTTCGGCAAGGTCGTTGCCACCGCCGCCATTACGATCTGGAACTACTTCATCTACCGGTTCTGGATTTTCCGTGGTGGTGCTGGGGCCGCAGCGGCAACGCCGTACCTCGATGGTCAGGCCCGGTAGCCCTCGCGTGACAGACCTCGCGGTCTGACCCCAGCCGTCCTATCGCCCATCGACGATTACAGATCGGCGTGGAGCTGCCAGACTTTCTCTGCAGAATCGCGCCAACTGAAGGCGCGAGATCTGTCGTACCCGCCGACTGACAGCCGCTCGAACAGTTGGGTGTCGCCCAGAACGCGGGTGATCGCCGCAGCGATGCGCTCGGGGTAACCGGCAGCGTCGTCTCGTTCGACCGACACGCTCGCGCCGGCGGTGACCTCGAGAAGCGCCGGCACGTCGGAGTGAATCACCGGGGTGCCGAAATTCATGGCCTCGATGACGGGTAGCCCGAAGCCTTCGGCGAGGCTCGGGTAGACGAAGAGTGATGCTCGGTCGAGCAGCAGCGCGAGGTCGGAGTCGGAGACGAATCCCATCGTGCGCACACGTTCGGGCGGTAGGCCGGCGTCTGCGACGACGCGGGCCACGTTGAGGTCGCCCCATCCGTCGGGGCCTGCGATGAGTAGCGGGAGGTCGGGAACCCCCGGCCGGGCAAGAGCCTCGATCAACGGCGCCAGCCCCTTGCGAGGTTCGAGAGTGCCGACGGTGAGCATGTATTCGGCAGGCAGGCCAAGCTCGTCTGCGCGGTCGTCAGCGTTCTCTGGAACGACGAGTTTCGAGCTGACCGCACCGCCGATGACGCGCACGCGATCGCCGAAGTTCACGAACTCTCTCAACTCGGCCGCGACAGCGTGAGTGGGTACGACGATGGCGTCGGCATAGCGTCGCGCGCGTTTGGCGAGCCCCTTGTGCCATGCGACCCCATGCTTGGTGAGCGTCTCCGGATGCGTCCACGGCACGACATCGTGGATGGTCACGGCGACCTGTTCGCCGATCGAGTTGACTCGATCGATCTTGCGCAACGGTGCAAGCAGACTCGGAGCGTGAATCATGCCCCGGCCCTTTGCGCCCGTTGAGAAGCCGTGCTGCCAGGCGCGGGCGAGTTCACGCCGAGGCAGCGGCAGCCTCGTGAGCTTCTCGAGCCCGGGCAGCCGGGCCAGTGTCTCGTCGTAGGCCTCGTTCGGCACTTTCGAGATGATGCCTTCGACGTCGCAGCCGCGCGGTCTCGTGGCGATCAACTCACGTGTCAGTTCTTCTGTATAGCGACCGATTCCCCCCGGTACGGTTGCCACCATTTGATCAATGATCACCCTGAGGGTTGTCATCAGTCTCCAAATACTTCCCGAGTGCGCTGCAGAGTGCAGCTCACCGAACGATCGCGCATAGCTTCGAATTCCGCTCGGGACCTGCGGCAGGTCTATGAAAACCGGGTGGACTGGCCGCGGGGCGGAACGAACAAAACGACGAACTGTCCGTGAGTTCGACCCTATCAGTGCCAAATGAGGCTTCCTGAAAGCCCGCCCGGTAGACTTCTCGACCATGCGCGGAATCATTCTCGCCGGCGGCTCCGGCACCCGGCTCTGGCCCATCACGAAGGGCATCAGCAAGCAGTTGATGCCCATTTATGACAAGCCCATGATCTACTACCCCCTCTCGACCCTGATGATGGCGGGCATCAGCGAGATCCTCATCATCACGACGCCTGAGTACAACGAGCAGTTCAAATCGCTCCTCGGCGACGGCAGCGACCTGGGCATCCGTCTCGAGTACGCGGTTCAGCCGTCGCCCGACGGTCTCGCCCAGGCGTTTATCATCGGAGAAGAGTTCATCGGCGACGAGAGCGTCGCTTTGGTTCTCGGCGACAACATCTTTCACGGCACGGGCCTCGGTTCGAGCCTGCGCAACAACACCGACTTCGACGGTGCCCTGATCTTCGCCTACCACGTCGCCAATCCGCGCGCCTACGGCGTCGTGGAGTTCGACGACGCGAACGTGGCTGTGTCGATCGAGGAGAAGCCTGTCGAGCCCAAGAGCAACTACGCCGTGCCCGGCCTCTACTTCTATGACAACTCCGTGGTCGAGATCGCGAAGACCATCGAGCCGAGTGCTCGCGGCGAACTCGAGATCTCGACGGTCAACGAGCGCTATCTCAAGCAGGGCAACCTGCGGGTTCAGGTTCTCGATCGTGGCACGGCATGGCTCGACACGGGAACGTTCGAGTCGATGGTTCAGGCCACCGAGTTCGTTCGCGTGGTCGAAGACCGCCAGGGGTTCAAGATCGGATGCATAGAGGAAATCGCCTGGCGCGCGGGGTGGATCTCGGACGAGCAGCTTCGAGCTCTCGCGGCGCCTCTCGTCAAGAGCGGATACGGTGCCTACCTCAATACCCTGCTCGACGCCCGCTGACAGATGACCGCAGACATTCTCTTCTCGAAGCCGTTTCACGCGCCTCGAGAGATGGAGAATCTCGCTCGTGTGGTGCAGGGCGATCACGCTCACGGTGACGGCGACTTCACTCGTTCGGCTACGCGGCGTCTCACCGATATCACCGGAGTTCCGGCCGCGCTGCTGACCACATCGGGCTCGCACGCGCTCGAACTCGCGAGCAGGCTGCTTGACCTCGGGCCGGGCGACGAGGTGATCCTTCCGAGTTTCACGTTTCCATCGGCGGCCAACGCCATCGCGCTCACTGGCGCGACGTGCGTGTTCGTCGATGTCGACCTC
Organism: Agreia bicolorata; assembly: GCF_000938265.1. Taxonomy (GTDB): domain Bacteria; phylum Actinomycetota; class Actinomycetes; order Actinomycetales; family Microbacteriaceae; genus Agreia; species Agreia bicolorata. The sequence goes on from NZ_JYFC01000004.1 coordinate 281,594, forward strand.
CGCTACGGCAACATCGATCCGCAGCAGGTCGCTGAGGCGATCACGCCGCGCACGAAGGCGATCTCTGTGGTCAGCTACGGGGGAGTGGCCGTCGACTTCGAGTCGATCGGACGCATAGCCGAAGAACACGGCCTCGCCATCATCGAAGACAACGCCCACGGCTTGGGTGGCGAGTACCGCGGGCGGCAGTTGGGCACATTCGGTGTGGTCGCCATCCAGAGTTTCCACGACACCAAGAATGTGCACTCGGGCGAGGGCGGCGCGATCCTCATCAACGATCCATCGATGCTCGAGCGTGCCGAGATCGTGCGGGAGAAAGGCACGAATCGTGCTCGCTTCCTGCGAGGCCAGGTCGACAAGTACACCTGGGTCGACGTCGGGTCGAGCTATCTCATGAGCGAGTACAACGCCGCGGTGCTCGACTCGCAACTCGAGTCCTTCGATCACATCCAGTCCAGAAGGCACGCGATTTGGAACAGCTACGCAGACCGTCTCCCGGCCTGGGCTGAGGCCGAGAGAGTGCGACTGATGGATGTGCCGGACGACCGTCGTCACCCGGCTCACCTGTTCTTTCTGCAAGCCCCCGATCACGACTATCAGGTCGCGTTGCTCGCCCATCTGCGTTCGCAGGGCGTCGTCGGCACATTTCACTACATTCCTCTTGATTCGGCGCCCGCGGGTCTGCGCTTCGGCCGTCGGCTGCGTGAACTGACGTCGAGCCAGAGCTTCTCGGAGCGGCTGGTGCGTCTGCCGCTCTGGGCCGATATGAGCGACGAGCAGGTCGACCGGGTGATCGCGGCCGTCACCTCGTTCCACCGATGAAGACTGTTCTGCTTCGGCTCTCCGGCTTCACCGTCTTTCCTCTTCTCTCCCTCATCACGCCGTTTCTGCTGCTGCCCATCGTCTCGTCGATCGTCGGGGGAGACGGGGTATCGAGCGTGATCTCCGGGCAGGCCATCGGCACGTTCGCCGCGACAGCTTTGATGTGGGGCTGGAACGTCGACGGGCCGGTCGCCATCGCCCGCGCAACCACGCCCGACGAGAGAGCGACGGTCTACCTTCGTAGCGTTCGCACGAGGATCGTGCTGATGGTGTTCGCGCTGCCGATCGCATCAGTTGTCGCGGCGTTCGTGGCCGTGCCGGAGTTCCGTGTCGAAGCGGTATCGATGACACTCGCGACGGCGCTCGTCGGCATGTCGCCGGCCTGGTTCTGCATCGGCCTTGGCCAGCCCAAGCTGCTCGCCTACTACGACACGATTCCGAGGTTCGCGGCGACCCTCGTGGCCGTTCCGTTGCTGCTCGCAACCCATCAGGTGTGGAGCTACACGCTCGTGCTGGCTGCTGCCACGGTGATCAGCCTTGTGCTCTTTCACCGCCGCTTCTCTGCCGGGGGAGTGTGGCTCCCCAGACCTCTCGGCGCGGCGCTCCGCGATCTGCGGTCGCAGCGTCACACCGCCGGCATCAGTATGGCGGGAAGCGCGTACGCATCCACCCCGGCGCCGATCGCGACGGCGACGACCAGCCCACTCGCATCCGGAAGCCTGTCTACGGCCGATACCCTTTACCGCTTCGGCCTGTTCACCGTTGTGGCTCTGGGCAACGCGTTCCAGAGCTGGACCATCGAACCTGGCATCGCCAACAGGCGGCAACGGCACGCATTCGCCCTCTGGTCGCACATCGGTCTCGGAGGCGCAGGCCTCGTGATCCTCGTTCTCGCCGGCCCATGGGTTAGCGAGATCCTGTTTGCGGGGCAGGCAAGCGCCACCGTCGAGGTCTGCCTCTACTACGGCATCGCGTTCTTCTTTCTGTCGGCCGGCACTCCTCTGATGCGCAATATTCTGATTCCTGCTGGACGCCAGCGGTTGATTCTGCGCTGGACGCTGATCTCCGCAGTGCTCGGCATCGCCGCCATGCTCCTGGCCGGGCTTTCTGGACATGCTCCGCTGATCGCTCTCGGAATGGCTCTCAGCGAGGCGGTGCTTTGCATGGCCCTCGCCATTCCTGCGTTCCGTGAGCTGCGCCGCGAGAAAGGTGAGAACCATGCCCTCTGAGCTACGCGCATCCGGCGTCGTCGCGATCGTGGCGTCGTATCGTCCGGATGCGGAGCTGGTGTCCACGGCGATATCTCTGACCGAGCAGTTCGAGCACGTCGTGGTCGTCGACGACGGGTCTCCCGCGGAGTTCGCCGACCGGCTCGACGCTATCGACGCCACGGGCGTTCGCGTGATCCGCCGACCACAGAACGCGGGCATCGCTGCGACTCTGAACGCCGGAATCCGCGCGGCCGAGGCGAGCTGGCACCCCGATTTCTTTGTGACCTTCGACCAGGATTCTGTGCCGGTCGACGGATACGCCGACCGTGCGTTGGCCACCTTCCGCGAGGCACGGGCAGCGGGCCGCAGGGTCGGGTTCGTCGTCGCCTCGTCATACAGCGGGCGCGCTGTGCGCCTGCGAGGAGACGTTGCCGGATTCGCCGTCGCCTTCGATCCTATGCAGTCGGGCTTCGTCATCGCCCGAGAGACGATCGAGGCGATCGGTCACCTCGACGAGGGACTCGTGATCGACGGCGTCGACAGCGAATACACGGCCAGGGCGCGTGCCGCCGGTTTTGACGTGCTCGTAGGGGCCGGATGCGACATCCGGCACCAACTCGGACGGCGCGACCCCGCGCGGCTGTTCGGGCGGCCGCTGCGCCTGTTCGGTCGAGAGATCAGCTACAACTACCACTCGCCGAAGAGGGTCTATTACATCGCGCGCAACGGCACGACCCTCAGCCGGCGGTACCTTCTGAAAGATCCGGCGTGGGTGTTGCGCCGGTTGGTCGAAGAGACGAAGGCGCACGTGCTGCGACTTGCGTTCAGCCCGAATCGGCGCGCGATCGTGGCGGCGATGGCTGCTGGGTATCGGGACTCGTTCCGGGGGCGCACTGGTGCGATTTCCAATTCGGTGGAGAAGTTCCTGCGCTGAATTGCCAAGAAAGAAAAGAGGTCGGAGCCATCCTCTGCCACTCCTCAAACGGTGACGCGAATCGGCTCGGCTACCGCGGTCGGCGTGAGACCAACGAATACTGACTGAAGCAATCTGGCATTGATTGAGAGTTCGGCTTTCTCCCAGACGAGGGAGCTTCGTCTGGGAGAAAGCCAGCTCGGGAAAACACCTACATGAGCGTGATTACCGACGGCCAGTTGTTAGTGGTGACGCCTGGCTGCATATTTAGTGCAGGAACGAGGCCTGGGCCGATCTGCTTGCCCGTGCCTAGCAGCTGCCACCCGGAGTTCGTTCCAACGGCGAACTGGAGGTAACCGCCGCCATTGACGGCGACCTGAGGCCACCCGCCTCCCATGTCGACGGCACTTATATATCCAGTGCCGATGTTGAGTCCGGTCGCGTCTTTATGCCACGCACCACCGTAACCCGCGATTTGATAGAGGTAGCCACCCTGGCTTGCCATTACCTGCAAACTGGTTCCGCCCAGGTTGACAGCACTGATATATGCGTTGCCGAGGGCGATGCCTGTGTCTCCTTTGTGCCAGCCGGAGCTGTCGGCGTAGACCTCCTTGAGAAATCCGTCCTCGTTGACCATGATTCGGCCCCAAGTGCCTCCCGTATATACAGCAGAGATCTGTCCCGACTCAATCTGCACACCGGTGTTTCCAAGGTGCCAGCCCGATGAGTTGCCGTATGCCTCAAGAAGGGACCCGCTGTCGTTGACATAAATTCGGGCATTTGGCTCGTTGCCGGCCCTGATCGCGGAGATCGTCGCGGAGGGGTTGATCTGAATTCCGGTGGGAACCTTGTGCCAACCAGCGGAGTCACCCCAAATTTCGACGAGTGTGCCACCTTCATTCACCCATATCTGTGGCCAGCTACCGCCCATATTGACGGTAGAGATTTGTCCGCTACTGACGGTTATCGGGGTTGGAAGTGTTTGCCAGCCTGAGCCAGCGGTGCCGACGGCTTGGACGACGGTTCCGCCGGGCAAGCCCACCGGAGCTGATGCCAGATTCAGGTCGCCCGTCGCGTTCCGCAGATCAACGTGCTGATGCGTGCAGTCGTCGATGTAGCCAATGACAAGATTGGTCCAGGCAGGGTCGTTCGTGCGCCCGCATTGGCCTTGCAATGCGTTGGTTCCCGCAGGCATGAAGGTGTTGAGGAAAGCCAGATAAGGTTCGGTCTCGGCGCCGCCATCCACCTGAACTCCACCAATCTTCCAAAGGTCGACCGCTCGGGCTGTGCTTTCGCAGTGCATGGAAGATGAGCCCGCACAGCTGACATCGGATGATATGTAAGGGCATCTGCGATTCAGCTCAGATACGCGCAGATATCCGTATTGCTTGACGAGGACCACCAGTGATTGCAATATTCGCGTATCGATGCCGCAATCAGCTCGGTTCTCGCCGCGCGCTATCGGAGCAATTTCCTCGTTGAGGATGTCGTTCTTGACTGTGTTGGATGTCGCCTCAAACTGACCCGCTGCACCGAACTGCAGCAACTGCTGGGATAGCTCCTGTGGACTTGTTGAAATGCCTTCGCACGCTATCCCGCACCCTTGGTCTACTGCGTGAACCGCCTCGGAGGCCGCAATCATGGGGCTTAGGAATGAAACTAATAGGGCGAATATTGCTAAGGCCGCGCTCTTTCTTATGGTGGTCAACTTTCGCTTACCCAGTTTTTCTTGATTTCAATAATGATTATTGACAAAACGTCACTCTTTCCCCGGTTGTAAGTTTTGATACGAAATCTTGAATAGGCTACAGGCAAGCGCATCGAGAGATGCGCCACGAGCGCACGTGATGATTGGACGCCTCTATGTATCGGCCTCTTGCGGCTTGCCTTTGTGTTCTAGGCATAGTGATTGGACTCGTAGGCTGCGCTGTTCGGGCCACGGACGACTACAAGCCGATGCCGACTACCTCTACGAGCGCGTCTGCGCCTAACTCTGCTACGCCGACTGGCGCTGCAAGCGCACCTGGAACGGTTCCAGAGACTCCGGAAACAAGTGGAAAGGACACGACAGATGACGAAGCCTTGCCAACTGACCAATCCGGGCCGGCTCTCCCGGAAGCCAATCGCGAGACAAGTGTGTTGAGTGACCCTGCCGCCGCCTACGAAGGCTGTTTCGACGTGGCGCCGAAGAGTCAGCTAAACAGTCCAGTTACCCTCGTCCCATTTGACCCAGCCTTTGTCTTCATGTCGGCGGATAAAACCCGCAGTGCAATAAATGCGCATCTTAAAATGTCAGATTCGCATCAATCTGAAGTCATCGCGCTTTGCTACGCCTCGGGTGACCCGAAAAGCCCGATTATCGAGTTCGAGAAATTTGCCTACTGAGTGCTTTCGCCCCTCGCCCAGCCTGTCACTGGATCAGCGAATGACCATGGATTGTCGATGGCTGGCGTAGGAACTATGTCAAGCGGCAAGAGCTCTTAGACAGGCATGAGCGACCACGTCGGAGCTACTGTTTGCAGGATAAGACAGCGCTTTAACATTTGGCTATTGGTACTGCAACCGGAGCGCCTTACGAACGTCTCGAGAATACGCGGGTCACAAGGAATGCCCGGGTCGAGAGTCCGATGCGCACGGCCAACCGCACCGGAGCGAAATACCAGCCGCGGTACTTGCTGGTGAGGAAGAGGTAGGCGCTCTGGTGGTGCACCAGCACCATTTTCGTGGAGTGCTCGTCGGTGGAGTGCGCGCCGGAGTGAATGACAGTGGCGGAAGGGGCGTACCTGTTGCGCCAGCCCGCTTTGCTTAGCCTGTAGCCGAGGTCGACGTCTTCGAAGTACATGAAGAATCGTTCGTCGAATCCTCCGACGGAATCGAATGCCTCCCGACGGATGAGGAGGCATGAGCCCGACAGCCAGCCGGCGTCGCGCTCGCGCGGCGGGCGCTCGTTGTCGCTGTGGTAGCGCCGACTCCACGGATTCGACGGCCAGATGTTGGCGAAGAGCGCGTGCCCGAGCCCCATGCGCAGCGAGGGGATCGCGCGGGCGGAGGGGTAGATCTCACCATCTGTTTCGACCAGCGGCCCGACTGCGCCGATTCGGGCATCCGATTCACCGACCCTCACCAGCTCGTCGATCGCGCCCGGCTGGATCTCGATGTCGGGATTGCTCACGAGTATCCAGGGGATATCGGCGGGCAGGCTGTGGACGGCCGCGTTCATGGCGCCGCCGTACCCCAGATTGCCCGTCATGGGCAGGTAGGTGACTCCGTAGCGTTCCGCGAGTTCGCGCACCGGGGCTCCCGCCTCAGGCCGGTTGTCGGCGACGACAGCGTGCAGCGGTGCGGTGCTCGCTACGTCGAGCGACGAGAAGAAGCCATCGAGCACACCCTCGGAGCCATAGCTGACCGTGACGACGCCGGTCTTGGCGGCGGTCACGAGCGGGCTCCTGCAGCGGCGAAGGCGCGGGAGTACACCGCGGCGCACTCGCTCCAGGTGAAGCGGGAGCTGCGAGCGAGTCCGGCAGCCGCCAGTTCGGCTCGACGGTCAGGACTATCTAGCAGGGCACGCATCTCCGTCGCAAGCGAGTCGGCGTCGGGCTCGGCGTAAGCGACGGCATTGCCGCCGACTTCGGGAATGGAGAGACGCCGCGTCGTCAGCACAGCCGCACCGCTCGACATCGCCTCGAGCACGGGCAGGCCGAATCCCTCACCCAGGCTGGGGTAGACGACGAGTTCGGAAGCCCCCAGGAAGGCAGAGAGCAGCTCGAGCGGCAGATATCCGGCTTCGATGACGGGGCGTTGCTCGGGAGCCAGACGCGCGTTGAGGTCGAGTGCCTGGTTGGCGGCCTCGTCCCACCCCCGGGCGCCCGACAGCACGAGCACGGGTGTGGTCGGGTCGGCCTCTCGGAGGCGGGTGTGTGCGGCTATGAGCGTTGGGATGTTCTTGCGCGGCTCGATCGTTCCCAGGAATGCGATCCAGGGCTGGTCGGGGTCGAGACCGATCTCGCGCCTGGCATCGACTATGGCATCCGGCGAAGGCGGTGCGAAGACACCGGGGTCGACGCCGAGATAGCCGACGTCGATGGTGCCCTGGGCATGCGCGACGTAGCGCTGAACCTCGTCCGCCGTGGCTCTGCTGGCCGCGACCAGCCGATCGGCACGCGCGTTCGCCCAGCGGATCCACGTGCGGAAGAAGACGCCTTTCAGACTCGAGTGAGCCTCTGGAGAGCTGAAGAAGGTCGCGTCGTGCAATGTGACCACTCGCCGGGCACGGGTCACCAAGGGAAAGGTGTAGTGCGGAGAGTAGATTACGTCGGCGCGGCGGCGACGAGCAAGAGCCGGAAGCCCCGTCTGCTCCCAGAGGAACCGCCCGCCACGTTGCGAGACGAGCGCCGGAGCGACGAGGTAATTGTGGCCCGGAGCAACGTCGTGAAAAGCAGGGATATCGTGCCGCTTCGCGACGACGTCGACGAACTCGCCGTTCTGCTCGAGGCCAGAGAGCAGTCCTGAAATGAAACGGGCCACACCTCCGTGGTTCGGGGGGATCGACGTGGCGTCAAACAGTACGCGGGGTGAGGTCTTCACGACGTCCCTCCTTCTCGTCATCATCGAACGGATTCTTCGTCAGGTGCAATGACATCACAACGACGAAGAGCAGGAGGGAGCCCACGACGAAGAGAGCTGCTGAGAGTATGACGCCTCCCGGGGGCGACCAGGCGGGCTCAGTGATCATCTGTTTCCACGCTGTCGAGCTTCCGACGGTGAAGCGATGGAGTGCGCTCACGAATGCGTAGCTCTGCGCGTAGACGAAGGCGACCGCAATCACGACGACGATACGGGTGGGGGAGCCGACCGAGCGGATGGCTCCGCTTGTGCGGCGCGGGATCGCGCCCGCGACCACCGCTGCCAGTCCGAATGCCAACATGGTCAGCGTCGGCAGCCCGTAGCGCCCCTGCCAGATGTATCCGCCGGTCGTGATGAAGGCGGCCTGGATGAGCGGAGGCACGAAGAAGAAGCACAGAACCAGGGCGACACCGAAGACGGCACGCCTTCGACGCAGCAGATAGATGGCGGCCAGAACGAGAGCGCCAAGCAACACGGTCCAGACGACGATGGTCGTGTCGGGAACCGGAGTGTCCATCCAGCCGAAGTTGCCGATCATGTCGTTGCCGTTGGTGACGCTCAGCGTGATCATCTTCATGAAGCCGAAGAGCGGGCTGCTGCCCACGTCGGGAAACACCTCGAAGCCGTCGGTGGATGACGGAGTCGTCCTCGCGTCGACGGCGAGGCGGGTGCTGATCGGGTTCCACGCGACGGCGGCGATGGCGACGAGCGCGACGACAGTCGAACTCACGATGACGGCCCGATTGCGCAGCAGGGGCGCGAGGCCTCGCCAGCCCACGAGGAGCAGCGGAAGCGCGATGCCGAGGGCGACCCACAGCGGCGAGACTGTGCGGGCGCCGAGTGCGAGCACCGCCGAGACGACCAGGATCGTCAGTCGCTGGGCGAGAAGCTGCCGATCCGGATGCAGCACGATCGACAGCGTGGCCGCGAAGACGGCCAGGCTACCTGAGATCTCGAACGCGCTCGGATTGACCACTCCGTTGACGTAGATCACCATGGGCGTCAGCGCGACGAGCAGGCCGACGGCTGGAACGGATCGTCGTTTCCATCCGGCGATGAGCATAAAAGCGCAGGCGAGCATGGCCGACGAGATGAGCGCCGAGACGACGCGTACACCGTAGAGGCCCGTCTCTCCGGTCAGGAACAGGCTGGGCCAGCCGACGACGGCGTAGTAGACAGGGTTGTTGTAGCCAGCCGATGTCTCGGTCGTGACCGTCTCGGAACCTGAGCTCGCGAGGCCCGGCGCGCATCCGGCATCCTGGTTGAGGTCGAAGCGATAGCAGTCTTGCGTGGCCGTCCACGCTGCAGCGCGGGGAACGTCGACGATGTTGCCGGTATCGCCCTGCGGCCCCACGAGCACACCGCGCACGACCGAAGCGGCCTTGATAATGTGGGCCGGCTCGTCTGGACCTGAGCCCAGCGGCGACGCGAGGGCCCACGCGATCGACATCAGGGAGAGCGCGACCCAGGCCGTGAGAAACACTCTCCAGTGCGCGGTCTTGCTACGCATTCGGCCCGACTACCTCAGCACGGCGCTCTGCTGAACGGATGCGGAGTACAACGACGGCCAGCGCAACGAGGCCTATGGCGAAAATACCGAGCGAGAGCATCACTCCTCCCGGTGGAATCCACTGCGGGTCGGTGATCAGCTGCTTCCACGAGGTGTCACTGCCGATCACGTTTCGGCGCATGGCCTTCAGGAAGCCGTAGCCCTGGCCCGCGACGAAGCCGACGAGAACGGCGAGCACCAGGCGGGTGAGAGCGTTGGACTTCGGACGTAAATTCTGTATGGATAATCCCACGAGTGCGCACACCCCGAATACGAGCATTACGAAAATGGGCAGGCCGTAGCGGCCTTGCCAGATAAATCCGCCGCTGGTGATGAAAGCGGCCTGGATGACGGCGGGAAGGAAAAGCGCGAGGAGCAGTAGGGTGGCCCCGACGACAGCGCGCCGTCCGCGCAACAGCACGAAGCCGGCGAGCAGGATGACGCCGAGAAGCATGGTCCAGATCACGATCGTCGTCGCGGGAACAGGAGTGTCCAGCCAGCCGAAGTTGCCGATCATGTCTGCTCCATTGGTGAAGGTCAGCGTCACCATTTTCACGAAGCCGAAGAACGGACTCTGGCCCACGTCGGGGAACAATGTCGTGATGACCGGAGTCGCGGGGGTGCCCGCCGCGGCATCCGTAGCGAGCCTCGTGCTGATCGGGGTCCACGCGATTGAGAAGGCAGTGCCCAGCACAATGATTGCCGCGGAAAGCAGGACCGCGCGCCTTCGGAGCAGCGCCCCGAGTTCGCGGCCCCTGAGCAACAGCAGGGGCAGGACGATGGCAAGGGCAACCCACAGTGGCGAGATCGTTCGCGTGTTTGCCACCAGGACAGAGACGGTGACCAGAACGATGGCTCGTTCGCGAAGCATCCGCTCATCGGGTTGCGACACGATGGTCAGCATGGCTACGAACGCGGTGATTGCGCCCGAGATCTCGAACGAGCTCGGATTCACGAGGCCATTGACGTAGAGCACCATCGGCGTGATTGCAGCGATCAGGCCAATCGCTGGGATGGTAGGTCGCCGCCACGACGAAACAAGCATAAACGCGAGCGCGAGCATGCCGGACGAGAGGATCCCGCTCACGATGCGCACGGCGTAGATACCTGTTGAATCGGAGAAGATCAGCGTTGGCCATCCGACCAGAACGTAGTAGACGGGATTGTTGTAGCCAGCAGTCGTGGAACCAAGAACTGTCTTGGCCGGGTCGCCTTCGACCGCCGGTGCACAGTCGGCGGGCACAGTCGGTTGAAAGACGAAGCAGGTCTGTGCGTTGGTCCACGAGATGTAGTTCGGGACCTCGACCTCGTTGCCGTACGTGCCCTGCGGTCCGACGAACTCACCGCGGACGACGGACGCAGCTTTGACGATATGCGCTGGTTCGTCCGGACCTGACGATATCGGCGAGGAGATCGCCCACGCGGCGGCGAGCAGCGAGAGCGCAATCCACGCGCCGGCAAATACGCTCCACCGGCCTCCGCCGGCCCTCGGCAAAACCGAACTCACGGCTCTTTCCGAATCGATTTCTCGAGTTCTTCGATTCGAAGCTGCTGGAGGGTCGCGGTCTCGGCGAGAACACGGGTCTTCGTCTCGAGATCGGTGAGCTCGGCGCTGTGTTGGATTGATACCAGAAAGAGCACGGCCATGCTCACAAAGAAGATGAGGTTGGTCGGCACCGCGACTCCGACGAGGCTTGCGGCCCAACCGAGAATGTCGGGAAACAATCCCACGAGAAGAGCGAGCGTACCAGCGAGCAGCCACCATACGGCGTGGCGTTCGCGCAGTCGCCGCCGACGCAGCATCTCGATGACGACACCGAGAGTGAGTAGGGCCGATAAAACCCCGAGCAGGTATGTGGCGATGGTCATCGGGTCGACGCCTCCGGGGGCAGGATGACGGGCGGGCGGAGTAGGGCGATGAACAGCGCCATCACCGCACGGCCAAGATAAATTGCCGCCTTGAGGGGGTTGTGGGATGGGCGTCCGCCAGCGCGAGGGCGCATGGCGACGGCCACCTGGCTCACCGTGAGGCTGGCCCGTGACGCGATAACGAGGGATTCCACGGTGTCGCCCAGATACTCGGCGGGGTAATGCGCGGCGAATAGTCTCACAGCACGTGGGCCGCTGGCGCGAAACCCCGACGTCGTGTCGGTTAGCCGCGTACCCGCGAGCCGGCTGAGGATGCCCGACAACATCAGCATCGCCCAGCGACGGGGTCCTTGCACCGAATATTCGCCTTCTCCGGCGAAGCGCGCACCGAGAACGAGATCGTGTGTGGCGAGCTGCTCGATAAGAGCGGGCACACCCACTGGGTCATGCTGTCCGTCCGAATCGATCTGGATGACGTTGTCATAGCCGTGCTCGAGCGCGTATTTGAAGCCCACACGCATTGCTCCGCCAACGCCGAGGTTGAACGGCAATGACGCGACGATAGCTCCAGCCGCGGTGGCCTTTGCCGATGTCGCATCGGTTGAGCCGTCGTCGACGACGAGGCAGTGAATGCCGGGAAAAGTGCCGAGAACTTCGCGAACGACGTTGCCGACGGCCTCTTCCTCGTTGAATGCGGGCATCACAATTAGTGTGCCGTCGAAGGGGGTGGGCATCCGACCATCATAAGCGCCCGCTGTGACCAGCGAGCAAAGGCGCGGTCAGCGGCGTGCGATCCGGTTGGCGACGCTAGGCATGCGACCTTGCCTGCCGCGGACGCCGTCGAGCCATCCGGCGGCGATGAGGCGACCAAGGGTGAGCCTGTTGGGTGACAGCGCAAGCACAATTGCGAAGTGCCGTGCATCGAGGAGCGTCTCCTTGATCGACCACGCGCGGTGCCGCGAGCCGAACGCCCGGTTCATCAGCACCCGGTTGCGTGCGATGTAGTAGTACCTGAACGGGGAGCTGCGAACGAGTGAAACGTCTCTGCCGCGGAACCGCAGGCGACGACCGAAGATCGTGGGATGGAATCGGCTGCCTAAAGAATGGCTGAGGTGGGTGCCAGGGGCGAGCACAGTCTCGAAACCGAAATCGGAAAGGCGCATGAAGTACTCGGTGTCGACTGAGTCGATAAACAGACCTGCTCGGAATGGACCCGCGCTCCGCCAGACAGAGCGCGGGATGACCAAGCCCGACTGGATCGGCTCGAGCCCCAGTACGACCCCATTCCGCACCTCCGCGACGCGGGAGGGAAGCCCTTGGACGGAGTGCGGCGCGACCAGGCCGACCTGCACGCCGGCGGCCGTTGCCGCTTCAAACGCCGAGAGTGCACGTTCGACATAGTCGGCTTGGAGAGTCGAGTCCTGATCGAGCGTCAACACGAACTCTGCCTCCGGCGCCCTCGCAAATGCGGCATCGACTCCCGCATTGAGAGCAGATGCGATACCCGAGTTTTGTCCGAGCAGAACGATTTGGCAGCCTGCCGCGGCACAGGAATCCAGAATCTCGGTGACGTCGATCGTGCTGCCGTCATCGACGATGGTTACCGAACGAGTCTGCGATAAGAGCGAAGCGCATGCGTCGAGCAGCGCCGGTCCGGGATTGAACGCGGAGATAACGGCGACGACCCTCGTCGACGGGGCGCGTGCATGTGCTCGGGGCACGGCGGCCTCCTTCTCGTCGGGTGCCTGAGGAGTTCTAACGGACGAATACTATGGTGGCATGATCAGGGCGAGCGTGTGCATGGCCACCTACCGAGGCGCGCCGTTCGTGCGAGAGCAGATCGACTCGATCCTCGAGCAGCTGCATGCCGACGACGAACTTGTCATTGTGGACGACGCGTCGCCCGATGACACGGTGGCCGTAATCGAGCAGGTAGACGATCCCCGCATCCGGTTGCACACGGAGTCGGCCAACCGCGGATACGTGCGCACCTTCGAGAGCGCCATCAGACAAGCGCGCGGCAAGTACATCATGCTTGCCGATCAAGACGACGTCTGGACAGCCGGGCGACTGGAGTTGATGATCACGCAGCTCGATACAAGTCTTGTCGTCGCCGGCAACTATTCGGTGTTGGGTGAGGAAGGTCGGATGCCTGCCAGGCGGCCGCTTCGGCCAGGCTACAACCGGCAGTTCGGCTGGAACACCCTGGCGATTCTTGTGGGCTACCGTCCTTACTTTGGGTGCGCGATGGGGTTCAGATGCGAGCTCGTGCCTGACCTCGTGCCGTTCCCGGAGATCTTCATCGAATCACACGACCTGTGGCTGGCTATCCTGGGCAACGCGACTCGCTCGATCTCGCACCTGAGCGATGTGGTCGTCGAGCGTCGCCTGCATGATTACAACGTCACTCCGCTGAAGTGGCGCCCCCTGGGGACAATCCTCACGGCGAGGTTGATGCTGGCCCGTGGCATGCTGATCGCCCGCCGGCGGGTGCGGATGCGGCCCCCACGCTCGATCGTCTAACGCCCGCCGAGAGCGTGGCGAAGCAACGCCCGTCGGCCATCCGCGTCGCCCCAGTGTAGGGCTGCCGGTAACGACCACAGTGCACTGAGCCTCGATGGAATGTGCCTCCGGGCGACACGGGCGGCCCGATGCCATCCCAGCGCCTCACAGCGATCGGCGGCTTCGTAGAACACGTCGCGCTCTTCAGCGAACTTCGACCCGTCGACGCCACCCAATGAAGAGACGCTTGCCGCGTGTCTGCGATAGTCGAACACGGTCTCATCATCGAGCAAAAGCGTTCCGCCCGAGAGCACGATCTGCAAGATGAGAGTGAGATCTTGAACAACTCGACGGTTCTCGCGGAAGCCGAACTCTCGCAGTCGATCGCTTCTCCAGCAGAGCGAGGGAAAGTAGCACCAGTTGCCGCGCAGCAGGCTCGTAGCGAGATCGTCGCCCCCGAGAAGTTGCGGCTTCGGGCCGCGAGGACGCAGGAGTGTTTTTACTCGATCTGGTAGGGGCTCAGACGGATTTCCGTGCTCGTCAACCACCGAAACGCCAGGCTGGATGATGTCGACATTCGGGTATCGAGACCGCAAATTCGCCACCCTCGCCACGTATCCGGGCCGCATCAGGTCGTCGCATCCCATTATTACTGAGAAGTCGTTCTCGATGAGCGAGACGCAGCGGTTGAAGTTGCCGCTCACCCCGAGGTTGTGATCGTTGCGCAGGTAGGTAATGCGGGGATCGTCCAGCTCGCGCACCCATTGGCCAGCGGACAGGTCGGGGTATACGTCGTCGACGATGACGAGACGCCAGTCATCATCTGTTTGCGCTCGCACGCTATCTACGGCAAGGCGGAACTGGTCGACCCTCCCGTAGAAGGGCATCAGGATGTCGAGAGTCATACGGCAGTGGATCTCAGTCGAGGCGAGGAGTAGCCGTCATCGAACTGCTGGCGTTGCGTCGAGCCGAGAACGCTGTGGTAGCGGAGGAGCAGATGAACGGCGAAAGCGAACGTCAGCACTCCGATCACCCAGACGGCAAGCGGGGGAACGGGCAGAGCCCACCACCATTCGCGTTGGTTGTTCAGGTTCCAGCCTCCCATGTCGACGCCCGTGAGGTACCGGCGCATGTTCACATGCAGCGCGATAGCATTCGCTACGATGATGGATCCTTCAACGAGATAGACCTGAACCCGGCCGAGCTGAGGTTCGCGATCACGCAGGTGGAAGAGTGCGACACCGGCGAACATGATGATGAGCGGAAGCACGTAGCGCGGCTGCACCCCACTGCCGACGACAGTGCTGCTCTGAACGAGGATGTACACGGGGATAGCGACGAGGGCGCCGGCGATCAGGCCGAGAACCAAGAGCTTGCGCCAGGTTGTGTGCGCGAGCGCCGCGAAGACGACGACGGCGAAGGCTGCAAGGCTCACGACGGACACGCTTCCGGGCATCCTCGTATCGAACCATCCGAGGGCCCAGGAGCCGAAAACGCCCGCCCAGAGAAGTGGGATGTCGAGAAGATTGCTCGTCAGGAGGAAGCCCGTGTCAGTCGTCGCGATCGTGGTGTCCGTACCCATTCCCGTCGAGGCTGCCGCGACCTGATTCGAGGTCAAGTAGAGGGCGATCGACCCGACGACGATGAGAATAGGCAGGATGGTCAAGCGCCAGTACCCTTTTGCACGCTTGACTGTGAGAGCGACGGCGACCCCCGCGCCGATGATCGCGTAGAGGGCTGAGTCGGCACGAGCTCCGGCACCAAGCCCGGCCGCGAGAAGCGCGAGCAATCCCAGGGCGACGCGCCTCCTCCCGGTCGTCTCGAAATAGCCCACCAGAGCAATCCAGACCGAGCCGCCCGAGATGATTGCCCAGGAACTGGGGTTGTTCGAGGCAAGTAGAAACATGCCGAGGGGAACTATGCCCACGACCCACGACCAGACGAGCGTGCCGCGGCGTCGCCGAGGAAGGAGGGCGTAGAGCGCGGTCCAGAGAGCGACGAAGATGGCGATGCTCACCATTCGCATCACGATGACCGACCTCTCGACGTCTTCAGAGGCGAACAGTCCCATGACTGCGTAGTAGACGGGGGGATACAGCCCCGTGGAGTTGAGTCGGACGGTCGGCACGAGCTTCGACGCCTCGCTACCCAAGATGGGCTCTTGGCACGCTGCGCTTACTGCGGGTGCGAATTTGTAGCATTCCGCTCCGTCACGTACGAGCTGAGGAACGAGGCGCTCGTTAGGTTGTGCGCCCGTCTCGCAGAGTCCGTCACGGACGCCGAGCCCGCACCACGTGCTGGCGAGGTGAAAGTCGTCGTCAGGGCTGGCGCCGACAGGGGAGGCCAGAGCCCAGCTCGCCAAGCTGAGGAACATGGCGAGGGGAAACACCACGAAGAGCATCAACCGGGTCCGCTTTACGCGGTTGCGTTTCGGGGGAGTCGTCGTCATCAGATCATTCTTTTCGCGTGTGTCGTGCAGGAACTAATCGTCGACCGTCCATTGCTTGATGAATGAACGGGGCAGGCGAGAACCCGCATCTCGCAGCCGTCCGTCGGTAATGTATCCGGGCATCATCAAGAGTGCCTGCAGAAGCCCGAGTGCGGTCGCCCGTACCTGAACTCGGGCATCCTTGTCTCGCCCGTTGCGCGCAAGACGTCGGAGCGCTTTGGCAAGGCTTCCACCAGTGCGCGCGACAGCAGACAGGAGCATGCGCAACGTGCCGTTGCGGGCCGTGACGAGAATACGGTTGCGCACGTTATGGCTGAGAAAGAAAGGCGACCGGATGCCGCTGGACGCGGCGTGACGGTGCCACACGGTGGCGTCTTGTGCGTACCGAACGCTCCAGCCGGCTCGGCGCAGGCGCCAGGCCAGGTCTGTGTCTTCGTAGTACATAAAAAGTCGTTCGTCGAAGAGTCCAACCGAATCGAGAGCAGCGCGCCGAATGGCCGCCCCGCCGCCCGAGAATCCGAACACCTCGACGGGGCTGGTCTCGTCGTCGGTAGTGTCGAGCCACGAACGGTCCCTGCCGTTGCCGGAGCGCGAGACCTGGTTTCCAGTGCTATTGATGAGGGCCACGCCGGATCCGGGTGTGGCGTTGCGTGCGACCCGCTCCCACCGAGCGCCCGAAGCGGATACGTATGCCGTCGGCGACCCTGGAGCAGGAACGAACCGCCCACTCAGAAGAATCCGTGCGGTGATGGCGGCGACGCGGTCATTGCCGTCCTCGACGAGCGGCGCGACGATAGCGGAGATGAAGCCCGGAGCAGCGACAGCATCGTTGTTGATCAGCACGATCACGTCCCCCGTGGAGTTTGCGATCCCGAGGTTCACACCGCCGGCGAAGCCGATGTTCTTGGGGCTGCGAATGATGCGCACGTCAGGGTAGAACTGCGAGATCTGGCGATCTGATCCGTCGGTCGATGCGTTGTCGACGACGACCACCTCGACATGGATGCCCGGCGTCTTCTGTTGCGAGAGCGACTCGATGCACTCGAGCACGAAGGCCCCGCCGTTGAAGTTCACGACAATGACGGTTGCCCGCAATTCGTCGTGCGGCATGGCTTCTCCTCGGTCGATCGGCACATGGTTAGGCTACTAGCTGTTCCGCGGCCGCCGATCGGTGCCGAGCACGAGAACACCGTTGAAGGAGATCACCGTGAGCTTGTTTTCTCGCGCCGTCACGTCGCTGAAGTCGGAAGGCCCGCGTCAGGCCGCTTCGAGGGTGTTCAACCGGCTCTCGATCGACCTCAACACCAACAAGCCCGGCGAATCGCTCGTTCATCCCGACGACGCCGTCGCGGTGGACTGGACGGTGCCGGCCCTGTTCGAGACAGATCTGCCCGCTCCAGTCACGAAGAACGTGAAGACCGCCTGGATTATCTCACCCCCCGGGCGCACGAGCGGCGGACACCAGAACGCCTTCCGCTTCATGGACTTTCTGGAGAAGGCCGGCCACTCCGTGACCGTGTACTTCTACACGACCGAGTCGAAGCCGATCGACCTGGCGGCCATTCGGCTGATGCTGCAGACGACCAGCGCATATCCCGACCTTCGCGGCGAGTTGCGCATCTACGACCAGGCCACGGGGCTGGATACCGACACCCAGGCCGTCTTTGCAACCGGATGGGAAACCGCATACCCGGCCCACCGGCATCCGACGAACGCCCGCCGTTTCTACTTCACCCAGGATTTCGAGCCCGCCTTCTATGCCTCGGGCAGCGACTACGTACTCGCGGAGAACACCTACCGCTTCGGGTTCCACGGCATCTCGGCGGGCAAGTGGCTGTCGAAGAAACTCACCGACGACTACGGCATGCCGGGCGACCACTACGACTATGCGGTCGATAAGCAGCACTACTCGTTCACCAATACCTCAAGGCGAGGCGAGGTGCTGTTCTACGCCCGGCCCCCGACATCCCGTCGCGCTTTCGAGTTTGGCCGTCTCGTACTCACCGAGTTGCACCGTCTGCGGCCCGAGATCACGATCAACATGGTCGGCTGGGATATCTCTCCCTACTGGGTGCCGTTCCCGTATGTGAATCACACTGCGCTCGACATCTCGCAGCTCAATGAGGTTTACAACCGCTGTGCCGCTGGGCTGATCCTCTCTCTCACCAACATGTCGCTACTGCCGATGGAGGTGATGTCGAGCGGTGTGGTGCCGGTGGTCAACGACGCGCCGAACACGCGCGAGATCTTCGAGAGCCCGTACATGGACTATCAGCCGCTGTCGCCCGGGGCGATGGCTCGCCGCATGATCGAGATCGTGGATGACGCCCACCAGGTGGAGCACGCGCGCGAGATGGCGGAATCCGTCGCTCGTATTGACTGGGCCGACCCCGGCGAGATGTTCATCGACGCCTTCGATCGGGTCATGGCGGGCTAATGGGTTCTATGCACTGACGATTTTCGGGGGCTACGCCGTAACGCGCCGCCAGCCTCCCACGAGATAGCGCTCGGAGCGGCAGTTACTGTGGGCGCCTAGTACCCTGTATCGGTGAGCTCCCTAAATAAGGCCCTGATCGTCCTAAAAGAGCAAGGTGTCGTTGCCCTGATCAACAAGGTGCGCCATCGCTTTCGCGCGGTGCCACCTCCCGTCCCGGGCACCGTCAAGATCGGCTTCCTCGTCAAGACAGAAGATGCGAGTCGAGTTGACTGGAGCATCCCCCATCCGGCGGTTGTCGATCCGATCGTGATCGATAAGGATAGGCTCACCGTTGCGTGGATCATGTCGCCCCCCGGTGAGTCAAGCGGGGGACATCAGAACATCTTCCGCTTCATGAGCTTTCTCGAAGCGGCGGGGCACACGATCAAGGTGTACATCTACAGCGCTCATGCTCCTTACTCAATTCCGCTCATCAAAGAGATGATCAAGTCGTCTCCGTCGTATCCGAATGTCAAGGCAAGCATCGAGACATATACGGATGCCGGCGTCTCGAGCGATGTCGATGCGATCTTCGCGACCGGTTGGGAGACTGCTTATCCGTCCTTCCTCGATTCGTCTCCCGCAAGGCGCTTCTACTTCGTGCAGGACTATGAGCCGTATTTCTACTCCGTCGGATCTGACGCTGTTCTCGCCGAAAATACGTACAGATTCGGATTTCATGGAATCACCGCGGGGGGCTTCCTCGCTCACAAGCTCGCAAATGATTTCGGTATGACAACATCGTCTTTCGACTTCGGTGCCGATAGCACGATGTACAAGATCACGAATGAGTCGCGGCGAAAAGAGGTCTTCTTCTATGCGCGACCGGTGACCGCCCGCCGAGGGTTCGAACTGGGAATCCTCGCCCTCGAACATTTCGCTAGAGCTCGGCCGGATTACACCATCAATCTCGCTGGCTGGGATGTGAGTTCTTACGACATACCGTTCGAATACACGAATCTGAAAGACCTCAAGATAGATCAACTAAACGAGGTCTACAACAGGTGTGCCACGGGTCTCGTCATTTCTTTGACGAATATGTCGTTGCTTCCACTTGAGCTGTTGGCGGCGGGGGTTATCCCGGTGGTCAACGACGGTCCGAATAATCGTTTGGTCAGCGACAACCCGTACCTCGCGTACACTGCGCCGGCGCCCCATGCCCTCGGTCAGAGAATGGTAGAAATCGTCGATCGAGCCGATCTGCCGCAGTATGCCCGTGAAGCGTCAGAAAGCGTGAGAGCCACTGATTGGGCGACCTCAGGCCGTACCTTCGTCAAATTGTTCGAAGAAGCTATTCGTGGCTAGGTGTCTTGTCGTAGGCGCTAACGGATTTATCGGCTCTCATCTCGTCGACGAACTCGTTCGGACGGGCCACTCCGTGACAGCGTTCGACCGGTTTTCGGGCAGTACATCGATGTTCACCGCGTCGGGCGTGCGCATCGTGGCTGGGGACTTCATGAACGTCGCGGACATAGGAGAAGCCGTCGATGGGCAGGATTTTGTTTTTCATTTCCTTTCGACCACCACACCCGCAACCGCTGAGAACGATCCCACCATGGACGTTCGAACGAATATCGCGTCGAGCATCGAACTCTTTCAGCACAGTGTTGACGCGGGAGTCCAGAAGATCTTCTTTGCTTCCACGGGCGGCGCAATATACGGAAACCAACCTGAACCAGTTCTCAATGAGAATCTTCGTCCCTTGCCCGTGTCGCCCTATGCGATCGGCAAACTCGCGATCGAAGGGTACCTTCGCTATTTCCGGACCAAGTACGGCATCGATACGGTTGCGTTTCGGATATCGAATCCGTACGGACCGCGCCAGCGTGCTCACAAAAAGCAAGGGGTGATCCCTATCTTTCTGAACCGTATGCAGCAGGGTCTTCCGATCACAGTGTTTGGAGATGGCAGCATGGTTCGGGACTATCAGTATGTCGACGACACCGTGAAGATGATGGTGAGCACGGTGGGACGAGAACTTGATCATGATGTGTACAACATCGGCAGCGGCAGGGGCGCCACGCTGACGGAGGTTCTCGAGGTCATGAGAACGGTGACCGGCATCGACCCGCTCGTGGAACACAAGCCCATCCCGTCGACGTACCTCGACCGGGTGGTTCTGGACACTTCCCGGTACGAGAAGCAGTTCGGACAGTTGGCGCCCAGGACTCTCGAAGATGGAATTCGTTCAACATGGAATCATCTCGTCTCGGAGGGACACCAGTGACCAATTCTGTTGACGCAACAGTCGCAATTCTCACCTACAACGGGGAGACATATCTGGAAGCAATCCTCGGAGCGCTGTCCGTGCAGCGGTTCGACGGTACGTATGAAGTACTGGTCATCGATTCCGGCTCGAGCGATGCAACACTCGATATTGTTCGTCGGCACCCGGAGGTAAGGCTTCACCAGATCCCGAACTCTGAGTTCGGACACGGTAAGACAAGGAATCTTGCGGCAGGGTTGGCCAATGGAACATATATCGCCTATCTGACCCACGATGCCATCCCCGCGACAGATCGTTGGCTGCACGAGATTACGGCTCCGCTTCGAGATAGCGGTCTTGACGTTAGAGGGGTCATGGGTAAGCAGATCCCCAGGCCCGGGTGTTTTCCCTTGCTCAAGTACGAGATCAGGATGGTCTTCGCGGGGTTCGGCCCTGATTTTGGAACCACAGTTTTCTACGACGACGGTTTCGCAGACAATCAAGGTCTTATCGATGCCCTCGCTTTCTATTCCGACGTGAACTCTGCGACAACAACAAAGTTTCTCCGCGAGCACATCCCATATCGCGACGTTCGCTACTCCGAAGACATGATGTTCGGCGAGGACATCATCAAGGCCGGGTTGAGAAAGGCGTATGCTCCCAGAGCCTCCGTCGTTCATTCCAATGACCTGACCTTGGCGGAATATCGCAGGCGCATTTTTGATGAGACCGTTGCGTTGAGGCAGATCGGCAAACCGATTCAGCCGTTGGCGCGGAAAGGCCAGTTCATCCTGACAGCTCGCGGCATACTCGCTGATTCCGTCCGTATTATGAAGGACTCCGAGTACAGCTGGAAACGAAAGCTTTATTGGCTCGCTTCCAATCCCCGGTACCACGTAGCCAAGTGGGCGAGTTATCGAGTCGCATCATTGGTTGACCTCAGCGACGCGGAGGCAATTCGGGCCGGGTCGCTCGAGCACAGTCGAAAAACGAAGGACGAAGTATGACATTGGCGGACGCAGAAAGACGCGCCGAGAAAATCTCAACGATGGACTACGTGACGGTCGGGGAGAAGCAGAAGTTCTTCCGCGGTTCAGCGTCGTCCATCGCGGACATCTGGCGCCACCGGGAGTTGATGGGTCTCCTCGTCAGACGCGAGATCAAGGCGAGGTACAAAGACAGCTCGTTGGGCATCGTCTGGAGTCTCCTCCGGCCATTGGTGCAACTCGCTATCTATTACTTCGCTGTCGGACAGATTCTGGGGGCTGCTCGATCCGTACCTGATTTCGCGATCTTCATCTTCATCGGAATTACGATGTGGGGTCTTTTCAACGAAATCCTCAACAACAGCACGACGTCGATTCTGAATAACTCGGGCTTGGTCAAGAAGGTCTACTTGCCTCGCGAGATATTCCCATTCAGCACTGTCGGCGGAGCGCTCTTCAACTTCGCCATGCAGTTGATCGTGCTCCTGGCAGCGATATTGGTGCTTTCGACGTTCCCGCTCGGTCCGGACCTACTTCTTGCGCCCCTCGCCATTCTCTCGCTCGTTGTCTTTGCCACGGCGATCGGTCTCGTACTCTCTGCCATAAATGTCTATTTTCGAGATGTGCAGCATCTTGTCGAGATCGCTACCATCATCCTTTTCTGGGCTTCGCCGATCGTGTATTCCTTCACCTTCGTACACAAGGCTTTGAATGGCAACTGGCTCGAACAGGCCTATCTCATGAATCCTGTCACGACCGCGGTGTTGGGAATGCAGAAGGCCCTATGGGCCGAAGGCAGCACTGCAACCGGTGCCCAAGAGCAGTACTGGCCGCCCTATCTTGAGCTTCGCCTTGTCGTCACTTTGTTGCTCAGCGTCGTACTTCTCTGGCTGGCACAACGCATATTCGCCCGTTTGCAGGGCAACTTCGCACAGGAGCTGTAACCATGTCATCGCCGAGAACACTTGTTGAAGTAAAAGACGTTTCCAAACGCTTCATCATGCACAAAGACAAGACGATCAAAGAGAGGCTCGTGAACTTCAGGGCGGCCGACAAACATCGAGATGATTTTTGGGCTCTGAAGGACATCAACCTCGATATCGAGGCCGGAAGCACGGTCGGGCTCGTGGGTCACAACGGCTCCGGAAAGAGCACGCTGCTCAAGGTGATCGGCGGAATCATCGAGCCCACGTCGGGCACCGTGAGGAGACGAGGCCGACTCGCGGCACTACTCGAACTCGGCGCGGGTTTTCATCAGGACCTCACTGGCCGTGAAAACGTGTATCTCAACTCGGCGATCCTCGGTCTGACGCGCAAGCAGACCGATAAGTACTTTGACGCCATCGTCGACTTCTCGGGAATTGAAGACTTCATTGACACTCAGGTGAAGTTCTACAGCTCGGGAATGTATGTACGCCTCGCCTTCGCGGTTGCCGTGCACGTGGATCCAGACCTACTCCTCGTCGATGAGGTGTTGGCGGTCGGTGATGAACCATTCCAGCGCAAGTGCATGGACAAGATCGGCGAGTTCCAGCGTGAAGGCCGCACCATCGTTCTCGTGAGCCATTCGTCAGAACAGGTAGGACGACTCTGCGATCGTGTAGTCGTACTGGACCACGGCGACATGATTCACGACGGCAACGCCGTGGACGGTTTGAGAGTTCTTCGCTACGGCTTCGAGCAGGCGCGGTTGCTCGAAGAAGAGGAGAAGAAGCCCGAGGAGATCTCACACGCCAAGATCGCATCGATCAGCGCTGATTCTCGTGAGAAGAACGAAAGGGGCGCGATCGTCGCGAAATCCGATCTCACGCTCTCCTACACATACGAGCTTCAGCGCAATCAGGAGCCGCTTGTGGCCGGAATAGCTATCGAGACCTTGACCGGTCAGCCGGTATACGGGCTCAACACCCGAATGCTGGGGATGTCCATCCCCGACGTGGTTGGAACGCACACGGTCGATTTCGTGCTCCGGCGACAGTCGCTCGGCGCCGGTCAGTACCTCGTTCGTGGAAGTCTCGAGGAACTGGCGGGAAGATCGCTCGACCGGTTGAACCCTGCATCAACCTTTGAGGTCGATGTGCCGACGGTCGGATCAGGAATGGTGAGTATCGACGCCGAGGGGCTGGTCAGGCAGTAAAGCAGTCCTGAATCATCCGGCGGCGTGGATTCACGCCGCCGGATCTTGTTATTGCGTGGCAAGCACCCATTCGAGATGTCTTCTTAAGCCCTCGGAGAGCGGAGTCTCAGGCGCCCATCCCAGTTCTGAGAGGGCAAGAGAACTGTCGCCTCCGGTACGGGTGACATCGCCCTTCACAGGACTCGTGTAGTCGACGAGCAACTCGTTGTCCGAAATCCTCTTGATCGTGTCAAGCACTGCGTTGACGGAAACGCTCGAGCCTCCGGACAGGTTCATCACCGGTGGGAGGACACCGTTGGACTGCGCGGACAAGATCAGTGCAGTGACGATATCGTCTACGAACGTGAAGTCGCGCACTTGCTCGCCGGAGCCGTAGATCGAGATCGGTGTTCCGGATACCGCAGCCCGGAGAAATCTGGTGAACGCCATGTCCGGGCGCTGCGCTGGCCCGTAGACGGTGAAAAAACGGAACGCAACCGTCGGCACCCCGTAGTTCGCTCGGTACAGACCGGTGAGATGCTCCCCGGCCAGCTTGGTCACGCCGTAGGGACTAAACGGTCGCGGGAGGGTCGTTTCCGAGGTGGGGTACGTCTCAGCCTGTCCATACACGGATGAGCTGGAGGCATATACGAACCGCCGGAGCTTTCCGTAGCGCATGCACGCCTCAAGCAGCCGCTGCGTCGCATCGACGTTGGCTCGGGTGTACGTCGTGAACTCTTGGCCCCAGGAACCGCGAATTCCGGGTTGGCCAGCAAGGTGAAATACGACATCGATTCCGCCGGACAGCAGATCATCGAGATCGACCATGTTCAGGTCGGCTTCGATGAACGTGCAGCCCGGGAGGCCCGAATACGAGTCCACGTTCTGCCGCTTGAGAGGTCGATCATAGTAGTTCGACAGATTGTCGAGCGCGAGGACGCTGTGCCCTTGGCGAAGGAGAGTGCGGGAGAGGGTGCTGCCGACGAAGCCGGCGGCGCCTGTGACAAGTGCCTTAATGGGTGTCCTCCTTTTCGCGCGTTCGAGATGCTTGCAGAACGCGCCTGATGGGTGCCGTCAATCTCCACGAAGTGCTATTTCGCAGGTCCTCTAGTTGTCCGATGTATCCAATGAGATCCTTCTCGAGAACGGTGCGACGCGAGCGCTCCTCTTCGGCGAGGAGGCGGGCACCCTCAAGAGCGGCTTCCAGCTCGGATACCTGGGCGGCATGGAGCGCATTTGTTTCGTTCGCTTCCGCGGTCAGCTGGTCGAGGGACGTCCGGAGGGCGGCAGTCTCGCGTTCTGCTCGAGCTATCTCTGCGAGCAGAGGGCCTACCTTGCGCCGAGATACCTTACCCAGATGCGCTTTGCGCTGAGCCTCAACAGGCCATGCATGAGACGGCGAGAGCCAGTTGTCTAATTCAAGACTGCGAAGTTGCACCCCACCGAGGGAGAAAGCGACGTTCGCGGACAACTGGTCCCGTCGCGAGTAGCGCAGGACGTGGTCGAACCAGATGTCCATAGTCCGGCTGACCGCCGCGGACGATCGCCTCGCAAGGATTCCGTTCCAGTGTGGCCGTTCAAGCAGAATGTCCGGATACAACTCCGAGTAATGGATGAGCTGCTCGTTGACGCGAGCGCCGTCGTCGTATCCCAGGGCAACAACCTCATCGAACTCGTCGATGACGCGGTCGCGGTAGCTGTGGTGGGCGACAGTGAAGTCAGAGCCGTCGAGCCAATCGTCGAGGATGTCCGAAGCGCTTCTTTTCAGCGCAACGGAATTGTCTATGTAAAGGGTCTCGGAGAATTCACTGAGACTGTCGTGGCCTCGGATTTTCAAGTCTCGTTGGCTGCGGACCATGTCTAGTGGAAGAAGTGGGTCCACGAGACGGATCTCCCAGGTGTCGCTCTTCAACTCCGGGTCGTCCGTGAAGCAGATGAAAGGGATTCCGGATTCCTCGGCGACGGCCTGATCGTTGAGACGCTCGTAGCCTCCGAGAAGGGCGGTGTAGACCGCACGCTTTGCTGGCATCTGTTGGTCTCTTTCCGGTAACTCGCGCCTGCGGCAACTCTGCCGACGTTCCGACGGATCGATAGACCCCGCGCATCTCGTTCGGCGACAGGATGAGAAGCAAGAAACCAACCTACCAGCCCCGTTGCGACCACGGTTCTCTCTGGATGAGCGCGCACCGCGCCCCATCGCCGAGGCGCGCGCGAGTCGACGGAGCTCCGTTTGCCGAATACTGCACGTGCGGCGCCGGGTGTGACTGCCCGGCGTGCCCATTAGCCTTGGGCTACGACGCTGGCCAGGTAAGAGGAGTGAAATGTTCCGGAGTAACCGCCCCTTGAAATTCTTATACTCCGATCGATTCGGCAAGGCAGGCTCGACGATCATGAGGGGGTACCAGCTCTCTCAAATTGCGACGGCTGAGTATGCAGGGGCAAGGCGTGTGTCATACAGCTCGATCTCCGATTTTCATCGGAAGGCCGACCTGTTCCTCACGAAGGGCGCTCTGAAGGACCTGACGCCAGAAGCATTGGCTGATCTGAAGCGAAACGGAAACCGTCTGTATTTTGATGCCGTCGACGAGCTACCACCTCCGACGACGTCAGAGTTTGCGGATGCGCTTGTCGCCTCGTCTGTCATGGCGTTCACGAATCACTCCAGGGACTACCCCGCCGTGCCCGTCACCCTGGTGAATCATCACGTCGATCCGAGACTTCCTGCGACACCTGTCCGATCCGGAGAGGAACCTATGCGCCTCGGCTACTTCGGGGAACCGCTCAATGCGATTTTCGGTGGAAGCCTCGAATCTCATGTGGACGTCGTCCACGTCGATACCTCCGACACGAGTACTGCGTGGATGAAGAAGCTTCCCGGCTACACCATGCATTACGCGATGAGACGAAATCCTGGTGCCGACAATTTCAAGCCGTTTCTGAAGGGGTTCACCGCAGCGCATATGAACGCGAACATCCTCATTCAGGACACCGAGCGAGAAGCTGTAGAGTGGCTCGGTGAGGACTATCCATTTCTTCACCGGGGGCCAATCTCGGAGGACTCCATACTTGCAGCGATCGAACGCGCTGGCCGTGGCGTCGGCTCATCCGATTGGCGCTTCGGGTTGAGGAGGATGGCTGAGATTCGGGAGCGGACGTCGCCTAAACGAATCGGAGCGGAATTGAGACGCCTTTTCGCTGAGTAGCACTCGTTCGAGCACGAGCGGCAAACGTCACGCTAATCTGTTCCAGGAAGGCGCGTTTATTACAACGTGGCACGAGCGGCTATAGAGCAGAGGGTGGCGGGCAGGTGCGTAATTTGGGGCGTTCGCTTGTTCTCGTAGCAGTAATCCTTATCGGAGTCAGCGCGTGCGTGCCGACGTCCTCTGGCGATCCCGAACCAACCTCTAGCTCCTCCGCGTCTACCGCGCCTTCCACGTCGCCAGGCCCGCCTCTTCCAGATGACACCTCGACGGTCGTCCCCGAGCCAACTCCTCCCACAATCGAGCCCGTAATAGTCGTCGCCGGAATCGACGTCGACGGCTTGCATGTCTCCTCGTCAGGCTATGTTGCGGGAATCGTCGAAGACGGGGGCACCTGCACCTTTACCTTCTCCGGGGCCGGCGCATCCACGGATGTTTCAAGCATCGGAAGATCTGACGTGCGCACGACATCGTGTGGTCTCGTTCAGGTACCGATTGAAGCATTTAGCCGAGGCACGTGGACAGTCACAGTGACATATTCATCTGAAGCGGTGCCGGCTACCGCCTCGGAACCGACCACATTGGAGATCCCGTGACGACAACTGGCAGAAGGAAGGCGACGGCGGTGACGGCGGCATTAACACTCCTTCTTGGTTTGATCGCCTTCATAGCTCCGGCCCAGACAGCTAGCGCGGCCGACGCATCGGACTTCAATGCGGGCAATATCATCAGCGACGAGCAATTTTTTGATGGTGCTGCTATGAGTGCGCAAGACATTCAGAATTTCCTTGTCGCTCAAGTTCCGGTTTGTCGAAGTAGCTATGCCTGTCTGAGCACCTACTCCCAGAACACTCCGACCATCGCCGGAACGGCGGGTCGATGCGACACCTACGTCGGACAGGCGAACGAATCGGCGGCGAGCATCATCGCTCGAGTCGGGATGGCTTGCGGGATTAGCCAGAAAGCCCTACTCGTTCTGTTGGAGAAAGAGCAGAGCCTCGTCACCTCGTCGACGCCAGGCCAGGGGCGGTTCGAGTCGGCCACAGGAATGGGGTGTCCTGACACGGCTCCGTGTGACCCGGGCTACGGCGGCTTCATGTACCAGGTCTACTACGCTGCGAAGCAGTTCAAGATCTATTCCGCGAATCCGACGTACTTCAACCACATTGCCGGGCGCGTTAACAACATCAGATTCAGCCCCGACGCCTCGTGCGGGTCGAGTCCTGTGTTGATCGTCAACCAGGCGACCGCGGGACTCTACAATTACACTCCCTACCAGCCAAACGCCGCCGCTTTGAATAACCTCTACGGCACGGGTGACGGCTGCAGTGCCTACGGCAACCGGAATTTCTGGCGAATCTATAGCGACTGGTTCGGCTCGCCGACGGTCGGGAGCGCTCTCGTCCGGACAGAGGCCAATCCCAGCGTCTTCCTTGTTTCTGGATCGGTCAAGTATCCGATCTCTAACATGGGCCTGATTGCTAGCTATTCTGCGCTTGGGCAAGTCGGCTTCGTCTCCCAGGGTTACCTCGACAAATACCCGACGAAGCAGCCGGCAAATCGAATTGTTCGCAGCGATGCTGGGGCGATCTTCTTTGTCGACTCTGGGATGAAGCTGCCGATACCGTCGTGCGGGCTCGTCGTCGACTATGGCGGATCGTGTTCGCCGGGTGGGTACACGCAGTTGACCGATGCGCAGGTTTCGTCGTTTGTCTCCGGCCCCGGTGTCACGCCAGTTATGGGAACGACTGCGGGCGGCCGCTACTACATCACCGTGGGCTCCAAGAGAGAAATTCTCGACGCGCGTTCCCAATCCGAGGCGGGCATACCAGCCCCTATGAACGTGCTCAGTGAGAACGCGGTCGCTGATCTTTCGGTCGGTTCACCGATCTTTCGGGACTCAGCTTACGTCTCTCAGCGTGGCGCAGCGGACTACTTCCTGCTTGCCGGGGGGCGCAAGACGTACATCTCCGCCGGCAGTGAGACGGTTGTCGGTATCCCCGGGCGTTCCGCGGGCTCGCTTTCGTCATCGAGTTTGAGCCGCATCCCATCGGCTGGGGCTGCTTTTTCCGGCGTCGTCCGGGCCCCGGGGAACACGACGAATAGCGTGCTCTCCACAATCGGACGGCTTGATGTACCCGGCGGTACTCCCGTTTCGGCCCTGCCCTACACCAGCGTCACAGATGAGTTCCTGCAAAGTTATCCTCGCGCCGTTGAATTGAAGCAAGGTTCGTTTTTCAAGGGCACCAACTCGTCGTCCGTCTACATGCTCGATGCATCGAGCATGCGTCCGGTGGGCTCATGGGAGGCTCTGGTTTCGTTGAGCCCAGGGGGGAACCCGTCGATCACGTCGATGGCGCCGCCGTTCATGTCGACCATGTCGACGGGGCCAGCGGTTCTTCGCGTTGCCTCACTGGCGCGTACGGCGAGCAACGGGACGATCTACATCATTGACGGGATCTCGAAGAAGGTCGCCCTCGACTCGTTCGATCCAGCGAGTGAGGCCGGGGTGAGTGGATTCTCTTATGTAACAGATGCTCAGCTTGCAGCGTATGCCGACCAAGGAACCGTTCGCCTGGGGTACGAGCTCGTCTGCGGTGCAGTCACGTATGTAGCGGGAGGCGGCGAGTTGCATGCGCTGGATGCAAATACCGCGCCGTTGTACCCGCTGCCGTCGACGTCCTTGGATTCGCTCACATGTAGCGCACTGTCCGTGGGGAAGCCGGCGACAAGCTTCATCCGCACTCCCGACGGGTCCATCTACGTGCTCCAGGGGGGCAAAAAGCTTCCAATAGCCTCCCTGAGTAGATATAACGAGCTAGGAGGGGCGACAGTCGGATATACCTCGGTGTCGGCTCGCCTCGCTGCCCTTATCCCGTCCGGCCCCCGCGCCTGATCCGCCACTTTCGGTCGAGAAGTGTTCCAAGGACTTTCGGGGAGGCGCGACTGTCCTTGAGCGAGGTCGAGCCATCCTTATCTAAGCGGCGTCCGCAGTCGACCTCTGAGCTATGCCAGCCCGTTCCGTCGGTCATTGCGCATCTACTTAACCGCGAGCCCGCGGCAACTCCACCGTCGGCGGCTTCAGGGCGAGCCCCTGCCGCCAGCTCAGCGAGTGCGCGGCCTTCACCATGCACATCACGAAAAACATCCACCCGTACTCCACGAGAATGACGCTCTCGGCCGTGCTTGTCACCAGCAGCACGATCAGAATGAGTGCCGGCCACATGTAGATGACGCTCTTCTTCGAGGTCGCCAGAATCCAGGAACGCACGAGCGCCAACCCGACCATGCCCACGAAGATCGCGAGGCCGATGAGTCCCAGCTGAAAGTACACGTCGATGAAGGCATTCAGCCCCGACGTGTGCTGCCGGTTGCCCACGAAGTCGAGGGCGAAGAACGGAGACACGTTGGGTCGCCAGAGGCCCACCCATCCCCAGCCCTCGAGCTGGTTGTAGTCGATCAGACTCGACAGCTGGTTCCAGATCTCGAGGCGATACGTGAATTCGGATCTCGCCCCCACGATCGCCAGGATGCGCGTGCGCACGAAGTAGGCGCTGACGGTTCCGATCACCAGAATGACGAGCATTCCGATCTGCAGGCTTCGTCGTAGCTCTGGCCGAGCGCGACGCAGAGCGAGCACGGCCACAGCGGCGACGAGCACGATGCCGGCGACCCCGAGCGAGATGGGGGAGCGGGAGCCGAGCAGCAGTACCACCGCTAGAACGATCGAGTAGCGGCTCAGGCCGCGCGGCACAGACCGGGTGTTGCGCTCCACCAGAAACGTAACAAGGGCGATCAGCGCAATGAAGCCCAGCATGTTGCGCGAACCGAAGATGCCCTGCAGAGGCCCGCCCTCGTCGAGGTTGCCCTGAATGCGCAGGAACACGATCGGCACGTCGAGCAGAAGGCCAGACAGAATCTCGAGCGCGAGCGAAGCTGTGAGCAGCACGCGCATGACGTCGCCGACGGCCCGCACGATCTGAATGAGGTCGCGAACCAGAGCGACATACAACGCCAGAAACGAGAACGTCAGCTGATAGATCACTCCGGTGATGCTCGACGGCTGATACCGGCTCCACACGATCGTGATGGCGCACCAGCCGAGAAATACTACAAGAGACAGCGGCAGCACGCCGTGCCAGTCGAGATCTTTGCGCCGTGCCACCAGAGACACGGCCGCGAATAAGACGAGGGTGCTCAGGATGCCGACCAGCCCGGCCCAGCCCATCGTCGCCTTGATGAGGTGCACAGACAGTGCAGACCCGATGGCCGTCGTTGCGAGCACGGCAGAGAACCGCGGTGAGCCGAAGATCGCCGCGATCACTGCCCACGCGGGGTGCTCGGAGAGCTTCACCGTGATGAGCCGGCCCGTCGCAGCAGTGCGGGCCTGTCCGACTCGACCGGACCGCCATCGGGCACCGTGAGATCGATGCCGGTCGACCCCACGTCGAGTCGCGTCTTCAACGCCATGAGCGCGAGCAGGGCGAATCCGCCCTCGACGAGCATGCGCGACTCTACAAACGACTGGGCGACGAGCAGGGTGAGTATAAGAGCGGGGAAGAGGGTGACCGGAACGAACGGAACCGACGTGCCCCGGGCATCCAGTTGCGGATCGACCGCGAACCACCACGCCCGCCAACACGCACCGACCACGGCGGCGATGAAGAGCACGAGACCCACGATGCCGAGCTGCAGCCACACATCGAGCCAGGCGTTGTGCGCTTGAAGATAGGTCACGCCCTTGCGCTCGGCCAGGTGCGTGAAGGGTTCGACCCACGGCACCCAGTAGCTGACCCAGCCCCAGCCGAAAGCGGGGCGCTGCTGGGCGAGCCCGGTGACCGCGTTCCAGATGTCGAAGCGGCCGGTGAGGTCTGAGCTCTTTCCGAAGACCTTGAGAATCTGCGACGAGAACACCCCGACCAGAACCGCCACCGCGACGATGCCGACCGTGCTTGAAGCGAGAACCGCTCGGCGCTGCCTCGCGTTCGACCGCCGCATCAGAATCAGGATGCCCGCAGCCGCGGCCACGACGACGAGTACGGCGATGGCCGTGGTCGAGCGGGTGAGCGCCAGAGTTGCTACCGCTATCGCGATCCAGGAGTACGCGCGCCTGCGACCCAGCGACCTCGACGTGAGCTCGAGAACGAGGCAGACCAGCGCGATCACGGCGATGAACGCCAACAGATTACGGTTTCCGACGATGCCCTGGATGGGCGCGCCAGTGAAGAGGTCTGCCTGGCTCCAGAAGAACGCGTTCGGAAGCTTCCCATCGCCGTAGTCGACCCAGAACGGAATGATCGGATGGCGCACGAAGACGGCGACGATGAACTCGAAGAGCAGGGAGAGCCCGAGAATCCAGCGGGTGGCCCGGCCGAGGGCAGTGAGGATGCGAGGCCACGTCATCGAGGTGGCGAAGAAAATCGCGGCGACCACGGGGCCCGACTGGGCGACGAGACCGAGCAGTGTGGCCCCGGGGTAGAACGACCAGGTGATCGACACGATGGCGAGGGCCAGGAACGCGGCCAGCGCGAGCGGAACCCGGCGCGGCGTGAGCTGGCGCCATCCCTTGTCTCGGGTGATCAGCACGGCCAGCGTGATGACGAGGGCGAGGGCCAGGGCCGCGAAGCCATACCAGCCGATGAGGTTGCGCCAGAAATCTCCGGCGAAAAGGGTGAAGAACGTGAGCACGGCCAGCGCGGCGCGACCGGTGCTTGTCACGGAGTTCATAGAGGCAAGACTACCGAGCGCACTCAGCTACGGCTGTCGTGATCTGCTCATCTTGTCGTGGCTGTGATGATCCTCTATGCGCGTCGTTGCATGCTTATGGAACCAATAGCCTTGCTGAGGCCCTTAGATACCCACCAGCGCCGCTGCCTTCAGCAGTGCACATCACCAGTAATCGAGAGAAACAGATGTCAGATTCGCTCAACGCCGATTCGCCAGTAGGCGCAGGGTGCCTCGTGATCGTTCCCACTTACAACGAGGCAGAGAACCTGATGTGGATCGTTGAGCGGGTCTTCGCTTCGATGCCTTCGGCGCATCTGCTCGTCGTCGACGACAACAGCGTCGACGGCACGGCCAAGATCGCCGACGACGCGAGCGAGGCTGACAAGCGAATCCACGTTCTTCATCGCGCGGGCAAGCTCGGCCTCGGGTCGGCCTATGTAGAAGGCTTCGGCTGGGGACTCGACCGCGGCTACGACTACCTGATCGAGATGGATGCCGATGGCTCGCACCCGCCCGAGAGACTGCCGGCCATGGTCGAGAGTCTGGCGTCGGGCGGGGATGCGCGTCGCCAGCTCGCTATCGGTTCGCGCTGGGTCGAGGGTGGCTCGGTTGTGAACTGGCCACTCAGCAGGCAGCTGCTGAGCCGGGCCGGGAACATCTATGCGCGCATCATGCTGGGAATCGCAGTGCACGATGTCACGGCGGGGTTCCGCGTCTACCGGGCGGAGAGCATCGCCAGCATGGACCTGCGATCCGTTGACTCCAAGGGTTACTGCTTCCAGGTGGACATGACCCTTCGCGTTCTCGACGGCGGCGGCTCCGTGGTCGAGCTTCCGATCGAGTTCCGCGAACGCGAACGCGGCGAATCGAAAATGAGTCGCGCCATCGTGATCGAGGCGATGCTTCGCGTGACCCAGTGGGGCGTTCAGCGGCGCTGGCCGTTCCGTCGTCGTGTCGCCGGAACGGCCCCGCTCGGCTAGACGAACGCGGCGAAGCCGGTGAGCGCGCGACCCACGATGAGGGTGTTCATCTCCCGCGTGCCCTCGTAGGAGTACAGCGCCTCGGCGTCGGCGAAGTGCCGGGCCACGTCGTAGTCGAGCACGATGCCGTTGCCGCCGAGCGCCTCGCGGCACCACGCGACCGTCTCGCGCATCCGGGCTGTCGCATACGCCTTGGCGAGCGCGGAGTGCTCGTCGCGCTGGATGCCCTGGTCGAGCATCTGGGAGACGCGCACGACCATGCCGAGGCTGGCCGTGATGTTGCCGATCGACTTCACGAGCAGGTCCTGGATCAGCTGGTGCGATGCGATCGGCTTGCCGAACTGCACGCGCTCCTTCGTGTAGCGCAGCGCCGCCTCGTAGGCGCCGATCGAGTTGCCGACCGCCGCCCAGGCGACCTCGGCGCGGGTGAGGCGCAGTACCTTGGCGGTGTCGCGGAACGAGTTCGCGTTCTGCAGGCGCAGCGACTCGGGGATGCGCACATCGGTGAGCGTGATGTCGGCATTCTGCACAATGCGTAGGCTCTGCTTGTTCTCGATCTTCGTTGCGCGGTACCCGGCTGTATCGGTGGGAACGATGAAGCCCTTGACCTGATTGTCGGCCGTGTCCTTGGCCCAGATCACCGTGATGTCGCTGAAGGTTGCGTGCCCGATCCAGCGCTTTTCGCCGTTCAACACCCACTCGTCGCCGTCGCGCGTCGCCGTGGTCTTGAGGCCCTGGGCGGAGTCGGAGCCCGACGTGGGCTCGGTCAGTCCGAACGCGCCGACGATTTCGCCGGCGGCCATCCGGGGCAGCCATTCTGCCCGCTGCTCGTCTGAGCCCGTGACGCTGATCGCGCCCATGGCCAGCCCGTTCTGCACGCCGACGTGGGTGGCGACGGATGCGTCGATGCGGCCGAGCTCGAGGGCCACGAATCCGCGGAACACGGCCGAGTTCTCGAACGGCTTCGTCTCGTCCCAGCCGAAGCGGTAGACGTCGAGGTCGGCGAGACCCTTCACGATCTCGTGCGGGAACGTGGCCTTCTCCCAATGGCCGTTCACGACCGGCTTGACCTCGGTCTCGAGATAGGTGCGAATCGCCGCGAGGGCGGTCTTCTCCTGATCGGTCAGCATCGATTCGTAACCGTAGAAGTCGCTCGCGAGTGGTTCCAAAGACATGTGTGCTCCGTTGCTCAGGGGTGTTCGGGTGCAACTCAATCAGCGAGGCCGCTGTCGCTCCAACTGATTGGTAGTTTGGGCTAAGACTCGGCAGGCCGCACCGGGCGACGTTGTAGGTCGCTCATAAACGCGCCCGTACGGGTTGATCCTTGACGACAGTTCAGAAAGGCCCGACGTGTTCGTTGGCATCACCAATACTCCCCGCGACTATTCGTGGGGCTCAGCCACCGCGATCGCCGAGCTTCTCGGAACCCCGGCATCCGGAGCGCCGCAGGCCGAGCTCTGGCTGGGCGCACATCCGGGATCTCCGGCGCGCATCATCGATGGATCGATGAAGCACGGCGTCGACAACCTCGCCGAGTGGATCGCGGACGACCGCGAGACGGCGATCGGAGAGCACGCACAACTGCCCTTCCTGCTCAAGATCCTCGCGGCCGACGGCCCGCTGTCGCTGCAGGCGCACCCCACGCTGGAACGTGCCCGGCAGGGATTCGACGCCGAGAACGCCGCGGGCATCCCGCTCGATGCACCCAACCGCAACTACAAGGACCCGCTGCACAAGCCCGAGGTCATCGTCGCGTTGAGCGAGACCTTCGACGCCCTGTGCGGGTTCCGCCCGGTCGCCGAGATCCGCGACATCGTCGCGCTGCTCGAGAAGTGGGACACAGAATCGGATGCCCCGGCGCCGGCCGTTCTCGCCCCGCTCGCCTCGCGGGCGCTCGCCGACGACGACGAAGGCGGCATTCTCCGCTCGCTGGTGGAGTGGCTGCTGGGTGGATCAGAGGAGGTCGCGGCGCTCGTGAGCCGGGTCTCGGCGCTCGCGGAAGAGAACGAGCCCGCGGGGGAGTACGCCGCATCCCTGCGGACCGTCCGCGACCTGGCGGGCGAGTACCCGGGCGACCCGGGAATCGTCACCTCCTTGCTGCTCAACCGGGTGACCCTCTCGGCCGGCGAGGCGCTGTATCTGCCGGCCGGCAACATCCATGCGTATCTGAAGGGGCTCGGCGTCGAGCTGATGGCGGCGTCCGACAACGTATTGCGAGGCGGTCTTACGCCGAAGTACATCGACGTCCCCGAACTGCTGTCGGTACTCGACTTCGAATCGCTGCCCGTTCCGTACCTCCGCCCCACGTTCCCCTCTGAGGGTGTGGAGGAGTTCCGGCCGGGTGTTCCCGACTTCGTGCTGGCGCGCATCCACACAGAGTTGAACGAGCGCGCGGCCTACAGGCCCGACGGCGCCGCGATCGCGATCTGCACCTCAGGATCATTCGAGATCCACGGTGAGCGCAGCGACACCACTCTCGAGCGCGGGCAATCGGTTTTCATTACACCTGAGGAGGGTGCCATCACGTTCACAGGCGTGGGAACGGTCTTCCTGGCTGCACCGGGCGCTCCTGCGTAGGGCGCAGCCAGGCTAGGTGAGGACACTCTTCGGCCGGCGCACCGACTTCGTTGATCTGACGAGACGTATCTTCGCTCGTTGGCTCATTTGTCCTCAGTTAGCGCGACCCCATTCGACGGAACTCACGGAGCTCCTTCGCATCGGCGACAGTGCGGCGGATGACCGCCAGAGTCTGCGGCCATGACTGATAGATGTGCCGGGGCAGGATGCGGAGACTAGGTAGGCCGGCTCCGAATGAGCAGAGCGTTTTGTCGAAGTCCCACGAGATCTGCGCTTCGTCACCATGCCATTGCCGGCTGTCGACGTCGAGGGTGACGACGCCGTCGATCAGAAGGTCGAACTGGCTTGTGCCAGGAACCGGAATCTGCGTTTCGACGATGAAACCAGCTCTGCGAAGCCGTACGCGCACGATCGTCTCGTTGCCGGAATCCGCCGTGGGGTCGATCTCGGCACGTATGTGTTGCAGGCGAGCGGGTAACTGAGTGAACAGCCGGTCGACCTGACCCTGCGCGACGAACCGTGTACGCAAAGCCGAGTCGATGCTCGCGATCGCCTGCTCTTCGTTCTGGCAGAGCACGGCCTGGCGCAGCGACGTTAGAGGGGGCATGAGCCAATCGCGCTGATATGACGACTCATCGAATTCGCGATGTTCTGATCTTTGCCAATGGACGCGCGGCGCCCCTGGGTCGGCGACAAAGTTGGTGTCGGAGCGTCGGCTCGTGGCCGGTAGGCCCACGCTCGCTGCCTCTTGGACGTGCAGATGATGCGCGCTTCGTCGTACACAGACGTGGAGCCGAGTGTCGATTCCGGCCCAGACTCGATTTCTGCGAAGGGCCGACAGACACGCGACCTTGCCGCCGAGCCGAATCGCGCGTCGCTGATCGAGGTCGGCCTGGGCGCTCGCGTAGATTCCGCGCCGAACCGACTGAAGTATGTGAAGGGATCGTGCGCGGTCGATCATGCGCGGCGTCGCACCGAGCGACAGCAGAGTGCCTCGCGACGCGACTCCGCCTGTGACCATCATCAATTGTTGGATGCGCGAGACATTGTCTGCCATAGGTCGAGTGTGGCGAACCGCGGAAGCCACGAGCCATGTGGCTCGGATATCGGTGAGAGCTAAAGGAGCGCGCGGTCCCTGTGGGGGAGTGGTCGCCCTCGAGCGGCTGACCCACCGTAGCCAACTGAGGACATTGTTCGCCCACCGAAGGCTCGGACCCCGGATCAACGGGTCCGCGCTCTCGACGTGACGAATATGTCCTCACTTAGCGCGCAAACCAGGCTCAGCTCACGAGTTCTCTCACGCAGAAGGTGCGACGGTAGTTGGCCGGCGTCGTCTGCAGTGTCTTCACGAAGTGGTGGCGCATCACGGCGGCCGATCCGAAGCCCGTCTCCGAGGCGATGGCCTCGAGTCCGAGAGTGGTTTCCTCCAGGAGTTGCTGGGCCCTCATGAGGCGCTGTTTGTTGAGCCACGCGGCGGGCGTCGTTCCGAGGTCGGCTCGGAACCTCCGCGCGAAGGTGCGGGAGGACATCAGGGCCTTGCGTGCCAGCTCGTCGACGCTGAGGTCGCGATCGAGGTTCTCGAGCATCCATTCTGTGACGCCGGCGAACGAGTCGCTCGGTTCAGCGGGCATGGGGGCGGCGATGAACTGTGCCTGACCGCCGGCGCGCTGCGGGGGTACCACCATGCGGCGGGCGATCACGTTCGCCGCGGAGGCGCCGAGCTCGGTGCGCACGAGATGGAGTGCCGCATCGATTCCGGCAGCGGTGCCGGCGCCGGTGATGATGTTGCCGTCTTGCACGAAGAGAACGTCGGGGTCGACCTCGATCTCGGGGAACTCTCGTGCGAGCCGGTCTGCGTGCATCCAGTGCGTCGTCGCTCGCTTGCCGTCGAGCAGGCCTGACTTCGCCAGAGTGAACGCTCCACTGCAGACGGTGAGGATCCAGGCGCCGCGGTCGTTCGCCTCGTGCAGCACTCTCAGGACCTCAGGGTGGACGTCGCCTTCGATCATGTGTGCCGGGATAGCGATGAGGTCGGCGTCGGCTGCCACGGTGAGGTCATTCATGATCATCATGTCGTAACCCATGCTGGTGGGAATCGCGCCGGGCTCCGCGGCTGCGATCGTGAAGTCGAAAGTTGGGCCGCCCATATCGGCGCGATCGATGCCGAATACCTCGCAGATCACCCCGAACTCGAACGGAGCGACGTGGGGGAGTGCGATAAGAACGACCTTCTTCAGCATGGGATTCCTTCGGTCGACGGACGGTGGCAGTAAAACGTGCAGTGTTGACATTCTTCCATCTGGTGGCGGGTTTTCGCAATTCATATCGTTACTGCCATGATGATTTTTCTTGTGACGATGGGCGTTCTAGCGGCAATCGCCATCGGCTGGACGGTGCGAGACTTGATCCGCGATGGGTACCGTCGCGTGCCGCTGGATAGAGGAGTCGACGAATGGCGTGGTTGGTAACGGGAGGCGCGGGCTACATCGGCTCGCACGTGGTGAGGGCGTTCATCGAGCAGGGCATCGACGTGGTCGTGATCGATGACCTCTCGAGCGGGCACCGTGCCTTCGTAGACGAGGGAGTTCCCTTCATCGACGGCAGCATCCTCGACGCCGACCTGCTTCGCGAGACCTTCGAAGACCACGCCATCTCGGGAGTCGTGCATGTCGCCGGCTACAAGTACGCGGGCGTCTCGGTCACTCGCCCCCTGCACACCTACGAGCAGAACGTGACGGGCACCCAGGTGCTCCTCGGTGCCATGAGCGACGCCGGGGTCGACCGCATCGTCTTTTCGTCGAGCGCGGCCGTCTACGGAACCCCCGACACTGATCTGGTGACAGAGTCGACGCCCAAGAATCCGCAGTCGCCCTACGGCGAGTCGAAGCTGATCGGCGAGTGGCTGCTGCGCGATCAGGGAGTCGCGGTCGGCCTCGCGCACACCTCGCTCCGCTACTTCAATGTCGTCGGCTCCGGATACCCCGACCTGTTCGATACCAGCCCACACAATCTCTTCCCCCTTGTCTTCGACGCGCTCCTCGACGGGCGGGTTCCTCGCATCAACGGCGACGACTACGACACTCCTGACGGCACGTGTGTGCGCGACTACATCCATGTTTCCGACCTCGCCCTGTCGCATGTGGCTGCCGCGCGGCGTCTGGACGCCGGCGAGCCGCTCGAACCCGCGTACAACCTCGGAAGCGGCGACGGCGCATCCGTCGGCCAGATCATGACCGCCATGGCCGAAGGCACGGGCATCCCCTTTGAACCCGAGATCGCACCGCGTCGCCCGGGCGACCCCGCCCGCATTGTCGCGTCGGGCGAATTGGCTGCCCGCGACCTCGATTGGCGGATGCGCCACACGCTCGACGAGATGGTGCGCAGCGCGTGGGCGGCGCGCCGGGGCGCCTAATCGATTTGGCGTGTCGCGCAAACGTCGTTTAGCGCGACACGGTGTTTTGCCAAACCCTCTAGAAGCACTTGAGGGTTTACGATCTGCGACTTGACTCTCGCGAACTACACGGGTGTAATTAGCGGGAGGGGTTCGGCAGGTCGAATGCAGATCAGAAGGTAGAGCGTGGTATGGCTATGGAATACCGCTCAGGCGTCCCAGAGGACTGGTTCGTCGATCCTGTCAATCTCGGTGTTCCTGGCGTACGTCAACAGACACCGGTAGACGACGAGAATCCTCTCGCCTGGCAGACCGATTCGCTGTGTGCTCAGACCGATCCCGAGGCTTTCTTCCCCGAAAAGGGCGGCTCGACTCGCGATGCCAAGCGCATCTGCACGTCGTGCGAGGTCAAGGCCCAGTGCCTCGAATACGCGCTCAAGAACGACGAGCGCTTCGGCATCTGGGGCGGCCTCTC
Organism: Agreia bicolorata; assembly: GCF_000938265.1. GTDB lineage: Bacteria > Actinomycetota > Actinomycetes > Actinomycetales > Microbacteriaceae > Agreia > Agreia bicolorata. The sequence continues at coordinate 321,666 of NZ_JYFC01000004.1, forward strand.
CGAGCGCGAGCGTCGCAAGCTGCGCAAGCAGGCCTAGCGCCGAGTCGCTCGCTGCGCTTGTCGAAGGGCGACGGGCTCGGCGGACGATGAGCTTGATAGACGATCGACCGATATCCCGGCACGCCGGGGCCGGACGGCTCGCTATCGCACGCGGCGCTTAGGGTCTAAGTGATATGCGCGCCCGAGTTACAGCAGTCCTAGTCGCCTCCAACGGAGCGGACTTCCTTCCGCGCACCCTCGACGCCTTGAAGGCGCAGACGAGGCAGCCCGACAGCCTCATCGTTGTCGACGTCGGTTCGACCGACACGACGCCGGCGCTGCTCGCCGGCGCGGCACCCACTCACTTCATCCAGGCATCGGGCCGCCTCAGTTTCGGCACGGCCGTTGCACATGCCCTCGGCGTTGTTCCGCCACCTGCCGATGAGAACGAGTGGCTGTGGCTGCTCGCCCACGACACGGCCCCAGAACCCGACGCGCTCGCGGCCCTGCTCGCCGCTGTCGAGGTCAACCCGTCGGTCGCTGCCGCAGGGCCGAAGCAGATGGACTGGGAGCACCCCGACTACATCAGTGAGTTCGGCGAGACCCTGACCCGGTTCGGGGCCACCTACGCGATGGCCGAGACGGAGCTCGACCAGGCGCAGCACGACCGCATGAGCGACGTGCTCGGCGTGGGCGCGGCCGGCATGCTCGTTCGTCACACTGTGTGGAACGATCTTTCGGGATTCGACGATGCGCTTCCTACCGCGGACAACGGCCTCGATTTCAGCGTGCGCGTGCGTCTTGCAGGCCACCGGGTCATGGGTGTTCCCGCGGCGCGCATCGCCTCTGCCGGAGCTGGTCTCGCGGGCCCCGGTCGCAGTGAGAAGGGTCGAGCCAGGCGCAAGCGCCAGGCCGACCGTCGAGCTGCGCAGTTGCACCGACGTCTCGTCTATGCTCCCGCCTTCGCCGTGGTCTTCCACTGGCTCTCGCTCGTTCCACTCGCCATCGTGCGCAGTCTCGCGCAGCTGGTCCGCAAACAGCCCGGCGCCATCGGCGGCGAGCTGTCGGCCGCCTTCCGTACGGCCTTCGGATCGCGCGTGAACGACGCCCGTCGAAACCTGCGTGCCGCGAAGAGGGTGGGCTGGAACACCATCGCGCCACTGCGCATTCCGGGCGATGAGGTGCGACGTCGGCGCTCTCTGCAACGCGAGATCGCCCTCACGCACCTGCGCGGCGAGAAGGATCGCATCCAGTTCATTGCCACGGGTGGCGTCACGACCGTTCTGATCTTCGCGGTTCTCGGCCTCATCATGTTCGTTCCGCTGATCGGCGCTGTCGCCCTCACGGGCGGTTCGCTGCTTCCGGTGAGCGCCACACTGTCTGAGCTGTGGAGCCACGTCGGCTACGGATGGCGCGACATCGGTCTGGGGTTCGTGGGCGCAGCGGACCCGTTCACGACCGTACTGGCCGTTCTCGGATCGATCACGTTCTGGTCTCCGTCTCTGGCGATCGTCGGCCTCTATCTCGCCGCACTGCCGCTCGCGGCGCTGGCTGCCTGGTTCCTCGCGGCACGCCTCACTGACAAGCCTTGGCTGCGTGCTGTCGCCGCCGTGCTCTGGACTCTGGCGCCCACCTTCCTGGCTTCGCTCGATCAGGGAGCCATCGGAGCTGTGCTGGCGCATCTGCTGCTTCCGTGGCTCGTGCTCGCGGGCCTGGCTGCCCGCAAGTCGTGGTCTGCGTCGGCCATGGCGGCGATCCTGTTCGCTGTCACGCTGGCCGGCGCCCCATCGCTCTGGCCCGCCCTGCTCATCATCTGGGTCGTCTCGGTCGCCACCGCGGGCCGCAACGTCGCGCGCTACATCGGCATCCCCATTCCTGCCGTCGTCCTCTTCCTGCCGTTGGCCTGGGGTCAGTTCCGCGCGGGCAACCCGCTCGGCCTGCTGGCAGATCCGGGGGTTCCCGCTGTGCGCGAACCGGGGTCAGTTCTCGCTCTGCTGAGCGGCATCCCCGATTCGGCACAGAGTGGATGGACCGGCCTGGCCTCGATGGTCGGAATCGACTCGTCGATTCTGCAGATCGTGCTGGCGATCGCCGTCGTTCCGCTTGGGCTGACCGCTGTTCTCGCGCTTGTTCTACCCGGTCCGAGTGTTACGCGGGCGATCGTCGCCGTCGCCGGCTCGCTCCTCGGCCTCGCCACGGCCATCGCCTCGACTCGTATCTCGCTCGATGCCATCGGCGCCGATCCAGTGGTGCTCTGGGCAGGCCCCGGCCTCAGCCTCTACTGGCTCGGACTCATCTGTGCGGCCGTCGTGGGGCTGCACGCGCTCAAGCGGTTCTCGATCGCTCCTGGAGTCCTGGCTGCGACCACCGTGGTTGTCGTCGCGGTGCCGCTCGTCGCTTCGACGCTTCTCGGCGCGTCCGCCATCCAGACCACCGACGGCCGTCTGCTGCCGGCCTTCGTCACGGCCGAGGCGGCATCCACACCCCGGGTGGGCACGCTCGTGCTCACGCCGCAGCGCGACGGCGGCATCAAGTCGGCGATCGTCACGGGAACCGGCGTGATGCTCGACGACCAGTCGACGCTCGCGTCGACCAATCGAGATGCGACGCGCGACGCCGAGCTTGCAGATCTCATCGGCAACCTCGCCTCGCAGAGCGGAAGCGACAGCACCCCTCGCCTCGCCGAGCTCGGAGTCGAGTTCGTGCTGCTCGCCAACCCTGCGCCCGGAGACACTGACCCGGCGTTGGTCACGACGACGACTCGCTCGACCGCTGCGTTCGATGCCAATGCATCGCTGACCACGGTCGGTAAGACCTTCGCCGGAACTCTCTGGCAGATCACGGGCACCGACGGCATCTCGAGTCTGCCCGAGCCGAAGCCCAGCAACCTCGGATCGGCGACCGGAGTGCTCGTCCTCGTTGCACAGGGCATCGTCTTCCTCCTGATGCTCCTCCTCGCTCTTCCTGCCGGGCGTCTGCAGCCCCACGGTGCCCGCGCCGTGAGTGCGCTCGAGCCCGCCGGCGCATCCATGCCCGACGAGCCCGATGCAGAGGGCGACGACGACGATGACGACGAGACGTCGAAGACACCGGATGGGCAGGCCGCCGAGGCAGCGGGCGCCCCGGTGCCCGGCGCCTCACCACGTCGCCGACTCTTCACGCGCAAGCCGCGTCCGGATGCCGCCGCCGAAGCTGCTGCTGCGGCCGCGGCTGCGAGTTCGGCAGCCATCGCATCCGCGCCGGAGTCTGAGCCGGTGCCTGACTCCACCCCTGACGAATCGGCGACACCCCGGGAGGGTGCATCGGAGACGTCGGGGCTGGAGCCCGATGAGCAGACGGTGGTGGAAGCCGAAGCAGCTACCGCTGCGGAGTCGGAGCAGCCAGAGCGCTCTAGTGTTCGGCCTGCGCCCGCCACCGTTATTCACCCGGGCGAAGACTTCGATCTCATCGGAGCGCCTGATCCTGTTCTCGAAACAGAGCACGAGACGCCCTCGCTTGCAGACCTTGTCGAAGCCCCGGCCTCGACCGAGCTGCCACCGGTAGAGGCAGAGCCAACCGGCGAATTCGTCGAGTCGCCCGAGGCTATTCAGGAGCCAGAGCCAGAGCCAGAGCCAGAGCCAGAGCCAGAGCCAGAGCCAGAGTCAGAGTCAGAGCCGGAGCCGGAGCCAGAGGCCTTCCCTGAGGGCGAATCGGCGCCCCGGACACCGACGGAGTTCGCTCCCGAGGCCGAGTACGCCCCAGGGGCCGACGCCGAGAGCTACCCGCAGAACGCTGCCGAGCCCGTTTCCGACGAGGCGTTCGTGTACACGCCGCCGCCGATGGCCTCCCCGCCACAGGCTGACGGTGAGTCCGACCCCGAACCGGCGTTCTCGCATCCGCGTGCCATGCCCGATGACATCGACGAGGGCTACGATCCCGACGCGGAGACCGTGATGCGAGTGAAACCAATCGACTTGAGTCACGAGGAGGACGAGCACGATGGCCGCTAAGCGCACCGTGATCGCCACCAGCGCCCGTGCGCTGGGGGCTGCCCTGACCCTCGGGGCGGGCGCGGCCCTCGTGGCCGGAGCCGTTCTGATTCCCCTGCCATCCCACACGGCCTCTGTGCCGTCGGTCGAGGTCGCGCCCACCCCGCTGCCTCAGAGCCTTGTCTGCGCGGGGTCGCTTCTGCAGCTCTCGAACGGCGCCGGAGCCGACGCAACGACGGCCTCGGGCGTGGGCACACCGAAGCGCAGCAGCGGTTCCGACGATGCCGATGTCGACATCGAGCAGTCGCCTCTTGCGGCGCCAGACAACTCCACGGTCAGCGACGCGACTGCTCCTACGGCCGTGACTGCTCCGGCCGCCGATCCCGGGGTTCTCATCGCTGCCGCACAGTCTGTCGCGGTCGCTCAGGAGGACATCTCGGGCCTCGCCTCGACGAACTGCGCGGAGGCGCAGGCCGACACTTGGCTCGTCGGCGGCGCGACGACCGTGGGGCGCACCAGCTTCGTGCTTCTGAGCAACCCCACCGAGGTCACGGCCGATGTCGACCTGACCTTCTTCTCCGAGAACGGGCGACTTGACGCGCCGGGTTCGACCGGCATCACGGTGCCGGCCAAGTCGCAGCGGGTCTTCTCGTTGGCCGGCTTCGCCCCGAACGCCAAGTACCCGGTCGTTCACGTTGTCAGCACCGGTGGCTACGTTGCGGCGAGCTTGCAGCAGACGGTCATCCGCGGCCTCGAGCCCGGCGGTATCGAACTCACGGGCCCGACGGCCGCGCCGTCGACCGACGTGGTCTTCGCCGGAGTGAAGATCACAGGAACGTCAGCGATCGCAGAACGCCTCTCCGCCGATGGCTATGCCGATCTACAGGCCGCCGTGCGCGTCTACGTGCCGGGCGATACCGATGCCACGATCACTGTCTCGGTCGCCAGCGAGAGCTCGGGCTCGGCCGACGGTTCCTACACGCTCAGTGCTCCTGCGGGAGTCGTCAGCGAGCTGCCACTGAAAGACCTTCCCGATGGCAGCTATTCGGTGAGCCTCGATTCGACCCAGCCGATCGTCGCGTCCGCGCGCACCTCCGTTCTGGCCTCCGGCGCGATCGACTTCGCCTGGAATCAGGCGGCAGCGCCGCTTGACGAGGATGTGCTGGTGCCGATCGCGCCCGGGCCGTCCCCGCGCATCCATATCGCGAATTCAGGCGACAAAGAGGCGACCGCAACTCTGCGCACGGCGTCGGGCAACGAGGTGAAGATCGTGGTGCCCGCCGGCGGAACGAAGGGCCTCGACGCACAGCCGAACACCGTCTACACGGCAAAAATGTCGTCGGCGGTGAGCATCAGCGTGGGGTACAGCGGCGATGGCCAGCTCTCGGGCTACACGGTGGCGCCGCCGAGCGACCTAGCAGCCCCGATCGTCGTTTACCCGTAGTCGAGGGGTTCGGCAGACGCGTCGTCAGAAGTGGCGAAAGCCCTCGGGCGCAAGATCCCACGGATCTTTGCCGAGGTATTCGGCCACCGCTCGAAAGACGCAGCTCTCGATCAGCATGCGCCGGTGCGCCTCGTCGTCACGATGCAGGTGAGCCAGACGCTCGATCGGTACGCGGTAGAGAATGATGCGGTCGCCCAGTACGCGCCATCGCTCCACCCCGGTGTCCGCGGTTCCGGGCTTGCCGTTCGCACCGTAAGGGAGCGCACCGATCTCGAAGACCGCATCGGCGAGTTCGTTCGGCCAGACGCTGCGCAGGTATTCGGCGGTCGATGCGACAGTCGTGTCGAAGAAGTCGATGCGCGTGTTCATCATGGGCAGGTGCGGGCCCGTGACAGCCGAGCGAAGACCCCTGCCGTGCCGGTTGCGACCGGATCCTCGAGACGAGGCCGGGGCGATGCGACGTGAGCGAGCCATGGCGAGAGTCTATTCTCTGCGGCCCTGCGCGGCAGAACCCGTCGAAGCCTCGTGCCCCGCGCGACACACGACAGAGCCTCACGGCTCCGCGGGCGAGGCAGGCGTACGGTGAAGGGTGATGACGAATCGACCGTGTTCCCGAGTAGCGTGCCCCGATGAGGCGGTCGCCACTCTCACGTATGTGTACGCCGATTCTCTTGCGGTTCTGGGCCCGCTGAGCCTCAGTCACGAACCGCACAGCTATGACCTGTGCACGCGTCACTCAGAACGCCTCAAAGCACCGCAGGGGTGGCAAGTCATGCGCCACGTTCAATTCAGCCAGTAGGCACGCACAGCCCGGGCACTCGTGCAGCGGTACCTCTTTACAATGGGAGCATGACTTCTGCTGCTGCTCCGGTGACCACTCTGCCCTTCAAGGTCGCCGACCTGACGCTTGCTGAGGCCGGTCGTCACCAGATCCGCCTTGCCGAGAACGAGATGCCCGGGCTCATGTCGCTGCGTGAGGAGTTTGCCGAGTCTCAGCCTCTGGCTGGGGCTCGCATCATGGGCTCGCTGCACATGACCGTGCAGACGGCCGTGCTGATCGAGACCCTCACCGCCTTGGGCGCCCGCGTACGTTGGGTCAGCTGCAACATCTTCTCCACTCAAGACGAGGCGGCAGCTGCCATCGTGGTCGGGGCCACGGGAACACCCGACGCCCCGGCGGGCGTGCCGGTCTTCGCCTGGAAGGGCGAGACCCTCGAGGAATACTGGTGGTGCACGGAGCAGGCCTTTGACTGGTCTGCCGAAGCCGCAGCAGAGGGGGCCGACTTCATCGGACCGAACATGATCCTCGACGACGGCGGAGACGCCACGATGCTCGTTCACAAGGGTCGGCAGTTCGAGCTCGACGGGGCTGTGCCCGCTGGCCAGCCCTCAGACAGCGACGAGTACGGAGTCGTTCTCGACCTTCTGCGTCGCTCGCTTGCGTCGTCGACCGATCGCTGGACTCGCATCGCTGCCGACATCCAGGGCGTGTCTGAAGAGACCACCACGGGTGTGCACCGACTCTACGAGCTGGCGTCCGCCGGTGAGCTGCTGTTTCCCGCGATCAACGTGAACGACTCCGTCACGAAGAGCAAGTTCGACAACAAGTACGGCATCCGCCACTCGCTTCCGGATGGCCTGAACCGCGCGACAGACGTTCTCATCGGCGGCAAGGTCGTGTTCGTGGTCGGCTACGGCGACGTGGGCAAGGGAGCGGCCGAGGCCCTTCGCGGGCAGGGCGCCCGCGTCATCGTGAGTGAGGTCGACCCAATCTGTGCGCTGCAGGCCGCGATGGACGGCTACCAGGTCGCGCGACTCGAGAGCGTGATCGGCGATGTCGACATCATCGTGACCGGCACCGGAAACGAGAACGTGGTCACGGTCGAGCACATCCTCGGGCTCAAGCACCTGGCGATCATCGCCAACGTCGGCCACTTCGACAATGAGATCGATATGGCGGGGCTCGAGAAGCTCGAAGGTGCCGTCAAGGTCGAGATCAAGCCGCAGGTACACGAGTGGCGCCTGCCCACGGGCCGCAGCGTTCTCGTCCTGTCAGAGGGACGTCTTATGAACCTGGGCAACGCCACCGGCCACCCGAGCTTCGTGATGAGCAACTCGTTCACCAACCAGGTGCTCGCTCAGATCGAGCTCTACGCCTTCAACGAGCGCTACCCGATCGGCGTCTACGTGCTGCCGAAGCACCTCGACGAGAAGGTCGCGCGCTTGCACCTCGATGCTCTGGGCGTTGAGCTCACCGAACTCACGCCTCGACAGGCGGCCTACATCGGCGTTCCCGTGGAGGGCCCGTACAAGGTCGACCACTACCGGTACTGAGGCCGCGAGGTGGCGTGACTAGCGTCGAGGAAACCCGTGCGGCAGGCTCTGCAGGATCGGGTCGAGCCCGCTGAGCGCTGCTTTCTGAAGCTCAAGCGCCGCATATTCGCGATCGCGGCGAACAGCCGCGACGCCCGACAGGAAGAGCGCGGGGTGCACCTGCGGAATGGGCGAGACGAACGGTGTGACCTCTGCGGCGAGTTCTGCGGCGATGCGCTCTCGGGTCGCCGGCGCCATGCGCGGCGCCTGAACAAGGAACTGGGTCACTCTGTTGCCGAGCCGGTCGGGCATCCGTGCGACATCGGCGACATCGGCCCACGCCTGGAGCATGACGGGAACGCCGCGAGCGTGGCTGACCGGCGTAGGTACCCGCTCGTGCTGGCTGTACGTTCCGGCGAGAAGATCGCCGAGCCTCTTCGATTTGCCGTTGAGCAGGGCCGTGACCACGGCGATCGCGCCCAGGGTCATGTAGATCTCGAGCACGCCGACCAGCCCTCGAATCACGGAGTGTCTGATCGAGATGGCGCCGCCGTCGTCTCGCACGATGCGCGCGCCGACGGCGAGCTTGCCGACAGAGCGGCCCTTCAAGACCACTTCGAGTGTGATCGGCACGACGGCGAAGCACAGCACGAGTGCCGAGACGCTCAAGGCGGCGAGGAGCGCCTCGTCGATGACGCCGCTTTGACCGAGTGCGCCGATTCCCAGCATCAGCACGATCAGGATGGCCACCGAAATGATGAAGTCGATTGCGCCGCCTCCGGCGCGAAGAATGAACCCGGCAGGGCGCACATCGAGCGCGACCGCTTCGCCGATCAGCAACTCGTCGTCGGTGAAGGCATCTGCGAGCGGATCGGCGAATCCTGCGACCGGGGAGGCGACACGGGGATCCGTCATGAATACAATTCAAGCAGATGGATCTTGACGCCTACACTGCAGCCCACCGCGACGAGTGGGCCAGACTCGACGCTCTGAGCAAGAGTCGAGTGCTGTCAGGTACCGACGCGGACGAGCTCATCGAGCGTTATCAGGCCGGTGCATCAGATCTGTCGGCCATCAAGACCACCGTTGGATCGACCGCGCAGGGCGCCCAGCTATCGCTGTTCCTCTCGCGAGCCCGACTCCGATTCACCGGGGCCGGCGTCAATGTGCTCCGGCAGATTCCCGCCTTCTTCGTGTTCCAGTTACCGGCCGCGCTCTATCGCATCCGGTGGCTGACGCTTGTGCTCGCGGTCGTCACAGTCGGGGTGGCCGCGCTGTACGCGCTGTGGGTGTCGAACGATCCGCAGGTGCTTGCCAACCTCGGATCCGATGCCGAGCTGAAGAAACTCGCCGACGAGGACTTCGTCAACTACTATTCCGAGAATCCCGCGGCGTCGTTCACCGGGCAGGTATGGACCAACAATGCTTGGCTCGCGGCGCAGTGCATCGCGTTCGGCATCACCGGCTTCTACGTGCCCGTGCTCATCATGTCGAACGCTCAGAACCTCGGACTCAGCGCCGCCGTGCTGTTTCACTACGGCCAGGGCGACACGTTCTTCCTCTACATCATGCCGCACGGTCTTCTCGAGCTCACGGCCATCTTCGTCGCCGGTGCCGCGGGCCTGCGCATCTTCTGGGCGTGGATCGCGCCAGGAGCGCGCACTCGGTCGCAGGCGCTCGCAGAAGACGGCCGCGCGCTCTTCACAGTGGCGCTGGGTCTCGTGATCGTGCTCTTCATTTCCGGAGTCATCGAGGGCTTCGTGACTCCTCAACCGTGGCCGTGGGCTGTGAAGATCGGCATCGGCGCTCTCGCCCTGGCGGCATTCCTCGCGTACATGCTCATCGTGGGGCGAGCCGCAGTGCGGGCGGGCCAGACGGGCGACCTCGACGAGTTCGAGTCCGGGGCGAAGCAGCTCGTAGCGGGCTGACCGGCGCGTGCGCCGGCATCCATTCGTCAGTTGATGCTCGTAACGTCGCGAATGAGGACATCCCGCGACGGATGGATGAGAGTCGTGCCTCTCAGGGATGCCACCCGCCCGCGCGGAGTGCGCGCTCTGCCCGCGCGATCGCAGTCTTGCCGCCCGCGAGCATCGCCCCTTTTCTGATGCGCACGACATTCCAGCCGGCCTGGATCGCGTCCTCGATCTTGATCTCGTCGCGGTCGTACTGTCTATCGTCGAGTCGATGCTGCTCACCGTCGTACTCGACGATGACCATCCACTGACGGTGCACTTGATCGAAGCGCCCTATCCACCGGCCTTCGTCGTCGTAGACGTTGACGTTGAGCTCTGGCTCGGGTAGCCCAGCCCGTTGGAGGATGAGACGAAGCAGGGTTTCGCGTCTCGATTCGGCACCGTCTCGCACATCCGCAAGTGCCTTGCGCGCGGCCCGAGCCCCGGGGCCGTGATAGCTGTCGACGCGTGCGCGCAACTGCTCGGTGGTGACGTAGGGGCGACGGTCATCGGCACGCTGCTTCGCTGGTGTCAGCACCAGGTGATCGGCGGCAGCGACGAGGTCATCGTGCGTCAGTGAAGCCGCCAAGTGGCACCACGTCGTAGCGGCGTCGACGACGGGTACACCGAAGCGCATGACCGCCGAGGCGAACGGATCGGTGAGCTGATGTCCGGTCACCCCGGACCCCCGAGGCCGCGCGATCGGTGCTCTGACCGACACATGCACACCCTCACGCCTGCTGAAGGTCGTAGGCAGGGGGATTCCCCAGACCCGCGCTGCTGTCAGATGCGAGAAGGCTTGTCCGGGGCGCCATCGTGACATGAAGGCCGAGCGCTCGAGCTGCTCGGTGTACTCTGCGTCCACCGGCACTCGAACCCCTCGGTGCGCGATTCTGAGATCGCGACCTCGCAGGCGTCCACGTCTTATTCCTGCGGCGTCCGACTCACGAACACTGAATGCGCGTCCGGCAAGCTGCGGTGGCAGGGGCTCAGGGGATTTCACCCCAACATGGTGCCCGAGTGGCAGCGGGGTCCGCTGAATTCATCCACAGGGACCCGCACTGGCGCATCCATCCGTCGCCAGATGCTCCCAACACCGCGAATGAGGACATGTCGCGACGGATGGATGAGCGCAGCCGCGGGTCAGAGGCGACCGGCCGCCTTTAGCGCCAGGTAGCGGTCGGCGAGCATCGGCGGCAGAGCAGAGGGCGAGCCCGTCACTACGTCGCCGCCGAGTCGTGTGATGGCCGCAGTGACCCGCGCCATATCGAGCAGCGAGCGTTCCGCAGAGGCTGCGCGATAGGTTTCGTCGCGGTCGCCACGTTCTGAGACCGCTCGCAGAATCTCGGGGTCGGAGACGGCCGCCACCAGAACCGTGTGGCGCTGAGCCAGTTGCGGTAGCACGCTCAGCAGACCGCTCGCCGACGCAGGAGTGTCGATCGTCGTCAGCAGCACCACGAGCGCCCGCTGATTCGTGACTGCCCGAACCTGCGCTGCCATCGACGACCAGTCGGTCTCGAGTAGTTCAGGATCGACGGTGGCCATCGTGTCGACCATTCGATTCAGCAGCTCGCCGCCGCTCGCTCCCGTGACGCGACCCCGGATGCGGCGGTCCCACGCGATCAGATCGATACGGTCGCCGGCCCGCGTCGCGAGGGCCGCGAGCAGCAGCGATGCCTCGATCGACGTGTCGATGCGCGGCTCGTCGTCGATTCGCGCGGCCTGGGTTCGTCCGGTGTCGATCACGATCACGATGCGCCGATCGCGCTCCGGCCGCCACGTGCGAATCATGAGTTTCTGCTCGTGCCCGGCCCGGGCATCCCCTTGCCGAGCGGTGGCTCGCCAATCGATGGAACGCACGTCGTCGCCGCGTACGTACTCGCGCAGGCTGTCGAACTCGGTTCCTTGGCCCCTGATCTGCACGCTGGTCGCGCCGTCGAGCTCTCGCAGTCGTGCGAGGCGCGAGGGCAGATGCTTGCGGGAGTTGAACGGAGGAAGAACCCGGATGCGCCCCGGGCTCGCGAGCGTCGCCTGCCTGGCCCAGAGCCCGAGCGGCCCGAAGCTCCTCACGGTGATGCCGGCCGTGCGGCGGTCACCGCGACGGAACGGTGTGAGTGTGGTGCGCAGCATCCGGCGTTCGTACGAGGGCACCGTGACGGATTGACGCGTGGCCGCCGCACCGGCCGACGGCTGCCACGCGTCTCGAACGAGGCCGCGCAGCGCTCTGCGGTTCTCGTTCGTAATGAAGAGCTCGCTCGACACCGTTTCGCCGAGACGTACGCGATTCGGCAGCACCCTTTCGATCACGAGGCGGCGCGGGGAGGCCGCCAGAATGAGGTCGACGATGCCGATCAACACGCTCAGCAGCAGCCACAACACAAGGGTGAGTTCGGCCTGGCGGTATGCCTCGCCGAGAAGAACCACGGGAACCACGCCCAGGGCGACAAGCAGTACGAAGCGACCCGAGACAGCCATCAGAGAAGGTGCTTTCGCCCGGTCATCAGATGGGAACCTGCACCTGGCTGAGAATCGAACGCAGGATCGAGTCGACCGAGACACCTTCGAGTTCGGCCTCGGGGCGCAACTGGATGCGGTGGCGGAGAACAGGGAGCACCATCGCCTGCACGTGGTCGGGGGTGATGGCAGGGGAGCCGTTGAGCCAGGCCCACGCCTTTGCCGAAGCGAGAAGAGCCGTGCTTCCGCGGGGGCTGACGCCGAGCTTCACCGACGGACTCTGCCTTGTTGCGCGGGCAAGATCGACGACATAGGCGAGCACATCCGGACTCGCGCCGACGGCGGCGGCCGAGGCCTGGGCCTGGCGCAGTTCGGATGCTCCGAGCACGGCCGTCATGCCGGCCCCGGTCAGGTCTCGCGGGTTGAATCCGGCGGCGTGCCGTTGAAGCACGGCGATCTCGGTATCGCGCGGCGGCAGGTCGAGAACGAGCTTGAGCATAAACCGGTCGAGCTGCGCTTCGGGCAGTGTATAGGTGCCCTCGTACTCGATGGGGTTCATCGTCGCGGCCACAAGGAACGGGTCGGGCAGCGGGCGGCTGAGCCCGTCGACGCTCACCTGCCGCTCCTCCATGGCTTCGAGCAGAGCCGACTGCGTCTTGGGAGGTGTGCGGTTGATCTCGTCGGCGAGCAGGATGTTCGTGAAAACGGGGCCCTCGCGGAACTCGAAGTCGCCCGACTTCGCGTCGTAGACGAGCGATCCAGTTACATCTCCGGGCATGAGATCGGGGGTGAACTGCACGCGGGTCGTGTCGAGCGAGAACGCGTGGCTCAGCGAGCGCACGAGCAGCGTCTTGGCAACACCGGGAACGCCCTCCAACAGCACGTGACCCTTCGCCAGGAGCGCGACGATGAGACCGGTCACTGCGCCGTCTTGGCCGACGACGGCCTTGGCCACCTCGGTGCGCACGCGTCCCAAAGCCTCACGGAGCTGGTCGGGAGTCTGTTCTGGCTGGTCTGTCATGGTCGGCCTTTCGGTGGGGACACGGGCAGGAGGAAGGGTGACACGGTCATGGACGGACCGCCCGGGTTACGGCGCTCTCGAGCTCGAGAAGACGGTCGGAGTATGAGACGAGGTCGGCCTCATTCGATGGCACAGCCGCAACAAGAACCGATTGGATGTCGCTGAGCGGCCTGGCGGGCAGAACTGCGGCGACCGAGGTGATCACCTCGTCGACCGTGGCATTGCGCGGAAGACCCAGAATGGACGACAGCCGGGTGATCGTGCCGATGCGCAGCGAGTCGAGTGCGTGGGTGTGGGCGCCGGCCCGGGCGTAGAGGCGTGCGCGGCCCTCCATGGTCTCGCGCGAACGCACGGTGACCGGAAGATTCTCGACCACCAGCGCGCCGAGTCTGCGCCCTCGCCAGATGGCGGCGGCGAGGAAGGTGAAGACGGTGAGAAGGAGCACGGGGGTCACCCAGTCGGGAGTGAGAGACGCGATGTCTGCCGGCCCGTCGGCCTCGACATCGTATGCCGTGGGCACGTACCAGACGAGGGTGTCGTCTTCGCCCAGGAGGCTGAGCGCGAGCGCCGCGTTCCCTGCTCCGGTGATGCCTCTATTGCTCAGTACATCGGTCGCGCCGAGAACGGTGACTGTGCCGTTCGGAGTCTCGGTGCGCACGACGTAGTATGCGTCATCGGAGCTGCGGAAGCAGAGTTCGGCGCCGCTGTCGACCGCCGCGCGGTACGAGCGTCCGCCACCGATGATGGTGCCCGCGCGCACGGCGGCCGGCAGGGAGCATCCGGCATCGACGCCGTCGATCTCGCGAGGTGCGCCGGCCGCGGAGACTCCGGGCGCGAAGGCGCGCAGTTCGTTGAACCCTGGGAGAAACAGCACGACCCGGTCGGCGAGCTCGGCGGCCTCGTCCAGCCGTTCGTCGGACAGGTAGCCGCCGGGGTCGGCAAAGGCGAGGGTCGCGCCGGGAGCCGCCTTCACCGCAGCACGCGCCTCGTCGAGCGTGTCGGCCTGAATGACGTCGACACTCTGCTGACGCAGCACCTCGGCCAGGGCTTTGCTGCCCTCGGGCGCGGTGTTCGTGATCGAATACGGCGCACGGCTGCCGCCGCCGGTTCCGGATGCAACGGCCACGACGAGCAGGCCGACCACCGCGACCGCAGCGAGAATGAGCCAGAACCGCCAGCGTCTGGCCGTGCCGCGGAGCGTGGGTGTGGTGGCCTCCGCGCGAGGGGCCGTGCCACGCTCGACCGGCGGCGCGCTCACAGCGTTGCTCCCTGATCGGCGACCCGCTCGAGTCGAGACGGTCTCGCTGAGCTGATGTCTCTGTCGAGCGCGGCGATCTCGTCGAAGCCCTCCCTGGTGCCTGGTTGGTCGAGGTAGCGCACGCCGTCGAATGCACGGGCTCCCCGTGCCAGACGATCGCCGTGCTCAGGGAAGGCCCGAGCGGCGCGGGCAGCGAACTCCTGAGCGGTCGTTCCGGGGGTGACGGAGACCGCCGTGCGTTCGGCAAGCTGTCGTGCGACGGCACGGAACATTTCTTCGATAGCCGTCACGAAATCGCCCGCCGCGGCGGCTGCGTGCGCGGATGCGCGCAGCTGGGTCGATGTGCGCGGGTCGTCGGCGTCGGAGAAGAGCGCGCCTGCCGCCTGGCTTTTGCGCCGCAGGCGCGGCCGCCCGAACACGAAGAACGCCGCAACGATGAGTCCGATGATGAGAACGGTCACGACGAGCGGAAACAGGTCGGGAACCGAACCGTCCTCCGGGGCGCGGAAGGAACCGAGCCAGTCTTGGATGGCCTGGGCTATGCGGTCGATGAGGGTGGGCTTTGCCGCCGCGTACTCGGGTTTCGCGAGCTCGTCGAGCAGCAGTTTTCGCGCAGCTGGAGCATCGGGATCGACGGGAACGTCGGTGACGAACAGCACGGGCAGAGCGAAGATCGAGAGCATAAGAGGGGAGAGGTCAGCCGTTTCTCTGAGACGACACGAGATACGGATCCGGAACGTCGTGGGCCCCTCCGGTGTGCCGCGCCTCGACGTAGCGCATCAGATCGAGATCGAGGCCCTCGCGGCGCATCCGGAGATCGATGTAGATGACAGCCACGGCCGACGACTGCACGACGGCGGTGACGGCGCCCAGAACAAGGCTGATGATGAGGGTGAGCCCATAGGTCACGATCGTCACCGCGATGAACGAGGCCGAGTCCTCTGATCCGCCGGTGGGAAAGAGGAACCCGGTTGCGAGTCCACCGATGAACGACACCGGCGTTGTGATGATCTGCGAGGCGAACGAGAGAATCACGCTGATAAGGGCGAGAACTCCGAAGGTCTTCCAGAACGAGCCGTTGGTGAGACTCCACGACCGCCTGATCGACGAGAGCATTCCCCGCCGCTCGAGCACAATGATCGAGGGCACGAGCGCGGTCTTGGTTCCCAGCCAGATGCCGGATGCGGTGAGCACGAGCGCGCCCAGCACTCCGACGCCGATCGCGACGCCGATGGCGGCGTCGCCGATCGCCGTACTGCCGACGACGCCGATGAGCACGGCGAGACCGACGACCGCTGCGACGGCGATGACGATCACACCCAGCAGCACGGCAAACCAGGCGACGAGAGGCCAGAGCCGCCGCCCGGCGGCCCTCCAGAGCACGCCCATGCGATTCTTCTCGCCCAGAGTGCCGCGGGCCACCTCGACGACGAGCACACCCTGCAGCAGCGCCGAGCTGAGGATCGACAGAGCGACCGGTATGAGGCTGGCGAGGATCACGGTCGCCCAGGCCCCGGCAGTGACCGCGTCACGATCTTCGGGGAGGGCGCTGTCGATGCGGTTGAATGCCAGAATTCCGGCACCGCCGACGACGAAGACGGTGACGAGCGACGTGGCGAGTTGCGTGATCAGCGCGCTGCCGAAGGTGGCAGCGGGATTTCGCCGAAGCACCTGGAACGGCGCGCCGAGCAGCATTCCGAAACTGAGCGGGCGCAACGGCAGCAGGCCTGGCCGAGGAGGGGGTGCCCAGCCGGCGGGAGCAGGCGGCGGCATATGCGGATAGCCGGCCGACGGCGGGCCGAATGAGGCCTGGGGGATTCCCCCGTATGGATTCTGGCTGTCGCTCACCGGTGATCCTTCATCGTCGTAATCGGTGTCCCCCGGCATGTCACGTACGCCCATGCTTCCATATACCGCGCCTGCCCGCAGTCTGCTGTGAGGCGAATGCGCCCGCCTCGACTAATCTTTACCGCATGGATGCTCGCATACTGGTCGTCGACGATGACACCGCCCTGGCTGAGATGATCGGCATCGTTCTGCGTGCCGAAGGATTCGAGCCGGTGTTCTGCGCAGACGGGGCAGAGGCACTGGGCATCTTCCGCGAGTCGAAGCCGGATCTGGTGCTCCTCGACCTCATGCTGCCTGGCCTCGACGGCATCGCGGTCTGCCGCCTGATCCGCGCTGAATCCGGTATACCCGTGATCATGCTCACCGCGAAGGCCGACACCACCGACGTGGTGAAGGGCCTCGAGGCAGGCGCCGACGACTACGTGGTCAAGCCGTTCAATCCCAAAGAGCTGGTGGCACGCATCCGAACCCGCCTGCGGCCGAGTGCCGCCGGTTCGCCCGAGTTGCTGCAGGTGGGCGACCTCGAACTCGATGTCGCCGGCCACGAGGTGCGTCGGGGCGACGCACGCATCGGTCTCACCCCGCTCGAATTCGATCTTCTGCATGCTCTCGCCGCCAAGCCTCAGCAGGTCTTCACCCGTGAGATGCTGCTCGAGCAGGTCTGGGGCTACCACTACAAGGCCGACACCCGCCTGGTGAACGTGCACGTGCAGAGACTCCGCGCCAAGGTCGAAGAAGATCCCGACAATCCGCGCATCGTGATGACCGTTCGTGGCGTCGGCTACCGGGCGGGTCAGGTCTCGTAGCAGGCTGTGTCGACCGACAGCATCGCCACCGTCGAGGGGCGTCGCACGAGCCGAATCGGGCCCACCATCGTGCGCGAGTGGCGCACCTGGCCTCGGCAGATCGCGCGCGGCTGGCGCGGCTCCCTGCAGTTCCGCACGATCGTGATCACGGTCGCGCTTTCGGCGGTCGCCCTGTCTGCCACGGGAGCCTTCGTGTCGACGAGCATCAGTAACGACCTCTTCAACTCGCGACTCGATCAGGTGCTGGTCGAGTCGAAGCGCGCGGCGACGGCGGCGCAGACCATCTTCGACTCGTCCGATGTGACGGGACAAGCCGCGAGCCTGTCACTGCAGAGTTCTGTGCAGAATGCCATCACCGCGTCGACGTCATCGCGGCTGGTGGCGCTCTATGTGACGCCGGGCACCGAGACGGGCCCCAACACGGCGATCTCGTTCAGTGCGCTCAAGCTCGTCGACGTCATCACGCCGGAACTTCGCCGGCAGGTCGCGTCGGGCAGTGATGACCAGACTCAGTACTGGCAATCCGTCTCTCTTCGCGACGGACAGAGCGCTGCGGTGCCGGGCATCGTGGTGGGCACACCGCTCTTCGTTCCAGGGGCCGGCGAATTCGAGCTCTACCTCGGCTACGACCTCGCCGAGGCCGACCGCACCCTTGTCTTCGTGCAGCAGATCCTCTGGATCGCGGCCCTCGCCCTCAGCCTATTGATCGGCGTGATCGCCAGGGTCGTGGTGCGACTCGTGGTCGAGCCCATCCGCGTTGCCGCCGAGACGAGCGCCAAGCTCGCGGCCGGCGAACTCGAGGTGCGCATCCCTGAGAAGGGCGACGACGTGATCACCACGCTGGCGAGATCCTTCAACGGCATGGCCGACAGCATCCAGTCGCAGATCACCCAGCTGGCCGATCTCTCACGCGTGCAGCAGCGGTTCGTCTCGGATGTCTCGCACGAGTTGCGCACGCCTCTCACCACCATTCGGCTCGCCGGCGATGTGCTGTACGACCAGCGGGAGTCGTTTCCACCCGCGACCTCGCGCACCGCAGAGCTGCTGCACACGCAGACGGAGCGCTTCGAGCTGTTGCTCAGCGATCTGCTCGAGATCAGCCGGTTCGACGCGGGAT
Source organism: Agreia bicolorata (assembly GCF_000938265.1). Taxonomy (GTDB): domain Bacteria; phylum Actinomycetota; class Actinomycetes; order Actinomycetales; family Microbacteriaceae; genus Agreia; species Agreia bicolorata. The sequence goes on from NZ_JYFC01000004.1 coordinate 339,826, forward strand.
CTGCCGAGCTCGAGACCGAACCCGCCAGCCTCGTGCATCTCGTCGAGGACTCCATCGACGAGATGAGTCAGCTGGCACTGCAGGCGGGAAGCGAGCTGCGTCTCGTCGCGCTCGGCGGCTACTTCGAAGCCGATATCGACCCCCGGCGCATCCGGCGCATCGTGCGCAATCTTCTGGGCAACGCGATCGAGCACGGAGAGGGGCGCCCGATTGTTGTGTCCATCGACAGCACGGCCACGGCCGTCGCGCTCGCGGTGCGCGACTACGGGATAGGGATGACCCCTGAGGCTGCCTCGCGCGTGTTCGACCGGTTCTGGCGGGCCGATCCATCGCGCAAGCGAACCATCGGGGGCACCGGCCTGGGCCTGGCGATCTCTCTCGAAGATGCGACCCTGCACGGCGGAGAGTTGACGTTGTGGAGTGAACCGGGCGCCGGCTCCTGCTTCCGGCTCACGCTGCCCCGTATCAAGGGAAGGCCGATCGGCGTCTCGCCGCTGCCGCTGCCGCCGCTCGACGCTGCCGGAGAAGCGCAGACGCACAACGCCTTCGATGAACAGGCCTTCAACGGAGACAAACCATGATGCGTTTTCGATCACGAGCCCTCGTCGCCGCGATGGCATCGCTGACCGTGCTGCTGCTTGCCGGCTGCGTCGGCATCCCGAGTTCCGGCCCGGTGGAGAAAGGCGATGTGCTCGCGACGTCGGACGAGATCGACATCATCTTCCAGCCCTCTGGTCCGGCGGTCGACGAAAGTCAGGAGGACATCCTTCGAGGATTCATCCGAGCCGCGTTGAACCCTCTGAACAATTTCGATGTCGCGAGGTCGTTCCTCAGCAAGAACTTCGCCGACCAATGGAAGCCCGACGCCGGCGTCACGATCGATCAGAGCGGGCGCAGCACTCAGGTGACCTCTGAGACTTCGATCGACCTGAAGGTCAGCCCGATCGCCACGGTCGACTCGAACGGCGAGTACAGCACAGTCCCTTCAGCCGCCCCCGTGACTCGCAACTACACCTTCGTGCAGGAGAACGGCCAGTGGCGCATCAATACGGCTCCCGACGGCATCGTGATGCTCTCGAGCGAGTTCGCCGAGGTCTACAACTCGTACCCGCTCTATTTCTTCGATCCCAGCTACCAACGTCTGGTGCCCGACGTGCGCTGGTTCCCGCGCGTGGCATCCAACACGGGCACCCGCATCGCGCGGGCGCTCATCACTGGGCCGTCGGCATGGCTTGGCGGCGCTGTGGTCACGGCGTTCCCGGAGGGCACGGGCGTGACGAGCGTTCCCGTCGACGCCGGTGTGGCATCCGTCGACCTGTCGGGCCCCGTTCTCGACTCGAGCGCCGCAACCCTCGAGCGGATGCATGTGCAACTGCGTTCCAGCCTGCTCGCGCTCAGCGGGGTGTCGACCGTGCGCATGACCGTGGATTCGACCGAGGTTCCCCTCGCCACCTCGAGCGACACCGGGCCCGTCACAACGCCGCGTGTCGACAGCCGTGCACTGGTGCTGCGCTCAGGGCAGTTCGGGTTCTTCACGGGCAGTTCACTGACGCCCATCGAGGGCATCAGCGACGACGTCGCGTCGTTGGATGCGACGTCGATCGCGTTCTCGGATTCCGTGCCGGGCCTGCAACTGGCCGCGGTCGGCACGGCCGCCGGCGTGTATGCCGTCGCTCCCGCATCCACGCCCGGCATCGTCGACGACCGAGCCGCGCTCATCGCGCCGAGCATCGATCCCGACGGCTTTGTGTGGACGGTTCCCAGCGGCTCTCCGCTCGATATTCGCGTGTCGGCGGCGGGTCGCACGCCCTCGAGCTTCACCGCAACGTGGGACGGCGCGGCTCAGATCGTGTCGCTCGACGTGTCGCGTGATGGTGCGAGGGTTCTCGCGTTCCTCATGATGGATGGCAAGCCCCGCCTCGTGGTCGCCTCGGTCTTGCGCGACAAAGACGGCACGCCCACGGGGCTCGGCGAGCCGGTCGACCTGGCTGAGGGCTCGGGTACGGCGGTGGATGCGACGTGGGTCGACTCCCTGTCGGTCGCGTCGGTCACTCTCACCCCGTCGGGCGACAACGCGATCGTGCAGCAGCAGATCGGCGGCACGACCACTCAGCTGGCCGATGCCTCGAAGGTCGCCTCGATCGTGGGATCGAACGACGTCGTGGGCCTGCGAGTCCTGTCTTCCGACGGCAATATCCTGCAGCAGAGTGCCAACACATGGCAGGTGAGGGCCGCCGACGTCGCGGTCCTCGCGACCCAGTACTGAGTCCTGTCCTCGTCGCAGCATCACGGGCGGGTTCTGCACAGATCGGCACGCTGTGGCTGCAGCGGCAGCCGATCAGAGCATGATCGAACGATGGATACGCGTGGTGCCGTCTCCGAGGCGATACTCGACGGTCTCGCCGTGCTTCTGCCCGTGGAGTGCGCAGGGTGTGGCACGGCCGACCGGGGTATCTGTGCCGACTGCCGTGCGGCGCTCGTGGTGCCGGACCACGCCGAGCACCATCTGCTCGAGGTGCCCGCCTCAGGTGCGGCGGGCGCACACGGTCTGCCTCTCTGGTTCACCGTCGGCTACGACGGCGTGCCCAAAGAGGTTCTGCACGCGCTCAAAGAGGCCGGGCGGCTCGACGGCGCGCGGCCGCTCGGTCGGTTGCTCGGCGTAGCCGTGATGCGCGCTCTCGAGGCGATCGAGCCGCGCCTGCCCGTCGGGGCGCGTCTCGAAACCCTCGTCGTTCCCTCGTCTCGTGCGGCCTTCAGGACTCGCGGCTACAACCCGGTCGAATCTCTTCTGCGGTGGGCCGGACCGCAGCCTCGCCGAGCCACCGGCCTCCGTTACCGGCGCACGCCGCGCGACCAGGCATCCCTCGGCGCCGACGAGAGGTGGAGCAATCTCTCGGGCTCTGTGGGGGCGGTCTCGCGCCGGCTCGAGGGGCGCCATCTGCTGCTCATCGACGACGTCGTGACGACGGGTGCGACCCTGCTCGAGTGCCGTCGTGCGGCGGAGGAAGGGGGAGCCGTGGTGTGGGGAGCGGCAGCTCTCGCGCATACAGCAAAAGTCAAGAGAACAAACAGTGAATTGCACGGTGACTTAGTCAGCTGGCAGGTCTACGGTGGGGGAAAAGGCGCGGAATCCAATCGCCCTCGACTCGGGCGCCGCGTCTTGGACTAGGAGAGATCGCCTTGGAAATCAACATCACCGGACGAAACCTAGGAATCACCGATCGATTTCGGGATTACGCGACGGAGAAGGCCGAGAAGATCGAGCATCTCGCCGACAAGGCGCTCGCGCTCGAGGTGAAACTCTGCCGGCACAATTCGGCTACGGGGTCGCCGGGAGACGACCGGGTCGAACTGACGCTGATCGGTCCTGGACCCATCGTTCGAGCTGAAAGCGCCGCGAGCGACAAGTACGCGGCCTTCGACCTCGCGCTCGCCAAGTTGATGGAGCGTGTGCGTCGTGCCAAAGATCGCAAGAAGGTGCATCGGGGAAAGCATCGCCCGGTTTCGTTGCGTGAGGCATCGACGGGTGGCTTCTCCGTCATCGACATCACGCCCGCCGACGTCGATGTTCTCAACAGTGTCGACAGCACAGGCGCTGTGGTGCCACGGACCGAAGAGCCGCACACGCCGAGCTACTCCGAAGACGACGACACCGAGTACTCGCCAGTCGTCATTCGCGAGAAGGTGTTCCCCGCGGCTCCGATGACGGTCGACGACGCGCTCTATTTCATGGAACTCGTGGGCCACGACTTCTATTTGTTCATCGATGCAGAGAGCCACCGACCCAGCGTGGTCTACCGCCGAAAGGGTTGGGAGTACGGGGTCATCGGACTCGACGACAACCCGACCGACGCCGATAGCGCCGTCGTGACGGCAGCCGCAGCCGGCGCATCCGCACGATGAACCACCTGGCGTAGCGTGCGCTGACGAGGCTCGACCCTGCACAGGGTCGGGCCTTCGTCGTGTCGGGCGCAGATTCAGGGGCGATTCCGGTGGCGTACAGGCAAGGCAGGCTAGAATTGCTGGGATTGTCGGCCAAATGCGCCGCAATATCAGCAGTAGGAGACTCTCGGTGGCTTCAGTTCTTGAAAAGGTTCTTCGTGTCGGTGAAGGTCGCATTCTTCGCAAGCTCGAGAGCTACGCGAAGGCGATCAACGCACTCGAAGACGGGTTCAAAGACCTCACTGACGAGGAGTTGAAAGACGAAACACCCGCGCTGCGCAAGCGTTATGAAGACGGCGAGAGTCTCGATCACCTGCTCCCCGAGGCATTCGCGGCAGTTCGGGAGGCCGCACGCCGAACGCTCGGCCTGCGTCACTTCGACGTGCAGCTCATGGGTGGCGCCGCGCTCCACCTCGGCAACATCGCTGAGATGAAGACGGGTGAAGGAAAGACTCTAGTTGCGACGCTGCCCGCGTATCTCAACGCGCTCACCAGCAAGGGTGTGCATGTCGTCACGGTCAACGACTACCTCGCGAGTTACCAGTCGGAGCTCATGGGTCGTGTCTTCCGTGCCCTGGGAATGACCACGGGTGTGATTCTGTCGGGGCAGACGCCCGCCGAACGGCGCGTTCAGTATGAGGCCGACATCACGTACGGAACGAACAATGAGTTCGGCTTCGACTACCTGCGCGACAACATGGCATGGCAGGCCAGTGACATGGTTCAGCGCGGCCACAACTTCGCCATCGTCGACGAGGTCGACTCGATCCTGATCGACGAGGCGCGCACCCCGCTCATCATTTCCGGCCCCGCGTCGGGCGAGGCCAACCGCTGGTTCACAGAGTTCGCGGGCATCTCGACGCGCCTCGTCATCGATGAGGACTACGAGGTCGACGAGAAGAAGCGCACCGTCGGAATTCTCGAACCGGGCATCGAGAAGGTCGAAGACTACCTCGGCATCGACAATCTCTACGAGTCGGCTAACACGCCACTGATCTCGTTCCTCAACAACGCCATCAAGGCCCGCGCGCTGTTCAAGAAAGACAAAGACTATGTGGTGCTCAACGGTGAGGTTCTCATCGTCGACGAGCACACGGGTCGTATTCTTGCCGGGCGCCGCTACAACGAGGGCATCCACCAGGCGATCGAGGCCAAAGAGGGTGTGGCGGTCAAGGCCGAGAACCAGACCCTCGCCACGGTGACGCTGCAGAACTACTTCCGCCTCTACGACAAGCTGTCGGGCATGACCGGTACCGCCGAGACCGAGGCTGCCGAGTTCATGTCGACCTACAAGCTCGGTGTTGTCGCGATTCCCACGAACCGCAAGATGCAGCGCATCGACCAGTCCGACCTCGTCTACAAGAACGAGCAGGCGAAGTTCGATCAGGTCGTCGAAGACATCGTCGCGCGTCACGAGAAGGGCCAGCCTGTTCTCGTCGGAACCACGAGCGTCGAGAAGAGCGAGTACCTGTCGCGACTGCTCGCCAAGAAGGGCATCAGGCACGAGGTACTGAACGCCAAGAATCACGCGCGTGAGGCCGCCATTGTGGCTCAGGCCGGTCGACTGGGGTCAGTCACCGTCGCCACCAATATGGCCGGTCGTGGAACAGACGTGATGCTCGGCGGAAACGCCGAGTTCCTTGCGGTCGCCGAGATGAACTCACGCGGCCTGAGCCCGGTCGACACTCCTGAGGAGTACGAGGCCGAGTGGGACGAGGTGTTCGCCAAGGTCAAGGCCGATGTGCAGGAGGAGGCTGACAAGGTCGTCGAGGCTGGCGGTCTCTACGTTCTCGGAACCGAGCGCCACGAGTCACGCCGAATCGACAATCAGCTGCGGGGTCGCTCCGGTCGTCAGGGAGACCCGGGCGAGAGCCGTTTCTACCTGTCGCTCACCGACGACCTGATGCGCCTGTTCAATGCGGGTGCGGCCGAAAGCCTCATGGGTCGCAGCAACGTTCCCGATGACCTGGCGATCGAGTCGAAGGTGGTGTCGCGAGCCATCCGCAGCGCCCAGTCGCAGGTCGAGGGGCGCAACGCGGAGATCCGCAAGAACGTTCTGAAGTACGACGACGTGCTGAACCGTCAGCGCGAGGCCATCTACTCCGACCGTCGCCACATTCTCGAGGGCGAAGACCTCGAAGAGCGGGCGCAGAAGTTCCTCGTCGACGTCGTCGATGACGTCATCGACACCCACGCGGGCTCCGGCACCGGCGACGACTGGGATTTCGATGCGCTCTGGACCGAGCTCAAGACGCTCTACCCCGTGTCGATCACCATCGACGAGGTCGTGGCAGAGGCCGGCGGAAGCAAGGGCCGCATCGACAGTGCGTTCGTGCGACGCGAGATCCTCTCCGACGCGCAGCTGGCGTACAAGAAGCGTGAAGAGACGCTGGGCGAGACGGCGATGCGCGAGCTCGAACGCCGCGTGGTGCTTTCGGTCATCGACCGCCGCTGGCGCGACCACCTCTACGAGATGGACTACCTGAAAGACGGCATCGGCCTGCGTGCCATGGCACAGCGCGACCCGCTGGTCGAGTACCAGCGCGAGGGCTTCGCTCTGTTCCAGTCGATGATGGGCCAGATCCGCGAAGAGACCGTGGGCTTCCTCTTCAACCTCGACGTTCAGGTCAACACTCCCGCCGGAGAAGTCGACGCTCCCGTTGTTCAGGCCAAGGGCCTTGAGGACTCGACCGCCACCGAGAAGCTCAGCTACTCGGCCCCGAGCGATTCCGGCGGTGTCGAGGTGCGCAACCAGAAGGGGCAGATCGAGCAGGCAGCGACCGCCCGCGCGGCGAAGAAGGCCGAAGAGGAGTCTGCTCCTGTCGCGTCGGCGTTCTCTCGGGGAGCATCCGCCCCGGCGGCCGCTCCGGCATCCGGTCAGCAGGGCGCGAAGCGTCCCGCATCCGGCCCGCAGGCCAAGCGGCCCGTCAACGCGCCGGCTGCCAACAACCGTGCAGACCGTCGCAAGCAGGGCAAGAAGAAGTAGGCCTTCTCGTTCCCTGAGCTTGTCGAAGGGCCGCCCTTCGACAAGCTCAGGGAACGGAGCGGCTCGTCGGCCGATTCGTTAGAGAACGTTGATGGCGCTTGCGCGCCAGCGCTTGTCGAGGCCTTCGAGGCGGATGGCGACGGCTCGGGTGCGCGCTTTGCCGTGCACGATGACGACGCCCTCCACCACTCCGTCGGCCGGTTCGCAGGTGATCGTGTTGCCGATGCGAAACGACGGTCGGCCGACGGGAGCCCCGCGTGCCTGACGCGCCCGTGCCGATAGCACGACGCGTTTGAGCAGATGCCGATACACGTCGTCTGCTACCCATCTCGACAGCTGGTCGAGGTCACGGGCTCCGGCGAGTACCTCGAGGACGCACCGAGCGAGATTCTCCATCAGGGGTACCGGATTCGGAAGCGACGACGTCGACGTGGGCTGGGCATCAAAGTACTCGGGATGCTCGGCGGTCGAGGGCTTCGCCACGTCAGACGTGATCGGCGGTACGGCGTGCAGTGCAGCGCGGACGGGAGGGGCGGATGGTCCGGTGGTCGCATGTGCGGTGAGGTGACTCTGCATGGTGTCTTCTCTGGCGATACGGGCGAATGAGAGCAATAGAGCTGCGCGAGCAGGGTGCTGCGGCACGCGGGCGCCACAGTGGCAACGGCTGTGTTTCTTACCCCCACTTGGGGGATATTTGGATACTAAACCAGCTTTCAAGTCATGGTGTCTACAAGCGTTTCTGCCCTGTGGATAGATCGCGCGCGCGGCAGCCAAGACCCGTTACCGTTCCTCCTATGCGATGGGACAATCTGTTCTCCGATCTCGAGAGCCAACTCGAGTACGGCTTGAATGCCGAGGAGAACGACCTTCACGAAGAAGAGGAGCGGCTTCGATTGGGCCGCCTGTCGTTGCGCGACAGGCTTCGTCAGATGGTGGCCGTCTCCGACCGTGGGGCGAACTACTCCATCGCATTCGTTCTCATGGGAGGAACCACGGTGTCGGCAAGGGTGAAGACCATCGGCAAGGACTGGTTCGCTGCCGACGTTTGCCCCGTTGCAGGGGCAGGCCAGACGCAGCGGCTGAGGCAGTGCATCGTTCCGCTCGCCGCCGTGCAGGGGTTGTCGCTGACGAGACGGCAGATCCGGCACTCGCTCGAGTCACACTCTCCGGAGGCGCGCGGCGCTATCACCGACAGGCTCGGTCTGGCGTTTCTGCTGCGCGATCTCTGCCGTCGGAGAACGACGGTCGAAGTCACGCTGCAGACAGAGTCTCTTTTCGGAACCATCGACCGAGTGGGCCGTGATCACTTCGACCTCGCAATGCACGAGGCTGCATCTCCACGGCGGGATGCCGAGGTAGTGGGCTACCGTCTGATCGCATTCGACGGTGTTGTGATGCTCACCGTGTGACGCTCAAGGTTCAACGCTGACGGTTCGAGTATCACCGCCTGATGATGCGCCCGTCAGAGAGTTCGGGCAGGGGCGCGGCATCGGATTGATTCCATAGTGAGAGACGTCGACTCTCTTCGTACATCGCCTCGATATACGACTCGAGGACGTCTCGTTCGATGCGCCAATGCCCGCTTGCCCCCACTTTGATGGCGGGCAATTCGCCTGACCGAACGAGGGAGTACACCTGCCGCGCCGAGACGTTCAACACCTCGGCCGTGTCGGCGAGAGTGAGGAAGCGACCGAGTCGATCAGGAGAATCGGGTTCGTTCATTTCTCAATTATGAAACCGTCCCTCGGCTCTGCGCGGGCCTGTGGATAACTTTCCCGCGATCCGTCGAACATTGGCACCATGTGCGTATGGACCGATCTGCTCCCCGTCTCCGAGCCCACCGCTCGTTCGTTTTCGATCCCCGCTTCGTCATCGGCGTCGTGCTTGTCGTCGTGTCGGCGCTCGGGGTCACGTGGCTGGTGGCGACGGTCGATCAGACCTCCGACGTCTATGTTGCGTCAGCCACCCTCAATACCGGAGAACGGTTCACCGCCGATGACCTCGCGGTAGCGCACGTGCGACTCGGATCCGCTGTCGACCACTACCTCGAGCCGGCCGACATTCCTGCAGACGGAGTGGTTGCGGTCCGGCCCATCCATGAGGGCGAACTCGTACCCAGAAGCTCCGTGGGCGAGGTTCGTGTGGGCGACGAGGCGCAGGTAGTCGTCACAGTCTCGGGTCCCGTTCCCTCTGTCGTCGACCGATCCTCCCGGGTCGCGCTCTGGGCCTCAGCCGCCTCCGACTCGGGCACCGCCTTCGCGGCCCCCGTGGTGCTTGTGGCCGAAGCCGAGGTCATCTCGGTGATCAAACCGACCGGCATCGTCGCAGCAGGCACAGAGATGCAGGTTGAGTTGCGGGTGCCGCGAGAATCGGTGGCATCCGTGCTCGAGGCGATGGCCAACGGTGCTGCTCTCGCGATCGTTCCCGATGATGAACCGTTGGCGGCTCGGTGACCGGCGTGCTGTCGGTCATCACGTGTCTCGACGACACGGCGGGCGAGCGGCTGATCCATGAGATCGGCTCTGCTGACCACGACATCGTCGCTCGCGTCGGCTCGGCCCACGACCTGATCGACGTGCTGCGGGGGTGCGCCGTGGATGGTGTAGTAGTGTCGGCGACTCGGCGGCACCTGACCCTCGAAGTGCTCGCTGAGGCCGATGAGGCGGGCGTACGCATCGTGGCCGTAGCCGGCGACGATGCCGAACGGCGATACGCGCTCTCGCTCGGCCTCTTTGAGGTCGTCGACGCGCGTGGTCCGTGGAGTGACATAGAAGTGCTGTTGCGTGGAGGGATCGCCGTCTCTCTGGGTGCCCCCGCGCAACGAGGTGCCGGTACCGTGATCGCCGTGTGGGGGCCGGCCGGTGCGCCGGGCCGAACGACCGTGGCCATACAGCTCGCCTCCGAACTCGCGTTCCGCGGCAGAACCGTCGCATTGGTCGATGCCGACACCTACGGGGGAGCCGTGGCACCCAGTCTCGGCATGCTCGACGAGTCGCCGTCGTTCGCCGCCGCCTGCCGTCTCGCATCGCGCGACAGCCTGACACTTGCCGAGTTGGAGCGGATCGCGTCGCGCTACGCCTCCCCTCGATCGGAGTTTTGGATCCTGAGCGGAATCGGGCGGGCCTCCCGTTGGCCCGAACTCGGAGCGGATCGGGTGACGAGCGTGCTCAGCACCTGCCGCCAGTGGGTCGACTATGTCGTTGTCGACACAGGCTTCAACCTCGAGACCGACGAAGAGATCGCGAGTGACATGTTCGCGCCGCGTCGCAACGCGGCGACGCTGGCAGCCCTGAGGCAGGCCGATCATGTCGTCGCTGTGGGCGCAGCCGACCCGATCGGCCTCTCGCGGTTTTTGAGAGCTCACGTCGATCTGCTCGAGCAGGTCGAGACGGCGCAGATCTCGGTGGTGTGATGTCTCAGGACGTGCCTGACGGTTTATGTCTCAGTGGGGTCTGACGGTTTTTGGGTGGCCAGGAAGCCGCGTGGTTTGCCGTTGGGGATGTAGCTGCCGTCGATAGGTCTCGGGTGGGTGGCGAAGAGGGTGCCCTGGTGATCGAAGATCAGGATTGTGTGTGGGCTGAGGAGGATGTTGAAGGTGTGGCCGGCGTGCGCTTTGCTCGTCATGATTCTGATGCGGGCCACGCGGAAGGTTCCGTCGGCGGTTGCTGTCCGAACGAAGTGTTGCGGCGCTGCTGGGTGGGGTGATGTCGGTAGCGCCGGTGTGGGGCTTTTTGGTGTCGCGGTGTAGCACGCGAGCGGGGTCATCATGCCCAATGATTGGTGCGGGCGGTGCTCGTTGTAGTGCTGGTCGAATTTGTCGAGTTGGCCCTGTAGCTCGACGAGATCGAGGGCTCGGGATTGGGCTCGGAGCCACTGTTTCAGCGTTGCGTGCCCGCGCTCGTTTTTCCCTTGCGTTTGAGGGTGTCCAACGCTGGAGGTGATGGGTTGGACGCCGAGAGAGAGCATCAGCGCGGTCAGCTCACCAGTCCAGCCACGCCGGGACGGGTTCAGGGCTGTTCCGTTGTCAGAGAGCAGTCGTTGCGGAACACCGTGGCGAGCGATGCCAGTGGTCACTACTCGGACGGCGTCTTCAGCGTTCTCTGACCGGGCGGCGAGAGACGCGATCTGAAGCCGAGAGTGGTCGTCGTTGAGTTGAAACACAGCAATGACGGTTCCGTTCGCGAGGGTCCAGTCCATCGCATCGATCTGCCAACACTCGTTCGGTGCTGCGTATCGGAACCGGATGTAAGACGACTTCGGCCGCTTCTTCGGTTGCGGTGTGACGAGACCGTTTCGGGTGAAGATCCTTGCCAGTGTCGACCTGGACGGGGGTGCGATTCCGAGGCGCGCGAGCTCGAACGCGACCGAGATTGGGCCGTAGTCCCAACCGGCTGACTTCAGCCGGGCGCGCGCTTCGATCGCGAGCGACTCGATCAGCGCCGATGTTTTGCCCGGCGAACTCGACGGTCTACTGGATCGCGGCATCAATGCCTGCGGAAGAGGATCCTCGAGAAGCCGTTTCCTCGTCGCGTAGAACCACTCCCGAGACACCCTGTTCTCGCGGCAGAAGCGGGTCACGGCACCCCGCGGAGCGTCCGCAGGCCAGGTCGCAACGATCAAACGAAGATCAGTCCGGGCGGGGTCATATGCCATCCACTGATCGTCCAAGAAACCATAGAACTGTCAGGCAGGTCCCGAGACAGAACTGTCAGAAAAGCAACGAGACAGAACA
>NZ_JYFC01000005.1 GCF_000938265.1 Agreia bicolorata
CTCCCGCGTCGCCGCGAGACTCCTCGCCCTCGCCGCCGGGATCTGGCACAACTGGCTCATCAATGCCCCCGCCAAACGCTCCCTCATCGCCTACGACCACTGAAACGAATCGGACTCACTCATCTAGGTCAGTGCCCCGCCGCGTCGCCGTCGCGCGAGTGATCGAGGCCTGCCTCTTCGAGGTCGAGCATCTCCTGCGCACGGGCCAAGGCCGTCGACGAGTAGCCGCCCCTGTTGCGAGCCGCGACCAGAGCGGCACGTTCGTGCAGCAGGATGTCTCGCCGTACGATCGCGTACTGTTCGTTCGCCGCGGGACCCTGCCCCTCCGATGCCGCGGACTGCTCCCGGGCGTAGTCGCTGCGCCTCTCGGAATCGCCACGCACGCGTTCGAGGACCGCTGGGTCGAGCTCTCCCCCGCTCACGGCGGCCAGCGCCGGATCGTCGAGGCGCTCGGCCCCTTTGAGCCTGATGTGATCAATGAGTTCCGCGAACTCTTCGCGCTGTCTCTCCCTGGGGGTGCCCTTCACCCCTGCGATCCGGATCACGACGGGGAGACTTGCGCCCTGAACGACGAGCGTCACGATGGCGACCGTGTAGGCGATGAGCACGAGCTGTTCTCGATAGGGAATGCCCTCGGGTAACGACTGAGCGGCGGCGACCGTGACGACGCCGCGCATTCCGCTCCACGACAGCACAACGCCCTCCCGCGCGCCGAGCATCTCGGGGTCGGGCTTCTTTCTGGGCAGGCGGCCGATTGCGGTCATCGCCGCGACCACGACGAAACGAATGCCGATGAGCACGGCGGTGGCGAGAAGCCCGAAGAGTATCGCCTGGGGAACATCGAGGCGATAGTGCCGCACTCCCTCCACGATCGTCTTGAGCTCGAGGCCCATGAGCAGAAACACGCCGTTCTCGAGCAGAAACTGAAACGTGCGCCAATTCAATCGCTCGCTCAGTCGAGCCGGAGCCGAGAAACTCGTGGCGCCGAGATGGCCGGTGATGAGACCGGCAGCCACCACGCTCAGCACACCGGATGCGCCGATCGTTTCTGCGGGCAGGTACGCGGCGAACGGCACCACGAACGAGATCGCTGTAGCGAGCACAGGGTCGGGAACCCGCGCCCGAACGAACACGGTGAGATATCCGATCGCCACGCCGAGGCCGACACCGAGCACGACGGAGTAGGCGAACGTGCCCAGTATCTGCCACGCACTGACAGCACCCGCGGTGGTAGCGATGGCCGTTCTCAGCAGCACCAGTGCCGAGGCGTCGTTGACGAGACTCTCGCCCTCGAGCACCGCCAGAAGCCGAGGAGGAAGACCGAGTCGTTTGCCGATCGATGTGGCGGCCACGGCATCCGTCGGGCTGATCACCGCGCCGAGGGCGATCGCCGACGCCAGGTTGAGGTCGGGAAACAGGGTGAACAGGAGAAAGCCCGTGCCGAATGCACTGACGACCACCAGCACAACGGCGAGGGCCGAGATGCTGCCGATGTTCGAGCGCAGATCGGCCAAGGGCAGGCTGATCGACGAGGCATAGAGCAGAGGCGGAAGCACCCCCGAGAGGATCACAGCACTCGCCACGTGCACGGGAGGCATACCGGGCAGCACCGATATGCCGATGCCGAGAACAGCGAGGATCAGCGGCGCGGCAACTTTGACTTTCGGCGCGAGAAGAGACACCGCCACGATGACGACGACGCCGAGAACCGCAATCAGAGCCAACCCCATGGGGTCAGCCTATTGAATCAATATGAGTTATTCTCTTCCGACTCGGCCCATGCACCACACGGAGTCTGGTAGCGGGCGGTGATGTAGTTGAGCCCCCATGTAATCTGGGTGGCCGGATTGGTCTCCCAGTCGTCGGCGACGCTGGCCATCTTGTTTCCGGGCAGCGACTGGGGAATGCCGTAGGCGCCGCTGCTGGCGTTGTACGCGTTGTAGCGCCAGCCCGACTCCTTCGACCAGAGTGAGTACAGGCAGTCGTATTCGGTGCTCGGCCAGCCGCGGTCGGCAACCATCTGCGCGGCGATAGCCTGCGCGCTGCCGGGGTCGGGGGCGCCGGCCGGCGGCGCGTAGCCTCCGCCACCTCCGCTGGCCTTGCTCGACGAATCCGCCGGAGACACCGTCGGCGTCGGAGTAGGCGTGGGCTTCGGCGGCTCGGTCACGGTGAAGCCGTCGCGAACGATCGATGCCGCCAGATTCGACGATGTGACGCTCTGCGAGGGCAGATTCGAGCCCGGCTCGAGAGCGACGGTGAAGTACTCCGATGCGGCGACACCGGAGTACGGGTCGACGACATTGACGAGAACGGATGCTCCGACGGCCGCGACGCCCAGAAGCTGCAGGGCGAGCCGACCGGGCCGCGAGACGATCCTCGCCCGGCGCGGAGTCACGGGATCGAGAACACGGATCGGAGCCACGCCGTTCGGCTGAACCGGCACTGAACTCACACGGGGCTTCAGAGAGACCCCCGCGGCTGCGTCACGTTCCAGATTTCTAACCACGATTATTCGACTTTAGCGAACTTCCGCCCGAATTGCAGGCTGCGAAGAAGCTCTCAGCGCACCGACAGCATCACATCGATGACAGCGTCGAGCACGAGATCGACCTGCGCTTCGGAATATCCGCGCGTGCGCGAGCGGAACGAGACCTGGCGCACATCGTCTACCGAGACCTCTGTGCCTTCTCTGAAATAGGAGATGAGTCGCTCGGCGAACGCATCGACATCGCGTTTGTCATATCCCAGCTTGAACGGGCCGCTGCTGCGGAATCGATGCTTCGCGGGCCTCTCTAGCCGAGCCAGAATCTCTCTGGCCTTATCTCTCGCGTCGGCAAACCAGGCCTCGTCGCCGACCGACGAGGAGATCTTCTCTCGCTCACGGGCAGCGAATGCCTCCTCGAGACGCTCGAGAGCCGCGTCGACCGCGAGGGTCGAGTAGCCCCCCTTCTCCAGCCCGAAAGCCATGTGCCGGATGCCTTCGGCCGTGATGATCGTGCCGGTGTCGCCGGGTTCGGCGCTGTATGCGATTCGCGCAGCGGCCAAGAACTTCTCGACCTCGTCGACCTTGTAGCCGGGCCTGGAGGATCGCGCTCGGGGAAACGTTTGACTCACGGTCACCATTCTGTCAACACTTGTCGGTCGACGCCTAAGCGAAGACTATGAACAGCACGTACGCGGCAGCGGCGGACGGCAGGATCGAATCGAGTCGGTCGAGGAACCCGCCGTGGCCGGGAAGCCAGGTGCTCATATCTTTGATACCGAGGTCGCGCTTCAGCAACGACTCGGACAGGTCGCCGGCGGTTGCGCTGAGCACCAGCACTGTTCCCAGGATGAGGCCGAACCACCACGGCATGTCGAGCAGGAAGATGGAGAGCAGCACACTCGACGCGACGCCGAAGATCCACGACCCCGCGAAGCCCTCCCACGTCTTCTTCGGGCTGATGGTCGGTGCCATCGGATGCTTGCCGAAATTCAGTCCCGTGGCATAGGCGCCCACGTCGACCGATACCACGACGATGAGGAAGGCCATCACCCACCATTGGCCGTGGTCGTTGCGCAGGAGCAGGGCCGCGATGCTGCCCAGGAACGTGACGTAGACCTGGATGAATACGCCGCCCGACATGTCGAGTGCCACGCTGCGCATCGACGCGCGGTGCCGGGGCACCGTGAGTTCGACCAGTCGCCAGAGAACGACCAGCAGAACACCGCCGATCATCGAGATCCACTGCCACTCTTCACCGGAGTAGAACGACACGGGCACCACAACAACCGGCGCTAGAACGCTCGGGATGCGCGGCACGTCGCGGCCAGCGTGCCGAAGCGCCGTCGCAAGTTCGAAAGCGGTGAACGCCACAAGCACCGTGGCGAAGACCACGAAGATGTCTTTGATGAAGACCAGGCTGAAGATCATAACAAGCCCCAGCGCCAGGCCGATGCCTATCGCGCTGACGAGATTGCGGCCCGAACGGGCAGTGATCTTGTCGTTCGCCCGATCGAATTGATCCCGGCGCTCGCGCACCTTCGCCTCGAACTCGGCGCGGGTCATGCCCGGATGCTTACGCGCCGGATCTGCCTCGGACGCGGGAGTGTCGGGATCGTTCGTCATAGAAGTGGCCTAGATCTCGAGGAGTTCGACTTCCTTGCGCTTCAGGGCGTCGTCGATGCCATCGACGTGCGACTTCGTGAGTTGCTCAAGCTCCTTCTCGGCGCGCGCCACCTCGTCGTCGCCGACCTCGCTCTTCAGAGCGTCGAGTTCGTCTTTGGCCTTGCGGCGGATGTTGCGCAGCGACACCTTGCCATCTTCGGCCTTCGTGCGCACGATCTTCACGTATTCCTTGCGACGCTCCTCTGTGAGCTCCGGCAGTGTGACGCGGATGACATTGCCGTCGTTCGACGGGTTGGCGCCGAGGTTGGGGGTTTCGCGAATCGCCTGCTCGATATCACGCAGCGCACCCTTGTCGTAGGGCGTGATGAGCATCGTGCGCGCTTCGGGGTTCTGAAGGCCTGCCAGCTGGCTGAGCGGGGTGGGGGTGCCGTAATAGTCGACCAGGATCCTCTGGAAGAGACCAGGGTTCGCCCGCCCGGTACGAATGCTCGAGAAGTCTTCCTTCGTGTTGTCGACGGCCTTCTTCATGCGCTCTGTTGCGCCGGCCAGTACATCCGCGATCACGGCAACTCCTTCTTTTGGTTCTTCAGTAGTTTAGGGCGACGTGCCTGGTCACTCGTGCGACGTGCTGACCAGCGTGCCGATGCGCTCGCCCAGAATCGCCCTGGTCACATTGCCCTGCGGCTCCATGCCGAAGACCATCATCGGCATCTTGTTGTCCATGCAGAGGCTGAACGCCGTCGAGTCGACGACTTTGAGCTCGCGCTGCAAAGCGTCGAGGTAGGTGAGCCTGTCGATCTTCTTCGCGTCGGGGTTGGTGCGCGGGTCGGAATCGTAGACGCCGTCGACACCGTTCTTCGCGACGAGCACGACATTGGCACCGATCTCGAGGGCACGCTGCGCCGCGACGGTGTCGGTCGAGAAGTAGGGCAGACCGGCGCCGGCTCCGAAGATGACCACGCGGCCCTTCTCGAGGTGGCGCTCGGCCCGTCGGGGAATGTACGGCTCGGCGACCTGTGTCATCGAGATCGCCGACTGCACCCGAGTGGCGGCCCCGGCCTGCTCGAGAAAGTCCTGCAGCGCGAGGGCGTTCATCACCGTCCCGAGCATGCCCATGTAGTCGGCGCGCCCACGATCCATGCCACGCTGCGAGAGTTCTGCGCCGCGGAAGAAGTTTCCTCCTCCGACGACGATTGCGATCTCCACCTGTTTCGCCGCTGCGGCGATCTCCCTGGCCAATTCACTGACCACATCGGGATTGACTCCGAGGGAGCCGGCACCGAATGCCTCACCAGAGAGTTTGAGCAGTACTCGGCGCCGGGGTTCTGGTGAAGTCATGAGTGTGGATCCCTTTCGATCTCGTCCTGCCAATTTTAGGGGCCGGTCGAGTTAGTCCTCGAACGGGATCGCGCAGGTCTCCTGTTGTGCAGTCGAACCGGTGACGCCGTCGAGCACAGGGGGCCCTCCGGCATCCGGTGTCGCCGGGTCTGCGGGAGCCGCAGGATCGACGGGAGCTGCCGGATCGACGGGAGCCTCGGGCTCCGCGGGCGCGGTGGGCTCGATCGTGCTTCCGATCGGTTGTGAGTTAGCGCCGAGAGTGAAAGGCTGATCTGCTTTGATCAACGCGAAGAGCGTGTCGGCCGCGTCTTGTGTAGGCACGACCTTGCCCGGATAGTCAGGGTCGTTGGTGGTTCCCGGATATTGAACGAAAGTGATGTTGCTGAGGTCGATCGTACGCAGTGCCTGCGCCAACGAGATCATCGTGTCGACCCTCGCCAGGTCGGACGAAAGCGTGAAGTACTTCGGGTCGGCCACGACGTTCGCCAGCGAGTAGAGCTTGCCGAAGTCACCCAGGGTGTCGTTGCTCTTCAGCTTGCGCACCAGAGACGAGAGATACTGCTGCTGCGACGAGATGCGGCTGAGGTCGCCGCCGTCCCCCACTCCGTGGCGCGAGCGAAGGAACCCGGCGGCGAGGCCACCCTGAACTTCGGTGATGCCTGCCGGAAGGTCCAGGTGTTGTAGCTCACCGTTTCCGTCGGGATAAACGACCTGGTCATCCGTTACGCGCCCGGTCAGACAGATCGGAACACCGCCGATAGAGTCAGTCAGGGCGATCACGGCGTCGAATGTCATTGACACGGCATAGTCGACGCGGAGGCCAGTGAGGTCGGCGACCGTCGTCGCGACGCAGGCAAGGCCGCCTCTCCCCCACGCCTCGTTGATGGGGGCTGCGCTCATGGCGTCGCCCTTCTCACACTCCGGATGCGCGATGATCAGGTCTCGCGGAAAGCTCACGGCGACGGCAGTCTTATGGTCTTGGGAGACGTGCAGCAGCATGTTCACGTCGTTCAGCGTGGCGCCATCGCGTTCGCCGTAGAGATCCTGGCTCTGGTTCGCATCGTTGTCGGCAGCCACGATGAGCACGTTGAAGCCGCCTTCGTGGGCTCCGATCGCGGGCGGTGCTTGGTCATCACCCTGCTGGGGATGAATATCGACCGAGTTGGCCTCGATTGTCGAGGTGAAGGTCCAGGCACCAACGGCGGCAATACAGGCCGTGCTGACCACCGCGACGCCTGCAACGATGGCCACAAGACGGAGGATCCGCACCCAGGCTCCACGGAGAGGCATGCGGGCATGGCGCACAGGCGATGCGGTCGTCTTCACAGGCGAGTCTCCTTGAGGCTGGGGCTCACCCCCCAGAGAGCGGCCATGATCGATCCTACTTAATAGCCGAAGGCCCATCCCGCGAACGGGATGGGCCTTCGGTCGAAAAGTACGTCGAGGTATTACGCGCCGACCTTGAAGCGCGCGAAGCCGGAGACGGTGATGCCGGCGTCGGCGAGCACCTTCTTGACCTGCTGCTTGTTGTCTTTTGCGTAGTCCTGCTCCAGCAGGGCGACCTGCTTGTAGTAGGCACCGAGGCGACCTTCGATGATCTTCGGCAGGGCGGCCTCAGGCTTGCCCTCGCCGCGCGAGATCTCCTCGACGATGCGACGCTCGTTCTCGACTGCCTCAGCCGGCACGTCCTCGCGAGCGAGGAATTCGGGGTTGGCGAACGAGATGTGCTGAGCGATCGAGCGAGCCGTGTCAGCATCCGATCCCACGTAGCCCACGACCACGCCGACCTGCGGAGGCAGATCCTTCGAGGTCTTGTGCAGGTAGATGGCGAACGCATCACCGGTGACGACGGCCAGACGACGAAGCTCGATCTTCTCTCCGAGAATCGCCGCCTCGTTGCTGATCAGGTCGGCAACTGTTCCACCGGCCGCGGGGGCCGCAAGGGCCTCCTCGACCGAGGTTGCGCCAGCCGCGACGGCCGCGTCGAGCACGGCATCCGCCAGAGCGACGAACTTGTCGTTCTTGGCGACGAAGTCGGTCTCGCTTGCGAGCTCGATCAGGGTCGCGGTGTTGCCGCTCTCCTTGGCCGCGACGAGGCCTTCGCTGGTGGAGCGGTCGGCGCGCTTGGCGTTCGACTTGGCTCCCTTGAGGCGAAGGATCTCCGTCGCCTTTTCGAGGTCTCCGCCGGCTTCGACGAGCGCATTCTTGCTATCGACCATGCCGGTGCCGAGGCGCTCGCGCAGGGTCTTGAGGTCAGCCAGGCTGAAATCTGCCATGGTGTGCTTCCTTACTTGACTAAAGAGGTGAGATATCGAGGAAGGCGCGAACTACTTCGCGGGGGTCTTCTCGGCGTCGGTGGCCTCGGCCTCGAGGCGAGCCTCGGTCGCGGCGTCGGACTCGACGGCGTGCTCGGGAACGATCGACGCGTCTGCGGCGGCCTCGTGCTCGGCGACGACGGCGTCTGCGTCGTTCTCTTCGGTGGGGGTCTCCGAGGCGACGACGTCGGCAACGGCAGCCTTGGCGGCGTCGGACTCGACGGCGTTCTCGACGAGACCGTCGACGGCCTCGATCTTCTCAGCTTCGGTCGACGGGTTCTCCGATGCCTGAAGAAGCTCGCGCTCCCACTCGGCCAGGGGCTCGACTGCCGAGACGTTTGCACCTTCTTCGGGCTTCTGGTGGCGCTGGATCAGGCCCTCGGCTGCGGCGTCGGCGATGATGCGCGTGAGCAGACCAACGGAGCGGATCGCGTCGTCGTTGCCCGGGATCGGGTACTGCACGTCGTCGGGGTCGCAGTTCGTGTCGAGGATCGCGATGACGGGGATACCCAGCTTGTGCGCCTCGTCGATGGCGAGGTGCTCTTTCTTGGTGTCGACGATCCAGATCGCGGACGGGGTCTTCGTGAGGTTGCGGATACCGCCGAGGCTCTTCTGCAGCTTCACCAGCTCGCGCTTCTGAATGAGCAGTTCCTTCTTGGTGTAGCCGCGAGTGGTGTCGTCGAAGTCGACCTCTTCGAGTTCCTTCATGCGCGCAA
Source organism: Agreia bicolorata (assembly GCF_000938265.1). Lineage (GTDB taxonomy): Bacteria > Actinomycetota > Actinomycetes > Actinomycetales > Microbacteriaceae > Agreia > Agreia bicolorata. The sequence continues at coordinate 8,478 of NZ_JYFC01000005.1, forward strand.
GACGCTTGGAGACCGTCTGGAAGTTGGTGAGGAGGCCACCAAGCCAACGCTGGTTGACGTAGGGCTGGCCGACGCGCTGAGCCTGCTCGGCAATGGAGCCCTGAGCCTGCTTCTTGGTTCCGACGAAGAGAACCGTTCCGCCGTGGGCGACGGTCTCTTTGACGTAGTCATAGGTCTTGTCGATGTGCACCAGCGACTGCTGCAGATCGATGATGTGGCTGCCCGAACGCTCGGTGAGGATGAATCGCTTCATCTTCGGGTTCCAACGGCGGGTCTGGTGTCCAAAGTGAACGCCGCTGTCGAGCAGCTGGCGAATGGTTACAACGGCCATGAGCCGTCTCCTGTTCTTCGACGGCGGCTACGCACGCCGCAGTTCATCAGAACTGTCGCGCCGCAGGCACACGTCAATCGGTTTCTTACCGTCGACCTGTTGGCGACGGTTCCTGGTGCCCTGCACGCCTCCGACCACCGATCACGCACTTCTGCAGAACAGAAGGGAGAGGGGAGGACCGAGTGGAGTCGTGACTATAAGTCAGCGGGCACGCGTAGTCACCCCGACGGATCGAGGTGCTCCGGAAACTATATCACCCCTGTTGCTTGGCGTAGTACTCGCGCAGCTCGACCGGATCGGCGGCTTCGAGACGGCGCGTGAAGTCGGTATCGAAGCGGGCGACGACGGGGAAATCGCCGAGCGGCACGATGGAGTGGACCACCTGATCGGCGTACGCGTGCACGAGCGTGATCGACTGGCCACCGTCTCGGCCGACCAGCGTCGACTCCGGCGCCGAGACATCCATCGTGTAACAGGTCGCTGCGGCGACCGCGACGGGAATGCCCGCGAACAAGCCGTGGGTGGAGTAGTGCAAATGCCCACCGAGGATGGCACGGATGTCGCTGCCGCGGACGACCTCGGCGAGTTCATGCTGCCGCTGCAGCTCGAGAACCTGCATGTAGGCGACCGGACTCGGAATCGGAGGATGGTGCAGCGAGAGGATCGTGCCGTGCGGCGCACTGACCGCCAGCTGCTCGCGGAGCCATTCGAGCTGTTCCCGTGCCAGTTCGCCATGGTGATAACCCGGCACGGAGGTGTCGAGGGTGATGACCCTCAGCCCCTCGAGATCGACCACCCTGTCGATCGGTGCATCGTCGAGGGACGCATCATCGCCGATCGAGTCGAGGAGGCCAGCGCGGAACGCGGATCTGTCGTCGTGGTTTCCCATTACCCACAGGATCTCAGCACCCATGCGGGCGGCTGCCGGCTCGACGATCGCGCGCACCCGGCCGTAGGCATCCGGTTCGCCCAGGTCTGCGATGTCACCCGTGAACACCAGTGCGTCGATGTCGAGTCGAGACGCTTCGAGGGCGGCCATGGCCGCGGAGAGGTTCGCATCGGTGTCGATACTGCCGTATAGAGGTCTGCGCCCGCCCAGGAAGTGGGTGTCGCTGATATGCGCCAGCACGTGGTCGGCTGGAGGGTATTGACCGAGCTGCATAATGGCAGCTTATTTGGCGCCGCCGACTCCGTCTTTCTCGCGCCGACGACCACGGACAACACTCAGGCTGCCGGTCTCCTCGAGCGCCACCCCCTTCGTCTCGGGAATCTTGAAGAAGACGAAGAAGAACGACAGTACGGCGAAGGCCGCGTAGAGACCGTAGGCCAGCGTCAGCGAGATGTCCTGCGAGATGATCGGGAACGTCATGGTGACGGCGAAGTTCGTGAGCCACTGCGCGGCGGCGGCCACACCGAGTGCGCGGCCCCGAATGCGAGTCGGGAAGATCTCGCCGAGCAGAACCCAGACCAGCGGGCCCCAGGATGCGCCGAATGCGACGACGAAGAGATTGGCGCCGACCAGCGCGATGATTCCCCACGCGCCCTCGAGGCTGGGCTTGCCATCGACGAGCTGCGCCTGGCTGAACGCCAGCGTCATCGATCCGAGAGCCACCGCCATACCGACCGAGCCGAACAGCAGGATCGGTCGGCGCCCGACCTTGTCGACGAGGAAGATGGCGACGAACGTGACGGCGACGTTGGTGACCGAGGTGATGACCGAGATCGTGAGCGAGTCACTCTCTTTGAAACCCACGCTCGACCAGAGGGTGGTCGAGTAGTAGAAGATCACGTTGATGCCCACGAGCTGCTGCAGCATCGACAGAATGATGCCGACCCAGACGATCGGCAGCAGGCCGAACCGCTTTCCTCTCAGAGAGCCCTTGTCAGCGTTGGCCTCGTCTTCGCGAATGCCCGCCTCGATGTCTGCGACGGCCTTGTCGAGCTGGTTCTGCGGCGTGATAGAGGCCAGAACCTTCGTGGCCTTCTCTTTCTTGCCGGTCATCAGCAGGTAGCGGGGCGACTCCGGCAGCCTCAGTGCGACGAGGCCGTAGACGATCGCGGGCACGGCGCACACGAGGAACATCCATCGCCACGCGTCGAGGCCGAGGAAGAAGACCTCGCTCGCGCCGCCGGCAACGTTCGCCAGGATTGCGTCGGAGAGCAGGGCCGTGAAGATACCGACGGTGATCGCGAGCTGCTGCAGCGAGGCCAGGCTGCCTCGGATCGCCTTCGGCGCGATCTCCGAGATATAGGCCGGGGCGATGACGGATGCGATACCGATGCCGAGCCCGCCGACCAGGCGCCACACGGTGAGATCCCACGCGGCGAAGGCGAGTCCCGAACCGAGCGAACTCACGAGGAAGAGCACCGCTCCGATGAGCATGACCGGGATGCGTCCCACCCGGTCGGCGAGGCGTCCCGCCAGGTAGGCGCCAACGGCACAGCCCAGAAGAGCGGATGCGACGGCGAAGCCGGTGAACGTCGCGCTGAGGCCGAAATCGCCCTGGATGGCGTCGACCGCGCCGTTGACAACCGAGGAGTCGAATCCGAAGAGGAAGCCACCGATGGCACCGGCCGCCGCGAGCGCAATGACTTTGCGCCTGAGCTTCTTATCCGTTTTCACGTCGGTGTCCGCCTGCGCTGCGCCCCCGCTGGTTGCCATGATCTGCTCCCTCTTGTGACCGACAGTGCGCGCATCACGACGCTGTCCCTAACACGTCGATCTTGGCACGAACTCTCCCCTGGTCGGGGCATCCGGCGCCTCATCGGCATCCCCCTTGACAGGCTGGCTTCATGCATCGTTCCGGCATCCACCTCTCGATTCGACGGCTCGCGAGACGTCTCGCACTCATCGTCATCGCACTGGCTCTCGCTGCGCCGTCACCGACTCCCACCGCCCCCGCGTGGGAGTGGCCCGTCGGCGCCTCCTACGTCATCATTCGCGACTGGCAGCCTCCATCGAATGAGTATTCCGCCGGCCATCGAGGCATCGATATCGCAGCGTCACCGGGAGACATCATCGTCGCGCCCGACTCGGGAATCGTGCACTTCGCCGGGCGCGTGGTGGATCGCACGGTCCTGTCGATCGCGCACACCGGCGACCTGGTGTCGAGCTACGAACCGCTTGAGACCACGCTGAAGAAGGGCGATCGTGTGGCGCGCGGACAGCAGATCGGAGTGGTGTCGGCGGCGGGCCACTGCGCCGAATCGTGCCTGCATTTCGGTGTTCGACACGACGGCCGATACATCTCGCCCCTGCTCCTGCTCGACGCGCGACCGAGAGCGGTGCTCCTGCCGGTCGACCGCGACGCGCGGGCGCCGACTAAGCCCGCGGGTGTGCCTGACGGTACGTCTCACGCAGCCTCTCGGTCGTCACGTGAGTGTAGATCTGGGTCGTACCGAGGCTCGCGTGCCCGAGCATCTCCTGCACGGCCCGCAGATCCGCGCCGCCATCGAGCAGGTGGGTGGCGGCGGTGTGTCTGAAAGCGTGAGGACCTTCGGGGCCCGAGCCCGGAACATCCAAGAGCAGCTTCGACACGAGCCCATATACCGACCGCGTGCCGAGCCGGGCACCGCGCGCGCCCAGGTAGACGGCCGACGATCCGGGGCCGTTACTCGAGCGGGCCATCAACGCGGGCCGACCGCGCTGCAGATAGTCGACCAACGCGAGATGGGCGGGTTGGCCGAAGGGCACGACGCGCTCCTTGCTCCCCTTTCCCAAAACGCGCACCGTGCGTCGGTCGAGATCGAGATCACCCAGGTCTATGCCCACGAGTTCCGAGACGCGCAGCGCCGACGCGTAGAGAAGCTCGACGATGGCCAGGTCGCGAAGGGCGATCGGCTCGCCGTCAACGGTTCGAGCGGCCAAGGTGTCGAGTACCGCGTCCATCGCATCTCTCGAAAGAACACGGGGAAGGCTGCGATCCGGCTTGGGAGCCCGCAGCCTCGACGCGGCATCGGTAGCCCCATCGTTCGAGCGGGAAAGCCAGGCCGAGAAGCTCTTCACCGTGGCAGAGCGCCTCGCCAGAGTCGCTTTCGAGAGCCCCGCCTGCGATGCCGCCCACAGCCAGTCGCGATAGACCTCGAGCGTCAGTTCGTCGGTGTCGCCGATCGTTTTTTGCGCCGCGAAGGAGGCCAGCGCCGCAAGGTCCGAGCGGTAGGCCCGCACCGTGTGCGGCGAGTAGCCGCGCTCGCCGACGAGGTACGACATGAAGTCGTCGATCGCGCGTTCGAGCTGCATGCCTTCAGCATGCCGCCTTCTGCGCGCATCCGCTCGCAGGCCCGCCCGCTCGGGCGAGCTGATCGCTCAGACGGCTGCGACGTGCAGAACAAGCGCCTGCTCGGGCAGAAGCAGCGGCACGGTGAGACCGAGCTCGACGAGCACCCGACCGGGCAGCGTGATCTCTCCATGAGTCCACCACGGAGGCGGAGCATCCTGCAGCACGCGAGGCCACTCCCCGAGCCTCACGGGGCGCACACGGTATACGAGGTCGGGATCGAGCCCAGGGAAGACGACCGGCGCGACCGGCGAATCGCGGGTCGCGGCCATCGTGATGATCGCGAAGATCGCGGCCTCGGCATCCGGAGTCACGATGCCGTGCACTTGACGAGCCGGATCGACGTCGTCGGCCCGCACCAGCACTCCCGAGTGCAGGAGGGCACGCTGCTCGCGGTAGAACGACGTCCACTCACGGATCGCCTCGAGCTCCGTCTCGCTTGCGGTCGTGAGATCCCACTCGATGCCGGCGTGGCCGAACAGCGCAGTCGCAAGTCGAAAGCTCAGTTCGTGGCTGCGTCCGGTCGTGTGGGCAGTCGGCGCACCGAGGTGAACGCCGAGGAACTCGGGCGGCACGAGACCCGCCGTGTATCGGTAGATCGCCTGGCGCTCGAGCGAGTCATTGGTATCGCTCGGCCAGACACGGTCGGTGCGTTCCAGCACCCCGAGGTCGACGCGTCCGCCACCCGACGAGCACGACTCGATCTCGAGCCCCGGAAACGCACTCCGCAATTCGTCCATGAGCCGATAACACGCGAGCGTCTGTCGATGGGCGGAGCCGCCGAGAAGATCGCGGTTCTGATCCCACTTCAGATACGCGATCGGGTATTCCTCGAGCAGGGCTACGAGCTGAGCATGCACGTGGCCGAAGGCCGCCGGGTTCGACAGGTCGAGGGCCTGTTGATGGCGCCAGGGCTGCGGGAGTTCGGCATTCGCGGCGGAGAGCACCCAGTCCGGATGCTCCCGGAACACGTCTGAGTCGACGCTCACCATCTCGGGCTCGACCCACAGGCCGAAGTCCATGTCGAGAGCGTGCACGCGCTCGATCAGGGGATGCAGACCATCGGGCCACTTTGAGGTGTCGACGACCCAGTCGCCGAGCGCGCGTCGGTCATCGGTGCGGCCCTTCATCCAGCCGTCGTCGAGAACGAAGCGCTCCACGCCCACCCGGGCCGCCGTTTCGGCCAACCGCGTGAGCTTAGCGAGATCGTGGTCGAAGTAGACGGCCTCCCATGTGTTCAGCATGACCTTGCGCTCGCCGAGGGCTCGTCGCGAGCGGACGAAGCGGTGCAGGCGACGGGTCAGACCGTCGAGGCCGTCGTTCGACCATGCCGAGACGAGCCAGGGTGATCGATAGCTCTCGCCCTGAGAGAGACGAATCTCGCCCGGTTCGAGCAACTCCCCCGCGCCCACGAGTGCGTGCCCAGTTGCCGAGGCCTCAGCCCAGAGTCGCTGATCACCGCTCCAGGCGAGGTGAGAACCCCATACCTCGCCGTGCCGGAAACCGAAGTTCGGCGTGCCCGCCACCAGAAGGAACGCCGCGTCGTGGCCGGGTCTGCCATGTCGGCTGTCTCTCGTCCACGTTCCCACGCCCAGATCGTGTCGCTGAGGCTGGCGCTCGCGCGGCCATCGGCCGGTGAAGTCGAGCAGCTCCCGCGCTCTCGCGGGCACAGGAAGGGTGGCGTCGAGGGAGGCCAGCGAATACACGCTCGATCCCTCGTTGCTCAGGCTGAGCCGTTGGCGCAAAACGCCCTCGGTCGACAACTCGATGTCGACCTCGACGACCAGACCCGTCGCATCCGGCTCACCGGCAACCGACGGAACGGTCTCGAGAATGAGGGTGACGCTGTGGTCTGTGCGCCGCGTGTCTCTGAGCCGGAGCGCGGCCGTTTTCTGGGCGCCGAGGGCGGAGACCGGCGTGCCCTCGTGATACCCGGCGAGCCCAGGCCTACCCGACCACCCGTCGGCCATGAGGGGAACGATCGACTGCGTGAGGACCGAGTCGATAGAGCTCGGACCGACAGCCGGGCGCTGTGCTTCGACGAGGTCGTGCAGAGCGTGCTCGTCGAGCTCGCCAAGATCGGCTCCGAAATGGATGACGGCGGGCACGGCCGTGCCGCGGGCGTCCAGCACGAAGCTGGTGCCCGCGGCACGGAGGTGATGGATCATGTTCACTTATTGATCATGCTCACTTGTTGACGGGGATCGCAGCCGCATCGAGGGCGTCGATCGTCTTCTGCTGGCCCGTCTTCAGAGCATCGGTCAGCGTGCCGGTGCCACCGAGCACCTCGCCGAAGCCGTCAGCGACGTCGCCGTAAGTCTGCGTCATCGTGGGGCCCCAGACGAAGTCGGGGTTCGTCTCATTCGCCGCGGTGGCGAACGTGTCGTAGATCTTCTGTCCGCCGTAGAAGTCGACTCCCTCGCTGAGGACGGGCAGCTTCAGACCGGCCTTCGTCGCGGGATAGAGGTTGGCCTCTTTGTTCAGAGCGGTGAGGGCTTCGTCGCTGGTGTTCAGCCACAGAGCGAACTGCGCGGCCTCGTAGGGGTGCTTCGAGCCCTTGAGCACGGCCGTTGAAGACCCGCCCCAGTTGCCCGCCTTGGTGTCGCCGGCCTTCCACTGCGGCATAGGCGCAACGGCCCAGTTGCCGGATGTGTCGGGGGCGCCGCTCGAGATCGAGTTGGCTCCCCAGACGGCCGAGATCCAGGTCCAGTCGCTGCCCGTGTTGTAGGCGTTGTTCCACTCGTCGGTCCAGGCCGGAACCTTGGAGACGAGGTCGTTCGAGATGAGACCCTGCCAGTAGTCGGCGACCTTTTCGGACTCGGGCGAGGTGAGAGTGACGTCCCACTTGTCGCCGTCGTTCGAGAACCAGCGACCGTCTGCCTGCCAGACGAGGCCGGCGAACCAGTTCACGTCGTTCTGCGGGAAGTTCGTGATGTATCCGCCCTGCGAGCGAATGGTCTTCGCTGCCGCGGCGTACTCGTCCCAGGTGGTGGGCACGGGGATGCCGGCCTTCTCGAAGAGGTCCTTGCGGTAGTACATGGCCATGGGGCCGGTGTCCTGCGGGATCGCGTAGACCGCGTCGTCTTCTCCGAACGTCACCTGGTTCCAGGTCCAGTCGATGAAGTCATCCTTGCTCTCGGTGACGTTCTTGCACGAGGCGATGTTGGTGAGGCCGTCCTGAACGCGGAAGTTCGGAAGTGCGTCGTACTCGATCTGGCCGAGGTCGGGCGCGTTGCCCGCGCTGAGCTGGTTGAAGAAGTTCTTGTAGGTGCCGCCGTTTCCGTTCGGGCCGGTCTGCACCGTCACCTGAATGTCGGGGTTCTCCTTGTTCCAGATGTCGACGACCTTATCGATTCCGGGAATCCACGAGGTGAACGTCAGATCGACCTTGCCGTCGCTGGGGGCACATGCGGCGGCATCGCCGCCGCTTCCGCCAGAACTGCCGCCCGCGGCGCATCCCGTGAGGCTCAGGGCCGCGAGAACACCGAGCGCGACAATGCGCTTGCTGTTTTTGATGTGCATCTTCTCTTCCTTCGATTGTGATTGTGCGGTTCTGTGGTGCGGGTTGTGCGAGGTGGCAGCGGTTACTTGACGCTGCCGGCCCCCAGCCCGCCGCGCCAGAAGCGCTGAAGGCTGAGGAAGGCGATGATCAGCGGGATGATCGAAAGGAACGCCCCGATGATGACGAAGGTGCGGATCTCGGGAATTTGGTTGACCTGCGAGTTCCAGGTGTAAAGGCCGAGGGTCACGGGGAACAGCGTCTGGTCGCGCAGCATGATGAGCGGTAGGAAGAAGTTGTTCCAGATGGCGACGAACTGGAACAGGAAGATCGTGACCAGCGCCGGGGTCATGAGGCGGCGTGACACTGAGAAGAAGGTGCGCACCTCGCCCGCGCCGTCGAGCCGCGCAGCCTCGAGCAACTCGTCCGGCACGCTCGCCGCCGCGAAGATACGCGCCAGGTACACGCCGAACGGGCTCACGATGCTCGGCAGGAACACCGACCAGAACGTGTTGGTCGCGTTGAACTGGCTGAAGATGAGGAACAAGGGCAGTGCGAGGGCCGTTGCCGGAACCAGCACACCGCCGAGCACGGTATTGAAGATCAGCTCGCGACCCGGAAACCGGTACTTCGCCAGCGCATAGCCGCACATCGCCGCGAAGAGCGTTCCCAGCAGCGCGCCGAAGCTCGCGTAGACGATGCTGTTCAGCATCCAGCGAAGGTAGACGCCGTCGTTGTAGGCGAAGAGGTCGGCGATATTGGTGAACAGGTTGAAGTCGGCGAACCACAGGCCCGCCGTGCTCGAGAACTGTTCTCGCGACTTGGTCGAGCCGATGAAGAGCCACCAGATGGGCACGAGGAAATAGAGCGTCGAGATGCCCATCACGATCATGGCCGCGGTGCGCGACGCGAGCTTCTCTTTGGGAGCTCCGGCAGATATCTGGCTCATTTGTCGCCCTTCCGCTGGGTGAACTTCAAGAAGACGAACGACATGATGAAGGTGGCGATCGCGAGAACCACGCTCATTGCGGCGGCCAGGCTCACGTTCGGAACCGCTGAGGTCGTGTAGACGGCGATGTTGGGCGTGAACGTGCTCGACACCGACGAGGTGAAGCTGCGGAACACCTGCGGCTCTGCGAGCAGTTGCAGCGTTCCGATGATCGAGAAGATCGCGGTGAGCACGATCGCGGGCATCACGAGAGGGATCTTGATGGACAGTGCGATCTGCAACTGATTCGCCCCGTCGAGTCTCGCCGCCTCGAAGATCTCGCTCGGCAACGCCAGCAGCGCCGAGTAGATGATCAACATGTTGTAGCCGACGTAGACCCACGTAACCACGTTCGCGATAGACCAGAGCACCGTCTCAGGTGCCAGCAGATCGAAGCCCGAGGTGAAGGCGGCGAAGGGCGAGAGGTTCGGCGAATAGAGGTAGCCCCACATGATTGCGGCGATGACTCCGGGGACCGCATACGGCACGAAGAACGCCAGACGGAAGAACTTCTTGCCCTTCACGAGCGGAGAATCGAGCAGCAGTGCGAGCACCAGCGCGAAGCCAAGCATCACCGGCACCTGCACCACGCCGAAGAGCGCGACCCGACCGACGGCTGCCCAGAACGCCTCGTTCTGGAAAACCAGGATGTACTGGGTGAGGCCGCCGAAGACCTCCACCGGCTTGCCGAAGGTGCCATCGCGCTCGACGACGAGCAGAGACTGGCCTATTGCCCAGCCGATCGGCAGCAGGTAGAAGGCGGCGAACAGCACCGCGAAGGGTGCGAGGAATATCGCGATGGCCCGCTTGTGTTTGACGGGTGTGCGGCGGGCTTTCAGCCGTGGCACCGATGTGGTCGTCACTTTTCTACTTCCTGCTCTCTCTCACGACGCGCACTGCGCCGGCCGGCACGTCGAGCGTGCCGTTCTGCGAGGTTTCATTCATAGCGGACGCGCGAGTGCCGACCTCGGCGCCTGTGATGATCTCGGTGCCCTGCGTTCGGTACTCGTACGCCGCATCCGAGTGGTTGATGACGAAGACCCAGCTGCCGGATGGCCCGACCCGTCGCACGATCTCTACTCCGCTGGGGTGAACGACAGGTATCTCGACACCGGCTTCGCGGGCGGCGCGCACCAGCGTCTCGGAAAGTGACGCCTCGTCGAGGGCTGTCGCCACGTACCAGGCAGCGCCGTCTCCAACCGGGTTGCGGGTCACGGCGGCGACGCCGGGGACAGGGCCGTTCGTGAAGACAGAGATCGCCTCCGCGCCCTCGAGCCGCAGTCTCTCCGACCACAGGCTCGCACTCTGTCCGTCGCTCAGCTCGAGGACGGTCGATGGGTGAATCGGAACGAACTCTTCACTCCTGACGCCGAGGAGTTCGCGGAAAGCGCCGGGGTAGCCGCCGGGGCGCACCCGGTCGTTCTCGTCGACGATTCCGCTGAAGAAGGTCACGACCGCGTGCCCGCCGGCCGCCACATAGTCAGCCAGAACCTGGGCCGCGGCATCCGTGACGCTGTAGAGGCTCGGAACGACGACCAGTCTGTAGCCGTCGACGGGCGCACCGGGCGCCACGATGTCGACGGTGACGCCCGCGCCGAGAAGGGCGTTGTAGGCGGCGTGCACCTGAGTCAGATAGCGCACGTCGGCCGAGGGATGCGAGTCGAGGTCGGTGGCCCACCATGCCTGCCAGTCGAAGACGATGGCCACGTCGGCCTCGACGACGCTGCCCGTCACCTCGGCGAGCTTCTGCAGAATGCCGCTGAGCTCGACGACCTCTCGCCAGACCGTCGAATCCGTTCCCGCGTGCGGCAGCATCGCCGAGTGGAACTTCTCGCTGCCCTGCAGCGATGCCCTCCATTGAAAGAAGCTGATCCCATCCGCACCGCGAGCGACGTGGCTGAGGGTGTTGCGGATCATCTCTCCCGGCGCCTTCGCGATGTTCAGCGGTTGCCAGTTGACGGCCGAGGTCGCCTGCTCCATGAGCATCCACGGACGTCCGCCGGCCAGGCCGCGCGTCGCATCCGCAGCGAATGACAGCTCGGCACGCGCGTCACCCAGGCGGTGGTCGAGGTAGTGGTCATTGGCGATGACATCCATGTGCGGCGCCCATGCCCAGTAGTCCTGGTTGCGGATGTGCGCCGTGACCATGAAGTTGGTCGTGACGGGCGCGGCGCTGTGTTTACGAAGGATCGCCTGCTCCGCCTTGTAGTGCTCGAGCAGCTCATCCGAACTGAATCGCATGAAGTCGAGAGCCTGACCCGGGTTGCCTGTCGACACCGTGAGTCGAGGTGTCTGGATGTGCTCCCACGCGGCGTAGCGCTGGCTCCAGAAAGAGGTGCCCCAGGCGTCGTTCAGGTCGTCGATGCGACCGTACTTGGCCTTCAGCCACTCACGGAACGCCACGGCGGAGGTATCGCAGTAGCAGTGCGCGTTGTGGCAGCCGATCTCGTTCGAGACGTGCCAGAGACGCACGGCCGGATGCGCGCCGTACCGCTCCGCGATCTTCTCGACGAGGGCGAGGGAATGCTCGCGATACGCGGGTGAGCTCGGGCAGAACGCCTGCCGCCCTCCGAACGCACGCGTCGTGCCGTCGGCCATTGTGGGCAACGATTCGGGATAGTCGGCGCTGAACCACGGGGGCGGGCTCGACGTGGCCGTACCGAGATTGATGCCGATGCCGTGATCGTGAAGGAGGTCGATGATCGTGTCGAGCGCCTCGAAGTCGTAGCTGCCCCTCACCGGCTCGAGCTGAGCCCAACCGAAGATGTTCAGCGCGACCAGCGTGACGCCGGCCTCGTTCATCAGACGGGCATCCTCGAGCCAGGTCTCGGGAGACCACTGCTCGGGGTTGTAATCGCAGCCGAAGGTGAAGGCAGATGCGGCGCCATCGATCAGGGTGGCTACTGCGGTCTCGCTCACGGTACGGGCTCCATTGTCTGTGCATGCTCGATCCCGCGGCGCTTCCGTCTGGGAACGCTCCCAGTCGCGATCATCAAGAAATCGCCATCAACTCTGGGAACGGTCCCAGAATATGCACACGGCTATCGACCTGTCAATTCCGGCGTGCCAGTACAACCGCACCCGGCAGAGTTCTACCCCAGTACAGTGGGCATATGACCGCCCGTCGAGCAGCATCCGCACGCGCGACCATCAACGACGTGGCAGCGGTTGCGGGCGTGTCACGCGGCACGGTGTCGCGGGTGCTGAACTCCGAAGCCTATGTATCCGACGCCGCTCGTTCGGCCGTGACCGACGCGATCTCCAAGGTCGGCTACGTTCGCAACAGCGCTGCCCGCAACCTGGCGACGAGGCAGTCGCACGCGGTGGGGCTCGTTGTGCACGAACCGCACTCGCTGTTTCTCGAAGACCCCAACATCGGCAGCATTCTTCTGGGCATCAACTCCGCACTCTCCGATGCCGACTACCAGCTTGTCTCGCTCGTCATCGACTCCGAGCGCGACAGCCACAGAGTCGCCGAGTACCTCAGCGGCGGATTCGTCGACGGCGTCATCATCGTCTCGGCGCGCGCCCACGATCCGATAGCCAAGGTGGTCGCCGAGCTCGGCATCGCGGCGGCGTTCGTCGGTCATCCCGTCGACATCGAAGGAATTCCCTATGTGGGAATCGACAACTTCAGCGCCGCGAAAGCCATCACCACGAAGCTGAAAGAGACGGGCCGGCGTCGCATCGGCATGATCGCGGCGGGCCTCGACCGCGACTCAGGGCAAGACCGCATGGCCGGCTTCCGCGCCGCGCTCGGCGACGCCTTCGACCCCGACCTGGTGATCACGACGCCGCTGTATGCGCACACGAGCGGCATCGATGGCATGCGGCTTCTGCTCGACAGGGCGCCCGACATCGACGGCGTCTTCGCCGCCTCAGACGCCATGGCCGCGGGTGTTCTCGATGTTCTTCGCGAGGTCGGGCGATCCGTTCCCGGCGATGTGGGCGTGGTCGGCTTCGACGACAGCGCCTGGGCGACGCGGGCGCAGCCGCCGCTGTCGACCGTTCACCAGCCGGCCGGGCAACTCGGTCGGCGGGCCGCAGAAAGCGTGCTCGCCCAGCTCAGGGGCGAGACGGTGGATACCGCGGGGATCTTTCTCGAGACGGCCATCGTTTGGCGCGACTCGGCCTGAGACCCGGGCTGCTGCTGTTCACGCGCTGTCGAGGAACTCCCCCAGCGTCTCGGGGTCGTGCCCCGTCAGGGCACGGATGTCGCCGGTGATCCGTTCCTGCTCCCCTGCCGCCATGGCCGTGTAGGTCGATACCCAGGCGTCGACCTGCCAGTCCGGCGCCCCGTAGACAGCGCGAGACTCATACGCCTCGGGAAGCGTCTCGTCGTGGAACGTCACCTCGCGCCCCGTCTTCTCCGTGATGACGCCGGCCACGTCGTCGAGACTCAGCGCCTCTCGACCCGTCAGCTCGTAGACGGCCCCGCGGTGCGCCGTCGGGTCTCGCAGCACAGCGAGCGCCGCGTCGGCGAGGTCTGCCCTGCTGACGGCCGAGACTCGACCGCTGCCTGCCGGCCCACGGATCACGCCATCCTCACCGGCCAGCAGCGCGAAGAAGTCCATGTAGAAGTTGTTGCGCAGAAAGGTGAACTCCATTCCGGAGTCTCTGATGTGCTGCTCCGTCGCGAAGTGGTCGCGCGCAAGGGTGAACACGGCCTCCGGGTGTGCGCCGAAGAACGATGTGTACACGATGTGGGAGACGCCCGCCGCCGCAGCGGCGTGGATGAACGATCGATGCTCGTCGACGCGGTCGACGCTCTCTGACGCGGACACCATGAACAGCGTCTGCGCACCATCGAGCGCACCTCGGCTCGCCACCCCGTCGCGGTAGCTCGCCTCGCGCACCTGCGCGCCTGCGAGTTGAGGCGCGCGGCTCGCGTCGCGCACCACCAGTGTCTGCTCCTCACCAAGATCGGCGACGGCTCGGGCCACGATTCCGCCGAGGTGACCGGTCGATCCTGTGATGGCAAGCGACGGAATGTTCTTCGTGTGGGACTCTGAACGACTCATGTCCTCACGCTACCTTTTCTGCTTCCTCCATCCCGCCTCCGTCTCGATCGCGGCCCCCTCGAGGGCCAGCAGCCCCAGCACGCCCTCTGTCGCCCCCATGGACATGCCTGTGCGTCGGGCCACGTCTGCCGTCGTGCGCGCCGACCGGACACTCAGGGCGTCGAGTACCCGCAACTGATCGGGCGGGAGCCGCTCCGAGGATGCATCGACGCCGAGGTCAAGCTCGGGTTGCGGCGCGCTGCCGGCCATGCCCGACGCGAGCTCCAGTACTTCGTCGACACTCGTGACGCACGCCGCGTCGAACTCCCGGATCAGCCGGTGACACCCCGCCGACGACGGCGACGTGACCGGCCCGGGGACCGCGCCGAGGGGCCGGCCCACGGATGCCGCGTGCGCTGCCGTGTTGAGCGACCCCGAGCGGCGCCCGGCCTCGACCACCACGGTGGCGACACTCGACGCGGCAATTAAACGATTGCGTTGGAGAAAACGCCATTTCGTCGGAGGCGAGCCGCAGGGCAGCTCCGAGACGACCGCCCCGACTGTGGCGATACGTCCGAGCAGAGCATCGTGCCCACTGGGATAGAAGCGGTCGACACCACCCGCGAGAAAGGCGACCGTGAGCCCGCCGCTCGCGAGGACGGCGCGATGAACCATGCCGTCTATTCCATAGGCTGCGCCCGACACCACTGACACTCCCCTATCGCTCAGGCCTGCTCCGAGCTCCATCGCCATGTGCTCGCCGTAGCCCGTGGCCGCGCGTGCGCCCACCAGAGCGACCGACGACGAGAGCGATTCGAGGGCCGCGTCGATGCCGCGCACCCACAGCGCTATCGGGCCGTGCACGCCGAGGTCGTCGACCCCCGCGGGCCAGATGCTGTCCGTCGGACGAACGAGGCGGGCCGAGACCCTCGCCGCCTGCCGAAGGGCCGTGATCGCGGCGCTCGAGACGAGACGTGGCCTCCACCGGTCGAAAGCGAGAGCGAGGTCGTGTGCCGCGATCGAGTCGGCTCCCCCGGCCACTGCTTCGGCCGTCACGCGTTCAATGGACCACGAATCGACGAGAGAGGTGAGCGCGACCACCGGGCCCAGCGACGTTACCAGCGCCCCCGCGACCGAGTCACCTGGCTCGGCGATGCCCGTCCAGGCCGCGCGAGCGAAGATCTCGGCTGCGGCCGGCTCATCGACCTCCGTTTTGGTGTCGACGGACACAGCGGAGGCGAGGCGCATGACCTGATTCGAATCGAGCGCGAAGATGCTCATGCCTGCAGCGACTTTCTCAGATAGAGCGCCCGCCCGACATGCTCGGCCGTCGGCGACTCGACAGCGTCGAGGTCTGCGACGGTCCAGGCAAGCCGCAACACGCGGTCGTACCCGCGCATGGTGAGGCCTCCTCGTTCGAGTGCTCTGTCGAGCGACGCCGTGGTCGCACGGTGGAGCCTGCGCGGACCCGTGCGCAACCACGAGCCAGGCACCTGCGAGTTCAACCGCCAGGGCGTCTCGGCGAGCCGCGCAGCCGATCGCGCTCGAGCCTCGACGACGGTCGCGCGCGCCGTGGCCGTGTCGAGTCGATCCGCGCCGTCGGCCATGCGGAGCTCTGCTGCCGTGATGCGCTGGACACGCAGTTGGATATCGATTCGATCCATGAGCGGACCGGAGATGCGTGCGAGGTACCGGCGACGCGAGTGCGGGGTGCACGTGCACTCGGAGTCGCGCGCCCCGTACTGTCCACACGGACACGGATTCGCCGCGAGCACCAACTGAAAGGTCGCCGGAAAAGAGGCGACGGCGTTCGCCCGGTGGATGCTGATGACCCCGGTCTCGATCGGTTGCCGCAGTGCGTCGAGCACCGAGGAATTGAATTCGGGCGCCTCATCGATGAAGAGCACGCCGTGCGAGGCACGGGCAGCGGCGCCGGGCCTGATCTGCCGGGAGCCGCCTCCCACCAACGCGGCCGCCGTCGCCGTGTGGTGAGGACTCTCGAGCGGAGGGCGGGTGATGAGCTGTGAGCCGACAACCTCACCGCTGAGCGAACGCAACGAACTTACCTCGAGCGATTCGAGGGCTCCGAGATCGGGAAGAAGCCCGGGAAGACGGGCAGCAAGCATCGTCTTACCCGCCCCGGGCGGGCCGAGCATAAAGAGATGGTGGCCACCCGCTGCCGCGACGACGAGCGCCTGCGTGGCATCGCGGTTGCCGACGACATCGGCCAACTCGAGCACCGGCGTCTCGCTGGCGCTCTCTCGAGCGAGCAAGATGGGGTCGACGGGTTGGGGCTGCAGCGTGCTGCCATGAAAGATGGCCGCGTCGCGAACGGATGCCACGGGTATCACGGTGATGCCGGGTACGAGCGCGGCTTCGTCGGCGTTGCCCGTGGGCACCATAAACCGACTGAACCCCAGTCGTGCAGCAGCGGCCACAGCAGGCAGGATGCCGCTGGTCGGCCTCAGCCGCCCGTCGAGTCCCAGCTCGCCGAGGTGCACCACCCGGCCGATGGATTCGACACTAATGCTGCGTGCGGCCGCGAGCAGCGCCATCGCGATGGCGAGGTCGAACACAGGGCCGAACTTCGGCAGCGCGGCCGGTGACAGATTGACGGTGATGCGCCTTGCCGGGAGCGGGCAGCCCGCATTGCTGGTGGCGTGCCGCACCCGCTCGCGCGCATTCGACAGGGCGGTGTCGGGCAGGCCGATGATCGTGAACGACGGGAGGCCGGGAGTGATGTCGGCCTCGACCTCGACCATCTGACCGGTGAGCCCCAGCAGAGCGACGGCGGAGGTCGTGCCGATCATCGGAAGACCCCGCGAAGATGCTCGACCACGGGAATACCGCCGTCGCGGATGAGCACGGAGACGATGTCGATGCGGATGACACTGGGTCGCCGGCCCTCTTGCGCATCGCACCACGCCGTCGAGAGCCGCCGCAACCGCGCCAGCTTCGCGTCGGTGATCGCCTCGAACGGATGCCCGAAGGCCGTAGACGATCGAGTCTTGACCTCGACGAACACCGTGTCTCGCCCATCGACGCCGACAAGGTCTATCTCACCCTGCTCGCATCGCCAATTTCGTTCGAGAACCGTGAAGCCCTGATCTGCCAGATAGCTCGCGGCCACGTCTTCGCCCTGACGACCCAGGGCATCTTTTGCTTTCATTCGCGCCTCCGCCATCGAGGATGGCAGCGCACGAATCGCGGCAGACGGCAGATCGAGGGAACGGGCGAAACCCACTCTCCACAGGGTCAGCCGAGGAGAAGACGCCTATTCGTCGAGCGCGAGTTCTTTCGGAAGCTCGAAGTCCTTCGTCGACAGCTCTTCGACGTTCACGTCTTTGAACGTCAGAACGCGAACACTCTTGACGAAGCGGTCGGAGCGGTAGACATCCCACACCCACACGTCATTCATCACGAGCTCGAAGTAGAAGTCGTGCTCGGTGTCGCGGCGAACCAATTCGACGTCGTTGGCCAGATAGAACCGGCGCTCGGTCTCGATCACATACTTGAACTGCGAGACCACATCGCGGTATTCGCGGTAGAGGGCCAGTTCGACTTCGCGGTCGTAGTCCTCGATCTCATCATCTTCCATGGTGCGCCCAGTCTACGGCGTGAATGGCATGGCCCGGATCAGCCCTCGACGCCAACGGGCGCCTTGAGCCAGCTTCTGCGATGAAAGTCCGTGGGGCCGAGGGCCGCGATGGCCGCCATATGGCCCGCGCTGCCGTACCCCTTGTTGCTCGCCCATCCGTAGTCGGGGCTGCCCGCATGGCGCTCGATCATCATGCGATCGCGGTGCACTTTAGCGACGACGGATGCCGCGGCGACAGACGCGCAGTCACGGTCGGCTTTCACACGCGTCACGACGTGCAGCGGAGTGGACAGGGCCGGAGCCAGCCAGTTGTGGGAGCCGTCGAGCAGAATGACCGCGCCCGCGACATCCACCCCGCGCTCGAAGAGCATGCCGAGGCCGCGCTTGGCCGCGAGACCGAGACACGCGATGATGCCCAACTCGTCGACCTCGAGCGGGCTGGCAAGGCCGACCGCACTGTCGTGTGCCCAGGCCGCCGCGAGAGGCGAGAGCCGCTCGCGCGCCGGTTCGGACAGCATCTTGGAGTCTCGGAGGCCCTGGGGAATCGGGCCGCAGCTGCTGGTCTGCACCACGCACACCCCAACGGCGACAGGCCCGGCCAGTGCGCCCCTGCCCACCTCGTCGATGCCGATGACGATGCGGGCACCCTGCTTCTCGAGATCTCGTTCGACGTCGAGACTCGGATCGGAGACGACTATTTCGATCCCTCGCTCTCGACGCCCGCGAACACATCGGAGTAGTTGTCGAGGAATGTCCATCGGTCGACGGGCCATGTGATCCACAGAGCTCGCCCGACCACGTTCTTGATCGGCACGAAGCCCTTGCCGGGCTGGTCTTGATTGAACCGCGAGTCCTTGGAGTTGTAGCGGTTGTCGCCCATGACCCAGAGCGACCCCTCGGGCACGGTCACGTCGAACGAGACTGCGGAGGCGGCGGTCTGACCCTCGGGCAACTTGATGTAGGGCTCGTCGAGCGGAACGCCGTTGACTGACATCTGGCCGAGAGCATTGCAGCAGGTGACGTGATCGCCGGGCAGGCCGATGACACGTTTGATGAGGTGGTCGTTGGCATCGCTCGCCGTGAGGCCCACCGTCTCGAGAACCCAGTCGAGGGCGGCCTGAACCGGCGGCTTCTCGGGTTCGATCGTGGCGGGCAGCCATCCGCCCGGATCAGCGAAGACCACGACATCGCCGCGTTCGATCGGCATCAACCCGGGTTCGAGCTGGTTGACCAGAATGCGGTCGTTGATCTGAAGCGTGTTCTCCATCGACCCAGACGGGATGTAGAACGACCTCACAAGGAAGGTCTTGATCAGCACCGACGCCAGCACGGCGACGAGGAAGATGATGAGGATGTCGCGCAGGAACAGCAGTGCACTGCGCTGCTTGCGCGAATTCTTGTGCCGGCGTGACGTACGCGATGGCATGGTCGTTTCTGTCATTTAACCGCCTGAGCTCCCTGCCATTTTATGGGCAGGGAGCTCAGGGATGTGAATCGAAAGACTGACGGAGTTTCGGCTGTCAGGCGATTCGAAGGCGAAAGCTACGCGTCGCGCTTCTCTTTGATCTTGGCCTTCTTGCCGCGGAGGGCACGCAGGTAGTAGAGCTTCGCGCGACGAACGTCACCGCGGGTGACGACCTCGATGTGGTCGATGACCGGCGAGTGAACCGGGAAGGTGCGCTCGACGCCGACCTGGAAGCTGACCTTGCGCACGCAGAACGTCTCGCGAACGCCCTCGCCCGAGCGGCCGATGACGACGCCCTGGAAGACCTGGATACGCGAGCGCGTACCTTCAACGATGTTGACGTGCACCTTGACGTTGTCGCCGGCGCGGAACTCGGGGATGTCGCTACGCAGCGATGCCGCGTCGACGAAATCGAGAATGTGGCTCATGATGGTGATTCGCTCTCTGCAACCGCCACAGGTCGACTACGGGGTAAAAGAAGTGTGAGTTTCGGTGCCATCGTTTATCGCAGACTCCCCTGTGGCAGAGTCGGGCCGAGGCACAATCGTTTATTCTGCCACACGCGGCGCCCGGGCCACAATCAGTGGGTGTCGCGGCTCGTCTCGATCACGATGTACTCGCCATCGTTCCGGATGCCCGCGGGCACCTGGTTGGGGCGGAATCCGGCACCCGGGGTGGTCTGCGGCACCTCGAACGAGGCGAACGCATCCTGCACCCGCTTGCGGGCCTCGACAAAGAACTGCCACACCGCGGCCCAGAATCCTGCGATGACAGCCACGATGAGAACAACGGAGGCGGCTGTCGATGCCGCCGTGTTGAGGCCCAGTGTGATCGCCGACGCAGCGATCACGGTGAGCACCGCGACGTCGATCCACGAGACGCGCTTCGACGCACGAACGCCCGGCCGCGCGTAGACGATGCCGGCGATGGCGGCGAGCGCCACGAACAGCACGATGCTGGCGAGAAGCACGCCCAGTGTCTCCCACGCGCCTCCCCCGAAGACCGCGCTGCCGACGAGTAACCACGCCGGCAGAAGAACGGCCGCGGGGAACAGAACAGAGTAGAAAGCCCGACGAATCATCACATATTCAGGCTAGGCGCGACAGCTCGGGAATTGGCTGGGATCATGTGCGCCCCGGGCGAACACGACAGCGGGCAGAATAGAGGCATGATCGAGTTGCGCACGCCCACAGAAATCGACGAGATGCGGGCAGCGGGGCGCTTCGTCGCCGACGTGCTGACCGAGCTGAAGTCCAGGGCTGCCGTCGGCATGAACCTGCTCAAGCTCGATGCGATCGCCCACGAGATGATCCGGTCACGTGGTGCCGAGTCGTGCTACATCGACTACCACCCGTCTTTCGGCGCCAGCCCCTTCGGAAAAGTGTTGTGCACGTCGGTCAACGATGCCGTGCTGCACGGCCTCCCTCACGACTACGTTCTTCGCGACGGCGATCTGGTGAGTCTCGACTTCGCCGCATCCGTCGACGGCTGGGTAGCGGATTCCGCCGTGTCGATCGTGGTCGGAACGCCTCGCCCAGAAGACCTGCGGGTCATCGAGACGACTGAACGCGCCTTGGAGGCAGGCATCGCGGCGGCCCGCCCAGGAGGACGCCTCGGCGACATCTCCGCGGCGATCGGCCAGATCGCGGCCGAGGCCGGTTACCTGGTGAACACCGACTTCGGCGGTCACGGAGTCGGCCGCACGATGCACGGCGACCCGCACGTTCCGAACAGCGGCCGGCCCAACAGGGGCCTCCCCCTGCGCGCGGGTCTGGTCATCGCTATCGAGCCCTGGTTCCTCGAGACGACAGACAAGATCGTCACCGACAAGGATGGCTGGACTCTGCGCAGCGCCGACGGATCTCGGGGCGCGCACTCGGAGCACACCGTGGCCATCACCGAGGATGGCCCGGTCATTCTGACCGCCCGCTCCTAGCCGGCCGCACCCGACTCAGTCGACGAGTTCGAAAGCGGAGAGCCCGCCGACGTAGGCCTTCGGCAGCGGACGAGCGAATTCGTCTCGTCGCGATGTGGAGTAGCCGAGGGTGACGAGCGATTCGACGAGCTTCGTCGCCGCGCTCACCCCGTCGATAACGGGAACGCCGACCTCCTGGGAGATGTAGCTGCACAGATCGGCCATCCCCGCGCATCCGAGCACGATCGAATCGGCCTTGTCGCGCTCGACCGTCTGCCGACACAGCTCGATGATCACCCGCGCGGCTCCGGTCGACGGGTCGTCGAGGGCGAGAACGGGGATGTCGCAGGCGTACACCCCCACGCACCGATCGGCGAAACCGTAGTGCCGCACCAGATCATGAGCTCGCCCCACCGTTCGCGACAGCGAGGTGACGACGCTGAAGCTCCGGCCCACCAAGGTGGCCGCGTGCATCGCCGCCTCAGCGATTCCGACGACCGGGCCGCCCGCGAGCTCGCGAGCGGCATCCAACCCCGGGTCGCCGAAGCAGGCGATGACATACCCGTCAGACCCCGCCCGCTCGCCCTCCGCGATCTCGTGAAGCAGACCGGGAACCGAGAGCGCCTCGTCGTAGTGGCTCTCGATCGACGCCGGCCCCATCGACGGGTTCACGGCGCTGATGCGCGTTCCGGGCCCGGCCACCCCCCGGGCGCACGATCCGATCATGTCGGTCATGGCCCGGGTGGTGTTCGGATTGATCACGGTGATGTGCACGAGTGCGTGTCCGTTCGATGGTGCGGTGGGTGGTGTTACTGAATGACCGAAGCGGTCTCGTGCTCCTCGGCCGCCTGCATGCTGCGGGCCGCCTGGGGGTTGATCTTCTCGGCCAGCCAGTAGACGACGAGTCCGATTCCGCAGCCGATGAACCATGCATACGACGCGGCGCCCTGAAGCGCAGGGATGAACACGGTGCTGGCCGCGAGCACAGCCCCGACCGCCGTCGCGATGACCGCGTTGGGGTTGAAGCCCTTCTTGTACCAGTAGCGCCCCTTCTCGCTCATCGTGTAGAGGTCATCGACGTAGACCGTCTGCTTGCGCACGATGTAGTAGTCGCAGATCAGCACTCCGAACAGCGGGCCGATGAACGCGCCCAGCGTGTCGAGCGTGTAGTGGATGATCTCCGGGCTCGAGTAGAGGTTCCACGGCGTGATGAGCACGCTTCCGACGGCGGCGATCATGCCGCCCATACGCCACGAGATCTTCTGCGGGGCCACGTTCGAGAAGTCGAACGCCGGCGATACGAAGTTCGCCACGATGTTGATTCCCACCGTCGCGATGGCGAAGGTGAGCGCGCCGAGGATGATCGCGTACACATTGTCGATGCGGGCGACGGTCTCGATCGGGTCAGTGATGAGCGTGCCGAACACCGGCACGGTGGCGGATGCGCAGATCACGACGAGCAGGGAGAAGACGAGGAAGTTGAGTGGCAGACCGAGGAGGTTTCCGCGCTTGACCGCCTTGTACGACTTGCCGTAGCGAGAGAAGTCGCCGAAGTTCAGCATCGGGCCGGAGAAGTATGACACCACGAGCGCGATGGCGCCGAGCATGACGGGAACAGCGTCCCAGCCCTGGAACTTCACCGAGCCCAGATTCAGGTCGATGTTCTCCCAGCCCGCCTGCGACACGAGGTAGACGGCGAGAATGATCATCACGACATAGACCGCGGGTCCACAGAAGTCGATGAACTTGCGGATCGACTCCATACCCCGCCAGAACACGAAGGCCTGCGCGACCCAGAGAATGAGGAAGGCGATCCAGCCGAGCAGTGACAGGCCTGCGAAACCGACGGTGTCGGCATCCGCGATGCCCGCGAGATCGGGCCAGAGTTTCAGGGCCACGACGACCAGCGCCGCCGACGCGAGATAGGTCTGGATGCCGTACCAGGCCACCGCGATCAGGCCGCGGATGATCGCGGGGATGTTGGCGCCGAGCACACCGAATACGGTGCGCGAGATCACCGGATAGGGAACGCCCGACTGCTGACTCGGCTTGGCGACGAGATTGCAGAGGAAGTAGACGATCGTGATGCCGACGAGAAGGGCGATCAGCACCTGCCAGCTCGCGAGCCCCAGCGCGAACAGGCTGCCCGCGGTGACGTAGCCGCCGACGCTGTGCACGTCGGACATCCAGAAGGCGAAGAAGTTGTAGGCACTCCAGGTCTGCTTCTTGAGCGGCGCAAGATCTTCGTTGCTGAGGCGTGGATCGTGGAACGCCTCGACGACGCCGCTGCCCGTCGGCAGTCCTGCAGCCTCGAGCACGTCGCCGGGTTTCTCCCCAGGCGGGTTGACGACCTCGGTCATGGAATTCTCCGGTTTCTCATCAGTGGTGCGACAGTGTGGTTGGAGGGTGACAGTCGGTGGATCATTCGATTCGATCCACGTTCCCTAATCGGCAGCTCCTCAGGGCTCCGTCAGTGCTCATAAAGCTATTGCTTAACACTTGCCCTGCGATTTCGTGCCTGTTACAGGCGTGTGACAATTGACGAGTGGAGAACGTGCTCGAGCCCGGAGACGAGGCGGCCCTGAGCGCGAATGAATCCCTCGGTCGACGGCTTCGCGAGCTTCGCACCCAGTCCGGGCTGTCACTGAGAGCCCTCGCCCGCTCACTCGACATCTCCGCAAGCGCCGTGTCCCAGATCGAGACGGGCGTGATGGTGCCGTCGGTGAACCGCCTCATCGCGATCGTCACCGCACTGGGCGTGCCCCTGTCAGCGGCCTTCGAGGCCCCCGGAGCGGAACCAGCGGCAGCATCCACAGCCGCCGCGACTCTCGGCGACCGTCTCGCCGGGCTCCCCGACCAGCCGGTCGAGGGCGACGGCTACGTCATCTCACGCGCCGGCCGTGTGCCCGACATGAATCTGGAGTCGGGCGTGGTCTACCGACGGCTCTCCCCCGGCCCCGTGCCCGGCCTCGAGGTCTTCGAGTCCACGTACCCGGCAGGGTCGACGGGCAGCGCCCACGGCGACCTCATCCGGCACGACGGCTTCGAGATCGGCAGCATCACCTCTGGCACCCTCACGATCACCTTCGAAGGCGAAGACGTCGTTCTGACGGCCGGCGACTCGATCACCTTTCCCGCGACGAGACCTCACCGACTGAGCAACCGATCAGGCGAGCCCTGCGTCGCCGTCTGGCTGATCGTTCACTCGTAGAAGGTCGGGCCGAACGCGCGCGGTGCGTTCGAGCTGCTGCTCATGTCTCCACTGGGCGATCAGGCGATGATTGCCGCTCAGCAGCACGGGCGGCACTTCCCTGCCCCTCCACTCCGCCGGCTTCGTGTAGCTCGGATACTCGAGGAGTCCGTCTTCGTGCGACTCTTCGACCAGGCTCTCGGGGTTTCCTACCACGCCCGGAATGAGCCGGCCGATCGCCTCGATCATGGCCATGACGGCAACTTCGCCGCCGTTCAGCACGTAGTCGCCGAGGCTCACCAGGCGAACCTCGGCCCTGGCGGCCGTGTCGTCGAACACCCGCTGATCTATGCCCTCGTACCGACCGCATCCGAAAATCAGGTGTTCTCGGGTCGACAGCTCACGCGCCATTTTCTGTGTGAACACCTCGCCGGCCGGCGAGGGAAAGATCACGAGCGGGGCACCGGATGCCGTGGGCTCGGCATCGAGGATCGCGTCGAGCGCTTCTCCCCACGGCTCGGGCTTCATCACCATGCCTGCGCCTCCGCCGAAAGGGGTGTCGTCGACCTTGCGATGCCTGTCGTGGGTGTGGTCGCGCAGATCATGAACGCCGAGCTCGATTAGGCCGGACTGGCGGGCCTTGCCGAGCAGAGAGATGTCGAGCGCGTCGAAGAAGCTCGGGAAGATCGAGACGATGTCGATACGCATCCTGAAAGCCTATCTGTGTGCGCGCAGCGGACGGTGCCCTGAGCGAACGGACGGAGGAGACGACATGCGCGACTCTATTTGGTGCGGATGCGCTGATCTCCGCCCGTTCCGATACTCGCGAGACCGGCACGGCGGTGCCGAGCGGCCCACAGATGTTCCCGACGGGCCACAAGCGAGCGGATGACCTCCTCAATGAGCGCCCATTGGTTCATGACCTGTGCGTAGCTCACCCGAACCACAATGAACCCCTGACGCAGAAGCTCCAGGTCGCGGCGTCTGTCTTCGGTGTAGGCGAGCGGGCCCGAGTGCCAGGCCTCCCCGTCGACCTCGAGCACCACGCGATCACCGACCACCAGGTCGACGTGCCCCACGCGTTCAACGAAGACCTGGCTGCGATACGGAATTCCGTGCCGCCTCAAGCCAAGACGCGCTTTCGTCTCCAATCCGGACTGCGCCGCCGAGTCGGTGAGCGATACGAACGAACGAAACTTCTTGGGCAGGATCGCAGCCAGCTCCTCGAGTCGCTCGCGACTCAGCAGTTTCTTGTTGAGGACTGAGTCGAGGCTGACGATCACGTTGTCGCGAGATTCACACTGGAAGAGATGCACGACGGCTGTCTCGAGCGAGTCGACAGGGCGTCCTGGATCGGGAACCTCGAACCCGGTGACCGTGCGATGGATTCGAACGCCGCGACTACCGGGACGGCCCAGCGGAACGCGACGATCGTGAGGGGCGGAGAGATGCGTCGTGTGCTTGCCTACGCGAACATGCAGGAGCCGATCGTCGTCGCACCACACCCCGAGCGGCCGCAGAACAGATTGGCAGGTAAGGACGCCGCCCACTCGAACGGCCTGGACGATGTCGGCACGTGCTTTCGGCGACGCCACCCACCCCTGTCTCACCCGGAAGAGTCCACCCGAGCGAAGCTCACGGTCGATCTCTCTGAGCGATATACCGCGGGTCTGGAGATAGGTCAGGGACGCGACGCCGCCTGACGAGGCTATGACGGTCTCAATATCTGCCATATGACGATGGTGCACGGCACGACAGCCCGGTTCAGGCGCATCGGCAAATCTGTGGAAAACACGAACGGGCGGAGATCAGCACGTCCGACACGATATTCGCGTCGGACGGCGTGATCTCCGCCCGTTCGGGTGAAGCGCCTATTCGGCCAGGGCGTCCTCGTCCGAGGTTTCCTGTGAGGGAGCCTCGTCGTCGTCGGACTCCGGGAGCTCCTCGAGGAGGCCCGGCGGCGGCGTGATGGTCATCGTTCCCGCCGCGATGTCGACGGCCGGAACGATCGCCTTGACGAAGGGAACCAGCACCTCGCCGGATGCCTGTTCGATAACCAGAAGATCTTGTGCCGGCATGTGGTTGACCTGGCGCACGACACCGATCTTCTCGCCGTCGCGGATCACGTCGAGTCCGACGAGCTGGTGATCGAACCAGGCGTCTTCTTCGGCGGACTGCTCGTCGGAGTCCTGATCGATCCACAGGATCGCCTTGACAAGACCTTCAGCGGCCGTGCGGTCGGGCACGCCCTTGAAGAATCCGACGGCATGGCTGTTGAACCATTTGAGTTCGATGAGCTCGAGCGTCTTGCCGTGCCACGGAGACGATGTCGGAACCTGGAGGGTGAACACCGCACCCGGCACGAAGCGTCGTGCGGGGTCGTCGGTGAAGAGTTCCAGCTTGATCGCCCCCTTGAGCCCGTGGGCTTTCAGGAGGCGACCAACCCGGAGTTGCTGCGTCTCGTTCTTAGAAATCGGTATCCACCACGTCTACACGAACGCGCTTGCCATCAGCGAGCGCGGCGACGAGTGTGCGAAGAGCCTTGGCCGTGCGACCAGCACGGCCGATCACGCGGCCGAGGTCATCGGGGTGCACGCGCACCTCGAGAACCTCTCCGCGCGGCGAGCTCTTAGCAACGACATGCACGTCGGCAGGTTTGTCGACGATGCCCTTGACCAGGTGCTCGAGAGCAGGAGCGAGCAAGGCTAGGCCTTCTCTGCTTCAGCCTCGGGAGCCTCGTCGGCAGCCGGTGCCTCTTCGGCGGGCGCGGCGGGAGCCTCGACCTTGACCTCAGCCTTGGGCTTCAGAACCGGCTTCTTCTTCTCGTCGGCGACGAACGGCTCCTTGGGCTCCTTGACGCGCACGGTCGAGACCGCGTCTTTGTCGCCCTTGAACTTGCCCCAGTCGCCCGTGAGCTTGAGGAGTGCAGCAACCTGCTCAGTCGGCTGAGCGCCGACGCCGAGCCAGTAGAGCGCACGCTCGGACTCGATCTTGATGACCGAAGGCTCTTCGGTGGGGTGGTACTGGCCGATCTCCTCGATGACACGACCGTCGCGCTTGGTGCGCGAGTCGGCAACGACGATGCGGTAGTACGGTGCACGGATCTTGCCCATGCGCTTCAAACGGATCTTTACAGCCACAATTCTTCCTAGGTTTTTCTCTCGGCCCTCATGGGCCTAAATGTGGGTGAACTGGCAGCCGTGAGCGTGGGGTGCACACTCGGCGTAAAAAGTTCTCGAGGGTTCTGCCGCAACCTGATTAGAGGGTCGGGCGGGCAGACTCGACAGATCATTCTGTCAGATATTCGCCCTGCGCGCGTAATTCCGGGATGCGATAGTTCGAGTCTGTCAGGATAAGCCGACCCGCTGCTATCGATCGGAGCCGCTCATGGAGATCTCGTTCGCTCATTCCGAACGCTCGACACTCGGCATCGAGTGGGAGATCGCGCTCGTCGAGCAGAGCTCCGGCGATCTGGTCAACGTCGCCGGCGACGTGCTGCACTCTCTGCGCGGCCCCGACGGCGAAGCCCATCCCCGCATCACCGAAGAGCTGCTGCTGAACACCGTCGAGCTCGTCACCGCAGTGCACACACGGGTGTCGGATGCCGTCGACGATCTCCAGGAGCAGCTCGCCGAGGTGCGCGCCATCACCGATCCGCTCGATGTCGAACTCATGTGCGCGGGAACGCATCCCTTCGCCCAGTGGTTCGACCAGCAGATCACCGACAAGGAGCGGTACCACAAGCTGATCGACCGCACCCAGTGGTGGGGCCGCAACATGATGATCTGGGGCATCCACGTGCACGTCGGCGTCGAGAGCCGCGCCAAGGTGCTGCCCCTCTTGAACGGGCTCCTCAACTACTACCCGCACCTGCAGGCCTTGTCTGCGTCGAGCCCGTTTTGGGCGGGCGAGAAGACGGGCTATGCGTCGAACCGCGCGCTTATGTTCCAGCAGCTTCCGACCGCGGGACTCCCCTACCAGTTCGACGAGTGGGGCCAGTACGAGTCGTATGTCGACGATATGAAAGTCACGGGCATCGTCGACGATCACACCGAGGTGCGCTGGGACATCCGCCCTTCGCCCCAGTGGGGAACGCTCGAGATGCGCGCCTGCGACGGCCTGTCGAGCCCGGAGGAGATCGGCGCGGTCGCGGCCCTCATCCAGTGTCTCGTCGAGCACATGTCCGATCGGCTCGACGCGGGCGAGACCCTGCCGACGCTGCAGCCCTGGTACGTGCGCGAGAACAAATGGCGCGCCGCGCGCTACGGCCTCGACGCCGAGATCATCGTGGATGCGCAGGGCGCCGAAAAATTGGTCACCGACGATGTGCGAGAACTGCTGGTCACACTGGCGCCGGTCGCCGAGCGGCTCGACTGCGTCGACGAACTCGCCCAGGTGAACCTGATTCTCGAACACGGCGCCAGCTACCAGCGCCAGCTCCGTGTCGCCGAGGAGAACGGCGGAAGCCTCAAGGCCGTGGTCGCGTCACTCACTCGCGAGCTGCGCCACGGCCTCGGCAACGTCGCCCCCTAGGCGTTCTTCTCGTCTCGCCAGGCGAGCAGATCCTTCACCGGGCCCAGGTCGATCGACGGACCGGTGATTCCGAGAGTGAACAGCGTGACGCCCACCTCGGCCTTCTCGTCGAGAACCGCGGCATCGGCGGAGCCGAAGGCACCGGTGAGCTTCACATCGTTCGAGATCTCGATCTCGGACACGTCGCGGCCGACATCCGACGCGTGGCCGCGCAGAACCTCGAGCTTGTGCTGCAGCGTCGGCACATCGGAGAAACTGTGCCAGATCGTCGCGTGCTTAGCGACGAGTTTGAGGGTCTTCTTCTCGCCGCCGCCACCGATCAGCACAGGGATCTTGCGGGTGGGAGCCGGGTTGAGCACACCCCATCGCGCCTCGATGCGTGGGAGCGCCTCGCCCAGCGCATCCAGTCTCTGACCAACCGTGCCGAACTCGTAGCCGTACTCGTCGTAGTCGCGCTCGAACCAGCCCGAGCCGATGCCGAAGACGAGCCGACCCTCTGTTCCCGGAGTCTTGGCGCTGATGTGGTCGACCGTGCGGGCCATGTCGGCCAGGAGGTCGGGGTTTCGGTAGCTGTTGCAGGTGACGAGGGGGCCGAACTCGATCGTCGACGTCTGCTCCGCCCAGGCCGCGAGCATGCTCCAGCCCTCGAAGTGCAGGCCGGCCGGGTCTCCCGACAAGGGATAGAAGTGATCCCAGTTGAAGGCGATATCGACGCCCAGTTCTTCGAGTTGGCGAAGGGTGTCGCGGATCGTCGTGTAGTCGGAGTGCTGGGGTGCGATCTGGATGCCGATGCGCACGGGGCGCGAGGTGTTTGTCGTCATGATGTGAGCCTACTTATCACGCCTGATCGAGAACTCACCTTGCGGCATCCGGCATCTCACCTCACAATGAACAGGTGAAGTCGATAGAGCCGAAGTCTGCGAACGTGCGCCCTCAGCGGCCCCGTCGCAACATCGCCTCCCGGTTTCTGCCCCCAGCCGCGCTGCTTTTCGTGGGCGCACTCGCCGTAGCCACGTCACTTCCCGCCGCCGCGTTCGGGCCCGGCTCGTCGTTCGGTCTGACCGGAGCGACAGGCGGGCCGCAGTCGCAAGACCAACTGCTATCGGTCGACGCCTCGGCCGCCGACGTCAGCATTCTGCGCGACGGCTACACCGTGAACACTCCCACCCCGACTCCCACTCCGACACCCGTCGCAAAGCCCGCCGCGGCATCCACTGGCGGAAGCCCCGGAGGGTGGGGCTGCCAGCGTGATGCACCCACCGAGACGACACGTCTGACCTGGCCCTACGACCACCCCGTCAAGATCGGCGACGGATTCGGTCCGCGCGCCGAGGGCATGCACGACGGCGTCGATCTGCTCGCCGGAAATGGAACACCGGTCCAGGCCATCGGCGACGGTATCGTCACCGCCTCGGGCTACAACGGCTCCGCCGGAAACTACGTAGCGATCGCCACCATGGTCGGCGGCCAACGCCTCTGCAGCATGTACATGCACTTCCAAGACGGATCGGTGACCGTGACGGTCGGTCAGGAAGTCACCGCTGGCACGGTGATCGGCCTCACCGGCGACACGGGCAACGCGACTGTCGAACACTGCCACTTCGAGCTGTTCTTCGCCGACGGCGTGCGCTTCGATCCGATTGCCTATCTAACGGCGAACGCCAGCTACTAGACGGCGCTGCCCTTCGACAAGCTCAGGGAACGACGGCCGTTGCCTAGCGGCCCAGGAACTTCTGCAGCGAGGCCAGCTCTTCTTCGCTCGGCGCACCGGGCGCACTCTTGCCCTTACCCAGCCCCAAGCCGAAGCCTGAGCCGCCCGCGGTGACGGGCGCAGCATCCGGTTTGATGCCCGCGGCGCGCGCCGCGTCTTCGGCTGCACGCTTGGCCGGGTTGCCCGACTTCGAGCCCTTCTTCTTGGCGACCTGCTTGCGTCCGCCGTGGGCGCCGGGCACCGGGCCCATTCCGGGGATGTTCGGCATGCCGCCCTTGGCCACGGTCTTCATCATCTTGGCGGCCTGCTCGAAGCGCTGCACGAGCTGGTTCACGTCGGTGACGGTCATTCCCGAGCCCTTGGCGATGCGCAGTCGACGCGATCCGTTGAGCAGCTTCGAGTTCTGCCGCTCTGCCTTGGTCATCGACTGGATGATCGCCTCGGTGCGCACGATCTCGCGCTCGTCGAAGTTCTCGAGCTGCTGCTTCATGCCGCCCATGCCGGGGAGCATGCCCATCATCTTCTTGATGGAGCCGGCACCGCGCAGCTGCTGCATCTGCGACAGGAAGTCTTCGAGCGTGAAGGTGTCGGTGGCGAACTTCTCGGCCATCTTCATGGCCTCGCCCTCGTCGAAGGCCGACTGGGCCTGCTCGATGAGGGTCAGGATGTCGCCGAGGTCGAGGATGCGGCTCGCCATGCGGTCGGGGTAGAAGGGCTCGAAGTCGTCGAGCGACTCGCCCGTCGACGCGAAGATGATCGGGCGACCGGTGACGGAAGCCACCGAGAGCGCGGCTCCACCGCGGGCGTCGCCGTCGAGCTTGGTGAGAACGACTCCGGTGAAGTCGACGCCGTCTTGGAAGGCCTTGGCCGTGGCGACCGCGTCTTGACCGATCATGGCGTCGATGACGAACAGCACCTCGTCGGGGTCGACGGCCTTGCGGATGTCTGACGCCTGCTTCATCATGTCCGCGTCGACACCGAGACGACCGGCGGTGTCGACGATGACCACGTCGTACTGCTTGTCGATGGCGAATTTGATCGAGTCCTTCGCGACCTTCACCGGGTTTCCGGTGCCATTGCCCGGCTCGGGGGCGAACACCGCGACGCCGGCCTGACCGGCGACGACCTGCAGCTGGTTCACGGCGTTCGGGCGCTGGAGGTCGGCAGCGACCAGCAAGGGCGTGTGATTGTCTTTGGCGAGCCACTTGGCGAGCTTGCCCGCCAGGGTGGTCTTACCGGCACCCTGGAGTCCGGCGAGCATGATCACTGTCGGCGGCTTCTTTGCGAACTGGATGCGACGGGCCTCGCCACCGAGGATCGCCACGAGCTCTTCGTTGACGATCTGCACGACCTGCTGGGCGGGGTTGAGCGCCTTGTTGACCTCGTCGCCCAGCGCACGCTCGCGCACCTTGCCGGTGAAGTCCTTGACGACCTCGAGCGCAACGTCGGCGTCGAGCAGCGCGCGCCGGATCTCACGGACGGTCGCATCCACATCGGCGGGGCTCAGCTTGCCCTTGGTGCGAAGGTTCTTGAAGGTCTCTGCGAGCCGGTCAGACAGGTTTCCGAAAGTAGCCATGGTTCGAACAGTTTATTCGTTCGGAGCAGGGAGAGAACCCACCGCTGGGGTCATTAGCCAAGCTAATGAGTTAGGCTAACTATATGACCCCTCCTCTCTCGTTGCCCGCTCTCAGTTCCGAGTTGCGCGGAGTCACAATGCATCTCTCCCGACGACTCCGCAACGAGCGGGCCGATATCGAGCTCAGCGACTCGCAGTTCAGCGTGCTGGCGTATCTCGTTCGCACCGGGGCGCACACACCGAACGAATTGAGCGTCTGGGAGCACGTCACTCCCCCGTCGATGAACCGCACGATCAACGCTCTCGAGGCCGCCGGGCTCGTCGCTCGAACACCGGATGCGTCGGACGGCCGCAAAGTGTTCGTCACGGCCACAGAGAACGGCTGCGCGGTCGTGAAGGAAACGAGGCGCAGGCGCGACGCGTGGCTGCATTCGAGGCTTTCGGCGCTTACACCCGACGAACGTCGAACGCTCGAGGAGGCGACGGTCATTCTGAGAAAGCTTGTGGCTCCGTGAGCGCGATGTTCCGTTCGCTCTCGAGCGTCAACTACCGCATCTGGTTCGCTGGAGCGCTGGTGTCGAACGTGGGCACCTGGATGCAGCGCACGGCACAGGACTGGATCGTGCTCACCGAGTTGACCGACCACGACGCGGCAGCGGTGGGCATCGTCATGGCACTTCAGCTCGGCCCGCAGCTTCTGCTCGTGCCGTGGTCGGGCCTGATAGCCGACCGTCTCGATCGGCGCCGCACGCTGATGGTGACCCAAGCATCCATGGGTGTCTTGGGGCTGGGGCTCGGCCTCATCGTGGTGACAGGCGTCGCTCAGCTCTGGCACGTCTATCTGTTCGCCTTGCTGTTGGGAATCGCCTCGGCGATCGACGCACCTGTGAGGCAGACCTTCGTCTCCGAACTCGTCGGCGGCTCGAACCTGTCGAATGCCGTGGCGCTCAACTCGGCCTCGTTCAATGCGGCCCGCATGATCGGCCCGGCCGTCGCGGGCCTGCTTGTTGCCGTGATTGGCGCGGGCTGGGTGTTCATGTTGAACGCCGTGACGTTCGGCGCAGTTCTGGCGTCACTCACATTCATCAGGGTCGACCAGCTTCGTCGCACACAGCGCGCCCCCCAGGGCAAGGGCCAGCTGTTGGAGGGCTTCCGCTACGTGCGAGCCCGGCCCGATCTGCTGGTGATCTTCGTGATCGTGTTCATCATCGGCACATTCGGCATGAATTTCGCCATCTTCACCTCCACCATGGCGAGCGTGGAGTTTGGCCAGGGATCAGCCGCCTTCGGGGTGCTCTCGTCGGTGATGGCGGTGGGCTCGGTGACGGGAGCCCTGCTGTCGGCGCGGCGCGATCGGCCGCGGCTACGGCTCACCTTCGTTGCCGCCGCCGCGTTCGGGGTGAGCTGCCTCGTCGCCGCCATCATACCGAGCTACTGGGGCTTCGCCGTGGTGCTCGTGTTCGTGGGTTTGTCTGCGCAGACCCTGA
This sequence comes from Agreia bicolorata, assembly GCF_000938265.1. Lineage (GTDB taxonomy): Bacteria > Actinomycetota > Actinomycetes > Actinomycetales > Microbacteriaceae > Agreia > Agreia bicolorata. Next base: position 42,048 of record NZ_JYFC01000005.1, read on the forward strand.
TGACCACCGCGAACGGCACCGTGCAGACGACGACCGCACCCGAGATGCGTGGGCGCGTAATGGCGCTCTATATGGCCGTGTTCATGGGTGGGACACCACTCGGAGCACCGATCGTGGGCTGGGTGGCGAACACCTTCGGGCCGCGATGGGCGATCGGAGTGGCCGCCGCGTCGGGGCTTGTGGCCGCGGCGATCGGCCTCGGCTGGCTCATCGTGTTCCGCCACCTCCGGCTGCACTACGACAGTGGGGCGCATCCCCATTTCGTCGTTAGCCACGACGGTCGACCGTACTCGCGCGGCCGTTCACCCGAGACGGCCGAGGATCTCGAGGAGGATCTCGCTCTCGACGAGGCGGACGCCCGGAGATCGTGAGCGCTGATCGCCACCGCTTACATCACTCGACGTCGATGACGGTGACTCCTGACGACCTATCACCGGCCGCGATGGCCTGGAGGGCCCCCGGTGCGTCCGACAGCGAGATGCGGTGCTCGATGAGGCGCGCAGGGTCGAGGGCGCCGCTCAGAACGAGGTCGAGGAGCGCCGGGTAGTCCGACGCCGGCATTCCGTGACTGCCGTGCAATGACAGTTCTTTGGCGATGATCGTTGGGATCGGTACGGCGGGCTCGTCAGAGAACAGGCCGATCTGCACCTGCCTGCCTGTGGGCGCGAGCGCGAGAACGCTGAGCCGCATCGTGGCCTGCCTGCCCAGGGCTTCAACAGACACCTGAACGCCGGCGGGAGCCACGGACGCGACCGCATCGAGAATCTCGGATTCCGAGAGGCCGGACGAGCCGATGGTGTGCGCCACTCCGAGCGACGATGCCCGATCGAGGGCGACCGGATCGATATCGACGGCGATCACCTCCGCGCCAAGAGCGACTCCGATCATCGCCGCACTCAGCCCCACACCACCACAGCCGACGACGAGCAGCCGCTCGTCGCGCTTGAGCCGGGCCCGGTGCACGAGTCCTCGATAGGCGGTAGCGAAACGGCAGCCGAGAAGGGCCGCAGCACCCGAGTCGAGTTCGTCTGGAACCCGAATGAGATTGACGTCAGCATTGTGCAGGGCAACGAGTTCGGCAAAGGATCCCCAGTGGGTGAACCCGGGCTGGGTCTGGTTGCGGCACACCTGGCCGTTGCCATCGGCGCATTCCGGGCATCGCCCGCAGGCCGAGACGAAGGGAACCGTCACCCGTTCGCCCACCGTGAATTTCGTGACCTCCGGACCCACGGCGGCGATACGGCCGACGAGTTCGTGCCCCGGAACGTGCGGCAGGGCGATTCCGTCGTCGTGACCAAGCCATCCGTGGGCGTCGCTGCGGCACACTCCCGTCGTTTCAACCCTGACGACGACACCGTCGGCCGACGGAATGGGATCCGGCACATCTCGCAGCTCGGGAAGGCCGCCGAACTCGGTGAACACAACAGCGCGCATGGGTCTCTTTCTCGCGGGGAACGTCTCCGACGATACCGTTCGCGATCGATGTCGGAGCCAGTCTCTAGACTCGGGGCATGCGCCACGGAATCGTCATCCTGCCCCAAGACCCCTGGTCGATCGCCCGCCGAAAGTGGCAGTCAGCCGAGGGACTCGGCTTCGATCATGCGTGGACTTACGATCACCTCTCGTGGCGTTCCCTCGCCGACCAGCCATGGAACGCGACCATCCCCACTCTGACGGCTGCGGCCGTCGTCACCGAGACCATCCGCCTCGGCACCTTCGTCTCATCGCCGAACTTCAGGCATCCAGTGCCCTTCGCGAAAGAAATCGCCACGGTCGACGACATTTCGAGCGGGCGGTTCGTGCTCGGCGTCGGCTCTGGAGGCACGGGGTTCGACGCATTTGTGCTCGGTCAGCCCGAGTACACGCCCCACGAGCGCCATGCACGCTTCGCCGAGTTCGTGACCCTGCTCAACGAGCTGCTGCGGCATGAGGGCGACGGTGAGCGCGGCATCTCCTTCGATGGCGACTGGTACGAGGCGGTCGACGCGCGCATGGTCGGGGTTCCCTCACAGCGGCCTCGGGTGCCGTTCGTGCTCGCCGCCAATGGTCCGAAAGGTCTTGCCCTCGTCGCGAAGCACGGCCAGGGCTGGGTCACGACCGGCAAAGACGGCGCCACCGGCGAGAAGTGGTGGTCGGCGGTGGCCGCTCTGGCCGGCCGCCTCGATGACGCGGCAAACGCAGCAGGCCGTGACCCTGCATCCATCGATCGCTACCTGTCACTCGATTCTGGCGGGCAGTTCTCGCTCGAGAGCGTGGGCGCTTTCGAAGACCTGGTCGGGCGCGCGGCAGAACTCGGTTTCACCGACGTGATCTCACACTGGCCCCGAGCCGAGGGAATCTACGCAGGCGACGAAGAGGTTCTCTACGAGGTGGCCTCGCGCTTCTAGGCGGCTAGCCGACCAGGTTCTGCGCGAAGACGTGCGGGGTGAAGCCGGTGAGGTCGTTGATGCCCTCTCCCTGGCCGATGAGCTTGATCGGAATACCCGTCTTCTCCTGAACGGCGAGTACGAAGCCGGCTTTGGCTGACCCGTCGAGCTTGGTGAGAACGAGGCCGGTCACGCCCGCGTGCTGAATGAACGCCTCGGCCTGGGCGAGCCCGTTCTGGCCGGTGGTCGCGTCGAGCACGAGCAGCACCTCGGCCACGGGGGCCTGCTTCTCGATGACTCGGCGGATCTTGCCGAGCTCGTCCATGAGTCCGCCCTTGGTCTGCAGGCGGCCTGCCGTGTCGATGACCACGATCTCCGTGCCGTGCAGCTTGGCGTACTCGATGGTCTGGAACGCGACCGATGCCGGATCCTGCCCCTCATGCTGCGGACGCACGATGGCGGCGCCCGCCCGTTCTGCCCAGGTGGCCACCTGCTCGACGGCGGCGGCGCGGAACGTGTCGGCCGCGCCGATGACGACCGTGCGCCCGTAGGTGGCGAGGAATTTCGCGAACTTGCCGATGGTTGTGGTCTTGCCGACGCCGTTGACGCCCACGACGAGCACGATGGCTGGGCGCTCAGACAGATGCAGGGTGGTGTCGAGCCGCGACAGCCGCTCCTCCATGGTCTCGCGGAGCATGCGCTGCAGGTCTTTGGGGTCGGTCGTCTTGAAGCGGTCGACCTTGGCTCGAAGATCCGTGACGACCGAGTCGGTGACGTCGGGGCCGAAGTCGGCCTTCAGCAGCGCGTCTTCGAGGTCCTCCCACGTGTTGGCGTCGATCGTGGGCTTGGTGAACATGCCTCGGAGGGCGCCAGACAAAGACCAGGGGGTGCGTTCAGCCATATGACAAGACTACCGGCGTGCCCCTAGCCGACAGCCTGCACGAAGCCGTCCGACCGCTCAGCCTCGGCAGCGAGGTGAGCGAGCCGCTCGGGCAGCTCGAAACCCTTGCGGGCCATCGACTGGGCCCATAGGCGCCCTGCCCTGTAGCTCGAGCGCACCAGCGGACCGGCGAGCACCCCGAGGAAGCCGATCTCCTCGGCCTCCTGTTTGAACGCCACGAACTCCTCCGGCTTGACCCAGCGCGACACGGGGAGATGGCGAGGGCTCGGTCGCAGGTACTGCGTGAGTGTGATGATGTCGGTGCCGGCGTCGTGCAGATCGCGCAGCGCCTGGCTCACCTCGGCGGGCTCCTCCCCCATGCCGAGGATGAGGTTCGACTTGGTGATGAGGCCCGCCGCCCTGGCCTGCGTGAGCACGTCGAGCGAACGCTCGTAGCGGAAGGCCGGGCGAATGCGCTTGAAGATGCGGGGAACGGTCTCGACGTTGTGGGCGAAGACCTCGGGCCTCGACGAGAACACCTCGGCGAGCAGATCACTGTTGCCCGAGAAGTCGGTAGCGAGGATCTCGACGCCGGTTCCCGGGTTGCGGCGATGGATCTCGCGCACCGTCTCTGCGTGCAGCCAGGCGCCCTCGTCGGGCAGGTCGTCGCGGGCGACGCCGGTGACGGTCGCATAGCGCAGGTTCATCTTCTCGACCGATTCGGCAACTCGCCGCGGCTCGTCTGTGTCGTAGTCGGCCGGCTTGCCGGTGTCGATCTGGCAGAAGTCGCACCGCCTGGTGCACTGAGAACCGCCGATGAGGAACGTCGCCTCGCGGTCCTCCCAGCACTCGAAGATGTTCGGGCACCCGGCCTCCTGGCAGACGGTGTGCAGCCCCTCGTCTTTCACGAGGTTCTGCAGGGCGCGATACTCGGGGCCGAAGCGTGCCTTCGTCTTGATCCACTCCGGCTTCTTTTCGATGGGTGTCTCAGCGTTTCTGATCTCGAGGCGCAGCAGCTTGCGCCCTTCGGGCACGGCGCTCACGCGGCGACCTCCGCAGCCGTAGCGAATCCCGCAATCACTGAAGAATCCAAGAAGCGGTCGGCGATGAGCGGCGCGACGTCGCTCGGCTGCACCACACGTCCGATGCATTCGCTGATCGTGGTCACTCCCGCGTCGCGAATGCCGCAGGCCACGATCCGCGAATACGGCTCGAGGCTATTGCTGCAGTTCAGCGCGAAGCCGTGCATCGTCACGTCATGGGCGATGCGGATGCCGATGGCCGCGATCTTGAAATCGGCCCCGCCTCTCGAGACCCAGACCCCAGAGCGCCCGTCGACACGTCCGCACTCCACACCGAGTTCGTCGAGCACATCGATCAGAATCCCCTCGAGACGGCGCACGTAGCCCACGACGTCGATCGGCTCGGCGAGCCGCAGAATCGGATAGCCGACGAGCTGACCGGGCCCGTGCCAGGTGATCTTGCCACCCCGGTCGACGTCGATGACGGGGGTTCCGTCGGTCGGCCGCTCCGAAGCATCCGTTCTGCGCCCAGCGGTGAACACCGGCTGGTGCTCGAGCAGCACCAGCGTGTCGGGTGTCGTGCGGGCGACGACACCTTCGTGGAGGCGACGCTGCAACGCCCATCCATCGGCGTAGTCCACCGCGTGATCGCCGAATCCGGCGAGAAGAAGCTCTGTCATGCAGGCAGTCTAGCTATTTAATAGACGCAGTCCAATTAATCAGGCCGGCTGGTTGTCACCTACGCGTTGGCCGACCACCGCCGACACCCCGTCTTGTCGCATGGAGACGCCGTAGAGGGCATCTGCGATCTCCATCGTGCGCTTCTGGTGCGTGATCACGATGAGCTGACTCGTCTTTCTGAGGTCTTCGAAGATGGTCAGCAGCCGACCCAGGTTGGCGTCGTCGAGGGCCGCCTCGACCTCGTCCATGATGTAGAACGGGCTGGGCCTGGCCTTGAAGATCGCGATCAGCAGCGCGACCGCGGCCAGCGAGCGCTCCCCTCCTGACAGCAGAGAGAGCCGCTCGATCTTCTTGCCGGCGGGCTTGACCGACACCTCGATGCCGGTGGTGAGCAGGTTCGAAGGATCGGTGAGGCTGATGCTGCCCGTTCCGCCCGGGAACAGGATCGGGAACACCTCCTGGAACGCGGCCTTGGTATCAGTGAAAGCCTCGTCGAAGATCACCTGCATCTTCACGTCAATCTCGTCGATGATCGTGAGCAGGTCGGTGCGCGTCTTCGTGAGGTCGGTCAGCTGCTCGGTGAGGAACTTGTGTCGCTGCTCGAGCGCGTCGAACTCCTCGAGCGCAAGCGGGTTCACTCGGCCCAGCTCGGCGAGCTTTCGCTCGGCCTTCGCAAGTCTGGCCTGTTGCGCGACGCGATCGAAGGGGATACCCGCGGGCTGCCCTTCGACAGGCTCGGGAAGCGGCGAGTCCGGTGGGATCAGTTGGTCGGGACCGTACTCGGAGACGAGCACGTCTTCGACGAGCCCGAGCTCACTGCCCACGCGCTCGAGCACGCTCGACAGGTGCAGCTTCTTCTCATAGATCTGCAGTTCGAGACCGTGCACGTTCTCAGTGATCGCCTGCAGGCGCTCGCGCAGCGCGGCCTCGTCGCGGCGCAGAGCGAGCAGCTCCTGATTCTGTTCCGCGCGCTCCGCCTCGGCGCGAGCCTGCTCGAGGCGCGCTTCGGCAACCGACGCCTCCACCGAACTGAGCACGGCGGGCAGGGCTTCGACCACATCCGTGGCGGCTTGCACTTGACGCCGCCGGATCACGGCTCGCCGCGCCGCTTCCTCTGCCGCCGCCCGGTCGGCCTCGACCTGCTTCTGGAGCGCTGCACGACGAGCCTCCTCGGCGCGCACCCGCTCGCGAGCGGTCTCCAGCTGGAGCCGCGCCCCGATCTCCCTCTCCCTGGCGCTCTCGAGCTCGGCGTACAGCGCGTCGCGCTGGCTCACGTCGAGCATGGGGCGTGGGCGGGACTGAGCCGTCTCGAGTTCTTCCTTCGCCGTCGCGGCCGCACGTTCCGCCTGAGCGACCGTCTCCTCCGACACCGCGAGCGCCGAGCTGAGCCGATCGAACTCGCCCGTCGACGCGTCGAGTTGGGCCTTGAGCCTGGCGAGCTTCTCGGTCTGTGCAGCGAGCGCGGAATCGAACTCGCGGAGCGCCGCGAGCGCCTGCGCCGACTGTTCTTTCGCGAGCTGCACGATGCCACGCTGCTCGGCGAGGGCGAACTTGGCCCTCTCGATCAGCGAGAGCGTCTCATCGAGGTTCACCGAGGCGGTGTCACGCTCGGCGCGCAGCTCGATGCGGCTGCGCTTGGCACCCGATCCTCCACGCAGCACGTACTCGGTGAGCACGTCGCCCGATCGGGTGATGAGAGTGGCTCCGGCGTGCTTCGCCACCGACGGCCACACCTTTCGGGCCGTGGCGAGATCGTCGACGATCAGCGTTCGGGCGAGCAGACCGCGCACGCCGGCCGGTGCCGTGATCACGTCGACGGCCGCGATGACTCCAGCGGCGTCGGATGCGATGGGCTCGGCAACCGCATCGGTTCCAGCAACGGGATCGGCGGAATCGGCCACAACGATCTCGACGCGGCCGAGCTCGTCGCTGTGGGCCAGGTCGATGGCGGTGCGCGCAGCATCCGGTGTCTCGGCGAGAACCGCATCGGCCAAGGTGCCGAGGGCCGCCGCGATCGCGGCCTCGAAGCCCGGCTTGGCCGTGACGTTGTCGGCAACCAGCCCGAGCACACCAGGGACTTTCGCTGCGATGAGGTCGGTCGTGCCGTCTTTCTGGTCGAGGGCCAGAGTCAGGGCGCTCGTTCGGGCGGCGAGCGCATCGCGCTCGCGCTCATGGCCGTGCAGGGTTTCGCGCAGGACCTCGATCTCGGCCTCGGCCTCGAACAGGCGGGCCTGCGCGAACTCGTAGGCCTCGTCGAGGTCGGTCTCGGATGTTCCAGAAACGGCGGCCTCTGCTTCGAGAAGAGCGAACTCGGCCTTCGCCGTCTCACGCCGAGCGGTCGCGGCCTCGAGGGCGTTGGTCTGCCTCAGCACCTCGCCTCGCACGGCAGCGAGCCGCGAGTTGGCCGTGTCGACCTGACCCTGCAGTTTGGAGATCTCGAGATCGTGTTTCGACACGAGGGCGCTCTGGGCCGCGATCTCCTCGTCGACCGAGTCGAGCGAGGAGCGCGCGTCTACTGAGTCGGCCTGGGCCACCGTGAGGGCAAGCTCGGCGGCCTCAACCTCGCCGCGGAGCCGCAGGATCTCGTCGGCCGCGTCGGCGACCATCTGCGGGGTGACCGTGGGCCCTGTGGCCGTACCCTCGGCATCCGAACCCAGCAGCGCGAGCCGCTGGTTGGCCAGGGTGAAGAGGCCGCGCAAGCGCTCCTGCACCGACTCGAGACCGAAGCTCGTTCGCCGCGCGATGTCGACGGCGTCGCCCACCTGGGCGCCCTCGATTCGGGCGACGCGAAGCTGGTTCTGCTCGAGCCGCTCCTGCAGCACGATGCGTTCGGTGCGGCGCTCGTTCTCGGTTCGTCCATGGTCTGAGAGCGCGGTGCGCAGGGTGACGACCTCGTCGGCGAGAAGCCGGGCGCGAGCATCCCGCACGATCATGGCGATCGACTGCGCCTCTTTCGCGATCTCGGCCTGGCGGCCCAGAGGTTTGAGCTGACGGCGGATCTCGCCCGCAAGGTCGCTGAGACGAGTGAGGTTGGCCTGCATCGCCTCGAGCTTGCGCTGCGTCTTCTCTTTGCGGCGCCGGTGCTTCAGAATCCCTGCGGCTTCTTCGATGAAACCGCGTCGTCCTTCGGGTGTCGCGTGCAGCACGGCGTCGAGCTGGCCCTGACCAACGATCACGTGCATCTCGCGGCCGAGCCCGGAGTCGCTCAGCAGCTCCTGAACGTCGAGAAGCCGACAGCCCTCGCCGTTGATCGCATACTCGCTGCCCCCGTTGCGAAACAGCGTGCGACTGATCGTGACCTCGGAATAGTCGATCGGCAGGGCGCCGTCTGCATTGTCGATGGTGAGGATGACCTCGGCCCGGCCGAGGGGACCCTTCGTGGCCGTGCCCGCGAAGATGACGTCCTCCATCTTGCCGCCCCGGAGAGTCTTCGCGCCCTGCTCGCCCATGACCCAGGCGAGTGCGTCGACGACGTTGCTCTTGCCCGATCCGTTCGGACCGACGACGCAGGTGACCCCGGTCTCGAAGGCGAAGGTCGTGGGGTGCGCGAACGACTTGAAACCCTTGAGGGTCAGGCTTTTGAGATACACCCGACGCCCTCCGCTTCGTTCTGACTTCCAGTGGTTGCTCTACGGTACCGAACCCGCGCCGATGCGGGGGCGAGGCTCGTCAACAATGCTCGAACACGTAGTCGGCGTGGCCCTTCGCGACGAGGTTGCGGTCGCGCAGAATCGTGCTGGCCGGTCTCTCGTTCGAGGCGCAGATTTCGTCGAACGGGGCCGAGAGGTCATCGGTGTACTCGATGTCTATGACCCGGTCGCCGTAGACCTCGGCGTAGGCACCGCACTCCTCGAAGCGCACGCACTCCTCGGTGACGGCGAAATCGAATCCCGCCTCGGTGCGACCGCGCCCGCCCAGCTCGGCTGAGTTCTTCTGCCCTATCGCCATGGCACGTCCGTGAGCCCGGTCGGCGAAGAGCTTCGCGAGCGCCAGGTTGTCGCCGATGCTGAGGTGTCCGTCGCTACGCGAGTAGGTGTCGAGGTTGTCGATCTCGACAGCGTCGAACCCCTTGTCGGCGCACGCCTCGATGGATGCGCCGATCACGCGCGAGATGCGCTGCCTCTTCTCGGGCGTCGACGTGTCGAGAATGAACTCGTCGGGCCAGTTCGGGTCGATGATCGCCGTGCCGTCATCAGCCCGCAACACGAGGTCGGGGTTGTCGACGCTCCACCGCTCATCGTCGCCGGGCTGCGACTGGAATCCGTTGACGTAGCAGATGGAGTACACGCCCTCGGCCGGCTCCGACGTGCTGTCGCGGGTGACGATCTTCACGGCGGCGTCGACGTCGTAGCTGCCCCCGAGCTGGTAGTCGGCCGGTTCGCCGAAGGGCGGCAGGGTGAGGCCGGCTTCTGTCACGGTCCAGGAGTCGCTGGAGCTCGGCGACGTCGTCTCGTCGTCTCGGGCATCCGACGTGCACGCCGCGAGCAACCCGAGAATCGCGACGGTCGCTGCGCCTGCGACCAACGCCGTCGAGATCCTTGCCTGCATACCGCTCATGCTAGGCGGCGTACGCTTGAATCGTCTGCTCGCTCCCGGTCGCACCGGGGCATCGATCCGAAGAGGACTCCCGCCGGAATGGCTCATCCCCCGCTCGTCTCCCCCGGCCCCGCGCTGACGCCGGCCGAGCTCAGCCGCTACTCCCGGCAACTCACGCTCCCGCAGATCGGCGTCGACGGCCAGCGCCGCCTCAAGGCGTCGCGCGTGCTCGTGCTGGGCGCGGGCGGACTCGGGTCGCCCATCCTCACCTCGCTCGTCGCGGCAGGCGTCGGAACCGTCGGCGTCGTCGACTCCGACACGGTCGAGCCCTCCAATCTGCAACGCCAGACCCTCTTCGGCACCGCCGATGTGGGTCGCCGCAAGGCCGAGGCTGCGGCTTCGGCCCTCGCTGAGCTGAACCCCCTGGTCGACATTCTTCCCCTCGTTGTTCGCGTGACGAGCGCGAACGTGCTCGCCCTCGTCGCCGACTACGATGTGATCGTCGACGGCACAGACAACTTCGAGACCCGCTATCTGGCCCACGACGCGGCCAAGCTATTGGGCAAGCCCTACGTGTGGGGCTCCGTGCTGCGATTCGACGGCCAGGCGACCGTGTTCTGGGCGACACCGCCCGCCGCGCTGGGAGCGGGCGTCACCGTTCGCGACCTGTTCGCCGAGGAGCCGCCGGCCGATGAGGGCGAGACCTGCGCCACCGCGGGTGTGCTCGGATCGATCTGCGCCTCGATCGGCTCGGTCATGGCCACCGAGACCATCAAGTTGCTTCTCGGCTTCGGCGAACTGCTGCTGGGCCGGCTACTCGTGCACGACGGCCTGGATGCGACGTGGCGCGAGATCCGCTTCGGCCCGGCCGCGCGCGACGCGGCTCCGCGAGAGCGGTCGGCAGTGGCATCCGCTGCAACCACGACCTCGCGACCAACCCTGCCGGCCTCGCCCGAGGCGTCCGGCACCCACGACACGAAAGGCACCCCTGTGACCCAGCCCGACGCATCCACCGCACTGCCCGAACCGACCGCCGAGCGCATGACGCCCACCCAACTGAAGGCCCTGCTCGACGCCCGCGAGCGCGGCGAGCAGAGCTTCGTGCTGGTCGACGTGCGCGAGCCGTGGGAGCGTGACATCGTCGCGATCGAGGGCTCAGAACTGATTCCGATGAGCCAGCTGCTCAGCGACGAGGCTCGCGAGAAGATGCCTCAGGACGGCCGGGTGATTTTGTACTGCCACCACGACGGCCGCTCGGGCCAGGCCCGGGACTACATGGCCCAGAACGGCTGGTCGAACATCTCCGACCTCGGCGGAGGGGTCGACGCGTGGGTCACCGAGATCGAGCCCGACAAGGCGCGGTACTGACGCGCCGCCTCGGCACTCGTCGAGTCGGCGCAGAAGCACCTTCGGAACCGATTTTCGGTGCATGTGAGGCAACTCGATGGTGCGTGGCGCCCGAACGGGCCAGAGTAGACGCATGGATGAGAAGACGACTCTGCATGACTACCTGCGGCGTGGGCGAGACAGCCTGCTGTTGAAGGTCGAGGGACTCAGCGAGTACGACGTGCGTCGACCGCTGACTCCCACGGGCACGAACATTCTCGGCCTCGTCAAACACGTGGCGAGCGTGCAACTCGACTACTTCGGGGTGACGTTCGGTCGCCCCGCCGATCGCGCGATTCCGTGGCTGGCCGAGGATGCGGTGCCGGATTCCGACATGTGGGTTCCCGCTGCCGAGTCACGTGCGGAGATCATCGAGTTCCACCACTACTCCGCGGCGCGCAGCGATGCCACGATCGATGCACTGAGCATCGACGCCATCGGCGAGGTGCCCTGGTGGAAGCCGGGGACGCGCCGAGTGACGCTGCACCAGATCCTCGTCCACGTGGTCGCAGAGACTGCCCGGCACGCGGGCCACGCCGACATTCTGCGCGAGGGCATCGACGGCGAGGTGGGATTGCGTGCGGCGGATCCGAATATCCCCGGGCGCTCCGCAGAGGAGTGGGCCGCCTACCGCGCCATGATCGAGGCCGACGCCCGCCGCGCCTAGCCGCCGGCGAACGGGGGCAGCACGTCGAGGCGGTCGCCGTCGCGCAGCACGATGTCGCGGTCAGTCGTGGTGACCTCGTTGAGGATGAACGAGCAGCGGGCGAAGACCGCCCGAGGGTCGTCTCCAAGCTCGTCGAGCAGGGCGCCGATTGTGTCTCCGACGCCAATCGAGCGCACCTCCTCGGCCACACCCGTGGCCGCTTTGGCCGCAGCGAAGTACCTCACCTGCACCTGCATGTCAGCCGCCGATCGCGCTCATCGAACGGGCCGGCTGCTCGAACCCCGCTGCATTGATGCCGTGTCCGGATGGCTTCGCCCACATCGCCGCGCGCCAGAGATCCGCGATAGCGGAATCGGTCGCCCCGCCGCGGAGCGATCCGAGCAGATCAGTCTCGCCCTCGGAGAAGAGGCAGCTGCGAACCCCGCCCTCCGCCGTGATGCGCGTGCGGCGGCAGTCGTCACAGAAGTTCTCGGTGACGCTCGCGATGATTCCGACCATGCCGAGCATCTCGCCCGTGGGGTCGGACTTCTCGCGCACCTGGTACAGCTCGGCCGGGGCGCCGTCACGTGGCGCATCGTCGGGCGTCAGAATGTAGCGCACCTCGAGCTTTTCGCGGATCTGAGCCGCGGTGATCATGCCGTCGCGCGTCCACGAGTGGTCGGCATCCAGAGGCATCTGCTCGATGAAGCGCAGCTGGTGGCCGCCCGCGAGCGCCCACTCGAGCAACTCGACGCCCTGGTCGTCGTTGATGCCCGGCATCAGCACCGCGTTGATCTTGGTGCGCTCGAGGCCCACGGTGCGCAGCTCGTCGATGCCCTCGAGCACACGATTGAGGAACGGCCGTCGGGTGATCGTGGCGAAGGTCTCGGCACAGATCGAGTCGAGCGACACGTTGACGCGGTCGAGGCCCGCAGCGGCGAGCGCCGCGGCACGGCTCTTGAGGCCGATCGCGTTGGTGGTCAGCGAGATCTCGGGTCTCGGCTCGAGAGCCGCGCAGTCTTCGATGATCTCGACCAGGTCTTTGCGCAGCAGCGGTTCTCCACCAGTGAAGCGGATCTGCCGCACGCCGAGCTCCTCCACCGCGATGCGGGCAAGGCGAGCGATCTCCTCGCGAGTGAGCAACTTCGGTCCCGCCAAGAACGGCAGGCCCTCTGCGGGCATGCAATAGGTGCAGCGCAGATTGCACTTGTCGGTCAGAGAGATGCGCAGATCGGTGGCCGTGCGGCCGAAACGGTCGAGAAGGCCGGGCACAGTGGGGCGATCGGATGCCTGGGGTCGGCCGGGCGTCACAGCTGTGCCGCGGATAGGGATGGTCGGCATGCCGAGCGTGATGCTCATCCACCCAGCCTACGTCGTCAGATCGCGCCGAGCCCGAAGGTCAGGAGACGAGTGAAGTCCGCCTGGGGGTTCAGAAGCACCTCACGGGTGTCGCCCTGTTCGACGATGTGCCCCTCATCGAGAACGATCACCCGGTCGGCGAGGGCGAGGGCATCGAGCGGATCGTGGGTGACAATCACCACCGTGCGCTCGGCGAGAACGTCGGACAGCAGGCGCCGCATCGCCGGCGCGACACCGACGTCCAATGCCCCGAATGGTTCGTCGAGCAGCAACAGCCGTGGCTCGGTCGCCAGCGCCCTGGCCACCGCGACGCGTTGGGCCTGACCGCCCGAGAGCCGACGGGGGTGCCGATCGGCCAGCCCCGTGGCATCCACCCGCTGGAGCCATCGCTCGGCGATGCGTCGGGCCTCGGCCCGATCGACGCCCGCGCTGCGAGGGCCGAACGCGACGTTGTCGCGCACGCTGAGGTGCGGAAAGAGAAGTGCCTCCTGCGCGAGCAGTGCGACGCCGCGCGAGTGGGGCGCCACCCAGCTGTCAGGCTCGTCGCCCCCGGCCGATACGAGCGTCGTGCCGCCGAGGCGCACATGGCCCGAATCGGGTCGCACCAGGCCCGACAGCACGTCGAGTAAAGTCGACTTGCCAGCACCGTTCGGCCCGAGAACGGCGAGCGTCTCGCCCCCTGCGAGTGAGAAGCTCACATCGAGCCGGTCAGGCTCGACGACGGCGTGAACGTCGAGGCTCATCGGATCTCCCGCCGTCCGTAGGTGACGACCATCACGATCACGGCCACCACCACGAGCACGAGGGCGAGCGCCACCGCGGCATCCGGATCGGTCTCACGCTGCAGGTAGATCTCGAGCGGCAGTGTGCGGGTGACCCCCTCGAGACTGCCCGCGAAGGTGAGCGTCGCCCCGAATTCGCCGAGGGCGCGGGCGAAGGCGAGCACTGCCCCGGTGACCAGGCCCGGCAGCACAAGCGGCAGCGTCACCCTGCGAAAAACGGTGCTGGGTGATGCGCCCAGGGTGGATGCGACGGCCTCGTATCGCGACCCGGCCGCACGCAGGGCCGCCTCCAGGCTGAGCACCAGGAACGGCAGAGCGACGAACGTCTGAGCGAGCACCACGGCGACGGTCGAGAAGGCGATGCTCACGCCCAGGGTCTCCAGCGAGGAACCGAGCAGGCCGCGGCGTCCGAAGGCCGCGAGCAGGGCGATGCCGCCGACGACCGGCGGAAGCACGAGGGGTAGAAGAATCAGCGCACGGAGGATGCGTTTGCCCGGAAAGCTCGTGCGCGCCAGGACGAGCGCCAACGGTACGCCGAGCAGAATGCAGAGTGCGGTGCTGGCAACCGAGGTGCGAAGGCTCAGAGCTAGTGCGGCCAGCGACGAGGGGCTGGTGACGAGAGCGCCGAAGTTCGGCCAGTCGACGCGGGTGGCCAGGCTGACGATCGGCACGATGATGAGCAGCGCGCCGACGGCAGCGACGACGGCGACCCAGGCGGGAATGCCGCCGAGAGTCGAGCGCTGCTGCATTCGATTGGCCACTAAGGCTTGGCGAAGCCCGCAGCGGCGAGGATCTTCTGGCCGTCTGCGCCGGTGACGAGCTTCGCGAACTCAGCGGCGAGGTCGGGCAGCGTCGATGCCTTGACGACGCCGATCGGGTACTTGTTCACTGCTCCGGATGCCTCGGGGAAGGTCACGCCATCGACCGCTTCGCCCGCAGCCTTGACGTCGGTCACGTACACGAGGCCGGCATCCGCCTCCCCCGACGAGACCTTGCCGAGCACGTCGGTGACGGCGGACTCCTCACTCACCGGGGTGAGGGTGATGCCCGTGGCCTGCTCGATCTTCACTGTGGCCGAGCCGCACGGAACCTGGGCGGCGCAGATAACGACCTTGGCCTCGGGTTTGGTGAGGTCTTGGAATGAGGTGATTCCGGCCGGGTTGCCCCGGGGAACGGCGATCTCGAGGGTGTTGCTCGCGAAGAGCTCGGGGGTGCCGTCGATCAATTTCGCATCGCTCAGCTTCGCCATGTTCTTTTCGTCGGCGAACGCCACGACGTCGGCCGGCGCTCCTTCGGTGACCTGCGACACCAGATCGGCCGAGCCCGCGAAGTTCAGCGACACGGTCACTCCGGGGTGCGACTTTTCGAACTCGCTCGCCAGCTCGGTGAAGGTGTCTTTGAGCGAGGCCGCCGCGAAGACTGTGAGAGTCTGCTCCACGACCGGAGTCGGGCTCGGCTCGTTGCCTGAGCTTGTCGAAGGGGACGCACACCCGGCGAGCATGCCGATGGCGCCTACAAGGGCGAGAGATGCGAGAACGGCCTTCTTCACGACGCGCTCCTGGATGCTTCGACGATGACGTTGGTGGACTTGATCACGGCGACGGCCACCGAGCCGGGCTTCAAGTCGAGATCGCGAACGGCCTCGGTACTCATGAGCGACACGACGCGATGCGGCCCGCACTGCAGCTCGACCTGACTCATCACGACATCGCTCGTGACCTTCGTGACGAGTCCGACGAAACGATTGCGCGCCGAGCTGTTCATGTCGGACGGGTCGACCGGATTGGCCGAGTGCTCTTTCGCGAGCCGAGCCAGGTCGACCCCATCGACGACCTTGCGTCCTGCGTCATCGAGCGACGATGGGAGCGTGCCGTTCTCGATCCAGCGCCGAACCGTGTCATCGCTGACACCAAGGAAGACTGCCGCGTCTCGAATCCGTATTTGCGTCACGAATCTTAGTTTAGACCCTCATTTGCGCACGTCGGGTCGATTGCTAGAGTGACGGGATCGTGCACATTCGCGTTGTCGAGCCCGAGGGAGCACCCATGACAGTGACAGGAATCGGCGGGCTGTTCTTCCGAAGCCGCGATCCGGAAGCTCGGACGGCCTGGTACCGCGAGAATCTCGGCATCGGCACCGGGGAGGACGAGGGCTGGCAGCAGCAGGCAGGCCCAACAGTCTTCGCCCCTTTCGCATCCGACAGCGACTATTTCGCGAGAGACCAGCCCTTTATGCTCAACCTCAGAGTTACCGACCTGGATGCACTGGCAGCGAAACTCGAGGGAGACGGCATCGCCGTCGAACGGCGACCCGAGTGGGACGACACCGACTACGGCACGTTCGCTCGAATCCACGACCCGGAGGGTCTGCCGATCGAGCTGTGGCAACCTCCGGTCTGATTCAGCGGAGCTACTCGATCGTCACGCTGCGGCTGCGAAGATCAGTTGCGCCACCAGCACCAGAAGAACTGCCACACCGACCACGAGCGCCGCGAGCGAGACACGGTTTCTGACGCGGCGCAGGCCGACGATGCCGAGTACCAGCGCGACAACGGCCGCGATCACGTTCACGACGGATGCGATCACCGAGAACCCGAGGTACCAGCCCGCATCCTCGCTCGCGTCGCCCAGCGCCACGAGCGTGGCAATGACGAGGATCACCGCCGCGACCAACCCGATCGAGGCCAGCACGGTGAACACGATAGTCACCACCCGCAGCGGAGTTGGCAGCGGGTGCGCGGACGCAGGTGCGGTAGACGACATTCGAAACTCCTCGTTGGCTGCGTAGCGGTGAGCGAGTCGAGAAGACCGGGCGACGCTGTGGTGTCGACACTAGGTGCTTCACCTAGGCCAGGTCACCCCCACGTTCGGGGCATGTCGCGGATCACTCGGTCGCCCCGTGTTCGCGGAGGTGCCGATGAGCAAGAATGAGTGCATGGCCTCACGATCGCTTGACCAGCACGCTGCCGCCGCGCGCGAGCTGCTCGCCTGCCTCGGCCGCGATCGTGCGGTCGAGACGATCGCCCTCTCCGCATCGAGGATCGCTGCGGCTCCCGATGCCTACCGGCACCGCACACTCGCCCACGATGTCGTGTCACCCGGCGACCTTCCGCCGTTCGATAACTCGCAGATGGATGGCTACGCCGTGCGGGCAGCCGAGTTATCGGGGGCGACACCGGATGCGACGGTGCAGCTTCGCGTCGACACCCAGGTCAATGCGGGCGACGCCATCTCCGCGATTCGGCCTGGCAGCGCCGTGCCCATCATGACCGGCGCGCCCCTGCCGACCGGCGCAGACGCCGTCGTTCCGATCGAACGGGTGATTCCCGATCGGTTCCTGTCTGTCGGCGGATCCGACGCCGGGTCCGATCCCGTCACTGTCGAATTCACCGCGACTCCTGCACCTGAGGATTTCGTGCGACGCCGCGGCAGCGATGTGCGCGCAGGCAACCTCCTCCTCGCCGCGGGCACCGCGCTCGGGCCGGCCCAGCTGGGAGTGATCGCGGCCACGGGGCTCACGAAGATCGACGTGCTGCGCCGCATCCGGGTTCTACTCATCGCCACCGGCCACGAAATTCGCGAACCCGGCACGGCCCTCGAACCTGGGCAGATCTACGATGCGAACAGCGCCGTGCTGAGCCAGGCGCTCATCGACGCCGGCTGCACGGTCATGGCCTGGCCGTGCAGCTCCGATGATGCAACAGATCTGTTGCACATCGTCGAGAAGGGCTCTCCCACCGCCGATCTCGTGATCACCGTCGGAGGCGTCAGCGCCGGAGCGCGAGAGGTCGTGCGTGACGCGCTCGGGCCACTCGGCGTCGAGTTCTCGCATGTGGCCATGCAACCGGGCGGCCCCCAGGGTCTGGGCCTCGTCGAGGCGGCCGGGCATTCAGACGGTATCCCCGTGGTGACCTTCCCCGGCAATCCGGTGAGCGCACTCGTCTCCTTCGAGATCTTCGTGCGACCGATACTGCGGCGGCTCGCGGGCTTCGCACGCCCCGAGCGGGAGACTCTGCGGCTTCCCCTTGCCGAGCGCGTCGAGTCGCCCGCCGGCAAGCATCAGGTACGCCGAGCATCCATCGACCCCGACGGTCGCGTGCGACTCGTCGGCGGCCCGAGCTCGCACCTCCTGCATTCGTACGCGGCATCGACCGCGCTTGTTCACTTTCCGGTCGGGCTCAGCCACGCTGACGTCGGCGACCTGGTCGACGTTTGGAGAATCGATGACTGACGAACCCGCTCTCACCCATGTGGGCGCCGACGGCGCCGTGCTGATGGTCGATGTGACAGACAAGGCCGAGACATCGAGACGCGCGAGCGCGGTGGCCACGGTTATCACTCGCCCCGACGTGCTCGAGCTTCTGCTCGCGGGCGAGCTGCCGAAGGGCGAGGCCCTCGCGGTGTCGCGGGTCGCCGGAATCATGGCGGCCAAGCAGACGTCGTCACTCATCCCGCTGTGCCATCCGCTGCCGCTGTCAGGAGCGACGGTCGATTTCGCACCCGGCGACGACCGCATCGTGATCACCGCGACAGTGAAGACCCGGGGCGTCACGGGCGTCGAGATGGAGGCCCTCACCGCCGCATCCGTCGCGGCTCTCACCCTCTACGACATGATCAAGGCGGTCGACAAGCACGTGGTGATCACCAACATCCAGGTCACGGCCAAGTCGGGCGGCAAGTCGGGCGACTGGACGATCGAATGACGAACACCCTCGGCGAACCCCGCGAGCGCCGAGCCCACGTCATCGTCGCGTCGACCCGTGCCGCGGCGGGCGTCTACGACGACCGCACCGGCCCCGTGATCGCCGATTGGCTGCGTCATCGCGGGTGGGCAGATCCGATCGTGCAGGTGGTTCCGGATGGCGACGAGGTCGTCGCCGCGCTTCAGGATGCCATCGAGTCGGGTGCCGATCTCCTCGTGACGACGGGCGGCACGGGGGTCACCCCCACCGACCGCACCCCGGAGGCGACGCTTCCCTTGCTCGATCGGGAGCTGCCGGGCGTGATCGAGGCGATCCGCCGACGCGGAGCCGAGTCGACGCCGCTCGCCTCGCTCACACGAGGGCACGCGGGAATCGCGCGCGGCAGAACCTTCGTCGTGAATCTTCCCGGCTCGACCGGAGGAGTCAAAGACGGGCTCGCCGTGCTCGAAGAGGTTCTCGACCACGTGCTCGATCAGTTGCACGGAGGGGACCATGAGCACTGAGACGCCCGCTTCCTATTCCGCCGACGATTTCGGTGAGTCCGCGCCGGCCGTCGTGGCGTTCGCTCGGGTGACCGATGAAGTCGTGACG
The DNA here is from genome assembly GCF_000938265.1 of Agreia bicolorata. Taxonomy (GTDB): domain Bacteria; phylum Actinomycetota; class Actinomycetes; order Actinomycetales; family Microbacteriaceae; genus Agreia; species Agreia bicolorata. The sequence goes on from NZ_JYFC01000005.1 coordinate 60,999, forward strand.
ACCGACGAGTGCATCGCAGCCGTCGAGAACGACCACGCCGGCGCAGTAGTGACCTTCGCAGGCGTCGTGCGCGACCACGACGAGGGCAAGGGTGTGACTTGGCTGCGGTACTCCGCGCATCCGACTGCGGACGCCGTTCTGCGCGAGGTCGTCGCAGAGGTGGCCCTCGCGCATCCGGGAACGACAATCGCCGCAGCACACCGCGTTGGAGACCTTGCGATCACTGACGTCGCGCTGGCTTGTGCGGTCGCCTCGGCGCACAGGGGCACCGCGTTCACGGCGTGTGCCGCACTGATCGATGAGATCAAGGCGCGGGTTCCGATCTGGAAAGAGCAGGGCTTCACCGACGGCACGACGGAGTGGGTCGCGGCGCTGGGGTGACGCGGCGCGGACGAGTCTCGATCCAGAAGAAGAGGAGAATAGATGCGATTCGAATGCGATCTCGGTGGTGGATATTCCTTGGCTTTGCGAACTCTCGCAACCGTCGAGATGATGCACCATTTGACCGAGAAGAACCTAGACAGACTGCGGCGATGGGAGCCCTGGGCGCAGGGCGCACAGACCGAGTCTGATCTCGCCACCTTCACTGAATTTCAACTCGGTCAGTTCGCTCGCGGAGCCGCTATTCCCACGGTGATCTTTCGGGGCGACGAAGCCGTGGGGTCGGCATCGCTCAAGTTGGATGCGTATCTCGCCACAGCCGAACTGGGGTACTGGATCGATCGTGACGAAGAAGGCAAGGGGATCGTATCTCGCGCCTGCACCGCACTTATCGAGCACGCCCGCGACATCGGCTCGACACGGGTGGAGATTCGCACGGCGGCGCTCAACGAGCGGAGTTGCCGGGTGGCGGAACGCCTCGGCTTCGAACGTGAAGGCTTTCTGCGTGGAGCGCTACCGATCGGAGAGATTCGACTCGACGTCGCTCTCTACGGACTTGTTGAATAAGAATCAGACATAAGGCCCTAGAACACTTGTTCTATTCTAGATCACGGGGTAATCTATATACATGGAAGACCTGTTCGAAGAGGTGCGTGCCATTGAGGCCCGACTGTCGAACATGTGCGTCTCCGTGAATCTCACCGTGTCGTCAGGTGACGAGCTGAAAACTCTCATGCGTCTCGCGTCGGCGGTGAAGAACACAGCCGACCGGGTACTCGCGCTGGGGGCAGCCGAAATTCACCAGCGTTCACGCCGTGAGCTCGGGCCTGCAGGTCTGGCGAAGGCCGAGGGGCACGTCAATCCACAGAGCATGATCGCGCTGCTCACCGGATGCTCAAGATCGGAGGCGAAGAAGCTCGACGGGCTCGGCAAATCGATCATGCAGGCGGCTCCCCTGCCACGGCCGAACGAGGCTCTCGACACGTCTGACGGTTCGCCGATCACTCCACCGTGGCATGCCGCAATCAGCGCTCGAATGATCGCCGGCGACATCACGCCTGATCGATTCGAAGCGCTCCGCGCAGGCTTGGGAGAGACCACAGACCGCCTCTCGTCCGCCGAGCTGTCGGCCGCCGCAGAACAGGTTCTGTCGTTCCTCCACGCCGACGACCTGCCCGAGACCGTCTACCGAGACGCCCGTGCTGCTCGAGCCCTTCTCGACCGGGCAGGTGTGGCCGAGACCGAGAAAGAGCAGTACGCCCGGCAACAAGCGAAGATCTGGCGCGATCGCGAGGGCATGGTGCACCTCAACGCTGTCTTCGCACCCGAAGACGGCTCGTTCGTCAAGAACACTCTCGACCTTCTCCTGGGTCCCCGCATCGGTGGCCCCCGATCGGCAGGCAAAAAAGCCGTCGCTGAAGCCCAGGCCCTCGCAGACGATCCGCGCACCGTCGAGCAGCTCACCGCCGGCGCACTCGTTGCACTCGTCAAGGCCGGGGCAGCAGTGGAGCACAGCACTGTCCTCGCGAAGAAGCGCCCCGCCGTTCAGATCGTCGTCACTGCAGCTGAGTTGACCAGGCCCGACGGCGACGGCATCGCCTTCATCGAAGGAACCGGAGTCCCCGTCACCATGACCACGGTCGATCGGCTGGTCTGCGACTCGGGCTACCAGCCCATCATGGTTGCAGCCGACGGATCACCGCTCGATCTCGGTCGCGAACACAGGCTGTTCCAACCAGCCCAGAGACTCGTCTTGAACGCAACCCAGGGCGGATGCGTGTGGCCCGGGTGTGAAAAGCCCCCGTCGTTCTGCGAAATCCATCACATCGAGCACTGGCATACGGGAGGTAAGACCGACATCCAAGACGGCGTACTTCTCTGCAAACATCACCACCTGCTCCTGCACTCGAACGAGTGGAGAATCAACCGCACGACGTCACACGATGATCGGTACGAGAACAGATATTGGCTCACACCGCCCTCGTCAGTTGATCCTCGACGACAACCGCGACAATTGCGGTTCTCGGGTGTCGTTCGTCGCAATCCGGCTCTCGCAACCGCGGGCGGAGATCGCAGGCGAGCGTGATCACCCAAGACAGGCATGAATGGCGGCGCGGTGATTTACACGCCCGACACATGTGTGAGGTGTACTTGGTACAGCACCACAGCAATCCTTCGGTACGAGGAGACGTACATGGACCTCAACACCGTGAACCGCGTGATTCCCGCCAGAAGCCGCGCAGACCTTGGCGAGCTCGGCGAGGGCGCTGTGCCTCTTGCCGGCGGAAGCGTGCTCTTCGCCGAACCGAACCCGAGCATCCACACCCTCATCGACCTGCAGACGCTCGGCTGGGAACCGTTTGTGATCTCCGACGACGGGCTCGAGGTCGCGGCGACCGCGACGCTGACCCAGCTCTCGACGCTGCCCGATGATCGCGGTTGGCGCGCCCATCCCCTCTTTTACCAGTGCTGCACTGCCCTGTTCGGGTCGTTCAAGGTGTGGAACGTCGCCACAGTGGGCGGCAACATCTGCACCGCGTTGCCGGCGGGCCCTATGACCTCGTTGTTCAGCGCGCTCGACGCCGAGGCATTGATCTGGAGGGCCGACGGCAGCGATGTGCGGATACCGGTCAGCGAACTCGTCACGGGTAACACGACCACCTCGCTCAACTCCGGAGACGTACTACGCTCACTGCACGTCGCCGCCCGATCGCTCGGTTCTGCGACGGCCTACCGCAAGATCGCCCTCTCCGCCATCGGACGAAGCGGAGCCGTCGTCATCGGCAGATTCGACCCCGTCGACGAGAGCTTCGTGCTCACCGTGTCTGCCGCGACCGTGCGCCCGGAGCAGCTCCGCTTCGCCGGCCTCCCAACGGCATCCGAATTGCGCACCGCGATCGAGGGCATCGGCACCTGGTTCACGGATGCGCATGGCGCCGCAGACTGGCGGCTCGCCGTCAGCGTCGTGCTGGGCGAGGAGATTCGGCTCGAACTCACGGGGGCAGCCCGATGACCTTCTCGATCAACGGCGAAAAGTTCGACTCCGAGCCTCGGGCGGGCCAGAGCCTGCGCACCTTCATCCGCGACCAGAAGCACTTCGAGGTCAAAAAGGGGTGCGACACCGGCGACTGCGGCGCCTGCTCCGTGCTCGTCGACGGCACACCCGTGCACTCGTGTGTGTATCCGGCCTTCCGCGCCGCAGGAAAAGATGTGACGACCGCCGCGGGACTCGGCATGCCGGGCTACCTCTCTGCAGTGCAGCAGAGATTCGTCGACCATGCCGCGTTCCAGTGCGGGTTCTGCACCGCAGGCATGGTCGTTACGGCGTCGACCTTCGATGACGAGGATCTGGCCGAGCTGCCGCGCCTACTCAAGGGCAACCTCTGCCGGTGCACCGGCTACCGCGCGATCCACGAGGCCATCGACCACGTGCACACCGACTCGTGCGGAGTCGAGCTCGAGCCGGGCGCCGAGGCGCCGAAGTCGCGCACCACGCCGGTAATCAAGACCGGGCCGCGCGCATCCGTCGGCACCTCGGTCACGGCACCGGCCAGCGAGCGCGTGGTGAGCGGTCAGGAACCATTCACTCTCGACATCGCGATCCCCGGGCTGCTGCACCTCGTCGTTCTGAAGTCGCCGCACGCGCACGCGCGCATCACAGCGATCGACACGCGCCGCGCATCCGCCCTGCCCGGGGTTCACGCGGTACTCACGCACGAGCACTCCCCCGACACGTTGTTCTCGACAGCGCGGCACGAGTCCCGACTCGACGACCCCGACGACACTCTCGTGCTCGACAGCGTCGTGCGCTTCCGCGGCCAGCGCGTCGCCGCGGTTGTCGCCGAATCGGTCGGCATCGCCGAAGCAGCCGCACGCCTCATCGAGATCGACTACGAGGTGCTGCCGGCCGTCTTCGACCCGCACCTGTCGACGCTCGACGGCGCACCGAGCATCCACGGCGACAAGAACGGCACGACCTCGCGCATCGTCGACCCCCAGCGCAATCTGGTCGCCGAGTTGCACGGCGAGTACGGCGACGTCGCCGCCGGTCTTGCAGGGGCAGCACACACGATCACCGGAACCTGGCAGACCCAGCGTGTGGCTCACACGCACCTTGAGACCCACGCCACGATCGGCTGGATCGACGAGGACGAGCGCCTGGTTCTGCGCACGAGTTCGCAGGTTCCGTTCCTGGTGCAGACCGAGATCTGCCGCCTCTTCGATCGCGACCCGTCGACCGTTCGTGTTTTCACAGCTCGAGTCGGTGGCGGTTTCGGCGGAAAACAGGAGATTCTGACCGAAGACCTCGTGAGCCTCGCCGTGCTCACAACCGGGCGGGCGGTTCAATACGAGTTCACCCGAGAAGACGAGTTCACTCTCTCGCCGACGAGACATCCGATGGAGGTGCAGGTGACGCTCGGCGCCGATGCGGGCGGCCTGCTCACCGCGATGAAGGTCGAGCTGCTCTCCGACACCGGAGCCTACGGCAACCACGGGCCAGGCACGATGTATCACTCATGCTCCGAGTCGGTGAGCCTGTACAACGTTCCCAACAAGCGGGTGGATGCCCGGTGCGTCTATACGAACAACGTTCCGTCGGGTGCCTTCCGCGGCTACGGCCTCGGACAGGTGATCTTCGCCATCGAGTCGGCGCTCGACGAGCTGGCGCGCTCCGTCGGCGTCGATCCGTTCGAGCTGCGCAGGCTCAACTCCGTCACCCCCTCCGATCCATTGATCGTCACTCACGTCGAGGGTGACGACCTGATTCTCGGCGGCTACGGACTCGATCAGTGCATCGACCTGGCCGAGCAGGCGCTCGCCAGGGGCAACTCCACGGTTGCACCCGCCGGCCCCGAGTGGCGTGTGGGCCGAGGCATGGCCTCGTCGATGATCGCCACGATGCCGCCGCGCGGTCACTTCTCAGAGGTGACCGTTACGGCCGATGCCGACGGTGCCTACACGGTCGGCGTCGGCACCGCGGAGTTCGGCAACGGCACCACCACGGTGCACACCCAGCTCGCGGCGAGCGCGCTGTCGACGAGCCCCTCGCGCATCCGGGTCAGGCAGAGCGACACCGACGCCGCACGCTACGACACCGGCGCATTCGGGTCTGCGGGAACGGTCGTCGCGGGCAAGGCCGTGCTGGCCGCCGCGGAATCGCTCGCTCGCGACTTGCGACAGCTCGCTGCCGAGCGCACGCAGACCGCACCGGATGCGTGGACCCTCGATGACGGCGTGCTGGTCTCGGCAGAGCACCGACTGTCGATCGCCGAACTTGTCGGCCCGGACGGGCTGACGGCGACGGCGAACGAAGACGGGGCTCGTCGATCGATCGCTTTCAACGTGCACGCGTTCCGAGTGGCCGTGAACACCCGCACCGGAGAGGTGCTCATTCTGCAGTCGGTCCAGACAGCGGATGCCGGATTCATGCTCAATCCCGCACAGCTCAGGGGCCAGATCGAGGGCGGGGTGGCCCAGGCCATCGGCACGGCGCTCTACGAGGAGGTCATCAACGACGGTGAAGGCACTGTGCTCACCACCGTGCTGCGCAACTACCACATCCCGCAGATCTCCGACCTGCCGGTGACCGAGGTGTACTTCGCTGACACCCACGATCCGCTCGGCCCGTTCGGCGCCAAATCGATGAGCGAGGCGCCCTACAATCCTGTCGCCCCCGCCCTCGCGAACGCGATTACCGATGCGATAGGCCGGCGCCCCATGGAGCTGCCGATGTCACGCGACCGAATCTGGCGCCTGCTGCAGGACTAGCCCTCGTCGAGCGCGTTGGTTCCTGCCGAGCGCGGTGGCAGAATCACCGCGTTGCGCGCGAACTCCCGCGCTCGACGCTACGGGCGCGTCGCCCGGACAGCCTCCGCCGTGCGGTGGATGGGACCCGTCCGTGAGCGCAGCGGCTCACCGCTCGCGCCGGTGCGGCTCGCGATGACCTCGGCGAGGATCGACACCGCTGTCTCCTGCGGAGTGCTTCCGCCGATATCGAGCCCGATCGGCGAGTGCAGTCTGTCGAGCTGCGCCGCGCTGAGTCCCGCCCCCTCGAGTGCTTTGATGCGCCGCTCATGGGTGCTCCGCGATGCCATCGCGCCGACGAACGCCACCGGCAGCCGCAGGGCTTCCTCGAGCAAGGGCACATCGAATTTCTCGTCGTGAGTCAGCACGCAAATAACGGTGCGCGAATCGGTGTGGGTCTGGCGCAGGTATTCGCTCGGCCAAACGACGACGACCTCGTCGGCCGACGGAAAGCGCTGAGGCGTGGCGAACAGCGGGCGTGCATCGCAGACGGTCACGTGGTAGCCGAGCAGGCTGCTGGCGTCGGCGAGCGCCGCAGAGAAGTCGACCGCCCCGAAGATGATCATGCGCGGCGCGGTCGACGCCACGACGAACAGCACTCTCAAGGGCTCGCCGTCGCAGTCGATGTCGAGTGTTCCCGAAACACCCGACGTCACGCGCGCGGTCAGTTCGTGCAGGATGCGCTGCGCGGCGGCGGCATCGAGCCCGTCGCGTTCGACCTCGGGCGCCGAGGCTGTCGCTGCGATCACCGTTCCCACCGCCCGACCCGAGACGACGATGGCGATGCCGGCCGGACGCCCGTCACGGGTGGCCTCGAGTTCGTTCACAACGCGTACGTCGAGCGATCCGCGAGCACCGGCTGTCGCGATCTCGTGCACGAAGACCTCGATGCGTCCCCCGCAGCTGAGACCGGCCGCGAAAGCGTCGCCGTCGGTGAAGCCGAACTCGGCGAGAACGGGCGCGCCCGTCTCGAGCACTCCCTCTGCAGCCTGATAGACCGCACCCTCCACGCATCCGCCCGAGATGCTGCCCAGCACCCGCCCCTGGTCGTCGACGGCCATCGACGTGCCGAGGGCCCGCGGGGCCGAGCCATCCACGGTCGTAACGGTCGCGACCGCGAGGCGCCGACCCGCGCCGAGAGCCTTGAGCAGGTCTGCTGCGATGTCGAGCATGGGAACGTCTCTTTCGGCTTCGAGTACGGCGATCAGGCCTCACCTCGACTGACACAATCCTGACACACGGAGGTGCTAGAACTGGTCAATGCTCCTCATCCGCAAGGCCGTCACCACGATGATCGACGAGACCCACGAAAGCCCTGGCGACCTCGCCCTGGCAGACGGATTCGTGGTTTCCGCAGCGGTAGCGGCGACAGTCGAGAGTGACGAGATCGACGTACTGGATGCCTCCGGCTGCGTCGTGACGCCGGGTCTCGTGAACGCGCATCACCATCTGTTGCAGAGCGCGTTCCGAACGCTGCCCGGCACACGAGGGGTCGCGATGAGCGACTGGCTGCCGACCATGGCGGCGGCCTATGGTCAAGTCGGAATAGACCCCGAACTGGCACACACGGCCGCGCTCGTCGGCGTTGCCGAAGGGCTTCTCTGCGGCGTCACCACGGTCGCCGACCACCACCTCACCTGGCCCGAAGGCAGCGACGACGTGGGCATTGCGCGCGCCACCGCCTCGGCCTCCGCGGAACTCGGCGGCAGACTCGTCTTCGTGCGCGGCTCCGCTCGTGACGACCCCGAGGAGGCCGCGCTGTCGGCGGAGCGCATCGTCGGCGCGCTCGTGCCGCACGGCGAGGCCGGCATCTCGAACGATGGGATGCTGCAGCTTGCCGTCGGGCCGGCCGGCGTGCACAGCGATAGTGAGCAGACGTTCCGGCTACTCGCGGAGGTGGCCGAACATCATGGGCTGCGCCGTCGAACCCAGGCAAACGAGCAGGTCGACGTGGCGATCGCTCTCGAGAAGTACGGCCGGCGCCCGATCGATCTGCTCGACGAGTGGGGCTGGCTCGCGCCCGATGTGACGATCGCCCATCTCTGCGCGGTGACGCCCGACGAGATCGCACGTCTCGCGTCCGCCGGTGTCACCGCGACGCACGCGCCCGGCTGCGACCTGCCGATGGGATGGGGAATCGCGCCGGTGGCTGCACTCCGCGAGGCAGGTATCTCCGTAGGTCTCGGCACAAGCGGCGGCGGCAGCAATGATGCCGGTCACCTGCTAGCCGATGCGCGCCTCGCCATGCAGGTCGCTCCTCTCGTCGGGCGCCCCCTCGCCGCACGCGAGGTTCTCGGCATGGCGAGCGAGGGTTCGGCCCGCGGCCTCGGCCGAGACGAGCTGGGGCATCTACGCCACGGCGCCGCTGCGGACCTGTGCGTTTGGGATGTCTCCGGAGTGGCCGACGCCGGAGTCGCCGACCCCGTCGCGGGCCTGTTGTGGGCAAGCCCCGGGCGCCGCCCGAAGCACGTTGTGGTGGGCGGACGCGTGGTCGTGCGCGACTACGAACTCGTCGGCCACGACCAGCGAGACCTGGCCGCAGCACTCACACGACTTCTAGCCGCGAGAACCGCCTGACGCAAGGCGTCAGAGTTCGAGCACGAGCCTCGGGCAGGCGGCGCGTGACACGCAGATCATCATGACCTCGTTGTCGGCTTGCTCGTCGGGAGTCAGCACCGAATCGCGATGGTCGACCTCGCCCGAGACGACGGGTGTTTCGCAGGTTCCGCACGTTCCCTCTCGGCACGACGAGAGCACGAGCACCCCGGCGTCTTCGACCACGTCGAGAATCGACTTGTCGGGTGGAACGGTGAGCGTTTCGCCCGACAACGTGAGTTCCACCTCGAACGAGTCATCGAGCACCGGCGCTCCGGCGTCTCGGGCCTCGAACCGCTCCAGATGCAGGCTGCCGTGCGGCAGCGAGACGGATGCGTCTTCGGCGGCGGCGAGAAGGCGGGCCGGGCCGCAGCAGTAGACGAGCGTGCCGTCGGCGGCCTCGGCGACGAGCGCCGCGACATCCATTCGGCTCACGTCACCCTCGTCGGAATCGGCCGCGAACGCGCGCACCCGACCGCCGAACCGAGCCTCTAATTCACCGAGGAAGGCCATCGTGCTCCGCGAGCGACCCGCGTAGGCGAGAGACCAGGACGCTCCCGCTTCTTCGGCGGCATGGATCATGGGAATCAACGGGGTGATTCCTATGCCTCCGGCGATGAAGAGGTACGAGGCGGAGGCCACCAGTTCGAAGTGGTTCAGCGGGCCGCGAAGACGCACCCTGCTTCCGACGACGAGCTCGGTATGCATTGCAAGAGAGCCGCCGCGCCCTTCGTCTTCTCGCAGGACGCTGATGCGATACGAGCGCCTGTAGGCCGGGTCTCCACACAGGGAGTACTGTCGCTCGACGCCCTCGCGCACGACCACGTCGAGGTGTGCGCCCGGGGTCCACGACGGAAGTTCAGATCCGTCGACGGCACGGAACTCAATGGTCTTGACCCCGTCGGCGATCTCAGCCACACGACTCACGACGGCGTCGATCTCAGTGAGGTGAAGTGACATAGGGGCCGTGACTTTCGATGAGAAGATGCAGGTGTGTTCACTGCGACAGTACCCTTCGCTGAGACACACCTCGAACACTGACGTCGAGCATTCCTCGGATCGTCTTGTGAGGAAATGTTCGTGTTACGTATCGGAAATATCCACTGCCTAGAGTGGACTCGTAACCGGCCAGCGTGGGCCCCAGAAGTTCATCGGAGGGCACATACATGAGCGCACTGCCGAGGGCCATCTCCTTGCTCCGCTCCGCGACCCTCGAAGACGGCTCCATCGTCGATGTAGAGATCACCGGCGACACCGTCACCAGCATCCGGCCCGCGGGCAGCGCGCGCTCCGCCGCTGCATCCGAGACCCTCGATCTCACCGGCTTCGTCTTGCTCACCGCCCCTGCAGAACCGCACGCCCACCTCGACAAGGCGCTCTCGTGGGATCTGATCGATCCGCCCATGGGTGACCTCGGCCTGGCCATCGAATCGTGGAAGAACTACTCCGCCACGATGACGGTCGAGTCCATCGCAGATCGGGCTCGCCGCGCCGCTCTTATGCTGCTGCAGAACGGCACCACAGCCATTCGCTGTCATGTCGATGTTCTCTCGGGCGACTCCCCCTTGCGCGGCGTGCAGGCCCTCGTTCAGGTGCGAGAAGAACTGCGTGAGCTGATGCACATCGAGCTCGCAGCCCTCGCCGGGCCCGCCATCCCCACCGCAGATGTCGAGGCTGCCCTCGATCTCGGAGTCGGCCTCGTGGGCGGCGCACCCCACCTCGCCGACGATCAGAGCGAAGACTTGCAGCGCCTGCTCGCAATAGCGGCACGACGCGGCATGGGCGTCGACATCCACACCGATGAGAGCCTCACCGGCGGCTATACGCTCGCCGAACTCGCCCGCACCGTGCGCGACTGGCCCGAGTCGATGCCGGTGACCGCCGGCCACTGCGTGCGCCTCGGCACCCTCGACGTCGACGAGCTCGACGAGATCATCGACGAGGTCCTCGCCAGCGATATCGGAATCGTGACCCTGCCGATCACCAATCTGTACCTGCAGGGCTGGCAGCATCCGGTGTCGACGCCGCGCGGCCTCACGGCCGTTCGCAGGCTTTTGGATGCCGGGGTGCGGCTGGGTGCGGGAGCCGACAACGTGCGCGACCCGTTCAACCCGGTGGGCCGCAGCGATGCGCTCGAAACCGCCTCTCTGCTCGTCACCGCCGGTCACCTCACCGTGCCGGAGGCGTACGCGGCGGTCAGTGACGGGGCCCGCTCAGTCATGAGTCTCGAACCCGCCGGCGTCACCGTCGGTGCGAAGGCCGAACTGCTCGCCGTGCGCGGAGCAAATCTTGCGGATGTGGTCGCGAATGCGCCCGCCGACCGGTACGTGATCCACGCGGGGCGCCTCGTCGCCTTCAGCGAGGTCACGCACCACACTGCCCTTCCGACTCGATTCACCGAGCCGGCCGAACTCCTTCTCGAAAAGAGGTGACGAGCCCGATGACGCTGACAACAGACCCCCCTGCAGAGACCACGACGACCGAGCTTCTCCATTTCTCCGACGTCGCCATGACGTTCCCCAACGGCACGACCGCGCTCTCCGGCGTCGACCTCACCGTCAAGAAAGGCGAATTCGTCACCGTCGTCGGGCCGTCGGGATGCGGAAAGTCCACCCTGCTGCGCATCGCTTCCGGGCTCACCCCCGCCACAGCGGGCCAAACGAATGTCGCGACGAAGCGCATCGGCTACGTCTTCCAAGACGCGACCCTTCTTCCGTGGCGAACCGTGCAGGCCAATGTCGAACTGCTCGCCGAGCTGAACGGCATCCCCAAAAAGACACGCGTCGCCGAGGCTGCAAAGGCCATCGAACTCGTCGGTCTCGCGGGCTTCGAGAAGCACCTTCCGAAGACGCTCTCGGGCGGCATGCGCATGCGCGCGTCCCTTGCACGGTCGCTGACGCTCGACCCCGAGCTCTTTCTCTTCGACGAGCCATTCGGCGCCCTCGACGAGATCACGCGAGAGCGCCTCAACGACGAGCTGATCAAGCTCTTCACCGAACAGCAGTTCGCCGGGCTCTTCATCACCCACTCGGTATCCGAAGCTGTGTATCTCTCGACTCGGGTCGTCGTGATGTCGGGCCGGCCGGGCAAGATCGTCGAGACCTTCGACGTTCCCTTCGCGTACCCTCGCGACCCCGAGATTCGTTTCACCCCGGAGTTCGCCGAGCTCGCCGGCGAGGTCTCGCACGCGCTCAGATTGGGACACTCATGACCACGACCGCTCCGCCGACCGGGCCGGTCGCCACGAACCCGAAGATCAGAACCGTCTCGCGCGCATCCGAAATGCCGAAGCGGCGCGGTGGCCGTTTTCCCGCGTGGGTTCCGCCCATCATCGTCTTCATCGTCATCCTCGCGATCTGGTACTTCGTCAGCTACGTGGTTCTCGACCCGGCACGGTCGTTCCTCGTTCCTGCGCCCCATGTCATCATCGAGCAGGCCTTCCTCGATCCGAAGACTCTCGGCGACATCATGGGTGCCCTCGCGCGCTCGGCGGGCGTCGCCCTGACGGGTCTCGCCATCGCCATCGTCATCGGCTTCCTCTGGGCTGTAGCAATGAGCCAGGCACGGTGGATCGAGCGGTCGCTCTTTCCGTACGCCGTCATTCTCCAGTGCATCCCGATCCTGGCGCTCGTGCCGCTGATCGGGTTCTGGTTCGGCTTCGACTTTCCCGCCCGGGTCATTGTCTGCGTCATGATCTCTCTGTTCCCGATCGTGTCGAACACCCTGTTCGGGCTGCAATCGGTCGACAGGGGTCAGCGCGAACTCTTCCAGCTGCAGAAGGCCAGCCGCTGGACCGTTCTGCAGAAACTCGAGTTTCCGGCCGCCCTTCCGGCGATCTTCGCCGGAATGCGCATCTCGGCCGGCCTCGCGGTCGTCGGTGCCATCGTCGGCGACTTCTTCTTCCGGCGCGGCGAACCCGGCCTGGGGTCGCTGATCAGCAACTACCAGTCCCGTGTGCAAGGCCCTGAGCTGTTCGCCGCGATCATCGTCGCCTCGCTCTTCGGCGTTGTGGTCTTCCTCGTCTTCGGTTGGCTGGGCAAGCTCGCCGTCGGCCGCTGGTACGACTACAGCAAGTAGCCCGGTCGGCGCGCGCCGGCCCCCTCGACTCATCCATCCCACAGCAGCACCCTTCACAGCACCGAACCGCTTTGCATCCTGCACATCACACAAGGAGATGAAATGCGCATCACTCGATCAAGGTCACTCATGGCCGCGGGTCTTCTCGCGACTACGGCACTCGTCCTCACCGGCTGCTCCGCGGGCGGAACCGATACTCCCACCGACGCGGCCAAAGACCTCAAAATCGGCTCGGTCGACCTCGCAGCCGCCGGCTGCCCGGCGACGATCACGATCCAGACCGACTGGAACCCCGAGGCGGAGCACGGCCACCTGTACTCCATGTTCGGTGACGATGCCGTGGTCGACGCGGGCAACAAGAGCGTCTCTGGCCCGCTCTACTCGAAGGGCGAATACACGGGCGTGAACCTCGAGGTGCGCTCCGGCGGGCCGGCGATCGGATTCCAGACCGTGACCTCGCAGATGTACACCGACAACAGCATCACCCTCGGCTACGCCAACACCGACGAGGCGATCCAGCTGTCGGCCGACATGCCCACCACAGCTGTCTTCGCCCCCCTCGAAATCAACCCGCAGATGATCATGTGGGACCCGAAGACATATCCGGATGTCAAGACCATCGCCGACCTGGCCAAGGCCGGCGCCGTCATCAAGTACTTCGGCGGAGCGGCCTACATGGAGTACCTCAAGGGCGCGGGTATCGTTCCCGAGGCTCAGGCAGACGGTGGCTACGACGGAACGCCCGCCAACTTCGTGACGGCACAGGGCAAAGACGCGCAGCAGGGCTTCGCGAGCGCTGAGCCCTACATCTACGAAAACGAGGTCGACGCCTGGAAGAAGCCGGTCGCGTACCAGCTGATCCACGACGCCGGCTACCCGATCTATGCGGCGGCCGTCTCGGTGCGCTCCGCCGATCTCGAGAAGCTTTCGCCGTGCCTCACCAAGCTCGTGCCCGTTCTGCAGCAGGCAGAGGTCGACTACTTCGCCGACCCCGCCACGACCAACAAGCTCATCCTCGACCTCGTCAACCAGTTCGACACCGGATGGGTCTACGACGAGGGCGTGGCCGACTACTCGGTAGACACGATGAAGAAGCTCGGTCTGGTCAGCAACGGCGACAACGCCTACATCGGCGACTTCGACGAGGCCCGCGTTCAGAAGATCCTCGACATCGACACGCCGATCTTCACCAAGCTCGGCACTCCTCCGGCAGAGGGCTTGAAGACCTCCGACCTCTTCACCAACGAGTTCATCGATCAGAGCATCGGCCTGAAGTAACCCGTAGCTGCAGAACCGTCGGCCCTTCACCGGTCGTCGGTCGCGCACCTCGTGTGCGCGACCGACGACCGGTGGCGGGCCATCATCATTCGGCACCATCTAAGGACCAGCACCATGACCGACCTGACCGAGCCCATCGCATCCCTCGCCACAGAACTCGCCTCGATTCTGGGTGAACGCGGCGTGACCACTGAGCTTCGAGCTCGCGAGAAGGCCTCGGCCGACGGCTCCTACCTGTCTCCGATCATCACCGAACAGCTTCCTCTCGGGCTGGCCGACATCGTGGCGTTCCCGACGACGGCCGAGCAGGTTGCCCAAGTGGTCGCCGCCGCTGTTCGCCACGGGGTGGGTATCACCCCTCGCGGAAAGGGCACCGGCAACTACGGTCAGGCCATTCCGATCGAGAACGGACTTGTGCTCGACCTGTCGAAACTGCGAGGCGTCGTCGAGGTCGGCAACGGATTCCTCACCGCTCTGGCCGGCACCCCGATCGTCACGATCGAACAGGCAGCGCGCGAGTCCGGCCAGCAGATTCTTATGTATCCCTCGACCGCCCAATCGTCGATCGGCGGCTTCCTCTCTGGCGGCTCGGGAGGCACCGGATCGATCGCCCACGGCTCGAACCACGAGGGCTTTGTTCTTGCGCTCGACGTGGTGCACGCCACGCCGGATGCGCAGCTCGTTCATGTTGACGGCGACGACGCGCAGCCGTATGTGCACACCTACGGCACGGCCGGAATCATCGCGCAGGCCACCATCGCGCTCGAACCGCTGCAGGACTGGCGGGGTCTCTTCGCCAGCTTCGACACCTTCGCCCAGGCCATCTCGGTCATCCGGGAAATCGGGCGTCTCGAGCCGACCCCACGGCTGGTCTCGGCCGATCTGCCGACGCTTGCAAACGCGCTGCCGGTCGACCCGGCCATCCCGAAAGACCGGGCGAGCCTGCGCGCGATCATCGACATCGCGGCGGTGCCTGAGGCTTCGGCGTTGATCGAAGCCGCCGGCGGCGTCGTCGAGGAGGTTCGCGAGGGCGCCCAGACTGCGATGAAGCTCAGCATGATCTCGTACAACCACCCGATCGAGTGGCTGCAGAAGAGCGACCCGGGCAAGTACTTTCACATCGAGGTCGCGGGCGACGCGCTCGTCGACCGCATCGACGAGGTGCACGCCGTGTACCCCGGCGGCATGCTGCACATCGAAGCCCAGAAGAATCGGCCGATCGGCATGCTGGCGGGCATCTACGAGAGCGCCGAGAAGGTCTACGAGGGCTTCGACAAGCTCGCCGCGATCGGAGTCGGCGTGCATAACCCGCACGTCTGGTTCGTCGACCACGAGGTCGAGCGCACGCTCGCCCTCGCCGAGACCACCGATCCGCATGGGCTGCTGAATCCAGGCAAGCTGCAGGGCAAGAGCGTTGGAGCCGAGTCATGAGCGGTGCCCACGCGGGAGACCCGGTCGTGAACGATCTGGGCACGCGCAAGCTCGTCGAACTGTCGGGTCCCGCCGCCACCGCAGCGCTCGATGCCGACTCCGTGGTCGTTGTTCCAACCGGCGCGATCGAGCATCACGGCTCGCACCTTCCCCTCATGACCGACTACCTGCTCGCGGATGCGATCGCGAACGCGGCCGTCGAGCGCGCGGCCTGGCAGGGTGTCGACGCGTGGATTCTGCCCCCCCTCGCCTACACCAAGAGCGACGAGCACCACTGGGCATCCGGAACCATGTGGCTCACCTGGGAGACGATGATGAACACGATCGTCGATCTGGGCAACTCGATCGCGGCCACGCCGGCGAACAAGGTGGCGTTCTTCAACGGCCACGGAGGAAACCTCGCCCTGCTTCAGGTCGCCTGTCGCGAACTGCGCCGTCGCTTCGGCCTGCAGACGTTTCTGCTCTCACCGATCGTGCCGCCGATGGCAGACGGCACCGGTGACGGGCCCGATGAGCTGGGCCTCGGCATCCACGGCGGTCACAGCGAGACGTCGCTGATCATGCACATCCGGCCCGATCTGGTCGATCTGTCGCTGGCCAAACGCAGCGTGCCCGAGCACCTGGCCGACTTCGAGCACATCGGATTCAAGAAGGCCGTGTCGTTCGGCTGGCTGTCGAACGACTTCGGCACCGACGGCGTGATCGGCGACCCGACCGCGGCCAACGCGGCGTATGGTGCAGAACTGTTCGAGCACTCTGTGGAACAGGCTGCGGCCGCGTTCGCCGAGATCGCACGCTTCGACCCGTCCGGTCCGCGCACGTGATCTCAGCGCTGCCAGACGAGGCTCGCGACCTGTTGACGGAGTGGCTTCCCGACAACGCCGATCCAGCTCGACCGTTGATCGTGGTCGCAACCGTCGATGCAGACGGACGGCCGGATGCACGCAGTGTTCTCCTCAGCGAATACAGCGCCGAGGGGTTCTTTTTTCACACTGACTCACGCTCGCGCAAAGTCGCAGATCTGGAGTCGAATCCGCACGCCGCCTTTGCGATTGCCTGGCCGGCAGAACTTCGTCAACTCTCGGTGCAAGGCGTTGTCGAGCGGGCCTCTGTTGCCGAGGAACGATTCGCCTACGCACGACGATCGCGTTACCTGCAACTGCTCGCCTGGATCAATTCGCCCGAGTTCGCGCTGTTGCCGAGCGCCGAACGGGAACGTGCCTGGGCCGAGTTCGATGCCGAGCACCCAGAGGGCACGCTGACAACGCCACCGACATGGCTCGGCTTCATGATGCGACCCACCCGGCTCACCTTCTGGGAGGGCAGCCGGTCGACGGCCAGTCGTCGAACGGAGCACAGGCTGACCGACGAGGGAAACTGGGCCAAAGAAATCCTGCCCGGGTAGCATCTGCCCCGAGAACGGCGCGGCTCAGGTGGCCGGAACCGGAACCGGCGCCTCGGGGCCGACGTATCGGGCAGACGGACGGATGATCTTCGAGTCGGCAGCTTGCTCCAGCACGTTCGCGGTCCAGCCGAGTACCCGGGCGGCCGCGAAGGTAGGAGTGAAGAGCTCCCGGGGCAACTCGCACAACTCCATGACGATGGCAGCGAACCACTCAAGATTCGTGTGCAGCGCTCGGCCCGGCTTCAGTTGTTCCAAGAGCACGGGTATCCGCTCCTCCACACGGATGGCGAGTTCCACACGGTCACCTCCGAAGCGCCGCGCCACCTCCTTGAGCATGGCCGAACGCGGGTCCTCGGTTCGATACACCGGGTGCCCGAATCCCATGATTCGTTCGTTCGCCGCGATCCTCTGCGCGACCCACGAATCGACGTTTTCCAACGTTCCGATGGCGTCGAGCGCGTCGAGAGCGCGACTCGGGGCACCGCCGTGCAGCGGGCCGGACAAGGCGCCAAGGGCTCCGACGAGGCAGGCGGCGGCATCGGCCCCTGTGGAAGCGATGACGCGCGCTGTGAAGGTCGACGCGTTGAATCCGTGATCGATGGCCGCGACCAGGTAGGAGGAGAGCGCGGACACCTGCTGTGCCGACGCCTCCTCGCCGCGAATCATGTAGAGATAATTGGCTACGTATCCCAACTCAGGCCTTGGATCGATCGGCAGTTCTCCCGCCGCCACGCGGCTGATCGCGGCGATGATGACCGGCGTCTTCGCGGCTAGTGAGACGAGGTCGCGGCGGCGATCAGCCGGAGAGAGATCGAAGAGCGGTCGCATGCCGCGATCGAGACCCTCGGCGGCCAGCGCCACCCGCAGCGCTGCGAGCGGATCGGCGTGAGGCCCACGAATGGCGACACGGATCACGTCGTGCACATGAGGCGAGATCCGCGCCGCGTCACGCACCTCCTGGGTGAACCGCAGGCTCTCGTCGGGCGTGGGTAATTCTCCGTCGAGCAGAAGCCGCCACACATCCTCTACCGAACGCATTGTCGCCAGCTCCGTCGCCGAATACTGCCGGTAGTGATAAAAACCCTCCTGGCCGCGCACGTCGCTGAGAGTCGTCTCAGCGACGACGACATTTGTCAGTCCATGAGGCACGTCGATGAGGGTGTCGTCCATTCGGGAGGCCGCTTGCATCGCTGTTCCGTTCGTCTCGTGTCGTTGATACGTTCAGATCACCAGCAACATTGATTTTCGACAAGTCAATGTTGATTTGATCAACCAGTCAGGAAAGCGAATCATGGAGACCTTGCCGGGGCTGACCGCGGCGCAGGCCGCCGCACGGCTGGGGGTCAAGCGGGCAACTCTTTATGCCTACGTGTCTCGCGGCCTGCTCTCAAGCGTGCGCAGCGAGTCGGGTGGCTCGGTCTTTGACGCACTCGAGGTCGAATCGCTCGCAGACACCAGATCGCGTGGACGATCGAGCGGCCCTGCCGACAGGTCGACCATGGCCGGCCGACCACTGATGGTGGTCGACTCCGACCTCACCCTTATCGAGAACGACGATCTGTACTTTCGCGGGCGCAGAGCGACCGACCTCGCCCGGAGCCATTCGCTGGAGGAAGCGGCGGAGCTTCTGTGGGGAGGCGACGGGGCACACACCAGCCACGACTACGGCACCGACGACGAGCTGCGTCGACGGCTCCTGCAGGCAGGAGACGTTCTCGGGTCACGCTCAAGGCTCATCGATCGAATGACGCTCTCGGTCACGATCGTGGGATCTCAGGATCCACTGCGCGACGATCTCGCTCCAGATATCGTGCTCTCGACCGGGCGCCGGATCCTCGCGGCGATGATCGACTGCCTGCCCAGCCTCGGCACCGAGCCGCCACCACATTCACCCCTCGCCGCGCGGCTGTGGTCGAAGCTCTCGGCGGAGGCACCCGCGCCAGCAGACCTGCGCATTCTGAACGCCGCTCTCGTCTTGTCGCTTGACCATGACCTGGCAACATCGACGTTTGCCGCCCGAGTCGCCGCCTCTGCCAGGGCGAATCCCTACTCCTCAATCGGTGCCGCCCTCGGCGCGTTCGACAGCGTCCTGCACGGAGGCGCCAGCATCCTCGCCGTCGACCTGCTCTCGGATGTCCTTCTCAATCACTCGCCGGAGGTCGCCCTGCGCCGGCAGATGTCGAGCACGACAGGCATCCCGGGCTTCGGCCACGTGCTGTATTCGAAGCGAGATCCGCGCGCTCAATGCCTGTTCGCGCTGATGGACGCAGAACCGACCTACAGAGTCGGGGTCGACGCTGCACGTCGCGTGATCGGCGTGGTGCGCTCGCGCACGACCCGAATCGCGAATGTGGATCTCGCTCTGGCAGCTCTCGCCGTCTCACGTGACCTACGCCCGGATTCCGGGCAGGCGATCTTCGCGGTCGGGCGGACCGTCGGCTGGATTGCGCACATCGTTGCCGAGTATGCCGAAACGCCGCTACGGCTGAGGCCCGAGTCACGTTACACGGGCCGAGCGGCGCCTCAGGCAGACCATTGAGGTCGATCGGCATGCGGCGGCGGCCCAGCCTCCTCGGTCAGAGGGCCAGGCGCTGCGCCGTCTCCGCCAACACGATCGCGAACTCCGCCTCGCGGCCATGCCCGGCCCCGCCTGACAGGTTCACCCCGGCCACGCCGTCGATCTCCAGCAGCTCCAGGCTCAGCTCGACCGCAGCCCGGATGCCCTCCTCGCGCGGATCCGCAGCCGACAGGATGCGATCGAGATAGCTCTCGGGCAGTACGAGCGACGGAAAAGACTCCAGCAGTCTCGCGCTCGCGTGGTCGGTCACCATGGGCACGCACGGGATGAACCGGGCCGTGACGCCGAGGTCGTGCGATTCACGCACGAACCGGCCCACGGCATCCACGCCGCCGCAGTGATTAACGAAGCAGACGTCGGCGCCGGCGCGCGTCTTCTCGAGCAGTCGGGCTGCGCGCAGCTCAACGGGCGGTGTGGTCGGCGACTCCCCCACCGAGACGAGGTGGCCGGCGGCCCGAGCGAGGGCGGCGACCTGCGGCGAATCGAGGTCGAAGACCGCGGCCGCGTCGGGGCGGGAGCCGAGCAGAGTGTGGTCGCCGGTCACGCAGTGCACCCCGGCGACGCCGACGTGCGCGAGGCCCACGAGCTCGCCCTCGATGGCGACGCGGTTGCGGTCGCGGCAGTTTATGCCCGTCCAGACCTGCAGGCCCGCCGCGCGGATCAGCGAGGCGCGGTAGCTCGGCGAGAACTGCACCCGCGCCGTGCCGTGATCGCCGGCGAGCGTCGCATCGACGGGGCCGGCGAGCAGGGCCGCACACTCGGCCAGCGATTCCGCATCCATCGCCCGCGCCGGAAAATCGGCGACGACGATCGGGCGCGACTTCATCAACACCATCATCTCTGCGGCACCGGATGAGCGCGGCACGACGTCGGGCTCGGGCGGCACGACGCCGTGCCAGGTCACGAGGGGGTCGTCGAGGAACACGCAACGGAAGTCTCCGACCTCACAGCTGCCGTCGAAACCGACCCCGCCGCAGGGCCCGTACTCCATGTTTTTGGGGCAGCCCGCATGCGCGGCAGACGGGGTGAGAAGCGATTCCACGAGGGTCCTTCCGGCGAGCCGCAGGCCCGACGAGTTTCATCTCACGGGGTGCGAACATTTCATGTTAGCTCCGGCGTGTAACACGGGTGTTTCCGAACCGGCCTCGGCGGCTCTGACCCCGTCAGTAGGCTTGATCCGTCGACAGAACCACCGACGAACGAGGAGATCGCGACACCATGGCAGAACAGTACGACCTGGTCGTGAGAGCCGAGAAGGTACTCATCGATGGCGAGTTCCGCCCCGCATCGGTCGCCACGGCCAGCGGCGTGATCGTCGCGATCGCAGACCTGGATGCCTCGTTCGACGCCGCAGAGACAGTCACCCTGCCCGACGACCAAGTTCTCATCCCCGGCATCGTCGACACCCACGTGCACGTGAACGAACCCGGGCGCACCGACTGGGAGGGCTTCGCCAGCGCGACCCGAGCGGCTGCGGCCGGCGGCGTCACGACCATCATCGACATGCCGCTCAACAGCATCCCGCCCACCACCACCGTCGAGGCGCTCGAACTCAAGCGCGAAGCTGCCGGCCCGCAGGCCACCGTCGATGTCGGGTTCTGGGGCGGCGCAATCCCCTCGAGCCTCGGATCGCTCAAGTCGGTTCACGACGCCGGAGCATTCGGGTTCAAAGCCTTCCTCTCGCCCTCCGGCGTCGACGAGTTCCCCCACCTCGAGACCGAGCAGCTCTTCGCCGCCGCGCTCGAGATCTCCGAGTTCGGGGGCCTGCTCATCGTGCACGCCGAAGACCCGACCGTGCTGGAGAAGAACGAAAGCCACGGCGGCACCGACTACCTCGACTTCGTCTCGAGCCGCCCCGACCTCGCCGAAGAAGACGCCATCGCGCACGTCATCGAGGCGGTGCGCTCCACCGGCGTTCGTGCGCACATCCTGCACCTCTCGAGCGCCCGCGCCCTGCCGCAGCTCGCCGCGGCCAAGGCCGAAGGACTGCCCATCACGGTCGAAACGTGCCCCCACTACCTCAGTTTCTCGGCCGAAGGCATCCCCGACGGCGGCACGCAGTTCAAGTGCTGCCCGCCGATCCGCGACGCCGGCAACCGCGAGCTGCTGTGGCAGGCACTCGAGTCGGGCCTCATCGACATCGTCGCCTCCGATCACTCCCCCTCGACGAAAGAGCTGAAGTTCGCCCACGACGGCGACTTCCAGCTCGCCTGGGGCGGCATCTCGGGCCTGCAGCTCAGCTTCAGCGCCGTCTGGACGGGCGCCCGGGCTCGCGGCATCCCGCTCGAGACAGTCGTCGAGTGGATGTCCACCAAGACCGCCCGCTTTGCCGGCCTCTCGCAGAAGGGCCGCATCGAGGTGGGCGCCGACGCCGACCTCGTTGCATTCGCTCCGGAGGCCGCCTTCACCGCGAGCGCCGACGCACTGCTGCACAAGAACAAGGTCTCGGCGTTCGACGGCTCCGAGCTCACGGGACTGGTCGCCACCACCTGGCTGGCCGGCGTGCCGGTCTACACGTCAGGCGCCGTCGAAGGCGCGGCCGCATCCACCCCCACCGGCCGGCTGCTCTCACGCGCCTGATCCCGATTTCATTCACCCCTCTCGACCGCAGGAGCACCAATGGCCATCGTTCTCGGACCCAATCAATATGGCAAAGCAGAGAACCGCGTCGTGCGCATCACGCGTGACAGCGCGCGCCACGAGATCCGTGACCTGAACGTGTCGACGGCCCTGCGCGGCGACTTCTCGGCCGCGCACCTCGTAGGCGACCAGTCGCAGGTGCTGCCCACCGACACGCAGAAGCAGACGGCTTATTCGTATGCCAAGGAGAAGGGCGTCGAGTCAATCGAGGCCTACGGGCTCGAGCTGGCCCGCCACTTCGTCGACGACGTCGTTCCCGTGGAGGGCGCCCGCATCGAGATCGAGGAGTACGCGTGGGAGCACGCGATCGTCGACGGCGAGGAGCACGAGCACACCTTCGTGCGCCTCGGCCAGGAGGTGCGAACCGCCTCCATCACGGTGGAGGGCAAGGGCGCCGAGCAGAAGACGTGGGTCATCGGCGGCCTCAAAGATCTGGTGCTTCTCAAGTCGACGGGCAGCGAGTTCCATGGCTTTCTCACAGACGAATACACGCGCCTCGAACCGACCACAGACCGGGTGATGGCCACCGCCCTCGTCGCGCAGTGGCGTTTCACCGAGACCGAGCTCGACTGGAATGCCGTGTACGCCGGCGTGAAGCGCATCCTCATCAAGCAGTTCGCGGTTCTTCACTCGCTGGCCCTGCAGCAGACGCTCTATGAGATGGGCAAGGCCGTGCTCGAGGAGTACCCGTTCATCGCCGAGATCAAGTTCTCGGCCCCCAACAAGCACCACTTCCTCTACAACCTCGAGACCTTCGGGGTCGAGAACAACAACGAGGTCTTCCACGCAGACGACCGCCCCTACGGGCTCATCCAGGCCACCGTTATGCGCGATGACGCGCCGGATGCCGGACCCGCGTGGACACCCGCGGCAAACCTCGCGTAGACCGCCTGTGAGCACCATCTACCGGGGGCACATCTTTCATGTCTCCGGCTCCCCCTCCGTTGCGGATGCGCGAGAGCACCTCGTGTCGCTTCCCGACGGCGCGCTGGTCGTGTCGGATTCCGGCACGATCGAGTGGATCGGCGCTGCCGCCGAGCTGCCGTCGACGTTCGCGGGCGCATCCGTCGTCGACAACCGGGGCGGCTACATCGTGCCGGGCTTCGTCGATGCGCACGTGCACTTTCCGCAGACGTACTCCACCGACTCGTACGGCGGCGGACAGCTGCTCAAGTGGCTCGACAACTGCATCTTCCCTGCCGAGTCGCGGCTTGCCGATCCCGAGTTCGCCGAGCGCATCGCGCGCGACTTCACGCGTCGCCGCGTCGCCGCCGGCACGACGGCCGCCATGGTGTTCGGCTCCGCTTTTCCGCACGCGCAGGATGCCCTCTTCCGCACCACGCGGGATGCCGGGCTGCGTGTGGTGTCGGGCCGCGGCATCCAGACCGTGGGGCCGGAGTCGGCAGCCGCCTTGATCACGGACGAGGCCGAGGCGATCGCGCTCGTGCGCGACGAGATCGAGAGGTGGCACGCCGTCGACACCGGTGACGCGGTGACGGCGCGCATCCAGGTCGCGATCGTGCCCCGCTTCAGCCTGTCGGTCACGCGCGAGACGCTGCATGCGCTCGGCGAGCTGTACGACGAGGTGCGCGGCGCGGGCGTGTATTTTCACAGCCATCTGAGCGAAAACGACAGCGCCGAGGGCGGAGAGATCGCCGCGGTGAAGGCCGTCTTCGAGACGGACAGCTACCTCGACACGTACGACGGGCGGTTTCTGCCGGGGTCTGAGGTGGGCGGTTCGACGCTGCTCGGGCGGCGCAGCATCTTTGCGCACGCGGTGCACTGCACCGACGACGAGCTGGCCCGGCTCGCGGCGACCGGATCGTCGATCGCGCACTGCCCGACCTCGCAGCAGTTCCTTGGATCGGGCACGATGCCGTGGACGCGCACGACGGGTTCTGGCGTCACCGTCGCCGCCGGAACCGACGTGGGCGCGGGCGATGAGTGGCTCATCTCGAGGGTGCTCAACGACGCGTTCAAGGTGCACATCAGCGAGCCTGGCGAGGCGAGCGTGTCGCTGCATCCGGCAGAGCTGCTGTTCACCGGCACCCTCGCCGGGGCTCGGGCGCTCGACATGGAGGAGCGCTTCGGCAACCTCGACGTGGGCAAAGACGCAGACTTTCTACTGATCGACCCGTCCCAGTGCGAGCCGCTCGCGATGCTGCTCGAGGGGCGAGTGCGTGCCGACGACGAACAGATCGACACCGACCGAGAGCTGTTCGCACTGCTTATGGGCCTGCGCGAGCCTGCGATCGTGGGCACGTTCGTGCAGGGCAGGCGGGCTGTGCCGCCACAGTAGTCGAGCGCTCGTTCGATTCAGAGCGAGCTATCGGTCAGAGCCGCGGATCCACGGGCTCCGACTCCATGGCGAGTACCCCGAAGACCGCCTGGTGCACCCGCCACAGGGGTTCTTCCGCAACGAACCGCTCGACCGCTTCCACTCCGAGGGCATACTCGCGCAGCGCCATCGAGCGCTTGTGCCCGACGTCTCGGTCGCGCAGGCGAGCGAGGTTCTCGGGGTCGAGGTAGTCCGGTCCGTAGATGATGCGAAGGTACTCGGCACCACGCACCTTGATACCCGGCTGCGCCAGAGCCCGGGTTCCGCGAGCAAGGCCAGCCGTCGGCTTCACGACCATGCCCTCTCCACCGGCGCCGGTGAGTTCCTCCCACCACGCGGTGGCGGCGGCCTCAGACTCGGGCGAATCCAGGTCGACCTCGATTCTTTTCGTGCGGCGAATCAGCTCGGCATCGGCATCTGCCAGCCTGTCGGCGATGGCGAGGTGCCAGACGTGCTCCTGGCCCAGCTGGCTGGCCCCCTCGGATGCGAGCAGCTGGAAGGGTGCGAGCTGCACGCCGTCGAGACCCGAGACCGGCTGGCTGTATCGCCGGTAGGCATCACGGTAGGCCTCGGCATTGGATGCGCGCCGCTGGGTGCGCGTCAGCAGCTCGTCAACGTCGACTCCACGCTCGACTGCAGACTGCAGCGTGCGCACCGCGGCGGGCAGAGCGGATGTCGCCGCCGCCGCAACGCTCGCGTACTGCTCACGGATCATCGAATCTGCCTTGAGCGACCACGGCAGAAGCTCGGCATCGAACAGAAGCCACGAGGTCGAGAGTTCACTCCACAGCCCGGCGGTCTCGACCGCGCGATCGAGGCGCGACAGGAACTCCTTCGTCGTTGCCTCGTCGAAGAACGGCCTGCCAGTGCGCGTGTGAACCGCCCCGAGCCATCCGTTCGGCGCACCGAAACGTGCCGGGTCGCGCGTGAGTAGAACGACGGCGCGGGAGCCCATGTGCTTCTCTTCGCAGATCACCCGGCCGATGCCTTCTCGCCGGTACGCAGCGAACGCTTCTGCCGGGTGCTCGAGAATTCCGTCGCGCGTCGACACGTGAGGTGGACTCATGGTGGGCGGCAAATACACGAGGCGTCGAGGGTCCGTCGCGAAACGACTCATGACCTCGAGTGCTCCGGCGGCATTGTCTTTTCGAATGCCGACCTTGCCGAACGCCCGCGTCTCGATGACCTGCTTGCCGAGCACATCCGAGATTTTCAGGAGTATCGGATCGCGTGTGGCAGACTCGCCGGGCCGTTCCCCGCCCGAGCCGGGCCCGCCGAGCGGAACCACAGGCTCGTACCAGACCTTCTCGGCCGGCACATCGACGACCTCCTTTTCGGGGTAACGCAGTGCGCTGAGCTTGCCGCCGAACACGCATCCGGTGTCGAGACACATCGTGCCGTTCACCCACTCCGCCTCAAGAGTCGGAACGTGGCCGTAGAGGACCGTTGCCTTGCCCCGGTACTCCTCGGCCCAGGCCAGGCGAACCGGCAGACCGTATTCATCGGTTTCGCCCGTTGTGTCGCCGAACAGCGAGAAAGCCCGCACCCTGCCGGAGGCGCGCCCGTGATACTTCTCGATGAGACCCGCGTGAGCAACGACGAGCCTGCCGTCGTCGAGAACGAGATGCGCGACGAGATCGCGACAGAAGCGCAGAACCTCCTGGCGGAACTCCTCGGTCTCGTTCGAGAGCTGGGCGAGGGTCTCGGCCAGACCGTGGGTGGTCTGAACCTTCTTGCCTTCGAGGGCGCGCACGAGTTTCGCCTCGTGGTTGCCGGGAACGGCCAGCGCGTGACCGGCCGCGACCATGCCCATGGCGAGCCGCAGAACTCCCGGAGCATCGGGGCCGCGATCGACGAGGTCGCCCAAGAAGATCACGCGGCGTGCTTCAGGGTGTACCGCGTCGACGGGGCGCCCTGCGTCGTCTCGAACGAGGTCGTAGCCAAGCTTGCCGAGCAGCGCCTCGAGTTCTGACCGGCAGCCGTGAATATCGCCGATCGCGTCAAACGGACCCGACTCCTCGCGGCGGTCGTTGAGCAGTGGTTCGCGCACGAACTCCGCCGACGCGATCTCGTCGACGCCCGAGAGCACGTGCACCCGGCGGAAGCCTTCCTTGCCGAGGTGTTTGAGAGACCGCCGCAGCTGGTCGTGCTGGCGTTTCACGACGGATGCGCCGAACGCCCGGTCGGTGCGGCCGGCATTGCGTTCGACGCAGACGCTCTGGGGCACGTCGAGCACGATCGCGACCGGCAGTACGTCGTGTTCGCGAGCCAGCGCGATGAGCGAGCGGCGCGCATCCGGCTGCACGTTCGTGGCGTCGATGACCGTCAGGAGACCCGCATCGAGGCGCTTGCCTGCGACGAATCTGAGGGCTTCGAATGCCGCCGGTGTCGCGGCCTGATCGTTCTCGTCGTTCGAGACCAGCCCACGAAAGAAGTCGCTCGACAGAGTCTCGAACTGACCGAAATGGGTGGCGGCGAAAGTCGACTTGCCGGAGCCGGAGGCGCCCACCAGCACAACGAGAGCCATGTCGGGGATGGGTAGACGCGTCATCGATCGACCACCTTTCGGAAGAGGGCGAGCTGGGTCGGAGACCCGACATCGGGAGCGACCTCGCCGACGGTGCGGTGCTCGACGACATAGCCATGGCGCGCCGTGACTCCGTCTGCCCACGCCGCGAATTCAGCTCGTGACCATTCGAAGCGGTGATCGCTGTGCCGGAAAGCGCCCGCCGGCAATGACTCGAACTGGCTGTTGTAATCGCTGTTCGGTGTCGTCACGATGACTGCACCCGGGCTCGCGGCCCCGAAGACCGATGCCTCGAGAGCGGGAAGTCGATCGAGGTCGACGTGTTCGATCACCTCCATGAGCACGATCGCGTCGAGCCCGGCAATGCGGTCGTCTTGGTAAGTCACCGACGACTGCAGGAGCTGGATTCTCTCGCGCAGGCGGTCGCTGGCCTCGCGCAGGTTGAGAGCCCGTTCGGCTCGGATCAGCACGCCGGCAGAGACGTCCGTTCCGATGATCTTCGTGAAGGCAGGATCGGCGACAAGACGCTTCAGCAGCGCGCCTTCGCCGCATCCGACGTCGGCGACCGAACGCGCGCCGACGTCTCGAAGCGCCGCGAGCACCGCCTCCGCCCGCTGCGGAGCGAGCGGGGCGGGACGCGAGGCCTGCACCAGCGCAGCCTGCTCGCCAGCCGCGCCGTCGTCGAGATCGCGTGGTCGAGCATCCACTGCCAGCAGCGTCGTGGCCTCGTCGACCATCGACCGCTGGTGCGCGAGGTAGCGCCGCGTGATGAGTTCGCGCTCCGGGTGATCAGGCAGCCAGCCCTCGCCGGCGCGGAGAAGCTTGCCGACCTCGTCGTCTGACACCCAGTAGTGCTTGGCGTCGTCGAGCACGGGCAGCATCACGTAGAAGTGTCGAAGCGCGTCGCTGAGTCGAACATCGCCGCGAAGAACCAGATCGACATAGACGGAATCTCCCCACGCCGGGAATTGCGGGTCGAGCGGAATCGGCGTTTCCTCGACTCGCCATCCGAGCGGCTCGAACAGGCGGGTGACCAGGCCGGCGGTGTCGCGCCCCCGCGCAGGCACGGCCGAGACCGTGATCTCGAGCGGCAGGGCGGATGCCGCGAGTTCGGGAAAAGACTCGCTCGTTCCGTTCATGGCCGTGCGAAAGACCTGCCCCAACGCAACAGCGACCATCGAGGAGGATGCATAGGGGCGGTCGTTGACATAGCGCCCCAGCGTCGCGGCGTCACTGCCCTGAAAACGCTTGTCGCGGACCAGCCCGACGGGATCGACTTCGAGCATCATCGCCACCGTGCAGCGCTCGTTCGAGACCTCGGGGTAGAAGACGTGCGCCGTGCCGACTCCGAGCGAGAACTCCTGGGCGCGGTCGGGGTGCTTGCGCAGCAGATGGCTCAGATTGGATGCATCGGGTGCGGTCGATGTGACGGTGACGAGCATGTGAGTCCTTACTTGCGGCAGGCAAGGTTGGCGGGCGGTCAATCCCCCGGATCATCGTGCATGCCCCCGCGCACGCGTTGTCAGCCTACCTGTTGGAAACGCGACAGAGTTTGCGTCATTGGTGTGTTCCCGCTCGTTCTCCGGACCGAGCGTTGGCTAGTCTCGGAAATGAGCCCGTCCAAGGCGCATCTACCCGGTAAGGATGCGTCCAGCCCACAGTCGGTGAGGGTGGCTGCCCGTTCGAGCCGGGCCGGGTCCGGGAGTCTCACGGATGCTGCGGGCACGGTCGGAGACTCCACTTCCGGTCTTGTGTCCATGGCCCGACCTGAGCCAGCGCCAGTGTGAAAGGAAAGACGCGTGAGTTACGTCCCCAACGAGCTCCTAGCCCGACTCGTCGGGTTCCGCATGTATTCAGTAAATTTCGTCATGGATCGGTTGCAGCTCGGCTTCGACAGCAATACGGATGATGAGCCGTTCCTGAACTGTGATGTGTGGCCAGAGGTCACGTTTGACGGCGAGATCTTTCGCGAGCCAGATCGAGGCTACGCCGACGCTTTGAGGAGGTTGATCCCTAGTACAGTCCTCGAAACTAGGGAAGGGACCGGTCTGGGCCTGGTGCTCGTGTTTGAGCGCGGGTCGATCAAAGTGCACCCGAAGGTCGAAGACGTTTACGTCGAAATTGCGATGCTTAGCGGTTTTACCGACCGCGAGTGGATGGTTTGGCGTCCAGGCGAGGAATCGTTTGAAGACCTGGGGGTCTAGTGGCTCGGCCCTAGAGCAAGCGTTGCTATGACGAGATGGAGAGCCGCCAGTTCCTCGGACGAGGGGTTCCCGGGATTGCCAACTCGCCGAGTTCCAACCGATCGTGTCTAAGGACTGGGTGCCCCAGTCATCGAACGTCGACAACTGCGCAACCGACCCGCCAACGGCTTGCGCTGCGGTGGTGCCGAGTCCGTCGAGGAGCGCCCAGGAGGCGTCCTTTCCGTCCGCGGTCTGCAACGCGACTTCACCGAAGGCGTCGCGCATCAGGGTGCTGGTTCCGGATGCCGGATTCGACTGCTGAACAATCGACGTCCCGTCCCACACGCTCTTCATCGTCTGCGAACCCAAGCTCGACGTTTCGGTGAAGGATGTCGCCGGCCTCATCGTAGATCTGTTCAGGTCTCATCGCGGACCGACTTGGATCCCTCCGGGCGGCTCCCACCAGCCAAATAAGAGAACACGCTGACGAAAACAACTACGAAAGCAATACCGATGGCCCACCACGGCGGTCCAGGCCTCCAAAAGCTGCCCCAAGAGACGGCAAACCCCACAGCCGAAGATATGGCAGCGGCGACCGCTGACCCTAAGCGCCCGATCGAAATCGGAACTCGAATACGCGAGAAACCCTTTCTTGCGGCGCTTACAACAATTGCCATGACAAATCCGATAAAACCGCCACCGAACGCGACAAGCGGAATATAGAGGGCAAGCATCGGGGCGACCGACAAGTACGCCAGGGAAGTGCAAATGTGAGCTGCAACTGCAAAGGCAACGTTTAGCAGGACAGCAAACGGCACGAGTGACACGCGTCGCCTGCACTCTCGTGCTCCCGGCGGCAGATCAGGCAAGATTCCCCCGCCCATAAAGGCCGAGGAATCCACATGCCGGACACGTGTATTGCATTCGTGCTCACCCTCCAATGATGCCGTCGGTCGGCTACGTCCTACCCGCTTGGCCATAGCGATGAGTTGTGGCTGTTGCAACTGCCGCCATGGCTCCACAAAATATGCCGGAGTACCAGGCGGGAAAGTTTCCACCAGACAAGAGCAGAGGGGGTACATAGGTCAGTACGAATGTAAACGCGAAGGCCCCAAGCCCCGAGTACAAGGGCTGGAACCGGGTCGGCAGGGATTTTGTAAGCCTCATTGTCGCCAATGACCCCAGCCCCCCAACGAGACCTACAAAGACCGTGGGGATGAGGAAAACTGCAAGCAGGCCAACGAAATAAAGTCCGACTCCCGTGAATAAGGAATAGACCCAGAACACCAATGCTACGAGAGCGAGTGCGGCGGCACTGCCCACAGCCATTGTTCTCAGCAACAGTGCCGGAAACCGGCCACGTGGAATGTCGTTTCGTTCAGATATGCGTTCCACTATATGTAGAGCCTTTTCATGATGATCTCGAAACCGATCGTCGACATTCAGCCGTCCATTGATTGACCCGCCTGCGACAAATGCCCTGTGTGTCATTTCGCCTAGCCGTTTGACGGCGGACGATAGAAAGCGCCATTCGCTTCCATCACGAGTACTGGGCCGCGCTGGGTCGCGACCGCTTCGTCGAGATGAATGGATTTCAATTCCAGGAATTCGCGCATCGTGCGCCAAGGGTTGTCCGTGTCTGGCCCCTGCACTCGACGTAAGGACTGCTCAAGCGCGACAGGATCCATAATGCATTTCACGTATCCGCAAAGGGTTTCAACGAAGACGCCGGCCTCGGTTGATGACTGAAACGCAGTCTTGTCCAGATCCAGGTCGGCAAACTCAAGCACGCTATCCAGTAGTTTCTGCTGCTCTGGTGTAATCCCTAACATTCCTTCTTCCATTCCTCTCTGAGGTAAGCCGAGCCACCCTGGCATCGAGATCCCACGAGTGCGCAGACCGACCCCGTCTTTTGGACGGCAATCGTGTGGTCGAAGTAGCTGAACTCACTTTCGTAGACCAAGGTCCTGTTTCGCTTTCGGTGCCGGAGATCGGGATTCATCAGCGTCGCTTCAAATACGTCAGGAATCATCACAGATTGCGCCATCTGCGAATGTGCTCTTCAACCGGAGAGCCGGCTCCATCTGGTCGGTACCGACTGCTCCACCTTGGCCTAGCCAGAGCAGCCGATGTCGGGTCCGGCGCCGTCTCACTGACAGCGGTCGGATGTACCGGCACTGGCCGGACCGTTCGCTCGAGGCTCTCCGTTGATGCCATCCCAGAACACCCACACGTGGTCACTGACCGGGTACCTGGTCACTCAGATTGGTTCGTGGTCGTATAGAGCGAACACGCATCCTCTGTGACCTTGCCGTCTGGTTGGAGCCACTCTTCAGTAGGCAACCCTCCGTCAGGTACCGTAAAGGCCGCGTAGGCGGTCGTATCGGGGGCTTTGGACACACCGACCAAGATCTCGTCCCCCGGCGAAAGATCGAGCGCCTGCTTCGTCACGACGGTGCCAGCCTTGACCGCAGTCTCACTTATCAACTGGTTACGTTCAAGAGCGACATCGAAGGATTCGACCTCAAGGATCGTCTGCCATTCTTGGCTAGATTTCTTGCGCTCTGTCACCTCGAGGCCAACGATTCGTCCCGTGGTGCACGACATTATCTGAAGCGCACCGTCCACCTGTTGAACAGGAAATGGCGCCCTCGCGGAATCCTCGACCATGAAACAACCGGCGAGCGTTAGCACTAAGACCCCGCAGAGCACCGATATAACGAGACGCCGCATTATCGCCAACCTTCACCCTCCCCGAGTTAGGAAGCCAGCCTGCGCCCCTCGATCAGCAATTCGCTCAGTTCGCGGTCGATAGATAAGTACATAGAGCGGGCCCATCGCGAAGGCGACACCAATGGCCCACCACGGTGGCCCAGGATCCCAGAGGGATTTCCATGACAAAGCGAAGCCAACGGCTGGCACGAGGCCGGCTGCGACTGCGGAAACAATTCTCACAGGAAGCTTCGAGAGACGGAAACGAACCATCACACTTCCGACTGCCCATATTAAAAGCGCTACGCCAAGCCCGATTGCCACACCCCATAGGGCCGCGACCGGAAGATAGAGAATGAGGAAGCCCGCGACCGACATGTACGAAGCAGTGGTTGCGAGATGCGCAACACCAGCAAAAGTTACTGCCGCAAGAACAACGGAGGCTAGGGGCGAAATGCGATTTAGGCGTCTCCGGGTTTGCCGGTCATGTTCAACCATCATGACCTCGCCCGTATTTTGCTATCGCGTTTCACCAAGAATCCGGCCCATCTGTCGTCTGAGCGACGGAGGAAGAAGGGCAATCATCTGTGGTTCCCCAATGAGATTCTCCAGGAACATCACCGAGATGCACTCCTCAATAATTTCCTCGCCGGTCCGGTACGCGGACTCGAGCATCTGAAACATCCTCTGAACGACCGGGAAATGACTGTCGGCGTGCGCGGTGGCCCAGAAGGTGTACTCACTCATCGCTATGTAGACCAACCCATAGCCCTCTTCGGCGTTCACGTTGTCGTCGTAAATTGCTTTCAAATCTGGATGGAGCTCTGCCACCTGCTCGTCCAACACACGAACTTTCTCGAAGTCGGCCTCCGAGTAGATCGGGCCAACCCACCTACCCATTAGTAGACACCGTGCATTGCGTTCACAATCTGATTTATTAGGTTGTTTGCCAGTTCGCGCTCATAGGGAGATGCGTTGGGGTTCTGTCTCAAGAAATTATTCAACCCATTGATTGTCTGTTGCGCCTTGTCCGTGTGGAATCTTCCGCCCACCATCTCGCCAGTGATGAACTCCTCCTTCAACGCGGCCATGAGCGTACCGTCACCTGTTCGTGTGGAGTTAGTCGTTCCCTTGTAAATATTGTCAATCAAGTTGACCAATTTAGGGGTTTCCGCGCTCGGCTTCACTGCGGCAGCAACCTCACCGGCTGCCGGGGCTTTTATGATTCCGGGCGGAAGCATCTCGTCAATTCCGGATGAGATCGCCCCAGGCCTTCCCGACGTCTTGTGGATCAAGATAAGAAGTAGGACATCGACGACTGCCCAGCAGAGTTGAGCTTGGATCTCATTGTTGATGCAGTCGACAGAGCCGTTGGTGACTGCGTTCGGCCCGCACGCCCTGTACCAACTTCTTCCTGAAGTACCGCTTGCTGTGCAGGTTGAATCCGCAGGGATATAACCGGGGTGATCTTCGTCATAGCCTTGGACGTGACGAGCAGGAATTGACTGCAGGTTGCCGGAGGGGTCGTAGCTGTAGACCTCGGGTTCCCACTCCATCGTGTGCTGGCCACCATCTGACGCATATGCTTCCATGACCCGCAGAGAGGGAATTGACTTGACCGGTGTTGGCTTCACCTGACATGGTCCGCCGTATAGGTACGCGCCGGAGTTGTCCGCGTAGCAGTAGCCGAGCAGATCCTGTCGGCCCGTCGGGCCATTGTCGACGTAGGCGTATCGACCGAGTGACTGCGGCTCCGTGAGCAGCCCACGCCACGAGTCCTGCGACATCCACGACCCAGTGGTCGGGTCATAGCTGCGGGAGTAGTAGTTATTCACCCCGTAACCTGCATCGGTGGTCTCGCCGGTGTAGTTGACGGCAGAGTTCCAACCGATGGTGTCGAACGACTGGTTGCCCCAGTCATCGAAAGTCGACAACTGCGCAACCGACCCGCCCACGGCTTGCGCTGCGGTGGTGCCGAGTCCGTCGAGGAGTGCCCAGGAGGCGTCCTTTCCGTCCGCGGTTTGCAAGGCCACTTCCCCGAAGGCGTCGCGCATGAGGGTGCTGGTTCCGGATGCCGGATTCGACTGTTGAACAATCGACGTTCCGTTCCAGACACTCTTCGTCGTCTGCGAACCCAGACCCGACGTCTCGGTCGTGCTCAACTGGCGACCGAGACCGTCATAGGCGTAGGCCGACGAACGTCCCTCACGACTCACACCGGTAAGGCGGTTGTCGGTCTGGTAACTGAAGTCGGTCGTCACACCGTTCTCGTTCTGGGTGGTGCGGTTTCCGTTGCCGTCATACCCATAGCTCGACGACGCACCATTGCTGGTGCTGCCGGTGAGCTGGTTCGCCTCGTTGAACGACGCCATCACATCGGTCGTGCCCGCATCCGTCGTGGTTGTTGCCTGGACTCGGTTTCCTGCGGGGTCGTAGGCGTACTCGGCCGTGTTGCCCTTGCTGGTTTCGCTTCCGATGAGCCGATTAAGGCTGTCGTAGGCGTAGTCGCGGGAGTCGACATCCGGGGTCTCAAGCACCGACGGGAACGCCGGCGTCGGGTCCGGTGCCTCGACTGACGGCGCAGTTCCCGCATCCGGCGCCGCACCGGTGTCGGGGAGCGCCGGGTCGTCGAGAGCGCCAAGGGTTCGCGTGGCGTTAGCCACGTTGCCGGCGGGGTCGTACGTGTAGTCGAAGGTGATGGTGTCGACGTTCTCGACCGGGTTCGGCAACGCCGGAACGGTGCGGCGGTCGAGGTAGTCGCCCGTCTTCACACACTCGTTCGACACCGAGCCTGCGGCTGGGATGGCCCGGTTGTCGAGGTATCCGGCCGCGGTTACGCACTGCTCGACCTCGGTCGACACCGGCTTCTTTGCGACAGCCCCAGGGGCAACCGTGGGTGCCGGCGCGGGATCAGCAGCAGGGCTCGCAGGGGCGATGTGCTGAATCTGGGTAACCCTGTTCGCCGCGTCATACGCGTAGTCGGTGGCGACACCGGTCGAACGGAGCATGTTGGTGAGGTTGCCGGCCGGATCCCATTCGTAGGCGATGTTGCCCCACGGTGAGGTCTGCGCCATCGGACGGCCTGCGTCGTCGTACTCGTATCCGATCGACTCACCAGTTGGCATCGTCAGCGCGGTCAACTGCTGGGCTGCATCGTACGTGTAGCCGAGGCGTGACCCGTTGGCGTCGATCTGCTCGGTCATGAGACCGTTCGCGTCGTACTTCCACCCGGTGACCCCGAGCGGGTCGGTCATGGCGATGGGCTGCTGGTTCGCGTCGTACTCGAACGAGACACTCGACCCCGGATACGAGACCTGGGCCAGATCGGAGCGGGACGTGTAGGAGTAGTTCGTTGTCTGCCGGTTGCCGTCGACCTGCGACGCCAAACGACCCAGGCTGTCGTACGAGTAATCCCACGACTTTCCGAGCGGGTTCGTCTCCGACGTGACCTGACCGGCCGCGTTGTAGTCAAACAGGGTCTTGTGCCCGTTCGGGTCCAGGATCGAGGCCAGGTTGCCGGTGTCGGTCCAGTCGTACACCGTCGTCACGTTCACGTCCGAGGTGCCCGTCGCCGCAGCATTCACGTTGGCGTCGAAACCCTCGATCACCTTGGCGAGTTGCCCGGCGGGATCGTAGGAGTAGCGGGTCTCATTGCCATTCGCATCGACCATCGACGTCTGCTGGCTGTTCAAGTCATAGCCGTAGGCGGTGGTCGAGCCGACGGCGTTCGTCGTCGATGCGACGGTTCCGGTCAGGTTGTATGCGGTGGTTGTCGTGTTGCCGTTCGCGTCTGTGATCGACGTCAACCGACTGACCGCGTCGTACCCGTACGACGTGGTGTCGCCGAGCGGGTTCGTCGCTGCGGTCACCCGTCCGAGCGGGTCATACGAGACCGTGCTCGAACGCCCGAGAGCGTCGATCTGCTCCTGCACCCGACCAGCCGGGTCATAGACCAGTTGCGTTGCCGCGCCGGTAGGGTCGACCGATCCAGTCAGTTGCCCGTTCGCGTCATACGTGAGCGTCGTCTCGTTACCGCGCCGGTCAGTGGATGCGACGAGGTTCGAGTCCACGTCGTAGGTGAACGTCGAGGTTTCGCCCTGCTGGTCGGTGACCTTCGTGATGCGGTCGAGCAGGTCGTACACGTACGAGACACTGTTACCGTCAGCATCAGTCGACTTCTCGACGCGTCCGACCTCGTCATACGAGGTCGACGACGTGATGCCCGTCGGACCAGTCACCTTCGTTGCACGATTGAGCTCGTCATACACGTACGTGGTCTTGGCGCCTGCCGGGTCGGTCTGGCTGACCAGGTTTCCGGCCTTGTCGTACTCGCGGGTCCACTTGCCGCCCTTCGGGTCGACCACGGTCACGGGCCGGTACAGGTCATCGAGCACGAACGACGTCACGTTGCCGAGCGGATCAGTGGTCTTCGTCAACTCGTCTTCGGTGTTGTATTCGTAGTTCGTCGTTCCTCCGTCGGGGGCAGTGACGGCCACGAGGTTGAACGCGTTGTTCCACGAGTACGAGGTCACGGCGCCGGCCGCATCTGTCGAGCTGGTGAGGTTGTCGTTCGCGTCGTAGGTGTACGACGTGACGCCGCCCATTGCATCCGTCTTCGAGACCAGCCGGTCTCCGGCATCCCACGCCAGCGTCGTCGTCGCGCCCGTCGGGTCGGTGGTCGATGTCACCCGGTTGGCGCCGTCGTAGACGAACGTGGTGACGTTGCCGTTCGGGTCGGTCAGTGCGGTGACGTTGCCGCGATTGTCGTAGGCATACGTCGTCGTGGTGCCTGAGGGCGTCGTCGACGAGGTCAGGTTTCCCTGGCCGTCGTAGCTGCGATCGAGTTCGGTGCCGTCAGCCTGGGTGATGCCGGTGACCAAGCCGAGCGGGTCGACCTGGTAGCTGGTCGTGCGCTCGGCCCCATCCGGCCCGCCCTCATCGGTCTGGGATGCGAGCTCGCCGGTCGGTGTGTACGTGAACTTCGTCGTTGTGCCGTCCGGCAGAACGGTGGATGCGACGTTGCCGGTCGCGTCGTACGTATAGGCCCATTCATGGCCGGCTTCGTCGGTGTAGCTCGTGACCTGGTCGAGGTCGTTATAGACGTAGGCGGTCGAGTTGCCCGCCGCATCCGTCTTTCCCGTGATGCGGTGCTGCGAATCATAGGAGAAGACCGTTTTGGTGCCCTCGTTGTCGGTGTAGGTCGTCTTGCCCGCGGCGGTGTCGTAACTCAACGAGCGCACGTTTCCGTCGCCATCGACCTGCTTGGTCACTCGTCCATCAGCATCGAACTCGTTCGTCAGATAGGTGACTCCGAGTGCATCGGTGGCCGTGACCATACGGTGCGCGTCATCGTAGGAGTACGCGCGGACCCGACCGTCGGGGTTCGTGATCGACGTGAGATTCGTATTCGCGTCGTAGCCGAGGCTCCAGGTGCGGCCGTCGGGGTGAGTGAACGAGGTGAGCCGGCCCACGGCATCCGACCCGACCGTGATCGTCTGGCCCGCGGCATCGGTGATCGACTGCAGCGGAGCGAACTTGTTCACCCGCCAGTCGGTCGCCCCATACGTGAGAGTTGTCGCGTTGCCCTGTCGGTCGGTGTGCTTCACGAGCTCGCCGACACCATCGACATCGGCTGCATCGAACACCCACGACTCACCGTCAGCCGCGGTCAACGTGAGCTGGTTGTTGCCGTCGTTGGTCAGCGTCTGGAACAGGCCGGGTTCGCCGATATAGCCGCCCGACCCGTCGGAGGCGAAGTCGAATGTGGCTCCGTCGTTGCGCACCACAAGCACCGAGCCGTCTTCGTAGCGTTGCGCCCGGGCGCCGAACGCGAACGACCAGCCCGCACCGACCCGCGAGTCTCTGCCGTCGAGCGAGTTGTAGATCAGATTCAGGTCGAGATCGGAGTTGCCCGGACCGGAGAGCTTGAACAGGGGTGCCGCCTCGATGAGGTTACCGGTCGAGAACGACACCGGCTCCGCACCGTACAGCTGGTAGTTCTGGTATCCGAGGTCACGCCAGTGATCGAGCTGCGCCTGGGTCGGACGCCCCGGAAGACCGCCAGTGACGGGGTCGATGCAGTTGAAACGATCGGCCAGGTACACGCTGAGCGACGCCGTGACGCCGGCTGAGATGAACGCGAAACCCGCGGGGTCATCGATGTACGCGCGGTCGTAGTTGCTGTCCATGAACAGCGTCTCGAAGTGCGTGTAGGCACCAGGCACGTTGTTGAACTCGGGAGCGGGCAGGTAGGGCAGGTTGCCCGCCTTGAACGGGCGCTGCACATAAGCCGGCATCGTCGACAGCACGGAGTCGCCCAACGCCTGATCCTGCGGATTGCCCCGATAGTAGACGCGGCCACCAGACTCGGTACCATCGGCATCCCAAGCCTCATCGGTATGGATCGCGTCGAACGCCAGCGTGATCGTGGCATCAGGGTTCGCCGCCGCCGCGATGTCGGCACGCAACTGCGTCGACACGATCGGCGTGTTCGGATCCTCCCGCGTAATCGTCACATCAGCGCGACAATTCGTCTGCAGCCGATCCCGCACCTGCTGAGCAAGAGCAATATTCAGCGGCAACTCATGTAACTCAGGGGCAGGCTGCGTCACATAGGCCAGATCGTCGTCGGGATCGAGAACGATCTTCGGTCCGGGAGGCGCGATGAACGCAACGCCGATCACGACCATCTGCGATAGGTGACCCGACTCACCCCGAACCACGCCGGCGTCCGCGTCGTACACAGAGGGAAGCGCGACCCAGGGATCACCCGCGTTCTCCCGGGTGTAGATCTGTAGCGACGAAGGATCGAGACCCTTGATCTGTTTGTCCGACACCGCCATCTCCAGCGCGACACCGGGAACAACGTCTGTCGCCACCTGAGTGCCATCAGCCTGATCAGTGATCGTCGCCTCCGCCGGGAAGGCCGTGATGTCGTCACCGGAATCGGTGGTCGCTGAGATGTCGACCGGGGTACCCACGACCGTTCCGCCGGTCTCCGACTCGACCGACTTCGTCACAACGTCAGGCAGGGGTGTGATGTCGACGTCAAGTTTCTCGTCGATCTCGTGTCCCGAGAACGTGACCTGCACGTCAGGGTCCTGGGCAGTGACCGTCGATGTCTGGTCGGGGGTGACCGTTCCCTCGCCGGCCGGGTCCGCGACAGGAGCGGGTTCTGTCGGGGCGAGCTGCGTCTTCGCTGCCGCATCGCGCACCTCGGCGAGGGTCTTCTCCGCCTGGCGCTGCGCGACCAAAGCGGGCGATGCGATCGACGGGGTCACGCCGACCGTCAGGGTCAGGGCGAGAATCGCGGTCGTCGTCACGACTCCGCGTGCGAGGGTTTTGCCGTGACGGCGAACCCAGCGGGCCGGTTTGCGCGTCAGTGCGGCGAGCCCGGCCGTGATGGCGGGGCGAGTGCTGCCGCTCACAGGGCTGAACCGACCAGCTCGGCCTCACCCGCGGTCGCACCATCCGCAGCGGCAGCCGCCTTACGGCGACGGATGCGCAGGAGCACACCCAACGTCACCAGAAGACCAGCGATCAGAGCGAGAATGCCGGCGATGCCGAATCCAGTCAACGCCAAACCCGACGTGTCTTTCACGCAGGCTTGAAGCTCCGCCGCGTCTGCCACCCCGTTCGAGTCGTAGTCTTCGAGACCTGTGGCGCACGTGCGGTCACCGCAGATGACGAACTCGATCCAATCGCTGACCTTGTCGCCGTCGGCGTCTTCCTTGCTGTTCGAGCACGTCGCCGACCCGCACACCAACTGCTCCGCGTAGTCCGGGATGCCGTCCTCGTCGCTGTCTGCACGAGAATCCGCACACGTGACCGTGCCGCAGGCGAGCACCTCCGTCCACGACGGAATGCCGTCGCCATCGTGGTCCTCCGTGCCGGTCGCCCCGGTCAAACTACCGGCGACGACCTGCTCGACCACGTCAGGAATGCGATCCCGGTCGATGTCGCAATTCGCCGAATCCGACTCGACCTCGCAATCCGCACCCAACGCAGAGAGCAACATGGGTGCGACGTTCACCACCGACGAAACGGCAGGAGCGGCGGATGCCGCCTGAGCCGGAGCAGAAACGAATGCCAACCCGACAAGGGCGACGACAGCGAACATGGCGCGGAGCGCACGAAAGAGCACAGACATAGGAAGCCTTCGAGACCAGGAGAAAGGGTATGAGCGGTTCCCCCCGGATGCTCTCGCCCACCGTAGCGATGAAGTCGACCTGTGCACAACCCGCAAAACCGCTACTAAAAACTCGAGAAAGCTTGCACCTCCCAGAATTCGCGGAGATAGCGATCAGATCACCCCAGAACTGGGGGCTTCCTCTGGTCGAGCGCTCCTTCAGCGGGCAAGCGCGCGGTCAGCGAGGGCGCGCCTGCCCGCAAACGGCGCGCTCAAGGGCACTGACTCAGCTGCCGCGGTACGTCGAATACGCGAACGGGCTCAGCAGAAGCGGCACGTGATAGTGCGCCTCGCCATCTGCCAACTCGAACACCACCTGCACCTCGGGGTAGAACGCCGCCTGCCCGAGCGACGCGAAGTACGCGTGCGTATCGAACGTCACGCGGTAGCGGCCGACCGGCACGATTTCGGGGCCGAACTGCGAGACGCGGCCATCGGCATCCGTCACCGCCTCAGCGAGCACGTGCCACTCGTCACCGGCGAGGTGCGCCAACGTGACCGGAACCCCGGCTGCCGGCTGACCCGTCGCCGCATCGAGAACGTGACTCGTGATGTGGCTGCGTCCGCTCATTCGGCCACCCCGATGCCGCGCTCGGTGAAGGTCTTCTCGAGCCGTAGCAGGGCGATCTCGCGCAGCTGCTGTTCGACGATCTCGAACTCCTCGTCGTCGTCGAGGCGGATGCGACGGTTCAGTTCTGCGAGGATCTCCGCTCGGCTGCGCCCGGCGGCACGAATCAGGAACACGCGGTCGAACCGCTTCTCGTAGATTGCGTTGCCCTCGGCGATGGCGGCCACGGTCTCGGCGTCGTCGTCACCCAGCGACTCCTGCTCCGAGCGCGAGAAGCTCTGAGAGGCTCCCTCTCCGACCGGCTTGTCGCCGATGCGCGGGTGATCGGCGAGCGCAGCCTCGACCTCGTCGGGAGTCAGTGGGTTCGCGGCCGTTCGACCGGCCTCGAGCAGATCGTCGACCGAGGCAAACGGAGCCTGCTCAGCGACCTCGTCAATCCAGCGCGGCACAGCCAGGCACGCGCGCAGGTCGACGCGCAGATGATCGACGCGATGCTGGTCGGCAGAGTGATCGTTCATGACCGGCCTTTCGGGCACTGTGCACCCCCGCCGTGGTGCGCGGGCGACACCTTAATTCTATTCGGCGACTCCCCCGCGAGCCGTACGATGAGGCCATGTCGAATGCTCCCGCGTCCGTCACCGGAGTGGTTCTCGCTGCCGGCGCAGGCACCCGCTTCGGAACACCGAAAGCACTCGTCAAATCTGACGATGGCACATCGTGGCTCGCCAATGCCGTTCGCAGCCTGCTCGGGGGCGGATGCTCGCCCGTGCTCGTCGTACTCGGCGCGGCTGCCGACGAGGCGAATGCCCTGCTCCGCCGTTCCTTCTCTGACACAGAGAGCGTGCAGGTCGTGCTCGCCGACGACTGGCAGTCGGGCATGGCCGCATCGCTCCGGAGCGCGTTGACGGCCGCGAGTGCCGTTGCGCCGGAGGCCGACGCGGTCGCCATCGTCACAGTCGACGTTCCGTCGCTCGGCGCGGCCGAGGTTCGGCGACTGATCGCGCCCGAGCCGGATGCCGTGGGTCGCCACACCCTGCGCCAGGCGTCGTTCTCGGGTCGCCCCGGGCATCCGGTGGTCATCGGCCGCGCCCACTGGCAGGCGCTGGACGAGAGCCTGACCGGCGACACCGGAGCGCGCCCGTACCTCGTGCAGCACGGGGCGCGCCTGGTCGACTGCTCAGATCTTGGAAATGGCACAGACGTCGATTCGCGCAACGACCCCGCCGGCTGAGGCGCCCGCACCGCACCAGCGTCAGGTCAGATCACGAACGGTATGAGGTGGAGAAGAGGCGGCCATCGAAACTGCCGTGACTGTGACTCTTGTCTGCCCTCTGTTGCTGGATCTCCGCTTCGGTGATGCCCTCGTGCCGAGCCAGCGCGAGAGCGACCTCGGCAAGATCCGCCAGTTCCTCGACCAACGCAGCCCGATCGCCGGCGCGCTCCGCCTCGCACGCCTCCTCGACCAGCTTCTCGCGCAAAGCTGCCGCGTACTCGTCCGGCGTCAGCTCCCGCACCTCGATGTGATGGCCCAGCTCTCGGACAATCTCGGGAACGCGGTCGCGAATGAGTTTTCCCATCCCGCCATTCTGCAGGTCGGACGGCCATCTCGCTGTCGGAGGCGCCCGCCCCGCCGCGCCATAATCGAGTGAAACCCAGATCGACTCCACGGAGGACCGTTATGCCCGTACGCCCCTACCTTCTCGACTGCGACACCGGGGTCGACGACGCGCTCGCGCTGTTCCACCTGCTGAGCGATGACGAGGTGAACCTCGTGGGCGTCTCGACCGTGTCGGGCAACACCTCCGCTGCGCAGGCGGCAGACAACACGCTGCGTTTGCTCGCCGCGGTGGGGCGAACCGATGTGCCGGTGGCCATCGGCGCCCACCACTTCCGCATGGCGGAGTTCGACGGCGGGGTGCCGCACATTCACGGAGACAACGGCATCGGCGGCGTACAGCTGCCCGAGTCGCATGTTGATCCGCTCGCCGAATCCGGCCCGGAGTTCATCGTGCGCATGGCCCATGAATACCCGGGCGAGCTGCGTCTCATCGCCATCGGACCGCTCACCAATCTGGCCCTCGCGCTCGAGCTCGAGCCGCGACTCCCCGAACTCGTCGGTGATCTCACGATCATGGGCGGGGCCGCGCTCGTTCCCGGAAACGCCTCGCCCGTTGCCGAGGCGAACATCATCAACGACCCGCACGCTGCTCAGATCGTGTTCGACGCGCCCTGGACCATCACCATGGTCGGACTCGACGCCACCATGCAACAGCTCATAGAGGCCGACGACCGTGAACGACTGCGCTCCGCTTCCGGAACGATCGCTCCCATGCTCGCCGAGATGCTCGGCGTCTACTTCGACTTCTACGTGTCTGTCTTCGGCAGGCCGTGCTCGTCGCTGCATGATCCGCTGGCCGTGGCGATCAGCACGGGCGAGGTCGTTCCGACCCTCGCGCCGCTGGTGCGGGTGACGGTGGATGCCACGGATGGGCCCGGGCGCGGACAGACGATCTGCGACATGCGCGGCGTCTACAACGGCTATCCGCCGCAGAGCGGAGCGCATGTGCGCGTCGTGCTCGAGGTCGACCGCCCGTACGCTCCCCTGCTGATGGACCGCCTGCTGAGCTTCGCCTGACAACGGGAATCCGCATCCTGGTCTTCACGTTGGCCCCAGCATGACTATTCCAGGAATCACGACCATCGGCCTCATTGGTGCCGGACACATCGGCAGCCAGCTTGCGCGCCTCAGCGTCGCTAGTGGCTACGACGTCGTCATCAGCAACTCCCGCGGCCCGGAGACCCTCAGCGCCCTCGTCGAGGAGCTCGGACCCAAGGCCCGAGCGGCCACTGCAGAAGAGGCGGCGGCGGCCGGCGACCTTGTCATCGTGACGATCCCGTTGAAGGCCTACGAGTCGGTTCCCGTGGAGCCGCTCGCCGGCAAGATCGTAATCGACACCAACAACTACTACACGCAGCGCGACGGCAACATCGCCGAGCTCGACTCCAAGTCGACGACATCGGCAGCACTGCTGCAGAAGCACCTGCCCACCTCGAAAGTCGTCAAGGCGTTCAACCACATCGAGGCGGCGAAGCTCACCTCGGAGGCGCAGGCACCCGGCACCGAGAACCGGCGCGCGCTCGTGATCTCGGGCGATAACGGCGATGCGAAGACCATCGTCGCGAGCATCATCGACGGGTTCGGCTTCGACGTCGT
Organism: Agreia bicolorata; assembly: GCF_000938265.1. Classification (GTDB taxonomy): domain Bacteria; phylum Actinomycetota; class Actinomycetes; order Actinomycetales; family Microbacteriaceae; genus Agreia; species Agreia bicolorata. The sequence continues at coordinate 104,919 of NZ_JYFC01000005.1, forward strand.
CGACGACGGGTCCCTCGCCAACAGCTGGCGCATCGAGCCGGGCACCCCGGCCTACGGGCCGCGCGGAACGGTCGGGGAGATCACCGACATGCTGGCGGCCGCGACCCGCTGACGCGAACGGACTCCGCCCGGAGCCTCTGATCGGGAGGAGTTTCGCGTATCCACCGCTGTAGTCGGCTCGGATGCGCGAATCTCCTCCCGTTTTCCTGCAATCCTGACAATGAGCCGCGACGATCGGACATCGGATCGCGGTGCCGCGTGTGTCGCCCCACAATGTGAGTTGTGAATCGAAAAATCCGCGTTCTACACGTCGTCGGCATCGCGGTTGCGGCGCAGCTGCTCGTCGGCTGCGCCGGCTCCCCCGCACCGGCGAGCGAGCCGACTCCCACGGCCACACCAACGTCAACGTCGAGCGCCGTCTCCGCTGCTGAGAGCTGCGATCAGTTCGGAGACGTCGAAACCACCCTGCACAACGCCCGCACGTCGTTCAGAGAAGGACGTACGAGCCAGCAGGAGTACTCGGGTGCGACACGTCTGGCCGCACGAATTCTCAGCCGCATACCGAGCGAGTCGGGAACGGACGTCGGGGATGCTCTGACAGCACTGCAATCCGTGGCTCCCGCCGCAGCGGTCGGCGTAGTGAAGACCAGCTTCGATCCCGACGGGCCAGAGTGGTCCGCCGCGGTCGACGAGTTCACCGCCGCATGCAAAACAGAAGGAGCCGAGGTTGCGGTCTCAGCATGGACCGGAGGCTAGTGCGGGCGCCCTTCGACAGGCTCAGGGAACGACAGGCTCGGCTCGCGGCGCGCGTCACCAGGGTGTCTCGAGCTCGTCGAGGGCGTCGTACACGCTCGTGATCGACGCGATTCTGGTTCGTCCGTCGCGCACGTCGACGCCGAGCACGCCACTCGCCAGCAGGTTCATCAGGCTCATCGCGGCCGCATAGCTGTCGAACGCCGAAACGCTGTCAACGGGGCACTCCAGCCAGTAGGCGGCTCCCTCGGCATGCCGGCGCGCGGACGAGTCCGAGATCAGCACGACGGGCAGCGCGCGCTCCCTCAGCGCCTGCATGATGAGCGCAAAACCAGACGAACGACGTCGAAAGCCCACAAGAACCACGACGTCACGCGAGCCCAAACCTGCCAGTTCCTCGCCGAGCGACTGCCCGGGCACGGGGGCGAGTCGCACTCGGTCTCGTGCCTGCGCGAGCTGCTGTCGCAGATGCAGCGCCAGCGGATAGCTGTTGCGCAGGCCGATCAGCACGACCTCGCCGGCGCCCGCGATGAGCCGGGCCGCGGCATCCAATCGCCCGTCGTCGAGCCCGGCAAGCATCTTCTGCAGATTCTCGCTCTCTTGCGTGGCGTGCGCGGCGAGCGCCGACGGCGTTCCGGCCGCGGCTCCGACTCCGCCGAGGGGCGCTCCCTGACTGCGCAGGCTGCGGGCATGCTCACGCACCTCGGCCGAGTCGGAGAACCCGAGCCGGCGGAACAGCCGCGATACCGTGGCCTTCGACACCCCGCTCAGCTTGGCGAGCTCGGTGGCGTTATAGACGGCGAGGTCGCCGAGGTGATCGAGGATGAAGTCGGCGGCGCGCTGCTCCTGCGGGGACAGGCCACCGTATTGGCTGTCGATCCGCTGCCCGATCGTGGGCGGCGCGGTCACCATCGGCTACTCCTCGTACCCGTCGGCGAGCCGCAGCACCGTGGCCTCGAACGCGTCGAGCGCCTTGGCCACGTCGGCCTCGGTGACGTGCTCTTCGGGATTGTGGCTCACGCCGCCCTTGCAGCGAACGAAGATCATGCCGATGTCGGCGATCTCGGCGATGGCCATGGCGTCGTGGCCGGCGCGCGAGAACAGCGACATGGGTCGCGCGTCGCCCGTAGACCGGATGCCGTCGGCGATCGCATCGCGCAGCCGGCGCGCGCAGACGGCCGCCTTGGCCGAGTGGGTCTGGATGCTCGTGAGCCGCAGCCGTCGCCGCTGACAGATTTCGAGAATCGCCTCCTCGATCTGCAGCCACACCTTGTCGCGCTCGGTGTCGTATTCGCCGCGCAGGTCGAGGCTGAACTCGACCTTGCCGGGAATCACGTTGACCGCATCGGGGAACACCTGGAGGTGGCCGACCGTGGCGATGAGCTGGGCGGAGCGGGCAATGCGCTCGATGGTGGTGACCGCCTCAGCTGCACCCGCGAGGGCGTCGCGGCGACGCTCGTAGGGTGTTCCCGAGTGGCCCGCCTGGCCGGTGATCGTCAGCAGAAAACGGCGCGCGCCGGCGATCGACGAGACCACGCCGAGCGCCTTGTTCTCGTCTTCGAGGTACGGCCCCTGCTCGATGTGAGTCTCGAGGTAGCCTACGAAATCGCCGCGCGACCGCGCGGCCTCGCCCACGGCATCCGGATCGAGGCCGAAGTGCACGTAGGCGTCGCGCAACGAGATGCCGTCTTCGTCTTCGAGCTGCCACCACTCATCGAGCCAGGTTCCGGCGAGCGCGCGGCTGCCGAGCAGGGCGCGGCCGAAGCGCGTGCCCTCCTCGTCGCCGAACGCGACGACCTCGAGAGCGAACGGAAGCTCCCGGCCCGAGGAGCGGATGCGGTCGACCACGGCGATCGCCGAGAGCACACCGAGGATTCCGTCGTAGCGGCCCGCTGAGGGAACGGTGTCGAGGTGCGAGCCGAGCAGCAGCGCGGGCAGTCCGGGGGTCGCACCCTCGAGCCGGCCGCACTGGTTGCCGGCGGCATCCTGCCAGGTGGTCATGCCCGCCTCGGTCATCCAACGACCGGCCAGGGCATTGACGGCCGCATGCTGTGGCGAGAGATAGACGCGCTCGATGAGCCCGTCCTCCATCGACGAGTACGTGGCGAGTTCGTCGCAGCGCTCGAGAATCGCGTGCGCGGTGGTCGAGGCCGGCTGCGTCATGCGCCGGCTCCCGACGACGCCCGCACGGCCCGGTCGGCATCGGCGTAGATCTCGTAGGCCGCCCCGACTCCGCCGCCGGGTGTCACGGATGCGCCAGCCCGGCGCAGCACGGCCTCGAGAGCGGCGAGCGTCGTGAGCACGGTGTCACGACGGGCGTTGTAGCCCATCGTTCCGATGCGCCAGACCTTGCCGTGCAGCGGGCCGAAGGAGGTGCCGATCTCGATGCCGAAGTCGTTGAGCAACTCGCCGCGCACGGCGTCGCCGTTCACACCGTCGGGGATCATGACGGCCACGACGTTATTCATCTTGTGGGCGAGGTCGCCGAACACCGCGAGGCCGAGTCCCTGCACGCCGGCGAGCATGGCCGAGCCGTGCAGGCGGTGCCGTTCGACGGCGTTCTCGATGCCCTCGTCGACCAGCAGGCGGGCGCACTCACGTGCCCCGTAGAGCATCGTCGTGGCCTCGGTGTGGTGGTTGAGCCGCTTGGGGCCCCAGTAGTCGAAGATCATCGCGAGGTCGAAGTAGTTGGAGCGGATCGGATGCGCGGTGACCGCGTCACCCGCCTCGCGGATGCCCGCCTCGATGCTCTTGCGCGCGACGATGCGCTCGACCGCCTTCGTCGAGAAGGTGGCCGGTGCCGAGCCTGAGGGGCCGGCCAGGCATTTCTGGAGGCCGGCGGTGACGGCGTCGATGCCCCAGGCATCCGTCTCGATGGTGTTACCGCCGAGCGAGGCGGTGACGTCGGTGTAGAAGAGCACGCCGTGCTGCGCGCAGATGGCACCGAGCTCGTCGAGAGGCTGCGCCACCGTGGTGGACGTGTCGCCGTGCACCACGGCGAGCAGCGCCGGCTGCACCTCGATGATCGCCGCCTCGATGGCCTCGGGTGCGAAGACCTCGCCCCACGGCACCTCGATGACGTGCACCTCGGCGCCGCAACGTTCAGCAATCTCGCGCAGCAGGTGTCCGAAGCGGCCGAAGATCGGCACCAGCACGCGATCGCCCGGCTCGATCAACGACACGAGCGCGGCTTCGATGCCGGCGCGCGATGTGCCGTCGACCACAAGGGTCTGCTCATTTGCAGTCTTGAAGACCCCGCGGTAGAGCTCCATTGTCTCGTTCATGTACGCCGTCATCGCCGGGTCGTACTGCCCCACGAGCTGTGCCGACATGGCGCGCAGCACGCGCGGGTCGGCGTTGATCGGCCCCGGCCCCATGAGCAGACGCTGGGGCGGGTTGATGGGCTGGGGCAAAGACGAGAGGGAAATGAGCTGACCGCTTCCGCTGAGAATGATTCACCTGTTTCAGGTGTCAATTCTACGGAACGCGCGTTTCATGCGTGTTACACGTTCGCGTTCCCTGAGCGCCCCCGTTCCCTGAGCTTGTCGAAGGGAGCGCGACTCGGCGCACACGCACCCTCCTCGCCTCGAAAAGGTGCATCTCCGCCGAGTCGATCGGGCCTGCCAAATCGACTCGACGCGAAAGCACGCAACGTGGCGGTTGTGGGCGCACCTTCGCCTAGTCGATGGGCGGCAGCCCTTCGACAGGCTCAGGGAACGGGGCAGCTCAGGGAACGGAGGCGCTCAGCGAACGAAGGGCGCCGCGATGTCGATGAGGGCAAGGTCGGTGCCACGCGGCCCCACGAGGCAGAGGCCGGCGGGCGCGCCATCGACCTCGAGAAGCGGAACCGACAGCGCCGGGTAGCCGCCGATGCCCGCGACGCACGTCATCGCCAGCGTGGCCGCCCGCGCGGCATCGATCTCATCAGGGTCCGCCCCCACGCTCGGCGCGGTCGACGACGTCGACGGCAGAAGCAGGATGCGCCCGGCGAGCGCGTCGTCGAGCTGGGTGCGCGCGGCCGCCAGCACCTCGCGGGCCGAGGACTCGGCCTCGGCGGTCACTGTCGACGCCGTCTCGAATCGGGAGGCCACGTCGGGAGCGAGCACACCGGGATGCGCCGTGATCCAGTCGCCGTGACGACGCCATGCCTCGGCCGCCTGCACGGTGCGGAACGCATCGAAGAATCCCGAGGTGTCGCCGAGGTCGACCACGCCCACTTCGCCGATCAGGCCGTCGGCCTCGAGCCGACCCACGGCATCCACCACGGCCCCCTGCATCGCGACGTCTGCAGCGAAGAGCAGCTCTGTCGAGATGACGAACTGCGGCTCGACCGGCTGCTGGGCGTCGCCGTCGAGCGAGCTCGCGGCAGCGGCGCGCAGCACGGAGGGCGACCTCGTCAGCCATCCGATCGTGTCGAACGACTCAGCCAACGGCAACAGCCCGCCCGCGTCGACCGCCCCGTGCGTCGTACGCAGGCCCCAGAGGCCCTGATACGACGCGGGCACCCGGATCGATCCGGCCGTGTCGGTCGCGAGTCCGATGCTGGCGTGCCCGAGAGCGACAGCCGATGCGGGTCCGCTCGACGAGCCGCCGGGGATCGCGCCTGGAACTGCGACATTAGGCGGGGTGCCGTAGTGCACGTTCTTTCCGGCGATCGAGTAGGCGAATTCGTCGGTCTGCGCGATGCCGCGAACGGATGCGCCGGTCGCGAGCAGCGCGGCGACGGCGGGCGCGTGCGAGTGCGCGGGTTCGGCCTCGGCCAGGAATTCGGGGATGCCGGCACCCACGGCGAAGCCCTGCACGTCGAACAGGTCCTTCACCGCAACCGTCTCGCCAGCGAGTGCACCGCCGTCTGAGTCGGTCGAGGCGACGAGCGGATTGCCGAGCACGCGCCAGACCGCGGTGTTCATGGCTGCCGGGGCGCCGGCGACCTGGGCCGATTCGACGACCCAGCCGTCGGCATCCGCATGCCGCGCCCACAGCTGCGTGACGAGCCCGCGCCCACCGGAGCGCGGCTCGTTCTCGCTGACGATGAGCGCGTATTCGTTCGAGAGCACGCGCACGTGAATCGAGGTGATGGTGCGAATGGGGGCGCCGCCTCGGGCGCCGCGGAAAGAGCTGATGCGGTCGTGGCCGACCAGGAGCCCGCCCGCGTCTCCGCGCAGAGTCGTCTCGCCAGGAGCGAAGGCCGCGTCGAGCGCTTCGAGGTCATTCGTGACAAGCGCGTTCTCGTAGGCCCAGAAGGCGTCGATCAATCCATCGGGCAGCTCACCCGTAACGGAGGTGGGAGAAATTCGCTCAGGCATGGTGTCCTTCGAAGTCGGAAAAACGAATGCGCGCGTGCACGCCCGTGACCAGGTCGACGACCTGCGAGATGTTGAAGTCGGTGGCCGCGCTGAGGTAGGCATAAGCGAGGTCTTCGTCCATGCCGTAACGAGCATGAAGCAACGAGATGGCCGCGCGCACGCACTGGCGCACGGCTTCGTCGAGATCTTCATCCATTCCGGTGGGAACGAGAAACTCCTGCGTCTCGGCGAGCGGTCCGACGAGTGCGCCGAAGGCGGTGAGCGCGTCCCTCTGCGGCACGACCTCGAACCGCACGGTGACGCGCAACGACGCCTCCATCGCCGTCAGAGCAACCTCGCCGTCGCCCTGCGCGAAGTGGGGGTCGCCGACGTACGCGAGCGCACCGTCTACCTGCACGGGAATGTAGAGCGAGCTGCCCGCGGTGAGCAGGTTGATGTCAATGTTGCCGCCGTGCGGGCCGGGTGGAACCGAGTGGGGACGCGTCGAGCCCGACACCGCGACACCCATAATGCCGAGGAACGGGTGCAGCGGAAACCGCACCGAACGCTCTCCCCCGGCCACGACCGGCAGGGTTCCGACCTGGCTGCCGTCGGCGTCGTCATCGACCGCGGCGAAGACACTGACGGAGCCTTCGACCTGAGGAAACTCGCCGGGAAGCGCTCCCCTGCCATGCCTGTTCGAGATCACGCCGTAGGGCACGCGCGGGGTCGCCTCGAGCACGGTCATCTTCAGCAGGTCGCCCGGCTTCGCGCCCCGAATGCGGATGGGCCCGGTCACGACGTGCGGCCCGTCGACCTTCGGGTCGCGCTGATAACCGGATGCCGCGAGCGCGATCGCGTCGTCGAGCACATTCTCACGCGCCACACCGTGGCCCGCGAAGAAGGCGACCGGATCGCGGCCCTGATCTTCGAGCACGCCCTCGTGGCTGAGGGTGTCGATCGTGACCTCGTCGCCGGAGTCGACGGTGAGAACCGCCGTGTCGGCCGCGCAGGGCAGCCTGCCCCACAGCACGTTCTCAATGGTCGCAGGCAGGTAGTGAGCCGCCTGGATGAATCCCTGGCCGGGCTGGAGCGGTGCGGTGAACGGCATCCGAATGCGCGCCTTCCGAAGTCTGGAAAGATGGGAGGGTCGCTTCGAGAGTATCGTGCGCCAGTCGATAGCCCCGCCACGCCCAGAGACATCGAAAGATCAGGTGCCCCGTGCTCCGAAGACTCCGCAGCAAGCCTGCCCATCTGCACCTCGGTCTGATGCTCGCTCTCACGTTCTCGACCGGCATCGCCGACGCGGTGGGTTACCTCGGCCTCGACAGGGTGTTCACGGCCAACATGACCGGCAACGTCGTGATTCTCGGAATGGCGATCGCCGGCGCCGACGGCCTTCCGGTCATCGGCCCGCTCGTGGCGTTGTTCGCATTTATGCTGGGCGCCGCGATCGGCGGCCGGGTACTGCGCCCAGTGAAGGTCGGCTGGACCACGCACAGCACCGTGCTGTTCAGCATCGTCGGCACGGTCATGGTCGGCCTCACCATCGCCCTCTTTGTGAACGACGGCCCTCCCCCTGCCCCTTACGAGTACATCTTCACGGGCTTCTTCGCACTGGTTATGGGCGTGCAGGCCGCGACCGCGCGGCACATCGCCGTGAAAGACGTGACCACGGTCGTGGTGACGTCGACGATCACCGGTCTCGCTGCCGACTCGCGACTGGCCGGCGGCTCAGGCCAGCCGTGGTTCCGGCGGGCCGGCGCCATCCTGCTCATCGGTGGGGGTGCCGCTATGGGCGCTCTGCTGCTGACAATCCATATCGGCTGGGGCGTGGCGCTGGCCGCCTTCATCACTCTTATGGTCGCGCTGATCGGGCACCTCACGGGTCGGCCCCACCACGCTCCCGTGGAGCCTTCGGAGGTCGAAGCCTCCGCCTGATCAGGGGCGGCGCTGCGCCGACTGCTCGCGGTCCCACTCGTCGAAGAAGTCCTGGCTCTTGCTGCGCACGCGATCGTCGAGTCCGAGGTTGCGCTCTTTGCCTGTGGCGAGCGCCAGTTCCTCCTCGTGCTCGGCCAGCTGCCTGAGCGTAGCCAGCCTGCCCGTGGTGATCTGAGCATCCAGAAGCGCTTGGTCGCGCTCGAGCGCGAACTGCTGGCGCACGCGGGCGATCTCGGTGCGATCGCGTTCGCGCGCTGTCTCGTCGTGCACCGACTCCTTGTTGCCGAGATTGCGCAGCAGCTTGATGATCACCGGAAGCAGCTCGATCGCGAAGAACAAAAGGAAGACCATAACGTGGGCGAGCCCGGCCGACGGGCTCTCTTTGCTCAGTCGGTCGAGCGCCGTGAGGCGGTTGCTGATGCCGTCGCTCGACGACACGGCCGCGTCGTTCTGGGCCTGGAAGTCGGCTTTGCGCTGCTCGATCGTGGCCAGATCAGCCCGCGCCTTGGTGAGCGCGGCCTGCGCCGTGGTCTTCGACTCCGTCAGCTGTGATTTCAAGGCGGGCTGCGCGGTGGCGAGTGCCGCGGCGGTTGCTTTCTGCGCCTGGTCGTAGACGACCTGGGCCGCGTCGACGGCCTCCTTCGCTACGGCGGTGACAGCGCCCGCACCGAACTGGCCCGTCCCCCCGGTGCCGTTGGCCTCCGACTGCCACGCGGCGGTTTTAGCGTTGAGATCGGCGAGAGCCGCATCTTCAGCCTTTTTTGCGGCGGCGTATGTGGGGTCGGTCATCGGGTCGACCGCATCGCTCTTGTCGATGATCGCCTGGTTGCTCGCGATCGTCGCGCGCACCTGGTCTTCAGTCGAGAGAATCGGGTCGCTGGCGAGCTGGTTCGCGAAGGCCGTGCGCGCCTCGGCCTCCATCACCAGAATCTGCGCGCTGATCTCCGGCGCGAAGATCTGCAGAGTGACCGGGGTCGAGATGACCGTGCCGAGAATGGCCGCGAGCAGTACCCGGGGAACGACGGCGAAGGTGGTCTTCCATGCGCCCTTGGTATTCGACAGCTGGATGGTGAGGGCGCGGTCGATGGCGAAGATTCCGGCACCCCAGAAGATGCCGACGGGAATGAACCAGAACCAGTCGGCGTGAAAAACCATGCCGAGGGCGAAAGCCATCGAGAGCGCGGCGACCGTGGCCGTGAACATCAGAATGAGAGCCATCGACGAGTAGGCCTGGCGGTCGCCGGGGGCGCCCTCGATGGCGTCGGGACGGGCTCCTCCGAGCACGGCGAGGCTGGTGCGGCGCAGGCGGCGACGGCGCGCGTTCGGCCTCTCGGCGGATTCGTCTGTGGGCGCCGGCGTTTCGTCTGCGGCCGCGGCACCGGATGCCTCCGGCTGAGCGTCGATGTCGCGCTCGAACCACGGCTGCTCCTGCTGCTCGACCGAGAGTTGCTCGGTGGGTGCGGCGGTCATTGGCAGAGTGTCACTCGAGAAGTCGACGCCGGACAGTGCCTCGATCGGCACCGTCTCTGCCTCGGTACGCTTGCGCGGCTTCGGGGTCTCGCTGAACCACGGCTCCAGCTGGGGCCCGGTGGATTCGTCGTTTTCGTTCACGCCGAGTCCTTCCTGTTCGAATGATCAGCGGCAAGTATGCACGCACCGACCCTGAGCATCCGGTGAGCATCCTCTCAATCAGCCCTGTCCGGCCCGCTCTCGGATCCGTCCATCCGGACCGCTACAGGTGACGAGTCGGATCCATTCGCTGGTGCAAAATACGAATGACATCGACGCCGTAGCCGCGTTCGACGAAGAAGATCAGGTGACTGCCGATCGCGTAGCGTCGGTACCCTTCACGAATGTCGTCACACGCACGCCCTCGCTTCACATTGGCAGCGACACGTTCGATAGCGAATCTGATCTCCGTGACGTAACTCTCCGCCTGATCCACGTCCCAGCGCTCTTGCGTGAAGTCCCAGATAGACGAGAGGTCGTTCTGCGCTGCCGGGGTGAGCCGGTACTGATTCACCGCTTCTTCGCCGCAATGAACTCATCGAAGTCAAACGGCTCGGCCTTGCCGCTCTGTTCACCGGCATCGAGCGCGGCACGCAACGCGGACATCTGCGTCTCTTGGTCTTCGAGCAGCCTCAATCCGGCGCGGACAACCTCGCTTGCCGAGCGATAGCGACCGGTCGCAACCTCACGAGCGAGAAAGACTGAGAAGTGATCGTCGAGACTGATCGATGTATTCGTCGCCATACGGCCAATGTACCAAATATTGGTACTGACCCGAGAGGTGAGCCGAACTTTGTGGAGCGCGAATCAGCGCAGCTTCTGGCAGTGGGCGCAGAAGTGCGAGCCGCGATTCATGAAACTCTCCCGCACGATCGGGCGCCCGCATCGCGGGCAGGGCTTGCCCTGCTGACCGTAGACATTGAGTGAATGCGAGAAGTAGCCGGACGCCCCGTTGACGTTCACGTACTGAGCATCGAAGCTCGTGCCACCCTCGGCCAGCGCCTTCTCGAGCACCAGCCGCACTTCGCCGAGAAGTAGAGCGGCCTTGGCGCGAGACAGCGACGATGCAGGCTGAGCGTAGTGAATGCGCGCGGCCCACAGCGACTCGTCGGCGTAGATGTTGCCGATACCACTGATGAGGTTCTGGTCGAGCATCGCCCTCTTGATGCCGGTGTTCTTGCGCGCGAGCGCGGCGAAGAAAGCCGAGTCCCCGAACGCCGGATCGAGCGGGTCGCGTGCGATATGCGACACCTGACCGGGAATGGAGGCGAGCTCGCTGCCCCGCCCCGCGGCTCGTCCGTCGGTCGTCGGCCGCAGGGAGTCGACGGCCATCGAGCCGAAGATGCGCTGATCGACGAAGTTCACCCAGAACTCACCGTGCTCGGGGTGCTCGATATGCAGGCGAATGCGCAGCAGGCCGTCTTCTTCGACGCCCGGGGTGCGCAGCAGCACCTGACCGCTCATGCCGAGGTGCGTGACGAGGGCGTGTCCGCCGGCGTCTGTCGCATCGTCGAGCGGGAACCAGAGAAACTTGCCTCGGCGAACCGCCGACAGCATCCGGCAACCCTCGAGCAGGTCGACGAAGGCGCCGGCCAGGGGGCTGTGCCGTTTGAGCGACCGCTGCTCGAAGACCTCGACAGCGGTGATGACCGCGCCGGAGACGGCCCTCTCGAGGCCCGCCCGCACGACCTCGACTTCGGGGAGTTCGGGCACTCTAGGCCGATGCCGCTTCTGCCGGCAACGCAGACAGCGTGGCGACGGCATCACGAGCCGCGGATGCCTCGGCCTGCTTCTTCGATGGACCGGTGCCGGATGCCTCGGCGACGACGACACCGGCAGCGGTCGACACGCGCACGTTCGCCACGAACACCTTCTGGTGATCGGGTCCGGACTCGGTGAGTTCGTAGACAGGGGCGGCCAGGCCTCGCTGGCCCGCGGCCTCTTGCAGGGATGTCTTGGGGTCCATCGAGATGCGGAAGTGACCCGGAGCGGTGGCGAGCGGCGCGACGAGACGCAGAACGAGCGCGGTCGCCGCATCAGGCCCCGCACCAAGGTAGCTGGCGCCGATGACGGCCTCCATGGTGTCGGCGAGGATCGACGGCTTGTCGCGGCCACCCGTGAGCTCCTCGCCGCGGCCCAGCCGAACGAAACGGCCCAATTGGATGCCTCGCGCAATCTCCGCCAGAGCGACCGTCGACACGAGGCTGGCGCGGCGCTTGGCCAGCTCTCCCTCTTCGAGATCAGGAAAGCGACGGTAGAGCATGACCGTGACCGCCTGGCCCAGAATCGAGTCGCCGAGAAACTCGAGGCGCTCGTTCGTGGGGATGCCGCCGTGCTCGTACGAATACGAGCGATGAGTCAGGGCGAGCTCGAGCAGGTCGTCGGGAAGATCGATCTGCAGAGTCGCCAAAAGGAGCGACCCGTCGGTTTCATGTTCAGAAACCATCGAGGCGCTCCTTGGTGACGCATCTGTTGTCGTTGCCGACAGCAGGAGTCTTAGATGTCTGCGACCTTGCGGCCCTTGTACTCCATGAACAGGGGGGTGCCTGCGGAGTCTTCGACGATCTTGGCGCGGTGCGGCAGGCTGTAGACAGTCTTGCCGTTCTCGATCGTCTTGACGAGGGTGGGGGCCGTAGCCTTCCACTGAGCGCGACGCATGCGGGTGGAAGCCCGCGACATCTTTCTCTTCGGAACAGCCATGATCTTCTCTTTTCTCTATCGTTCAGGTCACTCGGGTCGCGCGGAGGCGTCGGTGTCTGCTTGGTCAGTCTGTGTGGAAGCTTCAAAGTCGGCGAGCGCAGCCCAGCGCGGATCGGTGCTCTGCTGGGGTTCGTCGTGCGGCTGATCGGCCAGCTTTTCGCCCGTTTCCGGGTCGAGTCCTGGGCAATCCGGCCGACAGACCGGTTGGAACGGCAGTGAAAGTACCACCGCATCCCTGACCATCGGCTCGAGGTCGACGTGATCGTCGAGAACCGAGTAATCAAAAGCTTCGTCAAGAGAATACGCGAAAACGTCTTGGAATTCGACTTCTACCGGCAGATGGATGTCGGTGAGGCAGCGCCCGCAGACTCCATCGGCCGTTCCGGAGACCTGAACCGAGGCCAGGATGCCGTCGTGCAAGCCCTCGAGACGCAGGTCGACGTCGAGGATGGAGTCGGCCTGAACGGCCACGAGACCCTCGCCGAGCTTCTCGGGAACAACGATCTCGAGCTCGTGCTCGCGCATCTCGCCGGGCCGGTGGATGAGGTCGTGCACCCCCACCGTGTAGGGCGTCTTCTTGAATTTGTTCACAACGTTCGAGTCTACCCCCGCCCAGACAGACACTCCCCTGAGGGTGCGCACGAAAAGGTCTTGACAGCAGACGGCACACCTGGTTGGTTAGTTACATGAGTAATGAACCAACGAAGGGGAACTGTCGTGGATGACTCTCGACCGATCTTCGTGCAGATCGCCGAGCTGATCGAGAACGACATCATCGCCGGCGCCCTGCCCGAAGAGACGCAGGTTCCGTCGACGAATGAGTTCGCCGCATTCCATCGCATCAACCCGGCAACAGCAGGCAAGGGAGTCAACGTGCTCGTCGACGACGGCATCCTCTACAAGAAGCGCGGCATCGGCATGTTTGTCGCATCCGGCGCCCGAAAGCGACTGGTGGCCAAGCGCCGAGACCAGTTCCAGAACGAATTCGTCGCGCCGCTGATCATCGAGGCCGAGAAACTCGGCATCGGCGAAGCGCAGTTGATCGACATGATCAGAAAGGAAGGCACAGCATGAGTGCAGTAGTAGAGGCATCCCACCTCACCCGCCGCTTCGGCGACACGACCGCCGTCGACGATGTGAGCTTCAGCGTTCAGAAGAACACCATCCACGGACTGCTCGGCCGTAATGGCGCTGGCAAGACCACCCTGATGCAGCTGCTGACCGGACAGGACTTCGCGACTCGCGGTGACATCCGCATCTTCGGCGAACACCCCGTCGAGAACTCGGGTGTACTGAAGAATGTGTGCTTCATCAAAGAGAGCCAGCGCTACCCCGACGACTTCAAGCCTCGGCACGTCTTCACCAGCGCGCCCTGGTTCTTTCCCAACTGGGACGCCGAGTTCGCCGACCGCCTGATCGCCGACTTCCGGCTCCCACTGAATAGACGCATCAAAAAGCTGTCTCGCGGCCAGCTGTCGGCCATCGGCGTCATCGTGGGCCTCGCATCCCGAGCCCCACTGACGTTCTTCGACGAGCCGTACCTGGGTCTGGATGCCGTGGCACGGCAGATCTTCTACGACCGGCTCCTCGAGGACTTCGGCGAGAATCCACGCACCGTCATTCTCTCGACGCACCTCATCGACGAGGTGAGCAACCTGCTCGAGCACGTTCTCGTGATCGATGAGGGCAAGCTGCTCGTCGATCAAGACGCGGAGACCCTCCGCGGATCAGCCACCACCGTGGTCGGCACTCGGCAGGGCGTCGACGCCTTCGTCGCCGACCGAGATGTACTGCACCGCGACGGGATCGGTGGCCTCGCCTCCGTTACGGTCGGCCGACTCACACCCCAGGATCGCGCACGCGCTACCGAAATGGGCCTCGAGCTGTCGCCCGTGTCACTGCAGCAGCTGGTCGTGCGTCTCACCGGCAGCAACCAGACCGAGACAGTATTGGAGCAGAGCGCATGAGTACCCTCACCCAACCAACTCTCGACGAAGCGCGGATCGACCGACCCGGCGGAGCGTCGAACATTCTCGCCGTCGTTCGACTGCACCTCGTGAACCGCTATAGCGTCTTCGCAGTGCCGTGGATGATCATGGGCGGCATCTTCGTGGTGAACGTCGCCGTCTGGTGGATCATCTTCGCGTCGGTCTCGAGCGAGGCCGACAGGGCCGACGCGCGAGACGGCATCACCTACTCCGGAGCCCTCTTCTACATCTTCGTGTACATGCTCGTGTTGGGCATCCAGGCCGTGGCCTACACGTTCCCCTTCGCTCTCGGGTTCAGCGTGACAAGACGCGACTTCTGGCTGGGCAGTGCGCTCACCTTCATCGCCCTTTCGGCGGTCTACAGCGCAGGCCTCACCATCCTGGCCGCCATCGAAGTGGCTACCGACGGGTGGGGGCTCGGCGGCACCATGTTCGCCAGCTTCTACTTCGGGGGCGCCGATGCGTCGTGGATCGAGCGCTTCGGGCTCTACTTCGCGACGTACCTGTTCTTCTACTTCGTCGGCGCCGCGATCGCGACCATCTACCAGCGCTGGCGCAACAACGGCATGCTGGCGCTGTTCGGAACCCTCGGCATCGTGCTGATCGCCGGCATCGCACTGGTGTCGTTCACGAGCAGCTGGCCGGCGGTGGGCGCCTGGTTCGACACGAACGGCCCCTCAGGCGTGATCGCGTGGAGTCTCGCGCCGACCGTCGTCGCCGCCATCACCGGCTACTTCATCCTGCGCAGGGCCACCCCGAAGAACTGACGACGACCGCTAGGTGGCCGGCGGGTTGCGGTGCTTGTTCGCCGCAACCACGGCGGCCGCTTCGGCGCGTAGCGCATCCACCACCGTGCGCACGGCTAGGCGCTCGGCGCGATCGGGCCGCATCAGAATTGCAATGTGTCGCTCGGCGACAACACCCTGCAGATTCTTGAGCACGATGCGGTCGCGGTACGCTCCCGCAGCCGTGTAGCAGGGCAGCACAGCGACGCCGAGCCCCGCAGCTACCAGCGCCTCTGTCACGCGAGTATCGCCGAAGCGCTGGAAGAAGTTCACCGGAACCCCCGCGGCTTCGAAGATGTCGTTGAGCGTGCGCTCGAACGGGTAGCCCCAGGGCACCCCGATCCACTGCTCACCGATGAGGTCGCTCGGCACCAGAAACTCCTTATCGGCCAGGCGATGCCCGGGCGGAAGCGCGATGTCGAGGGGCTCGGTCATCAACGGCACGGCGAGCAGATTCTTGTCGCTCCAGAAGGCGGCCGGCTTCGGTGAATGCGCGAGCACGATGTCGAAGTCGCTTGTCAACGCGGGGAATCCCTCGGACTCCGGGTCGCGATCAGAGCAGTGCACAGTGAGGCCACCCGTCTCGGCGACGCGCTTGAGCATGCCAGGCAGCAGCATCTGCCCCGCCGTCGGGAAGGTCGCGAGCGAGACCGTGCCCGTAGGGTCGTTGCGGAACTCGTCCCACACGGCCTCGGCCTTCTCCAGCGCGATGGCAACGTCGGTCGCGCTACGCGCAAGCGCCCTGCCCGCGTCGGTCAGAGCGATGCCCCGACCCACCTTCTCGGTGAGCGGAAGCCCCGCCTCGGACTCGAGCTTGCGAAGCTGCTGCGAGATACCCGATGCGGTGCGATGGGTGGCTTTGGCCACCTCTGTGATGCTTCCTCGCTCGGCGAGTTCGCGCAACAGATTGAGTCGTCCGACGTCCATGAATTCGAGTCTAGATCACCGAAGCCAGGCTACACAGTCAACGAAGAACAATTCACTTGTAGTACGCGTTCTTCAAGCGCAGAGTGTTCACATAAGAACACTTCATTAGGCGGAAAGGACAGCACCATGATCATCGCTCTCGTCTCACTCTCCCTCCTCGCACTCGCAGGCGTCGTCGGCAGCATCGTGGTCGTGGTGCGCGACGGCTACCGCCCACAGCCCACGCGCTGATCAGAGACTCGAGAAGGCCTGGTCGTAGAGATCGAGCGCCCGGGCCACCTCGTCGTCGGTCACCACGCAGGGCGGCACGACGTGCAGCCTGTTGTCGGCGAAGAAGGGCAACAGCCCGAG
Organism: Agreia bicolorata; assembly: GCF_000938265.1. GTDB lineage: Bacteria > Actinomycetota > Actinomycetes > Actinomycetales > Microbacteriaceae > Agreia > Agreia bicolorata. The sequence goes on from NZ_JYFC01000005.1 coordinate 121,158, forward strand.
CGATAGCAGCTTCGTCTTCAACGCCCCGATCACGGCCGGCGCGACGGGCTCGCGCGTCTCGGGGTCGGCGACGAGGTCGAGCGCCCAGAAGACGCCGAGGCCGCGCACCTCTCCGATGATCGATGGATGCTTGGCCTGCAGCGCGACGAGGCCCGGCCCGATGACATCGGTGCCCACCCGCTTCGCGTTGGCGACGATGCCCTCGCTCTCCATGGCGTCGAGCGCACCCACGATGGAGGCCATCGCGAGTGGATGTCCGGAGTAGGTGAGCCCGCCTGGAAAGACCGACTCATCGAACGCCGCGGCGATCGCCGGCGAAATGATCACGCCACCCACGGGAACATAGCCCGAGTTGACGCCCTTCGCGAAGGTGATGAGGTCGGGCACGACGATGTCGCCGGTCTCATCGGCGAGCGACTGGAACGCGAACCAGTCGCCCGTGCGTCCGAATCCGGCCATGACCTCATCGAAGATGAGAACGATGCCGAACTCGTCGGCGAGCGCGCGCACACCCGCGAGATATCCGGCCGGCGGAACGAGCACGCCGGCCGTTCCGGGGATCGTCTCGATGAGGATCGCGGCGATCGACGATGCGCCCTCGCTCTGGATGACGCGGCGCAGGTGATGCAGGGCCCGCTCGCTCTCCTGTTCCGGGCTCTCGCTCCAGAACTCCGAACGATACGAGAACGGACCGAAGAAGTGCACGTGCCCGCGCGCGTACTCGTTCGGAACGCGGCGCCAGTCCCCCGTCGCCACCACCGCGGCGCCGGTGTTGCCGTGGTACGAGCGATACATCGACAGCACCTTGTCGCGCCCCGTGTAGAGCCGGGCCATGCGGATTGCGTTCTCGTTCGCATCCGCCCCGCCGTTTGTGAAGAAGACCTTGCCGAAGCCCGACCCCGCACGCTCGAGGATGCGCTGGGCAGCCTCGCCGCGCGCGAGGTTGGCATGGGCGGGCGCAACGGTGGTGAGCACGTCGGCCTGCGCCTTGATCGCGTCGCGCACGGCCGGATGCTGATGGCCGATGTTCACATTGACGAGCTGGCTCGAGAAGTCGAGAAACTCGTTGCCGTCGTGATCCCAGACCCGCGTGCCGGAGCCGCCGGCGATGACCATCGGGTCAAGGGCGGCTTGCGCCGACCAGGAGTGGAAGACATGCGCCCGGTCGAGGTCGTATGCGCGCTTGCCGTCGTCAGAGGTGGGAATCACGGTGGTGCCTTTTCTTTCTGTTCGACGTTCCCTGAGCCTGTCGAAGGGAAGCTCTTCGACAGGCTCCCTTTGACAGGCTCAGAGAACGATGGTGATGGTGACGCTGGTGTTACTCGCCGCCGGCCTTCAGAGTGACGTCGATGGGCGTGAAGTCGGCACCTTCGGTGTCGACTCCCTCGTCTTTCAGCTCTGCCAGAGCCTTCTCGACGTACTCATTCGTGTGAGCGGATGCCGGGGGCTCGGCCGAGATCACCGTTGCGCCGGTCTCGTTCTTGGTTCCCATCGCGATGTCGACGGTCTGCTTCCAGGCGTCTTCGTCGATCATGCCGATGCCGCCGGAGGTCGACGGCCAGATCAGCTTGTTGACCTCGTTGGTCATCCACAGCTGGTGGCTCTCGCCCAGAGTTGAGCCCGCAGCGGTCACGATGGCCGCGGCTTTCTCCGGGTTGTCCTTGGCGTAGATCCAGCCCTTGATAGACGCCTTGATGAACTTGACGGTCTGGTCGGCGTAGGCGTCGTCATCTGCGAGCTTGGCCGAGTCGGCCCAGATCGCGTCCTGAAGCATGGCCGTGCCCTCCTTGTTCCAGTCGATCACGTTGAGATCGTCCGGGGTGAACAGCTTGCCCGTCGCCGGGTTGGTGGCCTCGAGCACCTGCGCGTATTCGTTGTAGGTCATGGCCTGCGCCGCATCGATGTCTCCGGCGAGGAAGCCGTTCATGTCGAACGCCTGCTGCACCAGGGAGATGTCGTCGGTCGCCACGCCGGCCTTCTGCATGCCGGCGAAGAGCTCCCACTCGTTGCCGTAGCCCCAGCTGCCGACCTTCTTGCCCTTCAGATCGGCCGCTGTGGTGATGTTCTTGTCTTTCATTGAGATCTGCGTTGTGGCGCTGCGCTCGAAGATTTGCGCCACGTCCGTGATCTCCGCGCCCTGCTCGATCGAGCCGAGCACCTTGGGCACCCAGGAGATCGCGTAGTCGGCGTCGCCGGCCGACAGCACGTCCTGCGGAACGATGTCGGCGCCACCTTCGAGGATCGTCACGTCGAGGCCCTCGTCTTTGTAGTAACCCTGGTCGAGCGCCGCGTAGTAGCCCGCGAACTGCGCCTGGGCGAACCACTGCAGTTGCAGGGTCACCGGGGTGAGTTCTCCGCTCGCGGAATCGGTGGAGTCGTCGGAGCCGCCCGAACTGCTGCAGCCCGCGAGCGCGAGCGCTGAGACCGCCGCGATGGCGCCGGTGACAATGAGGCGTTTGCTGTGTTTCATTGTTCCTCCTGTGTTGGTGCGGTGAATGGTGCAGGGCCGCCGGGGAGAGGCGGACTTCTAGGGGGCCGAGGCAGAGGCTCGGTGCGGGGAGACGAGCTTCTCGAGGCCCAGCGTCACGATGTAGAAGACGAGTCCGAGAATGATGGCGCCGAGCACATACGCGTAGGCGAGCGAATAGTTGCTCGAGGCAGCGGCGGAGGTGATCGACTTGCCGAGTCCGCCGATCGGACCGCCGAAGTACTCTCCGATGAGGGCGGAGATAACGGCCAGGCTCGACGCGATACGCAGCCCGATGAACAGGAAGGGAACTGCGCCGGGCAGGGTGACGGCACGCGTGGCCTGCCAGGCCGACGCGCCATACGCCCGCATCAGGTCGCGGTGCACGGGCCTGGCCTGGCGCAGACCACGCAGGGTGTTGAGATAGACCGGAATGAACACGGCGAGAGCAGCGACGAGTTGCCTCGCCGTCTCTTTGTCGGCGCCGAACATCGTGTAGAACACGGGGGCCAGCGCGACGATGGGAATCACCGATGCGGCCGCGACGAGTGGTGCGCTCAGCTCGTCGGTGATGGGCAGCACGGTGGCGATGATCGCCGCAATGATGCCCACGACCGCCCCGATCAGGAGACCGATGAGCGCGTTCGCCCCCGTCACAAGACTCGCCGCCCATACGCTCGAAACGCTTCCTGAGAACTCCGTCGCTATGGAGACCGGCGATGGCAGAACAAACGGCTTGATCTCGAGCGCGACCACGGCCAGCTGCCAGAGCGCGACCGCGAGCACGCCGAGAAGGATCGGCGCGAGGATCGTGCGCGGCAACGACGCGGACTGTTTCATCGTTGATCGACCCCTCTCGCGGCGGGCGCCCCCGCGGCCTCGCCGTGCAGGCTCTCGCGCACGGCCACCACAGCTTCGAAGAAGCTGTCGGCCTCGCGCAGCCCCTCGCCACGCCCTTCCGCACGACCGAGGTCGACGGCGATGACGTCGCGGATGCGTCCGGGGCGGGGCGACATCACCACGACCCTGTTCGATAGGAATACCGCTTCGGGGATCGAGTGCGTGACAAAGACCACGGCTGCCCCTGTCTCAGCGCAAATGCGCACGAGCTCGGTCTGCATGCGCTCGCGCGTCATCTCGTCGAGCGCTCCGAAGGGCTCGTCCATCAGCAGCAGGCCGGGGCTCTCGGCAAGGGAACGGGCGATGGCGACGCGCTGCTGCATTCCGCCCGACAGCTGGTCCGGGTACTTGTCGGCGAAGTCAGCGAGCCCGACGAGCGACAGCAGCTCCGAAGACCGCGCACCGCGCTCTGCCTTGCCGACCTTGTGCAGCTCGAGCGGAAGCTCGATGTTCGCGCGCACCGTTCGCCAGGGCAGCAGTCCTGCCTGTTGGAACGCGATGCCGTAAGCCTGGTCGATGCGAGCCTGACGGGCCGTTTTGCCGAACACCTCGATCGATCCGCTCGTGGGCGTGTCGAGGTCGGCGATCAGCCGCAGCAGCGTCGACTTGCCGCACCCGGACGGACCGATGAGCGACACGAACTCGCCCGGCGCGATCGTGAGGTCGACGGCTTCGAGCGCCGTCACATCCGCGCCCTTGCGTGAGGCGAATACCTTGCCCACCCCGGTCACAGAGACGGCCGCAGGGCCGGTGGATGCGATGGGCTGGTTCTGTGCAGACGATTCGGTGCTCATGCGGGGGTTTCTCCTCGACGGTAGCGGGCGAGGGCTAGGCCGATCAGGGCGACGACGCCGGCGGCCAGGAGGCCGACCAGGACCGCCCCGAAGATGGGCGCCCACGGTTTGGCGGGGTCTCCCCCGGCCGCGGCGGCATACTCCACGATCATTCGTCCGATGCCGCCGCGCAGACCGATCGACACCTCGGCCACGACGGTGCCGATGACGGCGTTGGCCGCGGCGAGCCGCAGGGCGGGAAGCAGATAGGGCACGCTCGCCGGCAGACGGAGCCTGACGAGCGTCGCCCACCAGCCCACGGAGTAGGTGCGCATGAGTTCGACGTGGTTCACATCGGGAGATCCGAGCCCGCGCAGGGCTCCGATCGACACGGGGAAGAACGCGAGGTACGAGGCGATCAGGGCGACCGACATCCAGTTCTCCCAGCTGAACGATCCGATCTCGATCTGCGAGCCCCACCGCTTGACCAGCGGAGCGATGGCGATGAGTGGAACGGTCTGGCTGAGCACGATCCACGGAAGGAGCGCCGACTCCGCCGTTCGGAAGCGCTGCATGAAAATGGCGAGCACCATGCCCACGACAACGCCGACGAACCATCCCACAGCGGCCACGCCGAGGCTGAAGAACGATGCCTGCAGCACGGCCTGCCACATCATCTCGTCGTCACCGGCCGAGCGAACGGGGCGGAACAGCCGGGCAACCATGTCCCAGACGTGGGGCATCGCCAGGTCGCTGGTGCGCGGGAGCACAGTGAGGTCGCCGATCACCACACCGGTCGCCGGCCCGAGCGCCTTGTACAACTCCCAGATTGCGGCCAGCACTACAACCCCGAGCACTCCGAGGAGTACGCGGCGGCCGAGTGGAGAACCGGTTCGGGTCATGCCTTGGCCGTGATGTGCTCTTTGAGCGCCGGGATGACCGTCTCGCCGTACACGCGGAGGGTCTCCTCCTTGTTGTCGTGCTGCAGGTAGCCCGCGAACTGGGTCACGCCGATGTCTTTCAGCTTCTTGAGCTTCTCGATGTGGTCGTCTGCGGTTCCGAGCAGGCAGAATCGGTCGACGATCTCGTCGGGCACGAAGGCGGTGTGGCTGTTGCCGGCCCGACCGTGCTCGTTGTAGTCGTAGCCCTCACGGTCTTTGATGTAGTCGGTCAGCGCGGTCGGAACGGACGAGTCGGAGCCGTACTTCGACACGATGTCGGCCACGTGGTTGCCCACCATGCCGCCGAACCAGCGGCACTGGTCGCGCATGTGCTGCCAGTCGTCGCCGATATACATCGGGGCTGCGACGCAGAAGGCGATCTCGTCGGGATCGCGGCCGACGTTCTCCGCTGCCGCACGAACGGTCTTGATCATCCACTCCGCGATGTCGAGGTCGGCCAGCTGCAGGATGAAGCCGTCGCCGACCTCGCCCGTGAGTTTCAACGCGAGCGGACCGTATGCGGCGACCCAGACATCCAGCTCACTGCCGACGCTCCACGGGAACCGCAGCTCCGCGCCGTTGTACTCGACGGGTCGGGAGTTGGCCAGCTCGCGGATCACGTGGATCGACTCGCGCAGCGCCTTGAGGGTGGTGGGCGCACCGTTGGTAACGCGCACCGCCGAGTCACCCCGACCGATGCCCATGATGGTGCGGTTGCCGTACATCTCGTTGAGCGTGGCGTAGAGCGATGCCGTGACGGTCCAGTCTCGCGTGGCCGGATTCGTGACCATGGGGCCGACCTTGACCCGATGGGTCTCGTTCAAAATCTGGCTGTAGATCACATAGGGCTCCTGCCAGAGCAGGTGGGAGTCGAACGTCCACACGTATTCGAATCCGTGCTGCTCTGCCAGCTTGGCGAGATGCACCGTGCGGGAGGCGGGCGGGTTGGTCTGGAGTACTGCGCCGAATTCCATGCGTGGTCCTTAGATGAGGTACTGCGAGAGGCCGCGTTTGATGAACCTGCCGTCGCCCTTGGCGCCGAGGTACTGGTTGTCGTCGACGACGACCTTTCCGCGAGAGAGCACCGTGTCGACATGACCGTCGATCTCGTAGCCCTCGTAGGCCGAGTAGTCGAGGTTCATGTGATGCGTCTTCTCGTAGCCGATCGACGTGTGGCCATTGGGGTCGTAGACGAGAATGTCGGCATCGGCGCCCGGCTGGATCACGCCTTTCTTTCCGTACATGCCGAACATACGCGCGGGCGTGGTCGAGGTGATCTCGACCCAGCGCTCCAGCGAGATGTGGCCGTTGACGACGCCCTGATAGAGCAGATCCATGCGGTGCTCGACGGAGCCGATGCCATTGGGGATCTTGGTGAAATTGCCCACGCCGAGCTCTTTCTGACCCTTCATGCAGAAGGGGCAGTGGTCGGTCGAAACCATCTGGATGTCGTTGGTGCGGAGCGCCTGCCACAGCTGGTCCTGGTGGTGCTCGTGCTTCGATCGCAGCGGCGTGGAGCACACCCACTTGGCACCCTCGAATCCCTCGGCTCCCAGGTTGTCTTCGAGAGACAGGTACAGGTACTGCGGGCAGGTCTCTCCGTAGACGTTCTGTCCGTTGTCGCGTGCAGTCGCGATCTGCCCGACCGCCTGCTTTGCCGAGACATGCACCACGTAGAGCGGCGCACCTGTGAGATTCGCGAGCATGATCGCGCGGTGCGTGGCCTCCTCCTCCATCTGCCACGGGCGGGAGACGCCGTGATAGTAGGGCTCGGTGTAGCCGTCTTTCACGAGCTGCTGCGCGAACACGTCGATGGCCGACCCGTTCTCGGCGTGCATCATCGTCATGAGGCCGGTAGCCGCCGACTTCTGCATCGCCTGCAGGATCTGCCCGTCGCTGCTCAGGAACACCCCGGGGTAGGCCATAAAGAGCTTGAAGCTCGAGACGCCCTCGTCGAGGAGACCGTCCATGGCTCGCAACGACTCCTCGTTGACATCTCCGATGATCTGGTGGAATCCGTAGTCGATGGCGCAGTTGCCGGCGGCCTTCTCATGCCACGCCGCCAGGCCATCCTGAACCTTTTCGCCATACGACTGGATCGCGAAGTCGACGATCGTGGTTGTGCCGCCCCAGGCCGCGGCCCGGGTTCCGGTCTCGAACGTGTCGGATGCCTCGGTTCCGCCGAACGGCATCTGCATATGGGTGTGGGCGTCGATGCCACCCGGGATGACGTACTTGCCCGTTGCATCGATGACCGTGTCGACGGCGGAGGTGAGGTCGGTGCCGAGAAGCACCGAGCCGGGCTCGAGAACCGCGGCGATCGTCTCGCCGTCGATGAGCACATCTGCCCGGGCGCGACCGGTCGAGGAGACGACCGTTCCGCCGGTGATCAGCGTCGTTGCCATGTCGTCCTCCTCGTTACGGTGCGACCGTCGCCGTGTAGGAGTCGGGGCGACGATCGCGATAGAACTGCCACGAATTGCGCACCTCACGCAGCACCTCGAGGTCGAGGTCGCGCACGACGATCTCCTCGGTGTCGGTCGACGCGACGTCTCCGACGTAGTTGCCGCGCGGGTCGACGAAGTACGAGCTGCCGTAGAAGGTCACGGCGTCGTCACCGAACTCCTCGGTCTCGGTGCCGATGCGGTTATTCGCGCCGATGAAGTACTGGTTAGCCGCGGCCGCGGCGGGCTGCTCGAGTTCCCACAGGCGGTTCGACAGTCCGGGCTTCGTGGCCGACGGGTTGAAGACGATCTGGGCGCCGTTCAGACCGAGTTCGCGCCACCCCTCAGGGAAGTGGCGGTCGTAGCAGATGTAAACGCCGACCTTGCCGACAGCGGTGTCGAAGACGGGGTAGCCGAGATTGCCGGGGCGGAAGTAGAACTTCTCCCAGAACTGCTGCAGATTCGGGATGTGATGCTTTCGGTACTTGCCGAGCACACTGCCGTCGGCATCGACGACGACCGCGGTGTTGTAGAGAACGCCGGGCTGCTCCTCTTCGTAGATCGGCAGCACGATCACCATCGATAGTTCCTTGGCCAACGCCTGGAACCTCTGCACTGTGGGGCCATCGGCTGCCTCGGCATAGTCGTAGTACTTCGCATCTTGAATGATGCCGAAGTAGGGGCCGTAGAACAGCTCCTGGAAGCAGATGATCTGCGCTCCCTGAGCAGCCGCGTCGCGCGCGAACTGCTCATGCTTGGCGATCATCGACTCTTTGTCGCCTGTCCAGGTCGCCTGGGTGAGTGCTGCACGTACTACCGTCATTGCATCGTCCTCTCGCTGAGCGCTGAGCATTTCCGCTCGAACCCCGTTTTGTTATTGTCAGGGTTGAACATTTCTCTTAGATTTCAGATTGTGACGTCGGCGTAAATAAGTCAAGGGTTGACCGCACCACGAAAGGACGGCCGAAGTGCTCGACACCATCACTGGCGCCGTTGAGACCAAGACTCCAGAGGGAATCGCCTCGGCCATCTCCCGCTTGATTCGTGGAGGCGCGCTGCGATCGGGAGAACGCCTGCCGACGGTTCGCGACGTGGCGGCGGCCCTCGGAGTGAGCCCGGCAACGGTGAGCAATGCGTGGCAGGCTCTCTCGAAAGTGGGGCTCATCACCTCACGCGGCAGGGCCGGCAGTTATGTGCTCGAAGCGTCGACAGCCTGGATGCCCCCGCACTACGGCGAGCTCGCGGGCTCGCATGTCGTGGCCAGGCTCGATCTTTCGACGGGAACGCCTGATCCCTTGCTGCTGCCCGATCTGGCGCTCGCGCTGGGCCACGTTCCGACCCGAGCAGACACGGCGAGTTACCTCGACATGCGTGTGCTGCCCGACCTCGAGAAGCAGCTGCGCGCATCCTGGCCCTTCGTGCCGGCGAGCCTCACGATTCTCGACGGGGCCCTGGATGCGATCAGCCGGTCGCTCGAGGCGATCGTGCGTTACGGAGACAGGGTCGTGGTCGAGAACCCTGGATTCCCCGCTTTCCTCGACCTGCTCGAACAGCTCGGGGTCGAGGCGATTCCCGTGGCGATCGACTCCGAGGGCATGAGGCCCGAGCTGCTCTCGTCCGCGCTCGATCTCAATCCCGCGGCCATCATCATTCAGCCCCGGGCACAGAACCCCACAGGGGTATCGCTCACCGCCGGCCGAGCGCGCGAACTGGCGCGCGTCATCCGCGCCAAGTCGCACCTCACTGACCCCGTGATCATCGAGGACGACCATTCGGGCGAGATCACGACGGGCCCGGCGTTCAGTCTCGGTGAGTGGTTTCCGCATCGCACTCTGCATGTTCGGAGCTTCGCGAAGTCGCACGGTCCCGATCTGCGCATCGGAGCGCTTGGCGGCCCCACCGCCATCATCGACCGGGTGGTCGCGAGGCGCATGGTGGGACCAGGCTGGACCTCGCGCATGCTCCAGACGATCCTCTATCAGTTGCTCACCGCATCGCCGAGTGTTACGCAGATCTCGGAGGCAAGGCGCGTCTATCACGCCCGGCAACGCGCCCTTTCCGAGGCGCTCGTTCGCAACGGCGCAGACCACTCCCCTTCGGATGGCATCAATACGTGGCTCCGCGTGCGCGACGAAAAGGCGGCGATTCTCTCACTCGCAGCGTCCGGAATCAAGGTCGCCGCCGGAAGCTCGTTCTACGCGGTTCCTCTCGAAAGCGAGCAGTTCATTCGCATTACGGCGGGCCGTGTCCGCGACGACTTCGACCAGGTCGGCAGGCTGCTGGCCTCGGCGGCCATCGCATCCTAGGGGCCGTTCGTTCTCGACGACGCGCCGCCGCCTCGCCTCTGCGTACGCTGCCGACGTGGGCTGCGCGTCAGGCCGACATGGCTATCCAGTCTCGGACCGCCGCGAAGTTCATCTGCGCCTCGGCATGGAGCTCGATGCTTCGTGAGCCCAGCTGCGCAGAAACGATCGCACGGCGCTCGATGAGATCGTTCAGACTCGCGGCGACCTTGTCGACCGCGAACGGCTCATTGATATCGACTGTCCACGGCTCCAGCTTGAGCATCGTCGCGAGTTCTTTCACCTTGACGTCGTATGCAAGGACAAAAGCGGGAACCCCGAGGATGGAGGCCATAACGATCGCGTGGAGCCGCTCGCTGACGATGATGTCGCACCGGGCGATTGTCTCCGCGGCGTCGACGTGCGATGCCAACGGACTGCGAACGAACGGGATCGATGGAATACGCGCTGCGAACGCGTTCAGCACCTCTGCATCGTCGTGCTCCTTGAATCCGATCTGCATCGGAAGGGAGTGCAATTCGATCGGATGATCCGCGTGGACCTGCTCGAGCACACGAGCCAGATCCGTGAGAAAGCGTTCCCAATTGGAGGGGTTCTCGATATCGAAGTTGAGATTCAGCGCGATCCGCACCGGTCGTGTCGCGGCGGCTGCGGAGTGGACGGGCGGCGCCGGTTCGCCAGGTGTGCGATCTCCAGCCCCGAGCAATGCGACACGGTCGAGAGAGAAGACGGCATCGGTGGCGAGAATAGGCTCGACTCCGACCGATAGACACGTCGATGCCGATCTCTCGTCGCGCACGGTCAACTCGTCGACCTGCGACAGGATCATGCGGGCCAGACGGAGACCGCGCGGTGTACGCAAGGGGCCAACGCCGATGTTGAGCATCGCGATTGGTTTGCGCGCTATTCGATGCGCGAACGTCACGATTGCGAGGATCATCAGCAGCGTGGAATAGCGGTTCCGCCCGGTCGAGGCATAGAGCTCTTTGACGATGGAGCCTCCACCGAAGACGAGAAGGTCGCAGTGCAGCAGCTCGCGGAGGAGTTTCAGCCTGTCTCGCGCCGTGTCTATGACATCGACGGTGAAACGGCCCTTCAACTGGGTGCGGGTGTATTCCGGGTCGTAGCTGTTCACGACGTAGTGATGCTGTGCACCCAGCTGGGTGAGGAAGGTCTCGAGAAGCAGCTCGTCACCGATGTTGTATTGGCCATGGGTTCCGAGGAACACGATTCGCCGCGGTGTCGTGGTCATTATGGAGACTCCTTATCGGTGGATGGGTGAGTGCTGTCTTCGGGGTCTGGCTCGTCTGGCTCGTCCGGCCGCAGTCGCGCGCGCCAGCGAACAAGAAGCCCGCTGAACGCAAGGAGCAGCACGGTCAGGCCGATGCCGATCCAACTGGAGCCGACGACGCCTCCCGCCGGGGGCTCGAGGTCCTGCACGTCTGCGGCGGCAAGGTTGAGGAGCTCATCCTGGGTCAGGTTCGCGTGTTCGGGGTTTGCGGCCGGATCGACGTAGCCGTCCTTGCCGCCGGCGCTCTCCGTGTGCTCTGAGCAGCCAAGGTCGTCCGGATTGGTGATGGGCGTGACATTAGAGGGCAGTTCGAGCGTCTGGTAGACGTCATCCGGAACGAGCATGATTCCCTCGAACAGCATGGGATTCGTGTCGGTCTTGTCGATGGAGAACGTGTGGGAACCGGCGTCCGCATCGACCACACCGAGGTCTTGATAGCTGTAGCCGAAGTTCACCGGCACGAGCTGATCGGGAATCTCGCTCTCCAGCTGGTCGACGGACATGCCGCTGGTGTCGACCGCCACCCTGTCGGTCTTGTACACGTCGCCAGCGGCGAACATCTTGACGTTCTCTGCGGAGGACCGCAGCTCCATTGTCTGGTCGTAGCCGAGAGACGGGGCCGTCACGTGCAGCGTGTTCGCCGTGTTCGCCGTGCGCATGAGCACGTGATAGCGGCCGGCATTCGCGACCTTGACAGGAACGCTGATCTCCGTGGCTCGCGGCAAGCCGATGAACGAGCCGCGCAGCGTGCCGAACACGCCCGGTGTGATCATGCCCGTGCGATTCCATTTCGTATTCGAGAAGAGCAGGAACGATCGGAACATCGGCGACAGGTAGTAGTTCGACGCGACGACGTCCGGATTGAAGGCGAACATGCGCGTGTCAGGACCGGAGATCGCGTCCGGATGGTCGAGCAGATACATGTCGAGCGCCGACGTGGGTTCGTCGTCGGTGAGGAGGGTGATCGGCGAGTCCTGGCGAACGGTCTTCGGATCGAAGTACGGGGTGAACTCGAACGTGTAGCAGCGACTCAGATTCCGCCGGCTGAACACGAGGTCGAGGTAGCTCTGCCAGCTCGAGTCGACGAGCAGCGTCGGGCGGTCGGCCTTCGGCTGGTCGGTGATCTCGTAGAGCGCATAGCTGCTGTTCTGAAAACGCAGGGTGACATCGTCTTTCAGACGGGCGAGACCCGGCTCGACATAACTCTCGACATTCGGCAGATACTCCGCTCCGACTCCGTTGTTGGAGTGGATCTTCCTGTTCACGATGATGTACTTCACGTTGATGTCTCGAGCGACGTTGATCCACCAGTCTTGCTGGTAGTACAACCCGCGCAGGATGAGGAAGAACTCGAACTTGTTCTTCACGTCTCCCGTGAGCCCGTAGTAGTAGCTCGGCTTGTCGAGGTAGTAGATGAAGAACTTGTCGATGAACTTGTGGTCGACCCCGTTGCTGTCGGCGACCAGTTTGGCGGTCTCCGTCGGAGGAAGGACGACGGTCTTGCCCTCGGGGAGCTCATTCAGGGCCTGCTTCACCTGCTTGAGGTCATCGAGCGGGAACGGCGAGAGGAAGCCCGCCATGTTGCCGGAGCCGAAGACGGATCTGTAGGGATCGTTCGACCAGAACGGCGTGAAGAACACGGCGCCGATGCAGGCGGTGGCGAGCAGCTTGACCAGAAGCTCCGTACGCGCCTGGGTCCTCGTGGCGTTTCGCAGCGGTCGACTCGCACGAATGGGTCTAGACGCACGCACCCGAGGCTTCTTACGCGGGGAGTGCCGAAGCCACCGCCCACTGACGAAATCGATGAGGTAGGCGAGGGTCAAGGACATCACCAGAGGCGCGAGCATAAAGAGAATGAGCTGGAACCGATGCGGGAACCTCAGGATCTGCACGACCGTGCCCGCAGCCGTGACCACGAGATTGCCGATCGCCGAGTGGCTGTCGTTGGCGGTGATCGCCAGCGCGGCCAGCGTGCGGTGGAAGGTCGGGAACCACAGCGGCTCGCCGTATCCGATCGTGGCCCAGAGCGCGAAGCCGATCGCCACGTAGATCACGCCGAGCAGCTGCCGGTGGGGCCTGGTGCGGAAGAGGCGTCGCCGAACGGCCGGAATGACGAGCGGAACGAAGAGGAGCAACGTGTAGATCGCATCGGGATACCGGGGCACCTTCGCGAGGTAGTCTCCGAACAGGATCTTGTCGGTGATACCGGCCAGATCCCAAGAGAGTTCGTGCAGCCACGAGACCGACGCATCCTGAATGAAATAGAAGTCGCCCGGCACGGTGTCACTGAGATTGGACACCCCCGCGAGGGCGACGTACTTCACGAACAGTGCATACGGCACGAGGGTGATGAGCGCGTACATGCCGAACGCGAGCACGGTTCGCCCCGTGGTAGTAGCCGACCACAGCCGGAACCAGGCTAGGAGCCGTCGAGCGCGCCCGCGTTCGACCACCAGCCGATGAACCCGCCGCGGAAGCATCCCAAGGCGTGCGGGACCGCCCTTGCGGATCCAGTTGCCGATCTCGCCGACGAGCAGAGTGACGATCGTGAGGGCGAAGAACAGACTGAACAGAATCAGGTAGTGGATCGCGGGGTTCAGTAACGTCGCAATACAGGCGATCAGCATGTAGCGCTTCCACCTGCGGCCCGCGAAGAGTAGCGCGTACAGCATCCACAATGACGAGATGGTCATCAGCACCAGGCCGAGGATCAGGGTGTAGAAGTGCGTGATCTTGGAATACACCATGATCAGGTAGATGAGGCTGACGGGAAAGAACGTCGCCAGGTAAATCGCCTGCGATGACACCGAGGTGAACACCCGATCCATGAAACGGGCGACGGTGAGATAGGCCGCCCAGAAGAGCGCGGGAATAACGATCAGAATCGCGAACGGCAGAATCGTGTAGTAACGCAACCAGGTCGTGAGAAACGCGTAGCGCACCCGGAACTCGTATCCGTTGACCAGTTCGTTGAACTGCCCGGCAGCTTGATCGAGCAGCTGGCTGTGCCAGTTGAAGAACGGCACGAGCTCGTCGCCGGCGATGACGGCGTCGCCCCGCAGCACCGAGGGGATGGCCGTGAGCACGTCTCGGAAGATGATCAGGGAGGCGGCGAAGTACACGGCACCGGCGAGCAACGCGATCGTCCTGGCGGACAGACCGGCCGCTCCGGGCGGCCGCTCACTCCGACGGCGGATGCGCACGGGCTTCTGCTTCGATATCGCGAACGACGGCGTCCAATGCCAGACGCACGGCGTCGAGTCGCGGTGCGTTGCCGAGCTCATCGCCAGGTGGCGCAAGCTCGATCGCGAGGCAGGCCTGCGCGAGGTCGGTCGCTCCCAGCGCGAGGCTTCCGCCGCGAAGCCGATGGGCAATGAATCGAAGGTCTCCGGCGTCATTGTCCGCGAGCGCGCGTTCGAGCACGAGGATATCCTCCGCGCTGCGCACAACGAAAGTGCGCAGCACGTCGGCCTTCGCATCGGCTCCCAACTCGTCGAGCAGGCCGAAAGGACGAGCGCCCTCCGGTGCGACCTGCGGGTCGGCGACGACCGCAGCGAGCTCCACGGAAAGGAATGCGTGTCTCAGGTCCTCCGACGTGAACGGCTTCGAGATGTAGGCGTCCACGCCGGCCGCGAAACAGTCCTCACGGTCGCGAGTCGTCGCTCCTGCCGTGAGCGCGATGATGTACGGCTGGGCGATGCTCGCGTCCGCTGATCGGATGCGGCGCGTCGCATCAAGACCGTCGAGGATCGGCATGTGTACGTCCATCAGCACTACGTCGTAGCGTTCGCGCTCGACCGCCTCGACGGCGGCCTCGCCGTTCGACACCGTCGACGCGACATGTCCGAGTTTGGCCACAAGCCGTGTGGAGAGCAGCTGCAGTGTTGGATTGTCTTCGGCGATCAGGACCCGAAGCGGTCTAGACAACGGGCGCGCGGGCTCCGTGGTCGTGGCGACGAGCGAAGCGTCGGCGGTGTCGGCCTGCGCCGCCTGGTTCTGTGCCGCCTCGTTCTGTGCCACCTCGTTCTGCGCCGCCTCGTTCTGTGCCGCACTGGCCTCCATAACGATCTCGAACCAGAAGCGGGATCCTCTCCCCGGCTCGCTCTCGACCTCGATGAGGCCTCCCATCATGCCGACGAGCGACTGGCAGATCGACAATCCCAGCCCGGTTCCGCCGTGCACCCGTGTGGTGGACTCGTCACTCTGAGTGAAGGGTTCGAACAGGCGCGTCACCTGGTCCGGTTCGATGCCGGGACCCGTGTCGGTGACCTCGAATCGGATCGCATCGTTCTGGACACCGCGTGACACGATCAGGCGCACTTCGCCGCTACTGGTGAACTTCACGGCATTGCCGAGCAGATTGACCAGCACCTGTCGTAGGCGCGTCGCGTCGCCCACGACGAATCGGGGCACATCGGCGGCATACTCGGCGATGATGGGCAGCTGTTTGCTCTCCGCAGCGAACGAGAGCACCGTCGCGCTGCCGGTGACCAGTCGCTCGAGGTCGAAGCCGCGATGCTCGAGCTCGATGGCGCCTGCCTCGATCTTCGAAAAGTCGAGGACATCGGTGATGAGCTCCAGAAGCAGCGATCCGCTGAGCGATGCCTTCTCGACGTAATCGCGCTGAGTCGGGTCGAGGTCGGTGTCGAGCAGCAGCTCGTTCATACCGAGCACGGCGTTGAGCGGCGTCCTGATCTCGTGACTCATCGTGGCGAGGAACGTGCTCTTCGCCGCCGCGGCCTCGAGGGCCCTGTCTCGGGCACGTTCCAGATCGCCGTTCAGCGACTTCTCGTTCTGCCTCAGGCGCTCCGCGTCTGCAACGGCGATCAACAATCGCAGCAGTCCCGCCGCCAGAGCCCCGAAGGCGAAGTACTCCGGCACGTCGACGCTCGGCCCCATCTCGTTGAGCACGAGGATTGCGAGAGAGGCGGCCGAGAAGATCGCCGGAGCGAAGACGATTCCACGAAGCCGGGACTTCTGTGATTGCGGCTTCGGCACCGAGCACCATGCCGCGAGCGCGAACAACGCGGTCGCCGCAGGCCACATCACGTCGACGGGCGACCCCACACCGTAGTCGCCCACTGCCATCGACGGGGTCAGCATGATGTTGGATGCGACCATCAGCACGGATCCCGTGGCCAGCAGCGACCAGGCCAGGCTCGGCCTTCTGTCGAGGGCCGTCAGCGCGGCCACAAGCATGGCGAGGAACAACAACGGTGCAGACGGATACAACAATTCGACGGCCTCGGTGGACGTGAACGTCTCTCCCGCTGTGAAGGTGAAATAGGAGACGACGGCGAGCAGCCCCAGAGCGGCGATGAGCCCGTCGAGCCACACCGAGAGCGAGACTCGGGCCACGCGCGCCCGGATGATGAGGCCGAGACCGACGAAGACGCAGAGCGCGAAGACGACGTAGAGAATCTGCGAGGCCTCGGAATTCGGCTGCGGATCACCTGGCGCCACGGAGAGAGATTCGATCGCATCACCCGCCGTGAGCGAGAGGAGCGCGAGGCACAGGAACGACCACGCGAGACGCTCGCGCACCACCATCGCGACGCGCAAGCCGATGAACAGAGCAGAAGCAGCCTCGATCGCCAGGTAGCCCGCCGTGAACCACGCTCGGGCCCCGGGCGACGGAGCCAGAAGCCAGAGCGACGCCCCGTAGACCGCGGTCAGCGCGAAGAGAGCGATCAGCCCCGCTGCGACCGGTCGCGACGTCTCGAGCGGTCCGATCAGTTCTCTCGGCATTCTCACGCCTCCAGACCTCCCCCTGCTGCGACCGCGATCCGTGCTCGGCGTGGTCTCAAGAGTGCACCCCGCCGAACTCGTGGTCAACGATGTCGACATCACGTTTGAAAACTTTCCACGACTAGCGCGCCCGCGGGGCTATGCTCGGCTACACACCTCGCGTGGGGAGACGAGCATGGTGTACGACGATTCGAGCGTTTCTGCGGGCGCCCATGAATCCCGCGGCCTCCGGATCGGCGTGGTGTCTGCATTTCCTCCGGGCCGCAACAGCCTCAATGAGTTCGGCTTCCACCTGGTGAAGCACCTTGCCCGACTCGACGAGGTGAACGAGGTGCTTGTCTACTCGGACGAGACCACGGCTGGCGATCCGGACGCCATACAGAAGGTGACATTCCGCCCCTGCTGGCGTTTCAACTCGCTGAAGAACGTGCTGACCGTTCCCCGGGCGATCGCTCTGACGGCGCCCGACGCCGTCATCCTCAACCTGCAATTCGCCTCGTTCGGCGATAAGAGGATCCCCGGAGCTCTCGGCCTGTTCATCCCAGCGCTTCTGCGGTTCCGACGGGTGCCGACGCTTCTGATCCTGCACAACCTCGCCGACAATGTCGACATGAAAGACGCGGGCTTCGCGGGATCCGCTGTCGCCGCCCGAGCGATGACGTTAGCCGGGCGGATTCTGACACGCGTGCTGCTGCGCGCCGATCTGGTGGCGCTCACGATCCCGCGGTACGTCGAATTCCTCCAGTCGAGCTACGGGGCGCGCAACGCGATACTCGCACCGCATGGCAGCTTCGAAGAGATCGCCACCCCCTCCTTCGGCTCACCCTCCGGGCCCCGGACGATCATGGCCTTCGGCAAGTGGGGCACGTACAAGACGGTCGACATGCTCGTCGACGCCTACAGCGAGCTCCTTCGGCGCGGAGAGAAGAACATCCGGCTGGTGCTCGCGGGCACGGACAGTCCGAACTCGAGCGGGTATATGGCCGCGGCAGCAGATCGCTACGCCGACGTGCCGAATCTGGAATTCCCCGGATACATCGCGGAAGCCGATATCGCGAACCTTTTTCTCTCGGCCTCCGTTGTGGCATTTCCCTACACCTCGACAACCGGAAGCTCGGGGGTGCTCCACCAGGCAGGCGAGTACGGCAGGGCCGCCGTGCTTCCCCGTATCGGTGATCTCGTCGACATCGTCGAGGAGGAGGGCTTCCGCGGCGTGTACTTCGAGCCGGGCGACCCGATGAGCCTGGCGGATGCGCTGGCGCAGGTGCTCGACGACCCGGCGACTCAGGAGGCGCTCGGGCGCCGCAATTTCGCTGCCGCAACCGGCATTCCCATGTCCGAGGTCGTGCAGTGGCACATCGCGCATATCGAGCGGATCCTCGAGAAACGGCGACGGAGCATCCGATGAGCACGCCAGAAGTGACCACGACCGGAGCGAGCCGCAGGCTCGTGCGCGGCGGTTCGCTTCTGGCCGTTTCTATGCTCGTGGCCAATGCAGGCAACTACGCGCTCAACCTCTTTCTCGGTCGCGTGCTCACTCCCGCAGAGTTCTCTGACGCCAACCTGATGGTGACGTTCCTCTTCACGCTCACGTCAATCGCGCTCTGTCTGCAACTTGTGGCCGCGCGGTTCATCGCCCGCGCAGACGAGCTGGGATTCGCCGGAGACTCAGACGCGTTGGCGCGTCGCCTTCGCCGGATCGCGCTGATCGCCGGTACGGCGACCGGTGCAGTGCTCGCGGCAGCCTCGCCATTCTGGTCAACGATCTTCCAGACGGCGTCACCGTGGCCCTTCGTGATCCTCGGAGCGGGCATTCCGTTCTGGCTCGTGCAGGCGGTCGGCCGTGGGGTGATGCAGGCTCGCCTGTTGTTTCCGGCCCTGGCACTCTCTTTTGTACTGGAGATGGTCACGCGAGTCGGCTTGGGGATTCTGCTCGTGTCGTTCGGCTTTGGAGTTGAGGGCGCGACGATCGCACTGACCGTGTCGTTCATCGTGACCTGTGTGGCAGTGAGCTTCTTGAGCCACTCTCGCAGCGACCGCACCGGTGACGGGATCAGTGCAGTCGAGGTGCGCTCATATGCGGCACTCGTATCGGTTCTGCTCCTGGGACAGATCATCGCGAACAACAGCGATACATTCGTCGCGAAGGCATTCTTCGCACCCACCGACGCCGGCATCTACGCGGCGGTGGCACTCGTGGGACGCGCCGTCTTCTTCCTCACCTGGTCTGTGGCCACGGTCATCTTTCCGGTGGTGGCGCGTCGCCATGCGGCCGGGCGCGAGTCGTCCGCAGTGCTGCGGACAGGCATCCTGGTCGTCGTCGGCATCGGCGCGGCATGCGCCGCCGGCGCACTCTGGCTCGGCGGACCCGTTCTGGGAATCGTGCTCGGCCCGGCATATGGAGGCCTGTCGACGCCGCTCGCTGCGTACGCCGGAATGACGACGCTTTTCGCCGTCGGCAATCTCGTCGCGAGCTATCGCCTGTCGCAATCCCGAGTGACCGAATCGTGGATCCTGCTCGGCGCCTCGGTGCTGCAGGTCGCACTCCTGCTGGTCTGGCATGGCGACATTGCGACCCTGATCGCCATGCAGTTCATCGCCATGTCGACGCTGATCCTCGCCCTCGGCGGCCGGGCGATCGCCGGCCTGATCGGACAACCCGCCCGCACGTCCAGAGAGGTACTGCCATGACCGAGGTCTCATCCGCCTATCGCGCATACCGAGCGTGGGTGACCGAACCGCTGAGCAGTCCCCCGGCGGTATCTGTGGTCATTCCCGCATACAACGAGGAGTGGCGGATCCTGCCCACCATCGGGGCGATCGCCACGCATATGAGCGCCCGCGAGCAACCGTGGGAACTGATCATCGCCGACGACGGATCCACGGACTCGACAGTCTCTTTGGTGCGCGATCTGCGGTTCGCGAATCTGCGGCTGCTCGTCGCAGAGAAGAACGCCGGCAAAGGAGATGCGGTGCGGCGTGGAATGCTCGCAGCACGAGGACAAGTCGTGTTGTTCGCCGACGCGGATCAGTCCACGCCGATCGAACAGTACGATCGGCTCGCCGCCCTTCTCGACCACGACTTCGACGTAGTCGTCGGATCCCGCGCCGTCGAGGGGGCGGATGTGAGCGGCAAGAGCATGGGACGCCGTATTCTCAGCGCAGGACTGCACCTGCTTGTGTCGCGAGGCTTCGGTGTAGAGGTGGCCGATACACAATGTGGTTTCAAGCTCTTCACAGCGGGCGCAGCGAAGAAGTTGTTCTCGACGCAGCTGGTTGACGGTTTCTCGTTCGATCTCGAAGTGCTCTACCTCGCCCACAAATTTGGATTCCGCACGGCGGAAGTTCCGGTTGAGTGGATCGACGCCCCGGGCTCGACGGTCGATGCGGCGAAGGTGAGTCTGCAGTTCGTACGCGATCTGATGCGCATCCGCCTCTACGACCTGCGGGGCCGATATCAAGAAATGAGCCCGACGCATCCGCTCGGTTCAACACCCGTACCATTCGACAAGATCGACAGGGGAACACCGTCATGATCATCAGAACCGAGATCGAGCCGTCGCACCGCATCGTGCGCCTCGTCGGCCGCTTCGACGCCCACGAGACACCGTCTTTTCGGGCATCCGTCCTGAGCCTCGTCACCGCCGAGACGAATGTGCTGCAGATCGATCTCTCCCAGGTCGCCTTCGTCGACTCGACAGCTCTGGCCGAACTCGTCCGGCTGCAGAAGACGGCGAAGTCGTTCGGCGGCGAAGTGATCCTCGTGGATCTCTCGGACCCCGTTCGAGTGATTCTGGAGATCACAGACCTCGCGGAGATGTTCACCATCATCGATGCGGCGGAAGACTCGCCGTGACCGCTATTCCGCCGTCGATGAATGGAATCCAACCGGCTGGCTCCGGTGTGCCATCTCCCGTCGATGCCATCGACCTTCTGGCAGACTTGGCGATGCGGGATGCACGAGAATCGCCTCCATCGCTCGATGCCGTGCGGCGCGCCGCCGCGGTGGCGAAGCAATCGATAGCCGATCTCGAGTCGACGCAGCTCGCGCTTACCGAGGCCCTGATCGCGAGCCAGGATCGTCTGATCGCCGTGAGGGCGCTGGCTCAGATCAACGTTCAGGGAGTGGCCAGTGATGACACCGTCGGACTGCTTCTCGACAAAGCCCTCGCCCTCAGCGGGGCGTCGCAGGTGCTGCTCTTCGAGGAGAGGGTTGTGACGCTGGTCAGAGGCGAGGCGAGAGACCTGCACGAGCACACCGACATCGCTCTCCACAGCATTTCCGAGGCACCGGATCAGCTGCTCCGCACGACCGCATCCGACACCGCGATCATCAGCAGGCTCGATCCTGACGGTGAGGCCGAACGCCATCTGGTCTTCTTCCGCCCTCCCGACCACCCGTTCGCGACATCCGACGTTCCGCTCGTCGAGGCGATCAACTCGGCGCTCGGGGTGATGATGGCATTCAACGAGCTGCATCAGCGTGAGCTTCAGCAGGCGGCGGTCGAACGGGAGCATCAACTCGCCTCCGCGTTGGCTCAGTCGGTCATCACCGACGAGCCGCCGCGGTCGGCGACGATCGACATCTTCGCGAGGACCGTGCCAGCCTCGCTCACGGGAGGCGACTTCTACGTGTTCGGTCAGACAGACGGGGCGATCTGGTTCGCGGTCGGAGATGTCGCGGGAAAAGGGCTGCCGGCTGCCATGCTCATGACTCGGGCCGTCGCTGCCTGTCGGGTCGCTTTTCTCGCGCACCGCGACGAGTCGATCATCGAGGTCTTCACCCGAATCGAAGACGAGCTGTTCGATCACCTCGACGAGGCAGGCGTCTTCATCACCATGACTGTGGGCCACCTCGACGAGTCCACGCGGGCGGTCTCGCTGGTCAACGCCGGACACTCTCCCGTGCTCTTCATGGATGGGGAGAGCGCCCTCTCCCTGGCGGCATCCGTGCCGCCGCTGGGTGTCATTCGAGGTCGGGTCCCCATCGTCGCGACCTTCGTCATCGACGGAATCACGAGTCTCATCATCGGTTCCGATGGTCTGGCGGAGCAGAGTTCTCCCGACGAAGAGCTGTTCGGCTACGACAGATTCACCGAACTCTGCCGCGGATTGCAGGGACTGTCCAGCTCCGTCATCGGAGATGGCATCTTCGAGACCGTGGGCTCTTTCGCAGCGGGCAGCCCCGCGTCGGACGACTCGACCCTCGTCGTCATCACGCGATCAGGGGCCAGGTCGTGACCGTGGTCGCGGAGTCGAGCCTCCAACTTCAGCCGACCGCTCTCGCCATGCGCGAGATCGGGGGTTGGCTGCGTTCGGCGATCGATCACCTCGACGACACGACCGCGGCAGCGCTCTTCCCACGCGCCGAACTCGCGGTGCACGAGGCCTGCATGAATGTGATCGAACACGGGCAGCTGCCGGCCGGTGCGGTGGTCGACGTGAATCTCGTACTCGACAGCACCGAACTCACGGTCTGGGTCAGAGACTCCGGAACGGAGTTCGACCTCGCGGCAGTGACAAGCCCGGCACCGAACACGCTCCAGGAGCGCGGATACGGAATCAAGATCATCCGCTCCCTCGTGAGCGAACTCAGCTACAGGCGCATCGGCGAACAGAACGAACTCACGCTGCGGATCGACTTCGGAGGCACCCAGAATGCACAATGACCACAACGAACCCGCGACGGCCTCAGACACACAACTGAGCATGTCGGTCGAACCGAATGGCCCTGACCACGCGGTCGTCACGTTGGCGGGGCGCTTCGATGCAGTGGAGGCGATCGGAGTACGGGAACGATTCGCCGACCCCTACCTCGTCGGTGTCGGGCATCTCATGATCGATCTCCGCGCCGTCACCTTCGTCGACAGCGCAGGCCTCGCGGTGCTTGCCCGAGCTCGGCGAGACCGCGTCCTCGCCGGCGGCTCCGTCACGCTCATCCGTCCGGCATCCGTTGACGCGATGCGCGTGTTCCGGCTGACTCAATTCGACGAGATCTTCACAATGCTCGACGCGCCAGAAGAAGGGCCGGCGAGGTGAGCCTCGCGCTCGTGGTCGACGACGACCCGGTGACCCGGCTCGTGCTCTGCCATATGCTGCGAAGTCGCGGCTGGACCGTGAGTCAGGCAGCGGATGCGCCCGATGCCGTCGGCATGGTTGGCGAGACACCGTACGACCTGGTCATCTCCGACTTTCATCTGCCATCGGGAACGGGAGTCGATGTTCTCGACGCGGTCGAGCGCGCTGAGAGTTCTCCCGCGTTCCTTCTAGTGACGGGCATCCTCGAACATTCGTCGCTGTCGGCCGAGATCGCGTCGCGCATCACGGCGCAGCTCACGAAGCCGGTCAGCTCGGAGGATCTCGGAGCCGCGTTGGACGTGCTCTTCCCACCCAAACGCGAGTGATGGCATCCGCTTCTCGTGCGACGCGCCTCTTCGGAGTCATCGGATGGGTCGTGGCCTGCGGGTTGTCAGCCGCGGTTGTGATCCGCGTCTGGCGCTCCGACTCGATATCGATACTCATCGGCGTGCAGGGGGTCGCCGTGTGGATGCTGATGGTCGCCTACCCGCTCGCCGCAGTTGCGATCTGGAAGCGCCGAATCGCACTGTCCATCACGGCCGCGGCGCTCGTCGCGTGTCAGATCGTTCTGATGGTGGGCGCGATCGGATGGCACGGAGCTCAGCCCCTGCCGGCCGACGAGCAGGCAATCCGATTGGTGTCGGCGAACGTGCTTTACGACAATCAGCACATTCGGGAGCTCGGCGACGACATCGCCGCGGAGGAACCCGACGTCGTGGTGTTGCAAGAAGTGACGCCGGAGGTTCTGACGGAACTCGGCCGATCCGACCTCTGGACGATGTATCCCTACCGCATGACCGCACCGGAGCCCCTGTTCCACGGTGCTGCGACGTTCTCCAAGTACCCGATCGATGACGGCCACTCGATCGATGTGGGCGGATCGCCGATGCTGCTCACCGATCTCCAGACACCGTCCGGAACACTCCGCGTCATCAACGTGCACACCGTCGCACCCCTCACGACTCAGGATGCCCGGAGCTGGGCTGGGCAGTTCCCCGACCTTGCGAAGATGGTTTCGACAAGCCCGTACCCGATCGTGCTTGCCGGTGACTTCAACGCGACGCTCGATCACGCGCCGCTCGATGCGCTCGTCGACGGAGATGTGCGAGATGCCTTTCAGGAAGCCGGGTCGGGATTCGGCAACACCTGGCCCGAGTGGGGTGGTCCATTGCCACCGCTTATGCGACTGGACCACATTCTCGTGAATGACGAGATTCAGGTCGGATCCGTCGTCGAGGAAGTCAGCATCGGCAGTGACCACCGACGACTCAACGTTGAACTGGGGCTTCCAGCTAACGCGCGCGATAAACTCGCCTGGTGAAGATCGCCGTACTCGCGGGAGGTGTCGGCGGGGCCAAGTTCCTGCGGGGACTCCGCCACCACCTGTCCATCATCCATCCCGACGGCGACGGTGGCCACACCGACGAGGTGAGTGCGATCGTCAACACCGGTGACGACGTGTGGCTCACAGGCCTCAAGGTGTGCCCCGACCTCGACTCGATCATGTACTCGCTCGCCGGCGCGAACGACGAGGTGCGCGGCTGGGGCCGGGCGGGCGAATCAGAGCGAGTGAGCGCCGAGCTCACCGCCTTCGGAGTGGGCTGGCCGTGGTTCACCCTGGGCGACCTCGACCTCGGCACGCACATCGCACGTTCGCACTTCTTGCGCGAGGGGCTTCGCCTGACCGAGGCGACCGAGCGCATCCAATCTCGGTGGCCGTCGATCGGGGTGCGTCTCCTGCCCGTGACGGATGCCGACGTACCGACCTTCGTATCCGTCACCGATGAAGGTGTCGACACCCAGATCCACTTCGAGGAGTGGTGGGTGAAGCATCGCGCCGCGATCCCCACACGGGGCTTTGTGCAGCGCGGCGTCGAGAGCGCGAGCATCACGCCCGAGGCGCGCACCGCCATCCTCGATGCCGATGTGGTGCTGATCGCACCGTCGAACCCGGTCGTCTCGATCGGCACGACTCTGGGTATTCCCGGAGTTCGCGAGGCGGTTGCCGAGACCCGTGCACCTGTCGTCGGGGTCTCCCCCATCATCGACGGCTCGGCCGTGCGTGGTATGGCAGCTGCCTGCCTGACGACGATCGGCGTCGGGGTGACCGCCGAGGCTGTCGGGCTGCACTACGGCGCCCGCACGAACGGCGGCATCCTCGACGCGTGGCTCGTCGACTCGACCGATGCGGGCGCTGTTCCGGCGCTGCACGGCGCAGGAATCCGCTCGCGCCCGGTGCCGCTCTGGATGAACGACGACGAGGTCAGCGGGGTACTCGCCGCCACGGCACTGAAGACGGCGCGAGAACTCGGGGTCTAGGCGAGTCCGAGTCGTCGGTATCGGATGAGCCTGGCCTCCAGGCGGGGGCCAGGACTCTGCCCGCGCAGCTCCGCTAAGAAGTACTCGAGGGTCGACGAGACCCGCTCGCAGAACGCGGCGGGCTCGTCCGCGGCATCCGGTAGTTCCGGAACGACCCAGTCGACGATGCCGTCGGTGAGCAGTGCGGCTGCACCGATGCCCTGTGCCGCCGCCATCTGCGGCGCGTGCGTGATGTCTCGATGCACGATGGCGCTCGCCCCCTCCGGCGGAAGCGGTGACAGCCACGCGTGCCGACCAGCGAGAGTCCGGTCGGCCGGCAGAAGAGCAAGTGCTCCGCCGCCGGTTCCCTCGCCGAGAATCACCGAGATGGTCTGCCCGGGATGCATCACGAGCTCGGCCAGACAGCGCGCGATCTCTCCGGCCAGGCCGCCCTCCTCGGCCTCGGTCGAGAGGGCCGCTCCGGGGGTGTCGATGACCGTGACCAGGGGAAGTCTCAGATCCGTCGCCAGCCGCATGCCCCGCCGTGCTTCGCGCAGGGCCGCCGGGCCGAGAGGAGTTCGAGCGCGCTGAGCCTGCCTGTCCTGCCCCATGACCACGCACGACATCGAGCCGAACTTCGCCAGCGCGAGCACAAGGCCGGGGTCGCGCTCGCCCTGACCCGTACCGTTCAGCGGCACCACATGCCGAGCGCCGTGGTGCAGCAGCGCCCGGATGCCGGGGCGGTCGGCGCGCCGAGAGAGCAGAACCGACTCCCAGGTGTCGCCATCCACACCGTCCCAGCGTTCCGGCTCTGGCACCGAGACCGAGTCCGAGTCCGAGTCCGACGTGGAGCGTTCAAGCACCGTGAGCACTCGCGCGACGAGCTCGGGAAGCTGCCGTGGACTCGCGATTCCGTCGATGAGTCCGTTGCGATACAGGTTCTCCGAGGTCTGCACACCCTCGGGAAACGCCTCACCGTAGATGGCCTCGTACACGCGAGGGCCGAGGAACCCGATCAACGCGTTCGGCTCGGCGATGGTGACGTTGCCGAGCGAGCCCCACGACGCGAACACCCCGCCCGTGGTGGGATGCCGGAGGTAGACGAGATAGGGCAGCCCCGCGGCCTTGTGCCTGGAGACCGCCGCCGAGATCTTCACCATCGACAGGAAGGCGAGGGTGCCCTCCTGCATTCGCGTTCCACCGGATGCGGGGCCGGCGAGGATGGGAAGGCCTTCGAGGGTCGCACGCTCGATCGCGAGAACAAGCCGCTCGGCCGCGGCCAAGCCGATCGAGCCGCCGAGAAAGCCGAACTCACAGGCCACGATCGCGACCCTGCGCCCGCGGATCCGCCCCTCGCCGGTCAGAACCGACTCATCGACACTGGAGCGTTCCCGCGCTCTGGCCAATTCGGCGCGGTAGGCCTCGTCGGGAACCACGTCGATCGGCGCCACGTCCCACGAGCGAAAACTGCCCGCATCCGTCAGCAGGGAAATCAGCTCGGTCGCGCTCGTGCGTGGTGCGGTCATCTCGTTGCGCCCTCCGAAAGCCATTCTCGAATAGACGAGCCGTGCTCGTCGAGCAGCGGCGGCGGGCGGTGCCGGCGCTTGGTCGTCTCCCGCTCCGCTTCGCCGTCCGTTGCGAAGAAGCGAATGGGTGGGCCGGGAAGCTCGATGGGGCCGAGCGTCGGATGATCGACCTCGAGCAGCAGGCCCTGCGAGATCACCTGATCCCAGCGATAGACCTCGTCGAGGCTGCGCACGGTGCCCGCCGGGATGCCGGCCTCCGCGAGCGCAGCCAGCAGTTCGGCCGCGGTGAAATCAGCGAACGCCCGCTCGACCACCTCGATGGTGTGCCGCCGGTGGCGCACCCGCTGGCTGTTGTCGACCAGCAGTGGATCGGTGCCGTCGATGCCGAACCGTTCACAGAGTCGCTGCCAGAGCGACTCGTTGCCGACACTGATCTGCACCGAACCGTCTGCGCATCCGAACAGCCCGTAAGGCGCGATCGACGGATGGTGATTGCCCTGGGCCTCGGGAACCTCGTCGGCGACCGTCACCCGGGTGCCCTGAAACGCGTGCACGCCGACCACCGCGGAGAGCAGAGAAGTGCGCACGACGGCGCCGACACCGGTCGCGGTTCGCTCGAGCAGCGCGGCAAGAACACCGTAGGCGCCGTACATTCCCGACAGCAGATCCGCGATCGGAACGCCCACACGTTGAGGATCGTCGACTCCGGATCCGGTGATCGACATCAGACCGGCCTCGCCTTGAACGATCTGGTCGTAGCCGGCGCGACCCGCCTCAGGCCCGTCGTGGCCGAAGCCCGTGATCGAGAGAATGACGAGCCGGGGATTGATCTCGTGCAGCCGGGTCATCGACAAGCCAAGCCTGTCCATCACGCCCGTGCGGAAGTTCTCGATCACCACGTCTGCGCGCTCGAGAAGCGCCGTGAGAATCCGGATGTCCGCCGCCGACTTCAAGTCGAGCGCGAGCGACTCCTTGTTGCGATTGCACGACAGAAAGTAGCTCGACTGGCGATCGTCATCCGGCCCGACGAACGGCGGACCCCAGCGCCGGGTCTCGTCTCCCGAGCCCACGGCCTCGATCTTCACCACGCGAGCGCCGAGGTCACCGAGCATCATGCCGGCGTGCGGACCGGCCAGTGCTCTGCTCAGGTCGACGACCAGGGTTCCTGCGAGAGGGCCGGCCGACTCTGCCCCGTCGACCGCAATGTTTTCGCGAGTCATGAGGCACTCACCTTCGCCGTCTCGAGCCAGAATCGGCGGAGGCCGGCGAGCGGGTCATTCAGGAGCGTCGGCCGGGTGTTCAGTTCCATCGTCGAACGAGCGCTCGGTTCGTACGGTGTCCATTCCGGCAACGCCGCAGACATCGGCACACCTGTGTCCGCGAAGCGCACCCAGGTGGCGCTCATCCAGTCAGAGAGCTGCTGCGGCGGATGCTCACCAACCAGCGACACCGCCTCGATTCGATCGAGCTGCCGAAAGACGAAGGGAACATCGAGCACATGGCAGGCGCCGAGCCGGCCATCGAACAGCGGGGTCTCCCAGGTGAACAGATAGGCGTAGGTCTCGGCAACGCTGGATGCGCGCGCGTCGAGCAGCCGATTCGTGGGCTGGCGGTACAGCCTGTCGGTCAGGAGCGACTCGAGCACCTGCCGATCGCGGGGCTCGTGGCCGAGCTCGTCGGCGAGAACGGCCTTGTAGTGTGCCGCCTGGCCACCGGTATCCGCCGGAAGCTCCTCGGCGAAGACCGCCGCAAGCTTCGCCTCAGTGGCTTCTTTCGAATCTCCGTCACCCGACATCGGCTCCGTGAAAATCGAGGTCTCGTTGCGGTTCGTTCCGACCAGAAGAGGCACGCCGCCGTTGACACCCCGACGCACGGCATCCAGAGGCATTTCTGACAGCACCCTGCCGTCGATGGTCGGCTGAAACGGAAGCGCGAGGCCGACGACGCCCCTGGCGAAACGGCCGGCGAAACGCTGTTGCGCGGCGAGCACCTGGTCGAGCGGAAGGTCGAGGAGCCGATGGGCGGTCTCTTCGGTCAAGCCCGCCGCCTCAAGAAAGGCCGCCGTTATCGCCTCCGATTCCGGCAGCCCACGAGCTCGCTCCGCCGTTCCGCTCTGCACGATGGCGCGATGGAAGAGCCCCTCAGTTCGAGGTGTACCGAGCAGTGTGGCGACGGCCGCGCCTCCAGCCGACTCGCCGAAAACGGTCACACACTGCGGATCTCCGCCGAAGGCAGCGATGTTGTCCCGCACCCATTCGAGTGCCGCGATCTGATCGAGCACCCCGAGATTGCCGGCGTCGGCGAACTCCTCGCCGAGCAGGTGCCCCAGCTGCAGATAGCCGAGCGCGCCCAGCCTGTAGTTGATCGAGACCACAACAACGTCGAAGGTCGCCGCGAGTTCCGCTCCATTGTTTAGCCCGCTCGAGTTGGAGCCGCCGACGTAGCCGCCGCCATGGATCCACACCATAACGGGGCGCGCCTGGGCGTCCGCTCGCGGAGTCCAGACGTTCAGGTTGAGACAGTCCGCCTCCGAGCTCGGCGGCTGAAAGTAGTCGTTTGCCGTCATGAACGGGTCGGGATTCTGCGGCGCGGCAGGTCCGAATCTCTTCGCTTCGAGCTCGCCCGGCCAGGGTTCGACGGGCTGCGGAGGCCGGAAGCGCAGTGTTCCGACCGGCGATGCGGCGAACGGGATGCCGAGGTAGCACTGAACGTCGGCGCGCTTGGTGAGGGCCGTCGACCCGTGCACCACGCCCGACGGCAGAATCAGCCTCATCGCACGGTCTCTCGGGCCGCATCCGCCGCCCGCTGCGAGGCGAGAAGAGCGTGGCGCTCAGACCGGCGCACCGCCTGCCTTCTCGGGTGAGGAACCGGGGCGGCCATCAGAAGACGCTGGGTATACGGATGCTCGGGCGCACCCGTCACGGCCGCAGCATCTCCCGTCTCGACGATCTCGCCGCGATACATCACGGCGACGCGGTGGCTGATGTGCCGAACGACGCTCAGGTCGTGCGAGACGAAGAGGTAGGCCACGCCCGTATGCTCCTGGATGTCGATGAACAGGTCGAGCACGCGGGCCTGCGTCGAGAGGTCGAGGGCCGAGACCGGCTCGTCGCAGACGATGAGGCGAGGGCGCAGGGCGAGGGCCCGGGCGATCGCGACGCGCTGCCGCTGGCCGCCGGAGAACTCGCGCGGCAGACGATCCACGGCATCCGCCGGGAGATTGACCTGGTCGAGGAGTTCGCGGATCCGATCGCGGGCCGCGACTCGTGCGATCCCCGACGTGAGAAGGGGTTCGGCGAGAATGTCGCCGATGGTCATCGCCGGGTTGAGCGACGTATAGGGGTCTTGGAATACGACCTGGATGTCTGAGCTGAGCGCCCGACGCTCCGTGCGCGACAGCCGGGTCGTGTCACGCCCGTCGAAGGTGATCGAGCCTGCCGTGATCGGTGCGAGTCCGAGCACAGCGCGGCCGATTGTCGTCTTGCCCGAGCCCGACTCGCCCACAAGCCCCATGGTCTCGCCGGGCAGAATGTCGAGCGAGACGCCCTTGAGTGCCTTGAACGGCGGACGGCGCCATCCCTTGACGGGGAACTCGACCTCAAGCCCGCTGATGGTCAGAAGCGGAGCTTCGGCGACGTTCGCGTTGTCGGTCATCGTGCCGTTCCTCTCGATGAAGCGGCGTGCGTACCGCGTGCCGCTCGCGGCTCCGTGTCCTCGAGAGTCGAAGAGAGCAGCATGCGCGTGTACGGGTTGTGCGGGTCGTCGAACAGTTCGAGCGCCTCGGCCTGCTCGACGAGCCGGCCGGCCTGCATCACCGCCACGCGGTCGCAGATGTCGGCGACGACACCGAAGTTGTGGGTCACCATGATCATGCCCATGCTCCGCTCTCTCTGCAGCCCGCGCAGCAAGTCGAGAACTTCCGCCTGCACGGTCACATCGAGGGCGGTTGTGGGCTCGTCAGCGATCAAGAGTTCGGGGTCGCAGGCGACGGCACCGGCGATGAGCACCCGTTGCGCCATTCCTCCCGAGACCTCGTGCGGATACGCGTCGAATGTGCGTCGAGGATCGGCAATGCCCACGCGGTCGAGCAGTTCGAGAGCCCTGGTCTTTGCTGCGGGGCGGCTCAGGCCGAGGATGTGCCTCATCGGCTCCACGAGTTGGAATCCGAGAGTGAAACTCGGGTCGAGATTCGACATGGGTTCCTGTGGGATGTACCCGAACTGACGACCCCGGAGAGCGGCGGCTCCATGAGTCGCGCCGTCGGCCGACGCGATGGTGCGACCCGCGAAAGAGATGGATCCGCCGAGAACGGCTCCCGTATCCGGCAGCAGCCCAAGGATCGAGAAGGCCGTCTGCGACTTGCCGGAACCGGACTCGCCGACCAGTCCGAGCACCTCGCCGCGGTCGACGTGCAGCGACACCCCGTCGACGACGATCGTCGTACTGCCATCCGGCTGCGGATATCCGACCTGAAGATCGCGCACCACAAGCAGAGCGTCGCTCGGCTCGAGATCCTCGTGGCCCCCGTCCCGCGGGGAGACGACCGCGGCCGTGGCGGCCGTGCTCAGGTCGAGGCGGCGCATCGACGCACTCTCTTCACTCGTCGGCTTACGGCGCCGAGGTCTCCGCACCGGTTCCGCTCCCTGCACGGTGTCGCGCAGCGCCGCGCCGAAGATGGCGAGCGACCCTACGGTGATGCCGATGATCAGACCCGGCCAAAGAATCATGGTTGGCGCCACGTAGATGTTCGAGAAGGCTTCGCTCAGCATCTGACCCCAGCTGGCGGTCGACGAATCGCCGACGCCCAAGAACTCGAGGCCCGCCTGAAGCACAATGGCGATTCCCGCGATCATGGATGCCTGAATCACCAGCGGTGCCCGGATCACGCCGAGCACATGGCGCGAGATGATGCGGTAGTTGCTGAGACCAGAGACCTTGGCGGCATCGATGTAGAGCTCTCGGCGCACCGAAACGACGCCGGAACGAGTCAATCGGAAGACGCCAGGCGAGAGAAGGGCGCCGAAGGTCACCATGACCCCGACGATTCCCGGGCCGATCACCGAGATCAGCGCGAGAACCACGATGAGTCCAGGCATAGCCATCAGCAGGCTCGCGAACCAGCTCGAGAGCGAGTCGAACCAGCCCTGGAAGTATCCGGCGATCAGGCCGGTGGGAATTCCGATCGCGAGGGCGGTCGCGAGCGCGATAAGTGCGCCGACGAGACTGACTCGAGCCCCGAAGATGAGTCGGGCGAAAATGTCTCTGCCCGACGCATCGGCACCGAGCAGATGCTCGCCGAACGGTGCCGCCAGTGCGTCTGAGAGCTCGGCCCTGTTCGGATCCCAGCCGGTGATCAGGCCGGCGAAGACAGCACTGAGGATGACAAGGGCCAGCACGCCGAGGGAGCCCACTGCCATGGGATTCTTGAGGACTCGGCGATACAGCTTCTGTCGCCCTGCGGTGGCGGGAAGAACGACCGCGCCCGCCGGGATAAGTGCTTCACTCATGACACACGCGCCTTCGGATTGAGCCACCCGGTGAGCAGGTCGATGACCAGGTTGACGATGACGACGAGAACGACCATAACGACGACGAGCCCGAGAATCTGAGGCAGGTCTCCCTGAAGGGTGGCGTTGACCGCGAGGCTGCCGATCCCTGGAAGAGCGAAGATCTTCTCGATAATGATGGCGCCGCCCAGGAGGCCGACGAACTGCAGGGAGAGAACGGTGAGCGCAGGAGGGGCGGCGTTGCGCAGCACATGCCTGAAGAGCAGAGAGCGATGGCTGATCCCCCGGCTGCGCAAGGTGCGCACGTAGTCCTGTCTGAGTACGTCGATGGTGGCGCCTCTCACCTGCTGCGCCGTGGAGGCTATCGTTCCGACGACGAGGGCCGTGACCGGCAAGATGAGCCCGAGCCCCCAACGCCAGGGATCCGTCGCGAACGGCACGAAACCCGTCGCTGGAAGCAGCTTCAGGTTGACCGCGAAGACAGTCACCAGAACCAGCGCCACCCAGAAGTTGGGCAACGCGAAGCCGAGAACGGCGAACATCTGAACGAAGCGGTCGACCCAGCCCCTCCTCACGGCCGCCGTGACGCCGAGGATCGCGCTGAGGATCGCGGTGACCAGGATGGCCGTGACCACAACGGAGAGGGACACGGGGAACTTGTTGGCCAGAGAGGTCATCACCGGTTCGTTCGTGAACCACGATCGACCGAAATCACCGGTGACAGCGGCGCCGAGCCAGTCGACATAGCGCACGGCCAGAGGCTGATCGAGTCCAAGCTCGGCTGACTTGGCCGCGACCTGCTCTACCGTCGCCCCGTCGCCCAGAATATTTCGGGCCGGGTCACCGCCCGTCATGCTCATGAGCAGAAATGTCATGGTCGCGATCACGAACACGAGCACAACGGCCGCACCGAGCCGGCGAAGCAGGAAAAGCGCCATGGTCTCTCTTCTTCCTTGAAGGTGGTGGGACGGGCGGCGTCGAACGATCCGACGCCGCCCGGGATATTCAGCTCGCGGGCGCGTAGTTCCAGATGTAGGGAACGACGTTCTGCGGCTGCATGGTGGCCGCGGTCTTTGCGGAGCTCAGGTAGATGTTGTTCTGCACATACCAGGGCGCGAACCAGGCCTGATCGACGACATAAGCACTCAGCTTCTGGAACGCCGCATCCGCGTCATCTCCGGTCGCGGTCTGTGCAGCCGAGATCAGCGTGTCGAGTTCTGGATCCTGGTCTTTCAGCATGTTCCAGGGAGCGGTCGGTGTGAGCAGCTTGATGGTGTCCTGCCAGGCGTTGGAAGAGCCCCACGAAAAGATGAATACCGGGTACTCGCCGCTGATCAGCTTCGAGATCGACTGGTCTGCCGACACAGGCTCCGTCGTGACTCGGATGCCGATGTCCTTCAGTGACTGCACAGTGATCGTGGTGAGATCGGAGAAGCCAGCTACATCGGGGATCACAAGGTCAAAGCCATCTGCATAACCTGCCTCGGCAAGCAGCTCTTTCGCCTTCTTGGGGTCGTATGGGTAGGCGCCGTCGAGCGATGCGTCATACGCCTGGCTGCTGGGGTTGAAGATCTGCGTGGTCGACTCGCCCTCGCCGAGGCGGATCGACTTGAGGATCGCGTCGCCGTCGATCGCGTAGTTCAGAGCCTGACGTACTCGCTCATCGGCAAGCGCGGGAACTTTCGCGCCCGCCCGATCGACGATGAAGAGGCCTTGCCAGTCGCCCAGCATCTTGCCCACAGTGAGACCGCTGGCCTGAGCCTCGGCCATGCTCTTGGCATCGGCGCTCGCGGCATCGATCTCGCCCGCCTTCAGCGCATTGAGCCGAGCCGTGAGGTCTGACAGCGGCTTGATCACAATGCTGTCGTAGGGGAACGCCTCGGCGTTCCAGTAGTCGGCGTTGCGCTTATAGGTGTACTGGCTGCCCGTCACCGTCGCGGCGGCGTCGAGAACGTAGGGACCGCTGCCGACGGGGGTCGTCTTCAACGAACCGGTGTCGAGCTGGGCAGGCGAGGCCATCATGCCCGATACAAGAGCAAGGTTGCGCAGCAGCGCGGGATCAGGAGCACTGAGTACGAGCACGACCTCGGTGGGACTCGTGACCTCGACCGACGAGAGCAAGGCGAGAGTGATCGAGTTCTGCCCGGTTCCCTTGGCGAAGTGTTCGAGGTTCGCCTTCACCGCATCGGCATCTAAGGCCGTGCCATCGGTGAACGTGACGTCGTCTCGGAGAGTCAGCGTGAGGCGCGTGTTGTCGTCGTTGTAGCTGAAGGCCGACGCGAGCCACGGCGTGATCTCCAGCTTCGAATCGATGTGCAGGAGCGAGTCGTAGACGGGCTGCATGTACTGCAGGCGGTTTCCGAACTCGGCATCTGCCGTGTCCCACGAGGTGGCATCGAACGCAGAACCGAGCGTGAGCGTTCCCCCGGTCGAGGTGGCGGAATCGGTGGAGGCCGGGGAGCCCGCGGAGCATCCGGCGAGCATAAGACTCGCCGCGACGACAAGCGCCCCGAGCCCGAGAATCGATCTCTTCATGTCTGTCTCTCTTCGTTGAGTGAATGGCGTGAGGCGAAGACTGATCGCCGCGTCCGGTGATTAACATACCGTGTACTCGGTCGGTAAATCAATCGAAAAAAAGAGCCACCCCGAAGGATGGCTCTTTTGGGCTGAAGTCAGACCGCGGTCGGTGTCGTCGCCATCGACTCGACGAGCGCACGAGCAACGAGATCGAAGGCAGCTCCCATATCGACCTGCGCGTTGTAGATCCACTGCAGCTGAATGCCGTCCATCAGGGCGATCAGCGCGGATGCCAGCACCTCGAGATCGGCGTCGGCGCGGATCTCGGCGCGCTGGATGCCGATCGACAATGCACCCACCAGCCTGTTGCGGAGACGATCGTAGCGCGCCTTCATGTAGTCGTGGCCCGGATGATCGACGGAGGTGCTTTCGGCGACGAGAACGGCGAAAAGCCGCACGGATACTCGGTTCTCCGAGTTCTGCACGATCAGCTCGCGCAGCCCGGTGATCACGTCGGCCCCGCCCAGGCTCAGCGGGCCGATCAGTAGAGCGTCATCATCTCGGTTGTGTTGTTCGAGCACCGCGACGAGGAGTTCGTCTTTCGAGTTGAAGTGATGCAGCAGGCCCGACTGAGTCACCCCGGCACGCTCGGCGATGTTCGCCAGCGAGGCCCCTCGATAACCGGACTCGGCAAAGAGCTGCTCCGCCGCGGCCAGGATGGCGGTTTTCGTCTGCTCACCCTTGACGTTGTTCTGGCCCAATTTTGCGCCCATGAGTCGACTCCGCTCTGATCCTTCGACGCGCCAAGCCTATATCCAGACCGACCACAAGGTCAGGTACTTGACAGGCGGCTATTCCGTTCCCGGCCTTTTGAAAGCCGAGTGGTCGACCCTCCGCTGGCGCTGCCTGAATCTCGGGGGACCGAATTGCAGCGCCTCGCGCTGCGGCGCGCCCTCCGCAAGAGACGCTGCCGGCGGAGATTCGACCGTCGGAGTCGTCGCGGGGTGGTCGGCGCGACGCGCCTCGCTGGCTGCCGAAGCCGCACGTCTGGCCACGACCAGCAGCGCGGCGCGAAGAGCCAGCGAGACAACGATGGCGAGCAGGCCGACGGCTACGACCGCGGGCGCGAGCGCATAGACCATCTGTGTCGCCATGAAACTCTCGCTGTTGGTCGCAACGCTACCCCCGCCGTAGCGACCCGTGGCCCATTGCAGCGACACGACTCCGCCGACGACGAGCACCACGGCCACAGCCCAGAGCGCGATCTCGAACGGATTGATCGAGCCTGTGCGCGGCTCCTCCGGCTCCGACTCGGGTACGCCGTGGAATTGATCGTCGAATCGACTCATTCATCAACTCTCGCACGAACTGCCTATTACCCGAGCACCGCTCTCGCCCGCGGGCCGAGGCCGAGGGCGCGCGCGGTCGCCAGATCGTCGGCCGTGTCGATGTCGAGGCGCATCCGGTCGCCCCGCGCGATATCGAGCTCGATATGGCCCGCCTCGCGGTGCCGCCGGGCAGAACCCAGCCCGAACCGGGGCAGGAGTTCGCGTGGCGACAGGGCGGTCAGCAGTGTCGTTCCCGTGCCGTCTTTGTCGGTGAGCATGCCGAGTGGATGTGCCGATGCGAGTTCGAGCGCGGCGGTCACGTCTCGGGGCCTGATCGAGGCGAGATCGCTCATCAGAGCCGCGACGGGGCGGCCCGGGTTGAGTTCCATGGCTGCCCGGATGCCTCGGGTGAACGCCGCGTTGAGGCCGGTTCCCGGGTCGCGGCGAACGAGCGCGCCCAGCGCTTCGAAGCGCTCGGAGACCTCGGCGCTCGTCACCACGATGACCCGCACTACGGGCAGCGCCGTGCGCACAGCATCCACCGCGTCGAGGGCGAGAGCCAGGGCGAACTCCGCGCGACGCCCCTCGGGGATCTCGGAGTCGGCGAGACCGCCGAGCAGCCGGCTCTTCGCTCCTGCGGTGCCCTTGACGGGCATCACGACGACCCACTCACCCGTGGCACTCATCGTGCGCTCCGAAGCGAACGAACGCGCAGGCGAACCCGCGACGGACGGGCCGCCGCGCGATGGCCGCGTCGCGCATCCCGTAGCCCTCGGCCGTATCCCTCGGCGAAGCCCTGCGCATGCGCCTCGTCTGTGCCGAGCCGGAACATGTCGCCCTCGGGCCGTCGCACCAACGCGCGAGCGGGAGTGTCGAGCGACTCAACAACGAGTCGAGGCAGTCCGCGCACGAGAGCGACAGGCATGCCGGTGGCTTTGCCCTTCACCAAATCGGTGGCCGACGCCAGCTCGTCGCCTGTGGCAGCCTGGGTCACCGAGAGGGTCTGGCCGAAGGTGTCGGTGCTGCCTCGGAGATCATCGATGACGATCACTCCGGCCGCGCCGATCGCCGCGTCGATCTGACCTTCGCGCCACGCCCTGCCAAGGGTGTCGGAGATGACGATGCCGACACGAGCACCGGATGCCCGACGCAGGGCCGCGCATAGGGCCCGGGCCGAGGCATCCGGATCTTCGGGAAGCAGGAGGACGGTGCCGTCCGGCGTATTGCTGGCATCGACGCCAGCCGCCGCCTGCACAAGGCCCTGACGATTCTCGACGATGCGTGTGACCCCGCCGGGGTGCGGGCGCGACGCCACGAGACGAACGGTCTCTCGAGTGATCGCATCTTCGCGATCGGTCGCGGCGATCACGCGACCCTCAGCCTTGGAGACGATCTTCGACGTGACGACGAGAATGTCGCCGTCTTCGAGAACTAGGCCTCGGGCATCCAGTGCCGCGCCGATCAATCCCGCGAGGTCGTCGCCCGGCGTGATCTCGGGGATGCCAGGAACACCGTAGATGCTCAGCTCGGCTGCGACGCCGGTACTCACTAGCGGTGCAGCTTCGGCAGCACGTCGCGACCGAAGACCTCGATCCACTCCTTCTGGTTGCGGCCGACGTTATGCAGGTAGACGCGGTCGAAGCCCAGGTCGATGAAGCTCTGAATATAGGCGCGGTGCACATCGGGGTCGCTCGAGATCACGAGACGACCCTCGAAGTCTTCGGGGCGAACGAGCTTGGCCATCTGCTCCAGCTCGAAGGGTGAACGGATGTCGCCCTTCGGGAACTTCATGCCACCGTTCGGCCACTCGGTCATGGCGTTGACCAGGGCGATCTCGTCGGTCTCTGCCCACGACATGTGCAACTGCAGCACACGCGGCATGGTCGACGGGTCTTTGCCCGCCTCGCGTGCGCCCTCTTCGAACTTCGCGAAGAGGCCCTCGATCTTGGCGAGGGGGGCACCGACCGTAATGAGCCCGTCGACGTGCCGGCCTGCCCGCTTTGCGGTGACCGGGCCGGCCGTGGCCACGAGAATCTCAGGCGCGACGGGCGGCATTGTCCAGAGACGCGTCGACTCGAGCTTGTAGAACTGCCCCGAGTGCTTCACGTCTTTTCCGGCGATCGACGCCGTGAAGAGCTTGTTGATGATCTCGATGGCCTCGAACATGCGGTTGATGCGCTCAGGGGCCTCGGGCCAGTAACCGCCCACGATGTGCTCGTTGAGCGCCTCGCCCGAACCCAGTCCGAGCCAGTGCCGGCCCGGGTACATGGCGCCGAGGGTTGCGGATGCCTGGGCCACCATCGCGGGATGCCAGCGGAACGTCGGGGCCGTGACTCCGGGGCCGAAGTCACCCGTGGTGCGCTCGCCTAAGGCTGCGAGAACCTCCCAGACGAACGCGCTCTGACCTTGCTGCGGAACCCACGGTTGGAAGTGGTCCGCCGCCATCACGCCCGTGAAGCCGTGCTGTTCGGCGAGCGCCGACAGAGCGACTGCCTCGGTGGGGTGGAACTGCTCGAGCATGGCGGCATAGCCGATGGAGAGATCAGACATGCTTCCATCCTCCCACTCACGTGTGAAGATCAGGTTTCGAAGACGAGCCTTATTGCGTGTTCAAGCTCTATTGACTGTTGAGGAAGGTGGCAACGGCGGCCGGCACATAGGGTGCCACGTCGCCCCCCAAAGACGACACCTGCCGCACGAGCGAACTCGACACGTGCGCGTGCGCAGGGTCAGGAAGCAGGAAAACAGTCTCGACGCCGGCCAGGTTGCGGTTCACGATGGCCATCGGGGTCTCATAGGCCACGTCGACCTGCGAACGGATTCCCTTGACGAGGGCGCGCGCTCCGACATCGGTGCAGTAGTCGACCAGCAGCCCGACGCTCCACGAGTTGACGACGATGTTCGACGGCAGGCCCTCGTCGAGGATGGCCTGCTCGATCAGTCGCACCCGCTGCGAGATGGGCAGAAGCGCGGTCTTGGCAGGATTGTGCACCACCAGAACGTGAACCTCATCGAAGAGGCCCGCTGCTCGCGAGATGACATCGAGATGCCCGAGGGTGACAGGGTCGAAAGACCCGGGGACGACGGCGACGTTGCTCATTGTTCGACCTTATCGTTCGATCACTGTGCCGTCGGTGACCTGCCACTGACGATTGAGCCGAACGGTCTCGAGCATGCGTCGGTCGTGCGTGACGAGCAGCAGGGTGCCGTCATACGACTCGATGGCCTGCTCGAGCTGCTCGATCGCCACGAGGTCGAGGTGGTTTGTGGGCTCGTCGAGCACCAGCAGGTTGACTCCGGTCGCCTGCAGCAGAGCCAGGCCGGCCCGTGTTCGCTCCCCCGGTGAGAGCTCGTCGACGGGGCGCGACACGTGGTCGGCCTTCAGCCCGAACTTGGCCAGCAGGGTGCGGACCTCGGCGACGGGCCAGTCCGGCACCTGAGCCTCAAAGCTCGCGGCCAGGGTGTCGACGCCCGCGAGCACCGCACGCGCCTGGTCGATCTCGCCGATGGCCACGCTGGCGCCGAGGCTGGCCGATCCTTCATCGGGGGCCGTACGCCCGAGCAGCAGTCGCAGCAGCGTCGACTTTCCGGCTCCGTTGGGCCCGGTGATGCCGATGCGATCGCCCGCGTCGACCTGCAGGGAGACGGGCCCGAGAGTGAAGTCTCCCTGACGCACGACGGCCGACGAGAGCGTCGACACGACAGAGCTCGACCGGGGAGCCGAGCCGATGGTGAACTGCAGCTGCCACTCCTTGCGCGGCTCCTCGACCTCGTCGAGGCGAGCGATCCGGCTCTCCATCTGACGCACCTTCTGCGCCTGCTTCTCGCTCGACTCGACCGAGGCCTTGCGCCGGATCTTGTCGTTGTCGGGCGACTTCTTCATGGCGTTGCGCACGCCCTGACTCGACCACTCGCGCTGTGTGCGGGCTCTGCCCACGAGGTCGGCCTTCTTCTCGGCGAACTCGTCGTACTCCTCACGAGCGTGCCGCTTGGCCGTCTCGCGCTCTTCGAGGAACGAATCGTATCCGCCCCCATAGACACGATTCGTGCCCTGCGCCAGGTCGAGTTCGACCACCCGGGTGACGCTCGATGCCAGAAACGCCCTGTCGTGGCTCACCAGAACGACTCCCCCGCGCAACCCCCGGATGAAGCCCTCGAGTCGCTCGAGCCCGTCGAGGTCGAGGTCGTTGGTGGGTTCGTCGAGCAGCACGATATCGAAGCGCGAGAGCAGCAGTGCGGCGAGCCCGACCCGCGCCGCCTGGCCGCCCGACAAAGAGGTCATCAGCGCGTCAGACGACAGCGCCAGCCCGAGTTCGGCCAGAACGATGGGAAGACGGTCGTCGAGGTCGGCGGCTCCGCTGGCGAGCCAGCGTTCCAGCGCAGCCGAGTACACGTCGGCCGGATCGGGTTCGCCCGGTGCGACGCCCGCGGTATCTCCGAGAGCCGCGGCCGCGGCATCCATCTCGCTCGTCGCCACCGTCGTGCCGGTGCGTCGCCCGACGTACTCGGCGACCGTCTCGCCGGCGACTCGCTCGTGCTCCTGCGGCAGCCATCCGACGAAGGCGTCGCCGGGCGCGAGCGTGACCGTGCCCTCGAGGGGCGCGTCCAGCCCCGCGAGAATACGCAGCAGAGTGGATTTGCCGGCGCCATTGGCGCCCACGACACCCACGATGTCGCCGGGCGCGACCGTGAGATCGAGAGAAGAGAAGAGTGTGCGGTGGCCGTGGCCCCCTGCGAGGCCCTTGGCCACGAGTGTTGCGGTCATGACTCCATGGTGTCAGGAGCGCGGGCCGCGGGGGAGTTGGCCGACGATGGCATGGCCGGGATGTGCCCTTACCCGCAGCCGTCGTACATCCCGCCAATTATGGGACGTGCGGGCTATGAAACAGTCAGCTGATTGCGATATGAGCGTTTCGCCCTGGCCCGACGAGAACGGGACACGCGTCTCTTCGCACCAACGGCCGCGCGAGCTTTCCACAAGAACGGTGACCGCCGATGTTGTTCCGCTCAGCGGCAGTTCCGCACCGATGATTCGCTGAGCCTGTTGCAATTCCTCGTAGCCGGCGGAGTCGCCCACCGTGGAGTGGGGCACCGATCCATCGTGCAGGCCGCCGTATGGCGGATATCCCGGGAATACGCGAGTGACAGCCGCGGTGAGCTCGACGAACCGGGCCGGAGATTTTGGCGCGAGCCAAAGCACCTCCTCGCCGAACCATTCGGTGTGCGTCAACGAGAAATTGAACTGGCGCACACCACGAACCGTTCGAGCGAGGTGCGACCAAGACAGCATCGACCATCTCTGTTGGCGCGAAGTGAGACGGATCCTCACCTCAGGAAGCGCATGAACCTGGAGCGTCGTTACCATCAACCTCGGCATCGATACGACAACACCAACCGGCGGGCCCGTAGAGAAACATCATGGCCTCGGTGTCGCTCTGGAAACGCCAAATGGTCGGACTACTAAACACGCGAGAGCTTGGCCGTCGCCAGAGGGAAGGGCGTTCGGCTCGATTCCCCTTTCTTCATCAGATCCAGCGGCTCAGGCGCAGATTGTCTATGCGCGCGCCGAAGGTCGGGCAATGGCCGCCATTGCCATGACTACGTAACGACAAGCTAGCCTGTTCCGCGCAGTAGCTAGGTACTAGCCCAGCACTACTCGCAGTGTGCTGATGCGCATCGACGTCTAACCGTGGACGGCCCGCGGGTGCCTTCAATGCAAAACGTTGGATCCCTAAAAAGACTCTTTGGAGAATTTGTTTCCCGCGGGATCGAGGAGCACGTCTTCGAACATCACGACTCCGCTCAATAACGCAAGGTCGGGCTGTTCGTCGACTGTGGTGATCGCGAATGATGGATGAATGTAGACATCCATTGGCAGGTGACCCATCCCTAGGCCCCACATGAACAAGCGCATTCCTTGGATACTGACGCCGATCTTCAGGCTTCGGTCGTATGGAACGTCGAGGTCAGATCCCTTCGGGAAGTCGCTCTCCGCGACGCCCACATTCGGGCCATACGCGTAAGTGTCCGTAATCAGACCTTCTCTCATGAGCCCGTTCACAGCGTTGGAGAACCTGACGTCTGAAAAGTCCTTCCCAATTCGATCCATTAGTTCTTCCTGGGGAAAAATGACACGCTTCATGTGGAGCCAGTTAGCCCTTTGTCCCACGGCAGTGTCAGCAAGAACCTGTCGGGCACTCGCGTAGATCAGATAGTGCAGACGAAGCTGATCGGACGAGAGCCTCGCGATAAGGGAGGACCATTCGACACCGCCGTCGTAGGTTCCATCTTCAGATCTTGATGAGGCAAGAACGCCACTGAGGTACTCGGCGATCATCTCATCGTCGGCGAACTCCGCGTCGTGAAAGACCTTCGATGCGACACGGGGCGAGGCAAACCCCGCCTCACCACTGTGAATGGCGCGCTGTTCCGTCTTCGCAAGCAGTCGCGCCATATTTTTCTCACGCAATCGATCGGCCCAATGTGCTCCGAGTACGTCGGCGGTGGGGCCAAAGAGGCGCAAGAAGAGCTGAGCGCCAACTTTTGCCCCTTCCGCAGCGGCAGGGTCCACGGTCTTTGATGCTGCTCCGATAGCAGCCGTCGTAATTGGGTCCATAGGTGAACATTACTGATGCGTGGCAACGTAGGCGCCTAGTTCTTCGTGAGGGGCGGCAACGCACCTTATCGTCGTTCAGTCGCACGAAGGTAGCAGGTCGGTCACGTTCTATTCCACTAACGTTCTCGTCATATCCACTGATGGTGAAGACAATGCCGTTCATCAATCCGCTTGGAAACAGAGAACTGCGAAGGTGGCACGCACTCAGCTCTTAACGAGGAACTCCACCTCAACCTCGCGCAGCCGCCTGTCGAGCGCCTCGCGGATCGCCGGGTGCTGCACGAACCCGGGGTCATCGTCGATGATGAGCGACGCGGCCATGCGAGCGTCGACGATGAGGTCGCCGTCGGTGGTGACCCGGAGCAGGCGCAGGCTGGACTTGCCGCCCGACTGGTTGCGGCCCAGCACGTTGCCCTCGCGGCGCAGTTCGAGGTCGACCTGGGCGAGCTCGAATCCGTCGAGCGTGGACGCGACCGCATCGACCCGTTGTCGGGCGACGCTCTCGACCTCAGCATTCGTGACGAGGAGGCACAGCCCGGGCACTCCCCCGCGCCCGACGCGACCCCGCAGCTGATGCAGTTGCGAGACGCCGAAGCGTTCGGCATCCATCACGACCATGGTCGAGGCATTCGGTACGTCGACACCGACCTCGATGACTGTAGTCGCGACGATGATGTCGAGCGCACCATCGGCGAACGCGCGCATCACCGCCTCTTTCTCGTCGCTCGGCATACGTCCGTGCAGCGGGGCCACCCGCGCCCCCGCGAGCGCCGGGTTGGCTTTGATTGGCCGCCTCCGAGCCCTTACTCGTTGGCCCCACAGAGATCACAGATTCAGGCTGTCTCGCACCAAAACTGAAGCATTGCCCCGCCGTGATAAAGGTAGTGCAACCCGGTGAAACCGTGCCCGCCGACGAAATTGTGTCGCAACCCGCCCCCATCGCCATATTGATACAGCGCACTGAAGAGAATTGCTCCGTCCGCCCCGGCGACGTTGACATGTACTACATGCCCGTCCGGCGCATCGCCGATAAATGAGACAGACAGGTTCATCGCCGCGTAGCTCAGCGTCGGATGCTTCGGCCAGCCCAGGCCGTCAATCCGCTCCACCTCGACCCGGTCTCTCACCCATCCCTCTGTCGACGTGACGTCGGGCCTGTATTG
Organism: Agreia bicolorata; assembly: GCF_000938265.1. Lineage (GTDB taxonomy): Bacteria > Actinomycetota > Actinomycetes > Actinomycetales > Microbacteriaceae > Agreia > Agreia bicolorata. Next base: position 165,058 of record NZ_JYFC01000005.1, read on the forward strand.
GGTCGTGCAGGTGATAGATGGCGGCAGGTCGCTCGTCGACAGCGGCGAAATCCGACCGGTCTGTTTCTGTTCCCGCACCTTGTCGTCCATCTGACAAACCTATGCCGCATCCCCTCCAATGCACCCGGACGTCAGAGAAGTAGCCCCAGAGCCCGTGTGGGATCCCTCACTGGCACCTAGCCCCGGCCGCTCCTGAGTAGAGTCGCAGTCATGAGCGTCCCGCGAAGCCGCAAGCGGTTTTACTTGCTCGGTGCTCTGGTCATCGTCGCCGTGCTGGCGACGCTTTACGCGGCGCGTGTCGGATTTCTCTTGTTGGGCGCGACCGAAGGAGATGTGCCCCCTCTCTCGTCGATCCCTCTTCCGGCAGGTAGTGAAGTCACTCAGGTAAGCACCAACTGCGCTTCCGGCGGATGCTGGACGCTGATCTCGGTGCGCCCGCCTGACGGGACCACCCCCTGAAGACCTGTCCACCGAGTTGGGAACAACCCCTCAATCGCGCCTGCCCGGTTCGTTTTCGGATCCGCGGACAATCTCACTGACGTCGGAGTCCCAAGGCCAGCTTCTCCTGTTACGAGCCGATTACTGGTCACAGGAGTATGTGCCCTAGCGGTGTCCTGACCGACGGCTCGGGGTCGGCAACGGCTCGACATCTAAGGCCGGTGCTGACGTCTGAACCGAAGAAACACGATGGCGACGAGCGACACGAGCATGCCAGCTGAGCCGAGGATCCATATGCCGTTGGTCACCAGCAAGGCGAGTTTGGAGCCAAAGTAGTTGTAGACGTGCGCAATTACTAGAGCGGCGGTCGCTGTGGCGGCTGCAGCCACCAGTACGTATAGCCAGCTTCTTGCTCTCATCAGTCACACAATATTCGCGCGGCCTGACAGCCCGACACCGTTTGTGAGCGTCAACTGCGGGAGTGCTACCTCGCTGCTCCCAGCAGTGTTCCGGAGACGGGGTCGGTTACCACTGCAAGGCAGCGGGCGGTGCGCTCGCCCGCTAGCCACGAGTCTTCCATCGGCCGGTGCACCTGCAGGCTGACGGAACTCTGAGAAGCCGGAATGCCGATGAACGTCTCGAAAGGCGTTGAGCACCGCTCCATCGCCCGGTAGTAGACCTGTTCATCGCCCGGATAGGGTTCGAACGGATCAGCCCCCAGGCTGATCTCCTGGAACACCTCCGTCACGTGCGGCTGGTCGCATCCGACCAACATCGGCAGCGGACCGTCCGCCTGACCTATCGTCACGGGGTCCACGGCGAGGCAATCGCCCACCACCAGGACCGTGCCATCGCGCGAGTCAGAGTCTGGACCCGTTCCGATGATCGACTCCCCGGTCGACGGCAGCCCGCTAGTAGCGACAGATATGGCTAGGAGCAGTCCGACAAGACCGACAGTCGAGAGTACTGCCGGCCACCCCAGGCGCAATACGCGTCCTCGGAAAGTTGTCCACAGAACAGGAACCACACCGATCAGAGTCACCGCCAGAGCCAGGAGACCAGCTGGCAGCCACCCGGACCAGGTCGCCCCGCCGGCCAGACCGTGCGGTACCGTCTGCCAGAACTCCCCTCGGCCGAGCGCGTCGAGACCGGAGGGGGAATGACCGAGGGCGGCCTGGAAGACCAAGCCAGCTGTGAAACACACCGCGACGATCACGAACGTCACGACGGCGATCGCGACCGCACCTCGACGGGAGATCACACCGCCCGCGCCTGTCCGGAAGAGCACAGCCACACAGATCGCGATACACCAGGGCAGGCTCGCCGACGTCCATCCGGCACCGCTGAGCACAGCCCACACCGGCGCGGCAATAAGGACGATCAACGAGCTGAGGACGATCCCTCGAGCAAGACTGCCGCGTCTAAGCCTCGGGCGGCGATTGACCGGCCGTCGGACCCCCCTCGAGGGCATGCTGTCAGACGGGCTCCAGTCCCGAGGGCCGGTCATTCCTCGACCGCGGGTCGCAGCAGTACCTGGTTCATGCCGTCTCCCTACTGAGTTTATGGATCGCGCGGCACTGTACCGCACCGGGAAGAACAGCCCACGCCGGTGAGGCCGACAATCCGAATACAGTCCTTCTCGACTGACGCCGGCTGGCTCGCTGCCGCCGTTCGCTTCGCTAGTGCGGCCGTATGCCGGTCCCTCAGCGCGCACCTCGGAGACGTCTTGGTTGAGCAGTAGGCGGCCGACGAGAATGCCCTTAGAGCTTTCGATGGCGTCGACGCGGGGACAGCTAACTAAAAGCGCTGATGCTGTCGAGCGAACCACTCATCCGTTTGAGGGATTGGTTGAGCGTTTGCGAGTATCGGGGGCATCTTGCTCTTTGGCCGTCGTCGTTCCTGGGCGAGCGGACGGAGAGCTCCTTCAAAGTGACGAATGAGCGCGAACGTAACAGCCTTGTCTGCCCAAAGCGAACTACTGAGAGGCAACTCAATTTTGCCGTCCGTGAAGTACCAACCAGCACTGATCCACAGGCTGGGCATCTCGTCGTCAGCTATCTCTGTCGCCCTCTCGACGAGACCGTCTTCACCGTAAGTCCATAGATGAGCCGCACCTTGCGACGCCGAAAAGATGATTCGAAACTTCCTCCGCAAAGTTTGCCCCCCACTCAGACGATCCACGAATGTAACTCCGGTCTCCCGGCTGTGTGCAGGCAGACTCTACTGGAGCCGCGTTTCAGGCATCCAACGCCCGTAAGCCGATCCCCCAGCGGGCATTCCGTCTACGAGCGGTCGGTAGATGCCCTTATGACCACCGGCCTACGGGCAAAGATCGCTGACCAGTCCCGATTCGGGAGCGTCTGTGATAGTGGCTTCATGCCAGAACACACAAGGCGAAAGACAATCCAATTTGCTCTCCTGGGCGGTTCTCTTTGGATTTTGGGGATCTCTTTGGTGGTGTTTACCGAACCCCTAGCGCTGAGGATCGTTGGAGCAGTGGTTTTTGCCTCCGGCATTGCCTGCGTCATCTGGGCGAGCATTCGAAGCCGTGGCCGCGAGAGGTGATGTGCTAAGTGCCCGCTGAGGGATCCCTCAGCGGGTGCTCAGATACTCGCCTCCCAGCCGTCGTAGTCGCCTCCAGGAACGGTCAGTGCAAGCCGCTCGAAGAATGCGCGCGCCGATAGAACTCTTTCCGGAGTGACAACGACACCCTTTTGTTCCGCGATGACAACCCAACCTGTTCCGGAAGCGGCATGATCCACGCGTTGCAGATCCCACCCATCCTCTGACGCCGCACCCGCTATGACCTGCGCTCCTGCTTCGTCTGCGCAGTAGATGTAGTGAATCCAATTACGCGGCAAAGTCAAATCACTTCGCTCTCCGATTGCGCGAAGCGTTTCATCGTCTAGAGGATCGCCGGGGATGACTGCCTTCTTACCGCGTCTAAATAAGCCCATGGCGCGAGCCTAGTAAGGGACCTGCGCCACCCGATCGCGCGCCACACTCGCTGCCCGCAAGACGGTCCACTAACGGGCATTTCAGTTCCAATCGCGATGCCGCGCCCGCGTCGTTGTTGGGATGCCCGTTTACCCCGCCCGCTATAGATGCCCGCGATGGTGCCCTATCTGCAACACGATTTAGCATCCCGTATCCCTGGGGAATTGCGGCGTCGAATCCGACTCGTCACGGCGAGGCCGCTGATTGAGAAGCCGTTCAGGCAGGTCCTCCACGCCAACCCGACGAGGCGATTCTCCTAACTCCGTCGCGCAACCTCTTACCTCTATTTCCGTGTTAGCCGTCAGCTATGAGACACCCTGGAGATCGCCTCCGGCACACACTCAGCTCTTGACGAGGAACTCCGCCTCGACCTCGCGCAGACGACGATCGAGCGCCTCGCGAATCGCCGGGTGCTGCACGAAACCCGGGTCGTCGTCGATGATGAGCGACGCGGCCATGCGGGCATCGAGGATGAGATCGCCGTCGGTCGTCACCCGCAAAAGGCGCAGGCTGGACTTGCCGCCCGACTGGTTGCGGCCCAGCACGTTGCCCTCGCGGCGCAGCTCGAGGTCGACCTGCGCGAGCTCGAAGCCGTCGAGCGTGGATGCGACGGCGTCGACCCGCTGTCGGGCGACAGTTTCGAGTTCGGCGTTCGTGACGAGCAGGCACAGCCCCGGCACTCCCCCGCGCCCGACGCGACCCCGCAGCTGATGCAGTTGTGAGACGCCGAACCTTTCGGCATCCATCACGACCATGGTCGACGCATTCGGCACGTCGACGCCGACCTCGATGACCGTGGTGGCGACGATGATGTCGAGCGCGCCGTCGGCAAAAGCTCGCATCACCGCCTCTTTCTCGTCGCTCGGCATGCGTCCGTGCAGCGGGGCCACCCGAGCCCCCGCGAGCGCCGGGTTGGCTCTGACGAGCGCCGTGATGGCCTCGACGGATGCCACGGGTCGGGCAGGTCCTGCAGACTCGGCTGGCTCGTCGACCGGCTCGCCGCCCGCCGGATCTTCGCGGGCGACCGCGTCGATGGCCGGGCACACCACGAACGCTTGACGACCGAGGGCGAGCTCTTCGGCCATGCGGGTCCAGATGCGGGAACTCCATCCGGGCTTCTCAGCCAGCGGAACGACGAACGTCTCGATGCCCTGGCGCCCGTCCGGAAGCTCCGCAATGGTCGACACGTCGAGGTCGCCGAAGACCGTCATCGCGACGGTGCGAGGAATCGGCGTGGCCGTGAGCACCAGCACGTGGGGCGGGGTGGCTCCCTTGCGGCGCAGGTCGTCGCGCTGGTCGACGCCGAAGCGGTGCTGCTCGTCGACGACGACCAGGCCGAGATCGTAGAACGTGACCTTGTCGCCGAGAAGAGCGTGCGTGCCCACGACGATGCGCGCCTGACCCGAGACCATGCGCAGCAACGCCTTGCGCCGGTCGGCTGTGGGCATCTGACCGGTGTGCAGGGTGGGCACGAGTTCTGCGGCGAGATCGGGGCCGAGGGCACGCACGATCGAGCGCAGGTGCTGCGACGCCAGAACCTCGGTCGGCGCGAGCAGGGCGGACTGGCCTCCCGAATCGGCCGTGGCCAGCATGGCCCTGAGCGCCACGATGGTCTTGCCCGAGCCGACCTCGCCCTGCACGAGCCTGTTCATGGGCTCATTGCGTGCCATGTCGTCAGCGATCTCGCGGCCCACCAGCTGCTGGTCGCCGGTGAGCGTGAAGGCCAGCTGCTTGTCGAAGCGCTCGAGGAAGCCGCCCGGCTTCGGCACGCGGGGAACGGCCTCGTGCTGGTGCGCGAGGCGGCGCTGCTCGAGCAGCGCTGCCTGCAGCACGAAAGCCTCGTGAAAGCGCAGGGCGTCGCGCGCACGCTGCCAGTCGGAGGTCTTGGTGGGCCGATGGATGAGCTCGAGCGCCTGCCTGTAAGAGAGCAGGCCTCGCTCACTGGCCACCTCGACCGGCACCGGGTCGGGGACGTCGCCGAGGCCGTCGAGGATGAGCTCGACCGTCTTCGCGATCTGCCAGCTGGAGATGCTCGAACTCGCGGGGTAGATGGGAAGCGGTTGCTCGAGCCATTTCGATGTGGCGGCCGCGCCGTCTTTGAGCTGGATGTCGTCGAACATCTCGTAGTCGGGATGCGCGAGCTGCAGGGCGCCCCGGTAGTCGGACACCTTGCCCGTGAAGATGCCGCGAGCGCCGACGGGCAGCTGAGCCTCGCGCCACGCCTGGTTGAAGAAGGTGAGGGTGAGAAAGCCTTGGCCGTCAGAGATGCTGACCTCGAGGATCGACCCGTTGCGCGATTTCATGGAGCGCTTCTTGACGGTGCGCACCTCGGCCACGATCGTGACGTTCTCGCCGAGGGGCAGCTGGTCAAGCGCCGTGAGCTCGCCGCGCTTGACGTAGCGCCGGGGGTAGTGGCTGAGCAGATCGCCCACCGTGACGATGCCCAGCGACTTGGCGAGGGGCGTCGCCGTCTTGCCGCCGAGGCTGCCGGAGGTGAGCTTGGCGTCGAGGATGCTATCGCCGTGCGGCGAGACAGTATCCGGCGCGGTCATACGGCGATTCTAAGTGCGACCGCCGACACGGATAGCATGCAGGCATGACGCGCATCATCTCCGGTTACGCAGGTTCCCGGCGTATTTCGGTGCCCAAGACGGGCACACGGCCGACCAGCGATCGGGTGCGCGAGGCGGTGTTCTCGGCCCTCGAAGCCCGCGACGTGCTGCCGGGTTCCACCGTGCTCGACCTGTATGCGGGATCGGGCGCGCTAGGTCTCGAGGCGGCGAGCCGCGGAGCCGCCACCGTCGTGCTCGTCGAGAAAAATCCGGCGGCGGCGAAGGTGTGCCGGGAGAACGCGCGGCTCCTGCAGCAGGGCGCTCCGAAACCGGCTCCCCGCATCGACGTGCAGGCGAGCTCGGTGTCGAGCTACCTGGGCGCATCCGCCGATCGCGGCATCGTCGGCATCGTCTTCATCGATCCCCCTTATGAGCTGAGCGAAGACGAGCTCACCCAGAACCTCGAGGCGCTGGTCGGCCAGCTGTCGCCCGACGCGGTGGTGGTCGTCGAGCGCAGCGCCCGCTCCCCGCAGCCGGCTCTCCCTGCCGCGCTAGAACTCGACCGCCGCAAAGACTACGGCGAGACGACCCTGTGGTGGATCTCCCCCGCTTGAGAGTCTGAGCTAAGTGAGGACATACCTCGTCCCACTTCGACCCCACCCCCGGGAACACGGGGGACAGGGCCTTCGAGCAGGGCACCTGTCCTCAGTTAGCGTCGCCCTACGCATCGGAAGCGTGCGACTCTTCGCCTAAGAACTCCTTCACGAGCGCGATCCACGCGTCGAAGGAGTCGAGATGAGCGTCGTGCGACGCTCCCGCAATCTCCGCGCATTGCACCTTCCTGCCGCGACGGACGAACTCCGCTTTCGCGTCCTGCGTGAACAGGCCGTTCTCCGCGAAGACCGCAAGCGTCGGGGCGACAACGCTCTCCCACTCACTCCATCGGGGAACTGCGACCGCGTCGATCACACGAACCATGACGTCGGAGTCGAAACGGGGGTAGTAGCCGTCCTCACGACGTTCGAGGTCGCTCGCCCATGCCGACTCGAGTGGACCATCACCGAGAAACGCTCGCGCAGCCTCCACCGTGGCAAACGGCACGGGCCACGACGCGAAGAACTCCCCCATCCGAGCGTTCGTTTTCGGGTCACCAGAACCTTCGCCTCCTTCGAGAAGGACCAGTCGGTCGACAAGGTCGGGCCGAGCCGCCGCGACGAGCATCGCGGTGTGCGCGCCCATCGATTGACCGATGAGAGCGATCGGCCCGGTCGATCCGAGCTCGATCAGCGCAACGGCGTCCGCCACGAACGCGGCGCGCGACGTATCCGCTGGTTTCCGACTGCTTTCGCCGTGACCTCGCTGATCGAGGAGAAGCACGTGACGCTCTGACAGAGCCTCAGCCGTAGGGATCATCTCGTTCGAGCTTCCGGCCAGACCATGAAGAATCAGCACCGTCGGTCCGGCGCTCTCCGAGACCAGATAGCTGAGCCGCTCGCCCCCTCGATTGAACCAGCGCCTCTCCATACCGGTCGATCCTAGGCCTGACCAGTCAGCCGGCAGCGCCGTCCCAGTCGGCGTACGGGTCCCATCCGCCCGCACGCTCGTAGGCCGCGCCTCCGATCCCAGACCGCAGCGTGGTCCCGCGGCGCAACACCCGTCCGCGTAGGACCCCTCGCCGTTATCGACTCGTCGCAGAAGCACCGTCCCATGGCCGCTTAGGTGCTTTTGAGGCGACTCGAATCACCGAAAGGTGCTTATGCGGCGAGTCGATCACGGGCGAACACCTCAGCCCGCGGCGCCGTCCCAGTCGGCGTAGGGGTCCCATCCGCCGGGGCGTTCGTAGGCCGTGCCTCCGACGGTCACGGAGTGCGCACCGCGGGCCCGGACCGTTCCGATCACGCGGAACCCCTCCGGCGCACGGCCCGCAGGGAACGTGGCCAGCAGCGCGTGGTCCTCTCCCCCGGCGAGCACGAAGTCCCGTGCCCTGCGCCCGACCACGGGGTCAATCGCCGACAGAACATCAGCGGCCTCGTCGATGGCGTCGGCGTGCAGCTCGATCGTCACGTCGCTCGCATCTGCGATGCGCGACGCGTCGAGCACGAGCCCGTCCGAGACATCCAGCATCGCCGTGGCTCCGGCATCGGATGCGGCGACTCCCAGCCCGATCGGCGATCGAGGCGCGACCTGTTCGCGCACCAGCTCCGGATGCTCGTGGCGCACGACGCGTGCCCGTCGCGCATCGGGTTCCCGCCCGCCCTCGGCATCCGAATCGGTGGAACCGTCTCGATACAGGAGCCACACGCCAGCGCCGGCGAGTCCCAGCGAACCGGCGACCGCAAGGTCGTCGCCCACGGATGCACCGGAGCGCAGCACGGGCCCACGCTGTTCAAGATCTCCGATCGCGGTCACGGCGATGGTCAGCGCTCCAGCCGTCGACAGGTCTCCACCGACGACCCCGCAGCCCGGCGCGAGTTCTGCGCACGCGTCGCGCATGCCGTCTGCGAACTGTTCGAGCACGGCGACCGGAGTCTCAGGCGGGGCGGCGAGAGCAACGAGCAGCGCGGTCGGAACAGCACCCATCGCGGCCACGTCTGCGAGATTCGACACGGCGGCCTTCCAGCCAAGCTCGTAGGGCGTCGACCAGGCGAGCCTGAAGTCGGGGCCCTGCACCATCATGTCGGTGGTCAGCACGGTACGCCGGTCTGGAGCGGCCACGACAGCCGCATCGTCACCCGGCCCGAGAAGTTCGGCATGTGCCTTCGGCAGGCGGCGCACGATTCGGCGCAGCGTCTCTCGCTCGCCGAGGGCGGTGACGGTCTCGCCGGGGGCGGAGACGGGCAGAGCGGTCGAGGGCCGGTCATCGGGCTGCGCGGAGGTTTCTGTCACCTGCAAACGGTAACCTGTGGGTGATGTCACGACCACCTCTCGCGCGCCGAGTCGCCGCCCGCACAGCCGCAGTTCTCGCAACGGGATTCCTCGCCATCGGCCTCAGCGCCTGCGCGCAGACCGTTTCGCTCGAGCCTGCGGCGGATGCGGCAGATCCGGCGTGCGCCGACATCATCGTGAGCCTGCCCTTGGTACTGCCGAGCGATGCCGACAACCAAGACATCCGGCAGACCGACGCTCAGGCTACGGCCGCGTGGGGCTCGCCCGCCAGCATCCTGTTGCGCTGTGGAATCCCGCCGCAGGGGCCGACGACTCTCCCCTGCGTCAATATCAACGGCATCGACTGGGTCGAAGACGACTCGAAGAAGCCGAACTACCGCTTCGTCACCTACGGTCGGGTTCCTACGACCGAGGTCATCATCGACTACGACGTCGTGTCTGGCACATCGACCCTCGTCGACCTCGGCCCCTCTATCTCCAAGATCCCGCAGACCAACAAGTGCCTCGGAGCCGAAGACACACTGAATATTCCCACCGACGCTCCGTCGGCCGGTTGACCTCCACAGACGAGAGCATCGCATGACCGTCATCGACAACGCCATCTATGCCGACGGCGTGCGCACCGACAACCCCGAGACTCTCGACGAGACCTTCGAGCTGCTCACCGAGCGCCGTGGCTTCGCCTGGATCGACCTCGACCGCCCGAGCCCCGAAGAACTGCAGGCGGTCGCCGACGAATTCGAGCTGCACCCACTCGCCGTCGAAGACGCCCTCGCCGGGCACCAGCGGGCGAAACTCGAGCGCTACGGAGACACACAGTTCGTCGTGCTGCGGCCGGCGCTCTACCGCGACGACATCGAGAAGGTGGAGTTCGGCGAGGTGCATCTGTTCGTCGGCGACACCTTCGTGGTCACGGTGCGTCGGGCCGCCCAGCCAGACCTCAGCGCGGTTCGAGAACGCCTCGAAGCCTCGCCGGATCTGCTTGCGAGGGGGCCACAGGCCGTGCTGTACGCCGTTCTCGACTGCGTCGTCGACGACTACATGCCGGTGGCCGCCGGGCTCGAGAACGACATCGACGAGATCGAAGACGAACTCTTCGAAGGCGGAGCCACGGAGCTCTCCCGGCGCATCTACGAACTCTCCCGCGAGGTCATGATGTTTCAGCGGGCGACGCATCCGCTGCTCGATGTCGTCGGCGAGCTCAAGCAACGCGTGGGCGACCACGCGGTCGACCTCGAGGTGTCACGCGGCTTCCGCGACGTGCTCGATCACACGCACCGCATCGTCGACCGGGTCGACGCCTACCGCGCGTTGCTCGAGAACGCCCTCACAACTCACCTCACCCTCGTGGGTCAAGATCAGAACGATCAGGTCAAAAAGATCTCGTCATGGGCCGCGATCCTCTTCGCGCCCACGCTCGTCGGAACGATCTACGGCATGAATTTCGACAACATGCCCGAACTGCACTGGGCCTTCGGCTACCCGCTCGCTGTCCTCGCCATGATCGTTATGGGCGGGGTGCTCTACAGCGTCTTCCGCCGCAAGGGATGGCTCTGACACGTCCCGCAAGCGCAACAAGTCGAGACGATATAGTGAAACGATTCCGTTGAACTCTGAAGGCTACGCCCCCGTTGTGAGGACATGATGACCGACGCCGCTCCCCTGCAGGCCCCTTCCGAGAGTGTGCTCACGCTCACCGCGCCCGCGCCAGTCGCCCCGGTGGCCGCCACGTCTGCACCGAAGATGGCGCCGAAAGTCGATCCTGCTGCGCTGCCCGGACTCGATGCGAAGGTCGACACATACCTCGACACGCTCGTCACCACCGACACCCGCTCACCCGCCTTCGCGGCCAAGGCCAACGACGTGCGCACCATGGGTGACATCGACATCCGCCAGGCTGCGGACTCGTCGAACAGACTTCTCGCCACTCCAGTCAAAGCGCTTCAATCGGGCGGCCTGTCCGAAGGCTCGAAGATCGGTTCCACGCTTCTCGAGCTGCGACGCACCGTCGAAGACCTCGACCCCAGCGAGCAGACCATCGAGCGCAAGATCCTCGGCTTCATTCCCTTCGGCCGCAAGATCGCCGACTACTTCCGCAAGTACGAGAGCGCGCAGTCGCACCTGAACGCCATCATCAAGGCGCTCTACGACGGCCAAGACGAGCTGCGCAAAGACAATGCCGCGCTGAACCTCGAAAAGCAGCATCTCTGGGAGACCATGCAGAGGCTCAACGAGTACATCTACGTGGCCGAACGCCTCGATGTGAAGCTCTCCGCCAAGATCGCCGAGTTCGACACGACCGACCCCGACAAGGCCAAGGCCCTTCGCGAAGATGTGCTCTTCTACGTCCGCCAGAAGCACCAAGACCTGCTGACCCAGCTCGCCGTCTCGATTCAGGGCTACCTGGCGATCGACGTAATCATCAAGAACAACCTCGAGCTCATCAAAGGCGTCGACCGGGCCACCACGACCACCATCTCTGCGCTTCGCACGGCCGTGATCGTGGCGCAGGCCCTGGCCAACCAGAAGCTCGTGCTCGACCAGATCGCCGCACTGAACACCACGACCTCGAACATGATCGAGGCAACCTCGAAGATGCTGGCCGACCAGTCCGCGTCGATCCAGTCGCAGGCTGCCTCCGCAACCGTGGGCCTGCCTCAGCTTCAAGCCGCGTTCGCCAACATCTACGCGACCATGGATTCGATCACCGAGTTCAAGGTGCAGGCCCTCGACAGCATGGCCCAGACCATCGGCGTTCTCGAGACCGAGACCGAGAAGGCCAAGCCCTACATCGAGCGTGCCCGTCGCAGCGAGACGACCGAGGTCGCAAGCACCCTCGACCTCGACAAGCGCTGAGTCGACGGGTCGAGCACGTCACGCAATGGGCTTCTGGCAGAACCTCCGCGACTCGGTGACGGGGCGACCTGCCGAGCGCGAATACGAGTTCGAGCTGCCGCCGGCTCCGACCAGCGCCGACATCCTGTCGTCGATCGCCGACGTGCAGGCCGACACCGCGGGCAAGGTTCCGCCCATCGTGACGGCGCGTATCAACCGCATCGCCAACACGGTCGCCGTGATGGTTCCGCGGCTCGACCAGCTCGGCGGCGGCAGCGCGCAGGCCCACACGGTGGTGTCCACTGCCACGAGCTACCTGCCCGAGGCCGTCGGCGGCTACCTTCGACTCCCCCGTGATTTCGCCGACCGTCGAGCCGTCTACAAGGGCAAGACCTCGCTCATGCTTCTGTGCGACCAGCTCGACCTGCTGGGTGTGACACTCGACAAAATCTCGGATGCCGTGTCTCGCGCCGATGCCGCGGCTCTCGTCGCGCACGGCCAATTTCTTGCGGAGAAGTTTCAGCCCTCATCGAGCCTGACCCTCCCGTCCGAACCCCTGAGCTGAGCGAAGACACCATGACATCCGCTGATTCCCACGAGCTGCGCCAAGCCCTCGACGCCCTCGTCGCCGCGGCAGAGAGCGCAGGCCTCGATTCCGCCGCAGCCCGAGACGAGGGCGTGCGCATCGCTGCGGCGGTAGCCGAGTCCGCCATCGGCGCGTCGGTGCAGTGGGTCGATCAGACCGGCGCGGGCAGCGCCGATGAGTTCTTCGAAGCCGCGTCGAGCGCGAGGCGCTGGCGGGCCTCGCCCACCGATCTGCTGAGCAGGCTGGCGGCCGAGGCTCCCCAGCACGCGGGCGACTACGCAAAGGCTCTCACCGGTGTCGTCGCTGCGGCGAGCGAATTGGGCGAGCCGTCGATCGGCGTGCTCGGGGCGGCCTCCGCCACAGCGGCCGCGCAGCTCGCCGGCGCCCGCCAGGCTCCGTCGATCCCTCCGCTCTCGCGCACCGAGGCCACTCTGTTCCCCTCGACGACGCTCGCCCCGATACCTCATGCCGCTCAGCCGCTCACGGCCGATCAACTCTCCACTCAGCAGCCCGACTTCGCACGCCCCGGCGACGCGACGATGGCCGAACTCGCCCGCCGAGCCGGGCTCACCTCGTCTGAACCAGAACCGGTCTCTCCGACCGCGACTCAGCCTGCGCCCGCAGCCGCGCCACCCGCCGAAGAAGAAGAGGAGAAACCGAAGAAGACGGTCGAGGAGCTGCTCGCGGAGCTCGACAGTCTGATCGGGCTCGACCGGGTCAAGAGAGAAATCCACCGGCAGACTCAGCTGTTGCGCATCGATCAGCTGCGAACGGCCGCAGGCCTCACGACTCCGACGCTCACGAGGCACCTCGTCTTTCTCGGCAACCCCGGCACGGGCAAGACCACTGTCGCCCGTCTCGTCGCCGGCATCTACGCGGCCCTCGGCATCCTGTCGAAGGGCCATCTCGTCGAGGTCGACCGTTCCGAACTGGTGGGCGGCTACCTCGGGCAGACGGCGACCAAGACATCCGAGGTCGTCGCCGGAGCCATCGGCGGCGTGCTCTTCATCGACGAGGCCTACGGTCTGGCGCTCGACCAGTACGGAGCCGAGGCGATCACGACCATCGTCAAAGACATGGAAGATCACCGCGACGACCTCGTTGTGATCGTGGCCGGCTACCCCGAGCCGATGCGCGGATTCATGGAGACGAACCCCGGGCTCGCCAGCCGCTTCTCCACCTCCATCACGTTCCAGGACTACACCGACGCCGAGCTGCGCGACATCTTCGTGCGCCTCGCCGAGGCATCCGATTTCGAGCCGACGCCCGAGGCGCTCGCGCGATTCGAGCAGATCGTGTCGATCGAGCCGCGAGACGAGGGCTTCGGCAACGGCCGCTACGCCCGCAACCTGCTCGACAAGGCGATCGCACGGCATGCCTGGCGACTGCGCGGCGTCGCCGAGCCGACGCTCGACGAACTGCGCCTGCTGCTGGCCGACGACCTCAATGACTCGAACGACGGCGAGGTGCAGAGCACCGCCGGCGAAGCGGTCGGCGCACCCATCCTCGTCGATGTGCCGCAGACTGATCAGACGAGCGCGATCGAGGCCGAGTCGGCCGACACCGTGCCCGCCGCCGTTCCCCCCTCAGACGATCCCGCAGAACCGACCACGTCGAAGGACACCGAATGAGCACGACCGCAGCCGCGCCCCCGCCGCCGGTACCCCAGGCATCCCCACAGCCGAACGCCCCGGCGACGACTGTCGCACAGCCCCAGGGCGCACTGGCCGCCGCTCCCGTGAAGAAGACGCGCTCCACTCCCGCGACTCTCCGCCTGCTGCTCGCCGTCTCTGTGCTCGCCAGCCTGGCGTTCGGTGCCGCGGGATTTCAGACGGGATCGTCGCAGGCGAGTGCCACGGCCGACGCGAGCGCCGAAGCCGCCCAGCTGATCGGCATCCAGTCTGTGCGCAACGACCTGGTGCGCGCCGACGCGATCGCCGCCAATGCGTTCCTCGTCGGCGGGCTCGAGCCCGCCGATCAACGTGCTGAGTACGACACCGCCATCGACGACGCGACGCGCGAAATCACCCTTCTCGCGGCCGACGACAAAGCCGGAGACACCGACTTCGCCAAGGTCAACGCCGAGGTCGCGATCTATACCGGCCTCATCGAGCAGGCGCGCGCGAACAACCGCCAGGGATTCCCGGTTGGCGCCGCATACCTGTCGCAGGCATCCGCATTGCTCAACGACAGCACGCTTCCTCAGCTCGAGGCACTCGTTCTCGCGAGCGCCGACAGGGCTGCAGGGAGCTTTACGGCCTCGACCGTGTCGCTGGTCTGGCTCATCATCGCCCTCGCAGCTCTGATCGCTCTGGTCTGGGTGCACCTCTGGATCACCCGGCGCTCGCACCGCTACCTCAACTGGCCGCTTCTCATCGCGGCCGTCGCCATGCTCGTGGTCGGCGTCGTCGGCGTGATCACGTTCTCGAACACCACCGGCGCTGCGATCGAGGCACGGCAGAACTCCTACGCCAAGACCCTCGCCATCTCTCAGGCGTACACCTCGGCCACCGAGGCCAAGTCGCTCGAGAGCTTCACACTCATCAAGCGCGGCTCGGGGCAGACGCTCGAGGCCGAGGTGCAGACGGCTATCGCCGATGCTCAGGCGCGCCTCGACTCGCGCGGCAAGAACTACCTGATCGGCGACGACCTCAAGAACGGCTTCGACTCGTGGGTCGAGAAGCACGCGGCGATCCGCCAGCTCGACGACGCGGGCAACTGGGACGACGCGGTCAAGCAGGCGATCAGCCAGGAACCCGACAGCGCCAACGCCGCCTTCACCGCGTTCAGCACCGCCGCGCAAGACGACATAGCCTCAAGTGCTGCCACCACCAAGAACGCGCTCGACACGGGCGGCTCGCAATCGGCTCTCCTCGGCTGGATCTTCCTCGTGGCCGGCCTCGCCGCCGCCGTGCTCTCCTGGCGCGGCGTCTCCCTTCGACTCAAGGAGTACCGATGAGCGCCATCCGTTCACGCACGGCCCGCATCGCACTCGTCGCGACGCTGATCGGCACGCTCGCTCTCACCGCGTGCGCGCCGCGATCGGGCAGCGACGACCTGGGTCTCACCCCCACGCCGACGCCCACCGAGAGCGCGCCGAGCACCCCGGCTCCCGCGTCGACCTGCACGAACACCGAGGGCCAGGTGCAGCCCTCGTACTCGCCTATCTCGCCCGACTCGGTTCCGGCCGGCAGCTCCATCGAGGCGATCAAGAACAACGGCGTGCTCCGGGTCGGTGTCTCCGCCGACACACTGCTGATGGGCGCGCGTAACCCGCTCACGGGTCAGATCGAGGGCTTCGACATCGATGTTCTGCACGAGATCTCCCGGGCGATCTTCGGCGATCCGAACAAGCTGCAGTTCAAGGTCATCACCTCTGCTCAGCGCCTCGACGTGCTCACTCCCGACGCCGCCGGCAACACGCAGGTCGACATCGTGGCCCGCACGATGACCATCAACTGCGCCCGCTGGGAGACCATCGCGTTCTCGACCGAGTACTACGAGGCCGGCCAGAAAGTTCTCGTCGCGAGCAACTCCGAGGCGAAATCGATGGACGACCTCAACGCACTGGGCGACCAGAAGGTCTGCGCGCCCGCGAGCACGACGACGCTCACCCGCCTCGAGAGCTACTCGGGCATAGAGGCGGTCTCGGCCGCCACCCACACCGAGTGCCTCGTGCTGTTCCAGCAGGGCAAGGTGGATGCCATCACCGGCGACGACACGATCCTCGCCGGATTCGCCGCGCAAGACCCGTATGCCATGGTCGTCGGCGACGCGATCAGCGCGGAACCGTATGGCCTCGGTATGCCGGCCGACAAGGTCGACCTCGTGCGTTTCGTCAACGGCGTGCTCGACCGCATGCGCAGCGACGGCACATGGACGAGCCTCTACAACAAGTGGCTCGGCGTGCTCGGCCCGGCGCCGGCTCCGCCCGCGGCCGTCTATGGACGCGGCTAGGCCCTCGCCCTCACCCGCGATCACCAACCCCACCCCCGATCCGCCGAGAGGAGCAGCGATGACGATGACCGCCAACGGAAGCACGCCGGTCGCTCCCGGGCGCCTAGGAGAGGCGATCGACCCCGGCGAACTGCTCAGCTATCTCACCGGTCTCGGCGAGTGGGTCGATCGGCAGAGAAAAGAACTCGATCGTCTGGGCGCTGCGGCCCTCGCGTCGCAGGAGCCCGACTCCTACACCTCCGACATCGTTCTCGCAGAGACGCTGTGGGAGGCCACTCGCAAACGCCGTGAGAGCCTCGAGAGTGTCTGGGATTCCGGCCGCGTCGACACGGTCGCCAGGCAGAAGATGTCGCAGCTCATCTGGGGTCGGCTCGACTCCGGGGGCGGCGCAGAGCTCGTCTCGCTCGTCGAGGCCGTGCGACTCGCTGACGCCCTCGTCTCGCAGCTGACGACGCGACTCAGCCTCGACCCGCGGGCCGCGGGCACCACCGCGCGCATCGTCGGCCTGCGCGCGGAACTCGAGCGCTCACGCGACCTGGCAGCATCCGACCCCGACAGCGCAGCGCGGGTCTCCACCCTGCGCAACCGGCTCGAGGCCCTCGCCGAGAAGGCCGGCCGAGGCGCCGACGTGACCGGACCGCTTGGTCAACTGGTGCAAGACTCGGCGCACCTCGAACGCGACCTCATCGTCGCGAGTTCGCAGAAGCGCGACCTGGCCCGGGATGCGCGCAAGGCGGCCGACGACGCGGCCGCCGCAGAGCGACGCGAGCCGGTGCTGCGGGCTCTGGCCGAGCGCTGCCGCCGCGAGATCGTCGACCCTCCGAAGCTGGCGATCCCCGATGTGTCGAAGCTCGGACCGGTTCCGCAGTCGCGTGCCGCGCTCGACTCCTGGATCGCTCGCCTCGCCCTGGTGAACCGCGCCTTCGAGGCTGTCGAAGACGCCTATGCAGGCCAGCTGCGAGAGCGCGCCGAACTGCGCTATCGGCTGTCTGGCTATCACGCCAAGGCCGAGAGCTCCGGCCGTTCGGCGTCGCCCACTGTCGCGGCCGGCTACCTCGAGGCCAAAGAGGCCGTCGACACCACTCCGTGCGATCTGCGCCTCGCCCGCTTCTACGTCGAGCAATACCAATTTCTCACCCGTGACCTGCCGTCGGCATCCCCGCCGCGTCAAGGTCAGGAAGGACGCTAAACGTCATGACCGATGTCCAGCACTGCCAGCAGCCCGGCTGCACGGGTGTGATCGAAGACGGCTACTGCAACGTCTGCGGTTCGCCCGCAGCGCCAACCCCACTTCCCCCAGCGTCGGGCAGCGGCACTGCCGCCGCCGCGTCACCCTCGGCCAAGCTGGGCACGGGTTTCTCGGCCGGCCCGCAGGCCGGAGCCGACGCTGATCCCGACTTCGCGCAGGCCGGTTCGACGCGCACCGGCCGCACGTCGTCGGCGAGACTCGCCACGGCGGCGCTGGGGTCGGCACGTACCGCCGCGACCGGCTCCAAGGCGACCCGCCGGTTCGGAACGACCTCCACTCGCCTCCGCGGCCCACGCCTCGGCGCCGGGCTCACCACCGTTCCCACCGAGCCACCCGCAGATCCGCTGAAAGCGGTCATGGCTGTCGCAGAGCTCCCCGAAGCGAAGCGATTCTGCTCGAACTGCGGCAAGCCGGTTGGTCGCGGTCGCGACGGCAAGCCCGGCCGCACCGAAGGCTTCTGCCCCAACTGCCGCACTCCCTTCTCCTTCACTCCCCAGCTCAAGCCGGGCGACGTAGTCGGCGGCCAGTACGAGGTCGTCGGCTGCCTCGCGTTCGGTGGTCTCGGCTGGATCTATCTCGCCCGTGACCAGAACGTCTCGGGCCGCTGGGTGGTTCTGAAGGGCCTGCTCAACTCGGGCGATCCGGATGCCTATGCCGCGGCGATCACGGAACGCCAGTTCCTCGCCGAGGTCGAGCACCCCCTGATCGTCGAGATCTACAACTTCGTGATGTTCAATGGCGCCGGCTACATCGTGATGGAGTACGTGGGCGGTCCTTCGCTCAAGGTGATCCTCAAAGAGCGTATGAAGGCGAACAACGGTGTCGTCGACCCTCTGCCGGTCGACCAGGCGCTCGCCTACGTGCTCGAGATCCTGCCCGCCTTCCAGTATCTGCACGACATCAATCTGTTGTTCTGCGATTTCAAGCCCGACAACATGATCCAGGTCGGCGACACGGTGAAGCTGATCGACCTCGGCGGTGTGCGCCGCATCGACGATCAGACCTCGGCCATCTTCGGAACCGTCGGATTCCAGGCGCCCGAGGTTCCCGACGTAGGCCCCTCCGTCGCAGCCGACATCTACACGATCGGCCGAACCCTGGCCACGCTCGTGCTCGACTTCCGCGGCAACCAGACGACCTTCGTGTCGTCGCTGCCCGATGTCGCAGACACCCCCGTGTTCCAGAAATACGACTCTTTCTACCGGCTGCTCGCCAAGGCGTGCGCGTTCGATCCGTCAGACCGCTTCGCGTCAGTCGACGAGCTGCGCGCCCAGCTGTTGGGAGTGCTGCGCGAGGTCGTAGCCACCGACCGCGGACCGGGCCACCCCGCGCTGCACTCCGCGGCATCCGTTCTCTTCGAGGCGCCCGTCGCCGACGTCGTCGATCGACCACTGCCCTGGGATGCGCTGCCGGGGCTGAAGGTCGACGAGTCCGACCCCGCCCGCAGCTGGCTCGCGGGGGTGAACATGGAAGACCCGGCCGCGCGCCTGATCGCCCTCGAGTCCGCTCCGAACGTCACTGTCGAGATCCGTCTCGCCCGTGCTCGGGCGGCCATCGAGTCAGGCAATTTTCCGGCCGTCGAAGCCGTGATGAGTGAGATTCTCACCGATGACCCGTGGGAATGGCGGGCCGTGTGGCTTGCCGGCCTCGCTGAACTCGCCAAGGGAGATGCGCGCAGTGCCCGCGCGTCGTTCAATACCGTCTACGGCCAGGTGCCCGGAGAACTCGCCCCGAAGCTCGCCCTCGCAGCGGCGTGCGAGGCCAGTGGCGAGCCAGAGATTGCCGAGAGCCTCTACATCATCTGCGCGCGTTCCGATGCGAACTACACCGCCGCGGCCGCGTTCGGTCTCGCTCGGATCCGCGAGCAGAGAGGTGACCTCGACGGCGCACTGACGGCCCTCGATCTCGTCACGCCCACGCGCAGTTCCTACGTCGACGCCCGTCGTCGGCGCGCCGAGCTGCTGGCCACGTCGAACCGCGGACTGCCGTCGCTGGCCGCCGCACTCGACAGCGTCGCGACGGTATCGATCGATTCGAGGTCGCGCGTCGAGCTCACCGCCAGCGTCCTGGCATCCGCCCTGGCGGTGGTGCGCGACTCCGGCCCGTCCACCGACTCCGTTGTCGGCGGCATCCCCGCGCAGGAAGGGCCGCTTCGCGACGGCCTTGAGCGCGCCTATCGAGAACTCGCCGGCCTTACCGAGAACCCGGCCGAACGCGTGCACCTGGTCGACGAGGCCAACCGCGTTCGACGGTGGACCCTCTCGTGAGCGATGCACACATCGGGGGCGCTGCTGTGCCTCCCGTCGAGCCTGTGCCCGGCTCCGAGGTCGCACCGACCGTCGAGGCGGCCCCAGCCGAGACGCCGGCTGCGTCGTCGGTGCCGGTTCTCTGTCCCGCCTGCGGCACGGTCAACGATCCCGACGCGAAGTACTGTGAGGAGTGCGGCACCCAGCTCGGCGACCTCGTCGAGGTGAGCACCGCTCCCGAAGCAGGCGAGACCGAGGCGGTGGCCGAACAGAACGAGGCCACGTCGTCGACCTCCACACCGCGACGCGCCTGCGTCTACTGCGGCGGAAGCATCGCCGATGACGGCTACTGCGAACTCTGCGGCAAGCCCGCTCAGAGCGAGCGCGACCACTGGCAGGAGGCACCCGCAGCCTGGGTCGGCGGAGTGTGCGACCGCGGCATCCGGCACGAGATCAACGAAGACGCGATGGCTCTGGCGGCAGACCCGCAACCCGGGGAGTTCGCCGTGCTGGTCGTATGCGACGGGGTCTCATCGACGCCGGGCTCAGACAAGGCGAGCCTCGCCGCCGCTCGCGCCGCAACCGCCCATCTCGCCGCCGGGCGAGAGACCGACGTCGCCGACGGCCACGGCGACGAACTCGCGCAGGCCCGCTGGTCAGACCGGATGCTCGAGGCCGGCGAACGCTCGAGCGCCGCGATCTACGAGGCGATCGGCGAACTGGCGGCACGAACGAATCCGCCATCGTGCACCTTCGCGGCAGCCGTCATCGACGGCCCCCTGGTGGTCGTCGGAGGAGTCGGCGACAGCCGGGTCTACTGGATCGCCGACAGCGGCAAGTCTCGCCAGCTGACCACCGACGACTCGTGGTCGCAGGAGATGATGGCCCACGGCATGTCACGTCAGCAGGCCGAGAGCGCCCCGCAGGCGCACTCCATCACTCGCTGGCTCGGTGCCGACTCGCCCGACGAGGTTCCCCACGTCGTGCCCACGTATCCGACGGGCGCCGGTTGGATTCTGGTCTGCTCAGACGGCCTCTGGAACTACTGCTCCGACGCCGACGATCTCGCCGAGCTCGTGCACCGGGTCGTAGGACTGGTAGGAAGCAACCCCGTTCAGGTGGCCTCGTCGCTTGTCGATTGGGCCAATGAGCAGGGCGGTCAAGACAACATCACCGCCGTGCTCGCTCGATTCGATAGCGTTGTACCTACACCGGCCCAGCCGGCCTGATCTATGACAGATAGAGGAGTCTCCCGTGGCAGAGTTCACAGCCAGCGTTTTTCAGAATGAATTCCTCTCAGACGGGGCCACCGACGTTCACGCCATCGTGACCGTCACGGTCTCAGGCGCAGGTCAGGCGGGGCAAGGCCAGGGCATGGCTGCGGGCGAGATCATCATCGTCGACACGTCTGGATCGATGACCGGCGAGAACCTCGGAGCGGCCAAGCACGCGGCCTCCGTGGCGATCGACCAGATCCTCGACGGCACGTGGTTCGCCGTGATCTCCGGCACCGACACGGCGGCTCGCGCATTCCCGTACCCGAATGCTCGGCTTCCCATGGTGCAGATGGAGCCGGGTGCCCGTGCCGCGGCCAAGCAGGCAGTCGCCGCTCTCCAGCCCTCCGGCGGAACGGCGATGGGCACGTGGCTCACGCTGGCACGCGAACTCTTTCAGGCCACTCCGCAGGCCACTCAGCGTCACGCGATCCTCCTCACAGACGGCAAGAACGAGCACGAATCGGCGCAGGCGCTCAGCCAGGCGATCTACAACGCCACCGGCGTGTTCCAGTGCGATGCCCGCGGTGTCGGTTCGCGCTGGCAGGTCGACGAATTGCGCCAGATCGCCACGGCTCTGCTCGGCACGGTCGACCTCATCGCCAAGCCCGCCGACATGGCCGCCGACTTCGAGAGCATCATCAAGCAGTCGATGGGCCGAGGCGTGGCGTCGGCCGAGCTGCGCGTCTGGGCCCCCCAGGGCGCCGAGGTGCTGTTCGTACGACAGGTCGCGCCCACGGTCGAAGATCTCACCACCCGCAAGACCATGGTCAACCCGCTCACGGGGTCGTACCCCACCGGATCATGGGGCGACGAATCCCGCGACTATCACGTTGCCGTGCGGGTCGCATCCAAGCCCGTTGGATCTGAGCAGCTCGCCGCACGTGTGCAACTGACCGTGCGCGACGAGGTCGTCTCATCCGGTCTCGTGAAAGCGCGCTGGTCGAATGACGACGCGCTCACGGCGCGCATCGACCCGGCCGTGGCGCACTACACGGGCCAGACCGAGCTCGCCTCCGCCATCCAGGACGGCCTCGCGGCCAAAGCCGCCGGCGATGCCGCAACGGCCACTGTCAAGCTGGGGCGCGCGGTTCAGCTCGCTGCTGAAACCGGCAACGACGAAGCGACGGCGAAGCTCCGCAAGGTCGTCGAGATCGATGACGCGAACGAAGGCACCGTGCGGCTTCGTCGCGACGTGGCGAAGCTCGATGAGATGGCGCTCGACACGGCGTCGACCAAGACCACGCGGGTGCGCAAATGACCCTCTGCCCCAACGGACACTCGTCGGCATCGACCGACTACTGCGACGTGTGCGGAACGCCCATGGTTGCGGCGGCGCCCGTTGCACCGACACCGACGGCGGCCGCCCCGACCTCCTCGGGCTCGAGCGAGCCGATCACATGCCCGAACTGCTCGTTCCCGAACCTGCCGGATGCGCTGTTCTGCGAGAACTGCGGGTATGACTTCACGACGGGGTCGCTGCCCGAACCAGACCCCGACGCGCCGGGATTCGCCGCTCCGCTTACGGCACCGGCTCCTGTGCCCAACGCGCCCACTGTCGTTCCCGTCGTCGCCCCGGTGTCGAGCCTCGACATCGAGGAGGGCGACCTCGGCAAGCATGAAGCGTCTGGCGACCCCGGCTACGTCGAGGCTCCCGCCATCGAGGGCCAACCCACGGTTGAGCCCGCCGGCGCGGCCGAACCCTCGGAGCCGGAAGGCCCGACGGGTCCTGTGGTCTCCTCCCCCGCCACGTCGACGATCGAGGGTGACAACAGCTGGGTTGCCGAGGTGTGGGTCGATCCCGAGTGGTACGCCGCTCAGAAGTCCGACGATCCGCTGCCCTCTGGGGGGCTGCCCGAGATCGTGGTTCTCAAGCAGAGCAGCCTATTGGTGGGCCGCACATCCGTCTCTCGTGATATTCACCCGCAGATCGAATGCGGCACCGACAGCGGGGTCTCGAGACGGCATTGCCAGCTCAACACCGATGGGCAGCGCTGGTGGGTCGAAGACCTTCAGTCGTCGAACGGCACCTTCGTGGGTGCCGCTGGCGAGGAGCTGCCGACGGTTCCTATCCAGCCGGGGCAACGCCGCGAGGTGAACGACGGCGACCGCATCTTTGTGGGCGCCTGGACCCGTCTCGTCATTCGCAAGGCGCTGCCCGGCGAGGCCTAAATGCCCGTTCCCTGAGCTTGTCGAAGGGGCCCTTCGACAGGCTCAGAGTGCGACAGCCTCAGGGCGTCGGCAGCGCCAGGTCGATGAGCTCGTCGATGAGCTGCGGATAGCTCAGCCCCGTCGCGATCCAGCAGGCCGGGAACATCGAGATTGGCGTGAATCCGGGCATCGTGTTGAGCTCGTTCACGACGAAGCCGTTCTCAGTGAGAAAGAAGTCGACGCGCGCAAGGCCGGCCCCGCCGATGGCTTCGAACGCCGTGGCTGCGATGCTCTGCATCGTGGCGAGCTGCTCGTCGCTCATCGCAGCAGGGCACACCAGTTCGATGCCGGGAGCGTCGAGGTACTTGGCGTCGAAGTCGTAGAACGCCCTGTCGGTCATAACGACCTCGCCGGCC
Organism: Agreia bicolorata; assembly: GCF_000938265.1. Classification (GTDB taxonomy): domain Bacteria; phylum Actinomycetota; class Actinomycetes; order Actinomycetales; family Microbacteriaceae; genus Agreia; species Agreia bicolorata. The sequence goes on from NZ_JYFC01000005.1 coordinate 188,645, forward strand.
ACCGACACACGGGTGGGCCCACCGTCGCGGCCCTCGAGCACTCCGCACTCGACCTCGCGACCAACGATGCCCTCTTCGATGAGAACCTTGTCGTCCTCTGCGAGGGCGACCTCCATAGCCTCGGCAAGCTGCGACCAGTCAGTGATGCGGCTCACACCCACAGAGGAGCCGGCGCGGGCCGGCTTGACGAAGGCCGGAAGCCCGAGGCCGGAGGCGCGTTCGGCGACGAGTATGGGCGACTGGGCCCACTGCCTGGCCGACACCGTCGTCCAGGGAGCCACCTCGATGCCTGCCTGCAGCAGAACCGTCTTGGTGAAGTGCTTGTCCATGCCGAGCGCCGATGCGAGCACCCCCGAGCCCACGAACGGAAGGCCGAGAAGTTCGAGCATGCCCTGAACGGTGCCGTCTTCGCCGAAGCGTCCGTGCAGAATCGGGAACACGACATCCACCTCGCCGAGGCTGCGCGACGTGCCGTCGGCAAGCTCGACCGTCAGCGTGCGATCGCCGACCTTGTCTGGCCAGCGAATTCGGGTGCCGTTGTCGAGCACACGGGGCATTGCGTCGGCGTCGATCGCGAACTTCGCCGGGTCGTCGTCTTCGAGAACGAAAGACCCCTCGCCGGTGATGCCGATCGGAATAACGTCGAACCGCTCGCGATCAATCGCGTGAAGAACTCCGCCCGCCGTCGCGCAGCTGATTGAATGCTCGCTTGAACGGCCTCCAAAAAGCAGAGCCACCAGTGTTTTTCCGGCCATCGATTGTCCTTTCGCCCTGCGGCTCGTCGGAGTCCGTCGTCAGGTGGGGAGCTATGTCCCGAGGATTCAGCGTACCGGCCAGTACCTCGCTCACCTGCCTGACGATGGGCATGTCCACGCCTTTGGCAGCAGCCAATTCGAGGATCGGGGCGACAGAAGCGAGGCCTTCCGCTGTCTGCTGCATGCTCTTCACGACGTCGGCGAAGCTGTAGCCCTGGCCCAGCAGGCGGCCTGCCGTGTTGTTGCGAGACAGCGACGAGCTGCTTGTGGCGATGAGGTCGCCGAGCCCTGCCAGGCCCGCGAGCGTGTCGGCGTGTGCCCCGTAGGCCACGGCGAAGTCGGTCATCTCGGCCAGGCCTCGCGTGATGATCGATGCCTTCGTGTTCTCTCCGTAGCCGACGCCGTCGACGATGCCGATGGCCACCGCGATGAGGTTCTTGAGCACGCCGCCGAACTCCGTGCCGATGACGTCGACGTTCACGAACGAGCGGAAGTAGCGATTGCTCGCCACCATCGCGACTCGCTGGGCGGTCTCGAGGCTCTGCGACGAGATGACGGCTGCCGTGGGCTGTTCCTTGGCGATCTCGAGCGCGAGGTTCGGGCCGGATGCGACGGCGATGCGATCGCGATCGATCTCCAGTCCCAGCTCGATCACCTCGCTCATCCGCAGGCCGGACTTCTTCTCGACGCCCTTCATCAGACTGATCACCAGTGCTTCGGAAGGGAGCAGAGGTTTGATCGCGGCAAGGTTATCGCGCAGGCTCTGGCTGGGAATCGACACGAAGACCATCTCGGCACCGGCCAGCGCCTCGGCCAGGCTCGATGTGGCTGTGACTGTCAGCGGAAGGTTGATGCCGGGAAGGTAGTCGCTGTTGCGCTTGGCCTCCCTGATCTCCCGGGCAAGTTCGGGGCGTCGAGCCCACAGCGTGACGTCGCTGCCGCCGTCCGCGAGAATCTTCGCGAACGTCGTTCCCCAGCTTCCCGCTCCGAGCACCGTGACGCGACGGCGGGGAGGCATGACTGCCACGGGCCTGGTCCTACTCAAAACGACCGGTCTCCTTCTGGTTGTGCGCGGCAGGGTTCCATCTCTCAACGGGTGCGGTCTCTCCCCGCAGCCCCTCGAGGAGCGCGGTGATGTCAGCCATGACCAGCTCTGTGGCGGCAGTCAGAACCGCAGAATTGATCGGCTTGCCGCGGAACTCGGTGAGATCGACCGGGTCGCCGAATGCGACCTTGATGGTCTTGCGGGGGAAGAGGCTGAGCTTGTTGGAGTATCGGGCCATCACGGCCTGGGTGCCCCAGTGGGCCGCCGGTATGAGCGGGAGATTCTGTTCGAGGGCCATCCGCACCGCGCCGGTCTTACCCCTCATGGGCCAGATCTGCGGGTCACGGGTGAGCGTGCCCTCCGGGTAGATGATGACGGCGTTGCCCTTCTCGACCAGCCCGTTGGCAGCTTTCAGCGGCTCGCTTCCCCGAACCGAGCCGGCACGTTCCACCGGGATCTGCCCTGTACCCCGAAGAACCGCACCCACGACCGGAACCCGGAACAGGGAGGCCTTGGCAAGAAAGCGTGGAGCTCTGCCGAGCTTCCAGATCGACCAGCCCATGATCACCGGATCGATGTTGCTGTAGTGATTCGGCGACAGCACGAACGCGCCCGTCTTGGGGAGCTTCTGCGGATCGGTGAACTCGATCTTCGCGATGCTCGACAGAAAAGGCACCAGCACGGCGGCGAGAGCGCGGAATCCGATGGTCTTCTCGGACGCCTGGTTCGCCACTGCTAAGCCTCGAAGGAGAAGTCAGCTCCGAGCTTCTCGAGCTTGGCCACGAAGTCTCCGTAGCCGCGTCCGATGAGTCCCACGTTACTGACGGTCGAGCGGCCGTCTGCGGTCAACGCGGCGATGAGGTGGCTGAAGCCGCCGCGCAGGTCGGGAACAACGATCTCGCTGCCATGCAGCTTGGTGGGCCCGGTAATGACGGCGGCCTGCTCGAGAGGGCGGCGCGGAACGCGGCGCTCGCCACCCTCGAGTCCGTTCTTATGCACCTGAATGTTCGCACCCATGTCGACCAGCGCATCCGTGAAGCCGAAGCGATCTTCGTACACGGTCTCGTGAACGATCGATGTTCCGATCGCCTGTGTCAGAGCGATGATGAGCGGCTGCTGCCAGTCGGTCATAAAGCCGGGGTGCACATCGGTCTCGATGACAACCGGCTTGAGGTCACCGCCCGGGTGGTAGAAGCGAATGCCGTCTTCTTCGATGTCGAACGCTCCGCCGATCTTGCGGAAGACGTTGAGGAACGTCATCATGTCTTGCTGCTTGGCACCCTTGCAGGTGATGTCGCCGCCGGTGGCCAACGCTGCCGAGGCCCAGCTCGCGGCCTCGTTGCGATCGAACAGCGCCCGGTGGTCGTAGCCCTTCAGGCTGTCGACGCCTTCGATGAGGATCACGCGGTTGGGCTCGACCGAGATGATCGCGCCCATCTTCTGCAGAACGGCGATGAGATCCATGATCTCGGGCTCGATCGCCGCGTTCTTGAGCTCCGTGGTGCCCTTGGCTCGAACGGCCGTCAGCAGCACCTGCTCGGTGGCGCCGACGCTCGGGTAGGCGAACTCGATCTTCGCTCCGTGCAGACCGTTGGGGGCGGAGATGTCGATGCCGCTCGGAAGCTTGTCGACGATGGCTCCGAACTTGCGCAGCGCGTCGAGGTGGAAGTCGATCGGCCTGTCGCCGATGCGGCATCCGCCGAGGTCGGGAATGAACGCGTGACCGAGACGGTGCAGCAGCGGCCCGCAGAACAGAATGGGAATACGGCTCGATCCAGAGAGGGCGTCGATCTCGGCGCTGTTGGCGCTGGCGACGTTGGTCGGGTCGAAGATCAGGATGCCTGTCTCGGCACTGCCCGAGATCGTCACTCCGTGCGCCTCGAGGAGACTCGCCACAACGTGCACATCGGAGATGTCGGGCACGTCGCGAAGGATGCTCTTGGTGTCGCCGAGGAGGGAGGCGACCATGGCCTTGGTGACCAGGTTCTTAGCCCCCCGCACATCGATGGTGCCCCGAAGCGGTCGACCGCCGTTGATGATGATCGTGTCGCTGGGAAGTCCGACCCTGCGTGCTGCCTGCTGTGCGTCCTGAAGGAGTGAATTCACTGATGTAACCGCCTGTACTGCTGTTATTTAACGGGGAGAGTCTTCGGACGCCAGCCTTCGCGGCGGCCCTCGAACTCCGTGATTCGCGCTTCGTCGCGCAGGGTGAGCCCGATGTCGTCGAGGCCTTCGAGAAGCCTCCATCGAGTGTAATCATCGATCTCGAACGGCACGGTGAGCGCCCCCGCCGTCACCGTCTTCGCCGGAAGATCGACCGTGACCTCGAGACCGGGCTGGGCGTCGATCAACGCCCAGATCTTCTCGATGTCTGCTTCTGCGAGCTGGGCTGCGAGCAGCCCCTGCTTGCCCGAGTTGCCCCGGAAGATGTCGCCGAATCGCGCGCTGAGCACGGCCTTGAATCCGTAGTCACGCAACGCCCAGACAGCGTGCTCACGCGAAGAACCGGTTCCGAAGTCGGGGCCCGCGACGAGCACGGATCCCGTCTTGAACGGCTCCTTGTTGAGCACGAAATCAGGATCTTGGCGCCACGCGTAGAAGAGAGCGTCATCGAAGCCGGTCTTGGTGACCCGTTTGAGGAAGACGGCGGGGATGATCTGGTCGGTGTCGATATTCGACCGCTCGAGCGGCACGGCGACTCCGGTGATGACTGAGACCTTTTCCATTATTCGCCCTTTCCATTCCCTGAGCCCGCGTTCCCTGAGCCTGTCGAAGGGCCTGCATCCACCAGTCGAGCATCGTCGATGGCGAGATCCCATGGACTCGACAGGGTTCCACGAACCGCCGTCGCCGCAGCGACGAGAGGCGAGACGAGGTGTGTGCGGCCTCCCTTGCCCTGGCGACCCTCGAAGTTGCGGTTCGAGGTCGACGCGCAACGCTCACCTGGCGCGAGCTGGTCGGGGTTCATTCCGAGACACATCGAGCATCCGGCGAAGCGCCAGTCGGCACCGAAGTCTTTGAACACCTTGTCGAGCCCTTCGGCCTCGGCTTCGATGCGAACTCGAGCGGAACCGGGAACGACCATAACGCGCACGTTGTCGGCCTTGGTTCGACCACGAACGATGTCAGCGGCGGCCCGCAGATCTTCGATGCGCGAGTTCGTGCAGGAGCCGATGAAGACGGTGTCGACCGCAATCTGCTTCATCGGGGTGCCTGCCTCGAGATCCATGTACTCGAGGGCCCGTTCGGCGGCAGCCCGCTCGTTGGGGTCGATGATCGCCGAGGGATCGGGCACGGGCTGCGAGAGCGACACGCCCTGGCCGGGGTTCGTTCCCCACGTGACGAACGGCTCGAGCTCATTCGCGTCGAGGAACACCTCGGCGTCGAAGACGGCGTCGTCATCGGTGCGCAGCGTCTTCCAGTACTCGACGGCTGCATCCCAGTCATCGCCCTGGGGAGCGTGCGGCCTGCCTTTGAGGTACTCGAACGTGATCTCATCAGGAGCAACCATGCCGGCACGCGCACCCGCCTCGATCGACATGTTGCAGATCGTCATGCGGCCCTCCATCGAGAGCGACCGGATGGCCGAGCCGCGGTACTCGAGCACGTAGCCTTGGCCGCCACCCGTCGAGATCTTGGCGATCACGGCGAGGATGATGTCTTTGGCCGTCACACCCGGGCGAAGTTCTCCCTCAACCGTGATGGCCATGGTCTTGAACGCCTTGAGCGGAAGCGTCTGCGTGGCCATGACGTGCTCGACCTCGCTGGTGCCGATGCCGAACGCCATCGCGCCGAACGCTCCGTGCGTGCTGGTGTGCGAGTCTCCGCACACGACGGTGATGCCCGGCATGGTGAGGCCGAGCTGTGGACCGACGACGTGCACGATGCCCTGCTCGACATCGCCGAGCGAGTGCAGCCGGATGCCGAATTCCTTGGCATTGCGACGCAGCGTCTCGATCTGCGTGCGGCTGGTGAGATCGGCGATGGGTTTGTCGATGGCCGCCGTCGGGGTGTTGTGGTCTTCGGTCGCGATCGTGAGATCGGGTCGCCGAACGGGCCTGCCCGCGACGCGGAGCCCGTCGAACGCCTGCGGGCTCGTGACCTCGTGCACCAGGTGCAGGTCGATGTAGATGAGGTCGGGCGTGCCGTCTTCGCCCTTGACCACAAGGTGGTCTTCCCAGACCTTCTCGGCCAGGGTCTTGCCGCGGCGCACCGGGGATTCTGAAATCGTCATTAGTGATGCCTTCTCTTATGAATCTGCTTGCGAGAGCCCATGACACACTCCGCGACGAGGTGAGGCCTTAGAACGAGGACTCGTCGCGGCAACCAAGAAGGAGTCGACCTGACAGCATCCGTCTAGGGTAACACTCGCGATCCTCTCGAGCATTCCCGACAGAGAGAGGTCAGACGCGCCGCGCGCCGTCTCTATCGGACTTCTCATCGACGGCGTCGGCCGGAGCATCCACGACCCGTGTCGGAGCCGTGCCCGCCGGACCGGCGATCGGCGCACCCGCCGGTGCGGCATCCGAACGACGTGCCTCGCGGCGCATGGCGATGAGACTCGCGATCGTGGCGACGGCCATCGAACCGATGATGACGATCAGAGAGGTCCACGTGGAGATATCGGGTGCCCACTCGATGTGCTGCCCGCCATTGATGAACGGAAGCTCGTTCTCGTGCAGCGCGTGCGACACCAGCTTGAACCCGATGAACGCCAGAATGAACGCGATTCCGTAGTGCAGATAGACGAGCTTCTCGAGCAGACCGCCCAGCAGGAAGAACAGCTGGCGCAGGCCCATGAGGGCGAAGACGTTGGCGGTGAAGACGATGAATGGGCTCGTTGTGATGCCGAAGATCGCAGGGATCGAGTCGAGCGCGAAAAGCAGATCGGTGGAGCCGAGCGCGATGAAGACGATCAGCATGGGCGTGAAGATCTTCTTGCCGTCGATGCGGGTGCGCACCTTCGCCCCATCGAAGTCGTTCGAGATGGAGATGTGGCGACGCAGGTAGCGAATCAGTCTGCTCTCGCCCGCGTCGGCATCGTCGTGGTTCGAGAATGCCTGCTGCCAGGCGGTATAGAGAAGGAAAGCACCGAATATGTAGAAGATCCAGCTGAAGTTCTCGATCAGCTGGGCGCCGAGAAGGATGAAGATGCCGCGCAGCACGAGCGCGATGAGGATGCCCACCATCAGCGCCTCCTGCTGCAGCTTCTTCGGCACCTTGAACCGCGCCATGATGATGATGAAGACGAAGAGGTTGTCGATAGAGAGGCTGTACTCCGTGAGCCAGCCGGCCAGGAACTGCCCCGCGTGCTCGCCGTCGGCGAAGATCAGCATCAGCAGCGCAAACACCAGTGCGAGGCCGATGTAGAAGACGACCCACAGGGTCGATTCCTTGGCCGAGGGGATGTGCGGGCGCTTGAGCACCAGCAGCAGGTCGACGACGAGGATCAGCGTCAGAACGACGAGGGAACCTACTTCGAACCAGATGGGCAGGTTGAGGGTGGCAGGCATGTGAGGGAGTGTGACCTTTCGGGATGGCGGGTACGCCGAGCGACCGAAAGTCTCTCCCGCGCGAATCCGGCTTGACCGGCCACGCCACCGCAACGGACCCGCGGCGATGGGGATCGTATTGACGACTGCGATGAAGGTGGGATACTCCCCTTCTTCAGCCGATGTTACAGGATGCTGACGCTAAGATTCCGCCGAGACCAACTTTCAGGAGACCCCCTTGGCCAGCCACCCGCAGACCACCGAGAACCCGTCCCAGACTCGCCAGTATCGACCGCAGACCGCCTGGGTCAAGTCCGTTGGATACCTGATCTTCTTCAGCCGCTGGCTGCAGGCACCCCTGTACCTCGGACTGATCATCGCGCAGCTCGTCTACGTCGTCGTCTTCGTCATCGAGCTCGTTCATCTCATCGAGAAGGTGCTGGAGGACCCGCTGCACATCGAGGAATCGGTGATCATGCTCTCGGTGCTCGGGCTCATCGACGTGGTGATGATCGCCAATCTGCTGATCATGGTCATCATCGGCGGCTACGAGACCTTCGTCTCGAAGATCGACATCGAGGGGCACCCCGACCAGCCCGAGTGGCTCTCGCACGTCAATGCGAACGTGCTCAAGGTCAAGCTGGCCATGGCGATTATCGGCATCTCGTCGATCCATCTGCTCAAGACCTTCATCGAGGTAAACGATCTCGGCGCTCCGAACGCCACGTCAGAGACCGGCGAAGAAGATCGGTACACGGCCGATGGCGTCTTCTGGCAGGTCATGATCCACGTCGTGTTCATCCTGTCGGCAATCGCGCTCGCGTTCATCGACCGCATGTCGCAGAAACACGGGGTCGGCCGAGGCCTCTCCGACAGGCCCTCGTCGCAGTCGGCCCTGCCTGCTGCCGCGCCGGCGGTTCCAGACGGAGCCGTCGCAGTCTCGGGATACATCATCGACGGCAAGTTCGTCGAGCAGCGCTAGCCACTCGACGAACCTGCCGTTCGACGGCCGCTCTACGAAGCGGCTACTTTCCCAGATCAGCGAGAAGGGATGCGCGCACCTCGTCGAGACGGCGGGCGAAAGCGGCGGCCGTTCCCGCGGGCACCGCGCCGCGCGCGCCGCTCGCCCGGAGCGCCGTACGCACCGACTGGCGGAACTCGGCCAGCGCGATGTCGACGTCGCGGATCTCGTTACGACTCGCATCCCGTGACGCGTCGGCAGACGCCGGAGTCTCGTCGGCCGGACGAGCCTGATCGCCCGCGCGAGTCTCACCCTTCGCATCCGGCTCGGGTGAATCGTGTGTCGGGTCGAACGCGAACCACGACGAGTACGACTGACTCGTGGCGTCGGTCGCCTCGCGCGCCTGACGTGCGGCGGAGGCGAGATCGGCGCGCAGACTCTTCATGGCCTCGCCCACGCCGGAGCGCACCTCGTCGGCTAGCCGACGCACACTGTCGGTGAGGTCGTTCTCTATAGAGGTGAGTTCGCTCTCGCGGGAGTCGAGCTCTGCGCGACCTGCCTCCGTGATCTCGTAGACCGTCTTGCGGCCGTCGGCGGTCTTGGTGACGAGGCCCTCGTCTTCGAGCTTCGCAAGGCGCGGGTAGATCGTGCCCGCGCTCGGCGCGTAGGTGCCGCCGAAGCGTTCGCTGAGCGCCTGGATCAGTTCGTAGCCGTGCTTGGGCGACTCATCGAGCAGCTTGAGCAGGTAGAGCCGCAGGTGGCCGTGGCCGAAGACGGGGGTCACAGGGATTCCCCCTCCGGAGTGCCGAACGGGCCAGCATCTGTCACGGGAGCGTCGTAGACACCCGTGCTCGGAGCACTCGTGGCCCCGACTGTCGCCCGTCGCACAGAGGTGATGTCACCCGACACCGAGTTGGCTCGAACCTCGACCCACTTCTTGTCGAGCGAGCCCGACGTGTGGTTGAAACCACGACCGCGAGTGCCCCGGGTGATGGTCGAGTCGACCTGTAGCGTGCCGCTCACACTGTTGAGGGTGAAGCGGGCCGGCACATCCTGGTCGAGACGCACGGTGAGATCACCGCTGACCGTGTTGTTGCTGATCTCCTCGGGAATACCGGTGAGATCGAGGAACACCGTGCCGGAGACTCCGTCGGCGGAGAACTTGCGCAGCGCGCCGGTGACCGTGATATCTCCCGTGACCGTGTGTGCGTTGAGTACACCCTCCTGGTCGCTGACCGAGATTTCTCCACTGACGGTGTTGATGTCGAGGTCGCCGATGATGTCGTCGATCACGATGTCGCCCGACACGGAGTTGACCCGGGCGTCGGTGCGCAAACCGGAGATGAGTGCGCTCGCGTTCACGACGCCGAACTTCAGGCTCGCCTCGCGCGGGATCATGATGCTGATGTCGGCCTTCGCGTTGCCCTTGAACGACTTGAAGACTTCGATGAAGTTGTCCCAGCTGAGCTGCGGGTGATCGATTTCGAGCACGTCGCCGTCGATCGAGACCTTGAGGTCTCTGCCCGAGACGGAGTGCACCTCGACGCGTGCGCCGGGCTCGTCATGGGCGATCACGTCGATCTTGCCGCCGATGAGGCTGATCTTGACCGAACGAACGAGTTCGAGGTCTATGACTTTGGGGCCGGTGACCAGCCACTTCTCGATGGCCATGAAATTCTCCTTGAGGTCGAGAACGCGATATATCGCGTTGATTGACTTCAAGATATATCGCGAATTCGCACCAAGTCAAGTTATATCGCGAATTGGATGCCGACGGCCGACTTAACGACGAAGCGCCCCGACCCACAAGGGGTCGGGGCGCTTCGAACGTTGTGTGGCGCGTTATGCGCGGCTGCGGCTTCCGCGACCCACGATGAGGCCATAGACGAGAAGCACAACGATCGAACCGACGATGGCGATGAGCCACGACTGGATGCTGAAGAACCCGTCGTATCCAACGCCGAAGACAGCGCCGCCGATCCATCCACCAATGAGGGCGCCAACAACGCCGAGGATGAGGGTTACAACCCATCCGCCGCCCTGCTTGCCCGGGAGGATCGCCTTAGCGATTGCGCCCGCGATGAGTCCGAGAAGAAGAAAACCGAGAAAGCTCATGACTGTCTCTCCAATGCACTGTGTAGTGCAGCAGGCGGATTTCGACTACTGCAGCCAAGACACTAGCGGCCGTGCCCTATTCGAGGCACAGGGGTTGACATCGAGCACTTTCATGTGGCTACTTCTCAGGCTTCCAGCCCAGGAGAGGTGCGACAATGCCCGCGATGTCGGTAAGGATCTGCACGTAGTCGTCGTGATCGAGCGTGAAGGGCAGCGCGAAGACCACCTCGTCCACGGCCTGATAACCGGCGTGGGCCCGAAGCGCGTCCGCGATCTCCTCGGACGAGCCCACCAGGTCCGGCGCGAAGAGCATCCGCTGCGGCCCCTGCGGGGTGGTCGTGCGGGCGAATCTCCGCTCGGCGAACGCCCGGTACTTCGCCTCCTGCTCCGCCGTCGCCGTATCGGTCGGTATCACGACGAGCCCTTGCGACGCGCGGGCCGCTTGCCCCAGGGGATGGCGGTCGCGGAAGAGATCGATCTGGGCCCGCTGGATGCGAGCGAAGTCGTCGTCTTCCTCGGCGCGCACGACGCTGCTGCTCAGAAGATTGAGTCCGCGCTCCCCCGCCCACGCGGCGGATGAGAGACCGGCCGCGCCGTACCAGACCCGGTCGGCGAGCCCTGGCGAGTGAGGCTGGATTCGCGTCGAGTATGCCTCGATACCCTCGGTTCCCTCGAACGTACTCACCGCGCCGCCGCGCAGATTATGCAGCAGGCGGTCGACCCGCTCGGTCGTGAAGTTCTCGTTCTGCCACGAGTCGGGGTAAAGGTGCTCTTTGATGTCGTCGAAGTGGGTGGGAACTCCGACACTGACACCGGGGTTCAGCCGACCGCGGCTCAGCACGTCGACGGTCGAGAGGTCTTCGGCGAGCCGGAACGGGTTCTCGAGGCCGAGTGGGATCACCGCCGTGCCCAGCTCGATACGACTCGTGCGCTGGCTGGCAGCAGCGAGCACCGCCACGGGCGATGAGATGCCGTGCTGCAGATGCCGATCCCGAAGCCATGCGCTGTCGAAGCCCAGCCGCTCGCCCAGTTCGATGATCTGCAGCGTGCTCTCGTGCCCGCCGAACGGGTCGGCTTCGTCGAAGAAGCCGATGGTCAGAAATCCGAGGCTCTTCAGGTCGCGCGGGCTGTCTGTGCTCATGCATTCACAGTACCCACGGCCATGCGCCCGACCGCACCCACGGCATCCCCAGGCGTCATTGGGCGCAATGAAAAAGCCCGGCACCTCTAAATAAGAGGAATGCCGGGCTATTGGTGACCCCAACCGGATTCGAACCGGTGCTGCCGCCGTGAGAGGGCGGTGTCCTAGGCCGCTAAACGATGGGGCCGTCTGCAACTCAACGAGTATGCCATACGATCCGCCCTCAATGCCAATCGACTCAGGCCAGGACTCGGAGCGCCCCCGGCACGACCTCGACCTCGACCGGCAGCGGCCCCACCCGCTCACCGTCCGCATAGGCGATCACGTCGTCGGCGTCGATGCTCACGCGAGACACCCGTGAGATGTCGACGATATCGAGGCCGGTATGGCTGCCGGAGAAGACCTTGGGAAACAGCCGCAGAAAACGCACCCGCGACAGCGCGCCCACTCGGAACAGATCGAGCAGTCCATCATCGAGCAACGCGTCGGGCGTCACGGTCATGCCGCCTCCGAGCGATCGGTTGTTGGCCACCGCGATCAGAGATGCGCTCACGGTGGACGACTCCCCGTCGACGGTGAGCTTGTAGCTGCGAGCGCGCAGAGTGGCGAGTTCGGCGAGCAGGGCGATCACGTAGCGGCTGGCTCCGCGAGGCCGCTTCATGCGGTTGGCCCGTTCGTTGACAAGGGCGTCGAAGCCCGCCGAGAGCACTCCGCCGAACCAGGTCGAACCGTCGGCATGATGAACACGCCCGGCGTCGATCGTGCGCGCACCCGCGGAGAGCGCGGTGCGCAGAACGGCCAGTGCGTCGTCGAGCGAGTCGAGCGGAATTCCGAGCCCTCGCGCCATGTCGTTGCCGGTGCCAGACGGAATGATGCCGAAGGGGATGCCGGTCTCCGCAGTCGCATTGACCGCGAGGCTCACCATGCCGTCGCCGCCGACGACCACGAGCGCATCGGCGGCGGCCGGGCCACCGGCATCCAGAGCCTGACGAACGGCCGCGGTGAGAGAGTCGAAATCGGGCTGGGTGAGTGCGGTCACGTTGTGGCCGTCTGCGGCGAGAGCGTCGACAACCCGAGGGCCCGTGGCACTGCGCGAACCGAACGAAGCAGACGGGTTGATCGCGACGATGATCCGCTTCGGCGAGGTGGGCATGATGTGTCGATTATGGCCTACAGGCAATGCCCATCGACGATCGTGCGAGGAGTTCTACGCTGGAGCCATGAGACTCACGAAACTCGAGCATGCCGCGTTGATCATCGAGCAGTCGGGAAAGAAACTGTTCGTCGATCCGGGCTCGTTCACCACCGCGATCACCGAAGCCTCCGGGGCCGTCGCCGTCGTCATCACCCACGAGCACGCCGACCACTGGACGCCCGAGCAGTTGACCCGCCTGGTCGACAAGGCGCCCGACATCCAGATCTTTGGCCCCCAGGGCGTTGCGGATGCCGCGGGCGGATTCCCGATCACCGTCGTGAAGGCGGGCGACGAGGTCTCGGTCGCCCCGTTCACGCTGCGGTTCTTCGGCGAGAAGCACGCTGTGATCCACGAGTCGATCCCCGTGATCGACAACGTCGGAGTGCTCATCAACGACTCGGTCTACTACGGCGGCGACTCGTACACGGTGCCCGAGGGCGTCGAGGTCGACGTTCTTGCTGCTCCCATCGGTGCACCGTGGCTGAAGATCAGCGAGGCCATGGACTACGTGCTCAACGTCAAGCCGAAACGCAGCTTCCCCACCCACGAGATGACTCTCTCGAAGGCGGGAAAGGCCATGACGGGCGACCGCATCAAGTGGGCTACGGAGCAGAACGGCGGCGAGTACTTCGCACTCGAGCCCGGCGACTCGCTCGACGTATAGCGGTCGTCGGGGCGAGGTCGGTATCGATATCGGGCAACGTGAAAACACCCGAACACGGGAGCGCGCAGACGGGAATCCTCACGGACCCTTGTGCGTTATCTCTAGCGAGTCGTGAGAACGACTGTAGATGGAGGCACAGTGACCAGACCAATAGAAGAGATTGAAGACGAGACCGGCGTCGTCACGAAGTACCGGCGGCACCTGAACGGCCGCGGGCGCGTGGCGTCGAAAGCCAAGGTTCACCCGAGCGCATTCATCGAGTCGTCGGCCTACGTCGAGTCGGATGCCCAGGTTGGCCAGAACGCGTGGATCGGCGCGGGAAGCTGGGTCGATCGCGGGGCCGTGATTTCAGACGGCGTTTTCGTCGGGGCCAACGTGCACATCGGTCGCGGAGTGCTCGTGGGTCGAGGAGCTCGACTCGGCAGCAACTCCCGCATCGAGGCCGACGTGCGCATCGGAGACGAGACGCGGGTCGAACGCGACACCCGAGTGGCCGAAGACCTCGGGTGGAGCGAGCGCCGCCGCACGTCGCCGGCAGACGGGTTCGCGAAGGCCGCCTGATCGACTGCGATTCGTTCGCGGCAGCAGCGCTGAACATCAACCGGTCGCGTTCACCTCAACAGGTGGGCGCGACCGGTTTTTGCGTGACGTCACAGCGTCAGCACGAGCAATCCGCTCGATCTTCGAGAGCCAGGTCGCACGCAATTCGTCGGTCGATCCCTTGACCGGTCCGAGGCGGGTGGCCTTCACCCTTGTGATGCCGCAGAAGCGCAGGGTGGTCTGCCGCACGTGCCGCACCGTTGTGTCGCCCACCAGTGGCAGATACCACCACGGCGAGTCGGTGGTCACGATGACCCGACCGGTCCTGCCAGACAGCAGGCCTTCGGGTAGCCCGTTGGGCTTAATTCGATAGGCCCGTCTCGGCAAGAGAAGGCGATCGAAGAACCCCTTGAGCAGCGCTGGCACCGAACCCCACCAGACCGGGGTCACCACAACGACGTGTTGGGCATCGAGCAGGCGTTGCCACGCCAGCTGCAGGTCGGGTTCCAACTCCTGCCGCCTCGAATAGCCGAAGTGCATGTTCTGATCGAAGTCGAGATCGCGCAGCGCCAGCACCTGTGCGTCACCGTGCGCCTGGGCGTAACGCGCGGCAATGCCCGCGCACAGAGAGTGCGGATTGGGATGCCCGTCGATTACCAGCGTGTTCATGCTTGTCCTTTTCTTTTGGGGTGGGAGCAAGAGGTGCAAAATATGGGCAGCGTCCAGAATCTGGACACTGCCCACATGCGTCAATGTCGACCGTAGGATATGATCTTGCTCGTGTCAAGATCCGGCGATGCCTACCACCACGGAAGCCTCAAGCCGGCGCTGGAGGACGCGGCGTTCGAGCTGTTGCGCACAACAGGTCACACCGACCTGAGTCTGCGAGAGATCGCCCGCACCGCCGGCGTCAGCCACAATGCGCCGTACCATCACTTCGGAGATCGCACGGCGCTGCTCAAGCGCCTGAGCGAACGCAGCATGTCGGAGCTGCTCGATGCACTCCTCGCCGCTCAGGCGAGTGCCGATCCCGAACAATCCGCTCGAGCACATCTCGTCGCGCTCGGCACCGCCTACGTCAGGTATGCGGCCGAGTATCCTGAGCGATTCCGCGTCATCTACGACCCCGCGGTTTGCGTGCCGGGAGCTCCCTCCGCCGAGATGGCACCTCTCATCTCCGCGGTGGAGAAGATCCTGATGCATGCCACGAAGGCGATCTCTCCCTCAGTGTCCGATACAACGCTCGTCGCACTGACCACGGGAGTATGGGGCGCGGTGCACGGACTCGCCGAGCTCGTGATCGCCGGGCACATCACTCCCAAGCAAGCCGAGCCCGCACTGGTTGCCCTCTTCGACCCATCTCGCATCTAGGCTTGAGTGATGACCACTGCCACCGTCGGCATCATGCTGCCCCGCGACCTTCCCGCCCACCAGATCATTCCCTTCGTGCAGAAGGCCGAGCACCTCGGCTTCGACGAAGTCTGGGTAGTCGAAGACTGCTTCTTCCGCGGCGGGTTCGCCCAGGCCGCGGTCGCGCTGGCCTCGACCCAGCGAATCCGGGTGGGCATAGGCATCCTGCCCGCGCCCGTGCGCAACGCGGCATTCACGGCGCTCGAAGCCAACACCCTCGCCGAGATCTACCCCGGCCGCCTCATACTGGGCATCGGGCATGGCATGCCCGAGTGGATGCGACAGGTCGGCGACAAGCCGGCGAGCATCCTGACCATGCTCGAAGAGCAGCTCACAGCTCTCCGCACCCTCCTGGCCGGCGAGAAGCTCGAGGTCGACGGCCGCTATGTGCGGATCAACGGCGCGCAACTCGAGACTCCGGCCACGATCGCTCCCCCGGTGCTCGCCGGTGTGCGCGGGCCCAAGTCGCTCGCGGTCTCCGGCCGGTCCGCCGACGGCACGATCCTGGCCGAACCGGTGACGCCCGAATATCTGGTCGCAGCTCTCGCGAACATCGATGCGGCGGGTCCTCACACGGTGGTCACCTACAACGTGGCCGCCGTCGACGACGACGCCTCGGTCGCGCGCGACCGAGCCCGGCCGGCTCTCGACGCGCTCGGCGAGCCCGACTGGGCACCGCATATCGACCCGCTGCCGTTCGCCGAGGAGTTCGCCGCGCTACGGGCACGCTCGGCAACGCGCGCGGAGTTTGTCGCGGCACTTCCCGACGAATGGGTCGACGCCCTCGCGCTGGTCGGAACCCCCGACCGGGTGCGCGAGCGCATCGCCGAGCTTCACGCGAGTGGCGCCACGAGCGTTGTCTTCATTCCCGCGGGTGCCGACCCTCTGGCTCAACTCGACTCCCTCGCGCGCGCCCTGTAAGCGCGGCGACGTTCCGCGCCCTCGTGACGCATGGCGCACAGGTCAGGCGCACACACGAGAGGCATGATGGGTTCATGACGACACCCACGGCGACCTCCGGGTTTCCGCTGCCTCCTCTCACGAGCCCCGTGCGCACGATCGGCGCCCGCACCATCGACTTTTCCTCCCGCATCGCGGTGATGGCGATCGTCAACAGAACCCCGGACAGCTTCTTCGATCGCGGCCGAACCTTCGCCCTCGATCGCGCCGTCGATGCGGCTCTCGCGGCAGCGTCTGCCGGCGCCGACTGGGTCGACATCGGCGGGGTCAAGTTCGCTCCAGGGCCAGAGGTATCTGCGGCCGAAGAACTCGACCGCGTGCTGCCCGTCGTTCAAGCCGTGGCGGCACAGTCCGACGTCGTCATCTCTGTCGACACCTTCCGGCTCGAGGTCGCCGAAGCGTGCATCGCCGCGGGCGCCTCGGTCGTGAATGACACCACCGGGTTGCAGAACCCGGCGCTCGCCGAGCTGGCCGCATCCACCGGCGCCACCCTCGTGATCACGCACAGCCTCGCCCGACCTCGCACGGCATATGCGGCACCACGCTACGACGATGTGGTACAGAGCGTCGTTGGATTTCTGCGGGAGCGCGTCGACTTGGCGATTGACCTCGGCCTCGACGAGACGCAGATCATCATCGACCCGGGCCACGATCTGAACAAGAACACCCTGCATTCACTCGAGATCACACGCCGTTTCGATGACATCGCCCGCCTCGGCCTTCCTGCCATCGCGGCCGTGTCGAACAAGGACTTCGTGGGCGAATCGCTGGGCGCAGAACGAGACGACAGAGTCGACGGATCCCTGGCGGCTGCCACCACCTGCGCGCTGCTCGGCGCCCGAATCGTGAGAATGCATGACGTAGCCCGATCGGTGCAGGCCATGCGCATGACTGAGACGATTCTGGGTCTACGCGAGCCGCAGTATCTACGGCACAACATGGGCAGCGAGAACGAATGACCGACGAGAAGGCTTCTGACGTGGCCGGCCCCCGCATCGCTCTTCTCTCCCCCGGCGCCACCTCTCTCGACGCGGAGGGACTCGCCTCGGCCTACACGGTCGAGGATCGCCGCGTACCGACTCTCCGCGTGAACTTCATCACCAGCCTCGACGGCTCTGCGACGGTGAAAGGACTCTCCGGCGGCCTCGGCGGCCCCGCCGACAAACTCGTCTTCGACACTCTCCGCCGCCTCGCCGACGTCGTGCTCGTGGGCGCCGGCACGGTGCGCGCCGAGGGATATGGCGCCATGCGCCTCTCGGATGCCGACGCAGCGTGGCGACAGGCTCACGGCTTGGCCGCGCAGCCGGCTTTCGCGCTTGTCTCCGGTCGACTCGATCTCGACCCCACGAGTGACGTCTTCGCGAAGGCGCCCGTGCGACCGCTGGTTCTGACGTCGGCATCGGCGCCTGCCGACGCACGAGCCGCACTCGACGGCGTCGCCGACGTCATCTCGTGCGGAGAGGAGCACGTCGAGCCGCAGCGCATCCTCGACGCGCTCGTCGAGCGCGGGCTCACGCAAATTCTGTGCGAAGGCGGTCCTCGCCTGTTCGGCACGTTCCTCGAGGCCGATCTCGTCGACGAGCTCTGCCTGACCGTCAGCCCGCTTATGGAAGGCGGAGCCGGCATCCGGATTTCACGCGGTGAGAGCGAAGCGGCTCGCAGAATGCGACTCGTGCACGTGCTCGAGTCGGACGGCCTATTGCTGACCCGCTACGAGCGAGGGCGCTAGCAGCTGTCAGGCCTGCGGAGTCGGCGCGTCGGGCGAACCTCCGATGTTGACCATCCACCCCACTCCGAAGCGGTCGATCAGCTGGCCGAAGCTGTCGCCCCAGGGCGCTTTCTCGAGGGGCATCTGGATGGTCGCGCCTTCGCTGAGTTTCTGCCAGTAGCCGGTGAGCTCGTCGACATCTTGACCGCTGAGCGACACGGAGTAGGTGTTGCCGGGGTTGAACGGCATGCTGTTCGGGGTGTCCGCGCCCATGAGGGTGAGACCACCCGATGTCACGAGCTGGGCGTGCATGATCTTGTCGGCTTCAGACGGGTCTTCATTCATGCCGAACTCCGCGTAGCGGCTCATCGTGAGTTCTCCCCCGAAGACAGAGTGGTAGAACTCCATCGCCTCTTTCGCATTGCCTCGAAAGCTGAGATAGGGGTTGAGTGTCGTGGACATTAAGGTCTCCTTCATTGCAGAACATTTATTCCTACTAGGAATGATTATGAACCCGTTGATCACGCGCCACAACGCCCAAAAAAAGGGGCCCTCGTCCGTGTGGACGAAGACCCCTTTTTGCAGAACGGTAAGGCTTTAGGCCTCGCTCATAACGAGCTTCTCTGCCTGGCCGCGGGCGGCGAGCGCAGCGGCGCGAGCCGCGAGGCGGCGAGTCTGCTCAGCCTGTCCGGCGTCGAGCACCTCCTGATCGACCTCAAAGTTCGGCACGTGCTTCACGCCGTTGTGCTTCTCGATGTAGGCGTCGAGCTCGGGGCCCGACTCCCACGACGTGATGAGGCAGTAGCGAGGGTCGGTGCCGAGGTGCGTGGCGGCGTGCCACAGGCGCTGAGTGTCGATGATCAGCTGCGCGCCAGCCGGAAGGGCGATGCGGTACTCGACGCTCGGGTCTGTGCGGTTCTCGCGCAGAACGAAGAAGCTCTCCGTGTCGTCGGTGAGGTTGAAGAATCCGCGAACAACCCAGCCCGTTCCGTCGGGGTTCAGACGGTTGTTGTCGTCCTGGTGAAGGTTGTAGAGGCAGTCGGCGTAGCTGTTGGGCTGCAGCTCGATCACGCGGCAGCGGCCGATGTTGGCGCCGGGCTCCTGGGCGCGGGCGGTCAGGGTCGGGGCCTTCTCGACCTGCGAGGGGATGAACACGCCATCCTTGTCGGTGCGCGGCGGCTTGTGGTTCCAGAAGCCGTTGCACTCGATGTCGCCGAAGGCGCTCGCGAGGGGCGCGAACCGGGTGTCACCCGAGGACTTCCAGTCGACATACTCGATGTCGAGCCACTCCTTGGGGTCGATCTCCTTGTTGTAGCGATCGAGTACGACATAGCCGGTCTCTTCCAGAGCGGCAGATTTGATGTAACCCATGATTGAAAATCATGTCCTTTCGTTGGGGGCCAGCACGTTTTAACAGGCCCAACTTAGGCAAGCCTACATTGGACGATTTCGATACGGACTTTAGTCCTTATCCTCCTCCTGAACACGTCTGGAGTCACCGTCGGCTCGCATGCTGCATCGACTAAACTCGGCGCTTGCGCACCCCAGCACTACCGAGAGGCGAAAACGAAGACATGGTCACTGCCACGAACATCGATGCGACCGCGGTCAACACGGTCGCGTGGCTCTCGGCAGACGACACGACCATCGTCGTTCCCGTCTATCAGCGGCAGTACCGCTGGGACATCGGCGCGTGCGAGAAGCTGCTCACCGACATCCGGGCCGTGTCGCAGACAGACGACCGGCATACTCACTTCATCGGCTCGATCCTCTCGTCGAAGAGCACCGACGATGCCGACGACTCCGAGCTCGTACTCATCGATGGCCAGCAGCGCATCACCACGCTGATGTTGCTGATCGCCGCCCTCCACCACACAGTCGAGCACAGCGATCCAGCCCTCGCCACAGAGCTGCAGAAGGTGCTCGTGCGCGCCGCCGACCCGAGCCGCACCAAGCTCCGCCCTCACCGCGCCTGGGCCGATGTGTTCGAGAGCGTCGTGCTCGACCAGCTCGGCCCCGGCGACGAACTGCGCGACTCCCGCTTCGACGACAACTACGCCTTCTTCCGCAGCCAGGTCAGACTCGACGAGGTGCCCCGCATCTGGCGCGGTCTGCAGAAGCTCGAGCACGTGGCCATCACTCTCGGCGCAGACGCCAACGCGCAGCAGATCTTCGAGAGCCTCAACTCCACAGGCGAGCCGCTGCGCGATCACGAGCTCATTCACAACTACGTGCTCATGGGCCTGACTCACCTCGAGCAGAGCGAGATCGAAGACTCCTTCTGGCTGCCGATCGAGCAGAACACCGGCGAGCAGATCGCCTCGTTCTGGCGGCACTATCTGGTCATGACCACCGGCCGCGAGGTCACGGTGGTCGGCCAGCGCGGCGTCTACGACGCTTTTCAGCAGCAGTTCCCTCGACTCGACATCGACACCCTGCGCGTCCACGCCGCCGAGTGGCGCTCCTTCTCCGCCGCCTACCGGGTCCTCCTCGATCCGAGCCTCGAGGCAGACTCCGAGGTCTCGCGCCAGCTCAGCTACCTCAACACCTTCGGGCGCGGCATGTACCCGCTCATCATGCGCGCCTACCTCGACTATTCGCGGGGCTCGCTCGACGTGACGAGCCTCGTCGAGCTGCTCGAGAACATCCAGTCTCTGTTGCTGCGCCGCACGCTGGCCGGCGTGAGCAACGACCGGCTCGTCGCCCGGCTCAGCCGGGCGCGCGCCGAGGGGCCGGATGCGCTGCTGCGCGCGATCTCCCGCATCACCCCCAGCGACGAGCGTGTGCGCGTGGCCCTGAAGTACGCCGAGCTGCCGCACGCCGCCTACGTTCTCGCGCGCCTCAGCGACGTGCCCGCATCCGTCGATCTCGAGGTCGAGCACATCTTCCCGATCTCTCCGGGCGACTCCTGGAGCGGTGACGGCGAGCGCGAGTGGGCCGACTACACCGACGACGAGCAGAACAGCCACAGGGCGCTGTCGCAGACCGTGGGTAACCTGGCCCTGCTCGAGGAGCACCTCGCGGAGCGCGCCGCCGACAAGTCGTTCCTCGACAAGCGCAACCGCTCCTACGCGAAGAGCTCGATCGCACTGACCCGCGAGCTGGCAGAAGTGCCGAGCTGGGGAACCCGGGCGATCGCCGAGCGAACCGTGCGGCTCACCGAGAGGTTCCTCGAGGTCTGGAAGCGGCCGGCCGTCGTGATGATCGACGACGACGGGCTCACGCCCATCCTCGATGCCCAGAAGCGACGCGGGTGGCCTCAGGGCTGGCAGCGCGAGTTCGAGTACGTGGAGTATCGCGGCGAGCACTGGGAGGTCTACGACATCAAGTACCTCTTCAACCGCATCTTCAAGCGACTGTGGGCAGACTCACGCGCCGACGTGGTGGCATTCAGCGCGCGGCGCGGTGGACCGATCTACGAGGCGCAGTCGTGGAACGGCCACTGGGACACGCTCGACGACGAGCACTTCCTCTATATGGGATGGGACTCGCGGTACATGCTGACGGCGGTGCAGGGAGTACTCGAGGAGGCCGGCATCGCGGCCGAGGTCTTCGTGAAGTATTCCTACATCGGCGCGGTGATGTAGCCAGACGGGTCAGGCGATGCCGTTGCGGAACGCGAAGACGACGGCCTGAATGCGGTCTCGCATGCCGAGCTTCTGCAGAATGCGGCCGACGTGCGTCTTGACGGTCGACTCAGACAGCCAGAGTTGCTGAGCGATCTCGGCGTTCGACAGCCCGACCACGAGGGCATCGAACACCTCACGCTCTCGATCGGTGAGCGCCCGAAGCCGCTCGACCGCGTTGGCGCGATCGGACTCCTGCCGAGCCTGGTCGGAGCGCTCGGAGGGACGACTGAGCGCGCCGTACCGCCGGAGCAATTCAGAGCTGACGCGTGGGGCGAGCACGGCATCGCCGACGGCAACCGCGCGAATGGCAGCGAGGATATCTCCGCTTTCCGAGTCTTTGAGCAGAAAGCCGCTCGCGCCGGCCTCGAGCCCGCCGAAGGCATAGGAATCGATGTCGAACGTCGTGAGGATGATGACCTTGCTGACGGAGCTACGCGCGGTGATAGCGCGGGTCGCCTCGATACCGTCCATGCGCGGCATCTGCACATCCATCAGCACGATGTCGGGGTCGAGCACCGCCGCGAGCGCGACCGCCTCAACGCCATCGGATGCCTCGCCGACCACGGTCATCCCCTCCGCCGCCCCGACGACCATCGAGAGCCCCGAGCGGATGAGCGCCTGGTCATCGGCGATCAGTATTCGGATGGCGGTCACGAGCGTGCCCCCGGAAGCGTCAGCCGCACTGTCCATCGCCCGGCGTCCTCCGGCCCGGCAGCAAGTGTGCCACCGTAGAGGGCGGCGCGCTCACGCATACCCACCAGTCCCCGGCCGACGTGGTCGTCGTCGGCCGGCGCGCGCGACGGCGCTCCGTCATTGCGCACGGTGACGGTCACATCATCACCGGAATCGACGTAGACCTCGACGAGGCTCGGAGCGGACGCATGGCGCAGAGCGTTGGTCAGGGCTTCTTGGATGACCCGAAAGACGGCCACCTGCACACCGGACTGCGACGGAGCCTCACCGTTGAGCGTAAGTTCGACGGGCAGTCCGATGCCGCGATACACCTCGACCAGGCCGGGTATGTCGTCGAACCCGGTACCCGACTGTGACGACGCAGAGCCCGGTGTCGATTCAAGCATTCCCATGACCCGACGCATCTCGGTGAGCGATGAACGCGCGACTCCGCCGAGCTGGCCGATGGCTTCCCTGGCCAGTTTCGGCTCCGTCTCGAAAACAGCGTCAGCACCGTCGGAAAGCCGCACGATAACCGACAGCGAATGCGACACGATGTCGTGCACATCGCGGGCTATGCGCGATCTCTCCGCGAGCGCCGCGAGCTGGGCCTGCTGGTCGCGTTCGCGCTCGAGGTGCCGAGCGTGCTCGAGCAGGCCCTCGATGTAGCGTTTGCGGTTGCCGATGCTCTGGCCCCAGAAGACGGCGACGAGCAACACAAGCAGGCTGGTGACGGCATAGGTGAACGCCGTGCTCACGCGCGATCCCTCTGGAGGGGCCATCAGGAACGGCGGGTCGATGAAAAGGTAGGTCACCCACACCACGACAGTGACCACCGTCGCCGCCCCGACGGCGAGCCAGGCCCGGCGCGCGGAGTCGTGCACCGCGATGGCGAAGACGCAGAAAGCCACGGCGAGGCTGAGCAGGTCTGGGGAGAGAGCGATCAGGGGCAGGGTGGCGATGAACGTGATCACGAATGCGAGCACGGGTCGGCGACGGCGGAACACAACGAGGCAGACTGCGACGACGAGCACAACGGCAACGAACAAGACCAGTGGCAGCCAGCCGAAGGCCGGCGCCGTCGAGGCGACCAGCAGGTTGGGTGTCGTGAAGAGAATCCACGTCAGGCCCACGAGCACATCGACGAGCCGCGGATGCCGTTGCCACACTTTCGCGGCCAGCCCGGGACTGCGCGGCGCCGTGTCTATCACGGGGAAAGTCTCCCACGGTCGGCATCCAGGCCATCGTCACCGTCGTCACCGGCAGCCCGTTTTGCAGCACGGCGCTCGGCCCGGCGTTCGACGCTGCGTTCATACAGAGCGTAGAGAGCGGGCAGGAGAAGCAGCGTGAGCACCGTCGAAGACACCAAGCCACCGATCACGACGATCGCGAGGGACTTCGAGATGAACGCGCCCCCACCGGTGAGCCCGAATGCCATCGGCAGCAGGGCGAAGACAGTGGCGCAGGCCGTCATGATGATCGGACGCAGCCTGAGCCGCGCGCCGTGCGTCACCGCGTCGTCGATACTCGACCCCTGACGCCGATAGTCGTTGATCAGGTCGATGAGCACGATCGCATTCGTGACGACGATGCCGATGAGCATCAGCATGCCGATCATCGCGGGGATGCCGAGAGGCGTGCCCGTCACGAGCAGTCCCCCGATCGCCCCGGTCGCCGCGAGCGGCACCGATACGAGCAGCAGCAACGGTTGCACCAGGGAGCGGAAGGTGGCGACCAGCACGATGTATACGAGGGCGATGGCGATGAGCATCGCCAGTCCGAGCTGCGTGAACGACTCCGTCTGCTCCTCTGCCGCGCCGCCCTGGTCGAGGCTCACTCCGGCGGGAAGGTCGATCGATGCAATGACGCCATCGACGCTTGCCGCTGCGGCGCCGAGGTTGTTTCCGACGGGCAGGGCGGAGATGGTGACCGCTCGCACACCGTCGATGCGGGTGATCGTGGCCGGGGTCTCGACAACGGCGACCGTCGCGACATCGCTGACGTGTATGGCGGTGGCCTTGACGTTCTCGAGGTCGCGCTGCGCCTGGCTCAGTCGATCCGACTCCGCCTGCTGGGCGGCGCCGTCGCTGATGGCATTCTGCGCGGTGTCGATCTGCTCGTTGAGCGTCTTCAGACCGTCGATCGAACTCTCCACCGCGCCGTTCAGCTGCGTCACGAGCTTTTGGTACTCGATGGCGCTCAGCTCTCCCGCTGTCGCCGGTTCCGGGTCTGCAGGCGGAGGGTTGGCAACCAACGTGGCCAGTTGCGCCTTAAGCTCGGCCAGGTCGCTTCGGGTCGTGTCACGGGTCTTGATGAGGTCGGCAAGCTGGCCGGAGGCCGCGCTGTTCGCCTTCGCCTGAGCCTCGGCGGTTAGCTGCTCCTGTTCTGCGGTGAGCGCGTTCGCGGCATTCTTCTGCGCGCGCTGCTGCTGCAGCGCGGTGACAGGAAGTGACAGCGCGCCGATGGCCGCTGGGGTGCTCTCGGCCGTCTGCGACCGCAGCACGAGATCGTGGGTCTGCCCGTCGACGCTGACCGAACCGAGCTGCTCGCCTTCGACCGCGGCGGCGATCGCGGCGCCCACCTCAGCAACGGTGAAGCCCTGGGCAGCGGCCGCCGTCGGGTCGACCGAGACAGAGAGCACGGGCTGATCCGCAGCCAGATTGGTTGTGACCGTGTCGATCTCACTCAGCGCGCCCAGCTTCGCCGCGACGGTGTCGGTGGCCGCAGCCAGAGCTGCCTCGTCCGCCCCCGTGACCACTACGTCGATCGTCGAGCTCGTAGCCTGCGTCGCCTGCGTCGACACCGTGATGTCGTCGGCGCCGGGCAACGCAGAGACGGCCTTGCGGATGGTCGCGAGCGATGCATCCGGATCTGCGTCTTTTTTCAGAACAAGGCCCAGCTGCACCGGGGCGCCCTGGGCGCTGACCGTGGTCTGGTACGACTCGACCTCGTCGAGGGCGGAAACCACCTTCTCGAGCTCGAGGGCGACAGCATCCGCCGATGCCAGGGTCGAGCCCAGCGGAATGGTCTGTTCGACAGTGACCGCTCGCGCGTCGGCAAAGCCCCCGAGAAGGTCGGTTTTCAGCAAACCGATGGCGCAGAGCGAACCCGCGAACACCACAACAGAGACGATCACCATAGCGACCGGTCGACGCAGCGCGAACCTCAGCGCGGGCAGATACGTTCGCTGCATCGCCGTGGTGCGCTCGCTCTGTTCGGCTTCATGGCCCGTTGACTCGATCCTTGTCGACGCTGCCGGTTCGGCGGCCCGCGATGTGCGGTCCTTTTTCGATGGATGCCGCATGAACCAGTAAGCGAGAACAGGCACGATCGTGAGCGACACAACGAGCGAGGCGAGAAGGGCGATGGACACGGTCACCGCGAAAGGCCGAAACAACTCTCCCGATACACCGCCGATGAAGGCCACCGGCAAGAAGACAGCGATCGTCGTGAGCGTCGACGCAGTGACGGCGCCCGCCACCTGACCCACCGAGGCTCGCACGTCCTCGACCGTCAGGCCGCCTGGCCCCCGCCGCCTGGTGATGTTCTCGATGACGACAATCGAGTCGTCGACGACACGACCCACGGCGACGGTAAGCGCGGCGAGAGTGAAGATGTTGAGCGAGAAACCACCGAGCCGCAGGCCGATCACGGCTATCAGCAGCGACAGCGGAATCGAGATGGCTGTGATGACCGTGGCACGGGGTGACAGAAGGAAGATGAGGATGATCAGTACGGCGAAGAGGAGCCCCAGGCCGCCTTCGACCGAGAGATCGTGAATCGACTGTTCCACCATCGTGGACTGGTCGAAGGTGACGTGCATCG
Organism: Agreia bicolorata; assembly: GCF_000938265.1. Classification (GTDB taxonomy): domain Bacteria; phylum Actinomycetota; class Actinomycetes; order Actinomycetales; family Microbacteriaceae; genus Agreia; species Agreia bicolorata. Next base: position 214,757 of record NZ_JYFC01000005.1, read on the forward strand.
CGGCGCCGTCGCCCAGCGAGCCAAGGCGTCCGGCGACGGCATCCGACACCGCGTGGGAGACCTGCACGGCATTCGCATCGGGCAGTTTCGTGATGGTCAGGCCAATGGCGGGTCGCCCGTCGGCGCGCGACAGCGACGTCTGGTCGACCGGAGCCAGCGCGACCGAAGCGACCGCCGACAGAGGTATCGGCCCGGCGAGGGTGGGGATGGGAGTGGCAGCGATGTCCTCGAGGGTGGCGTTCTCCTGGCCCACCTCGATCGAGAGGGCCTGGTCGCCGTCGACACTGGTTCCGGCGGGCACGACAGTTCCGGCGGTGCGCAGAAGTGGTCCGATCGCCTGCGGGTCGATTGAGTTGGCGGCCAGTGCTGCCGGATCGAGAGTCACGACCACACGCTGTGTGATGCGCCCCGCGAGTTCGACGTCTCGCACGCCCGGCACATTCTCGATCAGCGGCACCAGCTCGGCATCCACCAGGGCTGCAAAGGAGTCGACATCGGTGTCACTCGTCAACGCGAGGGCAAGCACGGGAATGTCGCTTGAGCTGCCCGCGAAGACGTTGGAGGTGACGCCGTCTGGGCCCTGGGCGAGAACCGTCGCTGTTGCGGACTTCACATCGGCCAGGATCTTGACGTCGTCGGCACCGAAGCTCCAGGTCACCGTCACCTGCGATGAGCCACTCGACGTGCTCGATCGAACTTCGTCCACTCCGGCAACCGAGGCCAATGCCTTGCTGAGCGGAACCACCACCTGGTCATCGAGTGTTGCAGACGACCCGCCCGGCTTGGCGAAAACGACCACCGCGGTCGGCTGCTCGATCGAGGGAAGCAGCTCCTGCTTCATCGACGCGGTGGCCCAGAGGCCGACGGCGACGATGAGAATACTGAGCAGGGCGACAATGGCTCGGTTGGCCAGGCTCAGGCGGGTGAGCAGCGTCATAAGGGGAATTCCTCCGGCGTGGATGAGTGAAGCGGTTCCACGCTAGGAGGAGGCACGCCGCCGCGGCGTCCTCAGATGTGCCCATCCCGGGTCAGTGAGGATGGTCCTGAAGTACTACGTCGCCGGGTGCCGACGAGATCAGTCGGTCGCTATCGGCGCGATCATGTTGCTCGTCACAAGCGGGCGAGACGTTCGATGTCTTCGAGAAAGGCCTCGGCGACCTCGTTCGACACCGTCGCCCTGGTTTCGGCGATCGCGACGAGGTAGTCCTCCGTGCGGGGACCGTCGTCGGACCGCACATCGTCGGCTGAATCCAACGCCCGCTCCAGCGCGCCATGCGATGCCTTCTGGGCGGCATATTGGATGTCGGCCGGGGAGAACCCCGAAGTGACAGCGACCAGCGCATCGACGTCGATGGCCTCCAGCGTGTGTTGCGGGATGTACCTGGCCCAGATGGACGTGCGCGCCTCCTCATCGGGCAGCCCGATGGGAATGACATAGTCGAATCGCCCGTGCCGCAGAAACGCCGAGTCGAGCGAGCGAATGAAGTTCGTGGCACACACGAGAAGACGATTCGGCTGGTCTCGAAAACTCGGGATGATCTTTAGCAGCTCGTTCGTGACGCCCTGCATGGCCGAGGGTGGCTCACCACCGCGCTGCACCGCGATCTCTTCGACCTCGTCGATGAACACGACGGCGTGCTCCAGATCGGCGATCTTGACGAACGTCTCGCGCAGGGCGCCGGCCAGGCCTGCGGGGTCTGAGGCGAGCCGCGAGGGAAACACCTCGACGAAGGACCATTCCAGCCGAGAGGCGATCGCCCGCGCGAACGTGGTCTTCCCCGTTCCTGGAGGGCCGAACAACACCACGGCGCTGGGTGGTATGACCCCGAACTGTTCGGCCAGTTCCGTCTTCGCCAGAGGCATCACGAGGCGACGCTCCAGCAGATCCTTTTCGCGCTGCATTCCCCCGATCGAATCCCACAATCCGCGGGGCAGGACCCGGCCGCCCAATTCGGACAGGACGCTGAGTTCATTCCGCTGCACGGGGATCTGCCGCTCGAAGTAGACCAGGTTCTTCTTCGCCTCGAATCCCTGACCGGTGAAGGCATCGACTCGGGAGACCGTCTCGGGCAGAAGCACCGACAGTTTCGAGAGGCCGAGTGGCGACATCCGCTTTTCGAGGGCGGCGAGCATGCGACCCCCGATCCCCCGGCCCTGGTGCGACCGCTCCGTAGAGAGGAAGACGATCCAGCCCTGAGCATGCGCGGCGCGGCCCACGGCTACGCCGACGATGGCGTCGTCCTCGACCGCGACAACGGCATGATCGTGCTGGCACGAGGCGAGCACCTCCGACAGTCCGTAGACCGGTTCTGTGCCGGCAGTGCGCATCTCCTCCCAGAGATGCAGGATGCCGTCGATGTCATCGGGATGGAAATCGCGGATACGAAAAAGGGTCACGGCGAGGCTCCTGTGGCTCAAGACGAGGCGGGATGATCGTGCTCACGGCCGATGGCGCGTTCTGAGCATGAAATTCCCGGTCTGTAGACCCGGAACTGCGATGTCGCACTCGTGTCGAGAGCAACTGGCGAAATCGTGTCATACAACCATGAGCCGCCGCAAGAGTCTGTGGCGTGTCGCGTGTGGCGTTCGAAACGCTCGATCGGCCGGGTTATCCACAGCCTTATCCCCTGATCATCAATCGAATGCGCCGACCGATCCAGTGTCGGTGGCTCCTGCTTGAATTCTCTTATGGAACTCCAGGACGCGACCCTCGGCGACATCGCCGAACGCCTCCGCGAGCTCCTCTCATCCGACCGAAATCACGCCAGCGGCGATGAGCTTCTGAGGCGCGCCCACGACTGGGAGGTCGCCGGGCGTGCCACCGACGCAGCACGTATCTGGGTGGCGGCCGAGATCGAAAACGAGTCGCGCCGAGAACTCGACACCTCAGGGCTCTCGTACCGACACGGCTTTGCGAGCGCGAAGAAGCTGATCGCGACAGCGGCGAATGTGTCGGAGCGCACGGCGGGGTCACGCATGGCTCTGGGCAGACAGCTCCGGTCGGCCCTGTCGATAACAGGGCTGCCGGTGCCGAGCAACTTCCCCGCTGTCGAGAGCGCACTCCATGACGGCCAGATCGGGGTCGATGCTGCGGCAATCATCTGCCGCACCCTCACCGAGGTCCTCCCGCGCACCCGGTGGTCCGAGGCGGTCGACGAAGCCGAGCGGCACCTCGTTCACGCTGCGACGGCAACGATCGGCGAGACCGGCACCGGCACAGCTGAGGCTCTCCGATACACCGTCGACGAGCTCGGCCGACTCGCGACCCGCATCCGCGAACATCTCGACCCCGACGGGGCCGAACCCCGCGACGCCGTCAAACAAGCCCTTCGGGGGTTCAGCCACCCTAAGGTCGGCGCAGACGGCATGGCCCGAGGCAAGTACGCTCTGCCGCCGCTCCAACTCGGCGTCTTCCTCGCTGCCGTCGACTCGATCCTCAGCCCCCGCACGGCAGACCCAGAGAAGCCACGGTCCGAGAGCGACGAGAGTGATTCAGACGAAGACGCCCAAGACGTTCCGCCAGATCTGCGAACCTCAGAACAGAAGCTCCTCGACGCGGTCATGACCCTCATCGAGATGGCCGCCGCATCCCCAGCCGCATCCCGGCTCAATGGAGCTGCGCCCACCGTGAACGTGCATGTCACTCTGAAAGATCTCGAAGAGGGGCGCGGAGTCGGCTGGATCGACGGCAGCAGCGAGCCCGTTCCCTTAAGTACCGTGAATATGCTGCAGTGCGACGCAGACACCATCGTCACCCTGTTCGCCAACAACGGCCAGGTGCTGAACCAGGGCAAAACTCAACGGTTGGCGACCCGCAAACAACGACGAGCTCTCGCAGCACGAGATGGCGGCTGCGTGATTCCCGGATGCACCGTTCCACCATCCCGATGTCAGGCTCACCACGTCATCCCCTGGGTCAGCATCACCTTCGCAGCCGGTCGAACAGACATCGACAATCTGGCTCTGCTGTGCCCGTTTCACCACGCGACGATCCACACCTCAGCGTGGACCCTCGAAATGATCCGCGGAAAACCACATGTGAGACCGCCCGACTGGAACGACCCGAAACGCACGCCGATACCAGCCGGGCAGCAGCGCGCCGGTCGGCCCTACTTTCGCTGACCGGGCGGCGTCAGGTTACTCTGCCGACGCGACTCGGCGGCGACGGCGGTTGAGCACAAGCGCCCCACCCAACATCAGCAGGAGCGTTCCGGCCGCGATCACGGGCAGCGGCTGGGCGCCGGTGGATGCGAGGGTGCCCGACGCGGCTGGGCTACCGGTCTGCGTCGAGTTGCCGCCGGCTGGCACCACCGCGGCTGCCGTCACGGTGAACGGAATGCCGGCCACGATCGTGGCGGGGTCGGATGCCGCGGCGATCGTGATCGTGTGAGCTCCGGCTGCCGTATCGGCCGGAATCCGCACGTTACTGAGCGTCAACACTCCCGTGGAGTCTGCGACCGCGTTGCCGAGTGTCACCGGCTCGGAATGCAGCACGACCGTGTACTCCGTATCCGGAACGAGACCCGCGGCGACGATCGTCGTCACGCCGCCCGCCTGCACGGTCGACGGGGTTGCTGCGACCGTCGGCGACGAGGCAGGCGGGTTCGGACCCTGCGGGCCGAGCGCGAGGTCGCACGAGATAGTGCCTGACCACAGCGAGTGTCCGCCGTTGTTGCCGTCGTCAGAGCGGATGACCTCCTTGACCCCGTCTACGCAGGTGGAGTTCGGCGCAATGGCGAAGCCCTCGTTGTTGTTGTTCGGCAGGCCCGTGGGGCGGTCATAGGTGCGGTCCACGACGAACCCGCCCGCGGCATCCATCTTGAGAAGCGTCGACGAGCCAGCCACGCTGTTGTCGGCGACGGCCCAGATGCGCTGGGCATCGGCATCCCATTGCGTGTCCGCGATCAGCGGCAGGCCCGTGTCGATCGACGAGAGCCGGTGGAACGTGCCATCGGCGTTGAGCGCATAGGCGTAGAGGTGGCCGTTCTTCTCGAGCGCGAGGAAGTACAGGCCGGTTCCGTGACCGGGGTAATCGGCCGGGTCGTAGGCTTCGCCCGTGCTCTGGTCGACGAACCCGTTGGTCGTGAGGTAGGAGTCGGGAACCCACGTGATGCCCTCGAAACCGAGGTTCGAGTCGGCCTTGCCGGTGGTGTCGATCGCGTCGGAGAGCGAGGAAGTCAAGTTCCACTGGTGAGTAGGCTGCAAGGTCGTGCCGCTGGCAGACGGGTCGAAACGCAGCACGCTGTCGAGGGGAACTCCGCTCGCCGCATTGTCGCGCTCGGTCGTGATGTAGAGGAAGCCGTCAGGACCTACCGTGAGGCCTTCGCTGTCGGGCTGTCCGCTGCCGCTGGGGAAGACGATGTCTTTGCCAGCCGACCAGCCGTTCTCGGTGTCGGGAACCCAGAGGCTGCCGCTCTTGACCAGGCGGTAGACGTGACTCTTGTTCTTGACAGCCCACATGACGTTGGGCGCGCTCGGGTCGATGTCGAGGCCCGAGACATCTTGGCCCGAGAGGCTCGTGACGAACTGGCACTGGTTGTCAGAGACGACCGGGGTCTGGCTGCCGGGCCAGGCGATGCCGCCCGCGATGGCCGGGCCGCTGCCCGACGCCGCCTCGGTCTGGCACGACACCTCGCCGCCGCCCGGAGTGCTCGGCGCGATGATTGTGCCGGCGCACGCCGTGGCGTTCGATACGCCCCAACTGGATGCCGCGGTGTGCGCCCACGCGCCCGTCGCGTCGGCGCAGCGCGACCACGAGCCGGGCTGCGCGTCACTGTCGCCCCAGCCGACGGAGTCGACGATGGTTGAACCGTCGGCGCGGTAGACCTTCACCGAGTCGCCACTCGAGCTCAATCCCTGGTTCGAGAGCAGCACGAGGTAGCCGTGCGCGGGAACGACGGTGCCGTTGGGGGCGCTGATCGCGGCGGGGAGGCTGGTGCTGTCGGACTGCATCCACGCGGAGACGTCGACATCTGTGTCGCCTGTGTTCACGAGCTCGTAGGCGTCGTGGGTGGGGTCATCGTTGGCCGAGGTGACCTCGTTGAGCTTCACGGACTGCCATCCGGCATCATCGCCGCCGCCTTCGCCCGGGTCGGTCGGTGTGGGGTTGAGTTCACCCTTCGACGGAGTGGCCTGCTGCACGAAATCGCCCGTGCCGTTCGGAACACGTCCGTAGGTGTCGAGGTGAAAGTCACCCCACTCGTAGGAGTCGAGCAGTGTCGTACCGTCAGACGCGAACAGGCTGACCTTGTCGCTCTTCTTCAGCTTGAACGTCGAGCTCTCCGCTACGTAGACCGCACCGGCCGCGATCACCGTGTTGCTCGGCAGAGTCAGCGTCACGTCGTTGCCGCGGCCGGTCAGCACGAATCCGGATGCGTCGAGCGGCTCCGTCGCCGTGTTGATGAGTTCGACCCAGTCGGGGTCGCCGTTCGTTTCGATCTCGTTGATACGGAGTGTGCTTGCGACGGCGCCGAGCGCGCCCGTCTCTTGCGGCGTGACATCGGCAGAGGCTGCAGCAGGTACGGCGAAGAGGCCGGTGAGCAGCACAGCGGATCCGACGGAAAGAGCGAGAGGACGCGACAGGAGTTTCAGCACTCAGCAACACTGGCGGCGCCGCATGAACGCCAGGTGTCACGTGGGGAACGGAGGCCTGAATGACCCGACTTGAGGGAGCCACGTCGCCGGAGACTACGGCTCGGAACCGAGGCGGTCGGTCGTCACAGGGGCACCGCTTCGAACATGATGCGATCGAGTGTCGGTGTCGACGCCGCTCGGTCGCTCACGACGTCGACCCGGTAGCCAAGGAGTTCCGACACCTCGCGTTGAAATCCTGCTTGATCCAACAGGCTCGCATCATCACTGAAGGAAACGAGGAGATCGATATCCGATCGAGAGGTGTCCGTACCGCGCACGGCGGATCCGAACACCTTCACCTGCAGGATGTGATACTTCTTCCCGATCTGAATCACGGCATCGGCGTTCTTTTCAAGCACTTCAGACGGACGCGGTTTCGCAACTTCGCCCATCGCACCCTCCTATTCGCCCAAACATATCCCGACGCACGCCGCTGGACCAGAAGATCAAGTACCGCGCGTCAGCCGTCGCGCGAATGTGTTTGGTCTTTCGAGACAGTGGATGTGCGGTCTCAATACTCGTCTTGCTTCGCGTGCGCAACTGTGTTGAGTTAGAGCGATGACAGCGAACACCAAATGCTGTCCCCGAGAGCGCGCGGTGGTACGTATTCTGCATAGGGTCGCGGTCGCACTCTTCGCTGGTGGCCTCATCTACGCAGGCATCATCACTCTTGCGAATAGCACCGTCGAAAGCGCTCAGGACGCTGCTGGAATTCGTAGCAGCATCGAGATCTGTGCCGCTCTCGTGACGGCCTCAATCATTCTTGCAATCGCGGCATTTCTTGTCTTACACCCGTCCTTTCGCGACAAGCCACAACGCAGGCGTCGTTGAACAACGAATGCCGGAGCACCGGGGGCTCTACTGCTGGCATTGGAGACCTCATATCAAACTATTCAGATCTTGATCTCACCCCGAGAATTTGCGGGAGTTGGCGAAGCCGGCGAGATTGGACGCCGATCAGATTAGTGACATCGTCAGACGCTACGGTACTGGCGAAAGCACACTGCATCGAGCAGAAGTTCAAAGGCGGGCGAAGGTACTACGAAACAGACGCGATCTTCAATGGCTAAACATTTCAAGCGCGCTGAGTCATCGCTTAGACACAATCCGGCCCGGCGGTCATCGGAGGTCCGATCTCGGCTTGAGCGACTGATACCAAGCGCGGTCGGTGCCGTCGACGACTAGCTCGCCTAAACCGGGTCCGATTGCGCTGCGAAGCTTTCCTGCGTCGAACCAATGATCGGAGGCGAGGAGGGAGAACTGACGGGTGGTGAACCCTGCATTCGTCGCAAGCTTACGTGCGTCCGCGGAGGCAACGGAAGGGAGGCTCGGCGCCGCTGGCACTCTGAGGAGGTCCATGATTTCGCGGACCTCCGCGGGTTGCTCGTACGCGATGTTATAGGCACCCGGAGAAGGCGTGTCAAGGACGGCCAACTGGAATGCGGCCGCACCTAGATCGCGAACGTGCACGACGCTCATCCGAGTCGTGCCGCCATCGACAAGTCCGTCGACAGCATCGGTGAATCTCATCAACCCGGGTACGAACCATCTGTCGCCGGCGCCGAGAACCATGTCGGGTCGGAGCACCGTGCCCCCTGAGTCCAGGACGAGGTTCTCCGCGTCCGCGCGACTACGGCTCAATGCAGACTCGGGGCGTATCTCGAGTTCGGATTCGGCAGGCCCTCGGTGCGGGCCGGTTCCGTACACCGATGCTGTGCTCACATATACGATCCGGTCGACCCCCTCGACTGCACAGGCTTCGACAACATTCAATGTGCCTGCGACGTTCGTCTCTCGGCACAGAGCGGCGTCATATCCGATGTAGCTGGCGGCGTGGATCACGGCATCCATTCCTCGGATCGCCGCCCGGATCGAACCGATGTCTCGGACATCGCCGGCATACAGTTCACCCGGAGGACGAGGGGGCGACGAAGTCCGACGGACCATTGAGTGCACCGTCGTTTCCCCGCGACTGGAGGTCGCCGATTCCGCCACGGCGCGGCCGATAAACCCATTTGCACCGAGGATTGCGACCTTGCTCGTCTCAATCAACACACACTGCCTGCCGCTAATATGTGACTACAAGCAAATGGGGGCAATGCGTGGTGAAACAAGAACGGGCTCAGGTCACTCGAGACCGGCTGGTCGAAGGCGCGGCTCTCGCCTTTTACCGCTTGGGATACGGGATGGCGACCACGACGGCGATCGTGGAAGAGGCCGGGACGACTCGCGGCGCCATGTATTTTCATTTTCAGTCCAAAGAGGAAATAGCTCGAGCGGTCATCGATAAGGAGCATTCTCTCGCGATGGAAGCCGGACTCCGGATCCAAGCGTTGGAAAAGCCGGCGTTCGAAACGATGGTCCTTCTCTGCATCGATCTCGCTAAGCGGTTGATGACTGACCCTGTGGTCAAAGCGGGTATTCGTTTGACGACTGAAATAACGAACTTCGACCCTCCGCTTGTCGCTCCGTACGAGGAATGGCTGAAGACCTTCGCGGAGATCGCCCAGGCTGCGGTCCGCGAGGGTGACTTTCGTAAGGACATCGATCCCGTGGTGTTCGCCCGGTTCCTGATTCCGGCGTACACCGGGATTCAACTGGTTTCCGACACGTTCACAGGACGGGAAGATCTGTTGCCGCGAATTCGTGAGATGTGGACATTCGTTCTTCCAGCGGTAATTCCGGACGATCGGATTGAAAGCGCACGCGAGTTGCTTGATCGTCTGATTCCGTAACGTTCCCCGCTCGAGCTGAATGTGCGAACGTAACCTCGCCGGATACGGCCAGTTTGTCGGCCTGGATGAAGCGGACCGCTGCCCGGTCGCCATCCAGCTCGACATGGATAGTGACTTCTCCGTCAAACTCCAGCGCGGCTGCGTAGTGGAATTCTGCAGAAGTCAACTCCGCATCCGGTTCTGCACGCAGCAGTCGCACGACCTGTCGTGTTGCCTCTGCCGGGATCATGCCGGCGATGTGGTCGAGAGGGTGGTCGAAGAGGATCACATTGTTCAGGTCGAGCGACAGAGTAAAAATATCGGCTGTGTGAGTGGCGCTGAGCACCACGTCCGACTCGGAGGAGTGACCGACTGAGCGCGGGTCCACTGTGGCCCCCGGGTACCGGGGCGCCCCGCCATGTCGCTTTTCAGTCTGTCCGTTGCGCAGTTTCGAGTAAGCCCTCTCATTTACGATCAGGGCATCCCCGTGGCCGGTCGCGAAAAGCATCGACCCGACGTAGAACTCGGCTTTTATTCGGACGCCCCGCAGCGCGCCTGCGGGTGTGCGGCGCACGCGATCGCCTCGGAGGCGGACGACAACGTTCGCCGGATGCGGAAGCCCAGTAGCCGCCGCCTGTGCGAACTTCACGCCCAGCCCCGACATCACGAAGTGTGCGCTTGTATCAACCCCATAGTGCAGGTGGCACGCGAGAATGGTGAGCTGCCGGAGAGTCTCTAGGACCAGATACGAATCTATTCCTCACTCCGCGCTCCGGTAGAAGCAGTGCGACGAGGGCCAGCTCACTCCAGCCCACATCTCGTCGCCACCAACGGACACCAGATCAGTCGGAAACACTTCGTCCCGGGCACGTTTGTGCACGTATTCCTCGGGTACCGGATACCGGAATTGCAATGACGGCATCCCGACCATCGAAGTCCTTTCGTCGTGCCAAATGTCACTCCACAACCCGAGTTCTCACGCGTTGCCTGTCGTCAGCGCTAAAAAACCGACTGACCGTATTTGAATCTTAGGCAAAAAAGCCGGAAGGCCCTCGATGAGGGGCGATGACCGACTATCTAATCGGCCGCGTATGCCCATTCGTGCCGCGCGAAGTGGGCCCGAGAAGGCGATGTTCGATAGAGCTACAGCACGCGTTCGAGACCGATTTGTAAAAAACCGTACGTACTGTTTACTTCTGAAAACACGAGGGAGTGGAGGTGATTATTTTGACGAAGATCGAAGACAAGAAGGAGCTCGACGCCCGTGGCATCGCGACGGCGCGTATCTAGCTCAACTCTCGGGTCGGCTGCGTGTAAAACCGCAGCCGACCTTCACGTGCGGCCAAGGAGGACTCAAATGTGCGGAACGAACGGACTATTCGTCGGCTGCCCTGCTTTGTCCTTCTGCCCGCTCGCAAAAGTGGACGATTCGGACTGCGCCGAGGCAGACGGATACAAGAGCCCCTTCCGGCAATGGGATGAGCGCGCTGCAGTGCGCACATCGCCGCGACGCCTACTCAGCGACGGATTCAGCACCTTGGCCAGCTTCCCCGAAGCTCTCGTCCCGGCTCTCAACCACGCAGTGTCCGACGGGATCGACGAGACCGACCGCGGTTACCTGAAAGCGCAACAGCTGTACCGGTACCTCGACTTCACGACTCGACTTGAACACCTGGTCGTGAACAAAACCGCATTGGGAATCGCACACGGGACGATCCGAATCGACGTCCCGGACCAGATGCGATTCGATGCCTACTACATCTACGTCGACGAGGCATACCATGCTCTCTTCTCGGAGGACCTCGCCCGTCAGGTTCGTTCCGCGAGCGGCATCATCCCCAACATTGCTGCGACCCCCGAGTTCATGGTGGTCCTGGACGGCGTCATGGCGCACCACCCCGGCTACGAGAACCTGATCGAATTGTTGTTCGTCGCGGTGAGCGAAACGCTCATCACCGGGAACCTGGTCGAAGTCGCCCGATCAGGGGAAGTCGACGACGGCATAGCTGACAGCGTCCGCGATCACGCTACGGATGAGGGACGGCACCACTCGTACTTCCGGCAGTTCTTGCGGATTCTGTGGGGACAGCTATCACCCGCCGAGCGCCGAGTGGCCGTGGATGTCTATCCGAAGCTCGTGGTCGGCTTCACCATGCCGGAAAGAACCTCGACCGTTCTGGATCTGATTGCGATCGGTGTGAGCCGCACTGACGCGGAGGATGCGGGCGACGAACTGTTCAGCGAAACCGCCGTCCGAGAGGCCGCGCTCCGCGGGGCCGGACGCAGCCTCGATTACTTCGCAGACTTACAGACGCAAGACCTCCGTGACGTCATCGAGGACCAGACAGAAACCGTTTTCAAGGAAAGGACCCGTTCGTAATGTGCGGAATCGCAGGAAGAGTCCAGTTCGGAACGTCGCAGGCAAGTTCTGATTCCCAGCACAGCGTCCGGGCGATGACCGATGTCATAGCACACCGAGGGCCCGACCACACGGACTTCGGCATCGTCGGCGCCGCAGTCTTCGGGTTTCAGCGGCTAGCGCTACTCTCGCTCGACAACGGCGACCAGCCGTTCTTCGGAGCCGACGGGAACGTCATGCTGATGGTCAACGGAGAGATCTATAACCACCGCGAGTTACGCCAAGACCTAGAGAAGCGGAACCGCTTTTCTACCGAGTCGGACTGCGAGGTGTTGCTGCACGGCTATCTCGAAGAAGGGATAGCGTACCTCGACAAGCTGAACGGAATGTTCGCCTTCGCGCTTTTTGACAATCGTAAAGGCCGACTGATCCTCGGCCGCGACAGATTCGGCATCAAACCGCTGAGCTACCACTTTGATGGTGAGAGGATCGTGTTCGCATCCGAAACCAAAGCCCTCTTCGCCGACCGAAGGACGCCTAGGGAAGTGGACTGGCAGGGCGCGCTTACGAACCCCGGCCTCAACCTGGACTTGGCATTCACTACGGAACCGCCGACGAGTTGGTTCAAGGACATCCATGTCGTACCGGCAGCACACTTCACCGAGTTGAACATCGCCACTAGGGAGCTGACGACAACGCGGTATTGGAACGCCAGCTCAGGACCTGACCTCACTGATGCCTCCGAGGAAGAAATCGTCAGGATCTACCGGGATGCCTTGGCCGCTTCAGTCCGCGACTGCCTGACCGCCGACATCGAGGTCGGTCTATTCCTCAGTGGCGGCATCGACTCCGCCGCCGTAGCGGCATTCGCGCGAGGCAGCGGAATCCCTACCTTTACAGCGCTCACTGGGAGCACCTACGTGAACGGCGACGCGGAATACTCTCACCGGACCGCCCTGGAATGCGGACTCGACAATCACCAAGTGATCTTCGACCGCAACCGGATTCCTAGCTCAGAGGAGTGGCGCACCATTCTCTGGGCATTGGAAACACCGCAGGCGAGCCCGGAGCACTTCTACAAATTCGAACTCCACCGGTTCGCGCGGCAAACTCGGCCCGGCCTGAAAGCGATGATGCTCGGCCAGGCGTCAGACGAATTCAACGGAGGCTACTCGCAAAAACTCAGCGCCGGACGCGGTTACGAAACCTACCTGCGCACCATCGAGACGCTGGAAACCAACACCGGACTCCTCGCAATGCCGGAACTCGCACCGTGGTTCGACCCGTCTCACGGGCAGCTGTTACGCCGAGATGTACTACCCGGAGTGAGCGCAGACCCGTACCGGCACTACCTCGATTGGAAACTGCACGACATCGAACAGTACAACAACTGGCACGAGGACCGGACCGCGGCGGCCAACAGCATCGAAGCACGCGTTCCCTTCCTCGACCACCGCGTCGTCGAGATCACAAATGCCGTACCGCGCAAGATGCACGCGTCCCTGTTCTGGGACAAGGCGATCCTCCGACGCGCGCTGAAAGGTTTGCTGCCGACGAACATCCTCGAACGGCCCAAAGTCTCGTTCTTCTATGACGACCCGTCATACAATAACCAGCGCACCTTTATCCAGATGATCCTCCAAGGCTCCGGTGAATTGCTGGACGATGCACTCAGCTCCAAGGGCGCAACCCAATGGCTAGACAAGGCCAACGTCTTCGCTGCGGTAGAGCGGCTGAAGAACGATCCCAGTGACAGCTCGATGGAGTACCTGCTCGCAGTCATGAACCTCGGACTACTGGAAAACATGCTCGACTCTCAGCCGAGAACCCTCGACAGGCGCGATAACGCGAGTGTCCCCATAGAACTCCGTATCGAGGACTGGGACGCCTCTCGCGACGAAGTCCGTGACGCGGTGCTCTACGCGCCCCCTCTCAACGAACACAGCACGCTGGCCCGCGGCCCGCAAGTCAGTGTTCTCAGGAACGTCAACGATCCGAACGGTAGCGAGATCGTTGCCGTCGACGGACGACTCGCATTCACCCTCGACGGGGTGGACAGGGCCGCCTGGGTGCTGCTCCTTTCTCTGCTGACGGAGCCGATGAACATCACGCTCCTGGCTGCCGAGATGGCGGTCTCTGGTGAAGAAGTCAAACGTCTCTGCCTCGAAGGGCTCGACGCCGGCGTGCTCGAGTTGCGCGCATGAGCGCAAAGGCCGCAGTAGAGGTTCATTGCCTGTTTTGCAGGATCGTTGACGGCACATTTGCAGCGTCCAAGGTCTTCGAGGACGACTCGATCTTGGCGATCATGGACGTCCGACCTGTTTCGCGGGGCCATGTCCTTGTTCTGCCGAAAGAGCATTACGTGGCACTCTCAGACCTTCCACTGACCTTATTCATACAGCTCGCCAGTTTGGCTCACACGCTCGCCGCGAATCTGTCTACTGCGTTCCCGGATGCCGAGGGATTGAACATCCTCATGTCGGAGGGCCCCGCCGCCAGCCAGTCAGTCTTCCATTCGCACCTCCATCTCGTACCGCGAACAACGGACGACAGCATGGTGTTGTCGTCCGATGACCCCGTCGCCGAGCGGGACGAGCTCGATGCCGCGGCCGCGCGTTGGCGCCAATATCTCGATGTCGGTGGTCAGCCGGAACACGATCGGGCCGCAGACCCCTCCGCAGGCGGACAGGCATGACCAGACAGTTGCCTCTCATCCAAACGCAGTCCCGGCTGAGCTTGTTTTGGAGGTACTGGCTTGCCAGCTCTCTGAGTGGGGTTGGCCTCAGCATCGCGTCCGTCGCTTTCCCTCTGGTCGCCGTGGTGACCCTTGGCTCGTCGCCACTGGAACTCGGAATTGTCGCGGCAGCGAGCAACATCGGCTGGTTGCTGCTTGGCTTGCCCGCGGGTGTGATCGCCGAGAGGTTCGCGTTGAAACGAGTGCAGATAAGCATGGATCTGCTTCGCCTTCTAGTGATCGCCGCCATCGTCGCGATGTGGGCGACGGGGGTCCTGAGTATTTGGTCGTTAGTGGTGGCGGGATTCGTCGTCAGCTGCGCGGACGTACTCTTCGACGTCGCCAACTCCACGTATCTGCCCAGCATCATCGACGACGACGAGCTGGAACAGCGGAACAGCCTGATGTCCGCCACCCACGCGGTGGCCTCCACTGGCGGCCCGGCGTTGGGCGGTGTGATGGCTGGGATCCTCGGACCGGTGCTGACACTGGCCACCACGGGAATCGGCTATCTGGCGTCCGCGTTCATCTTCAGCGGCTTCCCTTCAGTCGACGCGGCTGCAACGGGCAAAGAACGGACTTACCGATCTCTGATCGGCGAGGGCGTCCGTCACGTATTCAGCCATCCAGTCCTGCGGCCGACAACCATACTGGCGGCCGTCCTCAACTTCGCCGTCGGAGCGCAGGCAGCGTTGGTCGCCGTGTTTCTCGTCCGCGAACTGGACGTAAATGTCGCAGTGGTGGGGTTACTGCTGGCCTTCGACGGCGTCGGCGCGCTGATCGGCGCCGCCATAGCGACAACGATGATCCGACGTCTCGGGAGCGCGCGGACGACGCTCCAGGCCGCCTGGGCCACTACCGCCGGATGCATACTCCTTGCCGTGGCTCTGCCCGGTTGGGGCTTGTCGGCATTCGCAGCCGGCTCAGTTCTCGCCGGAGCGGGAGCGGTCGTGGTGAGCATCACCACGCGCTCCTACCGTCAACGGGAAACACCACCAGAGCTGTTGGGCCGTGTCATGGCCACTGTCCGATTCATCTCGTGGGGCTGTCTGCCCTTGGGAAGTCTGATAGCCGGCATTCTGGCACAGACAACGACGCCCAAGATCAGTCTCGTGGTGATTGGCGTCGCTTCCGCCGCAGCTCCACTGATATTCGCACTCTCGGCCGTCGGCCGTGTTACCGACTTGAACGACGTGGAACCCTAGGAACCGCGCTCAAAGGAACCATGAACCTCACTCCGTCTGACGAACTTACGATGCCGAGGAGGAAGAAGCAGTCTCCATACTGCGCGGCGCGCTAGTCCAACTCTGCGCAAGACGGCGGGCACCTTCTTCGCCAAGTCTCACGGTGTCTCAACTCCCACGTCAGCCCTCGGCCATTCAAGTGGGGAGGTCTTCTGCCTCGCGTTGAAATCCCGCTTGGTCGAGCAGGCTTGCACCGTCACTGAATGAGACGAGAAGATCGATATCCGAGTGAGGCGTATTCGCGCCATGCACCGCCGAGCCGAAGACCTTCACCTGCGTAATGTGATGTCTGGACTCGACCGCGCTGAAGCTACCGCAGGCCACGCTGGGCCATCCACCTCAGCGTCATGTCGCCCTGAAGACGCTGCATGGGTCTCAGCTGAGGCAATCCGGGCACCGCCGCGAGGTGCCCGTCTCTCCAGCAGCGCCCGGCCAAACCCGCCAGCATCACGTTCACCTCGTGCTCGTTCGCCTCACGCCCAGCGATTGCCTCGAACGCGGCCTGTGGGTCGAACCCGTCGGCAGCGAGATCCGGAACGAGCCTCACCCAATCGGCCCACCTCGGCGCCGTCCAGCGGTGAGTCCAGTCCACCAGTCTCAGCCGACCGGATGGCTCACGCAGGATGTTGTCGCGTCGAAGGTCTCCGTGTTGCAGGGACGAGCCTTCGCGTAAGGCCTCGAACCAGTCCGACTCGAGGCCCGCAAGCGTTTCGGCTTGCAGCCCATACGGCAACGTTCGGTCACGAACATGCTCGACCGTTCCGCTCTGTGGATGGCCCGGCTCGACCAACGCCCTCCACGTACCTAGCAGCGGCGCGAATGCGTCGGCGAACGGCTTCGTATCGGCGATGGGACTCGGACTCAACCGATCGCGCATGGTGGCGGCAAGCGCCGACAGCTCCGCAATATCGTTGGCCTCCCATTGCACCACGGCAGCTCCGGCGAGCCGTTCGTAGACCGCGACGTACCAGCCCGCGCGCTCAGCCCAACCGATAAGAGCAGGACCAAGATCTATGATTACCTCCGAGAGTTCAGCACCTGTGCGAACAGCTCGCCCGCCCTCATCGTTCTTTGGACCGGCCTTCACGAAGACCTGCCGAATGCCATCGGCGACGACAACCGACGCCACGCTCGGCGTGAACCCATCAGACGCAGGCTCCTCGCGAAGAACGCGGCCGCCCACGATCGCGCGAACATACTCGATGACCTCGGTCGGGGCTGATGCCAGAAGCCTCGGCCGCGCAAACCCATTCACGTCAACATCTTCCTGTCGGAAGCCGCGGCAACGAGCCAAACAAAAAAGGGCCCGTCGTGTTCGTAAGAACTGGCGGGCCTCTACTGCTGGGGTACCTGGACTCGAACCAAGAACAAAAGAATCAGAATCTTCCGTGTTGCCAATTACACCATACCCCACTGCATCAAAACCGAAGTCCTGACCGAGAGTCAACACTAGCCTACGCAGAGGCTGCGCTCAAACCGAGCGACCCTACAGCGACCCGATCAGGTAGCGGTTGATCACGGCCGCGGCGCGTGCGCCCTCGCCGGCCGCCACGATCAACTGGTGCGGCCCCGGAGGAACGACGTCGCCCGCCGCGTAGATTCCCGCCACAGCAGTGCGTCCGTCGGCATCCGCCTCGATCCAGCCGTCGGCCGTCTCCGGAATCTCGAGCGACGACGCGTACTCCAGCTTCGTCTCCCACAGCGGCCGAATGAAGCCACCCGTGCGCGGAATCACCTCGCCGTCGACCAGTTGCACCCCCGTAAGTCCCTCGCGGTCGCCCACGACATCGGCGATAGCCCGCCGCTCCACCCGGATGCCGCGCGCGGCCAGGGCCGCCTCGTCGGCTTCAGAGACGGTTCCGACTCCGTTGGTGAACACGATGAGATCGCTTGACCACTGCGAGATGAGCAGAGCGCGCTCGGCGAGGTCGTCGCTCTCGCCGATGAGGGCGAGCGGCTCATCGCTCTTCTCGAAGCCGTCGCACTCGACGCAGCTGTGCAGGCTCGATCCGTAATAGGCCCGAACGCTGGGCAGCGCCGGAAGCGTCTCGCTGAGACCCGATGCGATCAGCACGGCCGATGCCGTGACATCGACCGACCCGCCCCCGCGAATCGCCGTGGCCTGCACCCGGTACTCGGGCCGGTCTCTCAGCTGCTCGGCCGGCGGGCCCGCCGCATCCGAGACCGAGACGCTCGTGACCAAAGCCTGCTGGAACGACGCCATCGGGTAGGCCTCGAACTCGGCCCGACCTGTCTTGCGCAGCTCGAGCGGCGAGACGCCGTCGCGCGTGAGAAAGCCGTGGCTCTTGAGCGTGGCGGAGTGCCGCGGCCGGTTGCTGTCGATGAGAAGTACCTTGCGACGTGCCCGCACGAGGTTCAGCCCAGCAGACATTCCGGCAGGACCCGCGCCGATGATCACGCAGTCCACGTGCCCTTCGACGGGCGCGGCCGCCTGGGGGCGCAAGATCTCGATCACGGACTAGCCCAGCCGACTCGAGAGACGGTCTATGCGCGCAATCGACTCGGTCTTGCCGAGAAGCTCGAACGATTCGAACAACGGCGGCGAGACCTTACGACCCGACGCGGCAACGCGCAGCGGGCCGTAGGCGACGCGCGGCTTGAGCGCGAGTCCGTCGATGAGCGCGGCCTGCAGCGCTGCCTGGATCTCGGCAGCGTTCCAGTTGCTCTCTTCGACGAGTTCGAGGGCGTTCATCGACGCGCTGAGCACGAGCCCGGTGTTCTCGGGGAGCCCGGCGAGGGCATCCGGCTGGTACTCGAGGTTCGCACCCTGCACGAACAAAAAGCCGAGCATCGCCGGGGCGTCACCCAGCAGCGCCATGCGTTCCTGCACCAGCGGCGCGGCCTTGAGTAGCAGCTGCTCCTCGTAGTCGTTGAGAGGCTCGGTCAGGATGCCGTCGCGCACGAGATAGGGAATGGTACGGGCCGCGAAATCGACGCTGGCGAGCATACGGATGTGGTCACCGTTGATCGACTCCGCCTTCTTCAGGTCGAAGCGCGCAGGGTTGGGATTGACGTCTGTCACGTCGAACGCCGCGATCATCTCGTCGATCGAGAAGACGTCGCGATCGTGGGTGAGCGACCAGCCGAGCAGAGCCAGGTAGTTCACGAGGCCCTCGGGAATGAAGCCCCGGTCGCGGTGGTGGAAGAGGTTCGACTCAGGGTCGCGCTTCGACAGCTTCTTGTTGCCGTCGCCCATAACGTAGGGCAGGTGGCCGAACTGCGGCACCCACTCGGCCACGCCGATGTCGATGAGCGCGTGATAGAGCGCGATCTGGCGAGGCGTCGACGAGAGCAGGTCTTCTCCGCGAAGCACGTGCGTGATGTGCATCAGCGCATCGTCGACCGGGTTCACCAACGTGTAGAGCGGCGCACCGTTGGGGCGCACGACCACGAAGTCGGTGAACGAGCCCTCGGGGAACGTGATGTCGCCGCGAACCAGGTCGGTGAAGCTCAGCTCGGTGTCGGGAACCCGCAGACGGAGCGCCGGCTGGCGGCCCTCGGCCTTGAACGCCTCGCGCTGCTCGTCGGTGAGCGTGCGGTCGAAGTTGTCGTAGCCGAGCTGCTTAGCGCGCCCGGCCGCCTCATTGCGCGCGTCGATCTCTTCGGCGGTCGAGAAGCTCTCGTAGAGGTGGCCAGATGCCTTCAGCTTCTCGATGACCTCGAGGTAGGTGTCGGTGCGCTCCGACTGGCGGTAGGGCGCGTCGGGTCCGCCGACGTCGATGCCCTCGTCCCAGTCGAGGCGCAGCCAGCGCAGCGCATCGAGCAGCTGGCCGTAGCTCTCCTCTGAATCACGCGCCGCGTCGGTGTCTTCGATGCGAAAGACGAGCTTGCCGCCCGTGTGCCTGGCGTACGCCCAGTTGAACAGGGCGGTGCG
The DNA here is from genome assembly GCF_000938265.1 of Agreia bicolorata. GTDB lineage: Bacteria > Actinomycetota > Actinomycetes > Actinomycetales > Microbacteriaceae > Agreia > Agreia bicolorata. Next base: position 234,336 of record NZ_JYFC01000005.1, read on the forward strand.
GATCAGGCCGACGTGCGGCGTACCGGTGGGCGACGGGCAGAACCGAACGCGAACGTCGGTGCCGGTCGCGGTGGACACAGGGTGCAGGGAGGGATTCGACATACCTCCTCAATCCTACCGAGGAGTGCGTTCGATCAGCGGTTCTTGGCCGGGTTGCTCAGGAGGCCTAGCCCCGCGATGGAGATCTCGACCTTCTGACCATCGACGAACGGACCGACTCCTGCGGGCGTTCCCGTGAGAATCACGTCACCCGGCAGCAGGGTCCACACGCTCGACGCGAAAGCGATGATCTCGGGAATCGAATGAATCATCTGGTTCGTGTTGCCGCTCTGGCGCAACTCGCCATCGACGCGCACCTCGATGGCGGCATCCGAGAAGTCGAAATCTGTCTCGATGACCGGGCCGAGCGGGCAGAAGGTGTCGTAGCCCTTGGCGCGGGCCCACTGGCCGTCGGCCTTCTGAATGTCGCGCGCGGTCACGTCGTTCGCGATCGTGTAGCCGAAGACCACGTCGGCATAGTCTTCCTTCTTCACGTCGCGGGCGATGCTGCCGATCACGATGGCCAGTTCGCCCTCGTGCTCGACCTGCGAACTCTCACGCGGCAACTGGATGGCGTCGCCCGGCCCGATCACGGAGGTGTTGGGTTTCAGAAAGATGAGCGGAGTCGTCGGCGCCTCGCCACCCATCTCGGCGGCGTGGTCGGCGTAGTTCTTGCCGACGGCGACGATCTTCGAACGTGGGATGACCGGCGCGAGCAGCTTGACGTTCGCGTCGAGCGGCACCCGCTCCTCGGTAGTCTCGTAGCCCACGAACATGGGATCACCCACGAGAACCACGATCTCCGTCTCATCGACGATTCCGAACCGGGGCTCTCCCCCGCTGACCGTAAAGCGCGCAATTTTCACGGTTCCGAGCCTAGTCCGAACGCTACGCTAACGAGGGGCGAGCAACTCCTCGCCCATCACGGAGCAAGCCTCGAGGAGCACACCCATGTCTGACTATTCCTTCGGCGGAGCGGCCGACATCGACCGCGCGATCGGATTCCTCGTGAGCCTCGACAACGAACAGCGCAACGCCCTCGCCGTGCTCGAGATCGACCAGGCCATCGACGAGCTGCAGGCGGAATACGTGAAGATTCAGGCCGACCCGAGCCACGTTCCGAGCCACGAGTTCATCGCAGCTCTCAGCGGCTACCTCGAGATGGCCGACGACCGCGAGCGCGAGTAGCGAGTCTTCTAACGGCCCAACGATGCGCTCATCGAGTTGCCGTCGGAATGGGCGGAGATCCGTTCACCCGACACCGTATTCGGCTCGGATGCGCTGTTCTCCGTCCGTTCCGCGCTGAACGGGAGGAGATTTCGCACATCGACGCGCTATTCGCGTCAGATGCGCGTATTTCCTCCCGTTCGTGCGATCACGACCTCAGCGAGCCCCGCGTTCCGTTCCCCGAAGTGACTGAACGCGCCGACGATGGTCGTGGCACGATGAAGCAGCCCGCCCGGCCGTTCCGGGGTCTTCTCAGAAGAGCAAACCAGCCCCGCGCTGATTACGTAGCAGCTTCGCCGCTCGATACGGACGCCGCGGCCTACCCGACCAGCGCAGATAGCCCTCTTCGACCAGCGCCAGTATCTACGCGTCGAGGCGGGTCAGCCAGCCGTTCACGTCGGGTATGCGCCCGTACTGAATGTCGGTGAGCTCCTTGCGCAGCGACATCGTGAGCTCGCCCGCCGGAGCATCCGGGTCGCCGATCACGAAGTCCGCGCCCTTGAGCGCTGCGATCGGCGTGACCACGGCGGCAGTGCCACACGCGAACACCTCGACAACGTCACCGGATGCCACGCCGTCGCGCCACTCGTCGAACGTCACCTTGCGGTGCTCCACCTTGTGGCCGCGGGCCTTGGCCAGCTCGATGATGCTGTCGCGCGTGACGCCGTCGAGGATCGACGACGACTCCGGAGTGACGAGCGTGCCGTCTTTCTTCACCAGAAACACGTTCATTCCGCCGAGCTCCTCGAGGTACTTGCCCTCCGACGAGTCGAGGAACAGCACCTGCGCGCAGCCGTTGGCGTAGGCCTCCTCCTGGGGAAGCAGTGACGACGCGTAGTTGCCGCCGGTCTTCGCAGCACCCGTGCCGCCGCGACCCGCACGCGCGTAGTCGGTCGACAGCCAGATCGACACCGGTGTCACTCCCCCGGGGAAGTACGCTCCCGCCGGGCTCGCGATGACGTAGTAGCCCACCTTCTGGGCACTGCGCACACCGAGGAAGCTCTCGTTGGCGAACATAAACGGCCGGATGTAGAGGCTGGTCTCGCCGCCCTCGGGCACCCACGCGCCATCGGCAGCGATCAGCTGCTTGAGCGACTCCACGAAGTCCTCGGTGGAGAGTTCGGGCAGGGCGAGTCGGCGCGCCGACCGCTGCAGACGCTCGGCGTTCTTCTCGGGGCGGAAGGTCCAGACTGATCCGTCGGCGTGACGGTAGGCCTTGAGCCCCTCGAAGATCTCCTGTGCGTAGTGCAGAACGGATGCCGCGGGGTCGAGCAGCAGCGGGCCGTAGGGCACGACGGCCGCGTCGTGCCAGCCATCGGCCACAGTCCAGTCGATCTTCGCCATGTGGTCGGTGAAGTGCTTGCCGAAGCCGGGATCGGCGAGGATCGCCTCGCGCTCAACCTCGGCACGCACCGTCTCGGAGGGCGTGAGGGTGAACGTGAGGGGAAAGGTGCTGTCGAGATCGGTCATTGCGAATTCCTTAGTCGAAAAGGTTCGGTGTCAGCGGGCGAGCGACGAGGCGACCGCGTCGCGGATGGCGTCGCCTACGGCGCTCGTCGTGCGCGGACTGTCTGCCTGCCGGGTTGCGATGTCGGCCGTCACGGCGTCGCGGACTGTGCCCGCGACATCCGGAACCCCGAGGTGATCGAGGAGGAGTGCCACCGACAGGATCGCGGCCGTGGGGTCGGCGATCTGCTTGCCTGCGATGTCGGGCGCGGATCCGTGGACCGGCTCGAACATGCTGGGGAAGGCTCCGTCGGGGTTGATGTTGCCCGAGGCCGCCAGGCCGATTCCGCCGCTGATTGCGCCGGCCAGATCGGTGAGGATGTCGCCGAAGAGGTTGTCTGTGACGATGACGTCAAATCTAGCAGGATCGGTGACTAGGAAGATCGTGGCGGCGTCGACGTGCAGGTAGTCGACGGCGACATCCGGGAACTCGGCCCCGACAGTGTCAACCAGCCGACGCCAGATGCCGCCCGCGAAGGTGAGCACATTGGTCTTGTGCACGAGGGTGAGCTTCTTGGCCGGGCGCGACTGGGCCAGCTCGAAGGCGAAGCGCACGACACGCTCGACACCGAATGCCGTGTTTATCGACACCTCGTTCGCGATCTCGTGGGGCGTTCCGACGCGGATGGCTCCGCCATTGCCGACGTAGGGACCCTCCGTTCCCTCGCGCACGACAACGAAGTCGACGTCGCCCGGGTTCGACAACGGGCTGGCGACACCGGGGTAGATGGTGGTGGGGCGCAGGTTCACGTAGTGGTCGAGCGTGAAGCGCAGCTTCAGCAGCAGACCGCGCTCGATGTTCGCGTTCGCGAGGCGCGGGTCGCCGGGCACTCCCCCGACGGCGCCGAGAAGAATGGCATCGTGCGACGAGATGGATGCGAGGTCGTAGTCGGTCAGCACGTCGCCGGTCTCGAGAAACCGGGTCGCGCCGAGAGAGAAGTGCGTCTTCTCGATGGAGAGACCGGCAGACGGCGCCACCGCGTCGAGCACCTTCACGGCTTCGGCGACGACCTCCGGGCCGATGCCATCTCCGGGAATGACGGCGAGTCTGATGGTGCGCGACATAGTGCTCCTGCATTGGATCGGTGCGAAAACGACAAGTGCAAGGTTACTTGTCAACGCCTTACCGCAGAGGACGCTGCGTTCATATGATGCCAATTATGAGTATTGGATTCGGTATCTTCCTGTTCGCCGTCGGCGCCATCCTCGCGTTCGCGGTGGAAATTCAAGTGGATTGGATCGACCTGCGCATGGTCGGCTACATCCTGATGGGCGCCGGATTCGTGGTCACCGTCCTGGGACTGGTGCTGATGGCGCGTCGCCGCCAGAGCACATCGACGACGCGCACCGCGGTCGACCCCGCCACCGGCCAGCGCGTCACGCGCCAGGAGAACTCGCAGGATCCACTCTGAACGGCGGCGGTCGACCGGATGTTCGTGGCCCGGTTCAGGTGCTTCGTTTCAGCCGTGTAAATGGCCTGTAACGCGTTGTCGCACCGCGGGTTCTCGAGACGTGCGCAGTTCTAAGATCCGATCATGACACTGACCGCTGCGCCAAAAACACAACTCGTCGAACCCGGTGGAATCGAGCCGATTCCATCGGACAGGCGCCATGGATCGCCGTGGCAGTTGTTCGCGACCTGGACCTCGCCCAACCTCGAATTCGCCACGATCTTCGTGGGAGTCATCGCCGTTCTCTATTTCGGGCTGAGCTTCTGGCAGGCCGTGGCCGCCGTGCTCCTGGGCAACTTCCTCGGCAGCCTGAGTCAGGGCTTCCTCTCGACGTGGGGGCCGCGCGAGGGCCTCGCCCAGATGCTGCTCGGGCGCACGGCCTTCGGTTTCTGGGGCAACATCGTGCCCGCCGGCCTCAACACGGCGATGGCCGGACTCGGCTGGTTCGCCGTCAACTCCATCAGCGGAGCCTTCGCGCTGGCCACACTGACGGGCTGGAACCCGGTGCTCACGCTCGCCATCGTCGTTGTCGTCGAGGTGACCGTGGCTTTCGTCGGCCATGACATCGTGCAGCTCTTCGAGCGTTACGCCATGTTCGTTCTGGGCGCGATCTTCCTCATCGCCGGCATCTTCATCCTCGCTAACGCCGACACGTCGGCCCCAGCAGGCGGCGACGGCTCCGGTGGCTTCGGCGGCTTCGCCGGTTTTATGCTCGCGGCCGGTGCCGCATTCGGCTACACGGCCGGTTGGAACCCCTACGCGGCGGACTACACCCGGTATCTGCGCGCCGACACGAGCCGCGCGAAGATCGCCGTCGCATCCGGCCTCGGCAATTTCGTCTCGACCAGCTTTCTTATGATCGTGGGCGCGGCATCGGCCACCATCGTGCACAGCGGCCTGGCCGACGACGCCAGCCCGACCGATACGTTCACCGCAGGTATGCCGGGCTGGATCTCCGCGATCACGCTTCTCGCGATCGCCGTGGGCGCCATCTCGGCGAACGCACTGAACATCTATTCGGGGTCGATGTCATTCCTGGCGATCGGAATCAAGATTCCCTTCGAGCGCCGTCGCGCCATCGTGGCGCTCGGGTTCGGCGTGCTGGGCTTTGTGATCGCCCTGCTCTCGATGCCCGATGCCGGTGCGAGCTACGAGAACTTCCTGCTCGTGATCGCCTACTGGATCGCTCCCTGGCTCGGCATCGTTCTCGCCGACCGTTGGCTTCGCCGCGGCACGGCCGTGCTGGCGCTCGTCGTCGACGAGAAGAACAAGTACCGCAACCCTGCCGGCATCATCGCCTTCGTCGTGGCAGCGGTGGTCTCGATCGGGCTCTTCTCCAACCAGGCCGTCTACGTGGGTCTGATCGTGCGATCGACGCCCGAGATCGGTGACCTCACGGCCCTGGTCGGTTTTGCTCTCGCGGCGGTGCTGTACGTTGTGGTCTTCCGAATCGTGCGGCCGGTGCTCGGTGCTCCGCTGTCGAGCGAGACGATCCTGCCGGCGGCCCGTGTCGAGGCTGACGCGTGATCTACGAGACAGACGCAGACAAATTGGCCGTCGCACGAGCCGAGGCCGAGAAGGGAGCAGCGGAAGGCGGCATCCCGATCGGCGCCGCGTTGTTCACCAGCGCGGGGGTCTTGCTCGGGAGCGGGCACAACCGCCGGGTGCAAGACGGTGATGCGGCGATGCATGCCGAGACCAACGCTTTTCACAACGCCGGGCGCCAGCGCAGCTACCGAGACACCGTGATGGTCACCACCCTCTCTCCGTGCTGGTACTGCTCGGGCCTCGTGCGCCAATTCGGCATCGGCCGCGTCGTGGTCGGCGACGACCAGAACTTCCTGGGCGGGCAGGACTGGATCGCCGAACACGGCTGCGACGTCGCCGTGGTCAACGACCCCGAGCTGATCGCCATGATGGCCGAATTCATCGAGGCAAATCCGGCCCTGTGGAACGAGGACATCGGCGAGGAGTAGTCCGAGAGTGCGGCAGGCGCGGCGGCTTCGCCGTTCAGGGGGACGCCTTTCGGTAGGATCGCAACGGTGAGCGAACGCCTTCCGGAAGACAGCTTGTCGACGACGGATGCCCGCCCCTCTGTCGCCGAGGGCATCGGCTCCGAAGTGCGTGCAGCCCGGGTTCTGCTCGGAATCAGCATGCGGGATCTGGCCGCACGCATCGGCACCTCGCAGCCCTTCGTCTCGAACATCGAGAACGGCCGCATCTTTCCGAGCCTGCGCACCCTCGGGCGACTCGCCGAGGCGCTGGAGGTGCCCGTCGCTCGCCTCCTACCCAGCACCGACCGGGTCGAGCGCGTCGCGGCGTCGAAGATCAGGCGGGCGCGCTCACGGAACGAGGGCCCAGTTCGGCCCCTACTGACCACCGGCGAGCTCCGAGGCGTGCGCATCGAGCTCGCCCCCGGCGACGTCGAGCGACGACCGGTGGTGCACGAGGGCGAAGAATTCCTCGTTCTGCTCGAGGGCGTACTCGTTTTGCTGCGCGAGGGGCTCGCTCCACTTCGAATGGAGGGCGGCGACACCCTTTGGCTGGACGGCACCGTGCCGCATCGCTTCGCCTGCCCCGATGACTCGCCCGTACCGGGCTCTGCCTTCATCGCGCTTGTCGGACGCGATGCACTGGAAGCGCACTCATGATGGCCGAGGAATGGGAGCTCGGGGTCGGCGCCCGCGTGCGGACCGCCCGCGAGGAACGAGGACTGACGACCCGGGCGCTCGCCAGCCTTGCGGGGCTGTCGCAGTCTCTGCTCTCAGACGTCGAGAATGGCCGGACTGTGCCCAGCGTCGCCTCGCTCTATGCGATTGCGGAGGCTCTCGGAACAGGGCCGGCCGAGTTGCTGCCGCAAGACGACGACAGCGCCCGACTGACCGAGCACGGGGTACCCCTCCCGTCCGCGGGCCCCGGCGAGGCCGTGTCGACCCGGATGCTGTACGGAGCACCGGGGCGCCGCATCGAGGTGTACATGTCCAGCTATCCGCCAGGGCAGACAGACCCCGAACCCTTCCAGCACTCAGGCGAGGACATCATCATGGTGCTTGAGGGGCGCATGACACTGACCGTCGGCGACCGCGACCAGGAGCTGCGTGCGGGCGATGCCGCGTGGCTCGACTCCTCGGCTCCGCACTCGATCCAGCCCCTCGGGCGCACCGGCGTGCGCATCATCGTGATCACCGCCCGCTGAGCGGCGGGCGCACCGCTGAGACGCCGATCAGGCGGACGACGGGAGGGCCACGGTCGAGCCCGTGTGATAGACGAGCGGCCGTGCGCTTCGGTGCGCGCTCGCTCCGACCACCTCCAGAACGACGACGACGTGGTCACCGGTCGGTATCGCACTCAGGACGCGGCACTCGAGCCAGAGCCTCGCACCGGAGATGAAGACCGCGCCGTCCGCTGTGCGCCCGAGCACGGATCCGTCGAAGCGGTCTCCGCTGCGTGAAGCGAGCCGACGAACCGCCTCCGTATTGTTCTCCGACAGCACTGAGACGCCGATGCGCGGGGCTGTCTTCAGCGACACCCACGTCTGCGATTCTCGCTGGATGGAGACAAGTGCGCACGGAGGATCGAACGATGCTCCGACGGTCAGCGAGGTCACGACCATGCCCACCGCGCGCCCGTCGACGTCTGCGCAGATTGCCGCGACGCCGGCCGGGTACTCGGCGAACATCTGCCGCACCGCCGCGGGGTCGGACGGAACGGGCGGCATGGCCACTCGATCCGAATCATCGTCGGGCGATTCGAACTCGGCCCACGGCTGCGTCCACTCCATCGCTCTCCCTTCCCGAGAGCCCTCAGAACTCACGTCTCGTCCCGAGCCTCCCGCCGCTACGTTTCGCGTGCGTTACGTCGCCGAGAACGATGTGTAACAGTTATCGCGACATGCCGCGAAGCCTCCATCAAGGCGTCGTTGCGCCGCTTGTCGACTGCAGACACCGCATGCAATGATCGCTCTGAGATATCACCCAGACCGGGTGGCGGCACATTCGACAGGGAGAACGCATGGTCAAGCAGCTCGTCCTCGGGGCGTTCGAGGAGTTCACTCCGAACTTCATCGCAAACGCGTGGCATCACGAGCGGGGAGACACCAGCGCGTTCGCGACGCTGGAGTTCTGGCAGGATTTGGCTGCCCGCATGGACGCGGCCGGATTCGACTTCTTCTTTCTGGCTGAGGCGATCGGCTACCCCATGAACGACGCGGGCCAGGTGCCCGAGGCCGTCATCCGCGACGCCGTTCAATTCCCCGTGCACGATCCTCTCGCGCTGATCTCCGGACTCGCCACCGCCGCCCCGCGCATCGGCTTCGTCGCAACGGCGTCGACGACCGCCCAGCACCCCCTGCTCAACGCCCGGACCTTCACCACCCTCGACCACCTCACCGGCGGACGCATGGGCTGGAACATCGTGACCAGCGACAACCAGCAGGCCCTCGTGCGACTGCTCGGTCAGACGGATGTCACGCCGCACGACGAGCGCTACGCCCGCGCGACCGAGTTCGTCGACCTGTCGCTGCGACTCTGGGAGGAGGCCTGGGACGAGGGGGCGGTGCTCGCCGACAAGGCGACCCGCACGTTCTCCGATCCCGCAAAGGTTCACCGCATCGAGCACGACGGAAAATACTTCCGGTTCGACGGGTACTTCCCCGCGACGCCGTCTCCGCAGCGCACCCCTACCCTGTTCCAGGCGGGAACCTCAGCTGCCGGCACCGCATTCGCCGCGCGCTACGCCGAGTGCGTATTCACGCAGGACAGGGAAGCCGCGCGACTCGCAGCGACCGTCGCTCGCCTGCGAGCCCAGGCCGTTGCGGCCGGCCGGCCGGCCGACTCCGTCAAGATCATCAACGGTGCGAGCTTCGTCATCGCCGACACGGTGGACGAGGCGCAGCGGTTGCGGGCGGAGCTCAACGCCACCCCCACCAGGGAGGCGACCGCAGCCCTGTTCCTCGGCTGGTCAGGAGTCGACCTCGGCGCCCTCGACCCCGATGCCACGCTCGACTCCGTCTCGACCGAAGTGGGCCACACAATGATCGACATGTGGCGGAATCCGAATGGCACGAGCCCAACGGTCGGCGAAATCCTCGACTCGCTCGCCTCAACCTTCGGCGGCATGCGCTTCACCGGCACTGTCGAGTCGATCGCAGCCGAGGTCGAGGCCCTCGTCGAGGAGACGGACATCGACGGGTTCCTCGTCGAGAACTGGTACGGCGGCTACGAAGGCTATCGCGACTTCGTCGAGCAGCTGATGCCTGTTCTGCGAGAGCGGGGGCTGCTGCCCGACGTCGCGCGCTCAGGCACTCTCCGCAGCATGCTGACCGGAGAGCCCGACGTGCCTGAGTGGCACCCTGCTCGAGCCGTCCGCGGCGCCCAGAGTGGTGCATGAGGCTATGGACGATCCCCTCGACAGCGCCACAGAGGCACTCCTCCTCGCACTGCCCAAGGTCTCGCTGCACAACCACCTGATCGGTGCCGTCTCGGCCCAGACCGTGCTCGATCTCGCTCGCAAGCACGACGTGGTCCTCGACGGCGGTCACGATGCGGAGTCGCTGTACGACCACGGTTCCTACGAGGATCTCAACGAATTCCTGCGTGTACTCGACGTCGCCGGTTCCGTCATGCGCGACGCAGACGACTTTCGCCGAGTCGCCTTCGAGACCTTGACCGACGGAGGGGCAGCGCTCGGCGTTGTGCACCGCGAGATCTTCCTCAGCCCGCCGGGGCACCCCGGCGTGCCGTATCGCACGATCATCGATGGCGTACTGGCGGGCATGCGCGAGGCGGAGGCCGAGACGGGCATCACCAGTCGAATGGTGATCGGCCTCAACCGCAACGACTCCGCATCGGCCGCCGTCGAGCTGGTCGAACAGGTGATCGAGCACCGCATCGACGAGGTCGTGGGCATCGGGCTCGACTATTCCGAGCTGATCGGACCGCCGGCGCGCTTCGTCGACGCCTTCCGGCTCGCCGGTCGGTCGGGTCTTCACCGCACCGCGCACTCCGAGAGCGGTCCACCCGCGAACATCGAGGTCATCCTCGACGAGCTCGGTGGCGAGCGCATCGACCACGGCTACCACGTCGTCGACGACGCCCGGATCACAGCGCGGTGCGTAGAGGAGGGAATCACCTTCACCTGCACTCCCGTGAGCTCGGACATCGGCCGGTACTCCGGAAGTGGCGACGGCTCGCACCGGCGGATCGCGCAGATGGTCGACGCGGGCCTCCGCATCACGATCGACTCCGACGATCCGCCGATGTTCGGCACCGACGCTGTCAACGACTTCCGGGCGTTGGCCCGTGCCCTCGGCTACGGCCTGACCGAGTTCGCGGGCTTCACGCGCAACGCGGTGACGGCAGCCTGGCTCGACGACAGCGATAGAGCGACGCTGAATCAGGCCGTCGAGTCGCGCCTGACAGCTCTATCGGGCCGTTGACGAGACAGATCACTCAACTAGGAACGCGTGTTTCGCAGCGAGACCAGCGCCAGCACGATTGCCAGCGCCATCAGGCCGACACCGATTCCCGAGGTCAAAACCACGCCGCTGTCGAACGAGGTTCGAGCCGACTCGAGCAGGTTGGCTCCCGCCGGGCCACCGATCGACTCGGCCACTGAGACGGCCCCACCGAGCGTCTCTCGCGCCGTGTCGGCATCCTGTGAGCTGAGCCCGGCCGGCAGACTGACGCCACCCCGGTAGGCCGCGGTCAGGATGCTTCCCAGCACTGCTGTGCCAAGCACCGCTCCGAGCTCGTACGAGGTTTCTGACACTCCGGATGCCGCACCGGCCTTGTCGGCGGGCACGGACGAGATGATGAGGTCGTTCGAGATCGTCTCGGCAGCGCCGATTCCGAGGCCGAGCACCGCGAAGGCGATCGCCAGCGTGGCCTCGGTCGCCTCCTGGCCCGTGACCATGATGATCGCGTAGGCCGTGCCGGCCAGCGCGAGTCCCGTGGCGACGACGAAGCTCGGCCTGATGAGGCGCACGATCGGCACGACTACGAGCCCGGCGACGATCATGACGATGAGCCCGGGCACCAGGGCGAACGCGGCATCGAGCGGGCTCAACCGAAGAACCAACTGCAGGTGCTGCGAGACAAAGAAGAGAAAGCCCACAAGCGAGAAGACGCTCACGAGGTTGATCAGCACGGCTCCGGTGAATACTCCGCGACGAAACAGCCTCATGTCGAGCATCGGATTCTCTCGAGAAAGCTGACGTCGCACAAAGAGGATTCCTGCCGTCGCGCCGATGAGCACGAGCAGAATCTGCGACCACTCGAAGCCGTGCGTCGCGAACTCCTTGACGGCGAAGACGAGCGGCACGAGCGTGACCATCGTGAGGCCGATGCTGAGGAGGTCGATGCGGCCGGGGTTCGGATCGCGCGACTCGGGAACCAGCAGCGGCGCGAACACGAGAAGGGGAATGAGCACGGGCACGGCGATGAGGAAGACTGAGCCCCACCAGAAGTGCTCGAGCAGGATCCCACCGACGATCGGGCCGAGCGCCGATCCTGCGGCGAATCCGGCTGCCCAGATCGCGATGGCGAGTCGACGCTGCTCGCGGTCGAGGAAGATGCTGCGCAGCAATGAGAGCGTCGACGGCATGAGCATGGCGCCGAAGAAGCCCAGGCCAACCCGCGCGAGAATCAGCAGTTCGGCCGTGGGGGCGAAAGCGGCCACGATCGACACGAGCGCGAACCCCGTGGCGCCGATCAGTAGCAGGCGACGACGACCCCACCGGTCGCCGAGGCTTCCCATCGCGACGAGAAGTCCCGCGAGCACCAGCGGGTAGGCGTCGATGATCCAGAGCTGGGCCGCAGCCGACGGGCGAAGCGACTCGGAGATCACGGGCAAGGCGAAGCTCAGCACGGTGTTGTCGACGCTCGAGATGAGCACGGGCAGCATAAGAACGGCCAGTGCGAACCAATTGCGAACGGATGCGCGGGGCGGCCGCGCGTCGACGGCTCGCTGGGCGGCTGTGGGGGTGGTGAGGAGGGCCATGATCGGAGTTCTTCGTTTCGATTCGAGAAGTGGTGCGGATTCCACTATACCGTCCAGCCGGTACAGTGACAATGTCCACAACGAGCGAACCTGGCTCTCTATTCCCGAGCAGGGCCGTGAGGTTGTGTCGGGTGCTGCTCGACGGCGCCGGGGCGGCTACCATCGAAGCGATGCCCGACACCCCAGAGAACCCGCCGATCGACACCGCCGCGCCCGCCTCGGCGTCCACGCGCGATCGAATCATCGACGCCTTCGCAGAGCTGCTCGGCGAGAACGGCGAACGGGCCGCTACCCTCGACGCTGTCGCCGCCGCCGCAGGGGTATCCAAGGGCGGCCTGCTTTACCACTTCGGCTCAAAAGAGGCCCTGATCGAGGGCGTGCTCGAGCGCCTGGCCACCCTGGTGGAGCGCGATGTCGCGGCCATCCGGTCGTCGCCGTCGGGGCCTGTGGCTCACCTGATCCGCACATCAATGGCCACGGGCAGCGCCCTCGACAAGGCGCTCGTCGCCACGTCTCGCCTGGCTCAGGCGTCGAACTCGACGGCCCGCGACGCTCTGCGCGCCGCCAACGACGCCTGGTACGGCATCGTTCTCGAGAGCACGGGCGACCCGGTGCTCTCGCGCGCGATCATGCTCATCAGCGACGGCCTCGCGTATGGGTCTGCTTTTCTACCCGGATCATCGACACCGGAAACGGCCGAACTCTCGGCTTCGGACATCGACGACCTCGTCGATCTGATCACCGAGGTCACGGCGCAGCGCGCGGGGCACTGAGCACGTCATTCCCTGAGCCTGTCGAAGGGCCGCGGGCTCGCTTCGACAGGCTCAGCGAACGGTCACTCCGTGAGGTCGATCTCCTGCAGCGAATCGGCATCGATGGCCGTGCGCAGCTTCTCGAGCAGCTCTTCGGGCGCCGGCGAGTCGACGGTCAGCACGCTGAGCGCCTTGCCGCCGGCCACGTGACGCGCGATCTGCATTCCGGCGATGTTGATGTTGGCGTCGCCGAACTCCTTGCCGTAGATCGCGACGATGCCGGGGCGGTCGTCGTAGGTCATGACGATGAGGTGTTCTGCGAAGGGAACCTCAACGTCGTAGCCGTTGATCTCGACGATCTTCTCGATCTGCTTCGTGCCGGTCAGAGTTCCCGACACCGAGATCTGCGATCCGTCGCTCAGCGCGCCCTCGAGCGTGATGAGGTTGCGGTACTCCTCTGACACCGACTCGGTGATCAGGCGCGTCGTCACGCCGCGCTGCTCGGCGAGCAGAGGCGCATTGACATAGGAGACCGTCTCGCTGACGACGTTCGTGAAGATGCCCTTGAGTGCGGCCAGCTTGAGAACGCTCACGTCGAAGTCGACGATCTCGCCGCGCACGATGACGTCGACGCTGGTGAGTGGGCTGTGCGCGAGGCCCGAGAACACCTGGCCGAGCTTCTCGACCAGGGGGATACCGGGTCGCACCGTCGGGTCGATGACTCCGCCGGCGACGTTGACGGCATCCGGAACCAGCTCGCCCGACAGGGCCAGGCGAACCGACTTGGCCACGGAGACACCGGCCTTCTCCTGCGCCTCGTCGGTGGATGCGCCCAGGTGGGGCGTGACCACAACGTTGGGCAGGGCGAGCAACGGCGAGTCGGTGGGCGGCTCGCTGACGAAGACGTCGAGTCCGGCCCCCGCGATGGTGCCTGCCGTGAGGGCGCGGTAGAGCGCATCCTCATCGATGAGCCCACCGCGGGCCACGTTGACGATGAACGAGGTGGGCTTCATCAGCGCCAGCTGCTCGTCGCTGATCATGCCGGTGGTCTCGGGGGTCTTCGGCATGTGGATGGTGATGAAGTCGCTCTGCGCGAGCAGCTCGTCGAGGCTGAGCAGCGTGACGCCCAGCTGCTGGGCGCGCGCCGAGGTGACATAGGGGTCGTAGGCCACGACATTGGTGCCGAACGCCTGCATGCGGGCTGTGATCAGCGCGCCGATGCGGCCGAGACCGATGATTCCGATCGTCTTCTCGTAGAGCTCGACGCCGGTGTAGGCGCTGCGCTTCCATTTGCCGTCGGCCAGGGCCGCGTGTGCGGCCGGGATGTGGCGGGCGAGGCTCAGGATGTGACCGACGGTGAGCTCGGCGGCCGAGATGATGTTCGAGGTGGGCGCGTTGACCACCATGACCCCGGCTGCCGTGGCCGCCTTGATGTCGACGTTGTCGAGACCCACACCCGCACGGGCCACAACCTTGAGCTTGCGGGCCGCTGCGATGGCTTCAGCGTCGACCTTCGTGGCGGAACGCACGAGAATCGCGTCTGCGTCGGCGAGCGCGGCGAGCAGCGCCGGTCGATCCGTTCCATCGACGTTCACCACATCGAAGTCGAGGCCGAGGGCCTCGACGGTGGCGGGCGACAGTTCTTCGGCGATCAAGACAACCGGTTTCGACACGGAGCGGATCCTTCGGTTTGGCTCTGTAAAGAGGATTTCCGCGAGACAGCGCGGCCAGAAACCATATTAGAGGCAGGCACAATGGGGTGATGACCGATGCGACTCTGACCGTAATAGTGACGATCCTGCGCATCGCGATAGCCGTGGTCTTCATCGGCATGGGCATCAATCACTTCGTGCCGAAGTCGGCGCGGGTGATGTCCAAGATGATTCCGCCGATTCTGCGCCGCGAGGGCGCGCTCAACCCACTGAACCTGGTCTACCTCACGGGCGTCTGCGAGATCGCGGGCGGCATCGGGCTGCTCGTGCCGCAGACTCGCCTCGCCGCCGCAATCGCGCTGGTCGTGTTCCTTGCCGCCGTCTTTCCTGCCAACGCTTATGCGGCCGCGAATCGCGAGCGTTTCGGTGCCGTCGCCATCCCGTTCTGGCCACGACTCGCAGGCCAAATAGTGCTGGCTGCGCTGATCGTGTGGGTGGGCGTTACCGCCTAGAGCCCGCCGAGAAGCAACGACTCGAGATCGGCCTTGATCACCATCGCGACAGCGAGGGCGACGAGGAAGACAACAGCTTTCGCCCACGCCGGCAGTCTCCACCCGACGAGGAACCCGAGCGCGTAGGTGACGATCGGCGCGGCGATCGAACCAACGAAGACCAGCCACGAGACGCCGGAGAGACCGAGGCCGAAGGTGGCGATCGCCTCGAAGAGGTTGGCAACTCCGACCCAGACCCAGATGGCGGAGATCAGCGCGAAGAGCAGAGCGATGCCCCAGCCGAGCTTCTTCGAGAAGCTGAGATCGCGAAAGGTCGATCGTGCGGCGGCGGAGTTCGGAGTTGCAGAGGTGTTCTTGGTCATGGCGAGGTCCTATGCTCCCTGAATGAAGGGCCAGGGCACGAGCACGAAGACTCCGAGCAGCAGCCAGCCGAGGCGGGATCGCCAGGTTCTCTTCTGCGTCAGCAGCAGGGTGGACACGAACCACAGCGGCGCAGCTGCGATCGAGAGGAACTGGCCGATACGGAAGCAGATCTCGAGAAAGAGGCTGTCGAGCGGAAAGAAAGTGACGGTCGTGCGGGCCACGACGATGCCCCAGCCGATCGTGTAGAGCAGGTAGACACCGCCGAGGATTCCGAGCGTGATTAGGGCCGCCGAACTCAGCTGCGCCGAGGCCTTCTCTGCCGCAGCCAGTTCGGCCTCGACCTCGGCGTCTTCGGCCAGCTCTGCCTGCTCGAGAACGGTCGGCGCCTCTGCCCGCTCGGTCTTCTCGGCACCAGCCGTACCGGCGGCACCAGCCGTACCGGCCTGGATGGGCGGGGTCAGCGTCGGGTCGTCATCGCCGGCCCAGCTCAGCGCATCATCATCGCGGCTCGTCGTCATGTAGGCAAGGTTAGCTGCTCGGGGCAGCCGCTAAACCGAGAGAACGCGCTTCTCCCCCGCGTCGACTGGGAACACGAAGCGATTCTGCTGCGGAGGCATCGGGCAGTTGAACCAGTCCGAGAATCCGCACGGCGGGATGTAGGCGCGGTTGAAGTCGAGCTCGACGGTTCCGTCGCGGCGAGGACGCACGGCGAGAAAGCGCCCCACGTCGTAGGTCTCGTCACCGGTGGTGAGGTCTTGGAAGACGAGCAACAACTTTCCCTCGTCTTCGAAGGCCGCCAGCGTGCGGGACTGTCCGCCGATGACCACGTCGATGTCGCCGGGAAGAACCTCGTCGCGCAGGCGCCCGTCGTCTTTGATGTGCTCGATGCCGATGGCGCGCTTCTCGGTAGGCGTGAACGTTCCCTCGAGAACCCACTCCGGTGTGAAGTCGTAGGCGGAGATGCGGTCGAAGTTCTCGGCCTTGGGGTTCGCCGGATCCCAAACGCGCACGATGTAGTGGCCCTCGACCCCGGGGTAGACCGTGCCGGTCACTCCCCCGCCGAAGGCGAGGGTCGACGGAACGACCGTGTCTGACCCAGCGATGTCGACGGTGCCGTCGACCAGGTCGCCATCCACCCGGATGCCGTCGGTCGCGACCGCGGTCACTCGCACGCCCCCGCCGGTCGGGATCGGCGCCCACAGGCCGGGCACGCCGTCGATCTCGCGCTCGGAGTCGATCTCGGTCGTGCTGACGAGGGCGAGCGGCCCCTGCGGCGAGGTCACATAACGGTGGCGTGCCTGTCGGAATCGGAGGAAGTCGGCTTCGGCGGCAGAGGTGGAAGATGTGGTCACGGAGTCCATGATCCTCTCAACAGGCGAACCGCCGCACCGATTCCCGCACAACTGCGCTGGTCGAGTCGCCGCTCCGACTGCGGAGCCGGCGTATCGAGACCACCATCGGCGGTGTCTCGATACGCTCGTTCCTCGTTCCTCGTTCCTCGTTCCTCGTTCCTCGTTCCTCGTTACTCGTTACTCGTTACTCGTTACTCGACCAGCGAGCTACGCCGACGTCTCGTCGCGGTGAGCGCGAGCCCGAACGCCAAGAGGAGGCCGCCCACGCCCAGCGCGAGCGCCCACGACGCGTCGACCCCGGTGCGGGCTAGCGTGCCCCCAGCGCCCCCTGCATCGGAGAGGTTCACCGACGGCTTCGCCGAACCGGATCCGGGCTCACCCGTTCCGGGCTGTCCCGTACCCGCAGCCGCGATGACGACGGTTCTCGAGTTGGCGCTGGCGGTCGAGTACCCCTCGGCCACAGCGGTCGCCGTCACCCCGATGGAGGCGCCGACATCGGTCGCGCTCGGCGTGTACCGCCCGGAGTCTGCGCCCTCGATGCGTTCACCGTTCTTCGTCCACGCGTACGACAGAGCGGCATCCGCGGGGTCCGACGTCGCGGTCGCCACGAGCTCGGATCCGACGATGCCATCGCCCAGGATGACGGGCGCCACCGTCGCCGTGCGCACGAAGGTGACGCTGTAACGCGAGACCGTCTCCCCGTCGGCGGCCGTGACCGTGACGCTCGCCGCGGCATCCGGACCCACGGAAGCCGTCGCCTGGATGATCTCGACCGTGGCCGCGGTATCGACAGGCGAGGCCGTGACGACCGGCAGGGCCGAGCCCGAGAGGGGCACGGCGTACTCCAGCGTCGAACCGTCGAAGCCGTCGACGGCCGTGCCGTTCACTGAGAGCCGCGCGAGATCCGAGACGGAGGCCACGCCCGGGGCCAGGGCGAAGATCTGCACCTCCGACACGATCATGTGCGTGTTCGGATAGGCCGTGAGCACCACGCGCAGCTGTGCTGTCAAGATGCCAGACAGGGGTACATCGACGACCGGTGCAGACCCGTCGGCGGGCGTCTCAACCGCCGTCGGAGAACCGGGAACCGTCGTCCAGGAACCGGAGGCGTCCTTGTACTGCACCGCGATCTCCGAGGCCCAGCTCGTGGTTCCGCCGTCTTTGTAGAAGTAGACCTTCGTATGAGTCAGCGGCATCGAGGAGCCCAGGTCGTAGGTCAGTGTGTCCGAGGCCGACTTCGTTCCGCTTCGCCAGTTCGACCAGCCCTTGTCGCTTGTGACGTCGTTGCGCGTATTGTCCACGGGATAGCCGGACTCCGTCGACGTCGCCTGTGCCGTCGTCGACGGCAGCGGGGCCACGTTCACCTCACCGGGCTCCGTCAGGATCACAGACAGCGTGGCCGCGAGCGGCTGCGCAGAGGGGTCATTCGACTGTGCCGTGCCGGGAACGGTGACGACGCCGACCGACGCCAGGCTCTCGGTGGTGACGGCGTCGAAATCCCACGAGACGGCAGCGTCGAACCGGTTGCTGCTCTGACCGATTCGCGCCGGAACCGTCGCGGGTGCCGCGGCAATGACGGCCTCTCTCGACACCCCGGCGTAGCTCGTCAGGGAGACGGGGTCGGTCGATGCGAATCCGCCGACCTCGACCGTCGCCACGAGATCGGTGAATGCCGCGCCGAAGAGGTCGGTGCCGGAGCCCGTGATGGTCAGCGGGCCCGAGTTCCAGTCGACGCCCTGCGTGTTCCAGGTCACCGCGACCGGAGCCCCCGGCCCGGAGTTGTAGAGCGGCGTCACCGTGGCGGGGAGCTTCGCGGGAATCCCCGCGATGGTGCTCACGGCGACGGGCTCGAAGCCGGAGAGTCTCGTGTCTTGGAACGACCACGCCTGATTGGCGCCGCCGTTCGAGGAGTACACGTTCACAGGGGCACCCTCGGCAGTCGATGCGCCGGGCACCTCGAGCGCCTGTGGGGAGGCTGCATTCACCAGGCTCCATGTCGCGCCGTCGGTCGTCGTCAGAATCCATTGCTGGGATGGCGTCGCCGCCGCGTTCTCACGCGTCGAATCGACGAGCAGCGTTCCCTGGCTGTTGGCTGCCAGCACAAGACCGGATGCGCTGCGCAGAACGTAGCGCTCCGCATTCGAGGTGCCGTTCGTCACCTTCTCGGCGGTCCAGACCTGCGGGCCGGCAGCTTCGGTGGTCATGGCCAGGGCCGTGATCGTCGCGCCCGGGGTTGAGCCGGCGGCAGCGCTCGTGTTCGCCGTGATCGCCTTGCCGCTCTGCTTGCCGACGATGCGGTAGGTGTGCCCGTCTTCGAGAGGAGAGGCGCCCTGGGCGATGCCGCTGACGCCGTCGATCACGAAGGTGCTGACGGACTTTGCGGGAACGGTCACGACGGCCGTCTTGGATGCGAAGTCGATCGCGACGGGGGCACCCTGGATGAGAGCGTTCTTCGTCGTGTCGTCGGCGGGAGATTCGGTCGTCACGATCGGGGTCAGTGTTGCACCGGGTGCGATGGTTCCGAATTTCGAGAGGTCGACCGTGATCGTGCGTGCCGTCGAATCGCTGTTGGCGTGAACCAGGGTGACCCCCGTTCCGTCTGCAGACACGGCCGACGTCGTCTGGGCGTTGGTCGAGGGAATGATGTGGTCGCCCGGGTGGATGTAGTGCGTGAAGTTGCGGAGCGTGTTGTACTTCGCGTTGGTGACGATCTTGCACGACGGATCCGCGTCACCGTCCGCCAGACGACGGACAGAGTTTCCGTCGGCATCGCAGTCGAAGTCGATGAGCACACTGCCCCAGTTCAGCTTCTCGACCTTCTGCATGTTGTAGTAGTCCTCGACCGGCTGCCACAGCACCCAGGCCGAGGGCTCCAGCTCGCGCAGGTCGTCCATAACACGGGTGGCCATGCCGATGCCGTTGTTCATGTTGGTCTGGTTGTTCACGCCCGTGCCGTCCCAGTCGCCCTCGATCTCGCTCATCCAGAGCGGCTTATCGGCTGTCTTCGCGATGTCGCGCACATTGATGCGATTGGATGTGCCGTAGGTGTGCACATTCAGCTGCGACACCGAGTCCTTCGCCTCCTGAGTCCAGCCGTTCCAGTTCGTCACGAAGGTGCCCGGGTTCGTCTCATCCATGGCGGCGATTGTGGCTTTCGTCGTTGTGTCGCTCTTCGCCAGCTCCGCTGACAGCGCCTTGACGACGGCGTCCTGCATGGCGGGACCGACGTGAGCACCCTCCTGCCCGCCCTTCTTCGGCCATCCGGTGGCGGAGTCGATGTTCGTGCCCCAGTAGTTCGTGTTGGGCTCGTTGAGGGGCTCGATCGTGTCGAACGAGATGCCTTCCTCTTTCTCTACGGCCTGGGCCGCGGTCTTGAGGTACGTGGCGAAGTCGGCGACCGCAGACGGCTTGATTTGCTCCGCGCTGGAGTTGAAGCCGCCAGAGACGTATCCGCTCTCGGTCATGAAGTAGGGCGGGGAGTTGCTGAAGGCCTCCCACTTGGTGATCTTGTTCTTCAGTGCGCTCACCCACCACCGCTGGGTCTTGTCGGCGTCGAGGTTGTAGGAATCGGGATCGCTCGCGTCCCAGGCCGCGGCGTAGGCATCCCGATCGGCATAGGTGGACGTGACCTTGGGGCTGCCAGCCGGAGTCGCAAGGTCGGGGTTCCACCACCCCTCGACGGCACCACCGGCACGCAGGTACGGCGGCACATCGGTGGCATTGCCGCCCCCGATGTTGTAGCGGGCGATGTTCAGGTTCAGGCCGTCTTCGCCGAAGACCTTCTCGAGCAGCTCCTGGCGCATGCTGTCGGGGTAGCCGCCGGTGGCGTTGGCGAACCAGACCAGGCTCGTTCCCCAGCCCTCGAAGGACTCGCCCTGGTAGGCGGGGTTCGGCGTGATCGTGATCGCTGTGGATTCGGCGGCGCTGGCGGATGGCGCCGCGGTCGCGCCCACTCCCAGTGTCAGGGCGCCGAGAGCCAGGGCCGTGGTGGCTGCGAGCACGCGTCTCTTCAATGGTGACGTCGTTGTCATAGATGGACCTTTCCTCCGTTGGAAATGCCGGCATTCGCGGGAGCCGCCGACGCAATCGTGTTAACGCAAACACTGAGGTAAATTCAGTGATGTTTACGCAAACATTTATCCGAGTATGGCCAGCAGACACGAGCCGTGTCAACAGCCTCGGCGTGTCGCAGAAGCGTCGGCGCCGGGATATCCGCGCCGAGCGGGAGCACCGGCATCCGGCATCGCACCAGGCAGACGGTCGGCTGACGGCCGGAGCGTCTGCGTCACGCGGCCGACAGCCGCGAGGTGCAGCAAACAGCCCCTCCGGATGCCCGGGAACGACCATTCGCCACACCTCACGGAGTCGCGCGGAGTCTTTCTAGAGCCGATTGCGTCGAGGTGCGGAGTATGGCCGCCTCCGGACCGCGCGAGGCGGCCATACTCCGCACCTCAGCGCACCTCAGGGCACGGGAGGGCGCCCTCCGCGGCGGGAGACACGGCGTGCACCCCAACACACGACGAAGGCCCACCCCAGGATGCCCGCCAGGCACACGCGCTCGGTGAGACCGAGAATCGACGGAACCCAGGCGATCGACACTGACAGCAGCACGAGTCCGGTAGCGGCCAGGGCGACGAATGCGTTGGCCGCACGCCGCACGCCGGCGAATCGGGGCGCCCCGCGCATCCAGATCGCCAGCAGCAGCATGCCGGTCAACGCGCACAGGAAGCCGGTCGTCGCGAAGGCGACGTGCACCGCTCCGGTCTCTGTGGTGGGGGCGATGCCGAACTCCCCCGGGCCGTTCACATCGGTCGGGAAAAACACCAGCGCCGCCGAGCAGGCGCCCGCTAAGCCAAGGAGAACGCACCCGACGAGGCGCAGCGCCGACGGTGCACCAGAGCGACTCACGACGAGCACGACGCACAGCGTCATGACCGCCCGGCTCACGAAGTTGAGATTCATGACCCAACCGAACTCACCGACCGCGAGGTTGCTCTCGGCATCCGAGATCACGCTGTAATGCGGCGGCAGCGACTGCAGCACGACGTCGACGACGACGTACAGCACAACGAGGGTCATGCCGAGACCGGCGGTACCCCGTGCGAACGGCGATGGCCGCCCCGACACGGTCGGGGCGGCCATCGATTCGAGAGCCAGGAGACTAGCGTGCGGCAGAGCCGTCGGTGTAGTCGGCGTCCTGCTGCTTCCACGCGAAGAGGGCGCGGAGCTCCTTGCCCGTGGCCTCGATGGGGTGCTGGGCACCCTTCTCGCGCAGCGCAAGGAACTCGGGGGCTCCCGCATCCTGGTCGTCGATGAAGCGCTTGGCGAACGCGCCGTTCTGAATGTCGGCGAGAACGGCCTTCATGTTCTCCTTGACGTCGGGCGTGATCACGCGGGGGCCTGACACGTAGTCGCCGTACTCGGCCGTGTCGGAGACGCTCCAACGCTGCTTGGCGATGCCGCCCTCCCACATGAGGTCGACGATGAGCTTGAGCTCGTGCAGCACCTCGAAGTAAGCGATCTGCGGCTGGTAGCCGGCCTCGGTCAGGGTTTCGAAGCCGTACTGCACGAGCTGCGAGACACCACCGCAGAGAACGGCCTGCTCACCGAACAGGTCGGTCTCGGTCTCTTCGGTGAACGTGGTCTTGATGCCACCGGCACGCAGTCCGCCGATCGCACGCGAGTACGACCAGGCGAGGTCCCACGCAGAACCCGACGCATCCTTTTCGACGGCGACGATGACGGGAACGCCACGGCCGGCCTCGTACTCGCGGCGCACGGTGTGGCCAGGGCCCTTGGGGGCGACGAGGATCACGTCGACGCCATCCGGCGCCTGGATGTAGTCGTAGCGGATGTTGAAGCCGTGGCCGAAGACGAGGGTCGCGCCCTGCTTCAGGCTGGGTGCGATGTCGTCGCGGTAGATGTGGCGCTGGAACTGGTCGGGAGCGAGCAGCACGATGACGTCGGACTGCGCGGTCGCCTCGGCGACACTGAGAACCGTGAAGCCGGCCTCCTGCGCCTTGGGGATCGACTTCGATCCTTCTTTCAGGCCGATGACGACATCGACGCCCGAGTCGCGCAGGTTGAGCGCGTGAGCGTGGCCCTGCGAGCCGTAGCCGACGACGGCCACCTTCTTGCCCTGGATGAGCGACAGGTCTGCGTCTTTGTCGTAGAAGATTTCGGTCACTTTATTACTGCTCCTTGTTGTGTGGGTGAAGTCCGTGGTGGATCTAGTTCTTGGGTCTTTAATTCTTGAAGACGCGTTCAGTGATGCTCTTCGAGCCGCGTCCGATGGCAAGCAGGCCCGACTGGGCGAGCTCCTTGATTCCGTATGGCTCGACGACGCGCAGGAACGCGTTCGTCTTGCCGGAGTCGCCGGTGACCTCGATCACCAGCGCGTCGGTCGATACATCGACGACGCGGGCACGGAACAGATTTACGGCCTCAAGCACATGCGACCGGGTGGAGTTGTCGACGCGCACCTTGACCAGCAGGTGTTCGCGCTGCACCGACTGGTCGGGGTCGAGCTCGACGATCTTGATCACGTTGACGAGCTTGTTCAGCTGCTTGGTGACCTGCTCGAGGGGAAGCTCCTCGACATCGACGGCGACCGTGATGCGCGAGAGTCCTTCGATCTCGGATGCGCCCACGGCGAGGCTCTCGATGTTGAATCCGCGGCGGGCGAAGAGGCCGGCGACTCGCGTGAGCAGACCGGGTTTGTCTTCGACGAGCAGGGAGAGAACGTGGTGGCTCATGGTCTACTCCTCATCCCACTCTGGGGCGATCTGCTGTGCGTGTTCGATCAGCGAGTTGCTGACCCCCTGCGGAACCATCGGCCATACCATGGCGTCTCGGCTCACGATGAAGTCGATCACGACCGGCCGGTCGTTGGTCTCGATCGCGAGCTTGATCGCCGCGTCGATCTCCTCGACCTTAGTGACCCTGATTCCGAGAGCGCCGTATGCGTCTGCCAGCTTCACGAAGTCGGGCACCATCTGCGTGCCGTGGCCGGTGTTGAGGTCGGTGAACGAATGGCGCCCGTCGTAGAACAGGCTCTGCCATTGCCGCACCATGCCGAGCGACGAGTTGTTGATGATCGCGACCTTGATCGGAATCTTGTTGATCGTGCAGGTCGCGAGTTCCTGATTGGTCATCTGGAAGCATCCGTCACCGTCGATCGCCCACACGAGGCGATCGGGCTCGGCGACCTTCGCTCCCATGGCTGCGGGAACCGAGTAGCCCATCGTGCCGGCGCCGCCGGAGTTGAGCCACGAATTCGGCCGCTCGTACTTGATGAACTGGGCGGCCCACATCTGGTGCTGGCCGACGCCGGATGCATAGATCGCCTCGGGTCCGGACAGCTCGCCGATGCGCTTGATCACATACTGCGGCGAGAGCAGACCGTCGGTGGGCTCGGCGTAGCCGAGCGGGAACTCGGTCTGCAATCCGCGCAGGTACTCCCACCACTCGTCGATGTCGGGTCGCATCTCCGTGGCGGCGGCCGTGGCCACGAACGCCTTGGTGAGATCGGCGATCACGTCTTTCGCGTCGCCCACGATGGGAACGTCGGCCGCGCGGATCTTGCCGATCTCGGCGGGGTCGACGTCGACATGCACGATCTTGGCGTTGGGGGCGAACTCGCTGACCTTTCCCGTGACTCGGTCGTCGAATCGGGCCCCAAGGGCGACGATGAGGTCGCTCTCCTGCAGCGCGAGAACGGCGGGCACGGTTCCGTGCATGCCAGGCATGCCGAGGTTCTGCTCGTGCGAGTCGGGGAACGCGCCGCGAGCCATCAGCGTCGTGACGACGGGCGTTCCGGTCGCCTCAGCCAGGACGGCGAGTTCGGCCGAGGCCTGGGCCCGGATGACTCCGCCGCCGACGTAGAAGACGGGCTTCTTCGCCTCGAGGATGAGCTGAGCCGCAGCCTGGATCTGCTTGCCGTGCGCCTTCGTCACCGGGCGGTAGCCCGCGAGGTCGACCTTCGGGTTCCACACGAATGGAGCCGAGTTCTGCTGCGCGTCTTTGGTGATGTCGACGAGAACGGGGCCCGGCCGGCCGGTGGATGCGATGTGATACGCGGCCGCGAGGGTCTCGGGAACGTCCTCCGGCTTGGTGACCAGGAAGGAGTGCTTGGTGATCGGCATCGTGATTCCCACGATGTCGACCTCCTGGAACGCGTCGGTTCCCATCAGCGTCGAGAAGACCTGTCCGGTGATGATGAGCACGGGAACAGAGTCCATGTAGGCGTCGGCGATGGCGGTGACCAGGTTGGTCGCGCCGGGGCCAGACGTCGCGATGGCGACGCCGACTTTGTTGGTCGACGAGGCGTAGCCTTCTGCGGCGTGGCCCGCGCCCTGCTCGTGCCGAACGAGGATGTGCCGGATAGCGGTCGATGCCATGAGCTCGTCGTAGAACGGAATGATGGCGCCGCCGGGAAGACCGAAGACGTCTTTCACCCCGAGGTGCTCGAGCGAGCGCAGGATTGCGCCCGAACCCGTCAACACTTCAGGGGCGTTCGCTCCAGCGGAGGAGGTGGCCGGCTTGGGGATCGCCGGAGAGCTTGGCACGGGAGATGGATCCACGGGCATGTTGTTTTCCTAGCTTGGTGCCTGCACAGCTTGTCGCCTTGCGCTGCAGCAGACGAACGGTGATGAGGGTGGAGCGCGGTACTACCCCGTGATCGCGCCGGTCGCTGCCGACTTCACGAGCTTCGAGTACTTTGCCAGAACGCCACGGGTATAGCGCGGGGGAAGAGGGGCCCAGCCGTCTCGGCGGGCTGCAAGCTCATCGGCCTCGACGAGTAACTCGAGGGAGCGAGCGGCGATATCGACCCGTATTAGATCACCATCGCGCACGAAGGCGATAGGACCTGCGTCCACCGCTTCGGGTGCTATGTGGCCGATACACAGTCCGGTTGTGCCGCCTGAGAATCTGCCGTCGGTCAATAGTAGTACATCTTTGCCGAGGCCTGCTCCCTTGATGGCGGCCGTGATGGCGAGCATCTCGCGCATTCCCGGGCCGCCCTTGGGGCCTTCGTAGCGGATCACCACGACGTCTCCGTGGTTGATCAGACCCTCCGTCAGGGCATCCATCGCGGCGCGTTCGCGCTCGAAGACCTTCGCCGGTCCTTCGAAGACCGCGGCGTCGAATCCGGCCGTCTTGACGACCGCGCCCTCCGGGGCGAGCGAGCCCTTGAGCACCGTGAGGCCGCCCGTGGGGTGGATGGGGTTGTCGAGCGTGCGCAGCACCTTGCCGTCGAGCTCGGGGATGTCGAGCTCGGCCAGGTTCTCGGCCAGCGTCTTGCCGGTAACGGTGAGCACGTCGCCGTGCAGCAGACCTGCGTCGAGCAGGGCCTTCATCAGAACCGGCAGGCCGCCGTGGCGGTCCATGTCGTTCATGACGTACTTGCCGAAGGGCTTCATGTCGGCGAGATGGGGAATGGTGTCGCCGATGCGGTTGAAGTCGTCGATCGTGAGGTCGACCTCGGCCTCGTAGGCGATCGCGAGAAGGTGCAGGATGACGTTGGTCGAGCCTCCGAGAGCCATCGCCACGGCGATGGCGTTCTCGAACGCCGGCTTGGTGAGGATGTCGCGGGTCGTGATTCCGAGGCGCAGCATGTTGACGACGGCCTCGCCGCTGCGGTGCGCGTAGTAGTCGCGACGACGGTCGGCAGAAGCGGGAGAGGCGGAACCGGGCAGGCTCATACCGAGGGCCTCGGCGACGCTCGCCATGGTGTTCGCCGTGTACATGCCGCCGCACGCGCCCTCGCCCGGCGCGAACGCGCACTCGATGCGTTTGGCGTCCGCCTCGCTCATGGTGCCGGCCTTCACTCCACCGACCGCCTCGAACGAGTCGATGATCGTGATGTCCTTCTCGGTGCCGTCGGAGAGCTTCACCCAGCCGGGCGCAATCGAGCCGGCATAGAGGAAGACACTGGCGAGGTCGAGGCGAGCAGCGGCCATGAGCATGCCGGGCAGCGACTTGTCGCATCCGGCCAGAAGAACTGAGCCGTCGAGGCGCTCGGCCTGCATAACGACCTCGACGCTGTCGGCGATGACCTCGCGCGACACGAGGGAGAAGTGCATTCCCTCGTGGCCCATCGAGATGCCGTCGGAGACGGAGATGGTGCCGAACTGAAGCGGGTAGCCGCCGCCCGAGTGCACGCCCTCTTTGGCGCCCTGCGCGAGGCGGTCGAGCGACAGGTTGCAGGGGGTGATCTCGTTCCACGAGCTGGCGATACCGATCTGCGGCTTCTCCCAGTCGGCGTCTCCCATGCCGACGGCCCGAAGCATTCCGCGCGAGGTGGTGGCTTCGATTCCATCGGTGACGACGCGACTGCGCGGCTTCATGTCTATTTCGGGCATGTTACGAGTTTAGAACCACTCACGGCGCGGAAGTGCACGCCTCCGCGCGGAACTGTGCGAGCAGCGCGAGCACCTGCGCGACCTCAGCTTCGTCGCTGACGCGGAACTCGGCGATGGTCTTGCCTGCGCCGCTCTTCAGCCCGAAGTCGCCGCTGCGCAGCACCGCGAACGCGTCTTCGTCAGTCACGTCGTCGCCCGCATAGAGCACGGCCGTCGCCTTCGTGTACTCCTTCAAGTGCAGCAGCGCCTCGCCCTTCGTGGTCGAGCGGATCGAGAACTCGAGCACGTTCTTGCCCTCGCGCACCGTGAGGCCCTCGATCTCGGACTTCGTCTCGGCCAGGGCCATCAGATGGGCCTGCCGACTGCCCTCCTCGGATGCGAGACGCGTGTGCAGCGCGAAGCCCGCTGGCTTCGATTCGATCCACACGTCGTCGACCCGTTCTGCCACGTCTTCGAGAACATCGCTGAGCACATCGACCTGGGCCAGCTCCTGTGTATCGAGCGTCAGGCGAGTTGGGCTGTCGAGCCGGATCTCGACACCGTGCGACCCCACGAGGAGCACGTCGTCGGGCAGGTCGGTCACGTGTTCGAGGCTCTCCATCGCACGACCCGAGATGAGCGCTACTCGCGTGGAATCGAGCTTCAACAGGTCGAGGAGAGCCTTCCGAGCCTCGGGCAGCGCCCGGGCATGGCTCGGCACGTCGACCTCTGGCGCGAGAGTGCCGTCGAAGTCGAGTGCGACGAGCAGGCGCTCAGTTCGTGCCAGCTCGCGCAGGCGAGAGATCAGTTCGTCGGTCTCATCGGGCTGGATGCCGGACTCGCCGACATGGCCTGCGGTGCTCGACGGAGTGCTCATCGGTCGGATGCTCCCCACTTGGTCGCGACGTACGAGGGCGTGCCGCTCGGATCGGTCAGGGTCGACAGGAAGGCGGTAGACCAGCGCGACACGTCGTAGTCGCGCACCCGTTTGCGCAGCACGCGCATCCGTTTCGTGCGTTCGCTCTTCGTCATGTGAATAGCCTCGAGAATCGATTCCTTGAGGCCGTCGATGTCGTGCGGGTTCACGAGGAGAGCACTCTTCAGTTCGTCGGCCGCGCCGGCGAACTCGCTGAGGACCAGAACGCCGTCGTTGTCGAAGCGGCTCGCCACATACTCCTTGGCGACGAGATTCATTCCATCGCGAAGAGCGGTCACGAGCATCACATCGCTGGCGAGGTAGAGGGCCACCATCTCTTCTCGCGGGTACCCCTGGTGCAGGTAGCTGATCGCGGTGTGGCTGATGCTCGAGTAATCGCCGTTGATGCGCCCGACCGTGAGCTCCACCTCGTCGCGCAGCTGCTGGTAGGCCGCGACGCGTTCGCGGCTCGGACTCGCGACCTGCACAAGCGTCACGTCTTCGACGGACACCGCGCCGTCGGCGAGGAGTTCACCGAAGGCCTTGAGCCGATGGCCGATGCCCTTCGTGTAGTCGAGCCTGTCGACGCCCAGCATGACCACCTTGGGATTTCCGAGACCGGCGCGGATCTCCTTTGCCCTGGCCTGGATGTCGGGACGACGGGCGAGGTCTTCGAAGCTCTGCGTGTCGATAGAGATGGGAAAATGCCGGGCGTTCACGGTGCGCACCAGGCTGCCCTTCCTCGACGTGGAGACCCGGGCCGGCTCGATCGCCTCCGAGATCTCCTCGTCGATCGGCACGTCGATCGCTGTGCCCTTCGTTGTGAAGCTGAGCAGACGACGCACGGCCCGCGTGAAGTTGCCGGCGTCGGCCGCGCGCTGGAACCCGATGAGGTCGGCTCCGAGGAGCCCCTCGATGATCTGGGCCCGCCACGGCAACTGGGAGAAGATGCCGTATGCAGGAAAAGGAATGTGATTGAAGAAGCCGATGGTCAGATCCGGGCGCAGGTCTCGCAGCATCTTGGGAACGAGCTGCAGCTGATAGTCCTGAACCCACACCGTGCCATCCGTTGCGGTGACCGATGCGGCCTTCTCGGCGAAGCGCTGATTGACGCGCACATACGATTCCCACCACTCACGGTGGTACGTGGGGGGCGCGATCACGTCGTGATAGAGCGGCCACAGGGTGTCGTTGGAGAAGCCCTCGTAATACTCCTCGATGTCGGCAGCACTGAGGGGCACGGGGACGATCGAGATGTCATCGTGCTCAAAGGGCTCCGACTCGTCATCGGCTACGCCGGCCCATCCGACCCATGCGCCGTCGGCCCGCTTCATGACCGGCTCGAGCGCGGTCACGAGGCCGCCCGGAGACGTGCGCCATTCGATGCTGCCGTCGGCGCGGGTCACCTTGTCGACAGGGAGCCTGTTAGAGACGACGACGAGGTCGTAGGTACCGACAGGGGTGTTCGGCCGCGATGCGGCCTCGTCCGTGGAAATGGTGAACTCCTCGTTTGCGGCCGCCGAAGGCGTCGACCGTGTAGACCAGTGATCAGGCTACCAGTCCGTCCCCCGCATACACGGGGTGCCCAAGCGCGCGCTATACAAGGCGACCCCGGGCATCCGGAACCCCGGGTGGAAGGGCGGCACGAACGACTAGCCTGAAAGCACGACCACGGAGGAACGCATGCGCAAATTCATCTTCAACTCGAGTGTGATCGGTGCCGTCGTCGGCGCCTGGTCGGTGCTGCAGACCACGAGGCAGGGGC
Source organism: Agreia bicolorata (assembly GCF_000938265.1). Lineage (GTDB taxonomy): Bacteria > Actinomycetota > Actinomycetes > Actinomycetales > Microbacteriaceae > Agreia > Agreia bicolorata. Next base: position 264,212 of record NZ_JYFC01000005.1, read on the forward strand.
CTCGCGACTGGCGCCTCGTTCTTATGTGGGTGAGCTGGGGAATCACCGTCGCCCTCGCCATCGGCAGCGTGCTGCAGGCAGACGACGACGCGCGCGAGCTCGACGCGAAGTAGCCGTTCAGGCGAGGAAGCCGCGCAGCAGCGCCTCCGAGCCCTCGAGGTGCTCACGCATCGCGACGGCGGCCTTCTCGGCGTCGCCCGTGAGGATCGCGAGAACGATCTGCTCGTGCTGCTCGTTCGAGTGGGCGATGTTGCGCTCGAGCAGTGGGATGTGGTCGAGGAACTCATTGACGCGCATGCGATTGTCTGCCAGCAGCGCCATCAAAGACGGAACGCCCACGAGCTCTCCGATCGCGAGGTGCAGACGGGAGTCCAGTCGTCGGTAGTCGTCGACCGCGGCATCGGCGGTCTCACGCATGCTCGTCCACAGCAGTTCGCGCTGGGCCTTCGTCAGCGCTCGGTCAGCCGCCGCCCGAGCGGCACCGACCTCGAGGATGCCGCGCAGGCCAAGCACGTCGTCGAGATCCTCCGGCGATACCTGCTCCGACTGCGGTGCGGTGTCATCGAGCACACCGCTCAGGCCGACCAGCGGAACCCGATCGCTCACGAAGGTTCCGCCGTAACGCCCGCGCCGCGACACGAGAAAGCCGGCATCCGCGAGTGCCTTGATCGCATCGCGCACGGTGTCGCGGCTCACCCCGAAGCGCAGAGCGAGATCGCGCTCGCTCGGAAGCGCCTCCCCCGGTGGAACAACCCCGAGCCGGATCGTCTGCAGCAGCCTCGAAACGGTGTCTTCGAACGCGTTGCCGGTGCGCACCCGGCGCAACAGGGCGTCGCCGGCCAAACCGGCAGCATCCGGTTGTGGTCCGCCCACGGAATCGGTCATCGCGTGGCCGCCCTCTATTCCGGCGTCACGTAGGCCGAGCTGATGCCTCCGTCTACGAGGAAGGTCGAGCCCGTGATGAACGACGAGTCGTCGCTGGCAAGGAACGCGACCGAGGCAGCCAGTTCCTCCGGCTCAGCGAACCGTCCGAGGGGAATATGCACCAGACGGCGCTGGGCGCGGGCCGGGTCCTTGGCGAACAGTTCCTGCAGCAGGGGCGTGTTCACGGGGCCCGGGCAGAGGGCGTTGACCCGGATGCCCTGGCGGGCGAACTGCACGCCCAGCTCGCGCGACATGGCGAGTACGCCGCCCTTCGATGCCGTGTACGAGATCTGCGAGGTCGCCGAGCCCATCACGGCGACGAACGACGCGGTGTTGATGATCGATCCGCGTTTCTGCGGAACCATGTAGCGCAGCGCGGCGCGCGAGCACAGATACACCGACTTGAGGTTCACGTCTTGAACCTTCTCCCACGCGGGAAGCTCGGTGGTCTCGATGGAGTCGTCGTCGGGTGGCGAGATTCCTGCGTTGTTGAAGGCAACGTCGACCGAGCCGTAGGTGTCGAAGGCCACCTTGAACAGGTTGTCGACCTGCGCCTCGTCGGTGACGTTCACCTGCACGAAGAGGCCGCCGACGGCAGCGGCCGCGCGCTCGCCCGATGCGGCATCCATGTCACCGATCACGACCGTGGCGCCCTCGGCGGCGAAGCGGCGGGCGGTGGCGAAGCCGATGCCGCTGGCCCCGCCCGTGATCACCGCCACCTTTCCGGCGAGGCGCTTCGTGAGGTCGATGGTGGGCAGGTCGGTCATGAGAGCTCCTCTACGGCGATGAAGACGTTCTTGGTGTCGGTGAAACTGAGGGGTGCGTCGGGGCCGAGCTCGCGGCCGAGGCCCGATTGCTTGAAGCCGCCGAACGGGGTGCTGTAGCGCACGGAGGAGTGCGAGTTCACCGAGAGGTTGCCGGCCTCGACGCCGCGGGAGACGCGCAGCGCGCGGCCGACGTCGCGGGTCCAGATCGAGCCCGACAGGCCGTACTCGGTGGCGTTCGCCAGCGAGACCGCGTCGGCCTCGTCGTCGAACGGGAGCACTGTCACGACCGGGCCGAAGATCTCCTCCGTTGCCGTGCGGTCGGTGCGCCCGGGAGTGAGCACGGTCGGCGGGAACCAGTAGCCCGGGCCCTGCGGCGCGGATCCGCGGAAGGCGACCTGGCTGTCGTCGGGAACGTACGAGCTCACCGACGCGTGGTGCTTCGCCGAGACGAGCGGACCCATCTCCGTGGCCTCGTCGTTCGGGTCGCCGACCACGACCTTGTTCACCGCGGGCTCGAGCAGCTCCATAAAGCGGTCATAGACACTGCGTTCGACAAGGATGCGACTGCGCGCGCAGCAGTCCTGCCCCGCGTTATCGAAGACTCCCGCAGGCGCCGACGCCGCGGCCTTCTCGAGATCGGAGTCGGCGAACACGATGTTGGCGCTCTTGCCGCCGAGCTCGAGGGTCACCCTCTTCACCTGCTCGGCACTGCCCGCCATGATCTTCTTGCCGACCGCGGTCGATCCGGTGAACACGACCTTGCGCACGGTCTGGTTCGTGACGAAGCGGTCGCCGACCACCGATCCGTGGCCCGGCAGCACCTGGAACAGCCCGTCGGGCAGCCCGGCTTCGCGGCCGATCTCGGCGAGCCGCATCGAGGTCAGCGGCGTCCACTCGGCCGGCTTCAGCACCACCGCGTTGCCTGCCGCGAGCGCCGGGGCGAATCCCCACGCGGCGATGGTCATGGGAAAGTTCCATGGCGTGATGACTCCGACGACTCCCAGCGGCTCGTGGAAGGTCACGTCGAGTCCACCCGCGACAGGGATCTGCTTGCCGAACAAACGCTCCGGCGCGGCCGAGTAGTACGTGAGCACGTCGCGCACGTGGCCCGCTTCCCAGCGTGCCTGGCCGATCGGATGGCCGGAATTCACAGTCTCCAGCCGGGCGAGGGCCTCGACGTTCGCGTCGACGGCCGCGGCGAAGTCGCGCAGGGCCTGGGCCCGCTCAGCCGGGGCCCGACGCGCCCATGCCTTCTGCGCATCCGCCGCCCGCGCGATGGCGTCGTCGGTGCCCGCCACGTCGAAGAGCTCGACGTCGGTGACAACCTCTTCGGTAGCCGGGTTGATCACGGTATAGCTGCTCATGCTGTCGGGTTTTCCTGTTCCTGTGCTCGGTACTGTCGGGCGGCGTCGACGAGGCCGGCGAACAGCCGGATGTCGTCGGGCGACTCCTCGGGGTGCCACTGCACGGCGACGCCGAACGGCACCGAGTCGAGCTCGACGGCCTCGATCGTTCCATCGGGGGTGCGCGCGGTGACGACGAGGCCGTCTCCGAGCGCGTCGATGGCCTGGTGGTGGTAGACGGGAACGTCGATTTCGTCGCTCTCGAGAAGCGACGCGAGGCGCGACCCCTGTTCGACGCCGACCTCCACGTGGTTGAAGACTCCGCCACCCGCCTGGTACCGACGGTCACCGACCACGTCGGGAAGGTGCTGGTGCAGGGTTCCGCCCCGCGCGACGTTCAGCATCTGCGCTCCCCTGCAGATGCCGAGGAATGGGATCTCGCGGTCGATGGCGCGGCGCAGCAGGGTGTCCTCCCACGCGTCGCGGTCGAGACGAGGCTCGTCGGTCTCGGGGTGCGCATCCTGCCCGTAGCGCGACGGCTCGATGTCTTTGCCGCCGGTGAGGATCAGGCCGTCGAGAGAGTCGAGAAGGCGATCCGCGATCGCGTCGCTGATGGCCTGGGGTGGAAGCAGCACGGCGATGCCCCCGGCCTTCTCTACGGCATCGAAGTACACCTTCGGAAGGAACGAGGCGGGAACATCCCAGACTCCGGTCTTCGCGCGTTCGAGGTAGGTCGTGAGGCCAATGACGGGCAGGTGATCAGAGGCGCTCAAAGCCGCGCACCCTCTCCCAGTCGGTGACGGCGCTGTCGAAGGCCTTCAGCTCGATGCGCGCGTTGTTCACGTAGTGGTCGACGACCTCGTCGCCGAACGCGGCCCGCGCGATCTCGCTCGAGGCGAAGAGCTCGGCCGCATCGCGCAGGTTTGTGGGCACGCGCGGCGCACCCGAAGTGTAGGCGTTGCCCACGGTCGCGTCTTCGAGTTCGAGCTGGTTCTCGATTCCGTAGAGACCGCCCGCGATCAGCGCCGCCGTAGCGAGGTACTGGTTCACGTCACCCCCAGGAACGCGATTCTCGACGCGCATTCCGAGGCCCTTGCCCACCACGCGCAGGGCGCAGGTGCGGTTGTCGAGGCCCCATGCCACCGCCGTCGGCGCGAACGAGCCGTCGACGTAACGCTTGTACGAGTTGATGTTGGGCGCGAAGAACAGCGTCAGCTCGCGCAGGGTCTTGAGCTGGCCGGCCATGAAATGACGGAACATGTCGGACATGCCGTTTTCGGCATCCTTGTCGGCGAAGACGGCCGTGCCGTCGGTGCCCCTGAGGCTGATGTGCACGTGGCACGAGTTGCCCTCGCGCTCGTTGAACTTGGCCATGAACGTGAGCGACTTGCCGTGCCGATCCGCGATCTCTTTCGCGCCGTTCTTGTAGATCGAGTGGTTATCGCAGGTGACCATGGCGTCGTCGTAGCGAAAGCCGATCTCCTGCTGCCCGAAGTTGCACTCGCCCTTCACGCCCTCGCAGTACATGCCCGCGCCATCCATCGACACCCGGATGTCGCGCAGCAGCGGCTCCATGCGCGTGGAGGCGAGCAGGGCGTAGTCGATGTTGTAGTCGCTCGCCGCAGTGAGGTCGCGGTACCCCTTCGACCACGCCGAGCGGTAGCTGTCGTCGAAGACGATGAACTCGAGTTCGGTGGCGACGAAGGCCTCGAGGCCGCGGTCAGCCAGGCGCTTCATCTGCGCGGCCAGGATCTGCCGGGGCGACGGCTCGACCGGTGCCCCGTCGAGCCAGTGCAGATCTGCGGTGACCATGGCAGTGCCCGGCAACCACGGGATCGTTCGCAGGGTCGACATGTCGGGCATCATCGCCATGTCGCCGTAGCCGTGCTCCCAGCTCGACATGTCGTAGCCGTCGACGGTGTTCATCTCGACGTCGACCGCGAGCAGATAGTTGCAGCACTCGGCACCGTGCGAGGCGGCGTCTTCGACGAAGAGGCGAGCCGAGAGCCGCTTGCCCACGAGCCGACCCTGCATGTCGGTGAAGGCCACGATCACGGTGTCGATCTCGCCCGCCGAGACCTGTGCGGTCAGGGCGTCGAGCGTGAGATTTCCTGCGGTGGATGCCACGGTGTGCTCCTTCATCGATGGTCGCCACGGGCGATTCCTGCACTGCAGAACCCGTCAACCCGACCATTACACCACACAGCTTTACTGGCTTGGTCTGCATTTTTACCGGAGTTCGTAACACGCAATTTACACACAAAGGTTGCATGAACCAACCAATAGAACGCTAGTGTGTGGTCAATTCGTGCGAGGAAGCCGATGGCGTTCCGCTGTGCACTGCCGAGACAACGAGCTACCGGAGGATCCACGTGACTGACAGCAAGACCCGCCGTTCTGGCGTCACCTACAGCAAGGCCGCAGACGGCTACTTCGAGAAACGCACCCTCAAGAGATCAGCCGGCATCTGGGGCCTGTGGGGCCTTGCCGTGGCTGCTGTCATCTCGGGTGACTTCTCGGGCTGGAACTTCGGAATCGACTTTGCCGGCTTCGGCGGAATGCTCATCGCCTTCGCCCTACTCATCGTTATGTACTACGGCATGATCTTCTCGATCGGCGAGATGGCTGCTGCCATGCCTCACACGGGAGGCGCATACTCGTTCGCGCGATCGGCTATGGGGCCATGGGGAGGCCTGGTCACGGGCCTGGCTGAGACTATCGAGTACGTGGCCACCACGGGCGTGATCGTCTTCTTCTCCGCGCAGTATGCGAACAGCATCACAACAGAACTGCTGAACTTCGATCTCTCCGACAACATGTGGATCTGGTGGCTCGTGCTCTACGTCGCCTTCATCGCACTGAACGCCGCAGGGGCGGCGATCTCGTTCAAGTTCGCGATCGTCGTCTCGATCATCTCCATCGCGATCCTGCTCGTCTTCTCGGCCATGGCCGCCTTCTCTGGCCTCTTCAGCTGGGACAGCCTCTTCAACATCGAACCCGACCCGGGCCAGTCTGCGTTCCTGCCGCACGGCGTGGTTCCGATCCTGTTCGCCTTGCCGTTCGCCATGTGGTTCTTCCTGGGAATCGAAGAGCTGCCGCTCGCTGCCGAGGAGGCACACAACCCCGTTCGAGACATCCCCAAAGCCGGCTTCTGGGCCCGCGGAACGCTCATCGTCACGGGCCTGCTCATCCTGTTCCTGAACACCGGCGTGATCGGTGCAGAGAAGATGGGAGTTTCGGCCGAGCCTCTGCTCGACGGATTCCGCGCCATCGTCGGCGACCAGGCGGCGGCCGCTCTCGCTCTCTTCGCGCTAGTCGGACTACTCGCCTCGCTGCAGGGCATCATGTTCGCCTACGGACGCAACATGTACTCCCTCTCGCGCGCCGGCTACTACCCGAAGTTCTTCTCGCTCACCGGCAAGCGCCAGACGCCGTGGGTCGCCCTCACTGTGGGTGCGGTCATCGGATTCATCGCCCTCATCGTGCTCGACGTGCTCTCGAAGGTCGACAAAGACGGCGCCGGCGCGGTGGCGGGCGCCATCATTCTGAACATCGCCGTGTGGGGCGCCGTCGTGGCCTACCTGCTTCAGATGATCTCCTTCGTGATCCTTCGCAAGAAGTTCCCCAACGCCAAGCGTCCGTACGTGAGTCCGTGGGGCATCCCGGGCGCTGTGGTCGCCGGCGTGATCTCCGCGCTCATCTTCCTGGGCTTCCTGCTCAACGTCACCTTCCAGCCGGCAATCATCGCGATCGTGATCGTCTATGCGCTGATCCTCCTCGGATTCGCCCTGTGGGGGCGGAAGCAGCTCGTGCTGTCTCCCGAAGAGGAGTACGCGCTCTCGGGCGGACTACACGGCGACCCCGAGACCGACGGCTACGGCGGCGCGGTGGCCGAGGAGATCCGGTCGGAGGACCTCGACCCCTCCGGCCACCCGAAGGGTTAACGAGACCCTTCTGAAACCTGTCGCCCACAGGTCGCGATCCCGTCTATCAGGCGGGATCGCGGCGTGTCTGCGGCCCTATTCGGAGCCTGCAGAGCACACTTCTCTTACGACCGTGGTGGGAAGGTGTGACAGATGCTCGGATGGCGACGACGCGCAAAGGCAGAACAACAAGACGAGGCTAACCAGCAGCGACTTTCCGAGCTGGTGAATCAGACCCTCATGGAGAACTTCGGACCGTATGGGTCATTCGCCATCACGCGGCGCACCGAGGTCGACACCGACGACATCTTTCACACCGTTCTGGCGGCATCGGTCGCCCGCGACATCGTCTCGACACTGACGAGCCACGGAGTCTTCCGCGTCGCAGAGACGCCCGCATCGCGCACCCCTCTCGCCCCGATCAACACCGTTGATGTTCCCGCCGAGCTGGCCAAGGCTGTCACCGACGCGGCGCCGCGCACCACGACGCTCGTCGGGCCCGTGCGCGCCGCATAGCTTCTTAGGACACCATCGCGAGTATCAGCCGATGCGCGCCCACCTCGACGGGCCTGCTGATCCCGCCTTGTACGAGTCGAGCGCAACCTCGTCAGCGCGCCACGCCTCGAGCACGGGGGCGACGATTCGCCATCCCTCCACGGCCGAATCGCCGCGCACCGACAGCGACGGATCACCATCGAGGATGCCTGCGAGCACCTCTCGGTAGGCCAGCAGCTGTCCGTCGCCGAACAGCGCCTCGAGCTGAGTCTTCTCCAACGCGTAGGGATCTCCGGGGCCGTTGACGTTGAGTTCGAGCGACATCTTGTCTGGCGCAAGGAAGATGCGCAGAACGTTCGGATGCTCCGTGCCGGTGAGTCCTGTCGGCACCCTGTTGGCCTTCTTGAACGTGATGGCGATCTCGCGACGACGCTCTGCGAGCGCTTTGCCGCTGCGCAGAGTGAAGGGCACGCCCGTCCAGCGCCAGGTGTCGATCTGCACCGTGACCTCTGCCAGCGTCTCCGTCTTACGCGACGCGACCACTCCCGGTTCCTTCGAATAGGCCGGCATCTCCCGGCCGTCGACGTCGCCGGCCGTGTAGCGGGCGCGCCTCGATGAGGCCGACGGGTCGCCGCCCTTGAGTTTCGTGGCACGAAGCACGATCTCTTTCGCGTCTCGCACGTCGTCGGCGCCCAGGGTCGACGGCGGCTCCATGGCGACGACCGCCATCACCTGCAGCAGGTGGCTCTGGATCATGTCGATGAGGGCGCCCGCGGTGTCGTAGTAGCCGGCACGGCCCTCGAGCCCGAGCTGCTCGTCGTAGACGATGTCGATCTTCTCGATGTGCTCCGCGTTCCAGATTGGCTCGAACATACGGTTCGCGAAGCGCAGGCCGAGAAGGTTGAAGACCGTCGAGCGACCCAAGAAGTGGTCGACGCGGTGGATCTGGTTCTCGGGAACCAGGCGGGCGAGCTGGGCGTTCAATGCCTCCGCGCTGGCCACGTCGGTGCCGAACGGTTTCTCGAGAGCCAACGTCAGGCCGGCCGGCCGCTTCACCTGCTCGAGCGCCTTGCAAGCGGCGACGGCCACCGCCGGGGGCAGCGCGAAGTAGATCGCGGGGGCCGCATCGCACGAGTCGATGAGCTGCTGCAGCACCGCCGGGTCTGTGACATCGGCTTTGACATAGGTGGCCGTGGTCCGGGTGCGGTCTCCCGACGGGCCCGTGCAGTTCACAGTGTCGAACGCGGTGTCGACGACCTTCTTGAAGTCGTCATCGCTCCAGTCGGCGCTCCCCGCTCCGATCAGCTGCAGATGACGCTCGTCCTGCTCATCGAGCAGCTGGCCTAGGCCGGGCAGCAGCAGGCGTGACGTGAGGTCTCCCGAGGCTCCAAGAATGATCAACGATGACTGTTTCTTCGACATGGTAGACAGGCTAGTCGTCGGCGCTGATCGTGGCCGGATAGTGCCAGTATGGGGTCATGAGCCTGGCCATCGAAGACTATGCCCTGATCAGCGATTGCCACACGGCAGCCCTCGTCGGTCGCGACGGAAGCATCGATTGGCTGTGCCTCCCCCGATACGACTCTCCTTCCACCTTCGGCGCGCTCCTCGGCGACGAGGAGCACGGGCGCTGGCTGCTCGCACCGACGTCGCCCGATGCCACCGCCACGCGCGCCTACGACGGCAACTCCTTCATTCTGGTCACGACCTGGACAACCCCGACGGGCGTGGTCGAGGTCACCGAACTCATGCCTCACGGCGATCGGCGCGCCGACGTTCTGCGTCGGGTGCGCTGCATCTCGGGGCACGTCGAGATGGTCGAAGAGCTGGTCATTCGTTTCGTCTACGCGACGGCCGTGCCATGGGTGCGGCAGTCGAGCGAGAACGGCCATCCGATGCTCGTGGCCATAGCGGGGCCGGATGCGCTGGTGCGGCGAGGCCCGCGGCTCACGGCCGCCGGCACCCGGCACCGCGGCGTCTTCGCGGTGCGCGAAGGAAGCCACGTCGACATCTCGCTCACCTGGTTCCCGTCGCACAGGAAGCCCCCGCATCAGCTCAACTTCGACGAGAGGGTCGTTGCGACAAAGGCCTGGTGGGCCGAGTGGTCGAAGACGCTCACCCACGACGGGCCGTACGGGCCGGAGGTCATCCGGTCGCTTCTGGTGCTGCGCGCGCTCAGCCACGAGGACACTGGCGGAATCGTTGCCGCGGCCACGACCTCGCTTCCCGAGTCGCAGGGCGGGGTGCGCAATTGGGATTACCGCTACGTGTGGCTGCGCGACGCCTCGCTCACTTTGCAGGTGCTGCTCTCGCACGGCTTCGACAATGAGGCCGTGAACTGGCGCGGCTGGCTGCTGCGCGCAATCGCGGGCGACCCGGCCGACATCCAGATCATGTACGGGCTCGCGGGCGAACGGGAGTTGCCCGAGCGCGAGATCACGAGCCTGCCCGGCTACCAGGGCGCCTCCCCCGTGCGCGTCGGCAACGGGGCGGCGTTGCAGTATCAGGCCGACGTGATCGGCGAGGTGATGATGGCCCTTCACGAAGCGCGTGTCGCGGGCGCAGAGGAGACAGAGTTCAGCTGGCCGCTTCAGCGGTCTCTCATGGCCTTCGTCGAAGACAACTGGACAAGGCCCGACAACGGCATCTGGGAGATCAGGGGCGAGGTGCAGCACTTCACGCACTCGCGCGTGATGATCTGGGTGGCGCTCGATCGGGCGGTGCGTGGTGTTCGCGAGTTCGGTCTCGACGGGCCTGCCGACACCTGGGAGAAGCTGCGCGACGAGGTGCGGGCCGAGATCGAAGAGAACGGGTGGAACGCCGAGCGCGGTACCTACACTCAGTACTACGGCAGCACCGAGGTCGACGCGTCACTGCTACTGCTGCCCCAGACCGGTTTCTGCACGCCGACGGATGCGCGGATGCTCGGCACGGTGAAGGCGATCGAGAGCGACCTCCTTAACGACGGGCTGGTGATGCGCTACCGCACCGAAAGCGACGTCGACGGGTTGCCGGCCGGCGAGCATCCGTTTCTCGCCTGCTCGTTCTGGCTTGCGGAGCAGTGGGCCGCATCGGGCAGACTCGCCGACGCTGTCACGCTGATGGACAGGCTCGTCTCGTTCACCAACGACGTCGGGCTCCTATCGGAGGAGTACGACCCCGCCGCCGGTCGACAGATGGGCAACACACCCCAGGCTCTGTCGCACCTCGCCCTGGTTCGCGCGGCAGACGCCATCGCCCGCAACTCACCGACGACGACAGAAGAGAACTAACGCGGGCGACGCCCTGCTCGTCTACTCGGCTGACGGCCGTTGACGCCGCTGCTTGGTCTCTGACCGGCGTTTCTTGCCGGCGAGGTGCCGCCTCGCCGAGCCTCTCGTAGGCCGGGTCGCGCGCCGGAGCGGCGCGGGAGGCGCCAGTGCGTCGCGCACGAGTTCGCCGAGATTCTCGAGGGCGGTCTCACGGTTGCGCAGCTGCGAGCGCTGCTCGGAGACCGTGACCGTGATGCGTCCGGCGGTCAGGCGTCGACCGAGCCGGCTCAGCAGCTGGGCCCTCTGCGACTCGCTCAGCACAGTGGAGTCGGCGACGTTCCACGTTAGCTGCACCCTGCTGTCGGAGGTGTTGACGTGCTGGCCGCCCGGCCCGGACGACCGCGAGAATCGCCAGTCGAGCTCTGCCGCCGGGATGGTGAGGCCAGGCACCACCTCGAGATCCATACAGCTAGCGTTGCACGATTCGTGCGGCCATTACTCGCCGGAGGCTCTTGTGGAGAACTCGATCTCGCCCCGGAGGCCCGAGGTCTCGAATTCTCGCTTGATGATCTCGATCGCGCCGTCGTCGGGTTGGGTGAGTGCGACATGAGTGACCATCGACCCGCCCTCGACGTCGAAGGAGAGGCTGTCTACCGACGTCGTCCTCCCATCCAGATAGGGCGTCAGGGCGTCAAGGAGCACAGCCAGTTCCGCCGGCGGCGTCGTCGCATCTGTCGTGATTCTTACCCCGGTAAAAGCGCTTGCACGATGAGACCAGTCAAGCTTCCAGCGAATCGGCCCGATGGTCTCCTCGAGCGGAGTGCCTTCAGTCAGGGAGCCCAGCATCGAGACGAACGCCGAATACTCGTCGTCTGAGACTGCTCGGCCGATATAGAAAGGATCGGCCGAGACAGCATGACTGGTCAGAACGGATGCGGTGTCCATATGAAGCGAGATCCAGACTGCATCAGGCAGAGTCAGCTTCTCGGCGACCGCGCGCCATCCCTCTGGAGAAATGGTCTCCCACGCATCCGGGTCAACGAACAGTTTCCCTCTGGACGATAGATTCGCAATGTTTGCGCCGTCCACCTGACACGCCCCATAGCGGTCGAGCGGAGCAACCTCAGACAGAACAGCAGCCATCCCCTCGGCTGACGCCGTCTCGGCGAATTCGATCGTGAGCGTGCACGTGGGCGTCACATTGATCTGCGACTCGCGCGTGTAGCTGGACACTGTGCCGTGGTCCCCCACGACGCTCTGCAGCTTCGGCACCGCCTGCAGGGATGCGATCGTCATGGATGCGCACTGACGGACGAAGAAACCCACCACGAGGAGCACGACCACTATTCCGACAATTCGCCGGACGACGCGCCAGCGCGTCTGCCGGGGTGGTCGTTCGCCGACCATCGCCGCCTCTTCACCTCGACGTAACATAGTGGTCAGCCTAACTCCCTGCGCGCGGTCGCTTCGAGGCAGAATGAGGGCATGTCTCTCCGCCGCCGAGCCGCGCTGCGCACCGTCGCGGTCGTCGCCTTGGCCGCGCTGGTTGTGGGCGCCAGCGGCTTTCTCGTGTATGCCAACGTCACATCCGCCGCCGAGCGCGCGCCCCTCGCTGACGTCGCCGACGACCCGGCCGTCGTCATTGACTACTCGCACGACTCGGTGGTGCTCACTCCCGCCTCCGATCCGAACGGCGAAGGCCTCGTCTTCATCGCGGGAGCGAAGATCGAGCCCGTCGCGTACGCCTACAAACTCTCAGGCCTCGTCGATGCCGGATACACGGTCGTGATCGTGCGTCCGTTCCTCAATTTCGGGCTGTTCGAGACGCGGCCACTCTCGGCCTTCACCGACCTGGCTCCGAGTGTCTCCGACTGGTTCGTGGGCGGGCACTCCCTGGGCGGCGTGAAGGCGTGCATGTACGCGGACTCGCCCGATGTGAGGGGGCTCGTTCTCTTCGGGTCGTACTGCGCCAACGACCTCTCCGACTCGGAGTTGACCGCGATCTCGCTCTCCGGAAGCGACGACGGGCTCAGCACGCCCGCCAATATCGCCGCCAATGCAAAGACCCTGCCCGCAGACACGACCTTCGTCGAGATCGAGGGAGCCAACCACGCGGCCTTCGGCAACTACGGACTGCAGGCGGGCGATGGCGACTCCTCGATCGACGACTCCGATATGCGCGACATCATCACCGACACGATCACGGGAGCCCTGCAATGACCCATCGACGCGCACGCGCCCGCATCGGCACGACGGCAGTCGTGATCGGCGCCGCCACGGCGGCCGCGATCTCCGCCTGGAAGCTGAGCCCCTGGCCGTCGGCGCTCCTCGTGCGATACATCTTCGAGAAAGACGGCGCGCGGGTCTTGAAGGCGCTCCAGGCCCACGCGCCGGGCGGGATCGACCGGGCCACCGGCATCCGATACCGCCCGCATGACCCGCATACGCTTCTGGATGTCTACCACCCGTCGGGCGCGTCGGCCGGCCTGCCGACCGTGGTCTGGACGCACGGCGGCGCGTGGATCTCGGGCGGGCGCGCGAATGCCGCACCCTACTTCGAGCTGCTCGCCGCGGCGGGCTTCACCGTGGTGAGCGTGGACTACTCCCGAGGTCCGGCGAGCCGATATCCCGCCGCCGTGCACCAGCTGAACGACGCCCACGCCTATCTCGTCGCTCACGCCGACGAGCTGCACATCGACCCCGACCGCATCGTTCTCGCCGGCGACTCGGCGGGCGCGCAGCTCTCGAGCCAGCTGGCCACCGCCATCACCGATCCGGCCTTCGCGGCCGAGCTCGGCATCCGGCCCGGACTGGCCCCGCACCAATTGCGCGGGGTGATTCTGCACTGCGGAATCTACGAGATGTCCGGCCTGCTCGACGCGACAGGCATCATCGGATGGGGCAACCGCACAGCACTGCGCGCATACGTGGGAGGGCGGCGCTTCGCCGAGTCGCCCGCTCTCGCAGAGATGTCGTCGATGCACCGGGCGACCGCCGCCTTTCCACCGACCTTCATCAGCGGAGGCAACGGCGATCCGCTGACCGAAACCCAGGCGAAGCCGTTCGCCGACCGGCTCGAGTCGCTCGGAGTCGACGTGACGCGGCTCTTCTAGCCCACCGATCTCACGCCGCCGCTGCCGCACGAGTACCAGTTCGATCTCGACCGCCCCGAAGGACTTGCCGCGCTGAACCTAGCCGTCGACTTCGTCAGAGGCCACACTGGGTAAAGCCGATACCCCCCAAACGAGAAGGATCCCATGAGCGACAACGACGACAAGGCTGCAGACAAGAACGGCGCGAACCCGTTGCCGGCCTTCCCCGGTGCCGCCGCCGAGCCGGACGCGCCGAGCGCACCGCCGGCATCCGCCGGGCCACAGCAGCCGGATATGCCACAGGCGCCGATCACGCCACCGGCGCCCTCCGCGCCGCAGCAGCCGTATGTGCCCCAGGCGCCCGCCGCACCGCAGGCACCCTATGTTCCTCAGGCTCCGTCGGCGGCCCAGGCTCCGACCGCGCCCCAGGCACCACAGGCTCCAGCCGCGCCGCAGCAGCCGCAGTACGGGGCCCCTCAGCCCGGCACTCCCCCGTACGCCTCTCCGCAGTACGGATCGCAGCCCGCCGGCGCTTATGCGCCGCCGACCAAACCGAAGGGCAAGCTGGGCACCGGCGCGATCATCGGCATCGTCGGCGGAGCACTCGTGCTGGTCATTCTCCTCGTCATCGCTGTGGGCTTCGGTGTTTCTCGCATCGTGGGAAACCCTGGCGGCGGGGGCGGGGGCGCGCCGGCCGCTGAGGCTTCGTCGCCCTCCGATGCCGTCAAGGGCTACCTCACGGCCATCGCCGGCAGCGACGCCAAGACGGCGCTCAGCTACCTCAGCTCGCCGCCGAGCGACTCCACACTGCTCACGGACGAGGCCCTGGAGGCGTCGAACAAGCTCGGCCCGATCACCAAGATCGAGGTGCCCAAGTCAGACGGCAAGGGCGGCTCCGCAGACGTGACGGCCTCGTATCTGATGAATGGCGAGCCTGTCAGCACCACGTTCAGCGCGTACGTCGACGGCGGAAAGTGGAAGATCAGCGGCGGCACTGGTTCCATCTACACGGAGCCGTTCGACAGCCTTGGTCTGACGATCAACGGCCAAGCGGTCGACACCGACCAGGTGGACGTGTTCCCGGGAACCTACGAGCTGGCCACCTCGCTGAAGAACTTCACGCTCACCGGCCCCACCACCGTGACCGTCACGGAGTCCTACTCGTCGGCCGACACCAGCCAGATCGAGCCCGCGCTCACAGACGAGGCACTGCAGCAGTTCCGCAGCCTCGTCAGGGCGGCGGTCGAAGCCTGCGTCGCCTCAACAACGCTGGCGGCAGGCTGCGGCCTTGACCTGCCCGCCACCATCAGCGACGGTACCCAGCTGACCGATGGCACGATCACCCGCACCCTGAGCGCTGATTCGAACGCCACGCTCGACTCGCTCGAGGCCACGCCGAGTTACGACAATCCCACGCTCGTCGAGGGTGAGTACATCGGTTCGCCGGAGGTCAGCGCCGACTGCACGAAAGACGGAGCATCTGGACGCTGCTCGATCTACTTTGCACCGGCGCTCGGCACCCCGTCGGTCGACATGGCATCCGACAACCCGGTGGTGAAGTGGGACTGACGCAGACGGCGCGCTGACGTAGGCACCGCGACAGAAAGAGGCCCGAGGTCGCAACAACCTCGGGCCCCTTTCGCTTCGCTTCCCCAGGGGGTGAATCCAGAAGCCGCACATGTCTGCGAGACTTCCGAATGCAAAAGATGAAGGGTACGACCATGCGCAAATTACTGACCGTCTGTGTGCTCGCAGTGTCGACCCTTGCGCTCGTCGGCTGCTCCTCCGCAGAGAGCGGGGCGAGGGGCGAGCACGTCGTCGTCTATTCGATCACCAGCGACGCGAACTCGTCGGCCACGATCACGTACGCCATCGTCGACGGGGCCGACGTCTCGTTGGCCCAGGCGAACGATGAAACCTTGCCATGGAGCAAGACCGTGCAGATGCCAGACGGCGCTTTCAGCAACAGCATCCTCAGATTGGCTGGCCAGCTCGGCTCAAGCGGCACGACGATCACCTGCGACATCAGTGTGGACGGCACGTCCGTCGTGTCACAGACGTCGAGCGGCCCCGCCGCTGCAGTCACCTGCAACGGAACGGACTAGTGTCCGCTTTGACGATGGATGCGTCCGGCTCCTGCAGGTCTGCGTGGCAGTCGAAAAATGGAATGG
Organism: Agreia bicolorata; assembly: GCF_000938265.1. Classification (GTDB taxonomy): domain Bacteria; phylum Actinomycetota; class Actinomycetes; order Actinomycetales; family Microbacteriaceae; genus Agreia; species Agreia bicolorata. The sequence goes on from NZ_JYFC01000005.1 coordinate 280,178, forward strand.
CCCGGCAATCGTCACGATTCCGGGCCTTCGGTGCACCCCCCGGGACTTGAACCCGGAACCCACTGATTAAGAGTCAGTTGCTCTGCCAATTGAGCTAGAGGTGCCTTGGCGCGAAACTGCAGCGCCGAGGGAAAACACTACCATGAGATATGAGCGTCGTGCGACGCTTTCGACACTGAGGAGAACCATGACCGACACCGTTTCGCGCCTGACCGCGGGTACACCTGCCCCCGAGTTCACCCTGCTCGACCAGGATGGCGCTGAGGTGTCGCTCAGCGACTTCCGTGGGCAGAAGACGATCGTCTACTTCTACCCCGAGGCCGACACCCCCGGATGCACCACCCAGGCGTGCGACTTCCGCGACAACCTCAACTCGCTCTCGAGCGCCGGCTATCAGGTTCTCGGTGTGTCGCGCGACAAGCCCGCGAAACTCGCCGCCTTCAAGGAACACCAGAACCTCACGTTCCCACTCCTCTCCGACCCTGACAAGGCCGTGCACGAGGCATACGCAACCTGGGGCGAGAAGTCGCTTTACGGCAAGACCGTCACCGGCGTCATCCGCTCGACCTTCGTGCTCGATGAGAACGGCGTCATCACCCTCGCCCTGTACAACGTCAAGGCAACGGGCCACGTAGCCTCACTGCGCAAGAAGCTCGGCATCGACAGCTGAATCGAAAGGAGCAGAGCCGTGGAACGACACCGCATCTTCACGATGAGCTTCGCGAGCGTCTACCCGCACTACGTGGCGAAGATCGAACGCAAAGGCCAGCAGCGGTCCGACGTCGATCTGGTCATCCGCTGGCTCACGGGCTACAGCCAGGAGCAGCTCGAGAAGGCCATCTCCGACGAGGTGACGTTCGAGCAGTTCTTCGACGATGCGCCGGCCTTGAACCCGAATGCGTCGCTCATCACGGGCCTCATTTGCGGCATTCGGGTCGAAGAGATCGAGGATCCGCTGATGCAGAAGATCCGTTACATGGACAAGCTCGTCGACGAGGTCGGCCGCGGAAAGAAGATGACCTCGATCCTGCGCTCCTGATTGCGAGCCCTCTCCATTTCAGGGAGGGCTCGGATCGTTAGGAGAGCCTGCGCGTCGCTGCCACGACGGGCGGGCTCATCAGCAGGAGAATCGCGATGACCGCCGGAATCAGAAGCGCCCACCCGAGCGAAGGCACGGCGAAAACGCCCTGAAAGCATCCGATCGCGACGGCGATCTGCAGGAGTTGCCACGTCAATGCCGCGCCCCGCACCCAGCTCTGGCCGCGGAGAAGGCCGACGGCCATCGCCCAGAGGGCGCACGCGAGACCCGCGGCAAGAAGCAGGATGACCACGGCCGAGGCGAACGAGTCGGGGGTAGCGGTGAGCAACTCGAAGACGAGCCAGACCGTGACGCCCGTGGCGAGCGCAGCCTCGGCACCGAGCACGACAGAGAGCGCGATCAACAGAATCGGTCGTCGTGACGACTGATCCGATAGCTGTTCACCCGGATTTGGCTTCGAATTCAGCGGTTCACTCACAGCCGTTACCCCTAGAAAAGTCTTGATTTGCAATTACCAGTATGCGACCATATTTGAGGTCAATGTTGCTCACAGTGACGTGGGTGGATGCAGATTTTTCTTTGCAGCAGTCCCTGTGCCATTGACCTTCACCCGAATCTTAGGCCGAGCCTTTTTCTACTACCGTAGGGCAGCCCAAGCTTCCGCACTATAAGGAGCACCCCCCATGGATTGGCGCGACAAAGCAGCCTGCCTCACCGCAGACCCCGAGCTGTTCTTCCCCGTAGGCAACACCGGCCCGGCCGTCGACCAGATCGACAAGGCCAAGACCGTCTGTGCACGATGCACGGTCACCGAGATCTGCCTGCAGTACGCCCTCGAGACCGGTCAGGACTCGGGCGTGTGGGGTGGACTCAGCGAAGACGAGCGTCGCGCTCTGAAGCGCCGCGCCGCCCGCGCCCGCCGCGCCTCCTAGCCTGCACGGCACACACGAGCCGCGATTTCGCCGGCTGTCGTACTTACCCGCGACAACCTGAGAAATCGCGGCTCGTTCGTGTTGCGCTACGGCTTTGTCAGCCAGCGGAACGGGATCTCGATCGTGACGACCGTGCCCGACCCCACCATCGTGTGCCAGTCGATCGTGCCGCCCAGCTCACCCTGAATGAGGGTGCGCACGATCTGCGTGCCGAGACCCGAGCCGACCTTGCCCTCCGGCAGGCCTGTTCCGTTGTCGCGCACCTCGACGGTCAGGTTCTCGTCAGAGCGCGTGGCCACGATCTCGACCTGGCCTTCCTGCCCCGCAAGACCGTGTTCGACGGCGTTCGTGACGAGTTCTGTGAGGGCAAGCGCGAGAGGTGTGGCGTACTCACTGGGAAGAACGCCGAAGCTTCCGCTCGACTTCGGATGCACGGTGGTGTTGTGAGCCGAGGCGACCTCGGCCACCAGTAGCAGCACGCGGTCGAAGACCTCGTCGAAGTCGACACGCTGATTGAGGCCCTCGCTCAGGGTGTCGTGCACAACCGCGATCGCCGCGACCCGGCGCATTGCCTGGGTCAGAGCGTCTTTCGCGTCTTCCGAGTGGGTTCGTCGGGCCTGGATTCGAAGGAGCGACGCGACGGTCTGCAGGTTGTTCTTGACTCGGTGGTGGATCTCGCGGATCGTGGCGTCTTTGGTGATGAGTTCGCGTTCGGTGTGCCTCAGCTCGGTCACGTCACGGCACAGCACGATCGCGCCGAAGCGGGTGCCCTGCAGACGCAGCGGAATGGCGCGCAGCGACACCGTGACGCCCTTCGCCTCGATGTCGGTTCGCCACGGCGCACGACCGGTAACCACGAGCGGCAGCGACTCATCGACCTCGAGCCGGCCACCGAGAAGCGTCGTCGTGACCTCAGCGAGCGACTGTCCCTCGAGTTCCTCGGGAAAGCCCATGCGGTTGAATGCCGACAGGCCATTGGGGCTAGCGAAGGTCACGATGCCGTCGGCGTCGAGCCTGATGAGACCGTCGGATGCGCGGGGCGCACCCCGGCGCGGCCCGGTCGGTGCGCCCAGGTCGGGAAAATCGCCGGTGCCGATCATGGCGAAGAGATCGTTGGCGCACTCGTTAAACGTCAGCTCCTGGCGGCTGGGGGTGCGCGTCTCACTGAGGTTGGTGTGCCGGGTGATCACCGCGATGGGATTGTCGGTGGTCTGCCGGTCGTTGGGCGCCAGACGTCGAAGCACGGGAACGGCACGCACACGAGTCGGGGTCTCCTCGTACCAGTCGGGGGCCGCAGTGTCGACGATGACCGAATTGCGGAACGCCTCGGTGACCTGCGTGTTCCACTCCGGCTTGATCTTCTGACCGACGAAGTCGCGGTAGAACAGAGTCGCCGAGCTCGACGGGCGCGCGTGCGCGACGGCCAGAAACGAGTCGTCTGCGGTAGGGACCCAGAGCACGATGTCTGCGAAGGCGAGGTCGGCGAGCAACTGCCAGTCGCTGACCAGCAGATGCAGCCATTCGACATCCGCTTCGGAGGAGCGGCCCTGGGCAAGTACGAGATCACTGAGCGTCGACACCTGCCTAGCCTAGGCGACGGGCGCGCAGAGTCTGCAGCGGCCCGGCCTTCTGCCCTTGTCGGGCGGCTCGTCGCACCTCTTTTCTCGACGTGCCCCGCGACGACGGCGGAAGGATGTCGATGTCGACCAGGTGCGCTATGGCTGCGCGAACGGGAGAACGGGGAGCCGCATCGTGGATCGTCTTGCCTGAGAGCACTGCCGCATCGACACCCGGCACGTCGAGCGGCACGAAGACCGCATCATCGAGCCCGCCGAATCGCCTCAAGGTCTGCTGCACCTGGTGCTGGGCGTTGCTACCGACCGAACTGGCACGCAGACGGTTGATGACCACCGAGATCTGCGTGTTCTGTCTCGTTGCTTTTCTGACAGTTCTGTCTCGGGACCTGCCTGACAGTTCTATGGTTTCTTGGACGATCAGTGGATGGCATATGACCCCGCCCGGACTGATCTTCGTTTGATCGTTGCGACC
>NZ_JYFC01000006.1 GCF_000938265.1 Agreia bicolorata
CTCCCGCGTCGCCGCGAGACTCCTCGCCCTCGCCGCCGGGATCTGGCACAACTGGCTCATCAATGCCCCCGCCAAACGCTCCCTCATCGCCTACGACCACTGAAACGAATCGGACTCACTCATCTAGGGAGTCGGGTCGGAGTCAGCGCGTGGTGAGCGGCTGATACTCCTCGTGGTTGTCGATGTAGCTCGCGACGAAGGGGCATGCCGGAATAACGCGCTGCGTGCCCTCGGCGATCTGATCGAGAACGCCCTGCACCAGCACACTGCCGAGACCTCCGTGCTGCTTGCTGGGATCGATCTCGGTGTGGGTGATGGCGATCGCATCGCCCTGCACCTCGTAGTCGGCGAGGCCGACCTGTTCGTCGTCGATCCAGAGGGTGTAGCGGCGGGCATCGGGCTCATGGCGCACTTCGCGGCTCTGCATTCAACGAACGATACGCCTCGGCAAGACCTGCCACAATTGCAGGATGCCCGATCATCCGACAGACCCGGCGTCTGACCAGGGGGTCAGCCGGATCATCCAGGGTGACAATCTCGCCGTTCTCGCCGAACTCGCCGACGAGGCGTTCACGCTCATCTACCTCGACCCGCCGTTCAATACGGGCCGTGTGCAGAAGCGGCAGTCGACGACATCCATTCGAACCGAAGCCGGAGTCGGCTCGATCACCGGATTCAAGGGCCGCAGCTACGACCGCATCAAGGGCGATCTGCTCGCCTACGACGACGTGTTCGAGAACTACTGGGAGTTCATCGAACCTAGACTTCTTGAGGCCTGGCGCCTGCTGGCCCCCGATGGAACTCTCTATCTGCACCTCGACTATCGCGAGGCCCACTACGCCAAGGTGCTGCTCGACGCGCTGTTCGGCCGCGAGAGTTTTCTCAACGAGATCATCTGGGCCTATGACTACGGAGCCAAGACCAAGAGTCGGTGGCCAGCGAAGCACGACACGATCCTTGTCTACGTCAAAGACCCGGCGCGGTACTACTTCGACTCGGCCACGGTCGATCGCGAGCCGTACATGGCTCCGGGCCTCGTGACTCCCGAGAAGGTCGCAAAGGGCAAGCTGCCGACGGATGTCTGGTGGCACACGATCGTGTCGCCGACGGGCCGTGAGAAGACCGGCTATCCCACCCAGAAGCCCGAGGGCATCCTGCGGCGCATCATTCAGGCATCGAGCCGCGAGGGCGACTGGGTGCTCGACTTCTTCGCGGGCAGCGGCACGACCGGCGCGGTCGCCCACGCGCTCGGCCGCCGCTTCGTGCTCGTCGACCAGAACCCGGAGGCCATCCAGGTGATGCGCACCCGCATGCCCGACGTTCCCGTCCACGGCGACTGAACGCATCCGCGCCCGCTCGGCGCATACGCCACCGGTCGACAGGCAGCGGATGCGCCGAACGGGCGCGAATGCGTCGAGCGCGGCGGCTCTAGTGCACGGGCATCGGCACAGCGTCGGCCGAATCGGATGCGCCGGCCTGGGCGGCCGGTGCGGCCGGGTGCGCGAGCGACAGTCCCTGGCCGCGGCGGCGGAACAGCAGCGCGGCGACGATGGCTCCGAGTGCGAAGAACCCGGCGCTCCACCAGTACGCGGTGGCGTAGCTGGCGATTGCGGCGTTCGCTGCGACCGTGGCCGTGACCGGCGCGTTCGAGGCGAGGTAGTCGGTTGCGGCGGTTGCGGCGAGGGTGTTCAGCAGTGCCACACCGATCGACCCTCCGACCTGCTGGCTCGTGTTCACCAGGGCCGAGGCGACGCCGGCGAATTCGCGGTCGACACCGAGGGTGGCGGTCTGCATCGAGGCGGGCATGATCGTGCCCATTCCGAAGCCCATGATCATCAGCGCCGGCAGCACGTTCGCCGCGTAGGTGCTGTCGAGGTCGAGTCGGGTGAGCATGATCATGGCGACCATGGCGATGATCATTCCGGCCGGCACAAGGATCTTCGGGCCGAAGCGTGGAACGAAGATGTTCGTGCCGAGCTGGGCGGCGAGCACGAGCATGGCGATCATCGGTAGGAATGACAGGCCGGTCTGGATGGGCGAGAAGCCAAGCGATGTCTGGAGGTAGTAAGTGACGAAGAGGAAGATGCCGAACATGCCGGCGCCGGCGATGAGCACCGAGGAGTAGGCCGCGCCTCGGTTGCGATCGAGCACGATCTTCAGTGGCAGCAGGGGGTGCGTGGCCCTGCGCTGCCAGAGCACGAACGCGACGAGCAGAACGGCTGCGCCAGCGAGCATGCCCCAGGTCAGGGGTGCATCCCAGCCTTCGGTCTCGGCGTTGGCGAAGCCGTAGACCAGGCCGAACAGACCGCCCGAGATGAGCACGGTGCCCGGGATGTCGAGCTTCGGACGCGGGCCGGTGCGCTTGGATTCCGTCACGTAGATGGCAGCGCCGATCACGCCGATGATGGCGATGAAGACGTTGATGTAGAGGTTCCAGCGCCAGTCGAAGCGCTCCGTGAGGAATCCGCCGAGGAGCAGGCCGACTGCTCCGCCGGCTCCGGCGATGGCGCCGAAGATTCCGAACGCGCGGGCGCGTTCCTTGGGGATGGTGAAGGTGGTGGTGAGCACTGCCAGTGCGGTGGGGGCGAGCATCGCGCCGAAGGCGCCCTGCAGGGCACGGGCCGCGACTAGAGTGCCGAAGCCGTCTGCCGCGCCTCCGAGTGCTGAGGCCACGGAGAACCCGATGAGTCCGATGATGAAGGTTCGCTTGCGGCCGATGAGATCGGAGAGGCGCCCGCCGAGCAGCAGGAGGCTGCCGAAGGCGAGGGAGTAGGCGGTTACGACCCACTGGCGGTCACCGTCGCTGAATCCGAGGTCGGCCTGCGCGGCGGGGAGGGCGATGTTGACCACGGTCGAGTCGAGCACGACCATGAGCTGGGCGAGGCCGACGACGACGAGTGTCAGCCAGCGGCGTGAAGAGACCTTCTCGGAGCCGACGGCACCCGAGGACGATGAAGTGATCTGGGTCATGCGGAAAAGCATATACGGAACTCTGGAGTTCCGGATAGATCTAGTTTCGAATATCTTCAGTTCCGGATCTCAACAGTTCCCTAATTGATAGAGTGAGGTCGAAGCGCTTGTAAGACGACAGAAGGAGACGGCCGCAATGACGCAGCTTGACGACGGTCAGAAAGTTCTGGACGACGCCCCGAAACTCGGGCGCCGACGCGATCCGGCCAAAGATCAACAGATTCTGGATGCCGCGGTCGAGATCCTCGCCGAGACCGGCTTCGACGGCATGACGATCGACATGGTCGCCGCCCGCGCTGGCGCCGGCAAGGCGACGGTGTACCGCCGCTGGGCCTCGAAGAACGAGCTCGTGCTCGACGCGGTCGCGTGTCTGAAGAAGAACGACCTCGACACGCTTCAGATCCCCGATACGGGAACGCTGCGCGGAGATCTCGTAGCGATGATCCGCCCGCCCACGCTCGACGACGCCGAACGCAAGCTCAAGGTCATGGCCGCGCTCGCGTCGATGCTTTCGACCGCTCCCGATCTCGCCGACGCAGCCAACGAGGCCATCGTCGAGCCGCGCGCTCGTATCAATCGCATGCTGCTCCATCGAGCTATCGAGCGGGGTGAAATCGCACCCGACGTCGATGTTCAGCTCGTTGCGTTGATCTCCCCTTCGATGGTGGCCTACCACTCCCTCATTCAGCGCAAGCCGGTCGATCGCGAATTCCTGCTCACGGTGATCGACGGGGTCATCCTCCCCGCGGTGGGACTGGGTCGCGCTACGCGCCTGACGACTCCCTGATCACCAGGCTCGTCGGCATGATCGTCTGTCGCTCGATCTCCTCCTTGGCGATCAAGCGCACCAGAGCGGCGGCCATACCCGCGCCGAGCTCCGAAGAGGGCTGATGCACCGTCGTGAGAGTCGGGCTCAGGGCTGTGCCGAGCGGGTCGTCGTCGAACCCGGCTACGGCGATGTCCTGAGGAATCGAGAGCCCGCGCTCGCGCAGCACCGGATACGCGCCGGCCGCCATCTGGTCGTTCGCGAAGAACACGGCGTCGATCGACGGATCGCGCTCGAGGAGCCGGCCCATCGCATCCGCCCCCGACGCGGGGGAGAACCCGCCGATTTCGACGAGGTCGGTGGCCAAGCCGGCGGCATCCAGGGCCTCGCGCCAGCCGCGCAGGCGGTCGACGCCGGGCGGCATGTCTTGAGGGCCGGCGACCGTGGCGATGCGGGTGCGACCGCGAGCGATGAGGTGCTCGGTGGCCGCGCGCGGCGGCCACGTTGTCGACGTCGACGAAGTAGCTGTCGTCGAGCTCGGGGGTGAGGGGCCGTCCGCCGAAGACGATCGGCAGCTTCTGCCCTAGCCGTGTGTAGGAGTGGTCGCCCGAGTGGTGCGAGACCACGAGCGCGCCGTCGACGTTGCCGCCGAGCAGGTAGCGCCGGGTCTTGTCGCTCGACGACTCCGACGCGATGAGCAGGTTGAGTGTGTAGTCGGTGTCGTTGAGATAGACGGCCACGCCCTGGATGACGGCCGCGAAGAAGGGGTCGCTGAACACGGTCGACGTCTGCTCGGGAACGATGAGTGCAATCACGTTCGTGCGCCTGCTCGCCAGTGAGCGGGCTGCCCTGTTAGGCACGTAGCTGAGCTTCTCGATGGCGGCATTCACGACGGCAGTCACCTGAGGAGTCACTGCGGTCGATCCGTTGACGACGCGCGACACGGTGGCCCGCGACACTCCGGCCTCGTGCGCGACCATCTCGAGTGTGGGCGCCTGCGGAGCGGCCGTCTGCTCGGACGCCGCATCCTCGGGGTGATCGATCGACATTGACGCTGCCCTTCTGGCTGGAGGATCCCAGTCTAGAAGCGTGGCCCGCGCTCGGGGCACGTGGCCACGGCTCTGAGGTTCGGGAAATGGCCCCTTCGAAGCGCGGATTTCGGTACGAACGCCTGAAGTGCGGTCGCCTCTGTTACCCGGGGCGACGTCTGTTACCGGGCGCCCGGGCACATACGTCGCGAACGGCAACAGGCACGGCCGGATACGCAGACGCCCCGCGCGGCGCGGCTACTCCGCGGCGGGTCGGCCCGCGAACACGGCCGCGAACGCGCGTCCGGAGTCCTTGATCGTGCGCTCCTGCGTGTCGTAGTCGACGCGCACGATGCCGAACCGCTTGTCGTAGCCCCAGGCCCACTCGAAGTTGTCGAGCAGCGACCACACGAAGTAACCACGAACATCCGCGCCCTCGGCGATGGCCTGGGCCACGGCAGACACGTGCGCCAGAATGAACGCGGTCCGCTCGGGGTCGTGCACTTCACCGTCAGAAGACACGACGTCGTCGTAGGCTGCGCCGTTCTCGGTCATGTACAGCGGGGGCAGGTTCGGGTACTCGTGACCGAGGCGCACCAGCAGGTGGCGCAGCCCGTCGGGGTGCACCTCCCAGTCCATGGCCGTGCGGGGTAGGCCGCGGCTCGGGAAGGTCAGAAACTCGCTGCCCACGAACGGCGAGCTCAGCGGCCGCCCGGTCTCGACCAGGTGCGGGTCGATGGCGCCTTCGCCCAGCGGATGTCCGCTTACGACATCGTCGTGGTAGTGGTTGATGCCCAGAAAATCGATGGGTGCAGAGATGATCTCGAGGTCGCCGTCGTGCACGATTTCAGACAGCCGGATGCCGACGGCCACCAGATCGCCGGCCACATCGGCGGGGTAGGCCCCGCGCAGCACGGGGTCGAGGAAGATGCGGTTCATCATGCCGTCGAGGCGGCGGGCTGCATCGACGTCGACGGGGTCGGCCGCGTCGGAAGGGATGGCGTTCGTGAGGTTGTAGGTGACACCGAGGTTTTGCGCGCCGAGCTCGCGCAGCCGGTTCACGGCGAGACCGTGCGCGAGGTGGTGATGGTGAACAGCCTGGATGGCGGCGAGCGGCTCGCGGCGGCCGGGCGCGTGCACGCCGGCGCCGTATCCGAGCAGGGCAGAGCAGAACGGCTCGTTGAACGTGGTCCAGTGCTCGACCCGATCTCCGAGAACCGCGTAGACGCCCTCGGCGTAGTCGCGGAAGCGGTAGGCGGTGTCGCGGCTGGCCCACCCGCCCTGCTCTTCGACCGCCTGGGGCAGATCCCAGTGATAGAGCGTGAGCCAGGGCAGGATGCCGGCGTCGAGCAGGTTGTCGACGAGGCGTGAGTAGAAGTCGAGCCCTGTGCGGTTGAACTCGCGATCGCCCGGCTTGATGCGCGCCCAACTCGTTGAGAAGCGGTAGGAGTCGAGGCCGAGCTCTTTCATGATCGCGATGTCGCCCGCGAAGCGGTGGTAGTGATCGACCGCAACCTCGGGGGTGTCGCCGTTGATGATCGCGTGGGGAACGCGGGCGAACGCGTCCCACACCGAGTCTTCTTTGCCGCCCTCGTGCGCCGCCCCTTCGATCTGTGCGGCGGCCGTGGCCGAGCCCCAGATGAAGCCGGGAGGGAAGGATGTAAATGCGGGTGTGTCGAGCGACATGGTGACGACAGGCTCCTCAATTGCGACGAGAGAGCGCTCTCTCGGCATTCTCACAACGGTAGGCGACCGCTCCGACAGGTGTCAAACCTGCCGGAGCGGTCGTCGAGCGTTCGACGCCTCTTCGCAGAGGGCCGGAGCTAGTGCTTGGGCTTCTGCGCAGGAACGCTGCCGGTTGCAGGCTCGACGAGTGCCCCGAATGTCTCGGCGGCCCGTGTGGAACCCAGCTGCAGCTGCAGTTCGCCCTCGGACTCGGCGTCGGCTCCATCTGCCTTCGCGGCAGCGGCGGCCGCCGCGTCGTCGTTGGCCTCCTGCAGAGCAGACTTCTGCCGCAGGGGAGTGGCCTTGAGGAACCAGCTGAGCACGAAAGCAAGCAGCGCAACGCTGAGGCTGATCCAGAATCCCGTGACCATGGCGGTCGAGAAGCCCTCGAGGAACGGCCGCGCGAGCCGGGGGTCGATGAGGTTCAGGAACGAGGTGTCGCCGTTGAGTGCGCTGCCCAGCGTGTTGGGCTGTCCGGACTGCGCCTGCTGCATCTGCGTGAGCAGGTCGACGTTGGCCGGGTTCGCGAGCACCTTCGGATCTTGACCGGCCGCCGCGATGCCGGCCACGACATCCGGCGTCTTGAACGCGTCTTGGATGGCGCCGGGGGCACGCGAGAACACCACCGAGAAGATGACGGCGGTGCCGAGCGTTCCGCCGATCTGGCGGAAGAACGTGGCGGCGCTGGTAGCCACTCCGATGTCGCGCGGTCCGACCGAGTTCTGGGTGGCGATCGTGAGCGTCTGCATCAGCTGGCCGAGGCCGAGGCCGAGCATCAGCATTCCGCCCATGATGTAGACGACGCCGCTGGTCGCGGTCGCGAACGTGAGGTAGAAGAAGGCGGCCGACATCAGGAATGTTCCGACGATGGGGAAGACCTTGTACTTGCCCGTGCGCGCGATGATCTGACCCGACACGATCGACGCGATCATGAGGCCGACGACCATGGGAATCATGAGCAGGCCTGATTCGGTGGGTGTCGCTCCGTTGACGATCTGCAGGTAGAGGGGGATGGTCAGCATGCCGCCGAACATTCCGAAGCCCACGAGCGTTCCGATGACGCTGGCCATCGAGAAGGTCGGCGACGAGAACAGCGAGAGCGGAATGAGGGCGTTGCTGCCCATGCGGCGCTCGGTGAGGATGAACGCGATGATGCCGACGACACCGATCACGTAGCAGGCGAGGGCACCAGCCGATCCCCAGCCCCAGTCGCGGCCGTTCTCGGCGACGAGCAGCAGGGGTGCGATGCCCATAACGATGAACGCGGCGCCCCACCAGTCGATGCGGGCATCGCGCCGGGTGTGCGGAATGTGAAGGAAGCTGACCACGAGGATCATCGCGATCGCGGCGACGGGCAGATTGAGCAGGAAGATCCAGCGCCATCCGGTGATGAAGAAGATCTCGGGCGTGCCAGAGATCAAACCGCCCAGAAGTGGGCCGAGAACGCTCGAGACGCCGAACACGGCGAGGAAGTAGCCCTGGTACTTGGCCCGCTCGCGGGGAGCGAGGATGTCGCCCATCACGGTGAGAGCCAGCGACATCAGGCCACCGGCGCCGAGGCCCTGGATGGCGCGGAAGCCGGCGAGCTCGAGCATCGAGGTGGAGATACCTGCGAGGAGTGAGCCGAGGATGAAGATCGAGATGGCGATGATGTACAGCGGGCGGCGACCGAAGATGTCGCTGAGCTTGCCGTAGATCGGTGTGGCGATCGTCGAGACCACGAGATAGGCCGTGGTGACCCAGGCCTGCTGGTCCTGGCCCTTCAGGTCGTCTCCGATGGTGCGCATCGACGTGCCCACGATCGACTGGTCGAGCGCGGCGAGGAACATGCCCGCCATAAGGCCGAAGATGATGAATTGGATCTGTCGTGCCGACAGTTGGCCACCGGATTCGGCGGCGGCCCGTGCGCGATCGGCGCCGGACTTCTTCGCGCTCCGAGAAGCGCTCGGTGTTGAGGTCATGAGATTCCTGACAGAAGAGGGGAGGAGGGGGAAAGCGGAGCGGCAGAAAGTTTGCGCAGACTGCAAATTTACACCCGGCGCAACGGCTTCTCAACCGCGCTGAGCCCCGACCTCCACGAAAAGATCAGATCGCGCCCGTATTGTGGGACGGTGACCGAGTTGAGAACGCGCCGCGAACTGCGTCGCCGCGAACCCTCTCGCCCCCGCGAACCCTCTCGCCGCTCCAAAGCGCGCGTGCTCACCGCCGGGCTCGCCGCCATTGTGCTTGTGATTGCCGGCGAGACCGCTCTGTGGGGCGCGACGGCTCAGCGCAACGACTCCGAGGCATCCATCGCGGCCGATTCGCGACTGAGCGACACGTCGGCACCCGCGCAGATCACCATTCCCGCGCCCATCCAGACTTCGGCACCGCTCGCTGTTCCGGTCGAGCCGGAGCAGGCCACCCCGGCCGGCTTCAACAAGTCGGCCCGCTCGATCGACGATCCCACCAGCATCTGGTTCGTCGTCGACAAGACGCGCCCGATTCCGGATGCCGCCAACTACGTTCCGCCCGACCTGGTCGCCCTGCGCAGCGACATCCCCAATCCCTACGGCTATCCGCTGCGTCAGGAGGCCGCCGACGCGCTCGCCTCCATGGCCGACGCGGCGACCGCCGAGATCGGCCAGCAGCTCGTGGCCCAGAGCGGCTATCGCGCCTACGACATTCAAGAGATCGTCTACAATCGCTACGTCGCGCAGCTCGGCGTGGCCGGAGCAGACCGCACCAGTGCGCGCCCCGGATACAGCGAGCACCAGACGGGCATGGCCATCGACATCCTCGCCACAGGCAGCGGATGTTCTCTCGACGGCCCGTGCTTCGGCGAGACGACCGCGGGCCAGTGGCTGGCCGCCAACGCCTACCGCTTCGGCTATCTGCTGAGTTATCCGGCAGACAAGACCGCGGTCACGGGCTACGAGTACGAGCCGTGGCACTTCCGCTATATCGGCGTCGACCTCTCAACAGAGATGCACAACGAGGGAGTCACGACCCTCGAAGAATTCTTCGGCTTGCCCGCCGCCCCCGGCTACCTTGGGTAGGCCCGAGGCCGCCGCGCGCCCCCAGGGCATTCTCCACAGGCCGTATCGCTTGGTGAGCATCGGCGCGTGCGCGCTCATCGTGATCGCCGCGTTCGAGCAGCTCGCCGTCACCACGATCATGCCCGAGATCGCGCGCGATCTGGATGGGCTGGCTCTCTACGCCCTGGCCTTCGCAGGCCCACTCGCGTCGGGTGTGATCGGCATGGTGCTGGCCGGCGACTGGTCAGACCGGCGCGGCCCTGTGAAGGCGCTCTACGCATCCGTCGCGCTCTTCGCCCTGGGACTCGTGATCGCCGGTGCTGCCTGGACGATGCCGCTCTTTCTCGCCGGCCGCCTCGTGCAGGGTCTCGGAGGAGGAGCACTGACCGTCGCGCTCTATGTGATCGTGGCGAAGATCTATCCGCCCTCGCTGCAGCCGAAGATCTTCGGTGCCTTTGCTGCTGCCTGGGTCGTTCCCGCCCTGGTCGGGCCGTTCATTGCGGGTGTCGTCGGGCAGTATCTCGGGTGGCGCTGGGTATTCCTCGGCGTCGTTGTGCTGGTGCTGCCGGCGATGGCGATGGTGCTGCCGGGCATGCGCAGCATGGCGCCCCACGAACGCCTTGAGTCGGGTGACCGAAGCAGCACCGCGCGGGCGCTCTGGGCCGTGCTGCTGGCCGTCGCCATCCTGGGCCTGAATCTCGCAGCCGATCTGGATGGCGTGGCCCGCTGGGCGTTGGCCGTCGGCGGCCTGGCAGTCGCGCTCGTGGCCCTGCGGCCACTTCTGCCCGCGGCCAGCCTGCGCCTGCGCCGTGGACTCCCGAGCGTGATCGCGTTGCGCGGCCTGCTCGCCGGGGCGTTTATGAGCGCCGAGGTGTACCTGCCGTATGTGCTCACCGAGCGTTTCGGACTGACGGCGGCGCTTGCGGGACTCGCTCTGAGCTTCTCGGGGGTTGCCTGGGGTTCGTCGTCTCTGGTGCAAGGGCGTCTCGGCGATCGGGTGGCGCACCGCACCGCCATCCGCATCGGCATTCTGGGGGCCACGATCGCGATCGGGATCGTGGTTCTCGTGACCGCGCTCGAGCTGCCCGCCTGGATGATCATCGGCGGATGGTTTCTCGGGGGAGCGGGCATGGGTTTCGCCTATCCGCGCATCACGGTGCTGACCTTCGACTACTCGGCTCCGGCCGAGCAGGGCTTCAACTCGTCGGCGCTCGCTATTGCAGATTCGGGCGGATCGGCCATCGCGCTCGCCCTCGGCGCGGTCGCGTTCTCCATCGCGGGCGAGCCCGGGAGCCAGCCGTCGTTCGTGGCCACCTTCGCCTTCTCGCTGGTGGTCGGCATCCTGGCCCTGCTGGTGAGCGCGCGGGTCTCGGAGCGCGCGCGGGCGGCGTGACTCTTTCGGGGGGTGTTCAGAAAGCTGTGTTGAGATGGACTCAATCCCGGTCATGCGCTCGTTTTTCCTCTCGGTGCGCCTGAGAAGTTCTCTGGAGGACGTCATCGCTACCCGCACACGCACCACCCGCTCGGTCGTCGCATCGCTGTTCGTGGCCGCACTCGCTCTCACGGGGTGCTCTGCGGTTGAAGAGACTCAGACCGAGGGGGCGGAGCAGTCCAAGAAGATCGACGCGACGCGCATCGACACGATCTCGCCGGCATCCGGATCTCTTCTCGGCGGCGAGACGATCACATTCACCGGCCAGGGGCTCGATCACGTGTCGTCCGTCGTCTTCGGGGGCGTCGCCGCCACGTCGGTGACCGTGGTGGCTGACAGCCAGATTCAGGTCGTGGCTCCCGCGGCGCTCGACTACGCGGTGGGCGCTGTGAGCGTGACCGCCTCGAGCGATGAGGGCGAGGTCATCGCGAGCGCGGCCGACTACGACTATCAGGTCGTCACCCCGGTCGATGCGCAGATGCAGTACGCGTTCGCTCACTGGCAGGACTACAACGAGGTCTGGGGTGTCTTCCCCGACAACGACTGCGGCAACTTCGTGAACCAGACCTTGATCGCGCGCGGCTGGGAGCAGACCGACGACTGGTACAGCGAGTGGGCCACGACGGGCGACTTCAGCGACAGCTGGGCGCGCGGCCCGGCGATGGACGCGTGGTTCGCATCGCAGACCGACAGGGCTACGCGGCTGTCACTTGATCAGCGCGACCAGGTGAAGGTCGGCGACGTCGTGATGTTCGACTGGTATCCGGCGAACGAGAACGGCGTCGACCACACGATGCTCGTGTCGAAGGTCGACGCGGCCACGGGCGCGATCAGCATGGTGGGCCACACCATCGACGCCCAGTACCGCGACCTCGACCAGGCCATCACGATCGAGAACCCGGGCGCCACCGCCTGGTTCTACAGCATCGCGTAAGGGCGCCGCAGAAGCACTACTCCGCTAGGGCCTCGTCGACGATCGCCTTCGCCTCTTTCTGCACCTGGCGCAGGTGTTCCTCGCCCAAGAAGCTCTCGGCGTAGATCTTGTACACGTCTTCGGTGCCGCTGGGGCGCGCCGCGAACCACGCGTTCTCGGTCACGACCTTCACGCCGCCGATGGCCGCTCCGTTGCCGGGGGCGTGGCTGAGCTTCGCGATGATCGCCTCTCCGGCGACCTCCGTGGCGGTGATCGCGTCGCCGTCGAGCTTGCCGAGCCGAGCCTTCTGCGCCTTCGTGGCCGCGGCATCCACCCGCTCGTAGGCGGGCGAGCCGAACTTCGACGTCAGCTCGGCGTACAGCTGGCTGGGCGTCTTGCCCGTGACGGCGAGGATCTCCGCCGCGAGCAGGCACAGGATGATGCCGTCTTTGTCAGTCGTCCAGACGGTGCCGTCGAAGCGGAGGAAGCTCGCGCCGGCGCTCTCCTCGCCGCCGAAGGCGACGGTTCCGTCGACGAGCCCGGGCACGAACCACTTGAATCCCACGGGAACCTCGAGCAGCGTGCGACCGAGCTCGGTAGCAACCCGGTCGATCATGCTCGACGACACGAGGGTCTTGCCGATCGCGGCGTCGGGCTTCCAGTCGGCGCGGTTGGCGTAGAGGTACTGGATGGCGACGGCCAGGTAGTGGTTGGGGTTCATGAGGCCGCCATCCGGTGTCACGATGCCGTGCCGGTCGGCGTCGGCGTCGTTGCCGGTGAGGATGTCGTAATCGTGCTGGTGAGCCAGAACGGATGCCATGGCGCTGGGCGACGACGGGTCCATGCGGATCTTGCCGTCCCAGTCGAGGGTCATGAAGCCCCACTGCGGGTCGACCAGCGGGTTCACCACGGTGAGGTCGATTCCGTAGCGCTCGCGGATGGCCTGCCAGTAGTGCACGCTCGCGCCGCCCAGCGGATCGGCGCCGATGCGGATGCCCGACTTCTTGATGGCCTCCATGTCGATGATGGTGCCGAGGTCGTTCACGTAGTTGTTCATGAAGTCGTAGGTCTCGACCGCGCTCGGCTCGGCGCGCTTGACGCCGCGCAGGCCGTCGGCGAGCAGTTCGTTCGCGCGGTTCGCGATCCAGCCTGTGGCGTCGCTGTCGGCGGGGCCTCCGTGGGGCGGGTTGTACTTGAATCCGCCATCCGCCGGAGGGTTGTGGCTGGGCGTGACGACGATGCCGTCGGCCTGCGGCTCATTCGGATGCGCCAGGTTGTAGGCGATGATCGCGTGGCTCACGGCGGGCGTCGGAGTGAAGCTGTCGAACTCGTCGACGAGCACGCGCACCTCGTTGCCCACGAGCACCTCGAGGGCCGTGGTCTGGGCGGGTCGGCTGAGCGCGTGCGTGTCGATGCCGATGAAGAGGGGGCCGGTGATGCCCTGGCTCGCACGGTACTCGACGATGGCCTGCGTGGTCGCGGCGATGTGGTCTTCGTTGAAGGCGGTGTTCAGCGACGAGCCGCGGTGCCCGCTGGTGCCGAAGACAACTTTCTGGTCGGCGATCGTGACATCGGGCTTCAGGGCGTAATAGGCGTGGATCAGTGCCCCTACGTCGACGAGGTCTTCGGGAAGGGCAACGGTGCCGGCGCGGTTTTCCATGCCTCACAGTCTGGCACTTCGACACGGTGGAGAGGAGGCGCCGATCTTATTCAGGAAAAACGCGCCCGCCGCGTGCGAAAACCCCGCTTTCGGCCCGTTTTTCCTGCGTACGAGCGTGGCACTCTCGAACGATTGACTTTGAGAAGGTACCTTCCTATTCTTTTGGCATGCCTAGACGCAAAGAGGGATCGATTCTTCCGACGGAGTTATCGCTGCTCCACGCCGTTGTCGACCTTGGCGCAGAGAACTCCGATGCATACGGCTACTCGATCGCCCGCGCCGTCGCTGCTGAGGGGCCAGCGCAGGCGTTGATCTCGCACGGCACTCTCTACAAAGCGCTGGGGCGTCTGACCGAGAGAGGGATGCTCGAATCGCGGTGGGAAGCGGCTGAGCTGGCTGAAGGAGAGGGTCGGCCTCGCCGTCGTCTGTACTCGATCACGCCGGTCGGAATCGACACGGTACGGAGCATGCCGAGACCGCACACGTCGACTGTCTCGTCGAAGCGGGCGAAGACCATTCCCGTGCTCCCGATCATCCCGGTGCTGCCATGAACGAGCGGCGCTCCACCATCGCGCATCACCTGACGACCGCCCTGATCTTGCGATGGGTAGCGTTCTATACGAGAGAACTGCCCCTCGACGTAGCCGGAGAGCGGCGCGATGAGATCGCGTCCGACCTGTACGAACAGAGCATGGACGTTGGGCCTGGCGCAGCTGCTCGCCGCCTGCTCGCGATGAGCCTGGCCTGGCGAGCCCTCCGTGGGATCGGCGCCGACCTGGCCTGGCGCGCCACTCGCATCCGAGACCTCCGATGGGTACAGCGTGCCTCGTCGGGCAACGGGAGCCGCCCGCATGAGTCTGCAACCGCCGTCGTTCTTGCGCTGGCCACGTCGCTTGCGGTCGTGGGAGTCCTCACGGCGATCCGGGTTCTGGCGAGTCCGAACGCGCGAAGCTCCGAAGAGTTGCAGTTGCTGCTGATCGTTGCACCGGCGGCCATGCTTACCGGCCTTGCTCTTTTCGCCCGAGCAACTACCAGGCCGGCCGCGCTTATGGTCATGGCCGCAGCCAGCGTGCCGCTGACGTGGGCGGTCGGAGTATCGCTTTGGAGTGTCAGTGCGACGCTCGGCCATGCGTCGATGTACGTTCTCGGACTGATGAATCTCAGCGTTGACAAGATTGGATACATCGCCGCCGTGCCGGGCGCAGCGTTGGCTCTGTTGTTCTTCGCGATGGCACCACGCGCCCGAGCGAAGCCACGCACGGAGACGTAGAAGGAACTTCAGCGGTGAGTTGCACGCCGCCGGGAATTCCCGTCTACTCGGCAGAAGGCGGCAGCTTCTTCGCGAGGTGGTAGTCGGCGTAGGGAGACGTGGAGAAGGGCTCGACAGTTTCATAGCCGAGCCGCTGGTACAGCCGATGCGCCTCGACGAGGTCACGGCGCACGGTCAGCCTCAGAGTGTGCACGCCGCGGCGAGCGCTGATCGATTCGAGCTCGTCGATCAGGGTGCGACCGGCCCCACGGCCCCTGGCGGCCGTGTCGATGAAGATCCGGGTGAGTTCGCCGACCCCTGGCTCGATGAAACGCACGCCGCCGCATCCGACCACGCGTACGCCGTCCTGAACCAGAAGCAGAAACCCGCCTTCGCCGCGAAGGTCATCGCTCGGTTCGTCGAGCATGGCCTGTTCGACTTCGGCGGCGGTCGCAGTTCGACCCCAGTAGCGGCCCACGACGTCGGTGTAGAAGCGTGTCACTACCGCTCGACCGTCTGCTGATCGTGGGTCGACGAGTGCCGTCGTGAGCGGCGTGCTGTTGTTCGTCGTCGTCACTAGGCTCTCATCTTTCTTGCCTTCGGAGTAAGCCGGTTTTCGCACCCACGTCACTCTACAAAGTCGCCGAGAGCCTCCCGTGCGAATCGGCCTGCGTCAGCCGTTGAGGGCAGGAGATGCTGCTCCTATTCAGGAAAACGCGCCCGCCGCGCGCGAAAACCCCGATGTCGGCCCGTTTGTCCTGCGTACGAGCGCGCGGCGACAGAGGCCGCGTCGAATAGGCTCTGAGCCATGTCCGATGCAGTCGAACCCGCCGCCGCCACCGAGAGCTACAGCTACCTGGGCCCCCGAGGAACGTTTACCGAGGCGGCCCTCGCGCAGGTTCCGGATGCCCGGGGCAAGGTCTGGCGCAGCGTCAACAATGTGGGCGAGGCGCTCGACGACGTCGTCTCCGGGCGCAGTGTCGCGGCGATGATCGCGATCGAGAACTCGATCGAGGGCGGAGTGAGCGCGACCCAGGACGCCCTGGCGAACATCCCGAATCTGCGCATCGTTGGCGAGTACCTCGTGAAGGTGCAGTTCGTTCTGGTTGCCCGGCCGGGAACGACGCTGGGCGATGTGAAGGTCGTCAACGCGCATCCGGTGGCCTATACGCAGTGCCACCACTGGCTCGACGCGAACCTGCCGAGCCACGGGCACATTCCGGCCACGTCGAACGTTGCTGCTGCCGCCTCGCTGTTCGAGAACGAGCTGGCAGACGCGGCCGTCGCGCCTCCCGGAATCGTCGACCACTACGACCTCGACGTGCTCGCTGAGAACATCGGTGACAACGACAACGCGGTCACGCGTTTCGTGCTGGTGAGCAAGACCACCACGATTCCGCCGCGTACCGGCGCCGACAAGACGAGTCTCATCGTCGAGCTGCCGGATGATCGCGCCGGAGCGCTGCTCGAACTGCTCGAGCAGTTCTCGACCAGGGGCGTGAACATGAGCCTGCTGGAGTCGCGGCCGATAGGTGACGCCCTCGGCCGCTACCGCTTCGTGATCGACGCCGACGGGCACATCCTCGACGAGCGTGTGGCCGACTCCCTTCTGGGCGTGCGTCGGTTCAGTCCGAAGGTGATCTTTCTCGGCTCGTACCCGCGCGCCGACAAAGCGCCCATTGAGTACATCCCTCGCTACGACGACGACGTGTTCATCGAGGCGCGCGACTGGCTGCGCGGAGTCATCTCGGGCGAGCCGTCGACGTCAAGCTGATAAGTCGCGAACGGATTTGCGCGTCATTATTTGACGACAAAACACCCTTCGGGGTTCGACGATAAAACGCCACTCCGAGTAAAAATGCGTTCTGGCTTTTAGGTTCTACGCATAAGAACAAAACGCTATGTTCATGTTTTGTTTCGCGGAGCTAGTGATCGAAATCTGTAATTTTAGATGCGAGAATCTAATAAAAGACAATTCGTTAGATAAGTTATTTTCTCTTGAAACATGCTTTCGAAGTCGCGCGATTTGCCGGGAAGCCGCACCCTCCATGAAGGCACAATGTTGCTTTCTGCGGCTTGCAATGCTCGCTATTGATGCCGCTAGTATCACGGGGTAGTTGCCTCGTACGGCAATACAGGAAACTTTAAGAACTTGCTGTGTTCAGTGTGCGGTATTGGTTTTTCCAAGTCACCGGCTGTAGCAGAGTCGCGGTTGTCTTCCTGAGCGCCTGAGCAAATACTCGCCTCTCACCCGAAATATGAGGCCTCCTGTGGCAGCCAATGTCCGGGCCGCGGATAGAAAAAGAGATCTTATGAACTCTCCTGAAACAGATTGGGATGTCGCCGCCCGAGAAGGGCGGTGGGACGACGTCGGGAGGCTCATCGATGGCGCGTTCTTCGCGACTTTCGTCGAGGATGCCGAGAGTGTTCATCGTGCTCTGTCGCAGGCGCCGGCGTCGTGGCTGAACGCCAATCCGCGGTACCTCAACGCCCGGGCTCTCGCCGATGCGGTAGCCAGAGGCTTCAGAATCGTCGACGACGAAGCAGGAAAGATCTTTGCCAACTGGGTCGCCTCCCAGGAGTCACCCGCGACGCGCGACATCCTCGGGGTGAAGACGTCTCGCATGAGGTCGCTCCTTGCGATCGGGCGGTTTGCCGAAGCCGAGGCGATCGGTGACACGATCTTGAGCACCATCGACGCCGGTGAGGAGCTCGATGGCCTCCACGACGTGCTCCCTCCGGTGTTCATCTTCACGGGGTCGACGAAGTTGCTCGCCCGGGGCCCTGACGAAGCCATTCCGTACTTCGAAGAAGCGCACCGCTGGTCACTCGGGTGGGGGGTGCATCCCTTGGAGCCCTACGTGCGCAACTACGTGGCGCTGGGGCACGCGCTCAGTTTCAACTACCGTCGAGCGGCAGCGAACATTACAGACTGGGCAGGCACGAGGCGGGCCGACGTCGGAAGCGCCACGTACCACCACGAAACCGTGGGAATCCTTGCCCGCGCGTTGATTGCTCTCGGAGCGCTCGATGAGCAGGCGGTTCGCAGGACTCGGCTCGCTGATGACGATTCTGATGGGCCTCGGAGTCGTGTTCCTCCGTCGCCGCCAGGACATCCAGTAGCAGGAACCACCGAGTGGGCCAGCGGACATGTGCCGCTGGCCCACCGGCATTTCAGAGGAAAGTCATGGCCTTGAACGAAGCCCTGAACCCCACCGGCCCGGGCTTCAAGCGAGGGCAGGACCGCGTGATCGGCATTCTCCGGGCCGCGTCACACCGAGAAACCGAATCACATGGCCCCGACCGGCGCATCGCCTTCCGAACCACCAGGCATCTCATCGAGGGTGCCCAACGGTCAGGCCTGACAGATACCGCCATAGCGGAAGCGCTCGGCGTGAAGCGCGACACCATACGATCCCGCAGCGGTGTAGACGGAATAATCGACCCCGCAATATTCGTCGAACTCGCCTCCATCACACACAGTGACATCGAACAGTGGCGCGAAGACCGGCACCTCGAGTTGATCGGCCCAGACCGCGGTGGGCTAGTCGGCTACCGCGCATCCGAACTTCTCAGCGCCGTCGTGCGAGACGCACTCCTCGCCGACCCGGCTTCTCGGTACTAGCGATGGCCACGATGCGCGCCAGCGTGACCCTTCTTGCGTATGCATGTCTTCTTGGCCAAGGGCAGTAGCGCGCCACACCGATCATCGCGCCTCGATGCGAACACACGCTCCGGGGTCGCGCTGCTGGCAACCCGTTTCATGGCAGCGACCATGGCTGCTTGCCGGTCGAGCGTTCCGCTCGCCCAGGCTGCCTCCATCGCCACGGTGAGCTCACTCTTTGTCAGAAGTCGTGCGAATTCCTCATCGAGGATGTCCGCCGCGACGGCGGCTTTCACCAGGCCCTCAGGGGCGGCTTCCTCGACGTAGTCCCATTCCTCGAGCCCCAGGCGTCCTTTCGTTTCTCCGAGAATCTGAAGTGCATCCCAGATCTGCGTTTGCTCATCCGGAGTGAGTTTGCCGGAGTGGACAAGGTCGTGTGCTTCGGCGCACACCTCATCGTCGCGACGGAGTCCGATCGTGATGATTTCTACTGTCCCGACATCTTTCTGCGTCTTAGCGCGATAGATGATGCGGTAGTCCCGCCTGCACGCCTCAACGGTGTTGAAGCCCACGAGGTTTGTGGCTGGCTTTTTCGACAGGCGGTGCTTTCCGGCCGGCGACACGAACAGGCCGACGATCGTGTCGAAGACCTCCTCACGGTCGGAGGCATTTACGTTTGCGATAAGCCACTCGATGCTCTCATCGGTGAAAACTACTTCGGCCTGATCGTCGGGGAAACGATCACCCGGCTGCAAGCAGGCGCTCCTTCGCGACGTTGGTGCTCACCATGGTCGAGCGATCGGCGACAAGGTTGGCCGCTATGCTGAGCAGCTTCAGCTCGGCCTCCTTCAGCACCCGGCGCTGTTCGTCATATTCGGCAGCCGACACCACTACGGCCACAGGCTTGCCGTGGGAGGTCAGCTTGACCGGACGCTCCTGCGCCTCCGAGGTGAGGAAACCGATGCCCCGTTTCGCTGCGGTGCCCGAGGTCAGAGTCAGGGGTTTAGTCGTGGTCATGACACCAAGCTATCGCTTTTAGTGCAAAAATATACAGAATTTGACACGCGGTGTTCGTCTCGGGATACGAAGTGGTCGGCGGCGTCGACCATGCGTGCACGCCGGCAATGCTCTCGTTGGATCACCGTCTCCTTGGCGAAGGCGTGCCCCTATCGCTCACGGTGACCATCAATTTCAGCAACGTCAATGCACCCCCAAGCCCCAGCCGGCTGCGCCGTAAAGGAGAGGTAAGAAGTGACGTATCTATCGAGTATGAGCTTCGACTCTCGCAGCATGGCTGGGTCTCCGTCAGGCGAGATGGTGAAGGCCCGCCGAATGAGGGCATCCGCCAGGCGCACGACGAGTTCGAGATGGCGGTGCAACGATGGCTCGTTTATAGCTGGCTGTGAGGGTTGCACGAGCTGAAGGTGAAGCCGCGCAATACGGTCGCTCTCAGTGGGCCGGTCGGCGACCTGGTATCGCTGCACCGCGGGGATCGGCCCACTGCCCTCTCGCAGCGTGGACTCACGAATATGGAAGTGCATCGAGAGGACATCGGCCGGGGCGCAGATGACGTGGTCTTTTCTGTAGGCCTCCACAGCCTGTTCATACAGCGACCAGTCCTGAGCGACGAGCGCACAGCGGATGTCATGCACGTCGCAGAAGTAGCGGTAGAGGCCGGCGACCGAGCACCCTGCCACCTCCGCGATCCTCGTTGTCGTCATCGGCCCCTCCTGGCCCATGGCAATAGCGCGTGCCGCGTCGAGGATGGAATCGACGAAAACGTGTGACTTTCTGTACTTCGGAATCACCCGGGTCGTGAGTGGTTGTGTGTTCGCCAAGAGAAATGGTCCTCTCGTTTCAGCGCCCAAAATGTCGCAGATTTACTGACAGAAAGGGCCATCTTGAGCCGCCGCAGCCGAGGAATTTCGTACGAGGTCGATATCTCATCCTCGAAAACACACCGAGGGGACGATATTTCACCCTCGGAGGCTCAGGGAACGGAGGCTACGCAGGCACCTTCACACGCAGTGCACCCGGCTCGACCCAGCTGTGCACGGCGGTGACCTCGCCGAACTCGTCGCCGTCTAGCTGGAACTCCTCGGGTTCAGCGACGACCAATTTCAGGTCCTTGCCCGTGTGATACGTCACCGAGCGCACATCGCGAGACAGGTCGATGATCTTGCGACCGGCCGCCGACTTGCGCAGAACCCCGTTCTCCCATGCGATCTTGTTCCACACCTTGAGCCAGCCGAATGGGCCCTCGGGGCGCAACGCCATGATGTCGAGCACACCGTCGTCGAGTCGGGCATCCGGAATAAGGAGCACGCCGCCGGGAAGCACGCCGCAGTTGCCCACCATCACGGTGTGCGCCGACGTCGACTTCCATGGCGAGCCGTCGATCGAGAAGCGGAACTTCACGGGATGCAGTTCGGGCAGCGACCGACCGACGCCGTCTACGTAGGCCAGCCATCCGACGGCCTTCTTGAGCCTCGAGTTGGTGTTCGCGATCATTTTGGCATCGAGACCAAGGCCTGCCATGACGAGAAAGACGTGCTCCTGAACGTCGCCGTCGGGCCTCGTGATCGCGGCGAGGCCCAGATCGATCACCCGGTCGCGACCGGTGAAGATGATGCCGAGCGCCTTCTCGGTGTGGGGAACGCCCATGTCGAGGTTGCGGGCCAGCAGGTTGCCCGTGCCGCTCGGAAGCAGGCCGAGGGCGGCCCCGGTGTTGCGCAGCCCTTCGGCCACTGCTCTGACCGTGCCATCTCCGCCCGCGGCGATCACCACCGTGGCTCCCTGCTCGACCGCCTGGCGGGTGAGGTTCTGGCCGGCCTCGTCGATCGTGGTCTCGAACCAGAGGGTCTTCTCGAACCCGGCCTTTTTGGCAGCCCGGTTGATCTCGACGCGCAGCTTGGTGACATCCACTTTGATCGGGTTGTAGACGACGGCAGCCCGCTGGGATTCGGCGGGTTCTTCGATTGTGACCACGAGTGTAAAGCTACCGCGTTGTTCATCAACGGCCATCCGGGCGCGCGTGCGGCAAAAGGTAGGCTTGAGCGGTGATCGATCCCGTACTCTTGCGCGAAAATCCCGATGTCCTCCGCCAATCGCAGGCAGCGAGGGGCGACTCCGTCGATCTGGTCGATGCGGCACTGTCTGCTGACGCCGCCCGCCGGGCCGCCATCGGCGAGTTTGAGAACTTGCGAGCCAGCCAGAACGCGTTCGGCAAGAAGGTCGCGCAGGCCGCCAAAGAAGAGAAGAAGGCCCTCGTGGCGGAGGCCCAGTCGCTGGCCGCCGAGGTCAAGGCCGCGAGCCAGCGGGCGACGGATGCCGAGGCCCAGTTCACGACGATCGTTCGGCAGATCGCCAACCCGATCATCGACGGCGTGCCCGCCGGCGGCGAAGACGACTTCGTGACGCTGCGCGAGGTGGGAGAGCGCCCCTCGTTCGACTTCGAGCCGCGCGATCACGTGGAGCTCGGTGAGACGCTCGGCATCTTCGACCTGGCGCGCGGAGCCAAGGTCTCGGGTGCGCGGTTCTACTACCTCACCGGCATCGGAGCGCGACTCGAGCTCGCCCTTATGACGCTGGCGCTCGATCGCGCCGAGAAGAACGGATTCGTTCCGCTCATCGTTCCGACGCTGGTGCGGCCCGAGATCATGGCCGGCACCGGATTCCTCGGCGAGCACTCCGACGAGATCTACTACCTGCCCGCCGACGACCTCTACCTCACGGGAACGAGTGAGGTGGCGCTCGCGGGCTTCCACTCCGACGAGATCCTCGACCTCGAGGGCGGCTCGAAGCGCTACGCCGGATGGTCGACGTGCTACCGGCGCGAGGCCGGCTCGGGCGGAAAGGACACCCGCGGAATCCTGCGCGTGCACCAGTTCAACAAGCTCGAGATGTTCAGCTATGTGCTGCCCGAGAATGCTGAGGAGGAGCACCTCGCCCTGGTTTCGTTCCAGGAGCAGATGATGCAGGATCTTGGCCTCAGCTACCGGGTCATCGACACGGCGGCGGGCGACCTCGGCTCATCTGCAGCGCGCAAGTACGACATCGAGGCGTGGATTCCCACACAGGATGCGTACCGCGAGCTCACGTCGACCTCGAACTGCACGACCTTCCAGGCGCGCCGCCTCGACACCCGCTACCGCACCGAGAGCGGCAAGACGGCTCCCGTCGCGACGTTGAACGGCACACTCGCGACCACCCGCTGGATCGTGGCCATTCTCGAGACGCACCAGCAGGCCGACGGATCGGTGATCGTGCCCGAAGTGCTTCGTCCGTATCTCAACGGGGTCGAGAGAATCGAACCGAAATGACCGGCGATTTTTCGGATGGCGCCTCCGGCGACGATCGCTGGCTGCTCGCTCTCGACATCGACGGCACGGTCATCTACGAAGATGGCACCCTGACCGACGCGGTTCGCGACGAGGTCGCTCGGGTTTCGGGGCTCGGCCACGAGGTCATGCTGGCGACCGGGCGGTCTGTGGCATCGACTCTGCCGATGCTCGACCAGCTGTCGATCACGCCGGAGTACGTGGTGTGCTCGAACGGTGCCATCACGCTCAAGCGCGACCCGACCGCGCCGGTGGGGTATCGCCGTGAGTTCGTCGAGACGTTCGGCCCCGGGCCGGTGCTCACGAAGATCAGGTCTCATCTTTCCGAGGCGAGCTTCGCCGTCGAAGACGAAGAGGGCAACTTCTGCTACTACGGCACGTTCCCCGTGTCTGCGGCCGATGTGGGCAGCCGAGCCGTGCCGTTCGAGCAGCTGCTCACCATCGAGGCGACGCGGGTCGTCGTGATCTCGCCCGACCACGACATGGAGGACTTTCTCTCCCTGGTCGAGCGCATGGGCCTGCACAAGGTGAGTTACGCCATCGGCTGGACGGCCTGGCTCGATATCGCCCCAGACGGTGTAAACAAAGCGACGGGTCTCGAGCGGGTGCGCGAGCTTCTGCATGTTCCGCGCGACCGCGTCTTCGCGATCGGCGACGGGCGCAACGACGTCGACATGCTGACCTGGGCAGGCGAATACGGCCGCGGAGTCGCGATGGGCCAGGCGCCCGACGACGTGCTGGCCGTGGCCAGCGAGGTGACGGCATCCGTGCACGAAGACGGCCTGGCCGTCGCCCTTCGTACGTTTTTGTAGGAACTGCCTGACCCACCGACGGATGCTGTTCGGTTAGAATCGTGGCTTGTCTGGTTCTGCCAGGCATGGAGGGCTGTCCGAGCGGCCGATGGAGCCAGTCTTGAAAACTGGTGGGCAGAAATGTCTCTAGGGTTCGAATCCCTAGCCCTCCGCCATTCCAGCCCGATGACCGTGGTCTACCCGAGACCGTGTGCGTGAAAGGACCCGAATGAGTGCAGATTCTTCGCGTCGCCGCACGCCATCGCCTCGACCGACGGCGATTCGCCACGGTCGGCAGCGCACATCCACTGTTGTCGCATCCTTCTTCAGGACCGTTGGTCTTGTGCTGGCCGTCGCTCTCGTCAGCGGAGTCTCGATCGCTGCGATCGCCACGTGGGACGTAGGTAAGGATCTCACCGTCGTCGCTCTCGAGGGCGACAAGACCGACGTTGCACCGCCCGATATCGCCGCGATCGAGGGCGGGGTGAATCTGCTGCTCGTCGGCAGCGACAGTCGTGCCGGTCAGGGTGAGGCCTACGGCGATGAGACGTCGAATCTGAACGACGTCACGATGCTGCTGCACATCTCGCAGGATCACTCGAGCGCCTCTGTCGTCAGCTTTCCGCGCGACCTCGTCGTGTCGATCCCCGAATGCCCGGATGGCGAGGGCGGCACGAGCGACGCCATGTCGGCGCAGCCGATCAACGTCACTCTGCTCTACGGTGGTCTGCCCTGCACCGTGCTCACGGTCGAGAAGCTCACCGGACTCGAGATTCCCTTCGCCGCCGAGATCCAGTTCAACGGCGTGATCGAGATGTCGAACGCGGTCGGCGGCGTGCCCGTGTGCGTAGCGTCGCCCATCGACGACGATTGGACGAACACGCATCTCACGGCGGGCACGCACCAGCTGGCGGGCATGGATGCGCTGCAGTTCTTGAGGACCAGACATGGCGTCGGCGACGGCAGCGACCTGGGGCGCATCAGCTCGCAGCAGGTCTTCTTGTCGTCGCTCGTGCGAACGATCAAGAGTTCGGACACGCTCACCGACGTCACCAAGCTCTATGGCCTGGCCAAGGCTGCCGCCAGTAATATGCAGGTCTCCACGAGGCTGAGCTCGCCCGACACCATGGTGTCGATCGCGGTCGCCCTCAAAGACATTCCGCTCGAGAAGATCGGGTTCTACGCCTATCCGGGAACGACCGGCGGCTCGGGCGTGTACTCCGGCAAGGTGCAGCCGAACGTTCTCGACGCCGAGGCCATGTTCGCCGCGATCCGGGCAGACCAGCCGATCGTCGCCGAAGCCGGCAATACCGGGCTGGGAGCCGAGGTAGACCCGAACGCCCTGCCCCTGGCATCCGATGCCCCGGCCGACCCCGGCGCCGGCGAGTCGGCGGCCGTCGAATCGGATGCGGCCGCAGACCTGACCCAGGCCGGTCAGGCCGGCTCGGCTGCGACGGTGCTTCCGAAGAGCATCACGGGCCAATCCGCTGCCGAATACACCTGCACCAAGGGCTTCGATTACTGATCGACAGACCGAAAACGAAGATTCGGCCGACGTCAGCTATGATTGCTGAGGCGCAAGCCAAGGAGACGTCGCATAGTCCGGCCTAGTGCACCACCCTGCTAAGGTGGAGTGGGGGAAACCCCACCGAGGGTTCAAATCCCTCCGTCTCCGCACTGTGTGTTTATCACTCGGTGAAACCCGCTCGGCCACTGTGGTCAGGCGGGTTTTTTGCGTACCCACCGGGGCGCGGTGCACTGAGGTGCGGAGTATGGCCGCATCCCGTCGTCGAATAGCGGCCATATTCCGCACCTCAGTGATATCAGGGTGCTGGCGAGGTGCTGGCGTGGGTCAGACCTTAGCGCCGCCGGCGAGCAGCGTGAGAGCAAAGCCGATAAGGAGGCCGCGCTCTGTATCCTGACCCGTTGCGGCGGGGGCGGCTGAGCCATCCGCGATCTGGCCCGTGATGCAAATGCTGAGAAGTTGGCCATGTGAGCTCGCGGTCTCAGGCTTCGGCCAGGCCAGCGCTCGAAAATGAAGGGCCCGTCAAGAGCGGCGCAACGGTCGACGACTCAGCCTCGTCGCGAAGCAGATGAGGAAGCGTTGGTGAACGAACCTGAACCGCCCCAAACCGAGATTCTCGCCAGCATCTCCATGCCTGACGGGAGCCGCTTCGAGGTGCGCCACGCAGTTCTCCCCAGCGGCACATCGACAGGGTGGCACTACCACGACGGTTGGCAGACCGGCTTTCTGCTGCGCGGCGCAATCAGCCACACCACCGAAGACCACAGTGCCGTCTTCGGGATCGCCACGCCGCTGGTCGAGCAGCCTGGAATCGTTCACATCGCGCACAGCACGGGTGACGAGGGGGCGGAGCTGCTGTTCCTGTCGCACATTCCTGCGGGTTCCGAGGCGGCAGTGCCGTGTTCGGCTCCAAACGAGAATGCCCCAGCAGCCACCTCGCAGGCGGGCGCTTCATCCATCGCCGTTCCGCTCGGCAAGCCCGTCTTCGCACAGGCCTTCCGTTACACCGCGATGTACGGCCCCAAACCCTTCCCCGAGGCTCTGCTGATCTACCTCGACAACGGCTCCTACAAGATCCTCTCGCCGGGCGAGGAGCACTACGGCAGCTACGTCTCGGCCACCGAGCTCGCAGCTGACGCTCCGCCCCGGCACGTCTCGTTCCTCTCGTGGCCGGCGGATGACTGGGATCGAAATGTGGCCTCGCATACCCTGACCTTCAACGTCGACACGGGCGCATACATCCAGACCCTCGTTCTACCGGGCGACCCGGTGCCGCACGCCCAGGCGGGCTACGCGCTGCCGATCGACGACCCGACCCATATCGACATGCGCGCGTCGTGGGAGCAGGTGCGCGTGACTTACGCCGAGGTGTTCGAGCGACTCATTGCGGGGGAGCGGCGGCGGGCTGCCGAAGGGGCGTAACGCCCGGGGAGCTCGTCAGTCGCCCAGCGCGGCCTGGCCTGGCGCTACGACCTCTACGGCCCCGGCGCCCTCGTGCGCCTCGACCACTTCAACCGGGTCACTTCGGATGTGCCGCGCGGACGCAAGTACCACCGTTGCTCGCCAGCTCCGGCGGTGGAGCATCCGCGCCCTGGAGGGCGGTCCACGAGTCCCACCGCGACTTCCGGGCCTGTGACCAAAGTCCTCGGGGGTGCCTGCTTTTCGTGGCAACCTTCGATCATGGAGACGACGCCTCTGCAGAACGATTCACGTACCACCCGCTTCGGAGTGGATGGGATCGGAGTGGCGACCGACGAGCTCCCCACATGATCAGCGACGATCCGACCGTGACCAATCCGGCCAACTATACGACGCTGTGGGAGAACGAGTTCGTACGGGTGCTCGACTATCTCGACGTTCCCGGCACTCAGACCGTGCCTCACAGGCATCCGAACAGCGTCATGGTCACCTTGACCGACTTCAGCCGGCGATTGCAGTCGGGTGACAGGATGTTCGACACCCAGTTGGCGGCCGGAACAGCGGTCTGGCTTCCCGCGCAGAGCCACGCCGGACAAAACACCGGAACCACTCCGACGCATGTCATCCTGATCGAGCTGAAGGGCGCCTCGGCGGGGGAGGAGTCGGCGGACAGGCTCGGACCCGAGTCGTGAGCCGACATTCCGCTTGCGCTTCGGGTGCCGCTGCCGGTGCCGTCGCTCAGCGGGGGAGCAGCTCGCGCGCCATCGCAAGGTACGCGGGGCCGTCGAACTCGCGGAACAACGCCGACTGAGCGATGTACCCCTGGCCCAGGCCCAACGCGACGGCCGTGAGCCTCGTCGCCCACTCGAGCGCTTCGTCCTCGCCGAGGCCCCGCTCTGCCCTCGCCCAGTCGGAGAAGAGCTGCACGTAGCTGGCCTTGAGCTCGCCGAAGACCACGTCGACGACCTCGCGGATGCCAGGGTCGGTGACCGATTCGCCCCAGACCTGCAGCAGCAGGCCGGTGTCGGCCACGTCGTCGCTGAGCCCGGTCAGGATGCGTGTGAGCACTTCGCCCGGCGACGGGATGCGTTCCCGCGATCGCAGGCTCTGCATGTCTTCGATGCGGGTGCCCATGACCTTGACCGCCACGGCGTGCATGACCTCGGCCTTGCTCGCGAAGTGGCCGTAGATCGCGCCCGCGGAGAGTCCTGACTCGGCGATGATGTCGGCCATCGATGCGCCGAACCCCTTGGTGGCGAAACAGCGCAGCGCCGCCTCGGTGATCTGATCGCGCTTCGCCTCGCGGTACTGCTCGGTGACCTTGGGCATCGGCACCTCCACTGTCAGAAATAAAAAAGAACGAACATTCCTTGACAAGGATCCTAGCGGTGACTCATTCTTATAAAGAACGAACATTCTGTTTTGTTCCCTGACCTTTCTGAGAATCGAGAATCACCATGAGCAACGCAGATAGCATTCGCCTCGCGCCCCCGCCCACCCCCTGGGGGCGCATCGGCGCCGTTGGCCTGATCCTGGCCGTGGTCGTCTCGATCATGGTCATGGCGTTCGCCTGGCCGTCGGTCACTTCCGCCGTCAAGAGCGTTCCCCTCGCCGTGGCAGGCCCGGATGCCGCGGTGCAGCAGGTCGAGGCCGCTCTCGCCGAGTCGGCCCCCGACACCTTCGCATTCGTCGACGCCTCCGACCGCGCCGACGCCGTCTCGCAGATCGAGACGCGCGAGGTGTACGGTGCGATCATCCTCGGCGATGCTCCCGAAGTTCTCACCTCGTCGGCTGCCAGCCCGATCGTGAGCCAACTGCTCACCGGCATCGCGCCGAAGCTCGCCGCGCAGCTGAACGCGGCACTTGCGGCTCAGGGTGTCGCTCTCGCCGAGCCGGTCTCGGTGCCGGCGACCGATGTCGTGCCTCTGGCTGATACCGATCCACGAGGCGCGGGGCTCACTGCGGCCGCCTTCCCGCTGACGCTCGGCGGCATGCTCGGCGGCATCCTCGCATCCATTCTGATCGTCGGCGCCTGGCGCCGCGTCGTGGCCATCACCGTCTACGTGGTCGTCGCCGGCTTCTCGCTCACCGGTATTCTGCAGGGCTGGTTCGGAGCGCTGCAGGGCGACTACCTCGTGAACGTCGGGGCGATCGCGCTGACCCTGCTGGCCATCAGCGCCACGATCGTGGGAGTCGCCTCGCTCGTCGGCCGCGCCGGAATCGCCGTGGGCCCCGTGGTCTTCCTGCTCATCGCCAACCCGATCTCGGCGGCGACCCAGCCCCTGGAGTTTCTGCCGCAGCCGTGGGGGCTCATCGGCCAGTGGTTCCCGCCGGGCGCGGGTGCGACGCTGCTGCGTGACCTCTCATACTTTCCGGATGCACCCACGACGTTCCCGTGGCTGATTCTCACCGGATGGGCTGCGGTCGGCATCGTGCTGGCCCTGATCGGCCACTTCAGAGCCGGAGTCAGGATGGACGTCGAGAACGAGATCGCACCGGCCGCCACGCACGTCGGAGCGCACGCGGCTTAGGCTCCGCCTTTCAGCGCTGCCACTCCGGTCGGTTGTCGAAGACGAAGCGGTAGTAGTCGGTGAGGGTCAGCTCGGCCGCCGCGGCCTCGTCGAGCAGCACCGTCGCATCCGGATGCAGTTGCAGCGCCGAGCCCGGGCACATGCTCGTGAGCGGACCCTCGACGGCGCGGGCGACGGCGGCGGCCTTCTTCTCTCCCGTCGCCACGAGCAGCACCTTTCGGGCGTCGAGGATCGTGCCGAGACCCTGCGTCATGCAGTGCAGGGGAACCTCGTCGGGTGAGGAAAAGAAGCGCGCGTTGTCGCGACGCGTCTCGGGCGTGAGGGTCTTGATGCGGGTGCGGCTCGAGAACGACGAGGTCGGTTCGTTGAAGCCGATGTGACCCGAGCCTCCGATGCCGAGGATCTGCAGGTCGATGCCGCCGGCATCCTGAATTGCTGTCTCGTATGCCAAGCACGCCGCGACCGGATCGTCGGCGAAGCCATCGGGAACGTGCACCTTCGAGGGGTCGAGCCGCAGCCGGGTCGTAACCTCGCGGTCGATCACCGAGTGATAGCTCTCGGGGTGGGAGTAGGGCAGCCCCACGTATTCGTCGAGCGCGAAGGCCGAGATGGCGGCGAGCTCGGGAACCCAGCGCCGCTCGAGGGCCTCGTAGATGGGCAGGGGCGACGATCCGGTGGCCACGCCGAGCACGTAGTTCATGTGCCCGGTGTTCATGTGCCCGGTGCTCGGACGCTCGGCAACGCCGCGCAGGATCACGTCGGCCGCGTAGTCGCCGATCGATTCTGAGCTGGGAAGGATGACGACTTGCATGAGACCCTGCCCCTAGCCTTTCGATACGGCGACTGTGCGACCCGTGCGGGCCGACTCCTGGGCGGCGAGCACGATATCGAGCGTGCGCAGCCCGACCCTGCCATCGGGCTGAGGCTGCTTGCCCGAGCAGACCGCGTCGATGAAGGTCGACAGCAGCGCCTCGTCGAAGTTCGGCCCGTAGGGCTCCTCGATCGGCAGACCGGTTGCTGTGTCGAGGCCGCGTGCTCGAGGGCCGAAGAAATCGACGGCCACGGTGCCTGCTGTGCCCGCCACCGTCACGGAGACGCCGCCCCAGGTGGGCGCCGTGTCGGGCTGGCTCCACGAGCAGTCGATGGCCGCGATCACACCGTTGTCGTAGCTGATGGTGACGAGACCTGCCGTCTCGGCGCGGGCCCGCTCGGCGTGCAGCTTCTGGTTGG
Source organism: Agreia bicolorata (assembly GCF_000938265.1). Taxonomy (GTDB): domain Bacteria; phylum Actinomycetota; class Actinomycetes; order Actinomycetales; family Microbacteriaceae; genus Agreia; species Agreia bicolorata. Next base: position 30,201 of record NZ_JYFC01000006.1, read on the forward strand.
TGACGGCGGTCACCGAAACCGGGGCTGCGCCCATCAGCGCTTCGAGCAGATCGGCGATGTGCACCACGTGATCGACGAGGGCGCCCCCGCCAGACAGCGCCGGGTCGGTGAACCACGCTCGCTCGCTGGGCAGTCTGCCGTTGTTGCTGCCCCTCACCGAGAACACCTGCCCGAGCTGGCCCGAGTCGTACTCGGCCTTCAGCCGGGCGAAGGTGCTCGCGAACCGCACAGGAAACGCGACCATCAGGATGACGCCTGCGGCGTCTGCCGCTTCGAGCATCGCCACACCGTCGTCGTGGCTCGTGGCCAAGGGCTTCTCGCACAGGATGTGAGCCCCGGCCTTGGCCGCGCGCTCGACGTCGGCCCGGTGGCGGGCGTTCTCGCTGGTGACGATCACCGCATCCGGTTGCCAGGCCATGAGTTCGTCGTAACTGTCGACGTAGTCGATGCCGAGGTGCTCGGCGAACGCACGACCACGCAGCTCCGCTGCGGGGTGTTCGCCCGGATCGGAGGTGAGCAGGCTCACCGAGGGGATGTTCTTGAGCAGTTCGATGTAGCCGCGCGCGTGGGTGTGTGCGAACGACATAACGGCGATCTTCAGAGGGCGATCGGGAGTGCGCATTGAGGTCTACTTTCCGATGGCCTGGGCTGAGGGGGTGTGCACTTCGACGGGCTGCCCGGTCTCGAGCGAGAGGAGTGCGGCGTTGGCGAGGCGAACGGCCTCGGCGCCCTCGGCGGCGGACACCCGCGGCACCGGCCCACCGCCGAACGCGTTCGTGAACTCACGCAGCTCGGCGAAGTAGGGGTTCTCGGCCGGGTCGACCTCGGGCAGAAGGCCGCTCGGGCCATTGGTGTTCGCCAGATGCGCGATGTAGTTGCGTTCCGCCGCCGACGAATGGGCGAGCGAACCCTCGGTTCCGGTCACCGAGTACTCGGTGGTGAACGGCAGGTGCGACGGCCCCCAGATTCCGGCGATGTGGCTGATGGCTCCCGAGCTGTGGGTGAGCAGAACGTGCGCCGCCTCGACCGGCACCGTCGCATCCCCGGCCTTCGACGAGACCGCCGACACCCGCTCGACCGGCCCGGCGACCCACCTCGCGATGTCGATGTCGTGAATCATCTGGTCCATGATGATGCCGCCCGACAACGCGCGGTCGGCGAACCAGGGTGTGCGTGTGGGGAATGCGCCGGAGCGAGAGAAGCGCAGCACCGCGAGGTCGCCGAGTCGGCCTGAGGCGACCGCCTCTTTCAGAAGCACGTATTCGGGAAAGAACCTCACGACGTGGGCGGGGAACAGCATAAGCCCGAGCTCGTCGGCCAGAGCTGCGAGCTCATCGACTTCAGCGTCGGTGCGCGCCAGCGGCTTCTCGCTGATCACGTGCTTTCCAGCCTCGAGCGCGCGCTTCACCAAGGCGTGATGCGTAAACGTGGGGGTGGCCACGTCGACGAAATCGACGGAGGCCAGCAGCTCGTCGAGCCTGTCGACGACGGTTCCGCCATAGCGGGCGACCAGCTCGGCCGCGCCGACCTCGGAGTAGACGTAGACGTCTGCGCCGAGCGTGAGCAGATGCGGCAGATGAGAGTTGCTGATGCCGCCGGCGCCGATGAGGCCGATTCGAAGCGGGGTGTGTGTCATGGCTGTCTTTCCGTCGGGGAGGAGAGGTGGGCAGGTGAAGAAGTGGCGGGCATCCGGTCATCGCCTTCGTGTGATGACGTCGCGAATTCGGGGCAGATGGATGCCTCTGGCCGCCATCACCGCGCGGGTGCGGCGGCGCTCGCGCAGCAGGGCGATGACGCCGACGGCCCAGATCGGGAACTGCACGAGGAAGGCGATCTTGAACGCGGCGAGGGAGTAGGTGGCGGGAGTCCCCGCGCCCTGCACATCCATGGCGATGCCGATGAAGAGGATCGCGATCACGCTGGCGAGAAAGCCGCCGCCGTTCACGATTCCCGTGGCGGTGCCCAGGCGCTGTGCCGGATTGTGCGCTCGCGTGAGGTCGAACGCGATCATCGAACCCGGGCCGCCCGCGCAGAGTGCCGCGGCGAGCGCGAAGATCACGGGCAGAGGAGCAGCGCCGGGCCAGAGAATGACCACCGCCCAGAGCGCGGCCTGCGCAGCGACGACGGTGAGCACGATCCACGAACGGCGTAGCGGATGCCGGGCAGACGCCGCCCCAACAAGGGGGCCCAACACGAGTCCGACGAGCACGTAGAAGGTGAACACCAGCGACGCGAGCTGCACCGACAGGCCCAGCCCCTCGATGAGGAACGGATAGCCCCACAGCAGAGCGAACGCGTTTCCGGCGAATGGAGTGGAGAAGTGCGACCAGAACGCGAGCCGCGTGCCCGGGTGCTTCCAGGCATCCACAAAGCCCTGACGAAGGTCGGGGCGAGACGTCACGACCGTGATTGCGCCCGTCTTCTCGGGTTCGTTGCGCACAACGGCGAAGGTCAGGATGCCGGCCAGGGCACCGACTCCGGCGAGCGACACGAAGGCGGTCGGCCAGTTGGTGGCGTGCAGCAGAGCTGCCAGCGGAATGACCGAGACGATCTGGCCGAACTGACCGAGCAGTCCGGTGAGCTGAATCACGATGGGCGCGCGTTTCACCGGGAACCAGGCAGCGATCACACGAAGGATGCTGGGGAAGATCGCTGCATCTCCCGCCCCGAGCAGCACACGGGCGGCGATGGCGATGTGCACGTCGGGTGTGAGGGCCATCACGAGTTGGCCGGACGCCATGACAAGCATTCCCACGGTCATCACGCGTCGCGAGCCGAATCGGTCGAGCAGCAGACCCACGGGGATCTGCATCGCCCCATAGACCAACAGCTGCAGCACGGCGAAGATAGCGAGCGTCGACGCATCTGCGTGAAAGCGCGCCGATGCCTCGGTGCCCACGGCGGAGAGCGAGGTGCGGTTCACGATCGAGACGATGTAGGCCAGAACGCCGGCGCCCCAGATCAGCATCAGTCGCCGGTCGAGCGAGCTGCCGACGTGCACGGATTTAGGCATCCGCTGCTCCCTGCGGCTCTGAGCTCAGCGAGAGGTAGGTCTGCCGGGCGAAGCCCGCATCCAGAACCTGGTCTGTCCAGCCGATGATCGCGGCGCCGATCAGGCCGCCTTGGGCGCCGAGCGCAGACTGCTCGATGCGTAGGGTCGAGCGCCAGCCGAGCCGAGCGTCCACGGCCTCGCGCAGGGGCCCGATGAGGGTGTCGCCCGCCGCCGATACGCCCCCGCCGATCACGATCACGGCCGGATCGAGCACGGCGGCGAGGCCGGCGAGGCCGATGGAGAGGGCGTTCACGGCGTCGGCCCACACGCGGGCGGCGATCGGGTCGGTGTCGAGGGTGGATGCGATGGCCTGGGTCGACGACGCGATCGTTCCGCCGTGCTCGCGGTACCGGTCGAGGATCGTCGTTCCCGACGCATAGGCCTCGATGCAGCCGCGCTGCCCGCACGAGCAGAGCGCGCCGTTCGGAATGACCTGCATGTGGCCGAGCTCGCCCGCGGCGCCGGTGGCTCCCGCGATCAGCACCCCGCCCGCCACGACGGCAGACGAGACCCCGGTGCCGATCGGAACGATGAGGGCGTTGTCGTAGGCCGTGTCATAGCTCGAGCCCGTGTCGGTGCCGGATGCGCCGGCCCCCTGGGCGGCCCGCTCCGCCACGGCGGCCGTGCGAGCGTCGTGGCCGACACTGACAGCGATCTGCAACTCGGCCTCGAGCAGCCGACGCAGGGGAAAAGCATCCCATCCGAGATTCGCGGCGAACATCACGGTGCCTGACTCGGGGTCGACCAAGCCTGGTGACGCGATGCCGATGCCCGCTGCCGCGAAACCGGCTTCCACCGCGTCGTCGACGAGCTGACGAGCGACCCCCACCACGCTCGCGTAGGCGTCGCGGCCGGCATCGAAGGTGGAGGCGGTCTGCCGTGAAATCACCGTGCCCGCGGCATCGATTGCTGCGCCCTTCACGGTGGTGCCGCCGATGTCGATCGCGATCACGACATCGAGGGCCGAGTGGTGCGGGTGGATCACAGAGTGCTCGCTGTTCTAGGACGCAGGGCCGGGTGGAGGGAAGACTGAAGCGGTCAGGCGGGCTGAGTCGTTGTGTCGTCGGGTGCAGTGTCGGTGGGCGAATCGTCGAGCTCTCGAACGCGCTGCTCGATGCGTGCGGGCGCCAGCACCTCTTCGAGAATCAGCTGCGCGGCTCCCCGCACGCCTGCGTCGCCTGGGCTGCGCGCGGCGCGCACGTCGAGGTCGTTGCCGACGAGAGGCAGGCAGCGCTGAAAGAGCTCGGCCCGGATAGCGGCGACCAGCGGCGCCGACGCAGACATTGCCCCGCCGAGGATCACGTCGCGGGGATTGAAGAAGTTGACGATCGAGGCGAGGACGCCGCCGATCGAGGTGCCGGCGCTGCGCAGAATGTCGACGACCTGAGCATCGCCCCCGCGGCCGAGTTCCACGACGTCTGCGGCCGTCTGCGCGGTATAGCCGAGCTGCGCCAGCCGGGCCACGATCGCGCCGCCGCTCGCAACGGATTCGAGGCAGTTCGGGGTGCCGCACACGCATGAGATCGTGGAAGTTCCCTGCACCGTGGTGTGGCTGATCTCGCCAGCGGCGCCGCCCGCGCCGCGATGCAGTCGACCGTCGGAGATGATGCCGCAGCCGATCCGGGTGCCGAGCTTGATAGCAAGAAGCTGGTCGCTGCTCTCGCCTCCCATCGTCTGCTCGGCCAACGCGATGAGGTTCGCGTCGTTCTCGACGAGTACCGGGATGCTCGTGAACTCGGCGAACAGACCGGGCAGATCGGCGTTGTGCCAGCTGGGCATGAACGAGGGCAGAACGACGCGGCCGCTCGGGTATTCGATGGGAGCGGGCAGGCCGATGGCCACCCCGAGAAGCTGTGCCTCGTCGAGTTCGTTCGCGGCGATAAGGCTGCGAAGCGCCGCCCAGAGCGCATCGGCAGCGAGGGCGGGGCCGTCTTCAATCGCCACGGGCACATCTTCTATGGCGAGCATGCGGCCGCCGAGATCGGCGATACCGACCTGCACGTGGTGGGCACCGACATCCATCGCCCCGACGAACCCGGCGCCGGACGAGAGCTCGAGCGAGCGAGCCCGGCGGCCGCCGCGGGACTGCTCGTCGCCGGCCTCGCTGATGAGTCCGAGTCGAATGAGAGAGTCGACCCGGAGTGAGATCGTCGAGGGTGCCATGCCGATCTGGCGCGCGAGAGTCGAGCGGGAGTTGGCCGCGCCGGAACGGATCAGGCGAAAGATGTCGCCTACCGAGCCAGGGGCATATTCCGACTCTCGGAAAAGCTCTGCTCTTGTCATACACTCACCATATAGGGCGAAAATCGAACGAAGTCGTTCGAATCAGAAACTACTTACGGTGGCAATCAAACGGTAACTCGCACGAAACATAGGAACCATAGCGTGTATCCCAGGCACCCGATCCATCTTTTTTCGCTCCATCACCCCATCACTCATTTCCCCCAGTCATTCGAGGAGTCAGCATGAACGGCAAGAAACGAAACTGGACAGGAGTCATCGCCGTATCCGTCGCGGTAGCACTGTCGCTGACCGCCTGCGCCCCCGGGTCTGGATCCGGCCCAGCGGCTTCGAGCGGGCCCGTCTCCAAAGACGTGGCCGGAGCCGGAGACGTCACACTCACGGTGTGGGATCAGAACACCGACGAGGGCATCACCGACGCGCAGGAGAAGCTGAACGCGGAATTCTCGGCGAAGTACCCGAATGTGAAGATCGACAGGGTCACGCAGTCGTTCGCAGACCTCAAGACCACTCTCAAGCTTGCGCTCTCGGGTGACAACCCGCCAGACGTCGTTCAGGCGAACCAGGGCTACCCCGACATGGGCGCCTTCGTGCAGGGCGGCCTCATCCGCTCGCTGAACGACTACGACGGCCTCTACGACTGGAGCTCGTACTACCCGGAGTCGCTGCTGAAGATCAACTCGTTCAGCGCCGACGGCAAGACCTGGCAAGGCGACAACCTCTATGGCATCTCGCAGACCGGCGAGGTTGTGGGCATCTACTACAACAAGAAGATCCTGACGCAGCTCGGCGTCGAGGCTCCGACCTCGCTCGACGAACTCGAGAAAGACATGGCTGCTGCGAAGGCCGCAGGCATCCTGCCCATGGCTTATGGCGACATCGAGAAGAGCCCGGGCATCCACCTCTTCGGTGTGGTGCAGGCGGCTATTGCCGGGTCCGACGCGGTGAACAAGCTCGTCACGGGAGCAGGTGGGGCGTGGACCGACGACGCATCGGTCGATGCGGCCAAGACCATCCAGGACTGGTCGAGCAAGGGGTACATCACCGAGGGTGCCAACGGTGTCTCTCGCGACGATGCCCTTGCCCAGTTCGAGGCCGGGCAGTCCGCCTTCTACATCGTGGGCACCTGGAAGCAGGCCGCGATCTCAGAGGCCATGGGCGACGACGCGGGATTCACCACGCTCACGCCGAAGGACGCGGACTCGCCGGTGACCACGGGCGGCGAGGGCCTGGCCTGGGCCGTGACCACGGGCTCGAAGCATCCGGATGTCGCTGCCGCCTACATCGACTTCATCAACAACGCAGACGCGGCTAAGACGTTCATCGACGAGAACAGCCTGCCCTCGGTGATTCCCGCCGATTACACGCCGAAGCCGGGACTCGAGACGGATGTGTTCGATACCTACGGCAAGGTCACCTCATCGGGCGGACTGGTTCCGTACCTCGACTACTCCACCCCCACGTTCTACGACACGCTCACGAGCGCGGTGCAGCAGTTGACCGACAAGCAAGTGACACCCGAGGCCTTCACCGAGATTCTGCAGAAGGACTACTCCGGCTTCATAGGCAGCAAGTAAGGACTCCGGATGACCGTCACCACTCGGCTTCGCTCGGGTGAGACGCGAACGGCGGGTGTGGCTCCCGGCCGCACCCGCCGCCGCCGCGTCGACTCGCTCAAGGCATTTCTCTACGTCGCCCCGGCGCTCGCGTTCTCGCTCATTTTTCTGATCGTGCCCACGCTGCAGACGGCGTGGTACTCGCTCTACGACTGGAACGGTCTCAGCGCCGCCACCTGGGCCGGGGTGCAGAACTACATCGACATCGTGCAGGACGAGCAGCTGCGCGACTCGTTCATGCACGTGGGTGTGCTTGTGGTGTTCTACTCGTTCCTGCCCATTGCTATCGCCCTGCTGCTCACGATGGTCATCTCGCGAGCACATGCTCTTCGCGGCATGTCTTTCTTTCGCACAGTGCTCTTTCTTCCCCAGGTCATCGCCTCGGTGGTGATCGCCACCACGTGGCTCGCGATCTACTCGCCCAACGGACTGCTTAACACGCTGCTGCGAGCGATCGGGCTCGACTCGCTCACCCACGTCTGGTTGGGCGACTTCAACACGGCCCTCGTCTCTGTGGGCTTCGTCGGAACTTGGCTCAACGTCGGCCTCTGCCTCGTTCTCTTTCTGAGCGGCGTCGGCAACGTGCAGCCCGAGCTGTTCGAAGCCGCCCGGCTCGACGGGGCGAGCGGGCTGCAGGAGTTCTTCGGAATCACGCTGCCCGCGCTGCGCGGACAGATCACGGTGGCACTCACTCTCACCGTGGTGTCGTCGCTCAAGACGTTCGACCTCGTCTACATCACCACCCGCGGAGGGCCCGGAAACAGTACGTCGGTTCCCGCGTTCGAGGCCTACAACCGCGCGTTCAACTCAGGCCAGGTCGGATCCGCCGCGAGCGTCGCGGTCGTGCTGACCATCGGCATCCTGTTGATCACCGCCCTGATCGGGCGCCTGCAACCGAAAGACACGGAATGAAGCTCTCGCTCGGCGAAAAGCTCGTCACCTATCTCGTTCTCGTCATTTTCGCGGCGTTCGCGCTCGTGCCCCTGCTCGGCGTCGTGATCACCGCGGTCAGCCCGTCGAGCTCCACGAGCGGCTTTCGCATGCCCGAGTCGATCGAGCTCGGCAACTTCGTGGAGGCGTGGAATCGCGGCCACTTCGCTCAGTACATCGGGTCGAGCCTCATCGTCACGGTGACCGTGATCGTGGTCACCACCGTGCTCAGCGTCATGGCCGGATTCGCGTTCGCCCGGCTCAGATTTTTCGGCTCAAACATCGTGTTCTTTGTGCTGCTCGCGGGCCTGCTGCTGCCCGCCGAGGCGTTCATCATTCCGCTGTACTTCAACCTGCGTTCGGCGCATGTCACAGACAGCTATTGGGCGCTCATCCTGCCGCAGATCGCGCAGTCGCTCGCGTTCGGCATCTTCTGGATGCGCAACCAGTTCATGTCGTTCCCGGGCGAGGTCATCGAGGCGGCGCGGCTCGACGGTGCCACCGATCTGCGCACCCTATGGCAGATCATCGTTCCGCCATCGATTCCGTCGATCATGACGATGTGCCTGCTCGTGGCCATGTGGACGTGGAACGAGTTCCTGATTCCGCTCGTGATGGTGACGCAAGACAATCTGCGCACAGCGCCGCTCGGACTCGCCTTCTTCCAGGGCCAGCACGCCACCGACTACTCCCTGCTTGCCGCGGCCGGCATCATCATCGCCGCGCCCATCGTTGTGCTGTACTTCTTTCTGCAGAAGCGCTTCATCAGCGGCATGCTCGACGGCATCTCGAGCCGATGACAGAGAGGAAGGCCTCAGTGCTGGGGGCATACGACGAAGACGCGCTGTTCGATCTTCTCGCAATAGACGAGGTCGATCGAGCCGACTGTTCGCGCTTGCTCCGGCGAGCGGACGATGCGGAGCAGGTCGCTCTGGCCGTGGCGGCGTTGCGACGCAGCTTCGGCAGTTTCAACCAGATTCCCGTTGATGAGCCCACGCAGGAACCGTTGGTCTGGCTCAAGGCGTTCTTCACCCTCACCCCGCGAGTAGTGGCGTGGAGCCGCCGGCACGATATCCCCGAGCGGGTGATACGCGACACGCTGGCCGACGTCGGGCGACACCTCGCCATCAGCCGCCGAGTCACCGGGGAGTTCGGCCTGCAGACCTGGCGCTGGCTCACGTACCACTTCACGGTGCGTATCTTCGCGCTGGGCAGGCTGCAGTTCGCGCTGGAGCGAGCATCGGATGAGATCGTTGTCGACGGCGTGCTCGCCGCCGGCGATTGGGTGCTCGCGGTGCACATTCCGGAGTCCGGGCCCCTGTTGCCTGCCCTCGTCGACGAGAGCCTCGTTGCGGCCAAGAAGTTCTTCGCGGAGCACTTTCCGCAGCATCCGGTGTCTGTGGTCACCTGCGATTCGTGGATACTCGACCCGTTTCTGCTCGACCGGCTCTCGCCTGACAGTAATGTCGGGTCGTTTGTGCGCCGATTCACGCCGATCGACCATTCGAGTGACGGGCACACCGACGCGCTGTACTTCGTCTTTCGCACCCGCGACCTGACCCGCCTCGACGAGCTGCCGCGCAACACGTCGCTGCAGCGCGCCGTGCTCGAGCGCCTCGAACTCGGCGAGACATGGCAGGTCGCGTGGGGGTATTTGACGCTGTGACGAGGTCGTTGCGCGATGCTTTGCGGGTCGCTTGGCGGCGGCGTCAGCGGGTCGCTGCGAGCCGTGCTAGGATTTCATCTGGTCTTGACCTGCGCCCTTAGCTCAGCTGGATAGAGCGTCTGACTACGGATCAGAAGGCCAGGGGTTCGAATCCCTTAGGGCGCACAACGGAAAGCGACTCGCGAAAGCGGGTCGCTTTTTTGTTTGCCCCGAGAAGACGCGGATCCTGGCGGGTTTCAATAAGAAGGCATCCGGCGGGGTGCCGGGTACCCGTTGTGGTGGAACTGGCTTTGACAGCAACCATGACAGCAACGTAGGTGGATACGGTCTCGAAATCAGACATTGTCGCCTCGATCTTCGCGGTGCTGGGCTTTGAGGGCCTCAAGGGCGATCGAATAGATCTGGTCGTCGATCAGGTCGTCGAGGAAGGCAGCTTCGATGTCGTCGAACGACCCCGGCGTGTCGTTCAAGAGGTCGTCGTGGAGGCCCGCTGTCTTTGTTTCGCCGGGCAGATAGCGCCACGCGGTCAACGCGTCGATGAGTTGCTCACGAGAGATCTCGCCCCGCGAGTACTGCTCAGACACTACATAGGGCCAGTTCAGTGGTTCACTGTTCGTCATCGCGGATCTCCTTCTCTTCAATCCATATCGCCAGTTTGTCTGCGGCCTCCGACACGGAGTAGCGAACGGGCCAGCCGATTGTCTGCGCGAGCACGGAGTTGACGGCGTTGGTCGGCGGGTGACGGTAGCCCGCAGCGCTGAGCAGCTCCACAACATCGCGTCGACTTGGTTCCAAGCCTTGGGGGATGAACCTCCGAAACACCCCGTCGATGGAGGCGGCGATCGCCGTTTCGTTGAGCATCTCCACCTGGACGGGGCGGCCTTGCTCGGCCAACTCTGTGACGACGGGAACGTGCGAGTCGGTGTCCATGATGATGCCGAGGTTCAGTAGCCAGAATTCCGGGTCGTCCCACAGGCTTACATGGTCAACAAGTCCATTGCCGTCGTCGACCGGAATGCGCAGGGGAATGATCCACTTCCAGACCCCTACCGCTTCGAAGCCACCGTCATCCCGCAGGCAGAGGCAAGTGGTGGCGAAGTATTCTCCCGTTTCACGGGAGGGCACGCGGATCTCCACCTCAATCATGAGCGGGCCTCCTTCTGTAGTGAGCTGACGTGCAGCGAGTCCATCGCGGTCGCCGCGTCGACGAGTGCGCTTGGCATGATGTGTGCGTAGAGATCGGTCGTGATGGCCAAGGTCGAGTGACCTAGAACATCCATGACAACGCGAGGTGGAACGTTCTGCGAGAACATCAACGACGCGAAGGTGTGCCGCAGATCATGAAAGCGGATACGACGAACCCCGGCCTTTGCGGTCAGTGCGTTGAATGTACGCAGGAGGTTGCTCGGCTCGATGCTCGTGCCGATGGTGGTCGTGAAGACGAAGTCGCTTTCAACCCAGCCCTCCCGCGCAGCAGACCGCTCTACGAGTTGTTCTTGCCGGTGAATGGTCAGCGCCTCCAGGGCTACCGCCGGGAGCGGGATCGATCGACGAGACCGCATCGACTTCGGTGGTCCGAGAACGAGGCCCTCGTCCTTGCCTAGCCGTTGCAGCGTCTGCCTGACGTGAAGAAGTCGCCGGTCGAAGTCGAGATCCTGCCAGCGAAGGCCGAGCAGCTCGCCACGACGCAGACCGGTGGAGTAGGCCAGTGTGAACAGGGCGCTCAAGCGGTGATCCTGGGCTGACTTCACGAACGCCTCGACGTCAGCAAGCGACCATGGCACTATCTCTGCACGCTCACCTCGAGGTGCACGCACAAGGCTGGCGACGTTGCGTGACACGTACTGCTCACGCACGGCCTCGGAGAGCATCGTGCGCAGCACCGCATGGCTCAACTGAACCGTGCGATCCGAGACACCAGTGGCCGAGACCTTGGTGTGCATCTCGCGCACGTGCGCCGGGGTGAGCTTGTCGAGCTTCCTTTTGCCGACCGCCGGAACGACGTACTTTCTCATGATCCAGGCGTAGTTCGAGCGCGTAGCCGGCCTCAGGGCTCCCGGCGCAATGTTCGCCAGCCAGTGGGCTGCGTAACCCTCGACCGTCCAATCGCTGCTCGAGGCGGGAACGCCGTTTGCCGTCTTCGTGATGAGATCAGCGATCTTGGCTGCGACAGCTCCCCGCGTCGTTCCGTAGACCTGTCGACGTTCGCGACCACCATCGGGCCGGATAACGTACGTAGCGCCGGTCCACCGACCATCCTTTCGTTGGTAGATCGACCCCTCGCCGTTTGCGCGTTTACTCATCGAGCTGACGCGGTTTCAGCGAGGCTGTCTGCGTATTCGCGTAGCGACGAGACGGGCACGCGAGTTGACCGCCCAATCTTTACGCTCGAAATCAGCCGGAGCCGCAGGAGGCCGTAGACCGTTGATCGGCCGATCCCCAGTGACTCCGCGACTTCTTCGGGAGTGAGCATGAGCTTTTCCATTTCTTTCACCTCTTCTTGTTGTTTGCAGATCTGGACTCTTGGTACTTCGCGTCCTCCCACTCGCGAGCGGCAGCAGCAGCTTGGGCTGCCAGATAGGCGTCACCCGAGGTGAGCCAGCCCATGCCGGCGAAGCTCCATTGACCGATGACCAGCGTCGATTCCTTGAGATCATCCGGCGCATCGTCGGTGTCACCTGGGCCGCGAGTGCGAGCTACGGCGGCGCGCTTCTGCCAATTGCGCCGAGCCGAGCGAAGTCGTCCAAGCGTCGTCGAGTAGCGGCGTGACTTCGTCGAGAAGTGACCCCGAAAGCCGAGCATCCCGACCCACTTACCCAGCAGCTCGTAAGTGCTGTCCGCAGCGGAGAGGCGGATGATGGCCGCGAGATCGTCGATTGTCTGCTTTAGCTGGGCGATGTGTGGACGGGGGCCGCTGGCTGAGGAGCCCGGGTCAACGTCCTCGGTTGCCTTGGTGGCGTACTTAGCGATGTAAGCGGCGACGGCCCGATCGGAGAGCTCGCCATCTTCGTCGATCCCGCCACGCACCACCACGCGAGCATCAACCTGTTGCCCGAAGTGGAGAGTTCTTTCGACGTCATCAGTAAAGATCGGTGCAGCAACTGTCCAGAGTCGAGCGGCGCTGCTCCTGGCGATTGATGCAAGCTGATCGGCAGACACCTCGATAGCCGGAGGTGGGAAAGGCTCTGTCTCGGTCGGGTCACCGTCGAGCCGAATGAGTGCATGAAAGTGGACCAGGCCACGCTTTTGGAACTCGGCGACTTTGGCGAACTGCACGCGGACGAATTTGCGTGACGCTGATTCAGAGAGTCCGAGCGACTGAGCGAGCTGACGCCGAAAGGTGATGGTGAACCGGCGCCAGAGTTCGGGAGCGTGCCACTGCCAGACGATGTGCCCGAGGTAGTCGTAACATTCTCGACACAGCGGCTCCCCGGCAGCGGGGGAGCCCTCGGAATGCACGCTCATGCACCACGTCGGCTTGCCGTGCGGGCATAGCTCCTTCTTTGAGCGCGGGCGGCACCGAACCGAGCCAGATCGACCCGTCTTCTTAACCGCGTGAACCGCGCCGAACGAAGGAGCCGTCAGGGTCACGAAGATCAGCGGATGCGTGCCCACCGCAGCAGGAACATCCTTCGAACCACCCGCAGCACCCGCAACGACGAGGTGCCACATATCGCCCTTGTACTCATGACTGCAAGACGGGCAGCGCACGGCGCGACGATTACCGCAGCGAACGTAGGTGACGCCATCCGGTTCGCGCGATGACCCGTACGAGGAGATCACCTCGCCAGTCTGGGCATCAATGACCGAGGAGGAACCGACCAGGCGAACTGGGTTCGAGCAATAGCCTGTGCCCGCAGCCTGCTTGAGCCATTGCTCGAAGTCGGGCCGACGCATCCGGCTCGAGGCCGATTCCTCCGCGGTCTGCATGATCAGTTCAGCGACTCAGGCGCAACGCACTCGGCGGCGGAAAGGGCACTCACGATGTACGCGATGTCCATGTCGAGCTTGCAAGCTCTCTCGGGTGACCCCGCGTCTGCTTGAGCTGCGTTCCAGGACTGCACCTGATCATCAGTGCAGACGGCGTCCGCAACCAGCACGTTTTTGGGGATGTACTCGTAGACGCGGATGTCGTCGGAGTAGGGCTTCGGGCCGTCGACACCGGTCGAGAACTTCAAGTTGCAGAAGTTGTAGCTGGCCTGGCTATACCCGTCTTGATAGGCCGAGTCCGCGACCCACGAGGACTGGTTGCCGAGGTAGTAGCCCCCTGCTCCGAGGGCGACGGCGACCAGGGCGGTTGAGGCGCCGAGGACGACTCGCTTAATGACTCTTCTCTGGTTCGTGATGATGCTCATTGCTCTTCTCCTGTCTTCTGAGTGCGACGACTACGCCGAGGGCGAGGCGACGTCGTGGTGTCTTCCGGTACGTCCGGTTTGGGGATGTGGATCTTGACGTGGTGCGGGGCTTCGAAAGCGTCAGCCACTTGCGTGATCAGTTCGTCAGTCGCGTGGCCCGCTCGTACTCGAACGGGGTCGCTACCGTCTTCGGGCACGACGTAGGCCACGCCGGGCAGGGTCGAGGGGATGTGGTGGCACAAGGCCCCTTTCTCGCGCATGCCCTCGCCAAGCACCATCGAGGTTTCGAGAGCATCTCGGAGCCGCAGGCCGATGGTCTGCGTGAAGAGCCCTCTCGAGGGCAGTGTCTCTTTACGTGGGTCTTGCAAGCAGGCGAAGACGGTGAACCCCGGCGCACGGCCCTGCGAACAGAGCAGAGCTATGGCCACGTTCGCGCGCCTCTGCAAGTCTCGATCCGAGAGGTAGGCAGTCAACGCGGCGAGTTCATCGATCACGACCAGAACGTGCGGGCTGTCGATCGTCGCGACGTGCTGGCGACTCTTCCCCGCGAGGTCTCCCGCGCGTCTCTTCATCTGGGCAGCGACATCCTCGAGGAGCTGCACCGCCTCCGTGGGATCGGTGGCATAGCTTGTCAGCAGCTTGCGACCCATGGTCAGCTCCATGCCGCCCTTGAGGTCGATGCCGTGCACCTGGACCAGGTTCGACCTGATCGCCGGGGCCAGGCCTATAAGAAGGCTCCAGATCATCGAGGCCTTGCCCGAACCCGATGAACCTGCCACAAGAGTTTGCGGACCGAGCCTGACGGACCAGGGCCGACCAGAGGACTCCACGCCCATTGGAATGGCTCGAAGATCCGTCGTCTGCGGCCACGGAGTTGAGAACGGGGCGGCGAGCGGGTCGGCGTACTGGATAACACATTCGGCACCACCAGGAGCCGCCGTAACGGATACGGCCAGCGCCGAGAGTGACTCGGCAAGAGCTGGAGCTGCAAGTGTCAAGGATCGGCGCTCCATGCCGAGCGGAAGGGCCACGGTCATCACCAGGGATAGCTCGCGCCAGCCGTAGGCTGCGACAGACGGAATCTCGGGGACACCCGATCCGCCGCGCACGGAGAGTCCGAGACGGATCATCAATTCCGGCCAAGCCGTGAGAGCGGACTTCGCAGTCTCCCGCTCCCAGCGTCGGCGAGCGTGCTGGGCCAGGGATAGACCTCTGCCGTAGCGCCGCCACAGGGTGAGAGCGACGATGGTGGTGAGCACGGCGAGGAGAGCCACGCGGGCGAAGGTGAACTGGTTGAACAGCAGCCCGAAGACGCCGAGCAGGATGATGAGGACTTTGAACCGTCGCCACGCATCGCGAACCTCGAGGCCCAGCCAGCGCAGTTCTCCTGAGAGATCCATGGCGGTTACTCGCCCGCTTTGCCCTTGACGGCCGGACGGATGCCGGTCGACCACCACGACATGCCCAGGCGGTTCGTCTGGCGGTTGACGTATGGACTCATCGTCAGATTCTCGAGAGTGATGAGGATGTGCGGCAGGTTGGGAAGCGTCGGCGGTAGCTCGGGCTGAAACTGCGAGACGACCTTCACCTCGAGGATGTCCTGACCGCGACCGGCGGTGGCCTCGGGGTCCCAGGCGCGAAGGTTCCAGATTGGAAGACCGGTCTCTTCGTCGCGGCGCTGGGGACCGGGCTTTCCATCGATCCAGTCGATCGCCGGGGTTACGCCGCCTGCCGTGGTTGTGAGAAACGGCGGCGTAGGAACCGCGATTCCCTTCCTTTGGCTTCGGGTTGCTGTGGTGGTTGTGTCGGTCATTTCGTGACTTCCTTCATCTCGTTGAGTCAGACGCAATGGGGCGTCCTCGTTTAGTTCGATGCTCCTCACGGACCCTTGGTTGATTTCTTGATTGATTCGGGGGAGAGGAACTTTCTCCACGGACTGACTGATGCTTGATGCACTTCAGCTCGTCCACTGTGTGTCGAGCATAAACAAATGTTTATGACGCGCGCAAGAGTGGATTTAATAAAGACATGCGAATGGCGTCCTCATGCGCGAGACTTGATACATGACGGAGATCGAAGAGCCGGGGGCCCTGGACGGGTGGGGACTTGTTCCGAAGCCCGTTGTGGAAGCTGTCCAGGCTCTAAATAGCAAGATTCTGCGCAGCAGCGAGCATCTAGGAAAAATGGTGTGGCCGGACAAGCCCCGCGACGTTCAGGACCTTCTCCGGATGTCCATCTCCGACGCGCACAAGGTTGCTCGCGCGAGCGCGGATCTGCGCGCTCTTCTAACGGCGTACGCGCACCGCGTCCATCAGCCGCGCCCCGTTATGGCTGACCTCGCTCGAGCGCAGGAGGCGTCTCCACAGGGAATACCGCGTAGGTACAGTCAGGCAAACGTTGATGGCATCAATGAGCTACTCAGCGACGAACCGGATATCGAACTGATCCTGATCGGATTTCCCTCGTTAAGCCTCTCGGACCTCACGGATTTTAGCGGGGCCGTGGGAGCCTCTGCGTCGAATCTGAGTACTCAGAACGCCCGTCCACGCTCGGCAACGAAGCGAAGGGCCGATGAGGCGAAGGCCCGGTCAACTGCTAATCCTCCCCTAGCCATAGCCCTGGAGCGGATTGCAGTTGATCCCGTCGACAACCACTGATTAGGCCAACTACCAAGCGCGGCGCTCGACCAGACCAGGGAATTTTGCTAAGTCCTTCGTGCTTGGCTCAGTGGAAGCGTAGGTGTTTTGGTCTCTTCTGCGACTGGAAATCACCGTACTCTGGCAGTGTCGGTTGCATAGGTTAGTGTCCGAAAAGTGATGAATTTTGAAACGGTGGACTGGTGAGAACGTTGTTGGACGTGGTGACTGAAGGTACTCCTCAGGAACAGGCGGACGAGAACGAACCCAGGGTCCGCGTTGCCAGTTTCTTTGCTGGCATCGGCGGTTTCGATCTCGGATTCGAAAACGCCGGTATGGAGACAGTTTGGCAATGCGAAAAGAAGGAATTTTGCCTCGACATTCTCGAGAAGCATTGGCCAGACGTGCCGAAGGCATCAGACATTCAGGAGGTAGATCCGTATGACATCCCGGAAGCCGAAATCTGGGTCGGGGGATTCCCCTGCCAGGACATTAGTCTCGCTCGAATGGGACCGCGAAGCGGGCTCCGAGGAACCCAATCCGGACTCTTCTACGACTTTGCAAAGCTCATTGAAGCGCGTCGCCCCGAAGTTGTCGTCCTCGAAAACGTTGCGGCACTCCTCTCTTCCCACGATGGACGAGATTTCGCAATCATCCTTCGGACGCTGGCCGACATCGGGTATGGCGTCGCATGGAGAGTACTTGACAGTCGACACTTCGGCGTCCCCCAAAGCAGAAGTCGAGTCTTCATTGTCGGATCTCTTAGAGGAGCAGACGCCGCCGGATCGATACTTTTTGAGTCCGAACGCGGCGACAGGAATTCTGAGAAGAGCGGATCGAATGGGGAGAAACCTGTTTCCCCCTTTGCGATCAGCGTTGGAAATTCTGAGCAAGGATTCGTCAAAAAGCTCGCTCACTGCCTCTATGCCGAGTCTGCCCGACACACCGGAACCGACTGGTCACGCAATTACGTCTCCTACCCTCATGGACGCGTCAGACGACTAACCCCTCTCGAAGCGGAACGGCTACAGGGGTTCCCGGATAACTGGACGATGCCGGTTCATGAGATCGCCAACGAGAACACTCTCGATTCTGCCCGTTACCACGCCTGCGGAAACGCCGTCTCCGTTCCGGTTGTCGAGTGGATCGGTCATCGTATCGTCGATCAACTGGCTGACGATCTGCTCTCCAGGCGAGTTCAAGAAGTGAACGAAATAGCTAAGTCTGCGTAGAGGCGGTCAAGGTATCGAGGGCTAGGCCATTGGGCTTTGTCAGCGGGGAACCACTGCGTGGGGATCTCGAAATCGCTTTGCCCCAGTAGAGCCAAGCTGCTCTGATCGATGTCTGTAGCAAGCTCGGTAAAGTGCAGCGAGTACTTTCCGTTCTCATAAATCGGCATTAGCAAGGCTGCATCGAACGCCCAGTGGTGAAGCTTGCAGAGGCTAATCCCATTCTGGACAACATCCAGGTCGTACTTGCTCCAAGCCAAGATGTGTGCGGCATCCACTCCAGATCGAACTCCAGGGATGCCTCCAAATACGCCGCCACAAAAGAGACAGCGCCCAGAGTATGCATTTCGAACACTGGTGCTGAACGATCGACCGGAAGCGCCGCGCATCTTCGCGAGCCTGTATTGGTGAGCCGATCTGGCACTAACCTCGGGTTCCTCTTCGCCGATCTCGTCTGGTGGGGGAAGAGCTGGCCCGAGCGTTGGTGCGATGCCCAGAATCTGTTCCAGGACTGGGAGGGGGTCTGCTCCCGGCGACGAATTCCACGGATCCGTTGCCCCTTGCAGATCACGGATGAGGGCAGTAACGGCTGAGACTAAGACAGTAGTGACCGCGCCACCGGAAGCCATGAAGTCGCGGTGAAAGGCCACACGCGCTCGTATTGCGTCCGGTAGGCGATCGATCGAAGCATAGACGGCCTCGATTCGTTGCCAACGTTGTTCAACCCCGATTGAGACGCTGTCGGTGAGGTTGTCAAGATTGACGAAGGAGGGATGAATGGTGACCCGATCGGCCATTCCGGTGAACTCTGTATCTGGCCCAAATCCGACCCGGGACAGCACATATCCCTTTGGCCGAATGACTGGAAGTCCTCGTTCGGTTTTCGAGTATTCACGTCGAGGATCGGGGAGCATCAGCATCGAAGCAATCATTCGACCGATTTGAAACTGAGGGCTACGAAGTGACCGAAGTCTGGGCTTCCCGCTCTCTGCCGGCTCGAGCTCGAGGTCAGTATCTCGGACTAGGCCGTCGGGCCACCACAGATAGAAAGTCCACCCCTGAAGGCTGATGGCCGTGTACCCCGAATGAGATCCAACGACCTCGTACTCACCTCGCCCGCCTGAGCGCTGAAATCCAATATGCATTGCCGTCCCTGTGGCGACTTCTACAGAGCGAGCGCCCTGAATCCAAATATTAGCGCCGACGGGAATTAGAAGCTCGCGTCCTGCGGGCGACGCGCGGGAGGGCGGATGAGCCGTGAGAACTTTCTTTACTCGTTCAAGCGCCGGGCAAGCCCGGCGGGGTCGAGCTGCGGTGCGTCCGGTCCTCGCTCCGCTGCGGTCCGGGCGCTCCTCGCTCGACCGTGTTCGACTTGCCTGGTTAAACAGCAAGACCCGCCGATCCACGAGTGTGGGGCGAGTCCGCTGTTCGAGCTTATCCGTTGCCTTGCTATGCAGTTATCGAGCTCAACTCAGGTCGAAATCAAGCTCTGTCATTTGCGGAGGAGGCTTGGCGCGAGTCCAACTGTTTCCGAGAGCGGTCCGCTCTTCGGCCGTGAACTTCAAGTCCGAACTTCCCGGAACCAGGATCTGGCCGCGAAGCAACGATAGGTCGAGGTTGATTGGGTAATCCTTGAGGTGCGCTGACCTTGCGAATGCTCGTCGGACATCATCATGCGCTTCGGCATAGTTCCACCCGTTCACCTCCGCCAGTACCTCTTTCACGTCCTTCAGATCCAAAGCGCGCCCAACGTGTTGGGTGTTGTGGCACTTCTTGCAGAGAGCGATAAGGCCCGCGAGGACCTGGACCACCTCAGACTCTCGAAGCTCGAAACGCCAGATCTCGTGGCAGTCGGGATGCTGCACACGTCGCTTTGGGCCGAGGGATTCACCCCCGCAGATCTCGCAGCGCTTGCCAGCTCGAGCCGAGACGGCGAGCCGGATTCGATCCCATTCAGATTCCCGTGCGATGCCGCGCACGTTGGAACCGAACACGTTTGTGGGCAGTGCGTCAGCACGCATCCGAACATGGCCGGCTGGGGAGTGCGGCAGCAGCGTGGGGAGTAGCAGGTCTGCGAGAGCTGGTTCAGTCACGATGCGGCCCACGATCGATTGACAGCAACCATGACAGCAACGCATCGCTGTCCCAGGTGATCCAACGAGAGCGGGGGAGTGAAGGATGACCCGCCAGACATACGCAGTGGACTTGGATACATGGCCCGAACCTTTCTACGGATCAGAAGGCCAGGGGTTCGAATCCCTTAGGGCGCACAGAGATACACCAGAAAGCGGCTCGCGAAAGCGGGCCGCTTTTTTGTTTGCCCTGAGAAGTCCGCGCTCCAACGCAGGAGAAATCGACCCTCGGTGCGCGAAAAGCTCGGTTCGGCACGATTTTTCCTGAATACGGGCGGTGCGGGCACCGGACGGGGGACAGACGGGGCTCGCTGAGCGGTGGGAGACTTCACTCATGACGATCGAACAGTGGTGGCCGAATCTGAATGACGCAACGCAGGCCTGGTTGATCGCCCACAATGGCGAGGCCCTTCCTGCCTCCGTGATCGCCGAGATTGTTGCGGCCGGGGGAGTCGCGACTTCGGAATCGACCTGGGTCGCCGAGGTCGGCCCAGACGGCCTTCTTCCTTCCGACGAGGCCGTCGATTGGATCGAGGCAGCCGCGAACGACGAGGTCTGATCCGCCGGTCGAGGCCGAACCCAGCGCCGAGTCAGGCGCTGAGGTGCTCGTGTGTCATCTGCCAGCGACCGTCTCGACGAGACATCACGTTGGTTCCCCGTCCGCTGCCACTTGCAGGCTACGCGACCCCAGCCCGGGTCGGCACGAACTGCAGATCAGTGACCCGCAGCCGGTTCGGGGCCTCCCGCTTCACCTGGTCCGGGTGCCTCGCGGACGTGGGGTTGGGGCGAGTTGTCATGACTCGTTTGCTTTGGGTCGCGCCCTCGATGCCGGCGGCACGCATGAGTGTCCGCGCGGAGAAGGCTAGCTAGCTCATCCTCGTCGCTGCATCGGGATGTCCAGTCAGGTCCCACCGGATCTGTAGTGGCGCCGATGTCATTTTCACAAGCGTTACTAGTCGGATTCTGCACAGGGCACGATACGTGCGCGACAGTACTGTCGACGCCTCATCCGACCATCGGCATGGGTAGTTCCGGATTGGTGCCTGCGGAACCGGAGGTTGTCGCTCTCGCCCTGGTGTACCTCGCGCGTCCGGTTTCTCTAACTAGAGAAGCTTCCGGCTCACGTGAACTGCCGCCACGCTAGGGCTTTGATTCGGCCAAAGAGGCGTCTGCGCTCGCCAACTGCTCTTCGTCAAGAGAACGGAGGAGGCTCGGACGGAGGAACTCTTGACGAACGATCCAGCCGTAGCTGACCGACGAATCCAGTCTTTTCTTCCAGAGCCAAGCGGCATAGAGAACCGATGTGCCGACGGTCACTAATACGAGCAGAAGTGCGGCTCCAAGGTTGGCAGGCTCAACAACGAAGAGGATGGCAGCAAGCGCTGCTGTGGCCACAAATGAACTCACAGTCGGCAGAAATCTTGTCTCGGGGATGCGTGAGCCGCCGGTGAGGAACCCTATGCAGATTCCTCCGAGAATCACGAGAGCAGAAAGCAGCATGATTTCCTTTCGTATGAAAGCCCGGCGGAGCATGAGCGTCCGCCGGGCTTCGCTTACAGACTATCTGCAGTTGTCGCTAATCCACCGAATTGCAAGGGGAGCTGGGATCGCAGCGATGAAGACGCAGCCGTTTGCATTCGCAGCTAGCCCGGCCTGCAGGAACCACTGCGCACCTGCTATGCCACACGCAGCGGCAAGTGCCGGGAACTTTGCGATGGTTGCGCAGAAACCGGTCACGGCACCCACATTGGCGAGTTCCCTCGTCTCCTGCTTGCTGAATCCCGCGCCGTATGCGGCGGAGTACCACTCCCCGGTGGGATCAGCGACGATAGGATATGCGGCGTCAGCCGCAGGGGCAACGACCTGTTTCAGGATGTTGCCGTCGATTTCGTAATGGGTGTCGACGACAGCACCGTTTGCATCCCGAGCCCAGGCTTCGCCGATGCCATAAATCTCTATCTGGCCATTTTCGGCGAAGCGGTATGCCCAAAACGTCCCGTCTGCGGCTTCGGCAAGGGAGTAGTCGGCTCCTACTTCATATGAATAGGTAAGAGGTGCAGACTCGTCCTTCAACACCGTTTGGAGGCGAAGTTTTCCTGACGACAAGGACTGCGCGGCAACATCGACGGCGCTGTTGCTCGTGTAGACAATCGTGCCGTCTGAGGCTTGCTTCCCCGCGACTGAAGGCCCATGCTGAGGCAACCCGATCTGGAGGGGGACTTCGGCATCACCCTTCACTGTCACGGTGTCGGAAGAATCTAGGGGCAGCGCTGCCGCGGTTGAATCAAATCCGCCCTGCCCCGAGATGGTCGTTAGCTGAACCTCACCTTGCGTTGGCGCGACCGCCGAGATCAGGTCGGCGGTCTTGTTTGTGTCGGAAGCGTCGTCTGCCATGGCGGGGGATATTCCTGCCCCAATGACAAACGTGCTTGCCACGAGGAAACCAAACCCCAGTTTCCAATGCGAATTTGTACTAACCATTACCTACCTCGTTCCGTATCGTTCGAGACAAACTTGCTCTACCAACGTAACCATTAAGGGGGGTACTCGCATGATTGGTTTGGTACGTCAAGTCTCAAGCTGAGCGTGAACAACGCTTGTATCGTGCTCGGGAGGTGGCTAGCCGACGTTGCATCATGGTGCGTTAGTTGGCTGCCATGAAGCCTGACGGTGGCGCCTCGGACCGCGACCACTTCAGGCTGAACAGCTTGCAAGTCATATGAGAAACTGGAAATAAGTCCATGCCACGCGGGCAAAATTTCCTTGTGTTGGGTCGACGTGACCTCAGCCGCCGATAAGCTCCGCGAGCGAGTCAGGCGCTGAGGTGCTCGTGTGTCATCTGCCAGCGACCGTCTCGACGAGACATCACGTTGGTTCCCCGTCCGCTGCCACTTGCAGGCTGTCCATTTTGGAGACCTGTCCAGTTGAATCGGTAGCGCACAACGGCGATGTCATCGGCCCGGTGCACCCACTCGACATCCGAGATGCGGTAGGTCTCGTCCTCGATGACGCGGAAGTTGTATGCGACCGCGTCTACGATCGCCCGTTTTCCAACGTGAGTGCCGTTCGTGAACCAATACGTGGCGTCCTCGGCGATCAGCTCGCTCCACGCGTCGATATCGTGCGCATTGGTGCGTCGTTCGTATTCGGCCAAAAATGAATCTGCGTCAGCGGTGAGGCTCATGCGCTCGATCGTAGGCTGCGCCGCTGACCGCGTCCTTCGTCGTGCCAGTGCGTTTCAACGCAGGAAAAGCCGACCCGTCGCGTGCGAAGGTGCCTGAATCGGGGCGATTTTCCTGAATTGGAGCGGGCCGCGACCGGTCAGGCTTTGCCTCCGGGAGGGCCGACCATCAGCAGCGTCGCCATGATCACGGCGAGGGCCACGAAAAGACCACCCGCCAATGGGATGGGTCGCTGAATCGCCCAGCGGAACGCCCGATCGAGCGGGCGCGCGTCTCGGGGGTCGCTTGTCGCATCCGTTCGCCATCCGCCGTCGAGATCGCCGCGGCGAGCGAGCCACCGTTCCGTCGGGATGGTGGCGTAGGGCACCACGGCGGATGCGACGGCCAGGGCCGCGAGGCCGAGGTGCCACCGCTGGTTCACGGCCACGACGCCGGCCTGCAGTGCATACGCGATGAAGATCAATCCGTGAATGAAGCCCGCGATCGATACCGGCCAGTCGCCGACTCCGACCGCGTACTTCAAAATCATGCCTGCGATGAGCAGCGTCCACGTGATGGTTTCTAGCAGGGCGAAGACGCGGAAGAGTTTCTCGGGCGTGAATGTGTTCGCTGTGGCCATGCATCCAGTGTCTCGCACCGTCGGTGGCAGCCCGTACCGTGGAAGCATGGCACAGCTTCCCCGCGCCATGCGGCCCTTCGCTACCGGGCAGTACCGGTTGCTCTTTGGCGCGCTCACTCTGTCGCTCTTCGGCGGGGGCATGTGGCTGGTGGCACTCGTTTGGCAGGTCATCGAGCTCGGCGGGGGGCCGCTGCAGCTCTCGATCACGGCGACCGCCACGAGCATCGGAATGGTCGGCGCCACACTTATCGGCGGAGTCGTCGCAGATCGCGTGCCGCAGCGCCTGATTCTCGTGGGCATTGAGAGCGTCAAGCTGGTGAGCATGGCCGGCATCGCCACGCTCGCGCTCACCGGGTCGCTCGAGCTCTGGCACCTGGTCGCAGCAGCCGCTCTGCTCGGCATTGGCGAGGGGTTCTTCTACCCGGCGTACTCCGCGATTCTTCCCTCGCTTCTTCCTGCCGACGACCTGCTCGCAGCGAACGGCATCGAGGGTGTGCTTCGCCCCGCCGCCATGCAGGCTGCCGGCCCGGCGCTCGCAGCAGGGCTCATCGCGATCGGCGGCCCGCCCCTCGCGTTCGTTGTGATTGTCGCTGTGCATATCCTCGCGCTCGCGGGGCTCAGTGTGATGCGCAGCGTGCCCGTCGCGCGCGACCGCTCGGGCGACACCGCGCATCCGCTCGTCTCGGTGTATCGCGACATGCGCGAGGGCGTCATCTATATGGTGCGCACCCCGTGGCTGTTCGCGACTCTGCTCTTCGCGTTCGGCTGGGTGCTGGTGCTGCTCGGGCCCATCGAGGTGCTGCTGCCGTTCGCGGTGCGCGAGCAGACAGGGGGAGGTGCCGGATCGTTCGCCCTCGTGCTCGCCGCCTTCGGAGTGGGTGGCGCGATCGGATCGATCGTCGTCGCCTCGCGTCGACTGCCGCGCCGCTACCTGACTGTGATGCTGCTCGCGTGGGGCATCGGCTCGGTTCCCCTGGCGATCATTGGGTTCACGAGTGAGCTCTGGGTCATGGCGGTCGCCGTCTTCGTCGTGGGTTTCACGGGCTCGGCCGGCCAGGTGATCTGGGGAACTCTGCTTCAGAGGCGCGTGCCACGCGAACTGCTCGGGCGTGTGTCGAGCCTCGACTTCTTCGTCTCGCTCGCGCTCATGCCGGTGTCGATGGCGCTCGCGGGCTCGGTCGGCGAAGCGGTCGGTCTGATGCCCACGTTCCTCGTCGCGGGGATCGTGCCCGTGTTCTTCGCCGTGGCGGCCCTGCTCATCGCCCGCATGCCGCGCGACGAGATCGCGCATCCACTGGATGCCGCGCCGCCCCTCGAAGAGGTCGCGTGACGTCGTCACGCTGATGTCATCGAGTGTGCAATTTCGGCCTGTATTGGCAGGGTGCACCGACCTTTTTTGCACACCCGAGACGGGTCTCGACGTGTGTCGAATGCGCGGTTCGGTACTTTCTCACTGAGTAGTGCCACTCTGGAACCCCGACGCGTCAGCGTCGTGTGAATGAAGGGGGCCGTCATGGCTGATAAGAAGACGAAGAAGCCCGCATCGAAGGCGACGAAGAAGTCGAACGAGAAGCCCGCGTCGAAGGCTGCGAAGAACATCGAGAAGAAGCTCGAGAAGGCGGCGCGCGAGGCGATAGCCGCGGCGGAGACCGCAGTGAAGAAGGCACGCAAGGCGGCGAGCGAGCGCTCGAAGGAGTTGCGCAAGCAGGCCAGGAAGGTTGGCCGCGACCTCGAGAACGTCGTGAAGGATGTCGTGCCGGAGCCGAAGAAGCCCGTCGCCGCGAAAGAAGCGACAGCTGCCGTGAAGAAGCCGGTCACCAAGACGCCGGCGGCGAAGAAGCCTGCCACGAAGGCTGCTGCCGCGCCGCAGGCGAAGAGCCCGGCTGTAGCAGCGCCGGCCGCCAAGAAGCCGGTTGCCAAGAAGCCGGCCGCTAAGAAGCCGACAGCGAAGGCGGTTGCCACGCCGCCCATCACATCCGCGCCTCCGGCGACGAAGCGTGGACTCGATCTGCCGAAGGCATCCGCCACCAAGGCCGCGCCGAAAGCGGCGCCGAAGGCATCCGTCGCCACGAAGCCGCCGACCCTCGTCGAGCTTCGCGCGCAGGCGAAGGCCAAGGGCGTCGTGGGGTACTCGCGCATGAGCCGCGCGATCCTCGTGGAGCGCCTGAAGGACTAGTGCCCGCACGCAATTCAGGAAGAGCGCGTCACCGAGGCCACTATGGCGACGGTGACGCGCTTCTCCTGAATTAGTCGCGCCTAGGAGCGGCGACGCCGCAGCGCCAGGCCGCCGAACCCTGCTCCGAGAACGAGCAGTGCAAGGGCTCCGAACAGGATGGGTGCCGCATCGGTGCCTGTCGCGGCGAGGCTTCCCGAGCCCGAACTGCCGGCTGCCACGCCCGGAGTGCCTGTTTCCGGAAGTCCGGTGCCGGGGTCAACGGGCTCATCCTCACGCAACGACAGCCCCACGACCACGGGGTCGTGGTCGCTCGAGCGGTAGGGATCGGCGCTGTAAAGGTTCACCGCGTTGTAGTTGTACCGGCTGTACTCCAGGGCGATCGACTCGACAGAGTTGATGTTCCAGATGTCGGTGCCTGTCACATCCGCCGCCGCGGCCTTGGAGGCGAAGACGTGGTCGAGCGAGCCGACCGCGCCATCGAAGGCGTAGCTCTTCTTGCCCGTGGCCTCGCCGAGGTCGGTGTACCCGGCCGCGAGAATCACGTCGATCGGGTCCTCTTTCTCATACGAGTTGAAGTCGCCGCTCAGAAGCACGCGGTCGATGCCGGTGTCTGAGACGAGGCCGTCGGCGAACGTCACGAGGGCCGTCGCCTGGCGCACGCGCGAGGCGTTGGATGCGCCCTGCCCGTCGCCCTGGTCGGCGTCTTCACCGGTGCCTGACCCCTTTGACTTGAAGTGGTTCACGATGGTGATGAAGCGCGTGGACTCTCCTCCGTCGACCAGCTGGAACGCCTGGGCGAGCGGGTAACGGGCATTCGAGAAGGCCGTGTCGTCGTCGATCACCGAGTCGCCGACCGTCTCGACGACTGCCGTGCGGTAAATGAACGCCGTGCGAATGACATCCTCGCTCGCAGGAACCGCCGCAGGGGAGGGCACGAACGCCCACGTGCCCGCGCCGGCCGCCGCATTGAGCGCGTCGGTCAGCTCGGCGAGGGATGCGTCGCGGTCGAGCCCGAAGCGGCTCGAGTTCTCGATCTCCTCGAGCGAGACGACGTCGGCGTCGAGGGCGTTGATCGCCGAGACGATCTTGGCCTGCTGCCGGTCGAGGTCTTCCTGCTCGGCGGCTCCGCGGGCGTCGCAGCCGGAGTTGACGGTCACGGGGTCGCCGTCACGGTCGGTGTAGTAGGTGCATCCCGTGAGCTCGTCTCCCGTAGTCGAGAAGTAGTTGAGCACGTTGAACGAGGCCACGGTCGCGTCGCCACCGACTGCGGCGGGAGCGGGCGTGCGTGTGTTCTCGAAGGTCGCGGGCTGCACGGTCGCGGCGTTCGCGGGGGTGAGCTCCTGCGTCGGCTGCAGGTTCCAGGCACCGAAGCGGTAGTCGACGACGGCCGGCCTGGTGAAGGTCACGGCTGCGCCGATGCGAACCGGGTTCTCGACGGTCAGGTACGGCAGCGGCTTCGACTTGTTTGCGGCGCTGTTGAAGTTGGTGCTCGCCCCGTCGTCGAGGGTTACGGCCGCGGCCGCGTTGGCCGCGACGAGTGCCGTGTAGTCCGCACTTCCCGGCTCGGTCACCGAGGTGGGCGTCACGAGGGGCTCGGTGCCGGCGGTGAGCACGATCGACCCGTAGTAGTTCGTGTCGTAGTTGTCGGTCACCGTGTAGTCGCCGGCCGGGGAGAGCAGCATGCTCTCCAGCGACTCCCGCAGTGCGGGGTCGCTGGGCAGGGCGACGGCTGCGGGGGCGGGTGGGGTGACCGCGTCGGTCAGCGCGGTGAGTCCGCCGGATGCGACGGTCAGCTCGGTCAGGCCCTGATACTCCGACACGACGCCGGTGACCTCGACGTACGCGCCGATGGCCGCCTGCTGCACCGTGGCCGACGAGAAGACGAAAAGGCCGTCGGATGCCGTGTGCGTCGCCAGGTCGAGGTTTCCCCCGGTGCCGGGCGTCTGGATCACGTAGCCGTTGAAGCCGCCCGTGGGGTAGCTCGCGGTCACGACTCCGCGGGTGATCACGGTCTGGCCGGCCAGCGGGCTCGTGTCGCTCGTGCCCTGGATCTCGGCGATCGCTGCCTCGACCGCAGGACCGCCCGGCTCCTCCGGCGTAACCTCGCCGCCGCTGTTCTGCGGCGTCGGGGCGGCGAGCGCGAAGTCCGCGGAGTTCACGTCGGTGTCGACGGGCGTGGTGCGCGTCATCGAGGTGGTTATCGACGGCCGGGGAGCGGCGGAGCCCTCGAAGGTGTTGGACGTTCCGTAGCCGAGCAAGTCGACGATGGCCGGGTCGTTCACGAGCGAGCCCGTGGGGGGAGCGGCGAGCAGGCCGGTCTGATTCGACAGGAACAGCGTGCCTCCGGCCCCCGCGGCAAAGGAGTCGCTCATGATGGCGTCGGGCGTAGGCAGCGCTGCCCCGTTGCCCGCGTTGCTTCCACCCTGGATCAGGTAGTACCCGCCGGCTGCGATACTGCCGGTCAACGACAGCACGCCGCTGGGGTTGGCCGATCCGCCCGCGGAGCGGTACTGCAGAGACATCGAGCTGAGATCGACGGCCGTGTCGGTCGGGTTGTAGAGCTCGACGAACTTGTTGAGGTACGTGGCGCCGGCGGATCCGCCGTTGACGTAGGCCTCGCTGATGATGACTCCGGTACTGGCTGCGAAAGCGGGTACGGCGATCACCGGACTGGCCGCGAGGGCCGTGCCCGCCAGAACGGCGAGGCCGATCCTGAGGCTGCTGTGGTGCATTCGGGGCATGGGCATCCCTTGTTCAGATAGTGGGTGGGTACCCATCTATCCAAGGGATGTTCGGCGACGACTCGAAGTCGTGCGTGTAAACAGCAGGTTTAAGTTACCCCTGTTGAGGGGGTGTTGGGCGTGTCAACGCATGCTGTGATACGGCCCCGCCGACAGTTCTAGACGTGCCCTCGAGGTGGATTCGTCGCACCGTTCGGCTCTTCAGAGAAGATGAGGCCCTGCCCGCTGTTGGCGGACGAGGTCAGAATCTCGAGCCACTCGCGGTTCAGGGTGGGCATCTTTCCGCCGAAGAACTTGAAGTAGAGGGGGATCGACTTGTCGAGCCAGATGCTCGACCGACCATCGCCGATGGCCGGGTCGTCTTTCCACGAGAAGAAGAAGCTCTCGCCGCGGCGGAGCTTCGAGCCGATCACGATCTGAAGGTGTGTCAGTGCCCTGTCGTCGAACTCGATCTCGATGTCGGAGTCACCGTATAGCAACTTTCCCATGATGTCCCCTCGTGCCTTACTGCGTCGCTGTGCGCGATGATCCTCTCACACTAGGCGAGACACGGCCGGAATCATGATTTGATGCGAAGAGTGACAGCGCGTCATCCAGGCTGTGCACGGTGCGGGATGCGACGCCGCTCTTCAAAAGGGTCACTTCGAAAACGCCGCCTCGTGCCTCAATGAACCCGAGGAGTGACGCGGCGTCGTGAACTGATACGCGAGGGTCGGAGACTCGCCATTCCGTCGGCGACAGCCTCACAAGCGAGATCGTCTCTTGACTCGGCTCGGTGGTGCTGTGTGCAATCACGCGGTTCCTGCTCTTTCCTCGCTTCCTTCGCGAAGCGCGCGAATCGAAGCTCTCACCAGTCTCGGTGAGAGCTCCGATTCGCGTCAGGGCTAGATATCCCCCGAGGAGCGTGAATCACTTCCGGAGCCGGCTCCCAGCTTCGGCCGCCGCAGCGCGAACAAAGTCACGCCCACGGCGACCGCGACGGCGGCGAGAGCTCCACCGGCCCACGCCACCACTGAGAGGAACTCGTCATCCGACGTGGCGGCCACCGACTTCTGGTCCGAGCTGTTTGCGGACGACCCTGTGGAACCGCCATCCGAGTTGCTGTCGCCGGTCGTGTCGACCGCCGTCGCGCAGACGGGCGCGGCTTTGGAACCGGTCGAGGCGGGCTGCCCCGCATCCGGCTGCCAGGTGAACGAGAACTGATTCGACACCGGATGGCCGTCGGTCGAGACGACCCGCCAGATCACCGTGTAGTCACCTGCCGGGCCGAGCGCGGCCGCCGTCGATATGGAGGGTCCCGAGACGGTCACGCATCCGTCGCCGTAGAACAGGCCATCGGGGCCCTGCACTTCGAGCGCGCCGGCCGATCCGGTGTTCTCGCCGCCGAAGTCGAGCAGCACGTCGTTGGTCGTGATCACGAAGTCGCTCGGCAGCGTGGTGAGCACAGAGCCTGCCTCGGGCGTCGACGACACGAGATAGTTGTGCGCCGACGCAGCCGGAAGCTGACCGATCGCGCCGACGGTGAGCGCGCCCGTGCCGAGCAGAGCCAGGGCGCCAATCGCGATGGTCACGCCGGTCGACAGTCTCGGCAGAGGGATGCGCATGCGCTTAGGCCGCCCGCGAGCGTCGCGTGGCCACTACGGCGATGACGACGCCGACGGCTCCCACGACGAGACCGCCGATACCGAGCACGCGCGCCAGCACGTCGTCCGAGGAGCCGGAGGCCGCGCTCGGGGCCGAGCCCGTCGCATCCGACGCCATGCTGCCGGCCGGCATCGGATCGCCGTCGGCCTCTGTGGCCACGGCGTCCGTCACGGTGATGCTGGGCGCCGGATGCTCGACCGAGTCCTCGTCAGCCCCGGCGGCCGGGACCTCGTTCCAGTTTGTCGACCCGGTCTCGCAGGTCTGCAGTACCGGGAACTTGAGGGTCGTGCCTGCGGCATCGGTCGGCAACTGCAGCGAGAGCGCGAAGGTGTCGCGGTAGCCGTCTGCCAGCGGGGTCTTGGCCGTGTACACAACCTGACCGACGCGCTCCGCTGTTGCCACACCCTTAGCGTTCGTCGTCGGCGTTGCCAGCGGGGCCATGACTTTCGAGACGTCCCAGTTGGGGTTGATGGTGGGCGTCACCGACGGGATCGTCTCGGGAACGTCGATGGTGATCGACGTGGTGGCCGACCCATCGCATCCGTGCGGAACGGCGAACGTGAGCACTGTGTACGACCCGGCGGCGGTTGCGGCGGGGGTGACGCTCACGTGGGCGCTTGCCGAGAGCGGCACGGCGACCGCAAGCAGCACGCCGAGGCCGAGGCCGGTCGAGGCGAGGGTGAGCGAGGTGGATTTCTTCATGGCGAGTCCTTGAAAAGAGTGCGGAGGGGCGCGTCGAACGCGCGGTTGCTCCGGCGAGATGGATGCGCAGGGTGCGCGAAAAGATCTCGGTGCGCAGGCGAGTGCCGGCCCGAGTAGTGCCGCCCGATTAAGGGGGAAGGGGTCAGGCGAAGAGCGGCGGGCCGCGGTGCCAGAGGGATGCGCGCAGCACCTCGAGCATGGCCGGCGCGTCGATGCGGTGCACGCGACCGAGGCGGACGGCCCGGGGCGCGAAGACCGGCGTGGGAAGCAGGAGCGATGCAAGGCGGGTCGTGCGCAGCAGCGCAGCGGCCAGCAGCCCTCGAACGGCGCGCTCGCCCCAGATGATCGCGGCGAAGGTGGCGATCGCCGCGAGCACGTGGCCCGCGACCATGGCGACGTCGATCGTGATCGCCATTCCATTGGATGCCGCGGGCCCCGTGGGTGCGAACATCGCGGCCATGTCGTGGCCGCTGTGGGCGGCGGGGCGCGCGCCCACTGTGTGTGCCGCCGGAGTCGCGATGAGGCTGAAGAGCGTGTGGAAGAAGACCTGGCTCACGGCAACCGATGCGCCGATTCGCCAGTACGACAGCCCGCGCCCGGCGAGCGCCACGCAGATCATGGTCGAGAAGGCTATGGCCAGAGAGAGCGCCGCGACGCTGGGGGCGGTTCCGCCGGCGAGGGCGTGCGAGAAGGCGGCGACGAAAGTGGAGAATCCGGCGGCGAGGCTGCCGCGAGCGACGCGTGTCCAGCGTGTGCTCATCGTGCTCCTCGTCTTGCGATCCCGATCAATTCTATTCGGCTCTTCCTCTCGCAAAATCCGCGCCCCGCTATTCTGATGAGCAGGATTGTGACGAGTGTTAGGAACCTCCGTGAGTCTTCCCCCGTATCCGACCGGCCCCGAGCAGGGCGGCTCGCACGGTCGACCCCCGGTTCCGCCGATGCCGACGCAGGGGCCCATGCCGACGCAGCCCGCCTATCAGCAGCGGTTCGGTGGCCCACAGCCGCAGCCCACCTTTTCGCCGCCGCCCAAGCCCGTCCGCACACGAGGCATGACGTGGTGGCAGTACCTGATGGTCGGCGTCGCCGCGCTGCTCGCGATCGCGCTTCCCGCCTCGATCGTCATCTACTACACGGCCAACGCTCGACTCATCGCCGATCGCCAGTCGGTAGCCGATTACACCCCGAGCGACAACATCTCGTCGCTGGTCGAGCGTGCAGACCTGAACGACGTCGGCACATTCATCTTCTATACGAGTCATCCCGAGCTGAACACGGCCAACGAGTTCAACACGGCCTGCGGAATCCGCCCCGAGCAGTTCCTCCTCGGCTGCTACACGGGTGAGACCATCCATCTCTATGACGTCACCGAGGAGCGCCTCGATGGGCTGCGCGAGGTCACCGCGGCCCACGAGATGCTGCACGCCGCTTTCGACCGCCTCGACAAGAAGTCGCAGGACCATCTGGGCGAACTGCTCGAGAAGGCCTACGAGGAGCACGGAGACGATCCCGAGCTCGCAGACCGCATGGACGCCTATGCCGCGTCGCAACCGGGCACCCGCATCACCGAGCTGCACTCCATCGTCGGAACTGAATTCGCCGATCTCGACCCTGAACTCGAGGCGTACTACAAGCGCTACTTCAACGACCGCAGCATTGTTGTGGGCCTGCACGCTTCGTACATGAAGGTGTTCACCGACCTCGAGCAGCAGACGACAGACCTGTCGAACCAGATTCTCGCGCTCGCAGACGAGATCGAGTCGGATACCAACACGTTCAACGCCGACCAGAACCAACTCAACGCCGACATCGACGCCTTTATCGCCAAGAACCAGGCCTACGGCTACTCCGGCGATCCGGCCGGGTTCGATGCAGACAAGGCGGCTCTCATCGCCCGCGACTCCGAGCTCGACGCGCGCAGAACAGCGATCAACGACAAGACCACGCGACTCGGAGACCTGCAACAGCAGCTCCGAGACCTCGACGCCGACGCGCAGGCTCTGAACCGCAGCATCGACTCCACCATCGTTCCTGGCGAGGGAATCTAGCCGCACCCGCACCCGCACCCGCACCCGCACCCGTCCCCTGAGCCTGTCGAAGGGGCGCCCGCATCGACTCGGCCCACAAGCGCCGAAAACCCCGGCCTTGCGTGCATGTGCGCCGAGTCGATCAAGCGCAGCAAAGTCAGTCGGCGCAGATGCACCTTCCGCAGCCGACGAGGGTGCCTTTGCGCCTAATCGATGCTCGCGAAGTCTCGCGGCGAAGTGCCCCTTCGACAGGCTCAGGGAACGATCGGGCGCGAACCCTAGCCCGGCTCGCCCAACGCGCGATCCTTCGAGATCGAGGCGTAGGCATCCAGAGCGGCCTTGCGCGACTCTTTCAGGTCGACGAGGGGCGGGGGGTAGGTCTCTGCGTCGATGTCGGGCACGAATCGGCGAATGTACTCGCGGGCGGGATCGAACTTCGTGGCCTGAAGCTCGGGGTTGAACACGCGAAAGTACGGCGCCGCGTCGACTCCCGACCCCGCCACCCACTGCCAGTTCACCGCATTGGCGGCCGGATCGGCGTCGACGAGCGTGTCCCAGAACCATCGTTCGCCCTCGCGCCAGTCGATGCGCAGATTCTTCACGAGGAACGACGCCACGACCATGCGCACCCGGTTGTGCATGATTCCGGTCTGCCAGAGTTCGCGCATGCCGGCGTCGACGAGGGGGACTCCTGTGCGGCCCATTTGCCACGCCTCCATCACGACCGGAGAAGGCTCGGCCCACGGAAAATCGTCGAAGGCCGGTCGCATGTTGGCGTGCGTGATCTGCGGCCAGTGAAAAAGCAGGTGATACGAGAACTCGCGCCACACGAGCTGCCGCAGAAACGCGCTCGCCCCCTCCGCGGCCCGGGTTCCCTCCGAGGTGCGTCTGTCGAGCGACGCCACGTAAGAGCGGGTCTCGTGCCACACCTGAAACGGGCTGATCTCGCCCCAGCGCAGATACGGCGAGAGACCGGATGTCGCATCCTGCGCCGGCAGATCCTGCTCGGCCACATACGACGACAGCTCGTCAGACAGGAACGCTCGGAGTCGCTCGAGCGCCGTCGTCTCGCCCGGCGTCCAGGCCTCGCGCAGGCCTCCCGCCCAGTCAGGCGCTGTGGGCAGCAGAGACCAGTCATCCAGAGCGTCGCTGGTCACGCCGGCGAAGAGGGTTGCCTCGTCGACGACGGGCAGCGGATGCCGCGGCTCGGGTTCGGCGAGGCACGACCGGTAGAACGGCGTGAACACACGATAGGGGGCACCCTGGCCCGTGAGCACGGTCCAGGGCTCGAACAACAGTGACGCCTGAGTGCTTCGCGCCTCGACACCCGCAGCCCGCAGCGATGACTTGATGCCGGCATCCACGTTTCGTTCGGCCTCGCCGTATCTGCGGTTCCAGAAGACGGCCTTCGCGCCCGTCTCGGTCACGACGGAGTCGATCACGTCGGCGGCCGCGCCTCGTCGAAGAGTGAGCTCGAGGCCGATGTCGCGCAGCGACGAGGCGAGAGCCTCGAGACTGTGGTGCAGCCACCAGCGGGCCGCGCCGCCCAGTGGCCTGAGGCCTGAGCTGGCGTCATCCAGAATGTAGAGGCACACGATGGGCTCGCCACGCTGGGCGGCCTCGTGCAAGGCCGGGTTGTCTGCGACCCTCAGATCGTCGCGAAACCAGACGATGCTGGGTGCGCTCATCTGGCGGTGACGCTCGCGTAGAGCTTGCCGGTGAGGCGGGCGAGCTCAGTGAGCTCATCGGGTGAGAGGGCCGTGCTCATGCGGCTCGTGATGGAGCGACCGTGAATGCGAGCGGCGTCGCGGAACAGCGCAAATCCGGCGTCGGTGAGCGAGACCAGGGTTCCGCGGCCGTCGTTCGGATCGGTGAGCTTCGTGACAAGACCGCGGGCCGACAGCCGGTCGACCAGGCGAGAGATGCTCGGCTGGGTGAGCAGCACGTTCTCGTTCAATTCCCGGATGCGCAGGGTGCGGTTCTCGCTGCGGGTCAGGGTGAAGAGCACGTCGTATTCATTCAGCGAGATGACGCCGGAGGGGAACTCCGACGCGATCTGTCGCATCACGGCGACCTGCGCGCGGAAAAGGGATTCCCACGCGTCGACGGGGGAGGCTGGCTTGGTCATGGGGATCCTCTCGTGGCTCCACATTAGGGCGGCCGCCGAGGAATTCCCGAAAGAGGAGAGGCGGGTTGACATCCCCGCCGAAGTGAGGGGCCCCGCAGACAGACAGAAAGCCCGTCGTAGAGGCTAACGACGGGCTTTCTTCCCTTGCACCAAGAGTGTCCTGCAATCACATTCCGCGTTACTTGCCACAGCAAACAACTAACGCTCTAGAACCATATAACGGTTGAGTAACGGAGCGCTAGTTACCAAAACGTTATTTTGCTGGGAGTTGTCTGTGAGCCCCTGTTTGGGGGTGACTGTCCTTTGGTGTCCAGTACCTCATCGTTGGCAGGTCGGTCGGAGAGGATGCATGAGGCGGCGGCTTAGACGCGGCTCTCTCCGAGGCCCAGACGGCTTGATGAAGATACCCAAACTGCATAGCTCAGCCTGTTAGGCGATGGCTATTGTCTGACGGCCGACGCTCTGATCGACTCTTTCATTGCGGTGATGAAGGATGTACGGGCATGCTCGTCGAGCAGGTCGAGCGATAGGTACGGGTTGAGGTCTTCCAGCTCCACAAGGAGCAATTCCCCATCTCCTGTGCGGCAGGCATCGACGCGTTGGATGCCGTGTTCGATCGTGTTCCAATCGATGAACTGTTGAGCAAAGGTCCAGTCGTCGTCGCTCGCTTGATAGTGCTGCAGCTCCCACCGTTTTGTGGGGTCTGGAGCATTGAGTGCGTATTGCGGGGTGCGGTCCACGTAGTAGAACGAGACCTCGTATTGGAAATCGATGCGAGGTTGCACGAGCAGATTGTCGTAGTGGAGCGTGGGAAGCTGGTCGCGCTGCACGACAGTGAGGCCGATCGAGTCAGCTCCCAACTTCGGCTTCGCGATGTATTCGGCAGTGTGGGGAAGTTGCGCGAGGTCGGCGGCGTCGTCGATTGTGGGGATGACTGGGTATCCGGCTCGGAACAGATCGAGCAGGTACTGCTTACCTGTCTGATCGGCTCGTCCGGTCGGTTCAGTGAACACGCAGATTCCGCGATTTCGCGCGGCCTCCCGGAATGCTTCGTACTCAGGCAGGTAGTGAATGACAGGCCCGCTATTGCGCAACACGACGACGTCGAACGCGTCCATCAGCTGCTGTGCAGCGAGCGGGGGGCAGATCGCGACGTCGAAATCGTCGCCGAGCTGAGTGGAGAGGTAGATGTCCTCGTCGCAGTAGCGTCGGCCCTTCGCTTCGTAAGCGAGATCGCTGACATACAGGATGCGAAGACGCTGGCGAGCCGCACTCATGCTCGTGCTCCAGGCGATGCGGCTACCGGACCTGGCGCTCGATGGCCAATACGCAAGGGGCGGCTGAGGGTGAGCGGTCTGTAGATAGTTCGCATCGGGATCTCCAGGGCGGGACAGGCAGTCGCGCCGCCGGTCTTGAGGTGGTCAAGTGATCGAAGTTGCGCTGACGACGTGGTTTGACCGTGTCACGACGGAGCGTTCTGTTCGAGCTACTGCACAGTGGGCTGTGGTCTCCGGACGAGCAGCAGCTCACTCGGACGTTAGCAGCAGTGACGATGACCGCCACCTGATCTGCGTTTGTCCCGCCCTGAGAATTACCCCCAAAACTCCGGGACCACGCGAGCTTGACCGGTCGTGCACTTTCTACCGCCGCGACGTCCCCGTCCGACCGGACCTGTCGGCTGACTCCCGGGCGCGACTCTGTGTCCGGTCGAGCAAGACTTTGATCGGCCGCCGCCCACTTCCGACGGTATGAGGTGTCCCAGGAAGTGCGCACGCACTGCGCTTGGTATCGTTTCGCGTTT
The DNA here is from genome assembly GCF_000938265.1 of Agreia bicolorata. Classification (GTDB taxonomy): domain Bacteria; phylum Actinomycetota; class Actinomycetes; order Actinomycetales; family Microbacteriaceae; genus Agreia; species Agreia bicolorata. The sequence goes on from NZ_JYFC01000006.1 coordinate 67,075, forward strand.
TTCCTTTTGGACAAGTTAGTTGCCACAACTCGAGCGGCGTCGTTTATTCGACCGATCATGAAATGCCAGGAATCTAGACAGTTCCACCGGACAAATTGAATGGCAATTGGTCAGGTTGAATGGCAAGGGACAGCTATGCGCTCGTCGACACGGTCAGCAGCCAGGCGAAACCACCGAACGACACCAGGCCCAGCACGGCGCCAACGATGGAGCCGATCAGGCTGAATGTAGGCCACTTGGCTCCGGGCAGGCGGCTCATCCTGAAGCCCTGTGCTGCGAAGAGCAGGGGAACGAAACAGGCGAGTACGGAGAATGTCCACGACCCGCCCTTTTGTGCCGTCGATGCGACGAGATAGATCGAAAACGCGGCGATGGCAATGCTCAGGATGGCGCAGGCGCGCGCCGATATTGGTTCGTTTTTCGCACTCACGGATCTAGATTACAGATCCGGGTTCGAACACCGCGTGACGATTAAGGGAACGGCTTGCACGCACGTGACCGCTCTACGCGATGCGGATGAGCTTCTTGTTCACGAACTCGTCCATGGCGAGGCGGCCCATCTCGCGGCCGGTGCCGGAGCGCTTCACGCCGCCGAACGGCAGCTCGGCGGCGTCGCCCAGCACGAGGTTGATCCACACCATGCCGGCATCGATGGCGTCTGCGACGCGTAGCGCCTGCTCCTGATCGGTCGTGTACACGTAGGAGCCGAGCCCGAACGGGGTGTCGTTCGCCAGCCTGACGGCCTCCTCTTCTGACGATGCGCGATACAGGGCTGCGACCGGTCCGAAGAACTCTTCGTGGAACGCGTCCATCTGCGGCGTCACATCTGCGAGCACGGCGGGCGGAAAGAAGTTGCCGTCGGGTTCACCCGACGCGAGGATCGTCGCACCCTGCGCTTGTGCCCGCTCCAACTGCTCGGTGAGCCGTTCGGTTGCGGCCTCGGATGACAGGGGGCCGAGCTGGGTGCTGTCGGCCATCGGGTCGGCGGGTTGGTTCGCGGTGAATGCAGACGTGAACTTCTCCGCGAAGGCGTCATACAACTCGTCGATGATGATGAACCGCTTGGCCGCGTTGCACGACTGGCCGTTGTTGTCGAGGCGCGCATTGACCGCGTCGTGAACGGCTGCGTCGAGGTCGTCGGTGGAGAGCAGGATGAACGGGTCGGAGCCACCGAGCTCGAGGACGACCTTCTTGAGGTGTTTGCCGGCCAGCTCTGCGACGGCCGAGCCGGCGCGCTCTGATCCGGTGACCGAGACGCCCTGCACGCGCGGGTCGGCAATGACGGTCGCGATCTGGTCGTTGGTCGCGAAGATGTTCACGTAGACCGAGTCGTGAGCGCCCAGCTCGGCTTCGGCGTCGTCGAAGATCTGCGCGATCGCCGCCGCCGACTCCGGGCATTGTGGTGCGTGCTTGAGCAGGATGGTATTGCCGTTGACCACGTTCGGGCCGGCGAAGCGGGCCACCTGGTAGTACGGGAAGTTCCACGGCATGATGCCGAGCAGCACGCCGAGCGACGCGCGGCGCACGAAGGCCGAACCGGTGCCGTCGGATAGCTCGATCGGCTCGTCGGCGGAGAAAGCCTCGCCGTTGTCGGCGTAGTACTGGTAGATCGCGGCTGCGAAATCGACCTCGCCGAGCGCCTGCTCCAGGGTCTTGCCCATCTCGCGCACAGCGATCTGGGCCAGTTGCTCACGACGCTCGGTGTGAAGCGCTGCGACGCGTGCCACCAGTGCAGCCCGCTCGTTGACCGGAACGCGACGAGACCATTCCTCGTGCGCTGCCGAAGCCGACGCGATCGCCTGCCGAAGCTCCTCGTCAGTGATCGTCGGATAGTCGCGGAGAGTCTCTCCGGTCGCGGGGTTGATGACGGCGTAGTCGCTCACTGGTGTGCTCCTAAGATCTGAGGTGCTTCTCGTGCGATGCGGTCTTCGAATTGTAAGAGGCGAAGCCAGCTCCGAGAAGTCCGGCCGAGGTCGTCTCGAAGGTGGGTCAGCCTGCCAGGGGGAGAGAATCGGCCCACGGTTGGCCGCGTTCGAGCTGGGCGCTCAGGGTGAGCACCGAGAGCTCACCATTCGGCGGCCCGATCACCTGCACGCTGAGGGGCATTCCGTCGGCGCTGAACCCGGCGGGCACGGCGGCGGCCGGATTGCCGAGAACGTTCCACACCGAGGTGTAAGAGCTCACAGGCGTGGCACGTCTTACAGCTGTAAGTGCCCCGGCATCCTGCAGCTGGCCGATCGGCAAGGCGGCGGTGGGCGTGGTGGGAGTCAGCAGAAGGTCTACCCTGCCGAACAACTCATCAAGAAACGGCTCGCCCAGCCGAGAGGCGGTTCGCTCTGCCCAGCCTCCGAGCCGACGCAGCGGGCGACCAACGCGTAACAGGTTCCTGGTCCGAGACTCCAGACGTCGGGGCTCGTCGGCGCGGGCCGCCTCATCTGCGATGCCACCGCTCAGCTGAAGCTGGAACGGCACGCTCAGCTTGGGGTAAGCGGGGTCTGCCTCGATGATCTCGTGGCCGAGCCTCGCCAGAAGAGCCGCGTTGCGCCTTGAGTCCGAACAGCCCGCACCAGCTGGCGGGCAGCCGAATTGAGCCGCCGCCATCGCCGCCGATGCCGGCGGCCACTATGCCGGATGCCACGGCCGCCGCCGTGCCACCGCTCGATCCGGCTGGCGACCTGTCGAGATTCCACGGATTACGAGTCATCCCGAAGGCTTCGCTTTCGGTGAAAGGCCAGATTCCGAACTCGGGCATGCGGGTCGTGCCGATGAGGACCGCGCCGGCCGCGCGGAGCCTGCGAACCACTTCGCTGTCTGCGAGGGCGGGCGTCGAGTACGCCGCGCTGCCGTACCGCGTGGGGATTCCGGCGATGTCGTTCTCTTCTTTGACGACCATGGGCACGCCGTGCAGCGGACCGAGATCGGAGGAGCTGCGGCGCTGGGCATCGAGTGCGTCGGCGCGCAGGCGGGCCTCGTCGGCCATGATCGTGGCGACGGCGTTGAGCGACGAATTGCGGGAGTCGATGACTTCGAGCGAGTGCTCGACGAGCTCCCGTGCGCTGACCTCGCCCGACGCCGCCCACTCCGCTTGCTGCACAACCGAGCTGTGAGTGAGTTCGCGCATCTGGCACCCGCCTTCGTCTTGTTGCCTACGCTATAGCTCGCCTCATTTCGCGCGGATTTCGGGGCGGCCCGCTCGCGAAGGCCGTGACCCGACAGCGGGAGCCAGCGTCAGCATCCACACCAGATAGGCCCCGCCGATGGCTGCGGTGACCAGCCCGACGGGAATCTGGAACGGCGACAGCAGTCGCTGCGCCAGCAGATCGGCGCTCACGAGGAGTGCGGCACCCATTGCCGCTGAAGCGAGCACGGTGACTCCCGGCGACCGTGCGATGCGACGGGCGAGCTGAGGTGCGGCGAGCGCGAGAAACCCGATCGGGCCTGCCGTGGCCACGGCGATAGCCGCGAGGCAGACGCCCAGAGCCAGGGCGACGGTGCGGGCGCGCACCACCTGTACGCCCACGGCGGCGGCCGTATCGTCGCCGAGCTCGAGGATGCGCAGAGAGCGCGAGGCGAGAAGCGCCGCCGGCAGCGCGAGCATCAGCACGACCGCGAGTGGCAGCAGCGGCGGCCACGAGATCGCGTTGAGGCTGCCATACTGCCAGGCCTTCGCCACCTCGGCGTTCTCAATGTCGGCGCGGCTCACGAGGTAGTCGTTCGTAGCAGCCAGCATGGCGGCCACGGCGATGCCCGAGAGCACGAGGCGGTCTCCAGTCGCGCTCCGACGCAGTGCTAGCGCGATGACAACGGCAGCGGTCGCGAAGCCGCCCACGAGGGTGCCCACCAGAATCGTGGTGGCGGTCGACGCCCCCACGAGCAGGATCACGGTGAGTCCGCCCGTGGCCGCGCCCGTGGTGAACCCGATGATGTCGGGGCTGCCCAGCGGGTTGCGCGACACGCTCTGAAAGATGGCACCGGATGCGCCGAGCGCGGCACCCACAAGAAGTGCTGCGGCCGCGCGTGGCAACCGCTGGTCGACCACGATGAAGCGATCGAGATCGGATCCGCCGCCGACGAGGGCGTTCAGAGCACCGGCCGGGGTGATGGTGTAGTCACCCGTCGCGATCTCGACGGCGGCCACTGCCAGAGCCACGAGAAGCAGTGCCGCGGCGATGATGGCGGAGCGGCGGTGCACCAGCAGTGCGGTGCCGCCCGGCATCCGGAGCCGAGAATATCCGCGCGGCAGGGATCGCCCACCGAAGCCGGTCATGCGGGTCTCCGTCGAAGCAGCAGAGCGATGAGAACGGGGGCGCCGATGAAGGCCGTGACGACGCCCACCTCGAGTTCGGATGGCTGGGCGATGAGCCGCCCGATCACATCCGCCGCCAGCACGAGCGACGGGCCGACCAGAGCGGAGAGCACGAGAATGATGCGCTGGTCGACGCCCGCAATCAGTCGCAGTACGTGCGGAACCACGAGCCCCACGAAAGCGATCGGGCCGGCAGCCGCGGTGGCCGCGCCGCAGAGCAGGGTGATCGTGGCGATCACAACGACGCGCACAGCCGTCACCGGCACACCGAGCGAGACCGCCTGCTCGTCGCCGAGAGCCAGGGCATTGAGCGATGGGCCGCAGAGAAACGCGAGCACGAGGCCCGCCGCTATGAACGGCAGAACGGAGAAGACCGTGTCGAAACCGCGATTGGCGACGGAGCCGATCACCCAGAAGCGGTACGAGTCGAAGGCGGTCGCGTCGAACAGGGTGATGATGCGGGTGCATGCTCCAAGGCTGGCGGTGAGTGCGACCCCCGCGAGAACCAGCCGGGCATGGTCGCTGGCCTGGGTGCGACGAATGCTGATGAGGTAGACGAAGACGGCGGCGGCACCGGCTCCGAGAAAGGCGAACCACAGATACTCGTCGCTGCGAGTGACGCCGAACACCGAAATCGCGATGACCACAGAGAACGCTGCCCCGGCGTTGACACCGAGCAGTCCCGGCTCGGCGAGAGGGTTGCGTGTCAGGGCCTGCATAAGCACGCCCGAGACGGCGAGGGCCGCGCCCGCCACGATCGCAAGGAGGGTTCGTGGCATGCGCAGCTGCCAGACGATGATCGACTCACGAGAGCCATCGGCGGCGAGCAGGCCGTTCCAGACCTCCCCTATGTTCAGATTCTTCGAACCGATCGCCAGGCTGAGAAGGGTGAAGATAATGATCACGGCTACGCCGACGATGACGGCGGCAGCCAGCCGGATGCGGCGCGATCGCTTTGTCATGTAAACGCCCACTTAGGTAAGCCTATGCTTGGTTGGTGTTTACTGCCGAATTGAAGAAGCGAACCTCGCTCGTCGCCATGTCCCTTGCCGCCCTCCTTCTCGCCGGATGCTCCGCCACGTCGCCGGCCGCAACGGCGCCACCCACGTCCGACGCGCATCCGGCCAACTATGTAACTCCGCGCACCATGCCCGAGGGTAAGGGCAGCGGGGCAGCCGATGGGGTCTTTCCGCGCACTGTTGTGCACTTTGCCGGGTCGACGACTCTCGACGCCGCGCCGAAGAAGGTGGTCGTGATCTCGACCGGCCAGGCCGACGCGCTGCTCACACTCGGAGTGGTTCCCACAGGCTCGACCTCGGGCGATGGGGCCGACATGATTCCGTCATACCTCTACACGGCATTTCCCGATGACAAGGCCGCGCTCGACGCAGTCACCTACGTGGGCAGCCGCTTCGAGCCGAACGTCGAGACGATCGCGAACCTGGCCCCCGACCTGATCGTGATGAGCAGTGCCGGCAAGGATGCGACGGCGCTGTACTCGAGTTTGAGCGCCATCGCGCCGACCGTCGTAACCCAGGGAACGGGTCTGTATTGGAAGCAGGACTTCCTTCTGCTCGCCGACGCTATCGGCAAGACCCAACAGGCCGCGCAGTGGCTCGACGACTACCAGGGCGACGCCCAGGCCTTCGGCGCGACAGTCAAGGGAGCGCCCACCGTCTCGTTCCTGCGGAAGAGCGCTGACCGTACGCGGGTCTTCGGTGTCGCCTCGTTCAGTGGCTCTGTCGCAGAAGACGCGGGGCTCGCCCGCCCCGAGAGTCAGCAGTTCACTGACGACACGTCCGTTGACATCAGTTCGGAGCAGCTCGACCAGGCCGACGCCGACTTCATCTTCTATGGAGTGCAGGGTGGCGACGACACCCAACTGACGTCACTGCCGCTGTGGCCCACCCTGGCCGCGGTCGACAACGAGCACGCTGTCTCGGTCGACGACGACGTGTTCTACCTGAACGTGGGGCCTACGGCTGCGCGGGGCGTGCTGTCTCAGCTTGAGAAGACGCTGGGCGGGTAACCCGCAGGAGCATGGCCGCCCGGCCCCGCTGAACCGGCGAAGAACTTTACACAGCCGGCGGGCAAGTCGAAATTAGCTGACGTTGTGTTACGTCGGCGTCTAAAAGTTACGCGCTGGGCCGCCGCCGCGGTCGTCGTTCCATCAGTATCGGTCTCCTGACGAGGAATGGACCGATCCACGATGAGAACAACCGAGACGACCGCGACGATCAGCCCTGCCGGCGCCCTGACGAGCGCCGTGCAGAACCGACACCCGCAGATCGAGGTGCGTCCGGCATCCACCGACACTGCGGCCTATCGGTATGACTATGCGACCGCGCCGCGGCCGGATGCTGTGCCTGACGGCCGCCCGGGTCCAGCGGTGGCGTTCCCGACTTCCGCCGACGAGGTGCAGACTCTTGTGCGGCTCGCAGCCGAATTCGGCGTCACCGTCGTCGCTCGGGGTGCAGGAACCGGACTGGCTGGCGGAGCGAGCGCGGCCGACGACCAGCTCGTCATCTCGACCGAGCGGCTGAACCGCATCGTGGAGGTCTCGCCGCTCGACGAGGTGGCAGTCGTCGAACCGGGCGTCATCAATGGAGACCTCAATGCGCATCTGCGCGAGTTCGGGCTGTTCTATGCTCCCGATCCGGCCAGCTTCGAGATCTCGTCGATCGGCGGAAACATCGCCACGAACGCCGGGGGCCTGCGCTGCGCCAAGTACGGGGTGACCCGCGAGTCGGTGCTGGCCCTCGACGTTGTGCTGGCCGACGGCAGCCTCATCAGCGTCGGCCATCGCTCCATCAAGGGGGTGACCGGGCTCGACCTGACATCGCTCTTCGTAGGGTCGGAGGGCGTGCTGGGCATCGTGGTGCGCGCCACCCTCCGGCTGCGTCCTCTTCCCGTCGCCCGCCGCACCCTCACCGCGTTCTTCGACAGCACGGCATCCGGTGCCGAGGGTCTGGGCGCGATCACCCTCTCGCCCGTGCGGCCGGCCATCATCGAGTTCTTCGACCGGGTCAGCCTCGAAGGTATCGATGGGCACTCGGGCACCCGGCTCCGAGAACGGGGCGAATCGCTCATCCTGATAGAGCTCGACGGCTACGGCATCGACGAGCAGGCCGCAGACCTCGAGGATGCTCTCACGAGAGTCGGTGCGCGCGTCGCCGTCGAGTCGGACGAAGACAGCGCGGCGCTCTGGGAGCTGCGCCGGTACGGTCGGGGTCTGCCCGCCTCGCGCCGGTTCATCGGCGAGGACATCGCGGTTCCCAAGTCGGCGCTTCCGGCGGTCTATCGTTCCTTCGCCGCCCTCGAGGCCCGGTTCGGGGTCGAGATCTCGGCCGTCTCTCACGCGGGAGACGGAAATCTGCACCCGTTGATCACACAGGAGATCAAGCCGGGCGACGACCCCGCAGTCGTTCCGGAGTCGCTTGCAGAGGCGGCCACTGAGCTCGTTCGCGTTGCACTGGCACTCGGTGGCACCGTATCGGGCGAGCACGGAATCGGCACGCTCAAGCGTGAGTGGGCCGCTCTAGAACTCTCACAGCGCTCGATCGAAGCGCAGCGCGCCATCAAGGCCGCCGTCGATCCCCAACATCTGTTCAATCCCGGCAAGGCCATCTGAGTCGCCCCCTCGTGCACCTATTCAGCAGAAAGAGAAACACCATGACGATCTCGACGACAGTGCGGCGGGCGGCTAGTGCCGTCATCGCCGTTGCCGCGACGACGGCACTTCTCGTGGCGTGCGCCGCGGGCACAACCCCCGGTCAGGCATCCTCCGACTCGACTCCGGTCGAGGGCGGCAACCTGACGTTCCTGATTCAGGGCTATGACGCGGGTTGGGTGTCGAGCAAGACATCGATCTCGAGCTACGAGGGCAACCTGTGGGGCGAGATCACCGACAAGCTGATCTATGTCGACGAACAGGGAACCCTGAGTCCGTGGATCGCCACCAGCTGGGAGGAGCTGAACGGAGCCACCGAGTTCGTCCTGCACCTCAAAGAGGGAGTCACCTTCTCCGACGGAAGCCCGCTCGATGCGGCCGCCGTCGTCGACAACATCAACATCTGGGCCAAGGGCGATCCCGACCGTGGCATCAGCAAAGTGGGTCTCTTCCCCTCCGGCAACTTCGACCACGCGGAGGCGACGGACAGCTCCACCGTGCACGTCTTCTTCACCTCGCCGGCGCTGAGTTTCATCCCGACGCTGGCCTATCACGGCACGATCCTGCTCTCACCCGCGACCCTGGCCCTGCCCATCGACGACCAGGCCGATCTCGCGAAGCAGATCGGCAGCGGGCCTTTCACCGTGAAGTCGTTCACGCAGGGCGACAGCTATGTTCTCGAGAAGCGGCCCGACTACGACTGGGGACCGGGGGCGACCGGCCACAGCGGCGCCGCGTATCTCGACACCATCACCTACAAGGTGATCAAGGACACGTCGGTGCGCACGTCGACCGTGGCGTCCGGTCAGGCCGATGTTGCCTACAACATCGAACCGCAGGAGATCGAGTCGCTCACAGACCAGGGGTTCGTCGTCGATACCCCTCGCTACCTGGGCTTCACCGACGGGTTCCAGGTCAACACCAGCGTCGCTCCCACGAACGAGCTCGCCGTCCGGCAGGCCATCCAGCACGGCATCGATCGCCAGGACATCGTCGACACCGTGTACACCGACAAGTGGGACGTGGCCACGTCGTTCCTCCAGAGCAACGTCCCCGAGGCCGGTGACTACAGCGAGCTGCTCTCGTACGACCCCGACAAGGCGGAGAAGCTGCTCGACGAGGCCGGGTGGGTACTCGGCTCCGACGGATACCGGTCGAAAGACGGCACCACGCTCGAGTTCACCGTGACCCCCAACCCCTACGTTCCGTCGACTCAGGCGGAGGACGAGCTCATCGCCCAGCAGCTGAAGCGCATCGGCATCAAGGTGAACCTGAACGTCGTCGACGTGTCGGGCTACGCGGCGATCATTGCAGCCAAGCCTCCGCTGTTCCAGACGTCGCGGAGCTTCGTCGATGTCGGCACTGTCGCGGGAGTTCTGACCAGCCAGAACAAGGGTGAGGACTGGTTCAGCACCGGAACGAGCGACGAGAAGCTGAACGAGCTGGCGAACGGAATCGCCACGGCCACGGATCGCGACTCGCGACAGGCGCTCGTCGACGACCTGCAGCAATACGTGCTCGATCAGGGGTACTCCATTCCGACCGTTCAGCTGGTGCAGCGCCTCTACCTGCTGTCGCCGAAGGTCAAGGGCGTGACCTTCAACGGTCTTGCCTACGCCAACTTCGCGACCGCCTGGATAGCACCGTGAGCAGGTCGTACGGGCGATACGCGCTGCTGCGAGCAGCGCAAGCCGTGGTCGTCATCCTGCTGGCCTACATTGGAACCTTCCTGGTCATCAGCGTGCTGCCCGGTGATCCGATCACCAACATGCTGCGCGATCCGCAGAACGGCCTCACCGACGACGAGATCCAGCAGATCGTCGCGCACTATGGACTCGACAAGCCCGTCGTCATCCAGCTGATCCTGTCGCTCGGTCGATTCGTCACCGGCGACCTGGGGTTCTCGCTGCAATCGAACCTGCCGGTGTCACAACTGCTGGGCGACGCGCTTCCTTCGACGCTGACGCTGGCGGGCACCGCGCTGCTGCTGTCGGTGGCGATCGCCGTGGTGATCGCATACGGCGTGCAGTACCTGCCGAGTCGGTGGGCGCGAGGAGTGCTGCGATCGGTGCCCTCGCTCTTCCTGTCGGTTCCCAACTTCGTCGTCGGCCTCATCCTGATCGAGATCTTCGCCTTCCGGCTCCATGCCTTCACCACGATCGACCCCGACAGCGCCGCGGCGACCCTGTTCGCCGCCCTGACCCTCGCCATCCCTGTATCGGCGCCGCTGGCGGAGGTGCTCATCGCCAATCTCGACCACGAGTCCCGGCAGGAGTACGCCCTCGTGGCGCGCTCCCGCGGGTTGAGTCAGGCGCGGCTCTTCGCTCGGCACCTGGTCAAGCCCTCGATGCTTCCCGCCGTGGCGATGATCGCCCTCATCGTGGGCGAACTGCTCGGAGGGGCCGTGATCACCGAGACGATCTTCGGTCGTGACGGTCTCGGCACGGTCGTGCAGAAAGCGGTCACGAGCCAGGACGTGCCGGTGCTGCAGGCCGTGGTGTCGCTGGCCGCTGTCGTCTTCGTCACGGTGAACCTGCTCGCCGACCTCGCGTCGCCGCTGCTGGATCCGAGGCTCGACGCGAAGTCCGAACGAGACGCGAAGTCCGAACGAAAGGTCGTGGTGCCCGTATGACCAGCCTGACAGGACTCGTGGCGCCGACGGAGCGGATCCGTGCCGCGGGCCGTTCGGCCGTTCGTGTGCCGCCGACGGTGGCGATCGCTGCGGTCGTCATCATCATTGTGCTGCTGTGGTCGCTGGTGCCCTGGCTGTTCACCTCGTACGACCCGTCGGTCGGTGATACGGCGGAGAAGCTGATGGCGCCGAGCGGTGCTCACTGGTTCGGCACCGATCACCTCGGGCGTGATGTGTTCGCCCGGGTTGTGCACGGAACGGCATCGTCGGTGACCAGCGCACTCGTGGCCGTGTCGATCGGGCTCGTCGTCGGCAGCATCATCGGCCTGGCGAGCGGATTTCTTCGCGGGGCGGTCGACGTGGTGCTCGGACGAGTCGTCGACGTGCTGCTCGCCATCCCGAGCTTCCTCCTGGCCGTCGTCATCGTCAGTTCTCTCGGCTTCCAGACGATCAACGCGGCGATCGCGACCGGAGTCTCGGCCATCGCCATCTTCGCCCGGCTGATGCGTGCCGAGGTTCTGCGGGCGCGCGGATCGGTGTTCGTCGAGGCCTCCTACCTGCAGGGCGGCAACAGGCTCCACGCGCTGCTCGGGCACATCCTTCCCAACACCTACAAGTCGGTGATCGCGCTGGCCGTGCTCCAGTTCGGAACCTCGATCCTGGTGATCGCGTCGCTCGCGTTCCTCGGCTACGGAGACCCACCACCGGCATCCGATTGGGGACTGCTCGTGGCCTCGGGCAAGTCGTACGCGACCGCACCGTGGCTCATCTACGCTCCCGCGCTGGTGATCGTGATCACCGTGCTGTCCGTGAACCGCATCAGTACCTGGTTGAGGAGAACGCAATGACCGTATCGATCGAGACCACGCGCGAGGCTCTGATCGCCGACCGTCCCCTCCCGTCCACGAGGCCCGAGGGGCACCCCCTGCTCAGTGTCGAGGGCCTGTCGGTCTCCTACGGAGACGCGTCCGTCGTGCACGACGTGGGATTCACCCTCGAACGCGGGCAGAGCCTGGCGCTGATCGGCGAATCGGGCTCGGGCAAGTCGACGGTGGCGAAGAGCATCCTGCGCCTGCTTCCGACGGGCGAGAGCACGGTAAGCGGAAGCGTGAACCTCGACGGCCGCGAGCTGTTCGGCCTGCCCGAGCGGCAATTCAGGCCCCTGCGCGGTCGCCTTCTGGGCTACATTCCGCAGGATCCCTCATCGGCTTTGAACCCGGTGCGCACCATCGGCTCGCAGGCCCACGAGGCCGCCGCGCTCGCGGGCGAATCGGATGCGCGGGTCCGGCGCCGAGACATCCTGTCGGTTTTCGAGAGGGTCGGCCTTCCCGACCCCGAGAGGGTCTACGCCTCGTATCCCCATCAGCTCTCCGGCGGCATGTTGCAGCGCGTTCTCATCGGACTGACCGTGCTGCCGAGGCCGGCGCTCATCGTCGCGGACGAGCCCACCTCGGCGCTCGACGTGACGATCCAGAAGCTGATCCTCGACCTGCTCTCCGAGCTGCGCCGAGACCTGGGCATCAGTCTGCTGCTCATCACGCACGACCTCGCGGTCGCCGCCGAGCGAGCGGAATCGATCGTGGTGCTGAAGAACGGGATCGTCGAGGAGAGCGGATCGTCGAGCCAGGTCTTCTCGACCCCGACGTCGGCGTACGCGCGGCAGTTACACGCCGACGTGCCCGCCCTCAACCCCGACCGATACCGGAGCCAGCGCGGCGCGGCATCCGGCACCACCCCGCCCGCCGCCCTGCCCGCGGTCGAGGTTCACGCCGCCACCAAACGTTTCCGCGCGGGCGACGTCGACGTGACCGCGCTCGACGGCGTCTCGTTCACGGTCGCGAGAGGAACGACCCATGCACTCGTCGGCGAATCGGGGTCGGGCAAGACCACGGCCGTGCGCCTTCTGCTGGGCCTCGAACAGCCGGATGCCGGACGGATCGAGGTGGCGGGCACGCAGGTGCACGGGCAGACGTCGGCAGGACTGCGCGGTCTGCGGCGCCACCTGCAGCTCGTCTACCAGAACCCGTTCACGTCGCTCGATCCCACCTGGCGGGTGGGCCGGATCGTGCGGGAACCGCTCGACCGCTTCAAGGTCGGGGAACGGGCCGGACGCGCCCGTCTCGTGGAGCAGACGATCGAGGAGGTCGGCCTGCCGGCATCCGTGCTGTCACGCCGACCGGGCCAGCTCTCGGGCGGTCAACGGCAGCGCGTCGCCATCGCCCGGGCACTCATCGTGCGGCCGGATGTTCTGGTGCTCGACGAACCGACGTCGGCCCTCGACGTGAGCGTGCAGGCCGGCATCCTCGAGCTGTTGTCGCGTCTGCAGCGAGAGCAGGGCCTCTCCTACCTGCTCGTCTCGCACGACCTGGCGCTGGTCAGACAGCTCGCCGACACGGTGACGGTGCTGCAGCGGGGAAAGCTCGTCGAGAGCGGCACGGTCGATCAGATCTTCGCGCGCCCTGCGCATCCGTACACGCGCGCACTGCTCGAGGCGATCCCACGCACGAGCCCCGGCCTGGCTCAGTCGTGAGGCCTGCTTCCCCGTGCCTCGGCAGCCGCCGCGATCACACTGAGTACACGCTTCATGTAGGGCGCCCAGAACAGTCCCACGATGGCGCGCACGACGAACGCCCGGCCCGGCAGCGGAAAGAACCGATACTGCCAACGGATGTTCGTGGTCGCCGATTCGGCGTGCGGGCTCGAGCCACCGGGTCCACCCGACGCATCGGAGCCGGCGGGGCCGGCCGGGGTGAACGTCCATTCCGCGCGTCCCCCGCTCACGAGCCGACCGAGGATGCCCGTGAACCGGCTCAGATCGTAGGCGAAGAACGCGCCTGGCTCGCTCTGCGTGATTGTCTCGACGACGGTGCCGCCGTCCGAGAGCCGAAGGGTGCGCGTGTAGCCCACGACGTCCCAGGTTTTGGGCTGCCCCACCACCCCGATGACGGCGGGCAGCGGGCCGAAGCGCGGGTAGAACTCGGTGGGCGGAGTCTGCAGCGCGACAGTCCAGCTTCGGAGTGCCACGGCGCCAACGACGAGCTCGGTGGTGTAGCCGATAGCGCGGCGCGGGTTCGTGGTCACGGGCGTGCTCCGATCGATTGGGTCTCAGCGACAACGAGCCTCACGACGTCATCGAGTTCCTGCGTGCGCGCGAACGCCGCGCGCTGCCTGTCTGACGAGTTGCCTCGAGCGAGAGCGTCCTCCGCCAGAGCCTGCACCTCGGCGTAGTCGCCGAATTCGTCGAGCGCGGGTCGGAGGCTTTCGATCAGGCCGCGAACCGCGTCGCCTGCGTCGATGGGATGCGGTCGTGCACCGGCGCTGAGCAGCTCTGCCGAGAGTCCTGTGCGTGCAGCCTGCCAGAGCGCTGCCCGCTGCACCGGCGCTCGCCGAGGCCGCAGCGGAACGCCGTTCTCGATGTCGATCTCGGCGGTGCGCACGGCCGCTCTGAACAGCCCGGCGATGAGCACCGCGTCGTCGACGAGCGGGAGCGCGTCGCATACGCGCAACTCGAGTGTGGGTGCGTGGGCCGACGGCCGGATGTCGAAGTAGGCCATGCCGTCGTCGGCGATAACACCGGTGCTGATCAGGTCGGCAATGAGTTCGTCGTACTCGGCGGCAGATTCGAGCGGGCCGGTAGCCCCGGCGCTCGGCCAGCGTTGCCACACGAGGCTCCGCACGCTCGCATAGCCGGTGTCGTGTCCGTTCCAGAACGGTGAACTGGCCGACAGGGCCAGCAGAACGGGCAGATGCTCGGCCACACGCTGCGCGAGCTGAATGGCGAGATCTCGGTCGGAGACTCCCACGTGCACCTGGAAACCGCAGATCAGCTGCTCGTCGACAAGCAGCCGGTACTTCTCTTGCATGGCGCCGAAGCGCTGCGACGAGGTGAGCTCGAAGTCGGAGATCTCGGAGCGCGGGGCCGTGCCGACTGCCGCGATCCCCACCCCAAGCGCGCCCGCGGCATCCATCACGCCCTGTCGCAGCCGCACCAGTTCGTTTCGCAACTCGCCCAGCGTGTGCACAACGCGGCTGTTGGTCTCGACGGTGGTGCGCTGCAGTTCGGCGGCGTAGCTTTCGCTCGGCAGCGTCTCCAGTAACCGCGGCGCCGAGGCCGAGAGGCGCCACGAATCGAGGTCGATGAGGTGAAGCTCTTCTTCTGCGCCTAGCGTCAGTTCCGCGCTCATGAGCACAACCTAGCCGCAGGTGGGCGCTTCGTGACAGCCCTAGCTTTCTCGGCTGCTCTCGGCTTAGAACAGGTCGGGCGACGGAGTCGAGGTGTGCTGCACCGAGACGTCTGCGTGGCGATCGAAGCGGTAGCCTGCGCCGCGCACCGTGCGCACGATGTCTTCGTAGTCGCCGAGCTTGGCGCGTAGACGGCGCACGTGAACGTCTATGGTGCGCTCGTTCGGAATGTCGCTGTCGTCGGCCGACCAGAGCGACGCGATGAGCTCTGCACGGTCGATGGTCTTTCCCTCGCGCAGCACGAGGTACTGGAGCAGCTCGAACTCCTTGTAGGTGAGGTTCGCCGCGTTGTTGTCGAGCAGTACACGCTTGCGCGACAGGTCGATCACGACGCCGTCGCGAGCGCGGTCTTCGTCGTCGGGAGTGTGGCGGTGCTTGGCGAGTGCCGCCGGATCCTGCAGAGCGAGGCGCACCACGTCGACATCGCGTCCGCCAGCGCCGCGGGGAGCGAGCGCCACGGCCGCGTAGGTCTCGGACGAGGGGGAGAGCTTGGCCGCGAGGGCACGGAGCTGGGCCACGATCTCCGAAAGATCGGTGCCGTCTGCCGCCGCCTTGTCTTCATCGATTCCGACATACAGAACGAATCCGCGGGCTTCGGTTCCGGTGGGTACCGCACGCAGGTGGGCCGATGTCGACTCGGCGGCGGGCTGCTCCGAGCGGGTGATCGGGGTGACGGTGGCGGGGCGGGTGTCGAGGTGTGCAAGAGACATGGGAGAAATCCTTTGACGATGTGCCCTTGAGGCTCCGGCCGGATACGGCGACGAAGCGGATGCCCCAGGGCGGGCTGTGCGAATGGTGCGGCGGGAGAGCCGGAGACCGCGAATGGTTCTGAGGGTCAGAACCAGGCGGGGGGAGCGGAGGTCTCTGCGTGACAGAGAGACGCAGACCTCAGAACCCAGCGAACCTGATTTGTCAGGCTCAGTGTCTGGTTAGGCACACATTCGGCAACACATGACAGCGCTGCTGGGCATCATCATGCCAGCAGTCCCCAGTGCCTCAAAGGAGGTAAGGGCGAGCGCGTTGTCAGTCATGAATGAAAGCTAAGCGGAATATGACTCCGCGTGTCAAGAACTTTTTTCGTTGCGAGGTCTATCGTGACCTCGCAACGGCTCAGACGAGGCCGTAGAGGCGGTCGCCGGCGTCTCCGAGACCGGGAACGATATAGCCCTTCTCGTTGAGTCGCTCGTCGAGCGCACCGAGAACGAGGTGCACCTCGCGTCCTTCCGTGGCCTTCTCGAGCGCGGCGACGCCCTCGGGGGCCCCGAGCAGGCAGATTGCGGTCACGTCGACGGCGCCGCGGGCGAAGAGGAACTCGATGGCCGCTCCGAGCGACCCTCCGGTGGCCAGCATGGGGTCGAGAACGAAGCACTGCCGATCGCTCAGATCGTCGGGCAGGCGCTCGGCGTACGTCGTGGGTTCGAGCGTCTCCTCGTTGCGCACCATGCCGAGGAAGCCTACCTCAGCACTGGGAATGAGCTTGACCATGCCCTCGAGCATGCCGAGCCCCGCGCGAAGAATGGGAACGATCAGCGGTCGCGGCTCCGAAATGGCGAGGCCCTTGGTCTCGGCGACCGGCGTCTGAATGGTGACGACCTCGGTGCGCACCTCGCGGGTGGCCTCGTAGGCCAGCAGGGTCACGAGCTCTTCGGTCAGCGCCCGGAACGTCGGAGCCGGCGTCGACTTGTCTCGCAGCACGGTGAGCTTGTGCGTGATGAGCGGGTGGTCGGCAACGTGAACTCGCATAGGCTCAATCTACTGGAGCGGAAGGGAACCGTCGGCATGACCGAACGACCGCGCCCCGCGCATCCATGGCCTGCCGCCTACGGCGAGCGCATGCGCGAGCTGCTCGCAGACGCCCGGCTCGCCGAGGCATCGGGCGACGTTCCCGTGTCGGCTATGGTTCTGGATGCGTCGGGCCGGGTCATCGGGCGCGGCCGCAACGAGCGCGAGCTGCTGCACGATCCCACGGCCCACGCCGAGATGTTGGCGCTGCGCGAAGCATCAGCGGTGACGGGGGACTGGCGCCTCGAGGGCTGCACTCTGATCGTCACCCTCGAACCGTGTGTGATGTGCGCCGGAGCGATCTTGGGCGCTCGCGTGCCGACGGTGGTGTTCGGAGCGTGGGACGAAAAGGCGGGCGCTGTCGGCTCGGTCTACGACGTTCTGCGCGACCGACGCCTCAACCACACGGTCGAGGTGTGGGCCGGCGTCGAGGCCGACGCCTGCGCTGCAGCCCTGACGACGTTCTTCCGCGGGCCCCGCTAGCCAGTGGCCGCGTTCAACAGGACGAATTGAAGACACGCCGGTGGGCGCGCGACGACTCGCCGTGCCAGGAGCAATACGCCCTGTAATACGGATAGACCGGCTACGAGGCTGGAAGCCCGCGCAGCCACTCGGTGAGGAATGACTCCGATGCTCGGCGCATATCCGGGCCGAGGCGGCCGAAGTCGTCTCGCAGCAGGGCCTGGTCGTAGCCCGCTCCCCGCACGTATTCCTCGTCGGACTCGAGCCACTCCTCGTGCATGTCGGCTGTGATCTCGGGATGGAACTGCACGGCCATCGCCCAGCTCCCGATGCCGAAGGCCTCGTTCGCGTAGTCGCCGGAACCGGCAAGTCGAGTGGCGCCCTCGGGCAGCGTGAACGTATCGCCGTGCCACTGCAGTACCGGGACCCCGGAGAAATGACGCACCGCCGACGATGCCCCGGCATCCGTCGGTTCAACCGCTCGGAAGCCGACCTGCACGGTATCGCCGGGCGCGACCACGGCGCCGAGCGACGCGGCCATGACCTGCGAGCCGAAGCAGACACCCAGAGTCGGACGTTTCGCGTCGAGCCTGCTGCGGACGAACGCCAGCTCGGCGGCGATGAACGGATAGCGCTCGCCCTCGTAGACACCGGCGCTGGCGCCGAGCACGATCAGGAGATCGGCGGACGACGCGTTCGGCGGTAGCTCGTCACCCTCCGCGACATCGACGTACTGCACGTCGAACCCCTCGGCCACGAGGACGGGCTCGAGGTTGCCCAGGTGCGCGATGCGCTCGTGCCTCAGCACCACGGCGACGCGCGCGAGAGGCGGCGGGGAGACGGTCTCGGTGCGGGATGGACCGGTGTCAGACATCGGTGGCGGGAACCGGCGCGTCGGCGACAGCCTCGCTCACGCTCGGCACGTACACGTCGGGCTCGAGGTAGATCACCCGCGCGATCGGCACAGCCTCGCGAATACGCGCCTCGACGGCGTTGATGGCCAACGCGACATCGGTGAGCGTGGTCACCGCGGGCAGCGTGATCTTCGCGCCGACGAGCATCTCTTCGGGTCCGAGGTACATGGTCTTCAGGTGCACGAGGTGCTCGACCTCGGGGCTCGACGTGATGGCGTTCTCGATCTTGCGCAGGTCTTCGTCGGTCGCACCCTCGCCGACCAGCAGACTCTTCGTCTCGATGCCAAGGATCACGGCGACGAGCACCAGCAGTGCGCCGATGAAGACCGTTCCGATGCCGTCCCAGACGCCGTTTCCCGTGAGCACGGTCAAACCGACTCCGGCGAACGCGAAGACGAGTCCCAGCAGGGCCGCGGTGTCTTCGAGCAGCACAACCGGCAGCTCCGGCGCCTTCGCCCGGCGGATGAACTGCAACCAGCTCAGCTTTCCGCGAGTGTGGTTCGATTCGGCGATCGCCGTGCGCAGCGAGAAGCCTTCGAGCCCGATGGCGATGACGAGTACCAGCATCGGAAGCCACCACACCTCGAGCGGGTGCGGATTGTTGATCTTCTCGATGCCTTCGTAGAGAGCGAAGACGCCACCCACCGAGAACAGAATGATCGACACCACGAAGGCGTAGACGTAGCGCTCGCGGCCATAACCGAACGGATGAGCCCGGTCGGCCTGCTTGCGCGACTTGCGGCCACCGAGCAGCAACAGCAGCTGGTTGCCCGAATCGGCGGCGGAGTGCACGCTCTCGGCGAGCATCGACGACGAGCCCGAGAAGAGGAAGGCGATGAACTTGGTGAGGGCGATGCCGAGATTGGCCGCCAGCGCGGCGAGAATCGCCTTGCTGCCTCCGGATGTGCTCATGTGTGTGACCTCTGCGCGCTCTGTGCGAATCTCTGGCGGCTTGCCCGTCGAACCCCAATCCTAGGATGGACGGGTGACCAACACCTCTCCCGTCTCCCTGCCCGCCATCGCCATCCTCGGCGCCGGATCGATGGGACGCGCCATCCTCTCCGGCCTGCTTGCGCCCACGGTCGACGTGTCCGGTGGAATCCGCGTGACCAACCGCTCGGCCGCGCGCGCCGCGGAGTTCGACGACGTCGACGCGGTCACGGCCTGGGCGACCGACGACGAACCCGAGGCGAATCGCCTGGCCGTGGCCGGGGCATCCATTGTTCTGGTGGCGGTGAAGCCGCCCATGGTGCCCGCGCTGCTCGACGAGATCGCGGATGCGCTCGAGCCCGGCGCGATCGTCGTGAGCGTGGCGGCCGGTGTGACCGTCGCCACCTTCGAGCAGCGCCTGCCCGAGAGCGTGGCCGTGCTGCGGTCGATGCCGAACACACCCGCGATCGTCGGCAACGCCGTGACCGGACTGTCGGCCGGTACCCGGTCGACGCCCGAGCAGCTCGCCCTGGTCACGCGGGTGTTCGAGACGGTCGGCGAAGTTGTGGTCGTTCCCGAAGAGAAGCTGGATGCGTTATCGACGATCTCGGGATCGGGTCCGGCATACGTGTTCTTTCTCATCGAGCAGCTCACGGCAGTTGCCGTCGAGAAGGGCTTCACCCCTGAGGAGGCGGCCGTTCTTGTGAACGGAACGTTCCTGGGCGCGTCACGGCTGCTGGCGGCGTCGGAGTCGTCGCCCGCGGAACTGCGCCGGCAGGTGACGAGCCCGAACGGTACGACCGAGCGGGCCATCGCCGTGCTGCAGGACGGGGGAGTCGACGACCTCTTCGCCCGGGCGACGGATGCGGCCCTCGCCCGCGCCTGGGAGCTCGCCGCCGGGTGAGGTGCGCCGAACGCGGGAGTTCGCGCCCATCGCGTGGCCCGTGCCACCGCTCGGCGCGTGAACACCCGCGCTCGCACGTGGGAGGGCGCGCTATCGTGCTGGAATGGCTCTCCAGATGATGTCGACGGATCGGCCCGCGCTTGTCGTGATCGACGTGCAGCGAGGGTTCGACGATGCCGAGGTGTGGGGTGAGCGGGGCAACCCCGCCTGCGAAGCCCACATCGCGTCGCTCCTAGCGCTGTGGCGCAGCAGATCGTGGCCCGTGGTGTTCGTGCAGCATGACTCCGACGACTCGGCATCCCCGCTTGCGCCATCGTCACCGGGGCACGAGTTCAAGGATGTCATCACGGGCACTCCGGATCTCCTCGTGCGAAAACGGGTCAACTCGAGTTTTTACGGCACGCCCGATCTCCACTCCTGGTTGCGCCAGGAGAGCATCACCGAGCTCGTCATCTGCGGAATCACCACCAACCATTGCTGCGAGACCACCGCCCGGATGGCAGGAAATCTCGGCTACGAGACATACTTCGCCATCGATGCCACGCACACGTTCGACCGGGTGGGGCCGACCGGAGAGACCGTTCCTGCGGCAATCCTGTCGATGATCACGGCGACGAACCTGCACGGAGAGTTCGCCACGGTCGTCACGACCGGGGATCTGCTCGCCGACGCCTGAGCGGCGTCGAACGCGGGAGTTCGCGTCCCACGCGCCGGCCGCGCCACCGCTCAGTGCGTGAACGCCCGCGCTCGAGGCCGATGCGGCAACCCCCTGCGCGGTGTCAGGGAACGGGCGTAGCGTTTCAGCGTGAATCTTCTCTCCCTCTGGCCGATCAGCCTGATCGTGCGCCACCGCGAGGCGGAGGCTGCCCGCATCAACCTGACGATTCCGGTCAACTCGGCATTCTGGCGAGCGCGTCAGAAGAAGAGTGGCGAGCTGCTCTACGTCGTGATCGGAGATTCTGCAGCGCAGGGCATCGGCGCGTCGAAGCCCCATCGCGGCTATGTGCAGATCGTCGCCGACCGGTTCGCAGCTGAGACCGGGCGCTCGGTTCGCATCGTGAATCTCAGCGTTGCGGGTGCCCGACTTCGCGAGGCGCTCGCCATCCAGATGCCGAAGCTGGCCACGCTGCTGCGCGACGCCGAGCCTGATCTGATGACCGTCTCGATCGGGGCCAACGACATCAATTCGTTCGAGAAAGATCGCTTCGCCCGCGAACTCGAGGAGCTGTACTCGCAACTCCCCTCGACGGCGATCGTGGCCGACCTGCCGTGCTTCCACATTCCGCAGCGCGAGCGCCTCGTCGCTGTCGCCAATCGCATCGTGCGGGCGACCGCTGATCGTCACGGGCTCACGGTTGCGCCGCTCTACGCGGTGACAAAGCGCCAGGGAATCGTGCGCGCCGTCTACCAGGCGGCCGGCGACCTCTTCCACCCGAACGACCGGGGTTACGCGGTGTGGGCCTCGGCGTTCCTGCCGGCGGTCTCGGGCCGGGCGCAGCGCATCCGCGCGCGAGCCGAGCCGCACCCCATGCCGTAAGCGGTCGACGTCTGCCGCCCGTCGCGACGAACGTTGCCGGGCGACCGGCAACATCCGACGCCTCCGGCAACATTCGTGCCGCTATGTGGAGCGGCTACATGGGGCCGCTACTCGAGGGCCGAGAACTTCTCTATGTCGCTCGAGGTTCCGGAGACGATGATGATGTCGTGATCGGTGACGACGGTCTTCTCCGTGGCGTAGGTGAACGGCTTTCCGGGTGACTTCACCCCGACGACAGTGATGTTGTGCCGGGTTCGCACGCCCGACTCTGTGAGGTTCTTGCCACGGATCGGCTTGGGCGGATGCATCTTGACCAGAGCGAAGTCATCGTCGAACTCGATGAAGTCGAGCATGCGGCCGGATACGAGGTGCGCGACGCGCTCGCCAGCCTCCGCTTCGGGGTAGATCACGTGGTTCGCGCCGATGCGCTCGAGGATCTTTCCGTGCGACTTCGAGATGGCCTTGGCCCAGATCTGTGGAACCTTGAGGTCGACGAGGTTGGCCGTGATGAGCACGCTGGCCTCGATCGACGAACCCACGGCGACGACCGCGATCGAGAACTCGCCCGCCCCGATCTGTCGTAGCGCGTCGATGTTGCGCGCATCCGCCTGCACCGTGTGGGTGATGCGCTCCGACCACTTCTGCACGAGACCGTCGTTGTCATCGATGGCCAGAACCTCGCGGCCGAGGCGGTCGAGCTGGCCTGCCGTGGCGGCGCCGAAGCGGCCTAGGCCGATCACGAGTACGGGGGCGTCGTGCTTGATGCGATCAACCAACGATGGGCCTCTCTTCGGGTCGTCTGAACAGCTGCCGGCGCTGGCTCGCTGCCAGCGCGGCGGCGAGAGTCACTGTACCAACGCGGCCCATGAACATCGTCGCGGCCAACACGTAGATACCCGAGTCAGGCAGGGATGCCGTGAGTCCGGTCGTGAGCCCGGATGTCGCGAACGCAGAGATCACGTCGAAGAGCACGAAGTCGAGCGGCGCCTTGGTGATCTGCAGGATGACGATGGTCGCGACAGCCACGGTCGTCGCGCCCCACAGCACCACGCTCACGCCGAGTCGCAGCACGTCGCCGGGGATGCGTCGCCCGAATGCCTCCATCGATTCGTTTCCACGTGCCTCGGCGAAGGCGGCGAGAAACAGTACGGCGAGCGTCGTGACCTTGATTCCGCCGGCTGTGGATGCGGATCCGCCGCCGATGAACATAAGCATGTCGGTGACAAGCAGGCTCGAGCCGTTGAGGTCATGGATGGGAATCGTGGAGAAGCCGCCAGACCGGGTCATGACCGACAGGAACAGCGACTGGAAGATCGTGTCGCCGGCGTTGAGGTCTCCGTAGGTCTTCGGGTTGTCGAACTCGAGCACGATGTAGAGCACGGCTCCGGCGACGATGAGGATGAGCGAGGTGAGGATGGTGAGCTTCACGTGCAACGACCATCGCAGAGGCTTCTTGATGTTGCGCGACAGCACGTAGATCACGGGAAATCCGATGCTGCCCATAAAGACGCCCAGCATAAGGATGCTGAGAAACCAGTAGTCGTTCTCGAAGGGGGCGAGCCCCTCTGCGTTCGGCGAAAAGCCGGTGTTCGTGAAGGCCATGGCCGAGTAATAGAAGCTGTCGGTGATGGCCGGGGCGAGAGCGACGCCGTCGATGAGCATGCGGGGAATGAGAAGCAGCGCAATCACGATCTGAATGACGAGTGAGCTCACTGCGACGGTGGCCAGAAGTCCACCGATCTCGCCGAGCCGCACGGCCTGGCCCTCCGACACGGCGCCGTGGCGCATCCGCATGGGGTTAGTGTCGCCGGCGGCCATGAGCCGACTCTTGAGACCGAGCTTGCGCGACACAGCGAGGCCGAGAATCGAGGCCAGGGTGAGTACGCCCAGGGCGCCGATCTGCACGCCGATGAAGATGAAGATGTGGCCCACGACCGACCAGTGCGTCGCCATGTCGACGGTCGAGAGACCCGTGACGCAAACCACCGATACGGCTGTGAAGAGCGCATCGGCGAGCGGCGTGACCGAGCCTTTCGCCTGCGAGATCGGCAGCGAGAAGAGCACCGTGAAGATGAGGATCATCGCCGTGAAGATGAGGATCGCGAAGCGCGAGGGCGACTGCTCTGAGAACTCGTCGATCATGTCGCGGATGCGGCCGATCGGCGTGCGACTCGCGTAGACGGAGCGTCGCGTGGGTGCGGGTATGCGCATCGAGCGTCCTTCGTCGACAAGGCCGACAGCTGCTCGGTCGGCCGA
Organism: Agreia bicolorata; assembly: GCF_000938265.1. GTDB lineage: Bacteria > Actinomycetota > Actinomycetes > Actinomycetales > Microbacteriaceae > Agreia > Agreia bicolorata. The sequence continues at coordinate 90,710 of NZ_JYFC01000006.1, forward strand.
ATGAATTCCAGTCATGGTACTCCGGAGCGGCACCCGGGCGGCGCGCCAAGCCCGCTGGCTGAAGAGCAATCGGGCCTCGACTGACTACCCTTGTGCCATGGCCGACATCTTCTCTGTGATCGCTGACCCCACGAGACGCCACCTGCTCGAGCTTCTGCTCGAGCGCTACACGGCGGCGGGTTCTGCCGAGGCCACGCCTCACGCGGGGGAGTCGAGCGTTTCGGAGCTTGTTCACGCGCTCGACCTGAGCCAGCCCACCGTGTCGAAGCACCTCAAGGTTCTGCGCGATGCCGGTCTCGTCGCTGTTCGAGAAGAGGGGCAGCACCGGTACTACAAGCTCGACGCGTCGCCGCTCGAAGAGGTCGAAGACTGGGCCATTCCGTTTCTCTCGGCCGACTTCGACGGATCTCTCAAAGACGATGATGACGAGTGGGCAGACACGGGCGCGGGTGGTCAGACCCCGGATGTCGCGGGCTCGGCCTCGGAATTCGCCCGCAATGTCGGGCGCACGGTCGCGACGTCGAGCCATCAGGCGCGGGCCGTGGTCGAGGATCTTCAGGCCAACGCCAGCAAGCTGGTGTCGCGGCTGCGCAAGTAGCGCCCGCCACCCGGTTGCCCCGCATCCGGTGAACGCCCTAGAGTTGCGAATCATCACGGAGTCTCATTCGTCACTCCTGTGACTCGTTGCAGTGATCGTATAGACGCTCGAATAAGAGGAGAGACGCCATGGCCGGCTCAGACCTGCCCGACGTGCGCTTTCTCACGGTGGCCGAGGTCGCCGACATGATGCGCGTGTCTAAGATGACCGTCTACCGCATGGTGCACTCGGGCGAGATGCCGGCGATCCGCTTCGGTCGCAGCTTTCGCGTGCCCGAGACCGCGGTGGCCGAGGCCCTGACGCAGCACGCGGCAGACACGGCGTAGCGTCGTATCCGCGCCTGTTCGGCGCATCCGCTGCTGGTCGTCTGGGCGCCGATGCCCCGAGCAGGCGCGGATGCTCAACGGTGCCAGCTGCGACGCGGATCTACGATGGGCAGTCCATCGCGCAGGAGGCGGGCCCGCATCTTCGGGATGCTGATGCAGACCGCCCAGTCCCAGCGCGTGACTTTTTTGGGGAGGGCCTTGAACCGGTCCTCCCGAATCTTCTCTTCGTAAATCACTTCGCCCGGGTCGCGGCCGCGGAGGTATTCGGGCTTGAAGTATTTGAACTTTCCGTCGACTTCGCCGAGGTGGTCGAAGCCTTCGAAGTCGTAATCCGGCTCGCCGATGAAGCCATCGGCGTCGAAGAACGGGGTTTGCAGTCGAGGCTCGGGGAAACCCGCGAGGTACATGTTCGCTCGGCCTGCCGACTCGGCGGGTGAGTCTGCGAGGTGGGTGGCGAACTCGAGGATGCGCAGTGACCGGGCGTGGGCCTTCAGCGGCTTGGCCGCCTCCCACTCGGCCAGCAGCTGATCTTTGCTGAGGTGGCCGGGCCGCTTTCGGTGAAGCGAATAGTCGGCGCTGGCGACGCCTGACATCGCCGAACTCACCGTGGCCAGATCGATGATCGTTCGAACGAACGACGTCACGAGCAGTCCGTCGATCTCGACGACGTCGACCGAGGCCATCTCGGTGACATGAGCGACGACTCCATTCTTTGACCGCCCGCCGGATGTGCGATCGATCACCCGGTGCACGTCCCTCGGCCACCGACCGATGATCGGGATGCCCCACACCGCGGCTGCGGACCAGTGTGACAGCACCGGTCGCTCGCGACGAGTCTCCGCGACAGCGCGTATGCGCAGGAGGTAGCGGTCGAGATCCTCGAGGTCCGTCCACTCGGCGGCAGACGTGTAGACACCTCTGCGAAGTCTGATCGCACGCCCGGAGGTGTGCGCACGAGCAAGGGCGTGGCGATCGCCTCCGAGTCGCTCGAACTCGCGGGCCAGCACCGGGCGTGGTCTTTTGTCGGTAGCCATGCACGCCAGCGTGCGACACCGTTGTCTCCCGAACGTACCTATGGCCGCAAGGTGTGCACATCTCTCGTGTGGCGCTCGCGGGGGAGGAGTGCTCGGCGGAGAGAGTCCGCGCCTGTTCGGGGCATCCGCTACTGGTCGTCCGGGCGCCGATGTCCCGAACAGGCGCGGAGGCCCGGCGCGTGCTCGCGCGGAGCAGTTAGAGCAGCGCGAGCGCCTCTTCTAGGACTGTGGCCGCGTCGTCGATGAGCTCGTCGCTGATCACGACGCTCGGCATGATGCGCAGCACCGAGTCCCAGCTGCCCGCATCCAGCACGATCACGCCGTGCGTCGTCGCGTACTTCAGGATGGCGGTGAGCGCCTCGGGGTTGGGCTCCCGGGTGCCCGGTTTCACCAGCTCGACGCCGAACATGGCGCCCTTGCCGCGCACCTCGCCGACCACGTCGAACTTCTCTGCCCAGTCGCCGATTCGCGCCCAGAGGGAGGCTTCGACCCGCTGCGCCTCGGCCAGCAGGCCCTCGCGCTCGATGATGTCGAACACTTCGAGGGCGGCCGCGGTCGAGACCGGGTTGCCGCCGAACGTGCCGCCGATTCCGCCGGGCTGCACGGCATCCATGATCTCGGCGCGACCCGTGACCGCGGCGAGAGGGAATCCGCCCGCGATGCCTTTGGCCGTGGTGATGAGGTCGGGGATCACGCCGTCGTGGTGCTCGATCGAGTACCAGGTTCCTGTGCGGGCGATGCCGGCCTGGATCTCGTCGGCGACGAAGACGATGCCGTTTTCGCGGCAGAACTCGGCGATGCGGGCAAAGTACCCGGGTGCCGGAATGACCACGCCGCCGTCGCCCTGGATCGGCTCGACGAAGAAGGCCGCGATCTCGGAGGCGCCGATGTGGGTCGTGATGTAGTCGATGGTCTTCTCGGCCGCCTCGGGGCCGGAGAGTCCGTCGCGGAAGGGGTAGCTCGTGGGAACGCTGTAGACCTCGCCCGGGAACGGGCCCATGCCGGCGCGCTCCGGCCAGGGGCGGTAGGTCATGGCCATGGTGAGGTTGGTGCGGCCGTGGAAGGCGTGGTCGAGACTCACGATCGCGCGTCGGCCGGTGAACTTGCGGGCGATCTTGACCGCGTTCTCCACGGCCTCCGCGCCCGAGTTCACCAGGATCGAGTGCTTCTCGAAGTCGCCGGGAGTGATCTCGGCGAGCTTCTCGGCCACGCGCACGTAGTTCTCGTAGGGGGTGACGGTGAAGAGGGTGTGGGTGAGCTTGCCGGCCTGCGCTGCTGCGGCTGCGGCGACATCCGGATGCGCGTGGCCGATCGTGGTGACACCGATTCCGCACCCGAGATCGATCAGTCGGTTGCCGTCGACGTCGACCAGGATCGCACCGGAGCCGCTCTCCATGTAGATGTTCGCGAGGGTACCGGCGCCGCGCGAGACGGAGCGCTCGCGGCGCTGTTGCAACTCCACCGATTTCGGCCCGGGGAGTTCTGTGACGAGCGAGCGCTGCTGGGGGATGTCGAAGTCGCGAACCATGTTGCCAGCCTATGCGCCTGTTCCCTTCGACAGGCTCAGGGAACGGGAGGGGTTCGACGCGCATTAGTCGTTCAGCCATTGGCCTTGTAGACTGCTCCGAGGCAAAATTCTCTTCCGCTGCGATCTGCGCAGCGAAGCTCAAAATCGTGAGGTCCCTGTGGGTTCAGTAATCAAGAAGCGTCGCAAGCGTATGGCGAAGAAGAAGCACCGCAAGCTGCTTCGCAAGACACGTCACCAGCGCCGCAACAAGAAGTAGCATCTCGTGCAGCGTTAAAGCGCTGCCGAAGTAGCACCAGCGCCAGGCCTCAGGTCTGGCGCTTTTGCTGTGCCCGGATGCGCTCGAACGGTCGCATCCGCGCCCGCTGGGCGTATCCGCTACTGGACGACCAGGCGCCGATGCGCCGAACCGGCGCGCACGCGGCTCAGCGAGCCCGGCGGGCCTCTCGGCGCACGCGTTTGCGAGCCTCTTTGATGCTCGACGGGTTCAGTCGCATGACGGGCCAGTCGTGGTTCGTGGCGTGCGCGTGCAGAGCGTGATCGGGGTTCACCACGACCGGATGCCCGACGAATGTCAGCAGCGGAATGTCGTTGCTCGAGTCGGAGTATGCCCAGCACTCAGTGGGATCGACGCCGAGCCCGTTGGCGAGTGCGATCGACGCGTCTGCCTTGTCTTGAGCGTGCATCACCGGGCCCTCGAGTACACCCGTGTAGACGCCGTCTTTCGACTCGAAGCGGGTTCCCAGTGCACCTGTCAGGCCGAGTCGACGTGCGAAGACGTCGGCGACCTCGCTGGCGGTGGCAGACACTATCCAGACCTGGTGGCCCATGGCGAGGTGCTCTTTGGTGAGCGCCACCGTCTCAGGCCAGAGGCGCTGGCTGATGCGCCGATCGAAGATGTCCTCACTCAGCGAGCGGATCTCCGCCTGCGTCTTGCCCTCGATGAGGCGGAGTGCCTTGTCTTTGATGTCGCTGAGGTGGCCCATGTTCTCGCCGACCTTGATGAAGTGGCGCTGCTGCCAGAAGAAACGCCAGATGTCGCGTGGCGAGAGCATGCCCCGACGCCACGCACCGATCGCCACGTGCCATACGCTCGCTCCCCGCAGAAGCGTGTTGTCGACATCGAAGAAGGCGATGACTGGTCGGTCTCCGGCGGGCGACTCGTGCTCGCTGACGGGCGGGATTTCGGTATTCGGCATGGGTTCCCAATCGTACCCACCCGGGCGGCGCGACAGCACCGGGGTTTAGGGTGAATGAGTGCCCGCCATCCAGCTCACCCTGCTCTCGAAGCCGGGGTGCCATCTCTGCGATGACGCCCGACAGGTGGTGACCGACGTTCTTGCGACGTTCCCGCCTCGCGACGGCTCTCCGTTGGTGGCTTTCGACGAGAAGTCGATTCTCGACGACCCCGAACTCTTCGATGAATATGTCGAAGAGATTCCGGTGGTGCTGATCAACGGGCGCGTGCACACGATCTGGCGCGTCGACCCGGCGCGCCTCACGAACGCTCTCACCACCGAACTCGAGGAGTCCGCATGATCCGTCACGTCGTCGCATGGAAGCTTGCCGCCGAAGACGAAGAGGGGCGCGTGGCCGCTGCCGCCGCTATTCAGGCCGCTCTCGCGCCGTTGCCCGCGATCATCCCTGAGATCAAGACCTTCTCGATCGGACCCAACGTGGCCTACGCCGACAAGAACTGGGACATCTGCCTCGTCGCCGACTACGACGATCTCGATGGTCTCGAGACCTACCAGGTGCACCCTGAGCACCTGAAAGCCGTCGACATCGTCAAGCCGCTCGTCTCGGCGCGGGCGAGTGTCGACTTCGAACTCTGAAACCGTGACGGCGCAGCTCGAGACACAAAGACTGATTCTTCGCCGCTGGCGCCCCTCTGATCGCGCGCCTTTTGCTGCGATGAACGCCGATCCCGAGGTGATGCGCTACTTTCCCGCGGTGCTCGACAGGGCGCGGAGCGATCTTTCCGCTGACCGGATCGACACGGGGTTCGACCTTCACGGGCACGGGCGCTGGGCCCTGGAGCGCCGTGACACAGGGGAGTTCATCGGGTTCACCGGCATCGGGCCAATGCCGGCGGATGTACCCGGTTCCGATGGGATGGAGATCGGCTGGCGAATCGCCCGAGCGCACTGGCGGCAGGGTTTCGCTCTCGAGGCTGCCACCGGAGCGTTGGACGCCGCGTTCGCGCCGGATGCTGCTTGCCCGCTCCTCGAGGTCAACTCCATCACCGCCGTTATCAACGAGCCGTCGCGCGGCGTGATGCGCCGCCTCGGTATGCGCCACGTCGACGACTTCGCGCATCCGGACGTGCCCGAGGCCTCGCCCATCAGTCCGTGTGTGCGCTACGTGCTCATCCGCGACGAATGGATGCGGTCGCGCCCGACCCCGTGAGCGCGTTCGTTGCCGCAGATCCTGCCGCACGGCATCCGGATGCGCAGGGTGCGCCGGATCAGGACGCTTCGGAGCGGCGCGATGCCTCGCGCTCTCGCTCGCGAATGAAGTCCGCAGCCGTCAGGCCGTGCACGCGCTTCTCGTACATCGACGCGGTCAGTCCTTCGACGAAGACGCCCGGGTCGGCATTGAGCGCGGTCGCGAGACGCACGAGCGTCTCGACGTTCGGATGGACCTGGCCGCGTTCGATCTTGCCGACGCTGGTCCAGTGCATCTCCGACAGCGAAGCCAGATCTTCAAGAGTGAGACCCAGCTTGAGTCGTTGTTCACGCACGCGCTCGCCGAGAATGATGGCGGCATCCGAGTGCGTTTTGGTCACGCGTCATGATGTCGCGCATAAGAGAAGAGAGACCAGAGCGTCAAAGCTCAATGCGTTTGTGCCCTATGGCGACAAACGCACCCGCAAGGGTGCCCGATCAGCGAGCGGCGTACTCGCGCGTGGGCTGGCGGCGGTAGCCGTCGGTGGCGACGGCGCGCACGGTTGCGGCGATGCCGACGACCGAAAGGAGGGCGAAAATGGACGATACGACGATGGCGATAAGCATGAGTTGTGAACCTTTCTTGTAACAAGTCTCAACTTCTCAACGCAGAAGCACAACTAACTATTTCTTCCGCCGACCGGTAGTTTCGCTACTGTCTTTGGTTCCCCCGGATGCCCTTCATTCGGCTATCAGCCTTTTCCCCGACCTGCGCTCCGTAAACTGGACTCCGTGGTAGCCAGCCAGATCCATCTCGTGCGTCACGGCGAGGTCTTCAATCCCCAACGTGTGCTCTATGGGCGACTCCCGGGATTCGGCCTTTCCGATCTCGGTCATGAAATGGCGCGCTCCGCCGCGGCTGAACTCGTCGAGAGGCGGCGCGGCATCAGTGCCCTCTACGCTTCTCCGCTTCAGCGCACCCAAGAGTCGGCGCAACCTGTCTCCCAGGCCTTCGAACTGCCGATCATCACCGATCCACGCATCATCGAGCCGACGAACCGTTTCGAGGGCCTGAACATGCGCGGTCGCAGTTCTGCGCTCAAGAGCCCCCGCACCTGGCCGTGGCTTCGCAATCCCACGATTCCCAGCTGGGGCGAGCCATATGCATCCATCAAGACCCGCATGTTGGCGGCGATGAGTGACGCCTACAACTCGGTTGAGTCCGGCGACGTCGTGCTCGTGAGTCACCAGCTGCCCATCTGGACGACGCATCTCGCAATCGCGGGCAAACCGCTGTTCCACGATCCGCGCCGCCGTCGATGCGAACTCTCGAGCATCACGAGCTTCGAGCGCATCGGAAACCGCTGGGTCGAGGTGGGCTATGTCGACCCAGCCGCCGATCTCGCCGAGAACGCGACCGACGTGGGTGCCGTATGACGGGCATCCGGATGCGCCGCGCGGCACGGGCGGGCCTGGCCGGCCTCGTCGTGGTCGGCGCCCTGCTGCTCGCGGGATGCTCGAACGACCCCCTGGCAGAGCAGTACCTCTCGGGCGACAGCAAGAACTACATCGCCGGAGACGGTACGGTCACCGAGATCGAACCCGACTCGCGGCAGAAGCCAGTCGATTTCGCCGGAACCACCGCAGAGGGCGCCAGCGTGAGCCAGACCGACTACACCGGGCAGGTGGTCGTTCTCAACTTCTGGTACGCAAGCTGCGCGCCGTGCCGGGTGGAGGCTCCCCAGCTCGCGAAGCTCAGCGAGAAGTACGACGGACAGGGTGCGAGCTTCCTTGGAGTGAACGTGCGCGATCAGGCGCCCCAGGCCATCAGCTTCGAAGAGAACTACGGAATCAAGTACCCCTCGGTGATCGACACCGACGGCGCGCTGCAGCTTGCCTTCAGCGGTGAGGTGTCTCCGAACGCCGTGCCGACCACCCTCGTCATCGACAAAGAGGGCCGGGTCGCCGCACGCATCCTCGGACAGGTGAGCGAGCCCTCGATTCTCGACACGCTCATCCGCGACACCATCGCCGAGCCGAGCTAGCACCGGTGAACAATCCTTTCGCCGAGGCTGTGCTCTCCGGGCAGCTGCTTCTCGCCCTGCCGATCGCCCTGCTCGCCGGCCTTGTCTCGTTCGCTTCGCCCTGCGTGCTGCCGCTCGTGCCGGGGTACCTCGGCTATATCGGCGGCTTCGCCTCCGCTCCGGATGCCACGGGTCGCGCCCGCGGGCGGGGTCGCCTTCTGCTCGGCGTGGCCCTGTTCGTGCTCGGCTTCTCGCTGGTCTTCGTCGCATATGGCGCCGCTTTCGGTGCTGTGGGCGCCTGGCTGACGACGTGGCAGGACCTGATCACGCGCATCCTCGGTGTGGTGGTGATCGTGCTCGGCCTCGTGTTCGTCGGCCAGTTCACCTTCTTGCAGCGCACGTTCAAGCCCTCCTGGACCCCCGCCACAGGGCTGGCCGGTGCACCGCTCCTGGGTCTCGTCTTCGGCCTGGGCTGGACGCCCTGCATCGGTCCGACACTCTCTGCCATATTCGCCCTCAGCCTCAATGGCGCCTCGCCGTGGCGCGGTGCGTTGCTCGGCCTGGTGTACTGCATCGGCCTTGGCGTTCCGTTCTTGCTGGTCGCTCTCGGCTTCAACTGGGTCACCGGATCTGTTGCATTCCTCAAGCGGCATATTCGCGCGGTCAACATCATCGGTGGTGCGCTGCTCATCGCCGTCGGACTTCTTATGGTCTCGGGAATCTGGACCATCGTTATGAACAACCTCCAGGGGGTGATGTTCTCTTTTGTCTCGCCCGTCTGATCATTACGATTCCCCGAGCCCGGCGCCCGAGTCCGCACGCGATCGCGATTCGGCATCCATAACCCAGCCGAAGCTGGGCGTAGTCGGCTGGCTGCGCTGGTTCTGGCGGCAGCTGTCGAGCATGCGCACCGCGCTCTTTCTGCTGCTGCTGCTCGCGCTGGCAGCGGTTCCCGGCTCGCTCGTTCCTCAGCGTTCGAGCGACCCCAACGGCGTCACGCAGTACTTCGTCGACAATCCGACGCTCGCCCCGATTCTCGACAGCGTGCAGATGTTCTCGGTCTACAGCTCGGTGTGGTTCTCGAGCGTGTATCTGCTGCTGTTCATCTCGCTGGTCGGCTGCGTGATTCCGCGCACGAAGCACCACTTCGACGCACTGCGTTCGGCTCCTCCCAAGACTCCCGCCAGGCTGAACAGGCTTGGTGGCTTCACGACTCGTCAGGCCGAGGGCGACAGCGCGGAGATTCTCGAGTCGGCCCGGTCGATCCTCAAGAAGTCCGGTTACCGGGTCCGCTTGTTCCAGGATGCGCGCTCCACGTCGGTCTCGGCCGAGCGGGGCTATGCGCGTGAGACCGGCAACCTGGTCTTCCACACGGCGCTTGTCGGCATCCTCGTCACTGTCGGAATCGGCGGCGGCTTCGGTTACGCCGGCCAGCGCGTGGTGGTCGAGGGGCAGACGTTCGTGAACACGCTGCTGGCGTTCGACTCGTTCAACCCGGGTCGGTTCTTCTCCGACGACACGCTGACCCCGTTCACGCTGCGGCTCGACAAGTTCGACGCCACCTACGAGACCCAGAACCTCAATGCGTTCGGGCAGCCCATCGACTACTCAGCGCATGTCACGACGACGGAGGACGGCCACGAGGCAGAGGGCGAGGTCAAGGTCAACAGCCCGCTGAAGATCGGCGGCTCGGACGTCTACCTGCTCGGCAACGGCTATGCGCCGACCCTCACCGTCAAGAATGCCCAGGGCGATGTGGTCTTCACGGACTCCGTACCCTTCCTGCCGCAAGACGCCAATCTCACTTCTCTCGGAGTCGTGAAGATCACCGACGGCCTGCCTGAGCAGGTGGGCATGATCGGCTTCTTCTATCCGACCCAGGATGTGGGTTCCAACGGCGCCTACTTCTCGTCGTTCCCCGAGGCCGAATATCCGGTTGTCACCCTCAATGTCTACGAGGGTGACCTCGGCCTCGACAAGGGCGTGCCGACATCCGTCTATTCGCTGGCCACAGACAAGATGACCCAGCTCACGGGGGGCAAGACCGGCGTCGACTCTATCGAGCTCAAGCCGGGTGAGACGGCTGCTCTGCCCAACGGCATGGGCACGGTCACGCTCGACGGAATCAAACGCTTCGCGTCGTTCGACATTCACCGCGACCCCACTCAGCTGTGGGTGCTCGTTTTCGCGATTCTCGTGCTGGGCGGTCTGCTGACGTCGCTGTTCATTCCGCGTCGCCGAGTGTGGGTGAAACTCATCGAGAACCCCGACGGCAAGGGGGTCACGCTGGAGTACGCCGGTCTGGCCCGCGGAGACGATCCTCGACTCGACGATGCCGTTGCCGAATTCGCCGACAAACACATCAAGAGCCTTCCGGCGGCCAACCCTCCCGATTAACTCACGAGGCCTATGATGATCGCGGATTGCGCCCCACCGCGCGATCGTCAGACTCGGGGAGGGGGCGAGACGTGCGGCCAGCGTCCCCCGGTGTCTCCTCGATCAGCAGGTCGCGGTCACGAGTCGGCACTGTCGCCATCGGGACGTTCACGCTCGCTCTGGTGGTCGTGGGGCTAGTGGCTTCGCCGAGCCCGTCGACGGTGGTGCAGGCCGGCGTGGGAGATTCGGGCGTGTGGGTGACGAGCGTCGCTGCCTCCGCTGTCGGACGTGTGAACACGGAGGTCGCCGAACTCAACGTGGCAGTGCCGATGCTCAATCCGCGCGCAGAGGTGGTGCAGAGCGGGTCACGGGTGATCATCGTCGACCGCGACGCCGGAACAGCGACGCTGCTCAACCCGGCTACCGCGAGGCCGGGCGGCTCCGTGGCGCTGCCGGCTCCTTCGGTCGGCCTGGTGATCACGGGCTCTGACGCCCTGATCACGTCGCAGACGGATGGTCGAGTGTGGTCAGTTCCGCTCGATGCGTTCGGGCGCAGTGCTGTCGCGCCCGACCCCGTGTTCGACCTGGGCCCGGGGGCGGTCGTTGCGACTACCCCGGTCGGCGGGGTCATCGCCGTTTCCCCGACGACGCACGAACTGCTTCGCGCAGAGCCGGGCACGTCGATTGCGCAAGCGGACCGCGCGGCAGTGGAGCTTCCGGCAGACTCCGGGCCGCTCCAAATCGTTGCCACGACGACCGCGTGGGCTGTGCTGGAGGCGTCGGCTTCGATGCTGGCCACGCCCGCGGGGCAGGTGGATCTGTCGGACTTCACCGACGGCGACGTCGCCGACGTGGTTCTTCAGGCTGCTGTCGACGTCGAACCAGAGCTGTCGTCCGCTTCGCCGGTCAACTCGGTGCTCGTGTCCACGCGGTCTTCATTGCTCGAAATCGAGCTCGGAACGGGCACCGTCTCGGTGTTGGATTCGGGGCACGACGGGGCTCCCGTCCGTCCGGTCGTCACAGGTGGATGCACCTTCGCGGCCTGGGGAGACGGAACGTCGTGGCAGCGGTGTGCGGGCGACCCGACGGCCGGTGTGGCCGGGGTCTTGTCGGGCCTGGAAGCATCCGATCGCCCGGTCTTTCATACGAACAGCGGCCGCGCGGTACTCAACGATTCGGTGTCCGGTCGAGTCTGGGTTCCCCAGAGTGGCAACCGGGAGATCGACAGCTGGGCGAAGCTGTTGGCGAGGAGCAATGATGCGGCGGGCACGTCTTCGAGCACGGTCACGGTTCCTATCGCCGTGGGGCCCGTCGGGCAGCTGGAGCGCATCGGGGTAGACCACGATTCTCCCTCGAGCGGTGGCTCGCCCTCGCCGCCGACCGAAGTTGTAGCCACACTGCCGCCCGCAGCTGTAGCCACACTGCCGGAGCCGCCGTCCGTGCCTGACGCGGGCCCCGCGCATGAGTCGCCCGCGCGGCCGCCGGTTTCTGCGCCGGTCACGGCAATTCTTCAGCCCGAGACGGGCACAGTGTCGCTGTCGTGGGCGCCTTTCGATGGACGGGGCGACCCTGTTCGCGGCTACTTCACGCAGAGTCTTGGGCCGGGCGCAACCACGGTCGAATCGCCGTGTGTGCTGCTGCCTTCGGGAGGCGTGCAGGCCCCTCGCGGCGGCACCGTCGTCGACGTCGGCGCCTGGACGAGCGGTTCGTTCGACGGGATCGACCGGCCGGGAGCGAGCTATGGCTTCATCGTTTGGGGATACAACGGCGCGGGGTGCGCGGCCAGCGACGTGGTGACGGTCACGCCGCGTGCTGCGCCCGCCGCGGTCACGGCGCTCGACGGAGAGATGATCGACGTCGGCACCGACTACGACTACGAGATCACCTCGATCGCGCCTGAGGCGTCGCGTTACGAAGTGCAGAGACTGGATGCCGCGGGCAGCCCCGCGGGCGATGTCGCGGAGATATCCTTGGCCGGCTCGGTCGCCGTGCCGCGTGCACTGACCGGCGGGCCGTTCGGCGAGGTGTACTCGTTCCGCATCAGGGCCTGCAACGCGCAAGACGAGGGCGCAGCCTGCGGCCCGTGGAGCGACCGGGCTGCGCCCGAGGAGTCGTTGACCTTCGAGCCTGCCGACCTGAACTACTCAGCGGAGACCGGCACGTGGTCGTGGTCTAGCCTTCCCCTGAACGGTTCGCTGCCGGTGAGGGCGAAGTGTGGGAGCTGGTCTCATCAGGAAATCCCAGCCTTCAACTCCGCCGCCAAATGTTGGACCGACCCCGCCATCCCTCAGGACGACGCATGGCTTCTTGTGTTCGTAGGTTCCAAGTCGCGCATGCTCCCGTGACTTCTATCAGCCGACGTCGAGAGATGACGCCTTGTTCTTGAACGTGCCCAGATCGTTGCTCGTGGAGATGAGGCCGGTGAAGGCGCCGCCGAAATTGATGTCGGCATAGAGCGTCGTCAAGCAGCCGTTGTACGACTGAATCGACTCGAACCGATCACTCCAGGTCAGCAGGTTCTGAAAACTGAAATTCACCCCGGCTCCGCAGCCGGTCGTATTCGACGTGAGGTAGCTCTTGCTGTCGCCTGTCTGGTTGATGCCGTCCCAGCCGGTGACGAGCAGATAGTCGGCCGTGGCGGTGCTCGTGCTCGCGGTCGTGGCGTTCGTGGAGGCGGCGGTTCGGGACGCGTTTGCGGAGCCCGTCTCGACCGCTACAAGCGGCCGGCCGGTGGCGAGTTCGATCTGCTCCCGCTCATCGAGGGCAGAGTCGAAGCAGCCTGTCGCGCCGGTGTCGACGTTCTCCCAGCACGACTGCGAGGCGGCGTTTGTGGCGGCGAGAGCGGGGCTGGCCACAAGGAGCGACGCAGCGACGGACGCGCCGCCGACGATGAGGCCGAGCGTGCGGCGCGAGAGACGTGTGCGGGGTGCGAGGCGAGTGATCATGGGGTCAGTCAATCGTTGCTGAATATCTCTCGGCAACGGCCCGAGGCGACGGTCGCGTGAACTCGTGGTCCAGCCCGTTCGTCTGTTGGTCATCTGAAACGCCGAGCATGACGATTCGAGAAACGACGGATGCTGTGGGTAACGCCCCGCAGATCGGCGACATCTATTTAAAGGTACGGAATTGCGAACTCTGACGAGTTCGCCCCGTCTTGAAGGACATTGGATGCGCCGGCTTCTGCTTGACGCGGGTCATCGGTCACGGTGCGGTACAGTCCCTGTGATGAATCGGGCAGCAGATGTGCGTCTGGTCGCCGACGCTGCGCGCGGTGACGAGCGTGCCTTCGCTGCACTCTATGACCGTCACGTCGAACCCATCTACCTTCAGGCTCTCTCAGAACTGGGAGATGAAGATGATGCGCAGGAGGTGACTCAGGAGGTATTCGCGATCACCTGGCGCAAGCTGTCGAGTGTGCGGCTCGTCGATGGCTCTGCGCTGCCCTGGATGCTGGTGACGTGTACGAACGTGACGGCGAACCGGCTGCGCTCCCAACATCGCCGACCCGTCGCCGGTAGCGTCTCCGAAGAACACCCGATGGAGAACGACACAGACAGGATTGATGAGAGATTCGACTCTCATCGGCTGATGGGACGATTGGAGGACGAAGTGATGGGCATGGCTGAACTCGATCAAGCCGTCTATCGCGCCGTCATCCACGAGGAGCGCTCGTACGAGGCGACAGCCGTTCAGCTCGGCATCTCCGTCGCCTCGGTACGAAAGCGTCTCAACCGGGTTCGCACCCGTCTCCGGCAGAAGTTCGGGGGCGAGCTATGAGCACCACGCCCAGCCTCAGCCCCGAGCGCCGCGCAGCGATGCGCGGATGGGTCCTCGACTATGTCGAGAAGCGCCGGCGGCGGCGCCGACGTCTCACGCTTGTCGTCGGAGGCGCCGTCGCGATCTCGGCATTGAGCGCGGCGGCTTGGATCGGGATTGCATCGCAGCACGTGCAGGAACGCGAGGTGTTCTGCTACGAGCAAGCCGACGTGGATTCGAGAATCGCCGAAGCAGAGCGCTACTCAGGCGATGAGCTCGGTGATCCTTCTGAGCACGCCGTGGCCATGTGCGATGCGCTCTGGAGCGCCGGTGTCCTCCGCGGGGACTCCGCGGCAGAGCCCACTTCTGATGTCGGCGGACATCCGGTGCCCGATCTCACCCTCTGCGTGCGGCCCGATCAGTCGCTCGCCGTGTTTCCGAACACGAGCGACGAGTTCTGTCTCGCTCACGGAATGACCCCCAGAACGGCTCACTGACCACCTTTTCATGGCCCGTCCGGCGACTCTGACGGTTACTTCTTTTCCGGGTAACGACCACCGTTACCCCCACAAAGTCGGCTTCGCCGAATGTTCATCGATGCGCCCCCGAACTGCGGTGGACAGTTCCCGATCTCGTATGCCGCCAGCATGAATAAGAGCCTGTTCGGGGGAGCATACTCATCCCTGGCAGGTGAAATCGCATCCCGGGGGATGGCATTTCACGCCGTTCGTATCGAGTGAAATTCGTGCATCGGGGGAGGTGAAATCGTCGTGACCGGGTCATACACACCGCTCGTCACCTTTCTCGAATTCACCGATTCGCGACAGCTGATGCTGCGTCGATTCGCTGGACAACTCGCTAGGCTCTCGGTCGCAGAGACCGACCCGGCCGTGCGAGCGAGCGCCGATTCGATCTTCTGGCCTCTCGACAATCAGGGCCTGATCGTCGGGCGCCTCCTCGGTCTCAACCGTCGAGAGGTGGCGCGCACGGCGCGAATCTTCTCCACACTCGAGAAGGCTCGACGCACCACCTCCGCCTTGATCGCCGCCGGAGACCGGCTCACCATGCACCTGGCGCGAAGCGGCACCGGATTCACCTGGTTCCTCTCGCTCTACGGCGCGCCGGCGTTGGTCGGTGTTCAGAGGTTCGAGACCGAGGAGGAGGCGCGGGATTCGGCCGCGCTCGCTCGTCGACAGGTCGCCGCGGCTCTCGTCTCGGCATCGAGCAGGAAGCTGCACGTGGCGGGAACCGGTCCGCTCAGCATCGACGCGCGCGGCGCCCACAGATTTTCGTTCTCGCACTCGGGCGATCCGCGCCTGGAGAACGAAGTGCCCGCATCCAACCAACTGGATACGGGCACCCGCGGATAAACCGTCTCTTGCGCCCCTGTACAGAGCGTAAGAACCCTAATGGTAAGGAAATTGCAATGAGAAAAGCAAACTCCGTCGCGAAGGTCGCCATCACGGCTGGCCTCGCCTTTGGCCTGATCGCGGCTGGTGCTTCCACCGCCCAGGCTGACCCCAGCGCATCTGGTCGCACGTACCAGATGGCCGGATCCGACACGATCCAGGGCGTCGGCAACGGCCTCACGAATGGATACACCGTTGGTTCCACCACGGTGTCAGCCTTCGCACCGAACATCGGCTCGTGGGATGCCTTCGGTTCTGCGACGATCACCCCCAAGACAGGCTCGATGTTCACACGTCCCGCCGGATCTGGTGACGGCGTCAAGGCGCTGAGCGCGTCGTGGAACACGGCCGCGGGCAAGGACACCTGGACTGATGCCAACGGTGTGGTCTCTCCTTCCCTGCAGCCGAGCGGCACCCACGCCCTCGACTTCGCCCGCTCGTCGTCTAAGCCGAGCACGCCGGTCAACCCCGGCTTGTCGACTGACAAGCTGACCTGGGTTCCCCTGGCACGCGACGCGGTCTCGGTCGCGTTCCAGAGCGCAGGAGTGTCGGGCATCTCGATCAGCAATCTCGACACCGCCGATCTCACCTTCCTCTACAGCGGAACCGGAAGCCGCACGTCGACCGCTCTCGGTGGAACCATCACCCGCTCCACTGTCAACGCTTCTGACCCGACCGACCCGGCGAACGACCCGGTCATCACGGTCGGCAGCACCTCGGTGAGCGTGCACCCGGTTCTGCCGACGCAGAGCTCGGGAACGCGCACCTTCTTCATCGGAGCCATCGGCGTGACCACGGCCACCACAGGATCGTGGGTGCGCCAGGGCGTGCAGGAGAACACCGCCACCGAGATCAACGCCTCGGGTGAGATCGCTCCGTTCTCGGCAGCCCAGTGGATCCAGCAGAAGAACGGTGTCAGCGGAACGACCAACACCTTCACCGGAAGCAACGCCTCGAGCCTCAACCTGCTCAGCCTGAACACGCTGGCCCCCACGGCCGGATCGGGTTCGTCGCTGACGCCGGGCGCCTTGTTCGGCGACGCAACAGTGGTGCCGGGTACCACCACTGACCAGACCCTCTCGCCAGTCTTCGCTCGCGACGTGTTCACCGTTGTTCCGACGGCGAACTACAACAACGACGTGGCAGTCAAGAACCGGGTGGATTCCCTGCGCAGCGCGACTCGTAGCTCCACCTCCAGCGTCAAGATCGTGGCGGACTACGGCTTCAAGCCGCTGGCTTACACGGCCGCAGGTGCCGGCGTCTTCCACGCCAACTTCACCAACTAACGCTCCATCCCGACGGCGCCGGGCGGGATGTTCCCGCCCGGCGTTGTCGCGGGGCCGCCGGCCCCGCGACATTCAGCACCTTATAGAGAAAGACATCGATCACATGAGTTCACCCACGTCGGCACGACGCACTTCGCGCTCACGCCGGACCCCGTTTTTTCTTCGCGTCGCCGGTGCCGCCCTGGGCGGACTGCTCGCGCTCGGCGGCGGGTTGGCTTTCGCCGCCCCGGCGCAGGCCGCCGCGCAAGACGCCACCTTTGCGCTCTCGCCCGTGACGGGTCCGACCACGAACTTTCCGAACGGCAAGGTCGTTGTTTCGACCGACTTCGCGTGTGCCGCGGATGGCACATCCGCTCGAGCCTTCGTCACGACCCCGGGCGCAGAAATCGTGCCGGTTCCCGACGCGACCACGCCCTACTTTGGTACCTACGATTTGGTCAATTACCAGGATGTCGGTCGTGGTGAGAGTGGCGAGGTGTTGAGCCCCAGTTCCGTCTTCTCATTGTCTTTTAGCAGTAAGGACTTCATCTCCGCAGGCCTCGACACGTGGCTCAAGCCAGACATGAGTTACAGCATCGGCTTCGTCTGCGTGACCGAGTCGGATGATCTCTACCTCGCGGCCGACGCCGACGGCAACAGCATCGCGACGTGGGGCACGCTGTCGATCGACTCGAACAAGAACTACACCTTCAAGGCGGCGACGAAGGCGAGCACTCTCGATGCGTCGGCGCAGGCGGCAGGCGCGTACGCGGCCACCGTCAGTGCGTCGGTGAAGAGCGGCGGCCAGACCGCGACAGACGCCACCGGAAGTGTGGAGTTCTTCGAGGCAGGCACGAGCGTTGGCACGGCTCCGGTTACGGGAGGCGTTGCGATGCTTCCTCTCTCGGGTCTCAGTGTCGGGGTGCACAGCTACACCGCCAGCTACACCCCTGCTGGCGATTCGCCGTATTCGGCCTCGCAGACGACCGCTGCCGCCAGCGTCACGGTCGACCTTGTCAAGCTCGACACCACGGTCGGACTCACCGGCGAGTTGCAGGGCGAGAATGCAGCCGCCTTCACTGCCACCGTGACCTCGGCCGGCGGCACGGCCAGCTCGGCGACCGGCGCGGTCGAGTTCTTCGATGGAGCCACCAAACTCGGTAGCGCTGACCTGGCTGCCGGAGTCGCGAGCTACACCGCCACAGCGTTGGCCGCGGGCGCAACCCACCAGATCACCGCGAAGTACCTCGGCGACTCGGCCTACAACGCCTCGCCGGCCTCCGCCAGCGTCGCAATCGTGGTTCCGGCTGCTCCCGTGGTTCTCGTCGCGGGAGCAACGGTCACCCCGGGGACGCGTTACAGCTACACCGCCCCGGCAGGCTCCTTCACCGCCGACGAAACCGTGACGGGCGAGATCCATTCCGCACCGATCAAGCTGGCCGAGACCGCCACGGCCGCCGCAGACGGCTCGGCGATCTACGTGTTCACGGTGCCCAGCGCGCTGGCTGCCGGCGACCACTCGCTGATCCTCACGGGTGGTCGGTCGGATGCCACGGTCAGCGTTGCCTTCGTTGTGGCGGCAGCCGCAGCGAACGACCCGGGAACTACTTCTCCCGGATCTACGACGCCGGGCGCCTCCGGAAGCAACGCGGCCGCCCTCTTCCACACGGACTGGGTCGGCGAGGCGGCGGGCAGCAACCCGGTGGGCTTCATCGCGGCGATCGCGGCGCTGCTGGCCCTCGCGGCCGGTGCTGCCGCGGCGGGTCTGAAACTGCGTCGGTCCAAGCGGACTCGCGCGTAGCATCCGCAACAGTCGCCGCCTCGAGGCGGCGATATCTGATCGGTGCTGGCTGTGCCGCCCTGCCGGGCTGCGCAGCCAGCACCGCCTCTCAGCCAGCACCGATCACCGCTTCGCCACTTGAGGAAACCGCTCCCTGATGCACGCTTCTTCCCTTGCCCGCCTTTCTTCCGTTGCCCTCGCAGCGGCTCTCGTTGTCCTTGCTGCTCCGCCGTCGCAGGCCGCGCCAGCTGAACCTCTTGCCTGGGGGCCACAGGGGACCGTCGGCTCCGATTCGTCCGTGACCGTGCACTGGAATGCGGACGGAAATCCAGGCACGAGTATCGTGCCGCGGGACGCGAGCCAGGTGCTCCCGTTCACGGGAGGCAAGACCTATGACGATGTGCGCCCTCAGGTCAACGAGGCCTACGCTCAGACCTTTAACCCCGAGAGCCCGCTCGGCGGTCTCTCTATGACGGTTTCTCAAACCACCAACTTGGTGAACCAGGCGGTGACCCTGGACGTGACCGGCCTGCCCGGCTTCGATGGGGTGAATGCCGCAGGGGTCTACCTGCAAGTCTTCCAATGCTGGGGGGCGCCACTAGATGGAAAACCCGACCCTGCGGCCACGAACCCCGACCCTCGCACGTGTCAGACAGGCGTAGGCACTGACAGACCGATCGACAGCCCGGACTACCGCACGATCAATAGGGATCCCCTTGTGAAGACGGGTGAACTTGCCGACCAGCAGGTTATGCCGTTCCTCACCGCGGCCGGTGTCGAAGCGGGTGCCGAAGAGATCGACGCCCACCTCAATCGAGCGACCACGAACGAGATTCCGAGGCTCGTCTCGTCGAACGCAGATGGAACAGCATCGCGCACGTTCGAGGTGCAGACGGGCATCGAAGCACCCGACCTCGCATGCGGCCTGCAGCCGGACGCGCCGAGTTCGCAGAATTGCTGGCTCGTCGCCGTTCCGATCATCTCGTCCGTCGCCAACCGTTTCGGGGCGAGCAACGGCTGGCCCTCGGGGCTCACCCCCTCCCTTTGGGCGCAGCGCATGCAGGTGCGGCTCGGATTTCAAGACGTGGCTTCGGGCTGCGAGGGTGGCAATAGCCGCATTCTGGCGGCCGGATCAGAGCTGGCGACCTACGCGATGTCGAGCTGGGTTCCTGGCCTCTGCGGCCAGGCGAAGATCGCCACAGGCTACACCCAGCTGAGTGACGACCAGGCGCGACGCCAACTTGAATCCGGCGCGAACGATTTCATCTTCACCTCTCAGGCCGCTTCGGCGAGCACGGCGGCGATCTATACCCCTTCGGCCGTGGCGGGAACCGTGATCGGACTGACCATCGACTACCGGCCATGCGGCTTCTACGACGGTGAAACGGTCGAGCACTGCGGCTACCCGGATCGCGCAACGGCAGAAGCCGAGTGGGCGAAGGCAGGGCAGCCGATCACTGATCTGCGACTCAACGCGCGGTTGGTGGCCAAGCTGCTCACTCAGACCTACCAGGTCGACTCTCCCCCCGGAACCGACATCGGCCAGAAGGCGCCGTGGGCGATCAACGGCATGAAACTCGAGCTCGATCCTGAGTTCTTGGCCCTGAACCCACAGCTGAAATACCACGTTCCTTACACTCGGGCCAGCGCGCTCACCCGCCTCGAAACTGAGGGCCTCAAGTCTGACGCAGCCGCGAGGCTCTGGGCCTGGATTCTGGGGGACGCCGACGGCAAGAGCTTTCTGAACGGCTGCCCGGACGCCGACGGCATAACCGTCAATCCGTGGTACTCGACACGCAGCTACGACGGCTGCCAGGCAGACGCGGCCAGGCTAGAGGTCGCCGCCGCGGCGAAACGCGACGCGACCGTCACGCCGACCGGATTCGCGCGAGATAAGGCCGCAAGTTACCCGCCCTCAGCGTCGGCGTACCCGCAGTCTCTCTTCGCGGAGTCGACCCCCGTGGGGTCACCCGACTCGCCCGAGAGCTACGTGGGCCCCGCCACTATGGTCGACCTGTACCCGAGCTACGCCGACCAGGCGGCTACAGCCCGCGTTGGCTTTCGCTCGCAGCCGTCGCGAGGCAGCTGGTGCACGAACCTCGACGGTGGCTGCTTCCCATCGCGATGGAAGCCCACGGTAGACCTGACCGCCACCCAGGGCACCCGCACCACCATCGTTGTGACCGACTCGGCGAACGCGGCACGCTACCAATTGCCCACCGCGACGCTCTGCGACGACGCGGGCACCCACTGTGTTGGCGCGACGAGCCAATCGCTTCAGAAGGCGGTCGACGCCTTCGGGCAGGCCGCGCCCGGCGCCGTACGCACCGCCCCCGCTGTGCCCGACTACGCCGGCGGAGCGTACCCTCTGACCAACGTTGTTTACGCGGCTGCGGGTACGGCGAAGCTGACCACAACCCAGGCCGCCGCCTACGCGGGCATGCTCGACTTCATCACCACCACCGGTCAGACGCCAGGGCAGCAGACGGGCCAGCTCAAGCCGGGCTTCGCTCCCCTGACAGCCACCCTGTCGGCTGATGCGGCGGCCTCGGTGGCGGCTCTGAGGTCATTCCAGCCGGCAGCTACCACGAAGCCGGCGGCGGCCACCGCAGCGAAACCAGCGGCCGTTACGGCCGGCCCGGTCGTGCCCAAGACCGTGGCGCCCCCCGCTGCGAGCGTGGCCGCCCCGACGACGCCGTCACCCGCTTCGACCGCGGCACCGGTTGCCGGTGGTATCACGCCGATAACCGAGGTGGGATTTCCCCAATTCGGCCTGGTCGGAGGACTGGCGGCGGCTCTGGGAGCAGGGCTCTTCGCCCCCTTGCTCGCCCGGCGCAGAAAGGCGCTCGACGAATGACCGAGACAACCGCAATCGCTCCTCGGCTTACTGCGCAGCCGTCTTATCCGGAGGATGGCAGCGACGCGGCGGCCCCTCGCGCGCTGAAGTACGTCATCGAGCGGGCGGACAGAACTTTCCGAGGGGTTGCACGGGGTGGTGGCCTGATTGTTCTGACCATCATGGTGCTCGTGGGTCTATACCTGACCATCAACGCTGTCCAGGCGGTTTCTGCGGTCGGAATTGTGGAGTTCGTCACCGAAACCGCCTGGTCGCCCGAGACCAACAGGTTCGGCGTCGCGGCTCTTCTCACGGGAACGGTGCTGATCGCCTTGGTGGCGATTGTCATCTCGCTGCCACTGGCGCTCGGTATGTCGCTGTTCATCACAGAAATCACCGCAGGTGGTTTTCAGCGGTTCATGCGCTCGGTCATCGACCTGATGGCGGCAGTTCCCTCAGTCGTGTTCGGTCTTTGGGGGCTGGCCTTTCTGCAGCCCGCCATTGTGCCGTTTTCGCGCTGGCTCTCGACGTGGTTCGGCTGGATCCCCATCTTCGCGGTCGACGGCGTGGACCCAACGAATCCGCTACCGAACACCTCTCTCTTCACGAGCTCGACCTTCATCGCCGGTCTCGTGGTCGCCATGATGGTGATCCCCATCATGAGCAGCCTGATGATCGAATCGTTTTCTCGGGCACCCATCGGCGAGCGTGAAGGCGCATACGCGCTCGGTGCCACGCGATGGGGAATGATCCGCTCGGTCGTGCTGCCCTTCGGGAAGGGCGGTGTTATCGGGGGAACGATGCTGGGGCTCGGGCGGGCGCTCGGCGAAACGATCGCCATCTACCTGATCATCAGTCCCATCTTCGATATCAATCCGCACATCCTGCAGAGGGGTGCCAACTCGATCGCTGCGCACATAGCGCTGCGCTACGGCGAGGCGAATTCCTTCTCGATGAGCGCGCTGATGGCGGCCGGTCTCGCACTGTTCGTCTTGACCATGGTGATCAACTTCACCGCATCCACCGTCATTGCCCGTTCGCGATCCGGCGCAGAAAGCGAGGGCTAAGCGTGAGCATCGACCACGACGTGCGGTCTCCCCACGAATCGATCATCGAACTGGACGAGAGCCTTCGCCTAGAGGAGTTCTCCGAGCCGGTCGCCGCGCCCTCCACCACTCTGCCAAGGCTCGCACTGGCTGAGGAGCCGGAAGAACCGCCGAAAGTTGTCGTCGGAATTTCGCGGGACGACGTCTTGACGATCGCAGGTGCCGCGGTCTCTGGGCTGTCAGTGGGAGTGGTGCTGAGCCTCGTGCTCGGCGTTGTTCCTGTTGGCTGGATGTTCTTCGTCTCGTACCTCTGGTTCGTGGCGATATACACCACCCTCGTGTTCCTGCGTGATCGTGGACCCGCAGTGCGAGATCGGTTCTGGACGGTGATGCTTTCGTCTGCCGGAGTTGTCGTCGTGGCAACCCTCGGCTTGGTCATCGGATTCACGCTGCTGAGCGGCCAGGAGGTATTCGCGCAGGCCTTCGACCCGAGCAGCGGTCAGGCGATCTGGGAACGCTTTCATTTCTTGACCCTCGATATGGGAGGGGTCGGGCCCTTGGCGGCGCTGAAGGACGGCGGCATTCTGCACGCCATCGTCGGAACCCTCATACAGATCGGCGTCGCCCTGGCGATCACCGTTCCGTTGGGAATCACGACCGCTCTCTTTCTCGCCGAGGTGCGGGGCAAGTTCGCCCGTTTTGTACGCACGATCGTCGAAGCCATGACCGCTCTGCCCTCGGTCGTCGCCGGACTCTTCATTTACGCGGCCATCATCGTTGGGATCACCCACGAATTCAACGGGTTCGCGGCGTCCCTCGCCATCACCGTGCTCATGCTGCCGATCATGATTCGTTCCTCCGATGTGGTGCTGCGCCTGGTGCCGGGAAACCTGCGGGAGGCCGGACTTGCTCTGGGTGCGAGCCAGTGGTCCGTTGTCTGGAGGGTCGTCCTGCCCACAGTCCGCTCCGGACTGACCACGGCGATAATCCTGGCAACGGCCCACGGAATCGGTGAGACCGCGCCGGTTCTTCTCACCGCGGGAGTCACGTCCAACCTCAACATCAACCCGTTCAGCGGGCCGATGACCTCGCTTCCACTGGCCGCCCTCGAGTTCGTCAAGAACTCGCAGAACACGATGAAGGCCAGAGGCTTCGCCACCGCCGCAGTGCTGCTCGTTCTGGTGCTCGTTCTGTTCTTGATCGCTCGGAAGATCGGTGGACAAGAACCCGGCAAGCTCACGCCCGTTCAGCGAGCGAAGCTCGGCCAGCGCTCTCGGGCCACGGCGGCTCGGATGGCTCGCAACAGCCAACGGGCAGCCGCCGACCGGACCATCTCACCACCCGGCGGCGAGCCTGCGCCAGCACATGCTGAACCCGACCCGCATCCACAATCGCCATCCCAGCAGAGCACCGGAGACAAAATATGATCCGCCCACGTTTGCGCGCCCTCAGCCGTGCCCTCGGAGTCACTCTCGTGTTCGGCCTCATCGCCGGCGGGGCATTGCCGGCCGCGGCCGCCAGCTACCAGCGCATCTCCGGCGAAGGCTCGAGCTGGGCGGCGCTGGCCGTGCAGCAGTGGCAGGCAGACGTAAAGTCCCAGGGAGTTACCGTCGACTACGTTCCCAGCGGCTCGTCGCAAGGGCGAAAGAACTTCGCTGGCAGAATCGATGCCAAGTTCGCCGTGTCTGAGATCCCTTATCGCGGTGACACCGCCGACAAGCGCGACGACAGCTATCCGGATTTCAATTTCACCATGATGCCTATGGTCGCCGGCGGCACCAGTTTTATGTACAACCTCGAGGTGAACGGGCAGCAGTTTCGAGACCTCAATCTCTCGCAGCAGGCTGCAGCGGGCATTTTCTCCGGCACGATCACCCAGTGGAATGACCCGGCGATCGCGGCTGACAATCCCGGCGTGAACCTGCCTGCGCAGCCCATCACGGTGGTCGTGCGATCAGAAGGATCGGGTGCAACGGCACAATTCACCCTCTGGATGCTTCGCCAGTTTCCGGCTGCGTATCAGCAGTTGTGCTCGGTGAGCGGGGAGTGCGACGGCACTCACGCCACGAGCTACTTTCCTGCTCAGAACAAAGCCAACTTCGTGGCCCAGAGCGGCTCGGACGGCGTGACGAAGTACACCGTGCAGACCTCTGGCACGATCAATTACGACGAGTTCGCATACGCGCAGCAGGCAGGGTTTCCCGTGGCGAATCTGAAGAACGCCGCCGGTTTCTACACGACACCGACCGACACGGCGGTGGCGGTCGGACTGACCCAGGCAG
The DNA here is from genome assembly GCF_000938265.1 of Agreia bicolorata. GTDB lineage: Bacteria > Actinomycetota > Actinomycetes > Actinomycetales > Microbacteriaceae > Agreia > Agreia bicolorata. Next base: position 115,354 of record NZ_JYFC01000006.1, read on the forward strand.
TTATCAACAGCGACCCGAACTCAGAGAATTACCTTGCGCAGGACTTGTCGAACGTATATGCCTATCAAGATCCGCGCAGCTATGCGCTCTCGTCCTATTCCTACTTCATGGTGCCGACGCAGACGACGAACCAGTTCGACGAGTCGCACGGTGCCACGCTCGGCTACTTCACCCAGTACTCGCTGTGCGAGGGACAGCAGACGATGGGAACCCTGGGGTACTCGCCGCTGCCGATGAATCTCGTTCTCGCAGCGATGACGGAGATTCGGAAAATTCCGGGGCTTGATGCGCCGACCACGGCCAAATTGGATGCGGTGGCGAACTCCGCCCTCGGCGCGGATGGAGGAAACCCGTGCAACAACCCGACCTTCCAGCCGGGGGACAACCCATCGCACAACGTTCTCGTCGATAAGGCACCATTCCCGGCGGGCTGCGACGAGGCGTGCCAGGCACCGTGGCGCCTCGCAAGCGCCGGCGTCGCTGCCTCGGGTCCGACCTTCGATGCCGGCGCGCCGGCCGCCGCCGGGGGCGCTGGCGCGGGGGCAGCCGCGGCAGATAGCACGGCAGCAGCCGCGTCCACCAAAGTGTGTGATTCCGACACCGGCGTCTGTGTCGAAGGAACCGCAAATACGGTGGCGGGCGGCAAGGTGACACCCGTCTCGACCGTTATTCCTGGTCAGCAGGGGTGGGCCGGACCGCAGACCCTGATGGTTCTCGTCGGGGGGCTTCTCGCACTCTTCCTCGTGGCGCCGGCACTCGTCTCGCGTGTGCTCTCCAAGGCCCCACGGAAACGCATATGACCATCGTGACGGAGCGGCCTGACTCCGCGGCAGACAACGTACCTCCACCAGGGGGAGTGTTTGCGGAGCACATGCCGCCCAGAAAACCGAGTCCGGCCGCGTCACGACCGGCGAAAATCGCGGCCCCGGCCCTGGAGAGATTTCTCTCTCTCATGCTGGTGATGGTGTCTGTCACGATCCTCGCGCTGCTGGCCAACCTCGTGCTGGTTTCTCCCGTGCAGCATTACGCGAGCCAGAACCGGCTCTACCAGGACATCCGGCTGGCCCTCGCCGAGGGATCAGCACCGACGGGGCCGGTGAATCCGGACGGCACCCTCGTGGAACCGGGAACCGCACTGGGGGTGCTGTACGCGCCCATCATCGGTATCGGCCACGAGGTGATGGTCGAGGGTACTTCGGCAGCACAGACCATGGAGGGCATCGGGCATCGCCGAGACACGGTACTGCCGTGCCAAGTGGGCACGAGCGTTCTCATGGCGCGCTCCGGAGCCTATGGAGGAGTCGGCCAGGCCTTCACAAAGCTTGTGCCGGGCGACAAGTTCTCCGTGACGGTGACACAGGGGTCCTGCACCTACGAGGTGATCTCGGCCCGTCGTCCGGGCGATCAGGCACCATCCGCGCCGGCTGCCCGCGAAGGACGGTTGACCCTCACCACTGCCTCTGGAGCACCCTTTATGCCTACCGAGGTATATCGAGTCGACGCCAAGCTGGTGACCGATGCGTTCGACCACCCTTCCGTCGCGTTTCCGACGGGCGCCCTGCCCTCTTCGGAGGCCGCTATGGGAACGGATACGAGCAACCTCTTCGCGCTCGTTCTGTTGCTCGAGCTGCTGGTCGGCGTAGCGATCGGCGTCTCCTGGCTGTGGCGTCGATGGGGTCGCTGGCAAACCTGGATCGTCGGGGCCCCGGCGATCATCGCCGTCGGGCTGCTCTCAGCCACGGCTATCAATCAATGGCTCCTGCCGAATCTGCTCTGAAACCACAGTTTTTCAACAAGAAAGCCGCGTTATTCGTATGATCACTCTTCCTTTCAGCCGCCGGCAGCAGCCGGGGCGGTACGCGCGCGCGACCGACAACGAGTCCGCGGCTCCCACCGTGCAAACGGACATAATTCTTCCCGACATCGATTCTCCGAGCGGTTTGTCGGCGAACGGTGGCTTCGATGTGAGGCGAGAACTGTTCGGCGAAACCTCCGCCGGTGAACTCGTGGCCGACTCGATCACTGCGTGGTTCGGCACGCACAAGGTGCTCGACCGAGTATCACTGACGATGGAGACCGGCAAAGTAACCGCACTTATCGGTCCTTCGGGGTGCGGCAAGTCCACCTTCCTCCGCATCCTCAATCGAATGCATGAGATGGTGCCGTCGGCGTCGCTCTCCGGGGAGGTGCGTCTCGACGGCAGCGATCTCTACGAGCGCAGCCAGAGGCTGACGTGGGCGAGACGTCAGGTCGGCATGATCTTTCAGAAGCCCAATCCTTTCCCGGCGATGTCGATCTACGAGAACACGATCGCGGCGCTGAATCTCACTGGCGTTCGGGCGAACCGTGAGCAGAAGGATCAGCTCGTCGAGGACAGTCTGCGCAAAGCGTCATTGTGGGATGAGGTCAAGGATCGGCTCGAGCAGCCGGGTGGTGGGTTGTCTGGCGGGCAACAGCAAAGGCTCTGCATCGCCCGCGCCCTCGCCGTGGCTCCGCGAGTCTTGCTCATGGACGAACCCTGCTCGGCACTCGACCCGACGTCGACGCGACGCGTGGAGGAGACCATCGCGCAACTCCGCGGTCAGATGACCATCGTGATCGTGACGCATAACATGCAGCAGGCCGCGCGGGTCTCCGACGAATGTGCGTTCTTCTTGGCTGCCCAGAACACACCGGGTGTGATTGTGGAGCACGGAGATACCGGTGCGATGTTCAATAATCCGCAGGATGAGCGCACATTCGACTATGTCAACGGACGGTTCGGCTAGGCCATGTCGATTCGTGCGATCTTTGGCTTCGCCCTGGCGGCTTTTCTCGTCGTCGGCGGAGTGGGCTATGTGGCGGCCATGCCTCGGCCCGCCCAAATGGTCGGACTGCCTGTGGCGGAACAAGTTCCTCTCGGCGCGTCGGTCACAGTTCTTCCCAAGCAGGTAGGTATCGAGGGAGGTGATAGCGGTCAACAGGTGACGATCGACGGGCAGTGGATGCTCTCGATAGGAGCGACCGCCGGGATTCCTGCGCGGGCGCTCCAGGCGTACGCGTCGGCCGCGAACACCATCGATACCGCCCGACCCGACTGCCAGCTGGGGTGGAACACCCTGGCGGCCATCGGCATGGTCGAGTCCGGACACGGCACGCACGGCGGCGCCTCCATCGGTCCGGATGGCCAGCTGATCGGTAGCATCCTGGGCCCCGTTCTCGACGGTGTGGACTTCGACGCGGTCCCCGACACAGACCGAGGAGTGCTCGACGGTGACAGCCAATGGGATCGCGCCGTAGGGCCGTTCCAGTTCATCCCATCGACCTGGGCGGCATACGGCGTCGATGCATCGGGAGACGGTGTGGCCGACCCGAATCAGATCGACGATGCCGCCTTGACGGCCGCGGTGTATCTCTGCACCGCGGGTCAGGACCTCTCGACCGATGCCGGGTGGACTGCCGCGGTGCGGGCCTACAACAACAACGACGACTACGTCAGCGCGGTGCGAACGCAGTCTGCCGAGTACGCGCAGCTCGCCGGCTGATGACGCTGTTCCAGGAGACGCCCCCGAAGAGGCGCAGCAGCTATCGGCCCGTGAATCGGCCTGATGGCCGGCGGGTGCGGCCCCGGACGAGTCGTGCGCGTCGGTCGCTTCGTTCGCGTGTCGTCGGTGCGGGCCTCCTCGCCTTCGCCGGCCTGTGTGTCGCGTCAGCTCTGGTGCTCGGGGTGCTCGTTGCTACCGGATCGCCCACGGTCGTACCTCTCATGGAGGCCGTGTCCCCTCCGGTCGATGAGCAGGCTGCCGCTGTCGCCGAAGACGCGGCGGCGGAGCAGCTCGTCGAGCAGCAGAACGGGGGCGTCGCACCGGATCCGATCCCGGGGCAGCCCCTGCGCATCCAGATACAGGCCGTGGGCCTCGACGCCGATGTGCGTGCCATGGGCGTGCCGGAGAGTCGCGAGCTCGACCCGCCGGGGCCCTATCGCGCGTACTGGATCTCTGACTACGGCGTGGCCGGGCCCGCCAGCACCAACACGACGTACCTCGCGGGGCATACCTACCGAGACGGCTCGGCCGTCTTCAACCCGTTGCTCGACGTTCCGCAGTCTGCGGGGGCGGTCTCGCCCGGCGAGTCGATCGTGATCACGACTCCTGAGGGCGACGTCTCCTACACGATCGAATCCACCGAGCTCTACGACAAGACGAGTGTCGAGCAGCAGACGAAGCTGTGGGAGCAGGTGCCTGGTCGTCTCGTGGTCGTGACCTGTTTTCAGTACAACGGCGGCACCTCGTCGAGCCAGAATTTCGTCGTCTACGCTCAGCTCGACCCCGGGCAGGCGTAATGGCGGAACTGCTCGCGGGCCGCTACGAGATCGGTCCTGTTCTGACGAGTACGGCCCTTGTTCTGAGGCATCGAGGCCGCGACACTCAACTCGATCGCGATGTCACGGTCACGTTTCTGCGCCAGGAGCTGGCCGAAGACGAGGCCAGCGTCGGACTTTTCTCGGCGATCATCTCGGTGACGTCTGAGCTGTCGCATCCCGGCATCGTCGCCGTGTACGACGCCGGATCTGGCACGTTCGGCGATGTGCCTGTGCGCTGGGCGGTCGGCGAGGCAGTCGACGCGCCTAACGTCGACGAGTTCTCGCCCACACCACAGCAGGCAGAGCGGTGGGGAGCGGGCATGCTCGATATCGCCGAGCAGCTGGTTCAGGCCATGCAGAGCGCCCATGGCGACGGCGTCGTGCACGGCAACCTCGGACCTTCGACGGTGCTGCTGCAGACATGCCCAGACGGCAGCCTGCGTGCGTGCGTGACAGGTTTCGGACCGCAGGCGGCCGATCTGGCGGTCTTGTCGAATCCGGCGGTGACCCAGCACATGTGGCAGGCGTTCACCGAGCAGGTCGAGTACCCGTCACCCGAGCAGCAGGCCGGTCGTGCGCCGACCCGCCGCAGCGATATCTACGGCTTCGGATGCGTGCTGGCCGCGTTGCTGCTGCACGTCGAGCGAGCCCCGGGTGGCGTTGACAGCGACGTCGCGCGGACCGCGGCGCTCGCCCGCATCGCTGAACAGGCGATGAGTGAGAAACCGGCGGATCGCCAGCACTCCTTCGCCGTGGTGGGCGAGCAGTTGCGCTGGGTCCGCTCGGCGAAGTCGCTCGATCACCTCGGCGAGAGCGGTGGTGATAGCGAGGTTTCGCCCCCCACGATGGTTCTGCCTTTCGCCCCGACGGCACGGGTCGAGCCGGCACCGGCCACGGAACGGTTGACCTACCTGCCGGTCAAACGCGTGAAGCGCACGCGCCGAGCCCGTTCGGCAGGATCGAGCCGTGGTCGTCGATCGTCGCCCGGTGGGCGGATGTTCGCGGCTCTCACTCTCGTTGTGCTCATTGTGGCCGGGATCGGGTGGGGGATCAGCCAGTCTGAGACCCAGGCCTCATCGGCGTCGATCACCATCCCGTCTGTGGCCGGGCAGGAACTCGGCGCCGCAACAACGCTGCTCGGTTCGGTGGGACTCTCGCTCGGAGGCCAGATGCAGCGGCCGGACGCCATCGTGCCGGCCGGTCTCGTCTCGGCGACCGAGCCGGCGGCCGGCATTCAGGTGCCGGTCGGGCACTCGGTGACGCTCGTGATCTCCAGCGGACCCGATGCCCGCTCCGTGCCGCAGTTGCAGGCACTCTCTCTGGCGTCTGCCCAGGAGGCGCTTGCCGCCTCCGGTCTTGTGGCCGGGGAGATCGTGCAGCGGGACGGCCTTGCGGCTGCAGGTTCCGTGCTCGACAGCGATCCACCCTTCGGCACGTTGGTTTCCGCGGGGGTGGTCGTCGACATCGTGGTGGCGAGCGGCAATCAGCGTGTGCCGTCGGGTCTCCCCGGGCAGGCGGGCGTCGCGGCATCCCAACAACTTGCGGCCGCAGGCCTGGCGCCGCAGTTGCTCAGCCGACCGAGCAGCGACGTCGCCACCGGGGTTGTCATCGAGGTCATCCCTGGCGAAGGCTCCAGCGTGCCCCTCGGCACGATCGTCACGCTGGTCGTGGCGGAGTACACACCGCGTGCGGCTGACGGCGTGCCCACGACGACGCCGACGACAGCTTTGCCGACCAAGACGCCGCCGTCCCCTACCTCCGCCCCGACATCGAAGCCGACAACGTTCTCGCCCACCTCGCCGGCGGCGCAGCAGGATCACAACGGCGATGGGTGATTCGGGCAAGGCCAAGCCGGTCCACCGCACGGCCATTTCGATCGATGTTTTCGAAAGCGCGGATTCGCAGGCGCTCAAGGACTTCCTCGAGCGGCGCCGTCGCATCCTGTCGCCGCTCTCGCGCAACTCCCCGCTCTCCGCGCAGCATTCGTCGGGTGGCCGACCGCTCAGCGGACCCATCTTCACGTGGACGGTCTTTGCGGGGAACGGCCGATCCATCGCATCGAGTGCGGAACTGTTCAGCAACGAGATTTCCGCAGAGCGCAGCGCGATCACGACCATGGCGAGGGTGGACGACATCGAGGTTCTGCGGGTGCGGGCCCACTCGGCGCCCATGCACGCGTGGGCAATGAATGTAGATGGGGCACCCCGACTCATCGCGCTCCGATACTTCACGACGGTGCGCCTGCGAGACCGCAACGCAGCGAGTGTTCTCGCCGCGCTCCACGATGGAATGGTCGTTCCGCCGGGTGATGGCCCTCCGCACCAGCGAATGCCGCCTCCCCTTTCGCCGCGTCGGATCACCGATGACCTACTGGCCGAGGTTGCGGGACCACTCAAACTTCGGGGCGAGGGCCGGCCGATCCGGCCGATCCTGAGGAGTTACATCTCGCAACCGGTCCGCAGCAGGATCCGCACAGACCGGGACGGTTCATGACCGAGGTGCGCATAAGCGAACGGCCGCGTGGCGGCGCTGGTTCTTCCGCCGGGCTGTTCCGATCGTTTCACCGAGCTCGCTTGCGTGCGGCGCTTCGCGTGCGAGTGCCGCTGCTCGTGTTGGCGAGCGCCGCGCTCGCGGCAGGTATATGGGGAGGCATCACCGCGACGCCGTCGGCCCGCGTTGATGCTGCGACTCAACCGACGGGCCGGGTCGCTGGTCCGGCGGTCGCCGCGCCTGTGGCGCAGCTTGCGGGCGGCGCGACCGACCCGGCGGCGGCTCAGGCCGCGGCGTCCCCGGCGGTGGTCTCCGCGGCGATCGATCCGGCGGATGGCCAACCCATCGCATCCATCTCGCCGGTGCCGGCTGTGCCGCCGCAGGCTGCGACGCCGGTCGCACCGACGCCCCTCTATTCGATCTCGGTGACGGCTCGCGGGCACCAGACCGAGTTGGATGCTTGTCAGTGGGTTCGTATGGATGTCGGCGCGATCGCCCCGATCGTAGGCGCCCACAACTTCTGCCACGGCGACATCGTGCTCGACATGACGATGGGGGAGATCGTGAGCGTGACGGGCACCGACCTCGACGGCGACTACCAGATCACCGGTAGCCGGGATGCTCGGGCCGGCGAGGATGCGGCCCGAGCCACCGCGGGCCTCTCCGGTGACCTCCTGTTTCAGACCTGCTACTGGGACGACGCGAGAGGCCTTCGACTGGTGACGGCCGTCAAGGTGGATCTCTCGCTACCCCCTAGCGTGGTCGGCTGACGTTTATTCAGCCGGGGGAGCTTAGGATTGCATCCGTGATGGAAACGCTGGAACAGTACTCGATTCTCCTCGTCTATTCGGCGATGGCGATCTACGCGCTCGCGTTCATCTCGTTCGCGCTCGATCTTGCCAAGCGGTCGTCGCAGGTGAAGGCCGCGGCGGTGGCCGCTGCACCCGCATCCGCACCCGCCGAGCTCGTCGGCGCATCCGTGGCTGGCCGAAGTGGCGCAGTCGATGCGCCCGCCGCTACCGCTGGCGCATCCGGTGTCGCTGGTGCCGGTGTCGGCGCAACCCCGAAGCGTTCCGTCACCCTGCGCATCGGCGTGGCTTTGACCATTCTCGGGTTTGCGCTGCAGCTGGGCGGGGTCATCCTGCGCGGCATCGCGGCCGAGCGGGTGCCGTGGGCCAACATGTACGAGTTCTCGATCACGGGAACACTGCTCATCATGGCCGTCTTCCTCGTGGTGCTCGTTCGCGAAGATCTGCGCTTCCTCGGCACGTTCATCACCGGGCTGGTGCTCATTCTGCTTGGTGTCTCCACCGTGAACTACTACGTCGCCGTGGTGCCGCTGCCGCCGGCGCTCGAATCGGCGTGGCTCGTGATCCACGTTTTCGTGGCCAGCCTCGGCACCGCGTTCTTCGCCATCGGCGGCGCGCTGTCCGGCATCCAGCTGCTGCAGAACCGTCGCGAGGCGGCCAAGGGGTCGAAGTTCCTGAACTTCCGACTGCTCGACACACTGCCGGACTCCGTGCGCCTCGAGAACCTGGCCTACCGCATCAACATCGTTGGTTTCGTCTTCTGGACCTTCACCCTCATAGCCGGCGCCGTCTGGGCAGAGCGTGCCTGGGGGCGTTACTGGGGCTGGGACACCAAAGAGGTCTGGACCTTCATCATCTGGGTCATCTACGCGGGGTACATCCACGCTCGGGCCACCAAGGGCTGGCGTGGATCGCGGTCGGCATGGCTTGCGCTGATCGGTTTCGCTGCCGTGCTGTTCAACTTCGGCGTTGTGAACGTGTTCTTCAAGGGGCTGCACGCCTACTCGGGTCTGTAGACCGCGCGCTCGTATTCAGGAAGAACCGGCCTGAAAGCGCTTTTTCGTGCACGGGCGGTTCGTTCTACCTGAGCTGTGGCGCCGACGGCAGCTCGTAGCGTGCACGGTCGAGGATGAGTGAGGCTCCGAAGAGCCCCATAGTGAGCAGTGTGGCCGCCAGCATTCCGGGCTGCGCTGCGAGGGCGGCGAGCAGCAGTACGCCACCCACGACGTAGAGAACGAGCCGCGACCGAGAGCCGCGCACAACGAGCAGAACGAGCACGACCGCCGCGAATCCGCTCAGCAGCACCGTGACCGCGAGCATCGGGCCAGACCAGAAGTCCCGCGGCTGCACGGTGGCGCGAAGCCTGCCGGTCGCGTCAGCCGCGAGAATGCTGAGGTACACGGCCGGCCCGAGCGAGAGAAGGCTGACCAGCCGCGGCCGAAGCGCCGGCGGAATCCAGGCCGACATCGCGACGATCGCCAGCGCGCTGACGAGCGCCCACACGAGAATGATCGTTGCAACGGGAACGATGTAGCCGATTCCGTCGGCACAGAAAAACGATCCCGGGGCGGCCTCGCCGACATCGGAGTACTCGCAGTAGAGATGCACGCCGTCGCGCAGGAACGATACAAGGGGCAGGCCTCCGAGGATCACGGAGAGGACGAGCGAGACGCAGACCGAGGATGCTGCCCAAGCGCGGCCCGGAACTGGTGTCATGGCATTGAGCCTGTCACGGGTGTCGGCTCTAGCTCAGGAGAAACCGGCCTGAAAGGCCATTTTCGTGCACGGGCGGTGCGTTCCACCTGAACTGTGGCGCGGGCCCGAACGCGGGTCACGCCTGAAACGTGAGCACCTCGTAGCAGCGGGCGAGGCGCGCCCGCCACCAGGCGTCGCGCTCGGCGGATGCCGCGTGCTGCGTCAGCAGGGCCTCGTCGAGTTCGACGCGCTCCACCTCGATGAAGCCGCCGTTGGCGCGCACGGGCCGAGCCGTCACATCCGCCGCAAGCAGTGACGCGGTGCCCAGCCCGCAGTCGAAGTCGAGCGCGGGGATGCTCGCGGCGAGCCACGCTCCCATCGACAGGCCGACAGAGGTGTCAAGGGCACTCGACACAACGACGGGCAGCCCGGCCTCGCGAACGATGTCGAGCGCCGAGTGCACTCCACCCAGCGGCTGCGCCTTGATCACGAGGAGATCTGCAGCCCCGGCGCGCGCCACCTCGAGAGGGTCGGATGCCCGGCGCACGCTTTCGTCGGCCGCGATCGGGATGTCCCAGTCGTGCAGGCGCTCGCGCAGCTCGGCGAGCTCGGCGATCGACGCGCAGGGCTGCTCGACATATTCGAGGTCGAATTCGGCCAGCGAGTGGATGGCGTGCTCCGCCTCGTCGACGTTCCAGCCGCCGTTCGCGTCGACGCGGATGCGCCCCTTGGCTCCGAGCTCTTTGCGCACTGCGCGCACGCGGGCGACGTCATCGGCGAGCACCTGCCCGGCCTCCGCGACCTTCACCTTCGCCGTGCGGCACCCGTCGTACATTCCGAGCACTTCGGGCACACGTGACGCATCCACCGCGGGAACCGTGGCGTTCACTCGGACGCGGTCGCGCAGGGGTGACGGCTGCGCGCGCCATCCGAAGTCGATGGCGGCCGCGAGCCAGGTGGCGGCCTCGTCGTCGCCGTATTCCACGAAGGGAGAGAACTCCGTGGAGCCCTCGGGGCCGCGGAACACGACGGCCTCACGGGTGTCGATGCGTCGAAACCGGGTGGTCAGCGGAAGCGAGACGACGTGGGCGGCAGCGAGCAGTTCGGCGAGGGGAGGGAACGCGGAGGAGGCCATCTCCCCATTCTGCTCTCTGGCTCAGAAGAGGGCGGGTGGTGCGGTGTCTTCGGCCAGAACAGGCTCGACCGGGGTGGATGCGGCGGCGCCCGGCCATCCCGGGCCGCTCGGAACGGCGGTGCGGTTCTGGTACGCCGTGGATGCTGCGCGAGCGCGCGTGTCGGCCGCCTCGTTCATGGGGTGGTTGGCGTGACCCTTGACCCACTCGAAGGTCACGACGCGCCCCTGCAGCGCCTCGTCGAGCTGCTTGATGATCTCGACGTTCAGCACCGGCTTGCCGTCGGCCTTGCGCCAGCCCTTGCGCTTCCAACCCGCGAGCCACTCCGTGCACGCCTTGATGGCGTACTGGCTGTCGCACAGGATGTGCAGGGGCTCGGATTCGCCCTCGGTCGCGCGCAGCAACTCGAGAACCGCAGTGAGCTCGCCGATGTTGTTCGTGGCGCGGGGCCATCCGCCCGCCGCCCAGCGCTCGTCGTCGACGTACCAGGCCCAGCCTGCGGGGCCTGGGTTGCCGAGGGCTGAGCCGTCTGCGGAAGCGACGATCGTCACGGGGAACTCCTTCTGGCGCACGAAGCGGGAATGCGCACTATCGAGGGTAGGCGACTCGGGCTGACAGACTGAACGCATGCGCGACGACGACGCGGCGGTGGGGGAGCCGAAGCTACCGGACTACGGCACCCCGACGGGCCCCGATGCGGCGTTGCCCCTCTATGGCAGCAGCGACTCGGTCATACCGGTCGAATCTGCGGTTGCCGACTTCGACCCGAAGGCGGAGCGGCGGAAACAGGGAGAGCAAGCTCGCGCAGCGGCAGCGGCGCGACGGGCGCGCAAGAGTCGAGCCGCTCGGGAGGCCAAAGCGGCGGAGGCCGCACGCGCCAACCGGGCGAAACGCGAGGCGCTCTTGGAGCGAAAGCAGGAGGCTTACGCGGCTGCGGAACGGCGCCGAGGTGAGAGAGCGGCCCGGGTCCACGCTCGCCCGCCCGCGTGGGTCGTCAAGATGAACGAGGAGCGCCGCAAGAGGCTCATCGGGTACGCGGCCGAACGCCGTCTCGCGCGTATTGTCTTCAGGCGCCGTGCACGCGTAGTTGCGATCGTCATCGCTTCGACGGTTGTCGTCGGCACCATCACCGGCGTTGTCCTCCAGTCCTTCCGCGACGACCCGTCGCCGACTGTGTCCGACGGTGTCGACTGGACGGAATATCCAGGCCAGTATGCCGGTGACGAGCTGAGGACGCTCGGCGGCCCACGCCAGGAAGAGGTGGTGGCGGACAACGTCGAGCTCCTCGAGGAGCTGCGTGCGGCGGTGCAGAAAGAGTTAGCCGTCTCCTGGATCGAACACGGCCCCGCCACTGAGGTGCCGCTTGAGAACATCTGGGGTGGCCCCAGCATGCTGAGTGACTGGCAATCGCCGCGCTGGTACGCGACAGAAGAGATCTCGGACACGGAACTCAAGGGGCGGGTGATCGATAGCGTGAGCGATGTTTTGCTCGAGCACGGGTTCGACAAGCCCCGCCTCGTGAACGATCCCAAGACGTCGTTCTGGACCACCGAGGCGCTCAAGCAGGTCTACGGAAGCACGAGCCCCGAGACCCAAGTGGTGTGGGAATTGCGGGCCACACGGTTCGATAATTCGCTTACAGCCTTTCAGCTCACGATCACGGACTTTTCGAAAGACGAGACCGGCGAATTCGCCGAGGATGCCCGGCGCGACGAGGAGTTCTACGACAGGCCTGTGAGCTCGCTGGCCATGACGCTCACCAGCCATGCGCTGCTCGCAACCTCTGACGAGGCCGAGTTCCGCGAGAGAGCGGCCCCGTTCAAAGATAAGAAGGCTCCGGAGAGTCCGCCGAACGGGTAGGTGCCCTGATCGCCGAGCGACCGGCCTGGCACACTGGACGCATGCACGACGATGCGGAGCCCGACCTGCCTGACTACGGCACGCCCGGTGGCACACCACAACGCGTGGGCGGGCCGGCCTACGGCTCCGCGCGGCAGGGTCGAACGGTGTCGGATGCGCCGGCTCCGGCTCCGGAGACCGATGTGAGCGGTGACGGTGACGACGAGGGCGGCTTCGCCGGTTTTCTGGATGCCGTTCAAGACCGGGCGCAGGCGGTGCTCTCCGACCTCGGCATCGGCCCGGACGACGACCTTCCGACGGTCGCAGACGGCGTCGACTGGTCGCTCTATCCGGGAACGCGGGCGGGCGACGCCGAGTTCGCTCTGGCGGCCCTCTCGCAGGAGGAGATCATCGAGCGCAATGAGGCTCTGCTCTCGCGACTGCGCGACGCCATCACCCCGCGCTTCGGATTGAGCTGGGGGCTGTTCGGCGAGATTCCACGGGTTGACCCAGAGGTCAACGACTGGGGCGGCGAGAGCCTGCTCGAGACCTGCACCACGGGCACCTGGCGTTCCACGGCCAAGCTCACGAATCCGCTCGTCAAGATGCAGCTCGTCGACCTGGTCAGTGGCCTGCTCGAGGCCGAGGGCTTTCACGACGTGACCCTGCGGAACGACCCGGCCCATGCATCCGGGGCTGCGGCGCTCGCCGCACTGGAACACGAATTCGGCGGTCTGACCTTGCGGGATCAGGTGGTGTGGTCACTGGTCGCACGAGAGTCGGTGCACTCCGATAGTGAGTTCGAGCTCACGATCATCGAGCTGAAGCACGATCGCACCGGGCGTTTTCTCGAGGCGGCGCGGGCCAGGGCCGAGCTTCGCGGCGGACCGATGAGCTCGGTCGACCTCGAGATCGTGAGCCGCGGAACGCTGCCCCCGGAGTCGGAGGATGAGTTCCGCGACAGGGCACGCCGCTACGACGACCGGGAGCCGCCCGCGCTCTGACCTCGCATCGAGACGAGACTGGCAGACTGGCTGCATGTCTGAAACGCCGTTCGTCTCCGAGATCTTCGATGCTTCCGAGTGGGCTGTCGCGCCCGGGGCGAGCGCCCTGACCGACATCACCTATCACCACTCGAACGACGGGCGCGTGGCGCGTATCGCCTTCAATAGGCCAGAGGTGCGCAACGCATTCCGGCCGCACACGGTAGACGAGCTGTACCGCGCCCTCGATGACGCCCGGCAGAATCCGCGCATCGGCGTTGTGCTGCTCACCGGCAACGGCCCGAGCCCGAAAGACGGCGGCTGGGCCTTCTGTTCGGGCGGCGACCAGCGCATCCGGGGTCGCGACGGCTATCAGTACGCCGACGGCACCGTGCCCGACGGGCCCCTGGCCGGCGCCGCCACGGGCCGGCTGCACATCCTCGAGGTGCAGCGGCTCATCCGCACGATGCCGAAGGTAGTCATCGCGGTGGTTCCCGGCTGGGCGGCGGGCGGCGGACACTCGCTGCACGTGATCTGCGACCTGTCGATCGCCAGCGAAGAGCACGGCAAATTCAAGCAGACGGATGCCGATGTCGGCTCGTTCGACGCCGGTTACGGCAGCGCGTACTTCGCCCGGCAGATCGGGCAGAAGTTCGCGCGCGAGGTGTTCTTCCTGGCCCGGGAGTATTCGGCCCAGCGCGCCTACGAGATGGGCGCGGTCAACGCCGTTGTGCCGCACGCGGAGCTCGAGCGCGAGGCGCTGGACTGGGCGCGCACGATTTTGACCAAGTCGCCCACGGCCATCCGCATGCTGAAGTTTGCGTTCAACGCGGTCGACGACGGGCTCATGGGCCAGCAGGTCTTCGCGGGCGAGGCCACGCGACTCGCCTACGGAACCGACGAGGCCGTCGAGGGGCGCGACTCGTTCCTCGAGAAGCGTGAGCCCGACTGGTCGCCGTTCCCCTACCACTACTGATAGTGCACTGATAAAACGTTGCGCACAACTGAATTGTGCGCAATGCTTATCTCATGGCCACATCGACGACAGACCCTGCAGCGCCGCAGCCCTACGTGATCGATGAGCTCGTCTGTTTCGCCCTCTACAACGCATCCCACGCGATCACGCAGACCTACCGTTCGGTGCTTGCGCCGTGGGGGCTTACCTACCCGCAGTACCTCGTGTTCGTCGTTCTCTGGAACGAGGGCGCGATGCCGCTGCGAGACCTCGGGGCCAGGCTCGAGCTCGACTCCGGTACCCTTTCTCCGCTCACGAAGCGCATGGAGGAGGCTGGCTATCTCGAGCGCTCCCGCGCATCCGACGACGCGAGAGTCGTGACTATCGGCCTCACCGACAAAGGCGAGCGGATGCGCGAGGAGCTCGCCGCCGTTCCGGCCTGTGTCTCCGGCGCGATGAAGCTCGACCGCTCCACCGCCGCGCAGTTGCGCGGCATGCTGCACCAGCTGGCCGACGACACGCGCTCGTTCGATGCGGCCTCGTCAGACCCCACCTCGTTCGATACGACCCAGACCACCGGCGCACCCGACGCCGGTCGATGAAAGGAAACCCCATGGAGATTCTCTACACGGCAGAAGCGCTCTCGACTGGCGAAGGCCGCAACGGCCACGTGCGCACGAGCGACGGACAGGTCGACCTCGACCTCGCGATTCCCAAGGAGATGGGCGGCTCGGGCAACGGCGCGAACCCCGAAGACCTGTTCGCCGCCGGCTACGCTGCCTGCTTCCACTCCGCCCTGCAGAGCGTCGCCCGCGCCCGCAAGGTGAAGATCTCCGACTCGAGCGTCGGTGGCCGCGTTCACATCGGCCCGAACGGCGAAGGCGGATTCCAGCTCGCCGTTCTGCTCGAGGTCGTCATCCCGGGCGTCGAGCTCGCACTCGCCCAGGAGCTTGCCGACGCCGCGCACCAGGTGTGCCCCTACTCCAACGCGACACGCGGCAACATCGACGTGCAGATCGTCGTCGAAGAGGGCTGACCCTCTTCTTTCCACTCTCCGCCTCACCGAGCGCGGCTGTTTCCGCCGAGCGCGGTGGCCAGGCCACCGCGCTCGGCTTGAACACCCGCGCTCGCCTCGCAGGCTCCGGATGCCGCTGCGCGGCCGCCGCTGAGAGCAGCCCGTTCGCGTGAGCTTCAGCCGCGCTTCAGCGCCCGTCGGGCAGACTGGGCGCATGCGCGTGCTTGTTGTCGAAGACGAGAAACGCCTCGCCGAGGGGCTCAAACGCGGGCTCGAGGCCGAGGGGTTCGCCGTCGACGTCGCATCCACCGGCACCGACGGGCTCTGGATGGCCACCGAGAACGACTACTCGGTGATTCTGCTCGACATCATGCTGCCCGGAATGAGCGGCTACCGCGTGTGCGAGCGGCTGCGCGCGGCAGAGAACTGGACTCCGGTGCTCATGCTCACGGCCAAAGACGGGGAGTGGGATCAGGTCGAGGCGCTCGACACCGGCGCCGACGACTACCTCACGAAGCCGTTCTCGTTCGCGATCCTGCTCGCTCGGATGCGCGCCCTGATCAGGCGAGGCGCAGCCGAGCGGCCGGCCGTTCTCGAAGCCGGCGACATCCGTGTCGACCCGTCGACCCGCCAGGTCACCCGCGGCGCGGAGCGCATCGAGGTGACCGCCCGCGAGTTCGCCGTTCTCGAATACCTGATGCGGCGCAAGGGCGACGTGGTGTCGAAGCGCGACATCATCGACAACGTCTGGGATGACGACTTCGACGGCGAGCAGAACATCGTGGAGGTCTACGTGGGCCACCTGCGCAACAAGCTCGACAGACCCTTCGGGCGCAACGCGATCGAGACACTCCGCGGAGCGGGCTACCGGCTGGCCTCCCATGGCGGCTGAAGCGCGCCGGCGCCGGCGTCTCTCATTGCGCTGGCGCATCGTTCTCGTGGCCACGGCAGCCGTGGCGGTGGCGCTCGCCGTCGGGTCGACGGCATTCGTCGGCGTTCTGCGGGAGTCGCTTGTGGCGGGGGTGCAGCTGGCCGCAGAACGGGATGCCGCCGAGCTCGTCGGTCAGGTCGAGACCACCGGGGCCTCGTCGGTCGACACCGATGCAGAGGACGACGAGCAGATCGTGCAACTCGTGTCGGCAGGCGGGTCGCTCGTGGCCTCGACCGATAACGCCGACGTTGGCCCGGTGATTTCCCTGCCCGAACTGCGGCACACAGATGTTCCCGTGCCCGCCGACGACGTCGAGAGCATGCCCACGCCGTCGACCACCGACGACGATGATGACTCCGATTCTGATTCGGGCAATTCCGGTCGGGGCTCGAGTGACGACTCCAGCGCTTCGGACGACTCGGATGATTCGACCCCGAGTGCGCCCTCGCCCGTTTCTGTTGCGCCGCAGCCCACGACCACACCCGTGCTCGTCGACGAGACCACGACGGGAACAGTGACGGACTCTGACGGTGCGTCGTTCGTCGCCGTCGCGCGCACGGCTGTGGAGGCCGGCTCGGGGCGGGAGCTCTGGGTGGTGGTCGGGCGCAGCCTCGCCACGGTCGACGGCACGATCTCCACCGTCATGGGTCTGTTAGCTGCAGCCGTGCCCCTGCTGCTCATCGTGCTCGCCATCACCATCTGGTTCGTTGTGGGCAGGGCGCTTCGCCCGGTCGACCGCATGCGGCAGCAGGTCGACGAGGTCACGGCGTCGAGCCTCGACCGCCGTGTCGCCGACCCTGGGACAGACGACGAGGTCGGCCGGCTCGCCCACACGATGAACCGCATGTTGCAGCGCCTCGACGACTCGCGCCGCTCGCAGAATCGCTTCATCTCGGATGCGTCGCACGAGTTGAAATCGCCCCTCGCCTCGCTGCGCCAATACGCCGAGGTCGCCCGCGCGCATCCGGATCGTATCTCGCCCGACGAGCTGTCGGCAGCCGTGCTCGACGAGGGGGCGCGCCTCGAGGGTCTCGTGCAGGGGATGCTCGTGCTCGCCAAGGCCGACGAGCGCATGCTCACAAGGCCCGCAACCCTGGTCGATCTCGACGACATTGTCTTCGCCGAGGCCAGGCGCCTGCGCGACTCGACGTCGCTGACTATCGACTCCAGCGGAGTGACCGCTGCCCAGCTGCACGGCGACGCTGGACTGCTCGCGCAGCTGGTGCGCAATCTGGTCGACAACGCGGCGCGTCACGCGAGCTCGGCGGTCGCGCTCGCGGTGCGGGCCTATGACCCGGATGGCACGGTCACTCTCGTGGTCGAAGACGACGGCGCCGGCGTTCCCGAGGCAGACAGGGAGCGTGTGTTCGAGCGCTTCGTGCGTCTCGACGAGGCCCGCGCAAGAGACGGTGGTGGCAGCGGGCTGGGGCTCGCCATCGTGCGCGAAATCGCCGTGGCGCACGGCGGCACGGTCGTCGTGGAACAGGCCGCGGGCGGGGGAGCGCGCTTCGTCGTGACGCTCTCGACGAGCTGACCGCGATCCGGTCGCGGCGTTCCCTGAGCTTGTCGAAGGGAGGTCGTTCCTGAAGGCCGCTTCAGGATGCTTCAGGGCCGCTTCAGCGCCCTCGCGTCACAGTGGGGTTCATCACCACAACGCCAGGAGGCACACCATGCAGAAGAAGACCATGTGGATCACGGCCGCAGCCGTCGGAGCCGTTCTCGTTCTCGGCGGCGCCGGAGCCGCCGTGGCATCGAGCGACATCTTCGACGACGGCACCCGCGCCACGAGCACCCCGTCCGTCACCGGATCAGACGACCGATCGCGGAGCGACGACGGTCTCGACGACAGCGACGGCCGAAGCGGCACACACGACAACAGCGGACGCGACGGTAGCGACGACGGAAGCGACGACCGAGGTCGTGGCAGCGACGACAACGGCGGCGACCGCGACCGCAGCGATGACAACACTGTGCCGGCGACGGCCGACGAGCGCTCCGCCGCCGAAGCTGCGGCCCTCGACGAGATCGGGCAGGGAACCGTTCGCGAGTTCGACACGGGCGACTCCGACGACGACTACGCCTACAAGGTCGAGCTCGTTATGGACGACGGTGGCGAGGTCGAGGTGGAGTTCGCCGCCGACCTGAGCGTGCTGCGAATCGACCGCGACTGACGAAGTGAGCGAACGCGGGTGTTCCCGCGCGCCGCGGTGGCGGAACCACCGCGCTGCGCGAGAACACCCGCGCGGCGTCGGTTCGGAGCAGCCCCGCCACTCGACCGGGTCCAGACGTTACCCACCTGAAACATGCCCTCACGTAGGGTGAACGAATGACACGCCCGCTCGACATCGTGGTTGCGAACGATCCCATGGCCGTGCTTCCGCGCCTGCGTGAAGCCCTGTCACAGGGCGGCGCGGCCATCCTGCCCCGGCTCGAAGAGCAACGCGCGCCCGATGCGCGGCCCCAACCGAGGCATGCGGCCCCCGCTCCCGGCGAGACGCCCGCGGTACGAGAGAATCCCGTTCCCAACCACGTGGCCAAGAACGTCGCTCTCGTGATCGAGACGTCGGGCTCCTCGGGCGCGCCCAAGCGGGTGGCATTGTCGACAGGTGCCCTTCTCGCCAGCGCGGCCTCGGTCGAGAGCGAGCTCGGCGGCAACGGGCAGTGGCTGCTGTCGCTTCCCACCAACTACATCGCCGGAGTGCAGGTTCTTGTGCGCTCCATCGTGGCCGGAACGGCCCCGATTGTTCAGCCCTCGGGACACTTCTCGGCCCGCGTCTTCGCCTCGCTCGTCGACGAGATGGATGCCCCGCTACGGTTCGCATCACTGGTTCCAGCCCAGCTGGCCCGAGTGATCGACGCGGGAGAGGCCGATGCGGGCATCCGGCAGCAACTGCGTCGCCTCGACGCGATCCTCGTGGGCGGGCAGGCGCTGCCAGCCGCCCTCTTCGAGCGGGCCGTCGAGCTCGGACTTACGGTTCGTCGCACCTACGGCTCCTCCGAGACGGCCGGCGGATGCGTGTACGACGGCATTCCGCTCAGTCAGGTTCAGGCGCGGGTCACCGGGGGCGAGCTCGAGCTCTCGGGGCCGATGCTCGCCGAGGGCTACCTCGGCGACCCCGAGCTCACCGACCGCAAGTTCTACACCGATAACGGCCGTCGCTGGTATCGCACTGCCGACTCGGGCGACGTCGTCGATGGGGTCGTGCGCGTCTCCGGCCGTATCGACAACGTCATCATCTCGGGCGGCATCAAGGTGTCGCTCGACCGGGTCGAGCGGGTCGTGCAGTCGCTCGATGGATTCCGCGGGGCTGTCGTCGTTCCCCAGCCGAGCGAGGAGTGGGGGCAGGTGTCGGTCGTGGTCACCGACGGTTCGGTGGATGCCGACAGCCTGCAGCGCGTGCGCGACGCCGTGATCGCGGGGCCGGGTCGGGCGGCGGCACCCGTGCGCATCGTGACCGTCGAGGCCATGCCGACCCTCGCATCCGGCAAGCCCGACCGCATCAGCCTCGCCCGCTCGCTGGCGTCGGCCGAGGCCGCGGGTGCAGCCTCGACCGTGGCCGACTGATCAGGCGGAGCGGAGCTTGTCGACCGCAGTCTCGCGAAGCGCCCGGAGGCGTTTGTAGTACGTGGCGAGGGTCGACACGAGCACTGCGGCGATCACGATCGAGATCGACGAACCGAGCAGCACGGCAAGGGTGCCTTCGTCGGCCACTTCCTCTGTGCCGGCGAATGCGAGTTCGTTCATCAGCAGCGAGACGGTGAAGCCGACGCCTCCCAGAGCTCCGGCCGCAAGCAGCGCGTGCAGGTTCAGTTGCGGGCGGCGGTCGCGAGGGCCTACGTAGCTCGAGAGCCAGCCGCCGAGGCTGATTCCGATGATCTTGCCCACGGGCAGGGCGATGAGGATGCCCCAGAACGGCGCGGCGAGCTCGCCGGGCGCCACCTGCGGAATCGCGACGAGTGCGGCGGAGAAGGCGAAGATCGGCAAGATGGCACCGTTGGTCACAGGCTCGAGCACATGCCGCACGCGCATCGCGGGCAGCCGCACCATCGCCAGGCCGAGTGCAACGCCGGCGATCGTGGCGTGCACTCCTGACAGGTAGGTGAGCGACCAGGTGATCACCGCGACGAGGCCCATCACGATGGCGACGGGCACTCGGTAACGGCCGCCGAGACTGCGGCTGAGCAGCCAGAAGAGCGCCACGCCGACGGCGGCCAGGCCGATGAACAGCAGATTGGGGTCGGCGGTGAAGAACACGGCGATGATGAGGATCGCCACGATGTCGTCGAGGATGGCCAGCGCGAGAATGAAGATGCGCAGGCGCGACGGGATGCCCTTGCCGAAGACCGCGAGCACGCCGAGCGCGAAGGCGATGTCGGTGGCCGTGGGGATGGGCCATCCGCCCTCGTAGCCCGACCCCGCCGTGACCGCGACGTAGATGAGTGCGGGCACGGTCACGCCGCCGAGTGCGGCGATGGCCGGGCGCACCGCCTTCGACACGCTGTTCAACTGGCCCACGGCGAACTCGTTCTTCAACTCGACCGCGACCACGAAGAAGAAGATCGCGAGCAACCCGTCGCTGATCCAATGCCCGACCGAAAGGTCGAGGGGCGTGCCGGGGATGGCGAGGTGCGCGTCTTGCAGGCTCATGAGGGCCGGACCCGCGGGCGTGTTCGCGAGGAGGAGACCGACGGCCGCGGCCACGAGAAGAAAGAGAGCGGCGACGCGTTCGGATCGGATGAAGGTCATGCGGTGTCCTTGCTGCCCCTCTGCTCGGAGGCGTGGCGAAGTGGGAATAAGACGATCCCCTGATCGTCTGCCGACCAGACTTCCCGGCGCACCAGCATCCATTCTACGTCGAGCCCTACAATCGTCGGGTGCCCACGAGTAAGAAGTCGCCCCGCAAGAAGTCCCCGTCTCGCAACGCCCGCCGCGTGAAGTCCACCGGACATCCGGCCGGTCCCCGAGTCGCCCCGAATCGACCCAAGAAGGTCACTGCGGGCGATTGGATCGCGGGCGCTCGGCTGCGCACGCTTCCGCTCTCTATTGCTCCCGTCGCACTGGGAACCGGCGCCGCCACGATCCTGGGCTCCGTGCTCGATCAGTGGCCCCTCGTTCTGCTCTGCCTCGCGGTCGCCCTGTTCCTGCAGATCGGCGTCAACTACGCGAACGACTACTCCGACGGCATCCGGGGCACGGATGCCTACCGCGTCGGCCCCGCGCGCCTGACCGGCTCGGGGGCGGTGCGTCCGAAGCTCGTGCTCACGGTTGCTCTCGTCTTCTTCGGCCTCGCCGCGGCCGCCGGCATCGCCATCGTGATCATCACGCAGATCTGGTGGCTGCTCGCCGTGGGCGCCGTCGCCATCGTCGCCGCCTGGTTCTACACGGGTGGCAAGCGCCCCTATGGATACGCGGGGTTGGGCGAGCTCTTCGTGTTCGTCTTCTTCGGGCTGGTCGCCACGCTCGGCACGATGTGGGTGCTCGTGCGCGACATCAGCCTCGAGGGGCTGCTCGCGGCCATCGCGATCGGATTCATCTCGTGCGCCGTTCTTATGGCGAACAACATCCGCGACATCCCGCAGGACCGCATCGCGAAGAAGAAGACGCTCGCGGTTCGTGTCGGCGACCGGCCCGCGCGCATCCTGTACTGCGTCTTCATGCTGATCCCCTTCCTCATCGTGGGATTCCTGACGCTGTTGTTCCCGCTCGCGGTCTTAGTGTTCTTCGCTCTGCTGATCGCGATTCCGGCGTCGTTGATCGTGCTCACGGCGAAGACGCCGAAGGAGCTGATCCTGGCCCTGCAACTCACGAGCCTCACCGGGCTGGTCTACGGGCTGGGCCTGGCTGCCGCGATCGCGTTCTAGCTCTTTTTCGCGCCTCGCGACGGCGAAACGTGCTCGTCCGATAGCTAACTGAGGACATTTTCGTTCCGCGCGCTAGAAAATCGCGGCGTTCCGGGGATGCAAGTGGCGAATCGCTCGGCGGCGCGCTGATTGTCCTCCTTTAGCGCGCGGTGCCAGCGGGCCGACGACCGGAACCTCGATCTGTCGAGTCATTCGGGAGGAGTTTCGGCACATCGACGCTCTATTCGGCTCGGATGCCCGGAGCTCCGCCCATGCGCGGAGACGAAGCCTGCGGTCGAGGCGTGTCGAGACCACCGGGCGCGAGGTGAGTGCCACAGCGCCTAGAGTCGAGGGATGGCTGACTTCTCACGACCGAACTCTTCTGCCGGCTGGGATGTCGGCGTTCGACAGACGGTGCCGGGCAGCCGCAAGGCCGTCTGGGCTTTTCTTGTGGGTGAGGGCCTGCCCCTGTGGCTGGGCAAGACCACCAAGCTTCCGCTGGTCAAGGGCGCTGCCTACGAGACCGACGACGACATCACGGGCCGCGTTCTGAGCGTGCAGCCCGGTGTCGATCTGCGTGTGAGCTGGCGTCCGGGGGAATGGAACCACGATTCCACTCTGCAGCTGAGCCTCAAAGAGGCCGACGGAGCGACGACCATCTCCTTCCACCAGCAGAAGCTCACCAGCCGCGACGAGCGCAAGATGATGCTCGGACGCTGGAAGGGCGTCGCCAGCGACCTCGAGAAAGTGCTGAAGCGCCAGGCCAAATAGGCCGAGGTTGCCGCTACGGCTGCTTGTCGGCCGCAGCGCCATCGACGGCGGTGCCGTCGACCGCGGCGTCTTCGCTGTCTTCGTCGTCTCCCGACGCAGACGACTGCGAACGCTTCGTGCTGACGCGGGCCTCATAGAGGCTCTTCGCGGCCTCCTCGCGCTGCCTGCGCAGGAAGATGAACGAGAGGCAGAACGCGATGATCGCGGCGAGGAGCGCCGAGATCCAGGCCGGTACCCCGCCCGGGGTCAGCAGTAGCAGAAGAATCGCGAGCACGACGGCGAAGAGCCCGATGCGGATGAGCGAGAAGAGCAGCCAGGTACGTCGAGGATTCACGGCATTCAGTGTATGCGTTGCCGCCTTGGCAACCCCCGGGCAAACGCACGGTTACCGCGCCTATCATTGACGCATGGCCCGCTTGTTGTTCGTCCTCGGTATCGTCGCCGTGACGTTCATGATCTATTCGATCGTCGACGCTGCTCTTCGGCCTGTCCGCTTCATCCGAGGTCTTCCCAAGTGGGCGTGGCTGCTCATCATCATCGTGATTCCGCTCATCGGCGGGGTGCTCTGGTTCGTCATCGGGCGAGGCCGCGAGCAGAACACACCGGTGCACCGCACGCTCGGCCCTGACGACGACCCCGATTTTCTCGGCAAGCTCGGCCACACGACTCCCCGCGATCCGGCGGCAGAAGCCCGCACCGACGAGCAGATCCGCGACCTCGAGAAGCGTCTCGCAGAGCAGGCCGGCGACAACCCCTCCGACGACCCCACGTCGGGGCGTAGAGGAAAGCCCGGCCCGGCATAGTGAGTCCGGCAACGGACTTCTCCGTCGCCCTCCTCACGCACCTTGCGGCTCGGGGGCTTCGCAATGTCGTGCTCACTCCCGGTTCGCGTTCGCAGGCCCTCGCCCTGGCAGCCGCCGAACTCGACCGTCGAGGCATTCTGACTCTCACCGTACGCATCGATGAGCGGTCGGCGGCCTTCACCGCCCTCGGCCTCGCCCGGGAGACCGGCCTTCCGGTGGCCGTCGTGACGACATCGGGAACGGCCGTCGGCAACCTGCTTCCCGCCGTGATGGAGGCGCATCACAGCGGAATGCCCCTCGTCATGCTCTCGGCCGACCGCCCCGCGGAGTTGCGGGGCACAGGCGCGAATCAGACCACGTGGCAGCCCGGCATCTTCGGCGCCTTCGTGAGGCTCGAGCTCGACGTGGATGCGCCATCCACTCCCGCAGACGAGCCTCTTGACGAGGTGCTCGGCCTGAGCCCCGATGCCGAGAGGCTCGCGGCACAGGCTACGGATGCCGCGTTCGGCCGAGCGGGCATGCCCGGCCCCGTGCACCTCAACCTGCAGTTCCGC
This sequence comes from Agreia bicolorata, assembly GCF_000938265.1. Taxonomy (GTDB): domain Bacteria; phylum Actinomycetota; class Actinomycetes; order Actinomycetales; family Microbacteriaceae; genus Agreia; species Agreia bicolorata. The sequence goes on from NZ_JYFC01000006.1 coordinate 139,515, forward strand.
GAGCCGCTCTCGGGGGCCTTCCCCGAGATCGAGGCTCCGGATCTCGGTGAACCGGCCCCGTCGCATCCGGCCCTCGCCTACTCGTTGGAGCCCGGCCCACGCACTATCGTCGTCGCGGGCGACGGCGCAGGCGCCGACGCCGAAGAACTGGCCCACGCGGGCGGATGGCCCCTGATCGCCGAGGTCTCGAGCGGCGCACGCTTCGGCCCGAACCTGATCGTCGCCTACCGCTCTCTGCTCTCGGGCGAGCTGGCCGCGCACGTCGAGCGCGTGATCGTCTTCGGCCATCCGACCTTGAGCCGCGAGGTGCCCGCTCTGCTTGCGCGAGAAGGCGTGCAGATCGTGGTCGTCGCATCCGGTGGTGAGCGCATCACGCCCGGGCATGAGCGGCGGATGCTGGTCGACCGCGTCGAGGCGAGTGCCGAGGCCATCGCCGCCAGTCGGCAGCCGGATGCGCGCGCCTGGCTCGGCCGCTGGGTCATGGCGAGCAGGCATCAGCTCGAGCTCGACGACCCGGAGCTGCCCGCGCCCGACGTCGAGGCTCCCCGCTCGGGTGACCTCACCCGCCGCCGTGAGTATGCGAAGGCGGAGCTCGCGGCGGCGCGAGCATCGATCTCGCGGCCAATCTTGGCGCTGTCCGTGTGGCGCGCAACCTGGCCGCACGACCGGCTCGTGCTCGGCGCATCCAGGCTGATTCGCGAGGCCGACAAGATCGTGCCCGGCAAGAAGATCACGGTTCACGCCAACCGGGGCCTCGCCGGAATCGACGGGACCGTGTCGACTGCCATCGGAGTCGCCCTGGGCAGCCAGACCGATGCCAAGGGCGGAATCACCCGCGTGCTGCTCGGTGACCTCACCCTGCTGCACGACGTGGGCGGCCTGCTGGTCGGCGGCGGCGAGAGGCGCCCTCGCGTTCAGCTCATCGTCGCGAACGACGGCGGCGGCACGATCTTCGACTCGCTCGAGGTTGCGGCCACGGCAGACCCGGATGCTTTCGCTCGCGTGATGCGCACCCCTCAGTCGGTCTCGATCGAGCAGCTCGCGGCCGCGTACGGCTGGAGCTACACGAGGGTCACAACGCGCGCCGAACTCGACCGTGCCCTCACCAGCCCGGAGGGCCCGCTGAGTATCGTCGAGGTTCCGTTCGCTGAGGTGGAGTGATCGACTGAGGAATCCATGTCTAGTTGCTAGATTGCCCTCGTGACGAAACTTCGAGTGCACAACCTCGCCGTCTCGATTGACGGCTTCGCGACGGGTGAAGGCAGAACGTTCGAGACCCCGTTCGGCCATGCCGGTCAGCGGCTCATGACCTGGTTCTTTCCGACCCACTCTTTCGTGAGCATGACCGGGCACGATGCCGAAGCGGTCGGCGGCGGCACTCGAGGAGTCGACGACGCCTTCGCTGCTGCGAGCCAGGTAGGCATCGGCGCGGAGATCATGGGTCGGGGCAAGTTCGGGCCGCAGCTGGGGCCGTGGGAGGACGAGTCGTGGCGTGGCTGGTGGGGCGAGGAGCCTCCATTCCACACCCCTGTGGTCGTTCTCACACACCACGCCCGCCCCGACCTGCCGGTGGGCGAGACGACGTTCCTGTTCCGGGATGCGTCGCCGCGCGAGGCTCTGGATCTCGCGGCGGTCGAGGCCGACGGCCTCGATGTGCGCCTCGGCGGCGGACCCACCGTTGTGCGCGAATTCCTCGAGGCCGATCTGGTGGATCACCTGCACATCGTCGTCGTGCCGATCGTGCTCGGTCGAGGCGTTCGCCTCTGGGACGGCCTCGAGAATCTCGAGGAACGCTTCGACGTCGAGGTGACCGCGTCGCCGTCGGGCGTTGTGCACTACGTCTTCACCCGCAAACAGTAAGGGAACGACCATGGCCAAGAACGATGACACCTTCTTCTCTAGCAGTGCCCGCGAGCTGCTTGCCGCGCGAGAGGGCTTCGTGCTCGCCGACCTCGACCCGGCAAGCACGCCGGGTGTGATGGCGTCGAAGAAGCAAGGCGAGAAAGCGCTCGCGGACGGGGCGCCCACCCTCGACGACCTCCAGATCAGACTGCACGCCAACAGCCTGTCGGGTGATAACCGCAGTGTGCTGCTGGTGCTGCAGGCCATGGATTCCGCGGGCAAGGGTGGCATCGTCAGCCACGTGATCGGCACGGTCGACCCCGAGGGCGTGGCGCACACGTCGTTCAAGAAGCCGACGCCTGAAGAGCTCAGCCACGACTTTCTCTGGCGCATCCGCAACGCCCTGCCGAAGGCCGGGCAGATCGGGGTGTTCGACCGTTCGCACTACGAAGACGTGCTGATCGCGCGCGTGCGCGCTCTCGCGGCGCCCGAGGTGATCGAGCACCGTTACGAGCTCATCAACGAGTTCGAGCGACAGATCACCGAGTTGGGCACGACCATCGTCAAGGTCATGCTGCACATCAGCTCTGACGAGCAGAAGGCGCGTCTCGCAGCGCGCCTCGAGCGCGAGGACAAGCTGTGGAAGTACAACCCGGGCGACGTGGACGAGCGCCTGCTGTGGCCTGCGTATCAAGAGGCGTACCAGCTGGCCATCCAGAACACGTCGACCGAGATCGCGCCCTGGTTCGTGGTTCCCGCGAATCGCAAGTGGTACGCGCGCGCCGCTGTGCAGCAGCTGCTCATCGAGACGATGTCGGCGTTCGGCCAGGGCTGGCCTTCGCCCGACTACGACATCGAGATCGAGAAGGCGCGGCTCGCGGCCAGCTAAGACGCCGCGGACGGCTCCGCGGTCAGATCGAATCCGTCCCAGTAGACGGTGATCGACGTCGTGCCGCTTGTCGTCATAAGGATTCCCGCTGACGTGAACTGGTCGGGCGTCGCGCAACTCGTTCCGGACGTTCCGGACGCGGTCTCTGCTGTGATCACGCAGAAGCCGCCGGCCGTGTCTCTGGCCACGAAGACCTGCCAGCCGTCGACGCTGGAGTCGACGGCGCGCGTCGACGTGGGGTCGATGTCGTCAGGCAGCTGGGCGCGCACATCGCTGTCTTTCTGGGGTTCGTCGAACCAGTGCTCGGCCGAAGCCGCACTGCCCGAGCTCGTGCGGCCCACGGGCCCCGACGGCGCCGTAGCGACGGCGCCCGGACCAAGATCGACGTGGGCCTCTCCCGTCGCAGCAATGGAGCGCGGCAGCTCACTGAACCGCCCAGGGGTGCGATGGTCGGGCGACGAGAACAGGATCGCCCCGGCTGCCGCGAGCAGGGCAACGGCGGCCAGCGTGCCGCCGGCTCCGATCAGGCGCGACCGGATGCGATGGGCTCGGCGCTCGCGGGCATCCGCGGCATCAAAGGCGGCCCGTTGCAGAGCCTGCCGCTCGGCGGCCTCGTGCAGATCGAGCTCGTTCAACGCTCGCGCCGCGTCGGCTGCGCGAGCCTCGTCTTCGGGTGACGTGGTGCGCCCGTACGCAACTCGCTCGAGGGCCGCTCGCTCAGGCGGGGGAGACGACCGGGGTGGCACGGCGCACGCTCCTAGCCGAACGCCTCGACGATGGGGCGGAACTTCATCTTCGTCTCGATGAGTTCTCGCTCGGGGTCGGACTCGGCCACGATGCCCGCGCCCGCGTAGGCCGTGATGTCGCCGTTCTCGGCGATCTGGGCGCAGCGTAACGCCACGGCCCACTCGCCGTCGCCATCCGCACCGACCCACCCGACTGGCCCGGCGTAGCGGCCCCGATCGAACGGCTCGAGCTCGTCGATGACGGCCAGCGCGGTGGCTGTGGGTGCACCGGCGACGGCGGCCGTCGGGTGCAGGGCGGCGATGAGATCGAGCGATGTCGAGCCATCAGACAGGATGCCTTCGGCGTCACTCGCGAGATGCCACAGATTGGGCAGCTTGAGCGTGAAAGGAATCTCCGAGGTGATGAGGGTGCGCGTGTGCGGCTGCAGCGACTGCACAACGCTGGCGACGGCGAAGCGGTGCTCGTCGAGGTCTTTCGAGCTCGTGGCGAGCGAGATCGCGGCGTCGTGGTCGGCTTCGGCGTCGCGGCCACGAGAGATCGTGCCGGCGAGCACTCGGGCGCTGACCGTTCCGTGGTCGACGCGCACGAGCGTCTCGGGGCTCGACCCGATGAGCCCGTCGACAGCGAAGGTCCAGCAGTCGGGGTAGCCCAGCGCCAGATCGGTGAGGGTGCGTCTCAGATCGGCTTCGGCGGGCAGGTGGCCCACGAGATCGCGGGCGAGCACCACCTTGTTCAACTCTCCTGCAGCGATGCGCGAGACGGCTGCCTCGACCGACGCACGGTAGTCGTCGGGCTTCACCTGTCCGGGCAGCAACGAGAGCCGGTACTCGGCACCGAGGGGGCGGGCGGCAGGCATGGGAAGGGGAGGTGCGAGCGGGACACCGGACTCGGAGAGTGCGGTGATGCGGGTGATCCAGTAGACGCCCGCGCGCTTGCCGATGACGATCTCGGGAACGATGAGGGTCGAGATGAGCCCGGAGGTAGCCGAGAACGCGAAGGCGCCGAACGCCACGAGCCCTGTGCCGGGAGCCTGCAACGGGTCGGTCACCCGTGCGAGCCGTGCGACCTCTCTCCACGTCTCGCAGGCGTCGACGAATCGGTTCTCGCCCGAGAACTCGAGCCGCAGGGCCTCGCCCGCGCCCGCCATGCCCTCGCCCTTGCGCATCCAGAGCAGCGGATGCCGCGAATCGAGCAGTGGCACCAGAAGTCGGATGTCGTCGACGCGGGTGGTCTCGACGACCAGCCGGGGCAGAGTTCGTGACGTTTCGCTCACTGGTTCAGCCTAGTTCGGCCCAGCGGTAACGAGGGTCGAGGAGTTTTTTGCATTCCGGCTCGACCCAGGCGCTTTTAGATACAATAAAGTAATTCATAAGGGTGCTTAGACTCAATATAAGGAGTTTTCACATGGCGAAACGCACTGTGCCGCTGCGACCGCATGTGCAGGACGCGCTATCCATCTGGGGGCAACTCATCAGGCAGGGTCGAGGCGAACGGGCATGGACTGCCAAAGACCTCGCTGGGCGGGCGAACGTCTCGGAGCGGACAGTGCTCTCGGCCGAGGCTGGCAACTCCGGAACGGCAGTCGGCACGATGATAGACCTCGCAGATCTGGTTGGTGTCCACCTCTTCGGAATCGAAGACCGCTCCGAAATGGCGATTCGTCGACGGCGCGGCGAGGAGATGCTGGCACTGCTTCCAAGCCGTGTTCGTCGGTCACGGGGCAGAGGCAGTGATGACGATTTCTGATGAGCTGTATGTGTGGACCTGGCTGCCCGGCCACACCGAGCCCGTCCTCGCCGGAAGAGTGAATCAGGCGGGACCACTTGTCACGTTCATATACGCGCTGAGGTACCGGAGTCGGCCGGATGCCATCAGCCTGTTCGCCCCAGAGCTGCCGCTTCGGCCGGGCGTACAGGAGCCTGCGGACGGGTTGAGGATCGCCGGCGTTCTAAGGGATGGGAGTCCAGACCGATGGGGCCGCGGAGTCATCGAGCGTCGGCGGGGTGTTGTGCCGAACTCTCTCAGCGAAATCGACTACATGCTGAGCTCGAGTTCGAATCGCTTCGGAGCGTTGGACTTTCAGGTCGATCGTGAGAGCTACACGCCTCGCGACGAGTCGGCCACTCTCGATGAACTGCATCGAGCGGCCATGATCCTCGATGAAGGCGGAGAGCTCTCGTCGGCGCTCGATGTGGCTCTGCTTCACGGTACGAGCCTTGGGGGCGCGCGTCCGAAGGCGACGCTGACTGACGACGACGGAACCGAGTGGCTCGCCAAGTTCTCGTCGTCGGATGATCGAACGTTCTCGGTGGTGAACGCCGAGGCCGCGATGCTCGCGCTCGCGCGCATGGCCGGTATGAACGTGCCCGACAGCAAGGTCGTCTCATCCCTCGGCAAGGATGTTCTCCTTGTCGAAAGGTTCGACCGAGACGGCGCAGGCGGACGGCGCCACGTGGTTTCCGGTCTGACAATGGCCCAGACCGACGAGATGTACGCCCGTTATGTGTCCTACCCGCAAATCCTTGATGTGCTCCGTCTATACGCAAAGGACGCAACGTTGCCGGGGCCAGAGTTGTTCAGGCGTATCGCCTTGAACATCGCTATCAGTAACAACGACGACCATGCCCGGAATCATGCGGCTTTCTGGGATGGAACACACCTGGAACTGACTCCGTTGTATGACCTCGCTCCTGGGCAGAGGTCTGGCGACACATTCACGCAGGCGATGCCGTACGGCCGAGGGGAGCGCGGAGCCAAAGTCTCCAACTTCGCCGCGCTCTTGCGGGAGTCGGAGACCTACGGACTCAGCGCCGCCGACGGCCGAGAAATCATAGATTGCCTTGTGTCGGGCATTCGTGAGAACTGGGATGCAGCGGCCGAGGTTGCGCGTCTGACCGCAGCAGACAAGAAGAAGCTACGCGATAGGCAGGTACTGCCGAGGGCCGCGTTCTTCGACTACGAACCGAAGCTCCTGTGAACCGTACCGACCGTCTCTACGCACTTGTCGAGGAGCTTCGCGCGGTCGCACCACGACCGAGGAGTGCCCGCTGGCTCGCCCAACGGTTCGAGGTCAGTTCTCGAACCATTGAACGAGACCTGTCGGCGCTTCAGCAGAGCGGTGTGCCCATCTGGGCTGAACCGGGTCGCACCGGAGGCTACTGCCTTGACGCGTCGCACACTCTTGCGCCACTCGGCCTCACCGTCGACGAAGCGCTCGCCGTCACGATCTCGCTCGAGATGCTTGCGACGAGCCCCTTTCGTGACGCGGCGAGGTCGGCGCTGCGCAAAGTGGTTGCCGTTATGAACGACCGACACCTCGCGGAGACCGTCGAACTGGCGGCACGAGTGCTTCTTCTGACGGATGGACCCGTGGCTGAGTCGCCCGTCGATCTTGCGGCCGCCCTCCGCGCAGGGCACGTGCTTCGCATTGCCTATGCAGACAAGGCGGGTACGCGCACAACTCGCGACATCGAACCGATGGGCTGTGTCGCACGCGGTCAGCATTGGTATCTCGTCGCCTGGTGCCGTGATCGCGAGGGCATTCGAGCCTTTCGCGGAGACCGGATTGTGAGCGCAGAAGCTACCGGCGAGATTCCGGTCCGACGCGCCCTCCGCGTCGAGGACCTCGACGTCTCATTCGGTGAACTGCGCACCATCACGACGAATGAAGCGAACCTCTAAACACCGACAGGACGGTGTCGCCGAGGAGCACCAGCATGGAGACGTCGAGCCGACCGGCGCGACGGAAAGGCCATCATGAACCTCGCATCCATTCGCATCATCACCGACGACGTCGACCGTCTCGTCGAATTCTACGAGACCGTCACGGGCGCGACCGCCGCTCGGCCGGCGCCCGTGTTCGCCGAATTCCGAACCGAGACGGGCACGTTCGCCATCGCGAGCAGCGCGACCGTCGCCATGCTCGAAGACAGCGCCCCGAAACCCGGACCCGACGGCTCGATCATCGTCGAGTTCATGGTCACCGACGTCGACGCGGAATTCGACCGGCTTCGAGGCGTGATCGACGACCTTGTGCTCGCGCCGACGACGATGCCGTGGGGCAATCGTTCGACGCTGTTCCGCGATCCGGACGGAAACCTCGTTAACCTGTTCTCGCGGCCGATCGCCTGAACTCGAGGTCCGCGCTGCACAGCTGGTCAATCCCAGCCGCCATGCGGGCAGCGCAACTACACTGGACGAGTGAATAAGGCAGACCTTACTAAAAAGCCCCAGGCGGTCTCCGCGATGTTCGACCAGGTCTCCACGCACTACGACCGCACGAACGCGGTTCTCTCTGTGGGCAACGACCAGCTGTGGCGCGCGGCCACGGTGCGTGCCGTCGACCCCCGGCCCGGCGATCGCATCCTCGACCTCGCCGCGGGAACGGGAACATCGAGCGCCGCGCTGGCCGCAAAGGGCGCCCACGTGGTCGCCGCCGACTTCTCGCCCGGCATGATCGAGGTCGGCAAGCGCCAGCAGGCGGGCAACCGCAACGTCGAATTCGTGCAGGCCGATGGCATGGATCTGCCGTTCGCCGATGACGAGTTCGATGCCGTCACGATCTCGTTCGGGCTGCGCAACATCGTCGACCCTCACGTGGCGTTGAAAGAGCTGTACCGGGTCACCAAGCCGGGCGGTCGCATCGTCATCTGCGAGTTCTCGAAGCCTCCGGCCAAGCTTGTGCGCACCGGCTATTTCACGTACCTCAACAAGGTCATGCCCACCCTCGTGAAGCTTGCCTCGTCGAACGCCGAGGCCTACGACTACCTCGGCGATTCGATCAAGGCCTGGCCAGACCAGAAAACCCTGGCCGAATGGATGCGCGTGGCCGGGTTCTCGAGGGTCGCGTACAAGAACCTGAGCCTCGGCATCGTCGCCCTGCATCGGGGCATCAAGCCCCGCACGGGTCAGTAGGCTGAACCCGTGACCCCGAAAACACCCGTTGCAGGCACGCGCGCGCCCGCAGGCAAGGCCCGGCGCACCCAGAGCCTCTCGTCGTCGCTCAATCTGCACGACCGCCTCTTCTCGACCAGTCGCGACCGCGAGGTGGCGCGCGCCGTCGACGACGGCATCGAGCGCCTCGAAGCGAGGCTGTTCGCCGAGGTCAAGTTCAGCGACGAGCTCGCCGATGTGGCTGCACGCTACCTGCTCGAGGCCGGCGGCAAGCGAGTGCGGCCCATTCTGGCCATGCTCACGGCTCAGCTCGGCGACGGCGTGACCGATGAGGTCATCATGGCCGGCGCATCCATCGAGCTCACCCACCTCGCTTCGCTCTACCACGACGATGTTATGGACTCGGCTCCCGTGAGGCGCGGGGTTCCGACGGCGCAGAACGTATGGGGCAACTCCATCGCGATTCTCGTGGGCGATCTGCTCTTCGCACGCGCATCGAAACTGCTCTCCATTCTGGGAGAGCGCGCGATCCAGCTTCAGGCCGACACCTTCGAGCGTTTGTGTCTGGGCCAGCTGCGCGAGACGATCGGCCCCAAAGACAACGAGAACCCCATCGAGCACTACCTGCAGGTGCTGAGCGACAAGACGGGGTCACTCATCGCCGCTTCGGCCCAGATGGGTGTGATCTTCTCGAACGCCCCCACCGAGTACGAGCAGCCCGTGATCGAGTTCGGCGAGAAGATCGGCGTCGCGTTCCAGCTCATCGACGACGTGCTCGACATGTCGCCGCCCGTCGAAGACGGCACCACGCAGCCCACGGGCAAGAAGGCCGGAACCGACGTGCGCGCGGGCGTGGTCACGCTTCCCGTTCTCTACCTGCGCAAGCGCGCCAAGCGCAGCGCGGAGGCCGCGGCCCTGCTCAAGCGCATCGATGCGGTCGCCACGGCGAAGCCCGGCGACAAGGTCGACGAGGCCGCCGTCGATGCCGTGATCGCCGAATTGCGCGCGCATCCGGTGACCAAGGCCACGATCGACGAGGCCCACGGTTGGGCCCGCGGCGCCGTCGATGCTCTCGCTCCTCTTCCAGACGGAACTGTCAAGAAGACCCTCACCCGATTCGCCGACACTGTGGTGGATCGAACAAATTAAGGAAACACCTCCCTCCATGACCACGTTGCGACTGGCCATCGTCGGAGCCGGCCCTGCCGGCATCTACGCTGCCGACCTTCTGATCAAGGCCGAACGTCACTTCGACGTCTCGATCGACCTCTTCGAGCACCTCCCCGCTCCCTACGGACTCGTTCGCTACGGCGTCGCCCCCGACCACCCGCGCATCAAGGGCATCATCACCGCCCTGCGCGAGGTGCTCGACCGCGGAGACATCCGCTTCTTCGGCAATGTTCGCTACGGCGTCGATGTGACGCTCGACGACCTCAAGAAGCACTACAATGCGGTGATCTTCGCCACTGGCGCCATCACCGACGCCCCGCTGGCGATTCCGGGCATCGAGCTCGAGGGCTCGTACGGCGCCGCCGACTTCGTGAGCTGGTTCGACGGCCACCCGGATGTTCCGCGCACCTGGCCGCTCACCGCTGCGTCGGTCGCCGTGATCGGCAACGGCAACGTCGCGCTCGACGTGTCGCGCATCCTGGCGAAGCACGCTGACGATCTGCTGCCCACCGAGATCCCCGACAACGTCTACGAGATCCTCAAGTCGTCGCCCGTCACCGATGTGCACGTCTTCGGTCGTCGCGGCCCCGCGCAGGTCAAGTTCACGCCGCTCGAGCTGCGCGAACTCGGGGAGATGAACGACGTCGACATGATCGTCTACGACGAGGACTTCGAGCTCGACGAGGCATCGAAAGCCGCCATCGCCAGCAACAAGCAGGTTTTTGTCATTAACAAGGTGCTGAACCAGTGGCGCGAGCGCCCGGTGGGCGAGGCCTCGCGCCGCCTGCACCTGCACTTCTACGCGAAGCCGCTCGAGATCACATCGGATGCCGATGGCCGGGTCGCGTCGATCCGGTACGAGCGCACGCGGCCCGATGGCGCAGGCAGTGTCGAGGGAACAGGCGAGATCCGCGAGATCGAGATCCAGGCCATTTACAGGGCCGTCGGCTATTTCGGATCGCCGCTCCCCGACATCCCGTTCGACGAGCGCCACGGCGTGATCCCCAACCACGAGGGCCAGGCGTTGGCCGACGACAACTCGGTTCTTCCGGGCGTCTACGCCACCGGTTGGATCAAGCGCGGCCCGGTGGGCCTCATCGGCCACACCAAGTCCGACGCCATGGAGACCATCCAGCACGTTGTGAACGACCAGGCCAGCTGGTGGACGCCGTCGCACCCAGATGAGCAGAGCATCATCGATCTGCTCGCCTCTCGCGGAGTCGAGTTCACGACCATCGACGGCTGGCATCAGCTCGACCAGCACGAGCTCGCGCTCGGCGAGGCCGAGGGTCGGCTGCGCAAGAAGGTCGTGCCGCGCGACGAGATGATCCGGGTCTCGAACGCCTGACGCACTATTGTTACCGGCCTAATCAGACTCGTGACGTAGCATGTGTGCAGTGAGTTCTCTGAGACGGCGGTGAAAACGTGACTGAACTGGCTCCCGCTCCGAGCGCGCTGGAGGCATCCATCGCGCCAGAGACGTCCGTCGCGCCCGACACGTCTGTTGTGTCCGAGGCGTCCGCCGCCCCTCAGACGACCAGATGGGTTCTCCCCGAGCCGACGAAGAAGAAGAAGCGTCACCTGGGGCTCTGGATCGGTATTCCTGCGGTTGTGGCCGTGGTCTCGCTGGTCGCCGCATCGCTCGTCTTGATTGCCCCCGGAACGACCGCCGCCGGCGTGAATGTCGGCGGAATGACCGTCGGTGCCGCATCCGATGCCGTGAGCCAGCGGCTCGCCAACACCACCCTCGTCATCACCGGGCTTGACGGCGACACGGTCAAGCGCGGCGCCCAGCCCGGGGCGAGCGTCGTGAACGCGCCGAAGGAAGGTGCGGCAACCGAGCTCAAGGGCGCCGACCTGGGTGCGTCGGTCGACGCGCAGGCGCTCGCCGAGAAGGCACACTCGCAGAATCCGCTGTGGAACGTGACCGCGTGGAACGCGAAGACGGCTGTCACGCCGACCGTCGAGCTCGACGAGAAGACAGCGACAGCGGCACTGCGCAAGGTCGCTCCCCGTCTCTTCGTCGACCCGGTGAACGCGACCATGGCGTTCGACGCAGCGACGGCCTCCTATGTCGTCACGCCCGCCGTCGACGGCACCGGCGTTGACCTCGATTCGGTCCGCGCTGCGCTGCAAGACGCCCTTGTCTCGGGTAAATCCAGTGTCGAGGTCGCGGCGACCCCCACGGTCGTGCCTGCATCCGCCTCGACCGAGGCTGTCACCGCTACTGCTACAGAACTGAACACGATCCTCGACAGCGCCGGCTTCTATGTGGGCCAGGAGCGCACGGTGCCGATCGATCGCACGGTCGTGGCATCCTGGATCACTCTTTCCACGAACGACGACGGCACATACAGCTACACCGCAAACAAGGCGGCGATCCAGAAGATCGTCGATACTCTGCCGGCGGCTGTCAATCGCGACGCGGTCAACGGCGTCGAGATCACCGACACAGAGGGCACAACGCTCGACACCATTTCCGCCGGCGCCGATGGCCGCGCACTGGGCGACACCAGTGGTGTCGCAGCCGCTTACGCGACGCAGCTGGCCGCGGGCGACCCGGCGTTCGTCCTTCCGGTGACCGTCACCCCCGCTCAGATCACGAAGACGTCGCGCAATATCGTCGTCAACCTGAGCGAGCAGCGCGAGTACCTGTTCGAGAACGGCCAGGTCATCGACAGCTTCCTGATCTCGTCGGGTGTGCCCGGGCACGATTCGCACACGGGAAGCTTTCGCATCACGGCGAAGCTGACCTCGCAGAACATGGGCAACCCAGACCTCACCCAGGCACCCAACTACTACACACAGAACGTTCCAGACGTTATGTATTACAACGGCGACGAGGCTCTCCACGGGGCCTATTGGCACAACAACTTCGGCAACGTCATGAGCCACGGCTGCATCAACATGCCGCTCGACAAGGCCGCCAACGTCTTCGACTGGGCTCCGATGGGAACCGAAGTCACCGTCACCTACTGACGATTCGCCCGCCCGTTCTCAGAGAGCGGCTCGGGCCGACTGTCATACTTAGGTAATGCTTACCTTCACCCGGCTCGCGACGAGGATCCTGGGTTTCATCGCCCTGCTCGTCGTGGTGCTTCTCGCGGTGGGGGCGAGCCTCCTTCTCGGCAGCCGTTCGATCGACGTGGCCGCCGTGCTCGATGCCGTGTTCTCGCGCGGCACGAAGGGGGTCGAGCAGATGGTGGTGCTCGACCTGCGCGTTCCCCGCACGGTCATCGGGCTCGTGGCGGGGGCGGCTCTCGGACTCGCGGGGGCTCTAATGCAGGGCCTCACGCGAAACCCGCTCGCCGACCCCGGTCTCCTCGGGGTGAATGCCGGGGCTTCGCTCGCGGTCGTCACGGCCATCGCCTTCTTCGGCGTCACCGCTCCGTCGGGCTATATCTGGTTCGCGTTCGGGGGAGCCGCCCTGGCTGCGACGCTGGTGTACGCGGTGGCCTCGGGCCGCACGGGCCCTTCCCCGCTCAGCCTCACCCTCGCGGGCGCAGCCACGACGGCCGTGCTCACGTCATTCATCACGCTGATCCTGCTGCGCGATCTCGACACCCTCGCGCAGTACCGGTTCTGGTCTGTCGGCTCGCTGGTGGGCAGAGACGTGTCTACGGTCGCCACCCTGGCGCCGTTCCTGGTCGTGGGGGCGGCGACCGCGCTGCTGCTCGGGCGCAGCCTCAACTCGCTCGCGCTCGGAGACGATGTCGCTCGAGGGCTCGGCCAGCGGGTGGGACTCACCCGCATCGTCGCGGGCGTCGCCATCATCTTCCTCTGCGGCTCGGCGACGTCGCTGGCGGGGCCGCTCGTCTTCGTCGGACTCGTCGTGCCGCACATCGTGCGTCGCTTCGTGGGCGCCGACTATCGCTGGATTCTGCTCTGGTCGATGCCTCTCGGGGCCGCGCTGCTCGTCATCGCCGACACCATCGGACGCCTCATCTCCCCGCCCTCCGAGGTCGAGGCCGGCATCGTGGTCGCGCTCATCGGCGCGCCGGTGCTGATCGCCCTCGTCCGCGGAAACAAGGCGGTGACCCGATGAGCGTGCTGGACCACGGCCGGCCGCCGGCTGACGATCTCGCGCTGGTGGCCGTCGCGCGCCGGGCCGGGCGCATCCGGACTCTCGTCATCGCCGCCGTGCTGCTTGCTGCGCTCGCCGCCCTCGCCATCGTCGCGCTGATGCTCGGCGATCGGGTCGTCGCTCCGGGCGACGTGCTCACCACGCTGCTGGGTGGGGGCAGCGGCGGCGACCGCTTCGTCATCCTCGGCCTGCGGGTGCCACGGCTCCTCCTCGGGCTCATGGTGGGCGCGGCGTTCGGGCTGGCGGGCGCGGTCTTCCAGAGTCTGCTCGGCAACCCGTTGGCGAGCCCAGACATCATCGGCATCTCGCAGGGCGCGAGCGCGGCGGCAGTCGCTGCGATCCTGCTGGCCGGCTGGAGCGGCCTCGCCGTCTCGTTCGCCGCGTTCGGTGGCGCCGTGCTGGTGGCGGGCCTCATCACGGTGCTCGCGGCCCGGCACGGAGTGGCCGGCTCTCGGTTCGTGCTCGTCGGCATCGCTCTCGCCTTTCTCGCCCAGGCGGTGATCGGGTACATGCTGACCCGGTCGGATGTGCGCGACGCTCAGTCCGCCCTGGTCTGGTTGGTCGGCAGCCTCGGAACCGTCACCTCGGAGGAGCTGACGAGCACGGCCGTCGGTCTTGTCGTGCTCGTCGTGGCGCTCGCCGCGGTGTCGCCCCGGCTGCGGATGCTGCAGCTCGGCGACGAGGCCGCCGCCGGTCTCGGTGTGCGCGTCACCCCGGCGCGGCTCGTCATCACCCTGATCGCGGTTGGGCTGGCGGCCGTCGCCACGGCTGCCGCGGGGCCCGTCGTGTTCGTCGCCTTCGTTTCTGCGCCCATCGCGCGTCGTCTCCTCGGCGGAACCGGCCCCGCCCTCGTCGTCAGCGCGCTCGTCGGGGCGCTCGTCGTCACGGGCTCCGATCTGATCGCCCAGCACGCCGTCTCGAATCTCCAGGTGCCGGTGGGCATCGTGACGGGGATCGTGGGCGCCCCGGTTCTGCTACTTCTGCTGGCCCGCAGCAATCGATCGAGAGGAACAGCATGACGTCTCATGAATTGCGAGCGGATGGTCTTGCTCTCGGCTACGACGGACGTCGCGTCGTCGAGGGCCTCGACGCCGTCATCCCAGACGGGCGCGTGACCGTGATCGTGGGTCCGAACGCCTGCGGCAAGTCGACGCTGCTGCGCTCGTTCGCGCGGCTGCTGCGCCCGGAGGCGGGTGTCGTGACGCTCGATGGAACGGACGTGCACCGCTACCCCAGCAAGCAGCTCGCGACCGTGCTCGGTCTGCTTCCTCAGCAGCCCATCGCTCCCGATGGCATCACCGTGGCCGACCTGGTGGGTCGCGGACGGTTTCCTCGACAGGGCCTGTTCCGTCAGTGGACAGCCGAGGATTCGGCCGCCGTCGCCGAGGCGCTGCGATCGACCGACACGGTGGATCTGGCCGACCGGCGCATCGACGAACTGTCGGGAGGTCAGCGGCAGCGGGTGTGGATCGCCATGGCCCTGGCGCAGCAGACCGACATCCTGCTGCTCGACGAACCCACGACCTTCCTCGACGTGACTCACCAGATCGAGGTCCTCGACCTGCTGCACGAGCTCAATCGCGAGCGGGGCACCACGGTGGTGATGGTGCTGCACGACCTCAATCTGGCTGCTCGCTACGCCGACCACCTCGTCGTGATGTCGGCCGGAAAGATCGTGGCGGAGGGCGCACCGGGTGACGTGATCTCGGTCGATACCGTGGGCACCGCTTTCGGCCTCGAGGCCATGATCATCGACGACCCGATCAGCCACTCGCCCATGGTCATACCGATGGGGCGGTTTCACCAGGGGCTGTGAGTGGCGCGAGGGGGCCAGGTCAGCTTAGGCTTACCTAACAACCCCGAACCCTCGCATCACCATTGGAGATCTCCCCTTGCCTCGAAGAATGAAACTCGCCGCGCTCGCAGCGACGACTCTCACCGCAGCGCTGCTGCTGGCCGGCTGCAGCACCGCCGCCTCCGACTCCTCGACCGACTCCGCGTCGGCCGGAGGCGCGACCATCGAGCACGCGTTCGGTGAGACGACGGTGCCGGCCAACCCGAAGAACGTGGTGACGCTCGGCTGGGGCAGCACCGACGCATCCATCGCCCTCGGCGTGATCCCCAAGGCCATTCCGTTCGACTCCTACGCGGGCGACAAAGACGGCGTGCTGCCCTGGGTGAAAGACGCGATCGAGAAGGATGGCGCCGCCATGCCGACGATCCTCCCCGACTCGCCCGACGAACCGCCGTACGAGGCGATCGCCGCCGCAGACCCCGACGTCATTCTGGCCGTCTACTCGGGCATCACCGACGAGCAGTACAAGAAGCTCTCGGAGATCGCACCGACCGTCGCGTACCCCGATCAGGCGTGGAGCACGCCGTGGCGCGACGTCGTCACCACCGTGGGCACCGCCCTCGGCAAGAGCGACGAGGCCAAGACGGTTCTCTCGGACATCGACACGCAGATCGCGCAGAAGGCGTCCGAGCACCCCGAGTTCAAGGGCAAGACCCTCGCCGCCGTGGCCGATAGCTCGGGCACGTTCTACGTCTACAAGAAGAACGATCCCCGCGTGGGCTTCATGTTCGACCTCGGCTTCACGAACGCACCCGCGGTCGACGAGCTGGCGAATGGCGACGGCACGTTCTTCTACACGCTCAGCTACGAGCAGCTCGACAAGCTGCAGGCCGATGTCGTGCTGAACTACGCGACCACGCAGCCCGAGGCCGACACGTTCACCAGCTCGCCTCAGACGTCGGTGATCCCGGCCGTCGCTGCCGGGCACGCCGCGCAGCTGGTGGGGGCGCAGAACATCTCCGCCGTCTCGCCGCCTACCGCGCTGTCGCTGCCGTGGGGACTCGACAACCTCGTCGACACCCTGGCCGCCGCCACCAAGTAGCGCCGGCACGAACGCAATTCAGGAGGAGAGGCTCACCGTCGCCACAGTGGCGTTGGTGAGTCTCCCCTCCTGAATTCGTTACGGCGTCAGCGTGCGAATGGTCCGCGCAGTGCGGCCCACTGCAGCAGCATGATCGTCTTCGCGTCGATGATGTCGACTCCGATGCGATCGAGCGCCTCGTCGAAGTCGATTTCGAGCAGCTCGATCTCTTCGCCCTCGTCGGCGAGCCCGCCACCGGCATCCGCTCGGGTATCGGGCGAATAGGGCGCGGCGAAGAAGAAGAGCTTCTCGGTGACCGAGCCGGGGCTCATGTACGCCTCGAAGACCGGGCTCACCTCGCCGATCTCGTGGCCTGTCTCTTCGCGCGCCTCGCGCCGGATGGCGGTGAGCGGGTCGTCGTCATCGAGCAGGCCCGCGGCCGCCTCGATGAGATTGCCGTCTGGATGCCCGTTCACGTAGGCCGGGTAGCGGAACTGACGGGCCAGCAGCACCGTGCGCTGCGCGACGGAGTAGAGCAGGATCGTTGCTCCGTTGCCCCGATCGTAGGTCTCTCGATGCTGCGTCTCCCACACGCCGTCTGCTCGCTGATACTCGAGCGTGTTGGCGCGGAACACATGCCAATTCGACGAGAGCAGGCGCACGTCTGCGACGCGCACGCGGGGATTGCCGCTCAGGTCGCGGCCGGTCTGGTCGAGACCGGTGCGACCCCGGGCGTCAGGAACGTCGACGCCGGGAACTCCCGCGGGCTGCTGGGCGGTGGCCGGCGTGCCGGCATCCATCACCATGTGCCCGCCGATCAGCGGAAGTTGATGAACTGCAGGGCCACGTCGAGATCGGCGCCCTTGAGCAGCGCCATGGTGGCCTGCAGGTCGTCGCGGCTCTTCGACGAGACGCGCAGCTCGTCGCCCTGGATCTGGCTCTTGACGCCCTTGGGGGCCTCGTCTCGGATGAGCTTCGAGATCTTCTTGGCGGCCTCTTGCTCGATGCCGTTCTTCATGGATGCCTCGAGTCGGTACTCCTTGCCGGACGCGTAGGGCTCGCCCACGTCGAGGCTGCGCAGCGAGATTCCGCGCTTGATGAGCTTGGCCTCGAATACCTCGAGGATCGCCTTCACGCGCTCGGGGGAGTTGGCCTTCATCAGAACCTTCTCGCCGCTCCACTCGATGGAGGCGCCGATGTTCTTGAAGTCGTAGCGCTGCTCCACCTCTTTGTGCGCCTGATTGAGGGCGTTGTCCGCCTCCATCTTGTCGACCTTGCTGACTACGTCGAAGCTTGAATCTGCCATGCGCACCAGTTTAGCTTCGAGCCGTGGCGCCGAACGCGGGTGTTCTCGCCGAGCGCGCAGGCGCGGCCACTGCGTTGGGCGAGAACACCCGCGCTCGCTGCCGTGTCAGACCCCATCCGTACACTGGGGGCCGTGCGTCGTTCCCTTCTCCTCGTTCCTGCTCTCGCAGTCGCGCTAGTCCTTCCCGGGTGCACGACGTCACCCGAGCCGAGCGAACCCGAGACGGCAGAGGCTCCGGCTAAGGCCACGCCCGAGGCCGCCATCGCTCCTGTCGTCGAGCCCTGGGCGGGTCTGCCCACCCTGGTCGACGCCGACTGGGCGGCGAAGGCGGCCGCGGCCACCGGCATCCCGGATCGCGCCATGCTGGCGTACGGCGGCGCCGCGGTCTACGTGGCCAACCAGAACCCGGGCTGCAACCTCGGGTGGAACACGCTGGCGGGCATCGGCGAGATGGAGAGCCACCACGGCACCATCGACGGCTCGTCGATCGGCGCCGATGGGCTCGTCACCCCGCCCATTCTCGGCATCGCTCTCGACGGGTCGAGCACGAACGAGATCCCAGACAGCGATCAGGGCGCCATCGACGGTGACGCCACGTGGGATCGCGCGGTCGGCCCGCTCCAGTTCATTCCCGACAGCTGGCGCAACTGGGGCGCAGACGGTTCGGGTGACGGAAAGGTCGATCCGCAGAACTTCGACGACGCGGTGCTCGCCACGGCCAACTATCTCTGCCACGCCGGCGGAGACCTCTCGGTGCCCGACAACTGGCGCATGGCGATCGCGGCATACAACGATGCGGCGCCCTATGCGGTGGGGGTCTCGGAGTACGCTATCCGCTATTCGAACGACCTCGCGACGGGCTGATTTCGCCGACGGCGTGAAGGCGGGTAATGTGTACACGCGCCTTCGGTTGTGTGTTTCACGTGGTCGGGTGCGCCCTGGCAAGTTACCCAAGCGGCCAAAGGGATCTGACTGTAAATCAGCCGTCTTAGACTTCGGGGGTTCGAATCCCTCACTTGCCACCGCGTGATTCGTAGAGACATCTGCCTCACACGAATCGCGAGATATCGCAGAATGAGCCCGGCCGCCGGCGGGGCTCATTCATTTCCCCGCGACGGCGTGAAGACGACGCGATCTGTTGTTTCGGCGGATCGGTTCCACTCGGTCTCCACATCGTGAAGCGGCACCGAGCGGGCACCTATGGTGAACGCGTCGCTGGTCACCGCCTCGGCAAGGCTCTCGAGTTCCGAGACGATGTCGCGCGTCGAGACAGAACCCTGACCGCTGCCGATGAGGTGCAGGTTCGTGGCGCGGAGCGCTGCGGAGGGGATCGCGGACTCGACGCCGGCAACCGATCCGATCTGAATCCAACTCAGCGTCTGATCGTCGTCTGCGCGGCGCGGAATGATCGCGGAGAGCGCATCGTGAGTGGGTGTGCCCCACAGGTAGTCGAGCACGACGTCGACCCGTTCTCCCGCTTCTCCGAGAGCGGCGGTGACGGACTGTGCGTTTTCGTCGAGTGACACGATCGAATCGGCGCCGAGCCCCTTTAGTCTGTCTGCTCCCCGACCGACCGCGATGACGCGAGCGGCGCCGAGATGCTTCGCCACCTGTATTGCCAGTCGTCCGGCGTTGCCCGTCGCCCCGAGGATCATCACGCTCTGGCCTGCCGGCATATCGATACGGCGGCGGAGTGCGATCCAGGACGACATCGCCGGGTTCATCGCGGCCGCGATCTGGATGGGGTCGGCTGCCGACGGGATCGCCACGCTGCGCCGTCGATCGATCACCGTCTGCTCGGCCATCGAGCCGAGAGCCGTGTCGGGGAGGATGAAGTAACGCAACTCGCCGTCGGCGGCACGGCCGACCCCATCGATTCCCGGCACGAGGGGAACCTCGCCGATGCTGGTGTAGTGCGACCCATCGGCCTGTGACCTCACTCGGGGGTGCAGGCCCGTGGCGACGACCTCGACGATCTCTTCATGCGGCCCGAGCTCGGTCGGCAGTGGGAACTGGTCGAATCGGGGCGCTTGACCGAAACGGGAGACGACGGCGGCTTTCATGACTACTCCTTGATATGGTTGGTTATACGAACCAATATAGTTTGTAATACATACCAATTCAAGGAGATGTGTGTGACCGCTCGTGAGCAGGAAGGCAATGCGATCGGGGCGACGGACGAGCTGGTCGACGCCTTGGCCCAGACCGCATTCGTGACTATGGGCGCATTGACCCGGCTCGCATCCGACAATGACCTGTCGTTGACGCAGCTCCGGGTGCTCGCCATCCTCCGGGATCGGCGTCTGCGCATGACCGATCTGGTTGCATACCTCGGTCTGGAGAAGTCGACGCTCACCGGTCTCGTCGCGCGTGCCGAAGCCCGGGGGCTGGTCGTGCGCGTGGCCAATCCCGACGATAGACGTGTCGTCGACGTCACGCTCACCGACGAGGGACACGTCATGGCAGCGCGACTCACGAAAGATCTGGCGGGCTATCTCGATCCCCTCGTCTCATCGCTGAAGAATGGCGAGCAGAGAGCGCTTCGCGAGCTGCTCGTGACGGCCCTGCGGACGACGCCCACGGCATAGCGGGTGAGTGTCGACCAGCACGGCGTGAGTGCACAGCACGCCGCCGATTGTTGGCAGACTGGTCGCGTGAACTCACTTGTGCCGGATGCGCCCCGTGCGCAGAAGATCATGTCGTCTGATGGGCTGCAGTTGGCGACCTATGACTTTGGCGATGCGGATGCGCCGACCGTTCTTGCGGTGCATGGCTTCGCCTCGAGTGCACTCGTGAACTGGCACGCGACGGGGTGGACCCGTGACCTCACTCGCGCGGGCTACCGGGTGATCGCCCTTGACCAGAGAGGGCACGGAGAGAGCGACAAGCCGCACGACCCGTCCGCCTATTCGATGGAACAGCTCGTCGCCGATCTGGTCGTGGTGATGGACACCTATCTGATCGACGAGGCAGTCTATGCGGGCTACTCGCTAGGCGCGCGGGTCGGCTGGCAGGCCGCGCTCGATCTACCGGGGCGCATCACACGGGCTGTTCTCGGCGGAATCCCCGACGGTCAGCCGCTCACGCGACTGCGCACGAACGAGGCCAGGGCGTTCATCGAGACCGGCGCCGAGGTCGAGGATCGGATCACCCGCGCCTACGTGACGATGGCCTCCGCCATCCCGGGCAACGATCTCGAGGCCCTGATGAGCCTTGTCGACGGCATGCGTGACGGCATCCAGCCCGACCCGTCGCATCCACCGCTGCAGCCCGTGCTGTTCGCGACGGGCAGCGACGACGCGATCCTCGAGCGCTCGCGCTCGCTCTCGGAGGCGACTCCGAACGGGGTGTTCTACGAGATCCCCGGTCGAAACCACTTCAACGCGCCCACGTCGCGCCATTTCCGCACCGCAGCGATCGAGTTTCTGCGTGCCCAGACCCACGGCATGTAGACCGCCCCTCTGTCACTCGGGATTCTCGTCTCGGAGCCAGCTGATGTACCGCGCGAGTGACTGCTGCACGATGTGGTGGGCATCGTGGCGCAGTTCCCCGAAGGCGCTGTACATACGATCGAACGCCAGGGCATCGGCCTGATCCTTGATCCTGCGGACGGCACGTTCCGGGAGGGGGATGTTGTTCACGAAGCTTCGCATCACGTTGGCTGATTTTCGATCAGCGCCGACCGCGATCGTGTCGCCGGTCAGCAGGACGCCTCGCCCCTCTGCGCCGGCTGGCCAATGCACGACACTGCTGCCGGCGAAGTGTCCGCCGCACTCGTACATCGTGAGGCCGGGAAGCAGCTCCACTCGCTTTTCCCACAAAACGATCGTGTCGTCGGGCCTTCGGATCCATTCCCGGTCCTTCTCTGCCACGTACACCGGTGCGCGGTCGAACGCCTGGCTCCACTGGATCGAGGATCCGGTGAGATGCGGATGGCTGGACGCGATCACCGCGACCCCGCCCAAGGCGCGAACGGCCTCCACCGCAGTCTGGTCGAGGAAGCCCGGCGGTTCGAAGAGCAGGTTGCCGGCCGTGGTCTGCACCAGAAGGCCCCGCTGGCCGATGCCGAGTTCGGGAACCGTGGTCACCGCGAATAGGCCGGGTTCGAGGGGCGACACCGCGATTCGGACGCCCCGTTCGGCGAGTTCATCGCGTGTGGTCCACTGCTGCCCTCCGGCCGGCACAAATTGGCGCTCGTCGGAGCAGATCGCGCAGTGGTCGGGCGGGCTGACGGTGTCTCGATGCTCGATCGCGCAGGTCGCGCAGGTCCAGATGGTCATGTCTTCCTCTCGGTCAGATGCCTGGAACCGATCCAACATGCTCAAGTCCACTTGAGGTCAAGTCGACGATGCGTGAGAGTGGGCTGATGCACCACATCGCCCCGTACGATCTGCTTTCCATCGGCGAGACGGCGGCGCGCGCGGGGGTGAGTGTGCCCGCATTGCGCTATTACGAGGAGAGACGTCTGATCCGGGCCATCCGTGAACCCGGTGGCCGCCGAATGTTCCCTCGGCATATCCTCCGGCGGCTGGCCGTGATCGCCGCCGGTCAACGCGTCGGCATGAGTCTCGAGCAGATCGGGGTCGCGCTATCAGGGCTGCCGGAAGATCGCGCCCCAAACCAGCGGGAGTGGCGCGCAATGGGCGAGCGGTGGGCTCAGCTTCTCGCATCGCGAATCCGCGAGCTCGAGGTTCTGCAGAGCGACCTCGACGGCTGCATCGGATGCGGCTGTCTTTCGCTCGGGCGGTGCACCCTCTTTAATCCCGGTGACGAGGCGCAGCACGAGGGGCCGGGCAGCAGGTGGCTCAGACGTGCTGTCGGCTCGCGCCGCGCCGCATCCGCTCAAGCGCACGAGGAATAGCCACCTGTGCCGCCGCCTCGCGCTATGCCACAGGCAGCCTCGCCAGATCGTGCAGCGGGATCGTCATGCGTTGTCGCCAGTCCCGTTCACCTGGGCGCGCGCGGCTTTGACGATGGCGTCGACCGTGAAACCGAACTTACGTCGCACGTCTTCGCCCGGCGCTGACGCCCCGAAGGTGTTCATGGCGATGATCGCCCCGTGGTTGCCGGCATATCTTTCCCAACCCAGTCCGCTCGCCTGCTCGACCGTCACTCGAGCGAGGAGGTGTGGAGGGAGGACGCTGTCTCGGTAAGCCTTGTCCTGGCGTTCGAAGAGGGCCCATGACGGCATGGACACAACGCGAGCAGCGATTCCGTCGGCTTTCAGAGCCTCCCAGGCCAGCAGGCAGAGGTGTACCTCGCTGCCTGTGCCGATGAGGATCACGGTGGGGTCTTGACCGTCTGTCGGATCAGCGAGGACGTATGCGCCTCGCGACAGCCCCGACGCGGCAGCAAAGCGGCGACGGTCGATGATAGGCAAGTCCTGCTTGGCCAGCACAAGAGCGACGGATTCGTCTGTGATCGGGCCGATGACACGCCACGCTTCAGAAACCTCATTCGCGTCTGCCGGGCGAATGTCGATCAGGTTCGGCATGGCGCGCAGGGAGGCGAGCTGTTCGATCGGTTGGTGCGTCGGACCGTCTTCACCCATGCTGATTGAATCGTGGGTGAAGATGTGGATAACGGGGAGACCCATGAGGGCGCCTAGGCGCATGGGGCCGCGCTGGAAATCCGAAAAGACGAGGAAGCCGGCCTGGAACGGCCGGAGTCCGCTCAGAGCAAGGCCGTTTGCGGCAGAGGCGGCTGCGGATTCGCGGACGCCGAAATGAAGGTTGCGGCCATCTCTATCGGAGGGGCTGAAGTGCCCGGCTGGGGAGTCCAGGGCGGTCTTGGTGGAGGGGGCCAGATCGGAGGCGCCCCCGAGGAGCCAGGGGATCGCGACCGCTGCTGCATTCAGGACGATCTGATTGGCGGCTCGCGCGGCGAGGGGAGCATCGTCGACATCGAAGACGGGAAGATCATCGTCCCATCCGATCGGAAGTTCCCGCGTGGAGAACCGATCGAGCTCCTTGGCGAGATCAGGATTATTGGCCCGATAGCGCTCCAGCTTCTCCAACCACGTGGCGTATGACTGCCGACCCCGGGTGCCGATACCGGCGGAGAAAGCCTCGTAGGCTTCGTCCGGCACATCGAACGGGGAGTCTTCCGGCCGTCCGTAGAAGCGTTTCGCTGCTCGTGCTTCGGCCTCGCCGAGGGGCTCGCTGTGGGCGGCAGCGGTGCCCTGCTTGGTGGGTGCCCCGTAGCCGATGACGCTGTTGACGATGATGAGGGTGGGTGACTCGGAGTTCTGGTCGAATCGATCGAGCGCCCGGGCCATGGCGTCTCTGTCGTTGGCATCGGCCACGTGATCAACGCTCCACCCGTAGGAGCGGAAACGAGCGGCGACGTCTTCGGTGAACGCGACACCGGTGGATCCTTCGATCGTCACTTCGTTGCTGTCATAGATCCAGCAGAGGTTGTCCAGCCGCTGATGCCCTGCCAACGATGCAGCCTCCTGTCCCACGCCTTCCATGAGGTCGCCGTCGCCCGCAAGAGCGAAGACCCGGTAGTCGAAGATGGCGTATCCGGGCTTGTTGAAGTGCGCGCCCTGCCATTTGCTGGCCATCGCCATTCCGACACTTGTTGCGATACCTGTGCCGAGAGGGCCCGTCGTCGCTTCGATGACTCCGTCCACTTCGCGTTCCGGGTGTCCGGCGCAGCGGCTGCCGAGCTGCCGGAAGTTCTTGATGTCGTCCAGCTCGATGGCCAGTCGGTCTGCCGAGGGATCTTTGATCTGCGCGAGATGGATAAGGGAGTAGAGCAGCATTGAGGCGTGTCCCGCGGAGAGCACGAATCTGTCCCTGTTGATCCATGCGGGGTTGTCGACGTCGTAACGCAAGGAGTGGTTCCAGATAGTGAATCCGACGGGGGCGAGTGCAATGGCTGCTCCCGGATGGCCGGACTTCGCCGCTGCGATCGCGTCGATTGTCAATGTGCGGATGGTGTCGACGGCGACTCGGTCGGTCGATGTTCTGGTGCTAACGCTGGTGATCACGTGTTTCTCCTATGAAATGTGGTGGCTGTGTGTCTGGGCTGAAGTGGGCTCCAACCGGGCCGATGCGATATGTCGACCGATGACCCGGATATGTTCTTTCGCGTTGCGCATCGACTGTGACGGATCGGGCTCGACGTCTTGGAGGCTGTAGACGCCGTCAAAGCCGGCGTGATCGATCTGCTGTGGTGTGAGACTGCATCGGCCAGCAACAGCAACGACGGGAATGCCGAGCTGACGAGCGTTCCGGACAACGCCCATCGGGGCCTTGCCACTGAGGGTCTGCTCGTCGAGGCTTCCCTCGCCCGTGATGATGAGGTCGGAATCGGCCGCCCGGGCTGCAAAACGCGACAGCTCGAGGATCAGGTCGACTCCGGACTGGAGGCGTGCACCGAGGAATGCCACAGCGCTGAAGGCCACACCTCCGGCTGCTCCGGACCCAGGAACGTCGCTGTAATCCCTGCCGATGTGTGTCCGTACCGCATCGGAGTAGCGCCGAAGGCGCTCCTCCAGCACGAGAACGGTCATCGCGTCCGCGCCCTTCTGCGGCCCGAAGACGCGCGCCGCGCCGCTGGGGCCAAGCAGAACGTTCTCGACGTCCGACGCGACGACGAAGGTCGTGTTCGCCAGCCTGGAGTCCAGAGAATCCGTGTCGAGGGTGACGGTCGAAGAGAGGTCGTCGATCCCTGGCACGAGCCTTCGACCGGTGGCATCCAAGAAGACAAGCCCGAGAGCGTGCATCATCCCTGCGCCGCCGTCGGTGCTCGCTGAGCCGCCGAGCCCGAGCACGATCTCCGAGTACCCGTCGTCTAGCGCGAGAGATATGGCTTGTCCAAGGGCAAAGGATGTCGCGTCGCGTGAGCTTGTCACGGACGGTTGGATCAACCCCAGGCCGGCGAACTCGGCGAGCTCGATGACAGCTGTCTGGCCGCGGAACGCGAACCGACCGCGAATGCGTGACCCCGCAGCCAGATCCACAACCTCGACCTCCCGGACACCGAACCCGCACGCCGCGACCGCATCGATCGTCCCCTCGCCGCCGTCGGCGATCGGACACACATCCACCCAGCAGTCGGGCAGGACATCGTGTATCCCCTGGGCAATGAACAGGCCGGCCTCGAGCGCGCTGAGTGAACCACGGAACTTATCCGGGGCGACGACGACCCTCTTAGCCTTGCTCACTACCGGACAGCCGTTCAACGTGGCGGAACATCGCTGAGTGATCAAGGTCTCCGTCGCCTTCGGCCTTCGCACTGGCGAAAAGCTCAGCGAGAAGCGTGCCGACTGGCGTGGCCGTTTCGGACTCGTGCGCCGCGACAGCGAAGTTCTTCAAGTCCTTGTCGTGCAGAGCAATGCGGAACCCGGGCTTGAATGATCGAGAGATCATGGATTCTCCCTTGCGGGTCATGACGGTGCTGCCGGCCAGACCTCCGGACAGAACCTGCAGGCCCGCCTGAGTGTCAACGCCCTGAGCCTCGAGAAAGACAAGAGCCTCAGCGAGGACTTGCAGGTTGCCTGCCACAATCAGCTGGTTTGCCACTTTGACCGTCTGGCCTGCTCCCGCACCGCCGACATGGACGACGGTGGTTCCGACTGACTGCAGGTAGGGAAGTGCTCGCTCGAAGTTCTCCGCAGAGCCTCCCACCATGATGGACAACTTTCCATCGATGGCTCCCTGCTCGCCTCCGCTGACGGGTGCGTCCAAAGCCGCGATCCCTCGTTTGATTGCTTCATCGGCAATGGTTCGGGACGCCGACGGAGCAATGCTGCTCATGTCGATGAACAGGGCGCCTCGCTTGGCGCTGTCGAAGATACCCGAACTTCCAAGAGCAACGTCGATGACCTCAGGAGAGTCAGGGAGCATCGTGATGACGATGTCCGCATCCTGCACTGCCTCGTGGATGGACTCGGCTCGGGTTCCACCTGCCTCGATGAGGCGGGACGCACTGGCTTCCCGTCGGCTGTAGCCGATGACGTGATGTCCCGATTTGGCAAGGTTGACAGCCATGGGGCTGCCCATGATGCCCAAGCCGATGAATGCGATAGTTGCGGTTTCTGACATGTCAGGGATCCTTCTAGTTTGTTCGGACGGCATCGTGAGCATCGGAGCCGAAGAAAGGGCTCAGCGACCGAAGCCACTCAAGCGACTCACGGGTCCCGGCGGAGGGCACATATTCGAGACCGACCCGGCCCTTGTACCCGTGCTGGACGAAGACCTCGACGAGGCCCGGGATGTCCATATCGCCGCTGCCCGGTTCGTGGCGACCCGGCGCATCGGCGATCTGCACGTGGCCGATGACGGACATGTGTTCGCGAGCGACGGCTTCGACATCGTCTCCATTGACCGTCAAGTGATACAGATCGGCGAGGAGGCGCACATTGCTCAGGTGCGGGACTTCAGCAAGTACTCGAACCACGTCTGCAGCAGCCTTCAGCGGGTAGGCATCTACTCCGCTGACCGGCTCCAGCAGAACGGTGGCGCCGATTTCCGATACCGCGTCAGCTGCGAAGGTGATCGCCTCGATAGCCGAATCGTCCTGCTTCGCTGGATCGAGCCCCTCAATACGATTTCCGTAGAGTGCGTTGAAGCTCTCGATTTTGAGACGAGCTCCAAGATCTGCGACGACGTCGACGTTGTCGCGGAATTCTCTCAGCCGTGAAGGATCGGAGAGGATTCCTCGCTCACCGGCAGCCATGTTTCCCGCAAAGAAGTTGAGTGCCCGCAGGTGAACGCCAGCATCTTCGATACTCCCCACAAACGCCGCGAGCTCCTCGTTGGTGGGAACCGCTGTGGCAAACGGCCACCAGCATTCGATGGCCTGGAAACCGGCTGCTCTGGCCGCTGCCGGTCGATCGAGAAAAGGGACCTCGTTGAAGAGGAGTGAAATGTTTGCTTGGACTGTGGACCAGGGGTAACCCGTCATCATCATCGTCTTCCCGTGTTAGTACTCGTCCGACGCAAAATCGGATCTGTGGTCACGCAATAAGGTCGCGGCTGTGAGGCCAAGACGAACATAGGGCGATTCAGAACCCGGAACAATGACGAATCCCCCTACAACTATTCGGTCATACCGAATTAACGGCTATAGTCGGCCACATGTCCGCGTCCAACATCACGCTGCGTCAACTTCGTACTTTTCTTGCCGTTGCCGAGTTGCAGAGCTTTTCAGGTGCTGCGCAAGAGCTCCGTGTCTCCAACCCATGGGTCAGCGAAAGCATCAAGGAACTCGAGAAGCAACTCGGTGTTGTGCTTTTCGTGAGGACAACTCGCTCCGTTGAATTGACGAAGGCGGGCGCGATTCTGAAAGAGATGGTCGGGCATGCTTTGATCGACCTCGACACCGCGTTCGGCGTGGCCCAGCGCACGGGTGCAGCCAGCAATTCCGGCCTGACGCTGGGTTACGCCATTGGAGCGGGCCTCGAGGTCGTGCCCTGGCTGCTGCGATCATTCGCCACGCAGCATCCCCAGCGCGAACTCAGCACCGTGGAATTCGACTTCACCGATCCGACGGCCGGGCTTCGCGATCATTCGGTCGACGCGGCTATCATCAGACCCCCAGTCGGACTCACCGGCCTCACGTCGCTCGAGTTGATCGCGGAGGCAAGAGTGGCCTGTCTCCCCGAAGGTCACCGCTTGGCGGCTGAAGAGACCGTTACGGTTGCAGACATCCTCGACGAGCCGATCATTGCTGCTCCGAACGCCCCTGGACCCTGGCGCGATTACTGGCTTCTGTCTGACTACCGGAGCGAACCCGCCAATGTCGTCGGCGAAGCGAGTACACGAGATGGCGAGCTTCACCTTGTCGCGCGGGGTGCAGGAATCAGCGTGACGTCCGCCGGGGCTGGTCGCTGGTACTCGCGACCGGGCGTGGTGTTTCGCCCGATCAGGGACATCCCGCCCTGCACAGTCGTCTTGGCCTGGTGGCCCGAATCCACGCCGAGGGTGTCGGATTTGATCGGTATCGCGAAGGACTTCGGCCGCACCGAATCGGTCGCCGGGTTCATCGATTCCTCGGTTCCTCCGACCTTCTGACCGGGCTGACCCCACATTATTCGGCAACACCGAACACCTATTCGTGAGTACGTCATTGTTCGGCAACACTCGTCATGGCTAGGGTCGACCACGACAACACTCGCTGGTTCCTCCCTCCACGACTGATCCCGAAGGATGCTCCCATGAAGCACGACGCACCCTCGCGACTGGGTCGCACGGACATCTCCGTCACCGCGCTGGGCTTTGGAGCAACCGCAATCGGGGGCATGTACAGCCCAGTGCCCGAAGAGCAGGCGATCGCTACGGTCGATGCTGCCTGGAACCACGGAATCCGGTTCTACGATGCCGCTCCGCAATACGGCCGCGGAAAGGGAGAACTCAGACTCGGCCAGGCTCTGGCATCGCGGCCTCGCGACAGCTATGTGCTCTCCAGCAAGGTGGGCCGCCTTCTTCGTCCGGTCGATCCCGAGGGCAACTCCAACAGCCTCGATGAGCCAGAGCTCGCGACGGTCTACGACTACTCCCGCGACGGCGTTCTCCGATCCATCGAGGAGAGCCTCGAGCGGCTCGGCACAGATCACTTGGATATCGTCCACGTGCACGATCCGGACGACTACCTCGACGAAGCCCTCGCGACAGCGTTTCCGACCCTGATCGAGCTCCGTGACCAAGGAGTGGTCAAGGCCATCGGAGCGGGAATGAACCAAACTCGTGCACTCGAGATCATTGCGCGGGAGTCGGACCCTGACGCTCTTCTTGTTGCCGGGCGGTACACGCTCCTCGAGCAGACCGCCCTCGATTCTCTTCTCCCGCTCTGCGAAGAACGAGGCATCGCAGTTATTGCCGGAGGCGTGTTCAATAGCGGACTCCTTGCGAATCCGCACGTGGATGCCCGATACGACTACAATCGCGCACCTGAAAGCATCGTCAGCCGTGCCCTGGAGTTGGCTGCCGTTTGCGAGAGGCATGGCGTACCGCTGAAGGCCGCGGCCCTCCAATTCCCGAAGGCCCACCCAAGCGTCGCCGCTGTTCTCACGGGATCCCGCTCGCCCGAAGAGATGACCGAAAACATCGAGCTCTTCGATCTGGTCATTCCCTCCGACCTCTGGGCGGAACTCAAGGATGCGGGCCTGCTCAGGCAGACGGCCCCCGTTCCCGCAACGGGCCAAGCCAACCCGTGAAGATCGACGCTCACCAGCACTTCCTCGACTCCACTCGCTTTCAGTACCCGTGGATCACTGAGCAGATGGGTACGCTGCTCGGGGCACACGGCATCGAACAGCTCGTGCCAGAACTCCAGTCCAATGGAGTCGCGGCCACTGTCGTCGTTCAAACGCTCAGCAGCACCGAGGAGACAATCGAGCTTCTTCGTCTGGCCGAAGAACACGATGTCGTGGCCGGAGTTGTGGGCTGGGTCGATTTGACGGCAAGGGACGTCGGCGCAGCCCTGGATCGACTGCTCGACAGTCCCGGCGGCGAGTTTCTCAAGGGGATTCGCCATGGCGTCGCCGACGAAGCGGATCCGAATTGGATCGCACGGTCCGATGTCTCCAGCGGGTTGGCCGAGGTGAGTCGCCGAGGGCTGACCTTTGACTTGGAGATAGGCGTACGAGAGGCCCATGCTGCAGCCCACGTGGTCGCGAAGCACGCTGATCTCCCCTTCGTAATCGACCATCTAGGCAAGCCGCTTATTGCTCCTGAGGTCGACCCTCGGTGGCTCGACTCGATGCGAGAACTTGCGGCCCTTCCCAACACCACAGCCAAAATATCGGGCCTGGTCACCGAAGCTGACTGGAACAACTGGAAAGCCTCGGACTTCGTGCCCTTCGTTGAGGTGGCCTTCGACCTGTTCGGTGCGCGCCGTCTTATGTTCGGGTCCGACTGGCCTGTCTGCCTCCTGGCCGCGACCTACAGCCAAGTCGCGAGCACGGCGACTCACCTTGTGCAGTCTCTGTCTCGTTTCGAAGAGCAGCAAGTCTTCGAGCGCACTGCCGCGAATTTCTACAAGTTGACACCATCCGACATCGACCAAAAGGACTAGGCAATGACTGATACCAAGACTGTTCAGCAGGACTTCCAAGAACGCGCCAATCGCGTCCTCGCCGGCGGAGTCACAAGCAACACCCGCCTGCTCAACCCGCATCTGATCGTTGAGCGTGGTTCGGGCAGCCGGCTGTTCGACGTCGACGGTCGCGAATACATCGACTTCTTGCTCGGGCAGGGCCCGAACTTCCTTGGCTATGCACCGCCGCGTGTTGTGGCGAAGCTCGCTGAGGCCCAGAAGGACGGCGTCATCTTCGCCGCAACACACCGTCGCGAGGTCGAAGCTGCCGAACGCATTCTGGCCATCTTCCCCTGGGCGGAGACACTTCGCTTCGGCAGCTCGAGCAGCGAGATGGTTCAAGCAGCCCTGCGCATCGCTCGGCAGAACACGGGTCGAAAGTACATCCTTCGATTCCACGGTCACTACCACGGCTGGTTCGACAACATCCAGATCAGGTCGGAGGACGGTAAGGCTGGCGTTGGCAGTCTGGGGCAGGTCCCTGAGGCTCTCGAGCAAGTGATCACCATCAACTGGAACGACACGGAAGAGTTCCTGCGGACTCTGCGCGAACGCGGTCACGAGATCGCGGGAGTGATCATGGAGCCGATAATGCTGAACAGCGGCGCGATCGAGCCTCGCCCCGGGTACCTCGAAGCCGTGCGGCAGGCCTGTTCCGATAACGGCAGCGTTCTCATTTTCGATGAGACCATCAGCGGCTTTCGTCTTGGTCTGAGCGGCGCATCCGGCCGGTTCGGAGTGTCGCCGGACCTTGCCGTGTATGGCAAGGCCATGGCTGCCGGTTGGCCGTGCGCCGCTCTCATTGGCAAGCGTGAGCTTTTCGCCGAGGTGGCAACCGGTCGGCTGACACACGCCGGAACATTCAACGGAAATGTCGTCGCTACTGCCGCCGTCCTCGCCGCTCTCGACGAGCTCGAGAGCGGAGAAGTGTACAAAAAGGTCGAGGCTGTTGGCGGCGAACTGATCGACGGCATCCGTGCGCTCATCGCCAAGTACGACCTGCCCATGCGAGTGCAAGGGCTTCCCATGGCGTTCCACCTGCGTTTTGACAGCTCCGACGATGAGATCACGAGCTATGAACAGATCCAGGCCCTCGAATCCGGCAGATACAGCGACTTCGCTCAGCACCTGATCGAGCTGGGAGTCTGGGTCGCATACCGAGGCATCTGGTACGTTTCCGCAGCCCACACAAGCGAAGACGTGGCGGAGACGCTCGCCCGAATCGAACCGGCGTTCAAGGCTCTGGCAGACAGCTGACACGACCCGACGCGGCGGCTGGAGCCACTTCCTGACTGCAGCCGCCAGGTAGGCGCTTTCTTCCTTCGCGGAATTATTACGGTTACGAAATATTCAAACGTTCCTGTTGGATTCCGTGAGCGAGGCGCTAGCATTACTGCAAACGATTGTTATCCCAAGGAGGCAAAGATGTCAGACACACTCTCGATCGGTTGGATCGGTACAGGTCGAATGGGCTCGCAGCTCGTCTATCGACTGCTGGAAGCCGGCTATGACGTGACCGTGTACAACCGCACGGCGGCCAAAGCGCAGCCTTTGATCGATGCCGGTGCGCGGTTCGCTGCTCGACCCGTGGATCTCGCAGACCGCGACGTGGTGTTCACCATGGTCTCGACGTCAGTCGATCTCGCCGCCGTGACAACCGGGCCTGACGGACTGCTCACCGATCCCGACAAGGCGCCGCGTATTATCGCCGATTCTTCGACGGTTTCCACGACCGCCAGCGAGGTGCTGCGCGCAGCGGCGAGCGAGCGCGGTACGGCTCTGCTGGCCACACCGGTCAGTGGCAACCCGGCTGTGATAGCGGCGGGCAAGTTGACCGTGGCGGCGTCTGGGCCCCGGTGGGTGTTCGATGAGGTCGCCCCTCTTCTTCGTACCTTCGGCCGCGGCGTGACCTACGTCGGCGAGGGCGAGGTCGCCCGACTCGTCAAGATCGCCCATAACGTCTTTCTCGGCGTTGTGACGCAATCGCTTGCAGAGATCACGGTCTTGGCGGAGAAGGGCGGCGTGTCGCGCGAAGCCTTCCTCGAGTTCTTGAACGACTCGGTCATGGGTTCCACTTTCACCCGCTACAAGACTCCGGCGCTCGTGAACCTCGACTTCACGCCGACGTTCACCAACGTCCTTCTCCAGAAGGACTTCGATCTCGGACTCGACGCGGGCCGTGAACTGGGAGTCCCGCTTCCGGTGGCCAGCATCACCCGTGACATCGTGGCCGACGAGGTGGACCGAGGAAATATCGAGCTCGACTTCGCCACACTCCTGCTGACGGTAGCGCGCGGCGCCGGGCTGGAACTCGTCTCAGAGAACGCGAACGTGACCGACGGCCTTACGCCGCAGAACTGAGCGACGGCAGCCCGGAGCAGAGGGATCCACAGTGACTCACACGCACAACCACAACACACGACGATTCGAACGGCCTAGCCAACGGCCCGCAGGGGTGCGGCCGCTGGATGCTCCAGGGCACTCGGGCGTGGACTATGAAAATCGCGTAGATTTCGACCGCCTGCGG
The DNA here is from genome assembly GCF_000938265.1 of Agreia bicolorata. Lineage (GTDB taxonomy): Bacteria > Actinomycetota > Actinomycetes > Actinomycetales > Microbacteriaceae > Agreia > Agreia bicolorata. The sequence continues at coordinate 172,896 of NZ_JYFC01000006.1, forward strand.
GACTACCGTTTGAGCCGGGCGAAGGCGGCCCTCGACGCTAGCGAGTGCGGCGCATTTCTCCTTTTCGACTTCTACAACATCCGTTATACGACTCAGACGTGGATCGGCGGCGCGCTGGGCGACAAGATGATCCGCTACGCGCTGCTCGTGCGCGGACAGGACCCCATTCTGTGGGACTTCGGCTCCGCCGTTAAGCACCACAAGCTGTACTCCGGGTTCGTTCCCGATGATTCCTACCGTCCAGGATTCTTGGGGTTTCGAGGAGCGGTGGCGCCGGAAGGCGGGGCCGGCCTGATGCGTGACGCGGTGTCGGAGATCAAGTCGATCCTGACGTCTCACGGGGTGGCGGGGATGCCCGTTGGTCTCGACATCGTCGAACCGCCATTCCTCTTCGAGCTGGAGCGTCAGGGCATCCGGGTAGCCGATGCCCAGCAGGCCATGCTGGACGCCCGCGTCATCAAGAACATCGATGAGATCACTCTCCTCAACCAGGCCGCCGCGATGGTGGACGGCGTGTACCAGGACATCGTGGACGCGCTCAAGCCAGGGGTCCGGGAGAACGAGATCGTTGCGCTGGCCAACAAGCGGCTCTACGAAAGCGGCAGCGATCAGGTGGAAGCCATCAATGCCATCTCGGGAGAGCGGTGCAACCCGCATCCGCACAATTTCACCGATCGCATTATCCGACCGGGCGACCAGGCCTTTTTCGACATCATCCACTCGTACAACGGTTACCGGACGTGTTACTACCGGACCTTCGGGGTGGGCTGGGCGACGCCCTCTCAGCACGATGCCTACAAGCGCGCGCGGGAGTGGATGGACACCGCTCTGGATGCGATCGCTCCCGGAGTGGGCAGCGATCAGGTCGCGCGGACCCTGCCGAAGGCCCAGGACTTCGGATTCGACAACGAGCTCGCTGCCTTCGGGCTGCAGTTCGCGCACGGGCTGGGGCTGGGGCTGCACGAGCGGCCGATCATCTCGCGACTCAATTCGATGAAGGATCCTGTCGAGATCCGGCCCGGCATGGTGTTCGCGATGGAGACCTACTGTCCTGCGGACGACGGGTCCTCTGCCGCGCGCATCGAGGAGGAGGTCGTGGTGACCGAGTACGGCATCGAGATCCTGACGAAGTTCCCGGCTCAGGACCTCTTCATCGCCAACCCATACTGAGCCGCTCGCGCTGAGCCGCGTGCGGGAGCGCCTACAGAACGCCCTTCATGAGCAGGATGTTCCCCCACGGTCGCGATTCGTCCGTGGCGATCACAACGGTCGCTGTCCGAACCTCTTCGTAGAACGCGTGGCGCTCCCTCCACGCGCAGGCAATGGGGCGCCCCTCGGCATCCGCAGCGGCGGACAGCGCGGCCTGGTGGACCGGCAACGGTCCACCAGCGTCGGCTGGCTGCATGAAGATCATGGGTGTCTCCTCGAAGCGGTCGAGCGGCATGACGGAGAGGACCACGTGAAGCGCCTGGGTCGAATCGAGGCTCCCTAGGTGGTTCACTTCAACTCCGCTGGCATACGCGGGATAATTGCGGTCGACGATCGCTACTCTGTCGCCGTGGCCCATCGTCGCCAGGAGATACAGCAGGCGAGGGTTCAGTTGCGGATCGATGTTTTTCAGCATGGTATTTTTCTTTCTTCGGTTCGGTGGAGCGCCGAGGGCATGGTGGCCTGCCGACCTTCTCCCCATAGGATCGTGACGTGAAACCTGCAACACTGCGCGATGTCGCTGCCGCTGCCGGGGTGCATCCGGGTACCGCGTCTCGCGCGCTCAATTCGGCCACGCAGAACTTGGTCAATCGTGGAACCGTCGCACGCGTCATCAAGGTTGCTGCTGAGCTCGGGTACCAACCCAATCCGATTGCGCGAAGTCTCAAGACGTCGAAGACCGGCACGATCGGCATTGTCATCCCCGACCTCACGAACCCGTTCTTCCCCCCGATCGTCAGGGGTATCGAGAGCATCCTCGAGCCGGCCGGCTATAGCGGGCTCCTCGTCAGTACCGACGGCGATTTGAGCCGTGAGCGCACTCAAGTCGCTGCTCTTCGCGCGCGCCAGGTGGAAGGCTTGATTATCGCCACGGCGTTGCTCGATCACCCGTTGCTGGAGGAGCTGGGCGACATGGGCGTTCTCACGGTCATGGTGAACCGACGTCCACACCTGACCAACGCCCCTTCGGTCATCCCTGATGATGCCGCCGGGATCCGGCTGGCCGTCGAGCACCTGGCGTCGTTGGGGCATCGCCGCATCGCGCATCTCGCTGGACCAGCGAACACCTCCACGGGCGTTGCGCGCGCGCGAGCCTTTCAGGACGCTGTCGCCGATCTCGATCTGGTGAGCGATCCGCGACTGATCGTCACCTGCAAGGCATGGAACGAGGATGCAGGTGCACACGGTCTGCGCGAGCTTCTCGCGACGAGCTCCGACTTCACCGCCGTGGTCGCGGGCAATGACCTGATCGCACTCGGATGCTACGACGTGTTCGCTGAACGAGGGATCGACTGCCCCCGCGAGATCAGCGTCGTCGGAATGAACGACATGCCCTTTCTGGATAAGCTCCGGCCGCCGTTGACCACGGTCGCGGTGCCGCATCGGCAACTGGGCGAGGAGTCGGCACGTCTTATGCTCGATCTTCTGCGAGAGCCGGACCGACCCATCCGCTCGGTGACGCTGCCCGTCTCCTTGGTTGTGCGGGCATCGACCGCAGTGGTGTCCGACATGAACATCGCTGCCCGCGACCGGCATCGCTGAACTCGTTCCTCGGCTACTGCTCTCGGGGCGGCCGCTGCTCACCGTGACGAAGTGTCCGCGCGGGACAGCACGCCGGCGGCCGCCTGTTCGGCAAGGGCGACGGCTCGGGCGACGTCGGCGACGAGAGCGAAGTCACGCTTTTTGAAGGATCCGTTCACGAGGACGTGCTCCACGTTGGAGACATCGGCAGAAAGCACGACCGCTCCGATGGGATCGTTCACGGGTGCGATGTTCACGCCGCGGCCATCGATCACGACGATGTCGGCACGCTTGCCGACAGCGAGTGTACCGATGCGATCCTCCAGACCCACGGTATGTGCTCCGTTGCTCGTCGCCATGGTGAGTACCTCTGCCGCCGTGAGCATGTCCGGGGGAGTGGGGGTGTCTTCTTCCCAGCAGATCGCATTCACCCGGGCACGTTCCGCCGCGAACAGCGCGCGCATCTGCGTGAACATATCGCCCGGCACCGATGTGACGACGTCGACGGACAGGCTCGGACGCAGCCCGAACTCGCGTGCTTTGTGCACGGGCGGCCATCCATGATTCATTTGCATCTCCACCTGCGGGGAGAGCGATAGCGTGCCGCCGGAGTCAGCGACAAGCTTCCACTCTCGGTCAGCGAAGTGGTTCGCGTGGATGTAGGTGATATCCGGGCCGAGAAGCTGGAGCCGCTCGAGGTGTTCGACCATCGCCATGCGTCCGGCCACCCGAGACATGCCGGCATGGAAGGTGATCGGGATTCCCAGGTCTCGCGCGGCGGCCCATTCGGTGCGAACGATCTCGTCTGACGTGAAGCCGGGGCCCCGCGCTGCCAGAGCCATCGTCAGGAGCGCGTCGTTCGACGAGAAATGAGCGTTGTGCAGGCGTCTGATTTCAGCGACGGGCATGGCTGTCGGCTCCGGCGCGAGAGCGCCGGGCAATACATCGTTCGCGGGCCCGTAGGCATACTGTGCCCGGATGCCCGAATCACGCAGGGCCTGGATGGCCGCTTCGGGATGATCGGGGGAGTTGTTGATGTGGGACCAGTCCACCAGCGTCGTGATCCCGGCGTTCAGACACTCGAGTGCCCCAAGTAGGTTTCCGGCGTAGACATCGTCCGCAGTGAAATATGGGGCGTAGTGGTCGAGGACGCGCGCGAAGTATTCGTCGAGCGTGGCATCCGGAGCGCAGTTGCGCAGAAGTGTCTCCCATGTGTGCCTGTGCGTGTCGACAAAGCCCGGCAGTACCAATCGCCCGCTGCAGTCGACGGTCTCCGCGTCGGCGTCGATGGCGGGTGCAATCGCGACGACGATGCCGTCGTCGATGAGCACATCCGAGCGCGTGGAGACGGGGTCGGTCTTGCTCATCGGCAGGACTGTCCCGCCTTTCAGAAGTACTTTCGACACAGTGGTCGTCCCTTCATTCGGAACTTCTCTAGGGCGAGCGCTCGGGTAGAGCGTACGCGTCGTTGGTTCGACGCCCTGAATTGCGCGCGCGTAACGGGCGAAATGCAATCGAGTGCAGTCTCCTGGATCGAGAGCGGGCATGTCAATGGCAGCGCACAATCTGCTTGGCCTCGTTACGTCTATGTAACATCCAGAAAATGGCAATTGACGATAACGGCCAGCGCGGGTAGTTTACGAAAACCACAATCGTTTGTTGTGGTGGTGGAAGGCCTTACAACACCCAGGACGGTTGGCGCCGGAATGGTGACCTCTGGGTTTACTCCACGAGCCTTATGGCGACGTATCCGACGTCGCCTTCGAGCAGAAAAGGACAGGCAATGCCAAGAGATTTTTTACCTCGACGCGTCACTCTGGGGGCGATAGCCGTAGTGGCCGTGGCCGCCCTCCTCGCGGGGTGCTCCAACGGAGCAAAACCTGATCCGAGCTCAACGGCGGGCGGCGCGGGTGGAACGCTGCGCGTGGCTATCAATCAGTCGTTGAGCGACTGGGAGCCGCTGAACACTCCGAACTCTGCGTACACCTCTTTGGTCTACGAAGGACTCATGGGACTCGAGCCCGACGGCGCGACGATCACGCCGGCGCTGGCAACCGAGTGGGTCAACAACCCTCTGGACATCGAGTTCACGTTGCGGGAGGGAGTGCTGTTCCAGGACGGCACCAAGTTCGACGCCGCAGCCGTCGTGAAGAACCTCGAACGGATGCGGGACACCCCCAGCCAATGGCAGAACGCGATGGATTCCGTCAGCGCCATCGAAGCGGTCGATGACACGCACGTCAAGATCACCCTCGATGCACCGTCGCCGAACTTCTTCCCCTCCCTCGCACAGCGCGGCGCGATGATGATCGCCCCGTCGGTCCTCGATGACGGGACGTTCAAAGAGAACCCGGTAGGCACGGGCCCCTGGAAGTACGACAAGGCCGACTCGACGTCGGGCTCGAAGATCGTCGCAACGGCGTTCGACCAATACTGGGATGCCGCCAACCGAGGACCGAACAAGGTGGAGATCACCTACATCGGCGACCCGAATTCACTTCTGAACGCGCTCCGCACCGGAGAGCAGGATGTCGTCTGGACAAACGCCGCGACAACGAAGCAGGCCGATGCTGCCGGCTTCACGACCGAGAACTATCCCGCGTTGACCTTCCAGCTGCTGATGATGGACACCGCGGACACGTTCGCCAACGCCGACGTGCGCAAAGCGATCTGCTACGCGATGAATCCGCAGGACTACATCGACACGCTCTTCGGGGGTGAGGGCGACGTGCTCTCGCAGCACCTGCGACCCAATCAGCCCGGCTACGTCGATTCGCTGAAGGGCTACTCGCACGACGTCGACAAGGCGAAGAAGATCATGAACTCGATCGGCAACCCCAAGGTCGGCTTCACGCTGATCGTGTACTCGGACCTGCTCCCTGTCGCCAACCTGTTCCAGAGCGAGATGGCCGAGATCGGCATCGACGTCAAGGTCGAAGCACCCACCTTCAACCAGTACTTCAGCACGTATCGCAACGGCCAGTACCCGGCCACTATCCTCGCAGAAGGCGCCGACACCGGTCCCTACGACTGGTACCTGTACCACTTCGCAGAGAACGGCGGCGGCAACCCCTACAAGGTGAAGTATCCGGAGATCGACGCGATCGCGCAGAAGGCTCTTAATGCCGCGACCGACGACGAAGCGGACAAAGCCTGGCAGGACATGACTCAGACGGTCAACGATGAGGCGCTCGAGTGCGGATTCTTCACGTACACCGGATTCTGGGCGTACGACAAGAAGACGGTCGACAACATCGTTTCCACTCAGGGCGACGTCGCCGTGTTCCGATACAAGGAGGCGAAGCTCAGGTGACTGACGGCTCGACACGGAAGCGGGGCGGTGCTGATCTCATAGTGGTCAACGCACTGATCACGACACTGGCTGACGACGCGACAACAGCTCCGGAGGTCGAAGCGATCGTCGTTCGTGGGGATCGGATCGTTTTCGCCGGAACCAGCGAAGAAGCCGAGGCCTTCCGGGGCCCGGACACCCGCTGGATCGACGCGGACGGTGCGCGGGTTGTACCCGGGCTCATCGACAGCCACATCCACATGGTGCGCTCCGGCCACTCGTGGAATGGCGAGATCCGGTGGGGTACCCAGTCAAGCCTCAAAGACGCCCTCGCTTCCGTGTCGAGCCGTGCACAGGAACTCCCACCTGGCACTTGGATACAAATTCTGGGGGGATGGCACCCCGATCAGTTCGTGGAAGGGCGCGGACCCTCAGCCGCCGAATTGGATGAGGCGGCGCCCGACCACCCTGTCTTCGTGCAGTGTCTGTACGACTGGGGACTGCTGAATAGTGTCGGTGCGCAGCACGTCGGTCTCACTCCGGATGCGATTGCCGACCTCGATCCCGCCGGTTTCGAATATGACGAGCAAGGAAACTTGACGGGTCGCCTGTGGGGGATGCCCATGCTGAAATGGGCATTCCAGCGCATCCCCAAGCTGTCGATCGAGGAGCAGGTTGCCGGCACGGCCCGCGTCAGCCGGGAGCTGGCACGCGCCGGCCTGACCGGTGTGATCGACGGCGGTGGGGTGACCATGGGGCCGGATGCCTACGAGGCTGTGTACGAGACGTGGCGCCGGGGTGAATTGTCAGTGCGAACGCGTCTGATGCTGCACTCGAGTGGGCCGGGCGCGGAGTTCGACGAGATTGGCAACTTTCTGCGCTACGTGCGCATCGATGCCGGCGACGGCATGCTGCGGGTCAACGGTGGCGGCGAGATCGTGTTGTACCGCTCTCACGACGGCATGACCGAGAGCGCCGACGTCGGTGAGGATGCGGCTGAAGAGCTGTACCGGATCTTCCGGATGTTTGCCCAGAAGCGGTGGACAGTGCACATGCATGCCATCCAGGCCGACACCGCCGACGCCGTGCTCACAGCCTGGGAGCGGGTGTCGGAGGAGTTCCCGGTCCGGGACCTGCGCTGGGCCATCGTGCACGGGGACAACATGGACACCGCTGCAGTGGAGCGACTCGGTCGACTGGGCGCTGGCCTGCTGACCCAAGCGCTCTACTGGTTCCAAGCAGATACGGCGGTGGAGCACTGGAGCGACCCCGCGTCGGAGACGAGCCCTTTCCTCGCGGCGATGAAGCGAGACATCCGAGTCGGCCTCGGGTCTGACGGTCTACGGGCCAACACGTTCGATCCGTTCTCGATCATGTCGTGGTTCGTCACGGGTGTCTCGATCAACGGCTCACGCACACTGTCGCCCGCCCATCGGCTCACTCGCGAAGAGGCCCTGCGCGCCTACACGGTGGATGCCGCGTGGTTCTCCTTCGAAGAAGAGCAGCGAGGACGCCTCCAACCGGGCACGCTGGCGGATTTTGTGGTTCTCAGCGACGACTATTTCACGGTCGCCGAGGACGATATTCGAAAGATCCGGTCTGTCTTGACGGTGCTGGGTGGCCGTGCCACGCACAGCGATCTGGATGGGATCCGCGTCGATCCGCAGCCAAGAGAGGTGACCGTCGACCGTGTATAGCCGAGAGGACTGTCGCCCACTTCACTCCCTTCGAGGCCCCTCGACGGTCTGTCACGATCTGGGAAGGTCAACGTAATGCCTCTAGTCAAACTTGCTCGGGACAGACTGCTTGCCAGTATTCCGACGCTGATCGCGGTATCGCTCATCGTGTTCTTTCTCGCGCGGGCCACATCGATCGACCCCGTCGTGCAGATCCTTGGACAGACGGCGAGCAGTGCCGACCGAGCGCAATTGGCACAGCAGCTCGGGCTCAACGACTCGCTGATCGCGCAGTACTGGCGATGGCTCACCGACGCGGTCCGTGGTGACCTCGGAGAGTCCTTCTTCACTCACCTGAGCGTCAGCACGACCATTATGGAGCGGTTGAGCGTAACGCTGTCCATTGTGGCCGTCGCCACCCTCCTTGCTGTGGTTGTCGGAGTCGGACTGGGAATCGTCGGTGCTACCCGACCCGGCTCGTTCGTCGACAATGTGCTGTCGACGGGCATCATTTCGGGGCTCGCTCTACCCAGCTTCTGGCTGGCTATGCTCTTGGCGCTGTTTTTCGGCGTACAGCTCGGGTGGTTCCCAGCAGTAGGGTTCGTGCCCATAGGGGAGGATTTCGTCGGGTGGCTGCGAACAGTAACGCTCCCCGCGGTTGCGCTTGCGGTCCCGGCCGGGGCCGTGTTCGCCCGTCAGATGAGGTCGTCGCTTATCGAGACCCTCGATAAGGATTACGTCGTCACGCTGCTCGCGCGGGGGGTGAACCCGCGGCGGATACTTTTCTCCTACGCGGTCAAGAACGCGTTGGTGCCGCTGCTGTCGGTTGTCAGCATTCAAGTCGCGATCATGATCGGTGCGAGCTTCGTCGTCGAGACCGTGTTCGGCATCCAAGGTCTCGGAACCTACCTGATAGACGCGATCGTCAAGGGCGACTATCCAGCACTCGAGGGTGCCGCGCTCGCGGTCGGTCTCGTCGTAATCATCGTGAACTTCGTCGTCGACATCGCGTACGGTGTGGCCAATCCGAAAGTGCGTCCTCAATGAGCAATCCAGTACGTCCAACGACACAGGCTGTAGACATCTCGGCAACGAGGGCGAGCGCCGCGCCGCGCCGAACGGTCCACAGAATTCTCTCTAGCCGCAAGGCCGTGATCTCTGGCGCAATCATTCTCGGGCTGATCGTGATCGCGATCGCGGCTCCGTTGATCGCGCCGTATGACCCCTTGGCTCCCGATCCCAGCAATGCGCTTTCCGGGCCGACCGCGGCGCACTGGTTGGGTACTGACGATATCGGTCGCGACACGTTGTCACGACTGATCTACGGCATCCGTACATCCCTCATCGCATCGTTCGAGGCGGTCATCATCGCCGTCGTGCTGGGTGTGGGTCTGGGGCTGCTGATCGGCTACGCGTCCGGCCTGGCGGACCGCATCGGCATGCGTGTTGCCGACGCCTTCCAGGCGCTCCCCCCGATTCTCCTAGCCCTCGTGCTGGCTTCCGTCATCGGCACAGGCCTGGTCAATGCCATGGTGGGAGTCGGAATCATCTTCGCTGTGAGCTTCTTTCGGATCACCCGTGGTGAGGTCCTAGTACAGCGAGAATTGCTCTACGTGAAAGCCGCCCGCGTCGGCGGATTCCGATTGCGCGCGATCCTATTCCGCGAAATCCTCCCCAACATCGCGCCCACGCTGGTTGTTCAGGGCGCAATCGCGCTCGGCATGGCCCTTCTCGTCGAAGCGATGCTGGGATTCTTGGGGGTTGGTCAGGAGACGACGCAGGTGAGCTGGGGCACGATGCTCAACGCCGCCCAGCAATACCAGCTTCTGCAGCCGGTGATGACGATCGCCCCCGGGTTGGCGATCACCGCGGTGGTCCTGCTGTTCAATCTCCTCGGCGACGGAATCAATGAGAGCATCGGCAATGACCGGAACCGGAGCGGACGGGCGAAGGCTTGGTTCGTGCGTTCGGGCGCGCCCTCAACAAGCCGTCCGCCCGCGGTCGTCGAGACGACCGCGGCATCCGATCCGGCGACGCTGGCCGTCAGCAACTTGTCGGTCGTCACGGGCGGAGAAGGTGGTACGGAGCTGGTCAGTGCGGTGTCGTTCGAGGTTCGCCGGGGCGAGACGGTTGCGCTCGTCGGCGAGTCGGGGTGTGGTAAGTCGATGACCGCCAAGGCGCTCATGGGACTTCTTCCTCCCGGTGTAGCGGTGAGCGAAGGCTCCGTGCGCGTCGGCGGCGTCGAATTGGTCGGAGCGGATAGCCGTACCCTCCGCGACGTCCGTGGCAATCGGATCGGGATGATCTTCCAAGACTCGATTTCGTCCCTCTCTCCCGTTCACACGATCGGCCGGCAGCTGTCTGATGCGGTGCGGGCGCACAAGCGGGTCAGCCGCAAGGAGGCGCGTCGGTCGGCCGCCGAGCTGCTCACCCTCGTCGGTGTGCCAAACGCAGAGGCGCGATTGAGCGACTATCCGCACCAATTCTCGGGCGGAATGGCTCAGCGTGTTGGCATCGCCGCGGCGCTGGCGGGCGACCCCGACGTGCTCATTGCCGATGAGCCGACCACGGCCCTGGACGTCACTATTCAGGCGCGTGTACTCGACCTCCTCATGGAATTGCGCGACCGGCTCGGTCTCGCAGTCGTTTTGATCACTCATGATCTGGGTGTGGTCGCCGATTCGGCGGACCGTGTTGCGGTGATGTACGCGGGACAGGTCGTGGAGTACGGCGAGGTCGGCTCTGTCTTCGCACGACCCCAACACCCCTACACCCAAGCCTTGCTGGATGCATCGCCGGGAGTGGGATCCCGCGTCGAAGAGATGGCGACAATCCCCGGGAGCGTCCCGCCCCCTTGGGAGTGGTCAAGCGGCTGTCGCTTCGCCGACCGCTGCGCTTTCGCAAGCCGCGCCTGTTCTACCGCGGTTCCGCTCGTGAACGGTGTGCGCTGCGTGCGCGCCGACGAGCTTCAGCTACGAGGATTGAGAAGGGAAGGGGCAAGCAGTGACAGCACTACTTGAGGTCAATGAACTCACGGTGTCGTACTCGTCTGGGTCGGCGCTGCTGGGGCGGGGGAGGTCGTCGCGTGTGGTCGATGGCGTGTCTTTCGAGGTCGGTGAGTCGACGACGTTCGGCCTGGTTGGCGAGTCTGGGGCTGGCAAATCGACGGTCGGCAATGCGATTCTCGGTCTAGCCCCCATCAGTGCAGGATCGGTGGTCTTCGACGGCGTCGACATCAGTTCGTTCGGTCGCCGGATGCCGCTGTGGTACCGAAAGGCCGTGCAGGTCGTCTTCCAGGACCCGCTCGCCAGTCTCAACCCCCGGATGACCGTCCGTACGAGCCTGCGTCACGTGCTGACGCGTCATTGGCCGAGCCTCAAGCGGGCCGCTGTGGATGCTCGCATAGACGATCTTCTGGACAGGGTGGGACTGCAGCCGCACCACGCAGACCGCTTTCCGCGCCAGCTGTCCGGCGGACAATGCCAGCGGGTGGCCATTGCGCGAGCCATCGCTGTGGAGCCTCGTCTGATCGTCTGCGACGAAGCTGTCAGTGCGCTTGATGTCAGCACACAGGCGCAGGTGATGAATCTTCTCGCCAAGCTCCAACGCGATATGGGAATCAGCTATCTCTTCGTCGCACATGATTTGGAGGTCGTGCGGCACATCAGCAACCACGTCGGCGTTATGTACAAGGGATCGATGGTCGAGTCCGGCCCGGTCGACGAGGTCTACGAGAATCCCTCGCAGGACTACACACGTACGCTCTTGTCGGCGACACTCGTCCCGGACCCTGCCGTGCAGCGGCTGCGCAGGGAGGCGCGCACGGGGCGAGTACACGCGCTCTCGGGTACCGGTGCGGAGCTCACCCCAGAGTTGTGAGACTGGGAGGGCAGGGGTCGGCTACGTCGCCGCGAAGATCTCGGGATGCCGCGACAACTCAAGGCGGCTGCGTCGGATGTGTCGTCGCAGCACATGCTCCGCTTCTTCCTCGTCGCGATGCCGTAGCGCGTTCACGATGAGGTGATGGTCGTGGTGCACGCTCCGGTCGTGTCCGGTGAAGAACTGTCGCGTCGCCTCGCGTCGATAGTGCTGCGTGCGGTTCCACAGTCCCAGCACGGTATTGCTCAGCATGCTCGTGTGGGCGTGCCGCAGCGCCGAGAGGTGAAACTCGCGGTCGAGTCGAAGGAATCGTTCCACGTCGTCCGACAGCTCCATGGCGTCGGCGAGCTGTTGGAGCTCGTCGATGTTGTCGTCGGACATCAGGGGCACGTTCATGCGAAGGAGCAGCGGCTCGAGGTGTTCGCGCACGAGGTAGAGCTCGGTGAGGTCGTCGACGCTGAGTGTTGCCACCCAGGCGCCCGTGTTGGCGACGGATGTGACGAGCCCCTCGGACTCGAGCAGACGCAACGCGTCACGTACCGGTATCCGACTGGCCCGGTACTGTTCCGTCAGTTCGGCGGGTTTGATCCGCTCGCCCGGCTTGTACCTTCCCGCGAGGATGGACTCGCGCAGTGAGGCTGCGATGTTTGCGCCCATCTCGCCGTGGCTCAGCTCCGTCGTCATCATCGTCTCCTCTTAGACCGCCGGATTGGCCGGATGCCAGAGCAGCCGCGGCGCTCCATTCTCGTACGCTTTGCCGCCAGGGAAGCTGACAAGCTCGAACTGCAGCCCCCAGGGAGCGCGAAAGTAGATCCAACGCTGGCCCTCGGCTGCCTGTTTGCTCGCGACGGGCTGCTCGCCCATCACCTCTACCCCTTTACCACGGAGGTAGTCGACGGCCACGTCGAGGTCGTCGACGTAGAAGGCGATGTGGTAGCCGCCGATGTCGCTGTTGCGCGGCTGCTGCTGCTGACCGTCGGCGGCCTCGTAGAGAAACACTTCGAAGTTCGCGCCGTAACCGAGCCGGTAGAAACGTACTGTGCGGACCACCGTTTCGGGGTGCACGCCGAGGTGGCGAAGCATCCAGTCGTCGTCGGCCTGCTTGGCGCCGAGTTCGTAAACCGGCTCGCAGCCGAGTACGTCCACGAGAAATTCGTGCGCCTCGTCGATGTCGGGCACGGTGAAGCCGATGTGGTCGGTGCCGTGATTGCCAGGGATGCCTCGTTGCGTCATGTTGTATATAGTAGCCGCGTACATCGGTCGAATAATGGGTGTTTAGGTGACTAATTTGCTCTGATTGTATGTAATCTGCCCTAGAGTGGGACGGACAGCAGCGGCAGGCGCCGCCAAACGATGGGAAGTGGCGACGATGCCGAAGCGGACCAAGCTCGAGACCGGGGTGGATTGGATCGAGCTCTCAACCACCGACTCCGATTGGCAGGCCGCCGACCCCGACCTGCTCGGCACGATGCTTGCCGAGTTGCATCTCATTCGAGCTTTCGAGGAGACGGTGCTCGAGCTTGCGGGTGAGGGCCTCGTGCACGGGCCGGCGCATTCGAGCATTGGTCAGGAGGGTGGCGCGGTCGGATCGATCGTGGGCCTGCGCTCGAGCGACGGCGTGAACGGCTCGCACCGGGGCCACCATCAGTTCCTCGCGAAGGCACTCACCCATGTCTCGGGCGGTGTGATCGATCCCGCGAACGCGGTCGACGCAGCCACTCAGGAGGTCCTGCAGCGTACCCTCGCCGAGATCCTCGGTCTGGCCCAAGGCTATTGCCGCGGACGGGGAGGTTCGATGCACCTGCAGTGGTTCGAGGCAGGGGCGCTCGGCACGAACGCCATCGTGGGCGGCGGTGCACCGCTGGCCGCGGGCAATGCCTGGGCTCAGAAGCACAGCGCGAGTTCGTCGCGACATGACGAGAGCAGCGATCTCACCATCAACTACTTCGGTGACGGCGCAGCGCAGATCGGCTCGGTGCTCGAGTCGCTCAACCTCGCCGCAGCCTGGAAGCTGCCGGTCGCCTATTTCATCGAAAACAACCTGTACGCCGTGTCGACGCGCGCCGATGAGGTTACGGCTGACACTCGATTCTCGGTGCGCGGCCAGGGCTTCGGAGTGCCCTCCTGGCGTGTTGATGGAATGGACCCCCTTGCCGTGCACCTCGCAACGGAGGAGGCCGCGGCTCTTATGCGCGCGGGCGGGGGGCCCACAGTGATCGAGGCCGAGGTGTATCGGTTCTTTCATCAGAATGGGTCATTCCCTGGCAGCGCATTCGGCTACCGAACGAAGGACGAGGAGGCGGAATGGGGCGCCCGCGACCCGTTGCAGCTCGTCGCCCGCAAGATGGTCGAGCGTGGTCTGATCGACGACGCGGGTGTGGCCGCGCTGCGGGAGGAGGCCCAGCGGGCGATGAAGGATGCCTCGGCCGAGCTCGTTGAGGTCGATCCGGACCGCCCCGGCAAGCGACGCATCAAACCCGGCCTCTGGCCCTCGCCTGACTTCGTCAACGTGGGCGTGCGCGGCGACGCGTCCGAACTGGAGGGACTGCCCAGTGCGCCCGACGCCGACGTAGCGACCCGCCCGATCAAGTTTGTCGACGCCATCGCCCAGCTGATGGACAGGCGCATGGAGCTCGACCCCCGCATCGTGGTGATGGGTGAAGACGTGCACCGCCTCAACGGGGGCACGAACGGAGCCACCAAGGGCCTGGTTCAGAAGTACGGCGAGGGGCGCGTGCTCGGCACGCCGATCAGCGAGAACGCGTTCATGGGTCTTGCCGGGGGGCTCGCGCTCGACGGCCGATACCGGCCCGTGGTCGAGTTCATGTACCCCGACTTCATGTGGGTGGCCGCTGATCAGGTGTTCAACCAGGTGGGCAAGGCGCGACACATGTTCGGGGGCGACAACCCTGTGCCGCTGGTGCTGCGCACCAAAGTCGCGATCGGATCAGGCTACGGCTCGCAGCACCTGATGGACCCGGCCGGCATCTTCGCCACCAGCCCCGGGTGGCGCATAGTCGCCCCGTCGAACGCCGCCGACTACGTGGGTCTGATGAACGCGGCGCTCGCACTCGAGGATCCGGTGCTCGTTATCGAGCACGTCGACCTCTACGGCGTGGCCGATGAGGTTCCCGAAGGTGACCTCGATTACGTCATTCCGCCGGGCAGCGCTGCCGTGCGCCGCGAGGGGTCGGAGGTCACGGTGATCAGTTATCTCTCAATGGTCAAGCACGCGCTGGAAGCGATCGACCTGACCGGCGTCGATGGCGAGCTGATCGATCTGCGCTGGCTCGACCGGGCGTCAATCGACTGGGACACCATCGGTGCGAGCATTCAGAAGACCAACGCGGTGCTGATCGTGGAGCAGGGCGCGCAGGGAACCTCGTACGGGGCCTGGCTGGCCGATGAGATCCAGCGCCGATACTTCGACTGGCTCGATCAGCCGGTCGCGCGGGTCACGGGCGAGGAGGCCTCGCCGAGCATATCGAAGGTGCTCGAGCGGGCGGCGATTGCCCGCACAGAAGAAGTTGTCGCCGGCCTCGAGGCCGTGCGCGCTGGATTCGGAGGCTGAGCCATGGCTGAGATCATCCGAATGCCTGAGGTGCTCGCGGGCACGGCTGAGGCGGCCGTCCAGACGTGGAATGTAGGGATGGGCGACGTTCTTGCGCAGGGAGCGAAGCTCGCCGAGATCGAGACCGAGAAGGCGGTCGTGGAGTACATTGCCGAGACCTCGGGCACGGTGGGGCGCCTCCTCGTGGCCGAGGGGCAGAACGTGGCGGTCGGCGAACCGATCGTGGTGCTGGTCGCGGAAGGCGAGGGGGATGCCGAGATCGACGCGGCCCTTGCTGCGGCTGGGGTGACGGTTTCGCCGGCGCCGGGTGCCGCCGCGACCGCTTCGCCGACTGCGCCAGAAGTGCCGGTGCCAGCGCCCGTCTCGGTGGTGGCCCCTGTCCGGCGATTCGTCAGCCCGCTTGTTCGCCGGCTAGCTCAAGAGAGCGACGTCGATCTCGGCTCGCTCACCGGCTCAGGCCCCCACGGCCGCATCGTGCGCCGCGACCTCGAGAAGTACCTCGAACTGCGCGCCGCCGAACTGTCGCGTTCCGCTCAGGAGGCGGCGATGCCGTCCCCCGCAGCACCACTCGACCCAGTGGTGTCCGCCTCCGGCGACAACGTCGGGTATGTCGACGTGCCGCTCGATCGCATGCGCAAGGCGATCGCGAACCGCCTCACGCTGAGTAAATCGACGGTGCCGCACTTCTACCTCACCGCCGACTGCCGCGTCGACGAGCTACTCGCCCTGCGAGCCCGCGTCAATGAGACGGCTGTGCGTCGGGTATCGGTGAACGATTTTGTGCTGAAGGCCGCCGCCGCCGCCCTCGTCGAGGTGCCGGAAGCGAACTCGATCTGGAACACCGACTCAATTCGCCGCTTCGACCGCGTCGACATCGCCGTGGCCGTCGCCGTCGACGGCGGACTGACGACTCCGGTGCTGCGGGATGTCGCGCGCACCCCGCTCAGCGAAGTGAGCGCCTCGGTCGCCGACCTCGCCGAGCGCGCCCGGGCTGGAAAGCTACGTCAGCACGAGCTTGAGGGCGGCAGCTTTGCGGTGTCGAATCTGGGCATGTACGGAACGGCGTCGTTCAGCGCGATTCTCAACCCGCCGCAGGCTGGCATCCTCGCCGTGGGCGCGGCACAAAAGCGGCCGGTGGTCGATGCAGAGGACGTGCTCTCTGTGGCGACCGTGATGACCGTGACGCTCTCCGCCGATCACCGGGTGCTCGATGGCGCCGTGGCCGCGCAGTGGCTCGCGGCCTTCCAGCGCCGTATCGAGAACCCCCTCTCGATCCTGATATGAGCAGTATCCCCGAGCGAAAGAAGACACACATGGCCACCATCACCAGCATCGACCCCACCACCGAAGAGGTGCTCGCGCGCTTCGAGGAAGACGACGAGAAGCTCGTTGAGCAGAGGATTGCCGCTGCTCGCGCCGCCGTCGGAGTCCTGCGCGAAGCGGGCTTCGCCAAACGTGCCGAATGGATGCGCGCCGCCGCAGAGCTGCTCGACGCCGATGCAGACGTGCTGGCCGAACTTATCACCGCCGAGATGGGTAAGCCCCATGCCCAGGCTCGCGCCGAGGTGCACAAGTCGGCGAATGCGATGCGTTACTACGCCGAACACGCCGAGGAATTCCTTACCGGCCGCAGCCTCGACGACCCCTCGGTCGTGGGAGCGAGCCGCGCGGGCGCCCGCTACGACCCGCTCGGCGTGGTGCTCGCAGTGATGCCGTGGAATTACCCCATTTGGCAGGTTATCCGCTTCGCCGCCCCGGCTCTTATGGCCGGAAACACTGGTCTGCTCAAGCACGCCTCGAACGTGCCGCAGGCGGCCCTCTATCTCAGCACCCTGTTCGAACGCGGTGGCTTCCCCGAGGGTGCGTTCGCAACACTCCTCATCTCCTCGTCGCGCGTGGCCGATGTGATCCGCGACCCGCGCGTCGCCGCCGTCACCCTGACCGGATCCGAGGGCGCGGGCCGCTCGGTCGGCGAGGCCGCTGGCAGTGTGCTGAAGAAGGCCGTGCTCGAGCTGGGCGGCTCCGACCCGTTCGTGGTGATGCCCTCCGCAGACATCGCGGCCGCCGCCGAGACCGCGGTGCGGGCTCGCACGAGCAACAACGGACAGGCCTGCATCAACGCCAAGCGCTTCATCGTTCACAACGATGTCTACCAGGAATTCACCGACGCCTTCGTGGCGCGTATGGCAGCCCTCGTCGTGGGAAATCCGATGGATCCCGCGACGGAGATCGGCCCCCTCGCCACCGCCTCAGGCCGATCCGACGTGGAGGAGCTCGTTGACGACGCCCGGGCGAAAGGCGCCGATGTTCTCACCGGCGGCATTCGCCCCGCGGGCCCCGGCTTTTTCTATCCGCCTACGGTGATCGCCAACATCGACCGTGACATGCGTCTGTTCGAGGAGGAGGCGTTCGGCCCCGTGGCATCCGTCTATCGCGTGTCATCGCTCGAGGAGGCTTTTGAGGTCGCGAACGCGCTCGACTTCGGACTCGGCTCCGCTTTCTGGAGCACCGACCCGGCCGAGATCACTGCGGCCATCACCGGCATCGAGTCGGGCGCCGTTTTCATCAACGGCATGACTCTCTCCTATCCCGAGCTTCCCTTCGGAGGCATCAAGCGCTCCGGCCACGGCCGGGAACTCTCCATCGAAGGAATTCGCGAATTCTGCAACCTCAAAACCGTGTGGGTCGCCTAGTCATCCGTTAGTTCACGCCGCCGGCAGCCTCAGGAGATCGTGAGCCGCGATGGTCACGGTGTCGCCACCGAACCACACGGGCGCGTTGTTGCCGATCATCCGCTCAGGGTATGCGTCGTTCAGGCCGTGGCACTGTCGAGGCCAAGTCTGTGGGCGAGGTCGGATGCTTCTGTGCGGTCGTTCACACCGAGCTTGCGATAGAGGTTGCGAACGGTCGACTTGAGGGTGTTGGCGGTGATGAACAACGTCTCAGCGATCTTGTTGTTCGACAGCCCTGAGGCGAGCAGTGCCAGCACCTGCCGTTCACGCCGTGACAGCGAAGGAATTGCGGCACGCGGATCGTCACTGCTGTTGTGCAAGAACTGAAGTACGGCGGAATCCACGGGGAGCCCGCTCGCTTCGCTCAGCTCACGAAGGGTCTGGGTGTCGATGGTGGCGTAGAGCATCGATAGTCCTTCGCGCTCAATCAGATCGTGAGCGCGCCGAAACGCATCGAGGGCCGGCTCTCGGCGATCGAGTCGCAGCTCGCTTGCCGCGGCGACGAGCAGCACCGCGCCCTGAAGGCGAGGAGGCATATCGTCGCTCGGCAGCCGCGAGACGGTGGCATGGGCCTCGGAGAATCTGCCCTGTCGGTATGCATTCTCCGCGGCGATTGCCGCCGGGATCCGGTCGTCGGGGCCGCCCGGGCCCCTCAGCGTTCCGCGCCTCGCTCGCAGTGTCCAGCGGGCCAGAGCGACCAGCCTTCTGTGCGCGCCCGGTTCGACGGCCCGTGAGACGTGTCGTCGTGTCTCGCGTGTTACGAGGGTCTCCGTGATGATGATGTCCTCGGGCGATGTGCTCAGCAGGGAGTGCAGCCACAACGACGCGGCCCAGTACTCGCCGGCGACGAACTGGTCGGCCTGAGTGAGCTGCTGCCGAGCTCGCTCGGTGTCGAGCCCGTCAAGAGCGATCAAGGCCTCGGCCAGGAGCAGCGGAACGTCGTAGCGGTCGACCGCGACGTCGAATCCGGTCGCATGGTCGAGCCATTTTCGTGCGGTGTGGATGCGCCCCTGCTCGGCGTGCATCCACGCGAGCGAGGCGGCTGCCCGACGTGAGACTCGGGGTTGCCCGGTCGCCACCGCGGCTGCCCAGGTCTGCTCGTATTCGAGGGCAGCGAGAGGGCTGTCGCCTACATCGAGGGCCTGGGCCCAGTGGATGGTGAGATGAGGCAGGGCTACGCGCAGATCGGCGATGTCGTCTGCGTCGGCAGCGTCGAGAACGCGACGAGCCTCGGTGGCGTTGGCCACGGCATCCGCGATTCTGCCGGCCGAGCGATGCGCGGCCACCCTGCTTGTGACGCCGAAGAGCGTGTCACGCAGGGTCAGATGGGGAGAGGGCGTGTCTGCTGCAGGGTTGAATCGACGACGAAATGCGTGTGGTGCGGCTCCGGACGCGATGTAGCGAAGATAGTCGACTTCGATGAGCAAGGAGGGTGTCTCGATGAACGCTTCGGAGGGCAGGGTGGTGAAGGCGTCGAGAAGAATCTGCGGCTCGGTCAGAACGAATCGATCCCAATGGTCTTCGATGACGCGCGCCGCTGCACGCCAGCCGTGCGAGTCGAGCTCTGCGCGAAAACGCACAAGAAAAGCGGCTGCGGTCTCACTGAGGGGCTGGGCCCTGCCTATCGTCATCGTCAACATTCCCCGGTCGAGTCACGAACTGTGCGGGTGGCGACGACGGTCGGAGCCCCCCGTGAAATGGCGAGGAGGATCGGGCGTTGGGGCCCGAAGCACTCACCACTTGGAGAGACACGCGACCTGGGTATTTATTACGCGGATTTCTTGACTCGGTGACTCATTCGTCGCCGCGGTCGATTCCCATCAGCCGCGCGAGTTCAGAGGCGCTCTGCCGATCGTGAACTTCGAGCTTGCGGTAGACGTTCCGAAGGGTCGATTTGAGGGTGTTCGAGGTCACGAAAAGATGCTCGGCGATCTCGGCGTTCGAGAGTTCCGTGGAGAGAAGCCCGAGCACCTGACGTTCTCGCCGGCTGAGAGAAGGGATGCGCTGACGCGGCGTATTGAGCGGGTAGATGAAGTCCCTGACGACCGGCCGCAGTTCGCGCGAGCTCAGGCGCGCGAGTTCGTGAAGGTCTGAGCTGTCGATGAGTGAGAAGGTGAGGAGCAGACTCTCGTGCTCAGCCAGCGCCTGCGCCTGGCGAAACGCGTCGACTCCGGAGTTGATTCGGCCGAGGCGAAAGCGGCTCGCGGCAGTGACAAGCAGCGCCCCGGCCCTGATCCGGGGCGCGGTGGTCTCTGCCAGAACCGGCGCGCACCGGCGCAGCGCATCGGAGAACGAACCCTGACGGTAGGCCGTCTCCGCGGCGATCAGATCGCGAGCCGCATTGTGTTCGAGGGCCGCCGCCTCGGCGCCGTGTGTCGTCGGCGGCATGTTCAGTGCCCACCGGGTGAGCTCGAGGTACCGCGCGTTGGCGCCGCTGTTCGTGAGCTCGTCTGGATGGCTGAGAACCTCGCCGACCAGGTCGAGCTCGACGTGGGCGAGGTCTTCGGCCGAGTCGCACAGCAGCGACCTGACCCAGAGGGTAGCGGCCCAGTACTCGTCGACAGGCAGGTGCAGGGCGGACGCCACCTGTGCTCGAGCCTCATCGCGCTGAAGCGAATCGATCGCCAGCAGGGCGGCGGCGAGATGCATGGGTACGTCGTATCTGTCTGCCGATACGTCGATAGCCCTGCCTCGATCGAGCCAGCTGCGCGCCTCGTGCGTGTGGCCCTGCTCGGCGTACATCCAAGCGAGGGAGGACGCCGCGCGGCGCGCCAGCTCCGACTGGTCGAAGAGAAGAGCGGTTTCATATGTGTCTTCGTAGAGTTCGATGGCGGCGGGATGGTCTCCGGCATCCATCGCCCTCGACCACTGGATCGTGAGATGGGGCAATGTCGATTTCAGTCGGGCGAGATCGTTGCTCTCTGCGGAGCGCAGCGCGCGATGCGCTTCGACTGCAACAGCGACCGCCCCGGGCAGCCGTCCCGCGGCGCGCGATGACACGATGCGTCTGGTCGCGGCGATCAGGTACTCCATCAGGCCGGGGTCGCTGCGTGGCGGCGCCGTTCCTACGACCGCGCGCCGGAGCTGGTCGACCCCGATGAGCCAGGTGGGATTCTCTATCAACGCCTCTGACGGCAACATCTTTATGGCATCGAGCAAGACCTCGGGCTCGGTGAGGGCGAACTCGTGCCAGTGCTTTTCGATCAGTGGCTGGGCCTCGCGCCATCCGCGTGTGTGGAAGGTGGACGCGTACAGACTCGTGAAGCGAGTGGCGCGCTCGGAGTCTCCTCCTCCGACTGATCCGACGATCGGAGTCATCTTCACCTTCCAGCGTGAATGTATGTCACCTGATATGCACTTTCCACCAGATGTTGGCTATACGCGGCACTGACGCTTAAAGTGTGTCGATCCTAACCGGCCTTGCCGCTCGACGAATGGTTGGGGCGCTGTGTCAGGCTGGGCACATGACGATCGCTGCCAACAATGACCTGCTCGACATCGCCCGCCGGATCGGCCTCGAAGCGGGCGCGCTCGCGGCTCGTCGTCGCGCCGAGGGCGTCGAGGTCGCGGCCACGAAATCCTCGATCGTCGATGTGGTCACCCTCGCCGACCGTGAGGTCGAAAGCTACATACGCAGCGCGATCTCTGACGTGCGGCCGGCCGACGGATTCCTCGGCGAAGAGTCCACGGGATCGACCGGCGACTCTGGGCTCACCTGGATCGTCGATCCCATCGATGGCACGGTCAACTACCTCTACGGCATCCCGCAGTACGCCGTGAGCATCGCCGTCGTCGAGGGCGGCGCCGATCCCCGAGAGTGGAACACGCTCGCGGGCTGCGTGGTGAACCCGGCGACGGGCGAGGTCTTCACAGCGGCGCAGGGTGGCGGCGCCTATCTGGGTATCCAGCAGCTTCAGGTCAACTCCGACGTCTCGCTCGAGCAGACGCTTCTCAGCACGGGTTTCTCGTACAGTTCCGAGACGCGCGTGCGCCAAGCGCAGGTGCTGGCCGGCATCCTCGGCCGCGTCCGCGACATCCGCAGGGCAGGATCCGCGGCTCTCGACCTCTGCTGGGTCGCCGCGGGGCGTCTCGACGCTTACGCCGAGCGAGGCCTGAACCCCTGGGATCACGCTGCCGGGGCGCTCGTCGTTCGAGAGGCGGGCGGCCGGGTCAGCGGCTTCGACGGCGACGCCGAGAGCGTCCGATTCCTGCTGGCGGCCGACGAATCGCTGGCCGTCGAGCTCGAGCCGATCCTGCGCGATCTCTACGCATCCGCTGGTCTTATCTAGAGGGCGCGCATGATCGGCGGTTGCCGAATCGGTTCGCTTTGCGGAAATTTTCAGACTCGGCGGTTAGCCTCGACAGTCGCGTCTTCGACTTGCCTGAGTTTCACGAGACGCGCTTCGATCTACACCCGAACTGATATTGGAACTTCTGCGCTTTGGCTCGTCATAACCCCCGTCCAGATGACTTCTCGTCTGCGACTGACGGTTCGACGCCCAAGAGCGAAGCTGCTCCGCAGTCTCGTCGGTCGAGGCGGCAAGCGGCCACCGATTCCACGGCCGTGATTCCGGATGCGCGGCCCGCCGCGGCTCCCCAGACCCGCAGGGCGGCTCGGGCCGCCGGCGTGGCCGCTCCGGTCATCCTCACCGAGGCGCAGGAGCGCGAGGCAGAACGGGCTGCATTCGAGAACACCGTCCGCCCGCGTGGGCGTCGTGCAGCCGCGTCGACCGACGAGCTCGCCTCCACCGTTGCGTTCGCCGCGACCGAGCCTGAATATGTGGCGGCCGGCGTAGCCGAATCGGTCACTCCGGTATCGGCTGTTGGCGTCACCGTCGAAGAGTCCGACGTCTCCGCGACCGGCTCTCCCGCCGATGTCACTGTTCCTGTTGTGGCTGCATCGTCATCCGCCTCCCTCCCCGTCGCCGCCGATATCGACCCGGCCGACGTGCTGGGCGAGGTCGCACCCGCCCCCGCAGGTCGAGTTCCGGGCCGACGCGCGGTCTCCGATGCGTCAGACGACGAGAATGCCCCGCCTCGGGTGAAGGCCGGTCGCCGAGCGGCCAGCGCGCCCGCCGAGCGCTCGAGGGTGAGCTCGCCGAAGTCGGCGGCCGACGCATCCGGCAACGGATCCGGCGAGGCAGTGATACCGCAGCGACGCCGTCGACCGTCGACCAAGACGATCGCCAAGAAGAGCTTCGGCATGTTCGCGTTCCTCGTGGCCGGGGGAATCGCCGTCGCTACATCGCTTCCTGCCGAGGCGTACTTCGCCGCGACGCCCAATGCATCGATCTCGCAGAGTGTGCAGGTTCAGGCTCAGCGGAACACCGGTGGCGAAACCGAGAAGCAGCAGATAGAACCGGCGACCGAGGCGTCTGCGGCGCAGGTCGACCGCGACTCCTACACGGTCACGAGTGTGCCCAAGGTGTCGATGTCCGGGTTCAACACGGCCGACACCTTCTCGAACGACACCAGCGGCAGCATCCAGTGGCCATTCCCGACCGGCGTGCCGATCAGCGACGGCTTCGGATACCGATCATCGCCCGGCGGAATCGGAAGTACGAACCACCAGGGCATCGACTTCAATCCGGGAATGGGCGCGCCCATCCAGGTAGTCGCCGACGGCACGGTGCGTCTCGCGCAGAAGAGCGATGCGGGTGGCTACGGCTGCTACGTGATCGTCGACCACAACGTCAACGGCATGAAGTTCGCGAGCCTCTACGGGCACATGCAGTGCAACTCGGTCGCCATGAGCAAGGGTGAAGACGTGAAGGTCGGCCAGCAGGTCGGCAACGTCGGCAGCACCGGAACCTCCACGGGTGCGCACCTGCACTTCGAGATCCACAACGCGAGCGACACCCCGATCGACCCGATGCCCTGGCTCAACCAGTACGCCAACTAGGTGCCGGATGCGCCGACTCGGCGGAAAATCACCAGTAGCCGAGGCGGAGAGTGCATCTCCGCCGGATGGATCGGTCCCCTCGAACTCACTCGTCGAAAATGCACCCAAGAGCGGATTCTTGGGTGCTTTTTCGACGTGTCGATGTGCGTTGGGGCCGCGGTCGACCCCCGAGGGCTAGTTCGCGAGCCAGACTGTCGTGTCGACCGCGAGTACGCGTTCGGTGACGGCCTCCGACGCGAGGAGCACCTCGGCGGCGGGCAGCTCGACCGGCACCGAGCCGATGTTCGAGATCACCGTGACTGCGCCGTTCGAGAATGCGATCACATCGTCGCCGTACCCTGGCAGCCACTCGATCGCGCCCATTCCGAGCCTGTGTTCCGCGCGCAGTGACAGGGCGAGCTTGTAGAGCTCCAGCGTCGATCCGGGCACGCCCGTCTGGCTGTCGCGCGAGTATTCATCCCAGTCACCCGGCTGCGGCAACCAGCTGGCGGTCGTGGGGCCGAAGCCGTAGCTCGGCTTGCCTGCCTCCCAGGGAATCGGCACGCGGCATCCATCGCGCCCGTAGCGCTTGCCGTTGGTGCGGAACCAGGTCGGGTCTTGACGCGCCTCGTCGGGCAGGTGGATGGCCTCCGGCAGCCCGAGCTCCTCGCCCTGATAGACGTATGAGCTGCCGGGGAGGGCGAGCATCAGGGCGGTGGCGGCGCGTGCGCGGCGCAGCCCGAGAGCGGTGTCGGGGAGTCCGGGGGACTTCGGCCCGATGCCGTCACCCTGCAGGTTGTCTGCGCCGAGCGCCAGTCGGCTCGCGTGCCGCACGACGTCGTGGTTCGACAGAACCCAGGTCGAGGGTGCACCGACGGTGCCGAAGGCGTAGATCGAGGTGTCGATCACCTTGCGCAGCTCGGGGGCATTCCACGACGCCGAGAGGTACGTGAAGTTGAAGGCCTGCTGCATCTCGTCGGGGCGCACCCACCGGGCGAGCTTGGTGAGCGGCTCGACCCAGGCCTCGGCGCAGAGCACGCGATCGCCCTCGTATTCGTCGAGCACCTCGTGCCATGAGCGGTAGATCTCGTGCACGCCGTCCTGCGCCCAGTAGGGAGGGGTAGGCGGATCGTCGGAATCGATTCCGGGTTCGAGGGGCGAGACGCCGCCGCCCATGCTGCCGGCATCCGCGGGAGGCGTGTAGTCGGGGAGCCCGGCCTCTTTGATCAAGCCGTGCGCGACATCCACCCGGAAGCCGTCGACACCGCGGTCGAGCCAGAAACGCAGAACGCCGAGCATCTGCTCGCGCACCCAGGGGTTCTCCCAGTTGAGGTCGGGCTGGCTCACGTCGAAGATGTGCAGATACCACTGGCCGGGGGTGCCGTCGGCGTTGGTCGTGCGCTCCCACATGGGGCCGCCGAACACCGACTGCCAGTTATTGGGGGCGATCTCACCGTTCTCGCCGAGGCCGTCGCGGAACATGTAGCGGTCGCGCTCGGGGCTGCCTTCGGGTGCGGCGAGTGCGGCCTTGAACCACTCGTGATCCCACGAGGTGTGATTGGGAACGAGGTCGACGATCACCTTGAGGCCGAGTTCGTGTGCGCGAGCGAGCATGGCGTCGAAATCAGCGAGGGTGCCGAACAGGGGGTCGACGTCGACGTAGTTTGCGACGTCGTAGCCCGCGTCGTGCTGGGGTGAGGTGAAGAAGGGCGAGAGCCAGATGGCGTCGACGCCGAGGTCGGCGAGCGAGTCGAGGCGGCTCGTGATTCCGGGAAGGTCGCCGATGCCGTCGCCGTCGCTGTCGGCGAACGATCGAGGGTAGATCTGATAGATCACGGCGGAGCGCCACCACTCGGTGCCGCTGCCGATCGCGATCAGGGACGACTGCGGGGCGGATTCGGGCGCGCCTGAAGTCTCGGTGAGTTCGACTGTCATGCGCAATACTCTAGCCTCGAATCGTTTCGACTCCCGACAGCGGTTCGAAGCGGCTGTGTTGTGATGCTATTCTCTACAGGTGCCAAATCGCACGGCTCATCAGTCGTGCGCAGGCTACGCCCCCTTAGCTCATTGGTAGAGCACTTCCTTGGTAAGGAAGAGGTAGTGGGTCCGATTCCCACAGGGGGCTCCGTCCTCCACAGGCCACAGCGAAAGTTGTCGGCCGACCGGACGGCGCCCGGCGGGGTAGCTCAGGTGGTTAGAGCACACGGCTCATAATCGTGGTGTCGCGGGTTCGAGTCCCGCTCCCGCTACGAAAACCCCCAAGATCTCGCCATCTTGGGGGTTTTTTCGTGCCCGCGGCCTGCAATGCTCAGCGCCGCTCACCGGCTACCCTCAGAGAGTGGAGACCCCGACGAAACCGCGTCAGCGCGAGCGCATACTGAACGTGCCGAATACCATCACGTTCGCCCGTCTCATCCTGTTCATGCCCCTGTTCGTTTTGCTCGTTCTGGTGTGGCACGAGAACTTCTGGGCGTTCATCGTGCTGGTGGCTCTGGGCGCCACCGACTGGATCGACGGCTTCGCCGCCCGCAGGCTCAACCAGGTGACGCACTTCGGTGCGGTGCTCGACCCTGTCGCCGACAGGGCCAGCCAGGTGGTCGTGTGCGTGACCCTCGTCATCAGCGGAATCCTGCCGCTCTGGATCCTCATCGCCATCGCTGCAACGGACCTCATTCTGGGCCTGATCATCCTCGCCTACAAGCGCCAGGGGTCGATGACGATCACCTACATCTCGAAGATCCGCACGACATTCCTCATGCTCGGCCTGCCGCTGCTTCTGCTCGCACACTCCGACTTCGCCGGCCATGAGGTGCTGGCCGTTGTCGCGTTCTACGGTGTGGTCATCGGATGCGTGCTGCACGTCTTCGTGGGCGCCCAGTATGCGGCGATCGTCATCCGCGAGGGCCGCGCACATTCGCGCCCACTCGGCGCATCCGCTGCCGGCCGTCCAGACGCGGATGCGCCGAATCGGCGCGGATAGCGGCAGCTCGATGCCCGTCCTGCGCATCGAGAGCCTCGGTGATGCGAGGCTCAGCGACTACGCCCACCTCACCGACGTCGCCCTCAAGAAGGCGCGCGGCACAGAGCACGGCCTCTACCTCGCCGAATCGCTGCTCGTCTTCGAGCGTGCGTTGCGTGCAGGGCATACTCCCCGGTCGGTTCTGGCCCTCGGAACCTCCACCGACGAAGCCGAGGCGGTGCTCGCCGAGCACGGATTCTCCGACATCCCGATCTTCACGGGGCCGGGCGAGCTGCTCGCCGAGCTCACCGGCTACATCCTGCACCGCGGACTCATCGCCTCGATGAATCGCCCGGCGCTCGCGAACCCGGCGGAGCTCATCCGGAACGCGCGCCGAATCGTGGTTCTCGAGAACGTGGTCGACCCCACGAATGTGGGCGCGATCTTCCGTTCCGCGGGCGCGATCGGCGCCGATGCGATTCTCGTCACGCCGCGGTGCTCCGACCCGTTCTACCGCCGCGCCATCCGGGTGAGCATGGGCACCGTGCTGCAGGTGCCCTGGACTCGCGTGGGGGAGTGGCCCGAGACCCGTGAGCTGCTCGTCGAGGCCGGCTTTCATGTTGCCGCGCTCGCACTGACTCCGGATGCCGTCAGCCTGCGCGACTTTCAGGCTCGGCTTCCCGAGAAGCTGGCCCTGGTGCTCGGCGCGGAGGGCGAAGGCCTGACGTCCGAGGCGATCGCGGCATCGGACACGGTGGTGCAGATTCCGATGAAGCACGGAATCGACTCGCTGAACGTCGCGGCCGCCAGCGCGGTGGCCATGTGGGCGGTCTCCGGTTGATGTAATCAGCGCCCGGGAGATCATTCCGAGAGGGTGACGACTCCGAGCCCTGCGTCGGCCTGCTTGACCGCGTCCCACGCGCTCGATTGCGTGCACGCCACCCCGACCGACACGAATACACCCGCGTCGCCGAATGCCCGCACAGCCAGGTAATTGCTGTTCGATGCACCCCAGAGAAGATCGACGAACTCGACCTTGGCCGACGAGAAGCCCCCGGTGAAGGTGTGCTTTGCGAAGGCGTCGTCGGGGACCTGATCCTTGCGCAACGCCGAGGCCACGTCGCGAGAGGTCGTCTCGTCGTCGCCGGCGGTGACATCGACGGCGTCGAGCGACGACTGCCAGATGCGTAGCTGGCATCCCGTGGACTCGCTGACGTAACTCATCGTGTCTGGGTCGTTCCTGGCATCCGGATCGACGACCCAGTCGGTGCCCTCGGGCGGGCTGAAGGTGAGGGCGGCGAGGCTACCGGCGGGCAGCGTGTAGTCCGAGTCGAAGGTGAGGTCGCTGTAGTCGACGTCGCCGGGCGACTCGCTGGATGGCGACGGCTCGGGCGTGGGCCCGGCCGTATCGGCGCCCCGCATGAAACCGATGACCAGCGTGAAGACCACCGCGGCGGCCGCGAGCGACAGCACGAGCCCGAGCGCGCCGCCGATTCCGAGCACGATGAAGAGGGTGCGGTTCGACGTGGATTGCGGTTTCGGGGCCGGGGGAGTGCTCATCGTTCATCAGTCTAGGCAGGCAGAGCAGAGCAGGCGCCGCCGGGGCGTTCGTAGAATGGAGGGGTGCCTGTGAACCCTGAACTCGTTGGACGCGTCTTCGCCCCGACCTCTCCCTATCTTGTCGGCCGCGAGAAGGTGCGCGAATTCGCCGCGTCCGTCTTCGCCACGAGTCCGCTCAACACCGACGTCGAGGCGGCCCGCGCTGCCGGCTACGCCGACGTCGTCGCCCCGCCCACGTTTGCGGTGGTGGTGCAGGAGCACACGCTGAAGCAACTGTTGAGCGAGCCGGATGCCGGCATCGACTTCTCGCGCGTCGTTCACGGCGATCAGCGCTTCACTTTCAGCCGTCCGATCGTGGCGGGTGATGAGCTCACCGCCACGCTCAGCGTGGCGAGCATCAAGTCGCTCGGAGGTCACTCCATGGTCACCGCCGAGTCGACGATCGTCGACGTGACGGGCGCGCACGTCGTGACCGCAACATCCACCCTCGTCGTCAGGGGAGACGAATGACCGCCGGAATCACCATTGCAGCCGATGAACTGACCGCGGGCGATGTCGTCGCGGGCGGCCACTTCGCGCTGAGCCGCGACTCGCTCGTGCGCTACGCCGGAGCCTCCGGAGACTTCAACGCGATCCACTACCGCGACGACGTCGCGGCATCCGTGGGCCTGCCCGGCGTTCTCGCGCACGGCATGCTCACCATGGGACTCGCCGTGCAGCCCGTCGTCGACTGGATCGGCGACCCCGGGCGTGTGCTCGACTACCAGGTGCGCTTCACCCGGCCCGTGCTGGTTGACCCCGTCGACGGAGCAGAGTTGATCGTCAGCGCGAAGGTCGGCAAGGTCGACGCCGAGGCGGGCACCGCGCGCATCGACCTGACGGTCACTTTCAACGGCGACACCGTTCTCGGCAAGGCGCAGGCCGTCGTCTCTCTGGCGCCCACCGCATCCGTATGAGCGGGCGGCACGGGCGATCCGAACCGCATGCCGATGAGCAGGCGGTCGGCTCGGTCGAGGCTGTGGATGTCGCGCTCGGCCCCCTGACGACCCTCAAGGTGGGCGGCCCGGCTGCTCGCATCATTGAACCCGTGGGGGAGCCCGAGCTGCTGCAGGCCGTGCTCGGTGTGTGGGACTCGGGCGACGACTGGTTCGTGCTCGGTGGCGGCTCGAACGTCGTCATCTCCGACGACGGCTTCGATGGCACCGTCATCCGCGTCGCGACACGTGGAGTCGCCCGCATCGTGGCGCCCAGCGGCACCGTTCGGCTGCGCGTGCAGGCCGGCGAGCCATGGGACGAGCTCGTGGCCTACACGGTCGACCAGGGGTGGTCGGGCCTCGAGGCGCTCTCCGGTATCCCCGGGTCGACAGGCGCGTCGCCCATTCAGAACATCGGCGCTTACGGGCAGGAGGCCGGCGACTCGATCGTCTCGGTCGACTTCCTCGACTACGGCACAGGGCGCGTGGAGCGCATCGCGCGCGACGACCTCGAGCTCGGCTACCGCACGAGCGTGTTCAAGCGGGGCAAGCGCGGAGTCGTGCTCTCGGTCACGTTCTCGCTGACAGAGTCGGATGCGTCGGATTCCTCCACAGGCCCGCTCGGCCCGCTCGCGCTCGGCGACCCGATCGCGTATCCGCAGTTGGCCGCCGCTCTCGGCGTCGCCGTGGGCGACCGGGTCGCGCTGGGCGCCGTGCGTTCGGCGGTTCTTTCGCTGCGGGCGTCGAAGGGCATGGTTCTGGATGCGACGGATCCCGATTCCGTCAGCGCCGGATCGTTCTTCACCAACCCGATCGTCTCCGAGAATTTCGCCCGCGGACTGCCGTCGGATGCGCCGCGGTGGCTCGTCGAGCCCGAGGAGGAACCGATCGTGGTGCCACTACCCGACCCAGCGTCCGGCCTGGTGGTCGATCTGTCCGGGCCGCTCGGCGGAGCCGCATCCGGGCCCGCACCGACATCGGCGGCTCCGCAGGTCAAGCTGAGCGCCGCGTGGCTGATCGAGCGCGCCGGAATCGGCAAGGGCTTCTCGTTGCCCGGCTCGCGCGCCGCGATCTCGTCGAAGCACACGCTCGCGATCGTGAACGCGGGCGACGCCACGGCGGCCGACATCTCGGAACTGTCGCGGTACATCCAGAATCGCGTGTCGGCGGAGTTCGGCGTGGTACTTCAGCCGGAACCCGTCTTCGTCTAGCGCACCCTGACTCTATTGCTGCGAAGCATGCGCTAGCCTCGGCGGGTGATTCGAATTAGTCGAGGGTTGCGCCCTCTCGTGGTGATGGTCGTTCTGGGCGGTGTTCTGGGCGTGTCCGGCTGCGCGCCCTCAGATGCTCCGGATGCTCCGGGGTCGAGTCAGGCTGCTGGTTCGGCGCTGTCGACAGAGCAGGCGCAGAGGCTTGCAATCTTTCGTTTCAACAACTTCGACAGTGGTGTGCGCGCCGTCACGTTCAGTATTCCCGGGGCGCAGCCGGTGCAGTTCTCTGGCTGGATCGACTACGCGGCGGGGGCGGGCTACGGCTTCGCGTCGACCACCGTCGACGGTGCGCCCGATGCCGGTCTGCTGCGCTTCACGCCGCACACGCTCGGATATCAGCCGACGACGCTTGGCGCGGCGCCACTGCCCGTGCCGGCCGACGGCTGGCAGGACAGTGCTCTCAACCCGTCTGCGACGAGTCTGTCGAACGTGGTCGCCGTGCTGCTGAGCCTCGGCAATGACCGGCCCGACAACCCCCAGCTTCTGCAGCAGACCGACGCGCTCTGGCTGCGCTCAGACGAGGTCGACGGGACTCCGGTCGATGTCTTCGCCGGCCCCACATCCGACGCTCCCGCGACGGCCGCGCCGACCAACGCGGCGCCGACCCTTCGGTATTGGATCGACGAGACCGGTCATCTACTGAAGGCGGAGATCCCCGTGGCCGGCCAGGCCGATACGTGGACCACGGTGAACTTCACCGACGCGGACGCGGGCGTCAGCCTGGATGTGCCAACGCAGTAGTGCGCGTGGTGGCTACGCGGAGCGGCGGCGCGTTACAACGAGCGAGGCGGCGCCGACCAGAAGCAGCATCCCAGAGACCGTTCCGAGAACGAGACCGTCGGAGCTTCCCGTAGCGGCGAGCGTCTTGGCGGGTGCGGATGCAGCCTCGGCCGGGGCAGCAGTGTCGGCGACGATGGTCGTGGTGCACACGTCTTCGTAGACGACGAACTGTGCCGCACCATCGAGCAGTATGGTCTGGAACTTGCTGACGATCAGGTCGATACCGGACACGTACGTCGTGACGTTTTCTTCGAAGTCCTCTGGCAGCACCGGGCTGGTGTAAGGCCCGCCGACGGGCAGATCTGCATCGAGAGTGGCCTGCGCTTGGTTGAGGAAGTCTGTACGAGCAGACTCGAGCGCGTTGGAAGCGGCCTGGAACGGCTGCAGGTCGGGGTCGGACAAGAGCGAGTTGAAGAGGGCCGGGAGATTCTGCTGCCAGCCAGTCGTATTGTCCGGGTCGACGGTGTTGAGCTGCTCAGCTAGCTCTTGGAGTGATGCGAACACATTAGTTTCGGCCTGAACCGCATTGCGAGCGTCCTCCGCTTCGGTCACCCCGGTCTTATAGGCAGCGAGGTCGTCGGAGGTGAAGAGGGCAGGAAAATCGAGTGTGAGGTCTGACGTGGTCGTGATGAACTGTTTCTCGGCGACTCCGAGGGGCTCGTAAAAGTTCTCGCTCTGCGAGAAAGCAAGCCATGGCTGCGTCTGAGCGGTGGCCTGCTTGGTGCAGGTGACGACCTCGGCCGCGTGGGCAGCGGAGGGCAGCGCGAGAAGTGCGAGTGCGCTCGCCGCCGCGACGGTGATGACTGCGGCACGCGCGGTGCCGATAGACAGAACTGACATAAGTGATCGACTCCCCCGTTGCCACTGCAGGCGCAGCGGGCCTCATAACACTACAGAGTGTGGTGAATCGGCAGCAAGTGCACAGGCCAAATTCAGCTTGAGGTGTGCAGCGGGTGGAGGGCTGGGCCGATTCTGTCGACTTCAGGCGTGTCAATGGTGAGTACTGCCCATGCCTCGAACTCGGTCTGTATACCGCTGACTGCTAGGGTTTTCACACCACGCACCCCCTAAAAGGAGTACATACAATGCGAATCTCGCGCACCAAGACCACATCGCTGATTGGCGCGCTCGCCATCACCGGACTTCTGCTGACCGGTTGCGCCGGCGGGCAGAGCAAGGCCGACGCCTGCAAGGTCCTCGAGTCAGGTCTGACCGACCTGCAGAGCGAACTGACCAGCAGCCTCTCCGACGCCGCCACCGACCCTGAGGGCGCTTCCAAGGCTCTGCAGACGGTCTCTGACAAGTTCTCCGAGAATGTCTCGAAGGTGTCGAATGACGACGTCAAGAAGGTCGCTGACGACGCCGACAAGGCTCTGAGCACCCTGGTCAGCGAGTTCAAGACCTACGCCGCCGACCCGGCCTCTGCCGACACAACGGCTCTGACCGGCGCTTCGAGCGACGTTCAGAACACCTTCACCGAGCTCTCGAAGGTCTGCAGCTAGTAGCAACGACGAAGCGGGCCCGGGGTACAGCACCCTGGGCCCGCTTCTTTTTAACGACATCGGATGCCCGTCGCCGGGCTCGTAAAACGACACGATACGTAACGTGATGGGTCGTCACGTTGCAATCTTTCTCAAACTTCTTTAGCTTGAGGTAATAGGTAGGGGCCGACGGGGATGTGGGGATCTGGTCCCGGGGGGACCGGTCGGCCTCTACCACGAACTCTCGTGATGAGAGTGCGCGCAGAAGTTAGACGACGACCGCGTTCAAGACCTCGTCGAGCAGCAGTGAGGCGTCTTCGTCGCTGACGCGGCGCGCCAATGCGAGCTCAGAGATGAGCACCTGTCGGGCCTTGAGCAGCAGTCGCTTCTCGCCGGCCGACACGCCCTGCGCCTGCTCGCGACGCCACAGGTCGCGCACGACCTCGGCGACACGGTGCACGCTGCCCGAGGCCATCTTCTCCTGGTTCGCCTTGTAGCGACGCGACCAGTTGCCCGGCTCTTCGACGAAGTCGTTCTGCAGAACGGCGAAGACCTCGTCGACGCCCGCGGCGTCGATGACGTCGCGCACGCCCACGAGTTCGACGTTGTCGATCGGAAGCTTGATGATGAGATCGCTCGTGTGTACCCGCAGCGTCATGTAGCGCTTGTCTTCGCCCTTGACCTTCTTGGTCTCGAGCTCAGTGATGGTGACCGCTCCGTGGTGCGGGTATACGAGGGTCTCTCCAATATCGAATTTCACGACTGGGCTTCTCTTTTCTTTGTGACGTGGTGTGCGGAGGTGAGATCTGAGGTGAGCGCTGACCCTGCGGGCCAGGCTGTGGGGGTCAGCTGAGCCACGGGGGCAGCAGAGCGATGAGTTCGTCGACGAGTTCGTTCTCGCTGATGTCGTGATGGTCGGCGACCCAGGCGCTGAGCAGGCTGATGGTGCCGCCGGCGACATAGGTCGCGGCGAGACGAGCCCGGATGGCGCCGGCTCCCGAGGTGGGCGCGCCGAGCGTCGCCAGTACCTGATCGGCATAAGCGGCGATCACCTCGTCGAACGCACGTCGAGACAGTGGGAGGCCGAGTGCGTGGGAGTAGAGAGACTGCCGCTGGGCGAAGTGCTGCACGAGACGCGTGTAGCTCTCGCGGAGGCTGGACGCCGGGTCTGTGTCGCCCCGGTTCGGCGCGGCGACACTGGCGAACTCCTGGCGGAGCAGGGCGACTGCCAGGTCGTCGAGACTCGAGAAGTGCGCGTAGAACGAGCTGCGACTGATCTTCGCCTCGCGCACGATGTCGCTGACAGAGATGTCATCGGCGTCTGCGGCGTGAAGACGTGAGACCGCGGCCAGGATTCCCTGACGCGTGCGAGCCGCTCTCGGATCAGCCGGGGCGTCTGCGGAGGATCGAAAACTGTCGGGCAGAACAGCACTCCGCACAGTTGACATCACGGCAGTCTATCACGATTTCTCGGACACCTGTCCGAGAACAGTGAGAGATGCTTAGTTGGACTAGTGACCGCGCCATAGAATCGAGCTATGGAATCGGCGGAGGTGCGCGCTTCGGGCTACTGGTATGGCGACGATGCCGAGCTGAAGACGGGCGTCGACGCTCTCAATGCTCTTCGTCGCTACCGCGTGGCGGAGATGGCAATGCGTCGTCGAACGCGCGCCGCCCTGCGCCTCAACGAGACCGACATCACGGCGCTGCGCTTCGTTGTGAATGCCGAGCGCGATGCGCGCGTCGTTAGCCCGAAAGACTTGGCCGGGCATCTCGGCATCTCGTCGGCATCCACGACCGTGCTTGTCGACCGGCTCGTTGCCAGCGGGCACCTGAGTCGAGCAAAGCATCCGAGCGACGGGCGGGCTGTGGTGTTGGCTACGACGCCCACGACTCATGCCGACATGAGCGAGGTGTTCGGCGACATGCATCAGCGCATGATGGCGGTAGCGCGCGGCCTCGACGCGCGCGACGCCACGGTTATTACCGCATTTCTGGAGCGAATGAGCGAAGCTGTGTCGCAGTCGGATAAATAGCTAGATAAACTAACTAGGTGGGAAAACTCATCTATGGCCCGACCGGCCTTGAAATCGATATAGACGACCGTCTGCTCGCTCACCTGCGTGTGGTCGTGAACGCGAAGTTCCGACGGGGAGAGTCTTTTCTCTTCAACTGGGAGCACAACTCCGACGAAGGCAACGGGCGCAGCTCCATTTGGATGCATCCGACGATTCCCCTGCATATCCGCTTCTACGGCAACCGCCAGCCGCCGGTGAACCGCGCGTGGATCGAGGCTCTGATGGTCACGGCGAACAGCGCGAACGGCATGGTGCTGATCGCGGAGCCGGGAGGAACGGGCCCGCAGACCTAACCCGCGCTAGGCCGAGGGGTCGTCCGTTTCCGTCGGGCGCCGCGCTGCAATTCAGGAGAAACGTGCCGAACGCGACGTTTTCGTACGCGGCGCCCCCGATTCTCCTGACAACGAGCCGCGCCCACCCGACGCCCTCTCGGTACTGGCTCTCTAGCGGCGGCGCCTACGCGCAGAAATCGTCGATCGTGCGCTCGAGCACGCGGGCGACCGTGTCGACCGAGGCGAGATCTACCCATTCGCTGGCCGCGTGCGCTCCGCCGCCGGTGACTCCGAAGAGCACAGCGGGGATGCCTGCGGCGGCCAGCAGGGCGCAGTCGGTCCAGAACGGTTCGCCCCGCAGAACGGGCGCCTTGCCCGTGACGGCCTCGACGTTCGCGAGCACACTCTGCACGACGGCCGACGAGCGGTCCGCCTCGAAGGGTGGCTCGGTGAGGCCCGGCACGATGCGGTATGAGAATCCCGGATGCTCGGCCGACACCGCGACCAGAAGTGCGTCGATCTCGCCGACGACCGTGTCGACATCCTGCCCGGGAAGCGTGCGCCACTCGACGCCGACCGTGCACTCGGCCGGATAGCTCGACATCTCGACGCCGCCGCGTACGAGAGACGCGTGCACGTTGGCCGAGCCGAGAAACGGATGCTCGGGCCGGCTCGCGAGATCGTGCGCCAGGTCGCCGAGACGCGCGAGAAAGCGGCCCGCCTGCACGATCGCGTCGCGACCGAGGTCGGGACGCGAGCCGTGAGCGGCGCGACCCTCGATGACGACGTCGAGCCAGACGAGTCCGCGGTGTGCGAGGGTGACCTCGCCGTCGCTCGGCTCGACGACGATGGCGCCATCGGCGGAGAAGCGTTGCAGCACCTCGATGGTGCCGGCGCTCTCGAATTCTTCGTCGGCGACGAGCGCGAGCACGATGTCGCCGCGGTGGGGCCGTTCTGCGGAGGCCGCGGCGGTCACCAGCATGGCGGCGATGCCCGACTTCATGTCGTAGCTGCCCCGCCCGAACATCGCGCCGTCGCGAATCACCGGAGCGAGGCCGTCGCCGTCGTAGCTGTCGAGCGAGACGGTATCGATGTGTCCGTTGAGCATCAACGACCGGCCTCCACCCGTGCCGCGCCAGGTTGCGACGATCGACGGGCGGCCGGGCGTGGCCTCGAGTCGTTCGATGTCGCATCCATAAGGCGTCAGCCAGTCGGTGATGAAGTCGGCGAGGGCCGCCTCGCCACGTCCCGTGCTGCCGAGGTCGGGGTTCGATGAATCGATCTCGACGAGTCGCCGCAGAAGGGAGACGAGTTCGGACTCGCCGGTGGCGGCAGTGCTCTGCCTTGGGCTGTCGACGATCTCGCTCATGACTCCATTGTCTCGTGAGGATCGCCGTGCCGGGGAGCCGGGTTGCATTGACGGCGTAAATGCCTGTCCTGGAAGCGACTCACACCGCATCGATTGCTAATAACGCGACGAAAAGTCGCGAAACGGGCTCGTGTGTCGATTAATCCTCAGCTATCGGATGTATTCTCATCGTATGTCCGCCGTCTCGACCACTGATGAGCGCGCCCTCGTGCGCAACCTTCTCGCCGATCATGCAGTCGCCGGCGCGGAGGATTTCGGTCGTTTTGTGAACGACAGTCGCTACTTCGACACCTCCTCCTTCGACTCCAAAGCGGCCACGCCCGTGCTGATCGAGGTGCTTCCCCGTCTCACCGATCCTGGTGTGATCGAGACCGTTGCCCTGCACCTCAAGAACCCGGCGGCACGGCCCGCAGCCTTCGGTGCGCTCCATACCTCGTTCCTCACCTGGGGTGTGGCGCGGCGCGGACGCGTCGGGTGGCAGCTCGGCGAGGCGCTCGTGAATGCGGCACCGCTTCGCGAGACGCCCCTGATTCTCGAGATTGCTACCGACAGGGCATACGGCATGAATCGCCAGCAGGTCGTGCTCGGTCTGCCACGCTTTCGGCGCGCCCCCGAGACGGAGCGCGCGTTGCGCGAACTCATCCACGACACCGACGTCGCGCAGCAGGCAATGTACGCCCTGCGTCGCGTGATCGGTCCGCAGCTCACGGTCGAGGAGCTCGAGGGGGTTCGCCGCGCACATCCCGATACAACGCTGGCGAGGCTCGCCCGTCACGAGATCCGCAAGATCAGTCGCACTCTGCGGCGGCAAGATGCGGCCGCCTCCGCTTCGCCGCTCGACGACGACACTCTCTCACTCGACTCCGTCTCGGCATAACACGCCGAGGTAGCCCGAGTTGGAGCGCTCCCACGCGCATCCATCTGGCGCGAATCGACCCAAGATCTCACGCGAGGGTCGATTTGCGCCAAGTTGCGGGCCAAGCCGCAGGGGAGTGAAGGGGCTACGGGGCCAGAGACGGCGTCGATCTGATTCCGAAGCTGTGCTTCAGCGCGCTCTTCGCCGCGTACCAACCCGCGAGGCCATGCACGCCCGGGCCCGGCGGGGTCGACGACGAGCAGAGATAGATGCCGGATGCCGGTGTGCGCCAGGGCTCGAGTGAGAGCACGGGCCTGCGCACCAGCTGGGTGAGCGTGGCCGCACCCGCAGCGATGTCACCCCCGATGTAGTTCGGGTTGTAGTTCTCCATGTCGCGCGCGGTCATGCTCGCCGAAGCGAGGATCAGGTCGCGGAACCCCGGGGCAAAGCGCTCGATCTGAGTGATGATGGCCTCGGTCTGATCGATCGACGAGTCCTTCGGAACGTGCGTGTACGCCCAGAGCACGTGCTTGCCCTCGGGCGCGCGCGACGGGTCGAAGCTCGACGGCTGCGCGACGAGCACATAGGGGTTCGAGGTGTGCCGGCCAGACGCCACTTCGGCCTCGGATGCCGCGATCTCGGCGCGGGTTCCGCCCACGTGCACGGTGCCCGCTTTGTGCAGCTCGACATTCGTCCACGGCACGGGCCCCGACAGGGCGAAGTCGACCTTGGCAACCCCGTTGCCGTAGCTGAACTTTCGCAGCGCGTTCGTGTAGACCGTGGGCAGGCGTCGCCCCGCGATGTCCGCCAGAGCGCGCGGGGTCGTGTCGAAGAGCACGGCCGTCGACGACGGCAGCTGATCGAGCGACCGGATGCCGGCATCCGTCTCGATCTGCCCGCCGTGCGCCACGAGATCGGCGGCCATAGCATCCACGATCGCCTGGCTGCCGCCGACCGGCACGGGCCAGCCGCGGCCGTGCGCGTAGCTGCCGAGGCTGAGCGCGACCGCCGCCGTCGCGAGGCTGGGCATGGGTCGGATGGCGTGGGCCGCGATGCCGGCCAGCATCGCGGGCGCCGCATCGCCTTGGAAGCGCGCGTTCCAGGTTGGCAGACCTTGTTCGAGCAAGCGCAGGCCGAACAGCGCGGCCGTGACGGGCTGGCGCGGAGCCATGAGCAGATTCGAGCCCGCGAGGCGCGCCACCTGGTCGGCGCGCTCGACAAGCGGGGCCATCAGAGAGTGGAACGCGGCGCCGTCGCGGCCGAGCGCCCCGACCGTGCGGGCGAGGTCGTGATAGGCGATTCC
Organism: Agreia bicolorata; assembly: GCF_000938265.1. GTDB lineage: Bacteria > Actinomycetota > Actinomycetes > Actinomycetales > Microbacteriaceae > Agreia > Agreia bicolorata. Next base: position 211,560 of record NZ_JYFC01000006.1, read on the forward strand.
GGCGCGACCGCCATCGAGCGGATGCCCGTACGACACCTCGGGAAGGGCCAACTCGATGCGGTTCTGCAGCCGGAAGCGCTGAAAGAACCCGGAGGCCAGGGCCATGGGGTGAACGGCCGAGCAGACGTCGTGCAGAAAGCCCGGGAGCGTCAGTTCTTTCGTGCGGGCGCCTCCGCCGATTGTCGAGTTCTTCTCGTAGACGCGCACCGATAGCCCGGCACGGGCCAGGGTCACAGCCGCGGCAAGACCGTTGGGCCCTGCGCCGACGACGACCGCATCCACTTCGCTCATACGATCCAGCCTACGGGCGAGGCAGTCGCGAGAGCCCGGAATGGCGTGCGGGCGGCTGCTCAGTAGGCGAGCTCGGCGCTCGCTAGCTGCCCTGTCACGTCGCCGATCAGGGCTTCGCCGAGCGGATTCAGGGCGAGCAGCTCGGTTCCGTCGGCGAGCGCGGCCAGGTCGACCCAGATCGCCGAGGGGCTGTGCGTCGACCAGAAGTAGTACATGCGATTGGTCACGTCGCTGGCCGCGTGCCACCAGGTGGGGTACACGCCTCCGTCGTCGTAGGGAGCTCCCGGAGGAACCGCCGCGTTCTGTGTGATGCGGAACACTCCCGCGACCGTCTCGTTGATGTTCGCGGGCTCGGGCAGATAGTGCCTGAAGTAGCTCGCGCGCACGAAGCGATCGAGAGAGGTGATGTCGCCGGGCGGGGGGAGCTCGCCGCCGAACGGGGCGTAACGGGCCCGGTTGGCGAGCTGCTGGTCGTAGTCGGGGGAGTTCGCCATGACGGTGAATTCCTTGCCGTGGTGCACCACCAGCTTGCCGTCGATGGGCTCGATGATCGCCGAATCGCCCGACGAGTCTTCGAGGGCGAGGTGCGCGCCGATGTACTGGCCTCTGATGGGAGGCGCGATGAGCTGAACGTCGTCGAGATGCTCGAGAACCTCGGCGACAGTCGCGAAGTGATCGAGCACGTACTGCACCCACAACGCGATGGTGATCGTGGGAGCGCCATCAATCGTCGGCGGCTCGATGTCGTAGAGAAACAGAGCGTGGGCCGCGAGTCCCTTCTCATTCATGCCGTCCGAGGTGCCGACGTTCCACATGCTGAGCCCGACGCTCGAGTACGCCGATCGCCATGTGGCGGCATCCGGCTGCGACCCGCCCGAGCGCTCGAGGCCGCGCGGGTAGAACCACAACTCGGGCTCGTCGCTGACCTCCCAGTCCATGCAGCGCGAGGTGACTTTCGCGATCGGGTTGTCATTCCAGAAGACACGGGTGCACATAGGCCAGAGACTACTGGGCGCGGCCCGCAACCCCTAGACCCCCGTTCGTGGATGCTCGATGCTGGTGTGTCATGTCGACAAACGTCAGAGTCATGGCCTGTTCCCCCGAAGACGTCTTCGCCGTGCTCGCCGACGGATGGCTTTTTCCCTCGTGGGTCGTCGGGTCGTCTCGCATGCGCGATGTTGAGAAGGCGTGGCCTGCAGAAGGCTCGCATCTGCATCACTCGTTCGGGTCGTGGCCGGCCGTCATCGACGACGAGACCACGATGCACGAGTGGGATCCGCCCCGGCACATGCTGATCGTCGCCAAGGGCTGGCCCATCGGTGAGGCGTCGGTTCAGATCGACGTGAAGCCGAGGGGCAATGGATGCGTCGTGCGCATCATCGAGAAGGCCGTCGCGGGCCCGGGAAAATACGTGCCTCCGGCACTGCTCGACATCGGACTCTACGTGCGCAACGTCGAGACGCTGCGCCGCCTGGCGTACATTGCCGAAGGGAAGGCCGACGGCAAGTAGCCGCCTTCTCAGTAGTTACCTTTGTGGACTGTAGATACCGGCGCACCGGCAACTACAGTCCGTTGTGGGCACTGTCGCCGGTTCGATGCGCCGCGTGGCTAGCCGGCCTGGACGCCCGCCGAGAACGTAATCGTCGAGAGGGTGACTCCGTCGCAGCCGTCGTTCTGCGGGATGTTCACAACCGCGCTGACACTGGTGAGGCCGACGCTCTCGTCTGGGAATTTCGCGTTCATTGCATCGAGGATGGGCTGGAACTTTATGTAGACGAACGCGGGCACATTGGTGCTGACCAGCACGGACGGGTCGATACCGCCCTGCGAGAGGGGAACCGTGTAACTCACCTGGTCGGCAACCGACTCACCGCCTCGGAACAACGACACGTCTGCCGTGACCGTCACCTGGGCGGGCTGCGTGGTGGACGCATCGATGAGGGCTTGAACGGCTGCCGCGTCGTTCTGCGGGAACTCGTGGTAGAAGCCGAGGAAGCCGTCGTCGGTGCGGAAGTCCCAGAAGCCGAGTGTCTCGCTCACGCTCGGCAGGGCCGTGGTCGGTGTACACGAAGGCGTCGGTGCCGGCGTCGGAGTCCATACCACCGGCGGGGGTGTCGAAGTCGAGCACGGGACGCCAGACGCGGCCTGCGCGCTCGGGGCCGCCGACCCGAGAAGTGTCAGGCCCAGAAGCAGCGGGATGACGAGGAAGGCCGACCAGCCCGCGCGCTTCTTCGCCGCGAATACGGCGACGATGCCCGCGGCGAAAAGAACGGTGGCAATAATGAGGAACGGCAGCAGTGTGTCGGTTCCTGTGGTGGCCAGGCAGTCGGTCATAAGTGTGAATCCCCCGTGATGGATGCGCCGCTCGGCGCGATCGGTCGGCCCGCCACATCACAGAGGCGAGAGATCGTAGTGATCCGATCATAGGGGGTAGTGCCGACGGATGAAAAGCAGATTGTTCCCCTCGTTGGCTCGGTGAGCCGCGCGGTCTTACTTGGGGGCTGATCGCGATCGCCCGCGGTGTGCAAGGGCGATCCGATCGGACCGCGATAGTAGGGTGCCGATCGAGACGACCCGGAAGTGTGGGTGTCGAAGGAGGCGCCATGATCGCGGAACTGAACAAGCTGGTCGAGCTGGTCGAGCAACGTCTGACCGACGACCTCGATGTGGCATCGCTGGCGACAGAACTCGGCACGACGGAGTACCACCTGCGGCGGATGTTCTCGTCGCTGGCTGGCATGCCGCTCTCGGAGTACATCCGGCGCCGCCGAATGACCCTCGCTGCGGCAGAGGTCACCGGTGACGGCGACCTGCTGGGCATTGCGGTGCGCTACGGCTACGGCTCAACCGAAGCCTTCGCTCGAGCGTTCCGCTCTGTGCACGGAGTCGGCCCAGGTGACGTCAGGCGAGAAGGCGGCCCCCTTCACACACAATCGCAGATCAGGTTCCGCCTGACCGTTGAAGGGAGCATCACCATGGACACCCGCATCATAGACAAGCAGGCCTTCCGCCTCATTGGTCACGCTGCTCGCGTGCCCCTCATCCACGAGGGGATAAACCCGCACATTCAGACGCACATCGCATCTTTGCCCATCGCAGAGCACGCGCGCCTCAAGGAACTCAGCGACACCGAGCCGATCGGGTTGCTGCAGGTGAGTGCAGACGTAAACCCTGACTACACCGAAGGAAGCGACCTGGCCTATCTGCACGGCGTCGCCGTGACGGACTCGATCGAGGTTCCGGAGGACCTCGACATCATCGAGGTTGCCGCGGGAACCTGGGCGGTGTTTCGCACACAGGGCGACTACCCCGCATCTCTGCAGGCGACCTGGGCAGCGACCGCGACCGATTGGTTCCCGTCGAATCCGTGGCTGTTGCGTGCCGGGCCGTCGATAGTCGCGGTGCTCGATCGCGCCGACGATTTCAGCACGGCGACCTGTGAACTCTGGCTGCCCGTAGAACGCGCGTGACCGCGCGCCCCGTCGGCCGTAGCATCGAACGCACGAGATAAAGGGGGCTCGGATGCGCCGCGTGACCTATTCGATGAGCGTGTCGCTCGACGGCTACGTACATGGGCCGGATGGCGATTTCGACTGGCCGGGTCTGAGCGACGAGGTGTTCGACATTGCCCTCGCCGAGATTCGCGCGGTCGGGGTGCATCTCATGGGTAGGCGCCTTTACGAGGCGATGCTCTATTGGGAGACGGTCGATGAAGAGGCGCTCGCGGTTCCGGTGCGAGAGTGGCTCGGCATGTGGAATGCACTGCCCAAGGTGGTCTTCTCCACGACGCTCTCGACGGTTCAGGGCAATGCCCGCCTGGCCGAGGCGAATCTTGCCGATGAGATCGAGCGGCTGCGTGCAGAGTCGGCCGAGGGTGACATCGCCATCGGCGGTGCCACCCTCGCCGCCGAGGCCGCTACTCTCGGGCTGATCGACGAGTACTACATCAGGACCTACCCCGTGCTGGTCGGGGGAGGGCTGCCGTTCTTTGCGCGTGATGAGCGACGCGTCGACCTCGAGCTGCTCGGGGCCCGAGCGTTCGACTCGGGCGTCGTGTACCTGCGCTACCGAGTGCGCAGGTGAGTAAGCGATTCGTGTACCGCGTATGGTACGACCAGCCAAAGACAACCCAGTGGCCGGCCCGAGTGTGCTGTGGGTGGATGACGTCGAACGCGCCGCGAGCCTTCTTTCGGAGACGCACAAGCGCGTGACGGCTTCAGCGAATGCGCACGTCATCATCGCTGAGGCGAACCCCAGTACCTATTATCGGCGCATACGCCGTTGGAGCTCTGCGGTACGTTGCCCCGCTCCAGATGCTTCTGGACTGTGTGGGGCTTGGCGGCCGGCAGGAAGAGATCGCGACGAGCATTGCAAAGGAGTGGTCGAGGTGAGCGAGCAGCGCCACAACTGGAGCGCCGGAGCCGAGAAGTACGTGAAACGAGCCATCGGGGAGTCGGGCGAGCGGCTACTGGTTGCGGGAGCGCCCCTGGTCGCTCGCCACGAGGCGATCGAGTCCGGCCACTTCCGTGGCGAAGGCAGCACCGGCGGTGGCGGCAGCGTGCAGTTGTCGAACGGCGGCTCTGTCGAAGGAGTTCCCCAGGAGGAACTTCCCGCTCGATGGGGCAACCTCATGGAGCACCTGTCCGAGGTTGAAGACGCGCGCCTTCGCGCTCTCGTCTACAACGACGCGGTGACTCGCAGGCAGTTCTATGTCGATGGCAACAAACGAACCGCGCGACGTATGATGACGGGCGAGCTCATGGCCCACGGACACGACCCGGTGAACGTTCCTCACGCTCGGAGGCTCGAGTACAACGTTGCGCTGGATCACTTGTTCGGCACAGACGACGCCACACCCCTGATGCGATTCACGGCGTCGTGCGCGCTGCCATCGTAGGCAGTCGCGCCTCAGCCCGCAGGTAACGGCGTGCCCTGGTGAAAGAAGCACCTCACGCGGTCGCCATCCTGTCGCCAGAGTGATGACCGACGACTGCGTCGTGCGGCGAACTCGAGACGATACGACAGCAGCACCGTGTCGTCATTAATGAGCCGCGCCTCTCGTTCGGTCAGCGCGGCATCCGGATGCTCGTCGCCGTCGCCGACCAGAGCGTCGATGATCTCGTCGCGGCTCCAGCGCCGCCCCGACTGCCCGATCTCGTAAAAACCGGATGCGAGCAGTTCGGCGAGTCGATCGGCATCGCTTCGCACGCCCATCGTCAACAGGGCTTCCTCGGCTTGCCACGCGGCTTCGATGAGGTCGTCCATGACCCAAGACTACGGATGGTGGGAGCGTGCCGAGGCCTCGGGTGATTATCGGCTCAGCGCGAGCCGATAGGACCTCATCGGGAGACCGGTCACGGCATGCGGGATTTCTTCGCCGAACGGTGCAAAGCCCTTGCGCGTGTACAGCGCAAGGGCGCGGGCATTCGTTGTGCGTACTTCGAGAGTGACCCTCTCAAAACCTCTGAGCCTCGCCTGCTCCACCGCGTCGTCGAGCAAGGCCGTGCCGACGCCGCTACCGACCCCGTCGGGATCGACGGCGAGATAATGCAGCAGGGCCTCCGCCGGATCCGACCGGCCCGCATCGACCAAGGCGAATCCGCTTCGTGGCGCCGTGGCGACAGCGAACCGAACGATCGGGTTGTCGAACGCGGATCGAACCCTCTGTGCCATCTCCTGAGCATCAACTGTGCCATCCCTAAACTCGATCGCGCGCACCCAAATGTCGGCGCACAGTTCGATGTCATCGGGCGTCACTCCGTCGCGTATGGAGATCGAATTCGGGTTGCCGGTCAATGTCACCCTTCTATTTGAGCGCAGCCACGACATGGCTCGCAATCGGTTCGAGCAGAAGACTGGAATGTAGCTTGGTGGCATGAATGACCACATCGAGGTGCAGCAGATTGCTAAGAAAGCGATGGAAGCCGCACGCGCTGCGCTGCATCCTGGTCAGACGTTGGCGGAAGTGCGCAAGGACTGCGAGGCAAGTCTCCTTGAGTTGGGAGCGGATTCCTTCTGGTACTGGGGAATTGGCGCATTCGTGTTCGCGGGTTCAGGAACTATCAGATCTGATTCCGGTCGCCACTACGAGACGCCCGACTATGTTCTCGGTGAGCAAGAACTACTTACGCTCGACCTCAGCCCCCAAAGACGAGGGATCTGGGGAGACTTCGCTCGGACACTTGTCATTCAGGATGGGGTTCCCCTTCAGGATCCCCTGGACTCCTCGAACGCGGAGTGGCGTTCGGGAATCTTGATGGAACGGCATCTCCATGCCCAACTCTGTGAGCTCGTTGTGCCATCAATGACTTTCGAAGAACTAGCCCGGACCATGAACGAACGCATTCTCGATCTCGGTTACGAGAATCTCGACTTCCTCGGGAACCTCGGTCATTCCATAGGAGCGCGGAGCTCAGACCGTGTGTACATTGAGCCGGGTAATCAGGCACGTCTAGACAGCGTCGAGTACTTCACTTTTGAGCCTCACATTCGCCGACCCAACGGATGCTTCGGATACAAGCACGAAGACATCTACTACTTCAATGGAGGTCGGCCCGTGGCCATCTGAACCCAGTTTCCTGCCGCAATGTGGAGGACACGGCCGCGATTCACAATCACGTATGTCTCGGATGGTTCGCCCTCGTTGTAGTCGACGCCCAACTGGTTCGGCGCCCCCCAGTCAATATGCGTTCAGTAGGTCGCTCAGCCAGCGTTCGATCTCACGCTGTGAGCGCAGGCGCACCACCGTGAGATGAGCGAACTCTGACTCCACCTCCGGGATCAGTTTGCGGTACTTGTTTCGGGTCGACCAGGCCCACCGCACGATGTGTTCGCGATCGGTGAAGAACCTATAGAGCGGCCCCTCGACGTTTCCGTTCCAGAGTTCCTCTCGGTTCAGTCGTCTCTTGAGTGTTCGCCGGATGACGCGCGGAAGGGTCGCCGTCAGAAATGGCAGATCCAGCCATAGGAGGAGGTCGGCCTTCTCGGCGAGCATGCGTCGCGCTGTCGAGTACTGCCACTCGGTAATCCACGCGTCTTGGCTCACCAATGAACCCACATCGTGCAGGAATGTATCGCGGGGAACCCAGTTGGGCCCGTGGAAAAGCGAGTCGATTTCCGTGTGCGGTACGTCAAGGATCTGCGATAGACGCGCGGCGAGAGTCGTCTTGCCGACTCCCGACACCCCAGCAATCAGGATGCGCTGAGGCTTCTTTGAAAGCGGATCCTCGGAACTCAACACGCGTCCAACGATATCGGCGGCGTAGTGGGGCTGACGGTGGCGCCTTGGCTGCGATCGCCGGCGATGCGCTCTCGCAACGACGGGTGTTACAGCGCGGAAACAAACGGGCGCACCCGCCGCAACACACGAACGCTACCGTGAGCCATTGAAGGAATCTTGGAGCAGGTCATGATCAACAGCGTCATACGTTCCGTGCCGAACACCATGACCGCTGCGCCCAGCATGGGTCTCGCAGCAGGGTTCGGTCAGCTGGCCCGTCTCATGCGCCCGGTTACCCACCATGACGCTTTTGCGGTCGTTGGATGGGACCCCCGCTCAGGGACGCATCACATCGTCACATCGAGTGGATACCCGGACTCCGTGGAAGGCCGCGCGGCCGTTCAGTCCTATGCCTTCGACGAGTCCAACTCGGCCGTGCTCTCGAACACCGTTCCGACCCGCATCGACGACCTGAACTTCGACTATCGAGAATCAGCGTTCTACCGTTCGGCCCTGAAACCGATCGGATTCACGGATGGAATGACGGCAACTCTCCACGGTCGGGGCGGGCAGTACGCGGGGCTCTTGCATTTCTCCGCCCGACGGCGCGCGACGTTCACCCAGGACGCAGTCGAGATGACGGCGGATGTCACGGAGGTGTTCGCGGAGGCCTGGTTGGGGTGGTGTGAACGAGCGCCGGCCCATCCCGAGCAGAAGAGTGTCCGGGGCGGGACGGCGCTCCTCTCGCCGAGGGAGCTCGACATCCTTCAGGGGATGAGCCTCGGCCATACGAATCAGAGAATTGCGAACGATCGCGGAATTTCGGTGCGAACCGTCACGACTCACGTGCAAGCGATTCTCCGCAAGACCGGTCAAGAATCACGCGCGGGTGCTGTGACCTTCGGTGTTCAGAACGACCTGATCGATCTGAGCAAGAAGGCCGTGCGGCCGGCGGGCCCGCGTCAGTTCTGACGGGCCAGCGCCCGCATAAATTCCAGGTTTTCTGGGGTGCCCTCGTCACCGATGAAGCCGGTGCGCCGATTTGCTGAGAGCTTCACGATGACGGTGGCGGTTATCGGGTCCACGTAGATGAATTGGTTGTACACCCCGATCGCCGTGAATTCTCCTCTGTCGCCAATGGGAAGCCACCACTGGTACCCGTAGCCGAGCGGGTAGTAGGTGATTCCCACAAGTGGCTTGCCGGGCTGCAGATGCGGGCCATCCGCGGTGAGAGATTCCCGAACCCACTCGGAGGGAACGATCTGCCGACCGTTGAACACGCCGTCGTTCCGGTACAGCTCTCCCAACCGAGCGAAGTCTCTCGCCGTCATATTGAGGCCGTAGTAGGTCGCTTCCACGCCGTCCGCGTCTGAGAGCCAGTAGCTCGGGGAGGTGACGCCGAGGGGTTCGCACAATTTCGTCTGCATGTAGCTCGCGACCGACTGGCCGGTTGCGCTTCGAATGAGAAGGCCGAGCGCCTGCGTATCGCCCGAGTTGTAGCGACTCAGCTCGCCGGGGTTCCGCTCGCGCACCATAGCCGCGACGACGTCTTCGAAGCTTCCATAACCCGTTTGTGCCGCTGAGAGCTGGAACACATCCGACGTCGGATCGTCGTACTCTTCGGTCCAGCGAGCGCCAGAAGACATCTGAAGTACGTTGCGGATGGAGACACCGTCGTATGCGGACCCCGGGTTGACGCGAATGTAATCACTGATCGGGTCGTCGACGCCGCCAATGTGCCCCTCAGAGATAGCAATGCCCACCATGGCCGAGACAAAGCTCTTTCCCGCCGACATCGAAATCCATCGGAGTCCCGGGTGGGCCCCTAGCGCGTACCGCTCGTAGACAACCTTCCCCTCCTTGAGCATCAGCAAGGCCGTGGTCTCCGTGAACTGAAAGAACTCCTCGAAACTACGCTGCTTACCGTCGAAGTCGTAGGTGTCGGGCGCCTCGACGGCCGGCCCTGCAGGCCACGGAATCGGTGTGCTGGAAGGCGGCATCTCGACGGACGGAACGATCTCGTTCATCCGTCCGAAGTTCTGAAACTGGGGCGCATCGGTGAACAATTGCAGGGCTTCGATCTCTGCTGTCATGTCATCGGGATTCATTGATCTCATCCTTCAATTTGTGGCGTCGAATTGGGTCGACGGAGAGACACTGACCAGCAGTGGCCGCCGAGTGACATCACAGTAGGTTGGTGCACCTCGCTCGGCCAATCCGCACTAATGCGTAGGTGCCGCGCTGGTGTCTCACCACTCCTGCAACCTTGTCGTGAGGGAGGAGCCGACTACGCAATTGTGCCGATGGGATGCGGACGTTCGCTTCTCTATTCTCAACACAAGTCGCCCAGGGGCGGATACCCGATGTCAGTACGAGGAAAGGATGCGCACATGAGCGAACAGCAATCACCGGAGAGCGTACAGGCTCTCGATCCGGCTGATCAGAAGCTCGCCGAACTCGGCTATAGCCAAGAGCTCAAGCGAACAATGAGCCTTCTCGATGTGGTGGTCTTCGGTCTCATCTTTATGGTCCCGATGGCGCCGGTTGCAGTTTTCGGGGTGATATTCAGCTACTCGGGTGGCATGGTCGCCCTGGTCTACCTGGTCGCTGGACTCGCAATGGTGTTCAGTGCCCTGAGCTATCAGACGATGGCCAAAGAATTCCCCGTGGCCGGATCCGTCTACTCGTATGTGCGTATGTCGACGTCGAAGTTCTTGGGTTTCATCGCCGGCTGGGCGATCCTCCTCGACTACCTCTTGCTGCCCGCCTTGCTCACGATCCTCGGAGCCTCAGCGCTCACGTCGATCGCTCCGGAGGTACCCGGCTGGGTGTGGGTCGTCGCTTTCGTCGTCGCTGCGTCGATCTTCAACTTGCGCGGACTCTCGATGACCAAGAAACTGACCCTGGTCTTCTTGGGTATCCAGCTGGTGGCACTGGTCGTGTTCGTCGTAGCGGCTCTCCTGGCGATCTCTCAAGGGCGCGCCACCTTCTCCCTCAGCCCTTTCTACAACCCCGAGTACTTCTCGTCGGCGATCGTGTTCGGCGCCATCCCACTCGCCGCACTGAGCTACGTCGGGTTCGATGCGATCGCGACCCTCAACGAAGAAGCGAAGGGCGGCGGGCGCACCGTTTCGCGGGCCACCATCATCGTGCTGGTGCTCGTCATCGTTATGTTCGTTGCACAGGTCTACCTGGCAGCTCTCTTCGTTCCCACCGAGGGTCTCCAGCCGGGAGTCGACACCAACAACGCCTTCTACGACATCGTCGGTGTCATCGTCTCACCGTGGTTCAAGGCATTGTTCGTCTTGCTCGGAGCGTTTGTGTCGATCTTCGCGAATCTCCTCGTCTCCCACGCCACGACATCCAAGCTCGTGTTCGCCATGGCGAGAGATCGCCAGCTTCCTCACGGTCTTGCGAAGATCAGCCCCCGAACGGGCGCACCGTCGCGGTCCATGCTGCTCATCTCGGCGATCACTCTGGTGATCAGCATTCTTGCTCTGGGTAACATCGAACTGCTGACGACGATGGTGACATTCGGCGCGTTGACCGCCTACATCCTCCTGCACGTAGCAGTTCTGATTCATTTCGGATTTCGCGGACGAAGCCGATCCATCTTTGTGCACTGGGTATCGCCGGTAGTCGGGATTCTTGTTCTCGGCTATGCGCTGTGGAGCACCAACGACATCGCCAAGATCGTCGGCGTGTCATGGCTCGTCGTCGGCACCATCGTGGGCTGGGTCGTCCTCAGTCGGGCGCGCCGGGAGTCGACGGAGAGTCGAGTGAGCAGCGACGCGCCCTCTGCGGTGTGATGCGGCGGGGCCCATTCGTCCCGAGTGAGCAGGTCTTGTCGGTGATGATGTCAATCACCGACAAGATCTGCGCACTCGATGGCCGCTACTTCAGTTCAGGCAGGATGTCTTTCACAATCGTCTCGAGCAGGTGCGCGTTGTAGTCGACGCCCAGCTGGTTCGGAATCGTGACAAGCACCGTGTCGGCGTCGCGCACCGCAGCGTCGTCGAGCAGCTCCTTCACGATCGCGTCGGGCTCGCCCACGTAGCTCTTGCCGAAGCGGGCGATGCCATTGTCGAGGTAGCCCACCTGGTCTTCGCGGTCGCGGGTCATGTCGCCGAAGTAGGCGCGGTCCTGGTCTGTGGTGATCGGCAGGATGCTGCGGCTCACAGATACGCGCGGCTCGCGTTCCCAGCCGGCGTCCTTCCAGGCGGCGCGGTAGAGGGCGATCTGCTCGGCCTGGAGGTCGCCGAACGGCACGCCGGTGTCCTCCGACAGAAGGGTCGAGCTCATCAGGTTCATGCCCTGCTCGGCCGTCGAGACGGCGGTCGCGCGAGTGCCCGAACCCCACCAGATGCGGTCGGCGAGACCGGGCGATTGGGGCAGGATGCCGAGGGGCTGGCTCACACCCGTCATCTGCGGGTTGCTCATGGCGACTCCCGCGCCCGTGATGGCCGCGCGGAACATCTCGGTGTGCGCCCGGGCGAGGTCGGCATCCGTTGTGCCGTCTTGCGGAACGAAGCCGAACGACTCGGAGCCGCGGAGCGCCGTCTCGGGTGATCCCCGGCTGACGCCGAGCTGCAGTCTGCCGCCCGAGATGAGGTCGGCGGTCGCCGCCTCTTCTGCCATATAGAGAGGGTTTTCGTAGCGCATGTCGATCACGCCGGTGCCGAGCTCGATCTTCGATGTGCGGGCAGCCATCGCTGAGAGCAGCGGAAACGGCGAGGCGAACTGGCGCGCGAAGTGGTGCACGCGCATGTAGGCGCCATCGACGCCGATCTCCTCTGCAGCGACGGCCAGCTCGATCATCTGCAGGTGCGCGTCGGCTGCCGTTCGGGTCAGCGACCCGGGTATGGGCTGCCAGTGGCCGAACGAGAGAAAACCAATTTTCTTCATGTGTATGTGAACGCATGAAAGCGTCAGATATTCCATTCGAACGCGCGGATTAAGTCGACGTAAACAATCAATGGCACAGCCGCAACCGATCCAAATCCCAGCCTGCGCCGAATAGTCTGATGGCTAGCAGAACTGCGAGAGGACTTTCCAGAATGCGCGTTTTGAGTTACAACCTGCGGAACAACAGTGCCAGTGGCGAACTCGCAGCCCTGGCCGACGACTTCGATGTCGACATCTTCTGTGTTCAAGAGGCCGACACGGCGTCGCTTCCGCCGACCATGGGGCACCTGACCATGTCGCACGCCACCACAGAGAACCGCCTTGGCCTCGCGCTCTACTACCGGGCCGAGCGCTTCTCTGTTGAAGACAGCACCACCTTCACGCTCAAGAAGTCCATGCACGACCGGGTTATGTCTCCCGGAACCCAGCGTCTGCTCGGCGCCCGACTCCTCGATCGGCAGACGGAGCGCTCATTCGTTGCCGCATCGTTCCATGCCGCGCCGCTCACGGCATCCAATTCTCTGCGTCGAACCCAGATCGCCGCGGCTCACGAAGAGCTGCAGCGCATCGGCGGTGACATTCCCATTCTGATGGTGGGCGATTTCAACTACCCGCTGTTCCAGAACAAGCTGCGCGCCGGAATCAAGGACACGGGCTATGAGCTCTCGCTGAGCGACAGCGTCACCTACCTGCGCTACAAGTGGGTGCGCGGTCACTTCGACTTCGCGACCTCGACCGGGTTCCGCATCGACGAGGTCAAGACGCTTCCGCAGGGCGACTCCGACCACCTGCCGATTCTGGTAAAGGCCGAATACGACATGGCCGAGGTCGTCGGCGACTAGTCGAAGATCGCTGTGCCGTGGCTGCCTCATCCGGCGAGCAAGGCGCGTTACGCAAGCAACCCGGTCGGGCGGGAACGCGAGCATCTGCCCGTCGGGCCTCTCGCCGCGCAGCGAGGGGGCCGTTCTGGCGCACCGTCGTCATCGCGGCCGTGATCGCCCTCTGGCCTTCCGTCGGCATGGCCCTTCAGGCCGGATTCGCCGGGCCGGGTGAGCGGCCCCTTGTTGTGGGTGCGGTGCCGAGCATTCCGACGCCATCTCCGACGGTGGCCGCGGCGGCCACTCCACAGCCCGTCATTCCGCTCTCGGTGCTCAGCGACTCGCACGCCTACTTCGCTGCATCCTGGTGGCGGCAGACCGTCGAGGCGAACGCCATCGAGGGCGTCTCGATGGGGGCGTTCGCGTCGCAACCCGGCGCGGTGGCCGACACCATCGCATCCGGTCTCGACGATGCGGCGGCTGGGGCGCAGGGCGGCTACGTGCTCGTGCAGGCCGGAACCAACGACCTGCTCGACGGCAGCTCGCCCGCCCGGGCCGCGTCAGACATCCAGGCTCTGTGGGCAGGTGTGCGCGAACGCGGATCGACCCCGATCGCCGTTCTCGTGCCGCCATCGAACCAGGTCGGTTCCAAGGTGATCGAGCTCAACCGGCTGCTGGCCGGCGCCGCCCGGCAGGCCGGCATCGCGATTCTGGATGTCTACACACCGGTCGCCGACGCCGGTGGCCGCTGGCAGCCGGGCACCTCAGACGACGGCAAGCACGCGAATCTCGAGGGCGCGACGCGGCAGGCGAACGAGGTGCTCGCTCAGCTGCCAGGCATCCTGGCCGGACGCCTGGGTCAGCTAGCAGAGATCGCGCCGCCCGCCCCCTGAGCGTGTTGAAGGGCTATCCGCTCCGGTTCGGCGCATCCGCTACTGGACGACCGGGCGCAGATAGACCGACCGGGCGCGGATGCGAGGCAGCGGCGGGTCAGCCCTGCTGCGACGCCGCGAAGTCGCGTCGGATAGCGGCCAGCGCGCCGGGCGACAACTCGAATCCGATCGGATGCCCCGGGTTCACCACGATGCCCACTTCGTCGGCGACGCTGGCCACGAAACGTCCTCCGGTGAGGGTGACCGTGTGCGGAGCGACCTCGAGGTAGTCGGCCGGAACGCGCGCCAGGTCGGTGAAGAGCGGCAGCATCGGAGCGCCGCCCACGGTGCTCAGCACGAGAGGGCTGAAACCATCGGCGGCATCGCCGGATGTCTCGGTGCGGCTGAGCGCGAACACCTGCGTCGTGAGGAACGCCGAGATGAAGACCGTCTGCCGCACCTCACCCCGAATGCCGTCGAGCAGCGACTGCTCGAGCTCGTTGTGCACGGGATCCGCGGCGAGTCGGGCATCGAAGTCGGCTGAGCCACTGGAGTCTGTCACCGGTCAAGCCTAACGAGAGGTCGCGTGTCTCCGATGGTGCAGTTGAGGGCTAGGCGGCCTTGCGTCGCGCCACAGCCATGAGCACGCCACCCGAGAGAAGCAGCACGGCGAGGGCGAGCCCTCCGGCGAGAAGCCCGCCATCCAGGCCCGTGTTCGCCAGCACTGGCTTCGGCGTCACGGCAGTGGGGCCGGATGCGACGGGCGGGGTCGGCAGCGTAGGCGCGACAACCGCAGGGAACGCGGCGTCGAGAGCAGCGCTCACGGAGTCGGTGAGGAACGTGGCGCCCAGGGTGTTCGGGTGCAGCGTTCCCGGGTCGAGGCTCTCGCCCGCCAGGCGAACGCCGTTCACGTAGGCGGACCCGTCGGTGACGCACGCGTTGTGGCCGAAGCTGGAGGCGAACGACGGAACGTAGGTGAAACCGGCAGTTGCCGCGGCGTTCTGGATGGCGGCATCCAGCTTGACCTCGACCGAGTGCAGGTACGGGGCGTCGATCGTCGTGAACGGGAAGGTGTTGGCCGCGCTGCCGATTGCGGTGAAGCATCCCTCGGCGGGGACTGTCGCAGGGAAGATGCTGGGGTATCCGACGACGAAGACCTTGGCGTTCGGTGCGGCTGCGGCGACAGCTGCGTAGGTCTCGGCCAGCGACGTCGAGACGGGGCCGGCGATCTTTGCGGCGAGGAGGTCGCCCTGGGCCGTGTAGGCAGTGGCGCAGTTGGGCAGCGTGTTCTCGAACAGCAGCGGACCGTCGGCGCTTGCGGCGAGGCACGACTGCACGATGTCGGTGAAGCCCAGATCGTTTCCGCCGATGGTCAGCGTCACGACGTCGGTGTCGGCGCTGAGCGCGGCGATCTGCGGAGCGATGTTGCCGTACTGGCTATTCACCGTGACATCACTGGTTTCGGCGCCGGAGCACGACACGTCGGTGAGGTTCAGGCCATAGGCCGCCGCGACTTGGTGGGGAAAGTTCACCGAACTCTGGCCGCACTCAGGGGTCGGCAGCCCGGTGAGCGGCGTGAGCCCCAGCCCGGCCGAATACGAGTCACCGAGTGCGACGTAGTCGAGGCCTGCAGTCACGGCGGGAACGCCCGGAGCTGGAGCCGCGGTGGCGGTCGACGATGCAAGCAGCGAGCCCGTGATGAGCGCGCCGGCGACAACGGCGGTGCCGATGAAACGTGCGGCGGTGTAGCGGGCGTGAGCGCGCGTGGAAGCAGTTCGTGACGTCATAGTTGAATCCCCCCTGCGGTCATACTACGGGTTGTCTTGGCAGCCCCTACGCAATAAATGTGCGGGCACTACCGGCCCCCACTACTGGCACTACTCGACTCTCTGCGCGCGACTACGTGAAGGGCCGTTCTGAGCCCCATCGTGAATTCCGCTCATGTCATCGTTCAACCCTCAGAGGCCACAACAGGGGCGGCTTCATCAAGTTGGGGAGTTCAGTAATGTCACAGACATCAGAGTTCGACGCACCGGAGACTCCAGTCGGACCGTCGCTCAAAAAGCGTTCCACGAAGCAGAAGGCCTTCGCGGTTCTCGCTGCAGGCCTCGTGCTCGGAGTCGGCGCCACGGTCACGCTGGCCGTGTGGAACGACTCCGAATGGGTCGTCGGTGGAACAGCCGGCGCCGGCGGAGACCCGGGCACCCCGGGCGTCGGAACCAGCACATTCGAGGTGCAGCAGAACACCTCGTCGCCGTTCGTAGCCGACGAGTGGACTGACGAAGAGACCAACCCCGGCGGATCGCTGGTCTTCACCGCGGGCGCGCTCACGCTCACCCCGGGCGACTCCATCTACGCGCCTGTGTCGCTCAGCACGACTGACGGATCGGTCGCCGCACCGAGTGTGCGTCTGAGCGGCGCCGTCGACGCGACGAACATTCCCACCGAAGACGCCGATGGCCTGCTCGCAGACGCCCTGCAGCTTCGCGTGGTCGTTGCTACCGGTGCACGCGACGCCGCTCCCGCCACCTGCAGCGACGCATCGTTCGGCCTCGGCGCGACGTTCGTGGTCGGCAGTGCGACCACCACGGCGGCACTCGACACGGCCGGCGCCACGGTCGACGCTCTGGCAGCAGACTCGGGCAACCAGCTCAACTACTGCTTCGAGATCTCGCTGCCCGGTGACGCTCCCGACACTCTGCAGGGTCGAACAGTCGCTCCCGCCTGGCAGTTCGTGTCGTCCTCCGAGCTGATCTAGCAACCGGCACGATCCTCGAGGCTGACGAGCGGAAGGCGAATCGATGAGCCGAGTCGCCGAGATCCGCGGGACCCACCGTGAACATCCCCATGCACACGGTGGGTCTCGTCACCCGAGACGGCTTGCGTCTGTCGCCACTCGAATCAGGGATGCGGCGCTCGCGCTCGCCGGTCTCGCCGGTCTTGCCGCCATCGCCTGGGGCATCGCAACAGTGTTCTTCGGATTCTCGCTCGTGACCTTCGCCACCGGATCCATGGCCCCGACGATTCCGACGGGCTCACTGGCTCTGGTGCGTGAGGTCCCGGCATCCGAGCTCGAGGTCGGGCAGGTCGTCACCCTTCAACGAGGAGGGGAACGCCTGCCGATCACCCACCGCATCATCGCAATCGAGCCCGACCCGAATGTACCGACCGGCCGCATCGTGTCGATGCAGGGCGATGCAAACACGATTCCCGACCTCTTTCCGTATCACGTGAAGACGGGAAAGGTCGTTCTCGGCTCCATCGCCGGGGGGCAGGCCATCAGCGACGCGATCGGAAGCCCGATCACCCTGGTCGCCGTGACTCTCGGAGCCGGCGCCCTCGTCTTATGGGCCTTCTGGCCCCGCATTCCGACATCCAGCACCACCGAACCACGAAGAGGTGAGAGACGCTATGCGCGTTGAACCCGCATCCGCGAGACGTCGAGCAGCAACAGCGCTCGCCATGGTCTTCGCCGTACTGCTTATGGTGGCGGGCATCGCGCTCGTCTCGGCCCGAGCATCCGCGGCCCTAGTGCTGCCGGGGGATCCCAACCCGCAGCCGGGTGCCCCCGGGTACCTGAGTCTCGAGACCTCGCCAGACCCGTTGCAGTTCATCGATATGAGCCCCGGTGACGTGGGTTACGGGCAGATCACGATGAGCCTCGACAACGCCGCGACGGCCCGCATCGCCCTCGAGATGTACGCCGGGGGAGAGCTGCTGGCTCACCCCAACGGCGTGGTCATCTCGATCGCGTCGTGCGACGTCGCATGGGCGGGAATTCCCGCAGAGCCGGTCACCTTCGACCCCCCAGATCCCGGATGCGGCGACAATCCGCAGCCGATCACCTCCGTCGGGCCGGGTGCGGAATCAGACGGAACGCCGCTGTTCGACCTCGGAACACTTGACGCGAACAGCCCGCGTTTCATCCTCGTCGAGGTGCGCATGCCCGACGTCTCGGCCAGTCGCGATGAGAGCCTCATGGGGCTCTCGGGAGACTTCGCCTTCCACGTTCTCGCCGAGGGCGACGACGCGGTTCCGACCACCCCGCCGACGACACCCGGCACGCAGACACCCGGCACGACCGGTGCCGGCGGCAAGGGCGGCCTCGCCAACACCGGACTCGATGTGCTCGCGGTTGTGCTCATCGGTTCTGGAGCCATCGCGCTCGGAATGATCGTGCGCTATCGCCGAACCCTCAGCCCCCGAAGGAGCGAGTCATGACCCCGCGCAGCACAACCCGCCGCCCCCTTTCTCGATCGGCGATGCGTCGACTGATCGGCGCGCTGGCGGGCGTGGTCGCGATCACCGTCACGGTGGGCACGTCGATTCAGGCCGCACCGACGGATGCCTCGTGGCTCGATGCCGAGTGGGATTCGGCCGCCGTGGGAACGCTTGACTGCGGCCCGGGCGGCTCGCCGTTCACCACGCGGGCGTCGGGCAAGCTGCTGGGCGGAAGCCTGGCTGGTATCAACCTCGACGACCTCGCCGAGCTCGACGGCATCAGTGGTGTCAACGACGAATCCGGTGTGGCGATCACGCCCCCGCCGCCGCAGTCGAACTCGCTGGGCGACAACGCCTACGCGAATCCGCTCACCGTCACGGCTCTGGACACTCTGCAGGTCAGCCTCGGCGATCTTCTTCTGCTTCCGCTGAACGCCGACCTCGGGGTCGACAACAGCTACGTGCGGGTCAACGCCGATGGAACCTCGACGGGTGCGACCGGCGCGGTGAGCAACAGCGGAGCCATCCAGACCACGGCGAGCCAGCCCGGCCCGAACCCGCCAACCTTCGCGACGCTGCAGTTGAAGAACATCGTGCAGTCGGCGCTCGGCCAGGATCTGAGTACGGCTATCGCGGGCCTTGCAGACGCTTCTCTCGAGGTGGGCGCCGTAGCGTCGAATGCGACGCTTGACGCCTGTGCTGCGACCTGGACGGGGTCGATTCTCTCGTCGCTGCAGCGCCAGTACGCAGTGGCCGGGGTCGACCTCGACCTGACGTCGCCCACGGTCGGGACTCTCGTCACGGGCACGACGGGAGTCATCAACGGTCTCGACGGGTCAGTCGAAGCGCTCGCGGGCAACGCCGGCGTGCTGTCGTCGTTGACGACGGGAATCTCCGGACTTGTGAACACGGTGCTGACCACGGCCGGCCTTGGTCTCGGGTCCGTCACCATCAACAATCTCGCCGTCAATATCGACCTGACCCAGGTCAATGGTCTCCTCGATGACACCATCTCCGACAACGCAGGAATCGTCAGCATCGATCTGCTGACGGGTCAGATCAGCATCGATCTCGACGGCTTGCTCGGCGCCGCCTATGGCACGTCGGGAATCAACGGGCTTCCTGCCAACACGCAACTGCTGATCAATGACGACATCATCAACGCGCTTACAGCGGCGACGACGGAGGCTCTCGTCAATTGGGTCGACGATCTCGAGAGCGAGATTCGGGATGCCCTCGAGTCGCTCACGCTTTCGGCCCAGGTGGTGGTGAACGTGCTCCAGGGCGCCGGCCCGCCTGCCGCTTCGGTGACGTTGTCTATCCCCGAAGTCTCGCTGCAGGGGCTCATCGACGGTGATCCTGTCGTGACAACGTCGGTGAGCCTGGCAGGCGGTGCCTCGTGCACCGTATTGACCCTCGTCCTCTGCACGGCCCTCAACACGGTTGGCACTCTGCTGGCTCCGACGATCTCCGCGTCGCTGGGTGCAGCACTCGATGCCGCTCTGTTCACCTCGGCGACCAACGTTCTCGCGACGACACGAGCCGCGCTCCTCGCGCTCACCGACCCGGTGATCACCTTGGTGGCCAACGCCACGCGGGGTCTCTTCGGAGAGGACTCCCTGCTGTCGCTGACCGCGAATGCCCAGAACAGCCCCGACCCGGCCAACGGCAACCCCGAGCCGGCCTGGTCGGTTCCGGGCCCGGATCCGGCGACGGGATCGACGGGTCAGTATGACGTGGCCGCATTGAGGCTCACCGCGGTGGGCACCACAGTGCAGCTCGATCTGGCCCGGTCGTCGGTGGGAACCAGCGCCCCGCGCTAGGCGCGATTCGGTGCCACCGTGCCCGAATACCTCTATTCCGTCGGGGCTACCCGCGCCGAATGGAGGTATTCGGGCACAAACACGAACCCATGCCCGCACACCGCCGCGATGAGCGAACATAGAAGCATGACCTCGAGCGAACTGCGGCGGGTGGCGAGAGCCCTCTACGAGCTGCCGCCCGCCGAGTTCACGGCGGCCCGCAATCAGGCCGCCCGAGAGGTGTCGCAGCGATCGGATGCCACGGCGATCAAACGCTTGGCCCGGGCGCAGGCTTCGGCCTGGGCGGTCACCGCCCTCGTGCGCGAAGACGTGGCGCTCTTCGGCGAGCTGCTCGAGCTCGGCGAGCGACTCCGCGACGCGCAGGAGAACCGCGATCCGGTCGCCCTGCGGTCGCTCGGGGCCGAGCGGCAGAAGCTGCTGTCTCGGGCATCCGCTCGTGCACGCGAACTCGCCGATGCCAAAGGCGTCACCGTCAGCGGTTCGGCCATGATCGAGGTCTCGCAGACCCTGCAGGCGGCAATGACAGACCCGGATGCCGCCGCGCTGGTGCGCGACGGGCTTCTGTTGCGCGGGCTGACGGTCACGGGGTGGGAGCCGGTGCGGCTCGACGGTGCTGCCGCGCTGCCGCCCGAGGGAGTCTCTGTGGGGCGGGCCGCTCGGGCTGCGCGACCACGGGCATCCACGGCCGACCCCGAGGTGAGCGAGCGGGAGCGCAAGTCGGCGGAGGCCGCGGCATGGAGCGCGCTCGACGACGTGACCACCGCGCATCACTCGGTGAGCGACCTCGCGAGTGCACTCGACGAGCTCGCGAGCCGGCGCGCCGACCTCGAGGCGGAACGCACCGAGATCGAAGAGCAGCTGCGCGGCGTGGAGTCGGATCTGGCGGGCATCTATCACGACATTCAGGTGGGGGAGCGCGACAAGAAGGCGGCCGAGCGCGCCGAGGTGCGGGCCAAGAAGCGGGCGAAGCAGGCCCAGGAGCGCCTAGACCGCCTCGGCTGGCCCCCGCGCCGAGGGTGAAAAGAGGGGTGAAAGATGCTCAGTGTTATGGCATCGAACTCCAATGCTCCATAGCTTTGTATCGAGAGAGCGCCGGTTCAACCCCCAATAGAGCCGGCGCTCCTCTTTTTGTTTAGCGCCGCAGCATCGCCTGCACGGGTTCATGATCGGATGCGGCTGCGCCGTCGAAACGCGAGGCATTGATGGCCGCCTCACGCACCTCGAGGTCCCGGCTCACGAGAATCCAGTCGATGCGCTTGGTGCCCGTCTTGGGTGCACGGTAGTTCGAGAACGTGCCCCACGGGGCGGTGAGCCGCATGCCGGCCGCGGTCCAGGCATCCACCAGGGGCCCGGCATCGCCGGCGATCGCCTCGAACGGAACCGTTCCGACATCGGTGTTCATGTCGCCCATCACGATGATCGGCTCGGCGCTCGATGTGGCCAGGGCCGCGAGTTGCTCTGCCGAGCGCAGCCGAGCCCGCCTGGAGATGTGGTCGAAGTGCGTGCTCACTACGCGAAGCGGTTCGTGGGTCTTCACGTCGACGAAGCGGGCGACGACGGCCACACGCGGAATCAGGTTTCCCCAGGAACGCGACCCCGCGACATCCGGTGTGTCTGACAGGGCGATCTGCTGCCAGCTTTCGAGATGTAGCCGACGCGAGTCGAAGAAGAGCGGGCATCCCTCGCCGGTTCCGTCGGCATTGCGGCCGTAGCCGATGCGGCGGTAGTGCGGGCCGAGAACGGCGGAGATGAAGAGCGCCTGATCGGGCAGGGCCTCTTGAGTCGCGAGCACGGTGGGGCGCTCGCGAGCGATGAGCCGGCGCAGCAGTGGCTGGCGTTTCGCCCAGAGGTCGGGGCTGCCCGGGGCGTTCTGCCGCATACGACGCCGGATGTTGTAGGTCATCACATGCAGATCGGGCGCGTGGGCCTCGCCGAAGATCGGGGCGTCAGTCATGGGGCCAGCGTAGGCCGCGTGACCCGTTTGGTGCGGGAGGCGCCGTGCGTCAAGGGGGGTCTCGTGTTGCGCGGGGCGACGTAACGTCGTGAGCGCACGGACAAGCTGATGCCGCAATACAAGGAGTTACTTTTATGCCCCAGATCATCGAGACCGTCGACGTTTCTGTTCCGGTGAATGTTGCCTACAACCAGTGGACGCAGTTCGAGGAGTTTCCCAAGTTTCTCGACGAGGTCGATTCCATTCAACAGGTGACCGACACTCTCACCGAGTGGAAGGTGAGCGTCGCAGGAGTCGAGCGCACCTTCGAGGCGAAAATCACCGAGCAGCACCCCGATGAGCGGGTCGCCTGGAACAGCACCGGCGGCGAGGTCGACCACGCGGGCGTCGTGACCTTTCACAAGCTCGCCGACACCGAGACGCGCGTGACCGTTCAGCTCGACTGGGAGCCCGAGGGCCTGCTCGAGAAGCTCGGATCTGCCCTGGGCGTGGGCAGTCACGCGGTGAAGAAAGACCTGAAGAACTTCAAGGAGTACATCGAGTCGGCCGAGCACCCCGACGGTGCCTGGCGCGGCGACGTTCAGGCGTAACGCAGCTTTCCTGACCGGATTCGACAAAGAGCTGAGAAATTCTTATCTTTGAATGAGTAGAGGGCGTTCGTTGACCGTTTAAGCTAAACGGGCGCCCTCTACTTTTCATTTCTCACACCATTCGGATTCCATGACTGCCCCTGTGCCCGCCCGCGACCACGCCAACATGACTGTTGCCGAGCGCGAGTTCACGTTCGACTCGCTGCTCGCGGAGTTCGGCGATCCCGATGCGTCGGCTCAGGTCGACGCTGGTTCGGCGCCGGCGACCCCGGCCGCTGCTGCCGCTGTGGCTGCCGCTGCCGCTGCTCCCTCGCCCGTTCCTGCCGCAGCTCCTGTCGCCCACACGGCGCCGCCGCAGAGGCGCCAGATTCCGGATGTTGCCGCCGCGAGCCCCGCGCCGATGAGGCGCTCGGACGCCAAGGCGGCAGCCCAGGCGCCCATCGCTCAGGTGCCCGCGCCCTTCGCCGCGCCGAGGCGCCGCGCTGCCCGGCTCTCGCTGCCCATGCCGCCGGCTGGCGTGCTCAAGCTCGGCGGCCTCGTTGCCGTCGCCGGCATCAGCCTCACCCTGGCGTACGTGGCCCTCTCGCGCTGAGAATTCCGTACGGTGGAGGCATGACATTCGCCTCTGTGAAGCGCATTCTGCTGGTCGCCGCGATCGTCGCTGTTGTTGTGGGGTCGGTAGCCGCGGTGGTTTCCGCTGCCCAGCCCATGTCGTTTGCCTGGATTGCGTACGCGCCGCTGTCGCGCGAGGTGTTCAACCCTAACTCCACCCACCTGATCGCAGCTCCGACGATATACGCGCTGACGGTCGTCGCGCTCGGTCTCATCGCAGCCGCATTCTGGGCCGGGCTCGTCGTGGGGGAGCGCCGATCGCGAGATTGATCGTGACCTACGGCGACCAGGGTGTGCAGTGGGCGCTGAGAGGGAGACCCAGCTCAGTGACTATTGCGGAGCAAGGTCACCACAGGCAGGGATCTCGACGACGTGCTGCTCGAACGCGCCTCGAATGCGGTTGGCGGCTTCGAAAGGCTTCTGGGCGTCGGGAAACATGATCGCGTTCATCGCATCAAGATCTGTCGCCTCCGACACCTTGCCCCAGCTCGCGCTGAGCTGCACTGATGTCTCGCCGAGAAGGTGGATGTCGTCGCTGATCTCCGTAGGCCATATGGTCGGGTCGGCCAGGAACTTGTCGGCAGCCAGATTGAACTCTCGTGAACCCCGGGCGGCGACAGGAGCGATCTGAAGCGCGTCGTTCGTTGCCAGCGCGTTGTAGAGCTCCTCGCGCACTGCGTTCGTCGGGCAGGTCGACTCCGCATAGACCTCGGCCGCGTGATTCCACAAAGGTGCCTGAGCGCTTGGCAGGGCAGTCGGATCTGGAGTGGCTGCTTTCACGTCCCCCACGATGTTGAACCGAACGCAGCCGCTGAGCCCCGCGACGAGGAGTGCTCCCAGCAGAGTGGCTGAGATGGCCGCCCGTGCGCCGGTTGGCATTCGGCCCCATGAATCTGATTTTCGAGACACAAGCCCCCCGGCCCTCGATCGCGATGAATTCGATACCTGAAGCCCCCGGCGACGAATACAACGACTCTGGCATAAAAAAGAGCGGTCTGCTCCGCAATCAGAGCAGCGAAGACAACACGAGTGATCCGTTGAACACCACATGAGCGATAACTGATCCGCCGATGCGACCGGTGAGGCCCGCGATCAGGGCGGTTCCGAGTCCGAGGACGAACGTCGAGAGTCCGAGCACAAGTGCGGCGGTGGGGTTCACGGCCTGGGTCAGGTGCAGGGCGGCGAAGAGTATGGCGCTTGCGAGAATCGACAGCACTGCTGCTGATCGTGAGCCCAGCTTTGGCGTGCTTGCGAGAAGCATCGCTCGCTGAAGCAATCCTCGAAAAAACAGTTCCTCTATAAGGGGAGCGATGAGAACAGGGGCGAGGATGGTGCCGAAGAGCCACCATCCGTCGTAGACCGTGTCGCCGAAGGTCACCCCCATACCCACCATGTGGCCCGTGACTGCGATCTCGATGATGCCTGCCGCTGCGCGGGCGAGGAGACCCGCGCCCACTCCGAGAAAGACGTCGAGAAGCGTGATCCGCAATCCGAGATCTCGAGGCAACGAGCGAGTCCCGCGAACGAAGCACGCGACAGTGACCGCGGCGAGAAACGGAACCCACACGACGGCGTAACTCAGCAGAAGCACAACGTGGCCGTCGTAGAACGTGGCCGAGCGCAGCCACGTGATCAGCGCAGTCATCAGAATCAGTGCAAAGGCGAGGCCAAATACCGACTCAACGATTCCCCACCGCCGCTGCGGCGCATTCCCCCGAGGCGCTGTCACTCTGCCAACGTAGCGGATGCGCGCCGCAATACTCAGGTCGCCCACAGCGCAGAGCAAAGTAGGCTGGAACTTCATCTCGTGGGGGACACTATGGCCGCAAAACCCAGCCGATCACGACCGGGCCGACGTCTATTCGGTCGCGGGGCCGACTATGTCGCGCTTGGATTGATCGCGGTTGCCGCTATCGCCCTCGCTGCTCTCGCACTTTCGGGGTTCTCGCTGAGACCAGGAATCAATCTGTCGCCAACGTCGCGCCCGGCATCCACCGTCTTTGATCTGCCCGCGGAAACCCCCACTCCGACGCCAACACCCGAGGCGCCGATCAGTGTTTCGCTTCTCACCGACCAGCCGAGTGCTGCGGCCGACTCGTGGTGGGCGTCGTCGGTGGCTGCATCACTGGTGCCGGGAGTCGTCGCGGGCGGAGATTTCGCGCCGACCGCAACGGTTGATTCTGCGCTCACGGTCTCTGAGCTCGAGGCTCGTGTCGCGGCGGTGCCGAGCCTGAGCGGTTTCGTCGTTGTGCACGCGGGAGCGGGCGATCTCGATGTAGGTACTGCGCCGGCCGCGGTGGCCACGGAGGTACAAGGCTTGTGGCAGGCAGTCGCTGCCAAGGGGGGTACTCCGATTGTGACTCTGGTCTCGCCGTCGAATGAGAACGGGGCCGAGACTGTCGAGCTCAACGGTCTGTTGCAGACCGACGCAGCGGCAGCAGGCTTCGGTGTTCTCGATCTCTATTCGCCGGTGGCAGCCTCCAACGGTTCGTGGTCACCCACGTTCTCCGCCGACGGAGTTTTGCCCAATGCTGCGGGGTCGCAGGCGCTGGCGCAGGCCGTGGTCAGTCAGCTTCCACAATTAGTCGTAACAAAATAATGCGCCCGTAACGCACGCCCACTACGGTGGACATCAACAACTGGGGGGTGAATATGGGTGAGGTGTACCTCGAATCCGAGGGCGAGAAGGTCGCTGTCATCGCACGCAAGGTCGGGGCAGGTCAGCCCGTTCGCGTGGCGACGGTGTACTTGATGACAGACGGGTGGCACGCTAAGAGTGCTGATCTGCACACGCGGCACGCCTGGTCCGGCCCATATGGGTCGCCAGCAGAAGCTCTGGCGAGTTTCGCCATGCCGATCAGCGCCTAGGCCACCACTGACTAATTGACGGGCGGGTATGAAGACGATAGACGACGTCTTCGACCCAGCCCGAAACAGTCTCAACGCGATTCGGCTGCTTCTCGCTGCGAGCGTCATCGTCAGCCATTCTTGGCTGGTCAACGGGCTGGGGCTTCCTCCCATGGTCGGCGGTACAGACCCGGGGCTCGTAGCAGTTGCCGGTTTCTTTGCAATCTCGGGCTATCTCGTCACGTCGAGCCGACTTCGCGCATCGACGCTGCGCTCGTATCTCTGGCGCAGGTTCTTGCGAATCTACCCGGCGTTCATCGTTGCGCTCGTGGTTGTCGCGTTCGTGCTTGCGCCCCTGTCGGCACTCATCGACCCATCGAGCAAGGTCGACTGGGGCAGCGCGGGGCTTTATGTACTCTCGAACGCCGGCTTGTACCTGCGGCAGGTCACCGTTGAGCACACGCTGATCAACAACGCCTTTCCGTTCGTCTGGAATGTGCCCTTGTGGACCCTGTTCTACGAAGCGATCTGCTACCTCATCGTGGGTGTGCTGGTGTCGCTCGTTCCGCGCCGGATGCTCGGTGTCGCCCTAGTCGCGCTGCTCGCCGTGTGCACGGCACTCTCGATGTCGTTCCATCTCTGGCCGGGCTTCATGATTTTGCCCATCTTAGAAAACTTGGCGAGCCTGGGCAGCTTCTTCTGCGCTGGGGCTCTGCTCTACATCTATCGAACTCGAGTGCCATCGTCTGGCCTTCTCGTCGCCGTCGCAATTGTGCTCGCGCTTCTGCTCGCCACACTCGGTCTCTTCAAACCGCTCGCCGCCGTGGCGATGGCATACGGGGTGCTCTACGCCGGTAGCCGCCTGCCACTGACCGGGGTCGGTCGCCGCAACGACATCTCATACGGCATGTATATCTACGGCTTTCCGACGCAGCAGCTGCTGATTCTGGTGCTCGGGGGAGCCATGCTTCCCGTCTGGCTCTTTGCGATCGCGTCGGTCGCTGCAACGATTCCCCTGGCCTGGCTCAGCTGGCTCGGGGTGGAGAAGCCTGCGCTCCGGCTGCGGCGTCGCGACCGAAGACCTGATTCGATACGAGTCGCCCCCTAATTGGGTGTATGAATCGTAAGGCGCGTTCGGCGGCGCGGCGATATCCTCATGAGCGGGGGCAGCGTTGTCGGCCGGTACCAGGCTTGACGTCATTGTCGCGCATGGTTCGGCGGATCGCATTGGCATGCTCCGATTCACTGAGTGATGCAATGGGGAAGCAGCATGATGGATGAGATTCCGGCTCGGGTCATTCGCCTGTTCGGCAACGACAAGGCGCGACCGAAGGTGATGCGGGTCTATAACGCGAACACGGGGTGGGCCGCCGCGGAGGGCACTCCCATCATCACGTGGCAGACGGTCGAAGACCTTCTTCGCCAGGGATCGACCTCCGCTGAGGTCAAGTGGCGCTTCCGTACGCGGCAGTTCTCCATTCTCGACATGAAGCGTCCGGCACTAGACGGCAGTGTCGAACAGACGCAGCCGGGTGCGGGTCAAGCGCGACGCGGTCGCGGCATCCAGAACTGAGCAATGCGCCGATAGCTTCAGCGGCTCCGCGTTACATCTCTGTAACGCGTTCGAAGCGAGGCTCCCATCGAACTATGGCACGATGACGGTGGGGCCTTTTTGGCCACCAGGCTTGACGACCTTGAGGGGAAGGCCGCTGAAGTGGAACTTCGCGATTACATCCGCATCCTGCGCAAGAGTTGGGTGCTCATCGCGGTGCTGCTTTTCGTCGGCATTGGCGCAGCTGCCGGCTATTCGATTCTCCAGACTCCGAAGTACAGTTCCTCGGCCAAGGTCTTCGTCTCGACATCGGGTGGCACGACAGCGTCGGACCTTCAGCAGGGAAACACTTTTACGCAGCAGAGGGTCAAGACATACGCTGATTTGGCGACGACGCCGATTGTGCTGCTGCCTGTAATCACTGAGCTGGGCCTCGATGTGAGCAGCAGTGATCTAGCTAAAATGATCACGGCGTCTGCTCCTCTTGATACCACGTTGATCGAGATTTCCGTCACCAATGTGGACCCGACTCTGTCTGCGCAGATTGCCACTTCGGTTTCTGAAAGCCTGACGCTCGCAGTGGAGAATATCGAGACGTCGACGAGTGACGCTGCAAATGTGTCGCCCGTCAAGCTCACCCTCGTGCAGCACGCCGAAGTGCCCCAGAAGCCCGTGAGCCCGAACATTCCGCTGAACATCGCACTGGGCGGGTTGGTTGGTCTCGCTTTGGGCATAGGCCTAGCTGTGCTTCGCGAGACGCTCGATAACCGAATTCGCAACGAGCGTGACGTCGAGCTCATCACCGACGTACCGATTCTCGGTGGAATTGTGTTCGACCCCAAAGCCTCCGAACGCCCGCTCATTGTGCACGACGACCCTCGGAGTCCTCGCGCCGAGTCGTTCCGCACGTTGCGTACTAATCTGCAATTTCTCGATGTCGGTCGCGAGAACCGCTCCTTTGTTATCACGTCATCCATCCAGAGCGAGGGCAAGAGCACGACCGCGGCGAACCTGGCAATTGCGCTCTCCGACGCAGGCGCTCGAGTGTTGCTCGTCGACGGCGATCTTCGTCGGCCGAAGGTTCATGAGTACCTGGGGCTTGAGGGTGCGGTCGGCCTGACCGACCTGCTGATCGGCCGGGCCGAGCCTGAAGACGTCATTCAACCCTGGGGCAAGGGCGATCTGTTCGTGTTGCCTGCCGGCAAGATTCCGCCGAACCCGAGCGAGCTCTTGGGCTCCGACGCGCTTGTGAATCTAATCGGAGAGTTCAACCGCGCCTTCGATGTGGTGCTCTTCGACGCCGCGCCTCTTTTGCCCGTCACAGACGCTGCGATCTTGGCGCGAACGGTCGGAGGAACAATCGTCGTGTGTGCCGCTGGCAGGACCCACAAGAACCAGCTCAAGGGCGCCTTCACTGCGCTGGGCAACGTAGATGCGCCGATCTCGGGGGTCGTGCTTACGATGCTCCCGACAAAGGGCCCGGATGCCTATGGCTACGGGCGCTATGGATACGGCTACGGATATGGCTATGGGGATACATCTGTTCCCGCTGCCACATCGTGATCGTGGTCCAGTATTAGGCCAACCGCGCACTGTCATCTTCGGGGGGAGATAGGTATTGGTTCAGTCAGAGTCCGGTGACGAATTCGTTGTTCTTTTCGTGTGCACGGGCAATATCTGTCGTTCGCCCTTGGCAGAGCAGCTCCTACGTTCCCGGACGGTGTCTCGCTCGGCCTTGATTTCGACCTCGAGTGCCGGCACTTATGCTTTGCCTGGTCAGGCCATGACCGAACAGGCAGCCGCGCTGTCACATCGGTACGGTGGCGACCCATCGCAACACCAGGCCTCTGAATTGACCCCGGCTCTCGTCAAGCGGGCAAATCTCGTTGTGGTGATGAGTAGGGTGCATCGCGCCGAAGTCGTGTCGATGATGCCGAGGGCGTCTCGCAAGACGTTCACGTTGCGCGAGCTGGATCGACTGATCGGCACGTATCGAGAGCTTGAACCCGAGGCATGGGCCTCACGCCGCGAAGCGAGTGTTCCCGCGCTCGATGCCTTTGTTCGTGACGTTGGCGCTGTGCGTGGATTCTCGACGGCGGCAGTCGTACCGACGGACGACGATATTGTCGACCCCTATCGTCGGGGGCAAGGCGTCTACGACGAGGTTGGCTCGCTCATCTCGCAATCAATTAGTCACGTGGCCGAGGCAATCATCAGTGTGACCTCTTCTGGGTCAAAAACAAGACGTGATGAACTGTCACAAAACGATAGGATCGTCCAGGATCAGAGTCGCTCCGCTCAGCAGCAACGGGGGGAACGATGATTGAGCACCAGGTCGAAGCCGGAACCAAGCAACCGACGCACAAGGTCGGGCGCGATTGGCGCCAGCGTTACGCGTACGGCCTCATGCTCACTGATCTGCTCGTACTCATCTGGGTGATCGTAGGGGTGCAGATCGCTTGGTTCGGGCTTACGACGTCGGAAGTGACGTTCAGTGGAAGTTTGAGCGACGTGGCTCTAAGCTACAGCTTTACTTCGCTGACCTTGATCGTCGCGTGGATGCTGATGCTCGGAATCTTCGGGACTCGCAGTTACAGAGTGCTCGGCACGGGTGCTCAGGAATATCGACTCATCGCAGATGCGAGTGTCCGCCTGTTCGGACTCGTGGCGATCGTGGCTTTCCTGTTCAAGATCGACTTTGCCCGCGGATACATTCTCCTGGCATTTCCGCTCGGGGTCATCATTTTGCTGATGTCGCGATGGATCTGGAGACAATGGCTCGGAGTGCAGCGCCAGAACGGTGAGTACTCTTCGCGTGTCCTTCTCGTGGGTTCCGAGGCATCGACGATGTATCTCGCGAGTGAATTGGCGCGCCTTCCGACGGCTGGTTATCACGTAGTAGGGGCATGTATCCCTAATGGCACAGTGGCTGGCTATCTCGGCGACACCGGGGTGCCCGTGTTTGTGAGTATTGACCGTCTGCAGGAGGCGATGGGCCAGAGCGGGGCAGATACCGTTGTGATCACCAGTAGCGAAGAACTTTCGGCCGAGAAGATCCGTGAGATCAGTTGGTCGCTCGAGCCCGGTCGTCAGCACTTAGTCGTCGCGCCAAGCCTCACTGACATTGGCGGCCCTCGAATTCATACTCGTCCCGTTGCAGGACTTCCTCTTATCCATGTGGAGACCCCGAGGTACTCGGGTGCAAAACAGTTCACGAAACGGGCTTTCGACCTTGTCGTGTCCTCACTACTGATCGCTTGTCTGTCGCCGCTTCTGGCCCTCGTGGCCATCGGTGTGCGGCTGACGTCGTCCGGCCCGGTTCTTTTTAGACAGGAGAGGATCGGCATCGATGGCAAGCATTTCGAAATGCTTAAGTTTCGCTCGATGGTCACGAACGCTGAAGAAATGCTGGAGCAGCTGAAGCTCCAGCATCGAGACAAGGGTAATTCTGTGTTGTTCAAGATGTCGAACGATCCGAGAATTACGCCTATCGGAAGGCTCCTGCGTCGGTTCAGCCTTGACGAACTTCCGCAACTTTTTAATGTGCTTGGCGGAAGCATGTCACTTGTCGGTCCGAGGCCACCCCTGGAGCGGGAGGTCGATCACTACGACGCCCACGTTCACCGTCGGTTCCTGGTAAAGCCTGGCATAACAGGGCTGTGGCAGGTGAGTGGACGATCGAATTTGTCGTGGGCAGATACGGTGCGCCTGGACCTCTACTACGTCGAGAATTGGTCCATTACTGGGGACCTGAACATTTTGTTGCGGACAGCCAGAGCCGTATTGGCCCGGGACGGAGCCTTCTAGGCATTCAGGGCAGATAGGTGCACGCAGCGACCGTCTCATCGGACGATGACAAACCGGAGACGGCCTGTGCGGGATCAAAGACGGATGCTTAGAGGCCGTTTCTTCTCGTATATCTGCCTCAACGAGTTCGACTTGGGATTCTCGCCAGAATCGAACAGCGCCATAAAAACCCATGGAAATGCAAACCAAATAGAACTGGTGAGAGCAGAGGTTGCACCAAGTCCCAAGAAAAACCCCAGACTTTCAATTGGCGTCGATGTCCGGCGCCAGAGAGCGAAAAGCCCGACAAGCAACAGTGTGAGCCCTATCAGCCCTGAGTCGTATAACTGAGCTATCCACGCATTTGATAAATAGTCAATCCGGGCTGTGCTGACGAGATCGCCGTGTCGCTGTGAGAAACTGTTTGATCCCAATCCGGTGAGAATCGAATCGTTGCTTTGGATATCCGAGAAGGCTAAGCGCCACGAGGTGATCCTGAACGCAGCTGTGCCCGAATCGAGAGTAAAGATTGACGATGCTCGATCGAGCAGCGGAAGCAACCATGTCGGCCCGCCACTGCCCATTGACAGAATTACGGTCAAGGAAATCAGAAAAACCCCGACGATATTTTGGGTGACTGGCTTCCTGCGACGCAGGAGGGTGAGAAGCAGGATGATCCCGAGCGAAAACCAAGTGGCACGTGTCATCGTGAGCACGCCGGCCATGGCGATAACAATAGAGATGACGAGAACCCTCCGAGTCAAGCGCTCGCGCCAGTAGAGCACCAGCGCAAACCAGAGACAACAGATGGCTCCCATGATATTTGGCTCGAAGGAAAGCCCCACGATGCGGACAAATGCATCACCTGTATCTGAGATGGTGAGAGGAAAATGAAGACCGAGAGTTTGATTTGCCGCCCAGGCAAGCAGAGAAAGGGCGCTCACAAGACCGATGGCGTAGGTTCCCACTGTGACTAGTTCTTCCCTCTTCTCCATGTACCTCAAGGTGACCATGAGAGCGAATATGCTCGCCGCCGTCCAAACGACTATATAGAGGCTTGAGACAGGCTGGGGGGAGCGAAATATACTCGCGATGCCGGCGAACAGCAGCCACGACGACAACGAAACCCAGATCCATGGTGAGATGCGGTGACGTCGAACCTCTGGGGTCTCTCGACGCTGTCCTACTACTGCGGCCAACAAGAACACAATGCCGAGATGTTCAGGACGAACAACAGCTCCAGCAACGTTGAATCCGATCCCATTCGAGATCATGCAGAGCACGTAAAGAAACCAACTTATTCTCCACCGACTTAGTAAGTATGGAAGCAAGACCACGACCGCCGTCGCTACCAATACGTACGCAACCATTAATTCGTTGGCCCCAGGTCTTGTGCTCGAGGCATAAGCCATCTATCCGCGAGGATGCGTCCATCCATATTTGGAAGAGTCGACTGAATATCTTCTGCAGATCGATCCGTCTTAGAAGCGGAAACGATACCTCGCGCGATGTCCTGGGCGCCGCAATCGGAGTCCAGGACGACATGTCCGTGATCCTCAAGCCACGTTGCCAGGCCTGTTTCGCGGGTGGTCACGATCTCACATCCCGCAGCTAGTGCCTCAACGATGGGTAGACCGACTTGCTCGCGCCATTTTGGCGTTCGTCGAGAAGGCAGGACGACAACGTGCGCCGATTCGAGCGCCGCTCTGATCTCGGGTCGGGTGGGGTTAACTCGCAGATCTACGAAATCAAGTTCCTGCGTCCGAGTGCGCACGGTTGCCTCTAGTTCACCGTGCCCAAGGACTGAGAGTCTTAGTTCGGGAGCTTTGTGTGAGACGAAAGACCAAGCCTCGAGAACGGAAAGAACGTCTTTTCGCTCATCAAATGCTCCCAAGAACATGACCTTGTTCTGCTTCTTTGGGGTCGTGGTTGGAAGAGCGGTTGGAAGCGCAAGGTATGTTGTGACTTTCAGCTGTCGGTATCTTTGTTCCCAGTCTGGACCGAGAACAGAAGCATAGTTCGCGCGCGCACCATCGGTCCCAAAGGCAATTTGGGAGGTCTGGCGAAGTATCGGGTGCACCATGAGGCGAAGAACAGTTCGCACGAATACCGAAGGTAGCCGAAACCTGGATTGCACTTTCTCGACCTGGTCCAGATTTTCAATTGCGTAAGACACGAGGGTGGAGGTTGGCCTTGCGGGTCTCAATAGGTGCTTGGCTCCGATGACCAATGAGATCATCAAGACCTTTGTTGTTGCTCCAATTGCTAGGGGTTCAGGAACTTCTAGGCGTCGATAGTCATTCGACCATATTCGCCTGAGGAATCCGAGCAGAGTAACTCGGTGCACTTGCGGCATAGAAAGCGCGAGCCGCTCGTCCCAGTCTTCCCGGGTTATCGAATAGTAGAAGTCTGCCGCGCTCATCTCGGATAGCCGCTCAAGATGCGCAACCCGGGCAACTGGGTAATAGCGTGCGCAGTTTGAATACTCAGCCACGTGTCTCCTCCCGCTTCTCTAACCGAATCGATTCTCTCCATAGTGCAGTTGCATACAGGCGGAATCGTAGAGAGTTGATGCGGCGTGACTGCATCTTTGTGCCGGGTAGCCGGGAGAGCGACGCGTAAACAGCCGAGCGGCCTGCGAAGCCTCCTACGACAATCAATTTCCATGTCCCCGAGTGCAGCAGGCCTCGAGAGATAGAGCTCTTATAGAGGTCGAACAAGTTGACGATCCAAACAGTCCCCACGCGGCCGTCCACGTTCGTGCTGCTACCACCTACCTGGTGAAGTGCGGTCAACGTCTTGTCGACTTTGATCAGGTTGCCTTCTGCCCGCAGCCGAAGACATAGATCGACGTCCTCCGCATACATGAACCAACGCTCGCTCAATCCCCCCACTCGCTTCCACGCGTCCATTTTGATCAGTAGACAGCCGCCCGAGGCCCAGTCGACAGACGTCCTGGATCCCACCAGGTCGTGGTTGAAGAAGTAGTGCCCGCGGAGGAGCGGAAACCGTCCACTCAGCCGGGATAGCCCTGATGCGTGCAGGAACATGCGCCAGATAGACGGCCTAAGCCCGGCGCCTATGGTAAAAAATTCGGATTCCGGGTCCCGTACAAGAGGAGCATACGCAACGGCTTCAGAGTCCTCCGAGAGGTGACGACTTAAGTCTCTAAGTGTCTCGCCATCAAGAAGAGCATCCGGGTTCAGAAGTAAAATCTGATCGCTATTTACGCTTGACGCGACAATATTCACGGCTTTAGCAAAGCCCAAGTTCTCGGAACTCTCTATGATCCGGACGCTAGGGAATGAGTCTTGAACTAAATCGATAGTGTTGTCGGTCGATGCGTTGTCCAGCACGACTATCTCCGTGTCGAGAGGATTTCCAAGACGCTCCAAGCAGTTGGCAATCACATGTTCGCTGTTGTATGTGACTACTGCGACTGCGATGGTCGATTTGGCCGTCATCCTCGTAGGCCGATCACCTTAGCGGGGGAACCGACCGCGACGGAGAATTCCGGCAAGGACCGAGTCACCACAGAACCAGCGCCGACCACCGAACCGGATCCGATAGTCACTCCGGGCATTACTTTCACGCCTGCCCCCAGCCAGCAGTCGTTGCCGACGACGACGGCTAGCCGTTTCCCGCCTTGTTGGGCGATAGGAACGTCGCGTCTTTCGTATATGTGATTTTCGCTCACAATGAATACGTCGGGGCCCAGTAAGCAATTGTCTCCAATTGAGACACCGCCCTGGCCCCAGATGGTCGCACGGACTCCGATTGAGGTCTGGTTGCCGATGGATATTCCCACGCCGGGTTCCCGCAGTACGACTGATGCCATCAAGATGGAGAATGCGCCGATTGTTACCCGATCTCCGATCCTGATCCCGTCACCTCCGTAGCATTGAAAGAACGAGTGTTCGCCAATTACAAGGTCGGGTCCCGCGCTTAGGCTCCGTCGGTTGTGGATAGTCACGTTTCGACCTAAGAACTTTCGGTGAGTAGCTCTGAGGGACTTTGCGTCAAACACGACTCCTCGCGCGACTGATGGTATTCGTGTGAGAACCATGTGTAAGGCGACGGACGTGGGGAGATCTCCCAAATCGTGTCCACGAACTCGCTGATAAATTTTGCCCACGAGGCGCCCAATCATGAAGTGTGGATTCCCTTCTGATTCCCGAGCACCTGTCGGACCTTCACCGCGACGTCCGCCCATGAGGTTTGAATAGCGGTTTGGTGGACGCGCATTTGCTTGAGCTTCTCGGGCACATCACGGATCACTTCTGCTAGAGCTTCCACATCAAGCGGATCTGTATAGATGGGGCCATCACCATTTACTTCCCGCAAAATGGGGATATCGCTCAATATTCGTACCGTGCCGAATGCACTAGCCTCGATTGGAGGTAAGCCGTAGCCCTCATCGAGCGAGAGATAAATCAGCGCTCGCGCATTTTCATACAGCCATCGGAGCTCTCCGTCAGAGACTCGGCCCAGGAAGCAAAGCGCTTTCTCGTTCACTAGCTGTCGAGCGATGGCGGGACCATCGTCGGGCAACCCATTGGGCTCCCCGACTACGACGAGAGGCGTGTCTTCAGTAACTGTTTCTGAGGCTGCGGATGCGCAAACTACCGTGGCCAGATTCTTACGTACATTTAGGCGTCCTACGGAGAGGAAGAAATCCCGCGATTTCGGCGCCCCCCGTGGTGGTGTCGAAACTGCCGTGCTCAGAGATGATGCGACGGCGAGCCCGACAGCACTGATCTCCTTGGCCCGGAGGAATCGCTTGATACGCCTAGCTTCTGTCTTTGAGGATGTAAGCACCGTCGAGTTCGTTAGTTGAAGTAGGAGGCCGATAAAGCTGAGATAGAGGCGCTCGCGCATGCTAAACCACTCAGGATGTTCCTTAAAAATCGCATCATGAATGAAAACTGCGCCATTTCGTGCCAGCGGAGCAAAGTTCTGCGTAAGGATCTGTGCTCCCATGCCTCGTGCCTTCCAAGGCACTTCGAAGGCAGCCGCAAGTGCATGAATCGGCAAATCCAAAGGCAAGAGGTTGAGATTCGGCAAAGCGGCTTGCAAAGGCTGTACGTCTGACCGTCGGCACGCGAGCCAAACCTCGTCGTCAGGAAAAGACTCGATCCAAGCGGCTACAAGTTCTCTTACGACCAGTCGGCCGCTAGGCGGTCCGCCAAACCACCAATAACCGTCGAAGATAACCTTCATTGCGGCTTCGCCAATAGAACTTTTAGTTCGTTCTCGTATGACGCGCATACCGCTTCCCACGCGTAGTGCTCGCGCGCTCGCGCCTGGATTTGGATCCTCATTTCAGATTGCTGCTGCTGGGACTGCATGACTTGACGGATTGCGTTTGCGATGTTCTTCGCGTCGGGATCCACAAAGACCCCATACTCTCCTAGCACCTCACGGTTGAAGACCGTGTCGCGTGCGACTGTCGGCGCGCCACAAGCCATCGCCTGCACGAGGGCGGGATTTGTGCCCCCCACGCTATGACCGTGAAAATAGACGCCAGCGTGCTGCCACAAGGAATGAAGTAACGAGTCGTCACTCACATGGCCCATCCAAGTGACATTAGGCGAGTCGCTCGCCAAGCGTCTTGCCGCATTGTCTAGCTCGCCGCCATATCCCGAAGAGCCCACTATTACTACCTTGTAGTCCTCAGAGATATGCTTTGCGGCTTGGAGAAACTCCCAAAAAGTGTTCTCTGGAACAAATCGCGCCACAAAGAGGACAAACTTCCCGTGCGCGAGTCCAGGGGGCACCGGCAAGTCGTCGGGGACGTCACCGCCATATGGGATAAATGCGCCATCTCGCTGAAAGTCCTTAGCCCACATATCGCCAATGTGTACCGAATCGTGAACTAGGCGAGTGGCATGGCGTGCTGTTGCTTTTGCTCCGCCAAGAAACATAGCTTTGGCTATTCGACCCCATTTTTCCCGTTTCCATTCGACACCGTCGACGTTCACGAGAGTTGGGATTGAACGCAGCCGAAGAAGCGGTAGAAAATAACCGTTGGCAACATTCATGACGAGAGCGACCTGTGGCCTGGTCGCCGCGGCGTGTGCTGTTGCTGAGAAACCGTATGTCAGCGTGCTAAGTGATTTGGATTCGAGTCCCCACGTCACTACTGACCTAATCCGGTTATCGTCAGGGTCACCGGACTTCGACGTTCCGCGGCGACCGTAGACCGTGACGTCCCATCCTCGAGCCGCCAGGTACGGCGCAAGTCTACGAACGGCCGTTTCGAAACCGCCGTAGTAGCTCGGATACCCACGCGTTCCAATAATGGCCACGGACTTGCGATCCGGACCGTGCTCAGATCGATAGGAATTCATCCGATCAGATTCGTTGATAGATCGAGCATTTATGTTTGACCCCCCAGTCCAACTGCGCACAAGGCGCGAGATGTTTAGATTATCGGGCTGCAGCCCATTTCGCGTAACGACGAAGATCAAGATCGCCTGACACCACGTCCAGGCGGGGCACGCGACGGACCCGCCGTAGCTTGTTCGTTGTATATGACGATCCATCGTGACATTAGCGGGGTACGCTTCGTTCAGACGTTCAGGTAGAGCTGTGGTGTTCCGGGGGCAAAGATACTCGATCGCTGGAAAGCGGTGAATTGAGTATGGAGCGTCAACTGTGGCGCCTCGGGGACGCTCTCCGAACTGATACATGCACTTCGAGGGCGGAGGTCTATATGGTCTTGTCTGTTTATGGGTCGGGGAATGGTGTGATGCTATGAGTGAGCGTCCGATCGGTGTCGTGGCCGTCGTCGCAACGTTCAATCCAGATGACGGGTTGCTTGACAATGTTCGTCAGATTATTAGTCAGGTCGACAGTGTTGTCATAGTCGATGACGCGAGCACCAACGGCGCGAAAGTCTTGAGCGAATGTGAGGAGCTGGGCGCTCAGATCATTCGATTTGCGGTGAACGGCGGTATTGCGAGATCCCTGAACGCCGGGATCAGAGCGGCGAGAGCCCAACGCGCGAAGTACGTGCTCACCTTGGACCAAGACACCGAGATTCCTGACCGGTATGTTGAAACGCTAGTGTCGGCCATTCTGAGTCTTCGTAGATCCGGCGTGAATGTCGGGTTAGTGACCGCGGGCAGGATGAATGGGTATGATCGTCGGCCCCGAAGGACCCATGACGGTGTGATTGTTGGGATAGACGTCATGCAGTCGGGGTGCCTGTACGAGATGGACACAGTCAATGAGGTCGGTGAGTTTCGCGAAGATTTTGTGATCGACTGCGTCGATACTGAGTATTGCCTGCGGCTCCGCCGTCACGGTGCGGCGGTCGTGTGGGTGCCGAATCTAGAGTTACGCCACACTGTTGGGGCTACGTCACCCGTCTATTTCTTCGGTCGGAGATTCGTCATCTTTGGAAAGTCACCTCAGTCCAGCAACCATGCGGACTTCCGTAGGTATTACATGATGAGAAACCGGCTGCTACTTTACGCAGAGTTTGGTCGGAGCGACTGGGAGTGGCTACGGCACTCGGTCCCCAACCACGTCAAAGACACCCTGCTTGCAATCGTGTTCGAGGCAGGCCGAGCCTCGCGTCTTCGAGCTATTGGTCAAGGTATCGCAGATGCGATTAGAAATCGGACTGGTCCGATGGCAAGCCGTTCTCTGCCTGAACGGCGGGTATGAACGTCCCATGGCGGAGACTTCTAGCGTTTTCGGCGCTTCCAATAGTCTCCGCGATCTCTCCCATCGTGGTATTGCCTGCCCTAACGCGGACTGTGGGGCCAACAGGATGGTCATCGATCGCTATTGGTCAGTCGATTGGGATGGCAGTTGCGCTGCTTGTGAATTACGGGTGGGGTGTGGCGGGGCCAAGCCTTGTAGCAAGGTCTGGGGAACGTGGACGAGGGGATATTTACCGCATTAGCTTGATCGTTCGAGGCATCGCGGCATGCGTTTTCGTCCCAATAGGTTTTGCGGTATCTGAGACCCTAGATCCAGCGACCGGTCCCCCTGGGGCCGGTCTGATGGCGATCGCCATGGCACTCGGTGGACTTGCGCCAACTTGGTACTACATAGGTATCGGACGTCCCTCACTCATAGCAGCGTTTGATACATTGCCCCGGCTCGCGGCTGCTGTGATCGCAATACCAGCGTTGCTACTCTTTCCATCGGTCATGACGTATCCGGTGTGTCTCATTCTTCTTTGCTGCGCATCGGTGCTTTGGTCAAGTATTTCGATCGTTTCGCGCGGACAGTCCTTGATGGATGATCTCCGAGCAAGCTTGAGATTTGTGCGAAGGCAGACCTTGCTAGTGCTTTCCGGATTGATCTCCAGTGGCTACACGAGTGTTTCTGTATCGCTGGTCGCAGGTGTTAACTATCCGGCCGTCGCCTCGTTCGCGGCCGCCGACCGGATTCGGGCCATGGCCAAACAGGGAACGATGTCTGTGGGCAATGCTCTCCAGGGGTGGGTATCCGAAGAACGGGACTGGTTGCGCGCACGAAGGCGAATGATGTTGAGCATTTCGATCCTCGGTGCCGTTGGCGTCGCTGCCGGCGCCGTGGTCTTTTTGGGGCTTCCCGTCGTCGATAACCTGCTTTTCGGGCCGGACATTCATGTCAGCCAGATGACTGCGTTGTTCTGCGGTGCGTCGCTCGTTTTTACTGCGCTCTCCATCTCCTTCAGCTATCACGTATTGGCCCCGCTAGGAAAGACGAATCTCATTGCCGTCGCAACGACTCTCGGCGCGGCGGTAGGCGTCCCCCTGATCCTGATTTTGGCTCATTCATCAGGGGCGGCCGGCGCTGCGCTTGCAGGTGCTTCAGCGGAGGCCGTTGTTTGCGTCGTCGAAGCAGTCGCGGTCGTGCGAATTCTGAGAAGCACCCTCCCGCTCGGACCGTGGCGGATTACGCATGCGTAACCTGATGTCGACGGGTGGCTTCGGTGAACGACCTTTCATGGTTAGAAGACGCGTCGAGACTGTGTCTCTCACTGGCCGTTGGCGAGACAGCGCTCTCGCCTTCGTATGTCCACCTCAGGTGTGTCAAGTAGTGTCCTCACGGACGATGCGTACCCGCCCATTACTTGCGAGGATCTCCTGAGTTGAAAGTGAATCATGTTCATTCGAGATGTCCATACGTATGAATAATCGAGTGATAGAACGGGCTTCTCGAAGAGGCGAGTCTCGCAATAGCGATCGGCGATCGACCCTGCGTCGGACCCTCCTCGCTGGCATCTGTTTGATTCTCTTGCTGACCGTCGGGGCGCTTCTGTGGGTTGGTGTGAGGGCGTACATGGCAAAGAGTGAGTTGGAGGCGGCTCTGCCCTTGGCGTCGCAACTCAAATCTCAGGTGTCTAGTGGCGATGCCGTCGGTGCGGTGGAGTCGGCGACTGGCCTCTCGTCTCATGCGAAAGAGGCTGCGGCGCTGACCGATGATCCAATCTGGCGGACTGCCGAAGTCATTCCCTGGGTAGGTCCGAACCTGACCGTTATGCGAGAACTCTCGGCGACCGTCAATGACGTGTCACGTTTCGGCATTGGGCCGTTGACCTCTCTGGCCGGATCGATTGGACTTTCCGACTTCAAACCCGTCGATGGGCGCGTTGATCTACAGCCTCTGCGGGACGCCCAGCCGGCGCTGGCTGATGCCTCGATCTCGGTGAATGATGCTATTGCGCGTGTGCGAGGCATCGAAGCCGAGGGCACGTTGCTGCCTCTCGTCGATGCCAGGCAGAAATTGCTCGACAGCCTCCTCGAGGCGTCGTCGAGTCTGACCATTCTGAACAAATCGTCGCAGCTCATGCCGGCCATGCTCGGAGCCGATGGGCCGCGCAACTATCTGGTGCTGTTCCAGAACAACGCGGAACTACGGTCGACCGGCGGAATACCCGGCGCGATGGCTATGGTGCAGACGAACGATGGCTCGATGTCGCTGACCCAGCAGGCGTCGGCCAGTAGCTTTCCGAAGTTCCCGGCTCCCGTGATTGAGCTGCCTCAAGAGACTCGCGCCTTGTATGGCGACAATACGGCGCAGTACATGCAAGATGTCAACTTCACGCCTAATTTTGCTCTGTCGGGGCAGATTGCCCGCGAGATGTGGAACCAGAAACATGGGGTTCAGGTCGATGGGGTGATCTCGCTCGACCCTGTCGCCCTGTCGTACCTGCTCACGGCCACCGGCCCGGTCACCCTGCCGACGGGCGATGAACTCACCAGCGACAACGCCGTGAAGCTGCTGCTCGAAGACGTCTATGCCCGCTATGCCAACCCAGCCGAGCAGGACGCTTTCTTCGCCTCCGCGGCGGCCGCGGTGTTCCAGAAGATCGCCGCGGGTGACCTCGAGCCGCAGGAGCTGATCTCGGCGCTCGCGAAGTCTGGGGAAGAGAACCGTATTCTGCTCTGGAGCGCGCACGACGAAGATCAGGCGATCCTCGCGGATACGACGCTGGCCGGGGGCCTGCCCGTGAGCGACGACTCCAAGCAGAACTTCGGCGTCTATCTGAACGACAGCACCACCGCAAAGATGGATCCGTACCTTGAGGTTTCGATCTCGGCCGGGCAGAAGGTCTGCCGCAATGACGGCTTGCCGACCAACTCAGTTCAGGTGACGCTCACCAATAATGCACCGGTAGATGCGGCAACCTCGTTGCCCTCGTATGTCACCGGCGGTGGGCTATTTGGAATTCCGCCAGGGAACATTCGCACCAACGTGGCAGCATATGGTGCGCCTGGTCTCTACAATCTCGGCGTAGCGCGTGACGGCGCCCGCATCGAGAATCAAGGCGGCAGTGACGACGGCTATGGCGTGAGCAAGGTCGAGGTCGAGCTCGCGCCAGGTGAGTCGACTGTTCTCGATTTTCAGTTTCTGGGTGACCTACCATCCACACGGCCGGTTACGGTACAACACACGCCACTTGTTTACGCAATCGAAACATTGCCCCTCGTTGTAGAGTGCGGGGCTGTTCTAAAGTAGAGCCATCCCCTACTCTGGGGTAGTGCCCATCTGGGCCTTGCCGATGGCGGCACAAATCAAATCAAACTATTGGGGGTAGTTTTCGTGTTCAAAAAAATCTTCGCAGCTGGCTTGCTCGCTGCACTCGCACTTTTCGCGGTTCCGACGGCGGCTCAGGCGGCCGACTACGGGACCGGAGGTGACAACAACGGCTCGACCGTGATCGTGGCAGGCCAGCCCGTGGCTCTCTCGTTCGGCGGATTTCAGCCTGGCGAAGCAACCATAGCCTCCGCACCCGACGCGGTCACCCTCGCCACCTTGAAGGTCGTTTCTTCGGCAAGCAAGCCCGCCGGTCCGGCGGGAACCGTCAGCTACACGGCGAATTCAACCCAGGTGGGCAGCTACACGATCACCGTGTCGAGCGCCACAAATATCGCCACCTATACCCTCGTCGTTGTCCCCGCTGATTCCGGCTCGGGAAGCGGGTCGGGTTCCAACGCCAACGGCAACCTGCCGAACACCGGTCTCGAGACTCCGATGCTCATCGTCTGGGGCGCCAGCGGCGCTCTCATCCTCGGCCTTGCACTGGTCTTCGTTCTCAATGTGGTTCGCCGCAACAAGAAGGCCGTCTAACACAGCAGTTCTTTTCAGCGAGGAACCTTCCTCCAAAAGGAACTTCGATATCAAGGCCCCGGGCTCTGCTCGGGGCCTTGAGCCTTTTAAATCAGACGTCGGCGGGTTGGCGCGAGTCTATGTGGCTCGGCGTCTGAGGGTTTGGTTCTTGCCGCAGCTCCGGCTGGGCGTCGCGGCGTCGCATCATGGCGCCGAGAAAGAGGGCCACGATCAGGGCCAGGGCGAGCCATGCCACTAGAACGAGGGCGATGGTGGCTGCCGCGGCTGAAGGTTCCATGAAGGGGAGCCTAGGGGGTGGTGCTGGGGTTATCGAGCAATTCTCGGTTAACTACGGAACGTCGTGTATTGGGGTGATCT
This sequence comes from Agreia bicolorata, assembly GCF_000938265.1. GTDB lineage: Bacteria > Actinomycetota > Actinomycetes > Actinomycetales > Microbacteriaceae > Agreia > Agreia bicolorata. The sequence goes on from NZ_JYFC01000006.1 coordinate 254,984, forward strand.
CGATACGGGTCGGCCGCGGGCGGCTTTTGGTTACTCGACCGGCGTGCCCTTCGACAAGCTCAGGGAACGGCAGGCTCAGGGAACGGGAGCGCTACGGGCGGCCCAGGCCTATGTAGGTCCAGCCGGCGGCGCGCCAGGCGGCCGCGTCTAGGGTGTTGCGGCCGTCGATGATCGTCGGGGTCTTCACCAGCGGCAGCGCCCAGGCCGGGTCCATGTGACGGAACTCATCCCACTCCGTCACCAGCACGACCAGGTCGGCATCCTGAAGCGCCGCGGCCGGGTCGGCCTCGTACGTAAGCTGCGGATGCACTCGGCTGGCCGTGTGGATCGCCTCGGGATCGGTGGCCACCACGTTGGCGCCGCGGCCCTTCAGCTGCACGGCCACATCGAGCGCCGGGCTGTCGCGAATGTCGTCGGAGTGCGGCTTGAATGCCAGGCCCAGAACGGCGATCTTCTTGCCGTTGACCGTGCCGCCGAGCGCCTCGACCGCGAGGTCGACCACGCGCTGACGTCGACGCAGGTTGATGGCGTCGACCTCTTTGAGAAACGCCACGCTCTCGCCTCGGCCCAGCTCCTCTGCGCGGGCCGTGAATGCGCGGATGTCTTTTGGCAGACATCCACCGCCGAAGCCCACGCCGGCCTTCAAGAATTTCCAGCCGATGCGGTCGTCGAGGCCGATCGCCGTCGACAACTGTGTGACGTCGGCGCCGGTGACCTCCGCGATCTCGGCCATCGCGTTGATGAACGAGATCTTCGTTGCGAGAAAAGCGTTGGCCGAGACCTTCACGAGTTCGGCGGTGGCGTAGTCGGTGACCACCAGCGGGGTGTCCTTGCCGAGCGCCGACTCGTAGACGCCGTCGAGCAAGGCCTTGGATGCCTCGGCCTGGGCCGGCTCGGGCGGCAGCCCGTAGACGAGACGGTCGGGAGAGATGGTGTCTTGCACCGCGAAGCCCTCGCGCAAAAACTCGGGGTTCCAGGCCAGCATAGCGCCGGTGCCGGATGCCGCCACCTTGGCCGCGAGATCGGCCGCGGTGCCGACGGGCACCGTCGACTTGCCGACCACCAGGTCGCCATCCGAAAGATAGGGCAGCAGCCCCTCGAGAGCGGCGTTCACGTAGGTGAGGTCAGCGGCGTAGCTGCCCTTCTTCTGCGGCGTTCCCACGGCGATGAAGTGCACCTGCGAGCCGGCGGCATCAGCCAGGTCGGTCGAGAAGCGCAGTCGCCCTGTGGCGGTGGCCGAGGTGAGAATCTCGGGCAGCCCGGGCTCGAAGAACGGGGCCTTGCCCGCGGCCAGCGCGTCGATCTTGGCCTGGTCGATGTCGATGCCGATCACGTCATGACCGAGCTCGGCCATCGACGCGGCGTGGACCGCGCCCAGATAGCCGCAGCCGATTACAGAGAGCTTCATTTGCTGCCTTCCCCCGATGTGGCAAATTGAGGCACCCCGTTGTGCTTATGCATTCCTCATTACTACCAGAGTTCGGTGTCGGGCGAGTTATGCGGTCTCGCCCCCGTGCATTGTGTGGGGGCGCCATGCCAGCTTGCGCGCAGACAGCGAGCGGATGAGGGGAGCGGTGTCGAGTTCGACATGCTCGTCGGGGGAGTCGAAGACGTCGAGTTGCTCGCCCGGAAAGAGCACCAGCTCGACGACGTGCTCACCCGTATCGGCTATCGCGGGCACGTCGATCTTCACGACCCGGCCTCGCCTTTGCGCGGCCTGAAAGAAGTTCATGATCGCGTGCGCAACGTCGTCGGTTGTAGTGAAGGTCTTGCCTTGGCAGTGAACGCGTTTCACGCTTCCTCCTTGCATGGTGCTAACTGAGCTTGGCCCAGGAATCTGCTCTCAGAAGGGACTTGACTTTGCGGGTTACGCGCTGGTGTTGGCTCGCGGAAGCCAGGCGGACTGCCGGCTGGTGAGCGACTCGATAAGCGGTGCTGCGTCGAGCTCGACCGGCGGCATCGAGCAGTCGAGAACGGTGAGCGTCTCTCCGGGAGACAGAATGAGCGGCACGTGCTGCGGGCCGTCATTGACGGCGGGCACGTCGACTCGCACGGTGCGGCCTCGACGGTGGGCAGCGGCATGGAAGGCGGCGACGGCCTCTGCGACGGCGGTTGTCGTAATGATGGTCTTGCCCTGGCATTCGATGCGTTTCATGAGAAGGCCCCCTGGTTTCTCTTGCCGTGACCTTTTGTTTTAGATCGCAACACGTCGTCAAGTATGTGCCTCATTCGGGTGACAAAACGACAAGTGGGGCATATTCGGAGAATCGCTTCACCACGGTTGCGCTCGATCGAGCGTCAGGCCGCTGGCGTCAGGCCGCTGGCGTCAGGCCGTCGGGATCAGGCGGCGACGAGCGAGAGCAGCCAGGCGTACAGCGCCATCGATGCGGCGTAGACCACGGCGAGAATCGTGAAGCCAAGAAGCTGCGTGCGCGCGCCCTGTCGGGGCTTCAGCCACCAGTCGAAGCGTTTGAAGACCCACGGCATGACCCACCAGCCGAGCAGCTGAGTGCTCACGAGATTGCCCACGAAGAGCGACAGCCAGAACGGAATCTCGCGCGGCCCGTCGAGCAGGGGAGTACTGACGAAGTACCCCCAGAGAAAAACAATCGGGTAGAGCGCCATCAAGACCAGCAGATTCTGCTTGCCGACAGACGGCCTCGCGGCCGTACCCGCCGCATCCGGTCGCTGTGACCAGAAATCGAAACCGAAACTCGTCTTCGTGACCTCGAGCTGCCTGTTGAACCTTTCGCCCTCGGCGAGCAGGGCGGCGCGCTCGCTCGAATCGAGCCACGCCGACAGGTGGGCCTCGGTGTCGAAGCTCACAACGACCACCCACTCGTGTCGCGCTCCCGCCACAGGACGTTGAACACGATGGCCGAGAAAGCCGGCGAACCCGGCTTCGGTGTCAGAGATCTTCTTCTGCCACGCGACGTACTCGTCATCGAGACCCTGCGGCACGGCGGCGGTGACGATGGCCGAGAAACCGTTGTTGCCAGAGGCCGCCTCGTCTCGGTAGACCGCGACCGAGTCGTGGGCCACGGTCAGGCCTTCTTATAGAGGCGCACGCCCGAGACCCACGTCTCGTCGACATTGCGGTCGTCGCCGACCATCATGATGCTGAACAGCGCGTGGGCGGCCTCCTCCATGGTGGTGGGGCCTGCGTCGCCGAAGAAGAGTTCCTGGTGCCACGCCATCGCGGGCGGACCGGCGGTGTAGTCGAGGGCAACGAAGTCGGCCTCCTTGCCCACCTCGAAGTTGCCGACCCGGTCGTCGATGTAGAGCCCCTCTGCGCCGCCCAGGGTCACAGACCAGAACGCGCGATAGGGCGAGAGCTTGCTGCGCTCCGATTGGGCCAGATCTTGAGTGACGCGGTTGGTGCTTCCGTCGAGCAGTGTGTTGCCGAGCATGCCCACCTTGTAGGCCTCGTCGAGAACGCTGACCATGCTGAAACGGTTGCCTCCGCCCATGTCTGTACCGAACGACATCCGAACCCGCTTGTCGGGGTCTGTCGCCTTGCCGAGGCGAAACACGCCGCTGCCAAGAAACAGGTTGGAGCAGGGGCAGAACACCACTGCGGCCCCGCTGTCGCTCATGCGCGCGAACTCGTTGTCTGAGAGCCAGATGCCGTGGCCTCCCGAGAACTTCGGCCCGACCAGGTCGTACTTCTCGTAGACGCCCAGATAGTCGGTGCAGTCGGGGTGGGCCTGCAGCACGCCCGCGATCTCGGCAGGGTTCTCAGAGATGTGGGTGTTGACCCACAGATCCGGATGCTCCTGCTTCAGTTTCTGACACGCCTCGAGCAGCTGCTCGGTCGCCCCCAGGGCGAAGCGCGGTGTGATGGCGTAGAGGTTGCGGCCGGTGCCGTGGTACTTCTCGATCATTGCCGTGCTGTCGGCGTAGAACTGCTCGGGTGTGCTGGTCGTGCCCTCGGGGGCGAACTGGTCGATGCCCGTCACTCCGCCGATCACGAGCATGTTGCGACGCGACGCCGCCTCGAAGAACTCCTCTGTTGCAACCGGCGACGTGGTCGTGAATGCCTGCACGGTGGTCGTTCCGCCCGCGAGCACGTTCTCGAAGAAGCGCTCCGAGCCCTCGCGGGCGTACCCCCGGTCGGAGTACTTCGCCTCTTCAGGAAAGACGGTGTCGTTGAGCCACGGCAGCAGCTGCTGGCCGAATGCGCCCAGCACGCGCGTCTGCGGCACGTGGATGTGGCCGTCGATGAACCCGGGCATGATGATGCGGTCTGCGATCACCGTCGGGTCGAGACCCGGGTATGAGGGTGCCACCTCGTCGAAATCGCCGAACGCCACGATGATGCCGTCGTCGATCACGAGCAGGCCGTCGAGCGTGAAGCGCGCCGCGTCGTGCTCGCTGCCCACGTGCTTCCACGGGTCATCGGTGAAGTCGAAGAAGGTGCCGCGGATTGCTGTGATTGCCATGAGATCGTGCCTCTCTGGGTTCGTAAAGGCACGAGTCATGCGGTCCCCCGGCCACCAAGTTGTTCAGCCACATCGTGTCACAACCGCAGCTTTGAGGCTACGTTCTGTCGTGTTCGGGTGGGTGTTCCTGCGCCGGGGTGACCCGAGCTCTCGTTGCCGATAGGCTCGCTGCGCGCGACCGAACGCGTGCGGCGAGAGAAAGCACAGGTATTACCGATGGCCGAAGCGACAGAACTGCGTCTGACAGAGACCGCGATTCCCGGGCTCGTCATTCTCGATCTGCCGGTGCATGGCGACAATCGCGGCTGGTTCAAAGAGAACTGGCAGCGCGAGAAGATGCTGGCCCTGGGCCTGCCCGACTTCGGACCGGTGCAGAACAACATCTCGTTCAACGGCAAGACCGGAACGACCCGCGGAATCCACGCCGAGCCCTGGGACAAGTACGTCTCCGTCGCCACCGGCCGCATCTTCGGCGCCTGGGTCGACCTGCGCGAGGGCGACACCTTCGGCGCTGTCGTCACCGTCGAGCTCGACGCGGGCCGCGCCGTCTACGTGCCGCGCGGAGTGGGCAACTCCTACCAGACCCTCGAAGAAGATACGGCCTACACCTACCTGGTCAACGACCACTGGAGCCCGGCCGCCTCGTACACGTTCCTCAACCTCGCCGACGAGACCGCGAACATCCAGTGGCCCATCGCGCTCGACGACGTCGAGATCAGCGCGAAAGACCAGGCCCACCCTCGCCTGGCCGATGTGGTGCCGATGAAGGGTGCGCGCACCCTGGTTCTGGGTGCCGGCGGACAGCTCGGCCTCGCTCTGCGCGCCGAGTTCCCCGACGCGGAGTACGTCTCGCGCGCCGACTTCGACGTGGCCGACCCCGCCAGCTACACCTCGCGGCACTGGGGCGACTACGACACCATCATCAACGCTGCCGCCTATACCAAGGTCGACGAGGCAGAGACGGCCACAGGCCGAGCGGATGCGTGGGCCGCGAACGTCTCGGCCGTCGCGTTGCTCGCATCGGTCGCCACCGCAAACCGTCTCACCCTCGTGCACGTGTCGAGCGACTACGTCTTCGATGGCACCGCGGCCGAGCACCCCGAAGACGAGGCGTTCTCGCCGCTGGGTGTCTACGGGCAGACCAAGGCGGCTGCCGACGCTCTGGTCTCCACTGTTCCGCGGAACTACATCGTGCGCACCAGCTGGGTCATCGGCGAAGGAAACAACTTCGTGCGCACCATGGCGTCACTCGCTTCGCGCGGGGTAGCGCCGAGCGTCGTGAACGACCAGATCGGGCGCCTGACGTTCACGACCGACCTGGCCGCAGGCATCCGGCACCTGCTGTCGACGGGCGCTGAATATGGCACGTACAACCTCACGAACGAGGGCGAGCCCTTGTCGTGGGCGGCCATTGCGGCACGCGTCTACGAGCTCACGGGTCACTCCGCCTCGGATGTGACCGGGGTCTCGACCGAGGAGTACTTCGCGGGCAAGTCCGTTGCGCCGCGGCCGCTCGGCAGCGTTCTGCCGCTGGGCAAGCTTGCGGCCACCGGGTTCGTTCCCCGCGACGGCGACGAGGCGTTGAAGCAGTACCTCGGCGTGTAGCGCCGGACGGCGCCCGCCTTCCGATCACTGCGGCCCGCGGCGACGGATGACTGCCACGCTCACCGCCATGATTCCTGCGGTGAGCAGCACTAGAGCGGTTACCCCGACGAGGCGTGCGTCGACTCCGGTGCTTGCGAGCTGCTTGCGTGCCGGTGAGGCCGATGCGATTCCGGTGTGGGCCGTTGTCGATGTCGATGCCGGTGTCGTTGCCGTTGTCGTCGCAGGGGCGACGGGTGTCGTCGGGGGATCCGGTGTGATCGGCGGGACAGGCGGGTCGACCGGCGGAAGCGGCGGGACAGGCGGGTCGACCGGCGGAAGCGGGCACTCGACCGCGGTGGCGGCACGAGACGATGTCGATGTGGTCGTCGTGGGGATGGCGACCGGGCGCGACGTGTTTGACGGCATCCACGAATAGGTGGTTGTCGTCGTCGTGGTCGTGACGAATCCGGTAGAGCACGACGTGTCGTCGACCGAACTCGTTGTGGTCTCGGGCAGAACATCCGTCGGTGGGGGAGGCGGCGCGGTGCAGTCGCCTGTGAGAGTGAGCACGCCTTCGGGGTCGTGGCTATAGCTGTGCCAGTCGATCTGGAAGGTGACGTGTGCAGTGGTGGTCGAGCCGGCGACTCCGGTCTGCACCCACGTGAACGACGCGTTCGGCGGCAGTGCCGGCAGTCCGTGGTTGGCGCTGTGCTGAGCCCATTCGTACAGCCAGGCGTTCTCGGGCGTGATCACCTTGACCTCGGCCTCGTCGCCGTCGGGGATGCCTGACGTATGCACGGTCCAGGTGATCGAGTAGGTGCCGTCCGCAGTGCACGCCGCGTCGCCGGTGACGACCGCCGAGGGCTCGGATGACGCGAGAGTCGATGCCGAGGCTGAGGAGGGTGCGTTGGCGACACCGATCATTGCGACGACGGGGAGAGTTCCGGCAAGCGCGACAACCCTCATTAGCTGATAAATTCTCATGTTTACATCCAAAAGGAGCTATGGTGAATAATTCTCATTAGTGGGACGCTACGCCTCATAACTGAATCGGGCTAGAGAAAAAGGAGTAATTCTCATTTATTTACTGAAGCCACCCGTGATGGAAATGGCGTCGAAACACCGCTTCGGTACCCTCGGGGAATGACCGGCGCCCGCACTCGACGATGGGCGTGGCGAGCCCTGGGCGTCATTGCGGTCACGGTTGTGACGATCACGTTCTGGCCGACGCCCGTCGACAAGCCGTTCCACAGTGCGCTCGGCCGTCTGCTCGCTGTGCTGCATCGCAACGGCATGCCCTCGTGGATCACCTACTCGGTGGTTGAATTCTCGGCGAACGTTGTGATGTTTCTGCCGCTTGGCGTGCTGATCGCTCTGCTGGCGTGGCCGTCGCTGTGGTGGGTGTCCGGCGTGCTCGGACTCGTCGCCTCGCTCACGATCGAGCTCACCCAGGCGCTGCTGCTCTCGCAGAGGTTCGCGTCACCTGGCGATGTGGCGGCGAATACGGCGGGGGCGCTGCTCGGTGGGGCGTTCATATGCGCTTTGCGTTATGGACAGTTCCGGGGGCAGCGGCATATATCAATCCCCGGGCCTGGCAATCGCCTGCCGGTAGTCCGAGCATCTGAGGCCCGATCCGTCGAACGGGTGCGTGGCCCCCTAGAGTAAGAACAAGTCACCCCTAGTACCTGGTTGTCTTGCTGCCCTGCGAGGGCCCGATGGCCGAGAGGGGCCTTGTGACCGACATAGTCAAACCGCGCATCACCTTTACGAAGACGAAGCCCGGCGGAGCACGGACTAGTCCGACCAGCGAGTACTCGTCGCTTCTGAACACCGTTCGCGATGCCGGCCTCCTGCGCCGCCGCAAGGGGTTCTACTACGCCATGTTCGGTGTGCTGGTCGCAGCCCTCGGTGGCGTCGGCGTCGGGATTGTTCTTCTCGGCGACTCCTGGTTCCAGCTGCTCATGGCTGCCGCTCTCGGCATCATCTTCACCCAGTTCGCCTTTCTCGCCCACGAGGCCTCGCACCGTCAGGTGTTCACCTCGGGCAAGGCCAACGACATCGCGGGCCGCACCCTCGCCAACCTCTTCGTTGGCATCAGCTACTCATGGTGGATGACGAAGCACTCGCGTCACCACGCCAACCCCAATGTGCTCGGCAAAGACCCCGACATCGAGCGCGACTTCGTGTCGTTCACGCCCGAAGACGCGGCCAAGTCGCGCGGCCTCTACGCCTGGGCGACCAAGCGCCAGGGCTACTTCTTCTTTCCGATCCTGATGCTCGAGGGTCTCAACCTGCACATCCACGGCTTCCGCACCGTCTTCGGCAAGGGCAAGGTCGACAAGCGCTGGCTCGAGATCGTTATGCTCACCACGCGCATTGCGGCCTACGTGCTCGTCATCTTCCTGCTGCTCGAGCCCGGAATGGCCTTCGCCTTCATTGGTGTTCAGCTCGCCGTCTTCGGCGTCTACATGGGTGCATCCTTCGCTCCGAACCACAAGGGAATGCCGACGCTGCCGCACGACAGCAAGGTCGACTTCCTGCGTCGCCAGGTGCTCACCTCGCGCAACATCCGCGGTGGCTTCGTGATGGATACGTTCATGGGCGGGCTCAACTACCAGGTCGAGCACCACCTCTTTCCGAACATGGCGCGGCCCAACCTCAAGAAGGCCCAGGCCATCGCCAAGGAATACTGCGAGAAGCACAACATCCTCTACACCGAAACCGGTCTGCGGCAGTCGTACGGCATCGTGATTCGCTACCTCAACAAGGTGGGGCTCTCGGCCGGTGGCGACCCCTTCGACTGCCCCGCAGCGCAGGCCTTCGGCCGCTAGGGCATCTGAGCGGCAGCCTGCTGCTGTACTTGTACCTGTTGCTGCTGCTGCTGTGCATGCCGCTGCCGCTGTAATTCAGGATGAACCGTCCTCATCGTGTGTTTTCGCACGGCGGGTGGCGGTTTTTCCTGATTTGGAGCGCCGAGGCCACAGGTGCTCCCGGCTCCGAACGCGGGTGAGGATCACTCGGAGGGTTTCGGCCCAGTCGAACATCACCATCTCGTAGGTGATGCGCATGGGCAGGTAGCCGAGCCCGATGAGTGTTCGGTCACGGAGTCGATCGCCGTGATACCGCTCCTCTCCGGCGTGGAATTTCCTGCTGTCGCACTCGAGAACGAAGCGGTCGCCGACGACCAAGTCGACGCGTCCAACGCCGGCGATGCGCACCTGCACGGAGACGTGAATGCCCAGAGCGCGGAGCCGCAGCCGAACGAGGGTCTCGGTGCCAGACTGGCTTCGACCGTCTGCTCGGCGAAGTGCGCGAGCGTAGCGCCGGGGGAGTCGCTCGAATGCGGCCTCGAGCTGGCGCAGGGTGACGAGGCCCTTGTTCAACGCCGAATCGATGACGACCACTGCGTATTCCTCGGGCTGGCACTGCACGGCATCGCTCAGTGCGTCGATCACCGAGGCCACGCCGTCTCGAGGCGAGTCTCTGTGCTTGCGCCAGTGCAGGCAGACTGGATTCGCGGCGTGGGAGCGCGGAGGCGTCGTGCCGCGCAGCCTGCTGGCGTTGCTTGGAACAGCGACATGGAGAGCTGGATCGGGCGGTGTCCACAGATCCATCAATTGAGCCGCCGAGAGTGACGTGGCCACGCCTCCCACGATCACGGCACGCACAGCATCGGGCGGGGCCGAGGGAGTGGCGTACCACCCGCGTCGCAGATGCAGTAGCTCGCCTCGGGCGACAGCACGTGCGATCGAGTGATGCGTCATGCCGAACGCGAGAAGTGCCTTTCGAGAGAAGATGCGGTCTCGAGTGGTGTTCATGAGCATGATCGTTGCCGTCGGGAGAATGCTCGGGGCTGAACTCGGCACTTCTGTGGATGAAACGGCGCTCCTGACGAAAGTGGCGGAGTAGGCGCGGCGCTCGTACGCAGGAAAACCGGGTGCATCGCGCGCGAAAACCTCGTTTTTGGCGCATTTCTCCTGAATGAGAGCGACACCGGGCTGACGGTGCGGCGCCGGGCTGACTACTGGAGTCGCGGACGCACCTAACGAAGCCTCGTTGAGAGAGCGGTCGTTCTCAGGGCGAACCGCCCAGCCGCGCGCGAGAACCCCATTTTCGGAGCATCTTTCCTGAATTGGAGCGGGGGCAGCGCGCGGGGGCGGCGCGCGGCGGCGTCGCGCGGGGGCGTCGGTGTCGGAGTGCTGACGGTACTCACCTGTGCGTGTGAAGCACGTGTTCGGCCGAGGTGGCGGAGTAGGCGCGGCGCTCGTGTGCAGGAAAACCGGGTGCATCGCGCGCGAAAACCCCGTTTTTGGCGCGTTTCTCATGAATTGGAGCGGCACCGCGCCGAATGGAGCGCAGCACCCCCTGTTCTGGTACGCGCACGAAGGGGGCGGCCAGGTGTGCATAATAAGTAGGCGCTCACCCTTTGTGAACGTGAACAACGATGAGGTTTGAGACGCGTGGCACAGGAACCCGAGCCGGTGGCGAAGAAGTCACGGGCGCCGAGCATGCACGATGTGGCGCGCCTCGCTGGAGTCTCCCATCAGACCGTCTCGCGTGTCATCAACGATCTGCCGAATATTCGTGAAGAGACGAAGCAGCGGGTGCTCGACTCGATGGAGCAGCTGCAGTACCGGCCCAACCGGGCAGCACGCGCTCTGGTCACGTCTCGTTCCCGCACCGTCGGCATCCTCTCTGCCTCGCGCACCAACTATGGGCCCGCAGCCAGTATTCAGGCCATCGAAGACGCCGCCAGCGCGGCCGGCTACTCGGTCACGACGGCCAGTATCAGCGGCTACGAGTCCACCTCGATCGTGCGCGCCATCGACCGCCTGCTCGACCAGGCCATCGAGGGCCTTGTTGTGATCGCGCCGCAGCGGCGTGTGTTCGACACCCTCGCGGGCATGTCGCTGCGTCTGCCGATCGTCACCCTGCAGTCCACGGCGGCAAACAACGACATGTCGTTGTCGGTCGACCAGATCTTGGGCGCGCGGTTGGCGACCCGGCACCTCATCGAGTTGGGGCACCGATCCATCTACCACCTCGCCGGTCCGCAGGACTGGATCGAGGCGGAGGCGCGGATGACCGGCTTTCTCGATGAGATGAATGCCCAAGACATGCCGACGACGGCGCCGATTCTGGGCGATTGGACCGCCGAGTTCGGCTACTTCGCTGGGCGCGAGCTGCTGCGGATGCGTGACTTCACTGCGATCTTCGCTGCCAATGACCAGATGGCGTTGGGCCTCATGCACGCGATCCGCGACGCCGGCCTCGAGGTGCCGCGCGACATCAGCATCGTCGGCTTCGACGACATTCCCGACTCGGCGCACTTCTGGCCTCCCCTCACCACCGTGCGGCAAGACTTCGCGGAACTCGGTCGACGCTGCATGGCGTTGTTGCTGGGCGGCCTCGAGTCGGGCGAGGAGTATTCGGGAAGCATTCTTCCCACGCTCGTCGTGCGCGGTTCGACGGCCGCACCCTCGTCTCGATAACAATCGAGACACGCCGACAAATGGAGGTTGACAGGGTGATCCCGAGCAGGGCTAGTATGAACACGCGTTGTGAACGTTCACAAGGATTGTGATCCAAACCTCGCACCAAAGCAGACAAGGGAGTCGTCGACATGGCCAGCAGCATTCGCAGCGCAGCTCATCCGCCTTCTCTCTAGTTCTCACCCCTACGCCGCACTGGGCTCCCTGCTCTGCGCGGCGAACGATTCGGTCTTCGGGACGAGGCCGGTTCGTGCACCACTGCAGACAACGACGTCCACTGCACATTCGAAAGGAATTCACACAGTGAAAATCAAAACCCTCCTCGCCGGCGTCGCCGCCGGCGCGATGATCATCGGCCTCTCGGCCTGCTCCTCCGGAGCCGGGGGCGGCGACAGCACCTCCGCAGCCAAGGGCGACGGCGGCCTCGTCGGCGTCGCGATGCCGACCAAGTCGAGCGAGCGTTGGATCCAGGACGGCGACGCCGTCAAGAAGCAGCTGGAAGACGCCGGCTACAAGGTCGACCTCCAGTACGCAGAAGACGACATCCCTACCCAGGTCTCCCAGATCGAGAACATGATCACCAAGGGTGCAGAGGCCCTGATCGTCGCCTCGATCGACGGCACCACGCTCACCAGCGTGCTGCAGGACGCCAAGGACGCGAAGATCCCGGTCATCGCCTACGACCGCCTGATCCGCGACACCGAGAACGTCGACTACTACGCCTCGTTCGATAACTTCAAGGTTGGCCAGCAGCAGGCCTGGTCGCTTCTGAACGGTCTCGGTCTCACCGAGCTCGACGGAACCGCCAAGTCGGGTGCCCCCGCCGGCCCGTTCAACATCGAGCTGTTCGCCGGTTCGCCCGACGACAACAACGCCACGTTCTTCTTCAACGGCGCCATGGATGTTCTGCAGCCCTACATCGACAAGAAGATCCTCGTCGTCGGCAGTGGCCAGACCGACTTCCAGCAGGTCGCCACTCTCCGTTGGGACGGCGAAGTCGCCCAGAGCCGCATGGAGGACATCCTGACCTCCACGTACTCCGACGGAACGAAGAAGGTCAACGGCGTTCTCTCGCCCTACGACGGTCTCTCGCGAGGCATCATCTCGGCTCTGACCGACGCCGGCTACACGGTGGGTGCCTCATGGCCCATCATCTCCGGCCAGGACTCGGAGCTCGACAGTGTCAAGGCGATCAACGCCGGTGAGCAGTACGCCACCATCTTCAAGGACACCCGCCAGCTCGCCAAGGTTGCGGTCGACATGGCCACCGCCCTGCTGCAGGGCAACACGCCTGAGACGAACAACACGAAGGACTACGACAACGGCAAGAAGGTTGTTCCTTCCTTCCTGCTCGACTCGCAGATCGTTGTGAAAGACAACATCAAGGAGGTCCTGGTCGACTCCGGCTACTGGACCGAAGCTGAGATCACGGGCTAACACCCAAAAGATCCCGGATGTTCCGGGCGCGTGACCTTGACGGGTCGCGCGCCCGGCGCATCCAGTCTCTCGTCGCCGCCTAGGGCGACGTAAATTCCCCCACGAACAACCAGCAAGGAAGCAGATTCGCGATGACGGACAAGGTCGACGCTCCGCTCAACATCCTCGAGATGAGGGGAATCACCAAGACGTTCCCCGGCGTCAAGGCGCTGCAAGATGTGACCATCGAGGTCGGCCGTGGCCAGGTTCACGCCATCTGCGGCGAGAACGGCGCCGGCAAGTCGACGCTGATGAAGGTGCTCTCGGGTGTCTACCCGTTCGGCACCTACGAGGGCGACATCGTCTTCGAGAACAAGGTCGTCGAGTTCAAAGACATCCGCGATTCCGAGGCCGAGGGCATCGTGATCATTCACCAGGAGCTGGCGCTCAGCCCGTTCCTGTCGATCGCGGAGAACATCTTTCTCAACAACGAACAGCGCGGCGGCCTCGGGCTGATCGACTGGAACAAGACCAACGCCGAGGCGGCAAAGCTGCTGGCCCGCGTGGGTCTGCGCGAGAACCCGACGACCAAGATCATGGACATCGGTGTCGGAAAGCAGCAGCTCGTCGAGATCGCCAAGGCGCTCTCCAAGCGAGTCAAGCTGCTCATCCTCGACGAGCCCACTGCGGCCCTCAACGACGAAGACAGCGACCACCTGCTGAACCTGATCCTGCATCTCAAAGAGCAGGGCATCACGGCCATCATCATCAGCCACAAGCTCAACGAGATCAAGAAGGTCGCTGACTCTGTCACGGTCATCCGCGACGGCAAGACCATCGAGACGATCAGCAAGAACGACGTCACCGAAGAGCGCATCATCAAAGACATGGTGGGGCGCGACCTCGAGAACCGCTACCCCGATCACACGCCGCACATCGGCGATGAGATCTTGCGCGTAGAAGACTGGACAGCCCACCACCCCCAAGACGTGAGCCGTGTCGTGGTCGATAACGTCAACATCAACGTGCGCCGTGGCGAGATCGTCGGCATCGCCGGACTCATGGGCGCTGGGCGCACCGAGTTCGCCATGAGTCTCTTCGGGCGCAGCTACGGCTCGAAGATCTCGGGCCGCGTGTTCAAGAACGGCGTCGAGATCAAGACCCGCACGGTGTCTGAGGCCATCGCGAACGGACTGGCCTACGCCACCGAAGACCGCAAGACCTACGGCCTCAACCTCATCGACGACATCAAGCGCAACATCTCGATGGCGGCGCTGAAGAAGCTCGAGAAGCTCGGCCTCGTCAACGACGGCCAGGAGTGGACCGTCGCCAACGAGTACCGCAAGAGCATGAACATCAAGTCTCCGACCGTGCTGGCGAAGACCGGCAAGCTGTCGGGCGGAAACCAGCAGAAGGTCGTTCTGTCGAAGTGGATCTACTCCGATCCCGACGTGCTCATTCTCGACGAGCCCACGCGTGGAATCGACGTGGGCGCCAAGTACGAGATCTACAGCATCATCAACAAGCTGGCGGCAGAGGGCAAGGGTGTCATCGTGATCTCGAGCGAGCTGCCCGAGCTGCTCGGCATCTGCGACCGCATCTACGCCCTCTCCGAGGGCCGCATCACCGGCGAACTGCCGATCGAAGAAGCGAGCCCTGAGGCTCTGCTCAAACTCATGACCATGGAAAAGGCCCGCTAGCGCTCGCGCTGGTGGATATAGGAGCACAAAGACATGTCTAACCTCGAGACCAAGCCCGCCGACGGCGTCGCGGCCGGCAGCCAGGTGAATCCCGTGGAGAACAGCTTCACCAACAGGTTCAGCCACATCCTCTCCGACCTGGGCAAGAACGGCATCTTCCTCGCCCTGATCCTGGTGGTGGTGCTGTTCAGCATCCTTACCAACGGCATCCTTCTGCGGCCCCAGAACATCTCGAACCTGATCGTTCAGAACGGCTACATCCTCGTTCTCGCGATCGGCATGGTGATGGTCATCATCGCCGGCCACATCGACCTCTCCGTGGGATCGGTCGCGGCCTTCGTGGGAGCCGTCTCCGGCGTCTTCGCGGTGCAATGGGGGCTTCCCTGGTGGCTGTCGATCCTCCTGTCGCTGCTGGTCGGTGCCCTCGTGGGTGTCTGGCAGGGCTTCTGGATCGCCTTTGTAGGTATACCCGCGTTCATCGTGACGCTAGCGGGCATGCTCATCTTCCGTGGACTCGCACTGGTCGTTCTCGGAAACGCCAACATCGGATCGTTCCCCGACGAGTACCGCGCACTCGGAAACGGCTTCCTCAGCAACGTCTTCGGCGAACTCGAGCTCGATCCTCTGACTCTCGGTGTCGCCGCGATCGCCATCATCGCGCTGTTCGTGCAGCAGTTCCGCACCCGCAAGGGCCGCGCGAGCTACGGCCAGGCCGTCGAGCCGATCGTCTGGTTCATCGCCAAGCTCGTGCTCATCACGGTGGCCATCGGCTTCTTCGCCTACGCGCTGGCAAGCTACAAGGGCATCCCGATCACCCTGATCGTTCTCGCCGTGCTGGTTCTCGTCTACGGCATCGTGATGAACCGCTCGGTCTTCGGACGCCACATCTATGCCATCGGTGGAAACCTGCACGCGGCGGAGCTCTCGGGCATCAAGACCCGCAACGTCACGTTCTGGCTGTTCGTCAACATGGGCTTCCTCGCCGCGCTCGCCGGCCTCATCTTCACCGCGCGACTCAACCTCGCCGGTCCGAAGGCCGGTGACGGCTTCGAGCTCGAGGCCATCTCCGCAGCCTTCATCGGTGGAGCCGCGGTTCAGGGTGGTGTCGGAACGATCGGTGGCGCCATCATCGGTGGTCTGATCATCGGTGTGCTCAACAACGGTATGTCGATCATGGGCATCGGCATCGAGTGGCAGCAGGCCGTCAAGGGCCTCGTGCTGCTGTTCGCCGTCGCCTTCGACGTCTACAACAAGCGTCGCTCCGGAGGTCGCTGATCTCCGAAGAGCTCAGCCCGAGCCCGGGCGAGATCCACGTCGTTCTCGGCGTGGACTCGCCCGGGCTCGACGCCGTTCTTGCGCAGGCCGTAGGCGCGGTTCCATTCGCGCACGTGCGCAGGATGCCGTCGCTCACCGCCACCCTCGACCTGGCCGATAATGTGTTTCTCGGCATCGAGCCGCGACGCCGCTTCTTCGGTCTGCCCGGCATCGTCGACCGCGCCGCGATGCGCACGCAGGCCACTGCGCTGCTGCGCCGAGTCGACGTCTACACGCCGCTTCCCACACTCGCCTCCCGACTCGACGACGCCTCCCGCGTTCTCGTCGAGGCGGCCAGGGCGCTCGCCCACGGAGCGACCGTTCTCGCCTTCACGGAGCCCACGGCCGGGCTGACCGCAGCCGGCGCTGAGCGGGTGGCCCAGGTGCTGCGTCGTCTCGCGAACGAGGGACTCGCCGTGGTGGTCGCATCCCAGCGCCCGAGCCTCGCTATCGAACTCGGTGACGCGGTCTCGGTGCTGTCGTCAGGGTCGATCGTGCCCGTGCTGCGGCCCGGCGACAGCGGGGTGGATGCCCGTGGCCGGCTGCTCGAGGCGATGGCCGGGGGAGCGCCGGGCCCGGCAGCGACGGGCCCCACGCCACGCGACCGGGCGGCGGAGTCGCCATCCGGAGCCGTCGTCGAGATCGTCGACTGGAGCACCAATGACGAGTTCGACCGCGAGACGCCGGTGGTCATTGACGCCTCTCTGAGCGCCGCCGCCGGAGAGATCGTCGGGGTGGCCGGGCTCGGGGGCTCCGGACGCAACGAGCTGCTGCTGAGCGTCTTCGGGCGAACCGCAGGAACTGTGCCCTCGGGGGCTGTGCTGATCGATGGTCTACCCGTCGACACGAGCACCACGATGGCCGCGATAGAGCACGGCATCTTCGCGATCGTGACCGTGCAGCCCAAGTATCGGGTGCGCATCGTCGGGGGCATCTCGGCTCCTGCGACGCCGTCGATGCTGCCCGCGCTGGTGAAGGCGGGGGTGGTGACGCGCGAAGACGAGACGAGGTCGACGCCCGGAGCTCGTGCTCTCGATGCCGTGCGCATGCGCGGACGTGACGACGAGTGGGTGCGCATCCGCAGTCTGCTCGAACTGTTTCCGGAGTCGCAGCACCGCGTGCTGCTGCTCGTCGAACCCACGCGCGATCTCGATCACGAGAGGCGCGCCGAGGTATGGCGACTGCTGAGGGTGATCGCCGACGCCGGCAAAGCCGTGATCGTGACATCGGCCGATCCCGACGAGCTGCTCGCGATCAGCGACCGCGTTGTGGCGATGGCCGGAGGGCGCGTTGTCGGCGAAGTAGGGCGCGGAGAGTCGTTTCTTGAGCTGCTCACGCTGGTGGCGCCGCTCTAATTCAGGAAGAACCGGCCGAAAACGAGCTTTTCGTACGCCGCTGGGCGGTTCTGCCTGAGTTGTAGCGCGCCCCTAGGCGCGAACGTCGACGGCGGGGCTGCCGTTGACGCTCAGCACGCGCCACGCGCCGTCTGTCCACTCGATTTCGTTGATCGCCGCGTTGTGAATGTGCGGAATCTCCTCGCCGAGGATCTCGGAGAGCACGAAGCGGATGATCGTGCCGTGGCAGACCGCGGCGACCGTCGCATGCGGCCCGTCGAGAGGCAGTCGCGTGTCGCGGATCTCGGCGATTGCACGCATGCCGCGGGCGGTGACCGACTCGCGAGGCTCGATGTCGGGGAACTCGGCGTTGGGCTCGTCGGGAATGTGCTCGGTCGGGACCGCTCCTTCGCGGCTGGCGTAGTCTCGCTCGATGAGGTCGTCGTAGGTGGCGCCCAGGTCGATGTCGAGGATCTCGGCGATGATGCGCGCGGTATCTCTGGCGCGCATCAGGGGAGACGAGACGATCGCCGAGAGGCCCTGGTCGGCGAGCACGGCGGCAGCCTCGACGGCCTGGGCGCGCCCGGTGTCGTTCAACGGAATATCGGTGGAGCCCTGCAGGCGGCCGTCGCGATTCCAGTCGGTCTGGCCGTGGCGGATGAGTTCGATGCGCATGGAGAAAGGGCTTTCGTCGAGAGTGTGGGAGGGGATTTTCGAAGACAGGTCGAGACCCCGGAGTCAATCGTAGAACGTGGCCAGAGGCTGCGCCCGGGAGGGCGATATTCTGCACATCTGTTCGGGCCGTTGAGCCGCGGTTTGACGGGGGCGAAACGTCGGCTTGCGCGTTAACTTTGACCTGAGAGAATGCACCCATGACGAAGAAGATCACCACGGCGCTGGCCGAACTCATCAAGGCGTTGGGCAAGCACGCGGAGATCGCTGCGACCCCCGATGCCTCGGTCTCGAAGACCGAGCGGGCGACCGTTCGTGTTCAGAAGGCGGCCACCGCTTACCTGTCTGCATTGCCGGCTAAGAAGCGCATGGCGAACCCTTTTCTCGGGGTTGTGGATGACCGGATCGACGACAACCTGCGGGCGACTCTCGAGGCCGAGCGGGCCGCGATGTCGAGCAAAGAGAAGACGTCGTCCAAGTAGCTTTTATGTCGAGGGTGCGCTCGCGATAGCCCACAGCGCTGAGCGCAGGGCGCGCTGCTCTGCCTCGGGCACGTCGCTGAGGCGGGCGGCGATGGCCGCATCGCGGTCGAGGGTGACTCGCACAAAGATCGCGCGGCCCGCCTCGGTCGCCACCGGAATGCGCACCCGTCTGTCGGTCGACGACGAACTCCGCACGATGAACCCGTGTTTGTCGAGCCTGTCGAGCACCGAGACGAGGGTGGTTTTGTCGATCCTGAGCTGACGGGCGATCTCGAGCTGCGTGCGCGGGATGCCGTCGGTCACCACCGAGAGCACGAGCCAGTCGCGCAGGTCGGCCAAACCGGCGGCCTTGGCGACACTGTCGAAATCAGCGCGCAGAACATCGGCTGCTCGATGCATAAGCCACGTGAGGTCTGCCGTCTCGAGGGTGCTGGTCGACGAGAACGCGCTCGAGGTCAGTGCTGAGGCATCGAGAGAATCGCACGCATCAGTCGTGATCTGGGGCGACTCGGAAGACATGCCCCCAGAGTACGGGCTGCGGAAGAGTTCGTCCAGAATGAGATCGTCTTGCCTCGGATGATCTGGTGTCGTACAGTTGGCACGACCCTAGGAGAAAATCATGTTCGTCGCATCCATCATCGTGTCTGCCCTGCTCGCTATCGCGGTGGGCGGCTCGGGCTATAACAAGCTCATCAAGAACGAGACCATCTTGAAGGGCATGGACGTGGTGCGGGTTCCCCGCGACAGGGTCTGGATGCTCGGGGTGCTTGAGGTCGCCGCAGCGCTTGGCCTCGTGGTTGGCATCTTCTGGTGGCCGATCGGCGTCGCCGCGGCCATCGGAGTGATCGTCTACTTCGTGGGCGCGGTCATTGCGCACCTGCGCGTGTCCGACACCAAGGGCGTTGGCGCTCCGGCGGTTCTGCTGCTCGTGGGCGTTGCCGCGCTCGTGCTGCGCCTGCTGAGCGTCTAGGCCGAGACCCCGCCGGGCTAGACCGCGAAGAGCTTCTGCAGCCGCGCGACTCCCTCTGCGAGAGCCTCGTCGCCCAAGGCGTACGACAGGCGCAGGAACCCGCTGGGGCCGAACGCCTCGCCCGGAACCGCGGCCACCTCGGCCTGGTCGAGAATCAGGTCGGCGAGCTCGAGCGAGGTCGTCGGCGTGACGCCTCCCCACGATCGGCCGAGCAGCCCGGTGACGTCGGGGTACACGTAGAAGGCGCCCTCGGGCGTGGGGCACACGATGCCGTCGATGGCATTCAGCCCGGCGACGATGGCCTTGCGACGGCGGTCGAACGCCAGCCGCATCTCTTCGACCGCGTCCTGCGGGCCGGTGAGCGCCTCGATCGCCGCCCTCTGCGACACGTTGGACACGTTGCTCGACAGGTGTGACTGCAGGTTTGCGGCGCCCTTGATGGCGTCGGCGGGGCCGACCATCCAGCCGAGCCGCCATCCGGTCATGGCATACGTCTTGGCGACGCCGTTGACCAGGATCGTGCGGTCGGCCAGAGCCGGCACAGCCTCGACGATCGACACGGCGCGAACGCCGTCGTAGGTGAGGTTCTGGTAGATCTCGTCGCTGATGACCCACAGTCCGTGCTCGTCGGCCCACTCGCCGATCGCCTTCGTCTGCTCGGGCGAGTACACGGCGCCGGTGGGGTTCGACGGCGACACGAACAGCAGCACCTTGGTGCGCTCGGTGCGCGCGGCCTCGAGCTGCTCGACGGTCACGAGGTAGTTCTGGTCGCTGCCCGCGAAGACGTCGACGGGAACACCGCCCGCGAGTCGGATGGCCTCGGGATAGGTCGTCCAATACGGGGTGGGCACGAGCACCTCGTCGCCCGGATCGAGCAGCGTGGCGAAGCTCTGGTAGACGGCCTGCTTGCCGCCGTTGGTGACGATGACCTGGGCAGGCGAGACCGTGAGGCCCGAGTCGCGCAGCGTCTTGGCCGCGATGGCCTCGCGCAGCTCGGGCAGGCCGGCCGCGGGGGTGTACCTGTAGTTCTTGGGATCGAGCACCGCGCGCGACGCCGCCTCGACGATGTGGGCAGGTGTGGCGAAGTCGGGCTCGCCCGCCGCATAGCTGATGACAGGGCGGCCCTGGGCCTGAAGCGCCTTGGCCTTGCTGTCGACCTTGAGAGTCGCCGATTCGGCGATGGATGCGATGCGGTGCGAGATACGGGTGGGTTCGGTCACGAGAGTCAAGCCTAGCGGGAGGGCGTGTGAATCGACCGGAGAGTTTAGGGCCTCGGCATGGCTTTGTGCATCGGGTCGGCCACGGATGCCCTGGATCTACCAGCCGCCCATACCCTTGACTGTATGAGCGAAAACCAGCCCACCGCATCCGACAATCAGAAGCCTGTCGCCGCCGTCGTCTACAACCCAGTCAAGGTCGATGTCGACGCCCTTCGCGCCTCTGTCGAGCGGCACGAGAGCCCGAACGGCTGGGGTGAGACGCTCTGGTTCGAGACGAGCGTTGAAGATCCCGGCCAGGGCGTCACGAAAAAAGCTCTGGATGCCGGCGCCTCGATGGTTCTCGCGGCCGGCGGTGACGGAACGGTGCGGTCGGTCGCGGAGGCCGTGCACGGCAGCGACGCATCGCTCGCGTTGCTTCCGAGCGGAACGGGCAATCTTCTTGCCCGCAACCTGGACCTGACGCTCAACGACCTCGACCACGCCGTGCAGACGGCGTTCTCGGGCGACGACCGGGCCATCGACGTGGGGCTCATCCAGGTGCGCCGCGAGGACTCCTCGGTCGAGAAATTCGCGTTCGTCGTGATGGCGGGCCTCGGCATCGACGCGACGATGATCGCCAACACCGACGACGAGCTCAAGAAGCGGGTGGGCTGGCTCGCCTACGTGAGCGCCATCGCCAAGGCGCTGCGCGACAAGAACGAACTGCGTATGCGCTACAACCTCGACAGGCAGGGCAACCATTCGGTTCGCGCGCACACGATCATCATCGGCAACTGCGGATCGCTGCCGGCCAACATCCTGCTTCTTCCCGAGGCCGCGGTCGACGACGGACTCTTCGACATCGTGATGCTGCGCCCGAAGGGTGTCGTGGGCTGGGTGCAGATCATCGTGAAGATCGTCTGGGAGAACGGGGTGCTGCGCCGAACCGCCGTGGGTCGCCGCCTGGCGGGGCTGTCAAAAGAGGTGCGCGCGCTCAACTACGTGAAGGGCAAGGAGCTCGTCGTGAAGCTCGATCGCGCCCACGACATCGAGCTCGACGGCGACGGCTTCGGCACTGCGATCGCGTTCCGCACCTGGGTCGACGCCGGAGCGCTGCGCGTGCGCATCCCGGCCGAGGTCACCCTCGAGGAGCAGCAGCCCGAAGACGAGCCTGAAGAGACCAAGCTGCCCGGCGAGCGCATCGACGAGGGTGCCGATGCCGAGTCGGATCTCTTTGCGGAGTCGGGCGAAGAGCCCCCGTCGAGCTGAGCCGCCCGTTCGTCGAGCCTGTCGAGACGCATCCCTTCGACAGGCTCAGGGAGCGAGGTCGCTCTATAGGGTCGGAATGAGCTCGTCGAGGAACTCGGCCGTGTCGTGCCAGCCCTCGACCGCGTGGCACTCGACGCCGAGCGCCTTCACCGGGTAGTCGTTGCCGTCGGGGTCGAGGCGGTCGCCCACGAAGAGCATGTCGTCGAGCGGAATGCCCGTGAGCTCGGCCAGACGGGTCATGCCATAGGCCTTGTCGATGCCCTGCCGCGTGATGTCGACGGAGGTCGAGCCCCCGCTGCGCACCTCGAGGTCGGGCAGTAGCGCCTGGGCCGCCTCGCGAAGTGTGTTCTTCTTCACACCGTCGGCATCCCAAGCGGCCTTCGCGGCGACCGGCGCACCCTGGCCGAGTGCCGAGAAGGTGATCTGCGATCCGCGGTCTTCGAGAATCGGGCCCCAGGTCTCCGACTCCCAGTAGCCGAGCCGACGTGCCTCGCCCTCGACGGCGGCGAGCGCGCGCTGCTTCTCATCGTCGGTGAGGTTCTGTGCGTACACCTGGTTCCAGGTGCCGCCCTCGAAGCGGTAGTACTGAGTGCCGCACGTCGGCATGAGGTGCAGCTTCTCGAGCGCCTCAGGGCTCGCGCTGGTGAGCCTATCGATCACCTGAGCGGTGAACTGCCCGTACTGTCCGCCCGAGATGATGCACACCTCGACCCGGTCGAGCAGCGTCACCAGAAGATCGGCCATGCGCGGGTCGATGGCCGTCTTCGACGGGGCGAGCGTGTCGTCGAGGTCGAAGGCGACGAGGCGGGGAGTCGAGGTCATGGCTGTCCGTTCTGCACAGATCGCGAAAGTCGCGGGGCGCGTCGATTCTAGAGGGGCAGGGCGATGGTGAAACTCAGCCGCCGGTCGTCGGCGTGATCGGTGGGCTCGTGCAGGGTGACCGACACGTCGCGATAGTCCCGGATGCGCGGCAGGCCGCGCGTGATCTCGCTCTCGTGCGAGCCGACCACGACGGTGCGCATGCCCGCAGCGAGACCCGCCGCGATGCCGGCCTCGGCATCCTCGAACACGATCGCGTCTGCCGGGTCGACGCCGAGCTGCGACGCGGCCATGAGGTAGCCGTCGGGCGCGGGCTTGCCGTGCCCGACGTCGGCCGCTGTCACAACGACGCCGGGCGTCGGTACGTCGGCGATCTCGAGTCGGCGCAGCGCAAGCGCGCGCCTGGCCGAGGTAACAAGAGCAATGGATGCCGCGGGCAGGCTCTCGACGAACGCGCGGGCCCCCGGAACGGGCACGATGCCGTCGACCGCCGCGAGCTCGAGGTCGAAGAGCCGGTCGGCGCCACGGGCCACGTCGAAGCCGGCGGGCCCGTGGCGGAGCATGGTGTCTTCGGCCCGCACGCCGTGGCCTGTGGCGATGATCGCCTGCGCATCCATGCCGTTCTCGGCGGCGAATGCGCTCCAGACCTGCTCGACCACCGCGGTCGAGTCGACGAGAGTGCCATCCATGTCGAACAGCACCGCGCGAGCGGTGAGGCTCGTTGTGCCAGCGTCGACCGTGGTCACCTACTGGCCCTGGAGCTGGTACTTCGCCTCGGTCTCGGCCTTCTGCGGCTTCCACCAGTTCTCGTTGTCGCGGTACCAGGCCACGGTCGATGCCAGGCCCGACTCGAAGTCGGAGTACTGCGGAACCCAGCCGAGCTGCGTGCGCAGCTTGGTGGAGTCGATCGCGTAGCGCAGGTCGTGCCCGGGGCGGTCGATCACGTGGTCGTAGGCGTCTGACGGCTGACCGAGGGTCTCGAGGATGAGTTCGACGACCTGCTTGTTGTTCTTCTCGCCGTCGGCGCCGACGAGGTAGGTCTCGCCGATCTCGCCCTTGTCGATGATGGTGAGCACGGCCGACGAGTGGTCGTTGGCGTGGATCCAGTCGCGCACGTTCTCGCCGGCTCCATAGAGCTTGGGGCGCTCGCCCGTGAGCACGTTCGTGATCTGGCGGGGAATGAACTTCTCGACATGCTGGTAGGGGCCGTAGTTGTTCGAGCAGTTCGAGATCGTGGCGCGAAGGCCGAAGGAGCGAACCCAGGCGCGCACAAGCAGGTCGCTGCCGGCCTTGGTCGAGGAATACGGGCTCGACGGGTTGTATGGAGTCTGCTCGGTGAAGCGCTCCGGGTCGTCGAGCTCGAGGTCGCCGTAGACCTCGTCGGTCGAGATGTGGTGGAAGCGCACGTCGTGCTTGCGGGCCGCCTCGATCAGCGTGAAGGTGCCGATGATGTTCGTGTCGAGGAACGGACGCGGGTCGTGCAGTGAGTTGTCGTTGTGACTCTCGGCCGCGTAGTGCACGACGACGTCGGCGTCTTCGACGAGGCCGTCGACCAGGGCTGCGTCGGCGATGTCGCCCTTGACGAAGGTGAAGCGTTCTGGGTCGAGCCCGTCGAGCGAGGCGAGGTTGCCGGCGTAGGTGAGTTTGTCGAGCACCGTGACGTGGTCATCGGTGTTCTCGAGCACGTAGTGCACGAAGTTCGAACCGATGAAACCGGCCCCACCGGTAACGAGAAGCTTGCGCACGTAGATCTCCTGAAAGTCGAGGAAAAGAATCACCCCATAGTAACCGGGGCCCGATGCCGGTATCAGGGAGGGCTGTGGGCGCTGGCTTTACTCTCGTTCTGCTCTCGCCTACACTTGGTCGAGGTAGTTGAAGTCTGCCAAGCTTTTTTATGCCCTTTTTGGGTCTGGGATGGTTTGGCGGGTGACGATTCCCGGGCTTCTCAGCCCGAAGGGTGGTGGCTCAATTGGTAGAGCAGCGGTCTCCAAAACCGCAGGTTGCAGGTTCGAGTCCTGTCCGCCCTGCTGATCGAATCCGGTAGCTCTCGCAGGTTCTGCGAGAGAGAACGGACGAGATTGGGCCGGATGGCCGAATTGTGAAGGGTAACTACTTACGTGGCACGCAAAGTAATCGACGAACCGAGTGAAGAAGTCGTCGAGAGCGCCAAAAAAGAACGGGCTGCTCGCCGCAATCCGTTCGCCCGTATCGTGCTCTTCATCAAGCAGGTCTTCCAAGAGCTCAAGAAGGTCGTCACCCCGACGCGCAAAGAGCTGCTGAGCTACACCGCAGTCGTTCTTGTCTTCGTCATCATCATGATGGCGTTGGTGTCGGGTCTCGACGCAGTGTTCGCCTGGCTTGCACTGATCGTCTTCGGAAACCCGGTCTAAACAAATCAAAACGGGTACACCTGTTCTGTCAGAACAGGTGCGGCCTGAGCGGTAGTACGGGCTGGGCATCCGCAGAGCGGTGACCGAAGGCCTCATGCGCGGTGCGCAATCATCAACGAATTGGAACGGATTTACGTGGCAGAGTCAGAGCGCGACGACGTCGAAATCGTCGCAGCCGAAGAGAAGTCAGCCGAGACCACGGCGGTGCGTGAAGCGCCCGCCGACCTCGACGCCCTCCTCGACGCGATCGACGCGAATCCAGACCCCGAGGCCGACGCCATCGTCGATGACGCCCTCGACATCAGCGACGCAGACGAGGCCGCCGCGGCTATCGACGTGCTCGATGACCCCGACGCCGCCACGGTGCTCGACGAAGACGGCGACGACATCGCCACGGCGGTCGCCGAAGCCGAGGCCGAGGCTGCTGGTGTCGATGCGGCCAGCCAGCCCGACGCATCCGACGCCGAGACCGCCGACGGCGCGTCGACCGACGAGGCCGAGCCGGCCGAGGTTGACCCCTACGAGGCATTCCGCAAAGAACTCCGCACTCTGCCGGGCAAGTGGTACGTCATCCACTCCTACGCCGGCTTCGAGAAGCGCGTGAAGCAGAACATCGAGAGCCGCAAGACCTCGATGGGCATGGAGGACTTCGTCTTCCAGGTCGAGGTTCCGATGGAAGACGTCGTCGAGATCAAGAACGGCCAGCGCAAGCTCGTCACCCGCGTCCGCATTCCCGGCTACGTGCTCGTTCGTATGTTCCTCAACGAAGACAGCTGGTCTGTCGTGCGTCACACGCCCGGTGTCACCGGCTTCGTGGGCAACTCGCACAACCCCACGCCCCTGCGTTTCGAAGAGGCATTCTCGATGCTGCAGTCGCTTGTCGTCGTCGCCGACGTTCCGGTCGCCAAGGCATCGGGTGGCAAGGGCGGCAAGGCCGTCTCCCGCTCGATTCCGGCCGAGGTCGACTTCGAGATCGGCGAGACCATCACCATCAAGGAAGGCTCGTTCGCCGGCCTCCCCGGATCCATCAGCGAGATCAAGCCCGAGAGCGGCAAGCTCACGGTTCTCGTCTCGCTGTTCGAGCGCGAGACTCCGGTCGAGCTCAGCTTCGACCAGGTCACCAAGCTCTAAGAGACGTCAAGTACGTCGAGCCCACCGTTTATCCGGCGGGCTCGATGGCGTTAACGGGCCGCATCGCGTATGCTTGCGGGGTTGTGCTCATTCCGGCGCGCCAGTGGCGTGCTGACGGGGTCGACCACAAACCGCGTTCACCGAACGGCGGGAGAGTTCGCCAATCAGGGCCGACTCGACACAGAAAAGGAAGAGAAATCATGGCACCGAAGAAGAAGGTTACCGGTCTGATCAAGCTTCAGATCAAGGCCGGCGCCGCCAACCCCGCACCGCCCATCGGGCCTGCGCTGGGACAGCACGGCGTCAACATCATGGAGTTCTGCAAGCAGTACAACGCAGCCACCGAAGCTCAGCGCGGAAACGTCATCCCCGTCGAGATCACCGTGTACGAAGACCGTTCGTTCACGTTCATCCTGAAGACGCCCCCGGCAGCAGAGCTCATCAAGAAGGCCGCCGGAGTCGCCAAGGGTTCGGGAACGCCGCACACCGTCAAGGTTGCGAAGCTCACCCAGGCACAGGTTCGCGAGATCGCCGAGACCAAGATGGCTGACCTCAACGCGAATGACATCGACGCAGCGTCGAAGATCATCGCCGGCACCGCCCGCTCCATGGGCATCACGGTCGAGGCGTAACTCCTCGCCTCACCTCGCTGATCGAGTAGGCCGCCCTTCGACAAGCTCAGGGAACGCCGCACGACCAGCACCACTCAGCATCACGTGGGAGAGCCAGCCAGGCTCACGTAAACCACACTCCCAGATTCAGGAGAATCAGTTATGGCAAAGAACTCCAAGGCCTACAAGGCCGCGGCAGCAAAGATCGAAGAGGGCAAGGTCTACTCGCCCACCGAAGCAATGGCTCTGGCTCGCGAGACCGGCTCCGCCAAGTTCGACAGCACCGTCGAGGTCGCCCTCAAGCTCGGCGTCGACCCCCGCAAGGCAGACCAGATGGTCCGCGGCACCGTGATTCTTCCTCACGGCACCGGTAAGACTGCCCGCGTCATCGTCTTCGCAACCGGTCCTGCCGCCGAAGCCGCCATTGCGGCCGGTGCCGACGAGGTCGGTGGCGACGAGCTGATCGAGAAGGTGGCCGCCGGCTACACGAACTTCGACTCGGCCGTCTCGACCCCCGAGCTCATGGGTAAGGTCGGACGCCTCGGTAAGGTGCTCGGCCCCCGTGGTCTTATGCCCAACCCGAAGACCGGCACCGTGACGCCCGACGTCGCCAAGGCCGTCAACGAGATCAAGGGCGGAAAGATCGAGTTCCGCGTCGACAAGCACTCCAACGTGCACTTCGTCGCCGGCAAGGCCTCGTTCACCGAAGACCAGCTCACCGAGAACGTCAAGGCCGCTCTCGAAGAGGTCGTCCGTTTGAAGCCGTCCTCCTCCAAGGGCCGCTACATCCACAAGGGCACGGTCTCCACGACGTTCGGCCCGGGCATCCCGCTCGACGTCAACGCCATCTAGGCTCAGCTTCACCCCGAAAGGGCCGCTCTCGCATTGCGAGGGCGGCCCTTTCTGCATGCCGCCTCGTCGGGCACGAACACGCCGGCGCCGGGCGGTATTCTGGCCGAATGGTTCTTTCTGTGCGGCGTGCCGTCGCATCCGACAGCGGCACACTCGCCGCGGTGGCTGCCGTCACGTTTCCGCTCGCCTGCCCTCCGCACACCACGGACGAGGCGAAGGCTGCGTTCATCGCCACCCATCTCAGCAGATCGAGTTTCGACAGCTACCTCGCCGACCCGGCCCGCGACATCCTGATCGCCGAGCTCGAGGGCGAGGCCGTGGGATACACGATGCTCGTGTTTGCTGAACCGTCAGATCCCGACGTGGCGTCGGCACTGACGGTGACGCCCTCGATCGAGCTCAGCAAGTTCTATGTTCTCGCGGGGCACCACGGGCAGGGCATCGCTGCCGAGCTTATGGCGGAGACGATCGCCGCGTCGCAGCAGCGGGGAGCGGCCGCCGTGTGGCTCGGCGTGAACGAGGAAAATGCGCGGGCGAACCGTTTCTACGAGAAGAACGGCTTCGCCAAGGTCGGCACGAAGCGGTTCCTCGTGGGGGAGAACTACGAAGACGACTACGTGCGCGAGCGCGTGCTGTAGCTGCCCTTCGACAGGCTAACGGGCGAGGATGGCGGAACTCCATATGGCAGACATCGACTCATATTCCGCGTGTGATGTCTCAGGACGTGCCTGACGGTTTATGTCTCAGTGGGGTCTGACGGTTTTTGGGTGGCCAGGAAGCCGCGTGGTTTGCCGTTGGGGATGTAGCTGCCGTCGATAGGTCTCGGGTGGGTGG
>NZ_JYFC01000007.1 GCF_000938265.1 Agreia bicolorata
ATCGAGATGGACGTAAAGTGTGGTCAGGAGGGTGTTGAGGTCTGTTTTCACACACTGGGCTTAACACCCTCCGCCTGCGATTAACAGCATCCACGCCGCCCGAACCAATCGGACTCACTCATCTAGGATTGAGACATGCCCCGCAGCAACCGACCTCGTCGACGCGGGGCCGGCGACGACGACGACGACACCGAGCTCGACCTCAGCCGCATCCTCACTGGTGGTCGCCGTATCGAACATCGCCGCAGTGGTTCCTGGAACGTGCAGTCCGTGTCGCCCGCTCAGGCGGTCAAAGAGTATGTGTGCCCCGGATGCTCATTGCCGGTTCTTGCGGGAACGGCCCACATCGTCGCGTGGCGCGCTGATGGCCTGATGGGCGAGGCGAGCGACCTCGCCGGCCGCCGCCACTGGCACAGCCACTGCTGGAAGATCGGAAACTGACCGTGAGCACCATAGACATCCGCAGCACGACCGTGCTTCCTGCCATTCGCGAAGACATCGTGCTGCACACCGACGACGGGTTCGGTCTCGTCGGAGAACTGGCTCTCCCCGAATCGGCAGATCCGGTCGCCACTCTCGTGACGCTTCATCCACTGCCTACGGGTGGTGGATTCATGGACTCGCACATTTTGCGCAAGGCCGCCAACCGGCTCCCCGCCCTCGCAGACCTTGCGGTGTTGCGCTTCAACACCCGCGGTACGTCGTCGCCTCGGGGCACAAGCGAGGGCGCCTTCGACCATGGCGTGGCGGAGCGCTGGGATGTGAAGGCCGCGATGGCCTTCGTCGCCGAGCGCTCGCTCCCTCATCCGTGGCTTGTCGGGTGGTCGTTCGGAACTGAACTGGCACTCAAGTACGGCATCGAGCACACCGTCGACGGAGTCATCCTGCTGTCGCCGCCACTGCACCGCACCTCCGAAGAGGAGTTGGCGGCGTGGAACGACGTCGACGTGCCGGTCGTCGCGCTCATCCCCGAGCTCGACGACTACCTGCGCCCTCCCGAGGCGACGGCCCGGTTCGCGGCGGCGCCGAACATCGAGCTGGTTGCTGTGGAGGGCGGCAAGCATCTCTGGGTCGGCGAATCGCAGACGCGCAGAGTTCTCAGCGAGATCGTGGCCCGGGTGAACCCGGCCGTGCTTCCGCTGCCCGACACATACGAGGTCTGAGCGGCGGTTACCGTTCGTTTTGAATGGGAATGACCACCTGTTTGATGATCAGGAGCAGTGAAGCTGCGACCGGGATTGCGACGAGTGCACCCAGAATGCCGAGCAGAGTGCCGCCGGCCAGGGCCGCAATCACCACGACCGCGCCGGGAACGGAGACGGCGCGGTTCATGATGTTCGGGCTCAGCAGGTAGGCCTCCACCTGCATGTAGATCAGATAGTAGATGGCGGCCGCGATGAAGGTCGGCAGCGACCCGAGCCCGGGGATAAGGCAGACCAGCGCAATGATTATCGAGCCCGAGAGCGTTCCGACGAGCGGGATCAACGACAGCATGCCGGCCAGGAACGCCAAAACCGCGGGGAACGGCGCCTGGATGATCGACAGGTACACATAGCTGAGCACGAAGTTGATGGCGCCGAGCGAGAGCTGGCCGACAACGTAGCGACCCACGGCGTCGGTGATCTGCTCGCTGAGATCGGCGAAGCGTTCGCGTCGGGAGGCCGGGACGAGTCGGTACAGCGCACGCTTGATCGAGTTGAGTGATGCCGTGAAATACAGGGTGAGAATCAGCACGACGATGGTGCCGAACACGCCGTTCGCAATGCTGGCGCCGACCGCCAGGGCGCCGCTCGCGATGATCGAGTAGTTGCCGACGTCGGTGAGGTACTTGGTCGCCTGATCGATCACGGCCTGTACATCGAAGCCGCCGAGCTGATTCGATAGATCCGATACCCACGTACCCTGTTGTGCTCTGCCGACCAGCACGGGCACGATATCGAACAGCTGGCCGAGCTGGTCGACGATGATGGGCACGACGGCGAAGACGAGTCCGGCGATGATGCCCGCGACCGCGACGAAGACCACGATGATGGCCAGCCAGCGGGGCAGCTTCTTCTTCTCGAGCCACGAGATCACCGGATCGAGGCCGAGGGCGATGAAGATGGCCGCGCCGATGTAGGTCAGGATCGTGGCGAGCGACTCGATCGACGTGAGAATCAGGATGCCGACACCGACGCCGAGCGTGCCGACGAGTCCCAGGGTGAATGCGTTGTGGATCTTCACGAAACCTGCCTGCTCAAAGCTGTCGGATGTCGCCGGTGGAGTGTCCCGAATTCTATCGAGTGAGACGTGCTCGGGGCTGGCACCTCGCTCAGCCGCGCCACAGCCAGTCTCGAGCCTGCGCTCATGGGCCGGCCCCACCCTATAGCTCGTGCGCTCCTCAAATACTGACAGCCTGCCTCGATGGTGGGGCCAGCCGTGGCGGTTCCGAACCGGACTCGTCGTCGTCCTGGTCGTATCTGCTTCTCTTATGGTGTGGAACCTGGCGAAGGGCGGAGACGCATCGTTCTACGAGGCGTCGGCGCGCTCGATGTCCGAGTCGTGGCACGCGATGCTCTTCGGTGCTTTCGACCCCGCGAGCACCGTCACCCTCGACAAGCTCAGCGGTTTCGCGGTGCCGCAAGCGTTGAGCATCCGGCTGTTCGGGATGTCGACCTCGGCGCTCGCTTTGCCGCAGGTGCTCGAGGGGCTGGTTACCGTGTGGTGCTGCTCTGTGATCGGCCTCAGGTGGGCGGGTCCCGGCGCGGGGCTCATAGCCGCAGCCGCTGCGGCAACCACACCGATCTTCGTGTCGATGTTCGCTCATCCGATGGAAGACGGCCTCGTCACCATGGCTCTCACGGTGGCGCTGTTGTTCTTTCAGCGTGCACTGTTGACCGCGCGATGGTGGCCGCTACTCGTCGCCGCGCTGTTCGTCGGCGTAGGGTTTCAAGCCAAGATGATGCAGGCTTGGTTCATCCTGCCTGCTTTCGTCATCGGCTGCCTGCTGTGGATGCAGGGTGGTTGGCTGCGTCGCCTCTGGCGGTCCGCGGTCGTATCGGCGACAGCCGTGGCCGCGTCGCTCGTGTGGGTGATCGTACTTCAACTCACGCCCGCCGACGACCGCCCCTATATCGACGGCTCCACGAACAACAACGCCTTCGCCATGGTCTTCGGCTACAACGGTGTCGACCGGCTACTGCCGCACGCCGTGCCGGGGGCCGTAGGCGGTTCCGGCGCACACGCGCTGGCAGCCCCCGTTCTCTTCGCGTCGCCCTCGGACCTCTCTGCGGCGGGAGCCTCTCTGACGAAGCTGATCGATCCGCTGTACGTCACGCAGGTGGGTTGGCTGTACCCCATAGCGATTGCCGCGATCGTGTTCGGGCTGATCTATTGGTGGCCGAGACGCGCCGCCACGCCGTCGGCTTCGTTCGCCATGCTCGGCGTCGTGGCCGTCTGGCTGATCACCGCCACGGCTGTTCTCTCGGTGGCCCATACCCCGCACACGGCCTATGTCGCAGCCATCGGCACTCAGCTCGCGATGCTGGCTGCCGTGGGATGGAAACAGGCCGTTCGACTACTACGCGCACCCAGCCGTCGAACGCGCCTCGCGGTCTGCGCCGTTCTGCTCGTGCAAGGCGTCTGGTCGGTGTTCCTCGCGATCGAGGGCGCGCTGCCTCCGGTCCTCGCCGTGCCCATGGCGGCTGTCTGCGGCGCGTGTTGTGTCGCGCTCGCGGCAACCGGATGGCGCAGTCGTTCGCGCCCCTCCATCGCGGCGCCGCGTCACGAACGCGTCAGGGCGACGGCTGTTCCTCTTCTCGCCGCTGCGCTGATTCTGAGCGGGCCGACAGCATTCTCGTTGCAGGTCGTCGATCCGGCCCGAAGCGGCAGTGGGGGCGACGCGTACGTGGGCATCAAACCGACCGGCACCGAAACGAATCCGCCTTCGTTCCGCCCATCCTTGCCCCAACTGTGGGGAGGCTCGGCCACCCTCTCGCCGCAGGTGGCCGATCTCGTCAAGGCAGCGCGCGAGGCGGGTGGAGGGGTGAACGGTGCACCGGATTTTGTCACAGACTCGTGGGCGCTTGCCGCGCAGGTGATCGATGCGACTGGCGACAGTGTGCTGACCGATGGTGGCTACTCGGGAACCGTCCCCGTGTTCACAGAGCCGCAGCTCGAGCAGATGATCGCCTCGGGTGCCGCTCACGTCTTGGCGGTGAAGCAGCATGCGCCGACCACCGACCCGGTCGAAGAGATCGTCCAGAATTCCACATGCACCCGGCTCGGTACTTTTACGACCGGCATCGCCGTGGCCGGGCCGAAATCTGGCTCTGTCGTGCTCTGGGACTGCGGCTGAAAGCGAGGTCGAGCGTGCACTGGGCGTACCCTGAGTGCAGCGCCAGGGTTGATCGGCTATCTTTTAATGTCTTTGTCTGGAGTAATCTGTGCGCTTTGTATTCGCGATCATCGCCTTCGTCGTTGCGACGGCCCTCATCGGTGTAGGTGTTGCCCAACGCACCTTCCTCCTGCCTCCGGGAAGTGTGAGCGTGGCGACCGCGGGTGCGACCGACCAGCCCTATGTGCTGCTCGACTCCGACACGCTTCGGGCGAATCCCGGTTCTCAGACCGTTTCGCTCAGTGGTGACTCCACCGTCTTCGTCGCCTACGGCCGCGACGCCGACGTCAAGGCCTGGCTGAGCGGCTCGAGCTACTCCCAGCTCGCCGTGGATGACGAATCCAAGAAGCTGACCGAGGCGGTCGTTCCGGCCGATCCGGCCGGCGCAAAAAACGTTGCCAGCGGGTCCGCCGATCCGGCCGGCAGCGACCTCTGGCTTGAGCAGTACACGGGCGACAAGTCGCTCACGCGCACCATCAATGTGCCCGCCGGCTACTCGGCGATCATCGCGTCGAACGGCACCGATCCGGCGCCCGCCGACATCACCGTCGCATGGCCGATCGACAATTCGACCCCCTGGGCCGTGCCGCTTCTGCTGGCGGGCGCCTCCGTGCTCCTTGTCGGCCTGGCCCTTCTGCTCTGGGGTCTGTGGCACATGAGACGTCAGCAGGGGCCTCGACGCAAGCCGCCCACAGGAACACCTCGACGCCGGTTCTCGCCGGCCCGAACCAACGCGATCGAATCGGGAATGTCGAAACGACGCAAGGCCATCACCCGCTCGATGACCGCGGTGCTGCCCACGCTGCTTATTGCAGCGCTGGGCGCGGGGGCACCTCTCGCCGCATCGGCGAGCACGGTCACACCGACACCGCGACCCAGCTCCACCGTCGGATCGGATACGGGCTCGACGAGCGAACCGTCGAACACGCAGACCGACACCCCCACGCCTACTCCGACTCCCACGAGCACGGCTCCCGCGGCGGAGACCGTCCTCCCAGCCGTCACGGAGCAGCAGGCACAGACGATCATCGAGCGCGTCATCGCGGTCGAGAGCGCGGCCAACGCAACATTCGACAGCAACGCTCTCGACGCCCGATTCACCGGTCCGGCGCTCGAACTTCGCAAGGCCGCGTACGCCATTCACGCGGCGCTCCCGGACTATGCGCTGCCCGCCGCCGTTCCGTCGGGAACCGCCGAGGTCGTCCTTCCTCAGGCGACCACAGTGTGGCCGAAGACGGTCTTTACGATCATCGAGAACGAAGACAAAACCGTCGCCCCGCTCGCCGTCACGCTGGTGCAGGAGTCGGCGCGCGCCAACTACAAGGTCGAGTACGCGATCTCGCTCGAACCCGACACCACGCTCCCGCCGGTCTCTGCAGCAAGCGTCGGTGCGTCGCGCCTCGCTCCAGACTCGAAGCTCCTGTCGATGACACCCGACGCCGTCGAGGCGGCCTACGCCGACATCCTCGCTCAAGGCTCCGCAAGCCCGTCGTTCGGCCAGATCGACACTGACGGAGACACACTTCTCACGAGCGTCGGCTCCGATTACAAGGCCACCAAGAAGGCGAAGATCGAGGAGACCGGTACGGCCACGATCGAGTTCGCGAAGGTTCCGGCCATCTCCGATGGAATCGCGCTCGCGACGAACGACTCGGGTGCGATCCTGTCGTTCAACCTTCGTGAGTCCGAGGTGGTCAAGCCCACCCAGACGGGAGCGACCATCACGCCGGAGGGTGCCGTCAAGGCGCTGTCGGGGCTCTCGGCCACAGGCAAGGGCGTCGAGTCGACCTACGACTACCAGCTGCTGTTCTACATCCCGTCCGCGGGTGATGCGGGCAAACCGACGCTGCTCGGATTCACCCAGGGCCTCGTACAAGCCAAGGAGCTTCCATGAGTTCGGTTCCCCCTTCCGCTGCCAGCCTTCGGGGTGCTGTCGATCTGTCGTCGCTGGTCAACCGACCCGCGCCCGGAGCCGCGGCCGCTCAGGCCGGTGCTGCTCCAACAGCAGCGGGTGCACCCGTGCCGCTGCCCAGCCTCGTGATCGAGGGAACCGACGCGGCCTTCAGTGCCTTCATCGAACTGTCGAACACGGTTCCCGTCGTGGTCGTGGTCGGTGCGTCATACAACGAGCCGAGCGGCCAGCTCGACACCATCCTGCGCGGCCTGACCGCGGAGTATGCGGGTCGCTTCGTTCTCGTCACGGTCGAGGCCGATGCCAATCCGCAGTTGGCTCAGGCTTTCCAGGCCCAGACGCTTCCCACGGTCGCCGCTGTCGTCGGCGGTCGGCCCATCGGGCTCTTCGCCGGTGTCCACCCGGTCGAGCAGGTGCGCGACGTGATCGAGCAGGTGCTCGAGCTCGCCGCGCAGCAGGGCGTCACAGGAACCGCGGTCGTCGACGGTGCGCCTGAAGGCGAGCAGTCGGAGCCCGTGGAGGCACCGCTGCCCCCTCACCACGCCGAGGCTTACGATGCGATCGCACGCGGAGACTTCGACGAGGCCATTCGCGAATACGAGCTGGCCATCAAGCAAGACCCCCGCGACAGCCTCGCGGTCGCAGGCCTCGCCCAGGTGAGCCTGCTGGCGCGGCTGAAAGACAAGACACAGGCCGAGATTCGCAACAACGCCGCAGCGCGGCCGACAGAGCTTGAGCCCCAGCTGCTGGTCGCCGACCTCGATCTGTCGGGCGGACACGTCGAAGACGCTTTCGACCGGCTGTTGACGCTCTTCCCGACGCTCGACCAAGACGGCAAGAACACTGTTCGGGCGCGTCTGATCGAGCTCTTCGAGGTCGCCGGAATCGACGACCCTCGCGTAGTCAAGGC
The DNA here is from genome assembly GCF_000938265.1 of Agreia bicolorata. Taxonomy (GTDB): domain Bacteria; phylum Actinomycetota; class Actinomycetes; order Actinomycetales; family Microbacteriaceae; genus Agreia; species Agreia bicolorata. The sequence goes on from NZ_JYFC01000007.1 coordinate 7,198, forward strand.
CCGCGCCCGCCTCACGGGGCTTCTCTACTAGATCGTTCCCTGGGCCTGTCGAAGGGCTTCTTCGACAGGCCTAGGGAACGACGCGTTCTACTTACGCGGCTTGAGGTACAGCGCCGCCAGGGGAGGCAGGGTCAGCTCGACCGACGCCTGCCGTCCCGACCACGGCACGTCCTCGGCCTCGACGGAGCCGAAGTTGCCCACTCCCGATCCGCCGTACTCCACGGCGTCGGTGTTGATCAGCTCATCCCAGGTGCCTGCGGAGGGCAGACCGACCCGGTAGGGCCCCACGGGCGCGCCCGAGAAGTTCATCAGCACGGCGATCGGGTTGCCATCGTTATCCCAGCGCAGGAACGACACGAGGTTCTGATTCGACGATCCTCCGTCGATGAACTCGAAGCCCGAGGAGTCGTGATCGCGCTGCCAGAGCGCAGGGTTGTCGGCGTAGACCCGGTTGAGCTGAGCCACCAGCCCCAGCAGAGCCCGGTGAACGGGCTGGTCGAGAATCCACCAGTCGAGTCCACGTTCCTCAGACCATTCCGACGGCTGCCCGAATTCCTGGCCCATGAAGAGCAGCTGCTTGCCGGGGTGGGCCCACATAAACGCGAGGTAGGCGCGCAGGTTCGCGAGCTTCTGCCAATGGTCGCCGGGCATCTTGTGCAGTAGCGATCCCTTGCCGTGCACGACCTCGTCGTGGCTTATAGGGAGGATGAAGTTCTCGCTGAACGCGTAGACGAACGAGAACGTGATCTCGCCGTGGTGGTACGAGCGGTAAAGGGGATCGGTCTCCATGTACTGCAGTGAGTCATGCATCCAGCCCATGTTCCATTTGAGCCCGAAACCGAGCCCGCCCTGGTTCGTGGCGTGTGTGACTCCGGGCCAGCTGGTCGACTCCTCGGCGATCATGATGACGCCGGGGTAGAGCTTGTAGGCCGTCGCCGTCGCCTCCTGCAGGAAGCTGATGGCTTCGAGGTTCTCGCGCCCGCCGTACTGGTTGGGCAGCCACTCGCCCTCCTTGCGGGAGTAGTCGAGATAGAGCATGCTCGCCACGGCGTCGACCCTCAGGCCATCGACGTGGAACTGCTCGAGCCAGTAGAGCGCATTCGCAACGAGAAAGTTGCGCACCTGCGAGTCGCCGAAGTTGAACACGAGCGTGCCCCAGTCGGGCTGCTCGCCCCGGCGCGGGTCGGGGTGCTCGTACAGGGGCTGGCCGTCGAAGTTGGCCAGCGCGAACTCGTCTTTGGGGAAGTGCCCGGGAACCCAGTCGACGAGCACGCCGATGCCGGCCTGGTGCAGGCGGTCGATGAGGTAGCGCAGGTCGTCAGGATGCCCGAATCGCGACGTCGGTGCGTAGTACGACGTGACCTGGTATCCCCAGGACCCGCCGAACGGGTGCTCGGCGAGCGGCATGAACTCCACATGCGTGAAGCCGAGCTCCTTCATGTAGTCGATCAGCTGGTCGGCGAGCTCGCGATAGGAGAGTCCGGGGCGCCAGGATCCGATATGCATTTCGTAGACGCTCATGGGGCCGGAATGCGGATCGGTCGACGCGCGCCGTGACATCCATTCGTCGTCGCCCCAGGCGTGGGCCGACTGGCCGATGACCGACGCGGTGAGCGGCGGAATCTCGGTGTAGCGGGCCATCGGGTCTGCGCGCCTGACCCAGTGGCCGGACTGCGAGAGGATCTCGAACTTGTAGTTGCTGCCCGGCTCGAGGCCGGGCACGAACAGCTCCCAGACCCCCGAACTGCCGAGGCTGCGCAGCGAGTGCTTCAGGCCGTCCCACGAGTTGAAGTCGCCGATGACGCGCACCGCCTGGGCGTGCGGTGCCCAGACCGCGAACGAGGTGCCCGCGACCTCTTCGTCGACGCCGTGCCATGAACGGTAGTGGGCGCCCAGCACATCCCACAGGCGCTCGTGCCGACCTTCGCCGATGAGGTGGATATCGACATCGCCGAGGGTGGGGGAGAAGCGGTAGGAGTCGTCGCTGGCCCACACGGTGCCGTCGTCGTAGCGTGCCTCGATCGTGTAGTCGCTGAGGCCGGTGAGCGTGTAGCCCTGCCAGATGCCACCGTGCAGATGCGTGAGCTCGGTGCGCGCGCCGGATGCCAGCACCGCGACCACGGATTTGGCCAGGGGCCGCAGGGTGCGGATAACGGTGACCCCGTCTGCGCCCGCGCCCTCGATGGGGTGCTGGCCGAGCACTCCGTGGGGGTTGTAGTAGGAGCCCGCCGCGACCTTGTCGAGCACGTCGCTGGGAACGTCGGGAATGGAGAGCACGGATGCTCCGTCGAGAGTGGACATCAGTGAGCCGCCTTGTCTGCACCGTTCGGGTGCGTTTCGGGCCAGGTCCCATCGACCGGCTCCACGTGAAGAATGTGCACGGGCTCGGTGAATGCGTCGAGCCGCACGAAGTTGTGGCTCACACCCCAGATCCACGATGCCCCGGTGATGAGGTCGGTGACCCGGAACTGCTCGACGCCGGGCAGGCCAAACTTCGACACATCGAAGTGCACGCTGGTCTCGCGCACGGAGTGCGGATCGACATTGGCCACGATGAGAATGGCGTCGGGCGTGCCCGTGCTGCTGAATTCGGCGGCGATGTACTTCGAATACACGAGGATCGCGTCGTCATCGCTCCAGTGCAGTTCGAGGTTGCGCAGTTGCCGCAGCGCGGGGTGCTCACGCCGGATCTCGTTGAGCCTCGTGATGTACGGCGCGATCGACTGGCCGGTCTGCTCTGCCAGGGCGAAGTCGCGGGGGCGGTACTCGTACTTCTCGTTGTCGAGGTTCTCCTCCGCACCGGGGCGGGCGACGTTCTCGATCAGCTCGTAGCCCGAGTACATGGCCCACGTGGGCGCGGCTGTCGCGGCGATCGCGGCCCGGATCTTGTAGGCCGCCCGCCCGCCGAACTGCAGGTACTGCGTGAGGATGTCGGGGGTGTTGACCCAGAGGTTCGGCCGGAAGAATGCGTCGGTCTCGTGCGACAAGCCGGTGAGGAACTCCTCGAGCTCCTCTTTCGTGTTGCGCCAGGTGAAGTAGGTGTACGACTGCTGGTAGCCGACCTTCGCCAGGCCCTGCATGATCGCGGGGCGTGTGAAGGCTTCGGCCAGGAACACGACCTCGGGGAACTCCGCGTTGATCGTGTGGATCACGTACTCCCAGAAGTCGAGCGGCTTGGTGTGCGGGTTGTCGACACGGAAGATGCGCACCCCGAGCTTGATCCAGTAACGCAGCAGTCGCAGCGTCTCACGCCGGATGCCCTTCGGGTCGTTGTCGAAGTTGATCGGATAGATGTCTTGATATTTCTTCGGCGGGTTCTCCGCGTAGGCGATCGATCCGTCGGGCAGCGTGGTGAACCACTCGGGATGCTCGGTGACCCACGGGTGGTCGGGCGAGGCCTGGAGGGCGAAGTCGAGCGCGACCTCGAGTCCGGCCTTCGCCGCCTGCTTCAAGAAATAGGTGAAATCGGCGACCGTTCCGAGGTCGGGGTGGATGGCGTCGTGTCCGCCTGCCGCACCGCCGATGGCCCAGGGCGACCCGGGGTCGTGCGGGCCGGCATCCAGCGAGTTGTTGGGGCCCTTGCGGAACGACCGGCCGATCGGGTGGATGGGCGGCATGTAGAGCACGTCGAACCCCATGGCCGCAACCGCGGGCAGGCGCTTGGCGGCGGTGCGGAACGTGCCGCTCGTCCAGCTTCCGTCTGCGTTCTTCTTTGCTCCGATAGAACGGGGGAAGAACTCGTACCAGGACCCCGATCCGGCGCGCTCGCGCTCGACAGTGATCTCGCGCCACTCGGAGAAGGTCGTGAGACTCTCGAACGGGCGGTCGGCGAGGGCGTCGAGCACGGCGGCGCTCGTCGCCACGGCCAGACGCTCGACCGGGTCGATCGACGAGTCGCCCAATGTATTGGCCACCTTGCCGAAGAGCACACGCTGCGCATCGGGGCGCGTCGCATCCACCCTGCCTGCCTCGAACAGCTCGCGGCCGATGGCCAGGGTCACATCGACGTCGAGGCCCGCGGGCAGCTTGATCGACGCCGTGTGCTGCCAGGTCGCGAAGTCGTCGGAGTAGGCGCGGATGCGGAACCGCCACAGGCCCTCCTCGCCGAGCTGCTCCAGTGCGCCGTAGCGGTCGGTGCCCGGTTCGAGAGGAAAGAGCAGTCTTTCGCTGCGCTGACCCGACGGACCGGCCACCTCGACCCGTGCTCCGACGGCGTCGTGGCCCTCGCGGAACACCACGGCGCCGAACGGCACAACCTCGCCGGCGAAGGCCTTGGGAAGCCATCGTTGGCCGGGAACGCTGGGAAAGATGTCGAGGATCGGGATGCGCCCGAGTCCGGAGTCGGAGAGGGTCGGCTGCTTGGGTGCTTGCGTCTTTGCCACGGTTCGACCGTACCAAGAAAGGTCAAACGTTCGCGGGGGATTATGGAAACGGTTCCCGGTCGTTTATGCGCGCAAAGCGGCGCTGTCCTAGGCTGGGCGAAGCCTGGCCCACGGCGTCCGCCGCGGTGCGCGAGATGAGTGGCGGTGGCGCGCCGATGTGGAGAATTTTTCGTGAAGGCGATCAGGAGATTCACCGTTCGATCCGTGCTGCCGGAACGTCTGGGAGCGGTCGGTGAACTGGCATCCAATCTTCGTTGGTCGTGGCATGAGCCCACCCGCCAGTTGTTCTCCCGTATCTCGCCCGACGACTGGCAGCAGACCGGATGCGACCCGATCGCGCTCCTCGGAGCCGTCAGCCCCGAGCGACTCGAGGAGCTCTCGCACGACGAAGGTTTTGTCGCCTGGGCGAACAGCCTGCGCGACGACTTGAACCGTTATCTCGCCGAGCCCCGCTGGTACCAGCAGCTCGAGGGCGAGAAGCCGAACAGCATCGCCTATTTCTCGGCCGAGTTCGGCATCGCGGCCGCTCTCCCGCAATACTCCGGCGGACTCGGAATCCTTGCCGGAGACCACCTGAAGGCCGCGAGCGACCTGGGCGTGCCCCTGACGGGCGTCGGACTCTTCTATCGCGCCGGATACTTCAGCCAGGCCATCTCGCGTGACGGCTGGCAGCAGGAGAGCTACCCCGTGCTCGACCCCGACGGCCTGCCCCTCACCGTGCTCAGGCTCGCCGACGGGTCGGCGGCCCACATCGCTCTCGCCCTTCCCGACGGTCGCGCCCTCTTTGCCCGCATCTGGCAGGCCCAGGTAGGTCGCGTGCGCCTGCTGCTGCTCGACACCGACATTCCCGAGAACGCCGAAGACCTGCGCGGCATCACCGATCGCCTCTACGGCGGCGGCGGCGAGCACCGCCTGCTGCAGGAGCTGCTGCTCGGCATCGGGGGAGTGCGGGCGCTCAAGCTGGCAGCCGAGCTTCGGGATGTGCCGGAGCCCGAGGTCTTCCACGCCAACGAGGGGCATGCCGGCTTCCAGGGGCTCGAGCGCATCTCGCGCCTCATCGGAGACGGACTCACCTTCGACGCCGCATTGCAGGTCGTGCGCGCCGGCACGGTCTTTACAACGCATACCCCCGTTCCCGCGGGCATCGACAGGTTCGAGCGCACGCTCATCGAGCGGTACTTCGGAGGAGACCTTCTGCCCGGCCTCACTGTCGACGACATCCTGCACCTGGGAGCCGAGGACTACGACGGCGGATCGCCCGACGTCTTCAACATGGCCGTTATGGGCCTGCGCCTCGCGCAGCGGGCGAACGGGGTCTCCGAGTTGCACGGCGCGGTGAGCCGCGGCATGTTCCAGGGGCTCTGGAAGGGCTTCGACGTCGACGACGTTCCGATCACCTCCGTGACGAACGGCGTGCATGCCGCGACCTGGACCGATCCGCTGCTGCAGGAGCTGGCGAGTTCGAAGCTCGGCACCTCCGACACCACCCACGCCGACTGGAACAGCGCCGACGTCAGCGACAGCGACCTCTGGGCCGTGCGCGGCGACATGCGTCGCCAGCTCGTGCACGACGCGCGTCGCCGCGTGACCGAGGCGTTCGAGCAGCAGAACCCGGGCTCGATCGCGCCGGCCTGGTACCAGACCCTGCTCGATCCCGCCGTGCTCACCATTGGATTCGCGAGGCGGGTGCCCACCTACAAGCGCCTCACGCTGATGCTGCACGACCCCGCGCGGCTCAAGTCGATCCTGCTCAACCCGCAGCGCCCCATCCAGCTGGTCATCGCGGGCAAGTCGCATCCGGCCGACGAAGAGGGCAAGCGGCTCATCCAGAGGCTCGTGCAGTTCGCTTCGGACCCCGAGGTGCGTCACCGCATCGTCTTCCTGCCGAACTACGACATCGGCATGGCGCAGCTGCTCTACCCGGGCACCGACGTGTGGCTGAACAACCCGCTGCGCCCGCTCGAGGCGTGCGGAACATCCGGAATGAAGGCCGCGCTCAACGGCGGACTCAATCTGTCGATTCTCGACGGATGGTGGAACGAGTACTACGACGGCGAGAACGGCTGGGCGATTCCCACTGCCGACGGTGCGAGCACGCCGGAGGAACGCGACGCCATTGAGGCCGGCGCCCTCTATGACCTGATGGAGCACCAGGTCGCGACCCGTTTCTACGACCGCAACGCCGACGGCATCCCCGAGCGGTGGATGGCCTCGGTGCGGCACACGCTGTCGACCCTGTCACCCAGCCTGTCGGCCGAGCGGATGGTGCGCGAATACACCGAGCGCCTCTACACGAAGGCCGCGGCTGCCGAGAGGACCATGTCGGCGAGGGACCACGAGGCGGCGCGCGAGCTGTCGGCGTTCAAAGAGCGGATGACCGCGCACTGGCCAAAGGTACAGGTCGTGCATGTGGAATCGGGTGGGCTCGACGACACCCCGCAGGTCGGCGACTCACTGCACCTGCGCGCGCAGGTGCAGCTAGACGGGATCAGCGCCGACGACGTGGCCGTCGAGGTCGTATACGGCCAGGCGGGAACGAGCGATGAGCTGCGTGACGTTGCCACGTTCGCGCTGTCGCCGTCGACCGCGTCAGGGGCGGATGCGACGGGCGTGGTTCTCTTCGAGGGAACCCTGGCTCTGTCGAGAGCCGGCGCGTTCGGCTATACCGTGCGTGTGGTGCCGAAGCACGCCCACCTGGCCTCACCGGCCGAACTGGGCCTCATCGCGACGGCCCACTGACGCTGCTTCCGGCGCCAATTCCACCCTAGAAATGTACGGAATATTGCCGTACATTGATCCAATGGCTACTACTACCAAAAGCGAACGTCTTGAGCTGCGCCTCACCGCTGACCAGAAGCAAAACATCGAGCAGGCTGCGGCAATTTCTGGCCGTTCCGTGACGGAATTTTCCGTGCCACTTCTGGTCGAGGAGGCCGGGGAAGTCATCCGTCAGGAGAGGCAACTGCGGATGTCCAAGCAGGCTTGGGACTCTTTCAACGCAATATTGGATGAGCCCGCCAAATCTGTGGCCGGACTCGCTGACCTTCTCCGCCGTCCAGCCGTCTTCAGCGAGTGACTTCACTCTTACGGCCTCGGCCTATTAGCGCAGGGGACGACTGCTCATCATTCACATGTGGAGAAAATCCGCTGGATGAGTGGGTGCGGTCGCGGGCGCTCAAGAATGACCTGACGGGCGCATCCCGCACTTTTGTGAGCGTGGACTCCGATACTGGACTGGTCGCGGGCTATTACTGCCTGTCTGCCAGTTCGCTCGCCCGGGAGGAGGCGACGTCGAATCTGCGTCGCAACATGCCAGACCCGATTCCGGTGATCCTCATAGGGCGGCTGGCTGTCGACGAGCGGTTCCAGGGGCTTGGCCTGGGGTTCTCCCTGCTACAGGAGGCGCTGCGCAAAGGGTACGAGGTTTCGCGCGTGATCGGTGCCAGAGCGTTTGTGGTGCATGCGATCAGTGAAAGCGCAGAAAAGTTCTATCTCAAGTTCGGATTTACCCTCGTGCCCGAAAGTGCGCGCGTGATGTACATCACCATGGCCGACGCCGAGGCGACGATCTCCGAACTCGCCTCGTAGAACAGACTGACGGCAGTCAGTTCGCTCTGAAGAGGCGAAGTGACGAGGGTGACATCTCTATCTCGGTGCCGGGTTCGTAGGTGGGTCCCTCCTCGGGATTCGGGGCGTCGTCGCCCGAATTCCAGAGTTCGGTGTACGAGACCACACCCAGATGCACGGGCAGGGTCACGGTGACGGGCGCCTCGACGCCGTGGATCACGAGCAGGATGCGGTTGAACTCCTCGTGCTCGGGCGTCGACGCCGCCATGTACTGCAGGGTACGGTTCTCCGCCGAGTTCCAGTCGTAGACCGACATCGACCTGCCGTCCGCGTCGTACCAGTCCATCTGGCTGGCGCTCGGGGTCGTCTCGCCGAAGATCCCGAATCTGACAGGGCGCAGTGCCGGGTTCTCGCGCCTCAGCTTCAACAGGTGCTGGGTCGTCTTCCAATGATCCTTCTGCCAACGGCGCCTGTCCCAGCTCAGCCACGTCAGTTCGCTGTCGTGGCAGTACGCGTTGTTGTTGCCCTTTTGGCTGCGACCGAACTCGTCGCCGGCCGTGATGAGGGGGACTCCGGCCGATAACAGGAGAGTGCCCATGAGATTGCGCATCGCCTGGCGGCGCGAGGCCTCGATCGGTCGTGACGACGTGGGCCCCTCTATGCCGTGGTTGAACGACATGTTGTTGTCGGTGCCGTCGCGGTTCGACTCGCCATTGCCCACGTTGTGCTTCGAGTCGTACGCGGTGAGATCCGCCATCGTGAAACCGTCGTGCGCGGTGATGAAGTTGATCGACGCCAGCGGACCGCGGTGCTGCGCGAACGTGTTCGACGATCCCGCAAGGCGGGTTGCGAGCATTCCCACCCCGTCGCCCGGGTTGCCGTGCTCGCGGATCGAGCGGATGTCGCGCAACCAGAACTTGCGCATCCGGTCGCGATAACGGTCGTTCCACTCCGACCAGCCGTCGGGAAAGTTGCCGGTCTGCCATCCGCCCATACCGACATCCCACGGCTCGGCGATCATCTTCACGTTCTGCAACAGAGGATCGGAGACGATCTGGGTGAGCAGCGGATGCTGCGGGTCGTAATAGTGGTCGGCGTTGCGGCCCAGGGTTGCGGCGAGATCGAAGCGGAACCCGTCGACCTGAACCTCGTTTGCCCAGAACCGCAGGGAGTCGAGGATCATGCGCGAGACGGCCGGGGTGGCGGTGTTGATGCTGTTGCCGCATCCGGTGACGTCGATGTAGGTGCCGGCGGATGTCTGCCGGTAGTAGCCGGCGTTGTCTATGCCTCGGAAGCTTGTGGTCGGACCTTCGGGCCCCTCCTCTGCCGTGTGGTTGTACACGACATCCATCAGCACCTCGATGCCGGCCTCGTGCAGAAGCTTGACCATGCCCTTGAACTCGCGCAGGTTCGCACTCGGTCCCTGTGCCTGTGCCGCTTTCGAGGCGTACAGCGCGTGCGGGCTGAAGAATCCGAGGGTGTTGTACCCCCAGTAGTTGCGCAGGCCTTGCTTGATGAGCCGCTGTTCCGAGACGAAGGACTGCACGGGAAGAAGTTGCACGGCCGTGACACCGAGATTCTTCAGGTAGCCGATGGTTGTCTCGTGGGCGAGGCCGGCGTAGGTTCCGCGCAGCTCCTCGGGAATGCGCGGGTTGAGTTCGGACAGACCCTTGAGGTGCGCCTCGTAGATGACCGAGTGGTCGAGCGGTGTATTCGGCTTCGTGACGCCGGCCCAGTCGAACGACTCGTCGACAACAACGGAGCGCTGCGACCCCGAGCTGAGCCGCTGGATGCCCTTGCCGTACGGATCGAGCAGGAGTCTCGTGGGGTCGAAGCGGTGGGTCGGCCCCTGGGGGCCCGCGACGCGCAGGTTGTAGCGGCGACCGGGAACGAGTTCCCGGGTGCGGCCGAACCACACCCCGTGCCGGTCGCGGGTGAGGTCGACGGTTTTGTAGATCCAGTTCGCGTCCTTGTCGTCGAAGAGGCACAGTTCGACCTTCTCGGCATGCTCCGACCAGACGCGGATCTCGCCTCCGTGGGCGGTGAGGCGAACGCCCATGTTGGCGAGGGGATCAGCGGCAGTCATGCGTCTTAGAGTAGTGATTCAAACGTTTCGAACAGATCACGGAAGGGTTCGTCGTGCCTGTCTACCTCGACCATGCGGCCACCACACCGATGCTCCCCGATGCGCGAGACGCGTACATCGAGGCGCTCAGCGTCGTCGGCAACCCCGCGTCGATCCACAGTCAGGGGCAACAAGCCAGGCGGATGCTCGAGGAAGCCCGCGAGAATGTCGCCGCCAGCGTGTCGGCCGACCCGGTCGAGGTCGTCTTCACCTCGGGCGGCACGGAGTCGGTGAACCTTGGAATCAAGGGCCTGTTCTGGAAGCGCCAGGAGGAGACGCCGCGACGTCGCATCCTGGTTCCCGGAGGCGAGCACCACGCGACGATCGACGCCGTCGAGTGGCTCGCCGCGCACGACGGCGCCGAGATCGAGTGGCTGCCGATCGACTCGCTCGGCCGGCTGCATCCGCACACCCTGCGCGAGGCGATCGAGCGCGATCCTGAGTCTGTCGCCCTGCTCTCCGTTCTCTGGGCCAACAACGAGGTCGGCACGATTCAACCCGTGGCGCAGCTTGTGGCAGTTGCCGCGGAGTTCGACATTCCGACGCACGTCGACGCCATCTCGGCGTTCGGATATCTGTCGCTCGACTTCCACGCCGCGGGCGCCGCCGCCATGAGTATCTCGGCGCACAAGATCGGCGGGCCGGTCGGCGTGGGCGCGCTCCTTCTCTCACGCTCCGCCGAGGTCGTTCCTCTCTTCCACGGCGGCAGCCAGCAGCGAGGACGCAGCGGAACGCAGGATGTCGCCGGCGCCGTATCGTTCGGCGTCGCCGCGCGCCGCGCCTCCGCCGAGGTCGTCGCACACGCCACTGAGCTTCGCGTTCTTCGAGACCGGCTCGTCGAGAACCTGCGGCTGGCCGTGCCCGAGGCCGTGCTGCAAGGTGATCCGGATGCCGCGGGCCGGCTCCCCGGCAACGCCCACTTCACCTTCCCCGGCTGCGAGGGCGACTCGCTTCTCTTCCTGCTCGATGTGGCGGGGCTGTCGGTCTCCACGGGATCCGCGTGCCAGGCCGGCGTTCCCGAGGCGTCGCACGTGCTCACCGCGATGGGTCTGAGCGAGGCCGATGCGCGCGGGGCGCTGCGCATGACGCTGGGACACGGAACGACCGAGGCTGACGTCGACGCGCTCGTGGAGGCGTTGCCCACGGCTTTCGCGCAGGCATCGAAGGCAGGCCTCAGTGACCGTGTCGTTCCGCTGGGTCACGCACGCTGATCGTTCTCTACAGGTTGACGGTGGCCACGATTGCGAGGTGATCACTGCCACCGGCGGGAATGACCGTGTTCGAGATCACATCGAGCCCGCGTTGCAGAAAATGATCGAGTCGCGTGACAGGGAACGGCGATGCCGGCCAGGTGAACCCGAACAGGCCGTCGCTCTGATTGGGTTCGGAGAGCTGGGACAGGATCGGCTTGAACGCTCGGTCTGTGGAGGCCGCGTTGAAGTCGCCGACCGCGATCACGCGATCGTTCTCGTCGTTCGGCAGAACGTTGGCGAGGTTCTTCAGCATCTCGTCGCGATCTGCGTGGTCGCCGATGCGAGCCGACGCGGCATGGATGACGTAGATGCTGACGAGTCCCTCGGGCGTCTCTAGGTCGGCGGCGAGCGCGCGCTGCCATCCGAGTCCGAGATCCCAGGGCTGCGCGTTCAGAATGGGGTAGCTGCTCCACAGGCCGACCGTTCCCACCTGATAGGAGTATTCGTAGGTGGCGTCGAGAACCGACGAGATCTCTGTGCGCGACGCGGCATCCATCTCCTGGATCGCGACCACCTGGGCGCCCGTCGCGACCAGGTCGGCGGCCGACGCGGCCCCCGTGCCCGAACTCGCCTCGACGTTCTGACTCGCGACGGTGAGCGTGGTCGCGCTCGCGGGAGGCGCAGTCCACTTCAATGGAATGATCGAGGCGCCGAACATCAGCACCCAGGCCACGAGCGGCACCAACGCGGCGACCCACGGGCGGCCGCGGCGGGCGAAGGCGGCCAGCACGAGCAGAACCGGGATGCCGAGACCCAGCCAGGGCGCGGCCGAGTCGATCACAAGGCCGAGACCGCCCACGTCGGGCACGAGGTTGTGCAACACGATGACGACGGCGAGCACGAGCGACGCGGCCACGACGACAGCGTTGAGCGCGCGTCGACCGGCGGATGATCGACGCTTCGCGGAGGTGGACGCACGGGGCGTCTCAGACAGGAGAGACATCGTGACCCAGTCTGCCGCAGCAGACTGGGGGGGAAGCCTCAGGTCGATTCGAAGTCGAGCGCGGCACCCGGTTAGTCGCACTTTTCCTCATGTTTTGAGTCATTCAAAATAAGGCTATGGTTGGTGCATGACGACAGACGTGACGGATGCCGCGGCCCTGGCCGATAGCATCCGTGCGGCCGGATTGAAGGTGACCGAACCGCGTGTGGCGGTGCTTGCGGCGATCGAACGCGAACCTCACATCGACGCGGGACGCATCTTTCGGTCAATACGGAGTTCGTTGCCCGGAACCAGCGTGCAGGCCGTGCACGGAGTTCTGGCGGCGTTTTCTCAGGCCGGCCTCCTTCGGCGCATCGAACCCGCTCATTCGCCCGCCCTCTACGAGCGGCGCGTCGACGACAACCATCACCACATCGTCTGCTCCGCCTGCGGGGCTGTCGAAGATGTCGACTGCGCGGTCGGGCACAGCCCATGCCTCGTCCCGTCGTCGGCGTCTGGTTTTCAGGTGCAGAGCGCCGAAGTGAACTTCTGGGGTCTCTGTCCTAATTGCCAGACTGCCTAGCAGTGCCAGACCGTATCCTCGTCCTGTCGACCGATCCTCTACAAAGGAGAACCATGTCCACTGATGCTTTCACCACTACCAACTCGGGTGCCCCCGTCGCGAGCGACGAGCACTCGCAGACCGTCGGAGCCGACGGTCCCATCACGCTGCACGACCACTACCTGGTCGAGAAGCTGGCGCAGTTCAACCGCGAGAAGGTTCCGGAGCGCATCGTGCACGCCAAGGGCGGCGGCGCGTTTGGAACGTTTGTCACCACCCACGACGTCTCCGCCTACACACGCGCCAGCCTCTTCCAGCCCGGCGCATCCGTCGACATGCTTGCTCGTTTCTCGACCGTCGCGGGGGAGCAGGGCAGCCCCGACACATGGCGCGACCCGCGCGGCTTCGCCCTGAAGTTCTACACCGATGAGGGCAACTACGACCTCGTCGGCAACAACACCCCCGTCTTCTTCATTCGCGACGGCATCAAGTTCCCCGACTTCATCCACTCGCAGAAGCGTCTGCCGGGCACACACCTGCGCGACCACGACATGCAGTGGGACTTCTGGACCCTCTCGCCCGAGACGGCTCACCAGGTGACGTGGCTCATGGGTGACCGAGGTCTGCCGGCTTCATGGCGACACATGGACGGCTTCGGCTCGCACACCTACCAGTGGATCAACGCCGAGGGCGAGCGCTTCTGGGTCAAGTACCACTTCAAGACCCACCAGGGCATCGAGATCCTCAGCCAGACCGACGCAGACCGCATCGCCGGAGAAGACGCCGATTTCCACATCCGCGATCTCTCCGAGGCGATCAAGCGCGGCGACTACCCGAGCTGGACTCTGAGCGTGCAGATCATGCCCTACGCCGATGCGGCGACCTATCGCTTCAACCCGTTCGACCTCACCAAGGTCTGGCCACACGCCGACTACCCGCTGCACGAGGTCGGAACCATGACGCTGACCCGCAACCCCGAGAACTACTTCGCGCAGATCGAGCAGGCCACGTTCGCGCCGTCGAACTTCGTTCCCGGCATCGCGGCCAGCCCCGACAAGATGCTGCTCGCCCGCATCTTCAGCTACGCCGACGCGCACCGCTACCGCGTGGGCACGAACCACGCGCAGCTGCCCGTGAACGCCGCTGTCTCACCCGTCAACTCCTACTCGAAGGATGGCGCGATGCGCCACGGCTTCAACTCTGAGGAGACCCCGGTCTACGCGCCGAACTCGCACGGAGGCCCGCACGCCGATCCGGCACGCTTCGGCAACGACGCGGGCTGGGAGAGCGACGGCGAGCTCGTGCGCGCCGCGGCGACGCTTCACGCCGACGACGACGACTTCGGCCAGGCCGGCACGCTGGTTCGCGAGGTTCTGGATGACGCGGCGCGCGACCGGCTCGTCGCGAACATCGCGGGTCACGTCTCGAAGGTGACCGACGCCGCGCTCCGCCAGCGCGTGTACCAGTACTGGACGAGCGTGGACGCGACGCTCGGCGCTCGCGTGGCCGCAGCCGTCGAGCCGAGCGCACCTGGCTCGAACGAGCAGCCGGAGGCCGTGGGCATCGGGGAATAGTGCACGTTCCCTGGCCTGCCCCTCGGCGGGCCAGGGAATGAAGCGCAACCCCGTTTCGTTGTAGGGGTCGTGCGGGTAGCGTTTCGCGAACCGCACGACCATCAACCGACATGCTTCACGAGGAGGCCCGTTTTGCCTACCGTTACCGTCACTGCCGAATCCCTCGACAAGACCATCACCGACAACGAGATCGTTCTTCTCGATTTCTGGGCCGATTGGTGCGGGCCGTGTAAGCAGTTCGCGCCCGTCTTCGAAAAATCGAGCGACGACAACACCGACGTGGTCTACGGAAAGATCGACACCGAAGACCAGCAGCAGCTCGCAGCCGCCGCCCAGATCACGTCGATCCCCACGCTGATGGCGTTCAAGAACGGCGTGCCCGTGTTCCGCCAGGCCGGATCACTTCCTGCACCCGCCCTCGCCGACCTCGTTGCGCAGCTCAAGGCGCTCGACGTCGAGGCCGCGATGAAGGCGCAGGCCGAGGCAGACGCCGCAGAGAGTCCCGCCGAATAGCCGCGTCGGTATCATGAGCGGATGATCACTCTGACCGCATCAGCACGAGCGCTCAGAGTGGTCCACGTCCTGTGGGTAATCGGCTTCCTCGTTGGAACAACCACTCACACGGCGGACCTGATCTTGGGCGGAGTGAACGCGTACGGCGGCTTCCCTCTCGGCGTCCGACTGTTCTGGGTGACACTAACGATCCTGGATCCGGCGGCCGCTGCGCTGATCATCTTTCGACGGCGCCCCGGCATCGTTCTCGGCAGCACCGTGATGATCGCCGACATCGCAGTGAACTGGACCGTCTTCGCAACGGTCGGCGGACTCTCGTTCTTCGGCGTCATCAGCCAAAGCCTGTTCGCGGTGCTCATCCTCGTCACGGCTCGCCCTCTGTGGATATGGTTCGGGCCATCTTCCAAACGAGAACAGGCCAACCAGAACAGAAAGGCCTGACGCTGCCGAAGCCAGACAGTCGTGGGCGAGAATACAGATAGGGCACGGTGTCGTAGGCCTCGCGTAAGCTCGTTGCGTGAAGGTTTTAGCGGCAATGAGTGGCGGGGTCGACTCCGCGGTGGCTGCCGCGCGCGCGGTCGAGGCGGGGCACGACGTGGTCGGGGTTCATCTAGCGCTCTCGCGCATGCCGGGCACCCTGCGAACCGGTGCTCGCGGCTGCTGCACTATCGAAGATTCGATGGACGCGCAGCGCGTCGCCAACAAGATCGGCATCCCGTACTACGTGTGGGATTTCTCCGAGAGATTTAAGGCTGACGTGGTCGATGACTTCGTGGCCGAATACACGGCGGGGCGCACGCCGAATCCGTGCATGCGTTGCAACGAGCGCATCAAGTTCGCCGCCCTGCTTGAGAAGGCCGTCGACCTCGGCTTCGACGCCGTGGCCACGGGTCACTACGCCAACATTGTCACCGACGCCGAGGGCAATCGCGAGCTGCACCGGGCGGCGACCTGGGCCAAAGACCAGAGCTACGTGCTCGGGGTTCTCACCAGCGAGCAGCTCGCCCACAGCATGTTCCCCCTGGGTGCCACGCCGTCCAAGGCCGAGGTTCGCGCAGAGGCCGCCGAACGCGGCTTCTCTGTGGCGAAGAAGCCCGACAGCCACGACATCTGCTTCATCCCCGACGGAGATACTAAGGGCTGGCTCGCCGAGCGGGTCGGCGCCGAGACGGGCGAGGTGCTCGAGAGAGACGGCAGCGTTGTCGGCACCCATGAGGGCGCGCATTCGTTCACCGTGGGCCAGCGTCGGGGCCTCCATCTCGGTATGCCCGCCGCCGACGGCAAGCCGCGCTTTGTGCTCGAGGTTCGTCCCATCACCAACCAGGTTGTCGTCGGCCCGAAAGAGGCGCTCGATATCTCCGAAATCGCCGGTGCGCGTTTCACCTGGGCTGGTCTTGCACCCGAGCACCCCGAGGTCGCCTTCGAGTGCGAGGTTCAGATCCGCGCCCACGCCGACCCTGTGGCCGCGACCGCGGTCGTCAGGCCGCTCGACGTTCCTGTTCCCGTCGAGGGCCAGCGGCCCGCATCCGACCACGAGCTCGTCATCACACCGCACACCCCGCTCAACGGCGTGGCGCCAGGACAGACGGCCGTCGTCTACATCGGCACCCGCGTGCTCGGCCAGTGCACCATCGATCGCACGGTCAGTGTTGTTCCGGTCAGTGCTGTTTCGGTCAGTGCTGTTCCGATCGAGGCCGCAGTCTGATGGCTGGGCGCAAGCCGGCAACGACGCCGAGCCACGGCACCGAGGCCGATTCGCTCGAGGTTCTGCCGAGTGAGGTCACACCCGATCTTGCCCAGGCCAAGGTCGAGGCCGAGGAGCTGACCACCCGCATCCTCGAGCTGCGCGATCAGTACTACGAGAAGAACGCATCGACCGTTTCCGACTCCGAGTACGACACCCTCGTGCGACGGCTCGACGCACTCGAGCGGGCTCATCCCGAACTCCAGAGCGCCGACAGCCCCACCCAGACGGTGGGCGGTCGCGCCGAGACAACGATGTTCACCCCGGTCACGCACGCTGAGCGCATGCTCAGCCTCGACAACGTCTTCAGCGAAGAAGAACTGCGCGAGTGGGCTGCCAAGATCGAGCGCGACGCAGGCCGCAGTGCCGTGCGGTACCTTTCCGAGCTCAAGATCGACGGTCTGGCCATCAACCTGCGCTATGAGAACGGCGTGCTCGTCACGGCTGCCACGCGGGGCGACGGAGTTGTGGGTGAAGACGTCACCGACAACGTGCTGCAGATCAAGCAGATCCCCGCGCGATTGAAGGGCACTGGGCATCCGCCCCTGGTCGAGGTGCGCGGCGAGATCTTCTTTCCTGTCGCGTCGTTCGACGAGCTGAACGCCTTGCAGGAGGCCGCGGGGGAGCGCGTCTTCGCCAACCCGCGCAACGCGGCGGCCGGCTCCCTTCGTCAGAAGACCGAGGGCAAGAACGCCAAGCAATTGGCGCTCGTCGAGAATCGTCTGTCGCGCCTGCGCATGCTCGTGCACGGCATCGGCGCATGGCCGAACCCTCCCGTCGCCGCGCAGAGCGAGGTCTACGGTCTGCTCGAGCAGTGGGGCCTTCCCATCTCGACACACTTCAGGGTCTTCGACCTGGTCGACGACGTCGTCGAGTTCATCCGCTACAACGGCATCCATCGCGCGAGCGTCGAGCACCAGATCGACGGCATCGTCATCAAGGTCGACGACCTCGCCCTGCACGCCGAGCTCGGGGCCACGAGCCGTGCGCCGCGTTGGGCGACGGCCTACAAATACCCTCCCGAAGAGGTCAACACCCGACTGCTCGACATCGTCGTGAGCGTCGGGCGCACCGGTCGAGCCACGCCGTTCGCCGTTATGGAGAAGGTCGAGGTGGCCGGCTCCGAAGTGCGCCAGGCCACACTGCACAACCAAGACGTGGTCAAGGCCAAGGGCGTGCTCATCGGCGATATCGTCGTTCTGCGCAAGGCGGGCGATGTCATTCCCGAGGTGCTCGGCCCTGTCGTCGAACTGCGCACCGGTGACGAGCGCGCTTTCGTGATGCCCGAGAACTGCCCCGAGTGCGGCACGAAGCTCGCTCCTGCCAAAGAGGGCGACATCGATCTGCGCTGCCCGAACGCCCGCAGCTGCCCGGCGCAGGTTCGTGGTCGCGTCGAGCACGTGGGCTCCCGAGGCGGGCTCGACATCGAGGTGCTGGGAGAAGTCTCTGCCGCGGCGCTCACTCAGCCGCTCGAACCGGCAGAGCCCCCGCTCGAGACCGAGGCGGGGCTCTTCGCCCTGCGCATGCAAGACATCTTCCCGATCACTGTGGTCGTGCGTGACAACGAGACGGGCATGGTCAAGCTCACCGATGATGGCGAGCCGAAGCGAGTCATGCCGTTCCAGCGCAAGCGCCAGAAGCGCGATGGGGCATTTGACCCCGAGTCCGCCGAGTTCGCGGGCGACGAGTTCTCCGTTCCCTCGACGAACGCGGTGAAGCTGCTCGCCGAGATCGAGAAGGCCAAGACCAAGCCGCTGTGGCGCATCCTCGTGTCGCTGTCGATTCGCCATGTAGGTCCCGTCGCGGCGCGCGCCCTTGCCGACTACTTCGGCTCGCTCGATGCCATCCGCGCGGCGAGCCGCGACGAACTCGCTGCGGTCGACGGCGTCGGCCCCATCATCGCCGACGCCCTCATCGACTGGTTCGCCGTCGACTGGCACGTCGACATCGTCGAGGCCTGGGCCGCGGCCGGCGTGCGGTTCGCGACCCCGGGGCATCCGGGGCCCGGCGCAGCCGTGGTCGAGGGCGGCGTGCTCTCGGGCGTCACCGTGGTCGCCACCGGCTCGCTCGAGGGATTCACCCGCGAGGGCGCCCTCGAGGCGATCATCAACGCGGGCGGCAAGGCCGCGTCGAGCGTGAGCAAGAAGACCGACTTCGTGGCCGCGGGCCCGGGTGCTGGCTCCAAGCTCACGAAGGCCGAGGCCCTCGGTCTGCGCATCATCGACGCCGAGCAGTTTGCGATCCTCGTCACCGAGGGCCCGGATGCGTTGGGCCCGGCCCCCGAGGCGGAGAGCGCACCCGAGGCAGAGAACGGCGAGTAGCTCCTCCGGTAGAATCGGTGGGTTCGTCCGAACTCCCCCCGAATGAAGACACGGAGCAGCATGTCCGAAATCACGCAGGAGCAGGTCACCCACCTCGCCAACCTCGCCCGCATCGCGTTGACGCCCGAAGAGATCGTGTCGCTCACCAGCGAACTCGGGTCGATCATGGATCACGTGGCCACCGTCACCGAGGTCGCGACGCCCGATGTGCCGGCCACGAGCCACCCGATTCCGCTGCAGAACGTGTTCCGCGACGACGTGGTGGGCCAGACCCTCACCGCCGAAGAAGCGCTGGCCGGTGCGCCCGACCACGACGGCTCGCGGTTCCGCGTCACGGCGATCCTGGGGGAGGAGCAGTAATGACGACCGATCTCACTCGGCTCACCGCCGACGCCCTCGCCACCAAGCTCAGCTCCGGCGAGGTCAGCTCCGTCGAGGCCACCCAGGCGCACCTCGACCGCATCGCCGCGGTCGACGGGGCCGTTCACGCCTTCTTGCACGTCGCATCCGACAGTGCCCTCGCCGAGGCGGCTGACATCGACCGTCGCCGCGCCGCGGGCGAAGAGATGCACCCGCTTGCCGGCGTGCCCATCGCCATCAAAGACGTCATCGTCACCAAGGGCATGCCCACCACCAGTGGTTCCAAGATCCTCGAGGGTTGGGTTCCGCCCTACGACGCCACGGTCATGACGAAGCTGCGCGCCGCAGGGCTCGTCTCCATCGGCAAGACCAACATGGATGAGTTCGCCATGGGCTCGTCGACCGAGCACTCCGCATACGGTCCGACGCACAACCCATGGGATCTCGAGCGCATCCCCGGAGGCTCCGGCGGAGGCTCCGCCGCCGCTGTCGCCGCCTTCGAAGCCCCCTTCGCCCTGGGCAGCGACACTGGCGGATCGATCCGCCAGCCCGCACACGTCACCGGCACGGTCGGGCTCAAGCCCACCTACGGCGGAGTCAGCCGCTACGGCGCCATCGCCCTTGCCTCCAGCCTCGACCAGATCGGCCCGGTGTCGCGCACGGTCCTCGACTCCGCGCTGCTGCACGACGTGATCGGCGGGCACGACCCGCGCGACTCCACGTCTCTCACCGACGCATGGCCCTCGTTCGCCGAGGCCGTGCGCAACGCCGACGTTGCGGGTCTGCGCATCGGCGTCATCAAAGAACTCCAGGGCGATGGCTTCCAGCCCGGTGTTATGGAACGTTTCCGCGAAGCACTGGCTCTTCTCGAGGGTGCGGGCGCAATCATCACCGAGGTCGAGCTTCCCAGCGTCGAGCACGCGATCGCCGCCTACTACCTGATCATGCCCGCCGAGGCCTCCAGCAACCTGGCCAAGTTCGACTCTGTGCGCTTCGGTCTGCGGGTCAACCCGAAGGGTGGCGGCACCGTCGAAGACGTGATGAGCGCCACCCGCGAGCAGGGCTTCGGCGCCGAGGCGAAGCGTCGCATCATCCTCGGAACCTACGCGCTCTCGGCCGGCTACTACGACGCCTACTACGGCAGCGCACAGAAGGTGCGCACGCTGGTGCAGCGCGACTTCGCCGCAGCCTTCGCGAACGCTGACGTGCTGGTGTCGCCCACAGCGCCGACCACCGCCTTCAAACTCGGCGAGAAGACGGGAGACCCGCTGTCGATGTATCTCAACGACATCGCGACGATCCCGGCGAACCTCGCCGGCATCCCGGGAATCTCGGTGCCCGCGGGACTGGCCGCCGAAGACGGGCTGCCCGTCGGCATCCAGTTCTTGGCGCCGGCGCGCGAAGACGCCCGTCTCTATGGGGTGGCCGCCGCGCTCGAGGCGCTCCTCGAGCAGAAGTGGGGCCACACGCTCCTGAGCCAGGCGCCCGACCTGTCTCCCAGTGAAATGAACGCGACCGACGAGGGAGCCGTCTGATGGCGAAACTGATGGACTACGACCGCGCGCTCGAGCTCTTCGAACCGGTGCTCGGCTTCGAGGTGCACATCGAGCTCAGCACCAAGACCAAGATGTTCTCCGACGCTCCGAACTACTTCGGCGGCGAGCCCAACACGAACATCACGCCTGTCGACCTCGGTCTGCCGGGTTCGCTTCCTGTGGTCAACGGCCAGGCGGTGCGCTACGCGATCAGCCTGGGCCTCGCGCTCGGCTGCTCGATCGCGCCCACGAGCCGCTTCGCCCGCAAGAACTACTTCTACCCCGACCTGGCCAAGAACTACCAGATCTCGCAGAGCGACGAGCCCATCGCCTTCGCGGGCTCCGTCGAGGTCGAGCTGCCGAACGGCCGCATGTTCACGGTGCCGATCGAGCGCGCGCACATGGAGGAGGACGCCGGCAAGCTCACCCACGTGGGCGGCGCGACCGGTCGCATCCAGGGCGCGGAGTACTCGCTCGTCGACTACAATCGGGCGGGCGTTCCCCTGGTCGAGATCGTCACCGACATCATCTATGGCGCCGAGGCCGATGCCCCGGAACTCGCCAAGGCCTATGTCTCCACCATCCGCGACATCGTCGTGGGACTCGGCATCTCCGAGGCGCGCATGGAGCGCGGAAACCTGCGCTGCGACGCCAACATCTCGCTGCGTCGACGCACCCCCGAGGGTGAACCGCCCGCTCCTCTCGGAACGCGCACCGAGACGAAGAACGTCAACTCGCTGCGCAGCGTCGAACGCGCGATCCGCTACGAGATCCAGCGCCAGGCCGCCATCCTCGACGACGGCGGAACGATCACGCAGGAGACCCGCCACTGGCACGAAGACACGGGCCAGACCTCGGCCGGTCGACCCAAGTCCGACGCCGACGACTACCGCTACTTCCCGGAGCCCGATCTGCTGCCGGTCGTTCCGTCGGCCGAGCTCATTGAAGAACTGCGCGCGGCTCTTCCCGAGGCCCCGGCGATCCGTCGCCGCCGTCTCAAGGCCGAGTGGAACTTCACCGACCTCGAGTTCCAAGATCTCACGAACTCCGGTCTCGTGAACGAGGTCATCGAGACCGTCGCGGCGGGTGCCGCCCCCGCGGCGGCCCGCAAGTGGTGGACGGGCGAGATCGCCCGCACCGCCAACGCGCAGGGCGTCGACGCGACAACGCTCGTCACTCCGCTGCAGGTCGCACAGCTCGTGGCACTCGTCGACGCCGGCACGCTCACCGACCGCCTCGCGAGGCAGGTTCTCGAGGGCGTCATCGCCGGCGAGGGCACGCCCCAGCAGGTCGTGGATGCGCGCGGCCTGGCCGTCGTGTCAGACGACGGCGCGTTGATCGCCGCCATCGACGAGGCGCTGCAGAGCCAGCCTGATGTGCTGGCGAAGATCCGTGACGGCAAGGTTCAGGCTGCCGGCGCTGTCATCGGTGCTGTCATGAAGGCGATGAAGGGCCAGGCCGACGCCGCACGAGTTCGCGAACTCGTGCTCGAGAGGGCCACGGCGCTTCCCGAGTAGTCGCAGAGCGTGGAGGGGCTAGAAGTCGATCCCCGTCAGATCCTCTGACGCGGTCCACAGCCGCATGGCAACCCTCTGATCGAGGGCTCGTCGGCTCTGCTTCGCGCGCCCCGGAGGGCCCGTGAGCCCGAACGCCCCGGTGGGCCCGACGTAGTCTCCGCCAGAGATGCTCGCCCAGGTCGCCGCGAAAAGCTCGGGTTCTGCGCCCTGCTCGGCGTCCTGTGACGTTCCGGGCGACTGCATGAATCTCTCGACGAGCGCGTTGGCCGGTTTATCGCGACCGAGCTGAGGGCCGGCGCTCTGCAGATTCGTGCGGCTCGAACCGGGATGCGCCGCCGCACTCAGCAGGCCCCACCCGGCGGCATCGCTGCGGCGCTGCAACTCGTGGGCGAAGAGCAGATTCGCCAGCTTCGACTGCCCATAGGCGAGCCACGCGTTGTACTTCTTCTCGGCGTTGAGATCGCCGAATCGGATGCGACCGATCCAGTGCATCACGCTCGACAGGGTGACGACCCGGGGCGCTTCTGCGGCTGTCAGCGTCGGGAGCAAACGTGCGGTGAGCGCGAAATGACCGAGATGGTTCGTGCCGAACTGCAGCTCGAACCCGTCTTCGGTCGTGTGCCTCGTGGGCACCGCCATTACCCCGGCGTTGTTGATCAGGATGTCTGTGGGCACCTTCTCTGCGGCCATACGATCCGCGAACGCCTGCACACTTGCCAGAGATGCGAGGTCGAGGCTTTCGAGTTGCAACGAAGCGTTCGGCGCGGTCTTCCGAATCGTCTCCGCGGCGTGCGCGTTCTTCTCCGCCGTTCGAGCGGCCATCACCACGTGGGCGCCGGCGGCAGAGAGACGGCGCGCGGCCTCGAGGCCGAGCCCGCTGTTGGCCCCGGTAATGATCACGCGCTTGCCGTGCTGGTCGGGAATGGACAGCGGGGGTGCGGTCGACATGAAGCTCCTCGTGGCGAGGCGGGGACTTGGGTTCGCCGCCTATGCCTTCAGGCTATTGCGCATTCATGACAATGCATACATTCATCGCTACGCGGAAAGCGGAAGCCTGTCGTCGCGCCCGGTCAGAGCGAGGAGCTTCGACTGCAGCGGCGCGTGCTCGGGAACGGGCACCGGGGAGCTGAACAGGCCCGACGCCTCGAGCGTCTCCTTCTGCGGTTCGAAGACTGTCCAGACCGCCGCGATCAGCTGTTCGTCGATGACCTCAGCCGAACTCGTCGCACGGGCGAGGTCCCAGGTGTGGATCGTGACGTCGGAGACCTGCTCGCGCAGGTAGTCGGAGACCGTCACGGTGTCGTACGAGAGCTGCACCTGCGCATCCGGCGCTGCAGATCGCCAGGCGTCGGTGGCCGCCTTCGAATACCGAGCCCACTCTGCTGTGAGATCGCTCGACAGCGGTCGCTTGAGCGATCGCGCCTCGCGCAGGCTGCGGCCCTCGAGCAGCAGGGGCACCCACTGCTGCTCTTCGATGACATGGGTGACGAGCTGGCGAGTGTTCCAGTCGGTGTCGGGCGTCGGCGCGTTCCAATCGGTCACCGCGGCGAGGCGAGCGGTGAACTCGGCGTGCGCGGTGTTCTGCAGTGTCAGCCAGTCGATGGTCACGATGGGGCTCCTGTCGGCAGTGCTCGTCATAGTTCTCGGTATAAGTCCATCATGGCCGCGCGCATTCCGCCGAGCCTGTGCGGATAGGCTCTCGGAGTGACCTTGACGACCAGAGATATCGACCCCACCGATCTGACTCCGCTCCTGGCGATGAACAACGGTGCGATACCGGCGGTCAATCTACTCGACGAGGCGGAACTTCTCGATCTCGTGTCGATGGCGCACTCCGCCGTCATCGTCGTCGACGACGCATCGCCCCGAAAGCCGCTGGGCCTCGTGATCACGCTGACCGCCGGCAACGACTATGACAGCGAGAACTATCGCTGGTTCGAAGAGCGTGGCGGCGACTTTCTCTACGTCGACCGCATCGTCGTGCATCAGGCCATGCGGGGTCGGGGCCTCGGGCAGATCCTCTACGAGCGGGTCTTCGCCGAGGCCGAGCTCGCGGGTCTTACCGAGGTGACCTGCGAGGTCAACCTCGATCCGCCCAACCCCGGATCGCTCGCCTTCCACGACCGGCTCGGCTTCGTGCAGCTGGGGGAGCAGGTCACGAAGGGTGGGTCAGTGAAGGTCGCGCTGCTTTCCGCGCCCGTCTTTCCCGCTTCGTCTTTGCCCGAGCCCGCCTAGCTTCTCGGCTCAGGCGCGGTCGGCCAGCAGCTGCTCTCTGACCGCCCTGCGCAGAACCTTGCCGATGAGGGACTTCGGAAGCTCGTCGATGACCACGATTCTCTTCGGTACCTTGTATGCGGTCAGCTGGCTGCGGCACCAATCGCGAAGCTTCTTCTCGTCGAAGTCGGCCTTCGAAGAAAGCACCACCGCCGCGACGACGTCCTCTCCGCCGCCCCCGCTCGGCATGCCGACCACGGCCACGTCGGCGACTCCGGGATGCTGACGCAGCGCGTCTTCGACCTCGGAGGGCGCCACATTGAATCCGCCCGTGATGATGAGCTCCTTGATGCGGTCGACGATCGTGACGAAACCATCGGCATCCTGCGTGCAGATGTCGCCCGTGCGGAACCAGCCATCCTTGAGCAGCACGGCATCGGTCTCGTCGGGCTTCTGCCAGTAGCCCTGGAACACCTGAGGTCCCCGGATCAGCAGTTCGCCTTCTTCTCCCGTCGCACGATCGACGGAGGTGTCCTCCGGATCGACCACCCGGATCTCGGTGCTGGGAAAAGGCACACCAACGGTGCCGGGTCTGCGGCTCGGGCCGATGGGGTTGCCCAGCGCCACGGGGGAGGTCTCGGTGAGTCCGTAGCCCTCGACCAGGTAGCCGCCCGTCGCCTTCTCCCAGAGTTCGACCGTGGAGATCGGCAGGTTCATGGCGCCCGAGATCGCGAAGCGGATGCCCGTGAGATCGACCTTGCGCTTCTGGGCCCCCAGCGCGAGTCGCTCATAGATCGGCGGCACAGCGGGAAGGAAGGTGGGTGGATGCGACTTGGCGGCGTCGAGCACGAGGTCGACGTCGAACTTGGGCAGGAGAACGAGCCGCGCTCCACTGTTCATTGCAAAGGTGAGACAGAGCGTGAGGCCGTACGCGTGGAACATGGGCAGCACGGCATAGATGACCTCTTTGCCGGCCACCATGCCTGGTACCCAGGCCCGGCCCTGCAGCGCGTTGGCGTGCAGGTTGAGGTGGGTGAGCTTCGCACCCTTCGGTGTTCCGGTCGTGCCACTGGTGTACTGAATCACGGCGAGATCGTCGACCGATGGTCGTGGAACGGAGCGCCGAATCGGCCGGTGATTGAGGAGCTTCTCCCATGGCGTGCTGTGCTTCGAATCGGCCGTGAGCGCCTTGCGCGCCTCGCGCGCTTTCGGCACGGGCAGGCGCAGGGCGACCCGCTTGGAGAACGGCATAGCGCGTGTCACATCGACGGCGATGACCGTGTCGAACGCGACATCGGCGGGCATCGAATGGATGCGTTCGCCCACCTTGTCCCACACGATCGCGACTTTCGCGCCGTGGTCTTCGAACTGGTGGCGCATCTCGCGATCGGTGTACAGCGGATTGTGTTCCACGACGATCGCGCCCAGCCTCAGCACCGCGTAGAACGCGATGACATGCTGTGGGCAGTTCGGCAGCACGAGCGCCACCCGGTCGCCGTGGCCGACGCCCGCTCGCCGCAGCCCCTCCGCTGCGCGCGCGACGAGCATGCCCAGTTCCGCATATGTCGTTGTCGATCCAAAGAAGTCGAGGGCGACATTGGAGCGAAACGTCTTCACCGACGCATCGAGCATGTCGACAAGAGACCCGGCGGGGAGTTCGATCGTGGCGGGCACGCCGTCTGCGTACTGAGTAATCCAGGGCCGGTCGGTCTCGATGGTCATTCGTTGCCCTTCGCGTCGTCGTGCAGTCATTATCGCGCAGCCGCATCGACATTCCATGGGCATCGATGGCGGTGCGCCCGCCGTGCTAGCGTGCGAGCGTGTCGAGAATCGTCGGGGTATCCGCCGCACTTCCCCCGAACTCGTATGCCCAGACGGAGATCACGGCGGCCATCGCCCCGATGATCACGCAGGATGCCTCGAAGCAGGCCCTCCTGCGGCGTCTGCACGAGGGAAGCCGGGTGGAGCGACGTCATCTGGTGCAGCCCATCGAGCGCTACCTCGAGGGCCAGAGCTTCACGACCACGAACGGCATCTTCATCGAAGCCGCGACCGACCTCGCAGAAGAAGCGCTGACGGCGGCTCTGATGCAGGCCGGGATTGCAGCGGATGAGGTGGACTTCGTGCTCTTCACCTCTGTCACCGGTGTATCAGCTCCCTCCATCGACGCGCTGCTGGTTCCCCGAATCGGGCTCCGGCCCGACGTGAAGCGTGTACCGATGTTCGGGTTGGGATGCGTCGCGGGCGCCGCCGGCATCGCTAGAGTCGACGACTACCTGGCAGGCCATCCGATGGGGGTCGCCGTTCTGATCTCGGTCGAGCTCTGTTCGCTCACCGTGCAGCGTGGCGACGATTCGATGGCCAACCTTGTTGCGTCGGGACTCTTCGGCGATGGGGCCGCGGCCGTGGTCATGGTGGGGTCGGAGCGTGCAGCCCAGCGACCGGATGACGGGTTCGACATCATCGCTGCCCGCAGCGCTCTCTATCCGGACACTCGTCACGTGCTCGGATTCAACCCCGGAGAGACGGGGTTCCGGATCGTGCTGACCGCGGGAGTCGCCGACGTGGTCGACGAGCACTTCGGCACGGATATGACTCAATTTCTCGCCGACAACGGAACGACGGTCGGTGGCATCTGGCGGTGGGTCGCGCATCCGGGCGGCCCTCGGGTGCTCGACGCCTTCAGCGACGCCCTGCGCCTGCCGTCCGACGCCCTCGACGCCAGCTGGGACTCGCTTGCCCGGGTCGGCAACCTGTCGTCGGCATCGGTTCTGCACGTGCTGGCCGACAGCATCCGCGATCACCCGCCGGTCGCCGACGAACTGTGCGCCCTCTTCGCGCTCGGCCCCGGAGTCTGTGCCGAACTTGTTCTGATGCGATGGTCTGGGGATTCGAAATGACTCTGTCGGTTCTGCTTTACGTGATCCTCATCCTGCTGACCGGTGGCGAGCGCATCGCCGAGCTCGTCGTGTCGACCCGCAACGCGGCGTGGGCTTTCGCGCGCGGCGGAATGGAGTTCGGCAGACGTCACTTCGGGCCGATGGTCGCGCTTCATACGGGCCTGCTTTTGGCGTGTCTCGTCGAAACGCTGCTCGCTGACCGGCCGTTCATTCCGTGGCTGGGCTGGCCAATGCTGGTGATTGCTCTCGCGAGCCAGGTGCTGCGCTGGTGGTGCATCGCATCGCTCGGCCACCGCTGGAACACGCGGGTCATCGTGGTTCCCGGTCTGCCGCTCGTGCTGCGCGGACCGTACCGGTGGCTTCGTCACCCCAATTACATCGTCGTCATCGCCGAGGGCATTGCTCTTCCCCTGGTGCACAGCAACTGGGTGACCGCCCTCGTCTTCACCGTGCTCAACGCGGTACTGCTGTTCCGGTTCCGCATTCCGGTCGAGGAACGAGCGCTCGAGGCGGCGCTCGGCGAGAAGCCCGTCACACCCCGATGACCACGGTCGATGTCGACGTCGCCGTGGTGGGCGCGGGTCCCATCGGTCTCGCCGCCGCGATCGAGGCGAGGCTCGCCGGGCTGTCGGTCGTCGTCATCGAGCCGCGGTCTTTTCCCATCGACAAGGCGTGCGGCGAAGGCCTGATGCCCGGCGC
This sequence comes from Agreia bicolorata, assembly GCF_000938265.1. Classification (GTDB taxonomy): domain Bacteria; phylum Actinomycetota; class Actinomycetes; order Actinomycetales; family Microbacteriaceae; genus Agreia; species Agreia bicolorata. Next base: position 35,386 of record NZ_JYFC01000007.1, read on the forward strand.
CGTCGCAGCCCTCGCGCGACTGGGTGTTCATCCTGAGGGAGCCGCGATCGCGGGCTTCCGCTACGTCGATGCGACGAGATCTGCTGAGCACCGCTTCGCCCGAGCATCCGGTCTCGGCGTGCGCCGCACGGCCCTGCACGACGCGCTCGCGGCGCGCGGCGACGAGCTCGGCATTGAGCGAATCGATGCCCGGGTCACCGAGCTGGTGCAGCACGCCGAGGGCGTGACGGTCGGCGACGTGCGGGCATCGTGGCTGTTCGCCTGCGATGGCCTGCACTCCACGGTGCGACGGATGGTCGGCCTCGAGCGGTCGGCCTCGGGCAGAGTCGACCGGCGCCGCTTCGGGCTGCGCAGGCATTACGCGATCGAGCCGTGGACCGATCTCGTCGAGGTGCACTGGGTCGCGGATGCCGAGGCCTACGTCACGCCGCTGGCCGAAGGCCTCGTGGGGGTCGCCGTGCTCGGGCGCCCGCGCACCGACTTCGACGAGGTGCTGTCGCAGCTGCCGGAGCTCTCCGACCGGCTCCGAGGATCGCACCCGGTCGACAGCCTGCGCGGGGCGGGGCCCCTCCGGCAGCGCAGCACGGCCCGCAGTGCCGGGCGGGTGCTGCTGCTGGGCGATGCCTCGGGGTACGTCGACGCGCTCACGGGGGAGGGCATCCGGGTAGGACTGGCCCATGCGCGGGCCGCCGTTGGGGCGATCGGCGGTGAGGGCGCGCGGCAGGCAGCCGCATATGACCGTGAGTGGTCCCGCGTCAGTCGGGACTTCCGCGTGATCACCTCGGTATTGCTCGCCGCGGCGCAGTCACCTCTGCGGCCGCTCATCGTGCCGGCGGCCCGGGCGATGCCCGCACTCTTCGGCGCGGCGGTGGAGCGCCTCGCCCGCTAGGCCTACGGGGCGTGACCTCGCGGGGACGCGCTGCTACGGTCGAGACATGTCTCCGGAACGACTCGCCGCGCTGGTGCAGCTGCGTCGCGCGCGCGACCTGATCGACAGGGAGTTCGCCCGGCCGCTCGACGTGCCGACGATGGCGAGGCACGCGCTGATGTCGCCGGCGCACTTCTCCAGACAGTTCCGCGACGCGTACGGCGAGACGCCATACGGCTATCTCATGACCCGGCGCATCGAGCGCGCCATGGCACTGCTTCGGTCAGGAGTCTCGGTCACCGACGCCTGCATGGCGGTCGGCTGCACCTCGCTGGGCTCCTTCAGTTCTCGGTTCAGCCTGCTGGTCGGCGAGACACCCAGCCAGTACCGCAGACGGGAGCACGAAGCCGTGCAGCTGATGCCGTCGTGCGTGGCGAGCGGGTACACGCGGCCGCGCACCGCCGACTCGGCGACCGCCGAATCGAGCAGGATTCGAGAAGCCGTGATGTCGCTGTCGGCCTAGCGTGGCATCCATGACCATCTCACTTCAGTACGCAGGCATCACCGTCACCGACGTCGACGAGGCACTCGGCTTCTACCGAGACGCCCTCGGCTTCGAGGTGCAGAACGACGTCGCCAATGGAGGCTTCCGCTGGGTGACGCTCGGCAGCCCCGGCCAGCCCGACCTGTCGATCGTGCTCTCGGAGCCCCACGCCGGCCGGTCCCAGGCCGACGGCGACGCGCTCGAGGAACTGCTCGTCAAGGGCGTGCTGCAGACGCTCGTGTTCCGTAGCGACGACCTCGACGCGAGCTTCGAGAAGGTTCGCTCATCCGGGGCCGAGGTGCTGCAGGAGCCGATCAAGCAGCCGTGGGGACCACGCGACTGCGCGTTCCGCGACCCCTCGGGCAACACGGTGCGCATCTCCCAGGCGTAGGCGGGGCGACCCGCATCGTCAATGCCGGGCGGCGCACAGGATGTCGCGCGCAGACTGGGGGAGTGAATCTCGTTCCCGCAGCCCTCCGCGATCGCATCCGCCTCACCCTCAGTGGATCGAGCAACGAGCCGCCTGAGTGGTCGGTGCGTTTAGACGAGGGCGACGACGGCGGCTTCTTCGCGCCGGGCTCGGCGACGTGGGGCGTGCATGGCGGCATGTCGACGATCGTCGCGGGTATCCGCGCACTGCTGATCCAGGCGCTGCACCCGGGGGCGATGGCCGGAGTGCACGACCACTCCCGGTACAAGGAGGATCCCCTCGGCCGCTTGGCCGGCACGATCCGTTGGATCTTCACCGTGAGCTACGGCGATACTCGAACGGCGATCGGCACCTCGAATTGGGTGCTGAAGATGCACGAGCGCGTCGTCGGCAGCTATGTGGATGCGCGAGGCGTCTCCCGCCCCTACGCAGCCAACGACCCGGAGCTGCTGCGCTGGGTGCACCTCGCGTTCACCGACTCGTTTCTCGCCACGGCCAAGCTCTATGGCAAGCCGATCCCGGGCGGCCCCGACGCCTACGTTCGCGAATGGGCGAAGGCGGGCGAGTTGATGGGAGTGCGAAACCCTCCGCGATCGGAGGCGGAGCTCTCGGCGCAGCTGCGTCAGTACCTCGATGCGGGCGAGCTGGTGTACAACGACCGCGTCGCCGAGGCTGTGTCGTTCATCCGCCGTCCGCCCTTGGGCCGGTCGCTGATGCCCGGATACGCCCTTCTGTTCGCGGGGGCCGTCGCATCCATCCCCGAGCCCTATCGGGGCATGCTCCGGCTGCGCGTGCCGTCACTCGGGCCCATCCGGATGCCCGTGGCGGCCGTGACCCGGCTAACACTCCGGGTGATCGCGGGAACGTTGGAGAAAGACCCGCCGAGCGAGCTCGCGGCACGCCGCAGGCTCGCCCGGCTGGGCATCGACGCCCCGGCGATCACGCGTAGGTAGCGCGAATCGGGCGGGGCCTGTCGATCAGACGGGGCGCGTCTCCGGAGAGACCGTGTGCTTGGCGTCGCGCACAACGACCGAACCCAGAGCCTCGTCGATGCGGGTGAGGACGCCCTCGTCGAGAGTGACGCCGGCAGCCTTGACGTTCGACTCCACCTGGTCGGGCCGCGATGCGCCCATAAGGGCGGATGCGACGTTCGGGTTCTGCAGGACCCAGGCGATCGCGAGCTGGGCCATCGTGAGGCCGAGGTCGTGGGCGATGGGCTGCAGCAGCTGCACGCGGGTCAGCACGTCGTCGTTGAGGAAGCGCTTGACCATGTCTGCGCCGCCCTTCTCGTCTGTTGCCCGGCTGCCCGGGGGAAGCTCTGCGCCGGGCTTGTACTTGCCGGTGAGCACGCCCTGCGCCACGGGAGACCACACGATCTGAGACAGGCCGAGCTCCTCGGAGACGGGCACGACCTGGTCTTCGATCACTCGCCACAGCATCGAGTACTGGGGCTGGTTCGAGATGAGCTGGAAGCCGAGTTCCTTCGAGAGTGCGTGGCCGGCACGGATCTGCTCCGCGTTCCACTCGCTGACTCCGATGTACAGGGCCTTGCCCTGGCGAACGATGTCGGCGAACGCCTGCATCGTTTCCTCGAGCGGCGTCTCCACGTCGTAGCGGTGTGCCTGATAGAGATCGACATAGTCGGTCTTCAGACGGCGTAGCGAGCCGTCGATCGATTCCATGATGTGCTTGCGCGATAGGCCCACGTCGTTGGGACCCTTGGGCCCGGTCGGCCAGTAGACCTTCGTGAAGATCTCGAGCGATTCGCGGCGCTGGTGCTTCAGCGCCTTGCCGAGCACCTTCTCCGCCGCGGTGTTCGCGTAGGCGTCTGCAGTGTCGAAGGTCGTGATGCCGGCGGTCAAGGCGGCTTCCACGCACTGCGCGGCGATGTCGTTCTCGACCTGCGATCCGTGGGTCAGCCAGTTGCCGTATGTGATTTCCGAGACTTTGAGCCCGGACTTGCCGAGGTACCTGAATTCCATGCTCATCACGCTACTCCTCGCGCTGCACGTCGGCTGGGGGTAGCGTGGGAGGCCTCCGATACGACAGGACCTCATGACCGCCATGCTCGAGATGATGAATCATCTGCTCGGCCTGGCTTTCGCGCTGTCGTTCGGCACAGGCGCGCTCGACACAGCCGCCGTCGTCGGCGTCGTCGCTCTCGGCGCCCTCGCCGTGGCGCTGTGCACGCGATACCTGGTGAGCCTGATCGGCCGTTCCGGCGTCTCGCTCATCGAGCAGACGGGCTTCGACCTCGCCGCCCTGCGCGTGCTGGTCGTGCAGAGCGATCCGAACGCGGCGGGCCGGCCGCGCACTAGGGCCCCGGCGCGCTCCATCCCGGTCGCCGCCTAGCCCCTCGGCTCGGCCAGCAACCACACGTCATCCATCTTCCGCCCATGACGTTGGGATCTCTCTGCCATGAATCCGTACACCCTCGGCCCGGTCGCGGCCATCCTCGATGCCGCCTATGCGGTTGTCCAGCACCTCGCATCACTGCTTGAACCCCTCTTTCCCGTGGCCGCCGCCGGCGCCGCCATCGTCGTCATCACCTTGCTCGTCCGCAGCGCGCTCATCCCGGTGGGAGTCTCCCAGGCGCGGGCCGAGGTCGACCGGCGTCGGCTCGCGCCGCTCATCTCCCAGCTCCGCCAGAAGCACGCGAAGAATCCCGAACGCATGCAGCGCGAGCTGATGGCCCTGTACGCGGCCGAGAAGACGTCGCCGTTCGCGGGATTCCTGCCCCTGCTCATCCAGGTACCGATCGTGTCGCTCGTCTACGGGCTTTTCACCCAGCTGCACGTGAATGGCCACTCGAACGGCCTGCTCGAGCAGACCGTCTTCGGCGTTCCACTCGGCACGAGCCTCATGTCGGTGTTCGGCTCGGGAGCCGGCCTGCAGCAGATGATCGTCTTCGGTGTGCTGCTGGCGTCGATCGCGGCCGTGGCGACCCTCTCGCGGCGCTTCCTCACCCCACTGCCACCGGTGGCCCTGCCGGGCACCCCGGCGGCGCCCGCCGCCGCGACCGTGCCGGGTGCCGAGTCGCTCACGCGCATCCTGAGTTACCTGCCGTATCTCACCGTGCTCTTCGCGGCCTTCGTGCCGCTCGCGGCCACGATCTACCTCGCACTGACCACGCTCTGGAGCTTCGTGGAGCGGCTGATTCTGCGGCGTCGGATGGCAGGATGAGAGGAACAAGGAGGTCGCCATGACGACATACGTGGCGCTCGTGCGCGGCATCAACGTGGGCACGAGCACCCTGGTGCCGATGCCCGACTTCCAGCGGGTTCTCGAGCAGGCGGGCTTCACGAACGTGAAGACACTGCTGCGCAGCGGCAACGCCGTCTTCGACTCGGCGACGTCGCTCTCGGCGGGCGACATCGTCGACCTCGAGAAGCGCTTCGCAGAGGTCACCGGAGTGTCCGCCCGCTTCGTCGTGCTCGAGGGGAGTGAGTTCGTGGGCGTCGTGCAGGAGAACCCGCTCGTCGATGTCTCCGACGATCCCTCGCGACTGCTGATCTCGTTCCTGCCCGATGCGGCGCCGCCCGCATCGACGCTCGTCTTTCCCGATGCCGACGGCCTGCTGCCCGAGATCATCAGCCTCGGCAGTAGGGCCGTCTACGCGTGGTGCCCCCACGGAGTGTCGAAGTCGGCGATCCCACTGGCCTTCTGGAAGCAGTTCGGTTTGGCGGCGACGACGCGTAATGCGAACACCGCGAACAAGCTGGTGTCGCTGGTGCTGCCTAGACTCGAAGGATGATCGTGCAGGGCGGAGCAGACGACTCGACCGCCACCATGCTGCACATCGACATGGACGCGTTCTTCGCCTCGGTCGAGCTGCTCGACCACCCCGAACTGCGCGGCCAGCCGGTCATCATCGGTCATGCAGGCGGCCGCGGCGTCGTCACCAGCGCCACCTACGAGGCGCGGCGGCTCGGCGTCCACTCCGCGATGCCGGTCTCGGTGGCCATGCGGCTGGCGCCGAAGGCGCACATCCTGCCCCCGCATCGCAAGCTGTACGAGCACTATTCGGCAGAGGTGATGCGCATTTTCCGAGACGTCACCCCGCTGGTCGAGCCGCTCAGCATCGACGAGGCCTTTCTCGACGTGTCGGGCGCCAGACGACTGCTCGGCAGTCCAAGCGCAATTGGCGCGCAGGTTCGAGCTCGGGTGTTCGCCGAGACCGGCCTCACCTGCTCTGTCGGAGCCTCGTCGACCAAGTTCGTCGCCAAGATGGCATCGCAGCGCGCCAAACCCGACGGCATGCTTGTCGTTCCCGAGTCCGAGATCCTCACCTTTCTGCACCCTCTGCCCATCAAGGCGCTCTGGGGTGTGGGTGCGAGCACTGAGGCCGCGCTGGCGCGCATCGGCATCAAGACGGTGCGAGAGCTGGCCGAGACGCCGTTGCCGGCGCTCACCAGAGCGGTTGGCGAGGCGGCAGGCCAGAAGCTCCACGCTCTGGCGCTCGGCATCGATCCTCGGGGCATCGTTCTCGAGCGGCAAGAGAAGAGCATCGGGCACGAGAACACATTCGAATTCGATGTCTCGGATCGGCGGGTTCTTCATCGAGAGCTGCTCAAACAGGCGAATCAGGTGGCCGTGAGGCTGCGCAGGGCGGGCCTTGAGGGTCGCACTGTCGCACTCAAACTCAGGTTCAGTGACTTCACCACCATCACACGATCGCGCACGCTCGCCGAGCCCAGCGACCTCGGCAAGCAGATCTACGACGAGGCCAAGGCCATCTTCGATGCGCTCGACCTGCGCGACGATCAGCGGGTGCGCCTCATCGGCGTGCGGGTCGAGCAGCTCGCCGAATCGGGCTCGGTGGTGCATCAGCCGTCTCTCTGGGCCGACGAGGCTGAGTCCCAGACCGATGGATGGCGCGACGCCGAGCGCACCATCGACAAACTGGCTGCACGCTTCGGCTCAGGCGCCGTCGGCCCCGCGTCGCTCATGCGCACGAAGAACCCGCCTACTCCCGAATAGAGGGTCCTCGCCGGTCGAGTAGGCCGCCTGCGGCCGTATCGACCATCAACGGGGGTGATCTCGATACGCCGTCTCGTTCCTCGCGCGGCTACTCGATCAGCGCGGGTCGTCAGATGCTGGGGCGGTAGACCGTCACCGAGTGGCCGGCGACGCGAGGGTTCTCGCCCCGCGGGTTCCACTCGAGGAGCACGTCGGTCGATGAGAGCAGGCCGTGAGGGGCATCCATCGGATCGGCCGAGAAGTTCACCAGCACCGTCACGTCGCCTCGGGTCAGCTGTAGCCACCGCTCGTCCTCCGAGAACTCCACCGAGAGGTGGGGCCAGCGTGGGTCGGTGAACGCAGGCACGGTGCGGCGCAGTGTTGTGAGCGCTGTGTAGAACTCCAGCAGGCGAGCGTGGGTCGAGCCCTCGGATGAAGGTTCGCTCCAGTCGAGTTTCGAGTCGGTGAAGGTCGACAGATCCTGCGGATTGGGAACGACCGACTCGTCCCACCCCATGCGCTCGAACTCCGCGATGCGGCCCTCTGCGGTCGCCTTGCCCAGCTCGGGCTCGGGGTGCGACGTGAAGAACTGGAACGGCGTCGACGCGCCCCACTCCTCGCCCATGAACAGCATCGGGGTGTACGGGCCGAGAAGAGTCAGCGCAGCCGCGATGGCGAGCTGGCCCTCGTCGAGCGATGCGGTGAGCCGATCTCCGATCGCCCTGTTTCCGATCTGATCGTGGTTCTGATTGGCCACGACCAGGCGCCAGGTCAGCACATTGGCGGTGTCGATGCGCTTGCCGTGGTGACGGCCTCGGAAGCTCGACCAGGTTCCGTCGTGGAAGAAGCCCGACGTCAGTGCTTTGGCCAATGCGCTCAGCGGTTCGAAGTCGGCGTAGTAGCCAGACGTCTCGCGCGTGAGTGCCACGTGCACTGAATGGTGGAAGTCGTCGCTCCACTGACCGGCGAGGCCGTAGCCGTTGTGGTCGCGGGCCGTGAACATGACCGGGTCGTTGAGGTCGGATTCGGCGATGAGACTGAGCGGCCGGCCGACGAACGCCGACCACGCGTCCGTCTCCGCGCCGAGTTCGCTCAACAGGTGACGCGAACTCTCGTCATGCAGCGCGTGTACCGCGTCGAGGCGTAGACCGTCGACGTGATACTTCTCGAACCACATCCGGGCGTTGTCGAGAATGAAGCGACGCACCTCGGTCGATCCGTGGCCGTCGAGATTGATCGCCCTGCCCCAGGTGGTTCCGGCGGCCTCGTGCTCGTAGGGTCCGTAGACCCCGAGATAGTTGCCGCTGGGGCCCAGATGGTTGTAGACCACGTCTTGAATGACCGCGAGGCCGCGAAGGTGACACGCGTCGACGAACCGGCGGTAGGCATCCGGACCGCCGTAGGTCTCTTGAACGGCGAACCAGAGCACGCCGTCGTAACCCCAGTTGTGTGTGCCGTTGAAGGCGTTGACCGGCATGACCTCGACGAAGTCGATGCCGAGAGACACGAGGTGATCGAGGCGATCGATCGCCGAGTCGAGCGTGCCCTCGGGCGTGAACGTGCCGATATGCAACTCGTATATTGCGCTGCCGGCGAGCTGTCGTCCGGCCCAGTCGTCGTCGTTCCAGACATACGAGGCGTCGTCGACGGTGCGAGAGAGCCCATGCACCCCGTCGGGCTGACGCCGCGAACGAGGATCCGGAATGGGCCCGACTGTGTTTCCGTCGGCATCGTCGACGATATAGCCGTAGTCGACCTCGCCCTCGGGCGCCGATGAGCCGGCGGTCCACCAATCGCCGCCTTCTCGGGTCATTTCTATCGTCTGCCCCGATGCAACGAGGCGCATGCGGCGGGCGTGAGGCGCCCAGACATCGAAACGCAGGCGTTCGGTCATTCGGAGAGATCCTCTCGGACGGCGGCAAGGAGGGCGACCGGAAGGTCGGCGAGCAGTTCCGACAGCGACACCGGGCCGGCGTCGACCTGGCGCCCGGTGAGCACGTCGACGCTGTCGCGCTCGATGGTGATCTGAGTCGAGCCCCAGCCATCGGCCTGGGCGAGCGACCAGGGCAGGCGAGTGGCGATCGTGATCGCGCCGCCCCTGTCGAAGGCGATGACGTGACTGGCGGCGTCGCCGTGGGCCTCGACGGGCGCGTACCCCGTGAAGAATTCCGGATGCTCGTGCCGCAGCCGAAGCGCTCGCGAGGTGACGAGCAGCTTGGCTGCGCCGGTCTCGTCGACGGTCGGCAGCTCTCCCGTGTCGAGGATCTCGAGCAGGCGGCGTCTCTCGTCGAAGTCGATGGGGCGGCGGTTGTCGGGGTCGACCAGCGAGTTGTCCCAGAGCTCTGTGCCCTGGTAGACGTCGGGCACCCCCACCATGGTGAGCTGCAGGAGCTTCGCCGCAAGCGAGTTCGACCAGCCTGCGGGCCGGATGCGCGCGGCGAGCGTATCGACGAGCTCTCGGGCGCGCGGGTCGTCGTAGGCGGCGTCGACCGCCGCGTGCAGCGCCTTCTCGAACTCTTCGTCGGGAGCGTTCCAGGTGGTAGACGCGCCGGCCTCCCGGGACGCCTTCTCCGCGTAGGCGTGCAGACGTTCGCGCTCGATCGGCCACGCGCCGATCGCGGTCTGCCAGAGGAGCGAATCGAACGTCTCATCGCCGATGGGCGCGGATTCGCGCAGCCCGGCGAGGGTCTCGAGCCAGGTGTGCGGGGCCTCGCTCAGCACGTCGATGCGAGCACGCACGTCTTCGCCTCGCTTGGTGTCATGGGTCGAGATCGTCGTCATGGTGCGGGGGAACGACGCCATACGTTGCCACTGGCGCGCGTGGAACTCCGCGGGCTCGATCGCGAACTCGGCAGGCTCGCCGCCCACCTCGTTGAGCGAGACGAGCCTGTTCCAGCGGTAGAACGCCGTGTCTTCCACGCCCTTCGCCATGACCATGCCCGACGTCTGCTGGAAGCGAATCGCCGCCGCGTTGCTCGGATGCGACAGCGCCGCGGCCACCGCCTCGAGCTCGGCGGCCAGGTCAGGGCGGGCCCCGAGCGCGTCGCGGTGGGCTTCGTGAAGCTTCTCGACACCCGAGGGAAGGTAGGAGCGGTAGACGGGGAAGCAGGTGAGCAGTTCGGCGATGGCATCGGCAATGGCCGGGGAGCCCCGCCACGTCGAGTCCTTGAGCGCGTCCTCGCGGTCGAGGTCGCGCTGGATGCGGAGGACCTCGGAGTGCAGGATGCCGTCCGCGATCGCGCGTTTCGTGTCGTGGATCAGGGCGCTCCAGTTGTGGTGGGCGCTCTCGTCGTCGCCCAGGACCAACGCGACGTTCAGGAACTCCTCGCCCGAGGCATCCACCAGAACCCGGTCGATGTCGCCGAGTGCGTCGTACCCGGTCGTGCCGGCCGTCTTCCAGGTGCCGGGCAGCCGCTCGCCGCCCTCGAGGATCTTCTCGACGAGCACGTACGCGCCGCCAGTGATTTCGGCGAGATGCTCGAGGTAGTCCTCGGGATCGGCGAGCCCGTCGGGGTGGTCGACCCGTAGGCCGTCGGCGAGCCCGTCATCGAACCAACGCCTGATCTCGGCGTGCGACTCCTGAAACACCCACGGAACCTCGACCTTGACACCGGCAAGCGTGGTCACGGCGAAGAACCGTCGGTAGTTCAGCTCGGAATCGGCGCGCCGCCAGTTCATGAGCTCGTAGTGCTGACGCGAGTGCACGGTGATCGCATCGGCACCGTCGGCGGCCGTTCCCGGAGCAACCGGGAATCGGTTGTCGTAGTAGTGCAGTTCCTTCGTTCCGTCGGGCCCCGTGGCGAGCTCGAGCGCGTCGAGCGAATCGTCGCCCAGCACAGGCAGGCGCACTTTGCCGTGGCCGAACTCCCAGTCCACATCGAAGGCCTCGGCATAGCGCGAGTCGCGACCGTGCGTCAGCAGATCCCACCACCACACGCTCAGGGGAGGGGTAGCCACCCCCACGTGATTCGGCACGATGTCGACGAGCACGCCGATGCCGCGGGAGTGCGCGGCCTTGGCGAGCCGCTCCAGCCCGTCGAGTCCACCCCTCTCCGGATCGATCTTCGAGTGGTCGGTCACGTCGTAGCCGTGGTTGCTTCCCGGCTCGGCCTCGAGGATCGGCGACAGGTAGACCCAGTCGGCGCCGAGGTCTGCGAGGTAGTCGATCAGCTCTGCCGCCGCGTCGAGGGTGAACGACGACGAGATCTGGAGTCGGTAGGTGGAGAGGGGTTCGCGCATGTGTCCTCGCTAGCCGTTGGACGGCTTGGTCAGGGGGATGGTCTCGATGGTGCCGGTCATGGCAGTGAGGGATGCGGCCACCGAGTGGTCGGCCTCCGTCACCGCTTCTTGGTGGGCGCGGAGCACAACGAGCGACTTGGCCAGAACTCTGACCTTCTCGTTCGCACTGCGAAGCGGCCCGTCAGCAGCCTGGCCGGCCGAGTCGATGACCACGTCCCACGACTGCGAGTATTCGCCCGGAGGAAGAACGAAGTCAACGTCTTGCGGTTCGGCATTGAAATAGACAAGGAAGTTCACGTCGGTGATGCGCTGACCGCGCTGATCGCGTCCGCGAATGCCCTGGCCGTTCAAGAAGACGCCCACCGAGCGGCTGAGCGGAGCGTCCCATTCCTCGGGTTCCATCTCACGGGCATCCGAGTTGAGCCAGACGATGTCGGGCAGGGGCTCGCCCTTGCCGCGCCTGACCGGGCGACCGTCGAAGAACCGGCTGCGGCGGAAGGTGGGGTGCTCCTTGCGAAGCCGTGAAACCGCGGCGGTGAACTCGTTCAGAGGCACGTCGGCGTGGTCCCAGTGGATCCAGCTGATCTCCGAGTCCTGCGCATAAGTGTTGTTGTTGCCCTGCTGCGTGCGGCCGATCTCGTCGCCGTGCAGCAGCATGGGCACGCCCTGCGACAGCAGAAGCGTGGCCAGGAAGTTGCGCTGCTGGCGCGCGCGCAGCTCGAGGATCGCCGGGTCTTTCGTCGGGCCCTCGACACCGGAGTTCCACGAGCGGTTGTGCGATTCCCCGTCGTTGTTGTTCTCGCCGTTGGCCTCGTTGTGCTTCTCGTTGTACGACACGAGGTCGCGAATGGTGAAGCCGTCGTGCGCCGTGACGAAGTTGATGGATGCGACGGGTCGGCGACCCGAGTGCTCGTACAGGTCTGCAGACCCTGTGAAGCGCGAGGCGAACTCGCCGAGGCTCGCGGGCTCGCCGCGCCAGAAGTCGCGCACGGTGTCACGGTACTTTCCGTTCCACTCGGTCCACTGGGCCGGGAAGTTGCCGACCTGGTATCCGCCGGGGCCGACATCCCAGGGCTCGGCGATGAGCTTGACCTGCGAGATCACCGGGTCCTGCTGCACGAGCTCGAAGAACGTCGAGAGCTTGTCGACGTCGTAGAACTCGCGGGCCAGCGCCGAAGCGAGGTCGAAGCGGAAGCCGTCGACGTGCATCTCGGTGGCCCAATAGCGCAGCGAGTCCATGATCAGCTGCAGCGAGTGCGGGTGGCGCACGTTCAGCGTGTTGCCCGTGCCCGTGTAGTCCATGTAGTACCGCTTGTCATCGTCCATGAGCCGGTAGTAGGCGGCGTTGTCGATGCCTCGGAACGAGATGGTCGGACCGAGGTGGTTGCCCTCCGCCGTGTGGTTGTAGACCACGTCGAGGATCACTTCGATGCCGGCCGCGTGCAGCGACTTGACCATGCCCTTGAACTCCTGCACCTGCTGGCCGCGCTCGCCGGCGGAGGAGTAGCTCGACTGCGGTGCGAAGAAGCCGATCGTGTTGTAGCCCCAGTAGTTCGACAGGCCCTTCTCGAGCAGCGTGCTGTCTTGAACGAACTGGTGCACCGGCATCAGCTCGATGGCCGTGACGCCGAGCTTCTTGAGGTGCTCGATGACGGCCGGATGCGCGACGCCCGCGTATGTTCCGCGCTGCTCGCGGGGCACGTCGGGATTCAGCTGGGTGAGCCCCTTCACGTGGGCTTCGTAGATGACGGTCTCGTTGTAAGGGATGTCGAGAACGCGGTCGCCGGACCAGTCGAAGAAGGGGTTGATGACGACGCCCGTCATCATGTGCTTGGCCGAGTCGTCGTCGTTGCGGGAGTCCGGGTCGCCGAAGTTGTAGGAGAAGAGCGACTGATCCCAGTCGATCGTTCCGCTGGTCGCCTTGGCGTAGGGGTCGAGCAGCAGCTTGTTCGGGTTGAATCGGCAGCCGTTCTCGGGGTCATAGGGCCCGTAGACACGGTAGCCGTAGCGCTGTCCCGGCTGAACCTGGGGCAGATAGCAGTGCCACACGTAGGCGTCGACCTCGGTGAGTTCGATGCGGGTCTCCGCGCCCTTCTCACCGAAGAGGCAGAGCACGACGCGCTCAGCAGCCTCGCTGAAGATCGCGAAGTTCGTGCCGCTGCCGTCGAAGGTCGCGCCGAGCGGGTAGGCCGATCCGGGCCAGCTTTCCATAAAAGTCTCCTGTGAAATCGTGATTCGGGTCGAGCAGAAGTGTCTGGGCGGGTAAGGCTCAGTCGAGCTGGGACATGACCTCGGCTGCGATGAGTTCGAGGTGATCGAGGTCGTGGATGTCGAGAATCTGCAGATAGAGGCGTTCCACGCCGTCTTCGCGCAGGGCGCCGATGCGGTCGACGACCTCGGCGGGGGAGCCGGCGAGACCGTGCTCGCGGAGCTCGGCGGGCTCGCGACCGATGGCCGTCGCTCTGCGCTCGAAGTCAGACGCGTTCGATCCGACGGCGGCGACGAGAGCGGCCGAGTAGACCAGCTCCGACGGCTCACGCCCGATGGTCTCGCATGCTTCGCGCACCGCGCGGAAGCGCACGGGGATGTCGGCGAACTCGGCGAACGGCACGTTGAATTCCGTCGCAAACCTCGCGGCGATCCTCGGGGTGCGGGTGGGCCCCGACCCTCCGACGATCACGGGAAAGGGATGTTGCACGGGCTTCGGCAGGGCGGGCGAGTCGATCAGCGTGTAGTGCTCGCCTTCGAATGAGTAGCTCTCGCCGAGCGGCGTTCCCCAGAGGCCGGTGATGATCTCGAGCTGCTCTTCGAGCATGCCGAAGCGCTTCGCGGGAAACGGGATGCCGTAGGCGAGGTGCTCTTTCTCGAACCACCCCGTGCCGAGCCCGAGCTCGACCCGACCTCCCGACATGGCGTCGACCTGCGCGACCTGAATGGCCAGGATGCCGGGGTGGCGGTAGGTGACGCTCGAGACGAGGGTTCCTAGCTTGATGCGCGAGGTCTCCCGGGCGAGTCCGGCCAGCGTTGTCCACGCATCCGTCGGCCCGGGCAGTCCCTCGAACGGGTCGTCGCCCATACGGAGGTAATGGTCGGAGCGGAAGAAGGCGTCGAAGCCGAGCCTCTCGGTGGCTGTTGCGATGGTCAGCAGGTCGTCGTAGCTTGCGCCCTGCTGCGGTTCTGTGAAGATACGTAGGTCCACACCCCCAGAGTGTCACACCCCGACTGACCCTGGCGGCACAGATGTGCGCCGGGTAGCGTGACCCCATGACAAACATCGCCGTGAAGCTCGCAGAGACCGTTCGATCGTTCGGAGTGGGGGCCGTCTACGGCGATCCCGTCGAGATCGAGGGTCAGACTTTGGTCCCCGTCGCCATCAGCTGGTTCGGCTTCGGAGGGAGCGGATCGGATGAGACGACATCCGGCATCGCGGGCGGTGGCGGGGGAGGCGCTGCCATTCCGGTAGGCGCCTACGTCACGCAGGAAAACGGCCGTGTTGCGTTCGAGCCGAACCTTATTTCTCTGCTCGCGGTGTCCATCCCTGCGGTGTGGGTCAGTGGCAAGGCGCTCGCTCGCATCATCCGCGCGCTGAAGAAGTAGCGACCGCCCTATACTTGGTCGCAACACGGGAGTCCGGTGAGCCGGGCTGAGAGGAAGGTTCTCCAACCTTCGACCGTCGAACCTGATCTGGATCATGCCAGCGCAGGGAGGACATCTCACGGTGTCGTCCGCAGTCTTTCTGCGGCGGCTCCACCCGTGCCCTGACATTCGCTTACGACGAAAGGGCACGTTCAGTGCGCACTTCAACCACCTCATCAGAATCAGACACCATCACCGTCGGCGCGGGCCGCAGCAACCGCTTTCGTTGGAGGGTCGTCGACATCGTCGTCGCCAGCGTGATCGGCGTCGCCGCTGGACTCGTCTTCTGGCTGTGGGGGCAGGCATACAATCCGCTCTCCGCGCCGCTCGAAGCGGCCCTTCCCGGACTCCAGGCTCTTCTCGGCGGGGGATGGCTGTTCGCGGGAGTGCTCGGCGGCCTCATCATCCGCAAGCCCGGTGCGGCCCTCTTCACCGAGGTTGTCGCCGCCGTGGTCTCCGCGATCGTCGGAACGCAGTGGGCCGCGCTCACCCTCGTCTCGGGACTCGTCCAGGGCCTCGGCGCCGAGATCGTGCTCGCACTCTTCCTCTATGCGAACTGGCGTGCTTACGTCGCGGTGCTCTCGGGAATGGGCGCCGGTCTGGCACTTGCGATCAACGACCTCATTCTCTGGTACCCGGGCGCCAAGGTCGAGTTCGCAGTGATCTACACCGTCTGCTCGCTGATCTCCGGTGCGGTGCTCGCCGGCCTCCTGTCGTGGCTTGCCGCGCGCGGACTCGCGCGAACGGGCGCTCTCAGCCGATTCGCCTCGGGACGAGAGGTGTCGGCGCGAGTCTGACGGGCATCCGAATTTACGACATGACGCACGACCGCCAGCCCCCCGCCGCCGTTTCGGCGCGCGGCTGGGGCTGGCGGCACGCGTCACGCAAGGCCTGGGCGGTCGATGGCCTCGACCTCGACATCGAGCCGGGGGAGCGCGTGCTGCTTCTCGGTGCATCCGGCGCGGGCAAGAGCACGCTGATGCACGCTCTCGCCGGGGTGATCGGCGGCGACGACGAGGGCGAGCAGCGAGGCGAACTTCGCGTGGCAGGACGAGACGCCACGAGCGCCCGCGGTATTGCCGGCCTCGTGCTGCAAGATCCGGACTCACAGGTCATCCTCGCCCGAGTCGGCGACGACGTGGCCTTCGGCTGCGAAAACCTGGGCGTGCCCCGAGACGAGATCTGGCGTCGTGTCGCGGAGTCTCTCGACGCCGTCGGCATCGACCTGCCGCTCGACCATCCGACCTCGGCGCTCTCCGGTGGCCAGAAACAGCGGCTCGCGCTCGCCGGAGTGCTGGCGATGCAGCCCGGGCTCATTCTTCTCGACGAGCCCACGGCCAATCTCGATCCTGAGGGGGTTGCGGAGGTTCGCGACGCCGTGGCCAGGGTGGCCCGCACGACCGGGGCCACGCTGATCGTCATCGAGCACAGAGTCGAGGTGTGGCGCGACATCGTCGATCGTGTTGTGGTGCTCGCGCCCGGGGGAGGAGTGCTTGCAGACGGAGAACCCGATGCCGTGCTGCGCGCCCGGGGCGCGGAGCTCAGCGCATCCGGCGTGTGGATCCCCGAGTTCCCGCCTCTCGTGACCGAACGGCGGGTCTCGTGGGCGGGCGAACGGCTCATGGATGCCACGGGGCTCGGAATCGGGCGCGTGCGCGGCACGCGCATCGCCGGCGGCATCGATATCGCACTCGACGAGGGCAAGGCCACCGCGATCGTCGGACCCAACGGTGCAGGCAAGTCGACGCTTGCGCTGACCCTGGCCGGACTCCTTCGCCCCGCGGAGGGCGCCGTGTCTGCCACGCAGGCTCTCGCCGGGCAGCTGAAGTCGACCTCGCCGATCACCTGGCGATCGAAGGATCTGCTCACGCGCATCGGGACGGTATTCCAAGACCCCGAGCACCAGTTTCTGGCATCGACGGTGCGCGACGAACTGGCGGTGGGCCCTCGAGCCCTCGAGCTGAGCGACGGAGACATCGATGCGCGCGTCGATGCGCTGCTCGAGCGGTTGAGGCTCGACCATCTGTCGCTTGCAAACCCGTTCACGCTGTCGGGCGGAGAGAAGCGCAGACTCTCCGTAGCGACGGTTCTGGCCACCCGACCGAAGATGCTTGTGCTCGACGAACCGACCTTCGGACAGGACTCGCGAACGTGGAGCGAGCTCGTCTCGTTGCTCGCCGGTCTGCTCGACGAGGGCCAGTCGATTCTGGCGGTCACCCACGACGCGGACTTCGTGGCCGCCCTCGCCGACGACGAGATCAGGCTGTCATGAGCATCCTCACACCAACCAAGGGCGCCCAGACGATCTATCGGATCAACCCCGTGGCCAAGCTCGCCACAGCGTTTCTTCTGAGCCTTGCGCTCATTCTCACGATCGACTGGCTCTCCGCTGCCACTGCGCTGGTGCTGGAGAGCGTTCTGCTGGCGTGGGCCGGCCTGTCCGTTCGCCAGTTCTTCTTCCGCACGATTCCCGTCTGGATCGCTGCGCCAACGGCCGGCCTCACCACGCTGCTGTACGGGCAGGCATCCGGGCAGAGCCACTTCGAGTTCGGCCTCATCCATGTGACCGACGGATCGATCTCGTTGGCCGTCGCCACAGCGCTTCGTGTGCTTGCCATCGGGCTGCCCGCCATTGTCTTGTTCGTGACGATCGACCCCACAGATCTCGCCGATGGTCTGGCTCAGGTGTGGCATCTGCCCAGCCGTTTTGTGCTCGGCGCGCTCGCGGGCCTGCGCCTGGTGGGGCTCTTCCTCGATGACTGGCGCTCGCTCGAACTCGCCCGACGAGCGCGGGGAGTGGGTGACCGGGGGCGTATCCGGCGGATTCTCTCGCAGGCCTTTGCGCTTCTGGTCCTCTCCATCAGGCGCGGCAGCAAGCTCGCAACAGCGATGGAGGCTCGCGGCTTCGGCGGAGACACGGAGCGCACCTGGGCGCGCGAGTCGCTCTTCGGATGGCGCGAGTTGGTGCTTATCGGAATCGGCGCCGTGATCGCCGCGGCCGCGATCGCCGCCGCAGTGCTGTTCGGAACCTGGAACTTCATCGTCGGATGAGCACTCGGAACATCATTTTGCTCGACGGGCCGAGTGGCGCGGGAAAGAGCACGCTCGCAGATCGAATCGTCGACGGCTGGCCCGGGACGGTCGTGCCGCAGCTCGTGCGTCTCGACG
This sequence comes from Agreia bicolorata, assembly GCF_000938265.1. Classification (GTDB taxonomy): domain Bacteria; phylum Actinomycetota; class Actinomycetes; order Actinomycetales; family Microbacteriaceae; genus Agreia; species Agreia bicolorata. The sequence continues at coordinate 53,230 of NZ_JYFC01000007.1, forward strand.
ACATCTATCCGGGATGGGGCGGCCTGCGGGCGGCGGGCGAGCACGTGCACCGCTTCGTTCTCGAGCCGATCGCAGCGGGCGCGCCGGCACGGTGGCAGCGGTTCGACTGGAACGCCGATGCGCCGGCCGAATGGCACGACATCGACCCGGAGCGCCCTCTGCTCATCGAGGGCTGCGGGGTGCTCACCCGAGCGAATGCGGCGCGCGCCGACGTGCGCATGTGGCTCGACGCTCCCGACGACATCCGCAAGCATCGAGCACTGGAACGGGATGGTGAGACGTACGCTCCTCACTGGGACGAGTGGCAGCGTCAATGGGAGTCGTTCGTCGAAGGCGAGAATCCTGCCTCCCTCGCCGACCTCAGGCTCGATGGGTCCTAACTGACAGCTGAATGCAGGCTGACGGCTTACGGTGGAGCAATGACTGAGAAAACCTACACAGCCCTGTATCTCGACGGCCCTCTCGCAGGCCAGACCGAAGACCGTGCGTTCATCGACGGACAGTTCGACAGCCGCTTTCCGGCACTCGGCGCCGTCGGAGGCCTCGAGTCGACGTTCTGGTATGAGGCGGGCGACACCGAGGAGGTCGACGGCCACCTCACGGTCAAGTACTCCTTCGACGCCGCTGACTCCGACCCGACCGTTCGCACGGGCGGCGTCGGCGACGACCACTAGGCGGAATGCCTACTGATCGGTTCGAGACTTGATGAAGGCGTCGATCACGGGAGCCGGATGCGTCATGCGCCATACCGGCCCCGGATCGGCGATTCGCCTGTCGAGCTCGAGCAGCACGGTGACATCTCCCGTGGGTGTCTTGAATGTCACCTGACCGACTCGCGTGCCCTTTGCGCCGGTCGTCACAGGCTCGACGGTGACCGTCTTGGTGACGGGCGCCGTCAACCAGATCAGCTGCGATTTTGTCGCCACCGCAACGCCGTGAGCCTCGTCGCCCCACGGCGTCGTGTAGGTCACCACTCGGTCGCCCTGCGACACGAGCACCGTCTTGGTGAGTGTCGCGGCCGCGGTCGAGATGAGTGTTGAGAGGTCGCCATCCAGAGTCTCGTAGTCGGGCTCGCGCAGGTACGCGCCGTAGAGCGGAACAGCGTCGACGCCCGTGCCCACGGTGAGGCGGAAGAGGAAGCACAGGCCCGCGGAGTCGGTGAAGCTGCGTGACAGGCCCGTAATGCCCTCGTCGGCCCGGTAGGCAGCGACGTTGTCGACCTTGCGATTGCCCGCGACCACGACGCTGTCGTGGCTCATGATGTCGGCGAGCACGGGGTCGGCGAAGGCGCGGGCGGCCAGGGCCGCGAGTTCGGATGCCGTGCCCTGCGATCCCTCGGCCAGTCCGGTCGCGTCGACCACGGTCGTGCCCGCGTATCCGTTCTTTGCCAGCCACGCGTTGGCCGCGACGACATAGGCGTCGACCGAGCCGAATGCCCATCGTGCGAGTGCATCGGCATGGGTGTTGCTCGACCCGAGGAGCATCGACTGCAGGTATTGCTGCTCGCTCCAGGTCTCACCCGCGATCAATGAGATCGAGCGCGCCGACTCGGAGATGTACTTCACGTAGCCCGCGTAGTCCTCTGCGGTGACGACGATCGATGGGCCGGGCTTGCCTGGCTCGATCGGCTTCGCGTCGAGCACGACGAGTGCGGTGATGACCTTCGTGACGCCTCCCAGAGGAACGGGCGCTGTGTCGCCGCCGGATGCGAGGATCGTGCCATCGGCGGTGGCGATCGCGCTCGCGCCGTTCTGCGAGACGGTCGGAGCGCCGAGCGTCGGAACGATGTCCGAGGCGTCGTCGATAACGGCCTTGGTGCTGGGGAGGGGACCCACCAGAGTGGCTGGTCCATAGAGGCCGATGGCGAGAATCAGAACGGCTCCGAGCGTGATGCCCAGTGCCCGGTTGATGCGTGATGCGGTTGACTTGGCCATTGGCCAAGGCTAACCGCGTCGGGCGGCGTTGCCGGTCAGCCCCAGCCGAGTTCGTGAAGTCTCGTGTCGTCGATACCGTAGAAATGAGCGATCTCGTGCACCAGCGTCACGTGGATCTGATCTTTCAGCTCGTCGAGGTCGTCGACGAGTTCGAGCAGCGGCTCGCGGTAGAGCACGATGCGGTCGGGCATCTCTCCGAATCCATACTGACCGCGCTCCGTGAGAGCCACGCCGTCGTAGAGTCCCAGCAGGTCGAGGGAGCCGTCCTCAGGTCTGTCTTCGACGACGAAGACCACGTTGTCGAGACCGTCGATCATGTCGTCGGGCAGAAGGTCGAGTTCGGCCACGACGAGCGCCTCGAACTGCTCGGCATCGATGTCGTGCACGGAGGACTCTCCTTCGGACTCATACGCGCGGGATACGACAAAGGCCCGGATCGTGATCGACCCGGGCCTTTCTCTCTGGGGTGAATAACGGGGCTCGAACCCGCGACATCCGGCTCCACAAGCCAGCGCTCTACCAACTGAGCTATATCCACCATGTGCCACTCGATGAGAACTCATCGAAGCGACAGAAGAAGACTCTACTACAGACCGGCGGCGAACTCGCGCACAATCGTGGATGAGAGTTCTTTCAGATCGTCTGTAGCCGGTCCGGGCTCCGCAACAAAAGCGCCCTTGCGGTAGTAACCGAGTTCTCTGATCGACTCGAGGATGTCGGCGAGAGCGCGGTGGCCACCGTCTTTCTTGGGTGCGTTGTAGTACACCCGGGGGAACCAGCGGTGCACGAGTTCTTTGATGCTCGACACGTCGACGCTGCGGTAATGCAGGTGGCTGTCGACGCGGGGCATGTACTTGGCCAGGAACGCGCGGTCGGTGCCGATGGTGTTTCCGGCGAGGGGCGCCTGCTGGCCGGTGGGCACGAATTTCAGAATGTACTCGAGTACCTGGAACTCGGCCTCGGCCAGGCTTACGCCGAGAGGGATCTCCTTGTCGAGTCCGCTCGAGGCGTGCATGTTGCGCACGAAGTCGTTCATGTTCTGCATGGCCGAGTCGTCGGGCTTGATGACGACGGCGAAGCCCGGATCGAGGATGTTGAGGTCGAAGTCGGTGATGACGACCGCAACCTCGACGAGTTCGTCGACGCTGAGATCGAGTCCCGTCATTTCGCAGTCGATCCAGACGAGACGATCCGTGAGTGAAGCCATGCACGCAATCCTATCCGTGCGCATGAATCGTAGAATGGACTCGATGATCATCACCCTCGCTATCCTGCTTCTGGTCAATGCGCTCTGGAACGCACTGGTCTGGCCACGTTTCTACAAGCGCATCAGCAAAGACCCGCGGGCGCGCGACGCGTCGGGTAGGGCCACGACGTTCCTCATCGTGCATGCCGTGCTCATCGGAGTCTCTCTGCTTCTCGCTGCAGTGTCTCTCGTTGTCGCGATCATCGCGCTCGCCTCTGCGTGACGCGCTATCGTAGAAGCGCCTCGCGGTAAGCGAGGCACACGCCTCCGTAGCTCAGTGGATAGAGCAAGAGCCTTCTAATCTCTTGGTCGTAGGTTCGATTCCTACCGGGGGCACTTCACTACGAGTCGTGTCGAATGACTATGAGCAGCCCTCATTAGTTGTTGCTTCAACTATTCTCAGTGTTTCCACAGTTCCTCCCAAGTACTTGCAGCGGGGGGCGCCCCTATGGTCGTAGGCGTACTAACTTGCCAGTACGCATCCCGACTGATGGAGAGAACCATGATCACCCGCCACCAGAAAACCGCCGTCACAGCCCTCGCCGGGCTCTCGCTTCTCGGTGTCGTCACCGGCTGCTCCACCGGAGCAGACGCGCCTGACGCCGCCAGCACGCCGGCTGGCACGCTCAAGAGCACCAGCGACGCCGCCCCCTCCACATCGGCACCCGCTGGATCGTCCGCATACAAAGATGGCGAGTACAAGGCAGAGGGCGAGTACACCTCTCCCGGAGGCAAAGAGATGGTCGGCGTGTCGCTGACCCTGGCCGGCGGCAAGATCACGGCCGTCACCGTCACGCCCGAATCGACCAACCCGAACGGCAAGAAGTACCAGGGCGAGTTCGCCGACGGCATCGCCGCCGAGGTCGTAGGCAAGAGTCTCGATGACCTCAAGGTCTCGAAGGTCGCCGGTTCGTCGCTGACGAGCGGCGGCTTCAACGATGCCGTCGACAAGATCAAGGCTGATGCCGGCGTCTAGTCTCCGATTCACCGGAATCGGCACGTCCTGGCAGATCGATACCGATGACGACCTTCCCGAGGTCGTCGCCGATCGAGTGCGAGGCCGCGTCGAGGAGTTCGATCGCACGTACTCCCGATTCCGATCCGATTCTCTGGTGGCATCGCTCGCCGCAGAGTCGGGATCGGTCGACTTTCCGCCCGATGCGATTGATCTCTTCGATCTCTACGACAGACTCGACGAGATCAGCGGGGGAGCGGTGACACCACTGGTGGGCCGCTCCCTCGAGCACCTCGGTTACGACAGCCAGTACAGCCTCACCGCGCAGGCGGGCCGAGTCGTACCGACAAAATGGACAGAGGTGGTGAGTCGCAGCGGCTCGACCGTTACGACGACTGCACCGACCGTCATCGATGTGGGCGCCGCGGGAAAGGGCTACCTGGTCGACTTAGTGGCCGAGGTTCTCGTGGATTCAGGGATCACCGGCTTCGTCATCGATGCCAGCGGCGATCTGGTGAACAGGGGAGAGCCCCTGCGAGTCGGCCTCGAGCATCCGTTCGACCCGAGCAAGGCGATCGGGGTCGTGACGATCGAGAATGAGTCGCTCTGCGCATCCGGATCGAATCGCCGGGTGTGGGGAGCGGGTCTGCATCACATTCTCGACGGACGCACGGGGGCGCCGACGTCGGACATTATCGCGACCTGGGCGATCGCGGCCAACGGCCTTCTTGCCGACGGACTCGCCACTGCCCTGTTCTTCGTGCAGCCCGCGCGGCTCGCCGAGCATTTCGAATTCGATTGGGTGCGCATGCACTCCTCCGGCATAGCCGAACGATCCCGCACGCTGCGGGGAGAGGTCTTCTCCTGATGGCTCGACTGGATGCCCTGCTGGGCAAGCTTCAGATGTACCGGCTCGTCAGCCTCGTACTGGCGGCGATCGCTGTCGTGGCGATTGTCGAGAGCCTTGTCGGCGTGCTCGGGTTCCCGCCTCTCGCGCTGCTCGCGACACTGGCCACCGTGCTGGTCTCCTGCGTCGTGGCCAATCGGGTCATGGCATTGCTCTTCCGGGTGAGGCCGCACACGGAGTCGTCGATCATCACCGCGCTCCTGCTGTTCTTCCTGTTCTTTCCGACTACCGACGGGCAGGATCTGCTGTCGGTCGCGCTCGTGGCAGCCATCGCCGTGGCCTCGAAGTATGTGCTCGCCTGGAGGCGGCGCCACATCTTCAACCCGGCCGCGGTCGGGGCCGTGATCATCACGCTCACCGGGCTCAACGCATCCGTATGGTGGGTGGGAACGCCGGTGCTTCTGCCCGCCGTCGCCATTGGCGCACTGCTCGTGCTTTACCGCACCCGTCAGTTGCCCATGGGGCTCACGTTCATCGCGCTCGCCACGGTCGTCGTGGTCATCGTGCAGTCGTCGTTCGGTCTCACGGTGCCCGATGCTCTGGTCTATGCGATCGGATCGACACCGCTGATCTTCCTTGCCGGCTTTATGCTGAGCGAGCCGCTCACCCTGCCTCCGCGCTTGTGGCAGAGAATCGCGCTCGCCGCAGTCGTGGCTCTGCTCTTCTCGATCCCCTTCTCGGCGGGCCCTCTGCATGGCAGCCCCGAACTCGCTCTTGTCGTGGGCAATCTCCTGGCATTCCTGGTGGGTCAACGCCGCGGACTCTCGCTCTCGTTCGAGCGCTCGGTCGAGCTGACACCGTCGATGACCGAGTTCGTCTTCTCGACGAAGCGCCCGGTCTCGTTCCGCGCCGGTCAATACATGGAACTCTCGATCCCCCACTCCGGAGCCGACTCGTCGGGAACCCGTCGCGTGTTCAGCATCGCGTCGGCACCGAGCAACCCGCACGAGGTGCGGTTCGGGGTGCGCATGGGCGAGTCGACCTCGAGCTTCAAGCGAGCCCTGGCCTCGTTGAAGCCATCGCAATCGGTGAGGGCGAACCTCGTGGCGGGCGACTTCCTGTTGCCCTCAGATCCGAAACGGCCGGTGCTGCTGGTGGCGGGCGGGGTCGGAATCACGCCGTTCATCAGCCAACTCCAGCACGACGCGGTAGAGGGCGCAGAACGCGATCTGGTTCTCGTCTACGCCATTCGCGGACATGAAGAGTTCGCTTATGCCGAGGAGTTGAAGCGCCTGGGAATCCGCATCGTTCTCGTTGCGCCTTCTGAGCCCGATGTTCTGCCCGAGGGGTGGAGCTACGCGGGATCCGGTCGTCTGACCAGCGAGCTGATCGAGCAGTATGTGCCGGACGTTCGGCAGAGAGCGGCCTTCGTATCGGGGCCGCCGCGCCTGGTGGGCGCTGTGCGCTCAGAGCTGCGTCGCTTGCGTGTGCGTCGCGTCGTCACCGACGCCTTCTCGGGCTATTGATCAGTCGTTGTCGGAGGCCCGACGCGGCGGGAATGCGTTGATCGGGGGCGGGGTTTCGCTGTCGTCACGGGACTCGCGGCGACGCTCTACGGCGTTCACATTGTCGAGCACGCGCTGCGTCTCCTCGCGGGCCGCCCGTTGCTCAGGTGTTGCTGTGGGCGACTCGATGGGCGAGGGCGCTGCGGCCGGTGTGATGACCGTCGTCGCCTCGACCTCGGGCCTGCTGTGCTGCTCGTGGTGCTGCTGCGCGACCCATGCCTCTTGCTGGCGTGCGAGGTGCTTCTCGGCATCTTCGTCTTCGACGCTCCAGCGGTCAAGATCTGATTGGAAGGCCTTTCGGCTGCGCCCCGGTCGTTCCTGCCACTCGATCAGGCGGTCGCGGAATTCGATGACCGCGGGCTCGACCTGGTAGCCGAAAGTGGCCGAGTTGCGGCGCATGTCGGCGAGCGAGTGAGCAGCCCAGTCGGCCGCGACAGCGGAGCCCTTGATAGGAAGCAGACGGATCTGGATATCTGCCTGACCGACGGCGCGATCAGACATGATCTGCTCCTGCGGCGTCAACGAGTTCCACACGGACGCCTGCTGCGCGGCGTCGATCAGGGATGCGATCGCGGCAACCTTGAGCTCGCGATCGTGTTTGGCGAGAAGCCGCTTGATCGAGCCGCTCGCGATCCAGGCACCGATGATCGCGGCCACAATGATCGCCACTGCCGGCAGCACGATGCCGGACACGACGAAGCGTCCGTTGCTCGAGAAGAACCAGTCTGCGATGTTGTTCCACCATTCCATGAGCCGAAGACTACGTCGTCGGTCGGCGGGATCGCGGTGCGACGAGCCGAGGAGAGATCGATTCGTGATGCTCGGATTATGCGAAGCAGGCTCGTGCGCTGTCGAACGACCAGAAGTCGCCGACGTCGACGAGTCGTGTTGTGTTCGACACGAGGCGGCGTGCGGTGAATTGATGGGCACCGGCCGCCCGCGCCTCTTCGATGTAGCCCAGCACATGCCCGGCTGGATGAACCACCCGCCAGAAGCCCGGACGCAGAGCAATGAAAGATGCGGCGGATCTCGTGGACGTGGTGGTCATGGCTGCTCCTGTCTTGACGATGGCTAAGACTTCTCTCGTTACAAGAAAAGGCTAGGAGCAGCCACCGACAGTGCGAGTCAGAGCCCGGTGCCGTGCACCGCGTGGTGCTCGATGAGAGCGAGCTCCGCCTCGGAGAGGGGCTCTGCACGCAGCGCGTCGAGATTCTGATCGAGCTGTTCGACGCTGGATGCGCCGATGATCGCGCTGGTCACCTGCGGCTGGCGAAGCACCCATGTGAGTGCGAGCTGGGCCAGAGTCTGACCTCGGTCCTGAGCGATCGAGTGGAGAGCGCGTGCCCGGGCCAGGTAGTCGTCGTCGATGCGTGACTCGGACAGGAATCTGCTGGTTGCGGCCCGCGATCCGTCGGGAACGGTGCCGGTGAGATAGCGGTCGGTCAGCAGGCCTTGCGCCAGCGGTGAGAAGACGATGCCGCCCACGCCGAGTTCGTCGAGCACGGGAAGAAGGCCTTCGTCTTCGATGTGCCTGTCGAACATCGAATAGCGCGGCTGGTGAATCAGGAGGGGGACACGATGTTCGGCGAGTGCGGCGTGCATGCGTCGAGTGTCGTCGGGGCTGTAATTGGACACGCCGACGTATAAGGCTTTCCCTTGCGCGACAGCGGCCGCTAGGGCCGCGGCGGTTTCTTCGATCGGCGTCTCGGGGTCGGGGCGGTGATGGTAGAAGATGTCGACGTAGTCGAGTCCCAGTCGCCCGAGACTCTGGTCGAGGGACGCGAGCAGGTACTTGCGTGAGCCGAAGTCGCCATACGGCCCGGGCCACATGTCATAGCCGGCCTTCGATGAGATGACCAGTTCGTCGCGGTAGGCGCCGAAGTCGTCGGCGAGAATGCGTCCGAAGTTGGTTTCGGCCGAGCCGTAGGGTGGTCCGTAGTTGTTGGCGAGATCGAAATGGGTGACCCCGCGGTCGAAGGCTCGGCGCACGATGTCGCGTTGCGTCTCTCGCGGCTTCGTATCTCCGAAGTTGTGCCAAAGGCCCAACGAGAGAGCGGGGAGCTTGAGGCCGCTCCGCCCCGTTCGGTTGTATTTCATCGACTCGTATCGGCTGTCCTCGGCGCTGTAGGTCACTCGACAACCGTAGAGCACGAGCGCCACTGGAGCGATGCGACCTCTCCTCCTCCGATCGCCGTCGTCCCGAGCTGTGCACAGATCACCGATCCCTGCCCCACGCAGCATGTCCGACGACGAGTCTTGTGCAACCGGCGCGAGTCCGGAATCAACTGGCACGAGTGCCGGTCTCGCGCCGGCCAATCGACCGACTGAAGGAGAATGACGTGACAGACATCGTGACGCTGGCAGGCGTCGTAGCAACCAAACCCGAGAACGTTCGAACCAGCACGGGCCTCACGGTCACCAACTTTCGTCTCGCATCGAGCCAGCGGCGATTCGATCGTGCGACGTCGACGTGGATCGAGGGGGACACCAACTGGTACACCGTCAACGCCTACCGGTGGATGGCGAACAACGTGGCCAATTCCCTCGAGATCGGCAACCATGTTGTGCTCACGGGGCGTCTGCGGGTGCGCAACTGGACGAGCGGTGACAAACGCGGAACAGCGATCGAGGTCGATGTCGATTCCATCGGCCACGACCTTGCGTTCGGGGTATCCCATTTCACTCGGCTCAAGGCCGCCGTGCCTGTCGACCAGCAGGGCGCTCCCTCGGCCGACGACGCTCCTGAACCTGATCCTCTGGCCTCCGAGCCGCAGAGCCCGGCGAGCGATATCTGGTCGTCACCGGTCGTCGGCGACGACCTGTCACGTGACACGCAGAATTCGGTGCCCGCAGCGAGTGACGACGTCTCGGATACAGAGAAGGTGCCCTTCTGACCGATGCGGCGAACCGGTGAATCGGCCGTGCCGTTGCCGCGTACCCGAGGCCCTCACCTAGAATCGGTGAGGGCACACGGGGGACACTGCGAGAAGAGGGCATAGTGACGCGCACGGCGGCTGACAGCAACGGCACACGACGACATCGAGCGACCGTGGTCGCCGCAGTGCTTGCACTTGTCCTCACTGGATGCGTCGCAGAGTCCGATCCAGGTCAGACGTCCGCCGCCCCGACCGTGACCGAGACGCCTGCATCGACCCCAACGCCGTCCGACGCGCCGCCGCCCACCCTCGTTCCCAACGGCACCGCGGCCGAGAACAAGCCGTTCTTCGACTACCTGAACAATCAGGCCATCACGGCAGCGGGTGGTCAGCCTGACGGCCCGGCGTTCATCAACTCCCTCCGCGCCGGTGGTTTCGCGGTTGAAGCCATGGAGCTGACGCCCGACATCACGACCGTGGGCGTCAAGGCCGACTCGGTGCAATTCTCGGTGCACGCTGCCGATGCCTGTCTGATCGGGCAGTGGGGCACGGTCGGCGGCTACACGAGCATCATCGCTGCGCCGCTCGCGACCGGCAAGTGCTTCGTCGGTCAGACGCGCCCCATCGACTTCTGAGCCGAGGAAGTCGGGTCGAAGAGACCATAGACTGGTCGAATGGCCGAATATATCTACTCGATGGTCCGCGCCCGCAAGGCCGTGGGAGACAAGCTCATCCTCGACGACGTCACGATGGCGTTCCTGCCGGGGGCGAAGATCGGTGTCGTCGGCCCTAACGGTGCAGGCAAGTCGACAATCCTCAAGATCATGGCCGGACTCGACACGCCGTCAAACGGCGAAGCCCGGCTGACTCCCGGTTTCAGCGTCGGAATCCTCATGCAGGAGCCGGAGCTCGATGAGTCGAAGACCGTGCTCGAGAACGTGCAGGAGGGTGTCGGCCCGATCAAGCAGAAGGTCGATCGCTTCAACGAGATCGGTCTCGCGATGGCGGAGCCCGACGCCGACTTCGATGCGCTCCTCGCCGAGATGGGAACGCTGCAGGAGGAGATCGACGCCGCCGACGCCTGGGACCTCGATTCCCAGCTCGAGCAGGCGATGGATGCGCTCCGCACCCCGCCCGGCGACTACAGCGTTTCTAACCTGTCCGGTGGTGAGAAGCGTCGCGTGGCCCTTACCAAGCTGCTCCTGCAGAAGCCCGACCTCCTCCTTCTCGACGAGCCCACCAACCACCTCGACGCCGAGAGCGTTCTCTGGCTCGAGCAGCACCTCGCCAAGTACCCCGGCGCCGTTCTCGCCGTGACTCACGACCGGTACTTCCTCGACCATGTGGCCGAGTGGATCGCCGAGGTCGACCGCGGCAAGCTCTACCCCTACGAGGGCAACTACTCGACCTACCTCGAGAAGAAGCAGGAGCGCCTGCAGGTTCAGGGCAAGAAAGACGCCAAGCTGGCCAAGAGGCTCTCCAGCGAGCTCGAGTGGGTTCGCTCGAACGCGAAGGGACGCCAGGTCAAGTCGAAGGCCCGTCTCGCACGCTACGAGGAGATGGCGGCGGAGGCCGAGAAGACCCGCAAACTCGACTTCGAAGAGCTGGTCATCCCCGTCGGTCCGCGACTGGGCTCGCAGGTCATCGACGCGAAAGACCTCAAGAAGGGCTTCGGCGATCGCGTGCTGATCGACGGCCTCAGCTTCACCCTTCCTCGCAACGGCATCGTCGGCGTCATCGGCCCGAACGGCGTCGGCAAGTCCACGCTCTTCAAGACGATCACCGGAATCGAGCCTCTCGACTCGGGCAACCTGAAGATCGGTGAGACGGTCGATATCTCGTACGTCGACCAGGACCGCGGCGGCATCGACCCGCAGAAGACCCTCTGGGAGGTCGTGTCCGACGGACAGGACTACATCCAGGTCGGCAAGACCGAGATCCCGTCGCGCGGCTACGTTTCGCAGTTCGGATTCAAGGGTCCCGACCAGCAGAAGAAGGCCGGCGTGCTCTCGGGTGGAGAGCGCAACCGCCTGAACCTCGCTCTCACCCTCAAGCAGGGCGGCAACCTGTTGCTGCTCGACGAACCGACAAACGACCTCGATGTCGAGACGCTCTCCAGCCTCGAGAACGCTCTCCTCGAGTTCCCCGGATGCGCCGTGGTCATCACACACGACCGGTGGTTCCTCGACCGTATCGCCACCCACATCCTCGCGTACGAGGGCACAGAAGAGGCGCCGTCGAACTGGCACTGGTTCGAGGGCAACTTCGAGTCCTACGAGCAGAACAAGATCGAGCGCCTGGGCCCAGACGCGGCGAAGCCGAACCGCTCGGCGTACCGCAAGCTCACCCGCGACTAAGCGACGTCGCGATGCGCCTGCACGTACCCATCCGCCTGCGCTGGTCCGACCTCGACGCATACGGTCACGTCAACAACGCCGAGATGCTGCGCCTCCTGGAGGAGGCGCGCATCGAGGCGTTCTGGAGCCCCGACCCGGGATCCGCGCAACCAGCAGTGGGGGCATCCACGGCCGTTCTCGACGGGCGTCCCGGATCGGACACGCTCACGCTGATCGCGCGCCAGGAGATCGAATACCTCGCTCCGGTGCCATATCTGAGGCAGCCGGTCGACATCCAGTTGTGGCTCGGTCGGCTCGGGGGAGCGAGCCTCGAGGTCTGTTACGAGGTGTGCAGCCCGGTCGGTGTCGAACCACACGTGCTGTTCACCCGGGCAACGACCACGATCGTGCTGGTCGATGCGGCGACGCAGAGGCCGCGCCGCATCAACGACGTCGAGCGAACGGCGTGGGAGCCCTACCTCGATGCGCCGGTGGAGTTCACGAAGCGCGCCCGCTAGACGGAACGCGCACCATGCCCTCCTGAGCGACGCTCGCGAGCAGCACCCCGTCGCGCGAGTAGATACGTCCCAGAGACAGACCGCGGCCTCCGTGAGCGCTCGGCGATTCCTGCACGTAGAGCATCCATTCGTCGACCCGGCCGAAGCGGTGCCACCACATGGCGTGGTCGAGGCTCGCCGTTTTCAGCCCTGGCGTCACCCACGCGATGCCGTGCCGACGATAGATCGGTTCGAGGATCGTGTAGTCGCTCGCGTAGGCCAGCGCCGCACGATGCAGATTCGGGTCGTCGGGCAGGGTGCCCAAGGTCTTCATCCATACGGCCTGGTGGCCCACAGGCCTGCCCTCGACGGAGAGATAGATCGGCGAGTCGACGTGGCGCATGTCGAAGGGCCGCTCGGTCGCCCAGAAGCGGGCAACGGGGTGATCGATTCCCTCCAGCCGCTCGGCCGTGCTCGGGATGTCCTCGGGCTGGGGGATCGAGGCAGGCATGTCGATCTGGTGGTCGAGGCCGTCGTCCTCCGTCTGGAACGAGGCGATGAGCGACAGGATCGGTGTTCCGTCTTGATACGCCTGGGTTCGGCGCGTCGCGAACGAACGACCGTCGTGGATACGATCCACGGCGAAGGTGATGGGCTTGTCGATGTTTCCCGGCCTCAAGAAGTACCCGTGCATCGAGTGCACGATCCGGTCTTCATCGACGGTGCGCATCGCGGCGGTGATCGACTGCGCGAGCACTTGACCGCCGAAAACGCGACCCTGCGGCATCCACTGCGAGGGCCCAGTGAAGATGTCCTCGTTCGTGCGCGCCCCGGTGTCGGTGAGGTCCAGCGCCGTAAGCAGTCCATCCAACGGCTTAGCACGGATCTTCTCGGTCATGCTGCCTCCCATATTGGCGTTCCCAGTGAAGTAGTTTAGACAGCGAGATGGTTCAGTCATTCGCTCTTGTCGATTCGCCCTCGCTCGGCGACCTCAAAGTGTTCCTCGGTCGTTCTGCTCGGCTCGACCAGGGAGGCGTGCGACTCATCGGAGGATCCGGCGTGCTGGCTGTGTACGCGCCCGTGTTGCACCCGCGAGGCCTCCTCGACGACGCGCCCACCGTGCTCGGGCTCCGCACCTTTGCGTTGGCCGAGAGCGCCTCGTTCGATGTCGTCGTCTCGGCCCGCCAGATGCTCGATCGTCTGGCCCTGCTCTCAGTCACAGTCAACCTCGATGACGGCCCCATCGCAGTGCTCATTCCGCCGCCCGAGTCCTCGCCCGCATGGGTGGGCATCTCGCCGCCCCGCGGCGGATGGTCGGCGGCGGGCGAGGTCGCTGCGCCCGTGCTCGAAGCCGCCGCACGCAGCGGCGTCGCCGAGGTCGCCGCGGCTCTGCCGAACGACGCGGGCGAGCAGCTCGTACACAAGATCCGCGCCGAGGTCTGGGGTCGTCCGATTCCAGATGTTGTGCCGCCGATTCCCGCGGGTGTCGGTCTCGCCGCCGACAGCCTGGGCTTCCTGCGCACCGACGAACCCGCACGCATCCTCGTGTCGGGCGCCTGGACCCGCGTATCGACCAGACGCGGCCACGTCCTCACGCGCTGAGCGATCTGTCTTACGCGCGGAGCCGTCAGAGCTGCGCCGCGACCGCACGGCCGGCCGCTCGACCCGAGAACAGGCATCCACCGAGAAACGTTCCCTCGAGCGACCTGTAGCCGTGCATGCCCCCGCCGCCGAACCCGCTCGCCTCGCCCGCCGCGTAGAGGCCGGGAATCACCCGGCCCTGCGCATCCATGGCCGCACCGAGCAGATTCGTCTCGATGCCGCCCAGGCTCTTTCGGGTGAGGACGTGCAGCTTCACGGCGATGAGCGGCCCCGCCTTCGCATCGAGTAGGCGATGCGGGCTGGCGACGCGGATGAGCTTGTCGCCGCGGTAGCGTCGGGCTCCGCGGATGGCTGTGAGCTGGGCGTCCTTCGTGAAATCGTTCGCCACCTCGCGGTCGCGAGCTAACACCTCGCTCTCGACTCGGTCAGCATCGAGAACACCATGCGGTGAGAGCGCCTGCATCGACTCGATCAGCTCGGCAAGCGTCGAAGCAACCGCGAAGTCGACGCCCTTCTGCTTGAAGGCCTCGACGGGTCCCGGAGCCCCGGGCGCGACCCGCTTCGCCAGCAGCCGGAGGTTCTTGTCGGTGAGGTCGGGGTTCTGCTCGCTTCCCGATAGAGCGAACTCCTTCTCGATGATTTTCTGCGTGAGCACGAACCAGCTGTGGTCGTATCCGGTCGTGCGCAGATGCTCGAGCGTGCCGAGCGTATCGAATCCAGGAAAGAGAGGCACGGGGAGACGGCGCCCGGTCGCGTCGAGCCAGAGAGACGACGGCCCGGGCAGAATCCGGATGCCGTGCGACGGCCAGACCGGATCCCAGTTCGTGATTCCCTCGGTGTAATGCCACATGCGATCGCCGTTGATGAGGTGAGCGCCCGCGGATTCCGAGATCGCGAGCATCCTGCCGTCGACGTGAGCGGGCACTCCGGAGAGCATTGTCGCCGGGGGAGTGCCGAGGCGTTCCGGCCAGTTCTTGCGCACGAGGTCGTGGTTGCCGCCGATGCCACCGCTTGTCACGATCACGGCCTGCGCCTCGAGGCTGAAGTCGCCAACGACCTCCCGCGAGCTGGAAGCGCCGCGTGCCGCGCCGTCGTCGGCCAGCACTGAGCCGCGCACGCCGACGACCGCGCCGTCTCGTGTGAGGAGCTCGTCGACGCGGTGCCGGTGCAGCATCGTCACCAGGCCCCGCTCGATTCCCTCCTCGAGAGTGCGCAGAAAGGGCGCCAGGACCCCGGGCCCTGTGCCCCAGACAATGTGAAAGCGCGGCACGCTGTTGCCGTGCCCATTTGCCGTGTAGCCCCCTCGCTCCGCCCAGCCCACCACGGGAAAGAACCGCACGCCCAGGCCGTGCAGCCAGGCGCGCTTCTCTCCGCCGGCGAAGTCGAGGTACGCCTCGGCCCAGCGTCTCGGCCAGGCGTCTTCGTCTCTGTCGAAGCCGGCGCTGCCGAACCAGTCCTGGTGCGCCAGCTCGGCCGAGTCGTGCACGCCGAGTCGGCGCTGCTCCGGGGAGTCGACGAGGAACAGTCCGCCGAACGACCACCAGGCCTGTCCGCCGAGGGATGCCGCGGGCTCCTGCTCGACGATCGTCACATGGCGGCCTGCGCGAATGAGTTCGGACGCGGCCACAAGACCGGCGAGGCCGGCGCCGACGACGATTGCTCCGGTGCTGTTCGATGACATCAAGACTCCTTCGTCTTTCGTGCTCACGGCCGTAAGCGGCCGCCCCGGTTACTCCTCGAAGGTGTTCACCATGGCGTGCGCTGCCCTGTCGAGGTATCCCCAGAGCGTAGCGTCCTGCAGAGGAGAAAGCTCGAGGGTGTCGACCGCCGCGCGCATGTGGGCGAGCCAGCGATCTCGAGCGTCAGGGTTGACCTTGAACGGCATGTGCCGCATGCGCAGTCTCGGGTGACCGCGTTCCTCGCTGTAGGTGCCCGGCCCTCCCCAGTACTGCTCCAGAAATCCTGTGAGGCGCTGAATCGCGCCTTCGTGGTCTTCTTCCGGATACATCTCGACGAGCACGGGGTCGGTGGCGACGCCGTCGTAGAAGGCACGCACGAGCTTTTCGAACGTGGCTCGGCCCCCGACCTCGTCGTAGAACGATCGGGCGAGCGCTGAGTCGCCGTTCTGCGAGACGCGCAGCGTTATGGGCGACGGCTCCGAGGGAATCGACATGTCAGCTCTCTGTTTTTCTGGGTGCGCGCGCAGACTTCGTGCCCGGCTCCCCGGACTTGGTGGTGTTCTCGTCGACGCTGGTTGTGAGGGGAACAGGCTTGGTCTTCGGGGTGCGGGCACCGGCCACGCTCGCCGCCCCCTCGAAGCCCGAGAGCACGATGCTGTTGAGGGCGGGCAGCCGCACATCCATCTCGTCGAGCGCTTTCTTCAGGCGCATCCGCAATTCTCGGGCGACCGTGTCTTTCGCCGACGTGCGGGTCTTGACAACGAGCCTGACCACGAGGGCCTCCGCGGAGATGGACTCCAGACCCCAGATCTCGGGCTTCTCCATGATGAGACTGCGGTACTTGGGATTGGCGGCCAGGGCGATCGCGGTCTCGAGCATCTTCTGCTGCACAGCGTCGACGTCGGTGTCGTAGGGAACGGCGAGGTCGATGATCACGCGCGCCCACCCCTGCGACATGTTGCCCACGCGCAGAATCTCTCCGTTGCGCACGAACCAGAGGGTTCCGTTCACGTCGCGCACCTGGGTGACTCGGATGCCCACGGCCTCGACGACGCCGGTGGCGGGCCCGAGGTCGACGACGTCACCGACGCCGAGCTGGTCCTCCATCACCATGAACAGACCGTTCAGCACGTCTTTGACGATGTTCTGCGCGCCGAAACCGAGGCCGGCACCGAGGGCGGCCGTAAGGATCGCGAGTGAGCCGATGATGTTCGAATCGATCGTGGTGACGATGAGGATCAGCGTCACCACGACGACCGTGACGTTCACGATGTTGGTGAGCACGGTACCGAGGGTGCGCGTTCGCTGTACCACCCGCACCGCGGCTAGGGGCGAGGCGATCAGCGCCTGCGTATCTTGTACGTTCTGCTTCTTCTTGACGCCAGAGACGACCTGCTGCACGACGCGCTTGATCACGAAGATCAGCACCAGCCGGATCACGAAGGCGAGCGCGACGATGATCACGACGTTGATGGGTGTGCCCCATACGCGCATGAACTCGTTGAAGCCGGTCCAGAATGCGTTCCAATCCATATTCACGTCACTCTATCGATCGAGGTTCAGCGCTGCCTGTGCGCCTACTCTCCGGACTAGTCGGCGTCGCGTGCCTGCGCCGCGATCGCGCGATCCACGCCGGCCAGGTTCTCGACCACGAGACGGCGAAGTGCCGGCGGCTGCTCGGTGTTCGCGTCGAGCCAGGCCTGGGTCGCGTCGCGAAGCTGCTGGTTCGCCAGCGCCGCCGGGTACAGACCAGTGATCAGCGACGAGGAGATTCCGTAGCTCCGGGTCTCCCAGACCGTGACGAGGGAGTCGAAGTACTTGGCGACGAACGGCTCGAGAAGGGCCGTGTCGTGCGCGCGTTGGAACCCGAGGGCAGTGGCGCGCACGATGGCGTTGGGGGCCTCATCGGTGTCGATGAGCGACGACCAGGCGGCGTTCTTGCCCTCCGCGGTGGGGATCGCGGCCGATGCGTGGGCGGCCGACTGGGCACCGGATGCCGTGTTGTCGTTCTCGAGAGCCTGATCGATCTCGGGCTGGCCGGCTTTGCCTCCGGCGACGAGGGCGATCAGCAGCTCCCAGCGCAGGTCGGTGTCGATCTCGAGGCCGTCGAGGCGGGTGTGTCCGTCGAGGATCGACTTCACGACGTCGAGCTGGGCGTCGGTCGACGCCAGTGCGGCGAAGAACTTCACGAACTGGAACTGCGCGTCGCTTCCTGCCTCGGCGGCCTGAGCGAGCGACCACAGCTCGTCGGCCGCGACCTCGATGACCTCGCCCCGGGCATCCGGAGCGATGTAGCTCGTGCTGGTGAGCACGAGCTGGTTCAGCGCGGTGCGCAGCGTGGTGCTCTCGGTCTCGGTGGCCACGTTTCCCAGAACCAGGCGCACGAAGTCGCGCCCGCGCGTCTCGGCGTCGCGGGTCGAGTCCCAAGCCGACCCCCACAGGATGGCGCGGGCGAGGGGACTCGTGACGGCAGCGAGGCTCTCGACGGCCACGGCGAGCGATGCGTCGTCGAGGCGCACCTTGGCGTAGGCCAGGTCGTCGTCGTTCAGCAGAACGAGGTCGGGGCGGCGCTCGCCGACCAGCTCGGAGACCTCGGTGCGCGCGCCGTCGACATCGAGTTCCACCCGCTTCGTTCGCACGAGAGCGTCACCATCGAAGGAGTAGAAGCCGATCGCGAGACGGTGCGGGCGAATGGTCGGGTATTCGGCGATGGCGGTCTGCAGAACCTCGAACGAGGTGATCACCCCGTCGTCGTCGGTCGTGATCTCGGGTCGCAGTGTGTTGACCCCGGCGGTCTCGAGCCACAGCTTCGACCACTCGCCGAGGTCGCGGCCGCTTGTGGTCTCGAGCTCGGTCAGCAGGTCGACGAGTTCGGTGTTGCCGAACGCGTGCGCGTCGAAGTACCGGGCGACACCGGCCATGAACTCGGTCTGGCCGACCCAGGCCACGAGCTGCTTGAGTACCGAGGCGCCCTTGGCGTAGGTGATGCCGTCGAAGTTGACCTGCACGTCTTCGAGATCGTTGATCGTCGCCACGATGGGATGCGTCGAGGGCAGCTGATCCTGGCGGTACGCCCAGCTCTTCTCCGTCGAGGCGAAGGTGGCCCAGGCCTCGGTCCACTCGGTCGCGTCGGCGGTGGCCAGCGTCGACATGTACTCGGCGAACGATTCGTTCAGCCACAGGTCGTTCCACCAGCGCATCGTGACCAGGTCGCCGAACCACATGTGGGCGAGCTCGTGCAGCACGGTGACGACACGGCGCTCGCGCACCGCGTCGGTGACCTTCGAGCGGAAGACGTAGGTCTCGGTGAAGGTGACTGCTCCGGCGTTCTCCATGGCACCCGCGTTGAACTCGGGCACAAAGAGCTGGTCGTACTTGTCGAAGGGGTAGGGATAGGCGAACTGCGTCTCGTAGAACTCGAAGCCCTCGCGGGTCTTGTCGAAGATGTAGTCGGCGTCCATGTACTGCGAAAGCGATGCCCGGGAGAAGACGCCGAGGGGGATCACACGGCCGTCGCTCGAGGTGAGTTCGCTGCGCTCGACCACGTAGGGGCCGGCGATGAGGGCCGTGATGTACGACGAGATACGGGGCGTCGGCTCAAAGGTCCAGGTTGCGAAGTCGGTTCCTTCGACGGCGATGGGCTCTGGCGTCGGCTGGTTGGAGACCATCTGCCAGTAGGCGGGCGCCGTGACGGTGAACGCGAACGTCGCCTTCAGATCGGGCTGCTCGAATACCGCGAACATACGACGCGAGTCCGGCACCTCGAACTGGCTGTAGAGGTAGACCTCGCCGTCGACGGGGTCGACGAAGCGGTGCAGGCCCTCGCCCGTGTTGGTGTACTCGGCGTCGGCGTCGACGATGAGCACGTTCTCGTCGGCCAGATCGTCAAGCTGGATGCGCACACCGTCGTTCACGGCTGACACGTCGAGCGGCCGGTCGTTCAGCGTGACCGAGTGCACGGAGCGAGTGATGGCGTCGATGAAGGTCGACGCGCCAGCGGTGGCGCTGAAACGAACGGTCGTCGTCGACCGGAACGTCTCCGCCCCCTGGGTGAGGTCGAGGACCACGTCGTAGCTCGAGACGCTGACGATGGCGGCGCGCTCCTGCGCTTCGACGCGGGTGAGGTTTTCTCCAGGCACAGGTGACTTCTTTCGTACTCGTATGAGTTCTGGGCGCGCAGGCTCGTGGCCCGCTGCGCGTGACCGTAACAGCCTATCTGCGCGACCGGCCGGCCTCAGTAAACTCATCCCATGCGCATCCATATCGCCACGGATCATGCCGGGCTCGATTTCTCCCAGACCATCCAGGAGCACCTCGCATCCCTCGGCCACGACGTGATCGACCACGGACCGACGAGCTATGACCCCATCGACGACTACCCGTCGTTCTGCATCAACGCTGCGCAGGCCGTGGTGCGTGACCAGCAGGCCGGCATCGAAGCCCTCGGCGTGGTCTTCGGCGGTTCGGGCAATGGCGAGCAGATCGCGGCGAACAAGGTGACCGGCGCTCGTGCCGCCCTCGTCTGGAACCACTCGACCGCCGTGCTCGCACGTCAGCACAACGACGCCAACGTCATCTCGATCGGTGCACGTCAGCACACCGTCGAGGAGGCCATGGCCCTGATCGACGCCTTCGTGGCCGAGCCTTTCTCTCTTGAAGAGAGGCACATGCGGCGCATCGCGCAGCTCGCCGAGTACGAGGCCACGGGAGCCATCGCGGGCCATGTAGTCGACCCGGCCTGAGTCATGCCCGAGGGACACTCCGTACATCGCATCACCCGTCAGTTCGGCCGCAACTTCGTAGGTCACCGCATCGAGTCGTGGTCTCCGCAGGGTCGTTTCGCCGAGGGCGCCGCTATCCTCGACGGTCGCACCATGACCGACGCGAAGGCCGTCGGCAAGCAGATGTTCCTTGAGTTCGACGGCGAGGTCTGGCTGCGTGTGCACCTCGGCATCTACGGAGCCTGGGATTTCGCGGGCGACATCACGCGCGACGAGACCATCGCCTCGGCGAACGGCCGCATGGGCCAGACGAATCAGCGCGGAACCATCATCGACGCCGATGGAGAGGACTCCATCTCGAGCATCGGTGCGCCCAGGCGGGCACGACTGCGCATGTCGGAGCAAGAGCAGCTGGGTGACGAGATCACCGAATGGCCGCCGGCTCCGGTGGGAGCCGTACGCGTGCGCCTTCTGACCGACACGGCAGTCGCCGATCTGCGCGGCCCGACCGCGTGCGAGATTCTGGATGCGGCGCAGGTCGCCGCCGTGATTGCGAAGGCCGGGCCGGATCCGCTTCTCGAGACCACACCGAAGGCCCGCCGCGCCGCCGAAGACCGCTTCACGGAGGCTGTGCGCAAGAAGCAGACCGCCATCGGTCTGCTGCTCATGGATCAGTCGATCGTCAGTGGCATCGGCAATGTCTACCGCGCCGAGCTGCTGTTTCGCGCCAGACTCAACCCGCATACCCCAGGAAAGCTCGTGCCGGAGGATACGGTTCGCGAGCTCTGGAAAGACTGGACGAAGCTCCTCACCATCGGCGTCGAGACCGGCCAGATGATGACGATGGACAAACTCTCGAAGGTCGACTACGAGAAGGCGCTCGCGAAGCGCGACGACCGGCACTGGGTCTACAAACGAGATGGACTGCCGTGCCGCGTGTGCGGCACGAACATCGTGCTCGAGATCATGGGTGGCAGAAAACTGTACTGGTGCCCGAAGGATCAGGCCTGACATGAGAAAGGCGTGACATGAGAAAGGCGCCCGTATTCGCGCTCAGCGACGAGGCAGAGCTGCGACGACTCATCGAGCTGAACCCGTGGATCACCTTGGTCAGCCACACGTCGAAGGGCCTGGTCGCGTCGCACTACGCCGTGCTGCTCGATGACAGCCGTGACGAGCTCGCCATTGTCGGCCATCTCGGGCGACCCGACGAACGAATCCACGAGCTCGGGCAGCACGAGGTGATGGTTATCGTGCAGGGCCCGCACGGATACATCTCACCATCGTGGTACGACGCCGAACCGGCCGTTCCCACCTGGAACTTCACGTCTGCACACCTGTCCGGTGTTCCCGAGATCCTCGACGCAGACGAGAACCTGCGCGTTCTCGATCGGCTCGTCGAGCACTTCGAGCAGCACGTCGACGCGGCGAGGCTGATGCGAGGCACCGCCGAGGACTCGGCATACGCCGACGCGATCAGCGCCGGCACCGTGGGATTCCGCCTTGTGCCGACGCGCATCGAGGCGAAGACCAAGCTGAGCCAGAACAAGCCGGAGGCGACGGTCGATCGCATCATCTCCGAGCTCGAGGGTGACGGGCCCTATGCGAGCAAAGCGCTCGCGGCCGAAATGCAACGCGTACGAGGAGAGAAATGACCGAATCGGTGCTGTTGACAGGAGCCCGGCTGCCCGGTGGAGCGCGGGTCGATGTGAATCTTGTCGACGGGCGCATCGAGTCGGTCCTCGAAGCTGGTGACACCTCGATCGGTGTATCGCACGATGCGTCGACGCAGGTCGTCGATCTCGATGGGCGCTACGTCATTCCCGGCCTGTGGGACAAGCACGTGCACGCCACTCAGTGGGCGCTCGTTTCGCGCCGGCTCGATCTTTCGGCCGCAGTGTCGGCGGCGGATGCCGTGGGCATCGTCGCAGAACGGCTCCGGCACGGCGATGCGGATGCCGGGCCGTTGGTCGGCTACGGGTTCCGCGACGGGCTCTGGCCCGACGCTCCGCACCGAGGGCTGCTCGATGCCGTGACGGGCACGCGGCCCGTGATCCTCGTGAGTGCAGACCTGCACTGCTGCTGGCTCAATTCGGCCGCTCTGGCGCAGCACGGTCGGGGCGAGCATCCCACGGGGCTGCTCCGCGAAGACGACTGCTTCGCTGTGACCCGCACCCTCGGCGACGTCGAAACCGACACGCTCGATAGCTGGGTGCGTGACACTGCACGCGCCGCTGCTGCCCGCGGCATCGTCGGTGTCGTCGATCTCGAGATGTCGTGGAACGTCGACGACTGGACCCGTCGCATCCGATCGGGTGCGACCGAGCTGCGCGTGCGGTTCGGAATCTACCCGCAGCACCTCGACCGGGCCATCGACGCGGGTCTCGCCACAGGGGCGCTGATCGCGGGCACGCACGGTCTGCTCCAGGTCGGGCCGTTCAAGGTGATCACCGACGGCTCGCTCAACACCCGCACGGCGTATTGCTTCGACGAGTATCCCGGCCTCGAGGGGCTGGCCCATTCGCGCGGGCTGCTCACCGTTGCGTATGACGAGCTCGTTCCGATGCTTCGCCGAGCCACCCAGGCCGGCCTCGTTCCCGCCGTTCACGCCATAGGCGACCAGGCGAACAAGCTCGCTCTCGACGCGTTCGAACGGCTTGGTGTGGGCGGAAGCATCGAGCACGCCCAGCTCGTCGCCGAGGTCGACTTCGAGCGATTCGCCCGTCTCGGCGTCACCGCGGGGGTGCAACCTGAGCACGCCATGGACGATCGCGACGTCGCCGACAAGTATTGGCCCGGGCGCACTGGTCGGGCGTTCGCGCTCGCGTCGTTGCTCAATGCCGGAGCCGAACTCGCTCTGGGATCGGACGCGCCGGTCGCTCCACTCGACCCCTGGGTCACCATCGCGGCCGCCGTGGCCCGCACTGGCGATGAACGTGCGGCGTGGCATCCTGAGCAGGCCATTTCGGTCGAAGATGCACTGTTCGCCTCGTCCGACGGGCGTCGTGCCCTCGAGTCGGGAGGCCCCGCCGACATCGCTGTGCTCGAGCTCGACCCGCTTGCGGCCAGCACTGACGAACTGCGTCGGATGCCCGTGGCCGCGACACTGCTCGGAGGGCGCTTCACGCACAACGCGCTCTGATTCGGCTCGATCGATCGTGGGTCGGAGTTTCGTAGCTGTCCCACGACAGTCCGGGCGCGCCGAAGTGCCTCGGTTGACTGCTGACCTGCATGAGGTCGGTTTGTCGTGCGAAGCAGTCGGCTGTGTAGGCAGCTCCGGGGTGATCTCGATACGCGGTGCTCGTTCCTCGCGCCGCTACTCGATCGGCGCAGATTCCTGCGCCGGTCGAGGAGGCCGCCCGCGGCCGTATCGAGGCTCGGGGGTGGTGGTTAGAAGGGGCAGTCGTAGAGGTTGTCCTCTTCCGTGGTCGTCGCGGCTGATGCTGCTGCGGCTGCTGCTGCGGCTTTGATGAGTTGCCGTGGTGCGGGTTTCATCCGGCCTTCGGGCCGGATCGTGTAGGCGTGTCCGGCGGGTGAGGTTGCGGTGAGGGTGTCGTCTCCGTTCTGAACGAACTGCCATCTCGTGTGGTGCTTCACCCGATGATGTCCCGCACTCAGCGGTGCGAGATTCTCTGGGATGGTGTCTCCGCCGAAGGCGTGGTCCTCGGTGTGGTCCATGTCTGCCTGCTCCGCCGGAACGGTGCAGCCGGGGAACACGCATTCCGGGTGCACCAGCCTTGCGTGGTCGATCATCGCTGCCGTGGGGCGGTAGTCCCGAGGGTCGGTGTTGAGGATGCGTCCCGTGATGGGGTCGGTGAGGATGCGCCGCCACGATGTGGCGTCGGCGGTGAGTTGGGCGGCGGTGGCGGGGTCGATGGGGCCGTAGCCGCGGAGGATCGCCGCCTCCTCACCCACACCCAACAGTGTCATCGCAGGAACCATCACATGAACCCTGCCGCGGACGCCTCTGGTCGCTCCAGGAATCGACGTTTCGCCGTTGAGCATGAGGTCGGTGAGGACATCGGCTTTCAGGTGTCCCATGCTCCGCGGGTCACCGCCAGCCTTCAACCCGGCGGCCAGTCGGACGGCACGGTCTGCGATGGCGTGGATCTCAGGGGCCGGGGCGAACAGGGTGAGGGACGCCATGCCATCCGCTGCCGGATCGACATAGATGCGCCGGGTGGCTGCTGCTTTCTCTGCCCGCTCTACCGCGGTGGATGGTTGGGCGAGCTCCACCTCGTGGCGGGCCTTCTTCTCGAGCTGCCGAGGATTCACCTCCGTTGCGAGCGCCGCCAGGCGAGCGTCGTAGGTATGCAGTGCGTCGCCCTCTAATCCGTCGGCGTGTTTCGCGATGACTTCGGCGTGCTCCCACGACATGTGCCCTGCTGACAGGGCGTGAAGGGTGAGGGGAAGAGAGCTGCCCAGGGCGATGCTGGTATCGACCAAGGTGGCGGTGCGGTGTTCGGTGCGGCGAGTCAGGAGAGCGAGTTCGGTGACGAGCTCGATCCTCTCGACCCGGGCCGATGACCACACGGGCCCGGCGGTGGACATGTCGACCGGGGCTTGCCGGTGGAGCTGGCGGGCAGCCTCGGTGACGCGTCTGGCCCTGACCGCAGACAGCCGGGCTATCTGCGTGTCGAGAGCGGCGACCTCATCAAGCGCGACCACGTATGGATCGCGCGAGAGGAGTGGGGATTCGAATGTCATGAGAGAAGTCAAACAGTGACCACCGACATCGGGTGGCTAGAGCCAAACACACGTTGATCAGGGGAAAGGGCTGTGGATAAATGCGAGAGTTGCGGTCCTGGGGAGGAGTGGAGATGGCCTGACCGGGGGCCCTTCGACAGGCTCAGGGAACTGGGTCTCGATGCGACCGCTGGCGGCCTACCCAACCAGCGCGGCGGTGGCGGTGGAGGTCTACTCGACCGGCCTGGAATCAGCGGCGGGTTACGAGTGACCAGGCGGCGCGGCGGAGCTCGGGATAGTCGAACGCGATCGATCGCAGGATCTCGAAGTTCGACAACCGTGGCTCAGACGGGTCGCGCTGCTCTACGTGAGCCGTGCGCAAGCCGATGACGACGCACTGATCGACGGTGGGCAGATCAGGCAGAAACTCCCACGGATCTTCACCCTCGCGGCAGCGCGCCTCGATGCCCGCATCGAGAACGTCGCGGGCCTCCTGCCGCAGCTGTGACAGAGCGAGTAGATCCTTTTCCACCCGACAAGGCTACGCGACGATACCCGCGTTCTCGCCGCGCTCGTAGATGCGAGCCGCCGAGCCGACGATGTTTCCGTCGGGCTCCCCGACGATCTCGTGGTCTTTGTTGTCGTACTCGAACAGGCTCAGCACGTGTCGCATGGCCTCGAGGCGAGCGCGCTTCTTGTCGTTGCTCTTCACCACGGTCCAGGGAGCGTTCTCCGTGTCGGTGTGGGCGAACATGGCCTCTTTCGCCGCCGTGTAGTCGCCCCACTTGTCGAGTGATGCGATGTCCATGGGCGAGAGCTTCCACTGCCTCACGGGGTCGACCTGGCGAATAGCGAAGCGCGTGCGCTGCTCGTCGGCGGAGACAGAGAACCAGAACTTGACCAGATCGATGCCGTCGCCCACGAGCATCTCTTCGAACCTCGGTGTCTGGCGCATGAACTCGTCGTACTGGTCAGGGGTGCAGAATCCCATGACGCGTTCGACGCCGGCGCGGTTGTACCAGGATCGATCGAAGAGCACGATCTCGCCCGAGGCGGGAAGGTGCTTCACATAGCGCTGGAAGTACCACTGGCTGCTCTCTCGCTCGGACGGCTTCTCGAGAGCAACAGTTCGGGCCCCGCGCGGATTGAGGTGCTCGGTGAACCGCTTGATCGTTCCACCCTTGCCAGCGGCGTCGCGGCCTTCGAAGACCACGACCAGACGGCGATCGGACGCCTTGATCCAGTTCTGCAGTTTCAGCAACTCGATCTGCAGCAGCCGCTTGTGCAACTCGTACTCGTCGCGGCTCATGCGCTCGGCATACGGATATCCCTCGCGCCAGGTGTCGACGTGAGTGCCGTCTCGCGAGATGAGCACGGGGTCATCGTCGTCTTCATCGAGCACCGTGTAGCCCGAGACGTCTTCGAGATCGGGCGGAAGTGCATAGTGGCTCACGAGCTGCGTCATGAAGCCTGACGCTATCCGTCGGAGGCATCCACTCGGTGTCCGCCGGGTGGACTGCGGGTTAACCACGACAGCCCTCCAGCGGATAGCGGATCCACTGAAGGGCTGTCGTTCGAGCTGTCTTTACTCTGCGATGTGCGCGGCGAGGAACCAGCGCGACTTCTCGAGGCCACGGGCAATCTCGAGGACGACGTCCTGGCTGGTGAGGTCGATGTCGTTGAGCTCGGTGATGGCCTTGCGAACGCCCACCAGCGTCGCGTCGATCTGAGCGACCATCGCGGCGATCATGTACTCGGAGCGCTGGAAGCCGGGCTCCATGGTGGGGATGACGGTTTTGGCCGCGACGGTGTCGATGCGGGCGTCGAGCGGAAGGCCGAGGGCTACGACGCGCTCGGCAGCGAGGTCGGCCCAGTCCTGGGCGTGGCTCACGACGTTGTCGAACAGCTCGTGCACGCCGATGAAGTTGGCGCCGCGAACGTGCCAGTGCGCCTGCTTGCCGTTGATCGCGAGGGCCTGGAGGTCGACGACGATCGGGGCGAGGAACTGGGCCGTGGCGGCAGCGACGTCGGGGCTCGTCGAGCTGGTGGGAACGGTGACGGTTGTGTTGGTCATTGTGTGACTCCTATCGTGTCTGACTCGTATAACCGTACTCAGCACAGATTGTTCCGCAAGCAAGCTGAGGCTGGGCTAACCATGGTTTGACCGGGGGTTAACCCCCGGTCGATTCCGGATGCCGGTCGCATGTCGGCGGGGCGACGTGACGGCCAGGGTTGAGGCATGACAACAGGCATAGCAACACAGACACTCGACATGACACACCAGCTGGACTCTGCCACGCTGGACACGATGATCGACTCCGACGGCGCGGCACCGGTGCAGAGCCGGTTCCGCCGACGCTGGGCCAGGGTGCCTCGAGAACTCGGCTTTCTGCTCGCCACGCTGCCCGTGGTCACGCTGGCGTTCAGCGTGCTCGTCACTCTGTTCTCGCTTGGCGCTTCGACCTTCGTATTTCTCGGCGGCGTCTTCGTGATGGCCGCAGCCGTCGTCTCGGCTCGATGGTTCGGGGCGGTCGAGCTGGGGCGTCTCGAGGCGGCCGGTATGCCGCCGATCGCCCGTCCAATATGGAGTGTCGAGCGGCGCAGCGGAGCCATCGGATGGCTCAAGCACTATCTGGGCGATGGGCACTACTGGCTCTACCTTCTGCACGGCGGAGTCGTGAACTTCGCTGTGGGTGTCGCGACCTGGTGCGTCGCGATCACGTGGCTCGTGGGAGGCCTCGGCGGGCTGAGCTACGGCATCTGGTCACGGTTCGTGCCCCAGCACGGGTCGGGAAACCTCTGGCTCAACAAGGTGATCCTCGATTTCGTCGTTCCCGGCCTGCAGCTAGGCAATGATCCCGGCGTTCTTCAGCGGAACGAGACGATCCTCTACACGCTGCTCGGCCTCGCGATGCTGGCGACGCTGCCGTTTGTCACTCACGGCCTCGTGAGAATCCACCAGGGGATCGCCCACGGCATGCTCGGCCGATTCGCATCCGACGACCTCAAGCGCGAGGTCGCCGCTCTGGGCGCATCCCGCGACGCGGCCGTCTCCGCCGAGGACCACAGTCTCCGCCGACTCGAGCGAGACATCCACGATGGCCCGCAGCAGCGCCTCGTGCGCCTGCAGTTCGATCTGGCCAGCGCCGAGCGGGCGCTCGACTCCGATCCGGCCGCTGCTCGAGCCTTGCTCGAAGGGGCCAGGGAGCAATCGCGTGAGACGCTCGAGGAGCTCCGGGGGCTGTCTCGAGGCTTTGCTCCGCCCCTGTTGCAAGACCGTGGCTTGGCGGCCGCGCTCGAATCGCTCGCCGCTCGCAGCACCGTGCCCACGAGCATCCGACTGTCGTTGGGGGAGTCGGAGATCGCACCCGAGGTGGAGCGCAGCGTCTACTTCATCGCCGCCGAGCTTCTGTCGAACGTCGCGAAGCATGCGGCCGCGACCACGGCCACGGTATCGGCATCGACCCGTGAATCGGATGCCGGTGAGCACGTTCTCGAACTGACCGTGTTCGATGACGGCGTCGGGGGAGCCGCTGAGGCTGCCGGCCACGGGCTGGCAGGGCTCGCCGAGCGGGTGAGCGGATTGCGAGGCGAGTTCTCGATCACCTCGCCCGCGGGCGGCCCCACCATGGTCGCGACGCGCATCCCCTTATCCTGAGGGTGTGAGTGATCGAGACGACAAGCCACCGTCGGCTGGCAGGATCCGTCTTGTTCTCGCAGAGGACTCGCTGCTGCTGCGCGAGGGTCTCGTGCGGCTCTTCGCCGAGGCTGGGTTCGAGACGGCGGCCGCCTACGGCGATGCCGAAGCGTTGCTGGCAGATGTCGCTGAGGTGCGCCCCGACGTGGCTATTCTCGACGTTCGGATGCCGCCGACGTTCCGCGACGAGGGTGTGCGTGCGGCGCTCGATCTGCGCCGGCGGCATCCGGAAATCGGCATCCTGCTGCTGAGCCAATATGTCGAGGAGACCTACGCGGTAGAGCTTCTGGCGGCCGGTGAGAACGGCGTGGGGTATCTGTTGAAAGACCGCTTGGCGTCGCTCGACGAGCTGAGGGATGCGGTGACGCGTATCGCATCTGGGGGCACGGTGCTCGACGAACAGGTTGTGCGGCATCTGCTCGGGCGGCGCCGAGACCCGCTGTCAACACTCACCGCGCGGGAGCGAGACGTGATCGCCCTGATGGCCGAGGGGCGAACGAATGCCGGCATCGCCTCCCAGCTCGTTGTGGGAACGGGAGCGGTCGAGAAGCACGTCTCGAGCATCTTCTCGAAGCTTGGCCTCGACGACTCCGGTACTGATCATCGCCGCGTCTTGGCCGTGCTCGCCTGGCTGCGCGCATCCTGAACTCGTCGCGGCGAGGGGGCTGTACGTCAGCGCAAGGAGGAGATAGTGCCGACGAAGGTCTTGAGATTGCGCACCCGATGCTCATATCTCGCGGCCACGGCGATGAGAACTACGCCGCCGATTCCCAGCCAGATCCACCACGGTACGGCCGAATAGAGCCCCTGGATCCAAGGCCAGGATTGGGCGAGCGCGTGTATGAGCAGAACGCTCCCGCTGACGATGAGTGGCGCCTGCCAACGCAGCGCGATGGCAACGACGACGACCGCCACCGACACGACGCCGAGCGCGATGACGCGCCAGAGGTCTGTGCTGCCGAAGTCGGCGAGGAGCGACGGAACGAGAAGCACGGCGAGTCCCGGGCCGAGATGCGGCCACGTGCGAGCGGCGGCGTCGCGGCTCAGAGCGGCGAGGCCTGACGCGATCAGCGCGAGGGCGACAGGTGCCGTTGCCAGTTCGAAAGGATCCGCCGCGCCGGTCACGAGGCCGGTGATGCCGACGGCGACCAGGAGGCAGAGCGCGGTGTAGTACGAGACGTGGTCGAGCGGCACTCGACGATGCACCGCCGCGCCGACCGCGGCACCGACGAATGCCGTGTTCACGATAACGAGACGTGCCGACGCAGACGTCTCCGGCAACGTGACCAGGCATACGATCGTGCTCAGACCGACGAGTGCGATGGCCAAGGGAATGCCGAGTTGGGCGACGCGGAATGGCATGGCGCGTCGCCTCGTCCAGACGATCGAGGTCACGATCAGAGCGATCGCGGCAGGAAGCACCCAGAGTTCGGGGAACGGCGCGCCGTCTGCGGGCAGGACGGCGTCGCGGATGGTGCGCGCGAGTCCCACCGCGATGAGAACACTGATGCCCGAATACAGTGCGCTGTCTCGCACGAGGATGCCGCGGATCACGCGGGGTGCGACGAGTGCCGCAGCGGTCAGAGCGGCGGCGATAGAGAGCACGGCGACTCCGCGAGTCGGCCCTTCCGTGATCGAGGCCAGTGCGGAGGGCGCGAGCGCGATCACGAGAGCCGCGGCGAACAGAGTCGAGCGGCCGGATGCCACGGCCGATATCGGCTGCCTGAAAACGGCGATGGTGGCGGCGAGACACAGCAGCAAGCCGGCCACGGGCAGTGTGTACGGTTCGATGTCGGCGACGCCTCGGAATGCGAGGAATTGCCAGAGCGCTGCACTGGCGAGGATGCACGACAACGTGCCGACGAAACGTCGCGGCGACTGGCTCGTGAACGGATTGCCGTCGGTGAACGCGACGATGAGCGGCGTCACCGCGAGCAGAAGGAGAATCAGCCACGTGTTCTCGCCGGGGCTGATCAGGCAGCGGGCGATGCTCACGATGACGATGAGGGCGATCGCGCATTCCCACGCGATGCGAGCGCCGCCGCGTATGCCGGACGCGGTTCGTGCGAACAGCGCCGCTCCGAGAGCGGCCGACAGAATCGCCGCGGCCGGTGCCGCGAGCTCACCGAGCAGGGTCGCTGATGACACGGCGGCGTCGGAGACTGCGGAGAGAGCTGCCGCGAGCCAGAGCGGTGCCAGGCCTGCCAGCACGACGCGTTCGACGGTGTTCGCCACGGAGCCGCGACTCTGCCATGTAACAGCCGCGACGGTGAGGCCGAGCGCGATCGCGATGCGGGCGACGTGATCGATGGTCGAGGTGGCGCCCGCAGCGAAGAGTACGAGCGAACTGACGGCCGCTGCGGGCAGGGCGACGATCGCTGTGGCTCGCAGATCCAGTGCGCCGCGTGGCGCGTGGGCTAAGCGGCTGCGCAGAACCAGCGGCACCAGGCAGAGGAGGAGCGCAGCGGCGGCGCCGGGAAGAGCGGTGAAGTCTGTCGGACCAGGAAGCGAGGGACTCGCGAGGAACACGCGCCAGCCGGAGATCCAAGGAACCAGCAATGTCACCTCGGCGAACCCGATAGCCACGGCCAGAGCGGTGAGCAGAGCCCGCACGACCGACGCTGCGCGGGTGCCTGGTGTGACGGCGAAGCGTGATGCGACGATGAGTGCGGTTGCAGTGAGGATGCCCGGCAGCCACAGCGCTGAGCTCGCGTGAGCGAGCACGACGACAGCGAAGGTCGCCACGCCGAGAACGATCGCAGCGACAACTCGCACCGCTGGGACACGTCGCCCACGCGTCGCTAGAAGAACGGAGAGCCCGGTGGCGGCGACGAACGTATAGGCGAGGAGCGCGAGCAGAACGCTGCCTCCATGGCTGGCCGCGGCGAGCAGCGCCAGGCCGGCGAGGCCGGCCACGGTGGCGGTGGCGGCCGCAGGCATCCGAACGAGACGGATGGCCACAGCACCGAGGACGGCTGCGACGGTCGGGGCGAGTACGGCGGCCCAGGCGCCGAGGTTGGGGGCGATGCCGACCGCGTCGCCCAGAGACGCCTGCCACAGGAGGTGGCGTGGAATCACGGAGCCGAGGACATGAACCGGGGCGAGTCCGATGCCCGGCGCCAGGAGGGCCACGGCGACGACGAGGGCAGGAATTCGTGCTCCGGCGAACGTGAATGACGCGAGCTGATTCGTCGAGGTGCGCGCGCCGACGACGAAGAAGGCGATGGCGATGACGCCGGCTGCGGCTCCTGGTGCCCAGAGATTCCATTCCGTCGGCGCCTCGCGAAGGATCGCCACCGCCGGCGCCAGCGATGCCGACAGGCCCAGCAGAACCGATGCCGTGCGGCTCCAGCCGCGGCCTCCGTGCTCGGATCGTAGCCGAATGACGTATGCGCCCCACGCCAGAGCTGACACCGAGTAGGACACAGCGGACGATCCGGGGGCGTCTGGTAGGAGCAGTGCGGCAGGCACGAGCGCCGCGGCCATCGCTGCGAAGACGATGGACCGCGCAAGGGCGCTCTCGCTTGACCGTTCGGCGATCTGCGGCAGAAGGAGTCCGGAGGCACCGGCGGCCACCAGGCCTGCCCACCAGGCGAGGCCCGAGTCGACAGGATGAAGCGCGCCGACCACGGTGAGAGCGATACCGGCCGGGGCAAGAAGCAAGCCGCCGAGCCGCGCGAAGCGGAGCCTGGAGAGTCGATGAAGCACCTCGAGCAGCGCGGCCAGAGCGAGAAGACCGACGCCGGAGAACACGGCCGGGGCGATCGACGCGGAACCGAACAGTTCTGCGCCCCGAATGAACTCGAGCACACCGATCAGGATGACCGCACCCGTCACTCCGACGCCCTCGGCGGTGGCCGGTAGGCGGCGGTGCTTGAGGAGCCAGGCAACGCCGAACACAGCAAAGCCCGCTAATGCTGTGACGACAACACGTACCTCGACGGTGGCGAAGAGATAGGCGACGGTCACGAAGAACAGCGCGAAGACGGAGAGTAGAACGATGCCCGTCACGAGCAGAAAGACCTGCACACCAGAACGTCGAGGGCGTGTGTCGGGGGCTTCGGGCGGGCGCAAGGCGCTCGCCGACGGCGCGGCAGCCGGGAACGGGGGAGCGGTGACCGTCGCGGCGGCCGCGCTCGCGGCATCCGGCATATTTATGGGCGTGCGTTGGGGTGGCGTCTGCTGAATGTCGGCGGCAGGCTGAACCTGAGCGATCGTCTGTTCGGTGAGTTGTTCGTTCCACATGCGCTCGATCAGTTCGCGTCGGTGGCGTTCGGCATCGACGAGCGTGTTCGAGGCGGCGATCAGCTCTGCGGCCAAGGGAACAGCCAATTCGAGGCCGCAGGAGTGGCAACGGCTGCTGCGGAGAGTCGCGAAGCAACGAGGGCAGAGGGTGGTGTCAGCGAAGGCCTGAGGTGTCGCGGGCCAGGCGGCTCTCGAAGCGGGAATGGCGGCAGGCACGGGGTCTGTCATGTGCACAGCGTGTCAGACATCGTGGATCTTACGCAGCAGGTGCGTGCGATCTGTGGATGAAAAAAGCCCCCGAGAACAATTCGGGGGCTTTTTCTACGACGAGGGGCTGACGAGAATCGAACTCGCATCATCTGTTTGGAAGACAGAGGCTTTACCACTAAGCTACAGCCCCGAAACGGGAGTGTGCGCCGCAAGCGGCACTGGAACATCGTAGTACACAGTTTCCCCCTGCGCGTAACCGGCGCCGCGAAAATGCACAGCGGCCCTCCAGACTGTGCAGTAGACTTGCCGAGGCCAATTCGCCCGGCACTACCCTCGTGCCACACGCCCTGTGCGTTACCCGGTGACTGGCCTCACGGGACTTGTGACGAGAACCGGGGCGTAGCTCAGCTTGGCTAGAGCGCCCGTTTTGGGGGCGGGAGGTCGCAGGTTCGAATCCTGTCGCCCCGACCACAGCGCGAGTTCCCCAGTACCACTTTGATCCAGCCAAACGGTGCAGCACAGTACTAACCCTCAGGAGAAGCCAAACGTGAAGACCACGGTCGAACAGCTCAGCCCGACACGCGTGAAGATCGCCATCTCGGTCACCCCCGACGAGCTGAAGCCCAGCATTGATCACGCATACGGCCACATCGCCGAGTCGATCAACATCCCCGGCTTCCGCAAGGGCAAAGTTCCGCCGCCCCTGATCGACCAGCGCGTCGGCAAGGAAGCCGTGCTCGAGCATGCCGTCAACGACGGACTCGACGGCTTCTACCGCCAGGCGATCACCGAGAACGAGCTTCGCCCGCTCGGCAAGCCGTCTGCAGACATCGTCGAGTGGCCCAGCAAGAAGGACTTCTCCGGAGACCTCGAGCTCGCCATCGAGGTCGATGTGCGCCCCGAGATCACCCTCCCCGACTACAACGACCTCGAGGTCACCGTCGATGCCGTCGAGGTGTCCGACGACGACATCGAGACCGAGCTTCAGAACCTGCGCAGCCGGTTCGGAACGCTCGTCACGGTCGACCGTCCGGCCAAGACGGGCGACTTCGCTCAGCTCGACCTGGTCGCCACGATCGATGGCGCCGAGGTGGACAAGGCCACGGGAATCTCCTACGAGGTCGGATCGGGCGAACTGCTCGAGGGCATCGACGAGGCGCTCGACTCCCTCTCGGCCGGCGAGTCCACCACGTTCGAGGCGCCGCTGCTTGGCGGAGACCACGCTGGATCCGACGCGCTCGTGTCGGTGTCGTTGCTCGCGGTCAAGGAGCGCGAGCTTCCCGAGGCCGACGACGACTTCGCTCAGATCGCTAGCGAATTCGACACGCTCGACGAACTGAAGGCCGACCTCAAGAACACGGTCGCCAAGCAGAAGGCGTTCGGCCAGGCATCCGCCGCTCGCACCAAGCTGGTCGAGACCCTCCTCGAGAAGGTCGATGTCGCCGTTCCGCCCGCACTCATCGAAGACGAGGTGCACCGTCACCTCGAGGGCGAGAACCGCCTCGAAGACGACGAGCACCGCGCCGAGGTGACCGCCTCGAGCGAGAGCACCTTCCGCACCCAGATTCTTCTCGACGCCGTCGCAGAGAAGGAGCAGGTCAAGGTCGGCCAGGACGAGCTGACGCAGTACCTCGTGCAGAGTGCCGCGCAGTACGGCATGGAGCCGAACGAGTTCGTTCAGGCGCTCGACCAGAGCGGCCAGATTCCCGCCATGGTCGGCGAGGTCGCCCGCAACAAGGCGCTCGCGATTCTGCTCGGCAAGGCCAAGGTCGTCGACACCGACGGCAAGGCCGTCGACCTCAAGGAGTTCGCTGCGGTCGTCTCGGAGCCCGATGACGCCATCGACGAGCACGAGGGTCACGACCACGACGACCACGCGGGCCACTCGCACTAGTCGTTTCGACCGAAGGGCCCTGCATGCGTGTGCATGCCGGGCCCTTCGTCGTTAAGCGAGACTGAGGGCATGGTGATCGCCGCGAAGCCCGACGGTCCGGTCGAGGTGCCGTCGGTCGTCGCGGAGCTCTCCAGCGGAGATACACCGGTGCCCGTATGGCGCAACACTCTAGGCGGGCTGACATTCCGGCTCGGAGAAGGCGGCGCAGCACGCTTCATCAAGTGGATGCCCCGGGGCGAGCCTTCCTTCGAACACGAGGTCGCGCGACTGCGCTGGGCGGCCCCATTCATCGAAGTTCCTCGTGTGCTCGCGTCGGGCTCTGGCGACGACGGCTCGTGGATGCTGATGGCCGGCATCCCGGGCCACAGCGCGGTCGACGCGCGCTTCACGTCAGACGGCCGGGCGGCACGCGTGGCGGCCCGCGCCATTGGGGCCGGACTCCGCCGCATGCACGATGCGCGGCCCGTGGACTCGTGCCCCTATTCGTGGTCTATATCGCAGCGCATCGCACGAGCTCAAGCTGAGGGCCTTGCGGTAGACGGGGCGCTCGAGGCCCCGCCATCCATCGACCGGCTCGTCGTCTGCCATGGCGACGCGTGCGCGCCCAACACTCTTCTCGATGACGACGGATCATTCGTCGGTCACGTGGACCTCGGGTCGCTGGGAGTTGCCGACCGCTGGGCCGACCTGGCAGTGGCCACGTGGAGCCTGGAGTGGAACTACGCCGGGGGAGCGCTTCTGGAGTCGGAGCTGCTCGACGCCTATGGTGTTGCCCGCGACGCGCCTCGCATGCGGTACTACCGCGCTCTTTGGGCAGCCACCTGAGGGTCAGGAGTTCTCCTCCTCCCCAGCCCGACGCATCCACTCGCCCGGGACGCGCCCAAGCAGCGCCCGTTCGGTGCATCTGCGCCGGATCGACGCGCGCGGGCTGCGCGACTCGGCGCGGAGGCGCACAAAAGGTGCGTTTTCGGTGCATCCGGGGTGAGTCGATTAGCTCGCGCGGTCTGTGGAGAGGCTCACCGCGATCGCGGTGACATCGGCATCATGGCTGCCATGCCCCGCCGCGTCGCCCTCCCTCCCGAGCTTCGAGACCGATCGTTCTCTGTAGCTGATGGGCGCCGCGCCGGACTGGGGCGACACCGGATGCGCGGACGCGATCTCGAGCGACCGTTTTATGGCGTGCGGGTTCGCCGAGGTCGGCTGCGAGGCCTCTACAGCCTGTGTCTTGCCTACATGGTGCGGATGCGCCCAGACGAGTTCTTCTGCGGCGTGACGGCTGCGCGAATGTGGCGCGTGCCTCTGCCCGAGGCATTCAGCGCGGCGGAAGGCGTGCACGTGGGCAGAATGACTCCGAATAGGGCGAGCCGCGCGCGAGGGGTGCGCGGCCGGGAGTTCTCCGACGACCGGATCAGCGTCGAACGACGCTATGGATTTCCCGTAACAGACGCCGCGTCGACCTGGTGTCATTTGGCCGGTGTGCTGTCGCATGACGATCTCGTGGCGGCTGCAGATCACCTCATTCTTGTGCCGAAGAGGGCCTCGCCCGGCGAGGTTCGCCCCTATGCGACGCTTGCACAGCTCACGGACCGTGCCTACGGGTATACCGGTCGACACGCTCGGGCGCTCCGGCGCGCACTCGCCGATGTGCGACAAGGAGCGGAGTCTCGGCCGGAGACCATCCTTCGCCTCCACATGGTGCGGGCAGGCCTGCCCGAGCCTGAACTCAACGTCGATATCTTCAGCGCGTCAGGCACGTTCCTCGGCCGAGCCGACAGTCTTTTTCGAGACTTTCGTGTCATCGCCGAGTATGACGGCGAGCAGCATCGCACCGACTCCATTCAGTACAACAAGGACATGCTCCGGATCGAGGGCTTCATTCGCGACAAGTGGACGCCCATCCGTGTGCGCAAGGGGCAGCTCTTCGGCGACCCGGAGGCCGCGGTCGCTCGGGTCGAAGGCGCCTTGCGGGACGCCGGCTGGCACCCGTGAACGCTCGCACGGGCATCCACTCGGCGCAGACGCACCGACGACGCTCCTGGGCGCGCGTCAGCTGGAGAAGATCGCGTGGGCGACGGTGAAGATCGCGAGGCCTGCGAGCGAGCCGACGACAGTGCCGTTGATGCGGATGAACTGCAGATCGCGTCCAACCTCGACCTCGATCTTTCGTCCGGTGTCCTCGGCGTTCCAGCCGCGCACGGTGTCGGAGATGATTGCTGCGAGGTCGTGGCGGTAGGTCTCGACGAGGTATCCGGCCGCTTCCTCGACCCAGCGGTCGACCTTCTCGCCGAGCACCGCGTCTTCGAGAAGAGCGTGCCCGAACTGCGTGACAGCCTGGGTCAGGCGCGTGCGTAACTCGCTGTCGGCGTCCTCCAGAGACGACATGAGTGCAGTGCGTGCAGCGTTCCACGCCTGTCCGGCCAGATCGCGCACCTGCGGGCTGTCGAACACCTGGCCCTTGAGCTCTTCGACCTTGGTCATCGTGGCCTCGTCGTGCTGCAGGTCGTCGCTGAGCTTGCGCAGGTACTCGTCGATAGCGATCCGCAGCTGGTGGTTCGGGTCCTTTCGCACGGCCGAGATGAACTTCAGGGCCTCTCGGTGCGCGCGGTCGTCGACGACACGATCGACGAACGAGGGCATCCAGCTGGGCAGGCGTTCACTCACGGCCTGACCGAACGCATCCGGGTTGCGTTCGAGCCACTCGTGCAGACGCTCGACGAGCAGATCGACGACCTGGCCCTGATGCCCGCCCTCGACGAAGGTCGAGGTCATGCGACCGAGAGGAGGCCCCCAGGCCGGATCGATCAACTGCCGGCGCCCGATCTCCTCGATCACCTCTCGCATCGTGTCGTCGTCGGCGAGAGAGAGGAAGCCACGAGCTGCATTCGCAGCCTCGGAGGTGAGCCGGTTGGCATGGGCCGGATCGATGAGCCAGGTTCCGACAGCGCGCGAGACGCCCAGAGAGCGCAGCTTCGTCGTGATGACCTCACGCGACAGAAAGTTCGTCTCGACGAACTCGCCGAGCGTCACGCCGATGCGGTCTTTCTCGGTCGGAATGATCGCCGTGTGTGGGATACGCAGCCCGAGCGGGTGCCGGAACAGTGCCGTGACGGCGAACCAGTCGGCGATGGCGCCGACCATGCCGCCCTCGGCTGCGGCACGTACGTACTGCAGCCACTCGTACTTCTCTTGAAGCGCGAACGCGACCACGAAGATCACCGCCATGATCACGAGCAGTCCGGTCGCCAGACGCTTCATGCCGCGTAGCGCGGCGAGCTTTTCGAGGTCGCGCGGCGAGAGAAGAGTTGTGGATGCGACGGGCGCGTCGAGCGGGGTGGCCATGGGTTCATCGTAAGGCGGGTTCACCGCCTTTCTTTTCCTACGGCGGCCGCGCAATCTTTTCCTACGGCGGCCGTGCTTTCTTTGCCTACGGCGAACACGGGCACCTGCCGAGGCGGCCTCCAGTAGATTCGAGATCACGCAAGTAATAGAGGAGCAATCACATGGCCGAACCGGCTCTGGTATCCAGTGTTTTTGACCGACTACTCAAGGACCGCATCATCTGGTTGGGCAGTGCCGTCCGTGACGACAATGCGAACGAGATCTGCGCGAAGATTCTTCTGCTCGCAGCCGAAGACCCCGAGCGCGACATCTACCTCTACATCAACTCTCCCGGTGGATCGATCACCGCAGGAATGGCCATCTACGACACGATGAAGTTCGTCTCCAACGACATCGTCACCGTCGGAATCGGCATGGCCGCGTCGATGGGCCAGTTCCTGCTCTCGTCGGGCACCAAGGGCAAGCGCTACATCACGCCCAACGCTCGTGTACTACTCCACCAGCCCTCCGGTGGCTTCGGCGGCACGAGCGCCGACATTCAGACTCAGGCCAAGCTGATCCTCGACATGAAGCGCCGCATGGCGGAGCTCACCAGCGAGCAGACCGGCAAGAGCGTGGAGCAGGTCATCAAAGACGGCGACCGCGACAACTGGTTCACCGCCCAAGAGGCCCTCGAGTACGGCTTTGTCGACCACGTTCGCGAGTTCGCGTCCGATGTC
This sequence comes from Agreia bicolorata, assembly GCF_000938265.1. Classification (GTDB taxonomy): domain Bacteria; phylum Actinomycetota; class Actinomycetes; order Actinomycetales; family Microbacteriaceae; genus Agreia; species Agreia bicolorata. The sequence continues at coordinate 92,278 of NZ_JYFC01000007.1, forward strand.
GCCGGCGGTGGCGGCACCGAAGAGGCCGACGCCGTGCCCAGTGAGTCCAACTAAGTTCCGCCGAGACCAGACGAACAGAGAAGAAGAATGAATACTCCCGCATTCGGCGCCGCTTACAGCTCGCCCTACGGAAACGGCACCTCGCCGTCGAACCGCTACATCCTGCCCACGTTCGAAGAGCGCACGGCCTACGGCTACAAGCGTCAAGACCCGTACGCGAAGCTCTTCGAAGACCGCATCATCTTTCTCGGTGTGCAGGTCGACGATGCCTCGGCCGACGACATCATGGCCCAGCTCCTCGTCCTCGAGAGCCAGGATCCCGACCGTGACATCGAGATGTACATCAACTCTCCCGGTGGATCGTTCACCGCGATGACGGCGATCTACGACACGATGCAGTACATCCGCCCTCAGATTCAGACCGTCTGCCTCGGCCAGGCCGCCTCGGCCGCCGCGGTTCTGCTTGCGGCAGGCTCGCCCGGCAAGCGCCTCGCGTTGCCGAACGCTCGCATCCTCATTCACCAGCCCTCGGCCGGTGGCGGAGAGGGCGGAGGCCAGGCATCCGACATCGAGATTCAGGCCGCTGAGATCCTGCGTATGCGAACCTGGCTCGAGGAGACCCTTGCTCACCACTCCGGCAAGACCGCGGAACAGGTGAACAAGGACATCGACCGCGACAACATCATGAGCGCCGCCGACGCGCTCGAGTACGGACTGATCGACCAGGTTCTGACCTCACGCAAGAACCTTCCCGCGCTCGTCAAGTAGTTCTGCATCGCTCAGGCCCTTCGATGGGCTCAGGGAACGGGAAATCCGTTCCCCGAGCCTGTCGAAGGGCCCTTTTATTACGACATGATCGACTTCGCGTTGTGCCCTGCCCCGGATGTCGGTGGCACGGGTTAGGCTCGAATCAATCGTCATCGACAGGAGGCTGGCATGGCTCGCATCGGAGAAAGCGCCGACCTGCTCAAGTGTTCGTTCTGCGGAAAGAGCCAGAAGCAGGTGCAGCAACTCATCGCCGGCCCCGGGGTCTACATCTGCGACGAGTGCGTCGAGTTGTGCAACGAGATCATCGAGGAGCGCCTGTCCGAGGCGGGCGACGAGGCCAGCGGTGAGTTCGAACTGCCGAAGCCCAAAGAGATCTTCAACTTCCTCGAAGAGTATGTGATCGGCCAGGAGGCCGCGAAGAAGGCGCTCTCGGTCGCCGTCTACAACCACTACAAGCGCACGAAGGCGCGCACCACCATCGGCCCGGCAGAGACGCAGGGCGACCAGATCGAACTGGCCAAGAGCAACATTCTTCTCATCGGCCCCACGGGCTGCGGCAAGACCTACCTCGCGCAGACGCTGGCGAAACGGCTCAACGTGCCGTTCGCCGTGGCTGACGCGACCGCTCTCACCGAGGCCGGTTACGTGGGTGAAGACGTCGAGAACATCCTACTGAAGCTCATCCAAGCCGCAGACTACGACGTCAAGCGTGCCGAGACAGGCATCATCTACATCGACGAGGTCGACAAGATCGCTCGCAAGGCCGAGAACCCGTCGATTACGCGCGACGTCTCAGGCGAGGGCGTTCAGCAGGCACTGCTCAAGATTCTCGAGGGCACCGTCGCCTCAGTGCCGCCGCAGGGTGGGCGCAAGCACCCACATCAAGAGTTCATTCAGATCGACACGACGAACGTGCTCTTCATCGTGGCCGGCGCGTTCGCGGGCCTCGAAGAGATCATCGCCGAGCGGGCGGGCAAGCGAGGCATCGGCTTCAACGCGCCCCTGCACTCCAAGCGCGAAGACGTGAACTTCTTCTCCGACGTTCTGCCCGAAGACCTGCACAAGTTCGGTCTGATTCCCGAGTTCATCGGTCGCCTCCCCGTAGTCACCACGGTGACGCCGCTCGATCAGACCGCGCTGATGCAGATTCTCACCGAGCCGCGCAACGCCATCGTCAAGCAGTACCAGCGCATGTTCGAGCTCGACGGCGTCGAGCTCGAGTTCGATCGCGAGGCTCTCGAAGCCATCGCCGATCTAGCGGTTCTTCGCAAGACCGGCGCACGTGGGCTTCGTTCCATTATGGAAGAGGTGCTCGGGCCGATCATGTTCGAGGTGCCCTCCACCGATGAGGTGGCGCGTGTTGTGGTCACTCGCGAATCCGTGAACAACAACGCCGCACCGACGATCGTTCCGCGCAAGCCCGTTCGTGCCGAAAAGTCGGCGTAGCGACACCGACGCCGTTGGGCTGATCCAGCCCGTTTCGGCGGGTGTCGTTTCGGCGATCACCGGGTTCGCGAGCTCATTTGTGCTCGTGGTAGCGGGCCTTCGTGCTGTGGGGGCGAGCGAGGCCCAGGCCTCGTCAGGCCTGCTGGCCGTGTGCGTCTTGAGCGGACTCTGCTGCATCGTGCTCGCCTGGCGCTTCAGAATGCCCATCTCGTTTGCGTGGTCGACACCGGGCGCGGCCCTGCTGGTGGCCGCGGCGGGAGTCACGGACGACTTCGGAGCCGCGGTCGGGGCCTTTCTCGTCTGCGGTGCGCTGATTGTTCTGTGCGGCCTGTGGCCTGCTCTGGGGCGGGCCATCACCAGCATCCCGCGCCCGATCGCCAGCGCCATGCTGGCCGGAATCCTCTTTCCTATCTGTCTCGCTCCGATCACGGCGGCGGTCGAGCTGCCCTGGCTCGCGCTTCCCGTGATCATCACCTGGCTCGTACTTTTCAGGCTCGCGCCGCGGTGGGCGGTGCCCGCCGCCATGCTCGTGGCGGCCGTCGGCATCGCCGTGACGGCCGGCGGCTCCATGCTCGAGGGCGCCTCGCTCGCCCCGACGCTGCAGTTCGTCGTTCCGTCGTTCGATCCCGCGGTGATCGTGAGTCTCGGCCTACCCCTGTTCATCGTCACGATGGCGGGCCAGAACGTTCCCGGATTCGCCGTGATGTCGACGTTCGGCTACACGGTTCCGCCGCGACCGGCTCTCGTCGCATCCGGTGCGGGCTCGATGCTCGGAGCCCTCTTCGGCGGTCACGCCATCAACCTGGCCGCGATCACGGCGGCCATCATGGCCGGCCCGGACGCGCATCCGGATTCACGCAAGCGCTGGCCGGCGTCCGTCACCGCAGGCGTCCTCTATGTGCTCTTCGGCCTCGCGGCCGGGGTGGCGACGACGCTCATCTCGGCCGCGCCGCCCATCCTGATCACCGCTGTCGCCGGTCTCGCGCTGCTCGGAGCCCTCGTCACGAGCGTCGTGAGCGCGCTCGACGCTGTCGACCGGCGGATTCCCGCCATCGCAACGTTTCTCGTCACGGCCTCCGGGGTGTCGATCATCGGCATCGGCTCGGCTTTCTGGGGACTGCTGGTCGGCGCTGTCGTAATGATCGTGACCACGGTCGGCCGACCTCGGGTCAGCCCTCAGCTCGACCGAGACGCCAGTACCCCATAAAAGCGACGCTCTTGCGATCGATGCCCAACTCGCTCACGAGGTGACGCCGAAGGGTCTTGATCACCCCGGCCTCGCCGGCAAGCCAGGCATAGAGCGGGGCGGCCTGCTGGGCGGGTCCTCCGTGGTCATCTGAAGGCACCTCCCACAGCATGTCGACATCGACGTCGACGTCACCCAGCTCGGTCTGTCCTGTCGATCCAGCGCGCCCCGAGCGAAGCAGTCCGGGCGCCGCCGCCTGCACCGACGGCACGAGCAGCTCGCCCTGCGGAAGGCCGTGCCGCGCCAGCACCTCCACCGTGAAACCGGGATGAGAAGGCACACAGACGGCGTCGTCGGCGTGAGGAACTTCGACGATGGCGTGCCCGGATGCCGTGGCCGGGAGACGCTCGAGGATCGCGGCGATCGCAGGCAGAGCTGTCTCGTCGCCGGCGAGCAGGATGCGCTCGGCGTGGGGAGGCGGCAGAAAATCCACGCCACCGTGTACGCCCTCGTGGAGGGCGTTCGGCCCGAGCACGATGAGCTCGTCACCGATGGCGGCGGTCTCCGCCCAGATCGACGCGGGTCCATCGACGGGATGCACGACCACGTCGACGTCGATCTCGCGCAACTCGGCGCGCACGTCACGCACGGTGTATGTGCGGATCGGATTGCGATGCTGGTCCGGCAATTCACGCCAGAGGGCATACCAGTCGTCGGTCATGGGCATCGTGCTGAGCCCGTGCTCCTCGAGCGGCAGAATCAGCTTGATGCGTTGATCGAAGCCGTTGTCGGCGAACGAGTCGAGTCGATCGCCCGTCAGAGTGAATCGCCGAAAGCTGGGCGAGAGATCATCGATTCGATCGATCCGAACCGTGTGCAGATGAAACGCAGAGGTCGGGGACTGGGCGAACAGGATCAGTCCTCGTCGTCGTAGGGCGTCACGATCGCCTCGTCGGAGTCGGGGTCGTATTCGACAAGCGTTCCGTCATCGAGTTCGCAGACCGGCTTGCCTTCGAGCCAGGTGAGCGTCCAATTCCAGCCCGACGTGTCGGTGGCTCCTTCTGCAAGGGCGGCCTCGACCTCCTCGATGGCGTCAGAGACGACCTGCGGCAGTCGCGACGGAGTCTCGTCGCCGACGGCCCAACGGGTTCCGAGCTGGATCATATGGTCTCCTTTGCTGGGGCTTCGGGCACGCCGAGGCCGATGTCAGTGGTGGTCACGCCGCTCGACGTCTCAGCGAAGGAGACGACAGGCGTGAGTGTCAAGCCGGCGAAGGCGGCCTTCGCCTCGTCGGTGGGAAAGCCGCACGGGCCGACCGGTGCGTAGACCGGGTAGCTGCGTTCGCCCGGGTAGGTCAGCCAGACCAGCAGAGGATCCTCGAGCTGCAGCGTGCATACGACCGACGCATCGACCGGTGCGTTGGGCACGGCATAGGCGGTGAGAAGCTCGTCTAGTCCGCCGCTCACGGCGCTGACGGTGGTGGTCGCGAAACCGTCGTCGCCCACCGAGGTGGAGCAGACGGCTGCGCTCGACACGGTGACCTCCAGCTGATGCAGGTGCACGGCCTCGACGTCAAGTGGGCACCAGGCCGCGAGGTCGTCGGAGTCGGGGAACGCGGTGAGCGGAACCTTCGTGGTGGGCTGCGTGCCGCCCTGAATATCGCCCGACGGGGTCGGCGGCGACGTGGGCGTGTCGCTGCCCGCGGAGCACGCCGTCAGCGCAAGCGCCACGGAGAAGGCAGCCATTGCGAGCAGAACTGTCTTCTTCACGGGCGTCGGTCCTCCATGATCGGTGCGCTTACGCTTTCAGATCGTATGTGACCCATTTGGTCTTCTCGGCGACTCGGTCGTAGAGACGCCGGGCCGTCTCGTTGTTCTTCGCGGTGATCCAGCGCACGACGAAGGCGTGGCGTTCGACGCCGATCTCGCGCAGTCGCTCTATCAAAGCCGACCCTACTCCCTGGCCCCGCGCATCCGGACGCACGTAGAGGTCGTCGAGGTAGAGGCCGGTGCCGCCGGCGAGGGCATCGACGAACTCGCGGAAGTGCGCGAGCCCCAGCAGCTGGCCTGTCTCGTCGTCTACGGCGACCATGGCTTCGGCCAGGAGCGGCTCCGAAGTGAACCACGACCATGCACGCACGGCCTTCTCATCGTTCAGCGGCGTCTCGTAGAAGTCGCAGTATCCCTCGAACAACTCGTGCCAGGCGAAGAAATCACGGTCTATGACGGGTCTGATGGTGAATGCCACTGTTGCTCCTAGGGTGTGCGACAACGCTGTCTCAGCCGAGACTATCGGGCGCGAAGACGATCTCCTCGACGACAAGCTCAGTGCCGACACGGAAGGTAAGATCCTCGATCTTTCCCACGGCGCGCAGATCGTCGGTCGCCCTCTCGAGGATCTCGACGATCTCGGCGGGGGCGGCGATCGTGGCGGATGAGACGGGGGCCTTCTGCGAGGCTTTGGCGTCGGTCTTCGCGCGGCGGATGCCGATCAGCGCCTGCCCTGCGAGGTGCAGCAGGTTCTCGTTCGAGGGGATGCCGTCGGCCGGCACGCCAGGAGCGTCGCGTGTGGTCGTGGGCCAGGATGCGACGTGCACAGAGCCGTCGTGAGTCCACGACCAGACCTCTTCGGTGGCGAACGGCAGGAACGGCGCGAACAGCCGCAGCATCACGTCGGTGGCTGCGCGCAGGGCGAGAACGGCCGAAGCGCGGGCAGCGGGTTCGGTCGCCTCGCTGTAGGCGCGCTCCTTGACGAGTTCGAGGTAGTCGTCGCAGAACGTCCAGAAGAACGACTCGGTGGTCTCGAGCGCCCGGGCGTGGTCGTAGTTGGCGAACGCCTCGGTTGCCGTGGTGATGACCGCGTCGAGCGAGGTCAGCATCGACAGGTCGATGGGGTGTGTGACCTGGTGCTCGCCGGCCGGCAGTTCGAACCCGTAGACGAACTTGGCCGCGTTCAAGATCTTGATGGCGAGGCGGCGACCGATCTTGATCTGAGTCGGGTTCTGCGGGTCGAATGCCGCGTCGGTTCCGAGGCGGCTCGAGGCCGCCCAGTACCTTACGGCGTCGGAGCCGTGCTGCTTCAGCACGTCGGCCGGGGTGACGACGTTGCCCTTCGACTTCGACATCTTCTTGCGGTCGGGGTCGACGATGAATCCGCTGACCGCCGCGTGCTTCCAGGGCTTCTCGTTGTCTTCGAGGGTGGCGCGCAGCAGGGTGGAGAACAGCCAGGTGCGGATGATGTCCTGGCCCTGAGGGCGCAGGTCGAAGGGGTAGACGCGCTCGAAGAGGTCTTCGTCGCGCTTCCATCCGCCGGCCAGCTGGGGGGTCAGCGACGACGTTGCCCACGTGTCCATCACGTCGACCTCACCCTGGAACCCGCCGGCGACGCCGCGCTGGCTCTCGTCATAGCCGGGAGCCGCATCCGACGACGGATCGACGGGCAGTGACGAGGCGTCAGGGAAGATGGGTTCATCGAATACGGGGTTGCCATCGGCGTCGAGGGGGTACCAGACGGGCAGTGGCACGCCGAAGAAGCGCTGGCGTGAGATCAGCCAGTCGCCGGTGAGGCCTCCGACCCAGTTGTCGAAGCGCACCTTCATGAACTCGGGGTGCCACGAGATCTCTTTGCCGAGCTCGAGCAGCCGCGAACGCAGCTCTTCGTTGCGCGCGCCATTCGTGATGTACCACTGGCGGGTCGACACGATCTCGAGGGGCTTGTCGCCCTTCTCGAAGAACTTCACGGGGTGCATGATGGGCCGGGGCTCGCCGATCATCTCGCCTGACTCGCGGAGCAGCTCGACGATCGTCTGCTTGGCCGAGAAAACCGTCTTGCCGGCGAGCTGCGCGTAGGCCGCCTTGCCTGCCTCCGATGTGATCGCCAACGGCGCATCCGAGACGATGCGGCCGTCGAAGCCGATGACCGCGCGGATGGGCAGGTCGAGGTCGCGCCACCAGATCACGTCGGTCAGGTCGCCGAAGGTGCAGATCATGGCGATGCCTGAGCCCTTGTCCTGCTGGGCGAGGTGGTGGGCCACCACGGGAAGCTCGACATCGAAGAGGGGCGAGCGCACCGTGGTTCCGATGAGGTCGGCGTAACGCGGGTCATCCGGATGCGCGACGAGCGCCACGCAGGCCGGCAGCAGTTCAGGGCGGGTCGTCTCGATGAAGATGTCGCCGGCGGGGCCGTGGAATGCGAGCCGGTGATACGCGCTCGGCTGTTCTTTGTCTTCGAGCTCGGCCTGAGCGACCGCGGTGCGGAAGGTCACGTCCCACAGCGTCGGTGCCATGGCCTGGTATGCCTCGCCGCGCTCGACGTTGCCGAGAAAGGCGAGCTGGCTGGCCCGCAGGGACTCGTCGCCGATCGTGCGGTAGGTCTGGGTCCAGTCGACCGACAGGCCCAGTTCGCGCCACAGCGCCTCGAACTGCTTCTCGTCTTCGACGGTCAGCCGTTCGCAGAGTTCGATGAAGTTGCGGCGAGAGACGGGCTTCTGATCGGCCGCCTTAGAGCTCTTGTTGTCGCCGCCCTCGAACGGCGGGGTGAAGTCGGCCTCGTAGGGCAGCGACGGGTCGCAGCGAACGCCGTAGTAGTTCTGAACCCGGCGTTCGGTGGGAAGACCGTTGTCGTCCCACCCGATGGGGTAGAACACGCTCTTGCCGCGCATGCGCTGGAATCGCGCGATGACGTCGGTGTGGGTGTACGAGAAGACATGCCCGATGTGCAGCGAGCCGGAGGCGGTGGGCGGGGGAGTATCGATGGAGTACACGCCCTCGCGGGTGGCCGCATCGCGGTCGAAGAGATACGTGCCCTGGGCCTCCCAGGTCTCTCCCCACTTGCTCTCGAGGCCTTCGAGCACGGGCTTCGCAGGAATGGAAGAGGGCACGGAGTCAGTCACGGCGGGGAGTCCTTTGGTATGGGCGGCACCGTGTCGATGATGAGGTGCCTGAATGTCAGTCCCTAAGGATACTCTCCCCGCCGCCGCCTCAGCTCGGTGTCACCTCAGGGCCGAGCTCGCGTGTCAGACGCTCGAGCTCTCGTCGCAGTTCGATCGGAAACCGCGTCTCGTCGAAGGTTCCGAAGTAGTCGGCGATTTCCGCCGCTTCTCGTCGCCACGCCGTCTTGTCTAGATCGATGATTCCGCGTATCTCGTCGACATCGAGCGAGAGCCCGTCGAGGTTCAGCTCGTGCGCCAGCGGAAGGCCTCCGATGGGAGTGGCTCGAGCGGCCAGGTCGCCCTCGAGTCGCCCAACGATCCACTCGATGACCCGGGCATTCTCCGAGAATCCCGGCCAGATGAATCGGCCGTCGGCGTCCGTGCGGAACCAGTTCACCGAGAAGATTGCCGGCGCGTTCTCGCCCAGCCGCTCGCCCATCGCGATCCAGTGCGCGAAGTAGTCGGCCATGTTGTAGCCGGTGAACGGCAGCATGGCGAAGGGATCGTGGCGCAAGACGCCCACCTCGCCGGTGGCTGCCGCGGTCGTCTCCGACGCCATCGTCGCGCCCATAAACACGCCCTGCTGCCACGTTCTCGCCTGCGAGACGAGCGGCACGGTGCTCGGGCGGCGCCCTCCGAAGAGGATCGCGTCGATGACAACTCCGTCGGGCGAATTCCAGTCATCGGCGATCGTGGGGCACTGATCGGCGGCGACCGTGAATCGGCCGTTCGGGTGCGCGGCGCGGGTTCCGGATGCGGGGGTCCAGTCGTTTCCCGCCCAGTCGGTCGCGTGGGCGGGCGGCGTGTCTGTCAGGCCCTCCCACCACACATCTCCGTCGTCGCGCAGGGCGACATTCGTGAAGATCGTGTTGCCCCAGATCGTCTTCGTGGCGACGGGATTGGTCGAGAGTCCCGTTCCCGGTGCCACGCCGAAGAAGCCGCGCTCGGGATTGATCGCACGGAGCCTCCCGTCCGGGCCGGGGCGCATCCACGCGATATCGTCGCCGATGGTCTCGACCTTCCACCCCGGAATCGTGGGTGCCAGCATGGCCAGATTGGTCTTGCCGCAGGCCGAAGGAAAAGCGGCGGCCAGGTGGAACACTCTGTTCTCGGGTGAGGTGACCCGCACGATCAGCATGTGCTCGGCCATCCAGCCCTCGTCGCGGGCCATCACGCTGGCGATGCGCAGCGCGAAGCACTTCTTTCCGAGCAGAGCATTCCCGCCGTATCCCGAGCCGAACGACCAGATCTCGCGGCTTTCAGGAAAGTGGCAGATGTACTTGTTCTCGTTGTTCGGCCAAGCGGAGTCGTCGTGGCGCACTCCGTCGTCGTCGACCAGCGGAGCGCCGACGCTGTGCAGAGCGGGCACCCACGGGGTTCCGGGTGTGATCGCCTCGAGCGCCGCGTCGCCCATGCGCGTCATCAGCGCCATGCTCGCGACGACGTATGGCGAGTCCGTGATCTGCACGCCGAACTGCGACAGAGCGCCGCCGATCGGCCCCATCGAGAAGGGGATGACGTACATCGTGCGGCCGCGCATGCTGTGTGAGAAGAGTTCAGAGAGCTCGAGGCGCATGATCGACGGATCGCGCCAGTTGTTGGTCGGGCCGGCATCGTCGGGGTCGACCGAGCAGATGAAGGTGCGGTCCTCGACCCGGGCCACGTCGGCCGGATCGCTGCGCGCGAGAAAACTGTTCGGCCGCCATTCCGGGTTCAGACGGATCAGTGTTCCCTGGGCGACCATCTCCTTGGTCAGGCGGTCCCATTCCGCGGTCGATCCGTCGACCCAGACGACCTCGTCGGGTGTGGTGAGGCGAGCGATATCGTCGACCCAGTCGGCGATCTCCGGGTTGCGATGGTTGAGGGGCGGCGTGGTCCTCGTTGCGAGCATTGTCATGATTCTCCTGTGAATGAATGCGTCGATCTGGAATGCGAGGAGGAAAAATCCTTCGTGATCTCCACGATGAGCCCATTCGGGCGTAGATTTGGAGAAATCGCTAGAAAAGAATTGGCGATCTTGACAGGAGGGCAATGTGGCCGCCGAAACCGATCTGATCACGCTGGGCAGGCGCATCCGGCACCATCGCAAACAATCGGGCCTCACGCTCGATCAGTTGGGGGCACGGGTGGGGGTCGTCGGGAGCCAGCTCTCTCTCGTCGAGAATGGCCGAAGAGAGCCCCGGCTCGTGTTGCTGCAGAACATCGCAAGCGAGCTCGGCGTTCCTCTCGCCGATCTGCTCTCGGGTGATGCTCCGGATGCCCGGACCGCCCTGGAGATCGAGCTGTCTCGAGCTCAGCGCGGGCCGCTCTACGCGTCGCTCGGCCTTCCCGTCGTGCCCGCATCGCGCAGTCTGCCCACGGAGACGCTCGAGTCGCTGGTGGGCCTGCACCGCGAACTCATGCGCCGAGCGAATCGCGCAGTCGCGACGCCGGAGGAGGCGCGCAGGGCGAACACCGAACTTCGGCTCCGGATGCGCGAGCGCAACAACTACCTGCCCGATATCGAGAAGATCGCCACGGAGGCGCTCGCGAAGGTCGGCCATGTCGGGGGCGCGCTCACTCACCGCAGCGTGAGCCTGCTGGCCGAGAGCCTCGGGTTCAGCCTCATCCATGTCGACGACCTGCCGCACTCAGCGCGGTCGGTGATCGACCTCGAGAACGGGCGGATCTATCTGCCACCGGCCTCGATTCCCGGCGGGCACGGATTGCGCTCGATGGCACTGCAGGCGATGGCGCACAGGCTTCTCGGGCACCAGCCTCCCGAGAGCTACGCCGAGTTCCTGCAGCAACGGCTCGAGATCAACTATTTCGCCGCCGCCTGCCTGATGCCGCACGACGCCTCGGTGCGTTTCTTACGCGCCGCGAAGGAGCGTCGCGATCTGTCGGTCGAGGACTTCCGTGATGCTTTCGGAGTGACGCACGAGGCCGCGGCACTGCGCCTCACGAATCTGAGCACGGAGCAACTCGGCCTGTCGATGCACTTTCTGCGCGTCGCAGACGACGGCGCTATTCAGAAGGCGTACGAGAATGACGGCCTCGCGCTGCCGATGGATGTGACGGGCGCGATTGAAGGTCAGCTCGTGTGCCGCTTCTGGGCATCTCGCGCGGCGCTGCATCGAACGAACCGCACCACGGAGTTCTACCAATACACCGATACTCCGGGCGGAACGTTCTGGTGCGCGACGCAGACGGGAAAGACCGATGCCGGTGAGTTCTCGATCAGCGTAGGAGTGCCGTTCGCCGAGGCGAAGTGGTTCCGGGGCAGAGACACGACCGTGCGGGCGCAGTCCCGCTGCCCCGACGAGTCATGCTGCCGCAGGCCTGACGACGATCTCGCGGCGCGCTGGAGAGACAGGGCTTGGCCCAGTGCGCGGCTGCACGCCCATATTCTGTCGCCGCTTCCGCAGGGTGAGTTCCCTGGCGTCGACACCCTCGAGGTCTACGAGTTCCTGGAGTCGCACTCCGCGAAGTGATCGCGCGTCTACAGGGCGGCGAATCCGGCCAGAACGGGCGACAGTGCCCGTTCCAGGTGCGACGCGAGCGATCCTCGTCCGGGGCCGGCCTCGGCCCAGCTCGTCATGGCTGCGACGACGGCTCCTAGGCAGGCGAACGACAGGCTGCGCGAGAGCGCGGCCGGGGCAGAGTCGCCGAGGCACCGCTCGATGACGTTCGACAGGCGCGTGGCCCGACCGATGACTGATGCCAGCACCTCGTGTGTGCTGCCGATGAGCTCGAAGTGGGTGAGCACCCAGGGCACGTCGGAGGGACCGAGGCGGCCCGCGGCGTCGAGGAGTGCATCGTGGAGCAGCGCGATCCGCCGGGAGGCCGCACCCGCGCTCGCGGCCTCGAGAGAGGTTGCGACGCGGTCGATGCTCGCGTCGAGCCCGACCCAGAAGACGTCGCTCTTGGCGGCAAAGTAGTTGAAGAACGTGTTGCGGCTCACCCCTGCGCGGGTGCTGATCTGCTCGACGGTGGTGCCGGCATAGCCGTTCTCGAGAAAGAGTTCGAACGCGGCCTCTTCGAGAAGCGACGGCGACCCGACGCGGGGACGCCCTCTCATGGCGCGCGGCGCATCCGTCATGGGCGCATCCTCTCATTGTCGCTTTGTTGGGCTGAGTCTATTTAAAACCGCCTAGGGTAGAACGTGCGTCTCGCGATCGAGGCATCCCCACCCGAGAGAAGTTCATCATGTTTTCGCGCCCCGGATCGTTCCGCATCGCAGGTTCCCTCGCACTCGTCGTCAGCGCCGCACTCGTGCTGGCGGGTTGCTCGGCGTCGTCGGGCGCTGGCGAGAAAGTCGAGGGCGGCACGATCACTTTCGGCGTCGATGTCGACCCCGTGGGGCACCTCGACGTGCATTCCTCGCAGCTCGATATCAACGCCATCCTTCAGCGACCCGTGTTCGACTCCCTGGTCTCGCAGACGCCCGACGGCACCATCGTTCCGTGGCTGGCGACGAAGTGGCAGGTGTCCGACGACCAGCTCCAGTACACCTTCACACTGCGCGATGACGTGACGTTCTCCGACGGAGAGAAGTTCGATGCGGCCGCGGTCAAGGCCAACTTCGACCACCTCGTCGACCCGGCCACCGAGTCGGCCCAGGCATCCAGTCTCATCGGCGGCGCCTACTATGCCGGCACCGAGGTGATCGACCCCACAACCGTTCGCGTCAGCTTCACGCAGCCGTATGCGCCGTTCCTCGCGAATGCCGCATCGGTGGAACTCGGCTTCTATTCGCCGAAGGTGCTCGCCGAGCACGCCAACGAGTTGAAGGCGGGCGGCCCCGGCATCTCCGTCGGTTCCGGACCGTTCATCCTGTCGAAGTACACTCCCGGCAGCGAACTCGTATACACGAAGAACCCCAACTACAACTGGGCGCCGGAGGGTGCCACGGCGCAGGGGCCGGCGAACATCGACGAGCTCGACGTGAAGATTCTGCCGGAGAGCTCAGTGCGTACCAGTGCGCTCACGTCGGGCCAGGTCGACGTGATCGGCGACACCGCGCCCTCAAGCCTTCCGCAGATCGGCGACGGCTTCACCGTCACGCCGACAGAGTCTCCCGGCGTGCCGTACTCGCTCTATCTCAATGTCACGCGTCCAGTCTTCTCCGATGTCGCCGTGCGCAAGGCCTTCGCCGGAGGCTTCGACCTCGATGCGGCCGTGAAGGCGGTGTTCAACGACAGCTATCAGCGGGCGTACTCCATTCTCGGGCCGACGACGCCCGATTCCTACGACGCGGCCCTCGAGAAGAGCGCGTCGTTCGATGCCGACGCGGCGAACGACGCCTTGGATGCCGCGGGCTGGTCCGAGCGCGACTCCGACGGGTACCGAACGAAGAACGGCGAGCGCCTGAGCGCGCGGTGGATCTCGTACACGCCGGTCAACGAAGACAACGCCAACCTCGCCAACCTGATTCAAGATGGACTGAAGAAGATCGGCTTCGAGGTGGTGCACGATCAGCTCGAGCCCGGTGCATACCTCGACGCGTACCTGGCCGGAGACTATGACCTCACTGACTGGGGCTTCCTGTCGGCCGACGCCGATGTGCTGCGCAGCCACCTCGGAACGGGCGGCTATCAGAATGCATCGCACCTGAGCGATCCCGAGATCGATGCGACCCTCGCCTCGGCGGTCGCCACGACCGATACCTCGAAGCGTGCAGAGCTGTACACGAAGCTGCAGCAGTGGAACGCGGAGAACGCCGTGATCGTGCCGCTGTACGTGCCCGAGTACATCCTCGCCTCGAGCAAGAAGGTCGGCGGCATCGAGGTCGACATCCACGGCTGGCCGCTGTTCTCCGGGGCCTACGTCACGAAGTAGGCGGGCGCTGACATAGAGTTCGGGGCATGATCTTTCGGCGCATTCTCGCGCGGGTCGCGGGAATGCTCGTGGTCGTATGGGGCGCGGCGACCGCGGCGTTTCTCGTTCTGAAGTTGGTTCCCGGCGATCCCGTCGATGTGATGCTCGGCGTCTCTGCGCAGGCGTCGCCCGAACTCAAACAGTCGATCCGTGCAGAGCTCGGCCTCGATCAGCCGCTGCTCGTGCAGTACGTGTCGTACCTGTCACGACTCGTTCGCGGCGACTTCGGCACCAGCTACCAGCTGAGGCTGCCGGTGACCGACGTTATCGGCCAGCAGCTCGGTTATACGCTTCAGCTGGCCGCGGCGTCGCTGGCCCTGGCACTCGTCATCGCTCTCGCGGGCGCGGTTCTGGTGCACGGGCGGGCCGCACGCGGAGTGTTCTCGGTGCTCGAACTGCTGGCCATCAGCTCACCGCCGTTCTGGATCGGCCTCGTGCTTCTGAGCGTCTTCGCTTTCGGGCTGGGCTGGTTTCCGGTGGCCGGCGCAGACGGCATCCAGAGTCTTGTTCTACCCGCCATGACCATCGCTCTGCCGGTCGCCGGAATTCTCGGGCAGGTGCTGCGAACAGGGCTCGAAGACGCGGAGGAGCAGCCCTTTGCCACCACCGCCAGGGCGCGCGGAGCCGGTCCCGCGCGGCTTGTGCTGCGGCACACGCTGCGCCACGCGGCGATTCCGGCGCTCACTCTGGCCGGCTACATCGTGGGCTCCCTCCTCGGCGGAGCCGTCATCGTCGAGTCGGTCTTCGCGCGGCCCGGCCTGGGGCGGGTGGCGCTCGCGGCGATCACGAACCGCGACCTGCCCGTGGTGATGGGAATCATCGTCTTCACGGCGATCGTCTTCGTGCTCGTCAATCTCCTGGTCGACCTCGCCTACCGGGCGATCGATCCGCGCATCGCCCCGCCCACCACGGCCATCCGGGGTGCACGATGAGGGCCAGGTTGCGCGGGCGACTCGGCCTGATTTCGGCGGCGCTCTTTCTCGTCGTCGTGATCGTGATGGCCATCGCTCCGTGGATCTTCACCCCCATCGATCCGCTGACGACCGACACCTCTCAGATTCTGCAGTCACCGGGGTGGGGTCATCCGTTCGGCACCGACCAGACCGGCCGAGATGTGTTCACCCGTGTTGTCTACGGGGCCTCATACTCCCTGGGGGTGGGCGCCGGTGCGACCGCGGCCGCGCTCATCGTCGGAGTCGTCGTGGGCACGCTGGTGGGGCTTGCTCCCCGTGTCGTCGATGGTGTGGCCATGCGTGGAGTCGAGATCCTTCTCGCCTTCCCCGAGTTTCTCATCGCCCTCTTCGCCATCGCCGTGCTTGGGCCGGGGCCCATCAATGTGGCCGTAGCTGTCGGAGTCGCGGCCCTTCCCGCGTACATCAGGGTGGCGCGCGCCGAGACGCTCGTCGTTCGCCGCTCCGGCTATGTCGAGGCCGCGAAGGGCATGGGCATGCACCCCCTGCGCGTTGCCGTCTCGCATGTCGTGCCGAACACACTGCGCCCGCTGGGCGTCATCGCCACCATCGGAATCGGAACGACGATCGTGGCGGCGGCCGGTCTCAGTTTTCTCGGCCTCGGCCCGCAGGACCCGACGCCGGAGTGGGGACTCCTTCTTTCGGGGGGCCGCAACTTGCTCGGCCAGGCGTGGTGGGTCGCGTTCTTCCCCGGCGCGATGATCACGTTGACCGTCGTCTCGGCGACCGTCGTGGGCCGGCGCCTGCGTCGTGCGCGCGAGGGGCGGCGATCGTGACGAGTAGTCGTGAGGTCGTGCGAGTATCAGGGCTGTCGGTGCGCTTCGGGCAAGCGGTCGTCGTCGACTCGGTGTCGCTCTCGGTGTCTGCCGGGGAGTGCCTGGCGATCGTGGGGGAGTCCGGCTCAGGTAAGACTCTGACGGCAAAGGCGCTCCTCGGACTGCTTCCCGACGGCGCCTCGGTTGTCGTCGACGAGCTCGTGATCGATGGTGTGGACGCTCGGCGCAACTCGGAGCGAGACTGGCGGCGCATCCGAGGCTCCCGCGTGGGGCTGGTCAGTCAAGATGCCCTTGTCTCTCTCGACCCGCTGCGCCGTGTCGGCGCCGAGGTCGCCGAGGTACTCGAGGTTCATGGCGCGCCGGGCTCGGGCGAACGGATGCTGCGGGCCGCGATCGTCGATGCGGTCACCGGTCTGCTGGGCCGGGTCGCCGTGCCCGAACCGGCGGAGCGTGCTCGCCAGTACCCGCACGAACTGTCTGGCGGACTTCGGCAGCGGGCATTGATCGCGTCGGCGCTCGCGGGGGAGCCCGGAATCCTGATCGCCGACGAACCGACGACCGCACTTGACGTCACCGTGCAAGCCCAGGTGCTCGATCTCCTCTCCCGATTGCGTGCCGACGGCCTGGGCATCGTCGTGATCAGTCACGATCTCGCGGTCGTCGCAGGGATAGCCGATCGCGTCGCCGTGATGAAAGACGGACGCATCGTCGAAGAGGGTGCGACGACCGAGGTGCTGTCGAACCCGCAGCACCCGTACACGAGGATGCTGCTCGCCGCGGCCCCGCGCCTGCCCGAACCCTCGTTCCCTGAGCTTGTTGAAGGGAGCGTCGCCGGTGGTTTCCCTTCGACAGGCTCAGGGGGAGGGGATGGCGTCGCTCCGGTGCTGCGAGCCACGGGCCTCGGGCGCGATTTTCGTCGCGCTGATGGGGGCATCCGCTCGGCTGTCGATGATGTGTCGTTCACGGTACGTGCCGGTGCGGCGATCGGCGTCGTGGGGGAGTCGGGCTCGGGCAAGACCACCCTCGCGCGTCTCCTGCTCGCCTTCGACGAGCCGGATCGAGGTTCTGTGGCTCTCGAGGGTCACGAATGGAGCGGCATCCCGGAACGGCGTCGCCGATCCCGGCGCGGAGGCATCCAGTACATCAGCCAGGATCCGCTCGGCTCGTTCGACCCTCGGTACACCGTGGCGCGCATCGTGGCGGAGGGGCTGCGCGGCGACGCTCGCGGCACGTCTCCCGGCGGGCGGGCCGAGCGCATCCGGCATCTGCTCGACAGCGTCGGTCTCGACGCGTCGCTCGAGGGCAGACGACCGCACGAGCTGTCGGGCGGGCAGCGGCAGCGGGTCGCTATCGCACGCGCTCTCGCGTCGGAGCCGCGCATCCTGGTGTGCGATGAGCCGGTGTCGGCTCTCGACGTATCGATCCAGGCGACGATCATCGACCTTCTCGCCGGGCTGCGACGCGACCTCGGGGTGGCGCTCGTCTTCGTCTCGCACGACCTCGCTGTGGTCGCCCAGCTGTGCGACGAGGTTCTGGTGATGAAGGAGGGGCGTGTCGTTGAGCGGGGCTCGACGCGCGACGTCTTCGAGAACCCCAGGCATCCGTTCACCCGTGCCCTGGTCGCCGCCGTGCCTCGGATGCCATGAGCCCGGCACGGTGATGACGAATCGAGTTCTGTAGCTAATTAGCATTAGTGCTATATTGCGAATATGCGAAATGACGATTCGACCTCGGACGTCTTCACGGCGCTGAGTTCTCCCATCCGTCGGCAGATCCTTCAGGAGCTGCGAGACGGCGAGCTCGCGGCCGGCGACATCGCTGGTCGTTTTCCCGTTTCCGGGCCGACGATCTCCCGGCACCTCTCGGTGCTGAAGGGAGCCGGTCTGGTGACGGAACGACGCGACGCGAACCGCATCCTCTATTCGCTCGTCGGAGACAGGCTCGCACTGTCGGTCGGCGATTTCCTCTCGGCCGTCTGCCCCGAGCAGATCGTTCTACGAGGCATCCAGAAGGCCACACCGACGCACACGATCGAGGCGCGCGCATGAGCTACTTTCTTCCGTCGTTGACGGCCACGATCGAACGTCGCCTGCTCATCAACTATGCGCTCGATCCTTCGGTCGCCGCAGACATGCTGCCGCCCGGTCTCCGTCTGCAGCTCGTCGACGGTTCGGCTGTGGCCGGCGTGTGCCTGATCAGGCTCGGCGACATGCGAGTGCCATGGATGCCGCGGGCGCTCGGGTGGGGAGCCGAGAACGCGGCCCACCGCATCGCCGTCGAGTGGGATGACGATGAAGGCACACAGCAGGGTGTCTATATTCCCGTGCGGCACAGCGCTTCCTGGCTTCCTGTTGCGGTCGGGGGACGTCTGTTTCCCGGGGTCCACCGGCACGCGCGCTTCACCGGCTCCGAGACGGCCAACCGCATTCGTGTCGAGCTTTCCGCTTCAGACCTGAGGGTCTCGGCCGATGTCGCCGTGGTCTCAGAATGGAGGAGCCGCCTCTTTGCAACGGTCGATGACGCCTCGGCATTCTTTCGCGCGGGGTCGACTGGCTGGTCACCGCGGCGCGGCTCGGTCGAGCTCGACGGGCTCACTCTCGAGACCGAGCAGTGGAAGGTCGAGCCCGGTCGGCTGCTGAATGTCGAGTCGTCGTTCTTCGACGCACTGCCCGACGGC
The DNA here is from genome assembly GCF_000938265.1 of Agreia bicolorata. Taxonomy (GTDB): domain Bacteria; phylum Actinomycetota; class Actinomycetes; order Actinomycetales; family Microbacteriaceae; genus Agreia; species Agreia bicolorata. The sequence continues at coordinate 110,891 of NZ_JYFC01000007.1, forward strand.
AGTGCCCGGCTCGACAGCGTACTTGTAATGCGCGACGTTCCCATCGCGTGGAGTGTGCCGCCCCGTAGCCGTCAGATCACTCGGGAGATGCCGGCGAGGTCGGCGTCGATTTCTCGCTGACCGCCTCGCCGGGCGTGTGCACTGCCGTGTCGGCGGGGGACTCGACCGGTGCGGCCGCGCGGGCGCCGCTTCGTCGGAAGAGTGAACGCCACCCGCGTTCGTGTTCTCGCTCGGTCGGTTCGTCGACCTCCAGCCCATAGAAGTCGCCGATGTGCTCCACGAAGGCCGCGCGCTGTGCTCTGTCGTACGCCCGTCTCTCCCTGGAGAAGGCGACGACGGTCGACCAGCAGATCAGCAGCATGACGATGGAGAAGGGCAGGGCGATGATGATCGCCGCCGTCTTCAGGGCCTCCAGACCACCCGAGAGGAGGAGAGCGATGGCGAGGAGCGAGGTGACGCAGGCGAAGAAGACCCGAATCCACTTGCGCGGCTCCACTTGGCCACCCGAGGCGATCATGCCCATAACAAGCGAGCCCGAGTCGGCCGAGGTGATGAAGAACACGGCGATGAGCACGATCGCGCCGATGGTGAGCACCGAACCGCCGGGCAGATTGCCGAGCATCGAGAACAGGGCCCCCTGCACATCGACGACACCATCCGTGCCGATGAGGTCGGCCTGGCCTGACAGCTGCATGTACAAGGCGGTTCCTCCGAGCACCGAGAACCAGAGGAAGGTGATGAGGGTGGGAACGAGGATGACGCCGATCACGAACTGTCGCACCGTTCGGCCCCGCGAGATCCGGGCGATGAAGATGCCGACGAACGGCGCCCACGAGATCCACCATCCCCAGTAGAACGTCGTCCAGCTCGCCTGCCACGCCTCCCCGGCTTTGCCAGTGAAGGCGTTCACGGTGAACGACATGCCCACGAAGTTTTGAACGTAGTTTCCGAGCGACTGCACGAAGTCGCGGAGAAGAAACTGTGTGGGGCCGACGATGAGGATGAAGATCACGAGCAGTGCCGCGAGCACGAGATTGATGTTCGACAGCCACTTCATGCCCCGTCCTACGCCGGACAGCACGGAGAACAGCACGAAGCCGGTGATCACGACGATGATGATGACGTTGACCAGCGTGGTGGAGTCGAGCAGCCCGGCCGACTCGAGCCCTGCGCCGATCTGCAGAACCCCCAGACCCAGCGACGTCGCCACGCCGAAGAGCGTGCCCACGAGCGCGACGACGTCGATGGCGTTGCCCCATCCTCCACGCACGCGCCGACCGAGAAGAGGTTCGAGCGTCCACCGGATGGAGACGGGCCGATTGCGGCGATGGATCGCGTATGCCAGGGCAAGGCCGATGACGACGTAGATCGACCAGGCATGCACGCCCCAATGGAGGTAGGTCTGGGAGATCGCCTGCTGAGCGAGCTCGATGTCCGTTCCCGTGACGCCGGGGCGTGGATTCGCGAAGTGGCTGAGGGGTTCGCTCACCCCGTAGAAGACGAGGCCGATGCCCATACCGGCGGCGAAGAGCAGCGACAGCCACGAACCGATCGAGAATTCGGGTTCGTCGTCGTCTTTGCCGAGCTTGATGTCGCCGTAGCGGCTGAAGCCCAGATACAGGCAGAAGACCACGAAGAATGCTGCGATGAGCACGTAGTACCAGTTGAAATTCGTGACAATGCTCGACTGCACGGCCGCGAATGCGGCCTCGGCGGCATCGGGCACGATCATGGCGCAGGCGGCGAATACGACGACGATGACAGCCGCGGGCCAGAAGACCCATCGGTTGACGGAGGCGGGGGTCTCTTTAGATCCGGGCATCAGACAAGGGTACGGGTGCAATGGCGTCGGGTCGTGCCGGCGTCGGATAATATGGTTGCTACATGACAGTGATCCGGCAATCACCGGTGAGTCTTCGGAAGAAAGGCACGCGCGAGCGGGCCGAGTAGAGCCGAACGGGTCTGGCCCGTCATAGCCAACGAACAAGCGGTCGATTAGGGCGAAGAGTCGTGGTCGGCAAGCGAGGTGGTACCACGCGGGTCGGAGCGTTTCCGACCAGGCGTCCTCGTGGAACAGGCAACGAGAAGGCCCGTCCAGGAGAAGCATGTCGTACCCCAAGAACTCTGATGAGACCCCCGGCGAGCAGCACCGCCACGCGGCCCCTGCCGTCACCCCGAGCCCGAACTTTCCGGCGATCGAAGAAGAGGTGCTCGGCTTCTGGAAGGCCGACGACACCTTCCGTGCGTCGATCGAGAACCGAGCGGATGCCGACGAGTGGGTGTTCTACGACGGCCCGCCTTTCGCGAACGGTCTGCCGCACTACGGCCACCTGCTCACCGGCTACGCCAAAGACCTGTTCCCGCGGTTCCAGACCATGCGCGGCAAGAAGGTAGAGCGCCGCTTCGGCTGGGACACGCACGGTCTGCCCGCCGAGCTCGAGGCGATGCGTCAGCTCGGAATCACCGAGAAGAGCCAGATCGAGGAGATGGGCATCGGCGTCTTCAACCAGGCGTCGCGCGACTCCGTGCTGCGCTACACCGGAGAGTGGCAGGAGTACGTGACCCGCCAGGCCCGCTGGGTTGACTTCGAGAACGACTACAAGACCCTCGACATCACGTTTATGGAGAGCGTCATCTGGGCGTTCAAGCAGCTGCACACGAAGGGGCTCGCCTACGAGGGCTTCCGGGTTCTGCCGTATTGCTGGCACGACGAGACGCCTCTCTCGAATCATGAGCTGCGTATGGACGACGACGTCTACAAGATGCGCCAGGACCAGACGGTCACCGTCACGTTCCCGCTCACCGGCGCCAAGGCGGAGGCGCTCGGCCTCACGGCCGTGCGCGCCCTGGCCTGGACCACGACGCCCTGGACCCTGCCGACGAACCTGGCGCTCGCGGTCGGCCCCAGCATCCAGTACGCGGTCGTGCCGGGCGGGCCGAACGGCGCCGCCGATGTGCACGAAGACAGGCTCGAAGGGGAATCCCACGAGTACCTCATCGCGAGCGATCTCGTGGGCAACTACGCGAAAGACCTGGGCTACGAGACCGCCGACGACGCCATCGCGGCGATCTCGCGCACCCACCTGGGGGCCGAGCTCGAGGGCGTGACGTACGACCGTCTCTGGGACTACTACGCCGACACCGAGACGTGGGGAACGCAGAACGCGTGGCGCATCCTCGTTGCCGACTACGTGTCGACCACCGACGGAACCGGCATCGTGCACCAGGCGCCCGCATACGGTGAGGAAGACCAGAAGATCTGCGAGGCCGCCGGAATCCCGGTGGTGATCTCGGTCGACGAGGGTGCGCGCTTTTTGCCCAGCGTCACCGACGTGGTCGGCCTGCAGGTCTTCGAGGCGAACAAGCCGCTCACCCAGCTGCTGCGTGCGAACGGCCGTCTGCTGCGCCAGGCCAGCTACGAGCACTCGTACCCGCACTGCTGGCGCTGCCGCAACCCGCTGATCTACAAGGCCGTGTCGAGCTGGTTCGTGCGCGTCACGGAGTTCCGCGACCGCATGGAGACGCTCAACCAGGAGATCAACTGGATCCCCGAGAACGTGAAGGACGGCCAGTTCGGCAAGTGGGTGTCGAACGCCCGCGACTGGTCCATCTCGCGCAACCGCTACTGGGGGTCTCCCATCCCGGTGTGGAAGAGCGACAACCCCGAGTACCCGAGGGTCGACGTCTACGGATCGCTCGACGAACTCGAGGCCGACTTCGGCGTGCGCCCCACCGACCTGCACCGGCCCTACATCGACGAGCTCACCCGGCCGAACCCCGACGACCCCACCGGTCAGTCGACCATGCGCCGCATCGAAGACGTGCTCGACGTGTGGTTCGATTCGGGCTCGATGCCCTTCGCCCAGGTGCACTACCCGTTCGAGAACCAGGACTGGTTCGACAGCCACAACCCGGCCGACTTCATCGTCGAGTACATCGGGCAGACCCGCGGCTGGTTCTACACGCTGCACACGCTCTCGACCGCGCTGTTCGATCGCCCGGCATTCCGCAATGTGGTCAGCCACGGCATCGTGCTCGGCAGCGACGGGCAGAAGATGTCGAAGAGTCTGCGCAACTACCCCGACGTCTCAGAGGTGCTCGACCGCGACGGGTCGGATGCGATGCGCTGGTTCCTGATGAGTTCGCCCGTTCTGCGCGGCGGAAACCTGGTCGTCACCGAGGAGTCGATCCGCGAGGCGACCAGGCAGGTTCTGTTGCCGCTGTGGAGCACGTACTACTTCTTCACGCTGTACGCCAACACCGCGGGCGAGTCAGGCTACGACGCGCAGCTGCGCACCGATTCGACCGATGTGCTCGACCGGTACCTCCTGGCTAAGACGCGCGAGCTGATCCACGACGTGGCGGCAGACCTCGACGCCTACGATTCGACGCTGGCGACCGCCAAGCTGCGGGACTTCGCCGACGTTCTCACCAACTGGTACGTGCGCCGCAGTCGTGACCGCTTCTGGTCGGGAACCGACACCGCCGCTTTCGACACCCTCTTCACGGTGCTCGAGGCCGTCACCCGGGTCGCCGCCCCCATGCTGCCCCTCGTCTCCGAGCGCATCTGGAAGGGACTCACGGGGGGCCGAAGCGTTCACCTCACCGACTGGCCCGATGAGAATCGGTTCCCGGCAGACCCGGCCCTCGTGCACGCCATGGATCAGGTGAGGGAGATCTCCTCCACCGTGCTGTCGCTGCGCAAGCAGAACGGTCTCCGTGTGCGTCTTCCCCTCGCGAACCTCACCATCGTGAGCTCGAATGTCGAAGCCCTGCGACCCTTCGAGGGCATCCTCGCCGACGAGCTCAACGTGAAGAGCGTCACGCTGGTCGAGCAGCAGTCGAACAGCGCCGTGGAGTTCGGCATCACGTCGAAGCTCACGGTGAACGCCCGCGCCGCAGGTCCGCGCCTCGGCAAGCAGGTGCAGGAGGTCATCAAGGCTGCACGTGGGGGTGACTGGTCAGAGAGCAACGGCGTGGTGACCGCGGGAGGCATCGACCTCGGCGACGGCGAATACGAGCTCGTGCTCGAAACGCAGGATGCCGGCGACGGCGCCCACACGGCCCTCGCTCTGCTCGCGGGTGGCGGATTCGCTCTGCTTGACACCGCGACGACCCCGGAACTCGAGGCGGAGGGTCTCGCCCGCGACATGATCCGTGCCGTGCAGGACGCTCGCAAGTCGGCGGGCTTCGAGGTGAGCGACAGGATCGTGCTCGACCTCGTCTTCTTCGACGACGCAGACGCGGACGCGCTGCGTCGGGCCTCGACCGTCGACGTGGCGGGGGAGACCCTTGCCACAGACTTCACCATCTCGGGCCCCCGTGACACCCCGGGTCTCGACGGGTACCGTGGAGATCTGGTCGCCGAGTGGATCGGCAACGTGGTCAACACCGCACCCGAGCGCGTCGTTCGCATCGGCGGCGCCAAGTACGCGAACATCGACGACGTCATCGTCGCGGTGAGCCGACAGTCAGGAATCCGCAATGTCTGATCACGAGTCCTCCGATCCAGAGAAGTCGGGCTACATCGGTCCGCTCGACGATACCGATCCCGACGAGTTCGTCGCCGCGGGTGACGCGGTTTATACGGCGCTTCTCGAGAGGATCGGCGAAGCCGCGCCCCAGCCCAGGCTCTCCGCCACTCGTCGCGTCGTCGAGTTGCTCGGCGATCCGCAGCGGGCATACCCCGTGATCCACATCACGGGCACGAACGGAAAGACGAGCACCAGTCGCATCACCGAGAGCATTCTGCGGGCGTATGGTCTGCGTACGGGACTCTTCACGAGCCCTCACCTCGAGCGACTCAACGAGCGGATCGTCATCGACGGCGAACCGATCAGCAACGAGGCACTTGCGGCGAACTGGGCAGACATCGAGCCGTTCCTGCAGATCGTCGACGGAGAGCTCGAGACGGCGGGGGAGCCCCGCATCACCTTCTTCGAGGCGCTGTCGATTCTTGCTTTCGCGTCGTTTGCCGACGCTCCGGTCGACGTCGCCGTGATCGAGGTGGGCATGGGCGGTGAGTGGGACTCCACGAACGTGGCCGACGGCCAGGTCGCAGTCATCACGCCGATCTCGCTCGATCACACGAACCGGCTGGGCAATACCGTCGAGGAGATCGCGCGTACCAAGTCAGGCATCATCAAACCGGTGTCGCACGTGGTCACGGCCGTTCAGCCCGGCGGTGCTCTGGCCGAACTGCAGCGCGCGGCCGAGCTCACCGAGTCCACCCTGGCTGCGCAGGGGGAGCAGTTCGGCCTGATCTCCAGCGCCGTCGGTGTTGGGGGCCAGGTCGTCTCCATCAAGGGGCTCGCTGGAACGTATTCCGATCTGTTCCTGCCGCTTTACGGTGCCCACCAGGCGCAGAACGCTGCAGTCGCCGTGGCCGCAGTCGAGTCGTTCCTCGGTGGGGGAACGCACGAACTCGCATCCGATGTCGTGAACGAGGGCTTCGCTACCGCCACGTCGCCGGGGCGCCTGCAACTGGTGGGCATCGAGCCCACCGTGCTCGTCGACGCCGCGCACAACCCCGGCGGGGCCGAGGTGCTGGCCGTGGCCATCACCGAATACTTCACGTTCGACAAGGTGGTCGCCGTTCTCGGCGTTCTCGGCGATAAAGACGTCGAGGGTATTGTTCGGGCGCTCGAGCCCGTCGTCACCGAGTTCGTCGTCACGGATGCGCCCAGCGACCGCGCGATCGATGCGGATTCGCTGGCGGCGATCGTCGTCGGCATCGTCGGTCGTGACCGTGTGACGGTCGAGCCAGAGCTTGAGCGCGCCATGGAGGTCGCTCGTGACAGCGCCGAGGAGGCCGAACGCGGCGCCGTGCTGGTGACGGGCTCGATCACGCTCGTCGGCGAGGCCATCACCCTGGCCGAGGCCGAGAAATGGAAGCCGTGACAGACATCCAGCCCCCGGCAGCTGAGGCCGGGCCGGCACGGCCCGCAAGGCCGGCCTCGGTGCGCCGGTCCCTCGGCTCTATAGTTCTGGGCTTCGAGAGCGTCGTGATGTTTCTCGCCGCACTCGTCGCGTTCGGGCTCAAGGCGCTGCCCGCCCTGCCCGCCCTCGGCGGCGGTGCTCTGCTGTGCGTCGGGCTGGTTGCCGGCGCCGGACTCCTGCGCTTTCGTTGGGGCTACGCCTTCGGATGGGTGCTGCAGGCCGCCATCATCGCGTCGGCCTTTCTCGTGCCGGTGATGTGGATCGTTGGCGCGCTCTTCGTGGGGCTGTGGACCTACTGCATGGTTGTCGGCGCCCGCATCGACCGTGAGAAAGCCGCTGCCGCCGCCGTTCAGCCCTGATCGGTCAGCGACCCTCGCTACAGTGAAACGGTACGTTTTCCCATTGTCTGGAAGGACATCTCTGTGACCATCACGAGCGAAGAATCCCTCGTTCTCATCAAGCCCGACGGCGTCGCCCGCAATCTCACGGGGGAGATCCTCTCCCGCATCGAGGCCAAGGGCTACCAGCTCGTCGATATCAAGCTGATCGAGCCGGAGCGCAGCCTGCTCGCGGCTCACTACGCCGAGCACGAGGGCAAGCCCTTCTACGAGCCGCTCCTCGAGTTCATGGAGTCGGGTCCGATCGTCGCGATCCGCATCGCCGGCAACCGTGTCATCGAGGGCTTCCGCTCACTCGCCGGTACGACCGACCCGACCACGGCGGCGCCCGGCACGATCCGCGGCGACCTGGGCCGTGACTGGGGACTGAAGGTTCAGCAGAACCTCGTGCACGGCAGCGACTCGCCCGAGTCCGCACAGCGCGAACTCGCCATCTGGTTCGGCTAGATCAGCTGTACAGAATGATCGTCGTGATGGCGTCGAGCCTCAACTGCGCCATCACGACGATAGCGAGGTAGCCGAGAAGCACGAGAATCCAGGTGAACGGGTAGAGGCGGGCGAAGATCTGTCGCGACGCGCCCGAGTTGCCGAAGTGGCCCTCTTTGAGATTGAAGACGGTCACGTAGAAGAACATCGGGATCATCACGCTCCACACCACCATGCAGTAGGGGCAGAGTGTTCCCAGAACGAAGATGCTCTGCGAGATCAGCCAGGCGACGAAGACGATCCCGGCCAGAACGCCCGCGTTGAACGTGATCCAGAACCACGCCGCGAATCGTGCGCCCGCGAGAATGGCGACGCCCACGATGATCGGGGCCATGAATGCGGCCACGCCGATGATCGGGTTCGGAAAGCCGAAGACCGATCCCTGAGCGCTCGACATGTTCACACCGCACTGCACGAGGGGCGAGATGTCACAGCTCGGACTGTAGGAGGGATCGATGAGAGTGTCGATCTTCTCCAGCGTGAGGTCGAACGCGGCAATCCACCCGATCACCCCGGCCACGACCAGGAAGATCGCGAAAATGAAGGGCCGTCTCGTCTTGATCGTCGTATCCACCACGGTCGGATTATGACACAGGGCAAAACACGCATTCTGAGAATGCGTGCGATAATTGGCGTCAGTCCTCCTGGCCGCGTCCGGGAAGACGCCAAAGAAGGCTTGTCGGAACGAAAGCAGGCGCAACCTCATCGGTCGCCCGCCTCATCCGAATACAGATGTACAGTCACAAAAGAAGTACACGTAAAGGCAGCCAGAGCCTATGTCGCCGGCTGTCCGTGTAAAGGATTGGCGAGGTCGTCGCTCAGGCGACGGGCTCGCTCTGGAGAGTACCGACGGGTGGCGCGGCCACCGGTTCGGCAAGGAGTGCACCAGCAATGGTGGAAGACAACAACAACCAAAGTTCATCGAACGCAGAATCAGCACCGCGCAAACGCCTCTTCGGAGGTCGCAAGTCGGCGAAGAAGGCCGTTGAGGCGCCTGCAGCAGCGGCCCCTCCCGTGCCCCCCACGGTAACCGACGCTCCGGCCCAGGCGCCTGCCGCCTCGAAAGAGATTGCGCCGGCCTTCGACGAGGAGCACCCCGGACTCGCTCCTCTCGAGCCGACCGTGCAGACGGACGCGCCCGTTCAGGCTCCAGTGCGGCGGCCGACCACCTCGCTGATCTTCCAAGCGCCCGATATCCAGCCGTTGCCCCCGCGTGACGACGACGAGCGTAACGACGACGATCGTCCCGACACCTCGGTGCGGCGCCGCTCCCGTCGTCGTTCTGGCGAAGACAACAGGCCGGGAGACAACGACCCGGCCAACACCGTCGTCAAGGTGCGCGCACCGCGCCCTGAGCCGGAACTCATCACCGAGCCCCAGCGCATCAAGGGCTCGACCCGCCTCGAGGCCAAGAAGCAGCGTCGCCGTGACGGTCGGGATGCGGGTCGCCGTCGTCCTGTCGTGACCGAGGCCGAGTTCCTTGCCCGCCGCGAGTCGGTCGATCGGGTAATGGTCGTGCGGGCCAAAGACAACAAGATTCAGATCGGCGTGCTCGAAGACGGCGTGCTCGTCGAGCACTACGTCGCCAAGGCGCAGGACGCGTCGCTGATCGGCAACGTCTATCTCGGCAAGGTGCAGAACGTGCTTCCCAGCATGGAGGCTGCCTTCGTCGACATCGGACGCGGCCGCAACGCCGTGCTGTACTCGGGTGAGGTCGACTGGGACGCCGCAGCCGCGGAGAACCCCAACGGCGGAAACCAGGCGCGCAAGATCGAACTCGCCCTCAAGCCGGGTGCAACCGTTCTGGTGCAGGTCACAAAAGATCCGGTCGGCCACAAGGGCGCCCGCCTGACCAGCCAGATCTCGCTTCCTGGTCGCTACCTCGTGTACGTGCCCAATGGATCGATGAATGGCATCTCTCGCAAGCTTCCCGATGTCGAGCGTTCGCGCCTCAAGAAGATCCTCAAAGAGGTGCTGCCCGATAACGTCGGCGTGATCGTGCGCACCGCCTCGGAGGGTGCGACTGAAGAACAGCTGACCCTCGATGTGAGCCGCCTCACCAAGCAGTGGGCCGAGATCTCGACCGCGGTGCAGAAGCAGCAGTCGCCCGCCCTTCTTCATTCCGAGCCCGATCTGCTGATCAAGATCGTGCGCGACGTGTTCAACGAGGACTTCCAGCGTCTCGTCATCTCGGGTGACGATGCTCGCTCGACGATCGAGACGTACCTGGGCCAGGTCGCTCCCGATCTGCTCGACCGGGTCGAGCGCTACGAGGGCGATCGCGACGCGTTCGACGAGTTCCGCATCTCGGAGCAGATCGAGAAGGCACTCGACCGCAAGGTATGGCTGCCGTCGGGCGGATCGCTCGTGATCGACCGAACCGAGGCCATGACCGTCGTCGACGTCAACACCGGCAAGTTCGTAGGTTCCGGCGGAAACCTCGAGGAGACCGTCACCAAGAACAACCTCGAAGCCGCTGAAGAGATCGTGCGCCAGCTGCGACTGCGCGACATCGGCGGCATCATCGTCGTCGACTTCATCGACATGGTTCTCGAGACGAATCGCGATCTGGTGCTGCGACGCATGGTCGAATGCCTCAGTCGCGACCGCACCAAGCACCAGGTGGCCGAGGTTACCTCGCTCGGTCTCGTGCAGATGACGCGCAAGAAGCTCGGTCTCGGACTACTCGAGTCGTTCAGCGAGGCCTGCGAGGTCTGCGCCGGGCGCGGGGTCATCGTGCATCACGATCCCGTCGTGAAACACCGGGGGACCGGCAGCGCACCCGCCTCGTCAGGAGCGCCCCAGCAGGAGCGTCGTCGCTCGGGTCGTGGCAACGGCGGCAACGGCAATGGCAATGGCTCAAACGGTTCGTCCGGCAACGGTTCGTCGAGCAGTTCGTCGTCGCACAGCGTTCCCGCTACCAAGCCCCACGGCATCACCGACGACGCCAAGAACGCGCTCGCCAAGATCGCCGCGTCGACCATCGCCACACACACGGGCGCGGTGAACATCATCACCCAGGAGCAGTCCGAGGCGGCCAAGGCCGCGTCGGCGCCGTCGGTCGAGGCTCCCGTCGAGGCCGCTCCGGTGTCTGAAAGCGTTCAGGCAGCACCGGATGCGTCGGCCTCGGATGCGCTGACCTCGTCGCGTCGCAAGGGCAACCGCCGCGCGCGCCAGTCGAAGCCCGTGGTCGATGTCGAGAGCGCCGAGTCGTCTTCGGCTGCCGAGGCTCCGCAGGCGCCCGTGGCCACGGATGCCGCCGCAGCTCCGGCCGCCGCAGAGCTTCCGGCCATCGAGATCCTGGACATCCCCGTAGCGAAGGCACCGGCAGCTCAGCGCCGCATCTCGAACCGAGACGCCGAAGTGCTTCTCGATTCGGTGCTCGGCGCTCTTCCCGAGCCCAAGCAGCCCGGTCAGGGACGCTCGCGCAGCCGGCGCGTGAGCACGGCAGCTCTCTCGGCTCCGACGCCCGAGGAGCAGCAGCAGTAGCAATCAGGCCGCAGCACTCGTCAGAGGCCGCTATCGCCCCGCATCGGGACGATCGCGGCCTTTGACGCGTAACCCGCTGCGCTCGAGTCGCCGCACGAGATCTCGGTAGCTCACCGGCAGGGCCCCGGCCGCGACGAGTTCGTCGTGGCGCGCGATGGGCACGTCGTAGTGATCGAGGTCGAAGCTGCGCGCGGGCAGACCGGCAGCGCGCGCGAACTCGTGAAGCTCATCGAGCGACGAGTCGCTGACGAGGTGGCCCCAGATGGTGCCGTGAGCGGGCCAGATGGGCCAGTCGATGAGCACGGTCATGATCTTCTCGAGTGTACGGCTGTGCGACGCTTCTGAGCTTCGGGGTCGGGCCGTCGCGCTACCTGGCTCCGGCCGTGACCAGAGGCTGTTATGCTGTCGAGAGCGCAAAGACCTCGACCGAACCCTCGGGGGAAGGCGCTCATCAACGTGCTCCGGGTTTGACCGGAGCGCGAGTGTGACGTAAAGTTGTCCGTTGGCGCGCGCTTGGCTCAGCCCGCGTGTCAATCGAGTTTTGTGGGCATTCGCTCTCTAGAGAATAGGTACTGAAGTGGTTTACGCAGTTGTGCGCGCCGGTGGTCGGCAAGAAAAGGTAGAGGTCGGCACGATCGTCACCCTCGACCGCATCAAGGCCGACAAAGACGGCAACATCGAGTTGGCCGCCGTGCTGCTCGTCGACGGTGACAAGATCACCTTCGACGCCGCATCGCTCGCCAAGGTCACCGTCACAGCCGAGGTTCTCGAAGACCTCCGTGGCCCGAAGATCGTCATCCAGAAGTTCAAGAACAAGACCGGGTACAAGAAGCGCCAGGGTCACCGTCAAGACCTGACCCGCGTCAAGGTCACCGGAATCAAGTAGGGCAGGAAGAGCTAATGGCACATAAAAAGGGCGCGAGTTCCACTCGCAACGGTCGTGACTCCAACGCACAGCGTCTGGGCGTCAAGCGCTTCGGTGGCCAGGTCGTTGGAGCGGGCGAGATCATCGTTCGCCAGCGCGGCACCCACTTCCACCCCGGCGTGAACGTCGGCCGTGGCGGCGACGACACCCTGTTCGCACTGGCCGCTGGTTCGGTCGAGTTCGGACACAAGGGTGGCCGCAAGGTCATCAACATCGTGGCAGGCGAGTAGCACCACCTCGCAGGCACAGATGGCAGGGGCGGGCTTCGGCCCGCTCCTGCCATTCTTCGTTTTTCACAGAAACATCAACGTTAGGAGAGCAGATGGCAACGTTTGTTGACCATGTGACACTCCACCTCCGCGCAGGCAATGGCGGCAATGGCTGCGTGTCGGTGAAGCGCGAGAAGTTCAAGCCGCTCGCGGGCCCCGACGGCGGAACCGGCGGCAACGGCGGCGACATCGTGCTCGTAGCCGACCCCGGCGTCACCACCCTTCTCGGATTCCACCGCTCGCCGCATCGTCGCAGCGAGAATGGCGGCCCCGGCATGGGCGACCACCGCAGCGGTACGAACGCCGACGAACTCGTGCTGAGCGTGCCTATCGGAACGCTCGTGAAAGACGCAGACGGCACTGAGATCGCCGATATGACAGACGCAGGCATGCGCGTCGTCGTTGCAGAGGCGGGCCAGGGCGGGCTCGGCAACGCCGCGCTGGCGAACACAAAGCGAAAGGCTCCGGGCTTCGCTCTGCTCGGAACGCTTGGCTTCGAGGGCGACGTTCGACTCGAACTGAAGGTCGTCGCAGACGTCGCCCTCGTGGGCTACCCGTCCGCTGGCAAGTCGAGTCTCGTCGCCGCGCTCTCTGCCGCGAAGCCCAAGATCGCCGACTACCCGTTCACGACTCTTCACCCCAACCTGGGCGTCGTTCAGGCGGGGGAGACCCGCTACACGATCGCCGATGTTCCCGGCCTCATCGAGGGTGCGAGCGAGGGCAAGGGGCTGGGCCTCGAATTCCTTCGCCATGTGGAGCGCTGCACCGCGCTGCTGCACGTGCTCGACTGCGCCACGCTCGAGCCGGGTCGCGATCCGATCTCCGATCTCGACATCATTCTCGCCGAACTCGCCGCGTACCCGGTTCCCGACGGGCAGATCCCGCTGCTCGAACGTCCGCAGCTCATCGCTCTGAACAAGATCGACGTGCCGGAGGGGCGTGAGCTCGCCGACTTCGTCACGCCCGAGCTCGAAGCGCGGGGATACCGCGTGTTCGAGATCTCCACGGTGAGTCACGAGGGTCTGAAGCCTCTGTCATTCGCTCTTGCCCAGCTCGTCGAAGAGGGTAGGCAGGCGCTCATCGATGCTCCGCCGAAGCCTCGCCTCGTTATGCGTCCCCGTGCCGTCGACGAAGCCGGGTTCACCGTGCGCGTCGAGGGCGGTTCGGGCGGAAACATCTATCGCGTTCTCGGCACGAAGCCCGAGCGCTGGGTGCAGCAGACCGACTTCACGAACGAAGAGGCGATTGGCTTCCTCGCCGACCGTCTGGCCAAGCTCGGCGTCGAAGACCAGCTCTTCAAGAAGGGCGCGCAGGCAGGCTCGACGGTCATCATCGGCCTCGACAACGGCGTGGTATTCGACTGGGAGCCCACGATGACCTCGACGGCCGAGCTCGTCACCGCGCCTCGCGGTCTCGACCCTCGACTGCTCAAAGACGGCCGACGCACCAGCAACCAGCGCCGCGAAGAGTACTTCGAGCGCATGGACGCCAAGGCCGAGGCCCGCGCAGAACTCGTGCGCGAGAAAGAGGCGGGACTCTGGCGCGAAGACAGCACGGACGAGGAGTGACCCGCGTTCGGTTGGCCGATCGCAGCGACATCGAGCGCGCGAGACGCATCGTCGTAAAGGTGGGCTCGTCGTCGATCTCCGGCGACAACGCCGGCCAGATCGCGCCACTCGTCGATGCTCTGGCCGAGGCGCACGGTCGCGGCGTCGAGATCATGCTCGTCTCCTCGGGCGCGATCGCGACCGGCATGCCCTATCTGCAGCTCGACTCCCGCCCCACCGATCTCGCTACCCAGCAGGCGGCGGCGGCTGTGGGGCAGAACGTGCTCATCTACCGCTATCAAGACAGCCTCGACCGCTTCGACATCGTGGCGGGCCAGGTGCTGCTCACGGCCGGTGACCTCGAGAACCCCACGCCGCGCTCGAACGCGCAGCGCGCAATGGAGCGCCTGCTCGGCCTGCGCATCCTGCCCATCGTGAACGAGAACGACACGGTGGCCACCCATGAGATCCGCTTCGGCGACAACGACCGGCTTGCCTCGCTCGTGGCCGAGCTCGTGCAGGCCGACCTGCTCGTGCTGCTCTCCGACGTCGACGCCCTTTACACGCGCCCGCCCCTCGAGCCGGGCGCCATCCTGATCTCGCACGTGCCTTACGGCGATGAGCTCGACGGTGTCGTCGTAGGCGACGTGGGAACGGGTCTCGGCACGGGTGGCGCGACGACCAAGGTGTCGGCCGCCCGTTATGCGGCCAGCAACGGAACGGCGGTCATTTTGACTTCGACGCCGCAGGCCGCGCAGGCCCTCGCAGGTGAGCCCGTCGGAACCTGGTTCGACGCGGCCCCCTAGCCGTAAACTGGGCGTTATGCCCCTTTCGACACTGGCCTCCAGCACGTTCACCGAGAAACTGGATGCCGCGCGCATTTCTGCGCTGAGCCTCGCCCAGGCGACGACCGACGTGAAGAATGCCGCGCTCTCGGCCGTCGCGGAACAGCTGCGGGCGAACGTGCCGCGTATCGTCGAGGCCAACGATCTCGACCTCGCCAACGGGCGCGAGAACGGGCTCGCCGCCGGGCTTCTCGATAGGCTCACTCTGAACGACGCACGCATCGAGGCACTCGCGTCGGCAACTCTCGATCTCGTCGGCCTGGTCGACCCGGTGGGGGAGACCGTGCGTGGCCGTTCGCTTCCGAACGGCGTACGCATCGAGCAGGTGCGCGTGCCCTTCGGCGTCGTCGGAGCGATCTACGAGGCTCGACCCAACGTCACGATCGACATCGCCGCGCTCGCCATCAAGAGCGGCAACGCTGTCGTTCTGCGAGGCGGCTCCGCGGCTGAGAACACCAATAGGGTGCTCGTCGATCTCCTTCAGACAGCACTCGATTCGGTCGGCCTGCCGCGAGAGGCGGCTCAGACCATCGACGAATTCGGCCGTGAGGGTGCGACCGCGCTTATGACGGCCCGGGGATACATCGACGTGCTGATTCCCCGGGGCAGCGCGGCCCTCATCAATACCGTCGTCACGGAGTCGACGGTTCCGGTCATCGAGACCGGTGCCGGCATCGTGCACATCTTCCTTGACTCCAGCGCAGACCTCGAGATGGCCACCGCCATCGTGCACAACTCCAAGGTGCAGCGTCCGAGTGTGTGCAACGCGCTCGAGACACTGCTGGTGCACGAGGGCGCTGCGGACCGACTACTCCCCGGCGTGCTCGGTGCGCTGCGGGCATCCGGTGTCACTATCCATGGCGATGCCCGCACGCTCTCGCTGTTTCCCGATGCGGTAGAGGCCACCGACGAGGATTGGGCGACCGAGTACATGACACTCGACCTCGCTGTGCGGGTCGTTGCCGGCCTCGACGAGGCGATGGATCACATCCGCCAGTACTCGACGCACCACACTGAGTCGATCATCACCAACGACCTGTCCAACTCCGAGCGCTTCCTGCGCGAGGTCGACTCCGCGGCTGTGATGGTGAACGCCTCGACTCGCTTCACAGACGGGGGCGAGTTCGGCTTCGGAGCAGAGGTTGGCATCTCCACCCAGAAGCTGCACGCCCGCGGCCCGATGGGGCTTCCCGAGCTCACGAGCACGAAGTGGCTGGTGCGGGGAACGGGGCAGGTGCGCTCGTAGCGGTATCCTTTATCGACCGCGTTATTTTCTGCGCGCCGCCGACGACGAAAGAGAACCATGTCAGTTGTGACCAGCCTGTTGGCCGAAGCTGAGGCCCACGTCGAATTGCCGTTCCCGGCCATCGTCTTCGGACTCATCGCCTTCGTCATCTTCACCGCACTGGCCGCTGTGATGTGGAGCTACCGCGATGTCGCCAACCGCCACCCGCGCAAGTCCGCAGCATATGCGGCCAGCCACGATCCTCACGGACACGCAGACCGCACCGGCGCAGACCACTAGGCACCGAACAACGTGAGCTCCACGAGCGGCCGGCGCGCCCGGATCGGTGTGATGGGTGGCACCTTTGACCCCATTCACCACGGGCACCTCGTGGCCGCCAGCGAGGTGGCCCAGTCGTTCGACCTCGATGAGGTTGTCTTCGTGCCCACTGGTCAGCCGTGGCAGAAGAAGGTCGTTACACCGGCCGAGCACCGTTACCTGATGACGGTCATCGCCACCGCGTCGAACCCGCGCTTCACCGTGAGCCGCGTCGACATCGACCGCGTCGGCGACACATACACGATCGACACCCTGCGCGATCTGCACGAGCAGCGCCCTGATGCCGACCTGTTCTTCATCTCCGGCGCCGACGCCATTGCCCAGATCCTGGGATGGAAAAACGCCGAAGAGCTCTGGTCGCTGGCTCACTTCGTAGCCGTCTCGCGGCCAGGGCATCCGTTGTCCATTTCCGCTTTGCCGCATGAAGACGTAAGCTATTTGGAAGTTCCGGCTCTAGCGATATCGTCCACTGACATACGCGGCCGGGTGGGCCGGGGTTTTCCGGTGTGGTACTTGGTACCCGACGGTGTCGTACAGTACATCACCAAGCACCATCTATATCGGAGTTTTGAATGACGTTGTCTCCCGACGAGCAGCCGCTGACACGGCGCCAGCTGCGCGAACTTGAGCGCACCATGCCCAAGAAAGACCGGCAGGACGCCGCCAAGGTGCAGGAAGAGGCCGCGCGACGTGCAGCCGAGGCCGACGCCGCCTCGCAGCCCGCTGCTGAGCAGGCGCCCGAGATTCCTTCCGAGCAGCCCGCGACCTCCGAGGCCGAGGCGAGCCAGGCATCCGATGTCACCGAGGTCGTCGAAGACGCCGTCGTCGTCGAAGAACCGACTCAGGCGATTCCGACGTTCGAACGCGAGGCGCCGCAGCAGATGCCGTCTCCGGTCGGCGCGCGCGGCGCATCCGACCCGATCTCGAGCTTCGCGCCCGAGGCCTCCGAGCCGAAGCCCATTGTCGAAGAGCTCGTCATTGACGACGTGCCGATCGATGACGACCCTGACGACGGTGACTCCGTCACCGAGATCACCGTAGAGTCGCTCTCGAGCGGCCCGATTCTCGCGCCCATCTTCCAGCCGCCGGCCGTCGTCCCCGACGTCGAGGCGCCGGCCAAGGTCGACGACTCCGACGCTTCGTTCGACGACCTGATCTCGTCGCGCACTGTCGGATCGACCAACTCATCGCAGACCAGCGCGCTCGTTCTTCCTGCTGTTCCCAGCAGCATGGACATGGGCACGGCTCTCGATGAGACCGGCGAGGTCATCATCACCGGATCGATCGATCTGCCCTCGAGCATGGGCGCCAGTGGCGCTCCCGCCGCGGGAATCGAGTCGAAAGACCTGGACGCGCTTCTCGAAATCGGCGAGACCGAGCAGAGCGGCGACGACGTCGCACCGGTCAGTGCCAGTCGAGCGGTCAGCACCGGGGCGTCGAACAACGCCCTCGTCACTCCTCCCAAGCGGGGCAGGGCCAATGTGCCCGTCGTCCTCGCGATCACCGCGGGTGTTCTCGCGATCGGCGTCGTGGGTCTTCTGCTCGCCGCCTTTGTCTTCAGGATCTTCTAAATTCAATTGACAGCCTCAGTACGCTCCATCGAGCTCACCCAGATCGCGGCCTCGGCTGCTGATTCGAAGCAGGCATCCGATCTCGTCGCTCTCGACGTGTCCGGCCCGCTTCCCCTTGCCGACGTCTTCTTCCTCGCCTCAGGCCGCAACGAGCGCAATGTCGTCGCTATCGGCGAGGAGATCATCGATCGCTTCGCAGAGCAGGGCGTCAAGATTCTGCGCCGTGAAGGTCTCTCAGAGGGCCGCTGGGCCCTTCTCGACTTCGGCGATGTGGTCGTGCACGTCTTTCACGAGGAAGACCGCATGTACTACTCTCTCGAGCGTCTCTGGAAGGACTGCCCGGTCGTTCCGATCGAGGTCGCCTCGTCGGAGGCCAGCGCCTGACGCTGACAGCAACCGGATCGCGTCTCGATTTTTCTTCGGCGGGATCCATGTTGTAAGCTAGGTAAGTTGTTTCGGCCCGGTGCGAAAGCGCAGGGAGGGAACATGAACGGGGCTGTGGCGCAGTTGGTAGCGCACCTGCATGGCATGCAGGGGGTCAGGGGTTCGAATCCCCTCAGCTCCACCATATGGTTACTACGAGAACCCATGACATGAAGTAGTGCTCCGGATCGAGAATTGACAAGACCGCCCTCTGGGGCGGTTTTGTCGTTTCTGGCTATGTCGAGTGGCACGTTGATCTCTGCTTCCGGCAGAACCGGTAACGGCGTTCTGGACAATCTCGTGGTCAAGTAGGCTCGGATGCACTCTCAGGGGGCTTGATGTTCGGCAGCGCTACGCACAGTCAGGCCGAGAAGCGAACCATAAATGCGGCTACGACCCGAGTGCCCGGGCCAACGGGCGCGGCGATCTTCGTCGGGGTGTTTGCCGCAGTCGTCTCGGTGCTCGGGTCATGGGTGCCCTCCTACTGGAGTGACGAGGTCGCGTCTCTTCGTGCGGCACGGCTCACATGGCAGGAACTTTTCGAATTTACGGGCCACATAGACGGTGTTCATGTCGCCTACTACTGCGTACTGAAGGTCTGGACCGGAGTCTTTGGCGAATCGGAACTTGCCACGCGCTCTCTGTCTGCCGCGTGCATCGGTCTCGCGGCCGCAGGCCTCGTTCGCCTCGTCTTTTTACTATCAACGACCTCAACTGCCGTCATGGCCGGAGTCATCTTTGCCGTGCTTCCGCGCATCACATTCCTCGGTATCGAGTCGCGCTCGTTTGCGCTTAACATCGCCCTGGTGATCTGGATGACGATCGCACTGGTGCAGGCAACGGAGCTCAGACGGCGACGTTGGTGGGTCCTGTACTCCGTTCTCTTGACTGTGGCGATCTATGTTTTTCTCTACGCGGCGTTGCTCGTGGGGGCTCATCTCATATACACCCTTGCGCGTGGGGGTCGCCGTGTTCTGGGCAGCTGGTTCCTTTCGGTTCTCGCTGCCGTCGTGCTCTCGACGCCGATATTTCTCGCAGCGGTTCATCAGCGAGACCAAATTTCATGGTTGTCAGAGCAATCTGCCGTGAACCCATGGGCCATCTTTGGTGCGCCGGTTTTCGAAACCTCCTGGCTCGTCGCGTTACTCGCCTGGGCAGGACTCCTCTTGCTTGTGCTGAGAGCTCGTGTGATCCTGGCAAGCGAGGAGCGCTGGTTGTGCCTCCTTGCTTGCGTCTGGTTCATCGTGCCGACAACGACGCTGTTGATGGCCGACGCTGTCGTCGGTCCTCTCTACACAGGCAGGTATCTTGCGGTCACCGCTCCAGCCATGGCCATTCTGTTGGCGATCGCCATCAAGCTTTGGGCGAAACCACTTCTTGGCTGGACCTTTG
Organism: Agreia bicolorata; assembly: GCF_000938265.1. Taxonomy (GTDB): domain Bacteria; phylum Actinomycetota; class Actinomycetes; order Actinomycetales; family Microbacteriaceae; genus Agreia; species Agreia bicolorata. The sequence continues at coordinate 130,739 of NZ_JYFC01000007.1, forward strand.
TCGCTGTGATCGTCGTCGCTACCCTCCCCACCTATGTGGGGCAGCGCGAACCGCTCGCCAAGAACGGGGGCAGCGATCTCGCGCAAATCTCCGACTATGTCGCCGAGCATTCCGAGCTTGGGGACGCCATTTATCTTGAAAAGGGAAGTGGCCCCAGTCGTCCTCGACAGGCTCTATACGCCTATCCGAGATCGTTCGCTGGGCTGGTCGACATCGGCTTCGAGCAGTCGTTTGTGGCTACGGGAACGTTCTCCGATCGAACAGCATCGCTCAACGAGCTCCCGTTATTGCTGACGGGAGTGGACAGGATATGGGTTGTGACTGCTGGTGGCTCGGATGCGACTGCGAACGTATCGGCACACGAGATCCTCGCGGCTTCGGGCTACAGCGTCAGGGAACGGTCCGCAACGAACCGCTCTCTAGTCACGTTGTACGAGCGGTAGCCCCATTGGCGATCTGAGCTCACCTCTCTGGTCGGCGCAGATACTGCTCGATGCGCCGGATGAGATTCGACGGGCTCACCGCGAGTTCTTCGCCGCTGGGGCGCGGGTGGCATCGGCGGCGACTGCGAGCCATGGCCACGGCGAAACCCGATTTGTTTGCCGTCGAGAAGATTCCGTTGTGCGCCGAGGTCGACGCGATCTCGACGGAAATCGCCGGACTCGGCATCCCGACGTGGATCAGTGTCACCATCGCCGACGGTCGTCTCCGCTCCGGGGAATGGTGCTCGCGGGGGCATGATCTCCCGTTCTCCGTCTCAAGATTGCACCATGGGCTACAAAGTGCAATACTGCACTCTGTGAATGAAAGTGCAACGGTCGATCGGCGTGAGCAGCGCCGGGTTGAGACGGCCTCGCGTCTGACCTCGGTCTCTCGACGGCTCACCGCGCAGAAGGGTCTCGCCGGTTTCACGATCGAGGAGCTCTGCGACGAGGTCGGCGTCTCTCGGCGCACGTTCTTCAACTACTTCCGAACCAAAGAAGACGCGGTCATCGGCGCCGATCCTGAGGCCGATTCTCAGGTGTTCGCAGGCCAGTTCATGGCCCGCGAATCGCGCGGCTGGCCCGTCGTGATCGACGACCTGCTCGAGCTGGTCATCCAACACTTCGGCGCGCTAGAGGGCACGGTCCACGAGCACGCCGACTTCTTCGCTGCTCTCGACCGCGAGCCGCGACTGCTCCAGCGTTTTATCGGCATGAGCAAAGAGCGCGAGCGGCAGATGACAGCCCTCGTCGCCGAACGCGAGAGTGTTCCGGCTGATGATCCGCGGGCCCAGGCCGTCGTGCACATTCTGTTTGGCCTGCTGCGCAGCGCGGGCGACCGCGTGCACACTCTCGCCGGGCCCCACGACTTCGCTTCCATCCTCACCGACTCTCTGTCAGCCGCACGCCTCGTGATGGCCGACCCCACTCCTCGAAAGGCCCACCCGTGACCACTGCTTCCACCGCCGAGAGGCCTATGCTCCTCACGAAGAGGCGCATCTGGATCATCTTCGGCGCACTCATCGCCGGCATGCTCCTGTCGAGCCTCGACCAGACGATCGTCTCCACCGCCATGCCCACCATCGTCGGGCAGCTCGGCGGCGTCGAGCACCAGGTCTGGCTGACCACGGCCTACCTGCTCGCCACCACTATCGTGATGCCCGTCTACGGAAAGTTCGGCGACGTTCTCGGCCGCCGCAACCTCTTTCTGATCGCCATTGCGCTCTTCACGATCGCGTCGGTCGGCTGTGCGTTCGCGGGCGACTTCACCCAGCTCATCGTCTTCCGCGCCATTCAGGGCCTGGGCGGCGGCGGCCTGATGATCCTGTCTCAGGCCATCATCGCCGACATCGTTCCCGCCTCCGAGCGCGGAAAGTACCTCGGACCGCTGGGTGCGATCTTCGGCCTCTCTGCCGTCGGTGGCCCTCTGCTCGGGGGCTTCTTCGTCGACCACCTCACGTGGCAGTGGGCGTTCTATATCAACATCCCCGTGGGCGTCGCCGCCTTCGCGATCGCCTGGTTCGCACTCCGCCTGCCGAGCAAGAAGGCCACGCAGCCGATCGACATCCTCGGCGTGATCCTGCTGTCGGCCTTCACGACCTGCCTCATCTTCTTCACTGATTTCGGGGGAGACAAGACCGATCACGGATGGGCCGCGCCCGAGACATGGATGTTCGGGGCTGGCATGATCGTCGCCGCCATCCTGTTCGTCATCGTCGAGGCGCGGGCGAAAGACCCGGTGATCCCGCTTGCTCTCTTCAAGAACCGCACCTTCGTCAACGCGACCCTGATCGGGCTTACGCTGGGTCTCGGTATGTTCTCCGCGATCGGCTTCATCCCGACGTTCCTGCAGATGTCGTCGGGTACGTCGGCCGCTGCATCCGGTCTGCTGATGTTGCCCATGATGGCCGGCCTTATCGGCACCTCGATCGTCTCGGGAATAGCGATCACGCGCACCGGCCGCTACAAGCTCTTCCCGATCGTGGGAACGCTTCTGACGGCCGCGGCGATGGTCGCCATGACCACGTTGGCCGCCGATACTCCCATCTGGCTTATCTGCGTCTACCTGTTCGTCTTCGGGGCCGGCCTTGGCCTCATCATGCAGGTCGTCGTTCTGGTGGCGCAGAACTCGGTGAACCCGTCGATGGTGGGCACCGCGACGAGCACGAACAACTACTTCCGTGAGGTCGGCGCCTCGTTGGGTGTGGCCGTGTTCGGCACGATCTTCACCACCCGCCTCTCCGAGAACCTCACGACGGTCTTCACCAACGCAGGCGCCAGTGCATCGGATGCCGCGGCCTCCACCTCGACGCTCGACCCGCAGACGCTCTCGCAGCTGCCTGACAGTGTTCGCGATGGGATCGTCAGTGCCTACGCCGACGCCCTGGCTCCTGTCTTCTGGTATCTGCTGCCCTTCATTGGGCTGGCATTCCTGCTCTCGCTGTTCCTCAAGCAGATCCCTTTGTCAGATGTGGCCGGGCTCGTCGCCCGCGGCGAAGCTATCGGGGGAGACGAAGCGGAGCGACTCGAGGCCGCCGAGCGGTCGGGAGCCAGCGCGCCTTCGTCCGCCGTCGAGGGCGCCGATCGTTCACGGGTGGACGATCGCCGATGAGCGTGGCCGCCACAGCAACGTGAGCACGATGCCGACGACGGCGCCGAAGACCGTCTCGATCAGGCGGTCGGTGATGAGCGCGCCGCCGTCGACCGTGTGGGCCAGTTCGATCATGCAGAGAGCGAGCGGGGTGACGAACACCATGGTCAGGCCGTAGTTGCGGCCGATGAACAGCTCGGCCGTCATCTGCAGCACGACCACCACGGCGATGGTCGCGGGTGCCGGAAGATCGGCGGCGAAGAGAAGCGCAGCGAGGCCGAGGCCAATGATCGTGCCGAGGATTCGGTGACCGGCGCGCACGAGGCGCGCCGTCGCATCCGGCCCCGATAGGGCTGCGACGACCGCCACCATCGCCCAGTACGGATGCCCGACGCCCACGATGGTGGGTATGGCTCCGGCGATGAGGATCCCGATCACGAGTCTGGCGATGGTCGACACGTTCTCGGGGCGTTCCATCGCGTCGCGGAACGAGACGGAAAAGGTTGAGCGCGGTCTTAGCCGCGCCGACGGGTGCACGAAGCCGATGACGCCCACGGCCAGAGAGATCGCGGCGCTGGCGGATGCGACGGTCAATGCCAGGCCGATCGATGCGGGCGTGCTCGGAACGGATGCACATGCAGCGACCGCGAAGGTCGCGAACAGCGCGCCGGGCGGATGCAGGTCGGCGGCGTTCGAGAAAATCGTCACGAGAGCGGCGACAACGGCCACGACCGGCACGACGATCCACTCGCGCGCGCCGAACACGCCGACGGTCGTTCCGATGACGACGGCTGAGACCATCATCGCTGCGGCGAGCGACTGCATGCGGAGGCGGGGGAGGTGGCTGTGGTTGCGGCCGTAGAGGGCGGTGAATGCCCCGAACGCCGCATAGAGCGACAGGTCGAGGTGGTCGGTGAGCCACAGCGCGATCAGCGGCACGGCCATCGAGATGCCCGCGCGCACGGCTACTGTGTGAGCGCCTCCGTGCGGGCCGAACGCCACGAGCTGGCGGGGATGGGGCAGGGTGGGTGAGCTCATTGGATATAGTTTACTAGTAAATTATTTTTGTGGAGGCTCCATGAGCTACGTACGTGGTGATGAGAGTCCTGCGGGGGACGCGATCGACACCATTCAGGCTGAGTGGCGCCGTCTCAGGCCGGACCTCGATCTCGCTGCCATCGGCGTGGTGGGGCGGGTGCTGCGAAGCGCCGCCCGAATCGTGCATCACAGCGACGAGGTGCTGGCCGCCCATGGGCTCACTCGGGGCGAGTTCGACATTCTGGCCGTGCTGAGGCGCTCTGCGGGGCCGAGGTCGCCGGGGGAGCTGCGCACGATCTCTTTGGCGACGGCTCCCTCGACCACCAAGAGACTGAAGTCCCTTGAGCGACGCGGCCTGGTGGATCGTTCGACGAATCCTGCTGACGGCCGTGGAGCGCTGATCGCGTTGACGGCGGTGGGTCGTGACCTCGTCGATGAGGTGTTCCCGCTTCAGCTCGCGGCGGAGAATTCTCTGCTCGCGGGAGTGAAGAGTGAAGAGCGTGTTGCGCTCGAGAGATCGCTCACGCTGCTCCTGGCCAGCATCGAACGATCCTGATGCTCGTGCACGACCTGTCTCTATACTTCGACATATGCTCCGGGGGATGATCGCCGCGTCTCATCCGGGGCCAGCGGTGGCCGTCACTCTGGTGACCGTCATCCTCGCAGTGGGAATCGGTGTAGATCCGGCGCGGATCGTGCTGGTAGGAGCCGCGATGCTGGCTGGTCAGCTGTCGATCGGGTGGAGCAACGACTGGATCGATGCCGATCGCGATTCGGCCGTTGCGCGCCCGGACAAGCCGATCGCATCCGGTCTTGTGAGTCGCTCGACGGTTCGTGGTGCGGCCATCGCCGCCGCGGTCGTCGCCGTGCCGGTGTCTCTGCTCCTGGGGCCGCTCGCCGCGCTGGTCAACATCATCGGAATCGCCTCGGGCTGGAGCTACAACGCGTGGCTCAAGCGCACTCCGGCATCGGGCGTGCCCTATCTGATCACGTTTGGAACGCTTCCTCTGTTCGTCACGCTGTCTTTGGCCGAGCCTCGGCCCGCGGTGTGGTGGGCGATCGTTGTCGGAGCGCTTCTGGGCTTCGGGGCGCATTTCGCCAACGTTCTGCCTGACCTCGACGACGATGCGCGCACGGGGGTGCGCGGCCTGCCTCACATTCTCGGTCGCCGGCCGTCTGCGGTTGTCGCCTTCGTGTCGCTCGCGATCGCCTCGCTCATCGCATCCGTCGGTATCGCGACATCGGAACCCGGGCTGATCGTCGTTGCGGTGATCGGACTCGTCGTGGGCGTCGCGATCGCGATCGCGGGGACAACCTTGGCGCTTACCCGGCCGCCGACGCGGCTGCTGTTTCAGCTGATCATCGCCAGCGCAGTGGTCGACGTGATTCTGCTGACAACGGCCGGATCGAGTCTCGTCGGGCGTTGACCAGAATCAGCTGATCAGTACCAGTGAGGCGACCTGGACAGCCACTTGTTCCAGGCGGAGCACGGGGTGCCGTACGCGTCGCGGATGTAGTTCAAACCCCAGATGATCTGCGTCTGGGCATTCGTGGGCCAGTCATCGGCGACCGAAGACATTTTGTTGGCCGGCCACGACTGCGGAATTCCGTAGGCACCGCTGTCGGGGTTGTAAGCATTGACACGCCAGCCAGACTCGCCCGTCCAGAGCTGCACGAGACAGCTCTGCTGATCGCCGCCCCAGCCGTACGAGCCCAGAAGGTTGAACGCGATCTGCTTCGCCTCGTCGGGTGACGCGACAGAGCCGGAGTCGGGAACCCAGGCGCTGCCATTTCCGCCACTGTCACTGCCGCCGTCTGCTGCCGCGGCCGCTGCCGCTGCGTCGGCCGCGGCTTTGCGCGCGGCCTCTTCGGCGGCCTTCGCCACGCCTTCTCGGTAGCCCTGCTCGGCCGCTGCGCTGGTGTTCTTCAGTGCAGCGAGCTGCTCGTAGAGAGTGGCACTGTGCGCCTTCTCCTCGATGACCTGCGCATCGACCGCGGCCTGTGCGTCTTTCGCCGCGCCGAGCGCTGTTTCGGCCGCCGTCGAGAGCCGGTCGCGCTCGGCCAGCGCAGCATCGGCCTGGGCTCTCAGGGAAGACGCGTTGTTTGCGGCGATCTCAGCGGCGTCGCGCAGACCGACCGTCTGGGCCGTGAGCTGACTCATAGTGCCGAGCTTGTAGAGCAGCTCTGTCGACTTGTCGCCGTTCAACAGCAGGTTCACCGTGCCGTTGTCGCCACCGGACTTGTAGAGCTGGGCGGCGATCTGACCGACCTGCCGCCTCGAAGCGTCCGCCTTCGCGGCGGCATCTGTTGCTCTGGTCTCGAGATCGTCGGCTGAGGTCTGCGCCGCATCTCGGTTGTACGTCGCGACGAGATATTCCTGGCCTCGCTTCAACGCCTCGTTGGTGAGGGTTGTGGCCGTGGCCTCGAGCTCGTCGAGCTTGGCGGTGATTCTGTCGACTTCAGTCTGTGCGGCCGCCTCGTTCTGCTTGGCCGCCTGTACCTCGTCCCACGTCGGGTAGTCGTCCGTGCGGAGGGGGCCGGCGGCGGCACTCGCAAACGGCGCCGCGACGAGTGCTGTGACCGTCGCGAGCACGCCGAAGAATCTCAGAACGGAGTGTGCCATGGTCTCCAGAGTATGCGAAGCATTTTCGAATCCCGGGATTACCGGGATTTTAGGAGAAGATCGGGTCGCGGGTTCGGCTGCGCTTGAGTTCGAAGAACCCGTCATACGACGCCACGGCGACGACGCCGTCCCACAGGGCGAGTGCCTCGTCGCCACGCGGGGCGGGAGAGATGACGGGGCCGAAGAACGCGACACCGTTCACCGCGATAATCGGGGTTCCGACGTCGTCGCCGACCAGGTCGATGCCGCTGCGGTGGGACGCGCGCAATTCGGCCTCGAACTCGAACCGGCCATCGGCATCCGGAAGCGCGCGATCGGCGAGCGACGCGTCGAGGCCTGCCTCGGCGAGAGATTCGGCGACCACGGCCTCGACGTCGGTCGCCCGCTCGTCGAGATGGATGCGCCGGCCGAGCGCGTCGTACAGCGGCTTGAGCGTCGCCTCGCCGTGCACGGCCTCGGCGGTCGCCACGACGCGCGCATAGCGCAGAGCGCGGGGGAAGAACGCCCGGTACGACTCGGACACGTCGTTGTTCTCGTTGAGGATCGCGAGACTCATGATGTGCCAGTGCACATCGAGGTCGCGGTGGGCGGATACCTCGTCGACCCAGCGGCTTGCCATCCATGCCCAGGGGCAGGAGGGGTCGAACCAGAAATCCACGCGTGTGTTGTCATTCGTCATTCTGCAATCCTCTCAACTGTCGCTGGACTGTGTCGCCGCGTGACGACATTCACCGGCTATTCAGCATCTCGTTTGACCGAAGTGGAATAATCGCGGTGGTACATGCATTTGTATCGAAGTGGGTTCTGTCCCACTCCCTTCTGTCTCAGACGAAAAGAGAAATCATGACCGACACGATCACCATCCCCGGTTACAAGGCCGGCACCTGGACAATCGACCCCTCGCACTCCGAGGTCTCGTTCAGCGTTCGCCACCTGCTCATCAGCAAGGTCAAGGGCAAGTTCGAGAAGTTCGACGCCACCTTCGTCACGGCGGAGAACCCCCTCGACTCGACCGTGACCGCCAAGGTCGAGGTCGCCTCGATCAACACGAACGACGAGAACCGCGACGGTCACCTGCGCACCAACGACTTCTTCGACGCTCCCTCGCACCCCGAGCTGACCTTCGTGTCGACGGGCATCCGCTACGAAGGCGGCGACTTCCTCGTCGACGGAGACCTCACGATCAAGGGCGTCACCAAGCCGGTCACGTTCGACCTCGAGTTCGGCGGATTCCAGGACGACCTGTACGGCAACTACAAGGCCGGACTGACCGCGACCACCAAGATCAACCGCAACGACTTCGGCGTCAGCTGGAACGCGCCCCTCGAGGCCGGCGGAGTCCTCGTCGGCGACGAGGTCACCATCACGATCGACCTTCAGGCTTCGCTCCAGAAGTAGTCACCTCTCAGCGGATCATCCGTTTGTCGAAGCCGTCGCCCGGGATCACCTGGCGGCGGCTTCGTTTTTTGTACCCAGTGGTCGTCGCGATGTTGCGAGGCCGAGGGCTTCCAACGTTTCCCGGGGCCGCTCGACATGAGCGAAATGACCGCAGTCGCCGATCTCCGTCAGCGTTGCCAGAGGGATCGTGCGGAGCAGACCGGTGAGGTCGCGCGACGGCACGAACGAGTCGGCGTCGCCTCGCACGGCCCAGACGGCGCACCGGATGCTCGTCCAGCGTCGTTGCGGATCGTAGCCCCGGGTCGCCTCGGCTGCCCGCACGAAGCTGTCGGGGCGCACCTCGTCTGCCAACGCGTTGACCACCGATCGTGGCACGCGCAGGGTATGCCGAAAGAGCGGGCTCACGGCAACGCGCAGCAGCCCGGCCTTCCTCACGGCGCGCACCAGCCGCACGCCGCGATCTCCGCCCGTCCGAAGCAGACGGAATACGCCGAGCAGCAGAGTGAACCCCGGAACGGCGCTGAACGACCGCACCGGATGCTCGATACTCGCCAGCACACTGAAGGTCGTCGCTGAGACGAGGCGCACGGCGGTGACGTGCGCCGGTCTGATCGCCGCGAGATGCAGGGCGATGAAGGCGCCCAACGAGTGGCCGGTGATATCGGCGCGGGTGTATCCGAGTTGAGTGACGGCTCGCCACACCACGTCGGCCAGCGAGTCGAGAGTGAGACGCGACCGGATGCGGGGGCCGGGCGAGTCGCCCCAGCCCGGCAGGTCGATGGCCACAACGTCGGCGAGAGGTTCTCCAGCTGCGCGGGCCGCCGCGAGCAGCGGCGTCCACGTCGTCCAGCTTCCTGCGGCGCCGTGAAGCAGAAGGGTGGCGGTCGAACCTGTTCGTGTCGCCGATCGATGAACGCGTATCGGTCCGAGCTCGGTGTCGACGGTGACGGGCACAAGGCCCGACGATGCGGGGTCTGCATCGAGGCCGAACGGAGCATAGGGCCGTGTCGCGGCGTCGGTGTCAGTCATGTCGAGGGTAGTTCGTTCGTGGAGGCCCATGCGGATTGCCGCGGCGCGCTCAGGAGTCGACGATCGTTGCCTCTCCGGGGTTCAGGCCGAGGTATCGAGCGTAGGACTCGACTGCTTTTGTGTAGCGCGCGGTGCTCGTCGCAGTCAGTGGAGCGAAGGTTGTCGCCGCGGTGTCGACCGTTGCGCGCCGAATCGTTCGTTGCCAGGTGCCGACCACCTGACCGTTCGATACGACCATCGGAAGGAAGATGCCGTTCGAGCCCGGCACGACTCTGGCGCTGTGTTCCGGAGGCAGTACCGCGTCGCGGTCGCCGTAGCCCAGAAGGTATTCGTCGAAGCCGGGCAGGAGTATGAGGCCCGGGGCGACGGGCTTGTCGGGCTGGTCGGCGCCCAGATAGTAGACGGTGTCGTCGATGACGATCTGGCGAAGCCTGTCGCCGGCGCCCTCGATCGCCCTTCGCGCCTCCGGCACCAGGATCTTGCTCCACCACAGAAGGTCACGCAGCGTCGCCGGGCCATGCGAGGTGAAATAGCGCACGGCGAGCTCAGCCAGGGCTTCGTCGGGCGAGAGTCGGCGGGCCTCGGGAATCCACTCGTCGGTCAGTACAACCGCCTGCCCCGACGCCTCCATCGGTCCGAAGCAGATGAGGCCGGTATGGGCCAGGTACCAGATGATGTGGCCGCCGCGCTGGTGGCCGGTGGCGATGCCGGATGCGTCGAGCTCGGCGAAGAGGGCCGCTCGCGACAGCCGCCCGCCTCCGCGAAGTGCGCCGCGGACCACGTCGGCGGCGCGCGAGAAGACCTGCTCGTCGAGGCCGAGGCCGGCGTGCCTCGTTGTCGCGCCGCGCAGGATTCTGTCGCGAGTGAGGGCGAGCATCCAGCCGAGGTCGGCCGCGGGCGTCACGTGCAGCGTTCCCCGAAAAGGCCACGATCGCACGATCGAGCCCTCGTTGAATGCCTTGTCGACGTCGGCGATCGTGGATCCCGGGCTGCGAACGGCCAGCGCCCACTGCGCCGATGAGAGGTCTTGCGCCTGTGTCGCGAGCATCGAGGAGGCGGCCTCGGCGGGCGAGGTGAGAGTGCTAGCGACCAGGTTGTGGGCGACCAGCCTGAGATTCGCGATCCGGGCCCGGTCTGTACGTCGCATCCGCCTATTCTGCGCCGAAGTGGCCCCCGATGCCTCGGAGCTCACGAAGCCTGCCGCCTGTGGCTCGGCTGCGTCTGCTGCGATTGCGCCCACAGAGCCTTCAGATCCCAGACATTGCTCGCCTCGATCACGACCCCGTTATCCTCCGTGCGTCTCGTCTTTCCCTGGATCACCATCAGCTTCGTGCCGAAGAGAGCCGGCCCCGCGCGGTCTTTCGCCTGTTCTACGAAGATCGAGTCGACGCATCCTGAGCCGTCGTCGAGGCTGACGCAGACGCCGCGTTCGCCGCCCTCCACCGGAAGAGTCCGTGTGGCGACCCGGATTCCCGACACAAGCACGGTGGCGCCGTCGCTGCAGTGGGCCAGCTCACCCGTGTGCAGCGCTCCGAGTTCATCGAGCAACGGGCGGTAGCTCTCGATCACCTGACCGCCGATGTTCAGCTGCTGTATGCCGGGCTCGGTCGCCGGCGGCGCGACCACGCTTCGTTCGGCAGCAACCTCGGTGGGCTGGTGCCCCTCGTCGATGAGAATCGGCAGGGTGGGCTGGATGTGCCGGGTGGCAGGGCGCTTGCGTCGAAGCGTCAGCTCGCGCACTCGAGCCATCACATCTCCGCGTGTCACCTGCGGGCCACGCAGCGACGCGTCGGTTGCAGACACGGAGTCGAGCGCGCCGAGAAGGCCGAGCCTGGTGAGCAGGTCGGGCGACGGTGCGGCGCGGTGGTAGAAGTCATCGATGCCGACGTAGGGCCGGTTCGCCAGGATGCGGTCAAGCTCCGTCGCGGTGATGCCGTGCACATCGCCAAGCGATAGCCGGATGCCGAGGATCACGTCGTCGGGATCGGCCAGCACTCCGTGCGATCGGGGCGGTTCTATGCGTTCGGCGCGGTAGACCTCTGCTGACGAGCTGACGTCGATCGGCAGAATCGGCACGCGCATGCGCCGTGCTTCGGCGAGCAGCAGATCGCGCCGGTGCGTTCCGGGGTCGTGGGTGAGAAGCGCAGCCAGAAATTCGGCAGGGTAGTGGGTCTTGAGCCAGGCGCTCTGAAATGTCGAGAGCGCGAGTGCCGCGCCGTGCGCCTCGTGGGAGCAGCCCGAGTTCTTGGCGTCGAGGAGCGGCGATACTGAGCTTGCTGTCACGGGGTCGGACATTGAGAGCACGATGCCGGCGATGAGATCGCTGAACTGGGCTGGTCGCATCTCGCCGATCATCTCGCGCTCGCTCTGGCTCTCGATCTGGAACATGCCGACGGTACGGGTGGTGCGGATCGCTTCAAAGGTCGCTTCGTCGTCGAGGGGGATCTCGTCGAGGTCGATGGTGCCGTTGGCGTTGACATAGTGAGCGTCGCTCGGCAGACCACCGGCGTGGGCTGCGCGATAGCCGTGGATGCGATGGATTTCGGACACCGCGTAGGCGAGCGTGCTCTGCGTGGGTGTGCCGAGCACATCGAGTGTCATCAGGCCCACGTCGTCTATGTCGGTCTTGCCGTACTGGCTCATGGGCAGGCCGATGTCGCTGGGTTGAACGGGCGTTATGCCGAGCAGGTCGGCATTGCCGAGGATCACGCCGCGCGGTTGTGCGCTGAGGTCGTGGGACACGAGGGCTACCCGGTGCTCGCCGAAGCGTTCGACGATTGCCCGGTAGACCTCGTTTCGTCTGGCCGATTCGACGTCGACGGCAATAACGGGCGATCGGGATGACGTGCTGTCTAGAACGCGTTCGAAGGGCAGATCCTGCTGCACAGGGTCGACGCTGGAGATGCGCAGAAGATAGTTCACCAGACTTCCTGTGCCCGATCCGCGTGCCTGGTTGTGCACATTCATGGAGCGCATTAGGGACGACACCTCGGCGACAGTGAGAAAGTAGCTCGCGAGACCGAATCGCCCGATCGTGTCGATCTCATCGTCGAGTCGTGTCTTCAGCGACTCGAGATCGTTCGGCCGTGCATCCGCATAGCGATCGAGAAGGCCGGAGTCGCTGCGTCGACGCAGCTCGACGACCGCGTCGCCCTCGATGCCGAGTGCTGTGTTGGACGGGGCCTTGGCCTTGCGCCACGCGAGGTCGGTCGGCGGGTCGAGTCTGCACATGTCAGCAAGCTGCTCGGTGGCTGACAGCAACCGCTCCGCCGCCGATCGTGGCAGAGACGAGTGGTCGACGATGAGCGAGGCGAGTCGCCTCATGAAGTCGGCAGGTTTGAGCCACGCCTGCGTGTCGGGTCGAGGCTGGAATGCGCCGAGCACGTCGCTGCTGACCGCGTCGTCGGGCCGCAGATATCGCACAGCGTTGCTGAGCACGGCGGGCACGCCGACGGCGTCGGCCAGTTCGAGCATGCGGGCAGCGTGGCGGATGCTGGCGATATCGCCCGGTTCGGTGAGGTGGCACACGACCTCGACCGCGATCGCGCCGGGCAGCAGACGCTTCCATTCCGCCAGGGTCGATGCGGCCAGTGCGAGGTCGGCTGTGGCGACGGCGCGTGCCACGTCGGAGTCGGGCCCGAGCAGCACCGTCGCCACCGGGCCGGAATCGGCGACGATGAGTTCTTGCGCGCGAGAGCGCTGAATACCGACGTCGTTCGGATTCCTCGGCTTGCCGTCTGCCGCAGAGGAGTGGGCCGCGCTGATCAGCCGGCACAATGCGGCCCACCCCTTGCCGGAGTTCTGGCCATGCGCCACGACAGTGACGCGTGCCGGCGACGATGCTTCGGGCGGCACCGGACCCGGACCCGTTCGCTCGGGCAGCAGTGCAAGATCGACACCCACCACCGGGTCGATGCCCGCCGCAAGGCAGGCTCGCACGTGCCGGATGGCGCCGTAGAGACCATCGCGGTCGGTGATGGCCGCGACGTCGGCGCCGTCGTTGACCGCGGAAGCGACGAGCGCTTCTGGTTGCGATGCTCCGGAGTGCGCGGAGAAGGTCGATGCGACGTGCAGATGGGTGAACCGGGCCATGGCGTTAGGGGAGAGGTTTGCCGACGGCCAGTTCGATGGTGATGGACTCTTCGACTTTCATGGCCGCGCTCCGATCGGGAGACATTCGAATATATCTTCTATATTCGAAGTGTACGAAGCGGAGCCAACATATGCCAGTCGCTACGGCGTGGCGTCAAGCATAAGAAGACGGTTAGAGCACGCCCGCGTCGGCGAGCTGTGTCGCCAGGCCGGCGCCGTCGGGCGCGTAGACCCAGTTCGCGCCGGTGCGCTCGGTGTGCACCTCGTCTTTCGAGCGACCGCCGGCCAGCACGGCTTCGCTGTTCGACAGCTGCCGGATGGCGACTGCCGCGACGCTCTGCGGAAAGTCGATCGCGAAGTCGGCGTAGATCTCTTCGTCGTGCTGCCCGTCGTCGCCGATGAGCAGCCAGCGCACGTCGGGGAACTCGCGGGCGAGTCGGCGCAGATTCTCACGTTTGTGCTCACGCCCGCTGCGGAACCAACGGTCGTGCGTCGGCCCCCAGTCGGTGAGAAGCAAGGGGCCGGCCGGGTAGAGGTTGCGCGAAAGGAACCGCGTGAGGGTGGGTGCCACGTTCCACGCCCCTGTCGACAGGTAGATCACGGGAGAACCGGCGTTCTCGGTTGTCAGTCGTTCGAGCAGCACCGCCATTCCCGGGGTGGGAACGCGGGCGTGCTCATCGAGTACGAAGGTGTTCCAGGCTGCCAGAAGCGGCCGAGGCAGCGCGGTGACCATCACGGTGTCGTCGATATCGCTCACCACGCCGAAGCTGGTCTTCGGCTCGAGCACGAAGATCGGTGCCTCGACGGTGTCGCCACCCTCGATCGTGAAGCCGACCGTCTGCCAACCGGGCTCGAGAGAGACCTCGATGACCGCATCCACCACGCCGCCGCGGTCGGCGGCCACCACGTGTGAGTGCCCTCCGGCATGTACGGTGACGGCGGCTTTGCCGAAGGGAACGCTCGTGAAGCTGCGCCATCCTCGAACGCTCTCATGGGGTTTGCGGGCGCGACGAGCCTCGCGCGAGCCTGGCCGAGACGGAGTCGTGAGCAGCACGCGGGCGAGAACCCGTATCCAGCTGGTCGAACCGTAGCCCGTGTAGGGGATGACCGTGGGAACCCTGCCCCTGGCCTGCGCGCGTTTCTGGCGGAACTCGTGAACCGCGTCTTCGATGCGGGCCGCGCGATGAATGATGACTTCGGCGCCCTGCTTGGCCGCGAGGGGCTTATCCGGTTTCCGCACACTCCAGTGTGACACGCATCCGATTTGGGCCGGGGTCAGTCGACCGGCAGCACCAGCTCGGGCGAGTTGTTGCCGACTGTGCCGACGGCCGTCGAGACCGTGTGGAACACCATGTCGTCGGCGAGCTCTTCTGCCGCCAGCGAGATCTCGGAGAGCAGTCCGGCGTCTCCTGTAGTGCGTGGATCGAGCCAGTCCTCCATGAGGCCCGGCTCGAGGAACACGGGCATCCGCTCGTGCAGTGATGCCAGCGGTCCCGCTCCGGGTCGGGTCAGGATGGTCGTCGAGAGCAGCCAGCGCGCCGGATCGTCGGCCGCAGCGGCCGGATTGCGCCACCACTCGTACAGTCCGGCGAAGAGGATCGGCTCGTCGTCGCCGGCTGAGATGAACTGCGGCCTCTTGCTGCCGTCAGGCGCCACCAGCCACTCGTAGTACCCCGACGCAGGTATGGCCGCACGACGCGAGGCGACGGCCTCGCGGAACGCCGGCTTCTCGGCCGCCGTCTCGATGCGGGCGTTGAACAGAGGCGCGGATGCCGTGGGCTCGGTCGCGAATCCCGGCACGAGCCCCCAGCGGGCCGACTCCAGCCGCCTCAGCACGGCCGGCGCGTCGTCGTCGGTCGCGGAAGCACGATTGACCGCGTCGATGATCACCGGAATCCGATGCGTCGGGGCCACATTCCACGATGGCTCGGGCAGATCGGCCCCCTCGACGTCGACGTCGAAGAGGGCGACAAGGTCGCCGGCTGCACTGGAAACAACGAAACGACCGCACATGTGCTCTATTCTGCCGCCCTCGCGCAACTAGGATGGTCAGCACATCCCCGATGAAAGGATCGGCGCCGTGCCTGTGAACAACGTCACCGAGGAAATCCGCCCCGACGCCGTGCAGGTGCGCAACGAACCCATCCAGGCTCGCAGCTCCGATCGCATCGCCGCTCTTCTCGACGCAGCGGCGGCCGTGGTCGCCGAAGTGGGAATCGAACGGCTCACGACGGCCCTCGTCGCAGACCGCGCCGAAGCCTCCATCGGCACCGTGTACCGATACTTTCCCGACCGCATCGCGGTTCTGACGGCACTCGGAACGCGCAGCGTCGAGCGCTTCCTGCGGCAGTTCGAAGCCGACATCGTCGAGAAGAAGCCCGAGAGCTGGATCGACGCGGTCGTTGTGTCGATCGGCTCGTCGGTCGCCATGCACCGGGGCGAGGTCGGCTTCACCTCGATCAGGCTCGGCGACCTGGTGTCGTCACCCGAGACAGACGTCTCGCGCATCAAGACCTATCGCATCGCCCAGAATCTCCACGATGTGCTGATCGAGAACTACGGTCTTCCGCAGGATCCCGCCTTCCTGACGCGCCTCGAAGTCGCCGTCACGATGATCGATGCTCTGCTGGTGCGCGCATTTATGCTCGGCGGCGCGGGCGATGAGACCATCATCGACGAGTGCGAGCAGGTTGTTCGCAACTACCTCGCTCGGCAGAACGAGAGTGATGCCCTGCCCGCCTGAGTCGCGGTCGGCTGCACTCTAGCCTGCCGGACACAGTTCGTCATGCCCGGCTCGCATGCTTTGCCTATTGAGGCGCATCATGTTTGGCTGATGTCACACGCGCGCGTTCGAGCGCGCCCGACGAACGGCCCATGACATGATCGAATTCCGTCAGGTCTCGAAGCGTTTTCCCGACGGGACTCTGGCCGTCGAGGACTTCAGCCTCGTGATCCCGTCGCGAAAGACCACGGTCTTCGTGGGATCCTCTGGCTGCGGCAAGACCACGATCCTACGCATGATCAATCGCATGATCGACCGGAGTTCGGGTTCGATAGAGATCGACGGCGAAGACATCGTTGCTCTCGACAAGGTGAAGCTCCGTCGTCGCATCGGATACGTGATGCAGAACTCCGGGCTCCTGCCTCATCGGAAGGTGGTCGACAACGTCGCCACCGTGCCGCTTCTGAACGGGGTGCCGAAGAAAGAGGCTCATACCCGGGCCCTCGAGCTCCTCGACACGGTCGGCCTCGACCGCTCGCTCGCGAACCGCTACCCGAGCCAGCTTTCGGGCGGACAGCAGCAGCGTGTGGGAGTCGCGCGCGGTCTCGCGGCCGACCCCAACATCCTGTTGATGGACGAGCCGTTCGGCGCAGTCGACCCTCTCGTACGCGCCGAGCTGCAGCAAGAACTCATCCGCCTGCAGCGCGAGCTCGACAAGACCGTTGTCTTCGTCACGCACGACATCGATGAGGCCTTCCTGTTGGGCGATCAGGTGGTCATTCTGCAGAAGGGCGGCGTCATCGTACAGAAGGGTTCGCCCACCGAGATCCTCACCGCCCCGGCGAACGATTTCGTGGCCGACTTCATCGGAGCGACCAAGGGCAAGAGGGCGCTGCACATCGACCGTCGCGACGGTCGCGATGTCGTGCTCGACAGCGAGGGGCGTGCTGCCGGTGTGCTCGTCGACGGCTCGACCGGCACCGGCGAAGAAGTCCCGACATGAACTGGGTCATCGAGAATCTGCCCCTGATCGGGCAGCGAACCCTCGAACACCTGGCGCTCAGCATCCCGCCCATCGTTCTGAGTTTCGTCCTTTCGGTTCCGATCGGCTGGCTTGCCAACCGCTACCGCTGGAGTCGCGGTGTGCTGCTGACTGTTCTTGGGCTGCTCTACGCGATCCCGTCGCTGCCGCTCTTCGTCGTACTTCCCATCATCCTGGGCACCGGTCTTCGCGACTCGGTGAACGTCATCGTCGCGCTCACCCTCTACGGCATCGCTCTCATGGTGCGCACGACGGCGGATGCGTTGGGCTCGGTGTCGTCGGATGTCACCCAGTCGGCGACGGCCATGGGGTTCTCGCCCTGGACGCGGTTCTGGAGGGTCGATCTTCCCTTGGCGGGTCCCGTACTGCTCGCAGGAATCCGTGTGGTCGCGGTGAGCACTGTCAGTCTCGTGACGGTGGGGGCGGTGCTGGGCATCAAGAGCCTCGGCCTTCTCTTCACCGATGGTCTTCAACGCAACATCGTTGCCGAGGTGGCCACCGGAATGGTCGCCACGATCGCTCTCGCACTCGTGATCGACTTCGCGCTGGTTCTCGCAGGTCGGATGCTGATGCCGTGGACGCGGACGGTATCGCCCAAGCGCGAACGACGAGCGCTTCCCGTGGATGAGGCGGTGACAGCGTGAATCTCCTCGTCGACGCCTTTGCGTGGATCTTCGACCCAGCCCATCAGGCCGGTGCCAACGGCATCCCGACCCGACTTGTTCAACACCTCGGAATCAGCCTGCTGGTACTGCTGGTGGCGAGCGCGATAGCCATCCCCGTGGGATACCTCATCGGGCATACGGGCAAGGGGCGCACGCTGGCCGTGAGCCTCACAGGAGGCTTCCGTTCGCTCCCGACGCTCGGGCTGCTGATCATTCTCGCGCTCTGGCTGGGCGTCGGTCTGGAGGCGCCGCTCATCGCGCTTATCGTCCTCGCTGTACCGCCCATTCTGGCCGGCGCCTATTCGGGATTCGAAGCCGTCGACCGGCGCACCATCGATGCCGCTCGAGCCGTGGGCATGACCGAGTGGCAGATCGTCTCGAAGGTTGAGGTTCCGCTCGGCCTTCCGCTTCTCATCGGAGGCTTGCGTTCGGGAACGCTGCAGATCATCGCGACCGCGACGCTGGCCGACTACGTGGGTGCCGGCGGCCTCGGCCACTTCATCTTTGTGGGCCAGAAGTCGAACGACTACCCCCAGATGCTGGCCGGATCGCTGCTGGTGATCGCGCTCGCGCTGCTGAGCGAGGGAATCTTCGCGCTGCTGCAGAAGTTGGTCGTACCACGCGGCGTTGTCGCAAACCAGAGCACAGATGTCCGCAGGCCGTCATCCCGACGCGTCGCGGTGGTGGGGTTCCCCACCGAAGAGAGGAAATAACGATGTTCACAGCAAACATTAAGAAGGGCCGGATCGCCGCAGGCGTTATCGCGGTCGGTGCCGTGGTGGCACTGGCAGGGTGCGCAACGAGCGATCCGCTGGACGCCGGATCCAGTGATTCTGCCAGCACCGACTCCATCGTCATCGGCTCGCAGGACTACTACTCGAGCGAGATCATCGCCGAGATCTATGCTCAGGCGCTCGAGGCCAACGATTACACCGTCGACCGCCAGTTCCGCATCGGCCAGCGAGAGGTCTACCTTCCCGAGATCAAGGAAGGCAAGATCGACCTGTTCCCGGAGTACACGGGGAGCCTGCTGCAGGCGCTCAAGCCCGATACCAAGGCGACGACGAGTGACGAGGTCTACACCGAGCTCGAGTCCGCGCTGCCCGAGGGCCTTCGAGTGCTCGATAAATCGCAAGCGTCCGACCAGAACTCCTACACGGTGACAGAGGCCTACGCCACCGAGAACAAGCTCACTGACATCGCTTCGCTGAAGAACGTCAAGACCCCGATCGTCGTTGGCGGCAACGCCGAACTCGAGACGCGTCCATACGGTCCGGCGGCGCTCAAGGAGAAGTACGGAATCGACACGACTTTCCAGTCGATCGAGGACTCGGGCGGACCGCTGACGGTCAAGGCTCTCGTCGACAACACGATCCAGCTGGGCAATATCTACACGGCTGACCCCAACATCAAGTCGAACAACCTCGTGGCGCTCGCCGACCCCGACGGCCTGTTCGTAGCCGATAACGTCGTTCCCGTCGCCTCGACGAAGGTCGACGACAAGGCGGCTGAGATCATCAACAAAGTCAGCGCTGCGCTGACCGAAGACGATCTCGTCGAGTTGAACTCGCAGAGCGTCAACGACCAGAAATCGGCTCCGGTCATCGCCAAGGCGTGGCTCGACGACAAGAAGCTCTTCTAGTAGCTCGTCGCAATAAGCGGGTTCGTCGACTGCGGTCGACGGGCCCGCTTTCTTGTGAGGCGGGCGATCGACGAGTAGTCGTCGGATGCGTCAGCGGGGGAGCGTGCCTCGTTCGGAGGCATCGGGGGAGTCGGGTGCGTCATTCATGTGCCTCTCCTCACCGCGCGCGATGAGTTTCTTCACGATGACCACCACGATAACGAAGACCACAATGGCCGCGACGAAGATGTACCCGGCGAAATGCAGCCTGTCGGCCAGCTCGCGGTAGCCGCCTGCGGCAACGGAGCCCGCCGTGACGTAGGCGAACGACCACAGAATGCATGCGGGCAGCGTCCACGTGATGAATCGACGGTAGGTCATCGTGCTCATGCCTACGGTGACCGGGATGAGGGAGTGCAGTACGGGGAGGAAGCGTGACAGGAATACGGCGATACCGCCACGGCGATCGAGATAGCGCTCTGCCCGCTGCCAGTGACGCTCGCCGATGCGCCGACCGAGGCGTGAGTGCCGGATGCGCGGACCGAAGTAGCGTCCGAGCATAAAACCGATGCTCTCGCCGCCAAGGGCGCCGACGATCGAGGCGAGTGCGAGCGCGATGTACTGAACGGGTCCCTGCACACCGGTGGCGGTGACGAGCAGAACCGTGTCTCCAGGAACGATGAGGCCGAGCAGGATGCTCGTCTCGAGCAGCATCGCGACGCCGGCGATGAGAGTTCGCCACACGGGATCGACGCTGGACACCGTGTCCAGGATCCAACTGAGAATCTCGTTCACGATCCGAGCCTATGACCTGTCGGCGCCGACGACCTGAGCATGCGCCCGATCACAGCAGGGTGACGAGTACAGCGACCGGTGCGGTGACAAGTGCCACCCCGACTGCGAGTACGAGTGCACGAGCAGCGCGGGACAGGGGTGCCGGCGGAGCGATCAGACGCGATACCCGGGCCCCGAGCGTCTCCGGGTCTGCTTCGGGCACGATCTCATCGGAAGCGATGCGCGCGGAAGCGGGGTCGTTATCGCGCCAGGGCGAGCCGACGATCGCGATCGCCGTAGCGAGCGAGGTGTCGTCGACCTCGCGACGGGCGTCGTCGTCGGCGAGCATCTCGACGAGAAGAGCCACGGCCTTCTCGGCGCGGTTCGCGATGGGAAACCACGGCAGGGCGATGTTCCACGCCTTGAAGGCGAGAAGAACGAGGTGGTGATACTGGCGGAGGTGCGCCCGCTCGTGGGCCAGAACCGCTCGAAGCTGTGCGGCATCCAGAACCCGAACCAGGCCTTCGGTCAGCACTGTGATCGAGCGCACGCCGGGAAGACAGTAGGCCACGGGGGCTGGAAAATCGAGCATCCGCGTGCCGGGGCTTCCGTGCATAGGTGAACTGAGGAGTTCGACCAGGGCTCGGTGGCGATGGCGTTCGCGGGCTGTGTTGGCTGCTGTCGTCGCGAGGCTCAGCACAAGGTGCACGCTGAGAACGACAGCGCCTGCGAGTGAGACGATCTGCAACGCGCCTGCCTGAGCAGGAATGGGCCCGTCGAGGATGTGGCCTGAGAGGAGAGTCGATGCGAGCCCGAGGTCGTTTTCGAAGGGCGTGAGCCCGAACGTCAGCAGCGCTCCGATCATCGAGAGGCCACCCGAGAGAGCCACTGCCTGCCACAGGGCCAGGGCCGTGCCCGGGGCGCGGGCGGGCCACTCTGCTTTCGACAGCGCGATGGGAACGGGCCACGCCAGGGCTAGGGCGAGAACCGCGAGCCCTATCCAGGCTCCGGTCACCGTCAGTTACCGGTGCCGCGGGATGCGAGCAGCCGGCGAAGCGTCTCTGCCTCGGTCGGCGAGACGCTTCCGACGAATCGGGCCAGCGCGTCGTCTCGATCGGGTGCAAGCTGCAGCACCTCATGCATGAGCTCGGCCGTGTGTTCAGACCGCGAGTTGACCGCGTGGTAGCGGTGGGGCCTCGTGGCGCGGCTGCGCGAGACGAAGCCCTTGCTCTCGAGGCGAGAGAGCACGGTGAGAAGGGTGGTGGTCGCGAGTTCGCGACGCTTCGCGGGAGCCTCTGCGGCCACCAGTCGTTCGCCGAGTTCGGGGGCGGAGAGGCCGTCGGGCGATTCCCAGAGTGCGTTCATGACGGAACGCTCGAGGACGCCGAGAGTGATCATGGATCCAGACTACCTTTTCGTTCGAGTTTGTTCTACGCTCTGTAGAAGAAGGATTTCTACGTTGTGTAGAAGTCTACTTCCGAAGGGGAACCCTCCATGAACGAGTGGCTCGATCCACTGCTCCTGTCACGCTGGCAGTTCGGCCTCACCACCGTCTACCACTTTCTCTTCGTGCCTATCACGATCGGTATGGCGCTCACGGTTGCGCTGTTCCAGACCGCATGGGTGCGCACGAACAAAGAGAAGTACCTGCAGCTCACCAAGTTCTTCGGAAAGCTCTTTCTCATCAACTTCGCCATGGGCGTCGTCACGGGAATCGTGCAGGAATTCCAGTTCGGCATGAACTGGTCGGACTACTCGCGGTTCGTGGGCGACGTGTTCGGCGCACCTCTCGCCATGGAGGGACTGCTCGCGTTCTTCTTCGAGGCGACGTTCATCGGTTTGTGGATCTTTGGCTGGGACAAGCTGCCGCGCGGTCTGCACCTGGCCACGATCTGGGCGACCGCGGTCGGCACGATCCTCTCGGCCTACTTCATCATCGCCGCCAACGCCTTTATGCAGAACCCCGTCGGGTATGACATCAACGAGGCGAAGGGGCGCGCCGAACTAACCGATATCTGGGCGCTTCTCACCAACAAGGTGGCGCTCGCGGCCTTCCCGCACACGATCTTCGCCTGCTTCATGGTGGCTGCCGGTCTCATTGTCACCGTGGCGGCCTGGCACCTCTCGCGCAATCAGCACCTCGACACCATGCGGCCTGCGCTCAAGTTCGGCCTCTGGATGATGATGATCGCCGGTGCACTCACCGTGTTCACCGGCGACTCGCTCGGCCTTGCCATGGTGCAGACCCAGCCCATGAAGATGGCGGCGGCGGAGGCGATGTACACCACGGCCACGGGCGCGGATGCGTCGTTCTCGGTGTTCACGCTCGGCACCCCCGACGGCGTCAGTGAGCTGTTCTCGATCCGCATTCCCTATCTGCTGTCGTTCCTGTCGACCCACACGTTCGACGGAACTGTCGAGGGCATCAACGATCTGCAGGCGCAGTACGTGCAGCTCTACGGCCCTGGCGACTACACGCCCACGATCTGGGTCACCTACTGGGCGTTCCGCTGGATGATCGGCCTCGGCCTGCTGCACATCGTCGTGGCCTTCGTCGGCCTCATCCTCACGCGGCGAAAGAGCGCCCTCGGCGCGCGCCTGCTCGCCGGTCGTTGGAGCCGATGGATCTGGAAGGCGGCCATCTGGAGTTTCCCGCTCTCGCTCGGAGCCATGATCATGGGCTGGATCTTCACCGAGATGGGTCGGCAGCCGTGGCTGGTGTTCGGCCTGCTCAAGACCGCCGACGGCGTCTCGCCGAACGTCAGCGGCCTCGAGGTACTCATCTCCCTGATCGCCTTCACTCTCATCTACGGCACGCTCGCCGTAGTCGAGTTCAAGCTCATCAAGAAGGCCGCCCAGAAGGGGCCGGACGACCTGCCCGAACCCCATCCCGAGACCGGCGTCCGACGCCAGGAAACCACGGTGTACTGATCATGGACCTCACGATTCTCTGGTTCGGAATCATTGCATTCCTTTTCATCGGCTACTTCGTGCTCGATGGCTTCGACTTCGGCGTGGGCATGTCTCTTCCGTTCCTCGGAAAAGATGACACCGACCGCCGCGTCATCATCAACACCATCGGCCCGATCTGGGATCTGAACGAGACCTGGTTGATCGTTGCCGGCGCCTCGCTGTTTGCCGCGTTCCCCGAGTGGTACGCGACTCTGTTCTCGGGTTTCTACCTGGCGCTGCTTGTCATCCTGCTGTCGCTCATTCTGAGAGGCGTGTCGTTCGAGTACCGGCATCAACGTCCCGAGGCCGCCTGGAAGCGTCGCTTCGACGCCATGATCGTGATCGGCTCCGCGGTTCCCGCGCTGCTGTGGGGCGTCGCTTTCGGCAACATCGTTCGGGGCGTTCCGCTCGACGAGGGATTCAACTACACGGGATCGTTCTTCGACCTGCTGAACCCCTACGCGCTCCTCGCCGGGGTCACCACGCTTCTGCTCTTCTTCACCCACGGCACGCTGTTCGTCTCGTTGAAGACCGACGGAGATCTGCAGCAGAGGGCGCGCCGGCTGGCCACCCGCTCGGGAATCCTCACGATCGTCGTCGCCGCGTCCTTCCTTCTCTGGACGACCTTGGCCTACGGCACCTTCTGGTCGGCCGTTCTCTCGGCGGTTGCGGCGGTCACGCTGATCGTCGCGGTGCTCGCCAATGCCCGAGGGCGTGAGGGCTGGGCCTTCGGCGCTATGGCGGCGACCGTCGCGTTCGCCGTGCTCAGCCTGTTCCTGTCGCTGTTCCCCGATGT
This sequence comes from Agreia bicolorata, assembly GCF_000938265.1. GTDB lineage: Bacteria > Actinomycetota > Actinomycetes > Actinomycetales > Microbacteriaceae > Agreia > Agreia bicolorata. The sequence goes on from NZ_JYFC01000007.1 coordinate 154,563, forward strand.
GATGCCCGCATCGAACGACCCGGCCAACAGTCTCACCATCGCGAACGCGTCGTCGTCGGCCTACACGCTCCAGGTCATGACCTGGGTGGCCCTCGTCTCGCTCCCGCTGATCCTCGCGTATCAGGGCTGGACCTACTGGGTGTTCCGCAAGCGGGTCACCCGTGCGCACATCGAGGGCGCCGAGGCGGCACACTAGACGAGTGAAACCTCTCGATCCTCGGCTGCTCGGCTACGCCCGGGCAGCCCGGGTGTTTCTGGCGGCAGGTGCAGTGATCGGGCTGGCGCAGACCGCCTGCATCGTCGGATTCGCCTGGTTTCTCAGCCAGGTGATCGTGCGGGCGATCCACGGGCAGAGCCTTGATGAGCTGGCACCCATGATCGCGGCACTCGCCGGCGTCGTGATCGCACGCGCTCTGCTTCTCTGGATCGCCGAGGTCACGAGCACGCGGGGAGCCGCCCGGGTCAAGAGCCAACTGCGTTCACGCGTGCTCACAGCCGTGACCGAACTGGGCCCGGGGTGGATGGCCGCGCGCAACGCGACGTCCGTCGCTACCGTCACCGGTCCTGGCCTCGATGCGCTCGACACCTACTTCTCCCGCTATCTTCCCCAGCTCATCCTCACGGCCATCGCCACGCCGGTCGTCGTTCTGGTCATCTTTCTCCAGGATTGGCCGAGCGCTCTGGGCGTGGTGCTGACCCTGCCGATCATCCCCGTCTTTATGATCCTCATCGGCTGGGCGACGCAGACCGTTCAGAAGAAGCAGTGGCGCCTGCTCAACAGCCTCTCAACGAGCTTTCTCGACGTCGTGGGGGGTCTCGCCACGCTGACGCTGTTCGGACGCGCCGCCCGCCAAGCGGAGCGCATCCGCAGTGTCACAGAGCAGTACCGGGTGCAGACCATGAAGGTGTTGCGGGTCTCCTTTCTCAGCGGCTTCGTGCTCGAACTCGTCTCGAGCCTCGCGGTCGCCGTGGTCGCTGTCTCTGTTGGGCTCCGCCTGATCGACGGGTCGCTGGGCCTTTCGGTGGGGCTCTTCGTATTGCTGCTCGCGCCCGAGGCTTTCCTGCCGCTGCGACAGGTGGGCACGCAATTCCATGCGGCGGCAGACGGTGTGGCCGCGGCCGACGATGTCTTCGAGATCCTCGATGCGGCGTCGGCTGGCGCCTCCGCAACACGGTCGAACGCGGGTGCCGACATCGCCATCGTGCGGATGTCCGATGGGCCGTCGGCTGGTGCGCTCCGGCTGTCGGGCTTCGCTGCGGGGTACGACGACCGGCCGGTGATCGGGCCGATCGATGCGGAATTCCCGGCGGGTAGCTTCACCGCCATCACGGGGCCGTCCGGCGTGGGCAAGTCGACGCTCGTCGCCGCGCTGCTCGGCTTCGTCGCTCACACGGGCGCCGTCACGCTCGACGGGCATGCGATCGAGGCCGGCGCGACGGGCCTCGACTGGATCTCGTGGTGCGGTCAGCGCCCTGGGCTGTTCGCGGGTTCGGTGTTCGAGAACGTGGCCCTCGCAAGCCGAGCGCCCGATCGTGCGATGGCCGCGCGCGCCCTTGCCATCGCTGCAGCCGACGAGATCGACCTCGACCGGATGCTCGGGGTCGCCGGCGCGGGCCTGTCGGGCGGGCAGGCGCAACGGGTCTCGATCGCCCGCGCGGTCTATCGCGCACTGGAGCGGCACTCGGCGGTTCTCGTGCTCGACGAGCCGAGCTCGGCGCTCGATGAACTCTCCGAGGCGAGGCTCGTCGATGGGCTCCGCACTCTCACGGAATCGGCGACCATCACGCTCATCGTGGTGACGCACCGCGAGGCGCTCGCCCGGGCCGCCGACAGCATCCTTTCACTTGAGCCGGCTGCGATGGCCGCCTGATGCGCACGACCGAGATTCTGCGGCTCGCCCAGCCGCGCGCGAGGCGATTCGCCCCCGGGGTTCTGCTCGGCCTGCTGAGCGCGCTGTGCGCGGTCGGCCTGCTCGCGACCTCGGCATATTTGATCACCCGGGCGGCCGAGATGCCGCCGATCCTCTACCTGAACATGGCGATCGTGGGCGTGCGGGCATTCGCTCTCGGCCGCGCGGGCTTCCGCTATGCAGAGCGCCTCGCGAGTCACGACGCGGCGTTCCGAACCCTCGCGACGCTGCGGGTCGGCATCTATGAGCGGCTTGTGCCGATTGCGCCCGACGGCCTCGCCGGCACGCGGCGCGGCGATCTGCTGACCAGGCTGACGGCCGACGTCGACGAGTTGCAGAACCTTCCTCTGCGCGTCGTTCAGCCGCTCGTGATCTCGGGCGCCGTGGCCGCCACCAGCGTGGTCACCGTCTGGATACTGCTTCCGCAGGCGGGAATCGCTCTTCTGGTCGCGCTCGTGCTCGCCGCCCTCGTGGGAACAGCAGCGAACAGCCTCATCGCGGCACGCTCCGAGCAGTCCATCGCCCCGCTGCGGGGCGCTTTCGCCGATGAGGTGCTCGACACCGTCGTGAATCTCGACGTGCTGACCGCGTTCGACGCGACCGACGCCCGTCTGGCCGCGGTCGAGCGCGCAGACGCTCGGCTGACCCGCGCCGTGCTCTCGAGCGCGGCGGGCACAGGAGTCGCCACGGGCATCCTGTCGTTGTTAGCGGGAGCGGCGAGCATCGCGGCGCTCCTCGCGGGCATTCCCTCGCTCGGCACCCCCGGGTTCGACGGGCCCGTGCTCGCGATCATCGCCCTCGTGCCGATCGCGGTCTTCGAGGTGATCTCGAGCGTGCCGCTCGCTCTCTCTGCCCTGCGTCAGGTGCGTTCGAGCGCACAGCGCATCGGATCCGCCGTGCCCGACGTCGTGCCGCCGGAGATTCCGGTCGAGAGGGCCGCGGTTGCACACACCGCAATCGATCCGTCGAACGCGGTGATCGAGCTCCGCGGGGTGTCAGCGTCATGGCCGCAGGAATCATCGCCGGCCATTCGGGGAATCGACCTCACCGTGTCACCGGGGGATCGCATTCTGGTGACCGGCGCAAGCGGATCGGGAAAGACCACGCTGGCGCATGTTCTCGTGCGCTTCCTCGAGTTCGAGGGCTCGTACAGCCTCGGCGGTGTCGACGTGCGAGACCTGCCGCTCGCGGAAGTGCGGCGCACGATCGGCCTCAGCGAGCAGCTCCCGTATCTGTTCGACGAATCGATCCGCCAGAACCTGCTGTTCGCGAAGGATGACGCCTCCGACGCCCAGCTGATCGCGGTGCTCGATCGGGTCGGCCTGTCGGAGTGGGTCAGGCAGCGCGGCGGCCTGGATGCCCGGGTCGGCGAACGTGGATCGCTTGTCTCGGGAGGACAGGCGCAGCGAATCGCTCTGGCCAGAGCGCTGCTCGCCGACTTCCCGGTGCTCGTTCTCGACGAGCCGACGGCGAACGTCGACCCGGGTCGCGCCGACGCGCTGCTCCGTGATCTGCTGTCCGCATCCGCCGACCCTGCCGGCCGGCGCGCCGTCGTGATCATCAGCCACCTGCCCGTGCCGGCTGATCTGATCACGGGCCGTCTGCGGTTGGGCTGAGCTGACTAGGGAAGCGGCCGCACGAGAGCGTCGAGGCGGCGCTGCCACGCGGCTGCTCGGCCGTGGGTGCGCCCGAGCGTGGGGCCGTTGCTCCATGACGTGACGACGCGGATGCCGTGCAGAGCGTTGACCACCCAGACCTCGCAGCCCGCGAGATCGGCCGGGGTAGCGAACTCCTCGCCGGTGTCCGTTCCCGTTGCCGAGGCCAGGAGCCGGATGGACTTCGCGGTGACGCTGTCGACGCGGCGCAGCGACGCCGAGGGAGCGAACAGCCGGTCGCCGCGCCACCACAGCACGGCGCTCGTGGCTCCGTCGACGACGTGCCCCGCGGCAGAGACGATGATCGGTTCGTCGACGTCGTTCTGCGCAGCCTCGCTCTTCAACGCACCGAGCCGCTCGATGTCGGGGCCTTTCACCGTTGTGACGACCCTCGGGTCACCATCATCGAGAGAGGCGACTCGCACGGAGGCGCCGAGAGTCGGAGCGGGCCGCAGGCGAAGGGCGAGCGTCGTCTCGCCGCCCGTCTGCAGCGCGTCGACACGGGGAAACCACTCGCCGGTGCGGGGAAGCTCGTCGACCGCCGCCTGCCAGAAGCTCTCGGCGGTGAAGGAGTCGATCGTCGTCTGCGACGCGACACCGCGAAGGAACCTGTCGCGATGCAGCTGCAGGGCCCGCACTCCGCCGTCGGCGACCAGCCAGCTGTCGGCCACGAGCACGCCCTCGTGCGCTGGGACATCCGGAGTCTCGACCAGTTCTTGTCCTGTCCAGACGAAGAAGCGGGGCGTGATCACACGGCCTACGCTATTACAGTGTCCCGTCGCGTCGTCACCAGAGCACTGCAGCACTGGGTCGATCCGGAACGGGTGTTCATCGAGGTCTACGGTCGAGCGCCGAACGCCTTCTGGCTCGATTCCGGGCGCGATTCCGCCTCGGGAACGAGCTATCTCGGGGCGGGCGACCCGATCGACTCGCCGGCAGACCTGCCTTCGTTGATCGACGAGCTTCGAGAGCGCCGACGTGCGGTCGATGCAGCCGTGGGTGCCTCCGAGGGATTCGATCTCGGCTGGGTGGGCTGGCTGTCGTACGAGTTCGGCGCGGCCGAGCACGGGGTCGACACGGCGATGACGTCTCTCCCCGGCGCCGCTCTACTGTGGGTGACCCGCGCCATCGCTTTCGATCACGGTGCGGGCGTGGTCACGCTCCTCGCGCTCGAGGGCGAACCGGATGCCGAGGGCTGGCTCGAGCGCACGGCGCACCGCCTCGACGCTCTCCGCGTCGGGCATCCGCCGGTGCTCGCGCCGTTTCCCCTTGCGGGACCAGGCCGCATCCGGCAGTCGCTCGCGGCACCAAGAGCGCAATGGAGGCACGACGCCGCCGACTACGCGCGGCTGGTGAGCGAGTGCCAGGAGTCGATTCGGCGGGGAGACGCCTACCAGCTGTGCCTCACGAACGAGATCACGGCCGATGTGCATCCCGACCCTCTCGGTCTCTACCTCGCGGTGCGCGCTTCGAACCCGAGCCACCACGGCGGATATCTGCGCATCGGCGGAGTCGCCCTCGTGAGTGCCAGTCCCGAGCGCTTTCTGCGGATCGATGCCGCCGGGGCCATCGAGACGAAGCCGATCAAGGGAACGCGGCCGCGGGGCGCGACCCCTGTCGATGACGAGAGGCTGAAGGAGGAACTGCTCGCCAGCGACAAGGAGCGCGCCGAGAACCTCATGATCGTCGACCTGATGCGCAATGATCTCTCGCGGGTCGCGCTGCTCGGATCGGTCGAGGTGACCAGCCTCCTCGCGATCGAGAGCTACAGCTCTGTGCACCAGCTCGTCAGCACGGTCACAGCCCGGCTTGCCTCCGGCGCCGACTCGCTCGATGCCGTCGCCGCGCTGTTTCCCGCAGGATCGATGACGGGCGCGCCGAAGATCAGTGCCATGCGCATTCTGAACAGGCTGGAGGGCGGGGCTCGCGGCATCTACGCCGGCGTCTTCGGTTACTTCGGTCTCGACGGGGCGCTCGACCTGGCAATGGTCATCCGCAGCGTCGTGCTTACGTCGGGCGGCGCATCCATCGGCACGGGCGGGGGAATCACGGCGCTGTCTATCGTCGACGAGGAGGTCGAGGAGACGCGGATCAAGGCTCGACCGTTGCTGGATGCGCTCGGCCTGTAGAGCCGCGCGCGCCTAGAACGCGCCCGGTTCGCCGACGGCCAGATGGCATCCGGCGGCGTGATCGTTCACGAGACCGGCGTATTGCATCAGCGCGTACATCGTCGTGGGCCCGACGAAGCGGTAGCCGAGCTTCTTCAAGGCGGCGCTCGCGGCCGTCGAAAACGGGGTGGAGGGAGGGATGGAGGCGTAGGACTCCGGCGCGACCGTGCGCCGCGGGGGAGCGAAGCTCCAGAGGAGGGCATCCAGCACGCCCGGCTGCGCGTCGACGAGGGTCTTCGTCGCCCGGGCATTCGCAATGGAGGCCGCGATCTTCGCGCGGTTGCGCACGATGCGGGCGTCGGCCAGGAGGCGCTCGACGTCGCTGTCGTCGAACGCGGCGACGCGGTCGATGTCGAACGAGGCGAACGCGGCACGGAAGGCCTCGCGCTTGCGCAGGATGGTGATCCACGAGAGCCCGGACTGGAAGGCTTCGAGGCAGAGCTTCTCGAACAAGGGCTGGTCACCGTGCAGCGGCCTGCCCCACTCCTCGTCGTGGTACGGCAGCATCTCCGGTGCAGAGTGCGCCCATCCGCAGCGGGTGATGCCGTCGGCACTGGTGATGGTCGCGTCCACGCGCTCAACGATACGGTGCGGGCAGGTTTAGTACGATGGATTGCTGCCGCGCCCCCATGCCACGCTTATGTCGTGCATTCATGGGTGTGTATCGCGGTGATCTTGGCCCCAGCAGCCGAACCCAAGCAGGAATTGAGAGTCGCGTGACCATCGAAACGACGAGCGCCGAGCAGTACGACCCCCGCAATGACCCGGCCCTCCAGTACGACTTCGCCGCCATTCAAGAGAAGTGGCTGCCTCGTTGGGACGAGATGCAGCCTTTCAAGACCGACCTCGACGGCGACAATCGCCCGCGCAAGTACGTGCTCGACATGTTCCCGTACCCCTCGGGTGACCTGCACATGGGCCACGCCGAGGCGTACGCGCTCGGAGACGTGATCGCCAGGTACTGGCGCCAGCAGGGCTTCAACGTTCTGCACCCCATCGGCTGGGACTCCTTTGGGCTGCCCGCCGAGAACGCTGCGATCAAGCGCGGCCTCGATCCGCGCCAGTGGACCTACGACAACATCGAGCAGCAGAAGCGCAGCATGCGCCGATACGCCGCGTCGTTCGACTGGGATCGCGTGCTGCACACCAGCGACCCCGAGTACTACAAGTGGAACCAGTGGCTGTTCCTGCAGATGTACAAGAAGGGCCTCGCCTACCGCAAGGCCAGCTGGGTCAACTGGGATCCGGTAGACCAGACTGTGCTCGCCAACGAGCAGGTTCTGCCCGACGGCACCTCGGAGCGCAGCGGCGCGGTCGTCGTCAAGAAGAAGCTCACCCAGTGGTACTTCAAGATCACCGACTATGCCGACCGCCTGCTCGACGACCTGAACCAGCTCGAGGGCAGTTGGCCCTCGAAGGTGCTCAGCATGCAGCGCAACTGGATCGGCCGCTCGATCGGTGCCGACGTCGACTTCGCCGTCGAGGGCCGCGACGAGCCCGTCACCGTGTTCACCACACGCCCCGACACGCTCTTCGGCGCGACCTTTATGGTCGTCGCCCCAGACTCCGACCTCGGCATCGAGCTGGCGGCCGGGTCAACGCCCGAGGTGCAGGCCGCCTTCAAGCAGTACCTGACCGACGTGCAGAAGAGCACCGAGACCGAGCGCCAGGCCACCGACCGCCCGAAGACGGGTGTGTTCCTCGAGCGCTACGCGATCAACCCGGTCAACGGAGAGCGCATGCCCATCTGGGCCGCCGACTACGTGCTGGCCGACTACGGAACCGGCGCCGTCATGGCCGTTCCCGCGCACGACCAGCGCGACCTCGACTTCGCCCGCGCCTTCGACCTGCCGATCCGCATGGTCGTCGACGTGACCGCTCCGGCGACCGGTGCCATCCCGATCATCACCGACGAGATGTTGGATGACCCGAACTTCGGCAGCTATGACCCCGCTGTCACGGGCATCGCGCTCGCGGGTGACGGGCGTCTCATGAACTCAGGCCCGCTGAACGGTCTGTCGAAGGTCAACGCCATCAAGAAGGCCATCGAGATTCTGCAGCAGCAGGGCGCCGGTCGTCCGGCCAAGAACTACCGGCTGCGCGACTGGCTGATCTCGCGCCAACGCTACTGGGGCACGCCCATCCCGATCATTCACGGCGAGAACGGCGAGGAGATTCCCGTTCCCGAAGACCAGCTGCCCGTGCTGCTGCCGCCGAGCGACGGTCTCGACCTGAAGCCGCGCGGCAGCTCGCCGCTCGGCGCCGCAGAGGACTGGGTCAACGTGACCAACCCCATCGACGGAACGCCTGCGCTGCGCGACGCCGACACGATGGACACGTTCGTCGACAGCTCGTGGTACTTCCTGCGCTTCTTGAACCCGCACGACAGCGAGAAGGCGTTCGATCCGAAAGACGTCGACAAATGGGCGCCCGTGGACCAATACGTGGGCGGTGTCACGCATGCGATCCTGCACCTGCTCTACGCGCGCTTCATCACCAAGGTGCTGTTCGACCTGGGTCTTGTGTCGTTCACCGAGCCCTTCAGCGCGCTGCTGAACCAGGGCATGGTGCTTATGGACGGCTCGGCCATGTCGAAGTCCAAGGGCAACATCGTGCAGCTGAGCGACCAGCTCGACGAACACGGTGTCGACGCGGTGCGCCTCACCATGGCCTTCGCCGGCCCGCCCGAAGACGACATCGACTGGGCAGACGTATCGCCTGCCGGATCCTCCAAGTTCCTCGCTCGCGCGTGGAGGCTGGCCGGAGACGTGACCAGCAAGCCCGAGGTCAACTGGCGTGATGGCGACATCGCCCTGCGTCGGGTCACCCACCGCTTCCTGGCCGAGGCCCCAGGCCTCATCGAAGCATTCAAGTTCAACGTCGTCGTCGCCCGCATCATGGAGCTCGTCAACGTGACCCGCAAGGCCGTCGACTCGGGCCCTGGCGGCGCCGACCCGGCGGTGCGCGAGGCTGTCGAGACGGTGGCCCTGGGGCTCAGCCTGTTCGCGCCCTACACGGCGGAGGACATGTGGGAGCGCCTCGGCTACCCCGCATCCATCTCGGCATACGGCTGGCGCGGAGCCGATCCGGCCCTGCTCACCGAGGAATCTGTGACCGCCGTCGTGCAGGTCGATGGCAAGGTGCGCGACCGTCTCGAGGTGCCGCCCACGATCGCCGGCAGCGACCTCGAGGCGATGGCTCGGGCATCCGCCGCCGTTCAGCGTGCCATCGGCGATCGCGAGATCGTCAACGTGGTCGTGCGAGAGCCGCGCGTCGTGAGCATCGCGACGAAGCCGCTGGCGTAGCGCGGGTCCGCCGAATGAACGCCTTTCGCAACACCGCTCTTGTGCTGCTGACGGGGTTCGGCGTGTATTTCGCCGTGCTCGTTCCCGCGCTCACGCTGAGCTGGATCATGATTCCGGTCGGAGTCATCCTGCTGGTCGCTGCGGTGGTGCTGGCCATCGACACCCGTCGTGATCGGCGCCGTTCGTCTCAGACACAGGCCGACAAGAAGCCGTAACAGCCTCACCACTCCTCACCAGTCGCCCTGGCGTGCGTGCTGTTCACAGTGCGGCGCCGGGGCGATTGTCGTCACCGGTCGCGCGCTTACCGTGATGACATGGATGCCGAATCGCCGCCACCGGCGCGGGCTCGGCTCGGCATCGGGGTCGGCGCGGGCATCGTGATTGTGCTCGCCGTGCTCGTGGTCGCGGTGCTGGTCTCGGCCCTTGCGCCGCGCGGCAGCAGCGAGGTCCTCGTGACGAATCCGGGCGCGGGGCAGAGCAGCTCCCCGCTCGATGGTGTGGGGGAGTCTGGCGGCGGAGCCGATTCGGCCGAGGCGCCTGCGATCTATGTGCACGTGCTCGGGTCGGTTGCGCGACCGGGGCTGTACGAGCTGCGTGAGGGAGCCCGCGTCGTCGATGCCATCGCCGCCGCGGGCGGATACACCGACGTGGCCGACCCGGCGCAGCTCAACCTGGCGCGCGTCGTCACCGACGGGGAGCAGGTGTACGCGCCGGCGGTCGGCGAGCTCCCTCCAATGTCTGCGAGCGGAGGAGCGGCGGCTCCGGGCGAGTCGGCATCCGGCGCCGTCAATCTGAACACCGCAGACTCCGCGACCCTCGAGACTCTGCCGCGCATAGGCCCGGAGACCGCGAAGAAGATCATCGCCTACCGAGACGAGCACGGCCCGTTTACATCGATCGACCAACTGCTCGAGGTTCCTGGCATCGGGCAGAAAACGCTCGACGGACTCCGTGACGCGGCATCCGTGTGACCGAGTCGCGGCGGAAAGCACGGCATCCGGCCTTCACGCGGTGGGCCGATCATCGACTGACCGTCCCCGCTGTTTTCGCCTGGGGCGCGGCATTCGTTCTGGTCGCGCAGCCCGGTGTTGCTGCATCGGTTCTGCTCGTCATGGTCGGGTGCCTTTCGGTCTCGCTGGCGTTGTGGCGAGCGTTGGCGTCGGCCGAAGCGGGATCTCGGCGGGGGAGGGTTCTTCGGCGCGTGCGTGGTGGCCTTCCGACGCTTGCCGTCTGCGCGGGCATCGGCGCGTGCATCGCGACCGCGGTGCTCGTCCTTCAGCCACTGCGAGAGCCGCCGCTGCTTGTCGACTCGGCGCAGCAAACGCTGTCGGCCGAACTCGAGGTCTTGGGAACGCCGTCGGAGACGGCGCACTCGGGCTTTGGCGGCGAATCGGTGTCGGGGGTGCGATTCGAGGCGACACTGCAGCGCGTTCAGGATTCCGCTGGCAGCAGTGATCTCACCTCGACGAGGGTGCTGCTCTTCGTCGACAACCTCGCCACGGTCGACGCTCCTGTCGTCGGATCGACGATCCGAGTCGATGCACGATTCCGCCCCACCGACGACGGATCCCAGACCGCCTGGCTCGCGTTCGCAGAGGGGCGCCCACAGACGATCCAGCCTCCCGGGTGGCAGCTTGCCTGGGCGGCCGATCTGCGCGCCCGGTTCGCCGACGCCGCCCGAGGCCTTCCCGGTGACGGCGCCGAGCTGGTGCCGGGGCTCGCTCTGGGCGACGACTCCCTCGTCGACGCGTCGCTCGACGAGGCGATGAAAGACAGCGGCCTCAGCCACCTCACAGCCGTATCCGGTGCCAACTGCGCCATCGTCATCGCGGGCGCGTTTCTGCTCGCGGGCTTCGCCGGTCTTCGTCGCGGCGCACGACTCGGCGCCGCGGGCGCCGTGCTGGTGCTCTTCGTCATCCTCGTCACGCCGCAGCCGAGCGTCATTCGAGCGGCGGCCATGGCCGCGATCGTTCTTGTGTCGATCGGGGCGTCCCGCTCTGCTCGAGGCATGCCCGTGCTCTGCCTGGCGGTCGTCAGTCTCATCGTAACCGATCCGTGGCTCTCGCACAGCTTCGGCTTCGCCCTGTCGTCTCTCGCGACGGCCGGGCTCCTGCTGTTCACCCGGCCCCTCACATCCGCGTTGTCTCGGTGGATGCCGACCTGGCTAGCAGCCGTCATCGCTGTGCCGCTCGCCGCCCAGCTCGCCTGCCAGCCTGTGCTGGTACTCCTCACGCCCACGATCGCCCCGTACAGCATCCCGGCGAATCTGCTCGCTGCGCCCGCCGCCCCGATCGCCACGGTGGTCGGCTTGCTCGCGTGCCTGGTGGGTGCCCTCATTCCGCCGCTGGCCGTGCAGACCGTGTGGCTGTGCTGGTTGCCGGCGGCGTGGATCGGCGCCGTCGCACGCTTCTTCGCCGGAGCCCCGGGTGCTCGCTTGCCCTGGGTGCCCGGCCTCGTCGGCGCACTGCTCGTACTGGTGTTGACCGCGTTGGCGCTCTGGGTCGTGCTTGCCTCCGGCACTCCTCGCCTTCGTCGTATCACGGCGGTGTTTCTGGTTGCCGCGGTCGTCGGCGTCTACGGCGGGGTGCTGGTCGGTGGAACCATCGCGCTGCGTCTGTCAGTGCCGCAGAACTGGCGTATCGCGGCGTGCGACGTCGGGCAGGGCGACGCCGTGCTTGTGAGGAGCGGAGATGCGATCGCCCTCATCGATACAGGGCCAGAGCCGGATGCGTTGCGCGCCTGTCTCGATCGAATGCAGATCGGTCGCATTGACCTTCTCGTGCTCACGCACTTCGACCTCGACCACATCGGCGGCATCGGCACTGCCCTTGGCCGAGCAGACGCAGTGCTGGTCGGTCCGACCGACGGCGGGGCAGACGAGCGTGTTGTGCGCCGCGTCGTCGAGTCCGGAGCCACCGTGCGACAGGCGGCACGAGGCGACAGGGGAGAACTCGGAGCCCTTCGTTGGGATGTGCTCTGGCCTGTGGTCGACACCACGCTTCGGGGCAACGGCGCGAGCGTCACCCTCAGGTTCTCGGGTGATATCGACGCTCTCTTCCTCGGAGACCTCGGCGAGAGTGACCAGGCTCAGCTGATGGCGGAAGGCAGGATCGGCCCGGTCGACGTGGTGAAGGTGGCGCATCACGGATCCGGTGACCAGAGCGCCGAACTCTACAATCGCATCCACGCCCCGGCCGGCATCATCTCCGTGGGCGCCGACAACGACTACGGGCATCCCAACGACCGCATCCTCGAGATCCTTGCTGATGCTTCCACTCGCGTCTTCCGTACCGATCAGCTCGGTCTGATCGTGGTGTCGATTGAGGGCGACGACACCGTGGTGTGGAGCGAGAGGAAGGCGGCGGCCGGCGCCGCGTCCGCCGTGTCGGCGCCGCCGAGTAGGCTCGATAAAAGAACCGACAGAGTGAGGACACGTGGCTACTGCACGCGGCGCAAAACAAACGGCGAAGGCCTCGATCCCGCAACTCTCGTGGGAGCAGGTTCGCCCTGCGCCCGTTGTGCTGGTATCGGGCACGGAGTCGTTTCTCGCCGAGCGCAGCATCCGGCAGCTCCGTGATCTGTTGAAGCTCGAAGACCCGAGCCTTGAGGTCTCCGATATCGATGCGTCGTCGTACGCGCCGGGTGAGCTGCTCACCATGGCGAGTCCATCGCTGTTCGCCGAGCCACGCATGATCCGGGTGTCTTCGGTCGAGAAGTGCACAGACGATTTTCTGCTCGAGACGATCTCCTACCTCGAGAACCCGGCAGACGACACGTACCTCGTGCTTCGGCACGGCGGCGGGGTCCGCGGCAAGAAACTGCTCGACGCCATTCGCTCCGGTTCGGGCGGGGGCATCGAGATCGTCTGCGCCGAGCTCAAGAAAGACGCAGAGCGCTACGAGTTCGCCTCCGCCGAGTTCCGCGCGGCCGGGCGTCGCGTCTCATCGGGTGCGCTTCGCGCGCTGGTCGCCGCGTTCTCCGACGACCTCGCCGAGCTCTCCAGCGCCTGCCAGCAGCTCGTCGCCGACGCATCGGCTGAGATCACGGAGGCCACGGTCGACCGCTACTACGGAGGCCGGGTCGAGGCCAGCGCATTCGCCGTCGCCGATATGGCTATCGCCGGCAGACACGGCGAGGCGCTCGCTCTTGCACGGCACGCGCTCGCCTCGGGCGCCGACCCGGTGCCGATGGTCGCCGCGTTCGCTATGAAGCTCCGCACGATGGCAAAGGTGCTCGGCACCCGCGGCGGATCAGGCCAGCTCGCAGGCCAGCTGGGCCTCGCGCCCTGGCAGATCGATCGGGCCCGTCGCGACCTGGCCGGCTGGTCGGGCGCGGGTCTCGGCCGAAGCATCCAGATGCTCGCCGAAACCGACGAGAACATCAAAGGCGGCAGCCGCGACGCCGTCTACTCGCTCGAGCGCATGATCGGCGTCATCGCCGAACGAGGCGAGCTGCCCCGCTGAGCCGCAGGCACGAAAAAAGCCCCGCGGTCGCGGGGCTTCTTTCGTGCGCCTGTCTCGTTAGAGAGCGGCGACGGTCTTCGCGATGGCCGACTTGCGGTTCGCGGCCTGGTTCTTGTGGATGACGCCCTTCGAGGCGGCCTTGTCGAGCTTCTTGCCGGCGACCGTGAGAGCGGCGGCGGCCTTGGCCTTGTCGCCCGACAGGACGGCGGCCTTGGTGGCGCGGATAGCGGTCTTCAGCTCGCTCTTGACGGCCTTGTTGCGCTCCTGGGCCTTCTTGTTGGTGCCGATGCGCTTGATCTGCGACTTGATGTTTGCCACGAAATTACCTCTTGTATGTGTTCGGATGAATGCAATGCGACCGACCGGCGACCGCGAGTTCGCTCCGCATAGTAAGACGGAAGCGTAAGCCAACAGGCAACGTTACCAGACGGTCGCCGTCTCGACAATATCGAGGCGACCCAGGGGCTCGCTGCCAGCGCGGACTGCGGCGTTTCACCGTACCCCGACCGAGGCGTAGCGTTAATGCTCTCATGCCACAGCTCGCATCCCACATCGATTCCGTTCCCCCGTCGGGAATCCGCCGCATCTTCGAGATGGCGCTGGCGCTCGACGACGTCGTGATGCTCGCGGTGGGGGAGCCCGACGTCGGGGTCGAGCCCGAGATTCTCCGAGCTGGTTCGGATGCCTGGCTCGCCGACGAGACCGACTACGGGCCGAACGGTGGCCTTCCCGCTCTCCGCGAGGCCTTGGTTCGCAAGCTGGCGCGCGACAACGGCGTCATCGTCGACACGGAGCAGGTCTGGGTGACCTGCGGCGGCATGCAGGCTCTCTACCTCGCGATGAGCCTCACTCTCGGTCCCGGAGACGAGGTTCTCATCCCGGATCCGGGCTACTCGACCTTCGCGATGAACGCGGCGATGATCTCCGCGGTCTCCGTCCCGTATCCGCTGCGTCGCGACAACGCATTTCTGCCAGATCTCGACGAGTTGACGAGGCTGGTCACGCCCCGCACCCGCATGATCGTCATCAACTCGCCGTCGAACCCGCTCGGTGCGATCTTTCCCGAGGAGACGCTGCGGGCCCTCGTGGAGTTCGCGCGGCAGAACGATCTCTGGATCCTCAGCGACGAGGTGTACGAGGCCTTCAGCTACGAGACACCGCACGTCTCGGTCGCGAGCCTCGACGCCGATGACCGCGTCTTCTCGGTGTTCTCACTGTCGAAGACCTACGCGCTCACGGGCGCGCGGGTCGGCTACCTGGTCACGCCTCCCGGGCTCGCGACGACGATGCGCACGGCGCAGGAGGCGATGATCAGCTGCGTCAACACACCCGCGCAGTTCGCCGCCCTCGCGGCGGTCGAGGGAGACCAGACGCATGTCGCGGCTGCCGGTGCGCACTACCGTCAGAATCTCGATGCGGCCACGCGACTGCTGCAGCAGCGCGGCATCGAGTATCTCCAGCCGTCGGGCGCTTTCTATCTGTGGGTGAACGTCGGATACGCGACCGGCGGCGACGTGGCCGGGTGGGCCGAGCGGTTCCTGCTCGAGAAACGGGTCGCCGTGGCGCCGGGCAGCGCTTTCGGCCGTGGGGGAGAGGGCTGGATCCGCATCTGTGTCGCGGCCGGCCTCGACGACCTGCTCGAGGGCATCCGTCGCCTGCCCGACCCGGCCCGCCATCAGGTGGATGCGCAGACGCCGGCGCGTGGGGGCATTTCCGTGCGCCCCGCCCGCCCCGATGAACACGACGAGATCGCACACCAGCGCCTCGAGGCGTATCGACTCGACTTCACCATCGGCGACGACTACGCCGTGCAGATCCTCGATGTGCCGCGCCACGCGGCCATCGGCGAGGTCTGGGTGGCCGTCGACGACGAGACCGGTCGCATCCTGGGTTCGGTCACGACGCCCCGACCGGGCGAATTGCTGACGCCCCTAGGTCGGCCGGGCGAATTCGACTTCCGCCTCCTCGCCGTCGACCCGGCGTCGCGTGGGCGTCGCGTGGGCAGCATCCTCACCGACTTCGTCATCGAGCTCGCCCGTGCGCGCGGAGCCGAGCGCGTCGTGATGAACAGCGGAACCGAGATGACGACGGCGCACGGACTCTACGAGCGGCGTGGGTTCTCGCGCATGCCTGATCGCGAGAACCCTCCCGGCATCGAGCCGTCGCGCGCCTACGGCCTCGACCTCTGACGCTCGAGCTGCCTCGCTAGTTCTTCGCGGCGTACGAGCCGGTGCGCAGCTCGTCGAGGATGCTCGGACCGTTCGGCTCCCAGCCCAGGTCGATGCGGGCGGCGCTTCCCCTGGCCTGCTGGTCGAGCAGCAACGCGTCGGCGAACTGCTCACCGAGGCGAGCGCGCGTCTCTTCCACGGTCTGCGCCTCGACACGGGAATCGAGGCCCTGGCCGGCGGCTGCGGCCTCGCCGATCTCGCGCACCGTCGGATTCTCTCCGCTGGCCCCGATGTAGGTGGAGCCCGACTCGCCGAGATCGAAGGCCAGGATGTAGAGCTCGGCCAGGTCGTCGACGTGCACGGTCGTCCAGTGCTGAGAGCCGTCTCCCACGAGTCTGACGGCGGGCGCGATGCCGCTGCCGTATTCGCCATCGATAAAGAGCGCCGGGATGCCCGCGCCATGCCCGAAGACGACGGCCGGGGCGATCAGGGTGGTCGAGACGCCCTGAGCCTCGAGCACGCGCTTCTCGATCTCCCAGCGCCAGGCCGTGATAGGCGGAGCGTTGCGGGGCGAGTCCTCAGTGATGTCGGGGTTGCTGCCCCAGACCCAGATTCCACTCGTGTGCACGTAGCGCTTGTCACTTCCCTCGAGGCCGGCGAAGACGGCTGTTACGAAGGCGTCGTCGACATCGCGGCTGGAGGCATCGCCCGGAGAGGCGAGGTGGATCACGCCATCGCTCGCGATCGCCTGCTCCGTCACCAGCTCCGTGTCGGTGATGTCGCCAATCACCGCGGTGGCTCCGAGAGCCTCGATCTTGGCAGCCTTATCGGGCGACCGTACGCGGGCGGTCACGTCGCGCCCCTGCAGTCGGAGCTGGCGGAGGACTGCGGATCCGATGAAGCCGGTGGCACCGGTAAGAAAAATACTCATGACCATATTCAACCGCGCCCGAGAGTCGGCTGCCTCATCTTGAGTGACCAAAAGCGTCGGCCTCGAACAACGTGAGAGAATGGGCGCTTACCCGCCGTACGACACAAGAGGAACGCGTGAGCCCGCTAGCTAAGAAGGCCCTGGAGCCGGCATCCACCGACCCCGCGTTCATTCGCAATTTCTGCATCATCGCCCACATCGATCACGGCAAGTCCACGCTGGCCGATCGCATGCTGCAGATCACGGGAGTGGTGAGCGACCGCGATATGCGGGCTCAGTACCTCGACCGCATGGACATCGAGCGCGAGCGCGGCATCACGATCAAGAGCCAGGCCGTGCGCATGCCGTGGTCGCTCGACGAGCAGACCTACGCGCTGAACATGATCGACACTCCTGGCCACGTCGACTTCACCTACGAGGTGTCCCGATCGCTCGCGGCGTGCGAGGGTGCGCTTCTGCTTGTCGACGCCGCTCAGGGCATCGAGGCCCAGACTCTGGCGAACCTCTATCTGGCGCTCGACAACGACCTCACGATCATCCCCGTGCTCAACAAGATCGATCTGCCGGCAGCAGACCCCGACAAGTACGCGCAGGAGCTGGCCAGCCTCATCGGCGGCAAGCCCGAAGACGTGCTTCGGGTCTCGGGCAAGACAGGCGCGGGCGTTCCCGAGCTCCTCGACCGTCTCACGGCCCTCGTTCCTGCGCCCCAGGGCGATCCGGATGCCGCGGCTCGTGCCATGATCTTCGACTCGGTCTACGATTCCTACCGGGGCGTTGTCACCTACGTGCGTATGATCGACGGTCAGCTCTCGCCACGCGAGAAGATCCAGATGATGTCGACCCGCGCCACTCACGAGATCCTCGAGATCGGTGTGTCATCGCCCGAGCCGACCCCCAGCAAGGGGCTCGGCGTCGGCGAGGTGGGCTACCTCATCACGGGCGTGAAAGACGTGCGTCAGTCCAAGGTCGGCGACACGGTCACCACCCACTCGAAGCCGGCCACCGAGGCCCTTCCTGGCTATACGGAGCCGCTGCCGATGGTGTTCTCGGGTCTCTACCCGATCGACGGCACCGACTATCCCGCGCTTCGAGATGCCCTCGACAAGCTCAAGCTCAGCGATGCGTCGCTTGTGTACGAGCCTGAGACCTCTGTTGCCCTCGGCTTCGGCTTTCGCTGCGGATTCCTCGGACTGCTGCACCTCGAGATCATCAACGAGCGTCTCGAGCGCGAGTTCGGTCTCGACCTCATCGCCACGGCGCCAAGCGTCATCTACGAGGTGACCACCGAAGACAAGAAGACCGTCACGGTCACGAACCCCAGCGAATTTCCGTCGGGCAAGATCACCAGCGTTCACGAGCCGGTGGTCAAGGCCGCGATCCTGGCGCCGAAAGACTACGTCGGCGTCATCATGGAGCTGTGCCAGAGCCGTCGGGGAACCCTGCTCGGCATGGAGTTCCTCGGTGAGGACCGCGTCGAGATCCGCTACAACATGCCGCTGGCCGAGATCGTCTTCGACTTCTTCGACAGCCTCAAGTCGAAGACCGCGGGCTACGCCTCGCTCGACTACGAGCCCATCGGAGATCAGGAGGCCGACCTCGTGAAGGTCGACATCCTGCTTCAGGGCGAACAGGTCGACGCCTTCAGCGCGATCGTTCACCGTGACAAGGCTCAGGCCTACGGCGCCCTCATGACCGAGCGTCTGCGCAAGCTCATCCCTCGTCAGCAGTTCGAGGTGCCGATCCAGGCTGCCATCGGCGCGCGCATCATCGCCCGTGAGTCGATCCGCGCGATGCGCAAAGACGTGCTCGCCAAGTGTTACGGCGGCGACATCAGCCGCAAGCGCAAGCTGCTCGAGAAGCAGAAAGAGGGCAAGAAGCGCATGAAGATGGTCGGCCGGGTCGAGGTGCCCCAGGGCGCGTTCATCGCGGCGTTGTCTGGCGATACGGAGACGAAGAAAGAGAAGAAGTAACCCCATGCTGCAGCGATCCACGCACACGGGGCAATCTCTGACCTACGCGGCCGTCGGCGCCTCACAGGCCGCCGACCTCATGTTCTACCCGCCCAAGGGGTACAGGCCGGCCGAGGACAGCATCCGCATCGGCTCCGGTCGTGATCGGTTCGAGGCCGCCGCGGCGACCCTGCTCGCGTGGGGCGTGCAGAAGAACAGCGGCATCGAGGTCTCGAATATCGAGTTGCCCACACCGAGCGACACTGACTACGCCGGGCTCGTCTACGACGCCGACGGCACGCCACTGGCCGCCCGCGACGTCAATCCCGAACTCACCTACTCCGAAGACGGCACCCCGCAGATCTCGGCCGGCGTCACGGCTGACCTGCGCATCCGGGCCTATGGCCGTGTCGTCACGGCTCCCGTGCGGGTCGTTCTCGTCATCGACGAGCCGAACGAGGCCGGCTTCGCCTATGGAACCCTTCCCGGGCATCCGGAGGAGGGCGAAGAGAGCTTCGTCGTCACACACGAGCCCGACGACTCCGTCTGGTTCACGGTGCGCTCCTTCTCGCGCGGCAGCACATCGTTCTACCGGATGGTCGCGCCGCTGCTTCGTCGCCAGCAGCGCCAGATGACGAGACGCTACCTGCGCGCGCTTCTTCCCGGTCGCGCCGCGTGAGCATTCTTCGCTCGGCGGGCCGTCGCTGATGGCGTCTGCGCTTCCTCTCGGTGATCCCGCGCCGCTCGACGGTCTTCTGCCCGCCGACTCCGCCCGCGACGCTGCGTCGCGCAACTTCGGCGTCTACCTGCACGTTCCGTTCTGCCGCGTGCGCTGCGGCTACTGCGACTTCAACACCTACACCGCCACCGAGCTGCGGGGGGCGAAGCAGTCGGACTACGCGTCTCAGGCCGTGGCCGAGGTCGATCTCGCCCGCCGTGTGCTCGAGCAGTCGGGCGTGCCGTCACGAGAGGTCTCGACGGTATTCTTCGGTGGCGGAACCCCGACGCTGCTGCCGGCCGAGAACCTGGTGCGTATGCTCGCGGCGGTTCGTGACGCATGGGGCCTGCAACAGAGCGCCGAAGTCACGACCGAGGCGAACCCCGACAGCGTCGACGCCGACTACCTGAAGATCCTTGCCGACGCTGGATTCACCCGGATGAGCTTCGGCATGCAGTCCGCGGTGCCGCACGTGCTGCGCACCCTCGACCGTACTCATGACCCCGAGCGCGTTCCCCTCGTGGTCGAGTGGGCCCGCGAAGCCGGGCTGCAAGTGAGCCTCGACCTCATCTACGGAACGCCGGGGGAGTCGGTCGAGAACTGGCGCACCTCACTCGAAAGTGCCCTGGCCTCGCAGCCCGATCACCTCTCGGCCTACGCGCTGATCGTCGAACAGGGAACGAAACTGGCGCGCCAGATCAAGTCGGGCGAGGTTTCCGAGCCCGACGACGACCTCGAGGCCGATATGTACGAACTGGCCGACGAGATGCTCTCGGACGCCGGGTACTCCTGGTACGAGGTGAGCAACTGGGCGGCGAACGACGCATTCGTGTCGCGGCACAACCTGGCCTATTGGCAGGGTCACGACTGGTGGGGCGTCGGCCCGGGCGCCCACAGTTACGTCGGAGACACCCGGTGGTGGAACGTCAAGCACCCGGCCGCCTACGCCGAGCGTATCGCCGCAGGCCATTCGCCGGCCGCGGGCCGCGAGATTCTGGATGCGACGACGCGCGAGACAGAGCGGGTTCTGCTTCTCACGCGCATCCGGGAGGGCCTGCGCATCGACTCGCTCGCGGCGGAGCCGAGGCGTGAGGTCGCGGGCTTGATCGCCGACGGCCTCATCGACGGGCGGTCGGCCATTCAGGGCACCGTGGTACTCACGCTGCGCGGGCGGCTGCTTGCCGACGCCGTCGTGCGACGCCTGACCAGCTAGTCGCCGCTACTTCACGAGGCGGAAGATCAACGGATAGCGGTAGAAGTCGCCAGCGTTCGCCTTAACCGCGGCGATGATCATGAAGATCACCGCAGCCGGGCCCAGGATGATCAGCAGCAGGGATGCGATTCCGAGTGTCGGGATGCTGAGGATCAAGATGGCCACGGCGTAGATCGTGTACGAGATCTGAAAGTTCAGTTCCTCGAGCGTGTGCTGGCGAATGAAGTCTCCGCGGTCCTTCAGCACGAGATAGCCGACGAGCGCGGGAATGAATCCGAACAGGATTCCACCGAGGTGGATCAGCGTTGCCCAGAGGCGCTGGTCTTGCGGCGCCATCGGGGGCTGGGGCTGGTACGTGGCATCGGACGGAGGCGGGGCTGAAGTCATGCCGACCATTAAAGCAAAGAAGCGCCGATCGACACGAGGTGTCGATCGGCGCTTCGTGCGGAAGCGACTACTTGATGAGTCGGATGGCGAACGGGTAGCGGTAGGTTCCGCCTCCGTTGACCTTCACGCCACCGATGATCGGGAAGATGATCTGCGCCGCCCAGATCGCCAGCACGATGATAAGAGCAATGATCGGACCGAGGATGGGAATGAGCGACAGGATCGCTCCGACGATGATGTTGGCCACCCACGCGATCGCGATGGTGATCTGATAGTTGAGGGACTCCTTGCCCTCCTGGTTGACCAGGGGGCCGCGGTCCTTGAAGATGAGCCAGATGATCAGCGGCGGGATGAAGCTGAGAACGCCACCGAAGTGAGCGAGCGACGCCCAGAGTTTGTCGTCGGACTGGCTGAGCGGCGCGCCAGGGGTCGCGGCGGGCTGAGGCGTGTATCCCGGCGGCGGCACCTGGCCTCCGGCTGGGGCGCCGTACTGCGGGGGAACGGACGCACCGGCAGGCGAGCCGAAGTCTGGGGGAACCTGACCGGCGGGCGGCGTGTAGGGAGGGGGCGTCGGCTCGCCCGCACCCGATGTGTTCTCGGGAGTTGCGTGGGGATCGGACATGAGTCGGGCCTTTCGTCGCTGGATGAGGGGCTTCCAGCACAAGATACTGCGGAACTCCTCTATCGGGCAATGATCCTTAGGCGCCTTAGGCAAGATATAATTGGCACTCAGGATCTCCGAGTGCCAATCGTTCGCGAGACGGTGCAGACGAAAGAGCGCAGACGAGAGGGAGGTGTCGCGACATGGTGTCAGACCGCAGCCTCGAGGTGCTCCGGGTCATTGTTCAAGATTATGTGGCGTCCCGAGAGCCCGTCGGCTCCAAGTCGATCGTCGATCGACACTCGTTCGGCGTCTCTGCGGCCACCATTCGAAACGACATGGCACTGCTCGAAGAAGAAGAACTGATCACGGCCCCGCACACGTCGTCGGGTCGCATCCCGACCGACAAGGGGTACCGCCTCTTCGTCGACCATCTGGCCGACCTCAAGCCGTTGACCCCGGCTCAGCGTCAGGCGATCGAGACGTTCCTCGGCGAGTCAGCCGACCTTGACGACGTTCTCGCACGAACTGTTCGGCTGCTCTCGCAGCTCACCAGGCAGGTTGCGATGGTGCAGTATCCGTCGTTGCAGCAGGCGCGATTCCGTCATCTCGAGGTGGTCGCTCTCGCTCCGCAGAAGCTCCTCCTCGTTGTCATCACAGACTCCGGGCATGTCGACCAGCGCGTCGTCGACGTTCCCAGCGAGGTCGACATCGATTTCATCGGTGAGATCCGCGCCAAGCTCAACACCGCTCTCTCGGGCGTCGGGGTCGTTGAGGCGGCTGCTCGTCTCGGGGAGATCCCGGGCATGTTCGCAGCATCCCGGATGCCGGTGGTGCGGGTTCTCGTCGCGGCCATCGGTGATCACGTTGCGGCCACGCGCCACGACAAGCTCGTGATCGCCGGAGCATCCAATCTCGTGCGTACCGAAGACGACTTCCGAGGCAGCATCCTGCCCGTACTCGAAGCGGTCGAGGAGCAGGTCGTTCTTCTGCGGCTGTTCAGCGAGCTCGAGGCCGACCAGCGTGGAGTCTCGGTGAGCATCGGTCGGGAGAATGCTCCGTTCGGTCTGGGCGAGACCTCCATTCTTGCGAGTGGGTACAGCGCGCAGGGCGGTTCTCTCGCCCATCTCGGTGTGCTCGGCCCCACGCGCATGGACTACTCGAGCAACATCGCCGCCGTGCGCGCGGTAGCCCGCTACCTCTCTCGTGTTCTCGGAGAGAGTTGACCCCGTTCCTCCGCGCGTCGTCCCGGCGCCGCCCCCATCTGACAGCAAGCTGCCGCCCTGCGGTCAGCGCACACCGACTTATAAGGAGACGCCCGCGTGGCTGACCATTACGACGTGCTCGGCGTAGACAAGAGTGCTACACCCGAAGAGATCAAGAAGGCCTATCGCCGGCTGGCGCGCGAGCTGCACCCCGATGTGAACTCCGCGCCAGACGCAGAAGAGAAGTTCAAGGCGGTGACCCACGCCTATGACGTGCTGAGCGATCCCGGCCAGCGCCGTGACTACGATCGGGGTCCCCAGCAGGGCTTCCCGGGCGGTCAGGGTGGCTTCGGAGGATTCGGCGACATTTTCGAGACCTTCTTTGGTGCGCAGGGGGGCTCGCGAGGGCCGAAGTCGCGTGAGGAGCGCGGGCAGGACGCCCTGCTGCGGGTCGAGATCGACCTCGGCGAGGTCATCTTCGGAACGCACCGCGATCTCGAGGTCGATACGGCCGTGGTCTGCGAGACGTGCAACGGCTCGTGCTGCCAGCCCGGCACATCCCCGGTCACCTGCGACATCTGCGGCGGAAGCGGTCAGATTCAGCGGGCCGTGCGGTCACTTCTCGGCAATGTGATGACGAGTGCCCCGTGCGGCACGTGCCGCGGTTACGGCACCGTCATCCCCGCGCCCTGCGTCACCTGCCAGGGCCAGGGCCGCGTGCGCGCTCGGCGGTCGATTCCCGTCGACATCCCGGCCGGCGTTGACACGGGGCTGCGACTGCAGCTCCTCGGCCAGGGCGAGGTCGGCCCGGCCGGCGGACCGAACGGCGACCTGTACCTCGAGATGAAGGTGCGGCATCACGATGTCTTCAGTCGAAACGGCGACGACATCCTGTGCACGCTCGAGGTCTTTATGTGGGATGCCGTGCTCGGCACGACCTCGTCCGTCACGGCCCTCGACGGCGACATCGAGGTGGAGATCAAGCCCGGAACGCAGAGCGCGGAGATCATCACGGTGAAGGGTCGTGGAATCACCCATCTGCGCGGACAGGGCCGAGGCGACCTCAAGATCGGAGTGCAGGTCACCACGCCGACGAAGCTCGACCACAAGCAGAAAGAGCTGGTGAAGCAGCTGGCGAAGGCGCACAAGTACCCTGCCCCGACGCTCGGCCACTTCCAGCAGGGTCTGTTCGCCAAGCTGCGCGACCGCTTCCTCAACGTCTGATCATGAGCTCCCTGTTTCTCCGCTCCGACCTCGCCGGCGTGCCGCACGCCGTCGGTGACGGAATGGCGCTGGCCGGGCCTGAGGCGCGCCACGCGGTGACCGTCAATCGGCTCCGGGTGGGCGAGGTCATCTCCATCGGAGACGGCGCAGGACTCGTGGTTCGCGGGCCGATCGTCACAGTCGAACCGGCTGCGCTCGAGATCCGGGTCGAGTCGTCGACCGTCGATGCGGCTCCGGTGCCCGAAGTCTGGTTGGCTCAGGCGCTCGCCAAGGGCGACCGCGACGAACTCGCGGTGCAGGCGGCGACCGAGCTCGGCGCATCCGGCGTCATTCCGTGGGCGGCCGAGCGATCGGTGTCGAAGTGGACGGGCGCGAAGATCACGAAGGGCATGGAGCGCTGGGGCGCGATCGTGCGCGAGGCGGCGAAGCAGTCGATCCGCTCGTGGGTGCCATCGGTCGAGCAGCACATGAACACCAAGCAACTCGCCCGGCTCGCAGAAGACGCCACCGTGCTCGTTCTCGACCCGACGGCCGAGACTCGCCTCTCTCAGGTCGACCTGCAGGCGGATGCGCGCATCCTGATCCTCGTGGTCGGCCCCGAGGGCGGCATCGCACCGCACGAACTCGAGCTCTTCGAGAGCCGAGGCGCACTCAGGGTGAGGCTCGGCGACGAGATCCTGCGCACGTCGACGGCCGGCCCATCCGCTCTCGCCGTGTTGAACGCCCGCCTCGGACGCTGGTAGAAGCCCGAGCACGCTCCGCTCATGCCCGCAGCGAACGTCGGCCAGCCCGACCCCGACGGTGTGCCGTCGCGCTTAAGATGGATGCATGTCCAGTACCGGTGAAACGTCCTCGATCTTCTCGCGCATCGTGGCGCGAGAGATTCCTGCCACGATCGTTGCAGAGACCGACACGGTCATCGCGTTCGAAGACATCGCTCCGAAGGCGCCCGTGCACGTTCTCGTCGTGCCCAAGACAGAGAAGTACCGCAACGTCGTCGAGCTCGCTGCGGGCGATCCTGAGCTGCTCGCCGAGATCGTCGCACTCGCGTCCCGCATCGCTGAGGAACGCGCGGGCGGCGAGTTCAGGCTCGTGTTCAACACCGGTGAGGCCGCAGGGCAGACGGTGTTCCACGTGCATGCGCACGTTCTCGCCGGAAGCCTTGGAGAGGATTCCCTTGCCGACGGCTGAGGGTGCGGCGCAGGGTGAAGCGCGAATTCACATTGACGGCATCGCCATGGTGCGCCTGCTCGGGCCGCAGGATCGACTTCTCACGACGATCGAGAAGCAGTATCCGGGCGTCGATGTGCACGTCAGGGGCAACGAGGTCACCCTCACAGGAGACGACGCCGAGGTCGACGCGGCCAGGCGGCTCGTCGAAGAACTTCTTCTTATGATCAAGAACGGACAGGATTTGACCTCCACAGAAGTCACCTCGAGTGCTGCGATCCTCGACGCAGACAAGACGGCCAGTCCGATCGACCTGCTCGGGCAGGCGATTCTCTCGACCAGGGGCAAGAGCATCCGGCCGAAGACAGCCGGGCAGAAAGCCTATGTCGACGCGATCGACGAGAACACCATCGTGTTCGGCATCGGGCCAGCCGGAACGGGCAAGACCTATCTGGCGATGGCCAAGGCCGTCCAGGCGTTGCAGCGCAAAGAGGTCAACCGCATCATCCTCACGCGCCCTGCGGTCGAAGCAGGAGAGCGTCTCGGCTACCTTCCGGGCACCCTCACCGACAAGATCGATCCGTACCTTCGCCCCCTTTACGACGCGCTCAACGAGATGCTCGACCCCGAGGTCGTTCCGAAGCTTCTGGCGGCGGGCACGATCGAGGTGGCTCCTCTCGCCTATATGCGCGGTCGCACCCTCAACGACTCGTTCATCGTGCTCGACGAGGCGCAGAACACCACGCCCGAGCAGATGAAGATGTTCCTCACCCGTCTGGGCTTCGGCTCGCGCATGGTGATTACGGGCGACATCACACAGGTCGATCTGCCCATGGGCACGAGCGGCCTGCAGTTGGTGACGCGAGTGCTCGGCGACATCGACGACATCCACTTCGCGACGATGACGAGCGCCGACGTGGTGCGGCACACGCTTGTGGGTCAGATCGTCGATGCCTACACGAAGTACGACCAGATTCAGATGGCCAAGAAGGCCGGCGATACGATCGGCGCCTCCGAGCGAGACCAAAGGTACAAGAAGACGCGATGAGCATCGAGATCAACAACGAGTCCGCGATTCCGGTCGACGAAACCGCCATTCTGCGGCTCGCGACCTATGCGCTCGATCAGCTCCATGTGCATCCGGATGCCGAGCTGGCCATCGTCTTGGTCGACGAGGCAGCCATGGAGCAGCTCCACGTGCAGTGGATGGACGAGCCCGGGCCGACCGACGTTCTGAGCTTTCCCATGGACGAATTGCGCCCCGGCACCGAAGATGCACCGACCCCTCCTGGCCTGCTCGGCGACATCGTGCTGTGTCCGCAGGTGGCCGAGGTTCAGGCCGTCGGCGCGGGTCACACAACTCTCGAGGAGTTGCAGCTGCTGACGGCCCATGGCGTTCTTCACCTTCTCGGGTTCGACCACGCTGAACCCGACGAGGAGAAAGAGATGTTCGGTCTGCAGCGCGACATCCTCACCGGCTTTGCAGCCACCGAGCGTCGCCGCCGTACATGATCACCGCACTCTTCCTGGTCGCCGCATTCCTGCTCGTGGCGCTGGGCGGGCTGTTCGCAGCGACGGATGCGGCCCTCGTCGTGCTCTCGCGGGCCGACATCGCCGAGCTCGCCGAGAAATATCGGGCGAAGAGATCGCTGCGCGCGATCGCATCAGACCCGAGCCCCCATATGAACGCGGTGAACTTCGCTCGCGTCGTCTCGGAAACGACCGCAGCGGTTCTCGTGACGATTGTTCTGTCGGTGTGGATCGACGGACCATGGCTTGTTCTGCTGTTCGCGGCGCTGATCATGACGACCGTGTCATTCGTTCTCGTCGGGTCGAGCCCGCGCAGCGTGGGTCGGGCACATCCGGAGGCCGTGATCGGTCTGACGGCGTTCCTGGTTCACGCAATCCGAGTGGTGCTCGGCCCTGTGGCCGGGGCGCTCGTCGCGTTCGGCAACAGAGTGACGCCAGGGCGTCCGCGATCTGCGGCCTTCACATCGGAGCAGCAGCTTCTGAGCATGGTCGACGAGGCGACGGAGCTCGACGTTCTCGAAGAAGAAGACCGCGAACTCATTCACTCCATCATCGACTTCTCTGACACCGTCGTGCGCGAGGTCATGATTCCGCGCACCGACATGGTGACAGTTGACGACACGGCCACGGTCGGCCAGGGCATGGGACTGTTCCTCAGCACGGGAGTGTCGCGCATGCCGGTGGTGGCAGACGACGTCGACGAGATCGTCGGCATCCTGTATCTGCGCGACGTCGCGCGACTCAGCTACGAGAAGCCGGCGGCCATCGACAAGCAGACCGTGCGGAAGCTCGCCCGTCCTGCCCTCTTTGTTCCCGAGTCGAAGAAAGTTGACGACACGCTACGGCAGATGCAGCTCGACTCCAATCACCTGGCCATGGTTGTGGATGAGTACGGTGGAATCGCCGGCCTCGTGACCCTCGAAGACCTGATCGAGGAGTTGGTCGGAGACATCTCCGATGAATACGACCGAGAAACGGTGGAGGTGGAGAACGTGTCGGATGGCGTCTATCGAGTCAGCGCACGGCTTCCCGTCGACGAGCTCGGCGAACTCTTCGATCTTGAACTCGATGACGACGACGTCGACTCCGTTGGCGGTCTCCTGTCGAAAGAGCTCGGTCGCCTGCCATCGAGCGGGTCCCAGGTCACGACGTCTGGCCTCGTACTCACGGCCGAACGCACTGAGGGCCGCCGCAAGAGAATCAGCACCGTTCTGGTGCAACGAGACACGTCGGCGACGCCGGCCGTCTCAGAGAAAGGATCCGAGTGACCGACTCCGGCACCCAAGAACCGAACGACTTCCGAGCGGGATTCGTCTCGTTCGTCGGGCGTCCCAATGTCGGGAAATCGACTCTGACGAACGCTCTCGTGGGCGAGAAGGTGGCGATCACCTCCTCGAAGCCTCAGACGACCAGGCGAGCGATCCGCGGCATCGTGCACCGCAAAGACGGGCAGTTAATCCTCGTCGACACTCCGGGCATGCACCGGCCGCGCACCCTTCTGGGTGAGCGTCTCAATGCGATCGTTCAGACCACCCTCGGCGACGTCGATGTGATCGGTTTCTGTATTCCGGCGAATGAGAAGCTCGGCCCGGGCGACCGTTTCATCAACGAGCAACTCGAGAGCTTCCCCAAGGCGAAGAAAGTCGCGATCGTCACGAAGATCGACGCGGCGTCGCGGCCGGCGGTCGCCGAACAGCTCCTTGCCGTGTCTGAACTGCGCGACTGGGCGGCGGTGGTTCCGGTGTCTGCCCAGAGCAGCATCCAGCTCGACATTCTGTCGGCCGAGCTCATTCGTCTTCTTCCCGTCTCTCCGCAGCTGTACCCGACCGAGCAGACCACCGACGAAGGACTCGAGGCGCGTATCTCGGAGTTCATTCGCGAGGCCGCGCTCGAGGGCGTGCATGACGAGCTGCCCCATTCACTCGCCGTGACCATCGATGACATCATCGAGCGTGACGATCGTGAACTCGTCGAGATCTATGCGAACGTGTTCGTCGAGCGCGACAGTCAGAAGGCCATCATCATCGGAAAAGGCGGGTCGAGGCTGGGCGCCGTCGGTGCTACGGCTCGTGAGCAGATCGAGCCCCTCATCGGCAAGCAGGTGTTCCTCAGCCTGCGAGTAAAGGTGGCGAAAGACTGGCAGCGCGATCCGAAGCAGCTCGGTCGGCTGGGATTCTGAGCCAACCGTGTCAGTTTTCCGGCTGGTGCGACCGGTAACCTGTAACCCGTGATCACGAAAGAGAATCCGTTCGGCCAGGTACTCGTGGCCCTCGTCACCCCGTTCACAGCTGACGGCGAGGTCGACTGGCCCAGCGTAGAGAAGCACATCGACAACGTCATCAACCACGGAGCCGATGGCATCGTTGTTTCGGGAACGACGGGGGAGACCTCGACGCTGACCGATGCAGAGAAGCTGCAGCTCGTGCAGGTCGCCAAGTCGGTTTCAGCCGGGCGCGCGAAGGTGCTGACCGGAGGCGGATCGAATGAGACGGCTCACGCCATGCAGCTCGCCCGCCAGAGCGAGAAGGCGGGGGCCGACGGCAACCTCGTCGTCACCCCGTACTACAACAAGCCGACGCAGGCCGGTCTGCTTACGCACTTCCGCATGATCGCCGATTCGACCGATCTGCCCGTCATTCTCTACGACATCCCAGGACGCACGGGTGTGCCCATCAAATACGAGACGATTCTCCGTCTGGCCAAGCACCCCAACATCCTTGCCATCAAAGACGCCAAGGGCGATTTCAGCGAGGTCAGCCGGGTCATCAACCAGACCGACCTCATGTACTTCTCGGGCGACGACGCCAACGTTCTGCCGCATCTGTCCATCGGCGCGACCGGGCTCATCGGGGTCACGAACAACATCGCCTCGGGTCCGTACCGCACGATGGTGGATGCCGTCAACGCGGGAGATCTCGCCACGGCCACGGCGGCGCACAAGTCGCTCGAGCCTCTTGTTCGCGCGGTCATGACCCACGTTCCCGGCACCGTCGCCGCCAAGTACATTCTTCACGGCCTCGGCCGTATCGGCAGCCCTCGAGTTCGGTTGCCACTCGTTGGCCCCGAAGAGTGGGAAGCCGCGCAGATCGAGAACGAGATCGACCTGGTCAAGGGAATCCCCTCGATCGACTTCACTAACTTCCGCCCCGACCGCAACGCCGCCGCCGGTGGCGCTCTGCCGAAGGTCGCGGGGACGACACGCTAGCCCGTCACCACGGGCTGGAATTCACCAGCTAGGAGGGCACATGCCCATTACCGCATACGAACCACGAGCCCTCGCCAAAGACACCCTCCGGGTCATCCCCGTCGGTGGACTCGGCGAGATCGGCCGCAACATGACCGTCTTCGAGATCAACGGCAAGCTGCTGATCGTCGATTGCGGCGTGCTCTTCCCCGAAGAGCACCAGCCAGGGGTCGACCTGATCCTGCCCGACTTCTCGATTGTGCGCGATCGCCTCGATGACGTTCTCGGAATCGTCTTGACGCACGGGCACGAAGACCACATCGGCGCCGTTCCTTACCTGCTGCGCCTGAAGCGCGACATTCCCCTCATCGGTTCGGGCCTCACGCTCGCGCTCATCGAGGCCAAGCTCAAAGAGCACCGCATCAAGCCCTACACCCTCACTGTGGCCGAGGGGCAGACCGAACAGTTCGGGCCGTTCGAGCTCGAGTTCGTCGCCGTCAACCACTCCATTCCCGACGCGCTTGCCGTCGCGATCAAGACCGTTGCGGGCAACGTGCTGCACACGGGTGACTTCAAGATGGATCAGCTTCCCCTCGACAATCGCCTCACCGATCTTCGTGCATTCGCGCGTCTCGGCGAAGAGGGAATCGACCTCTTCCTGGTCGACTCGACGAACGCCGATGTTCCCGGCTTCACCGCCCTCGAGCGTTCGATCGGTCCGGTGCTCGACGATGTCATCCGCCGTGCGCCGCGCCGGGTCGTCGTCGCCAGCTTCTCCAGCCACGTGCACCGCGTGCAGCAGGTTCTGGATGCCGCGCACAACAATGGTCGCCGGGTCGCCCTCCTGGGCCGCTCGATGGTGCGCAACATGCAGATCGCCGCAGAGCTCGGATACCTCAAGGTTCCCGAGAACGTGCTCATCGACTTCAAGAAGGCGGGCGACATTCCCGACGACAAGATCGTCTACATGTCCACCGGTTCTCAGGGAGAGCCGATGGCTGTGCTCAGCCGTATGGCCAACGGGGAGCACCAGGTGGAGATCGGCGAGAACGACACCGTCATCCTCGCGTCAAGCCTTATTCCAGGCAACGAGAACGCGGTCTACCGCATCATCAACGGCCTCATGAAGCTCGGTGCCAACGTCGTGCACAAGGGCAACGCCAAGGTGCACGTCTCCGGACACGCCGCCGCCGGTGAGCTTCTCTACTGTTACAACATCCTCAAACCGAAGAACGTTCTGCCCGTGCACGGCGAGCAGCGCCACCTCGTGGCGAACGCCAAACTCGCTCAGCAGACCGGCATCCCAGAAGAGAACACGATCATCGCCGAAGACGGTACGGTCATCGACCTGAAAGACGGTGTCGCCTCGGTCGTCGGCCAGTACGACCTCGGATTCGTCTACGTCGACGGATCCAGCGTCGGTGAGATCACGGATGCCGACCTCAAGGATCGTCGCATCCTCGGCGAGGAGGGCTTCATCTCGATCATTGTTGTGATCGAAGCCCAGACCGGTCGCGTCGTCGTAGGACCCGAGATCCACGCCAAGGGCTTCGCCGAAGACGAATCGGTCTTCGACGATGTGAAGCCGAAGATCGTCGCTGCCCTGGCCGAGGCATCCAAGAACGGGATGCACGACCAGCACGCCATGCAGCAGGTCGTGCGCCGCACTGTCGGGCGCTGGGTCAACACGTCCTACCGTCGTCGACCGATGATCGTTCCGCTCGTCATCGAGGCATAGCCACTGAGATCAGAGGGCCGGCGACTGTCGCCGGCCCTTCGTCGTAGTCGGCGAGACGACCTGGCACGAGGACGCCGGAATTCAGACACCCGGCCCGCGCAACCGGCGATCGTCGGTGCTCCCGGGTAGCGTGAGCGCATGGCTACGAGTACCAAGTCGACCTCTCGCGCACGCGGAGCGTCCTCAGGTCGTTCGGGTGCGTCCACAGGCGCCCGGAAGACACCCACGCGTGCGGCCGCGACCCAGAAGACCGTGCGGCTGAACCCCGCCGCGAAAGAAGATCGGGGTCCAGGCGTCGGCAGCCGCGCGTGGCTCGCGATGGCTCACGTCGTCGGCGGTGCCTTCAGAGCGTTCTCGCCAGCCGATTTCGACAAGGCCGAGCGACGCGACGGCGTGCCGTTCCTGCTCGTTCTTATGGCCATCGCCGGTGCGGTCGTCGAGTGGTTCCTCGTCTCGAATGCCGTCGCCGTCACGATCGAAGCGTGGACTTTCGGCCTTCTCTTCGGACGGGTGGCATACGCCCTTCCCGTCGTTCTGCTCCTTCTGGCAGCGTGGCTTTTCCGGCATCCGAGTTCGGTGCACAACAACGGTCGCATCGGCATCGGGCTCGGCCTCATGCTCATCACGGTGTCGTCGTTGTGCCACATATACGGGGGTCAGCCGAATCCCTCGGGAGGCCAGCTCGCAACGGGCGGCGGCATCCTCGGTTGGGTGCTCGCCGCGCCGTTGGTCGCACTCATCACGCCGATCGGTGCCACCGTTGTGGTCTCGGCCCTACTGCTGCTGAGCGTCTTCATCCTCACCAAGACACCACCCAACCGCATCGGATCGCGCCTTCGCGAGCTCTATGCCTACCTGTTCGGTGCCGCATTCCCCGACGAGGCCGAGCACCGCGAGGCGAAGAAGGCCGCCAAGGCCGAGAAAGCGGCGAAAGCGGCCGAGGCCGACGTGCTGACGACCGAACAGATCGATCTCGCTGCCCGGGAGGTCAGCTCGGAGGGTCTGCCGTGGTGGCGGCGCAACTCGTCCCAGCGTGAAGAAGACCCCGAGTTCGACGCTCCTGCCATGGCGCCGCGCGTCGAAGACCGCACCCCTGCCTCCGACGAACCGTTCGCCAACGCCGCGAGCGTGGCAGATCCCGACGACGACGCTGCGGCGCAGGCGGGCCTTCTCAACGACATGAAGGCAGCCGAGCGCGCGGTCCGGCGCTTCACCGGCGAGATCAGACCGGGC
Source organism: Agreia bicolorata (assembly GCF_000938265.1). GTDB lineage: Bacteria > Actinomycetota > Actinomycetes > Actinomycetales > Microbacteriaceae > Agreia > Agreia bicolorata. The sequence goes on from NZ_JYFC01000007.1 coordinate 187,315, forward strand.
GCTGCCCCGCAGACCAGCCTCCTCGACGACGCGGCCACAGAGTCTTCCTCGGCGTACCCGCCGCCGCCCGTGCGTGTCGTTCAGCCGGAGCTGGAACTCGACGACGAATCCGTTGGCTCCGGCATGGAGATCGATGCCCCTGCCGCCGACTACAGACTTCCTGCCGCAGCCAGTCTCAAGGTGGGCGGTCCGTCGCTCGCGCGTTCAGCCGCGAACGACGAGATCGTCGCCTCGATCACCGAGGTGCTGAAGCAGTTCTCGGTCGACGCGACCGTCACCGGGTTCTCGCGCGGCCCCACTGTCACCCGGTACGAGATCGAACTGGGCCCGGGCGTCAAGGTCGAACGCGTGACGGCGCTGTCGAAGAACCTGTCGTACGCGGTTGCAAGCAACGAGGTGCGCATCCTGTCGCCCATCCCGGGCAAGAGCGCCATCGGCGTCGAAATTCCGAACACCGACCGCGAGATCGTGTCTCTAGGAGATGTGCTGCGTTCGTCGAAGGCGGCATCTGACAACCACCCCATGACCATCGGCGTCGGAAAGGACGTCGAAGGAAAGTTCGTCATGGCGAACCTGGCCAAGATGCCCCACCTCCTCGTCGCAGGCTCGACCGGTTCGGGAAAATCGAGCTTCGTGAACTCGATGGTCACGTCGATTCTGATGCGCGCGAAGCCCAGCGAGGTGCGCATGGTTCTCATCGACCCGAAGCGCGTCGAGCTCACCGCCTATCAGGGCGTGCCCCACCTCATCACACCCATCATCACGAACCCCAAGAAGGCGGCCGAAGCGCTGGCCTGGGTCGTCAAAGAGATGGACATGAGGTATGACGACCTCGAGAGCTTCGGATTTCGGCATATCGATGATTTCAACAAGGCCGTCGTCAACAACGAGATCATCCTTCCGGTGGGAAGCCATCGGCAGCTGAAGCCCTACCCCTACCTGCTCATCGTCGTCGATGAGCTGGCCGACCTCATGATGGTGGCGCCACGCGATGTCGAAGACTCCATCGTGCGAATCACTCAGTTGGCCCGTGCTTCGGGCATCCATCTTGTTCTCGCCACGCAGCGTCCGAGCGTCGACGTCGTTACCGGCCTGATCAAGGCGAATGTGCCCAGCAGGTTGGCGTTCGCCGTGACGAGCGTCACCGATTCCCGGGTCATCCTCGACCAGCCGGGTGCCGACAAGCTGATCGGCCAGGGCGACGGCCTCTTCCTGCCCATGGGCTCCTCGAAGGCCATCCGAGTGCAGGGGGCGTGGGTGAGCGAGGCCGAGATCGCGACGGTCGTGCAGCACGTCACTCATCAGGCCCGACCGGAGTATCGGGACGACGTGGCGGTCGAGGCGGTCAAGAAGAACATCGACGCAGATATCGGCGACGATCTCGAGATTCTCCTCGCCGCGGCAGAGCTCGTGGTCAACACGCAGTTCGGATCGACGTCGATGCTGCAGCGCAAACTCAAGGTCGGATTCGCGAAGGCCGGGCGCCTTATGGATCTGATGGAGTCGCGTGACATCGTCGGACCGTCCGAAGGATCGAAAGCTCGCGATGTGCTCGTCACTGCGGAACAGCTTCCCGAGGTGCTCGCCATGCTTCGAGGTGCGCCCACCTCCGCGGCCTCGGCAGCATCAGCGCCACCCGCGCCCATGAATCAAGAGGTTGCCAGCGACCCATATGCCGATGACCCGGTGGCTCGAGGTCTCGAGCGGTACCCTGAAGAAGAGGGCGATTCAGATGAAGATGCCTGGGGCCTGACCGGCAGAGAGTAGAGCACCGTGACCGAAGCCGCCGCGCGCGTCAGCAACTGGAACCTTCCGAACATCATCACCGTCGTGCGCATCCTGCTGGCGCCGTTGTTCTTCTGGATGCTCCTGGCCGACGACGGTGCGGACACTCCGCTCCGCTACGCAGCAGCGGCGCTGTTCATCGTGGCGATCGCCACGGACGGCATCGACGGCCACATCGCACGTTCACGAAATCAGGTCACCGACCTCGGCAAGCTGCTCGATCCCATTGCCGACAAGGTGCTCACGGGTGCCGCGCTCGTTGGGCTGTCCATTTTGACGGAACTGCCCTGGTGGGTCACGGCGATCATCCTGGTGAGGGAGGTCGGAATCACCGTGTTCCGCTTCGCCGTACTGAGCGACCGTGTGATTCCGGCGTCCCGAGGGGGAAAGCTCAAGACGCTCGCCCAGTCCATCGCGATCTCGCTCGCCCTCGTTCCCTTCCCCGCGCTTGTGGGCAGCTGGTTCGACTGGGTCAACATTGTGACGATGTCCATTGCTTTCATCCTCACCGTCATCACGGGAATCGACTACCTCGTGCAGGCGCGGCGTCTCAGCCGAGCGGGTAAGACGACAGCATGACCCGGGCGGTCGCGGCCGATGAGACTCGTGCGCTGATCGAGGAGATGACCCGACTCGGGCTCACCGTCGCCGTCGCAGAGTCCTTGACGGGTGGCCTTCTCGTGGCTGAGCTCATCCGCATTCCGGGTGCGTCTCAGGTGGTGCGTGGGGGAGTGGTGGCGTACGCGACGGACCTCAAGAGCTCACTGCTCGGAGTCGACTCGGCGATTCTTTCCGAGAGGGGCCCCGTCGATCCCGAGGTCGCTATTCAGATGGCACAGGGCGCACGGCGTCGCCTGGGCAAAGAGCCGGATGCCGCCAGCTGGGGTGTTTCCACAACGGGCGTGGCCGGCCCGGGCCCGCAAGATGGGCACGCTGCGGGGACGGTCTTCGTCGGCTTCGCGACCGACAATGGTGCGTTCTCACGAAGGCTCCAGCTGCAGGGTGGCCGTGACACCGTGCGACAGCAGACGGTGGCGGCGGCCATCCAATTGATGCTCGAGACCCTGCAGCAGCACTGACTCGATCGAGGGTATGCGGGCGGTGGCGATCCAATCCACGTGCGCTCTCGCTACGAATCATCGATGAGAACTCGTGATCGACATTCGCCAGACGAGGGAATGAACGGCATTTCCATCTCGTTACAACTAATGTCATTCACAGAAAAGACGGTTCAGTGTCGTTTAGAGTTTCACACAGCACCGAACGGGTTTCGCCCGGTCGGCCAGGTTCGATTGACGCAAGGCAAACAGCAAGGAGGGTCCAGTGATTCTAGTTCGCCAGGAGATCGGCGACGTGCTGCGAGACTTTCGTCTCCAGAAGGGTCGCACCCTTCGGCAGGTTGCCAGCAAGGCAAGCGTCGCCCTCGGTTATCTCAGCGAGGTCGAGCGCGGTCAGAAAGAGGCATCGAGCGAGATTCTCGCGTCGGTAGCCGAGGCTCTCGATACGCCTATCTCGGTCATCATGCGCGAAGTCGGAGATCGGCTCGCTGTCATCGAGGGAATCGACACGATTCCCGACACGGTGCCCGACGAGTTCGTTGCGGGCTACGATTCCAAACTTCTCACTCGGTAGTCCAACTCCGAGTACGAGATCGATCACGTGGGGGCTCTGTCACGAGTGATGTGACAGGGCCCTTCACCGTTTCCGCAGATAGCTGCGGCGCTGAGGGGCGGCATGAGACAGAGCGAGTTCCGCAGAGCGGTGTCGGATGAATTCGGACCGGCCTACGGTCGCGTCCTGACCGGAGACCTCGTCATCGCCGAGCTTTCCGATAGAACCGCTGACGATGCCCTTCGGCAAGGGGTCCCGGTGCGAGATGTGTGGCTGGCACTCTGTCGCGCCAGCGGGGTGCCCGAATCGCGATGGCATGGAGTCGGTCTGCCATCTCCACGGTCGTGAATTCCTATGATTCGGCCCGACACGCCATCGACGGATCGAATATATGTTCTAGAACTGTGTAGTCTCCTTCACAGCAGAACTGTTCGTCGTGTTGTCCACTGATCGATTCCGCCCCGCCTCCGTGTCGGTGGTCGTGTCTACAGTCGGATTACACGCACAACACGATGCGAACGCCTTGTCGACACCCGGTTCGCCGGAGCGACAGCCTATAGGCGAAAAACTCACGCGACGGATTCCGCGCACGACAGAAGGAGACAGCAATGCCATCAGATGCCACACGAGAAAAGGCACTCGAAACAGCGCTTGCGCAGATCGACCGACAGTTCGGCAAGGGTTCCGTCATGCGCCTCGGCAGCGATGACCGTGCTCCGGTCGAAGTCATCCCGACAGGCTCCATCGCCCTCGACGTCGCCCTCGGTGTCGGAGGTCTTCCTCGGGGTCGCATCGTCGAGATCTACGGCCCTGAGTCGTCCGGAAAGACGACCCTCACGCTCCACGCGATCGCCAATGCACAGAAAGCCGGCGGTATCGCCGCGTTCATCGATGCGGAGCACGCCCTCGACCCGGCCTATGCCCAGAAGCTCGGCGTCGACATCGACGCGCTTCTCGTTTCCCAGCCCGACACCGGCGAGCAGGCGCTCGAGATCGCCGACATGCTCGTGCGAAGCGGCTCGATCGATCTCATCGTGATCGACTCGGTGGCGGCTCTTGTGCCTCGAGCCGAGATCGAGGGTGAAATGGGCGACTCGCACGTCGGACTTCAGGCCCGGCTCATGTCGCAGGCTCTCCGCAAGCTCACCGGCGGCCTCAGCACCACGAACACCACCATGATCTTCATCAACCAGCTGCGAGAGAAGATCGGTGTGTTCTTCGGCAGCCCCGAAACCACAGCTGGTGGAAAGGCGCTCAAGTTCTATGCTTCCGTGCGTCTCGACATCCGACGCATCGAAACCCTGAAAGAGGGCACCGACGCTGTCGGCAACCGCACCAGGGTGAAGGTGGTCAAGAACAAGATGGCGCCGCCCTTCAAGCAGGCGGAGTTCGACATTCTCTACGGCATCGGCATCTCCCGAGAAGGAAGTCTTATCGACTTCGGTGTCGAACACGAGATCGTCCGCAAGTCGGGTGCCTGGTACACCTACGAAGGCGAACAGCTGGGTCAGGGCAAAGAGAACTCCCGTCGATTCCTCAACGAGAACCCTGAGATCGCGTTAGAGATCGAGACGAAGATTCTCACCAAGCTGGGCATCGGAGGCGAGAAGGCCGCTGCCGCGCCGGCTGCGCCGGTCGCCCTGGCGACGAAGGCTCCCGCGCGTAAGGGTGCCTAGGCTTCGACACTCACCGCATCAACAGAAAGGCCACGACCATGGTCAGATTCACCGAGTCGCCCGACACAGACGGCAACGATGTGACCGAGGCGTCAGACACGGCGATCGCGCCTGTGGCCTTTCTGTTCGGTGCGCCAAACGAACAAGAGCGGCCTGATCGTCACTACGCGGGTCCGGTCGCTGTTCCGACTCTAGACACGTCGGGCCTCACTCCAGAGCAGGTCGAAGAACAAGAGTTGCAGCTTGCCGATCTCGAGAATCTCGTCGTGCGAGCCCTCGCTCGAAAAGATCTGTCCGAGTGGCAGGTCACTGAGATCCTCGCGGCGAACGGGGTCGAGTCGTCGGCTTTCGAAGGGTTCCTTACGATCTATCGGGCCAAGGGTTACGTCGATGATTACGCCTTTGCCGAACGCGAGATAGAGCGTCTGCATCGGCGCAAGGGGTTCGGCCGCAGCCAGATCCAGCGCGAGCTCGGTGCCAAGCGCATCAGTCAAGAGATTGTCTCCGATCTGCTTACGGCGCTCGACGACGACGATGAGCTGGCTCGGGCTCTCGAGCTGGCCGAGAAGAAGGCTCCCAGTCTGCTGCGCCTTGATCGGGCCACGGCAGAAAGGCGACTGAGCAGTTTTCTGCAGCGCAAGGGATATCCGTCGCAGGTGGTCCGCGATGCGGTCGCGAAGACGCTTGTCACAGGTACCAGCACCGTTCGGTTCCGCTGAACGGGCGGTGGCACGGGCTTGTCTCTCGTCGAACGTAAACTTGAGCTATGAGCAGCGTGACCGCACCACCCCGCATTCGCACCTACGAGGTCCGCACTTTCGGTTGTCAAATGAACGTCCACGACTCCGAGCGACTCTCTGGCTCGCTCGAAGCCGCGGGTTATGTGAAGGCCGAACCCGGCACCGAGGCCGACACTGTTGTGATCAATACGTGCGCGGTGCGAGAGAACGCAGACAACAAGCTCTACGGCAATCTCGGTTATCTGGCGAGCGTCAAGCGCAGGCACGATGGTATGCAGATCGCCGTGGGCGGCTGCCTTGCCCAGAAAGACAAGAACACGATCCTCACGAAGGCTCCGTGGGTCGATGTGGTCTTCGGCACCCACAACATGGGGTCCCTGCCCAGCCTGCTCGAGAGAGCCCGCCACAACGGCGAAGCTCAGATAGAGATCCTCGACTCGCTCGAGACTTTCCCATCGACGCTTCCGACGAAACGCGATTCGACCTACAGCGGATGGGTATCGATCTCGGTCGGCTGCAACAACACCTGCACCTTCTGCATCGTGCCTGCCCTTCGAGGCAAAGAGAAAGACAGGCGCCCGGGCGATGTGCTGGCCGAGATCCAGGCGCTGGTCGACGACGGCGCGATCGAGGTCACGCTTCTGGGGCAGAACGTCAACTCCTACGGTGTGGAGTTCGGCGATCGATTCGCATTCTCCAAACTCCTGAGGGCCGCGGGTGCCATTCCTGGCCTGGAGCGCATTCGCTTCACCAGCCCTCACCCGGCCGCATTCACCGACGATGTGATCGACGCGATGGCAGAGACGCCTGCGGTGATGCCTCAACTTCACATGCCGCTGCAGTCGGGGTCAGACAGGGTGCTCAAGGCCATGAGACGCTCTTACCGTTCCACGAAGTTCCTGGGAATCCTCGATCGTGTGAGGCAGCAGATCCCGCACGCGGCGATCAGCACCGACATCATCGTGGGATTCCCCGGCGAGACCGAGGAAGACTTCGCGGAGACTCTGAGGGTGGTCGAAGAGGCGCGCTTCGCCACGGCCTTCACTTTCCAGTATTCGATCCGCCCTGGAACACCGGCGGCCACCATGCCCGATCAGGTGCCCAAAGCGGTAGTGCAGGAACGCTACGAGAGACTGGCTGCTCTCCAAGACCGCATCTCTTGGGAGGAGAACCAGCGTGTGATCGGTCGTGAGGTCAACGTACTGGTCGCCAACGGTGAAGGGCGCAAAGATTCCGACACACACCGTCTGAGCGGCAGGGCAGAAGATTCGCGGCTTGTGCACTTCGAAGTGTCACCCACATCGTCCGTTCCGCGTCCTGGAGATATCGTCACCGTCGTCGTCACCGAGGCCGCGCCGTTCCACCTGATCGCCGACTCCGATGGCAAGCCTCTTCGGGTTCGCCGCACCAGAGCGGGCGATGCATGGGATCGTGCCGCTGCCGAATCCTGCGGTGTGCCGACACCGGCAGCCGGAGGGCCATCCGATGGTCCGCGTCCGGTTTCTCTCGGCCTTCCCACGCTACGAGTCGGCACTGTTCCCATCTACGACCTCGCCGACGGTGAGCGGTAGCGGTCCGAGCGGCGACTCCACCGTCGCAGACGTTGTCGTGGTCGTTGGGGCCACCGGAACAGGAAAGTCCGGCCTCGCCCTCGACCTGGCCGAAGGCCTCTCGCAGCGCGGTCGTCGCGCCGAAGTGGTGAACGCCGATGCGATGCAGCTGTATCGCGGCATGGACATCGGCACTGCCAAGCTGCCACCCGATGAGCGCCGTGGTATTCCCCATCACCTCCTCGATGTGCTCGACGTCACTCAGGAGAATTCTGTCGCCGACTTTCAGGCGTCGGCTCGTGCCGAGATCGATGCGATCCTCGAACGTGGCAACGTTCCAATCCTCGTCGGGGGATCGGGCCTCTACGTGTCGAGCGTGATCTTCGACTTCGACTTCCCCGGCACAGACGCGGCCATACGAGCGCGTCTCGAAGCCGAACTGATCGCAGACGGCCCCGGGTCGCTATACAGGCGGCTCAAGGAGCGTGATGAGGCTGCGGCTGCGGCTATCGGATCGCAGAACGGCCGCAGGCTGGTGCGCGCGCTCGAGGTCTTCGAGATGACCGGGCGAACGCTGACGGGAACCCTGCCGGGTGCGCCGGTCGAGTGGCGAAGCTCGACCATCATCGCCCTTGAGATGCCCCGCCCGGATCTCGTGGCACGTCTCGACGAACGTGTGGTGGGGATGTGGCGAGACGGAATCGTCGAGGAAGCGGCGGCACTCCGATCTGAAGGTCTAAGCCCTCTTACAACCGCCGGCAAGGCGATCGGATATGCGCAGGCGCTCGCACAATTGGCCGGTGGGATCGGCGTAGATGAGGCGATCGAGTCGACCCAGGCGCTGACCCGACGCTATGCCCGAAGGCAGGTTGGCTGGTTCAAACGCTATGCCTCATCGGTCACCGTGGATGCTCGCGATCCGGATGCGCCGGCCAGGGCGCTCTCGCAGACCCTAGGCTTGCATGATGGCGACTGAACTTCACTTCACCAAAGGGCACGGCACGGGCAACGATTTTGTGCTGTACACCGATGCTGAGGGCAACAACGACCTGACACCGGCCCAGGTCGCGGCCATCTGCGATCGGCATTTCGGAGTCGGTGCCGACGGAGTGATCCGCGCGGTCAGGTCCGACAGCCTGCCTGATGGAGCGGCTGCTCTGGCCGAAGATCCGGCTGCCGAGTGGTTCATGGACTATCGGAACGCAGACGGATCGATTGCCGAGATGTGCGGCAACGGCATCCGGGTCTACACGCGCTACCTCATCGACAACGGACTGGTCGAGTTGGGCCCCGGCGACACTCTCGCCATCGGTACGAGAGCGGGCGTGCGCGACGTTCAGCGCAGCACGACCGGCTTCCAGGTCGACCTCGGGCGATGGCGTCTCGAACCGGGCGAGCCTGTTGTGCGCGCACGAAACCTTGCGGTCGCTCGCCCGGGCCAGGGCATCAATGTGGGCAATCCGCACGTCGTCGTGGCCCTCGCAGACGCCGACGAACTCGCGTCTGCCGACCTGGCCTATATCCCGCAGATCGACCCCGAGCCCGCAGACGGGGCGAACGTCGAGTTCGTGGTGCCGCATGAGCCTCTCGTCGCAGACGGCGTCGGACGTATCACGATGAGGGTTCATGAGCGGGGCAGCGGAGAGACCCTTTCATGCGGCACAGGTATTGCTGCGGCCGCGTTGGCCACACGTCACTGGGCGGGCCGCGGAGCTCCGAACATCTGGAGGGTCGATGTGCCGGGCGGCACGGTCGGAGTTCGTATGTTCGCGGCAGAGGACGGCGAGCATGTCTCGTTGTCTGGCCCGGCAGAACTCGTGTTCGAGGGAGACCTCTCGCTCGGGTAGCGGGAGAGTCGTTTAGGAGATCGAACGGGCGCGCAGCACTCTGTAGCCCTTGTTGGTCGCAGCTCGAACGATCTGAATCTCCGAGGAGAACTCGGCCTGAATCCAGCGCTGCAGTGAGTCGGACCCGAGGTTGCGTTGCACGACGAGCCAGGCATCCGAGCCCTTCTCCAGTCGCGGCAGCCAGGTCTTCATGATCGTGTGTAGCTCTGCCTTACCGACTCTGATCGGCGGATTCGACCAGATGGTCATGAACGAGATGTCTGCGGGGACATCCGACGCCAGAACGGCGTTGACGTTCGTGAGGCCGAGGCGCTCGGCGTTGGCGCGAACGAGATCGAGTGCCCGCTCGTTGACGTCGACTGCCCAGACCTGGGCCCGCGGAGAGAGAAGCGCGAGCGTCAGAGCGATCGGCCCCCAGCCGCATCCGAGGTCGAGCAGATTGCCGCCGGGTGGGGGCGCCGGCGTGTTGGCGAGGAGTACCTGTGTGCCCACGTCGACGTGATCGGGGCTGAAGACGCCGCCGGCTGTCACGAGGGTGTGGTCTGCGTCGGCGAGACGCACCGAGATCTCTCGAGGAATGAGGGGACTCGCCGGTGTGGCGGAGAAATAGTGCTCATTCGTCATAGAGGGACAGTAGCAAACGTGAGGGGGATATCCTTGTCTCAGATGACCGAAAAAACTGAAGCAACAACAGAGAACCACGACAGCGACGACGTGGTCGCGAGAGTGCTGGCCAGAGCGGAGACGCGGGCAGCGGGATACTCGCTTTTCACAAACTCGGCGGCTCAGGCTCTGCAACTTGACACGACGGGCCGCGAATCCGGATTCGACGGGGACCAGAGCGAACGAGAAGACCGGCAGGCCCTGCGCCGTGTCGTAGGTCTCTCGACCGAACTCGAAGACGTCACAGAGGTCGAGTACCGACAGCTGCGCATCGAGAATGTCATTCTCATCGGGGTGTACACGCAGGGCAGCTTGACCGACGCGGAGAACTCCATGCACGAACTGGCTGCGCTGGCCGAAACCGCGGGTGCCGTTGTGCTCGAGGGTTTGCTGCAGCGCAGGCCAACGCCGGACCCCAGCACCTACTTCGGCAAGGGCAAGGCCCAAGAGCTGCGCGATCTCGTGCAGTCTCTCGGCGCGGATACGGTGATCGCCGACAACGAGCTGGCGCCGAGCCAACGACGCGCGCTCGAAGACGTCGTCAAGGTCAAGGTGATCGACCGCACGGCAGTGATCCTCGACATCTTCAGCCAGCACGCCAAGAGCCGCGAGGGCAAGGCTCAGGTCGAGCTCGCCCAGCTCGAGTACTTGCTGCCGAGGCTCCGAGGCTGGGGTGACTCGATGTCGCGTCAGGCCGGTGGTCAGGTTGGTGGTGCCGGAGCCGGAATGGGATCGCGTGGCCCTGGTGAGACGAAGATCGAGCTCGATCGCCGCCGCATCCACACTCGTATGGCGCGGCTACGCAAGCAGATCGTGGAGATGAAGCCGGCGCGCGACGCCAAGCGTGCGAATCGCAAACGCAACGCCGTTCCGTCGGTCGCGATCGCCGGTTACACGAACGCCGGCAAGTCGTCGCTGCTCAACCGAGTGACGCGCGCAGGGGTTCTCGTGGAGAACGCATTGTTCGCGACGCTCGATTCGACGGTTCGAAAATCCACCGCCGCAGACGGACGCCAGTACACGTTCGCCGACACCGTCGGCTTCGTGCGCAACCTTCCCCATCAGCTGGTCGAGGCCTTCCGCTCGACGTTGGAAGAGGTGGCCGACGCCGATGTGATTATCCACGTCGTCGACGGCGCGCATCCAGACCCAGCGAGCCAGCTCGCCACGGTCAGGGATGTGATCGGTGAGGTAGGTGCTCGAGGAATCCCCGAGATCGTGGCCTTCAACAAGAGCGACCTGATCTCCGAGAGCGATCGCATCGTCTTGAGGGGTCTCGAGCCTCGCTCGGTCTTCGTCTCGGCGCGAACCGGCGAAGGCATAGCGGAACTGCTCGAGATGGTCGAACAGGCGCTACCCAAACCGACGATCACCGTCGACGTGCTGCTTCCGTACGAGCGAGGCGATCTGGTGGCCCTGCTGCACGACCACAACACCGTGCTGAGCACCGACTACGAAGAGGCAGGAACCCGAGTCCGCGCGCTGGTCAACCCAGAGTACGAGCAGACCCTCGAGGAGTTCGCGGTTTCCCGCTGACGTCTCCTTGATTCGCGACGACCCTGAGGCCGTTCGCTTGCCTTCAGAGGGTCGTTGGTGGCCGATTGTGTGGGAGGCCCCGGACGATGATTCGTCCGGGGCCTCCTGGTTTGCTGTCGTGCCGTGCCGCTCGTCAGCGCACGGAGCGCAGGACGGATACGACCTTGCCAAGCACCTGCGCGTGGTCGCCCATGATCGGCTCGAAATTCGAGTTGCGGGGGAGCAGCCAGGTGTGTCCGTCGCGCTGTCGGAACACCTTCACGGTGGCCTCGCCGTCGAGCATCGCGGCGACGATGTCTCCATTCTCGGCAGTCTGCTGCGATCGGACCACAACGAAGTCGCCGTCGCAGATCGCGGCATCGATCATCGACTCTCCGACGACCTTCAGCATAAAAAGGTCTCCGCTGCCGACCAGCTGGCGGGGAAGAGGGAAGACCTCTTCGACCTGCTGCTCGGCTGTGATCGGAATACCCGCGGCGATTCGACCCACCAGTGGCACGAGAGCCGCGTCACCCATCGGTGCAGACGAGTCGGATGATTCGACGGACTCAGCCGACAACTCGGACGTCGGAATGTCGATCAGGACTTCCATGGCGCGAGGGCGATTCGGGTCGCGACGAAGGTAGCCACTCAGCTCGAGTTGATTGAGCTGGTGCGTCACACTCGACAGCGAGGCCAGGCCGACGGCGTCACCGATTTCTCGCATGCTCGGCGGATAGCCGCGCTGGCTCACCGATCGTTGAACGAACCCGAGGATCGCCAACTGCTTCTCCGAGAGACTCTTGCGTCGTCTCGTTCCACGTTCCGTGGTCATGGGTCCCGCTTTCCGTCGGCGTCGTATTGGAGTGTGCTGCCGGCCCGAACGACTGATGTCGGTGGCTGGTGATGCACTGTCGGTGGCTGGTGATGCAATTCGTACCGACAGTCGAAACTGTATCCAACTCAGGGTGCAAACAAAACACATGTTCGAGTGTGTCGTCATATTTGTCGACTTTCGAGCTTGATCTATCGAACATTCGAAGCTATATTCGGAACACAGCTTCGTATCCGGTGCTCCCGGCCGAGCACCGGATACGAATTTCTCCTGGAGGTTGCCATGACCGCACTACCCGCCACCGCGTCGCACACCGTTCGCCTGCGCATCACTCGCCGTGGCCGTGTCGTCCTTGCGGCCTTGGCCTCAATTCCGCTTATTGCGGGCATGGTGGCGCTCGCGCTGTTCGGTGCGAACAGTGCGGTTGCAGACGGCGCCGAATCTTCTGCAGCGTCTCAGACCTTCGACTACGTCACCATTCAGGCGGGCGAGACTCTGTGGGCGCTTGCCGAAGAAATTGCACCCTCTGCCGACCCGCGCGATGTCATCGCCGACATCGTGAGCCTCAATCAGCTTCCGTCCGCTGAGGTCCAGCCGGGGCAGAAGCTTGCTGTTCCCAACGAATACTGAGTCGCGTAATGCAGTGGGCATGGCACACTAAAATCGTCACGTGACCTCACTCGACGACCTTCCTATTCGTGACGACCTCAGGGGCAAGTCTCCCTACGGAGCTCCCCAGAAGCATGTTCGCATCGAACTGAATGTCAACGAGAACACGCACCCGATTCCCGAACCGGTCGCCCGAGACATCATCGAATCTCTTGCGAGGGCCATTCTGACGATCAATCGCTACCCCGATCGGGAGTTTTCGCAGCTCCGCGACAGCCTTGCCGGGTATCTCGGTCACGGATTAACGCGAGACAACATCTGGGCCGCAAACGGGTCTAACGAGATTCTGCAGCAGATCATGCAGGCGTTCGGTGGCCCGGGCAGATCGATTCTGGGGTTCCCGCCCACCTACTCGATGCACTCCATCATTGCTTCGGGCACGGGAACTCGATGGGTCTCTGCTGAGCGTGACACCGACTTTCAGATCACTCCACGCACGGCGGTCGCTGCGATTCGTGAACACCAGCCCGACATTGTGATCTTCTGTTCCCCGAACAATCCCACGGGAACCCCTCTATCTCTCGAGACCATCGAGGCCGCCTACGACGCAACCGACAAGATTGTCATCGTCGATGAGGCGTACGCGGAGTTCGCCCCGTCGGGCGCTCCGTCGGCGCTCGCCCTTCTGCCCGGTCGTCCGCGGCTCATCGTCTCGCGCACCATGAGCAAGGCCTTTGCGTTCGCCGGGGCGCGGCTGGGATACCTGGCGGCTGATCCATCGGTGGCCGACGCTCTTCGACTCGTTCGGCTTCCGTACCACCTGTCGTCTCTGACCCAGGCCGCGGCCGTGGCGGCGCTTCATCACTCGGACGAGATGCTCGCCATGGTCGATGACATCGCACGTCAGCGTGACCGAATCGTCGAGCGGCTCACCGAACTGGGGTATCACCCATGGCCGACCTGGTCGAACTTCGTTCTCTTCGGCGGGGTCGAGAACCCGTCGGAGGTCTTCGAAACCCTTCTCGAGCAGGGCATCATCATTCGCGACCTGGGCATCCCGGGTCATCTGCGGGTGAGTGCGGGCACCGAAGCCGAAACCAGCGCGTTCCTCGACGCGTTGGCCGCCCTCTCCTGAGTTGTCCCGCGTTCGTGCGGGTGCGCCGTACGGTGCGGTAGCGCGGCCGGTAAACTGAAGGCATGGCCACACCTTCCCGTACCGCCCGCCTGCAGCGTGCGACCAGCGAATCCAGCATCGAACTCTCGCTCGACCTCGACGGAACGGGTGAGAGTTCCATCTCGACGGGTGTGCCGTTCTTCGACCACATGCTCACCGCTTTCGCAAAGCACTCGCTGACGGATCTCACCGTGAAGGCGACGGGCGATGTCGATATCGATGTTCACCACACCGTTGAAGACGTGGGAATCGTGCTGGGCACGGCGATCAAGCAGGCACTCGGCGACAAGTCCGGCATCTCTCGATTCGGCGACGCGCTCGTTCCTCTCGACGAAGCGCTCGTGCAGGCCGTTGTCGACATCTCCGGACGCCCCTTCCTTGTTCACGGAGGTGAGCCGGCCGGCTTCGAGTTCCACCTCATCGGCGGCCACTTCACCGGGTCAATGGTGCGGCACGTCTTCGAGGCGATCACGTTCCACTCGGCAATGACCGTTCACGTCACTGTGATCGGTGGCCGCGACCCGCACCACATCGCCGAGGCCGAGTTCAAGGCGTTCGCCCGGGCCTTCCGCCAGGCGAAGTCGCTCGACCCTCTCGTTTCGGGTGTCCCTTCGACCAAGGGCGCCCTGTGACGGCGAAGACCGTCGTCGTTCTCGATTACGGAAGCGGAAACATCCACTCGGCCGCCAAGGCGCTGGAGCGAGCGGGGGCACGCGTGGAGCTCTCTCGAGACCGAACGCGGGTCATGGAGGCCGACGGGCTGTTCGTGCCCGGGGTCGGCGCCTTTTCTGCTGTGATGGAACAGTTGCGCGGTGTGCGGGGCGATGAGCTCATCGACAGACGCCTGGCCGGAGGTCGACCTGTTCTTGGGATCTGCGTGGGAATGCAGGTTATGTTCGACCGCGGTGTCGAACGCGGCATCGACACCGAAGGGCTCGGCGAATGGCCGGGCGCGGTCGAGCAGCTGCCGGCGGAGATTCTGCCCCACATGGGGTGGAACGTCGTCGATGCACCGAGTGACTCCGTGCTGTTCGATGGAATTCGCGATGAGCGCTTCTACTTCGTGCACTCCAATGCGGCTCAGCAGTGGTTGCTTCCGCCTCAGTCGCCGCTGCCCGCGCCGCGTGTGACCTGGGCTGACCACGATGGCCCCTTCATCGCGGCCGTCGAGAACGGTCCGCTGTCTGCGACGCAGTTCCACCCGGAGAAGTCGGGTGAGGCGGGCCTGCGACTGCTGCGCAACTGGATCGCGTCGCTCTGACCACGGGCCGATTTCGTCGGCCTCGGAGGAATCGTTAAGATCGCACGGGGTGTCCGCACGTGCGCCTGACAGAAACAAGAAGGACGCCATGAGCGAGTTCAGTATCAAGACCCCCGCACTCACCCTGCTGCCTGCCGTCGACATCGCCGATGGCAAGGCCGTGCGCCTTACGCAGGGCAAGGCCGGCACGGAGACGAACCACGGCGACCCCGTTGACGCTGCGGCGGACTGGATCGGCCAGGGAGCCGAATGGATTCATCTGGTCGACCTCGACGCGGCATTCGGACGAGGTGACAACCTTCACATCATCAAACGTGTCATCCACGCGGCGAAGGGTGTCAACATCGAACTGTCCGGAGGTATCCGCGACGACCGCAGTCTCGAGACGGCTCTCGAAAGCGGCGCGAAGCGCGTCAACCTCGGCACCGCGGCGCTCGAGAATCCGGAGTGGGCGGCCAGCGTCATCGCGAGCTATGGCGAGGCGATCGCCGTCGGGCTCGACGTGCGCGGCACGACCCTTGCCGCTCGGGGCTGGACGGAGGACGGGGGAGACCTCTGGGAGGTGCTCACCCGACTCGAGGAGGCGGGCTGCGCGCGGTACGTTGTGACCGATGTCACCAAAGACGGCACCCTCAAAGGACCGAATGTCGCGCTGCTGAAGCAGGTCATGGAGCGAACGGAGCGGCCGGTCGTCGCGTCGGGCGGTATTTCGAGCCTCGACGACATCGCGGAGCTGCGTGCGCTTGTGTCGCTCGGACTCGAAGGCGCGATCGTCGGACGAGCACTGTATTCCGGGGCATTCACGCTCGCCGAGGCATTGGACGTGGCGTCTGACTGAGCATCCGGGCGGCCATCCGCCCCACGATCGCCACGCGACAGATTCCGCCGGTCAGCCGTGGGCCGGCCGATCGTTCGACGCGAATTTCTTCGCGGGCGACTCCGGCGACGCACCCGAACGACTCATCGAAGCCCTCCGACGGTTCCGCACGGCGGAACTCGCGCAGGAGGACGTGCTCGATGCCGTGCGTGATGTTCGTCTTCTTGTGCCTCTCGTCGCTCACGCGGGTGAGACAGGTGTGGATGCGCATGGTCGCCGATTCGACAAGACCCAGGAGCTGTCGTTGGTCACCGTGAGCGCGCCGGATGGACGCCGCGTGCTTCCGGTCTTCACCTCCACCGAGGCCATGGCCGCCTGGAATCCGGCGGCCCGGCCCATACCGGCATCGGCCCGTCGCGCCGCCCTCGCCGCAGCGGGCGAGGACACCCCACTGATCGTGCTCGACCCCACGAGCGATACGGAGTTCGTCTTCCGCCGACCAATGCTCAGGGCCATCGCCGAGGGAACACCCTGGGTTCATCCGATCGCCGACGCCGGCATCGTCGCAGAATTCGAGCGAACGGTCGTTGGATTGCCGGCCGTGCGTGCCGTGCGGCTTGTCGACGGTGATCCGGATGCTCGGCTGTTGGGCCCACAGGTCGTCGTCGAGCTGGGGCTGGTGCCCGGCCTGACACGCCCGGAGCTCGACGAGGTGCTCGCGGCTCTTCAGCAGCGCTGGCAGCGCAGTGAATCCATCGCGGCAGGAGTGGACTCGCTCGGCATCAGGCTCGCCGAAGCCCGTTGAACCTGTCCGTCAGTTGACGGGGCCGGTGAGCTTCTCTCCGGGACCCTGGCCGACGGCATCCGGAATCGCCGATGCCTCGCGGAACGCAAGCTGCAAGGAACGCAGTCCGTCACGAAGGCTGCGGGCGTGCTGGTCGCCGATCTCGGGGGAGGCGCTCGTGACCAGGCCGGCCAAGGCGATGATGAGCTTGCGCGCCTCATCGAGGTCGATCTGATTCTCCGGATCGTCGGCGAGTCCCGTCTTGATCGCCGCGGCGCTCATGAGGTGCACGGCCGTCGTGGTGATCAGTTCGACCGCGGGCACCTCCGAGATATCGCGCGTGGCAGAGGAGGCCGAGTCGTCATATGCAAAGCTCATGAGGCGAGTCTAGGTTGCCAATCGCGGTGGGCTATGCCGTGACCGAAACCTCTGCTAGTATCTTCAAGGCTCTGGGGAACATGTTTGCCCCCAGTACGAAAAGTGGAGAATCTCCCACCCGCACACCGCTTCAACAGGTTACCGGGTAGATTGCACTCCGCTTCGGGTCAGAATGTCGATCCGAAGTAGACAGGGTGTGGTGCGCAGAACGGCTATCGCCGAAGTTCGCGCGCAGATTGTTCAAGGTTCGTGGCTGCGTGCTCACCTACGATCGCGCTGCCGAGCCCGGTGCCCAGACATCCATGTCTGTGAGCGCCGCACCAGCGATTGAAGGAGTAACGCATCAGCGATCCCCGTACCAACGACCGTATCCGGGTTTCCGAGGTTCGCCTCGTGGGACCTGCGGGTGAGCAGGTCGGCGTCGTCAGTATCGACGTCGCTCTCAAGCTTGCCCAGGAGGCAGACCTCGATCTGGTTGAGGTGGCCCCCAATAGCAAGCCGCCCGTTGCCAAGATCATGGATTACGGCAAGTTCAAGTACGAAGCTGCGCAGAAAGCTAAGGAAGCCCGTCGCAACCAGGCGAACACGATCCTCAAAGAGGTTCGTTTCCGCCTGAAGATCGACGTGCACGACTATGAGACGAAGCGCAAGCGTGCCGAGGGATTCCTCAAGGCCGGCGACAAGGTAAAGGCCATGATTCTGTTCCGAGGCCGCGAGCAGTCGCGTCCCGAGCAGGGAGTCCGTCTTCTCCAGCGCTTCGCGGAAGACGTATCCGAGTTCGGAGCCGTCGAATCGACGCCGACGATCGATGGCCGCAACATGGTCATGGTGATCGGGCCGTTGAAGAACAAGTCCGAGGCGAAGGCCGAGGCCAATGCCCAGCGGGCCGCATCGAAGACACGTCCCGGTGCAGACGAGACAGCAGCTGCAGCCCCCGAGGCCGCAGCGCCTGCTGCAACAGACACCGTCACGGCAGACTCTGCCGAGACGAAGTAGCACCCCACAAACCGAGCACGTCCCAAGGAGATATCAATGCCCAAGATGAAGACCCACTCCGGGTCCAAGAAGCGTTTCAAGGTCACTGGCACCGGCAAGCTCATGAAGCAGCAGGCCGGAATGCGTCACAACCTCGAGGTCAAGTCGGCGAAGCGCAAGGCTCGCCTGAACCAGGACCAGGTGTTGGCTCCCGCCGACTCGAAGGTCATCAAGAAGCTTCTCGGCCTGTAGTCGCCGACTCCAACGGAATAAGGAATTAGGAAATGGCAAGAGTAAAGAGGGCCGTCAACGCCCACAAGAAGCGTCGGGTCATCCTCGAGCGCGCCAGCGGATACCGCGGACAGCGTTCGCGTCTGTACCGCAAGGCCAAGGAGCAGGTCACCCACTCGCTCGTCTACTCGTACCGCGACCGTCGTGCCCGCAAGGGTGACTTCCGTCGCCTGTGGATCCAGCGCATCAACGCTGCGTCCCGCGCGAACGGCCTCACGTACAACCGTCTGATCCAGGGTCTCGGCCTTGCGGGCATCGAGGTCGACCGTCGCATCCTGGCCGATCTCGCCGTTCACGAGCCCGCCACGTTCGCGGCGCTCGTCGAGAGTGCTCGTGCCGCCCTCCCCGCCGACACGTCGGCGCCGAGGACCGCAGCCTAATAAGCTGTAGGGAACATCCATGTTCCTTTGACCCGAAAGAGGTCGCATGTCCCTCCTGGATAACCCGCGTTCGCCGCGGGTCCGGGCAGTGGCAAAGCTTTCCAAGAAAGGAGCCCGGTCTGAGACCGGGCTCTTTCTCTTGGAGGGGCCACAAGCCGTTTCCGAGGCGCTGACCTTCGCGCCCGACCTCGTCATCGACCTGTTCGCGACACCGTTCGCTCTCGACCGCTACGCCGACATCGCCGTCGCCGCTGAGAAGGCAGGTGTCGAGGCCGAGTTCGTGACCGAGACCGTGCTTCAAGCCATGGCCGACACCGTCACCCCTCAGGGGTTCGTCGCCGTCTGTCGGCAGTTCCCCACCGCGCTGAAGGACATCTTCAGCGCATCGCCCCGCCTGATCGCGATCCTCGAAGAGGTGCGCGATCCCGGAAACGCGGGAACGATCATCCGGGCCGCTGATTCTGCCGGTGCCGACGCGGTGATCCTCACCGGTCGTAGTGTCGACCTGTACAACCCGAAGGTCGTGCGTTCGACCACAGGGTCGCTGTTCCACCTGCCCGTCGCGGTCGAGGCGAGCCTCGCCGACGTGAGGGCGCGCGCAAGCGAGGCAGGCATCCAGATTCTTGCCGCCGACATCAAGGGCGACGACATGCTGACCGCCCGAAACTCCGGAGTGCTTGACGCGCCGACGGCGTGGCTGTTCGGCAACGAGGCACGCGGTCTGACCGACGAAGACCTCGCCCTTGCAGACCATGCCATCTCGGTGCCGATCTACGGGCAGGCCGAGTCGATGAACCTGGCGACTGCCGCATCCGTCTGTCTCTACGAAAGCGCGTTCGCTCAGCGAAGCAAGTGATTCCCGCGTCGTACGCTGCGCGAACAGGGCGATCACGGTTAGATAACCGTCGAGGTTCTGACACACGCCGGTAACACGATGTCCCCTACGGTGGGGGGCATGGAGTCCACCAACGCCGATGCCCCTGTCAACGATGCGGTGGCAGGTCCGGCCACGTCGAACATCTCTGTTCGCCGGGGCGAGCCTCTCGTTGTGCTGAGTGACGTGAACAAGCACTACGGCGAGCTTCACGTCTTGAACGACATCAACACCGTCGTGAATCGGGGCGAGGTCGTTGTTGTCATCGGGCCGAGTGGCTCGGGCAAATCGACTTTCTGCAGAGCGATCAACCGGCTTGAGACGATCGATTCGGGAAGCATCACGATCGACGGCCATGCCCTACCCGAAGAGGGCAAGGCTCTCGCCGAGCTACGTGCCGATGTGGGCATGGTCTTCCAGTCGTTCAACCTCTTCGCCCACAAGACCATTCTCGAGAACGTCACTCTGGCGCCGATCAAGGTGCGCAAGCTCTCGAAGAAGGCGGCCGAGGAGCGTGGCATGGCGATGCTCGAGCGGGTCGGAATCGCCAACCAGGCCAACAAGATGCCGGCGCAGCTGTCTGGCGGTCAGCAGCAGCGCGTCGCCATCGCTCGCTCGCTCACGATGCAGCCCAAATTGATCCTGATGGATGAGCCGACGAGCGCGCTCGACCCCGAGATGATCAACGAGGTGCTCGACGTGATGGTCGGACTCGCCAAAGACGGCATGACCATGATCGTCGTCACCCACGAGATGGGTTTTGCCCGCAAGGCCGCCGATCGCGTGATCTTCATGGCTGACGGTCGCATCGAAGAAGAGACGACCCCCGAGCAGTTCTTCACGAACCCCCAGTCGCACAGGGCGCAGGACTTCCTGTCGAAAATACTCGACCACTGACATGAGTGGTCGGGCACGCAGCATACGGAGAGAGGTACGAAACCGATGAGAATATCGAAAAAACTGAGCATTGCCGCTATGGCCGCAGCGACCATGATCGTGATGGCCGGATGCGCCGGGTCACTCGACGAGGCCGAGACAACAACGACGCCGGAACCGGCCCCCACGTTCGCCGCTGGATCGACGATGGAACGTCTCGCTGAGTCGGGCACGATCACCATCGGCACGAAGTTCGACCAGCCGCTGTTCGGCCTGACGGACATCGACGGAACACCCAAGGGCTTCGACGTCGAGATCGGCAAGCTGATCGCCGCGAAGCTCGGCATCGCAGAAGACAAGATCGTCTGGAAAGAGGCCGTCTCCGCCAACCGCGAGCCCTTCATTCAGAACGGCGAGGTCGACATCGTGGTGGCCACCTACACGATCAATGACAAGCGCAAAGAGGTCATCTCCTTCGCGGGCCCGTACTACGAGGCCGGCCAGTCGATCCTCGTGAAGGCCGACAACGACGACATCAAGTCGGAGAAGGACCTCGTCGGCAAGCCGGTCTGTTCCGTCACAGGGTCAACTCCCGCCGCAAAACTGGCCGAGATCGGCGCCGAGCCGCTGCTTACTGACACCTACACGAACTGCCTCGAGCCGCTTCGCGGTGGACAGGCCGTCGCGGTCTCGACTGACAACGTGATTCTCGCGGGTCTGGCAGACCAGAGCTCTGGTGAGTTCAAGGTCGTCGGCAAGCCGTTCACCAAGGAGCCTTACGGAATCGGACTGGCGAAAGACGACACCGAGTTCCGCAACTTCATCAACGACACCCTCGAGGAGTCGTACAAGGATGGCAGCTACAAGGCAGCCTGGGAGGCCACAGCCGGCAAGGTGCTCGAGTACGTCGAGCCCCCGGCAGTCGACCGGTACTAGCACGTAGCCCGATGGGAGGGCCGGCCGCGATACGACCCGCAACCGACCCTCCCATCGGGTGAACAGACCGACTGTCCCTCCGCACGAGATGAGTCCATAGTGAACGCCGTCATCGAGAACCTGCCCCGGTTCATCGAAGCCTTCGGGATGACCCTCTGGCTGCTCGTGCTCTCGGGAGCATGCGCCCTGATCATCGGCACGGTGATAGCGGCGATGCGAATCTCGCCGGTGCCGTCGCTCAATGTCTTCGCGAGCGTCTACACCGAGCTGCTGCGCAATACGCCGCTGACGCTCGTGTTGTTCTTCTGTGCCTTCGTGTTGCCCCAGTTGGGCTCTCGGCTGCCCTACGAGTGGGCGGCGTTCCTCGGTCTCACCCTCTACACCTCGCCCTTCGTCGCGGAAGCTCTGCGATCGGGGATCAACGGTGTCGCGGTCGGACAGGCCGAAGCGGCCCGCAGTCTTGGTCTCGGCTTTATGCAGTCGACCACGCTGATCATCTTTCCGCAGGCGTTTCGCATGGTGATTCCGCCGCTGATCAACGTTTTGATCGCCCTCACCAAGAACACCTCGGTAGCCGGTGGATTCTTCGTCTTCGAACTCTTCTCGGCCGCCAAAGAGCTGACCAATGCCAACGGCAACGCAGTGATCGCCATCCTGCTCGCCGTTGCGGCGTTCTACCTCGCAGTCACCATTCCGCTCGGCATTCTGTCGGCGCGCCTAGAGAAGAAGCTGGCGGTACAGCGATGAGCGCCTCCGTTCTGTTCGACACCCCGGGGCCCCGCACCCGCCGCCGCTCGCGCATAGCCTCGGTGATCGTGGTGCTGCTGATCGCCGCGGGCCTCGCCTGGATCATCTACACGCTCGCCCAGCCCCGGGACTCCTCCGGAATCACCCTTCCCGGCTATTTCGACTGGTCGCGCTGGGACATCGTCGTTTTGGCCGACTTCTGGGTGCGCGTCTGGGGAGGCCTTCGTGCGACCCTTTTGGCGGCCGCAGCCGGTGCCGTGATGGCCCTCGTCGTCGGTGTGCTGTTCGCCATGCTGCGAACGTCTGTGTTCGCGGCCGTGCGTATCCCCACCACGATCGTGCTTGAGTTCTTCCGCGGCATGCCCGTGCTGCTGATGATGCTCTTCATCCTTCTTGTGGCATCGACCGGCGCATTCTGGGCCGTCGTACTGGCGCTCGGCGTGTACAACGGGGCCATCATCGGGGAGTCCCTGAGGGCAGGTCTCGCGGCTCTGCCGCGGGGCCAGCGCGAGGCGGGGCTGAGCCTCGGACTGACGGGTTTCCAGTCGAAGGTGTTCATCGAGTTCCCTCAGGCCTTCCGCCAGATGCTGCCGGTAATCATTGCGCAGTTGGTCGTGCTGCTGAAAGACACGAGCCTCGGCTACATCGTCGGGTACAACGAGCTCATCCGCACGACGATGAACAATCTTGGCAGCAGTGTTGGCAACCGCTATCTGTTCTCCTTGTTCCTCGTCACGCTGGTGATCTACCTTGCGGTCAACCTCTCTCTTTCCGCAGTGGCCCGTCGAGTTGCGCGCCGACGCAACCCGGGCAAGGTCCTCCCCAAAGACCAGATCACCCCGACGGCTTCGATCTCCGCGGTCGGCATGTCGAATGTGAACCCCGAGGACCAGACGACGGAGTAGCTCTCGTTCGGTCGCTAAACTTGGGAACCGTGTCTGACCCCATAGTGATATCCGACGAATCCGTTGCGGCGGCTGTCGATGCGGCCTTGGCTGCCATCTCAGAAGCCGACGACTCGACCGCCCTCAAGGCCGCGCGCAGCGCGCACGTGGGGGAGGCGTCGGTGCTGTCGCGCCTCAACGCCACGCTCCGCGACGTGCCCAAAGAGCAGAAGGCCGCAGCCGGCAAGCTCATGGGGCAGGCCCGCGCCCGCGTCGCCGAGGCTCTCGCCGAGCGTGAGGCGCACATCGTGGTCCGCGAAGAGCAGGCCCGGCTCGAGAGCGAATTCGTCGACGTGACGGCCCTGCCGAGCCGCGCCCGCGTGGGCGCCCGCCATCCGCTGTCGCTCCTGCAGGAACGCATCGCCGACATCTTCGTCGGCATGGGGTGGGAGGTCGCCGAGGGACCCGAACTCGAGAGCGAGTGGTTCAACTTCGATGCCCTCAACTTCGCTCCGGATCATCCCGCTCGGGCCATGCAGGACACCTTCTTCATCGAGCCCGTCGACGCACACCTGCTGCTTCGCACTCACACGTCGCCCGTGCAGATCCGTTCGCTGCTGTCACGAGAGCTTCCCGTCTATGTCATCGCGCCCGGTCGGGTGTACCGCACCGACGAACTCGACGCCACGCACACACCTGTGTTCATGCAGGTTGAGGGCATTGCGATCGACAAGGGGCTGACCATGGCGCACCTGCGCGGCACGCTCGAGCATTTCGCCCGTGCGATGTTCGGCGAGGGTGCAAAGATCCGTCTGCGCCCCAACTACTTCCCCTTCACCGAGCCGAGTGCCGAGATGGACGTGTGGCAGCCGAACGCGAAGGGCGGTGCGCGCTGGGTCGAGTGGGGTGGATGCGGAATGGTCAATCCCAACGTGCTGCTGTCGGCCGGCATCGATCCCGAGGAGTACCAGGGTTTCGCCTTCGGTATGGGCATCGAGCGAACACTTCAGTTCCGCAACGATGATCTCAATGACATGCGCGACATGGTCGAGGGCGATATCCGCTTCAGCCAGCAGTTCGGAATGGTGGTCTAGTCCATGCGTATCCCACTCGGATGGTTGGCAGAATTCGTCGACGTCACTCCCGGCTCTACCGTGGCCGATGTTCACGCGGCACTCGTCAAGGTCGGGCTTGAAGAAGAGGGCTCCCACGATTTCGACCTCACGGGGCCCATCGTGGTCGGCGAGGTGCTCGAATTCGTCGAGGAGCCGCAGTCGAACGGCAAGACGATCCGCTGGTGCAGCGTGCGCGTCGCGCCCGACGGCGAAAAGGCTCTGGATGGCGGTGCCGACGTGCGCGGCATCGTCTGCGGCGCGCACAACTTCGTGCCGGGAGACAAGGTCGTCGTGACCCTGCCCGGAGCGGTTCTGCCGGGAGGCTTCGCGATCGCGGCGCGCAAGACATATGGTCACGTCTCCGATGGCATGATCGCGTCGTCTCGTGAGCTGGGTCTTGGTGACGAGCACGATGGAATCCTCCGTCTGGCGACGCTCGGTCTCGACCCGGTGGTGGGCTCGGACGCGCTCTCGCTGCTGGGGCTCGACGATCAAGCCGTCGAGGTCAACGTCACGCCCGACCGTGGATACGCCTTCTCGATCCGAGGAATCGCGCGCGAATACGCCCACGCCACCGGGGCCGCCTTCCGCGATCCCGCGCTGGCGCCGGCAGTCGAGGATGCCTCCGGATTCGAGGTCGTGATCGACGACGAGGCTCCTATTCGCGGGCGCGTCGGTGCGACGGTCTTCGTGACCCGGCTGGTGCGCGATGTCGACCCGACAAAGCCGACGCCGCCGTGGATGGCGACCAGACTGAGTCTCGCCGGCATCCGCTCGATCTCGCTGATCGTCGACATCACCAATTACGTGATGCTCGAGCTCGGCCAGCCGATCCACGCCTACGACTTCGACAAGCTGACCGGAGGCATCCGGGTTCGCCGTGCCCGCCAGGGCGAGAAGCTCGTAACTCTCGACGATCAGACGCGTGCTCTCGATTCGGAAGACCTCGTGATCGCCGACGAATCCGGAGCCATCGGCCTCGCCGGAGTCATGGGCGGCGCATCGACCGAAATCGGCGATTCTTCGCGCACCGTGCTGGTCGAGGCGGCGAACTTCGATCCGGTTTCGATCGCCCGCACGGCCCGCCGGCACAAGCTGCCGAGCGAGGCGTCGCGTCGTTTCGAGCGCGGAGTCGACCCGGCAGTTGCCCCGGTGGCGGCGGCACGAGTCGTGCAACTGCTCGTAGACCTGGCCGGTGGCACGGCGGATCCGCTGGGCTCGTCGTACTCGCAGCATGTGCAGCCCGCACCCGTGGAACTGCCCGACGGATACATCTCGGGTCTCATCGGCGCCGACTTCACGGCAGAGGAGATCCGATCCGCGCTCGCCGAGATCGGTGGCCGCATCGTGGAGATCGAGGGCGGTCTGCTGGTGACGCCGCCGACCTGGCGCTCGGACATCACTCATAAGTCGGCGCTGGCCGAAGAGGTGGCCCGCATCGTGGGTTACGAGCGGATTCCGAGCGTGCTTCCCGTGGCCCCTCCGGGCCGGGGCCTCACCCGTGAGCAGTCTCTCCGCAGGCAGGCCTCGCAGACCCTGGCGTCGAGCGGGCTCGTCGAGGTCATGGCCTACCCATTCGTCTCGGAGGCCGCGGTACAGCTGTTCGGATCACAGACGGGCGATGCGGTCACCGCGGTTCGTGTGGCAAACCCGCTCGATGCCGAGGCACCGTATCTGCGCACGTCTCTGCTGCCTGGACTGCTCGACATCGTGCGCCGCAACCTCTCGCGCGGACTGCTCGACCTCGCCCTCTTCGAGACAGGTCTCGTCTTCCTGCCGGAACCCGGCGTCGAGTACGGCCGAGCGGAGCTGCCGCGCGGCGGCGCCCGTCCTACCGACGAGGTGCTCGCAGATCTCGACGCCGGCCTGCCGGCACAGCCGAGACACGTCGCTGTCGTTCTCGCCGGGAACGCCTGGGATAAGCAGCCCGGGCTTGACGCGCACCCGGTCGGCCTTGCCGATGCACTGGATTCCGTGCGTCAGCTCGGACTCGCCCTCGGACTCGAGATCCGCGCCGTACAGGGTTCGCACTCCGCACTGCACCCCGGCCGCACCGCGTCGCTCGTTGTGAGCACGACGCAGGGCGAGAGGGTCGTCGGTGTCGCGGGGGAGCTGCTGCCCCGCATCGCAGAGGATGCTCATCTGCCGCGCGTCGTCGCGGTGGCCGAGCTCTATCTCGATGCGCTGATCGACTTGTCGCCGCGAGAGGTCGCGGTGCAGCCGATCTTCGGATACCCCGCAGCGACGCAGGATCTGTCGTTGGTCGTTCGTCGGGGCACGCCTGCGGGCGAGGTCTCCGATGCGGTTGTGCGCGGTGCGGGCCCTCTGCTCGAGGACATCCGATTGGTCGACGACTACCGGGGTTCTGGTGTCGACGAGAATCAGAAGTCGCTGACGTTCGCGCTTCGCTTCCGCGCGGCCGACCGCACCCTCACCGCGAGCGAGGCGTCCGACGCCAAGCTCGCGGGCCTCGCCGTCGCCGCCGCGGAGTTCGGGGCGTCACTGCGCGAGTGAACAGAGCGACTAGATTTAAAGCATGACTTATTCGGTTGCTGTTGCCGGTGCGAGCGGATACGCCGGTGGCGAGGTGCTCCGCCTGCTCGCCGACCATCCCGACTTCGAGGTGGCCACCGTCACGGCTCACGCCAATGCCGGACAGCGACTGATCGACGTGCATCCGCATCTGCGCTCGCTCGCTCATCTCGAACTCGTCGACACGACCGCCGAGAACCTCGATGGCCACGACGTTGTCTTCCTCGGATTGCCGCACGGCAAGTCAGGTGAGTTGACCGAGCACCTCGATGCAGCGACGCTGGTCGTCGATTGCGGCGCCGATCACCGCCTCGTAGACGAAGCGGACTGGGCCGAATTCTACGGCGGCGAGTTCTACGGCTCATGGCCGTACGGCCTGCCGGAACTCATTCGGCACGACGGGTCGAGGCAGCGCGACGCGCTGGCCGGCGTAAAACGCATCGCCGTTCCTGGTTGCAACGTCACGGCGATCTCGCTCGGACTGGCGCCAGGCCTCGCGGCTCACGTCATCGAGGGCGACGACATCGTCGCCGTTCTCGCGGTCGGTCCTTCCGGCGCAGGAAAGGCGCTCCGCACCGATCTGCTGGCATCCGAGATCATGGGGTCCGCCAGCGCCTACGGTGTCGGAGGCCGACACCGTCACGTACCGGAGATCATCCAGAACCTGCGCGGGGCATCCGGTGCACGCATCTCGGTGTCGTTCACCCCGGTGCTCGTTCCCATGTCGCGGGGCATTCTCGCCACCTCGACTGCTCGGCTTGCGCCGGGTGCGACGGCATCCGATGTGCGCAGCGCGTGGGAGCTCGCGTATGCGGACGAACCCTTTGTGCATCTCCTTCCCGAGGGACGTTTCCCTCGCACCGGTGACGTCACCGGCGCGAACGTCGCGTTGGTCGGCCTCGCCGTCGATGAGGCCGCGGGCAGGGTGGTCACGGTGACCGCTCTCGACAACCTCGTCAAGGGAACGGCCGGCGCAGCCATCCAATCGGCCAATATCGCGCTCGGTCTGAGCGAAACGACCGGCCTGCCGGTGAATGGAGTCGCCCCGTGAGTGTCACCGCCGCCCAGGGATTCGTCGCCTCAGGCGTCGCAGCGGGCCTCAAAGGGTCGGGCGCACTCGACCTCGCCCTGGTCCAGAACCTCGGCCCGCGGCGTTCAGCTGCAGCGGTGTTCACCAGCAACCGTTGCACAGCCAACCCCATCATCTGGTCGCGCCAGGCGATTCTCGACGGATCGGTCGAGGCGATTGTCCTCAATTCTGGAGGAGCGAACTGCTACACCGGCGCTTTCGGATTCCAGACGACTCACCAGACAGCGGAACAGGTGGGATCCCGCCTCGGTGTCTCGTCGGGCGACGTGCTCGTCTGCTCGACGGGCCTCATCGGCACGGGAGATCAGAGCTTCCGTGACCGCCTGCTGGCCGGTGTGGACCTCGCCGCTCCGGCGCTGTCAGCCGACGGCGGGGCAGACGCCGCGCGTGCGATCATGACCACCGACTCCCATCCCAAGCAGGCCGTCGTTACCTCACCGTCGGGATGGGTCATCGGCGGCATGGCCAAGGGCGCTGGCATGCTGGCTCCGGGGCTTGCCACGATGCTCGTCGTCATCACGACCGATGCAGACGTGTCGAGCCCGCAGCTCGATGCCGCCCTTCGCGCCGCCACGAGGGTCACCTTCGACCGACTCGACTCCGACGGCTGCATGTCGACGAACGATCAGGTCACCATCATGGCGTCCGGCGCATCCGGAATCGTGCCGGACCCCGCCGAATTCGAGGCGGCCGTCACCTCGATCTGTGCCGACCTCGCGAAGCAGCTGCAGGGCGACGCTGAGGGCGCGAGCCACGACATCACGATCGAGACGATCCGTGCGGCCACCGAAGACGAAGCAGTCGTCGTGGGGCGTGCAGTGTCGCGTAGCAATCTGTTCAAGGCCGCAGTCTTCGGAAACGACCCGAACTGGGGGCGCGTGCTCGCCGCCGTTGGAACGACCGAGGCCCAGTTCGATCCGTTCGACATCGACGTGACCATCAACGGTGTGCGTGTGTGCTCTGCCGGACAGCCGGATCAGCCGAGCGATTCCGTCGACCTGACACCGCGCGCGGTGCACGTGCTCATCGACTTGAAGGTCGGCACATCCACCGCGACGATCCTCACGAACGACCTCACTCACGACTACGTCCACGAGAACAGCGCATACGCCACCTGATGACAGATAATCCGAACCCCCTTCCCTCTGCCGACGCGAAGGTCGCGACACTGATCGAGTCTCTCTCGTGGCTCAAGAGGTTCCACGGCCAGATCATGGTCATCAAATTCGGCGGCAACGCCATGGTCGACGAGGCTTTGCAGAAATCGTTCGCCGAGGACATGGTCTTTTTGCGCTACGCGGGCATCCGCCCGGTCGTGGTGCACGGGGGCGGGCCTCAGATTTCGGCGATGCTCGACCGTCTCGGCATTCAGAGCGAATTCCGAGGCGGATACCGCGTCACCAGCCCCGAGGCGATGGATGTCGTGCGCATGGTGCTCGCAGGCCAGATCAGCCGAGAGATCGTCGGACACATCAACGAGCACGGCCCCCTGGCCGTGGCGTTCTCCGGCGATGATGCCGGACTCTTCGCCGGTCGCAAGCGCACCATCGAGATCGACGGCGAGCAGGTCGACATCGGCCAGGTGGGTGACATCGTCACGGTCGATCCGGATGCCATCCGGCAGCGTCTCGAGGCCGGTTACATTCCCGTCGTCTCGTCGATCGCTCCCGATATTGACAGCCCCGGTCAGTCGCTGAACGTGAACGCAGATGCGGCTGCCGCCGCGCTGGCCGTGGCACTCGGGGCGGTCAAGTTGGTCATCCTCACCGATGTGGCGGGGCTCTACAGCGACTGGCCCAACCGGGATTCTCTGGTGTCGAGCATCGACGCCGACTCGCTGCGCGAGCTGCTGCCCGGCTTGGAGTCCGGAATGATTCCGAAGATGGCCGCCTGCCTCGAAGCCGTCGACGGGGGAGTCGCGAAGGCCGCGATCATCGATGGACGCACACCCCACTCGATCCTGCTCGAGGTCTTCACCCAGAGCGGCATCGGCACCGAGGTCAGCCGGGAGGCACTGTGAGCACCGAGACAGTATGGTCGGAGCGTTTCGGCGACTCCCTGATGAAGTCGATGGGCTCGCCCTTCGCGCTGCTGACCCGAGGGGAGGGCTGCTATGTGTGGGACGAATCGGGAAAGCACTATCTCGATTTTCTTGCCGGTATCGCCGTGAACTCGCTCGGCCACGCGCATCCGGTATTCGTCGACGCGGTCTCGCGCCAGGCGGCGACCCTCGCGCACGTGTCGAACTACTTCACCACGGCGCCGCAGCTCGAACTCGCCGAGCGATTGAAGAGAATCACCGGCGCCGGCTCGGAGGGCCGCGTGTACTTCGGCAACTCCGGGGCCGAGGCGAACGAGGCCGCCTTCAAACTTGCCCGTCTCAACAAGACCGGAAGCAACCGACATCGAGTGCTGGCGGTGCACGATTCGTTCCATGGCCGCACGATGGGCGCGCTCGCGATGACCGGCAAGCCGAGTCTGCGCGACGCGTTCGAGCCGATGCCGTCTGGAGTCGAGCACATCGACTCGACGATCGAGGCGCTCGAGAAGTCGATCGACAGCTCTGTCTCCGCGCTCATTCTCGAACCCATCAAGGGCGAGGCCGGCGTCGTCGAACTGCCGGAGGGCTACCTTGTTCGTGCCCGCGAGCTGACCGAGCAGCACGGGGTGCTGCTGATTCTCGACGAGATTCAGACCGGCGCCGGGCGTACCGGATCGTGGTTCGCCTACGAGCAGTTCGGGATCCGTCCCGACGCCGTGACGATGGCCAAGGGCATGGGTGGCGGGTTCCCGATCGGAGCCCTCGTGACCTTCGGGTGGGCATCCGAGCTCTTCCAAAAAGGCATGCACGGTTCGACCTTCGGTGGCAACCCCCTGGCGACGGCGACGGCGAACGCCGTGCTCGCGGAGATCGAGTCGGCGGGGCTCATACAGAACGCGGCTGTCAGAGGCGAAGAGATCGCGCGGATCATCCGCGACATCGATTCTCCTCACGTCTCGGAGGTGCGCGGTCGTGGACTCTTGATCGGAGTCGGGCTCGCCAATCCGATTGCGGCCGCGGTCTCGTCGGCCGCCCTCGACGCGGGCCTCATCGTGAACGCGGCGAACGACTCGAGTATTCGCATCGCTCCTCCGCTCATCGTGGGCGACGAGGAGGTCCGACTCTTCGCCGAGCGGTTCAGTGCGGCGCTCGACGCCGTTCCCTTCGACTGAACCGCATCGCCGCGCCCGCTAGTCTTTCCCTTTCCGACATTTATCGAAAGTTCTCCCGTGACCAGACATTTCCTGCGCGACGACGACCTCTCACCTGCTGAGCAGGCTGAGATCCTCGACCTGGCATTGGAGCTCAAGCGAGACCGATTCCAGGTGCAGCCGTTGGCCGGTCCACAGACGGTCGCCGTGATCTTCGACAAGTCCTCTACACGCACCCGAGTCTCGTTCGCCGTCGGTATCGCAGACCTTGGCGGCAGCCCTCTCATCATCAGCATGGCGTCGAGTCAGCTGGGCGGCAAAGAAACGGCATCCGACACCGCGCGAGTGCTGGAACGGCAAGTGGCCGCGATCGTGTGGCGCACCTACGCGCAGACCGGCCTTGAGGAGATGGCCAAGGGAACCACGGTTCCCGTGGTGAACGCCCTGTCCGACGAGTTCCATCCCTGTCAGCTGCTTGCAGACCTGTTGACCATCCGTGAACATCGCGGTGTGCTCGCAGGCCAGACCGTCGCGTTCCTCGGAGACGGGGCGAGCAACATGGCCCAGTCCTACCTGCTCGCGTGTGCGACGGCGGGAATGCATGTGCGCATAGGTGCGCCTGCAGAGTTCGCCCCCAGCCCTGCGGTCGTGTCCGATGCGGAGGCCCGTGCAGCCCAGACGGGCGGCTCGGTGGCCGTCTATGTCGATCCCGCGCAGGCGGTCAGCGGTGCGGACATCGTGGTGACGGACACCTGGGTGTCGATGGGCAAAGAAGATGAGAAGGCCGAACGAGTGGCCATTTTCGGGGGATACCAGGTCGATCAGGCTCTTCTCGACCAGGCCAAGGAGAATGCCCTGTTCCTGCACTGCCTCCCGGCGGATCGCGGGTACGAGGTGAGTGCCGATGTCATCGACGGCCCGCAGAGTGTGATCTGGGACGAGGCCGAGAACCGTCTGCACGCACAGAAGGCGCTCCTTGTCTGGCTTCTTCGCCAACAGTCGACGGCGAAGGGAAACTGAGACAGATGAGTGACGACACCGTATCGAACCGCGCCGGCGAGGCCGGTGCCCTCTGGGGTGGCCGTTTCGCGGGGGGCCCAGCACCGGAGCTCGTCGAGCTGAGCAGATCGACCCACTTCGACTGGCAGCTCGCGGCATACGACATCGCAGGTTCTCGTGCGCACGCTCGGGCCTTGGCCCAGGCCGGATACCTGACGGACGATGAACTCGCGGGCATGATCAACGCCCTCGATATCCTCGATTCCGATGTAGCCGACGGCACATTCCGTCCGCTGGCATCCGACGAAGACGTGCACTCGGCGTTGGAACGTGGGCTCATCGATCGTGCTGGCGTCGAGCTGGGAGGCAAGCTTCGCGCGGGCCGCAGCCGCAACGACCAGATCGCCACGCTCGTGCGCATGCTTCTCCGAGACCATGCCTCGCGCATCCGGCACCTCGTCACCGATCTGATCGATGCGATCGCCGCCCAGGCCGACAGGCACTTCGGCGCGATTCTGCCGGGGCGCACGCATCTGCAGCACGCGCAGCCCGTGCTGCTGTCGCATCACCTGCTCGCTCATTGCTGGCCGCTGGTGCGCGATCTCGAGCGACTCGTCGATTGGGATCGCCGCGCCAACTGGTCTCCGTATGGTTCGGGTGCCCTGGCCGGAAACACGCTCGGTCTCGATGCCCAGGCCGTCGCCGTCGAGCTCGGCTTCGATCGGAGTTCCTGGAACTCCATCGACGGAACGGCGAGTCGCGATGTCGTCGCCGAGTTCGCATTCATCACTGCTCAGATCGGCATCGACCTCTCGCGTTTCGCAGAAGAGATCATCCTGTGGAACACCAAGGAGTTCGGCTTCGTCACGCTGTCGGATTCGTACTCCACGGGCTCGTCGATCATGCCCCAGAAGAAAAACCCCGACATCGCCGAACTCGCGCGGGGAAAATCCGGTCGGTTGATCGGCAACCTCACCGGCCTTCTCACCACACTCAAGGGTCTTCCGCTCGCCTACAACCGCGATCTGCAGGAAGACAAGGAGCCGGTCTTCGACTCCATCACCACACTCGAGGTGCTGCTGCCCGCGTTCACCGGCATGGTCGCGACAATGACGTTCCACACCGACCGGATGGCGGAATTGGCGCCGCAGGGCTTCTCATTGGCCACCGACGTCGCCGAGTGGCTGGTCAAGCAGCACGTATCCTTCCGTGATGCCCATGAGATCACAGGTGCGCTCGTTCGTTTCGCCGAAGAGAATGAGCTCGAGCTCGATGAGCTCAGCGATGAGCAGTACGCATCGCTGTCACCGCACCTGGTGCCGGCCGTGCGTTCGGTTCTCACGATCGAGGGTTCCGTCTCGAGTCGTGATGGACGCGGCGGCACTGCTCCTGATCGGGTGAGAGAGCAGCTTGCCGCACTCACCGAGAGTGTCCGTGCTCTTCAGGCTTCCACCGCACCCGAGATCGGAATCCGATGACTCTGCGCAATGAGAACAATAAGAAGAAGCGTTCGCGCCCGCCGATGTCGAAGCGCACGACCTGGATCGTCGTCGGAATCTCTATCGCGATACTCGTGTTCGTGGTGATCGTCTCGGTGGTGTCCGGTAAGGGCATGTTCTAGACCGATGTTCACTCCGGCGTCGAACAGTTCTGGTTTCTTCGACAGAACCAGCGTCGAGGTCGCTCCCGAGCTACTAGGGGCTCGACTGACTCGGCACTCGGCGCTGGGTCACATCACGGTGCGCATCACCGAGGTAGAGGCGTATCTGGGTGTGGGCGAGGACCCTGGATCGCACAGCTTCCGAGGTCAGACGCCCCGAAACGCGGTGATGTTCGGGCCGCCGCTTCATCTGTACACCTATTTCACCTACGGCATGCACGTGTGCGCCAACATCGTGTGTTCGCCGCAAGGCCAGTCTTCGGCGGTTCTGCTGCGCGCCGGGGAGGTCGTCGAGGGTGTGGAGCAGGCGCGGGCCAATCGTGGAGAGCACGTAGCCTTGCGCGACCTCGCGCGTGGACCCGCGAGACTGACGAAGGCGATGGCGATTCCTCTATCGGATGGGGGAGCGAGCATGGTCGGCGATGTGTACTCGCTCGAGCTCTCCGACGACGTGCAGGACGTGGGCACGAGCGTGCGCACGGGCGTCAGCGGACCCGGCGGGTCGGCGGCCTACCCGTGGCGGTTCTTCCTCGTCGGCGATCCGACGGTCTCGCCATATCGAGCGAGTGCGCCTCGCAAACGCGATTGAGAATCGTTGTTCTCTCTGCGGCCGTGTCTACTCAGCGCAGAACGAGAGCGCAGGCACAGGCCCAGACGAAGCTTGCAAGAGTGCCGATAATAAAACGTTCCTTGGCTTCGGACGCCGCGAGTTCGCTGAACCGGCCGACTCCTTTGATGGCGATGACAACGGCGATGGCCTCGGGGAAGCCGGCGATGACGGCCCCTGCAATGGCGAGACGCTCGAGAACGCCGATGGTTGTGCCTCCGCGCAGAACCTCGACAGTCGATGTGCCCAGGGCCTGTTCGGGCAGAGGTGATGAGGCCGGTTTGGGGTCGACACGGCGATTGGCAAGTAGTCGTCGCCGAAAAATACCGCTGCGAGCCGGGGTTTCGGGCGGTGGGAGCTCGGCGCTCTGCTGGCCGTTCGTGGTGATCAGGATGCCGCCGTGAACTCCGGTGCGGCTGGTGCCCCGTGTCGCAAGGCGCAGCGCAAGCACGGCGAACGGGCCTCCTCCGATCGTTGCGAAGGCGAGGGTCAGGAGCGTCGCAGCCACCCGGGCGAGGGGCGTCGCATCGATCTCGCTGCGCGGCATCAGAGCTGAGAGCGCGAGCGCGGCGACGAGGGCGCAGCACGCGACGACCGTCATGGAGTATAGAACGGCTCGACCGGGTCGCTTAGCGTGAGGCGCGTCGGCGTGCGGACTGTGGGTGCGGATGTCGAAGGCCAGGGCGATGGAGCTGGCTGCAACACCGATGCCGAGCAGGCCGAGGAGAGCGGTGATGATCGTCATGCCCGTCCT
The DNA here is from genome assembly GCF_000938265.1 of Agreia bicolorata. Lineage (GTDB taxonomy): Bacteria > Actinomycetota > Actinomycetes > Actinomycetales > Microbacteriaceae > Agreia > Agreia bicolorata. The sequence goes on from NZ_JYFC01000007.1 coordinate 222,472, forward strand.
TTCGGCGAATCGTTCGATGAGTGAAGCCGAGCCAGCAGTCGACCGAGGGGCGTGTGTGCCTCGAGGTCGATTCTCACCTGGGCCACTGACATCCGGTCGCTTACTGCCTGCGGGGTGATTCCCAGCTGGCCGGCAGCGTCGCGCTGCGTTCGTCCCTGTGCCAGAAGGTCATAGACCTGCCAGCCCTGTTTCGTGCGGCGTTCTCGCACGGAGAGCAGAAGCAGCATCAGAGCCTCGAAGTCTGCCGCGTCGTCTGTGTGCGATGTGTTCTCGTGCCGACAGGCAAATCGATGGGGGGACTTTTTTGCGGATTCCACGGCGGCTCTGGCTGCGATGAAAGCGGGGCCACGAGCCTCGCGTGTGGTCGTTCCCAATGGATGTTCGACACCGCCCACGCCGAGGCCGACGCTCCAACGTCCTGTGCGGGTGAGGTCGAGAATCATCGCGATAGCCGTGTCGGCGTCGATGACGAGGGCCTGTATCTCGTCGCCGGCATTCCTATCCACTGGAAGAGCCAGTCCCGTGCCGAATTCTTCGTTTAGCCGGGCTGTCGTCAGAGATACCAGGTCGGCGGTATTCCGGCTGTCTACCTGGTCTGCGGTGATCACGAACATAAGGTCTCCTTCAATCAAGTCTTCAGACTTGATATCAACGTGATCAAGCCTACTGACCTGATTGGCTGATGATCAAGACCCTAGCCCTGTTTCTATCCGAGTGGGGCCTGCCGGCTCCGCTGATACTGTGATCAGGTGTCGACGACTCCGAATGAAATTCTCTCCAGCCAACACAACGATTCCTCGTTCGACGATGTCTGGGATGAAATCGAGTGGCGCGGTCTCGTTCATGTGTCGACCGACCGTGATGCGCTGAAGGAACTGCTCGCAGGCCCACCCATCACGTACTACTGCGGATTCGACCCGACCGCTCCTAGTCTCCACCTGGGAAACCTGGTGCAGATTCTGCTCCTGCGTCGACTTCAGCTTGCGGGGCACCGGCCTCTCGGACTGGTCGGAGGATCGACCGGGCTCATCGGGGATCCCCGGCCGACCGCCGAGCGCACTCTCAACACCAAGGACACCGTCGCCGAGTGGGTTGACTACCTTCGGGGCCAGATCGAGAAGTTCCTCAGCTTCGAAGGCGAAAACGCTGCTCGGATGGTCAACAACCTCGACTGGACACAGCCCCTCTCCGCCATCGACTTCCTCCGCGACGTGGGCAAGTACTACCGAGTCGGCACCATGCTCAAAAAAGATGCCGTGAGCGCGAGACTCAATTCCGATGCAGGGATCAGCTACACGGAGTTCAGCTACCAGATCTTGCAGGGCATGGACTTTCTTGAGCTCTACAGAAGCTTCGGCTGCGTGCTCCAGACCGGAGGCAGTGACCAGTGGGGCAATCTCACCAGTGGAACTGATCTCATTCACCGGGCTGCACAGGGTGCAGCTCATGCCATAGGCACGCCGCTGATTACGAACTCGGATGGCACCAAGTTCGGCAAGAGCGAGGGGAATGCGGTCTGGCTCGATCCCGCACTCACGAGTCCGTACGCGTTCTACCAGTTCTGGCTCAACACCCTCGATGCCGATGTCATAGCTCGACTCAAGATATTCACCTTCCTTCCACGCGTCGAGATCGAGAGAATCGCCATGCTCGTCGAGGAAGAGCCGTTCCGGCGTGAAGCGCAGAGGACGCTCGCCTACGAGGTGACGTCGCTTGTTCATGGAGTCGAGGCGACCGAATCGGCGATTGCGGCCGCGCAGGCTCTGTTCGGCCAGGGCGACCTGGGCGAACTGGACGAGGCGACGCTGGTGTCGGCGCTCCGCGAGTTGCCGAACACCACGTGCACGCCCGACACCTTGATCACTCAACTCATGGTCGACACCGGGCTGACGAAGAGCGCGAGTGAAGCGCGACGTGCTATCGCCCAGGGCGGCGTCTACGTAAACAATTCGGTGGTCGTCGACGAGTCGGCAACGATCGATGGATTGATCCTTGCCGGGGGAGTGGCTGTTCTTCGGCGGGGCAAAAAGACCCTCGCAGGAGTCTTCGTAGAGTGACGATCCGCGGAATTTCGCGGCGACACGCCCGGGCCGCACATCGGTTTTGACGGCCGCGTAAACTGCCCGTAATGTCTTCTCTTGTCACCCCACAGGTTCGGAAAGCCGAAGAGCTTCCGGCCTCAAGCGGGACCAAATCCTAAGCTGGATCAGATGCGCTCTAGAAGTGTTCTGTAGGACTGCTTTAGGATGTATAACGCCTCTTCCCAGGAACGTTCTGTCGAAGTCGAGTTGAGCGCCCGGAATCATCCGGATCAGCGCGAAACACGATTTGACAGAAACGAAACGTGGGTCTAGGTTTGAGAAGTTGCCTCGATGTGATGCTGTGCCGGTTGGTGTGGTTGATGTTGGGTGCGTCCGATCTTTGAGAACTCAACAGCGTGCACTAAGTCAAATGCCAAATACCCCGGGCACTACACCGTTTGGTGTGTGTTTGGGATTCCTTTGGAAATAGATATAAACATACAAAGCAAGTCAGTAATGATTTGTTCTGTCAGTTTCAAACTTGCAATCATTCTGCCTATTCCGGTTGTTTGGTTGTGCGTAATCATTTACG
>NZ_JYFC01000008.1 GCF_000938265.1 Agreia bicolorata
CTACCACCGCCGGAGGCGCCAACCCCGCCTGGGCCGTTTGACGCCCATCGAGTTCGAGACCATCATGAACACGACCGCCGCACTGGCGGCGTGACTACAACATGTCACCTACTCGTGCAGCAGACCCGACGCCATCATCAGTGGCAAGCGGTACCTTGCATTCCAAGTTCCTGAGAGTGAAGGAAAAGCCTGTGGCCGCACCTTCGAAGACGCCTTCCTCCTCGCTAACCCCTCTGCTGAAGGGCTCACGCTCACGGGCGATATCAGCCAGGACGAGGCCCGCGTTCGCGAGGCTGTGGACGGTCTGAAGAAGAGCGACTTCGCTTTGCGATTCGCCGTTGAGGAGGTGGGCTGGAAGACCCCTCGATACATTCAACGAGGACTCGACTGGTTACTGAATTACTCCACCGGGGTTGAACCCGTGGCTGAGGCTCCGAACGACTCGGGAGTGGTTGTTCGATGACCGCTCCGGAGAGCACCGTTGCTCACAACGCCGAGCGAGCGAGCGAGGAAGCTTTAGCGGCCCTCTTTGCCGCGCTCGATAGTCGCAGGAACTTCAAACTCGAAGCGGGGGCAGGAGCAGGCAAGACCTACTCGCTGGTCCAAGCCCTGCGACGCATACTGAAAAATAAGTCCGTCTACCTTCCCCGCAGCGATCAACGAGTCGCCTGTCTCACTTACACCAAGGTTGCCCGCGACGAGATCAAAGCAAGAACTGATGGAGACCCCGCCATCTTCGCCGATACCCTCCACGGGTTCCTATGGGAGATGATCAGTCCATACCAGAAGGCTCTCTCGGTGGCCCTCCACGCTTCAGAGAGTTGGAAAGATCGTCTTACTGAGAATCCAGAGATCAGTGGGCTGGCGATCGAGTACGACCTTGGAATTCGCGGCGTTCATGATGATCGAATCACGCTCCATCACAATGACATCCCAGAGTTCGCGATTCAGCTCTTCGGCAATGAGAAGTTCCGGTCGCTCATCACCGACCGATTTCCTGTCATCTTTATCGATGAGTACCAAGACACCCCGTCTGGGCTTGCTGAAGCGGTGCTATCTGGTCACGGAGACGACCGTACAAGCCCTGTCGTTGGTTTCTTCGGTGACCACTGGCAACAGATCTATGACAGAACATGTGGTTCGATCGAGCATTCTTCGCTCACATCGATCCCGAAGAACGCCAACTTCCGATCGGACAGATCGGTCGTCAGCTTCCTGAACAAGCTACGCCCGGAGCTTCCTCAGGCGCCTCGAGCCGACGCCGGTGAGGGCACAGTCACGGTATTTCACTCCAACTCCTGGCCGGGCGTCCGTCAAGGCAGAAATTGGAAGGGCCAGATCTCCCAAGAGGCAACCCAAGCATGTCTGGAATGGCTCCAACACGCGTCCCCAAGCAGCACATGGATCCAGGACTCAGAGGATCTGAAGATCCTCATGCTCACGCACGCGACGATCGCGAACGAACTCGGCTACCCGAGCCTTCCAGGGGTATTCGGCTCAAACGATGCCTTTGCCAACAAGGAAGACCCGGTGATCGAGTACCTTGTCGACATTGTCGAACCCGCCATGCAGGCGTTCTCCGAGCACAAATACGGAGAGTTGTTCCGCCTCCTGGGGAGCAAGAAGCCAACGCTCAATGCACCGAAGGATAAGCATCGCTGGTCGGATTACTTCGATTCGGTCATCTCGACCAGTCGTACGGGCACGATCGGGAACGTGTTGGACCTCTTGAACTCGCAGAATCTCTTCTCCTTACCCACGCGAGTAGCTAAGAGACAACGCGAGTTAAGGGAGGCGCTCCTGGCTCTCGGCGCGGGAGAGGAACTTAGAGAACCACGAAAACTGGTTGAGCATCGGGCACTACGCTCCGTGCCGTATGCCGAAGTTCGCGCGCTTCGTTCGTACTTGGAAGACAGCACCGTTTTCTCAACCAAACACTCTGTAAAGGGCGCAGAGTTTGACGACGTGATCGTACTTGTCGGGCGCGGCTGGACCAAGTACGACTTCGCCAAGATGATCGCGGCCCACGCTCCGCAGAGCAATCCAGAACTTAGGGAGGCCGGGAGTTTTCAGCACTCACGCAATCTCTTCTACGTCTCCGCTTCGCGAGCAAAACACAACCTTGCACTGCTGTTCGTTCAAGAGCTCAGCGACGATGCAATCGCGGTACTCGAGGACTGGGCAGGACAGGGGAATGTGATCTCGATCGAGTTCGACGAGGCGGGAACACCACGATCGCTCTCCGCGTAGGTACTTCCAGGGGCAGGCTATGGGCGGAAGGCCCCTCAAATCGTCGTACCCACGACGCGCGAGTGATACGTAACTACCGCGAGTCAGAGACGATAGTTCTTAGCCAGCTCGTGTGTCGTCTCATAACGAACCGTCCCCGCACCATGTGACCAAGCGTTAAGCGCGAACCGTCCCTCTAGTCGCCTGCGTGGCCCAGCCCCTTGAGGGCGTCGGACGGGCTAGATGCTCGACTCGGAGCGCCCAAGTAGTCACCGCGCGAGGGTCTCGCGAAGGTATTCGTGGGCCGCCCCGAACAGGCCGCGTTGTCAGTTCGATTAGGCACCCAACGCGCCTCAGACCTTAGCCCTTAGCCCTTAGCGAGTGTTTAAGCAAGAAGGTCGGACGGCCCCAGGTAGTCGAGTTCGACGACGTCTCCTGCTCCGATCGCGGTGACTTTCAGTAGCCCCTGACGGCGCAGGTTCAGGTGCGCGGTCAGCACTCCGACAGGCCGGGCATCTGCTGCTTCGAGCACGGTTGTTTCGTCGGAGTGGGAGATCGCTCGGTATGGCTCACCGGGGGTGGGCAGGTAGCCAGGAATCCAACTCACCGAAGCCTCGTGCACTTCATGAATCCAGGTTCGTTGACGGAGGACGACAGTGCGGGTGGCGAAACTCATCCACAGCTCGCGGGTGATCGGCGTAGGCCAGGACGCGTCTCTGGTTGCGATTTGTGCTGCCTCGGAGATCATCCACTCGTGTAGCCCGGCTGGGGTCGTGAATGCAGCTTCGGTTGACTCCACCGCGGCGAGCGCTCCCGACCGGGAGGCGAAGCCCGCTCGCATCAGCGTCGACGCGGCCCTGTTCAGGGTGCCGGCTTCCACAGCAGCGACGCTCAGTCCGGTCTCCGGACTGGATAGGGCCCAGGGGAATGTGTCGGGGGTGGGGTGTGCTGCAGCTCGGACACGGACGGCTTCGAGTGCCCACGGGAGTCGGTATGCCAAGGTTTCTTCAATGAACTCTGCAGTTTCGAGGCTGTCGTCGGCAGCGAGTTCCACGACTGGGCGTCCGCGGAGCCACCCGACCAGGATCTCTTCCCAGTTGTCGGGCCGGGTCTTGGGAGTGAAGGGGAAGATTTCTAGCGCGATCCTGGCGAAGCGGGTGATCGCGTCGATTGCTTCGTCGTTCATGCCGAGTTGGATGGCAGCTTCGGCTATTTGAATGTGTCGGTTGAGTTGCTCAGCATTCGAATCGAGTTCCCGGCCGGTCGCGAGGCCAACGCCGGCTAGGTAATAGCCGCGCCGCTGATCTGGTGTCGTGCTCCGCCAGATGACCTCAGCCCGGGCCACGAGACCTGTTCGCAGGGCGTTGCGCACAGGTTCCTGGTATCGAGCGATCGTCCGTGCCCACAGTGATGAAACGAGAACGGCATCGAGCGCAGCGCCGAGATCGTCTTCAGCGACTGAGGAGTCGCTGAGTAGACCGAGGATTGCGCAATCCAGACTCGCGAGTTGGCCCGGCCAAGACTTCATGGATTCGTTTGTGGCTTCTTCGTCTTCGGTGGCAATCACAGGAAAGGACCAGTCGGCAAGCCCGGTGACGTACTCGGTGAAGTCGCCCCAATCGGTTTCGCCGAGATTGTCGGACATCCTCTGGAGCATGGTGGCGAGGAGTCGGACGAGTCCGCTCTGCATGTCCCGCAGCTGGGAATCTTCAACGAGCCATTCCCAGTTCTGTCGTGCTCGTCGGCTGGGTTCGAACATCGGGTGTACCACGAGTCCGGACGAATCGACGAACGCTCGTCCTGCCCGGCCCACGATGTTGCGGAACTCCGCGGCGTCGATGATCTTCCGGTTGCGCCACAGACTATGCACCACAAGCGAGCTTGCCGACAAATTCAGTCCCTGTGCCAGCGTGGGGGAGGAGATCGTGATTTTCAACGCCCCCTGTTGCAGAAGTTTCTCGACTTCTTTCCGGTAGGGCCCCGGGAGAGAGCCGTGATGTATGGCCACGCCCAGGCGCAGGCAGGCAAGGAGAGGATGATCGGCCCCGAACCATTCCTGGCCGATGCTGAGCGCGGTGTTCAGGACGGTCGGGTCGCCGTCAAATACGCTGCGAAGCGCGCCTTGCCGGACCAGCTTGACGATCAGTTTGGCAAACGCGTTCACCGAGCTCTTCAGCGGGCAGAACACCAGGACGGTCTGGCCGTCATCTACAAGGCGCCAAGCGGTAGCCAGAGTCAGCTCTTGCGCGTCTTTCGGGAACGGGAGCTTTCGTTGCTTGCTGGGGACGGCCTCCGCAGTCAGGAACCGGGGGACATATGGTTCCTCACCGCCGACAGTAATGTTAAGTCTCGCGTTGTCCTCGCGCCAGACGACTTCTCCGTATCGGAGGACAGTTGGGCGCCAGTCACTGCTGATCAGTCCATTAGGTTCATCGTCTGTGAGCCAATCAACGAAATCCTTCACCTCGTCACCCTCGGGCAGGATCGCTGAGAGGCAGATGATGCGACGAGTCTTCGCGTCGGGACGGCGGAGGAGTCGCTGAATCTGGACTTCGTACCGCACCTCCCGCTCGCTCGCTCCGATCATGTGTCCCTCGTCCAACACGATCAGCCCGACATCATTGAGCAGGTCCGGATCGTTGCGGAGGGCGAAGTCGAGCTTCTCGGGAGTCGAGACCACAATGTCTCGGCCCTGGAGGATGCTCTCGTCGACATCGCTGACCCCGGTGGTGCCGTACAAGGATGAGATGGTCTTGCCAAGAGGGACGAAGGTGCGTTCGAGAGCAGTCTCGGTCTGCGCGGAGAGCGCGCGGAGCGGGGTGACGAACACCACCCGTTTTCCTTCAGCCAGGGTCGCCAGGATGCATAGTTCTGCGATGCGAGTCTTGCCGGCGCTCGTGGGCAGGGAGAGCACGAGGTTGTCTTGCGTGTTGAGTACTCGTGACGCGGCTTCCAATTGGGAGGGCCAGAGGTCGATCTCGGATCGGCGTCGGCGGAAGAGCGAGGCGATGAATGTGGCGCGTAGGCGATCCCAGTCGCCAGCGTCCCCGCCTTCCGGCCCCATCGGCAGAACCACGTGGAAGCTGGATTCCCACAGTCCCCGAAGCAGGTGAGTCGCCAGCCGATGACACCACCACTGCGGCACCATGCTCAAAGCGGCCGCGCCGCGCATACCCACCTCGAGTCGTGCAATGGCCTCCGTGAGGAGAGGTGGTTCACCACGTTCGAACCCGAGCATTGCCACACTGATCGCACCCATGAACGCATCGGTCAATGCGGCATCGACGATGTCCAAGACATCGGCCTCGTCGTCGTTGTCTTCATCCGGGGCGAGCACCGAGCGCAACTCCTCGGCAAGGCTTGCGTCCGCGGCCCGTTCGTCCGCGCGGCTTCCGGAGACGAGCGTCGTCAGGCTATCCAGGTCCCGGAGCATGAGTAGCACCAGGCATCTCTCGGTGGGGGAGGTGTTCTGATCGTTGCGCGTCGCTGCCAGAAGGGAATAAGCCCTCGCTGAGAATCGAGCGAGATGAAAGCTAGCTGCGGCCACCACCCTGTGAAAGCCCAAGTCCGGTGTTACCTCCCCGCGGGCGATGACTGATTCGATCGCTGTCGCCGCGTTCTCGAATGCCCGTCGAGATGCCTCGGCAGATCCCTCTAGATCGCTCAGTTCCAGTCCGTGCTCCAGAAGCGCATACCCGTAGGAGAGGAGATCATGGCTCAGCAGAACGTCAAATGGGGGAGCGTCCTCTGGGAGAACACCTTCGCGCCATACCATTGCGCGCGCTTCCCCACGCGCGAGAAGCCGCCCACGGAAGCCTGGCGCCGTTGCCCGACCGATCGCTGCTTCGAGATCCTCAACGCGCCCGGGCATCACGGATCACCTTCTCGAACACTCGACGGATGAATGCCTGGTGTTCTGGGACCTGCAGCCCCACACCGAGGCGCCGGATCTTGCCCTTATACGCCTCGGTGTGATCGCGGAGCAATCTGAGAGAGTCATTGCCAGAAAACGTGAATAGCAGGTGCAATACATCGCCCGATCGGATACGTCCACGAAGCTGAGCCGCGAGAATCTTCATGTGCAGCTTGGTTTCGCCCATTTCGCGCAGACGCGCGGCGACGAACATCAGCGCGTGGGGCGTCGGCAGGCCATGCTCGCTCAGCAAGGCGGCTTCCGCCTCATTCAGTGTCGAAGTCGAGAGACTCGCGCGACTTTTCGCCTCACCCTTGAGGAACTCGAGCTTGTCGTCGTCCACCATGCGAACGCCGAGGAGATCGTCGCCGCGCATGGGCATCTCGCGGCCGTCCTTCCACCGCAGGCGTGCGATCATGCGGTATCCGAGTTCGCGCGCCACAAACTGGGTGGCGAGAATCTCTCCGAGTTCGCCGGACCGGGTCCGCTTACTGACCGGCAGCTTTCCGCTGAGAACCTCCGCCGCCTCCGGCTTGCCGAGCTCGCGTAACACTGCGGCGATCTCATCCGCAGACACATAATGACGAGGAACGGCGGCAGCGGCCCATTTTACCCCAGCATCAATCGCGACCTCGTCGGCTGGCACCATCCGCACAACCTTGTGAGAGCCAACGTTCTCCCGGGTGATGGTCACCCATGTCTTAATCCGAGCCATCCGAACAATCCTCCAAAATTGGCCAGGTCAAACGAGTCGTCCGGCCTGTGATTGTCCGAGACCGGCCGCCGGTAGAGCGGACTGCTCATTAAAGTTCCCACCATTCATGGGTCAGACCGCCCGAAGGTTCGCTTGGCTGCGTGACCCAGTTTGCGCATTTCCTTCGAGGGAGAACGTCACGAGTCCGAGCATGAGATCCCGCACGTCCTGTGCGCGCACGTCGAGCGCTCGCGCGATCTCGATGAATCCTGCGCCTTGGCCACGCATATCGTTCATGACCTGCGTTAGCAGGCTGGAGCTTTCGGCGAGTAGGTCGGAGCCGGGCTCGCTTCGTCGGAAGCCAGCCATTGAGAGTTGTTTCGCTAGTGTGCTGTAGGTCCAGTCGGAGATGACACCCAGTCGATGCGCGCGAAGATTGAGTGCCATTGCGCTTACATGCCAGCGCCTCTTGAGCATCAGGATGTCCTCGAGCATCAAGTTGCCGCGGATCGAGCCGAGGACGTCGGCCCGCGGCATTAAGAAGGAACTGGCAAAGTCGTTCGCGGCCTGCTCTTTTTCCTTGCCGGGCTCAACATGCAATGACCCACCGTGCATGACGAGATGCCCGAGTTCGTGGGCGAGGTCGAAACGTAGCCGCTCGGCGGACTTATGCACGTTCAGGAAAATCACCGGTGTCTCCCCGTGCCGGAACGAGAAAGCGTCGATGGCTTGCAGTGGCCCACCGGCGGAGTAGACCTTGGCCCCCTTGGATTCGAGAAGCTGCAGGAGGTTTTTGATCGGTGACACACCAAGACCCCATGCGCCGCGCAGCGCCTCGGCGGCTTGCTCGGGTGGCAGTGAGTCGTCAGAGTCGAGGAGATCCTGGAGCTCTGGAACCTCTGGAGCCGGTGCCCTATATGTCGCTTCGATCCAGTCCGACAGCTCGATCGCCAGTGTCGACAGGCTTCGTGCTGTCGCCTCGTCCTTCTTCGCGAGTCGCGACGTCGCCCGAAAATGGAAAGCATCCGACGGCGGGAGTGCCGTGACCGGGCGGTAGAAGAAGTCGACCGGAAAGTTGAGGACGCGCGCGAACTCACGAACAAGCTCCGGACTCGGTGTCTTCTTAGTGTTCTCGGCTTGAGACACCCAAGGCGCGGTCGTGCCCGCTTCCGTGGCGAGCGCGGTTGCGGTCATCTGTCGGATGGCGCGCGCCATCTCAAGGCGTGCGGGAATGAAGGTAGTGCTCATCGCGGGAAACCCGGCGCCTTAGCGCCGTGCGACGGTGAAGCCGAAGCCCTCGTCTTCTTCGGTGTCTTCCTCGAACGAGAACGCACCGAGCGCTAGATCGAACGGCGGGAAGATGATCCGCTCCGACCAGCTGTCTATCTGCTTGCCGGCCATCGAGGTCGGACGAGACAGCTCCAGGAAAACCATGCCATCACGTTCGTTGTAGAGCAGGATCCAGAGGTACTTGACGTCGATTTCGCCACCGTCGTCGGTCGGCTGGCCGAACATGGCAATCTGGCCGTTCTCGTCCACGCGACGCGCAAAGGCCGAGCCCTTCGGGTTCTTGGTGCTCGGCGTGCCCCAGGCGACCCCGGTGAACTCGTCGCCACTACTGGTGATCAGTCCGAGGTTGAGGTCAGTCTGAGAGAAGTAGGGCAGATTCTGCGGGTCTGAACGCTTCCAGTCGAGCTGCAGCAGCATGAGTTGCTCGTGAATTACCTCGACGGTGCGGTACCAGCGAGTCATATTGGGTGCAGACTTCGGCGCGCCCTTCGAGTAGGTGCGACTCTCCGCAGCGCCCACCGCGACGGCACGCTCGAAGACGGTCGCTTGGAGACGCATTGGGTACAGGTGGCGCGCGAGATCCTCGCGGGTCTTGGGGGTATGAATCGCCATGACGGTTCCTCTCTCGCGGCCGGTGATGAGTATCACTCTAGTGGGAGAGTGAAAGAATTGCCACATCGAGTCAGGGTCGGCGTGTTGATGCTTCAGTTCAGAAACGGAGGCTCATCGCCCAGGATCGCAGCCGGAACTGCGTTCACCACCGCAAGCCCGACCCGGGGTCCGGCAATCGTTGGCCTGGAGATGCGAGCAGAGTCGATGGTTCGGTACACCACGCGGTCGCCGTCGATCGTGCCTGAGTACTGGCCGGAGGTGTCGAAGACGTACCGGGCCTGGATCGTTCCCAGGTAGGTTCCCGATCCGGCAAACAACCGGTTACCGTCTCGTTGCAACGGACGGCCATTCTTTGTGTAGAGCTGAGGCATGTTGGCATTCTCCGGCAGGCCTCAGACATCGCGACTGAAGGAACGGTATGCCGCTCACCGAGGAACAGAAGGCTGAACGAACGCAGAAGCGTCGCGTGACGAACGCACTCAAGGAAGAAGCACGCGCGCATCGCGACGAAGCGAGGCGACAGGAATGGTGCGACAAGGGGATGTACCTCACGCGCGAGCAGGCGGCCGCGGGTGAGGCATGCCGAGGCTGCGGATTGCCGGTCATCGACAACCTCGGCAGTTGGCCGGGGACGATGTATCTCACGGACGAACAGCGCGTCATCTTCGACGCGGACCAAGAGCGCTACCGCGAGATGCATCCGAACTGCGATGCGCACCGCTGGAGCATTGTGGCTACTGCTGCCCACCGATCCCGATCTCGCACGATCAGGCAGAAAGAATCCAGCGCATCCTTGCCACCGTCTCCGAGCGTCGGGAGGGAGAACTCGATGTCTGGGCTCGGACGCTGACATGTGGGAGCAACGTGGAGCAGAGCGTCCATCACACCAACCGGGCGCCGAGCTTCTCGACGCAGTGGTGCCCGGAGTGTGAGATCACTCGCGGCGTCGTGTCGTCAGAGAAGGTGGTCGAAGCTGCGGCTCGGATGACTGAGGCGAACCGCAGGCGCGACGACAAGATTGCAAGCGCGGAGAGTGCAGTGAAGAAGGCCATTGGGTCGGGTTGGACTGAACTTGTTCCTGGAGGCCCCGAAATGTGATCGGTCCATCGCGTGTTTGGTCGTCGAATGTCGGACCTCAACGCTAGTCTTCTTGAGCATGAGAACAACGTCAGCAATCGGGGGGTAGCGTGACGAACTTGACGACAGGTACTGAAAGGGCGATGCCTGATTTGCAGTCGGAGCGAAGCCCGCTGCCGGATGACTTCAATACTTTCAAGAAGCCGCCACTCTATTTTGCAGTCACCAGGCCGATTGGTACCCACACGAAGCAGGTAACCAGCGCACTGTCAGCACAGCTGCACGAGTCGGGCTACTTGACAAAGGAAATCAAACTTTCTGGCCTGATTCGAGCTGCATACAGGGATCTAATTGGCCAAGATCTTCCTAGCGTTGATCGCGAGGCAGACCCTCATAATTTTTCTGGACATAGAGCCCTGATGAGAGCGGGGGACATGCTACGGGTCGCCTTGGACAACTCGATTGCGGCTCGTCTTGCAATTCTCACCATCAATGCCGAGCGCGAGCAGGTTGTTCAAGACGCAATTCTTAACCGTCGCGATGGGGTGGCGTACATCGTTACTCATCTCATGCATCCAGACGAAGTGCAGATGATGCGGAGCGTTTACGGCAGTAGGTTCTTCCTCATTGCTATCAATGCACCTAGGAAAAGGCGGCAGGACTACCTCGAGGCTCAATTTGACCGGATATCCAACCAGTCTCCTGATGAGGTAAGAGCCGACACGAGGCTAGGAGGACAACAGCGATCCAAACGGCAGGAGATTAGCCGTGACGCGGTGAATCTCGCAAAAGAATTAATTTCGATCGACGCCGGAATTCTGAGCTCCGTTCCACTGCTACATCCAAAGGGCCGCTTAAACGTTGACGAGACCTTTCACCTTGCGGATCTCTTCATTCGTTCCCGGGCGGAGTTTGGTCCCGGGGAGGAACCGCTGAAGACGAACGCGACCCTTGACGCGTCGGCTGTTTCGCAGATAGTCCGATTCGTTAATCAGATATGCGGTGACCCGTTCGGCACTCCAACGATTCAAGAGAATGCGATGGCTGCTGCATTCTTAGCTGCGAAATCGTCAGTGGCGATGGGGCGAAGTGTCGGCGCGGCTCTGGTGGATACCAATGACGGTTCACTCATCGCAACTGGATGGAATGAGGTTGCAAAGCCCAGCGGAGGCCCATATCGAGAAGGAGACTCCCCTGATTTCAGGGATCATCAAAGGGGCATTGACCCAAGCGACCCGAATCGCATACATGCCATCAGAACATTTTTGGGAATACTGTTTACGCCGAGTTCGTGGCGAGAAGAGTTGGGCTCAATCGACGACAAGTTTGCTGGAACCAAAGAGTGGTTGGAGAACTTGGCAGATGGACTGAATGGTGACGATAATGCTCCTTCCGATGCTGCGGTAGCTGGGCTCTCGGCTCTTGAAGCCTTCGATAACACCCGGATTATGCACCTGATCGAGTTTGGTCGAAGCGTTCATGCTGAAATGGCGGCGCTCTCAGACGCCTTTAGAAGATCCGCCGGAGCTTCCAGTTCGACGATGTTTGTAACTACATTTCCCTGTCACGAGTGTGCGAGAAACCTAGTGTCTTTCGGAATACAAGACCTTTACTACGTTGAGCCCTACGGAAAGAGCATGGCGGAGTCGTTATATTCCGAAGAGATTGTCGTCTTCCCTGACGATCTGTCCGGCAAATCCGAACGTCGGGTCCGGTTCATTCCGTTTGAGGGCATTGCCCCGGCTCGGATCGAAACACTTTTTTCACCGGTGAAACGAAAAATGAGCCTCCGTGACGGAGTCAAGGCGAGCGATATCGGTTCGAAGGTCGGATGGGAACTCAAAGTTGGCTCAGTGAGGCCATTGATACTTGCGTACCCCGGAGAATTTGAAGGGACTCTCAATCCGGAGATCGAAGTAGGAATGTTGTCACTTGAGTTATTTGTTTCGAAAGAAACGGTCGGAATGATCAAAGAGATAGCCGATGGTTTAGAAAATAATTCTTAGCTATGAGGTACTTGCAATTATGGGTAAATAATCACCATCTAACTAAAGGTCTATAAAAATGGAAAAAAAATTTGGATCAGACGATGTAACGGAAATATCTGAACTGTCTCAAGATCGTCTAGACATGATCCTCAAGATGGCCCAGAGCGCGTTGGAGTCAGGGTTAATTCCAAGACGGGATGATCTGACGTCGGACTACATTGACGCCCTTCTTCCCGCTTAGTATTCGTGTTTACCGCTCGGGTATTGACGATCTTCGTCGCTTCCCCCGGAGATCTTAAGGCTGACCGCGCAGAGATCCCTAAGATTGTTCTCGATTGGAATCAGCAACACGGCGAGCGTTTGAGTGTTCTCTTCTTGACGAGAATGTGGGAGTTTGATCTACCGCATGGCGGTCATGATCCTCGGGGTGGTCAAAATCTCATCGATTCGACTTTGCTCCTGTCGTCCGACGCTTGCATCGCTTTGTTTTGGACGACCCTGGGAAATGGAATCACCAACGGAATGCCGTCGAGCGCGCACGAACTCAGTTTGGTGCGCAACAGCGGTCGTCCGACCTACGTTTGGCTAAAGCAGTCCAAGGTGTCGGTTAATGCTGATGTGAGCAAGCGTCAAGAGCTCGTCGAATACGTCAAGGACATGCAGGCCACGGGCTACATAACTGGAACATTTACAAAACGGTCCGACCTTTCATCGTTACTTCACCGAGTCCTCTTCGACTTGGCTAAAGACCTGCCTGTTCCAGCTGCTTCAGATCCTGAACAGAAAGGTCAGAGTCTTTCTGGCTCCTACTTCAAAGCTTCGATCTCCCGAAGCCGAAGAGTTGGTTACTTCTCCCTGGAGAATCTGAGCGCAGACTATTTGGATCTGGAGCGGGTGTCGCTCAGTTCCGCTGCGGGGCCAAGCCCATCACTTGCAAACGTTTCCGTACCAGGAGGCATTGCTCCCGCGGGTGTCTGGCGTGAAATGATCCATTTCCCAGCCCCAGTGACAGACGTGACCGTGAAAATAGTGTTCCAACACCCGGCATTCGGGCGGCTAGAGGAAAAACTAGAAATCGAAATACGAGATACTTAGACGCCTTTCTGTTCTTTGGACGGGTCCGGTCGAAATTGATTCATATGTCTGCCTCGATTGTGTCGAACGGGCTATTTTGTCACAAATGTGCGTCGGTATTGGAAGTGAATCAATTAGTACCAATCTTTAACTGCGTTGCGGGAAGCTTGTCTACGAACGGGCACCGACTCACGGCCTCAGGGTGGTGCTCGAAGCCGAATACCCGACGCGATCTGGAACACATTCCACGCAGGCAAAACTAGTTCCCAATTCCGAAGCACGAGTTCTCTCGAGGCGTTTCGGTTTTTGCAACTACCGAAGGACTAGCGTCGGTCAGCGCAGTGGTGGCGAATGGCATTTGCATGTCCATTCGCAAGATGAATGTCAACTACTCGTGCTCCCAGTGAAGGTGAGTTGCTCATATCGACTGGAAGCACGCTCGACTGTCTCGCGAAGCCGATGCTTATTAGGGGCCGATTTGGCATCGTCATGCGCTGGAGCATTTGATTGACGGCCCCAGTAGTCATCGAGAACGCATACATGCCATTCGACGCCGTCTGACCACAGATCTTCTTCGTCCTCGTCGGAGCCGCCATCTGCACAACACAGACAGCGAACACCCGCGACGAAGGACCAGTACCCAGCGCGACGGCCTCTTGGGTTGGACGACTTACGCCGTTCATTATCCTTACTGTGGTCGTGACCTGGTTTGTGATCTCGCCTATAACTTCGTTGCCGGTCTCGTGACACTCGGCTTCGCGGCCGGAATCACATCGCCGATTGCTGCCACGCCGCCCCATGGCTTGGAAACCTTGAGCTGACTCGAGCGGCACATGTAGGGGGCAAGCACTGTCGATATGACGTGCCTTACCCCCTGGTATCGCTCCACTCACGAATCCCCGTGGCGATCTCGTCGTGGTGCGCGTGATGCAGGTAGTGCTCCCCATCGATCGGCACCACCGTCCCATCCGACACCGCAGCCGCTTGCTCCTCATGCAGCCCGAGCCAGCCCGGGTTGCTCTCATTGTTCGCGACGACGAACAGCAACAGTGGTAGCCCCTTCGGGAATCCCGTACCCAGAGCATCCGCGAAGTTCGTGCGGATGTGCGCCATCTCGTCGAGATAGGTCGGGCTCAGCGAGTTGCGGTTGCTCAGCATCGCGAGCTGCTCCCTGTCGTGGTCGGAGTATGCAGCGTCGCCGTAGTCGTCCCCGCTGACGGCGGCCACGAGGCGCACCAGGCCGAGGTTCTTCGCCACGGCGAGGAGGCCTGTCGGGAACTCCGCATCCATGCCCGGCTGGCCGGGAACACTCGAGTCGATGCCGACGAACGCCGTGACCTCGTCGGGATAGCGGTTCGCATACTCGATGCCATAGATGCCGGCGATGGAGTGACCCATGAGCGTGTAGCGCTCGAGGCCCAGAGCGGTCACCGCGTCGTGGATCTCCGTGACGATGTTCGCGGTCGTGCGCTCGGCATCCGTGCCATCACTGAGGCCGTAGCCGAAGGGCTCGACCACGGTCACGCGGTGGTCGACGGCGAGCTCCGCCACGAGGGGCGCGAAGTCGAGCGCGGGGGAGGCCGTGCCGAATCCGGGGAGCAGCACGATGTCGGGGCCCTCGCCGGTCACCACGACGTTCATCTGCTTTCCATCGACGGTGACCGGAGTGCCGTACGGCTCGATCCGGTCGCTTTCAACCGACGACGCAACGGCGTGCACGACCGTGGTCGTCGCCAGTCCGAGCGCCAGGACCGCACCGACGGCGGTTACGGCCAGAAGGGCTCTTCGAGCAAATGTCTTCATGTGTTCC
The DNA here is from genome assembly GCF_000938265.1 of Agreia bicolorata. GTDB lineage: Bacteria > Actinomycetota > Actinomycetes > Actinomycetales > Microbacteriaceae > Agreia > Agreia bicolorata. The sequence goes on from NZ_JYFC01000008.1 coordinate 14,688, forward strand.
TCTCGCGGGGACACAGGAATTCGCCCCCCATCCCATGGTCCTGGCCACGGGAGTCGAGCGCGTCAGCCCAGAGGGGTCACTCTTCCGCTGCGGCTACCGCGGACGCAGTACGCGCGCCGAAGGGGCGGTCGCGTCCGTCGAGCGCATCGATGTAGCGCAGCACGATTCCCTCACGCAGTGCCCACGGCGAGATCGTCATCGTCTGCACGTCGAAGACCTTCATGGCCGTGCGCAGCACAACCGCGCCGGCGAGGATCTGATATCCGCGCTCGGGAGTGATGCCGGGCAGGTGCTCGCGCGCGGCGCCTGTCATCGCGCGCAGGGACGGCTCCCACTCGCGCAGGCCCGCGTAGTGCAGCTGGGCCAGATCGCCGGTCACCGGATCCGGCGGACCGCCGACCAGCCTGGCGAGCGATCGAATCGTCTTGGAGGTGCCGACCACTCGCTTGGGGCGAGGCCGGTCTGCGAACAACTCATTTCGCAGCTGAGTCAGCTCGGCGCGGGCGTGAGCGCGCAACCGCGAGATATCGGCGCGCTGAGGCGGGTCCTCCGCGAGGAACCCGACCGTCGTGCGTCCGGCGCCGAGGGGAAGAGAAGCCTGCACGTCGGGGTATTCGTCGGCGCCCTGGGCGATCTCGAACGATCCGCCGCCGATGTCGAAGAGCAGGATCTCGCCCGCCGACCAGCCGAGCCAGCGCCGCACGGCGAGCATCGTGATGCGCGCCTCGTCCTCGCCGGAGAGCACGTGCAGCTCGACCCCGGTCTCCCGCGCGATCCGAGCCAGCACCTCCTCGCCGTTTGTCGCCTCGCGGATCGCGCTGGTGGCCGTGGAGATGAGGTCGTCGACCCCGATATCGCGGGCGGTCTCGGCCGACTCCTTCACCGCCGCGACGATGCGCAGCACGCCCTCGTCGACGATCGCACCATCGGCATCCAGATAGCGCATGAGCCGCAGCGTGGAGCGCTGGGAGTGATAGGGCACGGGGCTCGCCCCGGGATGGGCGTCCACAACCAGGAGATGGACGGTGTTGGACCCTACATCGATGACTCCGAGGCGCATGACCCGGAGTCTATTGCCCGCGCACGCGTCATACAGGCACGACCCGGTGCCCGACAGTGTTGACTGGCATGCATGAGGAAGTCATGAACACGCGACCCGACGAGGCGCTGCGCGGCGCCCTGAACTCGGCGGACGCCTCGATACGGCTGCAGGCGGCGCTCTCGGCCGGTACCTATCCGCGCGACGAGTACGTCGACGCCCTCGTCGAACGCTGTGCTGTCGAAGCCGATTTCTTCGTGCGCGACATGCTCACCTGGGCTTTGACGCGGCATCCGGCCGACCTCACCGTGCCACGCCTGATCGCCGAGACGACATCTGCCGTGCCACAGGCGCGCAGCCAGGCCTTCCACAGCCTGTCGAAGGTGGGCGACCCGCGCGGGTGGGCTGCCGTCACCGAGACGGCGATACAGGATGCCGACGAGTCGGTCGCGCGGGCGGCCTGGCGGGCCGGGGTCATTCTCGTGCCGGTCGGCCAGGAGGGGGAGGTGGCGACGGTGTTGAGCACGCAGCTCGGCCGCGGCGATCGCGACGTGCAGCTGAGTCTCGCCCGGGCGCTCGCGGAGCTCGGCGATCACGCCGTTCCGGCGCTCCGAGCGGCACGGATCCATCCGAGTGAGGTCGTCAGGGCGCACGCGCTCGCGATCGAGAGGCTGATCGAGGACCCCGACGACTACTTCGACGAGGCGATCTTCGAAGCCATGAGGGTGGTCACGCGACCGGATGAGCCCGAGAAATCGGCTGATTCGACGCATGCGCCCCACGTCGAAGACGCAGAATAGGACGCATGTCACGGTCCACGATCCTGAGGCAGTTCGCTGCCGGTGTCTTTCTCGTCAACGCGGTGCCGCACGGCGTCGCCGGGGTGCAGGGACGGCGCTTCCCGTCGCCGTTCGCGCGTCCACCGGGCCGCGGGCTCTCGTCGCCGACGGTGAACGTGGTGTGGAGCGCACTGAACGCCGCGGCCGGATCGGCGCTTCTTCGTCGTGACCGCACGGCCGGCGAGAATGCGGCCGTCGGAGCGGGAGCCGCGGTCATGGCGATCTTCCTGTCTCTCTACTTCGAGAAGAGCGACAGGGACTGAGAATAGCCCGCCGGGAATCCCTCGAACACGGAGCCATCTGTCAGCTTGCCGATATATCGTTGACTATCGTTCGCGAGTTCATTTGGAGGACATCATGGGCAACTCATTCCCCTCAGGCGGGTTCAACCTCGGCAACCTCGGCAACGCCGACGGCATGTGGCAGGCCATGGAGCAGCTGCGCGCCACCTTCGAGAAGAAGGCCGGAGCGGGCACCCGCATGGGCAAGGGTGACGTGCGCGCGGCCGTGCTCTCGCTGCTCGCCGAACAGCCCATGCACGGCTACCAGATCATTCGCGAGATCGAGGAGCGCTCGGGCGGCAGCTGGAAGCCCAGCGCCGGCAGCGTCTACCCGACCCTGCAGCTGCTCGCCGACGAGGGGCTCGTGAGCGCCGAGGAGTCGAATGGGCGCAAGACCTATGCCCTCACTGACGCAGGCCGACAGGTCGTCGACACAGACGGCACCTCGACCCCCTGGGCGTCGACCGACACGAAGGAAGACGGCCCCAGCTTCGGCGCCCTGCCGAAGTCCGGCGTCGAGCTCGCTCAGGCCGCCGCCCAGGTAGGTCGCACCGGCACGCCGGAGCAGGTGCAGCAGGCCGTCGCCGTGCTCGACGACGCCCGTCGTCGCCTGTACTCGATCCTCGCGCAGGACTGACGGGAGTGACGTCGGTCAGTCCGGCCCGGGCAGACCTCGCGGCCGGCGCCGGCAACACGCGTGCGCGGTACCGCCGCATCCTGCGTTTCTCGGCCTGGCACCTGGCCGTGACCTGGTGGTTCGAGCTGTTCCTGCCCCGCATCGGCCTGCTGAGGGTCGCGGAGCGCACACGGGCCAGGCGCATGCAGCGCTTCGCGCGCAGCTTCCATGTGCTCGCCGTCGACCTCGGCGGGCTCATGATCAAGGTGGGCCAGTTCATGTCGTCGCGCCTCGACGTGCTTCCGCCTGAGATCACGAAGGAACTCGAGGGCCTGCAAGACGAGGTTCCCGCGGTTCCGTTCGCGGCCATCCGGGCGCTCGCGGAGGCCGAGCTGGGCGTGTCGCTTGAGACGGCGTTCGCGCGAGTCGACGAGACGCCCGTCGCCGCGGCATCCCTCGGCCAGGCCCACCGGGCCGTTCTCGCACCGACGGCCGCCGTCGACACCGGCCTCACGGGGGTCGTGCTCAAGGTACAGCGACCCGGAATCGACGAGATCGTCGACGTCGACCTGGCGGCGCTGCGCAAGGTCGGCGGGTGGCTGAGCCACGTGCGCCTCGTCTCCGACCGCGTCGACATGCCCACCCTCGTCGAGGAGTTCGCGGCCACGAGCCTCGAGGAGATCGACTACCTGCACGAGGCGGCGAGCTCCGAGCGGTTCGCCGAGGACTTCGCCGGCGACGACCGGGTGGCCGTGCCGTCGATCGTCTGGGAGCGCACGACCCGCAGGGTGCTGACGCTCGAAGACGTCACCGCGATCAAGATCACCGATGCCGCCGCGCTCCGGGCCGCCGGCATCGATCCCGCCGAGGTCGCGCCGGTCTTCGCCGCTGTGATGTTCGACCAGCTGTTCACGAACGGCTTCTTCCACGCCGACCCGCACCCCGGCAACATCTTTGTCACCCCCACGGGCGGTGGGCCGGATGCGTCGGGCAAGACGACCTGGAAGCTCACCTTCATCGACTTCGGCATGATGGGCGAGGTTCCCGGCAACACGCGCAGCGGGCTGCGAAAGCTGCTGATCGCCGCTGCCTCGCGCGACGGCAAAGGCCTGGTGGATGCGATCCGCGACGTGGGCGTGCTGCTGCCGTCTGCAGACACCACCGAACTCGAACGCGCCATGACGCAGCTCTTCGCCCGCTTCGGCGGCATGGGGTTCGCCGAGCTGCGCGAGGTCGACCCCCGGGAATTCCGCGACTTCGCCGACCAGTTCGGACACGTCGTCAGGTCGCTGCCGTTCCAGCTGCCCGAGAACTTCCTGCTCATCATCCGCGCCATGTCACTGACCTCCGGGGTGTGCAGCGCGCTCGATCCCTCGTTCAACCTCTGGGACTCAGTCGAGCCGTACGCTGCCCAGCTCATTCGCGACGAACGCGGCAACGTGGTGGGCGACCTGGGGCGCCAGGCGCTCGACAACGCCGCCCTCGTCTGGAGGCTCCCCAAGCGCATCGACGGTCTCGTCGCCCGCATCGAGGACGGCTCCGTCGCTGTTGCCAACCCGGGGCTCGAACGTCGGGTCATCAGACTCGAGCACGCGGCTCGCAGGCTCGTATCGGCGTTGCTCTTCGGAGCACTACTGATCGCGGGAGCCCTCGTGCGCGCCGACGACACGGTGTTCGGCACCGTGCTCATGGCCGTGTCGGCGATACCGCTGCTGCACGCCGTCTTCTCGGGGCGGCGACAGGGTTGATGCGCGCCGCCGAAGCATCCGTGGTTTTCTTAGCGGTATGACTCAGAGCACTTCACGGGTTCGGCCGGGCTTCGTCACCGTCGCCGTGGCGGTGATGTATCTGGGCGGGGTCGCCCAGATCGCCCTCGGCATCCTGACTCTCTTCATCCGGTACATCCCCGACGCGCCGACCGGCGACATCGGCCTGCTCGTGTCGCTCTTCGGCGCGGGCATGATCCTGTTCGGACTCTTCGTGATTGCGCTCGCGTCGGGTGTTGCCCGGGGCAGCCACGCGTCTCGGGTGTCGGCGACCGTCGTGCTGCTTCTCACGCTCGTTCTTGCGCTCGTCGATCTGGTCGTCGCGGGCGACGGCGACTGGTCTGGCGTCGCGGTGCAGCTTGTGTCGTCGACTGCCGTCATCCTGCCGCTGTGGACGGGCGCCGGGCGTCGCTACTTCGCCCCGCGCTGACTCACAGCCGGCTCCGCGTCGCGGCGAGCGATCCTGCGGTGGGCGAAGCGCACGATCTCGATCAGGGCGATCGATACCAGCGATGCTCCGAGCACGAGCAGCGCCGTCGGCAGTGTGAGGTCGACGAGCTGCAGGAATTCCCGCATGATCGGCACCGTGTATACCAGCACGAGGCCGACCATCATGGCGCCGATCACGACGCCCTTGAACCGGGTCACCGGGCGTGACAGCACCACGAGGATCCAGAGTCCGATGATCGTGAGGATCAGTGTCGAACCGGTGCGAATCTCGGCTTCGGGGATCTGCTGGCCCGCTGCGAGCCGCGCGTAGGCGGCAATGCCGAGCGTCGCGGCGACACCGGCCGGAATGGCGAAGGTGAGCGAACGGCGCAGAAAGCCGGGCACGTAGCGCTGCGCGTTCGGCAGCAGGGCGAGGAAGAACGCCGGGATGCCGATGGTGAGACCGTCGGTCACAGACAGCTGTCGAGGCAGGAACGGGAACGGCAGCAACAGGATGCCGAAGGTGATCGCGAGGAAGGTGGCGTAGGCGGTCTTGGTGAGGAACAGCATCGATACGCGCTCGATGTTCGCGATCACCTGGCGACCCTCTGCGACGACGCTCGGCAGGTGCGAAAAACGCCCATCGAGCAGCACGAGCCGGGCGACCGCCTTCGTGGCCGCGGCTCCCGAATTCATCGCGATCCCGATGTCGGCCTCCTTGATCGCGAGCGCGTCGTTCACGCCGTCACCGGTCATGGCGACCGTGTGGCCGGCTGCCTTGAGTCGCACCACGATGCGCTTCTTCTGATCTGGCGTGACCCGGCCGAACACGATGTGCTCGTTCAACACCTCGAGAAGCTCGTCATCGTCGTCAGGCAACTGCCGCGCATCGAAACCGCGGGGCGCGTCGAGACCGACCTCGCGGGCGATGGCCGCGACGGTCTGGGGATTATCGCCCGAGATGATGCGCACGCCCACGCCCTGGGCCGCGAAGTAGCGGAGCGTTTCGGCGGCATCCGGACGGATGTTCTCGCGGAACGTCAGGAGCGCGACCGGCACCGCGTCGGCGGGGACTGTCTCGTCGATGGGCGGCGACCCGTGAGCGAGAACGAGGGTTCGGCGACCGGTGGCCGCGAGCTCGGCCGCCATCGTTGCAAGACCCTCTCGATCGGCGCCGGGGGAGTCGTGGCCAGGGAAGACCATCTCGGGTCCGCCCAGAATCCACATGCCGTCGTCGAAGGTCGCGGCACTCCACTTGCGGGCGGAGGAGAAGGGAACCCGATCGATAACGGCCTTGCGTGGAGAGTCCGTGAAACGCGAGGAGAGGCTGCGCGCCGTCGCGTTCGCGTCGTTCTGCACCCCGTACCAGGCGAGCACACTCTCCCAGCCTGCGACCGCCGTGAGCACGTGTGCCGCGTCGAACACGATGTCGCCCTGGGTCAGGGTTCCGGTCTTGTCGAGACAGATCATGTCGACCCGGGCGAGGCCCTCGACCGCGGGAAGCTCCTGCACGAGAATCTGCTGCCTCGCGAGCTTGACCGCTCCGACGGCGAACGTGATGCTCGTCATCAGAACGAGGCCCAGGGGCACCATGGCGACGACGGATGCGATGGTCGCCGTCGCCGCGATGCGCCACCCGCCGCTCGCGGCCGCGTCGACCCAGCCGCCCTGCGTGATCATCTGCGCATTCAGCACCAGGAGCGCCACCGGACCGACGATCCAGGCCACCCACTTCAGCACTCGGTTGATCGAGGAGCGCAACTCGCTCGCCACGAGGGAGAACCGCTTGGCCTCCGCCGAGAGCGAGTTCGCGAACGAATCCGCGCCCACCCGGTCGACGACCGCGGTGCCCTCGCCCCCGACGACGACCGAGCCCGACAGCACGCGATCTCCGGGAATCTTCTCCACGGCATCCGATTCGCCGGTGAGCATCGACTCGTCGACCTGCAGGCCGCTCGAGGCGTCGACGATCCCGTCGGCGGCGACCTGGTCGCCCGCGCGCAGCACGAGCGTGTCGTCGACGACGACGAGGGCGATGTCGATCTCTACTTGGGAGCCCTCTCGCAGAACCCGGGCGTGCGGCGCGTTCAGAACCGCCAGCCGGTCGAGAGCGCGCTTGGCCCGATACTCCTGAACGCTGCCGATCACCGCATTGGCCACCGCGCTGAAGCCGAACAGCGCGTCTTGCCACCGCCCTATCGCGAGGAGTACCAGGAAGCAGACGAGAATGATGCCGTTGAACAGTGTGAGCACGTTCGTTCGTACGATGCTCCAGACGCTGCGACTCGTGTCTTGCACGAACGAGTTGGTCTTGCCGTCGGCAACGCGCTCTGCCACCTCGATCGAACTCAGACCCGACCCCGTCACGTGCGCCCCCTCGACCTCGGCTCACTGTAGCAACCGAGTTCCGGGCGCTGCTGGGGCTGCTCGTCGAGAAGGCTCAGATCGCGTGGATCTTCACCTCTCCGTCGACATCGACAGAGGGGGCGCGGTCGTGGCGCGGGCGACGAGCCGTGTCGGCAGCAGCACATGCGTCGACGCCAGGGTCTCGCCATCCATCAGGCTGGTGAGCATGCGGGCGGCCGCCTGACCGATGCTCTGCATAGGCTGACGAACGGTCGTGAGGGGCAGAGCGAGACGGGATGCCTCGGGCACGTCGTCGAAGCCGACGACCGACAGATCGCGCGGAACCTCGAGACCCAGCGACTGAGCGACCTCGATGATCGCGATCGCAGAGAGGTCGTTCGCCGCAAAGACCGCCGTGGGGCGGTCGCGCTGCATAAGCAGTTCCTGCGCCGCGCGGCGCGCGGTGTCGGCCTCGTAGAAACCAACGCGAACGAGCCCGGGATCGAAGGCAATGGATGCCGCGACGAGGGCCTCGCGGTATCCGGCGTCACGGAGGCGCGACGACTTGAGGTCGGGCCGGCCCGATACGAAACCGATGCGTCGGTGGCCCAGCCCGACCAGGTAGGCGGTCGCCTCGAACGCACCGCTCCGGCTGTCGGCTTCGACGGTCGGGAGATCTGCGCGGCCCGTGTGCGGGTCGACCGCGACGATCGGAACATCGGCGGCGACGTTGACGACCGTCGGGGTCACGATGATGGCTCCGTCGATCAGGGTGCCGCTCAGGCGACTGAGAGAGCGCCGCTCCCAGCCCTCGCCCTCGCCGCGCCGCGATCCACTGTAGGCGAGCAGGTCGTACCGCGAATCGCGCAGGCCCACCGCGACGCCCTTCAACACCTCGGCGCTGAACGGCTCGAAGTCGGCCACGAGCACCCCGATGACGCCCGTCCGTCGTGAGCGCATGCTGCTCGCGACGAGGCTCGACTCGTATCCGAGCGCTGCCACCGCCTCGAGAACACGATCTGTGGTGACTGCCGATACGCCGTATCTGCCGTTGACCGCTTTCGACACGGTGGCTACCGAAACGCCCGCCGCCGCAGCGACGTCGTGGATTGTCGCCCTCGCCATCATGGGCCGAGCATAGTGCTGATTCCGGGCGTGCGAAAATGATTTCGAAAACGTTTGACGACCTTTGTGCGGTCACGCACACTGATCACGCCCGATCAGACAGCGTTGCCTCGGATCCTGATACATCCAGGTCCTCGGTGGGAGGGCACACCGCACCACCCGTGCACCAGCAAAGCGTCCGCACAGCCGCGGGCGTCCCTCAATGAAGAGAGCAGGTTCGAATCACAATGAGACTCACCAAATTCGTCGCTGGCTCGGCCGCGATTCTTCTGAGCGCACTCGCGCTCAGCGGATGCAGTGCCGGATCGAGCGACTCGTCCGACGGAAAAGTCACGCTGACGATGTGGCAGAACTCCACGACCGGCGACGGAAAGAAATACTGGGACGACACGGCGGCCGCGTTCGAGAAAGCGAACCCCAACGTCACTGTCAAAATCCAGTCGATCCAGAACGAGGAGATGGACGGCAAGCTGCAGACCGCCCTCAACTCTGGCGATGCTCCTGACGTCTTTATGGCTCGCGGTGGTGGCAAGCTCGCGGATGTCGTGAAGGCCGGCCAGGCGATGGACCTCACATCAGGGCTCAGCGACGCAACGAAGAAGGCCGTCGGAAACAGTCTGTCGGCATTCGAGATCGACGGTAAGAACTATGGAGTGCCCACGGCGGTGCTCCCTTCCGGATTCTTCTATTCGTCTGATCTGTTCACCCAGGCAGGCGTCGCGTCGCCTCCGAAGACGATCAGCGACCTCGAGGCGGCGGACGAGAAGCTCAAAGCAGCGGGTATCGACCCCATCGCTGTGGGGGCTAAGGACGCGTGGCCTGCGGCCCACTGGTACTACAACTTCGCGTTGCGTGCCTGCTCGCAAGATGTGCTCAACGAGGCAGCCAAGAGTCGCAACTTCGACGATGACTGCTGGCTGAAGGCCGGTGAGAACCTGCAGTCGTTCATCAAGACGGAGCCGTTCAATGATGGATTCCTCACCACCTCCGCGCAGCAGGGCGCGGGCTCATCTGCCGGCCTCATCGCGAATAAGCAGGCCAGCATGGAGCTGATGGGTGCGTGGGATCCAGGCGTCATCGCATCTCTCACCCCCGATGAGAAGCCCCTGGCCGATCTCAAGTGGTTCCCGTTCCCCGAGGTGCCGGGCGGCAAGGGCGAGACCGGCGCCATGATGGGCGGTGTCGACGGTTTCACCTGTTGGGTCAACGCTCCGAAGGAGTGCGTCGACTTCCTTAACTTCATGGTCGAAAAGAGCAACCAGGAGGCGTACGCCACGGCGTTCCAGACCCTGCCCGCATCGACCGAGGCGCAGTCCTCCGTCTCCGACCCCGCGCTGAAGGACATCCTGGCTACCTACAACAACGCTCCCTATGTGAGCGTGTGGCTAGACACGCTGTATGGACAGAGTGTCGGTAACGCGCTCAACGTGGCCGTCGTCGACATGTTCGCTGGCAAGGGTGATGCTCAGAGCATCGTCGACGCTGTGAACGCTGCCGCAGCGAAGTCCTAGGAGAAGCAAGAATGGCTGTCCTGCGCGACGAAATGCACACGAAAGAAGCTGCGCGGGGCAGCCGGAGTCCAGCCGGGGGAGGCGCTCAGGCGCTGCCCCCGGCGGGCGCACCCCCACGGGCGCGTTCCCGCTGGCCCAAGCGAGCAGAGCTCCTTCTGCTCATCGGGCCCGCCCTCGTGGTGTTCGTAGCCTTCGTCATCTTGCCGGTGGCGCTGGCCGCCTACTACGGATTCTTCAGTTGGTCGGGTTACGGACCGGCCACCGACTTCGTGGGACTGCGCAACTACATCACGATCCTCACCGACCCGGCCTTCCTGGAGGCGCTCAGTCACAACGCGTTCATCGTTGTGATGTCGCTCGTGCTGCAAGGGCCACTCGCGCTTGGAATCGCGCTTCTGCTCAACCGCAGGCTTCGCTTCCAATCGCTGATCCGGGTACTCATCTTCGTTCCCTACGTCATCTCCGAGGTCGTCGTCGGTCTCGGCTGGAGCCTGATGCTCCAGTCCAACGGCGCGCTTAATGGCCTCCTCGAGAAGGTGGGCCTCGGCGGCCTCGCCACCGACTGGCTGAGCGACCCCAGCGCAGCGATTTGGACGCTGCTGGTCATCATCACGTGGAAGTACGTCGGATTCGCTGTCATTCTGTTCCTCGCTGGCCTTCAGGGGATACCTGACGAGATCACTGAAGCCGCACGAATCGATGGGGCCAGCTACTGGCAGGTTCAGCGCTACATCGTTCTGCCGCTCATGGGGCCGACCGTCCGCATCTGGGCGTTCCTCTCGATCATCGGCTCGCTGCAACTGTTCGACCTGGTCTGGATCGTCTGGGGGCAGTACGTGGCCGGCACCGCCGGCACCTCGACGATGGCGACCTACATGGTGGCCAACGGTCGTAGTTCCGGCAGTTACGGCTACGGCAATGCCGTGGCGGTCGTCATCTTTCTCATCTCACTCGTCGTCGCGCTGCTCTACCAGCGCTTCATCCTGCGCCGCGATTCAGCGGTCACTACTACCGGAGGCGCACACTGATGGCTATCGCCGCACCCGTCGCATCCCGACCCCGCCGAAGCCGGCGCGTATCGGAACAGACCAGGCGTTCGAGCCTGATCTCCTACTTCGTGGCCCTCGTCCTGATCGGATTGATGCTGGCGCCCGTGGCCTACATCATTCTCGGCGGCTTCCGCTCCAACTCGGAGATCACGGTCGATCCATCAGGATTCCCGCAAGCCTGGGCGTGGTCGAACTTCGGCAGCGTCCTCGCCAGCAGTTCCTTCTGGACCCAGGTGCTCAACTCGACGATCACCGCTGTGTGCACGACGGCATTCGTCGTCGCGCTCGGTCTCATGGCTGCTTACGGTCTGTCGCGCTATGCGTTCCGGGGCAGAGGTATCGTCTACGGGCTCTTCACCGCTGGCCTTATGTTTCCGCTCACGGTCGCCATCACGCCGCTGTACGTTCTGGTGCGCGACCTCGGCCTGATGAACTCCCTCGCGGGCGTGATCGTTCCTCAGATCGCCTTCGCGTTGCCGTTGACGATCATCGTTTTGGTACCGTTCCTCGCCGCTATCCCGAACGAGCTGCAGGAGGCGGCCGCGATCGACGGGCTGGGCCGGCTCGGTTTCTTCTTCCGCATGGTGCTGAGACTGTCACTGCCCGGTGTTATCACCGTCGGAATCCTCGCATTCATCGGAAGCTGGAATGCCTACCTCCTGCCGCTGTTCATTCTGAATGGCGAGGCGTCGTTCACCTTGCCGCTCGGAACGCAGGCGTTCGCGTCGCAATACGCGGTCGACACGGCCAAGGTGCTCGCTTTCACCTCGTTGTCGATGATTCCCGCACTCATCTTCTTCAGTCTCTTCGAGCGCCGCATCGTCGGCGGTCTCACCGGAGCGGTCAAGGGCTGACGGCATGAGTATCGAACACGTGGAGACCGCTGCGGCGACTCCCGGAGCAACGAATCGTGTGCGTGAGCTGCTGTCGCAGATGACCCTCGAAGAGAAACTCGCGCAGTTGGTGGGGTTCTGGGTCGACCAGGGCGACGAGGTCGTCGCGCCGATGGCGGGCGAGATGGCGTCGTCGACGAGATACGAGGATGCCACGGTGCACGGACTCGGGCATCTCACGCGGGTCTACGGCACACGTCCGGTCGACCCCGTCGAACGGGCCTCCTGGCTGTGGTCGGAACAACGCCGGCTGCAGACGGATACCCGCCTCGGCATCCCGGCTCTTGTGCACGAGGAATGCCTGACCGGCCTCGCTGCGTGGAAGGCCGCGACCTTCCCGACGCCGCTGGCCTGGGGCGCGGCCTTCGATCCGCAGCTCGTCGAACGTATGGGCAACGCGATCGGCCGCTCCATGCGTGAGCTCGGTGTGCACCAGGGCCTCGCCCCGGTGCTCGACGTCATCCGCGACCCCCGATGGGGCCGCGTCGACGAGTGCATCGCCGAAGACCCCTACGTCGTCGGCACCATCGGCACCGCCTACGTGCGGGGCCTGCAGGATGCCGGGGTGCACGCGACCCTGAAGCACTTCGTCGGCTACTCCGCGTCTCAGGCCGGACGCAACCACGCGCCGGTCCATATCGGACGGCGAGAACTCGAGGACGTGCTGCTGCCTCCGTTCGAGATGGCGGTGCGCTCCGGCGCGGTCCGCAGCGTGATGAACTCCTACGCCGAGATCGACGGCGTGCCGGTCGCGGCGACCCCCGACTACCTGACGAGCATTCTGCACGATCGTTGGGGCTTCGACGGCGTCGTCGTCTCGGACTACTTCTCCGTCGCCTTCCTCGAGACGATGCACGCCGTCGCCGAGAATCGAGGGCACGCAGCCCATCTCGCCCTCGAGGCAGGAATCGACGTCGAGCTGCCGAGCGGCGATGCATACCTCGCACCTCTCGCCGAGCGTGTCCGAGACGGCCGAACCCCGGAACTGCTCGTCGATCGCGCAGTTCTTCGCGTGCTGGCGCAGAAAGAGCAACTCGGTCTGCTCGACGCGACCTTCGACTCGCCCCCCGCATCCATCGATCTTGACGACGCCGAGCACCGTGCTATCGCGCGCGAACTGGCCGAGAAGTCTGTTGTGCTGCTGTCGAACGACGGCACGCTGCCCCTCGCCTCACCGGCGAGGATCGCCCTGATCGGCCCGAACGCCGACAGTGCCGAGGCTCTGATGGGTTGCTATTCGTTCGCCAACCACGTGCTTGCGCACCACCCCGGCGTTCCGTTCGGATTCGACATTCCAACGATCGCTGAAGAGCTGCGCGTGCGGCATCGGGATGCGCGGATCACCTTTCACGAGGGATGCGCTGTCGAAGGCGACGACCGCTCGGGCATAGACGCCGCAGTGGAATCTGCCCGAGCGAGCGACATCGCAGTGGTGGTCGTGGGGGATCGCGCCGGACTCTTCGGCCGAGGAACTGTCGGTGAAGGCAACGATACGGACTCGCTCGAGCTGCCGGGGATCCAGAGAGAACTCGTCGAGGCGGTCATCGCCACGGGAACGCCCGTCATCGTGGTGGTGCTCTCGGGTCGTCCCTACGCGATCGGCTGGATGCTCGACGGAGAGGGCGCCGCCGCTGCGGTAGTCCAGTCGTTCTTTCCGGGGGAGGAGGGCGGCGCGGCGCTCGTCGCGATCCTCTCCGGTGACACTGACCCGTCGGGCCACCTGCCGGTTTCGCTTCCACGCTCCGCCGGAGCGCAACCATACAGCTACCTGCATCCGCTCCTCGGTGGGCCGAACGAGGTGACCAGTTCGGACAGCACGCCTGTGCGCTCCTTCGGCTTCGGGATGGGATACACGACGTTCGATCGAACAGACTTGCAGGTCGAGGAGAGTGCGCCGACCGATGGCGTCATCCGGGCGAGCGTGTTCGTGCGCAATACCGGGCGGCGTGCGGGGAGCGATCTGGTGCAGCTCTACGGGCACGATGTCGTCGCGAGCGTGACCCGTCCCGTCGCGCAGCTGCTCGGCTACGCGCGAATCGACCTCGAACCCGGTGAACGGGCCCAGGTGGTGTTCGATGTTCCCTCCGCACGGCTGGGGTTCACCAACCGTGACTTCGTTCGAGTCGTCGAGTCCGGCGACATCGAACTCTGGGTGGGAGGATCGTGCGCCGACAAGCAGACCACAGCTTCCGTGCGGCTGACGGGGGAGGACTATCTCTTCGGGGCGGATGCGCCGGCCGTGACGGCGGTGACGATCACCCGCGATCGGTCGTGAGATGACGGTTCGACCGACCGCTCCGTAGGACATCTTGGTAAAGTTAGGGTAGCCTAAGCTTAGCCATGACCCGGCGCGATCGGAGAAGAAGACACGATGAAACGAGCATCGACCGCTTATTTGTTGACCTGCGCAGTGCTGGGCGTGGCGGGAGGACTGCTTCTCGCGCCGGCCAATTGGCTGTCGACGGCGCTCTATGCCTCCGTGCCGTTCTTCTCGGTGGCTATCGCCGGCCTATGGCTGCTGCCGGCGATCATCGCCCTCCGGCTGATCCAGCGTCCGGGTGCAGGTCTGCTGGTGGGCGTCATCTCAGGTCTGGTGCTTGCTCCGTTCTCGGGCTACGGCTTCTCGACGGTCGCGACGAATGTCTGGTGGGCCTTCTTCGCAGAGATCGGATTCCTCATCGTCGGCTATCGGTTCTGGACGATCTGGCAGCACTACGCGGGCGCGGTGGTCGTCGGCGTGGCGTACCCGATCCTTGCTCGCCAGTCGTTCGATCTCGACTCCTACCCGGTCGGCATCCAGATTGCCTTCTTCGCGCTGACTTTCGCCAGCTGCGTTGCCGCCACGGCAATCGGAATCGGAATCGCTGCGGCGCTGCGGCGCGCGGGCGTCGGTGCCGCTGCTCGCCGTCGGCCCCGATCGGTGGCGTCGCAGACCGCCCAGTGATCGCAGGGTGGCCGCGCTTCGCCGATGGCGTGCAGATCACCGTATCGTTGCCTCGATCCTTGCGCCGCGCCAGGCTCTGAATTCGTCGGCGATCTGCGCCGAATGAGCGTGATGCAGATAGTGTTCTCCGTCGATCGGGATCACCGTTCCGTCTGTCGCCTCGGAGGCCTGTCGCTCGTGCAGCCCGAGCCAGTCCGGATTCTTCGAGTTGTTGGACTGGACGAACAGCAGCAGGGGGAGATCCTGAGGGAAGCCCGTGCTCGCGGCCGCCGCGAAATTGGTGCGGATGTGCGTCATCTCATCGAGGTAGGTGGGGTTGAGGGAGCTTCTATTGCTCAGCATTCCTATCTGTTCGCGCGCGTGTTCTGAGTACTCGCCACCGCCGTAGCCGTCGTCGCTCAGTGCGGCCACGAGTCGCAGCAGTCCCAGATTCTTCGCCGCAGTCATGAGGCCGATCGGGAATTCCGCGTCCATGCCGGGCTGCCCGGGCGCGCTCGAGTCGATGCCGACGAAAGCGGTGACCTCGTCTGGGTATCTCGTGGCGAAGTCGATGCCATAGATGCCGGCGATGGAGTGACCCATGAGGACGTACCGGTGAGCGCCGAGTTCGGTGAGTGCGCCGTGAATCTCCGTAACGATGTTCTCGGTGGTTCGTTCGCTTTCGGTTCCGTCGCTGAGTCCGTAGCCGAAGGGTTCGATGACGATGACCCGATGGTCGTGTGAGAGGTTCGAAACGAGCGGCTCGAAGTCGAGAACAGGGGATGCGGTTCCAAATCCCGGCAGGAGGACGATGGTCTCCGGTCCGTCGCCCGCGATCAGCACGTTCATCGAGCGCCCGTCGACGGTGACGGACTGGCCGTAGGCCTCGATTCTGTCGGCCTCGGCCTCGGTGGCTACGGTGTGAACCACCGTCGTTGTGGCTAATCCGAGCGATGCGGCGGCGATGACCGCCGCAAGTGCCAGGAGTGATCGCTTCGCGATGCTCTTCATATGTCCCTCTCCGGATGCGCGGTGCGCGTCCTCCACAATGGTTGCGTGAGGAGGGTTCAGGCGCGTCCACCCGATGGAGGACCTTCGTCGTCGCCCCTACCGCGAGTGCGGTACGAGGGCGGAACGCATGATCGGTACGGCTACCAATTGCGCCGTGTATTGATCGGGACAGCGTCGCCAGGTCGATCACGAATCGGCGTCCGAGGTGCTGTTTCTGTGGCGAGTCCTGATTTCTTTGAGCAGCTTTTCGTGCTGCACGCATGCCGCGCACGGGCAATCCAACCACTCGTGTGGGCCGGGGAAGGATGCGGCCCGCGGGAGGTGTTCCAGACCGACGTAGTCGCGGAAGCTGTAGCGTGGGACCGTCGAGAAGGCGCCAGCACGTAGTACCGCGAGTAACGCGGTTCCTCGTTCAGCGTTCGCGCGATGTCGTCGACGTGCTCAGCGCTCGATGAGCCCATGCGGTCGACGACCCGCGTGGTCGACCAGTACCGCAGCTGCGCGTCCATTGTGAGGACCCAGAGTGGGTTCTCGTCGACGTCTTCCGTATCTTTCTTGCGTCTGTTCGCTACTCCGTTGATGAGCAGCTCGACGATGTCGTAGCCCGCTTCGATGATCATGCTCGACGGTAGAACGGCGGCGACAGTGCCGGCGCCGTTCTACCGATAATGTGCAGAGGCCGGTCGCACTCCAGCATGTGGAGGACGACCGGCGCAGCGCGTCGATCAGGCCAGCGTTGCCACATCGATCACGAAGCGGTAGCGCACATCAGACGCCAGCACGCGCTCGTACGCCTCGTTGATGTAGTCGGCCGCGACGAGTTCCGTCTCGGGCGCGATGCCGTGCTCGGCGCAGAAGTCGAGCATCTCCTGGGTCTCGCGGATGCTGCCGATACCCGACCCCGCGAACGAGCGGCGATTGCCGAACAGGCTGAAGACCTGCACCGGAAGCGGCTCGGGCGGTGCGCCGACGCTCACGAGAGTGCCGTCGAGTCGGAGGAGCGACAGGTATGCGTTGATGTCGATCTTCGCGCTCACCGAATTGACGATGAGGTCGAACGTGTTCTTGAGTGTGCCGAACGTCGCCGGGTCGCTCGTGGCGTAGTAGTGATCGGCACCAAGACGCAGGCCGTCCTCCTGCTTGCTCAGAGACTGCGAAAGCACGGTGACCTCGGCGCCCATCGCGTGCGCGATCTTCACGGCCATGTGTCCGAGTCCGCCCATGCCGACGACGGCCACTCGCGATCCGGGCCCCACCTTCCAGTGGGCCAGGGGCGAGTATGTGGTGATGCCGGCGCACAGCAGTGGAGCCGCCTTCTCGAACGGGATGGCTTCGGGTACGCGGAGTACGAAGTCCTCAACGACCACGATGTGGGTCGAATAACCGCCCTGGGTGATGGTGCCGTCGCGGTCGACAGCGGCGTACGTGCCCGTGTTTCCGTTGAGGCAGTACTGCTCCTCGCCGGCGAGGCAGTTCTCGCACTCGCGGCAGGAGTTGACCATGCAGCCGACGCCCACACGGTCGCCTACCTTGTGCAGGGTGACCTCGGTACCGACCTCGGTGACTGTTCCGACGATCTCGTGGCCGACCACCTGCGGGTAGGCGATGTCACCCCATTCGCCGCGGACGGTGTGGATGTCGGAGTGGCAGATACCGGAGTAGGCGATCTCGATCAGGACGTCTTTTGCGCCGACATCTCGGCGCTCGATGGTGGTTCGGGACAGGGGTTCGGTGGCTGAGGTCGCGGCGAACGCGTTCACTGTAGGCATAGAGCGATTATCGCGCGTGATTCCCGTGTGGTGGCCGGGTGCGCGGACTGTGCTAGAGGCCTGCCTGTTCACGCTTCGAAGCGCGCCAGCCAGGTCGTGAGGAGTGATTCGAGCTGGTCGACCTGATCGCGCGTGAGGCCGTCGAGCAGTTCGCGCTCGTTATTCATGTGCTCGGTGAACACTTCGTCGATCAGGCGTCGACCTGTCTCGGTGAGCCCCACGACGCGCGAACGCCCGTCTCTCTCGCTCACGCGGCGTGCCACGAGCCCGGCGCGTTCGAGTCTGTCGACCCTCTTGGTGATGGCACCCGTGGTCACCATGGTGTGCGCGGCCAGTTCCCCCGGTACGCGTTCGAAGGGGCAGCCCGCTCGACGCAGGGCAGCGAGTACATCGAACTCACCCTCTCCCAGGCCGTGGCGCGCGTACACCTCCACGATCGAGTCGGTCAGATGCATGCCAACGCGATGCAGCCTGCCGATCACGCCCTGGGGTCGCACATCGACATCCGGCCTCTCGCGCTCCCACTCCTGTTGGATCCGAGCGACGCGGTCGAATTCACTGGATGACGGATCTTCTCGCATGTGGCCATAATACCTTCCCAGGAAGATATATTGGTTTCCATGGAAGCTATATCGACCTCGCGCATCTCCGACCGACCCGGCGTCTGGGCGCTGGTCACCGCGGTGGCGCCGATCGCCTGGGGCACGACCTACTTCGTGACCCGGGAGTACCTGCCGGAGGGATATCCGCTGTACGGCGCGCTCACCAGGGCGCTCCCGGCAGGCCTCCTGCTGCTGGCGATCGTGCGCCGCCGCCCGCACGGATCGTGGTGGTGGAAGGCGATCGTTCTCGGCACGCTCAACATGGGCGCCTTCTTCGTGCTGGTCTACCTGGCCGCGCAGCTGCTGCCCACCAGCGTCGCGTCGACCGTCATGGCCGCTGCGCCCGTGGTGATGATGCTGTTCGCCTGGGTTCTTCTCGGCGCGACGCCGCGCATGGCGCAGGTGATCGCGGCGGCCATCGGCATCCTGGGTGTCGCCCTGCTGCTTCTGGCCGGAACGCGAGCCGTCGACCCGGGCGGAGTGGCCGCATCCGTCGCGGCTCTCGCGATGTCCTCTCTCGGCTACGTGCTCGCCCAGAGATGGAGCGCCGGCATCGACGCCGTCTCGCTGACCGCGTGGCAGCTCGTCGCCGCCGGCCTGATCCTGGCGCCGGTCGCCGTAGCCGTCGAGGGCGCGCCGCCGGCGATGGATGTCACGACCTGGCTCGCGTACGGATACATCAGCATCGTGGGAACGGCCGTGGCCTTCGTGGCGTGGTTCACGGGGCTGCGCAACCTCGGCGCGGGAACGGTCGGACTGATCGGCCTGCTTAACCCGGTCACGGGTGTGCTGCTCGGGACCCTCGTCGCCGGCGAGCTTCTGGCCCCGCGGCAACTGCTCGGCGTGCTCATCGTGCTCGCTGCCGTGGTGCTCGGCCAACCCGGAATCTCTCGTGTACTCGTGCGCCTGCGTGCTTGGATGAGGGCATGACAGAAATCATCCCCGCCGACTACGCGGCGTTGCTCGAGAACCCCAACTACGGACACCTGGGAACGATCCGCCCCGACGACACGGTTCAGGTGAATCCGATGTGGTTCCTGCGCGACGGCGACACCCTGCGCTTCACACACACGACGAAGAGGGCCAAGTTCAGGAACCTCCAGCACAATTCGTCGATGAGTCTCTCGGTGATCGACCCGGAGAATCCGTTCCGCTACCTCGAGGTGCGGGGACGGCTCATCGCCGTCGAACCGGACCCCACCGGGGCGTTCTACGTCGTGCTCGGCAAACGTTACGGCAACGCAGAACAAACGCCGCCGCCCGACTCCGCGGATCGCGTCGTTCTCGTGATGAGCATCGAGAAGAGCACGAAGCAGTAGCAGGTCGGACGGAGTCGTTCAGCGCGGGTCAGTCGCGACCGTAGCGGGGGCGATCCTCACGCTTGGCCGAGTTGCCCGCACGATCGGGTTTCAGCTCGATGAGCTTGCCGCTGATTCGTGTGTTCTGAAGGCGATCGAGTACATCGCCGGGCAGATCGGACGGCAGCTCGACCAGTGAGAAGTCGGGGCGGATCTGGATGGCGCCGAAGTCGCCGCGATTCAGCCCGCCCTCGTTGGCGATGGCGCCCACGATCTGGCGTGGCTCGACCTTCTGGCGCTTGCCCACCGCAATGCGATAGGTGGTCTTGGGTCCTCCGGAGCTGCGCGGTGCGCGGTCGGGGCGGTCGCTGCGGTCGGGGCGTTCCCACTTGTCGCCGTGGCTTCCGCGCTCGGCGCGAGCCGGACGGTCATCGCGGAATCGATCGTTTCGATCGTTCCGCTCGGGCCGGTCGCGAGAATCGCGTTCGAACCGCGGAGTGCGCACCGGTTCGGGGTCGAGCAGTAGGGGAGTGTCGCCCTGCGCAACGACGGCCAGAGCCGCGGCCACGTCGGCCTCGGGCACATCGTGATGCTCGACGTAGTGTCCGACGATGTCGCGGAACTGCTGAATCTGCTCGGGCTGGCTGAGGGCCGCTGTGATCGCATCGTCAAAGCGAGTGAGACGCGTGGCGTTCACGTCGTCGACGCTCGGCAGCTTCATCTCGGTCAGCGGCTGGCGGGTCGCCCGCTCGATGGCCGTGAGCATCCGACGCTCACGAGGGGTGACGAAGCTGATCGCGTCGCCCGTGCGCCCGGCGCGACCCGTGCGGCCGATGCGGTGCACATACGACTCTGTGTCGATCGGGATGTCGAAGTTGACGACGTGGCTGATGCGTTCGACGTCGAGACCGCGTGCCGCGACGTCGGTCGCCACCAGAATGTCGAGCTTGCCCGACTTGAGCTGATTGACAGTTCGTTCCCGCTGCGCCTGAACGATGTCGCCGTTGATGGCGGCGGCGGAGTAGCCGCGCGCGCGCAGTTTCTCGGCGAGCGTCTCGGTCTCGTTCTTCGTGCGGGTGAAGACGATCATGCCTTCGAAGTTCTCGGTCTCGAGGATGCGGGTCAGGGCATCGACCTTCTGCGGATACGACACGATGAGGTAGCGCTGAGTCGTGTTGACCGACGTCGTGGTCTTGTTCTTGACCGTGATCTCTTCGGGGTCATGAAGGTACTTGGCCGAGATGCGCCGGATCTGGGCGGGCATCGTGGCTGAGAACAGTGCGACCTGCTTCTCGTCGGGGGTGTCGGCAAGGATCGTCTCGACGTCTTCGGCGAAGCCCATCTTGAGCATCTCGTCGGCCTCGTCGAGAACGAGATACTTCAACTGCGAGAGGTCGAGCGTGCCCTTCTCGAGGTGATCCATGATGCGACCGGGCGTGCCGACGACGATGTGCACGCCGCGGCGTAGTGCGGAGAGCTGCACGCCGTAGCCCTGGCCGCCGTAGACCGGCAGCACGTGTACGCCTCGAAGATGCGAGGCGTACTTCTCGAACGCCTCGCAGACCTGCAGGGCGAGTTCGCGGGTGGGAGCGAGCACGAGGGCCTGCGGAGTCTTCTGCGCGAGGTCGAGACGGGAGAGGATCGGAAGGGCGAAGGCGGCCGTCTTGCCCGTGCCTGTCTGTGCGAGGCCGACAACGTCGCGGCCATCGAGAAGGAGGGGGATCGTTGCTGCCTGGATTGCTGAGGGGGTTTCGTAACCCACGTCTTTGAGTGCCTTGAGCACTGCGTCGTCGAGGCCGAGATCGGAGAATGTCTGCTCGGCCTGCGCGGCGTCGGCCTCGGTCGGGCCGGAAATCGTAGAGGATGCCATCCCTCAACGGTAGTCCACGCGGTGCGGGCGGGCGTCAGGTCGGGCGCTTGGCTCGCGGCAGGCCCTCGACGACCCGCTCATAGGAGTTGACGATCAGGTCGGTGACGAGTTGCGGATCCGCGTCGGGACCGACGGTCACCGTCACCCAGTGACGCTTGTTCATGTGGTACCCCGGGGTGATCCAGTCATGATCTCTGACCAGTGCCTCCGCGTGCGGCGGATCGGCCTTCAGAGTTACCGTCACAGGCTCGCCATCGAGATTCGTGATGGCGAATACCCTGCCGACGACCTTGTACACGCTCGTCTCGGGACCGAAGGGGTTCTCGTTCCGCGTGGCCGGAAGCGCGTCGCAGACCGCGAAGATGTCGTCTCTCGAAAATCGCTTCTGCATGATCCGAGCGTACAGTTGGCGTAATCGCCCATGAACAGCTATCACCAGCCCCCGTTGAGGCCGGTCGCCCGACCCGCCTCCAGACGCGCACGGCTGACGCGTCGCATCCTGGGTGTCACCGCAGGGGCTGCGGTTCTGGCGCTCGCCTCTCTGAGCGCGCTCGCGCCTCCGCCCGCCCCGGCTCAGGATGACCTGGCGGCCGCGAGCGCCGCGTCTGCTCGGTCGGCCTCGGAGCAGGTGCTCAAGCTGCCCGAGGGGCTGACGCAGGCCTCCGTCGCCCGGGATTCCTTCGCGGCCGTCGCCGGCGTTCAGGGCCTGGCCGCTGGAAGCACGAACCGCGACTGGGCCGAGCTGGTTCTGCTGCTCGGCGATTTTCCTCGCACCGACGACAACATCACGGTGATGCTGCGCTGGATGCGACAAGAAAACGGACCCGACAACTGGTGGAACCGCAACAATCCGCTGAACAACGGCTGGGGCTCTGGCGGCAACAGCGGTCTGGGCAGCTACGACAACCTCGTCATCGCCGCCGAGAACGCGGCCGAGGCGCTGCATAGCAACCCGGGTTACGCCGGCATCGTGGCAGGCTTCTCGTCATCCGCTCCGACATCCCAGATCGAACAGGCGATCTGGGCGTCACCGTGGGCGACGAGCCACTATGCGAACGGCGCGCACTGGTCGTACACGCCCGTGCCGGTGATCGAATCACCCGCCGGCACCTGGTGATCGACGGTAGGACCCTTAGACCGATACCTCTGCCATCGCCTCGGCTGTGAGCTCCACCGATCGAAGCCGTCCAGGCAGCTCAGGCGAAATGTGCGCGATGATCAGTTCATCAGCCTGTGAGTGGCGGGCGAAGTCCTCGAGATAGTCGCGCACTTCTGAGGGTGTGCCCACGGCGGAGTAGGTCATCATCGAGGCGAGCTGGCGACCGTTCGGCGTCGTCAGGAATTCGTCGATCTGAGCGTCGCTGTAGTCGGGTGTCGCGGGGCCGCGGGAGATCATGCCGCGCACACGGGCGCGCCGGGTCGTCGCCGCCTGCTCGACGGCGTCGTCGTGATCATCGGATGCCACGACATTGACTCCCGCGATCACGTGCGGCTCGGCGAGTTGCTCGGATGGCCGGAACCCGCCGCGATACGCGGCGACGGCCTCGTGCAGCGCATCCGGTGCGAAATGCGACGCGAACGCGTAGGGCAGTCCGAGTTTGGCCGCGAGCTGTGCCCCGAAGAGAGACGAGCCGAGAATGTAGAGGGGCACGATGCCGCGGGCGCGGGGCACGGCCTGCACGCCCGGGATGCGCGATTGGCCGCTGAGGAATCCCTGCAGTTCGATCACGTCTTGGGGAAAAGACTCGGCCGACATCGGGTCGCGACGGAGTGCGCGCATGGTTTTCTGGTCGCTTCCGGGCGCTCGCCCCAGACCCAGGTCGATGCGCCTGGGGAAGAGGGTCTCGAGGGTGCCGAACTGCTCCGCGATCGTCAATGGCGAGTGGTTCGGCAGCATCACGCCGCCCGAGCCGAGCCTGATCGATGACGTGTGCGCCGCGACGTAACCGATCAGAACGCTCGTTGCCGATGACGCGATGCTGGCCATGTTGTGGTGTTCGGCGTACCAGACTCGACGGTATCCGGCCCGTTCGGCGGCCTGGGCGAGGGCCACACTGCCCTCGAAGCTCTCGCGTGCCGTCTGACCTGGCGCGATCGGGGCGAGATCGAGAATGGACAGCGGAATCGACATGGTGTGACGGCTTTCGTTTCGAGTGCTCGGATAGCGCTCGGAACGATCGCCACCCTCACACCTCAACGATGTTCAAGCCCCTGACATTCCGTGGTTGACGAAGATGATCACGGCCACGGCGGTGGCAATCAGATATCCGAGCAGCGTCAGGTAGCCGATGACGAGCCCGATGATTGCCATCACCCGCCCTTGTTCCTGGGTCCGCCTGATCTGGCCGAGCGATATATGGCCGAGAATGATCGGCACGATGGCGAAGCCGAGGATGCTCGTGACCAGGGTGATGATCGACAGAACGTTTGTTCGGGGATTCTCCGGGTACGCATCCATGGTCCACACGTTACCCGAAGGTAACGAATCGGCATCGTCCGCGATCACCGTCGTTTAGCGGATCGCGCCGTATTCTTGGCGCCAGACTGCTCGGAATACCCCCTTTCGAGGGTGATTTTTGTTTCAGTCCGCGTCGAATAGCTGTTACGGTTATGCCCGGTCCATTGGCCTATCACCCCAAGACGCGCACCCGCAGGCCACCTTGCCGCGGGTTCGTACGGTAAACCGTGACGAAGCGATCTCATGATGGCTTCCGCCCGCGCAGATTGATGCGTCGAGAGCGATCACGGCAACCCGTCTGCGAGTACGGAACACGTCTGGCGACCGCCTTTAAGATTCGAGAGCGCCGCCGGTCGTGATGGAGATTCCTCACGTGACACTGACAACCCCGGCACTGAAGGCCGAACACCTCTACAAGGCATTCGGCCGCCGACCATCCGAGATCGTCGACAGATTGAGAGCGGGCAGCACTCGAGCGGAGGTGACATCCCTCGGAACAGCCGCCGTCATCGACGCGTCATTCGATGTGCAGCCCGGTGAGATCTTCGTGGTCATGGGCCTCTCCGGCTCAGGCAAGTCGACGCTCATCCGCATGCTCAATGGACTGCTCGACGCGACCAGCGGCAGCGTGACCATCGGCGGGTCTTCTATCACCGGCGTTCCCCAGGCCAAACTGCGCGAGGTTCGCCGCCAGAAGGTCTCGATGGTGTTCCAGCACTTCGCGCTGCTTCCGCACCGCTCCGTGATCGACAACATCGCCTACGGCCTCGAGATCCAGGGCATGTCCAAGACTGAGCGCACTCAGCGGGCTCGCGACATGGTCGCCACCGTCGGTCTCGACGGATGGGCCGATTCCTTGCCTGGCGAGCTTTCCGGTGGCATGCAGCAGCGCGTCGGTCTGGCCCGCGCGCTGGCCGCCGACACCGACGTTCTGCTGATGGACGAGGCGTTCTCCGCCCTCGACCCGCTGATCCGTAGGGAGATGCAGGAGCAGCTCATCGAGCTGCAGCAGAAGCTCGGAAAGACCATCATCTTCATCACCCACGACCTCAACGAGGCCATGTTCCTTGGAGACAGGATCGCGGTCATGCGCGATGGTCGCATCGTGCAGATCGGCACTCCGGAGGAGATCCTCACCGACCCGGCGAATGACTACGTCGCCCAGTTCGTGCAGGACGTCGACCGGGCGCGCGTGCTCACGGCCTCGAGCGTGATGGAGCAGGCGAAAGCCGTCATCCCCATGTCTGCCGGACCCCGCGCCGCCCTGCGGATCATGCGCGACCTTCAGACCTCCGCCGTCTTCGTCACCCGACGCGACCGCAGCCTCGCCGGCGTCGTGCGCGACCGCGACGTGCTGCGTCAGGTCAAGTCCAACCAGAACGACCTCGAGGCGATTCTTCGTCACGAGGCCACCGTTGTTCCCGCCGATGCGCATCTCGTCGATCTGGTCGAACCGTCGGTCGGCAGTGACCTTCCGATCGCGGTTGTCGGCGACGACGGTCGACTGCTCGGGGTCATTCCTCGCGTCACCCTGCTTGCCGCTCTCGGCAACGTATCTACCAGCACAGCGGATGTTCCGGTGCAGCTTCCTCCGACGACCCTCACACTCGAGGTCATTGCCGAAACCCTCCGTGAGTCGACGACGGAAGGGGCCGTGCGATGACCGACTTCCGCCTCGATCTCGGAACCTGGGTTGCCGGTTTCATCTCCTTCGTCACCGATACCTTCGGCGGCGTCTTCGACGTCATTCGCGCCATCTTCCTGGCCGCGTATGACGTGGTCGACTTGCTGCTCGCATCGCCGCCTTTCTGGGTTGTGATCGTGATCGCCGCGATTCTCGGCTATCTCGCCCGAGGATGGAGGTTCGCGCTCGGCACCGCTGTGGGCCTCTTCGTCATCGTGAGTGTCGATCAGTGGGAGAATGCGATGGACACGCTCGCGCTCGTTCTCGTCGCGAGCTTGCTGGCGATCGTGCTCAGCATCCCACTGGGCATCTGGGCCGCCACCTCGTCGGTCGCGTCCCGGATCATCCGCCCGATTCTCGACTTCATGCAGACGATGCCCGCCTTCGTCTATCTGATTCCGGCGTTGATTCTCTTCCGTGTCGGCGTCGTTCCCGGAATCGTGGCGACGGTCATCTTCGCGCTCGCCCCGGGTGTCAGGTTGACCGAGCTTGGCATCCGCGGTGTCGACAAGGAGATCGTCGAGGCAGGCCAGGCCTTCGGTGCGTCGCGATGGCGCATTCTCCGGCAGATCCAGCTGCCCCTTGCCCGTCCGACGATCATGGCCGGTGTCAACCAGGTGATCATGCTCTCGCTCTCGATGGTCGTCATCGCCGGTATGGTCGGCGCCGGCGGCCTGGGCGCCCAGGTCGTTGCGAGCCTCAATCGCATCGATGTCGCACTCGGCTTCGAGGCCGGCCTCTCGGTGGTCATCCTCGCGATCTTCCTCGACCGTCTCACCGCCGCCCTCGGCGACGGCGAGACGGTGCTCGGTCGGATGCTGGGCGCACGTGCAGCACGACGCCGCGCGTCAGCCGCTCCGGCGGCACCAGAGCGGGCCGCGGAGCCGGCGCCGGAGCGCACCGAGCCGGCCCTCGTCTGACCGGCAGCGGCTCGTAGATCTTTTCTCACCCGACGGGTGGCCCATCCGGTCGCCCAGAACAGGAACTCCTATGAAGAACAGCACTCGCATCATGTCTCTGCTCGCCCTCTCGACCGCCGGCGTCCTCGCATTCGGTGGCTGTGCGGCCACCGAGGCGGAGACCGTCGGAGACGGCAACGACGACAAGAAGGAGCTCAGCCTCGCCGTGTTCAACGGCTGGGACGAGGGCATTGCCGCATCTGAACTGTGGAAGGCGATCCTCGACGAGAAGGGCTACGACGTCGAACTCGAATACGCCGACGTCGCGCCGGTGTTCTCCGGTCTGTCAACGGGCGACTACGACCTCACCCTCGACGTCTGGCTGCCCGACACCCACGCGTCCTACCTCGACGAGTACGGCGACGACATCGTCGACATCGGAGCCTGGAACAACGAGTCGAAGCTGACCATCGCGGTCAACGAGGACGCCCCCATCGATTCGCTGGAGGAGCTGGCGGACAATGCCGACAAGTTCGACAACCGGATCGTCGGCATCGAACCCGGCGCCGGCCTGACGAAAGCCACCACCGAGCGGGTCATTCCCGCCTACGGACTCGAGGACATGGAGTACGTGACGAGTTCGACGGCCGCGATGCTGACCGAGCTCAAGAGCGCGACCGACAAGGGCGAGAACATCGTCGTGACCCTGTGGGAGCCGCACTGGGCCTACACCGATCTGCCCATCAAGAACCTCGAAGACCCCGAAGGAACCCTCTCTTCGGTGGAGAGCCTGCATGCATTCGCACAGTCGGACTTCGCGAAGGAGTTCCCGCAGGCCGCGAAGTGGATCGGCAACTACAAGATGGATCTCGAGCAGCTGTACTCGCTCGAGAAGGCCATGTTCGTCGACTACGACGGTCAGGACTTCGGTCCCGTCGTCGAGAAGTGGATCTCCGAGAACCGCGACTACGTCGACTCGCTGACGGCAGAGTAGCCCGTCATCTCGTGTGGGCGGCGGGGGAGTGACTCCGCGCCGCCCGCACGAGTAGCCTTCCCACTATGGCGAGCGAAGCGGCAAGCATCAGTGTCCCTGGCCCTCACGGCGATCGGGAGGTGCGCATCTCGAGTCCGTCTCGTGTGCTCTGGCCTGAGGTGGGCATCACGAAGCTCGATCTGGCCCAGTATCTCGTCACCGTGGGCGAGGCATTCATTGCCGCGAACGGCGACCGGCCGGTGTCACTGCAGCGGTTCTCTGGCGGCATCGACGGCGAGCAGTTCTTCTCAAAGAACCCGCCGAAGGGCGCACCCGACTATGTGCGCAGTGAGATGGTCGTCTACCCGAGCGGCCGCACGCATCCGCAGCTCGTGCTCGACGAGCCTGCCGCCGCCGTCTGGGCCGCCCAGATGAACACCATCGTGTTCCACCCGTGGGCGTCGCGTGCATCAGCGAGTGACTTTCCCGACCAGCTGCGCATCGATCTCGACCCGCAGCCGGGCACCGACTTCGACGATGCGAAGCCCGTGGCCGTCGAGTTGCGGGCTGTTCTCGCCGAGGCGGGGTTGGAGGCCTTCATCAAGACCTCGGGAAACCGCGGGCTGCATGTGTTCGCGCCCATCCGGCCGGAGTGGGAGTTCCTCGAGGTCAGGCACGCAGTGATAGCTGCGGCCCGCGAACTCGAACGCCGGATGCCGGACGCGGTCACCACGAACTGGTGGAAGGAGGAGCGCGGGGAACGCATCTTCGTCGACTACAACCAGGCGAACCGCGATCGTACGATGGCCGGCGCCTACAGCCCGCGAGCGCTCGCCCACGCTCCCGTCTCGTGCCCGATCGAGTGGAGCGAGCTCGATCGTGCCGACCCCGCGCAGTTCACGATTCTCACCGTTCCCGAGCGGCTATCGACCACGGGGGACCCGTGGGCCGTCATGGGCAAGAAGCCTGCCTCGATCGATGTGCTCCTCGAGTGGTGGGCGCGCGACGTCGAGAACGGCCTCGGCGAGCTGCCTTTCCCCCCGGACTACCCGAAGATGCCGGGGGAGCCGCCGCGAGTGCAGCCGAGCAGGGCGAAGAAGCAGCCCTGACGCGTTTCGGGGATGTAAAGATCGGGTAACAACCCAGTACCCCCTATTGGGGGCACTTTGCTGTCTCCCTAGGCTGGCGCAACCGGCCCGTAGCCGCGGGCCACATCATCAGGGGGACCCTTGCAGAAGAAACAACGACGTTCACGTTCCGCCTTCGCCGCGATCGGCGCCACCGCTCTTGCGGGGGCCATGGTCTGGGGTGGCGCGACATCCGCCTCGGCCGTTGATCAGGACGCATTCGCCGATACCGTCACCGTCGACGCGATCATGGAGCGCCTCGCAGACCTGCAGGCCATCGCGGACGCTCCGGGCAACGGCGGCAACAGATCCGCCGGCAGTCCCGGGTACGAGGCGAGCGGCCAGTACGTCGAGGCCGTGCTCGCCGAGGCCGGCTACACCACCTCGCGCCAGGTCTTCGACGTGACGACCCAGACGATCGAGTCGCAGTCGGTCACTGTCGGCGGCGAGATCCTCACTCCCGAGCAGGCCATCCCCATGGCGTACACGCCGGGCACCACACCGATCACCTTCGACGCGATCGTGCCTGCCGTCAGCACCGGCTGCACCGCAGACGACTGGGCCGGAGTGGATGCGACAGACCGCATCGCCGTTGTCAGCCGTGGTGTGTGCTCGTTCGCCGAGAAGTCCGTGGCCGCCGCCGGCGCGGGCGCGCGCGCCCTCCTCGTGTACAACTCGGAGCCTGGTCCGTTGAACGGCACGTTCGGCGAGGTCGTCGACGGCACCGTGCCGTCGTTCGGCATCGAGGCCGACAGGGGCGCCGCCCTCGTTACCGCGATCGGTGCGGGTGCGGTCTCGATCTCCGTCGCGCTCGAGCAGACGACCGCGACGGTCTCGACGTTCAACGTGATCGCAGAGACCGCGACGGGGCGTGCCGACAATGTCGTGATGCTCGGTTCGCACCTCGACAGCGTGCCGGAGGGGCCGGGCATCAACGACAACGGAAGCGGATCCGCGACCCTGCTCGAGGTCGCGGTGCAACTCGCCAAGCAGGGCGAGCTGAACAACAAGGTGCGCTTCGCATGGTGGGGTGCCGAGGAGCTCGGACTCGTCGGGTCCACCCACTACGTGGACGACCTGGTGGAGAACGATCCCGCGGCCCTCGACCGCATCGCCACCTACCTCAACTTCGACATGGTCGGCTCACCGAACTACATCATCGGAACGTACGACGCCGACGAGTCGAGCGTTCCCGCCGACGTGGAGATTCCCGCCGGATCGATCGAGACGGAGGACGTGTTCGAAAACTACTTCACGTCGATCGGCCAGCCCTTCGTGGGCACGTCGTTCGACGGACGCAGTGACTACCAGGCGTTCATCGACAACGGCATCCCCGCCTCCGGCCTGTTCACCGGCGCGGATGACGTGAAGACCGAGGAGGAGGCGGCCCTGTTTGGCGGTATCGTCGGCGAGACCCTCGACCAGAACTACCACCAGGCCGGCGACAACCTCGAGAACATCAACGAGGAGGCCCTCGGCATCATGTCGAAGGCCATCGCGTTCGCCACGGCATCACTCGCGAACGACACCGTGCTGATCAACGGGGTGGCCGCGCCGACGCCGGTCGAGGAGACGCCGGTCGCGCCGGCCGCCGCTCCGCAGCCTGCTCTCGCCGCCACAGGTTCGGCCGATGCGGTTCCGCTGCTCGCGCTTTCGTCGCTCACTCTGCTCGTCGGGGCGACGATGATCGGACTTCGCGCCCGTCGCCGCTACTCCAGCACGGCTCCGAAGTCGTAGGCGACGGGAGTCTCGAGCTGGTCGAACGTGCACGAGCTGGCGTCCCGATCGGGGCGCCAGCGGTCGAACTGCACGGTGTGGCGAAACCTTGAGCCCTCCATCTGGTCGTAGCGCACCTCGGCCACGATGGTGGGCTCAAGGCGCACAAATGACACGTCCTTGCCCGAGGAGAAGCGGCTTCGTTCGCCTTCACCGGTGACGACCGCCCCCTCGGCGTCGCGCATCACGGCGGGCTCGAGCTCGGAGACGAGCTCGAGCCGTCGCGCCGCAGTGAACGCCGAGGCACCGCCGACGCTGCGGAGTTCGCCCGAGTCGTCGTAGAGGCCGAGAAGCAGGGAACCGACACCCTCGCCGCTTGTATGCACCCGGTATCCGATGACGACCACGTCGGCAGACCGGTGGTGCTTTACCTTGAGCATCACGCGTTTCCCGGGGGAGTACGGAGCGGCCAGTGGCTTGGCAACCACTCCGTCGAGCCCGGCGCCCTCGAACTCCACGAGCCAGCGTCGTGCGGTGTCGACATCCTGGGTCAGCCGGCTCAGGTGAAGGGGCGCGACGGCGGAGCCGAGCAGGTCGACCAGCGAGCTCCGCCGTTCGGAGAACGGCCGCTCCATCAGCGACAGGCCGTCTCTCTCCAGCAGATCGAAGGCGATGAAACTCGCCGGTGTCTCGCTCGACAGTGTCTGGATGCGACTGGCGGCCGGGTGGATTCGTTGCGAGAGCGCGTCCCAGTCGAGACGTTCGCCGCCCGGGGCGCCGAGCCGCAGCACGATCTCCCCGTCGATGACGCACGGTTCCTCGAGCTGCTCGGCGAAGGCATCCACCAGCTCGGGAAAATACCGGGTGAGCGGCTTCGACCCGCGGCTCGTGATCTCGACCGATTCCCCGTCGTATGACACGATCCCGCGGAAGCCGTCCCACTTCGGCTCGTATCCGAGCCCGCCAGGAACGCTGTCCTGGTCGGGAAGCCCGGGAACGGACTTCGCAAGCATGGGCGCGGGGACAGGTCCGAGGGGAGATTTCATACGAACGATCCTGCTCCGTCGACGTCGGGGAACCAACCCCCCTAGCCGTGGTCGAAGAAAGGCCCGTGCACGGGGTGCACAGGGGTTTAACCGTGAAATCTCAGGACAACTTCGCATACTGTCGGCTTCGCCCGCGCGCCGCATCAGGCCGTGGGCGCACCCGACACCGATTCGTCACGCCACGAGGCCGCGCCCCGCTTACCCGGTTGCGACGACGGCCTCGTCCCCTCCGGACAGACAGAGAACCACGGGGAAACGCGAGCGCCCTGGCACGACCGCGCTTGCTTTCGGCGTGCCGGTCGACGATCCATTGGACGACATGCACCAGGCTCCACAGACCGTTTCCACCCGAACAGCGTCTACCCGACGCGAGCTGGCGAAGACCCGCCGACAGACGACCCGCAAGCGCTACCTCGCCACGGCGGCCATTGTGGCTGTCGGCGGCTCGCTCGTCGGTACCGGATTCATCGTTCAAGCACATGCTGCGTCGGCCGAACGCGCGGCGGCGACCGCGCAGCTGTCGAGCGGGACGGGCCTGCAGCGCGATCATCTGGGCGTCTACGCGACCATCGCCAAAGTGCAGGCTGACCAGAAGGCGAAGGCGACGATCGATGATGCGAATCAGGTGATCGCGGCCGTGCAGAACAAGGTCGACACGACCCCGCTGTCGACAACCGTAGCGTCGCTGGCGTCGTACCAAACGCTCGACAGCGACACGGTGCTGTCATTGGTGAAGCAGGCTGCAGAGGCGAAGGCGAACGTTCAGGCCGCCGCCAGCCAGGCTGACCAGGCTGCCGCCGAGGCTGCCGTTGCTGCTGAGGCCGCCGCCGCAGAGGCCCTCGCCGCAGGCAACACTGTCGCGGGTGCCAAGGCCACCGCTCAGTCGCTTGCCGCATCGAAGTACGGTTGGGGCGACGATCAGTTCTCGTGCCTGGTCTCGCTGTGGACGAAGGAATCGGGATGGAACTACCAGGCTTCGAACGCATCGAGCGGAGCGGCGGGAATCCCGCAGGCGCTTCCCGGCAGCAAGATGGCCTCGGCCGGCTCTGACTGGGAGACGAATGCAACGACCCAGGTCACGTGGGGACTCGACTACATCAAACGCGGTTACGGCACGCCGTGTGCTGCCTGGTCGCACTCGCAGTCGGTGAACTGGTATTGAACTCCGTCATCGCAACCCGAAGGTTGCCCTAGACTGGCGGCATCCGCTGCCGATCCCGTCGAAGGAGTTCTTTCGTGGCCTACGATCTCGAACACTTGAGGCAGGTGTGCTCTGCGCTCGGCGAGGCGACGAGATGGCAGATTCTCGGCAGAGTGGCCGGTGCCGAACTCTCGGCGTCGGCCCTCGCCGAATCGGTGCCGGTCAGCAGGCAGGCCATCGCTAAGCATCTCGCCGCCCTCGACGCCGCCGGACTGGTGTCGTCGAAACGGGTCGGCCGTGAATTGCGATACTCGGCGCGTCCCGACGTCCTGAGCGAAGCATCCCGCCACCTCGGCGAGATCGCCGATGCGTGGGCTCAGCGAACGCCGGATGCGTCGTGAGCGTTGCGCGCCGAGGTCATGGCGCTCGGCTCGCGAGGAGGCTCTCCATATAGTCGATCTCTCCCGACTGGGCGAATACGATCGCCCGCGCCAACGTCGTGACGAGGGGGTGGGTGCTGCGCGCGAGAACGGCATCAGC
Organism: Agreia bicolorata; assembly: GCF_000938265.1. Lineage (GTDB taxonomy): Bacteria > Actinomycetota > Actinomycetes > Actinomycetales > Microbacteriaceae > Agreia > Agreia bicolorata. The sequence goes on from NZ_JYFC01000008.1 coordinate 47,639, forward strand.
CATCTCGACGCCACCCTTGTGATGCGCGATCATCAGGGTGAGGAAAAGCACTTCTGCGTCTGATCCGCTTGCGTTGCGCAGGCGCTCCAGATCGGCCTCACTGGCCATACCGGGCATAACGCCACTTTCAGCGGAGGCGCTGGTCGACGAGGTGGCGTCCGTCGTGGCCGGGATTCCGTGATCGTGCCCCTGGCCGGCGCTTCCGTCGAGTGTGGGGGCAGACATCCATTCCATGGTTTCGCCCGGACGCGCTTGGGGAACTCCCCAGTCGTTGAGCCACGCGTACATCTGGCCCGACTGCTGGGCCTGGCTCGTTGCGATGTCATAGGCCAGACCGCGGATATCGGGGTCATCGGTGAGGTCCCGAACGATGAGGGCCATCTCGACGGCCTGATCGTGGTGGGTCTGCATGTCCCGAGCGAATCCGGCCTCGACGCTCGACGACGTGGGGTCGGCGCTACGTGCTGCGAGTATCCAGCCTCCGGCCAGACCGACCGTGAGAACGAGCGCTCCAGCGATGACGCCGGCGGTTACGAGCCGCCAGCGGCTTCCCTCGCGCGGACGTTCCTTTTCGGTCACGCCACGCGGCCCGGCGCGTTGATGCCTCCGGTGCAGGCGGCCCCTGGCTCTGGCGCGTCGTTGGAGCGCCAGAACCGGTCGAGGAACGATCCGAGGCGCACGTCGTCGGGGTCGTCGAGCGCGACCTGAGCGCCCCAGGCGCTGGCGACGATGGGCGAGTCGAGTCCGTCGATGGGCGAGACAACGATGTAGTTGTCTGGAAGCTTGGACCGGAGAGCATCGACGCCGGCGGAGTCGAGCTTCGCGGGGTCGTATGAGACCCAGACGGCGCCGTGCTCGAGCGCGTGCACGGCGTTCTCATTGGGCACGGGCTCCTCGTACACGCCGCAGTTCAGCCATGCTCCGGCATGATCGCCGCCGACCGGCGGGTTCTGCGGGTAATCTACGCGGGTGGTGACGTGGTTCGCCGTCAGGCCCGGGTAGGTCTGCAAGCCCTCTATGGCGATGCTCGACGGATCTGGTTTGGGAGTGGCCGATGTGACGACGAATCCGATCAGCAGTCCGACAATCGCCACGGCCGCCACGGATCCCGTGACGATGGCGATCAGACGATTGCGCTTCTGTCGTGCCTGTGCCTGACGGAACGCGGCCAATTTGGCTTCTCGATCCGCGGCGCGCTGCTGCTTCACCGTCAATTTCTGGGGGCGGTCGGATGCTCGGGCGTCTTCGGGCGGCGGGGTCACGTCTCTCGATTCGGTCGGATTTTTTCGGTTGTACCTACAAGTTGCCATGAATGGGCTGGTGAAATACTGGGAACGGGCAGAACTTCGCCGCACCGTCGGCAGCCGCATCATCGACGGGAGAAAGCGAACGCTCAACGATATTCTTCAGTCCGAGCTCGTTCGGAGCATCCTCGGGGCACTCATCGCCGTGGCTTCAGCTATCGTCGTCGTCATCGTCTTCCTCGAGAATCCCGGTCTGGCGCGGTCGCTCTCGGTGCCGTTCTGTTGTCGTTTCCTGGCGCCCAGACCTTCGGGGCCAGCCTTCTCGCGTCTGCCGGACTGCTCTCGATCATCGCCGGACTCGCGGTTCAGTCGAGTCTCTCGAACGTCTTCTCGGGAATGCAGCTCGCCTTCAGCGACGCGATCGGAGGCTAAGTGCGGATCCGCATCCTGGTCAGCGCCAAGGCCGATATGCGTGGCCCGTCGCTCGATCCCGAGCCGAACACGGGAACGGGCGATCTCTTCTCGGGCGATCCCGAGGCCGAAGACAGAGCGAGCCTCTTCACGGGCCGGATCGACGTGATCCGCCCGCCTGCACCCGAGTGAGGTTCGGCGCGTCGGAATCTACGCGCTCTGCTGGCCGAGCAGGGTCGTCACGCCACGGCGTAGTTGTATGGCGGCGATGATGAACATAACGCCGAAGACGATGGCATAGATCCCCACGATCCAGATGAGGCTCAGCACCGTCGCGCCAGGAGTCGCCAGCGTGAGGATGCCGAGCAGGATGCCGAACGCGAGCGTGAGAAGGCCAGAGACAATGCCGATGGTACGGTTCCGACCGTCGGCGAGTCCGGCTGCAGAGCCGATACCGAGCGCTCCGTGCATCACCGCGTAGATCACGATCGTCCATAGGGCGAAGAGCCCGCCTATGACGCCGGCCAGCACCGGGAAGATCAGGGCGACAACGCCCGCGATGATCGAGACGGCGCCCTGGAAGAGCAACCATCCCCATCCGCTGCCGGGAGTCCGGATCTGAACGGCATGGATGACCGCCGTGACGCCGTCGACGATGGCATAGATTCCGAAAACGAACACAACACCTGTGAGAGCGGCGCCTGGCGCAGCAAGGGCGATGATTCCAAAAATCACGGCGAAGATGCCGCGCAGGAGCACGGCCCACCAGATTCCTTTGGCGACTGCCGCGAGCGGGGAATTTGTCATATTACATACCGTAGTGGGTCACGCTTAGCAGATTGAAGAGGCTTTCGTCCCTAGGGGGTGAGTACGACCTTTACGCAGCCATCCTCCTTCTTCTGGAACACCTCGTACATCGCCGGAGCCTCCTCGAGCGAGACGCGATGGGTGGTCAGATCGAGAACCCCGAGCGGGTCACGCGACTCCTCGACGAGCGGGAGGAGGTCGTCGATCCAGCTGCGCACATTGCACTGCCCCATTCGTAGAGAGATCTGCTTGTCGAACATCGACTTCATCGGCATCACGTCGGCCTCGCCGCCGTAGACGCCGCTCAGCGACACCGTTCCGCCTCGGCGCACGAGATCGAGGGCCGTGTGCAGAGCGGCGAGCCTGTCGATGCCGGCTTTGTCCATCGCGGGTCGAGCCAGGGCGTCGGGCAGGATGCCTACGACAGCCTGCGCAAATCCGGCGCCGGGGGAGCCGTGCGCCTCCATGCCCACGGCGTCGACCACCGAGTCCGGTCCGCGCCCCTCCGTCTGGTCGCGCAGCACATCGACGATGTCGTCATCGAGATTCCATACCTCGGCGCCGTAGCGGGCCGCCAGCTCGCGCCGCTCGAGCACCGGATCGACCGCGAGTACCCGATAGCCGAGATGAACACCGACCCGCGCGACGAACTGGCCGACGGGCCCCAATCCGAGCACGCCGAGGGTGCCGCCATCCGGCACATTCGCGTACGTCACGCCCTGCCACGCGGTCGGCAGAATGTCACTCAAGAACAGGTAGCGGTCATCCGGACCTTCTGCCGAAACCTTCACGGCGTTGTAGTCGGCCAGTGGCACGCGCAGCAGTTCGGCCTGTCCTCCAGGAATCTGCCCGTAGAGCTTCGTGTAGCCGAAGAGCGACGCGCCCGAACCCTGCTCTCTGACCTGCGTCGTTTCGCACTGGGACTGCAGGCCGCGACGGCACATGTAGCAGTGGCCGCAGGCGATGTTGAAGGTCACGACGACGCGATCGCCCACGGCGAGGTTGCGCACGTCGGAGCCCACCTCCTCGACGATTCCCATGGGTTCGTGCCCGAGAACGTCGCCGCGGTCGAGAAACGGCCCGAAGAGTTCGTAGAGGTGAAGATCGGATCCGCAGATAGCCGTCGACGTGATGCGGACGATCGCATCCGTCGGAGCCACGATGACGGGATCCGGCACCGTTTCGACGCGCACGTTTCTTTTTCCCTGCCAGGTGAGTGCTCTCATGCATCCATCGTGCGCTGAACCTGTCGGGCCGCGTCGACGGCTGGACACACGGCGGGCGACGGTGTAGCGGGCCGGATGCTCCGGGGCACGACTTCAGGATTGGCCGGTATTCTCGTGCTCGGGACCTGTGGGTCACACCCTGATCAGGAAGGTTCACGAGCGGTATGTCTGACAGTCCGGCCTCGGCCACTCCCTACGAGGTGCTCGGCATCACGCCCGCTGCCAGCGTCGAGGAGATGCGACGCGCTTACCGTCGGCGTCTGCGCGAGACGCACCCCGACACGGGTGGTTCTCCGGCGCGCTTTCACGCTGTGCAGGCCGCCTGGGAGGTTCTGGGCGACCCCGTCTCTCGATCGGCCTACGACCGCGGAGCGTCTGCGCCGTCTGCCCGCTCAGGCTCGGCTCGTGCCGCGGGATCGTCATCGTGGACCGCTCGTGCCGCAGCGCCGTCGACCGCATCGAGCCTGAAAGCGCGATCCTACGGGCACCCTGGGGGCCAGGCCAGGGAACGATTTCTCACGCTCATCAGGGAGTGGGCGGGGCGGGGCGCCGATCTGGCGGACCCCTACGACGCCGCCCTTGTGCGAAGCGCTCCCCGCGAGATCCGCTGGCTCCTCGGCAAAGCGCTGGCGGAAGAGCAGACGGCTCGCAGCCTCTCCGATCTCGGCATGGGGTTCACCGTCTGGAACGACGTCGCCACTCCCACGGGCCACAAGATCGACCACATCGTGCTCGGACCGGCTGGACTTCTCGCCCTGATGTCGGAGGACTGGGGAGAATCAGTGCGCCTCCACAGGGGTGAGCTGACAGGGGACGCGATCCCCGACGGAGAACAGCCCATTCGCGACCTCGTGCGTTCAGCGCGAAAGCTCGGCAGATCGCTCGGGGTCAGATTCGACGGTCAGGTAATCGTCGTGCCCGATGGAGCGCTCGTAGATGCGTCATCCGAGTCGATCGACAGAGGCCGCAATGCGGGCACCCTCGTGATAGCGCGCTCGCGGTTGTCGGATGTTATGCGATCCGGGGTGCCCGGCGGCGACGCGAGGCGTCGGGGCGACGTCTTCGAGGTGCGAACGCGACTCCAGCAGGGCGTTCAGCTGGTCTGAGGCACGCAGTTGCCGAGCTGCTCGGCCGACGGTGTCAGTGGCCGCGCAGCTTCTCGATATCGCGTCGCTCGCGCTTCGTCGGACGTCCGGCCCCACGATCGCGGATGGGAACGAAGGGCACGTCTTCACGCGCCGGCGGCGGCGGCGGAGTGTTGTCTGTCAAGCTCTCTGCCGCGACGGCCGCGCTCACTCGTTTCGCGAGGATCCTCTTGACCACCACGATCCGCTCGGCGTCGGGCATTCGGAGTCTGACCTCGTCGCCCACCCGTACGGAGTAGGCCGCCTTCACCTTCTCGCCGTTGACCCGCACGTGACCCGCACGGCACGCGGCCGTGGCAAGGGAGCGTGACTTGATCAGCCGAACGGCCCAGATCCAGCTGTCCACTCGAATCGATGAGCCTGCTTCCATTCCTCGACTCTACGAGACGACCGATGCGACACCCACGGCGACTAGAACATATGTTCGAATATACGTATGCTCGGTGTATGACTCTTGCATATCAGGCCTCGCTCTTCGATGACCCGGGGGCGGCCCCGGTCGTCGGCGCCCTCGGCGAGCGGGTGCGGCGCATCCCGCTCGATTCGGGGGCGTGGATCGATTTGAGGCCGGGATGGGTCGCCAATTCCGACTCGCTCTTCGAAGACCTGGTCGCTGCCGTGGAGTGGCGAGCCGACAGGCGTGAGATGTACGACAGGGTGGTCGAGGTGCCTCGGCTTGTGAGCTGGTTCGGCGCGAAAGACCGCCTGCCGCACCCGACGCTCGACGAGTCGATGCGGTTGCTCAATGAGCACTACGCGCATCTCGATGCCGAGCGATTCGCGACCGCCGGCCTGTGCTTCTATCGAACCGGCGACGACAGCGTCGCGTGGCACGGCGATCGAGTAGGCCGTACGGTGCAGCGCGACACGCGTGTCGCCATCCTCTCTGTCGGCGCGGAGCGCGTGCTGTCCGTGCGTCCGGTCGGAGGCGGGGAGATCTCCAGATTTCCGGTGGGGCACGGTGACCTCATCGTGATGGGCGGCAGTTGCCAGCGCACCTACGAGCACGCCATCCTCAAATCGGCCAAGGCTGTCGGGCCCCGCATCAGCGTGCAGTTTCGACGCGCCTGACCTGCGGTTACGCCGAAACGGTGAGATTCGCCAGTTGTTGGGCGAAGGGAATGACGGGCTCCTCGATGGGCCGTGTTGTGGGGCGTCCCTCGATCATCTCGGCCAGCTCGCCGCCCGCCCGTGTGATCCGCGCGGCAAGTTCGCCATGCGTTCCCCCTGCGCTTCCCCAGTCTTCTGACGCTGCGAAAACCGAGGTTGGCACGATGACAGATTGTAGGTACGCGAAGAGCGGGCGCACCGAATATTCAAGGGCCAGTGAGTGACGAGCCGTGCCACCCGTTGCCGCAAGGAGCACGGTCTTGCCGGCTAGGGTGCGCGGTTCGAGGATGTCGAAGAACGACTTGAAGAGTCCGCTGTACGACGACGAGAAGATCGGGGTCACCGCGATGACGGCATCCGCGTCGGTGATGGTCTCGATCGCGGATGAGAGTTCTCCGGCGGCGAAACCGGTCAGCATCGTGTTCGTGATCTCGTGCGCCAGGTCGCGCAGTTCGATGACGGTGATCGTCGCATCGGAACCGGCGTCTGCCAATGCTCGCGTCGTCGCCTCGCCCAGTCGGTCGGCAAGCAGGCGCGTCGACGAGGGCTGGCTGAGTCCGGCCGAGATGATTGCGATCGACTTGTTCATGATGATCTCCACTCCCACATTTCAATGCGTTTGCATCTACATGGGTTCGAAACCCGATGGCGGTGGCGAATATTCCCACCGATCGGGGGCGGCGCCACCCTCGACGAGATGAGGCAGAATCGGGTGATGGATACCTTGGAGCCCGGCGCGTATGTTCACTTCAAGGGCGGTCGATACGACGTCGTCGGCGAAGCGCGGCACAGCGAGACGGAAGAGAGGGTAGCGGTCTACCGATCTGCGGACGGTTCCCTGTGGATTCGGCCCCTCGATATGTTTCTCGGCGACGCCGTGGTCGATGGTGTTGCGGTGCCACGCTTCACCAAGCTGTGATGGCCACGAACCCGCTCGACGCGGCAGGTCGCCGACCCCACGGAAGCGGCGACGCGTGGGTCACGGCACCAGATGGGCGTAAATTCTGGGGCACTTTCGGGGCGGCAGGACTTCTCGTGCACGACGACCGCGGCATTCTTCTGCAGCTGCGGGCCGAGTGGAGCCATCATGGCGGAACCTGGGGTCTTCCCGGTGGCGCACGGCATGAGGGCGAGTCTGCCGTGCGCGGTGCTCTGCGCGAAGCGTCGGAGGAGGCGGGGGTGCCGGCCGACGCGCTCGTCCTCGAATTCACGAGCGTGCTCGACCTTGGAGTCTGGAGCTACACGACGGTCGGCGTGCGCGCCACACATGCCTTCGAGGCGGTCATCGGCGATGCGGAGAGTGCCGAGCTCCGCTGGGTTCCGATCCACGAGGTCGACTCGCTGCCGCTCCATCCTGGCTTCGCTGCGCGCTGGCCCTCGCTCAAGAGGCTTGTGCAGCAGTCGATCAGCGTTGTCGTCGATGCGGCGAACGTGGTCGGCTCCCGACCGAATGGATGGTGGAAGGATCGGGCGGGGGCGGCCGCAAATCTGCTCGAGTCGCTCAACCGCCGCGCCGACGCGGGCGTGCCCGGAACGCTTATGGGTCTCGATGTCGACATTTACTGGCCATCGATCGTCGCCGTGCTCGAAGGGCAAGCCAGAAATGCACCCGATCCGCGTGCCCAGAACTCGGCGCGTGCCCTGGCCGACGGCATCCATACGCCTGTTCTCATGATCGACCGAGCCGACGGCGAGGGTGACGATCTGATCGTCGAGATCGCCGATTCGCGGCGGAATCGCGGCGACACGGTGCTGGTCGTCACGGCCGACGCGGGTCTTCGAAGACGTGTCGAGTCGTTCGGATGCGTGACGAAAGGAACGAGTTGGCTGACGGGAATACTCGAGGGTCTCTCAGACGGATCCATATGACGCCTGATCGGCGCCCTAACCTGCCTCAGCGTGTATCCGTACGGCGTATTCCCTGCTCGCGGGCTGACTCGCATCGGCTACGCTGGACACCCTAGGAGGTCACGAACTTGGCTGATGACACGAACGCACACGAGTCCGCGAACCGCGCACGTAATGAGACCGACACGACCCTGCACTTCACTGCGGAGTTCGCGGCCCAATTGGCGGCTCTCGAAGGTGGGGTCACGGCAGAAGAACTCGAGGCGATTGCCGCTCTGCCCTCGGGTTCAGCGCTGCTGATCGTGCGCCGCGGGCCGAATAACGGGGCTCGTTTCCTCCTCGACTCCGACAGCACGATCGCGGGGCGTCACCCCGAGGCGGACATCTTCCTCGACGACGTCACCGTATCGCGTCGGCATGCCGCCTTCACACGTCGCGCCAATGCCTTCGAGGTGACCGATCTGGGTTCCCTCAACGGCACGTACTTCGACGGCGTGCGGGTCGACAGGGCGCTCTTGAGCGATGGAGCCGAAGTGCAGGTCGGCAAGTTCCGTCTTACGTTCTACCCGTCGCGGCTCGACGTCGTCACCGCTCCCGGCGAGTAGATGGCCGCAACACCCGCATCGGCGCGCGGATCAGCCTCGGCACAGCTTCTCAGCATCGGCCAGGTGCTGGCCCGACTGACGCCCGAATTTCCTGACCTGACACCCTCGAAGCTTCGCTTCCTCGAGGAGCGAGGGCTCGTTAGGCCTGCTCGAACCGAATCCGGCTACCGCAAGTTCTGCCAGCAAGACCTTGATCGACTCCGTCTCATCCTCACGATGCAGAGAGATCGCTATCTGCCGCTCGTTGTCATCAAGTCGTACCTCGACGACGTCGACGCGGGCCTCGGGCCACTCCTTCCGGGGTCGACAACCGATCACGGGCCGTCGATGCTGCCGAGCGGTCGACGTCTCAGTCGCGACGAGTTGATCCGCGAAGCCGGCGCTACGCCGATGCTGCTTCAAGATGCGGTCTCGGCTTCTGTCATCACAGCCGGGGAGACATTCGGAGACGAAACCCTCGCGGTGCTGAAGGCGCTCGTCGAGCTTCAGCGCTGCGGCATCGAACCGCGCCATCTGCGGGGATTCCGCGTTGCCGCCGAGCGAGAGCTCGGGCTCATCGAAAGTGCGCTTGTTCCCGTGTCGAGGCGAAATGACGCGTCGAGTCGTGCACGGGCCGCAGAACTCGCCGTCGAGATCGCGGGTCAACTCGAAATAGTTCGAGGGAGCCTGATCAGATCGGCTCTCGGTCGACTCGTTCCCTGACGACTGCGCGCCGTAGACTAGACGCACGTCGACTCAGCGCGACACGCCGACCGTTAAATGCGGATGTCGTTGCTGCCGAGGGATCGCCTCGCTAGCGTGGACTGAGTAGACACATCCGGCATTTCACTGCCGATAACTTTCTGGAAGAGGCGCGTTTCTTGAGCGAGAACATCGGAACCGGTGCCGGCCCAGGCACGAAGCGCAGCGACGACGCTCGCTTCGATGGCCTCCTCTTCACCGACGGCATGGCCGAACTCGACGCTGACTCGGGATATCGGGGAGCCGTCGCCGCGCGTGCAGCCGGAATCACCTATCGTCAACTCGATTACTGGGCACGCACCGCTTTGGTCGAACCGACCGTGCGCGGCGCCGCCGGGTCTGGCTCGCAGCGTCTCTACGGATTCCGTGACATTCTGGTGCTCAAGCTGGTCAAGCGTCTGCTCGACACTGGCATCTCACTTCAGCAGATCCGCACGGCTATCGAGCAGCTTCGTGAGGCCGGCATCAACGATCTCGCCCAGACGACCCTGATGAGCGACGGAGCCAGCGTCTACCTGTGCACCTCGAACGACGAGGTCATCGACCTGGTCAGCCGCGGACAGGGCGTGTTCGGCATCGCCGTGGGCAAGGTTCTGCGAGAGGTCGAGACAACGCTCGTCTCGATCGATTCGAACGTTCCCGACCCGATGGACGAGCTCGCTGCACGGCGAGCCAACCGCAAGATCTCCTAGGCTAAGCGAGCGCTTCGACAGGCTCGCTTCGACAGGCTCAGCAAACGGGTCCGTTCGCTGAGCCTGTCGAAGGGCAGGTATCTAACCGCGAGCGGTCTTGGTCTCGGCGTACTCGCCGAGTCGCCCGGTTCGCATAACGCGCTCGAGAAGAAGGTCGAAGTTACGCGCCATCTCCTGCGCGCCTTCGCCGGGCCACACATGCAGTGGCTTCGCGGCACCCTGCGCCTGCTGCAGAGACGTGCGCTCTGGTAGCTGTGGGCTCAGAACGAGCGGACCGAACATGTCGCGCAGCTCTTTGATGCGGAACTGGTGCTCGAGCGACTGCGACCGAACACGATTCACGATGATGCCTAGAGGCTGAAGTCGAGGGCTGAGACCACGACGGATCTCTTCAATGGCTCGAAGTGCGCGGTCTGCCGCTGCGACAGAGAAGAGTCCGGGCTCGGTGACCACACTGACTCGATCGCTGGCTGCCCACGCGGTTCGGGTGAGTGCGTTGAGCGAGGGGGCGCAGTCGATGAGCACGAGATCGTAGTCTGCCTCGACGGTGGCCAGTGCCTCCTCGAGCTTCCAGATGTCGCGGATGCTCGGGTGCGGACCGTCGAAGTTGAGCGCCGAGGGACTGCCGATCAGCACGTCGATCTTGCCGCCGCGATCCTTTGTCCAGCCGCTCGGGGCGATGGCCGCACGAACGACCTTCTCTTTGGGGCTGGCCAGAACATCGGCCACGTTGAGGTGACCGGCGACACGGATGTCCATGCCGGTCGAGACATCGGACTGGGGGTCAAGATCGACGACGAGGGTACGCAGGCCCTTTGCAAAAGCGGCCGAGGCGAGCCCGAGCGTCACCGTGGTCTTTCCCACTCCTCCCTTGAGGGAGCTGACGCTGAGTACATGCACGAACACCACGTTACCTTTACTAGGCTGAGACAACCTAACCGTGCGCTGTATGCGCACGTATTTGTGAAAGGCCCTCCCATGTTCTCCAAGATTCTCGTCGCCAACCGTGGAGAGATCGCCATCAGGGCATTCCGTGCGGCGTATGAGCTCGGTGCGAAGACCGTCGCCGTCTTTCCTTATGAAGACCGAAACAGCATGCATCGACTCAAGGCCGACGAGGCCTACCAGATCGGCGAGATCGGTCACCCGGTGCGTGCGTATCTCGACGTGAGCGAGATCATCCGCGTCGCCATCGAGAGCGGCGCCGACGCCATCTACCCCGGTTACGGTTTTCTCTCCGAGAATCCCGAACTCGCCGAGGCTGCCCGCGCATCGGGAATCACCTTCATCGGGCCCGGCTCGCACGTGCTCGAGATGGCCGGAAACAAGGTCACGGCGAAGGATCATGCGATCGCAGCCGGTGTGCCGGTACTCCGATCCACCCCTGCATCACGTGACCTCGACGTGCTCCTGGCTGGTGCTGCTGGGATCGGCTTCCCCCTTTTCGCCAAGGCTGTCGCCGGAGGCGGCGGTCGAGGGATGCGTAGGGTCGAGTCGCAAGGCGAGCTGAGAGAAGCCCTCGAGGCGGCGATGAGAGAGGCCGACAGCGCATTCGGCGACTCCACCATGTTCCTCGAGCAGGCTGTCCTTCGCCCGAGGCACATCGAGGTGCAGATCCTTGCGGATGCAACGGGGGAGACCCTGCACCTCTTCGAGCGAGACTGCTCCGTTCAACGGCGCAACCAGAAGGTCATCGAGATCGCGCCGGCACCGAACATCAGCGACGAGCTGCGTGAGGCGCTGCACCGAGATGCGATCGCCTTCGCTCGGTCGATCGGATACGTGAACGCCGGCACGGTCGAGTTCCTTGTCGACACCGTGGGGCAACGCGCGGGCGAGCATGTCTTCATCGAGATGAATCCGCGCATCCAGGTCGAACACACCGTCACCGAAGAGGTCACCGATGTCGACCTCGTTCAGTCGCAGATGCTCATCGCCGCAGGCGTCACCCTGGCCGAGATGGGCCTGTCGCAGGAGAAGATCGTGCTTCGCGGTGCCGCATTGCAGTGCCGCATCACAACCGAAGATCCGACCGCGGGGTTCCGGCCCGATACGGGCAAGATCACCACGTACCGATCGCCGGGAGGAGCTGGCATTCGGCTCGACGGCGGAACCATCAATCCGGGCGCGCAGATCAGTCCGCACTTCGACTCGATGCTGGCCAAGCTCACCTGTCGCGGCCGCGACTTCTCGGCCGCAGTGCGTCGCTCGAAACGAGCCCTAGCGGAATTCCGCATCCGCGGCGTTGCCACCAACATCCCGTTCCTGCAGGCCGTGCTCGAAGACCCGAGCTTCGCGGCGGGAGACCTGAGCACCTCGTTCATCGACGAACGCCCCGAACTGCTTCGAGGCCATGTCTCAAAAGACCGCGGAACCAAGATCCTCAACTGGCTCGCTGACGTAACCGTCAACCAGCCGAACGGCGCACGCCTGTCGAGCGTCAACCCCCTCGACAAGCTTCCGGCCATCGACCTCGATGCCCCCGCGCCGAGCGGTTCGAGGCAGCGACTCCTCGAGCTCGGTCCGCAGGGCTTTGCGAGCGCCCTTCGCGCCCAGGCCGCTCTCGCTGTGACCGAGACGACCTTCCGCGACGCGCACCAGTCTCTTCTGGCAACACGCGTACGCACCCGAGACCTGCTGGCGGTCGCGCCGTACGTTGCCCGCATGACCCCAGAACTCCTCTCTGTCGAGGCGTGGGGCGGCGCGACCTACGACGTCGCCCTGAGATTCCTGGGCGAAGATCCATGGGAGCGTCTCGCATCTCTGCGCGAGGCCGTTCCGAATGTCGCCCTGCAGATGCTGCTGCGCGGTCGCAACACCGTGGGGTACACGCCGTACCCGACCGAGGTCACCGATGCGTTCGTGCGTGAGGCTGCCAAGACGGGTGTCGACATCTTCCGCATCTTCGACGCGCTCAACGACGTCGACCAGATGCGTCCCGCTATCGACTCCGTGCTCGAGACCGGCCACGCGCTGGCCGAGGTGGCCGTCTGCTACACGGGTGACCTGCTCGACCCCGCCGAAGACCTCTACACCCTCGACTACTACCTGAGACTGGCCGAGCAGATCGTGTCATCGGGCGCACACGTGCTCGCGATCAAAGACATGGCGGGTCTGCTGCGTCCGGCTGCGGCAGAGAAGCTGGTCACGGCGTTCCGCGCCAACTTCGATCTGCCCGTGCACGTGCACACCCACGACACACCGGGCGGCCAGCTGGCGACGCTGCTTGCCGCGAGCCGGGCGGGTGCAGACGCCGTCGACGTGGCGAGCGCACCGATGGCCGGCACGACCAGCCAGCCGTCGGCATCCAGTCTTGTCGCTGCTCTCGCGCACACCGACCGCGACACCGGCATCTCGCTTCAGTCTGTGCTCGACCTCGAGCCCTACTGGGAAGCCGTGCGCACCGTCTATCGTCCGTTCGAGTCGGGTCTCGCCGGACCCACCGGGCGTGTGTACAGCCATGAGATTCCCGGGGGCCAGCTGTCGAACCTGCGCCAGCAGGCGATTGCGCTCGGCCTCGCGGATGACTTCGAGCGCATCGAAGACCTCTACGCGGCTGCAAACAAGATCCTCGGTCGAGTGCCCAAAGTGACGCCGTCGTCGAAGGTGGTCGGCGACCTCGCCCTGCACCTCGCCGCCGTCAAGGCCGACCCCAAGGACTTCGAAGAGAACCCCCAGAACTACGACATTCCCGACTCGGTGATCGGGTTCATGGCGGGGGAGCTCGGCGAACTGCCAGGTGGATGGCCGGAGCCGTTCCGCACCAAGGTCTTGGAGGGCCGCGAAGTCAAGATCGGGGTCACCCCGCTCGCGCCGGCCGACGCCGACACCCTGTCGGGCGACGACAGCATGGCTATCAGGTCAACCCTGAACAGGCTGCTGTTCGCCGGCCCGACGAAGACATTCGAGCAGGTGCGTGAGCAGTATGGCGACCTGTCGGTCGTCGACACTGTCGACTACCTCTACGGCCTTCGACAGGGCGTGGAGAACGTCGTCGAGATCGACAAGGGCGTCAAGCTCTACGTCGGTCTCGAGGCGATCGGTACAGCAGACGACAAGGGCATGCGCACGGTCATGACCATTCTGAACGGCCAGCTTCGTCCGGTGTTCGTCAGAGACCGCAGCATCACGGTCGACACGAAGGCTGCGGAGAAGGCCGACCCGTCGAAGCCGGGTCAGGTTGCGGCTCCGTTCTCGGGCGTCGTGACCTTGAAGGTGGCTGAGGGGTCGATCGTCGCTGCGGGAGAGTCGGTCGCAACCATCGAGGCCATGAAGATGGAGGCCGCCATCACGGCCCCGATTTCGGGCCGTGTGAGCCGCGTCGCCATCCCGGTGACCCAACAGGTCGAGGCCGGCGATCTGCTCGTCGTGGTGGCCGCCCAGTGAGCGTCCGCGAGATCCGCCTCTTCGGCGACCCTGTCTTGAAGACCGTTTCCGATCCTGTGGTGGTGATCGACGATCGCATCCGAGGGCTCGTTGAAGACCTGCTCGATAGCGTACGTCTGCCGGGTCGCGCCGGAGTCGCCGCGTCGCAGATCGGTGTCAATCTCCGCGCGTTCAGCTACAACGTCGACGGTCGGATCGGGTACATCCTGAATCCCGAGATCATCGAGCTGTCGGGGGAGCCGCAACTCGTCGATGAGGGATGCCTCTCCGTGCCCGGGCTCTGGTTTCCCACGCTCCGGCACCCGTTCGCACGGGCGACCGGCATCGACCTCGATGGCAACGCGATCGAGGTATCGGGAACCGGAGTGATGGCGCAAGCTCTGCAGCACGAGACCGATCACCTCGATGGCCTGCTCTACCTCGATCGGCTCGACAAGCCGGCACGACGCGAGGCCATGAAGCAGGTGCGAGAGTCTGACTGGTTCTAGGCTGCGGCAGGATCTGGTGCCGGGTGACCGGCCCCTGCTATGTCTATTGCGCTGACACTCTGAACCCGTGACGATGCGTCTGCGATGCCCCAGGACTCGAACAGGGGAGCCCACAGAGACTTGAGTCGGATCTCCAATTCATCGGCGTTCACCGTCGTTGATCCGCCCACCAGGCCGAACGTGGCGCTGAGGAGGAGTCCGACGGTTCGCTCGGGGAGCTCGTCGGGATTGCCGCCGGAGTCGCGCACAGCGATTTCGAGCTGCTGCCTCACGGTCGTCGCCCAGTCGAAATCGCGGGGCACGTCGATTCCCGCATCGAGAAGCTCGTGCAGCAACCTCGTCGCGCCCCCCGCAAGAGGGCAGGAACGGGCGTCGAGAGACGTCGTCAAAAGAAACGCGGTGAGTCGTTCGAGACCCGGCGGATGAGGCAGCCTCTCGTACAGGCTCGTCCACCGCAGCTGCTGCTGCTCGATCACCGCAGTGGCGAGGGCCAGTTTCGACGGGAACAGGTGGTATCCGATGGCGGATTTCGGCTTGCCCATCGCCTCGGCAACGCGCGAGAACGTTGTCGCCTCGTATCCATACGTGCCGAACTGTCGACCGGCGGCCTCGACGATGGCAGCCTTCGACGCTTCCATCGCTTGCACTCGTCGATTCATTGCCCTCCTCGACCCGCTGATCCGGCACTGTGCGAGAGGCACAATTATACGGAGGCCGATCGTCTGAGCTGCTCTATCGCGAGGCCGCGGCTTGTCGGGTCAGCCTGCGCAGAACGATGCCCAGGCCACCCGCACGGCCTTGCGCTCGAGCGAGTCCATTCCCGGATACGTTCGATCACGCTCGGTGTCGACGGCGTGCGAACAGCGCGAGTCGTTCGCCACGGCGGACGCATCACCGATCGCGGTCACGAGCGCGGTGTCGATGGAGTCGAGCTGAGGTCGGATGGCGGCGAGGTCGGGAGCGGTCGTCGGCGCCGCTTCGGGGTCGTGCTTCCACGTGGTGAAGAGACCCTTCTGAATCACCTTGCTAGCGCTGATCTGCGCACGAATCACGCGTTCCACCAGGGCGGGGTCCACGCCATCCTTCGTCGCGAGCGCGACCGCCTCGTCGACGACGGCCTGCTCCCGTGCGGCGTCTGTGATGGGTTTTCCGCTCAGCCACTTTGATTGGGCGACGGGGGTGGCGAGCGCGAGTCGTTGCGCGACGAGGGATCCGATCGGATCGAGTTCGCCCGCGCCATCCGTGTGAAGTTGTGCTGAGGCGCGTGTGACCGAGGACTGCTCGACTGCTGCGGACATGTCGGACGCGGTGGCGCTTTCCGTGGAGCCGATGATGCCCGTGAAAGCAACGCCGAGAATCACCGCGCCGGCGAGAGCGCGAGAGACGCCGCCGCGCCGAGAAGTCTGAAACTGCGTCGTGGTGCGGATGCGTGGCATGAATGTCTCCCTTGCTGATTGGTCGACTGCGTCGGCGGCGCGCCGCAACAGTTCGTCGGATGACGTCCGCCAGGGAGTGGGGCGGCACTGATCCGCTGTCCCTTTACCTAGACGATCGTCTAAGTAGATGATTCACGAGCGCGACGGTGCCCCGTGACCAACCCGGCAAGTTTTCAGTGAATCGGAAGCTGCTGGGGAGGCACGGCGACCGCGCATCAGCGGCGCTACAGAATGAGCGATTGGCCCTCGGTCGACGGCGCCGCCTGGTAGATACGCTCTACATCGTCGGCGAAGTCTTTCATGATCACGTGCCGCTTGATCGTGAGCTTCGGAGTCAAGTGACCCGAATTCTCGGTGAGATCGTTGCTCAGCACCACGAATTTGCGAATGGACTCAGCGCGTGAGACGGTGCTGTTCGCCTCGTCGACGGCACGCTGGATTTCGGCGAGCACGGCCGGGTTCTGGGCCGCCTCGGCGAGCGAAAGAGTGGACGGTTGGCCGTTGTTGCCGAGCCAGACTGGCAGCATCTCGGGATCGAGCGTGATCAGCGCCGAGATGAACGGCTTCTGATCGCCGACCACGATGACCTGCCCCACAAGAGGATTCGCGCGGATCGGGTCCTCGAGCACAGCGGGCGCGACGTTCTTGCCCGCAGCCGTCACGATGATCTCCTTCTTGCGTCCCGTGATGGTGAGGAAGCCGTCGGAGTCGAATGCCCCGATGTCGCCCGTCTTGAACCAGGTGCCGTCCATGGCCTCCCTGGTCGCTTCCTCGTTGTTCCAATACCCCGCGAACACGTTGATGCCGGAGACCTGGATCTCGCCGTCGTCGGCGATTCTCACTCCCACACCGGGAAGCGCGGGGCCGACCGTGCCGATCTTGAACTTCGAGACGAGGTTGACGGTCGCGGGCGCTGTCGTCTCTGTGAGCCCGTATCCCTCGAGGATCTTGATGCCCAGGCTGCGGTAGAAGTGGCCGAGGCGGTGGCCGAGTGGGGCGGACCCCGACACCGCGTACTGCACACGGCCGCCCATGGCCTGTCGGATCTTCGAGAGAACGAGACGGTCGAAGAGCGCGAACCTCAGTCGCAGTCCGAGGGGCACCTTTCCCGCGTCCAGAGCGACCGAGTGCTCGATCGCGGTGGCGGCGGCCTTGCGGAAGATCGTCCCCTTTCCACCAGTCTCGGCCTTCTGCTCCGATGAGTTGTAGACCTTCTCGAAGACACGGGGCACTGCGAGCAGGAACGTGGGGCGGAAGCTTGCGAGCGAGGTCAGCAGCTTCTTTGTGTCTGGCTGGTGCCCGACCTTGACGCCGGCGTGCACGCAGAGCACCGAGATGAATCGGGCGAAGATGTGCGCCGTCGTGATGAACAGCAGGGTGGATGCTCCGGGCTCAAGCATCTCCTTCATTGCGACCCCGGCGTTGCGGCTGAGTTCAACGAAGTTGGAGTGCGTGAGCATGCAGCCCTTCGGTCTGCCCGTTGTCCCCGATGTGTAGATGAGAGTCGCGAGGTCGCTTCCTGAAGCACTCGACCGTGCGGCCTCAAGAGCCTCGTCGCTCACATCGGCTCCAGACGCCACGATCTTGTCGAGGTCGCCGAGGTCGATCTGCCAGACCTGGTTGATCAGGGGCAGCTCTGGGTGCACCTCGTCGAATCTCGCGAAGTGATCCGCTGTCTCGAGGATCACGGCGACAGCGCCCGAGTCGCTCAAATTCCACTGAACCTGACTGGGAGACGACGTCTCGTAGATCGGCACGAGAATGGCCCCCGCGAACCACGTGGCGAAGTCGACCACGGTCCACTCATAGCGGGTCTTGCACATAAAGCCGATCTTGTCGCCCGGCTTGATGCCGCTGGCGATGAGCCCCTTCGCCGTCGCGCGCACCCGGTGCAGGAATTCGGCGACGGTGACCTCGCTCCACGCATCGTCTCCGTCGGGAACGGCGAAAAGCGGCGCGTCTGGCGTGGCGGATGCCCGAGCGAGCAGCAGGTCGGTGGCGTTCGCGTCGGGGTCAGCCTTCACAACGGCGGGTACAGAGAATTCTTCCACGTCAACTCCTTTGTCAACAGGTCAATGTGCTCGTCGGCGGGTGGGCCGATGCTCCGGCCAAATGGTGCTGCATGGTGCCGGATAACTACACTCTACTTGGCGCATTCGATCCTTTGTCGGAACGCGCATCGCAAGTGACGTCCTTGCCTCACCCGGCCGGCGACGTGGAAGGACACGGGTTTCATGCACGCCATCGGCATCGACATCGGCGGAACCAAGATCGCCGGAGCGCTGGTCGACGACCTCGGGCAGATCGTGCGATTCGACCGACGGCCCACCCAGGCCGTCGACATCCAGAACATCGAGGACTCGGTCGTCGCGATGATCATCGAGCTGGCTGACGGCTACGACGTCGCTGCGGTCGGTGTGGCCGCCGCCGGGTTCATCGACGCGGCGCAGTCGACCGTGTATTACGCCCCGAACATCAGCTATCGCAATGAGCCGTTCCGCGAGAAGCTCGAGCGGCGTGTGCCGTACCGCGTCATCATCGAGAATGACGCGAATGCCGCGGGGTGGGCGGAGTTCCGATACGGAGCCGGGCGGCTCGTGAGCGACATGTGCATGCTCACCATCGGCACGGGTGTCGGGGGCGCAATCGTCTCGACCGATCGTATGTTCCGCGGCGGCTTCGGTGCGGCCGCCGAACTCGGCCACATGCGTGTCGTTCCCGATGGGCTGCCGTGCGGTTGTGGGGCACGCGGATGCATCGAGCAATACGGCTCGGGCCGAGCGCTGCTGCGCTATTCGAACGAATTGGCGGATGCCGGCGGCATCGGCATCGGGTTGGCTGCCGCGCGGGCTCGCGTGGGCGTGCTCACGGGACACGAGGTGAGCGAGCTCATCCAGGCTGGAGACCCGGGGGCACTCGCTGCCCTGCGTGAACTCGGCCATTGGATCGGACAGGCGAGCGCCAGCCTTGCAGCGGTGCTCGATCCACAGCTTTTTGTGATCGGTGGGGGAGTCGCCCAGGCGGGAGACCTGCTGCTCGACCCCATCCGGCAGTCTTTTCTCGACAATCTGCCCGCCCGCGGCTATCACCCCGAACCGGAGTTCAGGATCGCCGAACTCGTCAACGACGCGGGGGTCGTCGGCGCCGCCGATCTCGCACGTCTCTACGCCGCGCAGATCTGAGCTGAAGGCACACGATGTTCTACTGGATCATGAAGAACCTGATCGCCGGACCGATCGTGCTCACGGTGTTCCGCCCATGGATCCGCGGACTCGAGAACGTGCCCCGCTCGGGCGGCGCCATCCTGGCGAGCAACCATCTGTCGTTCATCGATTCCGTGATCCTTCCACTTGTCCTCTCGCGCCGGGTATCCTTCCTCGCCAAGAGCGATTACTTCACCGGCAAGGGCATCAAGGGTGCACTCGTGCGAGGGTTCTTTCTCGCAACCGGGCAGCTGCCGATCGATCGCTCCGGCGGCAAGGCATCGGAGGCGTCGCTGAACACAGGGCTCGGCGTGCTGGGACGGGGCGACCTTCTCGGCATCTACCCTGAGGGCACGCGGAGTCCCGACGCCAAGATGTACCGGGGACGCACCGGTGTCGCGAGGATGGTTCTCGAGGCCGGCGTTCCCGTCATCCCCGTGGCGATGATCGACACTCACAAGGTCATGGCCATCGGAACGAAGGTGCCGAAGATCAGGAGAGTTGGCGTCATCATCGGTGAGCCGCTAGATTTCTCTAGGTTCGAGGGGTTGGAATCCGACCGATTCATTCTTCGAAGCGTCACCGACGAGATCATGTACGAACTGCAGCGGCTCTCGGGCCAGGAATACGCAGACGTCTACGCGACTTCGGTAAAGGAGAAACGGACGAACGTCGTCCGTTGACGCGGCCGGCCCTCAGGGCGCATGGTTCGCACACCCGAGTAGAAACAGATACGGAAACCCTCACGTGGTAGATCCAACCGAACAGGTCGTTCAAGCAGATGAATCTGTGATCGCCGGGTTGGACTATTGGCGAGGACTTCCGGTCAAGCAGCAGCCGACCTGGCCAGACAGCGTGGCCGTCGAATCGGCATCGGCCGAGATCGCCGGCCTGCCCCCTCTCGTCTTCGCGGGCGAGGTCGACAATCTGCGCGACAGACTGGCCGTGGCCGCTCGAGGAGAGGCCTTCCTTCTCCAGGGGGGCGACTGCGCCGAGACCTTCTCCGGCGCAACGGCCGAGCAGATCCGTAATCGTGTCAAGACCGTTCTGCAGATGGCCGTGGTGCTCACCTACGGCGCCTCGATGCCCGTCATCAAGATGGGACGCATGGCGGGGCAGTTCGCGAAGCCTCGGTCGAGTGATACCGAGACACGCGGATCCGTCACCCTGCCCGCCTACCGGGGCGACATCGTCAACGGCTACGACTTCACACCCGAGTCCCGCGAGGCGGACCCTCGTCGACTCGTGCAGGGTTACCACACAGCGGCGTCGACCCTCAATCTGATCCGCGCATTCACCCAGGGCGGCTTCGCCGACCTCAGGCAGGTGCACGACTGGAACAAGGGCTTCACGTCGAACCCGGCCAACGTCAGATACGAGCACCTCGCTCGCGAGATAGACCGCGCCGTCAAGTTCATGATCGCGTGCGGGGCGGACTTCGAGGCGCTCAAGCGTACGGAGTTCTTCGTGAGCCACGAGGCTCTGCTCTTCGATTACGAGCGCCCGATGACCCGCATCGACTCGCGCACGGGAACCCCGTACAACACGTCGAGCCATTTCTTGTGGATCGGGGAGCGCACCCGTGACCTCGACGGTGCCCACGTCGACTTCCTCAGTCGCGTGCGCAACCCGATCGGGGTCAAGCTCGGTCCCAGCACCACGGGCGACGACATGCTGCGTCTCATCGACAAGCTCGACCCGAATCGCGAGCCCGGTCGTCTCACCTTCATCACCCGTATGGGCGCCGGCAAGATCCGCGACGCCTTGCCTCCTCTGCTCGAGACGATCAAGTCGGCGGACGCCACTCCTCTGTGGGTGACAGATCCGATGCACGGCAACGGATTGACTACTCCGACGGGATACAAGACGCGTCGTTTCGACGATGTGGTCGACGAGGTCAAGGGCTTCTTCGAGGCGCACCGCGCGGCGGGCACCCACCCGGGAGGAATCCACGTGGAGCTCACGGGCGACGACGTCACCGAGTGCCTCGGCGGCTCGGAGCACATCGACGAGGCAGATCTGGCGACGCGGTACGAATCACTGTGCGACCCCCGCCTCAATCACATGCAGTCTCTCGAACTCGCGTTCCTCGTGGCCGAGGAGCTCGGCGAGGTTCGCAAGGCCTAGCGTCCGCCGATAGATTCAGGCGCGCTCGGCCTCGGATGCCTTACACATCCGAGGCCGAGCGCTTCGCTTTTCGAGGGGCGGTGCCGGGAGGCGGCACGGTGCCTAGAAGCTGACGCTGACGGTGAGCTTGGAGCCGCGCGGGACGCTCGTTCCGGCCGCCGGATTCGTCGCTGTGACCGTGACGAGCGCGGGCACGATGTCGGCGCCGGCGGGGTAGCTGAGGTCGAAACCGGCCGCAACCAGAATCGACTTGGCGTCGATCCAGGTCTTGCCGACGACATCCGGAACAGTGACCGGTTCGGGGCCGCGCGAGATCTGAAGCGACATCGTGTCACCAGGATGGACGGTGTCAGCAGGCGCGATCGCCTGGATCACCCTGCCTTCTTTGATCGAATCGCTGTAGACCTGTTCGCCGGCAGCGGCAGACAAGCCGACAGACTGCAGCGTGGCCGTGGCGTCGTCGACCGTCTTGTCGGAGACATCTGGGACGGGGCCGGCAGAGACCAGCAGGGAGACAGGTTGAGCCTCACTGTAGAGGACTCCTTCGGTCGACCCGTTGCTGGCGAGGCTCGCGCCCTCGGCGTTGTAGGCATCGAGCACGATCCCCGCTGCAGCATCGCTGGAGAACACCTGCGATTCGCTGCCGAGAGTGAACTTCGCGTTTTCGATCGCCTGCTGCGCCGAGGCCTTGTCTGCGCCGATCAGCTGGGGGAGTGGCAATTGCGCCGGCCCTGTCGACACGAGGAGATTGACGGCGGAGTCGCGTGCGACGTGAGTGCCGGATGACGGATCTGTTCCGATTACGGTGCCCGCGGGTACAGTCACGCTCGATTGATCTGCCCGGGTGACTACGACGCCGAGTTCTTCGAGAGCTGCCTGTGCGGCGTCTGGCGCCTGCCCGGCGACCTCGGGGATGGTCAGCTGGGCCCCTGGTCCGATGCCGAAGTACCACCCGGTGCCACCGGCCAGCGCGACGAGAAGGATGATGACGCCGGCAAGCCAGAACCCTCGTCGTCGACGAACTGCGGCTGAGGTTTTGAGACGCTCGGCCGGCGCTGCAACTGCAGAGGTGTGAGCGGCGGTCGCCTGGGGTGTTCTCTGTGGCGCCGGTGCGCGTGTCGGAGCGGTCAGCGCCGAGGTCAGGCCGGTCTTCTGAAACGCCTGGGTCTGCGCCGATGCGATGTCGGGGCTGAGTGCCGCGGGCATCACGACAGTGCGCTGGATGCCGGTTGTCGCTGCCTGGGTGGCCGTCATGCTCTGCTCGGTGAGTCGCAGCTGTTCGAGCATGGCCCGGCCGTCTGTCGGACGGTCGACCGGGTCTTTCGCCGTCGCCCACAGCACGAGCTCGTCGAGATCGCGCGGCACTGATGGATTCACCGCGCTCGGGCGTGGCACCTGGTCGTTGGCGTGCTGGAACGCGATCTGCATGGGCTGGTCGCCGACGAAAGGCTGTGCGCCCGTGAGCATCTCGTACATCATGATGCCGGCGGCGTAGATGTCGCTTCGGGCGTCGGCCGTGCCGCGCGTCAAGAGTTCGGGGGAGAGGTAGGCGATGGTTCCGAGCAGCGCCTGACCGGTGGCCGTGTTCGCCGACGTCGCTCGCGACAGCCCGAAGTCGCCGATCTTGATGCGTCCGTCATCGGCGAGCAGCACGTTCTCCGGTTTGAGGTCGCGGTGCACGATGCCCGCCTTGTGCGCCGCAGCCAGGCCGCCGAGCACGGCGTCCATGATGTCGAGTGTCTGCTCGGTCGTGAGGGTTCCGTAGTCTTTGAGCAGGTCGCGCAGGGTCATGCCCGGCAGGTATTCCATGACGAGGTACGCCATGTCCGAGTCCTGGCCCTGATCGAAGACGTTGACGACATTGGGGTGCGCGAGACGCGCTGCGGAGCGGGCCTCCTGCACGAAGCGTTCTTTGAAATTCGACTCGTCGGCGAGGTGTCCGTGCATGATCTTGATGGCGACACGACGCTCGAGTCGGAGATCGGTGGCCAGGTAGACAGTGGCCATTCCACCACGCGCGATCCGCGACCGCACCTGATACCGACCGTCGATGAGACGTCCGATCATAGGGTCAGTGGGCGCGGTGGTCACGAATGAAGTTTAGAGAGCAGTGACCGAGGAAGTCGGGATAGACACCACGAAGATCGAGACGCGCCGCGCCTCACCCGCCGCGTTCAGCCGGCGCGCCTGTCTAATCTGTCGGCAGTCTCGGCCGCGGGCCATTCGAGATCGTCGGGGATCGGGTCGAGCCGAAGCATCTGCCCCGGAAAAATGGGAGTTTTCCAACTCAGACCGTTCTGGGCCAGTACATGGGCGGTCGGAAGGCCGTGACGGATGGCGATCTCGCTGACGGTGTCGCCCAATTCGACGCGGTACAGCGCCACATCCGATTTTGCGCCGTCTACCGGAGCCCGGTTTCGTCTGCGCTTCGACGAAGCCGCGAGCTTCGACGCCACGATTCCCACCAGAACGAAGGGGAGAGCGGCCAGCGCGATCAGGGAACGAGATTGGTGGGGCCGCGCTCGTCGGCCTGCGCGGCTCGGCGACCTGGTCATAGCGGCCGTGCACCTCGCAATTCTCGTTTCACCCGTGCGACAACAGTTCCACGGATGCCGGTGCTCGTCAACGCCTCGACGTCACCGCGGACCCGGTGCGGATAACGATGCGATATCGGTGGCGGGGTGCCAGGCGCGGCCCTGATCGTGGCAGGCTTGGCATGTGAGTGAAAACACCCCCGCTAGAACCTGGTTGACCATCCCCGACGTTGCCGAGATGCTCGGATCCACACCGGGTCGAGTTCGCAAGATGATCGAGGAGCATTCCCTGCTCGCGATTCGTCGAGACAAGGTTCTCGTCGTGCCCGATGTCTTCATCCGCGACGGTGAGCCTCTTCCTGAGCTGAAGGGCACCGTCATCGTGCTCTTCGACTCGGGCTTCGCCACTGAGGAAGCGATGCAGTGGCTGCTCGACGAAGAGGAATCGCTCGGGGTCGCTCCGATCGATGCATTGCTCGCCGGCCGAAAGGCCGAGGTTCGCCGCGTGGCCCAGGCGCTCGCCTGACCAGGTGACTGCTTAGAACGAGCGCTTTGTGAGGAGCTGGGCGAGCTCCTCTAGCTCCGCCACGGCGTGGGGATCGAGATCCGCGGCGTGCAGTGCATTGAGTGCGTCGGCGGTGTACGACGATATCGACCGCTCAGTGCTCTCGAGTGCGCCGCTGAATTCGATCTGCCTCTGCAGATCGGCTACGGCGGCGGCGTCGAGGTCGCCGCGACCGAGTGCATCATCGAACGCTCCCCGTTGGGAGTGAGGCATACCCTGGCGCGCAAGCGCCACCAGAACGGTGCGCTTGCCTTCGCGCAGATCGTCGCCCGCCGGCTTACCGGTGATGGTCGCGTCGCCGAACACTCCCAGCACATCGTCTCGCAGCTGAAAGGCGAGTCCGAGCGGCAGTCCGAACCGACGCAGCGAATCGACCTGCGCGGCGGAGGCGCCGCCGATGAGGGCGCCCAGAGCGAGTGGAGCCTCGACGCTGTACTTGGCCGACTTGAAGGTCATCACGCGTTCCGCCCGACGGATCGTGTCGGCGTCGGGCACGGTGGGCCAGGCGTTCTCTTCGAGGATGTCGAGATACTGGCCGACAGTGACCTCGGTGCGCATGCGGTTGAACTCCGCTCGTGTCGACCGGGCGTTGTCTTGATCGGGCAGCAGAGCCAGTGCCGCATCGACGAGCTCGTCGCTCCAGCCGAGAAGGAGGTCGCCGTGAAGAATGGCGCTGGCACGGCCGAACGCACCCGCGGCGCCGGCGAAGTGCTCATCACGATGCAGCGCGGCGAATCGAATGTGGGCGGCGGGCATGCCCCGGCGCGTGTCTGAGTTGTCGATGATGTCGTCGTGCACCAACGCTGCAGCATGAAAGATCTCGAGCGCAGCCGCGAGGGTGATCACGGCCCGTTCTTCCGCAGAATGAGCCCCCGAAGACGTTGCCTGCCATCCGGCGATGCAGAACCTGGCCCGGAACCGTTTGCCGCCGCTGAGAAGATCCCGGGAGAAGTCGGTGAACGAGGACAGTTCGTCTGCCACAGCGACGAGAATAGGTTCACGAGACGCGAGAAATTCAGCGATTTCGGTGTCGACCTGGCCTACCAGGTGCGTGCTTTGTGTCACGTACCTAGCCTAGCCAGATGCTGGGCACTACAATCGCTTCAAGTACGACGCGTGTGACAGAGCCTGAGGTGAATAGGATGCCGCTTTCCGAGCAGGAGCAGAAGCTTCTAGATGAGATGGAGCGCAGTCTCTATCACAACGATGCCGATTTCGTTTCGGCGGTCAACGCCACTAGAGGAAGACTCAACTACGGGGCTCTCGTTCTCGGCATTCTTCTCGCCGTTGCCGGACTCGTCGTAGTCATCGTCGGTGTCATCACGCACCTCCTCATCGTCGGCCTCGTCGGTTTCGTCGGAATGTTCGCGGGGGTTCTTCTGGCCCTTCGTCCTTCGTCGTCGCCTGCGCGTCCGGCTTCGGGCCCGCGTACCGGATCATCGGCCAGCGCCGCCGCATCCAAGACCAATCTGATGGACAAGCTCAACGATCGTTGGGACAAGCGCCAGGATCGCGAGGAGTAGGCCAGGCGCCCACTCCCTCCACCCACCTCCACTTCAGGGGTCGACCTTCGGGTCGGCCCCTTTTTTTTGCGTTTAGTGGCCTGTATTCATCGCTGATACGAAATATCCCTCCATTTCCCTCCACCAACAAGATCGCCGAAATCTAGACGATTTGAGAGGAGAAAAATAAACACGCGTCCGCAATATCGTTGTTTGGTGGTGCGAAGTGGAGTAATGTGGAGGAATACCCAGCACCTGGCCGGATTCGAGGGGGAGAAAGGACGATGTTCCTTGGCACGTACGCTCCCAAACTCGACGACAAAGGCCGAATCATCCTTCCGGCGAAATTCCGAGACGAACTCGAAGGCGGAGTCGTGCTGACGCGTGGTCAGGAGCACTGCGTCTACGTGTTCAGCTCGTCTGAGTTCGAAGAGCTCCACAACAAGATTCGGCAGGCTCCTGTCACCAGCAAGCAGGCCCGCGACTACATGCGCGTCTTCCTCTCCGGTGCCGATGCATCCGTGCCCGACAAGCAGAACCGCGTCAGCATTCCTGCCCACCTGCGCAGCTACGCCGGACTCGAACGCGAACTGGTCGTCATTGGCGCCGGATCGCGCGCCGAGATCTGGGACGCCGAAGCCTGGAACACCTATCTGGCCGCCCAGGAGGCCGCGTTCTCCGAGACCGACGAGGAGGTGATTCCCGGCCTCTTCTGATCGTTCCGCGTGACTCCCAGCCGTTCCTCGCCCTGACACACTTCCCCGGTGCCAGGTCGGAATGGATGGGGATCAGGCAGAACGAACAGGTCGATACACCATGGACGACGTCACACGAATTCATACTCCCGTTATGCTCGAGCGCTGCATCAGCGTGCTGGAGCCGGCACTCGAACGCCCCGGTGCCGTTCTCGTCGACGCCACCCTCGGCCTCGGCGGTCACGCAGAGGCGTTTCTCAGCCGCTTTCCCGAACTGACGCTTGTCGGTCTCGATCGCGATCTCCAGGCCTTGGCGTTGGCCGAGGGCAGACTGAAACCCTTCGGCGATCGCGTGCATCTCGTGCACTGCGTCTACGACGAGATCAACGCAGGGCTGCAGAAGCTCGGCATCCAAGCGGTCGACGGCGTGCTCTTCGACCTCGGTGTCTCGAGCATGCAACTCGATCGCGCTGAGCGCGGATTCGCGTACTCCAAAGACGCGCCACTCGACATGCGCATGGATCAGGAGGCGCCTCTGACGGCCGAGATGATCCTGGCCGAATACTCCGAGTTCGACCTTCGCCGCATCTTCCGGGACTACGGCGAGGAGAAACTTGCCGACCGCTATGCGCGACGAATCGTGCAACGGCGCGCAGAGCAACCGCTTGTGCGATCCGCCGATCTGGTCGACCTGC
This sequence comes from Agreia bicolorata, assembly GCF_000938265.1. Classification (GTDB taxonomy): domain Bacteria; phylum Actinomycetota; class Actinomycetes; order Actinomycetales; family Microbacteriaceae; genus Agreia; species Agreia bicolorata. The sequence continues at coordinate 75,099 of NZ_JYFC01000008.1, forward strand.
TTCAGCAGGCCACGCCAGCAGCGCTGTCTCGCGCGGGCCACCCAGCAAAGCGCGTCTTCCAGGCTTTGCGCATCGAGGTCAATCAGGAGCTGAGCGTGCTGGAACGGGCTGTCCCCGCCGCGATCGGTGCGCTTCGTGTTGGCGGCCGCATCGTCGTGATGTCGTACCAGTCTCTCGAAGACCGCATCGTCAAACGCGCGCTCCAGGCCCTGAGCGTGTCTACCGCCCCTCCCGGACTTCCGGTCGAGCTGCCCCAGCACAAGCCGGAGCTGTCGCTCCTCGTGCGAGGCGCGGAGCGCGCAACCGATGAGGAGAAGGCAGAGAACCCCCGAGCCACCCCTGTCCGTTTTCGAGCTGCCGAACGCATCAGGAGCGCCTCATGACGAATCTCGCCACCGTCCCACTTTCGCGACTCGGTGCGCCCGCATCCGCTCCCCAGGTGGAGCCGCGGCGTCGTTGGCTGAGGCCCGCGCCGGACAGCATGCCTCGGCAGCGGCAGCGGCCGAGGATCGTCTACGCGGCGGTCGCCATCGGCGGCATCGCGATCATCGCGCTCGCCCAGCTCCTGCTGAGTATCGGACTCTCCGACGGGGCTTACCAGGTCTCAGCGCAGCAGGCGACGCTGAAAGATCTGTCGCGAACGAATCAGGCGTTGAGCGAGCAAGTGACGGCCTTCTCGTCGCCGCAGAACTTGGTGCAGAATGCGCAAGCTCTCGGCATGGTCGCCAACGGCAACACGGTCTACCTGAGACTCTCCGACGGCGCCGTCCTCGGTTCGCCCGCGCCCGCCAGTGCTGCCAGCGCGCCCATCGCCGCCGACCAGGCGCTCGTTCCGAACTCGCTGCTGCAGCCGGATCCAGTCGTGGCCGCGCCCATTCCCGACGCGTCGAGCGCGCCTCCGACTGCTGCACCCGACCCGACAGTACCGTGGCAGGGTGCTCTCCCATCCCCGCAGACGCACTGACCGACAGATGATCTGCTCACCAGCCGAATGAAAGGCCGCGCGTGACCCCGACGACAGTCAGAACAACTCGAGGGCGCGTGACCATCGCGGTGCTCATCATCGTCGCAGTGGTCTCGGTATTCTGCGTCAGACTCATCGACATCCAGGTCGTGCAGGCGGACAGCCTGAATGCGAGTTCGCTCGCCAGCCGTTCCGACAGCACGGTCACTCTCGGCACACGCGGAGATATCGTCGACGCCAACGGGGTCGTGCTGGCCACCAGCATCCTTCGCTATGCGATTGAGGCCGACCCGTCGGCCGTCGCTGAGTTCGATCGCCCGGCCGCAGACGGCTCCGGCGACGTCACCGTCAGTGCTGAGCAGGCGATCGGCGAACTCGCGTCTGTTATGAAGTTGGACCCGGCCGTGATCACGGCCATCGTCACCGCCGACCCGACGTCGCGTTACGCGCTCATCTCGAAGTCGGTCGACGTGACCACGTACAACGCCATTCGTGCACTCGACATCCCGTGGCTCTACTACAAGGCCGACCAGACGCGCACCTATCCCGATGGAAGCGTCGCAGGCAACCTCGTCGGCTTCGTCGGGGCAGACGGCTCCGCCCTGGCTGGCACCGAACTCACGCAGAACTCGTGCCTCGCCGGCACCGACGGCAGTGAGGTGACGGAGACCGGCGAAGACGGCGTGGCGATTCCCGGGTCGACCGTAACCCTCAAGAAAGCGGTTGACGGCGGCAAAGTGAAATTGACGATCAACAGCGACCTGCAGTATTTCGCGCAGGAGGCGCTGGCTCAACGCGTGACCGAGGTCGGCGCCGAATCGGGAACCGTCGTCGTGACAGAAGCCAAGACAGGCAAGATCCTCACGGCGGCCGAGTATCCTACCGTCGATCCGAACAACATCGACGCCACCGATCCGGCCTATCGTGGCGCCAAGGTCTTCAGCGACCCCTTCGAGCCCGGGTCGACTTTCAAATCGATCACGGCGGCGTCACTGATCGACGCCGGCGCGGCGACTCCGGCCAGCCAGGTACTCGCGCCCTATGAATACAAGTCCGGCAACGCCGTCATCCACGATTCGTTCTATCACGCGCCCATGCCGTGGACCCTGACCGGTGTCATCGAGCAGTCGTCGAACACCGGAATCTCCATGCTCAGCAACAACATGTCCGTCGATCAGCGCTGGGACTACATGAACAAGTTCCACCTGGGCAAGCCCACCGAGGTCGGCTTCGTCGGTGAAGACTCGGGCGACATCCTGCCCGGCGGTGTCTCTGGCCCCACCCAGCTCGACGACCAGACGATCTACAACACCACCTTCGGGCAGGGTCTCACGGTGACCGCCGTGCAGATGGCCAGCGCCTACCAGACGATCGCGAACAACGGCGTGCGGATGCCCGTGCAACTCTTCGAGGGATGTCAACACGAAGACGGCACTGTCACAGATGCCCCGCCGGCATCGACGGGAGAGCAGGTGATCTCTCCTCAGGCCGCACAGGACACGGTGCACATGATGGAGTCGGTCGCGACGACCGGTTACGCCGCCGACGCCTTGAAGATTCCCGGCTACCGAGTCTCTGCGAAGACGGGCACGGCTGAGATGAGCAATGGTGACGGAGCCTACGGTGGGGCGTATCTCACGTCGATGGCGGGTATGGCACCATCGGACGATCCGCAGTACGTCGTTTCGGTCACCATCCGGAAGCCCGTTACCATTACATCTGGACTGGCGGCAGCGCCGGTCTTCCAGAAGGTACTGTCACAGGTGCTGAAGACGTATCGGGTGCAGCCGTCCACGGTTCCCGCGCCCGATCTGCCCACTACTTACTGAATGAAGGAGTCATCTGTGCCGGATCGGGTTTCGCAGGGACTGCGCCCGGAACATCCGATCGCACGATCGCTCTCTCAGCTCGTCGCCGACTTCGAGCTCGAGCAGATCGGCGAATTCGCACCCGACTCCGTCACCGGAATAAGTCTGACGTCGAAAGACATCGTGCCCGGTGACCTCTACGTCGGTCTACCCGGACGCAACATGCACGGTGCCACGTTCGCGACCGCCGCTGCGGAGAGCGGCGCTGTGGCGATCCTCACCGATTCGCGGGGCGCCGAGCTCGCGGCTGACAGCGGGCTGCCGGTGATCGTCACCCCGCAGCCCCGTGAGGCTCTGGGCGCGGTATCGGCATGGATTTATCGCACTCTTGAAGACCCGCCCACTCTCTTCGGTGTGACCGGAACCAACGGCAAGACGTCTGTCACCTACATCCTCGATGCGATCCTCTCGCAGCTCGGCATCGTCGCGGGCTTCAGCACCACGGCGGAGCGCGGCATCGGCGAGCTCCGTATCGCCAGCACCCTGACGACGCCGGAGGCGACCGAGGTGCATGCCCTGCTCGCACGCATGCGCGAAGCAGAGGTGCGTTCGGTGATCATCGAGGTCTCGGCTCAGGCGTTGACTCGCCACCGCGTCGACGGCATCGTCTTCGATATCGTCGGATTCACGAATCTCACTCACGACCACCTCGACGACTACGGCCGCATGGAGGACTACTTCGAGGCGAAGCGAGCCCTGTTCGACCCTGATCGTGCCCGTCGCGGAGTGGTGCTGGTCGACGGTGAGTGGGGTGCCCGGCTCGCCGACGAGTCGAGGATTCCCATCGCGACGGTCTCGACGAAGCCCGGCGTCCCCGCCGACTGGCAGGTGACGATTCTCGAGGAGACCGTTGATTTCACGCGGTTCACCATCGAGGGTCCGGATCACCGTTCCATCACCACGAGCATCCCGCTTCTCGGTCGTTTCATGGCGGAGAACGCGGCTCTCGCGATCGTGATGCTCGTCGAATCGGGCTACGACCTCGAAGCCATCGCTCACGTGCTCGACCGAGACGGTGGCATCGACGCCTTCGTGCCGGGTCGCGCCGAGAAGGTGTCCGCCGATGCGGGTCCACGGGTATACATCGACTACGGTCACAGTCCGGATGCGTTCCAGAGCGCACTCGAGGCGCTCCGGCGTGTCACCGACGGCCGGGTGATCATGGTCTTCGGCGCCGATGGAGACAGGGACACGACCAAGAGGGTCGACATGGCATCGATCGCGGCCCGCCTCGCAGACATCGTGGTCATCACCGACTACAACCCGCGTTTCGAAGACCCGACTTCGATCCGCACCGTGCTTCTGGATGCCGCACGAGCGGCCCGAGAGGACGTCGAGCTCTACGAGGTTCCCGATCCCAGACTCGCGTTCCGGAAGGCCCTTTCGCTCGCCGGCGAGGGTGACGTCATCTTGCACGCCGGTCCGGGCCACGAGGACTATCAGGAAGTCGCGGGCGAGAAGATTCCCTACTCCGCGCGCGACGAGGCACGGCTCGCCCTGCAGGAATACGGATGGCTCTGACGCATGCTACAACTCACACTTCACGACATCGCCGACATCACTGGTGGCCGACTCGTGATCCCCGACGCCGTCGATGCGGCGGGCGTCTCACCTGAGACGGTCATCTCCGGAGCCGTCGACACCGATTCGCGAGAGATCCGAGACGGTGGCATCTTCGTAGCCAAGCCCGGCGAGTTCAGCGACGGCTTCCTGTTCATCGACAAGGCGGTCTCTGCCGGCGCGGCCCTGGTGATCGCCGAGCGGCCATCCGAAGCTCTCGTCGCTCAGATCATCGTCGACGACGCGGTGCTGGCGCTGGGTGCCCTGGCGACCGAGGTCGTGCGCCGCGTGAGAGAGCACGGGCTTCTGCGGATCGTCGGCATCACGGGATCGAACGGCAAGACGACGACGAAGAACCTCCTCCGGTCGATCCTCGATGCCGAGGGCGAAACGGTCGCGCCGCGAGACTCGTTCAACAACGAGGTGGGTGCCCCGCTCACCATGCTCAAGTTGACGCCCTCGACCAGATACCTCGTCGCCGAGATGGGCGCATCCGGCCCGGGTGAGATCACCCGGCTGATACGCATGGCGAAGCCTGATGTCGGCGTGGTTCTCACGGTAGGGCTCGCCCATGCCGGCGAATTCGGCGGCATCGCCACGACGTTGGCGACGAAGACCGAGATGGTCGCCGACCTCGACCAGACGGATGTGGCGGTGCTGAACCTCGATGACGCGCGGGTCGCAGGGATGGCCGACAAGACCGCGGCGCGAGTCGTGTGGTTCGGCCTCGACGAGCGGGCCGCGGTTCGTGCGCACGATGTGTCGGCCCACGCTGGCGGCACGGACTTCATCTTGACCCTCGTCTCGGGCGACAGCAGGCCGGTGCGATTCAAGGTTCTCGGCGAACATCACGTGATGAACGCGCTGGCCGCTGCTGCCGCAGCAGAGAGCCTCGGTGTCGGAATCGATCGCATCGTCGACGCGCTGCAGGCGGTCACGCGTGCGGAACGCTGGCGCATGGAGGTGCTCGGAGGACGCGACAACGTGACCGTCATCAACGACGCCTACAACGCGAGCCCCGATTCGATGGTCGCCGGGCTCAAGACCCTCGCGCAGATAGCGACGCCGTCGTCGCGAAAGATCGCGGTGCTCGGCGAGATGAGTGAGCTCGGCGAGTTCTCGCTCGAGGAGCACGATCGGATCGGTCGAATGATCGTGCGACTCGGCATCGAGAAGCTGATCGTCGTGGGTGAGGGGGCGCGTGCGCTCCACCTCGCTGCGACGCATGAAGGATCGTGGGACGGCGAGTCGCAATTCGTCGATACCGCCGACGAGGCGTATGACGCGCTTGCGCCTGAGCTGCGGTCGGGCGACATCGTGTTCGTCAAATCGTCGAACTCCGCCGGGCTGAGGTTTCTCGGCGACCGACTGGGGGAGCTCTTCGCATGATCACCCTTCTTGCTGCCGGCTCGCTGTCGATGGTCTTCACGCTTTTTATGACGCCCGTCTTCATCCGACTCTTCAAACGACTGGCCTGGGGCCAGTTCATCAACATGGACGGCCCCGAGACGCACCACGTCAAACGTGGAACGCCGACCATGGGCGGAATCGTCATCGTGCTCGCCACGCTGTTCGGCTACTTCGTCGCGCTCCTCCTCACCCAACGCGGCATTTCGATCTCTGCACTTCTTGTGCTCTTCCTGATGGTTGGTCTCGGCGTCGTCGGCTTCATCGATGACTTCATCAAGACGCATCGAAAGCGGAGCCTGGGGCTCGGCCCTGTGGCCAAGCTCGTCGGTCAGATCGTGGTGGGCGTCGCGTTCGCGATCCTCGCGCTGAACTTTCCCGACAAAAACGGCGTGACCCCGGCATCGACGGCGATCTCGATCGTGCGTGATACGCATATCGACTTCGACATGCTCGTCGTTCCTGCCATCATCGTCATCGCCTTCGTCGTATGGGTCTGCGTGATCGTCATGGGCACGTCGAACGGCGTGAACCTCACAGACGGTCTCGACGGCTTGGCGCCCGGGTCGAGCATCCTCGCAATCGGTGCCTTCGTCTTCATCGGCTTCTGGCAGGACAGCCAGAACTGCTTCAACCCGCATCTCAATGCCGAGGTCGCGAGCAAGTGCTACGAGGTGCGCGATCCCATGGATCTGGCGATCATCGCGGCCGCGATCGTGGGCGCCCTCATCGGGTTCCTGTGGTGGAATACCAACCCTGCGAAGATCTTCCTCGGCGATACCGGTTCGCTCGCCCTGGGCGGGGCCCTCGCAGCACTCGCCATCCTGAGCCGCACGGAGCTGCTGCTGGTCGTCATCGGCGGTATCTTCGTGATCGTCGCCGGTCAGGTCGTCATCCAGCTCACCTACTTCAAGCTCACTCGAGGCAAGCGCATCTGGCTGGCGAGCCCGCTCCATCACCACTTCGAGGTCAAAGGCTGGGCAGAGGTCACCATTGTGGTGCGGTTCTGGATCATTGCGGGCCTTCTCGTCGCCGCCGGTGTCGGGTCGTTCTATCTCGAGTGGATTTCGCGATGACCGATGCCGTCACCGGCAGGGCGCTCGGTCTCACGAGCTGGCACGACGACTGGTCTGGCCTCCGCGTCGGCGTGCTCGGCCTCGGCGTCACAGGATTCTCCGTGGCCGACACACTCGCCGAGCTCGGCTCACGCGTGCTCGTGGTCGCAGAGAAGGTCGATGACCGCTACCGGCTGATGCTCGAGGTGATCGGCGCCGAGCTCGCGCAGGCGCAGCCCTTGAGCTCCGTTCCACCAGAGCTCGAATCGCTCGATCCCGAGTTGCTGATCGTCTCCCCGGGATTCCACCCGGACCATCCGGTGATCACCTGGGCGCTTGAGAAGGGCATTCCTGTCTGGGGCGACGTCGAACTCGCCTGGAGGCTGCGCGACAAGGTCGGCGTCTCCGGCGCCGGCAGCGCTCCGGCCGAGTGGATCGCCGTGACCGGAACGAATGGAAAGACGACGACCGTTCAGCTCACGGCCGCCATGCTCGCTGCGGGGGGTCTGCGGGCCGCGCCGTGCGGCAACATCGGAGTACCCGTGCTCGATGCCGTGCGTGATCCGCAGGGCTTCGACGTCTTTGTGGTCGAACTCTCGAGCTATCAGCTGCATTCGACGTCGAGCATGTCGCCGTGGGCTGCCGTGTGTCTCAACGTCGCGGAAGACCATCTCGACTGGCACGGATCGATGGATGCATACGTGGCGGCCAAGGCGCGGGTCTACGCAAACACACGCAGGGCCTGCGTCTACAACCGCGCCGACGAGCTCACCCTGAAGATGGTCGAAGATGCAGAGGTCGTCGACGGAGCCCGTGCCATCGGATTCGATCTCGGTGTACCCGGCCCGAGCGATCTAGGAATTGTCGACGGCATCCTCGTCGACCGGGCATTCCACGACGACAGACATAGCTCGGCTCTCGAGGTCACGACGGTGGCTCGGCTGGCCGCCGTCGGCCTGGGTGCTCCGCACACGGTGGCCGATGTCCTGGCGGCGACGGCGCTTGCGCGCAGCATAGGCGTCACGATTCCCGCCATCCGGTCGGCCCTCGAAACGTTCCATCTCGACCGGCACCGCATCGAGGTCGTCGAGATCCGCGATGAGATCACATGGGTCGACGATTCGAAGGCCACGAACCCGCATGCCGCCGCCGCGTCACTCTCGGCCTATTCGTCGGTGGTCTGGATTGCGGGAGGGCTGTTGAAGGGCGTCGATATCGAACCGCTGGTTCGGGCACGCGCGTCCAAGCTGCGAGGAGTCGTGCTTCTCGGCGAGGATCGTACGGCGCTTCGGGAGGCATTCCAGCGACACGCGCCGCACCTTCCCGTGCGAGAGGTGACGGGCACGGAGACTAAGGGTGTCATGTCGGTCGCTGTCGAACTGGCTGCCGCTCTCGCGGTTCCCGGTGACGTCGTGCTTCTGGCACCGGCGGCCGCGTCGATGGATCAATTCACCGACTACTCCGACCGAGGCGATCGCTTCGCCTCCGCCGTTCGCAACTACCTGGGAAGTGATCCGACTGACGACAACACGCCCGACGGTGCGGCACCCGCTGGGGCTTCCGGGATCTAACCCGAAGAATCCAGCGAAGTCGACATCCGCCAGTCCCGCGGCTCGCACAGCCCGCATCTCGCTCGGACGCGCATTTCAGCCTGAATCTCGCAGCTATTTTCTGCTGCTCGGCACAACCATGTTCCTCATGCTATTCGGGCTGGTCATGGTGCTGTCAGCGAGTTCGGTTTCGTCGTACGCCGGATCGCAGGGAGCGTTTGGTGTTTTCTGGCGACAAGCCATCTTCGCCGCCTTCGGCGTTCCTTTGATGCTGATAATGGCCCAGACGCCGGTGAGGGTCTGGCGCCGCTTCGCGTGGGTTCCGCTGGTCGCAGGAATATTTCTGCAGATATTGGTGCTCTACACGCCCCTGGGAATCGAGTCCGGGGGTAACCGCAACTGGATCGGGATCGGCGGATTCAATGCCCAGCCCTCTGAACTCATCAAGCTTGGGCTCGTGGCATGGCTGGCAGTCATTCTGTCGAAAAAGGAGCCCTACCTCAATCGTTTCAGTCACGTCTTGATTCCCGCACTCCCCGTGGCCGCCCTCGGCATTTTTGTCGTGCTGCTCGGAGGCGACATGGGAACAGCGATGATCATGGCCGCACTGGTTTTCGGGGCGCTTTTCTTCGCGGGCATCAAGGTGCGGATGCTTGCGATCCCGGTGGTGATCGCCCTCGTTCTGACCGTCGTCATCGTTCTGACACGGTCGTCGCGTATCGAGCGCATCCAGAACTTCCTGGGCATCGGTGGTGGAGACCAGACCGGTCTGAGCTATCAAAATCAGCACGCTGACTGGGCGATGGCAGCCGGCGGGGTCTTCGGTGTCGGTCTCGGCAACAGCAAGGCCAAGTGGCTATGGCTCCCCGCTGCGGACAACGACTTCATCTTCGCCATCATCGGCGAGGAACTCGGCCTCGTCGGCGCTGTTGTGGTGCTTGCACTCTTCGTCGTTTTGGCGATTTCCTTCTTGCGAATCGTGAGGTCGTCGACGGAACTCTTTTCGAGGGTCGTGACAGGCTCCGTGATGGTCTGGATCATCGGCCAGGCGTTTGTCAACATTGCCGTTGTTCTGCAGGTCCTCCCGGTTCTCGGTGTGCCCTTGCCGCTTATATCCTCCGGTGGCTCGGCTCTCGTGACCAGCCTCTTGGCGGTCGGCATGGTGCTTTCGATCGCGAGACACAACAGCCGGTCGGTCGACGACCTCTCGAAGAGTTCCATTCGATGACCACCTATCTGCTTGCGGGTGGCGGCACGGCCGGGCACGTTAATCCCCTTCTCGCGACCGCCGATGAGTTGAGACGCCGTGAACCCGACGCGTCGATCATCGTGGTCGGCACCGCAGAGGGGCTCGAAGCGCGCCTCGTGCCCCTGCGGGGTTATGAACTCGTGGTCATTCCGAGGCTTCCGTTCCCGCGCAGGCCGGGCAAAGCCGCGGTCGCATTCCTTCCGCGCCTTCGCGGCGTCATCGCGCAGTTGCGCTCGCTCATTGCAGAGCGGTCGGTCGATGTGGTGGTCGGATTCGGCGGGTACGCGGCCGCACCCGCCTATCTCGCGGCCCGTCGCTCTCACGTACCCATCGTCATCCACGAGGCCAATGCCCGGCCGGGGTTGGCTAACAGGCTTGGTGCGCGATTCACGCCCTATGTGGGCGTCGTTTTCGCCGGAACCCCGCTGCCGCACGCCGTGCTCACCGGCCTGCCCCTGCGCAGTGAGATCGCCACGCTCGATATGAGCGCGGCATCCGGCCCGGCCCGGCAGAATTTCGGGCTCGACAGCGCCGCGCCCGTGCTCCTCGTCACCGGCGGATCGCTGGGCGCGCAGAGGCTCAACCACACGATTCGGGATGCCTTCGGCGTGATTCTCGACGCCGGGTGGCAGATCCTGCACATCTGGGGGGACAAGCCCGACATCGTCGACCCCGGTGTAGACGGTTACGTGGTCGTGAAGTACTCCGATCGCATGGACCTCGCGTTCGCTTCTGCTGACCTCGTGGTCGCCAGGGCAGGGGCAGCGACCGTCTCGGAGTTGGCCGTGCTTGGTCTCCCGAGCATTCTCGTGCCCTATCCGGTCGGCAACGGCGAGCAGAAAGTCAACGCTCACGACCTCGTCGAGGCCGGTGCGGCCGTGCTGGTCGACGATGCCCGCTTCACGTCGAGCTTCGTCGCCGGCGAGCTGAGCCAGCTTCTCGCCGACCGCTCGCGCATCGATGCGATGGCGCACGCCGCCCGCCAGGTCGGCATCGCCGACGGCGATGCGCGGCTGGCCGATCTGATCCAGCGTGCAGTGGCGAGAGCGTAATCTTGATCACTGGTCCGGCGCATTGCGCCGGGTTCCGTTCGAAGAAATGAGTCGTACCCCGTGATCAAGCCAGATCTCAGTCAGCAGATACCAGCCGAGCTCGGTGCGGTGCACTTCGTCGGCATCGGCGGCTCGGGCATGAGCGGCATTGCGCGTCTGATGATCGATGCCGGCATCCCGGTTTCAGGATCGGATGCGAAGGAGTCGAAGGGCACGAAGGCGCTCCGCGAACGCGGTGCGCGCATCAGCATCGGACACGCAGCCGAGAACCTCGGCGACGCAGACACGCTCGTCGTGACGAGCGCCCTCTGGCCCGACAACCCCGAGTATCTCCTCGCGAAAGAACGAGGCATCCCCATCCTCCACCGATCGCAGGCGTTGGCCTGGGTCGCCGGCCGTCATCGCCTCGTCGCGGTCGCCGGAGCGCACGGCAAGACCACCTCGACAGGCATGATCGTGACAGGGCTCATCGAGCTCGGTCAGAAGCCCGGCTTCGTCAACGGCGGAGTTATCTCGGCCCTCGGCACGAGCTCCGCGAGCGGCGAGGGCGAGATCTTCGTGCTCGAGGCCGACGAATCCGACGGATCGTTCCTGCTGTACGACAAGGCCGTCGCGCTCATCACGAACGTCGACCCCGACCATCTCGACCACTACGGGTCTGTGAAGGCCGTTGAAGACGCCTTCGTCACGTTCGCCGACGAGGCATCGGAACTCGTTGTCATCTCGGCCGACGATGCCGGCGCGATCCGGGTGTCCGAGCGGCTCGGCGCCGACCGCGTGCTGACCTTCGGAGAAAACGAGAACGCCGACGTGCGCCTCCACTCCGTCGAGACCGGTGACAACGTCACCTTCCAGGTGCGCTACCTCGGCAACGACTACGCGGGCTCGCTGCTCGTTCCCGGTCGGCACAACGCCCTCAACGCGGCGGGCGCCTTCGCCGTTCTGGTGGGCATGGGCTTCGCCCCGGCCGAAACACTGGATGCCATCGCCCGTTTCGGCGGAACAGGTCGCCGCTTCGAGTTGCACGACACGGTCAGGGGAGTCAGCGTCTACGACGACTACGCCCACCACCCCACGGAGGTCGCAGCCGCTCTCACGGCCGCTCGCACCGTTGTGGGCGAGGGTCGCATCATCGCGGTGCACCAGCCTCACCTGTACTCGCGCACCCAGTTGATGGCGGGCGAGTTCGCCGAGACTCTGGAGCGCACGGCCGACTTCACGATCGTCCTCGACGTCTGCGGCGCACGCGAAGATCCGGTGCCCGGCGTGACCGGCGCGCTGGTGTCTGAAAAGTTCGCGAACGCCGAAGCCGTGCGTTACATCGACGACTGGCAGAAAGCGGCCGACTTCATGGCGTCGATCGCCCGGCCCGGCGACTTTGTTGTGACACTCGGATGCGGAGACGTCAACCTGATCGTGCCGCAGCTGCTCGACGCGCTCGCCCGTGAGACGCAGGCGCCGCCGGCGGCATGAAACGACCTCCTGGCGTCACGCCGCCATCCGCCGGGCCACCGGATGCGGAGCAACCGGCCGGCCCCCGCGGCACTGAATCTGGCCGACGCGCACCGGGGCGCATCCGGCGTTCGAAGAAGGCGTCGACGTCTGATGTCGAGGCGGTCACCGAGCCGATCGATATCATTCCGATTGCAGCGGCTTCAGTGCCGGAGGCGTCGACCGGCTACCGTCCCCTCCCTCCTCTGCCAGAAGTATCGCTCGGCGACGAGCGCGATTCTGTGCGCGACGACGCAGACGATTCAAGTCCCAAACCGTGGTGGCTCACCCGTCGCACCGATCCCACCGTCGAGAAGGCGGCTGAAGCCGAGAAGAACCTCGCTCACGCCGAGAAGCGCCGCCGCAGATACGAGCGTGCCGAGGCTCGACGGTTCACGCAGGCCACTCGCAGCCGTCGCCGCAAGTACCTGGTGGGTCTCGGCGCCGCCGTCGTTCTGGTGCTCGTTGTGGTTCTGACCGCGTATTCGCCCCTGCTCGCCGTGCGCACGATCACCGTCGAGGGCGCGTCCCGCGTCGATGCGTCAGCGGTGTCGGCAGCGCTCGGCGACCAGCTCGGTAGACCGCTGACGCTGGTCGATTTCGGCGAGGTCAAACGAACCCTCGAAACCTTCCCTCTGATTCAGAGTTACGTCACAGAGGCCCGGCCGCCGGACACGCTCGTGATCCGCATCGTCGAGCGGCGCCCGGTCGTGACAGTCGCCGCTGATGGCGCTTTCAACCTAGTGGATGCCGCCGGCGTCGTCGTCGAGACCACTCCGGCTCGCGCGCCCGGCTACCCGACCATCGATGTCGCGGCCACCCCGGTCGACTCGGCCGGTTTCGCTGCGGCCAGTCAGGTGCTGCTCTCGCTTAGCCCCGAGTTCCTCGCCCAGGTCGACTCGGTGAGCGCGCCAACGCCGGATTCCGTGACGCTCGCTCTGACGAACGGCCAACGCGTGGTCTGGGGGAGTGCGGAGGACTCCGCGCTGAAGGCGCGCATCATCGCGAGCATGATCTCGAACCCCGGCATCCCGAACGTCACTGAATACGACGTGTCCTCTCCCGAGGCTCCGATCACGCACTGACGCGCCGGTCTCCGTCTGCCCCCTCATTGCGCCCTCAGTTCGCGACACGCGGGGTGCGTGGAGTGGAAGGACCCGGCCGCGCCCTTAGGTTCGAAACAAAGAAATGCATACTCGATATAACTTTAAGTCTCAGCTAGAGGTTTAGGGTTCCAGCGGAGGCCGGACGTGACAACCAACCAGAACTATCTCGCAGTCATCAAAGTTGTCGGAATCGGCGGCGGCGGCGTGAACGCCGTCAACCGCATGATCGAACTCGGACTGCGGGGTGTCGAGTTCATCGCCATCAACACCGACGCCCAGGCGCTGCTGATGAGCGATGCCGACGTCAAGCTCGACGTCGGTCGTGAACTCACCCGTGGACTCGGCGCAGGCGCCGACCCCGAGGTGGGTCGTCGAGCCGCCGAAGACCACGCCGAAGAGATCGAAGAGGCCCTGTCCGGCGCCGACATGGTCTTCGTCACCGCGGGCGAGGGTGGAGGCACGGGAACGGGTGGCGCGCCCGTCGTCGCACGCATCGCGAAGTCGATCGGCGCCCTGACCATCGGTGTCGTCACGAAGCCCTTCGGATTCGAAGGCAAGCGCCGCGCTGCGCAGGCCGAAGACGGTGTCGCGACTCTCAAGAACGAGGTCGACACCCTCATCGTCGTGCCGAACGACCGCCTGCTCGAGATCAGCGACCGCGGCATCAGCATGCTCGAGGCCTTCTCTACGGCCGATCAGGTACTGCTCGCCGGTGTTCAGGGCATCACCGACCTCATTACGACACCCGGGCTCATCAACCTCGACTTCGCCGACGTCAAGAGCGTTATGCAGGGTGCAGGCTCGGCTCTTATGGGGATCGGTTCCTCTCGTGGGGCCGACAGGGCCATCAAGGCGGCCGAACTCGCTGTCGCGTCGCCGCTTCTCGAGGCGAGCATCGAGGGTGCACACGGTGTGCTCCTCTCGATTCAGGGCGGATCGAACCTCGGAATTTTCGAGATCAACGATGCCGCGAAGCTGGTTCAGGACGCCGTGCACCCCGAGGCGAACATTATCTTCGGTGCAGTCATCGACGACACGCTCGGCGACGAGGTGCGTGTCACCGTCATCGCCGCCGGTTTCGACGGCGGCGACGCGACAGATCAGAGGCGCGGAAGCTTTGTCGCGTCGGCAGACGAAAAAGACCCGTACGGCCCCGGCGGAACCGCCATTTCGACGCTCGCCCCCGTTCGTCACGCCGAGGAGCAGCCGGCCGAGACCCCGTCGTGGTCGCAGACCGGCGAGCACCACCTCACCGGTGCCGTCGCCTTCGATCCCGCGTCGGAAGACGACGATACCGACCTGGACGTTCCCGACTTCCTCAAGTGACACTCGAGCAACGCCTTTCGGAGGTCACAGCTCGGGCCGCAGCCGCTGCGACCCGAGCGGGGCGCACCCTTGACGAACTCACGATCATTCCCGTGACCAAGTTCCATCCGGCGTCGCTCGTGCGCGAACTCTACGAGCTCGGCATACGTGACGTCGCTGAGAATCGTCACCAGGAGGCCCGCGAGAAAGCTCTCGAACTTGCCGATCTGACCGACCTCCGCTGGAATTTCGTGGGGCAGCTGCAGGGCAAGAAGGCCAGGCAGGTGCGTTCGTATGCACGCATCATTCAGTCGATCGACAGGGCTTCGCTGATCGACTCGCTGTCGTCGGACGACACGGATACGTCGATCTTCCTGCAGGTCAATCTCACCGACGATCCTGCACGCGGGGGAGCGGCCGCCGACCAGCTCGAGGAGTTGACCGAGCACGCGCTACGCGCCCAAGGCATCCGGCTCGAAGGTCTGATGGCTGTGGCGCCCCTCGGCGTAGACCCGGGAGCCGCCTTCGCTCGAGTTCGCCAGCTGTCCGAGCGCATCCGTCGCATCGCGCCCACGGCGTCGTCGATCTCGGCCGGTATGTCTGCCGATTTCGAGTCGGCCATCGCCGAAGGGGCGACACACCTACGAATTGGTACCGCAATCACTGGAAATCGCCCAACGGGCGGTTAATCTTGCGACTAGGCACCTGAATCACATACCGGAGGAACACAATGGCCAACCCGCTTCGCAAGACGATGGTGTACCTGGGTCTGGCGGACGAAGAGCTGGAGTATGAAACTCCCGCCCCTGGTCCCGTCGCCCCGGTTCCCGCTCCCCAGTCCCACTCGGCGCAGGCGCACGCCGCACCGGCCGCAACGCGGGCACCAGTAACTCCGCTGCGCAAGACGCACATCCAGAAGAACGTGGCACCCACTGAAATGAACGAGATCCTCACGGTTCACCCCAAGCAGTACAAAGATGCTCAGGTCATCGCAGAGAACTTCCGCGAGGGTATCCCGGTCATCATCAACCTGTCGCAGATGACCGATGCCGACGCGCGTCGCCTCATCGACTTCGCCGGCGGGCTGTCGCAGGGCCTCTACGGAAAGATCGAGCGCGTCACCAGCAAGGTGTTCCTGCTTTCGCCGTCGCACGTTTCGGTCTCTGGCGACACATCGGCGGACACGCGCGCGGAGTCATCCTTCTTCGTCCAGTCATAATTGACGAGTGGATCTACTCGTCATCATCGTCGCGTCAGTCGCGTATTACGCGCTGCTCGTCTACTTCTTTCTCATGTGGGGGCGCTTCGTCCTCGACCTGGTGCAGAGTTTCCAGCGTTCCTGGCGACCGGCAGGCGCTGTGCTGTTCATCGCCGAAGTCGCGTACACGGTGACCGACCCTCCGATAAAGTTCTTCCGCCGAATCATCCCGCCGCTCCGTCTCGGGCCTGTGGCGTTCGATTTCGGCTGGAGCATTGTGATGCTGCTCGTCATCATCGCCATGTTCATCCTGAACCTCGTCAGGTATTCGGCGTAGCTCGCTGTAGTGTGTGTCATGCACAATCGAGACACGTGCCCGTGGGCCTGAATGCCCGCCGCCGTGTTTATTGCTAGCGTTAGTTAGCGATATCCCCGTTCGTCGAATGTAATAAAGGTGGAAGAACATGGCGTTAACTCCAGAAGACGTTGTTAACAAGCGCTTCGCGCAGACCAAGTTCCGCGAGGGCTACGACCAGGACGAGGTCGATGACTTCCTGGACGAGGTCGTCGTTGAACTCCGTCGACTGACCCAGGAGAACGAGGAGCTTCGTGCTCAGCTCTCTTCGGGCGGCTCTGCTCCGTCGGCCGCCGCTGACGCACCCGTCGTCTCCGAGCCTGTTGCCGACGCTCCCGTCGCCGACCAGGTCGTCCCCGAGCCCGTCGCGGCCGCTCCGGCTCCGGTCGCCGCTGCTCCGGCGCCCGCCGCAGACGACGACGCGGCTTCGACCACGAACCTGCTGCAGCTGGCACGCCGCCTGCATGACGAGCACGTCAAGGAAGGCGCGGACAAGCGCGATGCACTCATCGCCGAGGGCCACGCCACCGCCGCACGCATCGTCGCCGAAGCAGAGACGAAGCAGCGCAACGACCTCGCCCGCCTCAACCAGGAGAAGGCTGCCATCGAGCACCGCATCGACGAGCTGCGCTCGTTCGAGAAGGACTACCGAGTGAAGCTGAAGAGCTACATCGAGGGCCAGCTCCGCGACCTCGACTCCTCGGGCACCGAAGGCGGATCGAACTCCTCCGCACCGAGCTACACCGGCTTTGGAGGCTAGGACTGCCGCGAAGGCCAGTCCCAGGGTCCTGATCGTCCTGGTTCTCGTTGCAATCGCTGCGTTTATCCTCGATCAAGGCTCCAAGTATCTCGTTGTCACAACGCTGAAACCGGATGAGGTCGTCCCCGTGCTGGGCGACCTCCTCCAGTTTCAGTTCGTCAAGAATCCAGGCGCCGCCTTCTCCATAGGCAACGCCTACACCTGGATCTTCTCGATCCTCGCGTCTGCGGTCACCGTGTTCATCGTGTGGTTCGCACGTCGCATCCGCTCGCTCGGCTGGGCGATCGTGTTCGGCCTCCTCCTCGGAGGTGTGCTCGGCAATCTGACCGATCGGCTGTTCCGCGAGCCGGGCTTCGGAGTCGGGCATGTGATCGACTTCCTCCGCATTCCGCTGCTGCCGGCCATCTTCAATATCGCCGACACCGCGATTGTCGTCAGCATGGGCCTTTTCCTCATCCTGACTCTGCGTGGCATCGGCCTCGACGGCTCCCGGCCCGTCCGCACGGGCGACGGGGAGTCAGATGAACTCCAGGAGTCGTCGGCGACATCGCCGGGCGAGACCTCCTGATGGCAGAGAGCCGTTCCTTTCCGGTTCCTGACGGCCTAGACGGCACACGGGTCGACGCCGCGCTGGCGAAAATGCTCGGATTCTCGCGCACCTTCGCAGCAGAGATCCTCGATGCCGGCGGCGTAACGGTCGACGGTGTCGAGGTCGGCAAGTCCGACAGACTCCGGGCCGACTCGTGGCTCGAGGTCACGTGGAGCCCTAAGACCGAAGTGCAGATCGTGCCGATCGACGTGCCCGATCTGGGAATCGTGTACGACGATGACGACATCGTCGTCATCGACAAGCCCGTCGGTGTTGCAGCGCATCCTTCCGTCGGCTGGACCGGGCCGACGGTTCTCGGGGCGCTGGCGGGGGCGGGCTTCCGCATCTCCACGAGTGGCGCCGCAGAGCGCGCCGGCATTGTGCATCGACTCGACGCCGGCACCAGCGGTCTTATGGTCGTCGCGAAGAGCGAAGACGCCTATACGTGGCTCAAGAGCGCCTTTCACGACCGCGAGGTCGACAAGATCTATCACGCCGTCGTACAGGGTCATCCCGACCCTCTCGCGGGCACCATCGACGCGCCCATCGGACGCCATCCGCGTTCCGACTGGAAGTTCGCGGTGACCGCCGCCGGTAAACCGAGCGTGACGCACTACGAGACGCTCGAGGCTTTTCCCTCGGCGTCGCTGCTCGAGGTGCATCTCGAGACGGGGCGCACGCATCAGATCCGCGTGCACATGGCTGCACAGCGGCATCCCTGCGTCGGAGATGCGATGTACGGTGCAGACCCGACGATCTCGACGCGTCTCGGCCTCACGAGGCAATGGCTGCACGCGAAACGCCTCGGATTCATCCACCCGAGAAGCCGAGAGTACGTGTCGTTCGAATCGCCGTACTCGCTCGATCTGCAGCACGCGCTCGATATTCTTCGCCGCGACTGAGGTCGCGTGTCGGGGGAGCCGACGTAAACTTGAGACCTCTCAGCCCAGCATTAGTCGGAGTCATCTGTGCCTTCTCAGGATTCATTCGTTCACCTCCACGTGCACAGCGAGTACTCGATGCTCGACGGTGCCGCGCGGGTGAAACCCTTGATCGAGGCAGCGGTCGAGCAGGGCATGCCTGCCGTCGCCGTGACCGACCACGGCAACGTCTTCGGAGCGTTCGACTTCTGGAAGACGGCCACCGACGCGGGCATCAAGCCGATCATCGGAACCGAGGCGTACATCACGCCCGGCACTGCCCGAGGCGATAAGACAAGGGTCAAGTGGGGCGGCCCCAACTCCGGTCGAGACGATGTCTCGGGTTCCGGTGCCTACACCCACATGACCCTGCTCTCCGAGACGACGGAGGGCATGCACAACCTCTTCCGGCTCTCGTCGCGGGCCTCTATCGAGGGCTACTACTTCAAACCGCGCATGGACCGCGAGCTTCTGAGCATGTACTCGACAGGGCTCATCGCGACCACCGGATGCCCGAGCGGCGAGATCCAGACCCGCCTGCGGCTGGGGCAGTACGACGAGGCGCTCAAGGCAGCCAGCGACTATCGCGACATCTTCGGCAAAGAGAACTACTTCGCCGAGATCATGGATCACGGGCTCGGCATCGAGCGGCAGATCATGCCCGACCTGCTGCGGCTGGCCAAAGAACTCGACTTGCGGCTGGTCGCAACCAACGACTTGCACTACACGCACGCACACGATGCGACGAGCCACGCCGCCCTGCTGTGCGTCCAGTCGGGTTCGACACTGTCCGACCCCAACCGGTTCAAGTTCGACGCCGACGAGTTCTACCTCAAGTCCGCAGCCGAGATGCGGCACCTGTTCCGCGATCACCCCGAGGCGTGCGACAACACGCTGCTCATCGCCGAGCGGTGCGAAACGGTCTTCAACACCTCGGCCAACT
Source organism: Agreia bicolorata (assembly GCF_000938265.1). Taxonomy (GTDB): domain Bacteria; phylum Actinomycetota; class Actinomycetes; order Actinomycetales; family Microbacteriaceae; genus Agreia; species Agreia bicolorata. The sequence continues at coordinate 94,471 of NZ_JYFC01000008.1, forward strand.
ACATGCCCCGGTTCCCTGTCCCGGAAGGCGAGACCGAAGATTCCTGGCTGGTCAAGGAGGTCGAGGCGGGCCTGATCGCCCGCTACCCGAACGGCATCCCCGACGATGTGCGTGCGCGTGCCGAGTACGAGACCGGCGTCATCCTTCAGATGGGGTTCCCCGGCTACTTCCTCGTTGTGGCCGACTTCATCAACTGGTCGAAGAAGAACGGAATCCGCGTCGGTCCCGGTCGTGGCTCGGGCGCAGGCTCGATGGTGGCCTACGCCATGAACATCACCGACCTCGACCCGATCAGGCACGGCCTGATCTTCGAGCGGTTCCTCAACCCCGACCGCGTCTCCATGCCCGACTTCGACGTCGACTTCGACGACCGTCGCCGTGGCGAGGTCATCAAGTACGTCACCGAGAAGTACGGCGACGAGCGCGTGGCCCAGATCGTGACCTACGGAACGATCAAGGCGAAGCAGGCGCTAAAAGACTCGTCTCGCGTTCTGGGCTTCCCCTTCGGCATGGGCGACAAGCTGACCAAGGCAATGCCGCCGCCCATCATGGGAAAAGACATCCCGCTCTCGGGCATCTTCGATACGAAGCACCCGCGCTACAAAGAGGCATCCGACATCCGCGCGGTCATCGAGAGCGATCCCGAGGCGCGCACCGTCTTCGACACCGCCGTCGGAATCGAGAACCTCAAGAGACAGTGGGGCGTGCACGCGGCCGGCGTCATCATGTCGAGCGAGCCGCTGATCGACATCATCCCGATCATGAAGCGCGAGCAAGACGGGCAGATCGTCACGCAGTTCGACTACCCGGCGGCTGAGGCGCTCGGCCTCATCAAGATGGACTTCCTGGGTCTTCGCAACCTGACGATCATCGACGACGCGCTCGACAACATCCAATCGAACCGAGGGCACCGCCCCGTTCTCGAGGATCTCGAACTCGATGACGTGCCGTCGTACGAGCTCCTGGCCCGCGGAGACACCCTTGGGGTCTTCCAGCTCGATGGTGGGGCCATGCGCTCGCTCCTGCGTCTGATGAAGCCCGACAACTTCGAAGACATCTCGGCCGTGCTCGCGCTCTACCGGCCCGGCCCCATGGGCGCCGACTCGCACACCAACTACGCCCTGCGCAAGAACGGTCTGCAGCCGATCACCCCGATTCACCCCGAGCTCGAAGAGCCTCTTCAGGAGGTGCTGGGCACAACCCACGGCCTGATCGTGTACCAAGAGCAGGTCATGTCGATCGCTCAGAAGCTCGCCGGCTTCACGCTCGCCCAGGCCGACCTGCTGCGCCGCGCGATGGGAAAGAAGAAGAAGTCCGAGCTCGACAAGCAGTTCGAGGGCTTCTCCGCCGGTATGAAGGCCAACGGATACTCGATGGCGGCCGTTCAGACCCTCTGGGACATCCTTCTTCCCTTCTCCGACTACGCCTTCAATAAGGCCCACTCCGCGGCATACGGTGTGGTGTCGTATTGGACCGCGTACCTCAAGGCCCACTATCCGGCCGAGTACATGGCCGCCCTGCTGACCAGCGTCGGCGACTCCAAAGACAAGATGGCTCTCTACCTCAACGAGTGTCGGCGCATGAACATCAAGGTGCTTCCGCCCGACGTCAACGAATCGATCGGCTTCTTCGCGGCCGTGGGGGAGGACATCCGATTCGGACTCGGCGCCGTGCGCAACGTCGGGTTCAACGTCGTCGACGGCATCAAGAATTCTCGCGAGGAGAAGGGCCGCTTCGAGACTTTCCATGACTTCCTGCGCAAGGTTCCTCTGCCCGTCACCAACAAGCGGGCAATCGAGTCTCTGATCAAGGCCGGCGCGTTCGACTCCCTGGGCTCGTCGCGTCGCGCGTTGATGGAGATTCACGAGGATGCGGTCGAGAGCGCGGTGAGCGACAAGAGGGCCGAGGCGAACGGCCAGGTCGGATTCGACTTCGACAGCCTGTGGGACGAGCCCCAGACCGAGAGCCAGGTTCCCGAACGGCCGGAGTGGACGAAGCGAGACAAGCTCGCGTTCGAACGGGAGATGCTCGGACTGTACGTGTCGGACCACCCGTTGGCCGGTCTCGAGATCCCCCTGGCGAAGCACGCGTCGACATCGATCACCGACCTGCTCGCCAGCGAGCACACCCAAGACGGCGATCAGGTCACCGTCGCGGGTTTGATCACCAGCGTGCAGCATCGCACGGCACGCAACAGCGGCAACCAATACGGCATGATCCAGATCGAGGACTTCGGCGGCGAAGTCACGGCCATGTTCATGGGCAAGTCGTATCAGGAGTTCGCACCGGCACTGACCAACGACGCCATCGTCGTGGTTCGCGGGCGGGTCAGCATGCGCGACGACGGCCTGAATCTTCACGCGTTCAGTCTGTTCTCACCCGATCTGGGCCAGGCCGGAGGCTTCGGCCCTGTCGAGATTTCTCTGACCGAGGCGCGGGCGACCACTGACACAGTTCAGGCGCTGAACGACGTGCTCATCCGGCACTCCGGCGACACAGAAGTTCGGTTGAAGCTCGTCAAGGGTCAGACCGCGCGGGTCTTCGAAATTCCCTATCCGGTGAGGGTCTCGGCCGACCTCTACGGTGAGCTGAAGTCGCTTCTCGGGCCGAACTGCCTGGCGTGATCGCGGAAGGTCGCTTCGGCTAGGCGTGATCGCCGAGCAGCCGGTATGCGCGCTCGTGGTAAAGCAGGGCATCGTCGTCTTCGCCGAGCGCGCCTTGCTCGATCTGCACCGCTACGACGGCGTTGTTGTGCAGGGGCATGCGCCCGATGATGCGTCCCACCATCCATGCGGTCACATCGTTCAGGATGGGCAGGCCGTGCGGGCCGGTATGCCAGTGATCGCCCTCGAAGCGAAGCGCATGGTCGCCCGACATGATCTCGGCAACGGGCCTGTTGCGCGACCCGAGCATGTGGATGGCCACATGATCGGTCTCGGCGATCGCCCGCCAGGCGCTGGCCGAGCGTGCCATGTTGAACGTTGCCATCGGCGGCACGGCGGAGAGCGACGACAACGACGTTGCGGTGAAGCCGACCGGTGCGCCCTCGGGCGAGAGCGCGGTGACGACCGCGACCCCAGCGGCGTGGCGCCGGAAAGCCTGTTTGAAGGCGAGGAGATCGTCGGGGGTCTGCGGCTGGCTGGACGTGCTCTCGGGTGCGTCGGGCTGGGATGTATCGGTCACACTGTCCTCCAACTCGACGCAGCGTGTGAGCTATTCCCGACGGCGGCCACTGACCGGTATCGGCCAATACAATGGACAGGCCATGATTCAGACGATCGACCTTCGGGGTCACAAGCCTAGTCCTTCAGAACTCATCGACCTCGTGCCTCGATCGCTCACCGACGTGTCGGTGGCGCAGGCTGCAGCTCAGCAGCTGATCGATGACGTCATCGATGGGGGAGAGCAGGCGATCCTCGACCAGGCCCTGCGCTTCGATGGGGTGACACCGCAGTCGATCCGTGTCTCCCAGAGTGACATCGATGAGGCCGTGGCACATCTCGATCCAGACGTTCGCACTGCTCTCGAGTCGGCGATTGAACGTGTACGCCAGGCGACGCGTGCTCAAGTCCCCCCGGCCATGACAACGACGCTAGGCGACGGCGCGCTCGTCGAGCAGCGGTGGCACCCGGTCGAAAGAGTCGGTCTCTATGTGCCTGGAGGCAAGGCCGTCTACCCGTCGAGCGTGGTGATGAATGTCGTGCCTGCCCAGGTGGCCGGGGTCGCTTCGATCGCCCTCGTATCGCCCGCGCAGAAGGAATTCGGCGGATCGGTGCACCCGACGATTCTCGGCGCCGCCGGGCTTCTGGGAATCACCGAGGTCTACGCCATGGGCGGAGCGGGCGCGATCGGAGCACTCGCCTACGGCATCCCGTCTCTCGGCCTGCACCCCGTGCAGGTCATCACAGGCCCGGGCAACGTCTACGTCGCCGCCGCGAAGCGTATCGTCGGCGCACGAACCGGAATCGACTCCGAAGCCGGCCCGACGGAGATTCTCATCATCGCCGACGCGAGTGCCGATGCCTCCTTCGTCACCGCCGACCTGGTGAGCCAGGCCGAACACGACGAGCTCGCAGCGGCTGTACTTGTCACCGATTCGCCGAAGCTTGCCGATCAGGTGCGCTCGCTTCTCGAGCACACCGCGCGCTCGACTCGTCACGCCGAGAGGGTCGCGATCGCACTCGACGGCGTGCAGTCGGCCATCGTGCTCGTCGACGATCTTGCGGCGGCGGCCGAGTTCAGCAACGCCTACGGTCCGGAACACCTCGAGATTCAGACGATCGATCCAGACGCGATCGTGTCATCGATCCACAACGCCGGGGCGATCTTTCTCGGCGCGTATTCTCCCGTGAGTCTCGGCGACTACCTGGCAGGCTCAAACCACGTGCTTCCGACGGGGGGCCAGTCGCGGTTCTCCTCCGGCCTCGGTGCCTATACCTTCCTGCGCCCGCAGCAGATCATCCGCTACGACCGCGCCGCCCTCCACGAGGTTAAAGACCGTATCCACGCTCTCGCCGAGTCGGAGAATCTTCCGGCGCACGCCGAGGCCGTGGCAGTACGCTTCGACTCTCCCGACCGTTAGGCTCCGCGACATGTTCTGCCCCTATTGCCGCTATCCAGACTCGAGAGTCGTCGATTCCCGAACGACCGACGACGGCCTCGCCATCAGGCGACGACGCCAGTGCCCCGAGTGCGGTCGGCGCTTCAGCACCACTGAGACCGCAAGCCTCAACGTGATCAAGCGCAGCGGTGTCGTCGTGCCGTTCAGCCGCGACAAGATCGTGAGCGGAGTGCGAAAGGCATGCCAGGGGCGACCCGTCACCGATTCCGACCTGGCGATCCTCGCCCAGCGCGTCGAAGAGACCGTCCGGCTCAGCGGCGCGGCCCAGATCGAGGCCAACGACATCGGTCTCGCCATCCTGCAGCCTCTTCGCGAGCTCGACGAGGTGGCCTATCTGCGCTTTGCCAGTGTCTATCAGGGCTTCGATTCGCTCGATGACTTCGAAGAGGCGATCATGCTTCTGCGAGTCGAGCACGCGGCATCCCGATCGAGCGACGACAGCGAAGCAACGGTCGAGTGAGCATGTATGGTCTCCTCTTCTCCCACGTCCTGACCCGTATCGATCCGGAGCGGGCGCATCACCTTGCGTTCACGGTGATCCGCCTTATACCTCGTCTCGGCCTCGGCGGCCTCGTTCGCCGTTTCACCGCGTCCCGGTCGTCGCACGCGGTGCGCACGCTGGGGCTCGAATTCGCGACCCCGTTCGGTCTTGCCGCCGGTTTCGACAAGGATGCCCGTGGCATCCACGGGTTGGGCGCGCTCGGGTTCGGGCATGTGGAGGTGGGCACGATCACGGCTCATCCGCAGCCGGGCAACGACAGGCCGCGCCTCTTCCGCCTCATCGCCGACCGGGCTGTTGTGAATCGCATGGGCTTCAACAACGGGGGAGCGGCCGAGGCATCGCTTCGAGTGGCGAAGGCCACCGGGCTTCGGAGTCGGCCGGTGATCGGCGTCAACATTGGAAAGAGCCGGGTTGTCTCTGTCGATGATGCGATCGGCGACTACATCTCGAGCACCCGCGCCCTTGCGCCGGTGGCCGACTACCTCGTTGTGAACGTCAGCTCCCCGAATACTCCGGGTCTGCGTGGCCTGCAGGAGATCGACAAGCTCGAGCCGCTTCTCAGGGCTGTGAAGACCGAGGCCGGTTCGACTCCACTGCTGGTGAAGATCGCGCCGGACCTCACCGACGACGCCATCGAGCGGGTGTCCAGACTCGCTGTGGACCTGGGTCTCGACGGCATCATCGCCACGAACACGACGCTGTCCCGCGAGGGGCTCCGTACTGCCGAGGAGACGGTCATCGCGGCCGGAGCCGGAGGGCTGTCGGGGGCGCCTCTCGCGGCGAGATCGCTCGACGTTCTGCGCATCATTCGCTCAGTGGTGCCTGCAGAACTCTGCGTGATCTCTGTCGGCGGCGTGGAGACGGCTCACGACGTGGTGGAACGCCTGCGCTCCGGTGCCACGCTGGTGCAGGGCTACACGGCGTTCCTCTATCGTGGCCCACTGTGGGCGCGCCAGATCAACCGCGGATTGGACCGACTTCTCTCAGCTGATCCGGTCTAGCGCAGTTCGGACAGGGCGGCGTCGACGCGCCGTGCTCGAGTGACGTCGGTCTTGGCGGACTCGATCGACAGTGCGATGCGATTCTGATTTGTGTATGAGAATGCCTCGAAACGGGCCTTCGCGTCGGGTTCGTCGACGAACGCACGTGCGAGCTCGGCGGGAATGGTGACCGTTCTAGAGCCGGTATCCCGCTCGATCTCGACCTCGACCTCGTCTCCTCCCGCTACGTTCGCCGCCGTTCGGTTGGCGGCGCTCAGCGAGATCATCAGCCGACCTTTGTAGGTCGCGACGCTGCTGCGGTAGCTGTGAGACCCGATCGTGACGACGACCGGAATCCGTTTCTCTGCGCCAAGCGCCGACATGATCTCGGCCGGCACCTCGATGCCCGTGTTGTTGCCGTCGAGCACGATGGTTGTGGTGAATCTCATGGGCGCTGACTTTCGGTGTCGGCTCGAAGCGGTCGAGGATCAGACCGGGTACTTGCCACGCTTCACCTGCGGCTTGGGCAGACGAAGAGGGCGCAGCTGCAGAGCGCGCATCGCCGCATACCAGCGGACGCCCTTCTCGACCTTGCCGTCGCCGAACTTCGCCTTGAGCTTGCGTGTCACGAGCCAGCCCAGCAGCAGGCTGTCGACGATGACCAGAATGACGAACGCATAGAGAGCGAGCATCAGAGCCGTCTGCACGGTGGGGTTCGGGACGAGTGTTGCCAGGATTACGGCGAACATCACCGGAATCATGACCTCGCCGAGGCTGAACCGGGCGTCGACGTAGTCACGAACGTAGCGGCGCTGCGGGCCCTTGTCACGGAGCGGAAGAAACTTCTCCTCGCCGTTCGCCATGCCGATACGTGCCCGATCACGGGACTCCTGCAGTTTCGCCCGCGAAGCCTTGCGAGCCTCTTTGTTGTCGCCGGCGACGAGCGGCCGTTTGTTGGCCGCCTCGCGTTCCTTGCGAGTCGGAGTCGCGTGGCCTTTGCCGCTGAGGGGCGCGTCGTCGAGCGGTGCGTCGAGAGCGGGGGCTTTGTCTTTGGCCACGATGTACGTCCTTGCCGAGAAGTGCAGAAGTATAAAGTTTACCTCTATGACTGAGAACACGGGCGCGATACCTTCCACCGAGAGCGAGCTGCAGGGGACGGTTCGCCGCATCGTCGAACAGAACATGCCGGGGTCCGTCTCGACTCTCACCGATCTCGTGCGCATCCCCTCGGTGTCGTGGGACGCGTTCGATCGTGCTTTTGTGGCGCAGAGTGCCGACGCTGTCGCATCGTTGCTCGAGCAGACCGGCGCCTTCGACTCGGTGATCGTCTCGCAGGCCGAGACTCCCGAGGGCTCCCTCGGCCAGCCCGCGGTGCTGGCATCACGCGCCGCGAAGAACGGCCGCCCCACCGTGCTGCTCTACGCGCACCACGACGTTCAGCCTCCCGGTGATGATGCCGACTGGGAGTCCGCCCCGTATGAGCCCACCATTCGCGGCGACCGTCTCTATGGCCGTGGGGCATCCGACGACAAAGCGGGCGTCGTCTCGCACATCGCCTCCGTGCGCGCCCTGGTCGAGGCGACGTCGAACGAGTTCGATCTGGGACTGGTCGTGTTCATCGAGGGCGAAGAGGAATTCGGTTCGCGTTCTTTCTCCGCCTTCCTCGACAAGCATCGCGACCAGCTCGAGGCCGACGTCATCGTCGTCGCGGATTCCGACAACTGGAACGTCGACACACCGGCCCTCACCATCAGTCTTCGCGGCAACGTCACCTTCAAGCTCACCGTGCGCACGCTCGAGCACGCCTCGCATTCGGGCATGTTCGGCGGCGCGGCCCCGGATGCGATGCTGGCGGCCGTTCGGCTCCTCGCCTCACTGCATGGTGACGACGGATCCGTGGCGGTTGAAGGACTCGTCGGCTCCGATGGGGCGACGCCGGACTATCCCGAGAGCCAGCTGGCGAACGAAGCGGGATTCGTCGGGGGAGTGACGAGCATCGGTCGCGGTTCGATCCTGTCGCGTCTCTGGTTTCAGCCGGCCATCACGGTAACGGGAATCGATGCACCCAGCGTGGCCAATGCATCCAACACTCTTCTGCCCCAGGTGGCCGTCCGGATCAGCTCGCGCATCGCACCCGGCCAGAAGGCGAGCGACGCTTTCGAGGCGATCGAGAGCCACCTTCGGCAACACGCGCCTTTCGGAGCGACGATCGAGATCAGCGACGTCGACCTCGGCGACGCCTTCCTCGTCGACACGACGGGCTGGGCCGTGCGCGAGGCCAAGACGGCCATGAAGGACGGATGGGGCGTCGACCCGGTCGACACGGGAATCGGTGGGTCCATTCCGTTCATCTCGGATCTCGCTCGTGTCTTCCCGTCCGCGCAAATTCTCGTGACCGGCGTAGAGGACCCCGATACCCGCGCCCACAGCCCTAACGAATCGCAGCACCTGGGTGTTCTCAAGCGTGCGATTCTGAGCGAGGCATTCCTTCTCGCCCGACTCAACGGCAGAACTCTCGCGGAGCTGTCGGAATGAAATCCGCCCACGCACGGTTTGCGTGTTTAGACTGACGAGTAGCTACGTGCATGTGCGAACGATCGCACATCACGGTGCACGTGCTTTCCCGACTTACTAGGAGCAGCCATGAGCGACACCGTATTGACCCAGACCGAGGCTCCCAGCCACCGCGTGGGCGTCACCGACGCCGCAGCCGAGAAGGTGCGCAGCCTGCTCATCCAGGAGGGCCGTGAAGATCTCCGCCTGCGCGTTGCCGTGCAGCCGGGTGGATGCTCGGGTCTGATCTATCAGCTGTACTTCGACGAGCGTCAGCTCGATGGCGACGCTGTCGTCGACTACAACGGCGTCGAGGTCATCGTCGATGAGATGAGCGTGCCCTACCTCGACGGCGCCACCATCGACTTCGAAGACACCATCCAGAAGCAGGGGTTCACGATCGACAACCCCAACGCCGGCGGAAGCTGCGCCTGCGGCGATTCGTTCCACTGATTCTTCGGGCCCGACCAGGCCCGGAATTCCGCTGTTCCACAAGGGAGTCGCTGTCAAGCGGCTCCCTTTGTGGATTCAGGCGGGCGTGTTATGTCGAGTAGGCTAGACCTCGGTTCTCTACACTTGTCGGTAGTTCCTCCGACAGTCTTCCGAAAGGTCACTGGTGCGCTCTCGACGTCTCCGCCTGGCTGCAATTCCCATTGCCGCCACCCTTGCACTTCTTCTCGCGGGCTGCACTCAGCAGCAGCTCCAGGGATGGCTGCCCACCGAACCTGGAACGACGAACAACGTCGACCGCGTGATCGGGCTTTGGGTCACGTCGTGGATCGTGCTCCTCATCGTCGGAATCATCACCTGGGGCCTCACGCTCTGGGCTGTGATCGTCTACCGTCGTCGCCGCGGCCAGACCGGGCTCCCCGCTCAGCTGCGCTACAACATGCCGATCGAGATCTTCTACACCGTGGTCCCGCTGATCCTGGTGCTGGGCTTCTTCGCCTTCACCGCCCGTGACCAGTCGGCCATCGAAGCGAAGTACGACGACCCCGACGTGACGATCGCCGTCTACGGCAAGCAGTGGGCATGGGACTTCAACTACGTCGACGAAGACGTGTACTCCGCCGGCATCCAGGGCCAGCCCAATCCCGACGACGCCAAGGGCAGCCTTGTCGAGTCCGAGATCCCCACCCTCTACCTGCCCGTAGGCAAGAAGGTCGAGATCCAGCTCGAGGCTCGCGACGTCATCCACTCTTTCTGGGTCATCGACTTCCTCTACAAGAAAGACATGATTCCCGGCAAGACGAACTACATGTACGTCACACCAGAGCGCGAGGGAACGTACAGCGGAAAGTGTGCCGAGCTGTGCGGTGAATATCACTCGCTCATGCTCTTCAACGTCAAGGTCGTTTCGCAGGATGAATACGACGCGTATATCAAGTCTCTGAAGGACGCCGGATTCAACGGCCAGCTCGGGCACGAATACGACAGAAATCAGAACCTCCCCGGCACGACGTCGCCCCGGGTAGCGGAGTAGGGGAACGCGCACATGACGACTACAGCCGTAGCACCGACCATGGGTCAGGCACTCAAAGACGGACAATCCCGCAGCGCCGAGCGCAAGGGCAATGTTCTGGTCAAGTGGATCACCTCCACTGACCACAAGACCATCGGATACATGTATCTGATCTCGTCGTTCATCTACTTCTGCCTCGGCGGCGTGATGGCGCTGGTCATCAGGGCGCAGCTCTTCGAGCCCGGGCTTGAGATCCTGCAGACAAAAGATCAGTACAACCAGCTCTTCACGATGCACGGCACGATCATGCTGCTGATGTTCGCCACCCCGCTCTTCGCGGGCTTTGCGAACGTCCTTATGCCGCTGCAGATCGGCGCTCCCGACGTCGCCTTCCCGAGACTCAATGCGTTCGCCTACTGGCTCTACAGCTTCGGCAGTCTCATCGCCGTCGCGGGATTCCTGACCCCTCAGGGCGCGGCATCCTTCGGATGGTTCGCCTATGCTCCGCTCTCGAGCGAAACCTTCACCCCGGGAGACGGTGGCAACCTCTGGGTGATCGGTCTCGGAATCTCCGGCTTTGGAACCATCCTCGGCGCGGTGAACTTCATCACCACCATCATCACCATGCGCGCACCGGGCATGACCATGTTCCGTATGCCGATCTTCACCTGGAACATCCTGGTGACCTCGATCCTCGTCCTGATGGCGTTCCCCGTTCTGGCGGCCGCCCTCTTCGCCCTTGGGGCAGATCGAATTCTCGGTGCCCACGTGTACGACGCGGCCAATGGGGGAGTGCTCCTCTGGCAGCACCTCTTCTGGTTCTTCGGTCACCCCGAGGTCTACATCATCGCTCTGCCGTTCTTCGGAATCATCTCTGAAGTGCTGCCCGTGTTCAGCCGCAAGCCGATCTTCGGCTACAAGACCCTGATCTATGCAACGATCTCGATCGCTGCGCTCTCGGTTACCGTGTGGGCTCACCACATGTACGTCACCGGCTCGGTGCTGCTGCCATTCTTCGCCCTGATGACCATGCTCATCGCGGTGCCGACGGGCGTGAAGATCTTCAACTGGATCGGCACGATGTGGCGCGGCTCCGTGACCTTCGAGACTCCGATGCTCTGGGCGATCGGCTTCCTGATCACGTTCACGTTCGGCGGGCTCACGGGCGTCATCCTGGCGTCGCCCCCGCTCGACTTCCACGTCTCCGACTCCTACTTCGTCGTGGCGCATTTCCACTATGTGGTCTTCGGCACCGTCGTCTTCGCGATGTTCAGTGGGTTCTACTTCTGGTGGCCCAAGTGGACAGGCAAGATGCTCAACGAGACTCTGGGCAAGTGGCACTTCTGGATGCTGTTCATCGGGTTCCACACCACCTTCCTCATCCAGCACTGGCTCGGCGTCATCGGCATGCCCCGTCGGTACGCCACGTACTCGCCGCAGGACGGATTCACGTCGATGAACCAGGTGTCCACGGTCGGAGCGTTCCTGCTGGCCGCATCCCTGGTGCCGTTCTTCCTGAACGTATACATCACGGCTCGACGTGCGCCGAAGGTCACAGTGAACGACCCGTGGGGCTACTCGAGGTCACTCGAGTGGGCCACGTCGTGCCCGCCCCCGAGGCACAACTTCACGTCGATTCCGCGCATCCGCAGCGAGTCTCCGGCTTTCGACCTCAACCACCCCGAGGCCGGCATCCCTTTCGGCGTGGGGCCGGCGAAAGACGCGCCTGACGCTGCCACGTACGACACAGCATCCGAGAAAGTGAAGTAGGCCATGAGAGCGAATAAGAATCTCTTCTGGATCCTCGCGGTCTTCTGCCTCCTGCTCGCAGGGGTATACATCTTCTGGCACGTCCTCGACCAGGGAACGGTCGAATGGGTGGGCGCCCTCGGCATCGGCCTCGCCGGCGTTCTTTCTGCCTTCCTTGCCTTCTACCTGGGTCGCGTCTTCAGTGCCCAGGGTGGCGATCTGCCCGAAGATCGGCTTGACTCCGACATCGACGACGGCGACCCCGAGATGGGCTTCTACAGCCCATGGAGCTGGTGGCCCGTCATCCTTGCCGGGTCGGCCTCGCTGATGCTGCTGGGGTTCGCCGTCGGAACCTGGATCACCTTCATCGGCGTCGCACTAGTTCTGGTCGCGATCGTCGGCTGGACCTACGAGTACTACCGCGGGTACTTCGCCCGGTAGATTCGACTCCTGCACCAGGGCCCGTCTCGTTCGCTCGAGGCGGGCCCTTCGTGGTTGCAGGCTTCATCCGGCCGCTCAGTAGATTGTTCCCATCACCTCACGCACCTCCGCGAGCGTGACCTCGGCCGCCATGTTCGCAAGCCGATTGCCGTGATCGAGGATCGCGCGTGGCAGTTCGGCGTCTGCTGCGAACGTCTGCCGCCTCTTCCTCAGGGGCGCCAGGTAGTCGTTCACTGCTGTCGCTGTCGCGTCTTTCAGAGCGCTGCTGCCCCGGTCGCCGATCTCCTCGGCGAGCTCGACCTGGTCGATGCCCAGGCACAAAGACGCTGTCGTGAGCAGTGCTGAGACGCCGGGTCGATGCTCGGGGTCGAAACTGATCCGCCGGTCTTGATCTGTCTTTGTCCGGCGAATCGCGTCGACCGTCTCATCCGCTGTCATCGACAATGAGATCGCGTTGCCGTAGCTCTTCGACATCTTCCGGCCGTCGAGCCCAGGAACCTCGGGCGCCGAGGTGATGAGGGCATCCGGCACGGGGAACACTTTGCCGTAGCGCTCGTTGAACCTGCGGGCGATCGAGCGGGTCATCTCCACGTGCGGAAGGTTGTCTTTGCCGACAGGCACAAGGTTGCCCTTGCAGAACAGGATGTCTGCAGCCTGGTGCACCGGATACGTCAGGAGCAGACCGCTCAAGGCACGCCCGGACGCGGCGAGCTCGGCCTTCACCGTTGGATTGCGATGCAGTTCAGCTTCCGTGACCAGACTGAGAAATGGCAACACGAGCTGGTTCAGCGCGGGTACGGATGAGTGCGTGAAGATCGTGGTGCGCTCGGGGTCTATGCCCGCGGCGAGATAGTCGAGCACGGCACTGTACACGTTTTCGCGAACATGGGCCGTCGTTTCTCGATCGGTGATCACCTGGTAGTCGGCGAGCACAAGAAACATCTCGACGCCGGCTTGTTGCAGCCGCACCCGTTCCCTGATGGTGCCGAAGTAGTGCCCCAGGTGCAGCGGTCCGGTGGGCCGCTCGCCGGTCAGCACGCGAAAGCGCTCCGGATGCTTGGCCACGGCGGCCGAGATCTCCATCGAGCGTTCTGCGGTTGCGCTAAAGGAATCCATGTGTATCTCCCGATTTGTGGGAGCCGCACGGAGTACTCGGGTCGTTCACGAGCTGCCGCGCAGCCCGTGAACATGCTTCAACCGGCTGCTATCGCAGCCACCACCATGCGGATTGGTTGAAGTGCATAGAGGGGAGAATACCAAAAGATCCGCCGGGCGGTCTCGTTGGAGAGAGCCCGACGGATCTGTATGCCGCGCGTACTGGGGTTAGTGGTGACCGCCGCGCTCGATCTCCTTCGGGCTGACCGGCGCGATGCGGTCCTCGAAGAACCACCGCGACATTCCTGCACGGAAGCGCTGCACGGCGGTGATCTTGCCCTGTGCGTTCGGACGGATCATCAGAGGCTGGTAGTCGTTGTAGTCGACCAGCTTCCAGCGCTCGTACTCGTCGACAGGCTGGTGCACCTCGATGTACTCACCGCCCGGGAGTCGCACGATGCGTCCTGATTCGAAGCCGTGAAGGGCGATCTCGCGATCCTTCTTCTGCAGGGCGAGGCAGACGCGCTTCGTCACGAGATATCCGATGATCGGGCCGAGGACGAGCAGAGCCTGGTTCACGTGGATCACGCCCTCGATCGACAGCTGGAAGTGCGTGGCGATGAGGTCGGAGCTCGCCGCCCCCCAGAGGGCGGCGTAGAACAGAACTCCGGCGACACCGATCGCTGTGCGGGTCGGCGCGTTACGCGGACGGTCGAGCAGGTGGTGCTCGCGCTTGTCACCGGTGATCCAGGCCTCGATGAACGGGTACACGAGGACTGCAACGATCAGGCCGGTCAGGATGAGCACCGGGATGATGATGTTGAACGACCAGGTGCGGTTCCACAGTTCGAATTCGAGTCCCGGCGGAATCAGTCGCAAAGCGCCGTCGGCGAATCCGATGTACCAGTCGGGCTGCGTTCCTGCAGAGACCGGGGACGGGTCATAGGGCCCATAGTTCCAGATGGGGTTGATCGTGAAGAACGTGCCCATCAGGGCGATGACGCCGAAGACGATGAAGAAGAAGCCGCCAGCCTTGGCAGCGAACATCGGCAGGATGGGGGAGCCGACCACGTTGTCCTTGGTCTGGCCGGGGCCGGACCACTGAGTGTGCTTGTGCACGACGACGAAGACGAGGTGCAGAGCGAGCATAACGGCGAGGATCGCGGGAAGCAGCAGAATGTGCAGCGAATACAGTCGGCCGACGATGTCTGTTCCGGGGAACTCGCCGCCGAAGAGCAGGAACGAGATCCAGGTTCCGACGACTGGAAGACCCTTGATGAGGCCGTCGATGATGCGAAGGCCGTTACCCGAGAGGAGATCGTCGGGAAGCGAATATCCCGTGAATCCCTCGGCGAGAGCGAGGATGAACAGGATGAAACCGATGACCCAGTTCAACTCACGCGGCTTGCGGAACGCGCCGGTGAAGTAGATGCGCAGCATGTGGATGCCGATGGCCGCGATGAACGTCAGAGCCGCCCAGTGGTGGATCTGGCGGATGAGAAGACCACCGCGAACGTCGAATGAGATGTTGAGCGTCGACGACATGGCGGTGGACATCTCGACGCCCTTGAGGGGAACGTACGAGCCGTTGTAGACGACCTCGGCCATGGACGCCTGGAAGAAGAACGTGAGGAACGTGCCCGTCAAGAGGATGACGACGAAGCTGTAGAGAGCGACCTCACCGAGCATGAATGACCAGTGGTCGGGGAAGATCTTTCGGCCGAACTCTTTGACGACGCCCGAGATGCTGGTGCGCTCGTCGATGTAGTTGGCGGCAGCCTCGGTGAAGCGGCTCGTGCTGCTGCGCTGCGAAGACGACTGTGTCGGGGCCGGTGCGGGCGCTGTGTCCGGCGTGGTCACTGTACTCATGATGAAGATCGCTCCCAGAAGCTCGGGCCGACAGGTTCGTGGAAATCGCTCTGGGCGATCAAGTAGCCTTCGCCGTCAACGGCGATGGGGAGCTGCGGGAGTGCGCGCTTTGCCGGCCCGAAGATGACCTTGCACTCTTCGGTGACATCGAACGTCGACTGGTGGCAGGGGCACAGCAGGTGGTGCGTCTGCTGCTCGTAGAGGGCGACGGGGCAACCCACGTGGGTGCAGATCTTGGAGTATGCGACGATGCCGTCGTACGACCATCCTCTGCGCTCCGGGCTCTCTTTCAGCTTGGCGGGGTCGAGGCGCATAAGAAGGACGGCAGCTTTCGCCTTCTCTTCAAGGCGGTGCTCCGACTCGTTCAGGCCTTCAGGAATCACGTGGAATGCAGACCCGAGGGTGACGTCGGATGCTTTGATCGGCAGACCGGAGGGGTCGAGGGTGAGACGGGCACCCTTCTTCCACATGGTGTGCTCGAGCAGCTCGACGGGGTTTTCGTTCTGGGGGCCCCAGCCGCGGAAGAGGACGACCGCGGGAAGGGGGAAGGCGACGAGCGCACCCAGGAGTGTGTTGCGAACAAGTGTGCGGCGTCCGAAACCCGACTCCTCATTCGCCTGCTTGAAGATCTCGACAGCGCGGGCGCGGGTCTCGTCGCTGCCACGGACGGGGTGCCGCAGGTCGATTCCCTCGTGGTTGGCCATGAGGCTCTTGGACCAGTGCACTGCACCGAATCCCAACCCGAAGAGGGCGAGAACGATTCCGATGCCAAGCATCATCGTGTGAAGGCGCAGAGCGCCCGTGTCACCGTCTTCGATGGGGAACGCCATGTACGAGGCGATGGCGAAGATACTGCCGACGATTGACAGATAGAAGAAGGTGTAGACCTGTCGCTCGGCCTTCTTCTCGGCCTTCGGATCGGTGTCGGTCACGCGCGGACGGTGAGGCGGGAAGCCCGGGTTCTCGAACGTCTCGGACGGGATGACGGCCGTGCCAGGAGCTGCCGTCTCGTGGG
Organism: Agreia bicolorata; assembly: GCF_000938265.1. GTDB lineage: Bacteria > Actinomycetota > Actinomycetes > Actinomycetales > Microbacteriaceae > Agreia > Agreia bicolorata. Next base: position 110,758 of record NZ_JYFC01000008.1, read on the forward strand.
AGACGCCAGCCGACGAAACAGCGGTGATGTCCTTGCCGCTCAGATCGTCATGTGCCATGTGATTGCCTTTCGAGCTTTTCTTCGAGGAAGTCCCTTACGGGTCGTCCTCGCCTCGGTGAAGAATGTGTGCGCAGCTGGGCGCTGGTCTAGTTCGACTTCGCAGTGAGCCAGACGGTCAAGGCGACGATGGCGCCGAGTCCGAAGATCCACACGAAGAGTCCCTCGGCTACGGGGCCCAGGCTGCCGAGTTCGTATCCGCCCGGCGACGGGTTCTTCTCGATGTACTTGAGGTACGTGATGACGTCGCGCTTGTCTTCGGGCGAGAGATTCTTGTCGTTGAAGACGGGCATGTTCTGCGGGCCGGTGACCATGGCCTCGTAGATGTGCACCGCAGCGACTCCGGTGAGTGCGGGCGCGAACTTGCCCTCGGTCAGAGCCCCGCCGGCACCTGCGACGTTGTGGCACATGGCGCAGTTGATGCGGAAGAGCTCGGCGCCGTTGCTGGCATCGCCTTTGCCATCGAGCAGGCTGTCGTCGGGAACCGCCGGGCCGGGTGACAGGGACGCGACGTAGGCTGCGAGCGCCTTGGTGTCGTCTGCGGTGAACTGGGGCGTCTTCTGCATGGCCTGCGGGCCCTGCATGGCCATCGGCATACGACCGGTTCCGACCTGGAAGTCGACAGAGGCGGCGCCGACACCGAGGAGGCTGGGCCCCGCGCCCGTTCCCTGGAGGTCGAGTCCGTGACAGCTGGCGCAGTTGGCGGCGAAGAGCTTCTTGCCCTCGTCGATGGTGGTCTGCGACGCCGTGTTGGTCTCAGCGGTGGCGGTGCTGCTGAAGAGCGCATAGCCACCGCCGGTGAACATCAGTCCGATTGCGATCAGGGCAACAGTCGCCAAGGGGTGACGTCTGTTTGCCGCGCTGCCTTTTCGGGCCATTCTCTTCACTCTTTTCACAACTCTCTTCGTTCGACCAGTGCTCGGGTGTGCCGGTCGATTATTTCAGCACGTAGATAACGAGGAACAGGCCGATCCAGACCACGTCGACGAAGTGCCAGTAGTACGAAACAACGATGGCGCTGGTCGCCTCGCGATGCCCCATGTTCTTGACGGCGAAGATTCGGCCGATCACAAGCAGGAAGGCGATGAGTCCGCCGGTCACGTGAAGACCGTGGAAGCCTGTCGTGAGGTAGAACGCCGAACCGTACGCGCTCGAACTCATCGAGATGCCTTCGGAGACGAGGGTCGCGTACTCGAAGATCTGGCCGGAGACGAAGATCGCCCCCAGGAGATAGGTGAGGAAGAACCACTCGGTCGTGCCCCACTGGGTCGGCTTCCAGCCGGTGGCGCGTGCCTGAAGACGCTCGGCAGCGAACACGCCGAACTGGCACGTGAACGAACTCGCGACGAGGATGAGGGTGTTCACCAGGGAGAAGGGAACGTTGAGAACGCTCGACTCGCTCTCCCACAATGGCCCGGACGTGCTGCGTAGGGTGAAGTAGATGGCGAAGAGGCCGGCGAAGAACATCACCTCGCTTCCGAGCCACACGATTGTGCCCACTGCCACGACGTTCGGTCGTTGAATCAGGGGGGCACTCGAAGTCTGGGTCAGGGAGCTGCTCGTCACTTCTCCATTATGTCCGATATCAGCACAGGGTTTTTGCATTTGGGTGTGAGTGGCGGAGCCCATTGACACCGGTCGGGCGGTCGTCCGGCCTTTAGAATCGGCCTATGGCGTACTCAGAGTCCTGGTCCGAAATTCTCTCCACTCTTCTAGCTCGAGACGATCTCTCGGTATCGGACTCCTCGTGGGCCATGGATCAGATCATGTCGGGGGCTGCATCCGATGCTCAGCTCGCCGCCTTTCTCATTGCACTACGCGCCAAAGGCGAAACTGTCGACGAGATCGTGGGTTTTCGGGATGCCGTGCTCGATCACGCCGTCAGCCTCGATGTCGACCCGCGTGCTCTCGACATCGTCGGCACCGGGGGAGATAGGCACGGAACCGTGAATGTCTCGACGATGGCCTCGATTGTGGCCGCGGCGACCGGTGTGCCTGTGGTCAAACATGGAAACAGGGCAGCCAGTTCGAAGTCCGGCTCCTCTGACGTACTGCAGGCGCTGGGCGTTGATCTCGACATCTCGAATCTGCGCACCGCTCAGGTGCTCGACGAGGCCGGAATCACCTTCGCTTTCGCTGCCAAATTCCATCCTGGATTCGGCAATGTCGCGAACGTCCGGCGCGAGCTGGGCGTGCCGACCGTCTTCAACTATCTCGGCCCGCTGTGCAATCCGGCCAGGCCCGAGGCATCCGCCGTCGGTGTGGCACAACTCGACAGAGTGCCGATCTTCGTGGGTGTCTTTCAGACACGGGGCGCCACTGCGCTCGTGTTCCGGGGAGACGACGGCCTCGACGAGTTGACCACCACGGGCCACAGTCACATCTGGGAAGTGTCGCTCGGGGCCGTTGTCGAGCACGATCTCGATCCTCGAGATCTCGGTCTAGCCCGAGCGAAGATCAGCGATCTGCTCGGCGGTGACGCCCAGTACAACGCCGACATCGCACGCCGCGTGCTGCAGGGAGAGTCGGGCCCGGTTCGCGACATCGTTCTGTTGAACGCCGCCGCCGGACTCGTGGCGTTCGACCTGGCGTCGGATCCTGAACAGGGGCGGCGGCCGATCGTCGATCGTCTGCGCGAAAAAATGGCCGTGGCCGCCCGGACGATCGATTCCGGTGCGGCGACGGCCACTCTCGACGCGTGGGCCGAAGCCACGCGTCACTGACTCACTGCGTGTCTTCGTCGACCCAGTCGAGGGTCTTCGTGACCGCCTTCTTCCAATTGCGCAGCAGACGCTCGCGTTCGGCGTCGTCCATGCTCGGCGTCCAGCGCCTGTCTTCCTGCCAGTTGTCGCGCAGTTCGTCGAGGGTCGACCAGAAGCCGACGGCGAGGCCGGCGGCGTAGGCCGCGCCGAGGGCGGTGGTCTCTGCAACGACGGGGCGCACGACCGGCACATCGAGGATGTCGGCCTGGAACTGCATGAGGCGGTCGTTTGCGGATGCTCCGCCGTCGACCTTCAGTTCGGTCAGCGGAACGCCGGAATCGGCGTTGACGGCATCCAGAACCTCGCGCGTCTGGAATGCGATCGCCTCGATCGCGGCGCGGGCGATGTGGCCCTTGTTCACGTACCGGGTGAGGCCGACCAGCGCGCCACGGGCATCCGATCGCCAGTGCGGCGCGAAGAGGCCGGAGAACGCCGGCACGAAGTAGGCGCCTCCGTTGTCGTCGACCGTGTCGGCGAGCGCCTCAACCTCGGGTGCCGACGAGATGATGCCGAGATTGTCGCGCAGCCACTGGATGAGTGAGCCTGTGACGGCGATGGAGCCTTCGAGGGCGTAGTGGGTCTCGCCGTCGCCGAGTTTGTAGCCGATGGTGGTGAGGAGGCCGTTCTCGCTTTTGACGATGTCGGTGCCGGTGTTGAAGATCAGGAAGTTTCCGGTGCCGTAGGTGTTCTTGGCCTCGCCCTTGTCGAACGCCGCCTGACCGAATGTGGCCGCCTGCTGGTCGCCCAGGATTCCGGCGACCGGAACCTCGCGCAGAAGGCTCGAGTCGTGCACCAGGCCATAGACCTCCGAGGAGCTCTTGACCTCCGGCAGCATCGATCTCGGCACATTGAAGACGGCGAGAATGTCGTCGTCCCACTCGAGCGTTTCGAGATTCAGGAAGAGGGTGCGGCTGGCATTCGTGACGTCGGTGATGTGCACACCGCCGTCTACCCCGCCGGTCAGATTCCAGGTGACCCAGCTGTCGGTCGTGCCGAACAGCAGGTCTCCCGCCTCGGCCCGTTCGCGGGCTCCTTCGACGTTCTCGAGAATCCAGACGATCTTGGTTCCGGCGAAGTACGTCGACAGTGGGAGACCGACGATGTCTTTGAACCGGTCGCCGCCGCCGTCCGCAGACAGCCGGTCGACGATCTCTTGGGTGCGGGTGTCCTGCCAGACGATGGCGTTGTAGACGGGCTCGCCCGTGTTCTTGTCCCAGACCACCGCAGTCTCGCGCTGGTTGGTGATGCCCACAGCCTTGATGTTGTGGCGCGTGATGTTCGCCTTCGACAGGGCCTGTCCGATGACCTCGCGAGTGTTGTCCCAGATCTCTTTGGGGTTGTGCTCGACCCAGCCCGCTTTGGGGAAGATCTGCTCGTGCTCGAGCTGGCCTGTCGACACGATCGAGCCCGAGTGATCGAAGACGATCGCCCGTGTGCTGGTCGTACCCTGATCGATCGCGAGAATGTAGTCCGTCATTGTCTAACTCCTTCGTTGAATCCTGAGGTTCGTCGGTGAAATGAAGAGCGGGCCCGACACGATCATGTGCGGGCCCGCTGTGTTTCAGGTGAGGATGGGGAGGAGGGGGACGGCGGCGAGGCCGGCGAGGACACCACCGATGATGGGTCCGACGACGGGGACCCAGGAGTAGGACCAGTCGGATCCTCCCTTGCCCTTGATGGGCAGCAGGGCGTGGGCGATGCGGGGTCCGAGGTCACGGGCCGGGTTGATCGCGTATCCGGTCGGGCCACCGAGGGATGCGCCGATCGCGATCACGAGAATCGCCACGGGAAGAGCACCCAACGCGGCAAGACCCCCACCGGGCTCCTGACGTCCGAAGCCGATCACCACGAACACGAGAACGAAGGTGCCGATGATCTCGGTGACCAGGTTCCAGCCGTAGGAGCGGATCGCGGGACCGGTCGAGAACACGCCGAGCTTGTTCGCGGCATCCGGTTCTTCATCGAAGTGCTGCTTGTACGCGAGCCACACGAACACGGCGCCGATGATCGCACCGAGCAGTTGGGCTGCGATGTAGGTGAGGATCGACACGATATTCACCGGGACCCCGGAACCGAACTCGGTCGCACCATTCGCGACCAGCCCCAGAGTGACGGCCGGGTTCAGGTGAGCGCCGCTGTTGTACGACACGATGACACCGGAGAAGACCGCGAAGCCCCACCCGATGTTCACCATCAGAAACCCGCCATTGAAGCCCTTGTTCTTCACCAGAGCCACGTTCGCGACCACACCACAGCCGAGCAGAACCAGCAGCGCAGTGCCTACCAATTCAGAGAGAAATACAACCCCAAGATTGTCCACGTTGACCTTCTTTCGTGTGACGTCTATGTCACCTTGTGCAGAACCCCACATCAAGCGGTTGACTACACCATATCCGCGCGGATCGTTGGCGCATATGGTCTTGAGCGAAATGGTCGGACTCTTCCACGGAACTGGAGCGGACGAGTACATTTGACACTGCGAGCTCCGCTCCCGCGCAGCTCCCTGTTCGCAGAGACGCGTCCAGGTCGCACGGCCATCACAGAGGATTGCCACCCATGAAGAAACTCATCAATGACCCGCGTCGAGTGGTCGAAGAAGCAGTCGCCGGATTCGAAGCGGCCCACGGAGACGTGGTCGCCGTGTCGCACGACCCGATCTACATCACCCGCAAGGATGCGCCGAAACAGGGCAAGGTAGCCCTCGTCAGCGGCGGCGGCAGCGGCCATGAGCCGCTGCACGGCGGATTCGTCGGTTTCGGCATGCTCGATGCGGCTGTGCCCGGTCCCGTCTTCACCTCTCCGACCCCAGACCCGATCCTCGCAGCGACCAAAGCCGTCGATGGGGGAGCGGGGGTGCTGCACATCGTCAAGAACTACACGGGCGACGTGCTCAACTTCGAGACCGCCGCTGACCTTGCAGCTGCCGACGGCATCGACGTGCAGACCGTGATCGTCGACGACGATGTCGCCGTCAAAGACTCTCTCTACACGGCCGGGCGTCGCGGAGTTGCGGGCACGGTTCTCGTTGAGAAGATCGCGGGCGCGGCGGCGGAGCGAGGCGATGACCTCGCCGCAGTCGCGGCGATCGCGACCAGAGTCAATGCTGTGACCCGATCCATGGGGGTCGCCCTGACGCCGTGCGTCGTTCCACATGCGGGGGAGCCGAGCTTCATTCTCGCCGACGACGAGATCGAGATCGGCATAGGCATCCATGGCGAACCAGGCCGCGAGCGCATCAAGATCGAGCCGGCAGACGCGATCGTCGATCGGATACTCGCACCGATCGTCGATGACCTTCCTTTTGCATCCGGCGACAGAGTTCTGCTCTTTGTGAACGGCTTGGGTGGCACGCCGCAGGTTGAGCTGTACATCGTTTTCCGACGCGCAGCGGAGGCTCTCGCCGAGCGTGGCATCACCGTGTCGCGCACCCTGGTCGGCAATTTCGTGACGTCGCTAGAGATGCAAGGAATGAGCATTACCGTGATGAAACTCGACGACGAACTAGAACAGCTGTGGGACGCGCCCGTCGAGACGGCCGCTCTGCGGTGGGGACGGTAGGCGGCATGACGTTGAACACGGACTGGGCGGTCCGCTGGATCAAGGGGAGCGCGGCGGTCGTCTCGGAGCATCGGGTCGAACTGATCACACTGGATCGCGAGATCGGCGACGGTGACCATGGCGAGAATCTCGATCGCGGCTTCTCCGCCGTTCTGCCGAAGCTCGACGATCTCCCGGCTGATGCGACGCCGGGCGATGCTCTGAAGCTCGTTGCGACGACTCTGATCTCGACCGTCGGCGGCGCGGCCGGGCCGCTCTACGGAACCGCCTATCTGAAAGCCGCGGGAGCGGTAGCCGGTCATGCGGAGCTCGACGGCGAGGCCGTCGTCGCCATGCTCACGGCTGCCCGTGACGGTATCGTGCTTCGGGGCAAGGCCGAGGCGGGCGACAAGACGATGGTGGACGCCTGGACTCCTGCCGTCGACGCCGCCTCGTCGGCGTTGGCCGACGGGCTCGGCGAGGCAGCGATTCTGGATGCCGCGGCGACGGCCGCCGAAGCCGGCGCGCGTGCCACGGAGCCGCTCGTCGCGCGTAAGGGACGTGCGAGCTATCTGGGGGAGCGGGCCATCGGACACCGAGACCCCGGCGCTCAGTCCTCAGCTCTTCTGCTTCGTGTCGCCGCCGACGCAGCGGCGGGCGTCTGACGTGGCAGGAGTCGCTGGCAGAGTCGGTCTCGTTTTCGTCTCGCACAGTTCGAAGATCGCAGAGGGCCTCGTCGAGCTGGCCGGCCAGATGGCACAGGGAACAGCGCTGGCGGCGGCCGGCGGAATGGACGACGGCGGAATAGGGACGAGTTTCGACCGGGTCGGAGAGGCGATCGCTGCAGTCGATTCCGGATCGGGTGTCGTGGTGTTGTGCGATCTGGGTTCTGCGATCTTGACGGCCGAGACGGCGAGGGATTTCCTCGACGACGACGACGTTCGTGATCGGGTCGTCATCGTGGATGCGCCGCTCGTCGAGGGCGCCGTCGCTGCGGCCGTCGAGGCGGAGGGCGGGGGAGACCTGGCAGCGGTCGTGTCGGCCGCCCGCTCGGCCATAGGTGCATTCTCGTTGCCAGGGGAGGACGCACCGAACGAGGAGGAAGCGGCGACCGTCGGCGCAGAAGCGTCATCCGGTTACTCGCGCAGCGTGACGATCGTCAACCGCGACGGCCTGCACGCGCGTCCGGCGGCGGAGTTCGTGAAGATGGCGAACGGACTGGACGTGCCCGTGACGGTCAATGGAAAAGACGCGAGGAGTCTTCTTGGCATCATGTCGATGGGTCTCGTGAAAGGCAGCAAGGTTGAGCTGGCGACTCCGTCGGCGGACGGCCGGTCCGCAGTCGACTCACTGGCCGAACTCATAGAGTCGGGGCTCGGGGAGAATTGACGGCGCCCGAGCGCACCGATGGCCGGCGGATTGTCATGGACTTCCTGCGCTCGCTTTCGCCACGCGAGACAGAACATCACGATGTGCTCGTGCGCTGAATGTGGGTCGCGATCCAGACTCGCGTTCTGACGCTCAGCGGTTGAAGTAGTGCCCGTCGGCGATGTCGGCAACCAGAGTCGGGTGGGTGGGCTCCCAATCGAATCGCTCACGGGTAAGTGCATTCGAGACGGGACTATCGAGAGTGACGAGAAGCGCGAGGATACTGAAGTGCTCGGCTGCCTCGGCCGCCCCGCCGATGCTTTCGACGGGAAGATCGAGGTGTTGTCCGATCGCCTGCGCAAGGTCGCGGAATGGTACGCCCTCTTCCCCGACTGCGTGTAGGCGCGTTCCAGCGGGTGCCGATTCAATTGCGAGCCGGAAGAGTCGGGCCGCGTCGAGACGGTGCACGGAAGGCCACCGGTTGGACCCGTCACCGACGTACGCGGAAACGCCTTTCTCCCTCGCAATGGCGATGAGCATCGAGACGAAGCCGCGAGTATCCCCGACGCCGTGCACGGTCGGAGTCAGAGCCACAGACGATGACCGAACGCCCCTGTCCGCGAGAGCCAGGACGGACGCCTCCACGGGCAGCCGAAGCGCGGTGAGCGGACTCATGTCGGCTTCGTCGTCTTCGGTGAGTAGCCGACCGGGAGTACGCCCGATGACTCCCGACGTAACGACGAACGGTTTGCCGGTCCCTTCGAGCTCGAGACCGATCGCTTCGACCGCGTTACGTTCTGCCTTGGCGCGCGCGGCTGAATCGGTTGTCTCAGAGATGTGCTGGTTGGCCGCGTAGATGACGCCATCCGCAGCCGCGGCGCCGGATCGGAGGCTGTCGAGGTCGCTCACGTCGCCGCGATGCACGTCGACGTCGAGTGCTGCCAACGCGGCTGCCGAGCTGTCAGAGCGGGCGAGCCCCACGACGTCGTGTCCGCTGGCCATAAGTTCGGCGACGACGGCGGAGCCGACATAGCCGGTGGCTCCTGTAACAAAAATGCGCATGAAAAGGCCCTCTGATTCGAGTGTCTGCGCCGGTTGCATCATTGGGCCGGCTTGTCCTTCGACTTTATGAATCACGGGCCCATACGTCTAAGACCGGTTCTGCACGACGCCATACGAAAAATGAATGATGCCTAGACTGAACCCGACAGAGGAAGCATCCCCATGGATCTTGACCTGCGATTCGTCAGGTACTTCACGGTGGTCGCCCGGCACGAGAACTTCGGACGGGCCGCCGCCGAACTCCGGCTCGCGCAGCCGACGCTCAGCCGCTACATCCGACGGCTCGAGCAGGATCTCGGCGTCCAGCTGTTCGAACGGTCTTCCCGCGGAACGCAGCTCACCGAAGCGGGCGTGAGCTTTCGACCGCTCGCCGAAACTCTCCTCGACGACGCAGCACGAGCCGTGGCGCAGGTTCTCCAGGTAGCGACACCGCATCGCCTCACGGTTGGGTACGTGGGCGGCCTCATCATCACGCCGGCGGTTGCCCATCTGAAGCGGACGAATCCAGGTATTGACGTCCGCACTCTCCATCTTCACTGGAGCGACGCGCACGCGGCGCTTCTCGACCACCGGGCCGACGTTGTTGTGGCCCGCACTCCTTTCCCGACTGACGGACTCCGAACCACCGTCCTCTACGAGGAGCCCCGCGTTCTCCTCGTGCCCCTTGGCCATCGTCTCGCGAACCGACCCTCGGTCACACTCCAGGACTTCGCCGAAGAACCACTGGTCGGATACGATCGCGCCGACTATGACGCGTTCTGGAGGGTCACGCCCCGACCTGACGGAAGTCCAGCCCCTTACGGCCCCGTCGCCGACGTGTGGCACGACAAACTCGAGTCCGTCGCCAGCGGTGCGGCGCTTGCCGTCGCACCCTCCGGCCCGGGCAATGGCGCGCCCCGCCCCGACCTGATTGCTGTACCCGTTGAAGGCATCGCTTGGTCCACCATTGTCGTCGCGAGCAGGCTCGAGCACCGGAAGCCGCTCGTAGCCGCCTTCGAGAAGTCCGCCAAGGCGAAGCTCGTTCCTTCAGGATGCCCACCGAAGTAATCACGTAGCGAGCACGTCACGACGTTCTTCATGTCGTTTCGCTATTCGGTGTTGCTACCTAGCAGTAGTCGGCGTTACTATCTAGTGGTAGTCAATATCACTGAGTAGTTGAGGCGAGTGTTCATGAGTAAGCAACAGATGACCGAGATGCTGAAGGGCACGCTCGAGGGCGTCGTCCTCGCGATCGTGGCACTGCAGCCGGCATACGGCTATGAGATCACGGCGCGGCTGCGCGAGCAGGGGTTCTCCGACATCGTCGAAGGCACCGTGTACGCGCTGCTGATCAGGATCGAGCAACGTGGTCTCGTGGATGTGGCAAAGGTCCCGTCTGAGAAGGGGCCACCTCGCAAGGTCTACTCGCTGAACCCCCTGGGCAGCGACTACCTCGAAGAGTTCTGGAGGACATGGACGTCGCTCTCAGAGCGGATCGAACTCCTCCACCACCACATTGAACAACCGCACGACAAAGGAGAGAAGTAATCATGGCCGCAAAGTGGATCGAGACCCTCACGGGGTCCCTCGAGCAGAAGAAACAGTACAAGCAGGACAAAGCTCGCATCGATGCCTTGCCCGAGCCGTACGGAACAGCAGCGAAGGCAGTACATCGGTATTTCATCTACAACGGAGGCATCACCGACGGTGACGCCCTCACCAAGATGTTCGGCGACTTCGTCGACCTGTGGGAGCGCGCCGCCCTCGATGGGACACCGGTGCGCGAGATTGTCGGCGACGATCCGGTCGCTTTCGCCGAGTCCTTCACCGAGGCATACGGCGGCAAGCAGTGGATCGACAAGGAGCGTACCCGCCTGGCCAAAGCGATAGAGGATGCCGAACAGAGGGAACGGAAGTGACCGAGGAGCCTGCCATCCGCGTGCAGGGGTTGAAGAAGTCCTTCAAGAAGTTGCACGTGCTACGTGGGGTGGACTTCGAGGTTGAGCGGGGCAGCGTCTTCGCTCTTCTGGGCTCCAATGGGGCAGGCAAGACTACGGTCGTGAAGATCCTCGCCACACTGCTGAAGTCGGACGCGGGTACCGCCACCGTCCACGGCTTCGACGTCGCCACGAGGGCCGGCGAAGTGCGCGAATCGATTAGCCTGACGGGCCAATTCGCCGCAGTCGATGAGATACTGACCGGCCGGGAGAATCTGATACTCGTCGCCAAGCTCCGCCACATGAAGGCCCCCGGTGCCATTGCCGACGAGCTACTTGTTCGCTTCTCGCTCACTGAAGCCGGAAACCGGAAAGCGGCTACGTACTCGGGTGGTATGCGACGCCGGCTTGATATCGCGATGAGTTTGATCGGGAAACCCCCGATCATCTTCCTTGATGAACCGACGACGGGCTTGGACCCCGAGGGGCGCATCGAGGTGTGGGAGACCGTGAAGCAACTCGCCGCACAGGGCACGACCGTGCTGCTCACCACGCAGTATCTCGACGAGGCCGAACAGCTCGCAGACCGCATCGCGATCCTGCACAAGGGCACCATCATTCAGACCGGCACTCTCGCCTACCTCAAGCAACTCCTCCCGGTCGCCACAGTCGAGTACGTCGAGAAGCAGCCCTCACTTGAGGATGTCTTCCTCGCCCTCGTCGGCGACACCAGGGCGACCGGCAGTGAAGAAGTCTCCGACACGGCGTCTGACGGAAGGGCTGTCCGATGATCACCCATGCCCTTACCGACACCAGTACGCTGACAGGCCGGTCGTTGCGCCACATCCTCCGCAGCCCAGACACGATCATCACCACCGTCGTCACCCCGATCGCCCTCATGCTGCTTTTTGTGTTCGTCCTCGGCGGCGCGATCAAGACGGGATCCGAGGAGTCCTATGTCAACTACATGCTCCCCGGCATCTTGTTGATCACGATCGCCTCCGGCATCGCATACACCGCGTACCGGTTGTTCCTCGACATGCAGGGAGGCATCTTCGACCGCTTCCAGTCGATGCCGATCGCGAGGTCGAGTGTGCTCTGGGCTCACGTGCTCACCTCCGTGGTGGCGAACCTGGTCTCGATCTCGATCGTCATCGGCGTGGCGCTGATCCTGGGGTTCCGCACCGGCGCATCCTTCGGAGCGTGGCTCGCCGTCGCCGGCATCCTGGTGCTGTTCACGCTTGCCCTGACCTGGCTCGCTGTGATCGCCGGCCTCTCTGCGAAAACCGTCGATGGTGCGAGCGCCTTCAGCTACCCGTTGATCTTCCTGCCGTTCATCAGTTCGGCGTTCGTGCCTACTGACTCGATGCCCGGCCCGGTGGCGTGGTTCGCCGAGCACCAGCCGGTGACGTCGATCGTGGATACGATCAGGGCACTGTTTGCGCAGGAATCCGTCGGAAACGACATCTGGATGGCCCTCGCCTGGCTTGTCGGCATCCTGGTCGTCGCCTACGCTTTCGCAATCGTCCTCTATCGTCGCAAGATCAGTTGACGGCGAGTCCCGCTCCTGCTCGATGTGGCTCGCGAGAGCATGTTCTCTATCCGAGAAGAACCTGGTCAGCTAGAGATTCGGGGGAGTGGTGAACTTGTCCCCGTTTTCACAGTAGGGGTCCGCATGTCGATACGTCCGCGCCGGTGGACTACGTCACCGGGACATGATCCATTGAGTTGAGCGAGCCCAGTCTGCGTTTGGTCCGTCCAAGGTGACCGTGTCTTATGGCTCGAAGTCAAAACGGGCGACGAAGCGTCGTTGCCACGGTGTCTCTATAGCTCGCTGACGATAGTTCGCGCGCGCCCATCGAACCGCGTCTTCGCCCGACACTCCAGCGAGCCGCGCCAGAAGCGCAATTGCCACGCCCGTGCGACCCGTGCCGCCATCGCAAGCAATCTCGACCCTCGACGAGGCTGAACGTTCGTACGCGTCCGTTAGTGCAGCGATGGCTGCCCCGGGAGAGCGGGGCAGTCGAAAGTCGGGCCAGGAGATCCAGCTCGACTCCCACATCTCTTCTTGATGACGCCGAGCGGTTAGGTAGAGACCGAACTCTGGTAGTTCATCGTTAGCCGGTAGGCCTTCCCGTAGGCCTCGGCCACGAATTCGACGCCCGTCAGGCAGCGTCACGAGGCCCGTTGTCGAGTCGTTCCACAAACTCATAGAGCCATTCTCTCCGACACGCTTGCGACCTACCCGGCGATAATCCTTGTTCAGGAGTGAAGCCTTTGCAGAAAAGCGCGGCCAGGGTAGATGTGTGTTGACATAATGTGCATTATCGGCGTAATGATGAGTGGTGCGAAGCAGGGTCCTTAGGCGGTGTAATCGCCTCGAGAACTACGTCGTGATGTGAGCATGTGAGCGTGCATGTGCCGCTACCGGACGTGGTGAGATGATCGGGTTGGGGATGCTGCGCGGCGCGTGCAGCTGCGAACCCATGCGGCCAGCGCGCATCCTGTCGCTCTAGCGCCGCCTGGCGAAATCTCTTGACATAACGGATGCAACGGTTAGTGCGCGTCGACGTAGCGCGCCAGATATTCGCCCGTCAGTGTGGAACGTGCCGACACGAGGTCGGCCGGTGTGCCCTCGAAGACCACGCGGCCGCCGTCGTGGCCTGCGCCTGGCCCGATGTCGACGATCCAGTCTGCGTGTGCCATGACGGCTTGGTGGTGCTCGATCACGATCACTGATTTTCCGGAGTCGACGAGACGATCGAGCAATCCAAGCAGTTGCTCGACATCGGCGAGGTGAAGTCCGGTCGTCGGCTCGTCGAGGATGTAGATGCCACCGTGCTCTGCCATGTGCGTCGCCAGCTTGAGTCGTTGTCGCTCTCCACCTGACAGCGTATTCAGTGGCTGCCCGAGACGGATGTACCCCAGTCCAACGTCTGCAAGCCTGGTCAGGATGGCCTGGGCTGCGGGGGTGCGCGACTCCCCCGTCGAAAAGTACTCCAGAGCTTCGTCGACACTCATCGCGAGGACCTCGCTGATGTCGCGACCGGCCAGGTGATAGTCGAGCACCGAGGCGTCGAATCGGCGGCCCTCGCATACCTCGCAGGTGGAGGTGACCGAGGCCATCATGCCGAGATCGGTCACGATCACGCCGGATCCGTTGCAGTTCGGACAGGCCCCCTCGGAGTTCGCGCTGAACAGCGCCGGCTTGACGCCGTTGGCCTTGGCGAAGGCCTTCCTGATCGGTTCGTGGAGCCCTGTGTAGGTTGCGGGATTGCTGCGCCTGGAGCCGCGGATGGCTCCCTGGTCGACGGAGATGACGCCGTCGCGGCCTGCGATCGATCCGTGGATGAGTGAACTCTTGCCCGAGCCGGCCACGCCCGTGATCACTGCGAGAACACCTGTTGGGATGTCGACATCGATATCGTGCAGGTTGTGCGTTCGCGCCCCGCGGATCTTGAGTGCACCGGTGCGCTCCCGCACCCTTTTCTTGAGAGTGTGCCGGTCGTCGAGGTGGATGCCTGTCAGGGTGCCGCTCCCCCGCAGCCCGGCGACAGTTCCCTCAAAGCAGACCTCGCCGCCCGCCGTGCCCGCGCGGGGCCCGAGGTCGACGATGTGGTCGGCGATGGCGATCGTCTCGGGCTTGTGCTCGACGACGAGAACAGTGTTGCCCTTGTCGCGCAGCTGCAGGAGGAGGCCGTTCATGCTCTGGATGTCATGGGGGTGCAGACCGATGGTCGGCTCGTCGAAGACGTAGGTGACGTCGGTCAGAGACGAGCCCAGGTGCCGGATCATCTTCGTGCGCTGCGCTTCGCCGCCCGAGAGTGTTCCCGCGGGCCGATCGAGTGAGAGATATCCCAGTCCGATCTCGACGAAGGAGTCGAGCGTATGCCGCAGGGCGGTCAGCAGCGGCGCAACAGACGGCTCGTCGATCGTGCGCACCCACTCCGCGAGATCGCTGATCTGCATGGCACAGGCATCCGCGATGCTGGTCCCGCCGATGCGAGACGAGCGCGCGCCCTCGTTGAGACGCGTGCCCGAGCACTCCGGGCAGGTCGTGAAGGTGACGGCCCGGTCGACGAAGGCCCGGATGTGTGGCTGCATGGCCTCCCGGTCCTTCGACAGGAACGACTTCTGCACTTTGGGGACCAGTCCCTCGTAGGTCATGTTGATGTCTCCCACTTTGACCTTGACGGGCTCGTGGTAGAGGAAGTCGTCGAGTTCCTTCGTCGTGTAGTCGCGGATCGGCTTGTCGGCGTCGAGGAATCCGGATCCGGTGAAGATGCGCACTCCCCACCCGTCGGCCGCATAGCCGGGGATCGTGAGCGCGCCCTCGTTCAGCGACCTCGTGTCGTCGTAGAGCTGGGTGAGGTCGATGTCATTGACGCGACCCATGCCCTCGCAGCGGGGGCACATGCCCCCGGTGACCGTAAAGCTGCGGCGTTCCTTGACCTCTCGTCCGCCCTTCTCCATCGTCACGGCGCCGGCGCCGCTGATCGACGGAACGTTGAACGCGAATGCCTGGGGCGAGCCGAGGTGGGGTTGCCCCAGTCTGCTGAAGACGATCCGCAGCATCGCGTTCGTATCGGTCGCCGTTCCGACCGTCGAACGGGAGTTGGCCCCCATGCGCTCCTGGTCGACGATGATGGCCGTCGTCACGCCCTCGAGGACATCGACATCGGGACGGGCGAGCGTCGGCATGAATCCCTGCAGGAACGCGCTGTAGGTCTCGTTGATCATGCGCTGCGACTCGGCGGCGATCGTGGCGAACACCAGGGAGCTCTTGCCCGACCCGGAGACGCCGGTGAAGACGGTGAGGCGCCGTTTCGGGATGTCGACGCTGACGTTCTTGAGGTTGTTCTCGCGGGCTCCCTGCACGCTGATGCGGTCGTGGTTGTCGGCTGCGGTGCTCATGAATCCCCTTGTCGAACAGTCAGCAGGACGCGATCTGGCCGCGCAGGAGCCGAGCGAGGTTCTCGGGTTCGACGGGATCTGTCGTTGTCTCGAGCTCGCGTAGGCTCCACCACCTCTGGTCGATGATGTCGACCGTCTCCTCGGGCGTCCAATTCGCCCGATCGATCTCGAATCGGTTGGTGCGAACGGAGTACCAGACCTCGTGGTGCGCGGCCCAGACGCCGGGAGCCCGTTCGGCGACGAAATCGCGGGCCGAGAACGGCGCTCCCGGGTCGTCGATGACGAGACCTGTCTCTTCGAAGAGCTCGCGCACGGCGGCGGTGCGATGGTCTTCGCCTGGCTCCAGGTGTCCGCCTGTCGTCAGCCATCGTGCCGGGTACCCGTCGACATCGTGGCGGGTCAGCATCAGCAGCACATGATCGTACTGATCGACGAGGAGCACGCGCGACTTCGCGTAGACGACGTCGGTGGTGGTGTGCTCGCTCATGCCGGCCGGTCAGGACGTCAGTCGACGGGAGCGAAGTCGCTGATGTCGCCGACGTACCGCGTGTGGTTCGCGGGAATCGGCTCAACGGCGGCGAGGGCGACCTCGGCAGCGAACTCCCCCACGTTGTAGAGGCGGCCGGCCGATTCCTTGCGTGAGCTGATCGCGCCCGGATTCGCTCGCTCGAGGAGGGTAGCGGTGATCGTTCCTTCGATCATGTCGCCCGAGACGACGACGAACTCGATTCCCTTCTCGTCGAGCTGGGGAATGAGTGCGCGCAGCGCGTCCTCCCCCGCACGCTTCGACAGGGCCACCGGAACGTACTCCGGCATGGTCTCGGTCGTGTGGATGAAGTGCGCCTGGTGGCTGGTGACGAAGACGACTCGTGAACCGGGGGCCAGAAGAGGCGCGGCACTCGTGAGCACGTTCAGCTGGGCATCGCGATTGAGTGTCATGGCGTAGTCGGCCGCCATGCCGCCCTCCATGCCGCCCGAAGCGTTCAGTACGAGAACGTCGAGTCCGCCGAACTCCGACTGGATGCGTTCGAACAGCTGGGCGACCGAGGCGGGGTCGGTGAGATCGGCTCCGACGGTGATGGCCTCTCCGCCGGACTCTGCGATCTTCGCGGCCAGCTTGAGGGCGCGCGCCTCTTTGTTACGGAAATTGATGGCGACCCGAGCGCCGGCTTCGGCGAAGTACGACACGGTGTCGGCGCCGATTCCGCGCGACGAGCCGGTGACGAGCACGCGTTTCGCGGCCATGGATTCGGGTTGCAGGGGGTTTGTTGACACTCTCGGTGCTCCTTTGACTCTGGCTCCCGAGACTACCAAGTCGGGGTCATGCTCTCAGGCGTTGCTGGTAGTTTTGAGGAATACATCGACGAGAGGAGTCGTGTACACATGGTCGAATTCCTGGCGTCCTACGCATGGACGATCTGGCTGGCCCTGGTGCTGGTCTTTCTCATCGTCGAGATGTTCAGTCTCGAGTTCACGTTCCTCATGATCGCTCTCGGCAGCGTCGGCGGTCTCGTCTCCAGCCTCGTCGGGGTCCCCTGGTTCTTCCAGATCGTGATCGCTGCTGCGATCTCTCTTCTGCTCATCTTCACGATCCGCCCCCCGCTGCTCAGGGCTCTCAGGCGGGGCGGCGACCCCACGAAGAGCAACGTGGATGCGCTCATCGGTCTCGAGGGCATCGTCACGACGCGGCTCACCGGTGAGGGCGGTCACGTCAAGCTCTCCAACGGAGATATCTGGACGGCGCGGGTCTCCCCCATCACCGACTCGGCGGTCGTCGACCTCGGCGAGAGGGTGCTCGTGACCGCCATCGATGGGGCAACGGCATTCGTCGTCCCCGCAGAAAGGACAGCGCTGTGACCGGTTCGGACTCCTCCCTCGTCGGACAGATCGTGGTGGTCGCGATCATCGTGGTCATCGTCATCTTCGTGCTCGTGATTCTCGCCCGCTCGATCCGAATAATTCCTCAGGCAACTGCGGGCGTCGTGGAGCGACTCGGCGCATATCACAAGACGCTCGAGCCTGGACTCCGGGTGCTGGTGCCCTTCATCGACCGACTCCGCCCCCTCATCGACCTTCGTGAGCAGGTTGTCTCGTTCCCCCCGCAGCCGGTGATCACGGAAGACAACCTGGTTGTATCGATCGACACGGTGGTCTTCTTCCAGGTCACCGATGCCCGCGCTGCGACCTACGAGATCGCCAACTATCTCGGCGCGGTCGAGCAACTTGCAACTACTACGTTGCGCAATGTTGTCGGTGGACTCAACCTCGAACAGGCGCTGACCAGCCGTGACGAGATCAACGGCCAACTGCGGATCGTCCTCGACGAAGCCACCGGCAAATGGGGCATCCGGGTCGGACGAGTCGAACTGAAAGCCATTGATCCTCCCTTGTCGATCCAGGATTCGATGGAGAAGCAGATGCGGGCAGAGCGGGAGCGTCGCGCGGTGATTCTCACGGCGGAGGGCACCAAGCAGTCGGCGATCCTTGAGGCAGAGGGTCATCGGCAGGGCGAGATCCTGAGGGCGGAGGGTGATGCCCAGGCCGCGGTGCTGCGAGCCAAGGGCGAGGCAGAAGCCATCACGACCGTTTTCGGCGCCATCCATCAAGGCGAGCCTGATCAGCTTCTCCTTGCGTACCAGTACCTGCAGACTCTGCCTAAGCTCGCCGAGGGGTCGGCCAACAAACTATGGATCATTCCCAGCGAGCTCACCGAGGCGCTCAAGGGGATCGGTCAGGCATTCGGCGACCGTGGTCCGACACCACCAACGACGTAGAGGCGTCGGCGAGTGGTTCTCCCCCGCCGTGCCCCGAATTCTGGCCCATCGCGGCTTCGCCCTCGATGCTCCCGAGAACACGCTCGCCTCGTTCGATGCGGCTGTGCGCCTCGGCGTTCTCTACATCGAGACCGATGTTCACGCCTCCAGCGACGGTGTGGCGATGATCGCGCATGACCCCCGTCTGAATCGGGTCGCAGGCGTCGATGTCGAGGTGTCCAATTTGACAACCGAGGAGTTGCAGAAGATCGATCTCGGCGAGGGACATCGTATGCCGACCCTGCTCGAAGCTCTTCTCGCTTTTCCTCAAGCGCGTTTCAATATCGACATCAAGTCGCCGAGAGCGGGAGCCGCCGTCGCCCGTGCGGTACTCGAGTCCGAGGCGACCGATCGCGTGTTGATCACGTCGTTCTCGTCGAGACGGCGTGCGGAGGCAGTGAATCTCCTTCCCCGCGTGGCCAGTTCGGCCAGCGCTTCGCGCTTCGTCCTCATTCTCGCCCTGGCGAAGTTGGGACTCCTCGGGCTTGTTCCTGGGCTCGTGGGCGGGGTCGACGCGGTGCAGGTCCCTTCGCGGCACGGGCGCCTCACGATCGCAACAGACCGCGTGGTCAGGGCCCTTCATCGCCGTGGCGTGGAGATGCACATTTGGACGGTGAACGACCCCGTCGAGATGCGTCGACTGCTCGAGCTCGGCGTCGATGGAATTGTGACGGATCGGCCGGATCTGGCCCTCGAACTCGTGCGTCGTATCCGATCGCCAGACGAGGCACAGCCACGGGCGTGAGCCTGCTTACTCTCTGGGAGAGTTCTGGTAAAGCTCCGGCCGGGAAGAATTGCCCCCTTTCTGGGGTTTATAACGGTGTAAGCAACGCGAGAAAGGACCACACAATGGCGGATCGCAGCTTGCGCGGAATGAGACTCGGAGGCCAAAGCCTTCAGACCGAAGAAGGCGTCGTCTTCTCCCCGCGCTTGACCCACACGTATCACTGTCCCTCCTGCGGAAAAGACACCGACATGGTGTTCTCCGCAGAGGCCGAAGCTCCCGACACCTGGGAGTGCAAGTACTGCAGCATGGAAGCGACTCGGATGGTCGGGTCGGAACCCGTCGTCGTCGAGCACGCGGAGTCGAAGACGCCGCGAAGCCACTGGGACATGCTGCTCGAGCGCCGCACTCGGGCAGAGTTGGAGGAGCTCCTCGAGGAGCGCCTCACCTACCTCCGAGCCCGTCGAGGCCAGAAGGTCAACGCCTAGTTAGAAACCCAGCACGGTTCAGCGCCCCGGTCAGCATCAGCTGGCGCGGGGCGCTTTTCGTTGTGCCCGACGGGGGCTCCGGCCGGCGAACAGGCTGAGAGCAAAACCGGCGAGACCAAGACCAGACACGAGAAGCTCTATGCCGCTCCCCAGGAGCATCGCTGGAGTCTCCTGCGTCGCGAGCGGTACATCGGAGATCATCGATCCGGCCTCGTAGGGGGGAATGGATGCGATGGTCGAGCCGTCGGGGGCGATAATCGCCGATGTGCCGACGGTGGAGATGTTCACGACGCTGCGGCCCGTCTCCACCGCTCGCAGCCGGGCGATGGCGAGCTGCTGCAGGTTCTCGTCTGTCTTGCCGAAGTCGGCGTTGTTCGTCTGGGCGAGAATCACCTGCGCACCGTCATGGACCATGTCTCGCGCCACCGCATCGTCGGTGATGTCGAAGCAGATCGAAATGCCCGCGATCACGCCGTTGACATCGAAGACGGTGTCGGTTGTTCCCTTGCTGTAGTCACGGGTGACCAGATCGACGAGATCCGGAACGATGGCGCGGAAGAAAGCACGGGCCGGCATGTACTCGGCGAACGGCACGGGATGCCGCTTGTCGTAGTGATCGATCGAGCCGCGACCGGCCGCCCAGAGCAGCGACGTGTTGTAGTAGGTGTTCTGCGAGGGATTCGTGATCGTTCCCACGATGAATGGCGCATTCATCTTGCCGCTCAGATAATCGAGTTGCTTCGAAGCCTGCGCCGATCGTGCCGGGTCGAGATCCGATCCGTTCTCGGGCCACACGACCATGTCGACCTTCTGATCGATGATCTTCAGGGTCTCAGCCGTCTGATCGCTCAGCACGTCACCGGCCGCACGCTGAGAGAACAGCGACGCGTCGGTGTTTCCCTGCACGGCTGCGATGCGCGACGACCCTTCGGTCGGCGCATACCAGGCCGGCATGGCAAGAGTTGCGACGATGGCCGTGGCAGCCCAGACGGCACGAGTCGTCGAAGCAACGGCGGACACGCGCGCGAGTTCGATGAGAAAAGCGACAAGCCAGACCATGACGAACGAGACCCCAGAGAAGCCGATCCAGGCCACGAGCGACGCGTAGGGGCTCTCGGACTGCGAGAAGACGACCCGTCCCCACGAGAAGCCACCCTCGGGCCACACGGCTGTGATGGCCTCCCGAGCGGTCCACAGCCCCGCGATGACGATCGGCAGCATCACCAGCCGGATGCGCGTGCCTGGCCAGACGCGCCGGGCGCGAGCGTAGACCACGGCTATCAAGGACGCTCCCAAAGCGAAGAAGAGCGCCTGGAGGATCGCCAGCGCGAGCCAGGGAATAGGTCCGAGATAGAGCGTGAGCCAGATGATGTGCACACCCCAGAACGAGAATCCGCCCACCAGGCCGATCAGAAAAGCGCCGGGCGCGCGTCGGCCGATGACGGAGACAAGAACGAGTGCGATGCCCAGGAAGGTGACCGGCCAGATGCTCTTATCGGGGAAGCCAGTATCGAGGGCTACTCCCCCGGCGGCTGCCGTGAGGAGGGCCAGCCAGAACGGCATAAGCGGGCGCACAGATGCGCTGGTCTCGGGCAGCACTGGTCTCACGCCACCGACGAGTAGGCCACGATGCCTCGACGAATCAGGTCGAGAGCGTCACGCGCCGTGCGCGCGACACGCGCGTCGGGCTGCCCCTGCAGCTGGTCGAGCAGGTCGATGGTCTGCTTCGTCCAGCGAACGAAGTCGCCCGCTTGCATATCGGCGTCGGTCAGAACGTCGTCGAGACGGGCGCCTCGCGCCCACTGATACATAGCGAGGCTGAGACCGGTGGAGATGGGCGAGCCCTCGGGAAGACGGTGCCGAGCTTCGAGCTGCTGGATCGAGTCGAGGATGTGCCGAGTCGCCTCGAGAGCAGCTCTGAACGCTCCACGCGGCAGGAACCGATCGGCCAGATCGTTCTCTTCGCGTCGAGGTTCGTAGACCAGAGAGCAGGCCATGGCGGCGAGTCCGGCGGCATCCAGGTCTTTCCACGCCTGGCGGCGCAGGCATTCGGCAACCAGCAGATCGCGCTCACCGTAGATGCGTTTGAGCGTTCGCCCTGTCTGGGTGAGCGTCATCTCGCCATCCGTCTGAGCCGTGAGATAGCCGAGCTCGACGAGTACATCGGTGACCCGGTCGAAGACCTTGGATATCGCGCCGGTACGCGTGTTGATCTGCAGGGACAGGCGGTCTGTGTCTTTCTTCAGTCGCCACCACCGTTCTGCCCACCGCGCGTGCTGCTCTCGGTCGGGGCACGAGTGCACAGGATGCACCTTGAGCCGACGACGGAGGTCGTTGATCTTCTTCGCCCGAGAATCACGATCGGCGCGGGACTGGCTGTCTGCCTTTCCCGCCCCCGAGCGCTCGAGGTCGGTGATCTCCCGCCGCAGTGCAGCGTACTCGGCGAAATCGCCCCGGTCGCAGGTCATGGATCGTGCGTAGCCGGCGAGCGACTCCTCGTGCGAGCGAAGTTTGCGGGCGAGGTCGACAACGGCCCTGTCGGCCTGGAATTGTGCGAAAGACGACTCGAGGCTGTCTCTGGTGCGAGCTCGACCGAATTGCTCGATCAGATTGACCGCCATGTTGTAGGTGGGTCTGAAGCTCGAGTTGAGAGGGTAACTTCGTCTGGATGCAAGCGACGCGATCGCTTGCGGGTCGAGACCGTCTCGCCACTGAATGACAGAGTGCCCCTCGACATCGATCCCGCGTCGACCGGCGCGTCCCGTGAGCTGGGTGTACTCCCCCGGCGTGATCGGTACTCGGGCTTCTCCGTTGAATTTCTCGAGTTTCTCGAGAACGACCGTGCGCGCCGGCATATTGATGCCGAGCGCCAGCGTCTCGGTGGCGAAGACGACCTTGACGAGCTTCTTCTGAAAAAGTTCTTCGACGACTTCTTTGAAGGCGGGCAGGAGCCCGGCATGGTGCGCCGCCACTCCGCGCTGAAGGCCCTCCAGCCATTCCCAGTATCCGAGCACGGCCAGATCCTCGTCGAGGATCGTGCGGCATCTCTCTTCGACGATGTCGCGGATCTCATCTCGCTCGTCTGCGGTGGTGAGCCGGATGCCGGCTCGCAGCACCTGCTTGACGGCCTGATCGCATCCGATTCTGCTGAAGACGAAAAAGATCGCCGGCAGAAGATTCTGCCGGTCGAGCATGTCGATGACCTCGGGCCTGTCGGCTCGCTCCTGTGCGCCACCACCACGGTGGTAGGAGCCACCACCTCGTCGGTCACGTGAGCCTCGTCGATTCGAGCTCTGTGACATCGAGTTGCGGGCGATCCGCATGAGTTCGGGATTCACCCGATTGGTCGCGGCCTTTCCTGTCGCGTCGAACAGATCGATGAGCTTGCTGCGCACCATTACATGCTGGTCGAGGGGAACCGGGCGTTCTTCGGAGACGATCACTGACGTCTGGCCCCGAACCGCCTGCAGCCAGTCGCCGAACTCCTCGGCGTTCGAGACCGTGGCACTGAGCGAGACCAGTCGCACCTCGGACGAGAGGTGGATTATGACCTCTTCCCAGACGGCCCCGCGGAACCGGTCTGCAAGGTAGTGCACCTCGTCCATCACGACGTAGGCCAGGTCGGTGAGCAGATCGGAGTCGGCGTAGATCATGTTGCGGAGCACCTCGGTCGTCATGACCACGATGCGCGCCGACGCGTTGATGTTCGTGTCGCCCGTCAGGAGCCCCACGTTCTCGGCGCCGTATTCGGCCGTGAACTCGTGGAACTTCTGATTGCTCAGCGCCTTGATCGGCGCCGTGTAGAAGACCTTGGCTCTCTTCTGCTGCATCGCGAGGAACAGGGCGAACTCGGCGACGACCGTCTTTCCGGCGCCTGTCGGTGCTGCGACCAGCACGCTGTCGCCGCCCTCCAGGGCGCCGCACGCCTCGATCTGGAACGGGTCGAGGCCGAAGTCGACTCGCTCCGCGAACGCGTCGAGCAGAGGCTTGCCGCCCCGAGCCCGGCTGCGCGCATAGCGTTCGGCCGGCGAGAGTGCGGCAGGGTCGGATGCGCGCATCAGGCGGCCAATTCGCTGTCGAGGCGATCAGACGCGCGGGCAACGCGCCAGTCGTGGATCCACGCGACCCCGTAGGCCGCGAAGTAGAGGATGATCATAGGGATCGCGAGGAGGATCATCGCCGTCGGGTCTGCGGCCGGTGTCGCAATTGCCGTGAAGAGAACGATCACCAGGATGGCCACGCGCCACGACTTGATGATCGATGATGCGCTGAGAACGCCGACGAAGTTGAGCAGAACGAGGAAGACGGGGAGGACGAAGGCAATGCCGACGGCGAGAACCAGCTTGAGGACGAAGTCGTAGTAGCCGCGCGCCGTGATGAGGTTCGTATCTTCCGAGGGAGCGAAGCCTGCCAGAAGGATCACGATGTGGGGCAGCACATACCAGCCGGCCACGCAGCCCGCGAGGAAGAGAGGAATGGATGCGCCGAGGAACCCGACGCTGTATGCCTTCTCGCGGCGGGTCAGTCCCGGTACCAGGAATGCCCAGATCTGGTAGAGCCACACCGGTGATGACACCACGAAGCCGATCGTGAGCGCGATCTGCACCTTCAGATCGAAGGCGCCGCCGATGTTGTCCCAGTTGATGCTGGCGACACGCCCCTGCTGCTGACCGATCTCGGTGATGGGCCCCCGGATCGCATCGAGCACGAAGTCGGAGAGGAACCATCCGGCGATTGCGCCGAGAACGATGCCGATCGCCGCAATGAAGAGTCTCCTGCGTAGCTCGAGGAGATGCGCGCCGAGAGACATGCGTCCCTCGCGGTTGGCACGCCGCTTGGTTCGGGCGGCCACCGTGCCTATGGCTTTGGCTTGAACTCAGGCGAAACGACGCTCGGTGCCTGGTCGGCGACTGACGCGGCCTGTGCAGAGGTGTCGGTCGTGCCCGTCGTGTTTGACGGCGACGCGTTCTCGTCTTTCATCGTCTTGACTTCGCTGCGGAAGATGCGCATCGACTGGCCGAGGCTGCGCGCGAGACCCGGGAGCTTCGGAGCGCCGAAGAGCAGAACGACGACGACGAGAATGATGAGTAGGTGAGGCCACCCAAATGCGTTACCGAGCATCGGTCCGTCCTTCCCAGGCGTGTGGTGCGGTGATCAGTCTACCCCGCGCCAGACGCGTGTCCCTGCGAAGCTGCCGCATCGTGGCACGACGATCCTTCTCACGGTCGCGACGGTTCGCGACCGCCGCATAGCCGTCGAGGATCGCGTTCGGCGGCGTTTCGACCCGGAGCTCATCGACGTTCCGCTGCAGAAGCTCGACCTTGTCGGTCAGCAACTCCAACTCCTCGACGACGGCGACGCCTTTCTTGAAGAGGCGCCAGCCGAAGAACACGAGTGTGCCGATCAGGAGGATCGCCAGCGCAAGCCAGACGAGGATCCACGACCACCAGTACATCGTGCCAGCCTACGCGTTCGTGATCGTCGTCTCGGAGGACGGCGAATCGGGATACGCAGCCAGCGCATCGAGCGCCCAACGACGTGCTGCCTGACGGGCCTCGGGCGGATCCACGACTCGGGCCACCCCTGCAAGGCCGGCGACGAGGCGAGTGAGACCGTTGAAGTGCGCGACGCGAACGGATGCCCGACTCATATCTCCGGAACGGGTCACTCGTGTGCCCTCCGGCACGAACTCGCCGAGCAGGCTCAGTGCCTCGGGGCGGAATTCGAGAACGACGCTCGTGTGCTCCCCCGACGTGTCGAAGAGGGAATCGGAGAGGGGTACGTCGGCGGGTCGGTGATCGATGGCCAGGTCGGTGACCCGCAGCGCATCGATGCGATCGAGGCGGAACGTGCGCACAGAGTGCCGCGAGTGGCACCAGGCTCGCAGATACCAGTCGTCGTCATCCGAATCCAGACGCAGCGGATCGACGCGTCGGTGCTCTGTCTGCCCACGCGAGTCTCTGTAGTCGAACTCGAGTTGCACGCCCTGAGACAGGGCATCGCCGATGCGGGCGAACGTCTCGTTCGTCGCCGCCGGGGACACGATGACCTGACTCGGCGTCTCGGATGCACCGCGCGCAAGTTTGGTTGCGAGGCTCGAGTACGCCGCCGAATCGACGTTTTCGGGCAGCGATTGAATGTATTGAAGTCCAGCGATGAGGGCAGATGCTTCGCGGGCCGAGAAGCGGGGCGAGTCATCGATGGCGACGAGCTGGGTGATGATGATCTCGTTCTCGTCGAACGCATCCCAGTCGATATCGAAGAGGTCACCGTGCTGATAGTTGCTGTCGCTTCCTGGCACGCCCGACACCGCGATCAGAAGCACGGCCTCACGGATGGTCTCGTCCGACACTCCGAAGTGCCGGGCCGCGTCGTGCACGCTCACCTGGGACTGCTGAATCAAATAGGGAACGAGCGAGAGAAGGAACGTCAGCTTGTCTTGCGCGTGGTGAAACCCGCCGGATGTCGTCTGCTCGGCGCTCATGCGGCATCCACCGTGTCTGAGTGGCTCGCGACGATCGCCCGGAGCCGATCGCGAACCGCGTTCAGGAGCGCCGGCGGTGAAATCACGACGACCTCGGGTCCGAAGGCGGCCAGATCGTCGGCGAGAAGCGCCAGGTCGGTGTAGTGCAACGCGATGGTCCCGTCGGTGTGCCGGATGCTCCCCCGCCGCTTTCCGAGGCGCGATTCGGCATCGGTACCGGGCCGCACCGAGACGCGCGCGATCTGCGTGCTCCAGATCTCGTCGAGCTCTGCCAGCGCATCGTCACCGGCCGTCGCTGATGCCGGACGAGGTGCGGGCGTGCGGGTGACCACGACGGGGCCCACGATCCTCGACAGGAGGAAGGTGCGCGGGGCGTCGGCCTGTTGATCCTCAGCCTGCAGGTACCAGCGGCCCTGGTGCTGCACAACGGCGGTCGGGGCTACCGTTCTCTCTCGGGCATTCTGCTCCCCCGGCTTGAGGTAGCTGAAACGCACGAGAACCGCCTTGTCCAGGGCGTCGGTGAGTGGTCCGAAGGCGGCGTCTCGTGTGCGGATGCGCGGGGCGTAGCCGACGAGCTGCTTGCTTCCCTCGGTTCCCAGTGAGCGCAGCTTGAGAAGCGCCCGGCGGGACTCGCCGGAGAGCGATCCCTCTCGCCAGACCATGGCCGCCAGGTTGAGCAGAGTGGTCTCTTCTGGGGTGAACGTGATGTCGGCGGGAAGATCGTAATCACCCTTGGCTATGCGGTAGCGCAACGCCTGGTTGTTGCCCGGGTCGGTCGGTGACTCGAGCGTCTCGAGCGGCACGCCCAGCTCGCGGATGTCGTCTTTGTCGCGCTCGAACTGGCGCTCGAGGCTCGAATTGTCTCCGCCCGGAACGAACTTCTGCCGGTAGCCCTGAACGGCGCCCAAGATCTCGGCCTTGGTGAGGCCGATCTCTGTGGAAACGAGAGCCAGAACGAGGCTGAAGAGTCGCTCTTCGACGGCAACAGCGGGAGCTGATGCTTCGGTCGAGGACGTGGTTCGGGACTGGTCTGGCACGGGCACTATTTTAGTGCGCCGCAGTAGCTCGGTGACCTGAGCCGCCCTTGTCAGGACGCCGGGTTGGAACCGAGGATGTCGACGACATAGACGAGCGTGGAACCCGGGGGGACGCCTGTCGTTCCCGTGTCACCGAAACCGTCGCTCGGAGGAACGACAACGAGAACCTGGGAGCCGACGGTCTGGCCGACGAGCCCCTTGAGGAGTCCAGGCACGACGCCGCCCTTCGTGGTCGTTCCGTCGGCGGCGAGAATCTGAACGGCAGCGCCCTTGTCCCAGGTGGATTCGAAGACGGACTTGTCACCCCAGACGACACCGAGTTCCTGAACGACGAGAACATCGTTCTCGGCGACCACTGCTCCGGATCCCTTCTTGAGGGTGGTGTAGCGCAGATCGCTTGGCACGGGGCCGGAGGGGATGGTGACGCCGGGCCGGCCATCTGGTGCGGTGACGACGCTGGGGAATCCTGCTTCTGCGGGCTCGGCGGAACCGTTCGCGGCGCCGGGGTACACCGAGGTGATGTCGAAGACATAGGCGTCAGCGGTGCCGTCTGCCGGTGCCGTCGACTGGTCGACCGTCGTCTGAGCGGTGGGGATGACGGCTGCGATCCGGTCTCCTGCACGTGCGCAATCAAGGGCGTCGATGAACCCGGCCGGCGTCACCTTCTGATCGAGCGTGATCATAAAGGGTGCCTGCTGAGACTGCGACGAGTCGGTGCCGCTCGCGATAACTGCCTTGCCCCAGATCACATCCCCCACCTGCGCGGCAGGGCCGGAGCCAGCCGTGAGTACGGAGCGTTCGGTGCTCTTCGACTTCAGCGGAGTGGCGAAGTCGAGGGTTGCCTGCCCGGGATCACCGGCGGCCGTGACGGTCTCGGATGCCGCTCCCGGCTGAGCCAAGGGTGTGCAGTTTCCGTCGGCGAGGCCCGATCCTGGGGACGCGCACGCAGACAGGGTGGCGAGAAGACCCGCAGACAGAATGAGCGCGATCGACTTGCGCACGGATCCTCTTTTCAGTGGTGGTTGAGCGGACAACAGCTTAGTTTATTCCGGGTCGGCGTCGTCGCCGGGCACCGGGTGCTCGGCGTCGCCGGCGGTGCGTGCTGTGGCGGTTGCCGTCGCCATTCGCACTCGCTTGCGGAGGCTCTTGGGGCTGATACCGCGTTCGCCGAGTGCGCCCGGGGTCCACGTCTCAACGTCGTCGTCGGAGTATTCCGATTTGGATGCCCGGCGCTTCAGTTCAGGTAGCTGGGCGCCCGGCGCGAGCCGGCGCGCGGTGACGAGGAAGCCCGTGTGGCCGATCATGCGATGATCCGGTCTCACGGCCAGGCCCTCGACGTGCCACGACCTGATCATGGTCTCCGAGGGCTGCGGATCGGTGAAAGCCCCTGTGCTGCGGATTGTCTCGACGACGCGGGATAGCTGGGTGACGGTGGCCACGTAGCAGAGCACGACTCCCCCCGGTTTGAGCGCGTCGGTCACCGCGGGGATGCACTCCCATGGCGCGAGCATGTCGAGCACCACGCGATCCACCGAGTGATCCGGATGCTGTTCGGGCAGAGCCTCGCTCAGGTCGCCCAGGGTGATGCTCCAGTTGCCGGGAGTCGAGCCGGAGAACGCGGTCACGTTGGCCATGGCCACATCGGCGAACTCTTCGCGTCGTTCGAACGACGACAGGCGCCCCTCAGGACCGATCGCTCGCAGCAGCCAGAGCGACAGGGCGCCGCTGCCGACGCCGGCCTCGACGACCGTGGCACCCGGGAAGATGTCGGCCTGGCCGAGGATCTGCGCCGCGTCCTTCGGGTAGATGATCGCGGCGCCGCGCGGCATCGACATCACAAAGTCGGTGAGAAGGGGGGCGCAGCACGAGGTACTCGACACCGACCGTGTTCGTGACGACGGATCCGTCGGGCTGCCCGATGATCGCGTCGTGGTCGATCGCTCCGCGGTGGGTGTGGAACTCCGCCCCGGTCGCCAGTGTGATGGAGTTGAGCTTGCCCTTGGGGCCGGTGAGCTGCACGCGTTCGCCGACGCGGAACGGCCCGGAGAATGAATTCACAGTTATGGGTGTCGACTTCCGGTTGTGGGGTGGATGGCGCCCGGGCGCCTGTGGGCCTGCAGAGCTGCACCGACGTCGTCGACGGTGCGGCCCGCGAGCGTCGGCCACAATACACTCGCCGGGCTGTTCTCGAGCGGGAGTAGGTGGGGTACGCCGATCGTGACGGCGCCCGACGCCGCAGCGCTGGTGACACCAGGAACGGAGTCCTCGAAAGCGACGCAGTCTTCGATGGGAACTCCCAGGAGACGCGCGGCTTCGAGATAGGCCTCGGGATGAGGCTTGCTGTTCTCGACGCTGTCGCCTGAGACGACGGCATCGAAGGCATCGAAGGGAATGAAAGATCTGACGTGCTCAGCCATGACGCCGAATGACATGGTCACGAGAGCACAGGGCACGGAAGACTCCCGCAGGGCGGAGAGCAGCTCGCGGGCACCGGGTCGCCATGGCACACTCACGCTGATGAGCGTCATCACCTCGTGCGTCAGGTGATCGATGATCTCGTCGGCCTGCATGTCGACGCCACGCTCCTGAAGGAGACGGGCCGTACGGTCGAGCCCGGAACCCACCAGGGTCATCGCGTCGTCGTGGGTCCAGACGCCGCCGAATCGGGAGACGAGCGCCTCCTGCGACCGCATCCAATAGGGCTCGGTATCGACGATTGTTCCGTCCATGTCCCACAGGACGGCGGCGGGCATGGGTGTCATCACGTGGAACGAGTCTACGGGGCCGGGCGCCTGGTCTGGATCGACGGCCTATCCTTGTCAGAACGATCACGCGACGACGAAAAGGGTTCTCCACACGGTGACACAGGGCAACGAATTCCTCAGAGGGCGGCTTCTTGTCGTCGCATTCGAGGGCTGGAACGATGCGGGCGAAGCGGCGACGGGAGCTGTGCAGCTGCTGCGCGAGCAGCTCGACCTGGTCACGATCGCCGGTGTCGATGCCGAGGAGTACTTCGACTTTCAGTTCAACAGGCCGGTGGTGTCTCAAGACGACGAGGGCAATCGAGCCCTGATCTGGCCGAGCGCGACGATCTACGGTCCGGCGAGCACGGAGGTCGACAACATTCCTCTCGCAGCCGACGCAGAACTTCGCGTGGGATCGGACAACACCGGCAATGTCTTCCTGCTCGTGGGTGCTGAGCCGTCTCGCAACTGGAAGAAGTTCACGGTCGAGGTGCTCGACGCGGCCATGACCGCCGGTGTCTCGGGAATCGTTCTGCTCGGGGCTCTGCTGGCCGACGTGCCGCACACCCGGCCGATCTCCGTGACCGCGACGAGCGAGAACGCATCCGTGCGCAGCCAGCTCGGCATCGAGAGATCCACATACGAAGGCCCTGTCGGCATCCTGAGCGTTATCGCCGATGCGGCCGAGGCTCTGGGAATCGCGACGGTCTCCATCTGGGCATCCGTTCCGCACTACGTGCACAACGCCCCGTCTCCCAAGGCGACGTTGGCGCTGATCGACAAGCTCGAGGAACTCGTCGACGTCGTGATCCCCCGCGGCGATCTCGTCGACGAGGCATCCGCCTGGGAGTCTGGAATCGACGCGCTTGCCGGAGAAGATGACGAGATGGCCTCCTACATTCAGCAGCTCGAGCAGGCGCGCGACACGGTCGACTCGCCCGAGGCGAGCGGCGAGGCGATCGCGCAGGAGTTCGAGAAGTATCTGCGCAAGCGCGGCGACGGCCGACCAGACGAGCCGTGGCGCCCCGGCGCTTGACGGTCTGCTCTAGAGCTGCACTCCCAGCAGTGCGTCGACGGCGCGTGCCACGAGGCCTCCCGTCGGATGCGCGCCTGCGACCCATTCATCGATCACCTTGAGGGCGGCGGGAGTGTCGAGGTCTGACGAAAGCACACCGCGAAGCTCCGCGAGCAGCGTGACCTCGTGGTCGAAGGCATCGGATGCCTGTGGGCGCGCGACCGCATCGCGCCAGCGCTCGAGGCGGGCAACGGCTTCTGCCAGGCCGGCGTCGGTCCACTCCCAGTCGTCGCGGTAATGGTGCGCGAGAACGGCGAGTCGCACGGCCGACGGGTCGACACCGGATGCGCGAAGACCCGAGACCAGTACGAGGTTGCCCAGCGACTTGCTCATCTTCTCGCCCTGGTAGGCGACCATGCCCGCGTGTGCGTGCACGTCGGCGAAGCGCTTACCCGTGAGGGCCGTTGCGTGCGCCGCAGAGAACTCGTGGTGAGGGAAGACGAGATCGCTGCCGCCGCCTTGCACGCAGAAGTGTGGACCGAGGGCATCGAGTGCGATGACCGAGCATTCGATGTGCCATCCCGGGCGTCCTTCGCCGACGGCGCTGGGCCACGACGGTTCGCCCTCGCGGGCAGCGCGCCACAGCAGCGGATCGAGCCGATTGCGCTTGCCTTCGCGGTCGGGGTCTCCCCCGCGCTCCGCGAAGAACGCAGCCATCGTCGCCGCGTCGAGACGGCTTTCGAGCCCGAGGTGCCAGTCGGTGTGCTCGGCGGCCGCGTCGATGTCGAAGTAGATGTCCTGGCCGTCGGCATCCCTCGCGTCCGGCGTGTCGACCGGGTAGCCGAATCCGGCGTCGACGAGCCGGCGTACGGCATCCGCTATCGGGTCGACGACCTCGGTGACGGCGACGTAGTCGCGGGGCGGAAGGACGCGCAACGCCGCCATGTCTGTTCGGAACAGCTCGACCTGGCTCGCGGCGAGTTCGCGCCAGTCGACGCCGGTCGCGTTCGCTCTCTCGAGCAGCGGGTCGTCGACATCGGTGACGTTCTGCACATAGTCGACCTCGAGGCCCGCGTCGATCCACAGACGCTGGATGCCGTCGAAGGCCAGGTAGGTCGACGCATGACCCAGGTGGGTGGCGTCGTAGGGGGTGATCCCGCACACGTAGATGCCGATCCGGCCGTCGACGCCCGCCGTCTCGACCAGTGACTCTGTCGAGTCGTCGAAGACCCGGGGAACGGGACCCCGTCCGGGAAGTGAGGGGACGGTGGGTCTGCTCCAGGAATGCACTGCAAAAGACTACCGTCGCCCGAGGGGTCAGGCCTGCATGGCGCCTGTGCTGAGCAGAACAACGAGGACGAGTCCCAAAGCGATGCGGTACACGACGAAGGGCAGGAAGCTTCGCTTCGAGATGTAACTCATGAAGAAGGCGATCACGACGAGGCCGACGACGAAGGCGATGACCGTGGCGACCAGCGTCTCGAGTGGGCCGAAGACCTCGGGGGTGCAGGTGGCCGTGGCTACGGTGCAGGTCTCTTTGACGGACTTGAAGACCTGGTAGAGGCCGCTGCCGAAGACGGCGGGGATCGCGAGCAGGAAGGAGTATCGCGCTGCGGCGGCGCGTTCGTACCCCATGAACAGCCCGGCCGTGATGGTGCCGCCCGAGCGGGATACGCCGGGGATCAGTGCGAGAGCCTGGGCGAAGCCGAACACCGTCGCGTGAGGAACCGTGAGCTGATCGAGGCGCCTCTTCTTTGCTCCGATGTAGTCGGCGACGCCGAGGAGGATTCCGAAGACGATGAGGGTTCCGGCGACGATCCAGAGCGAGCGCAGTGTGCTCTCGATCGCGTCTTGGAAGATCAGCCCGAGCACAACGATGGGCACGCTGCCGAGAATGATGAACCAGCCGAGCTTTGCGTCGGGATCGGTGCGGGGAATTCTGCCGATGATCGAGAGGAACCACTGCGAGACGATGCGCGAGATGTCGCGCCAGAAGTAGATGACGACGGCCGTCTCGGTGCCGAGCTGCGTGATCGCGGTGAATGCGGCTCCCGGATCGTCGCCCGTGCCCAGGAGACGGCCGACGATCAGCAGGTGTGCGCTCGAGGAGATAGGCAGGAACTCGGTGAGTCCTTGGACGAGGCCGAGGATGACGGCGTTGAGGAAGTCCACGAACTCTCCTTGGGAAATGATGCGACGTAGTCGGTCGGGCGTGCGGTGGTGCGGCCGGTCAGTAGCGGAGCAGGAGGTCGGTGAGAACCTGTCTGCCAAACACTAACGCGTCGAGCGGCACCCTCTCGTCGACGCCGTGGAACAGGGCGGGGAAGTCGAGCGCCGGTGGCAGTTGCAGAGGAGCGAATCCGTAGCCCTTGATGCCGATGGTACTGAGGGCTTTATTGTCGGTTCCGGCCGACAGCAGATAGGGAAGTACTTCGGCCTCGGGGTCGAATCGGTGGAGGCTGGAGATCATCTGGTCGACGAGCGGGCCTGAGAAGTCGGTTTCGAGTCCGATGTCCTGATGTGAGATCTCGACGTCGACGCCGGGGCCGGCGAGTTCGCGGAGTCGCGTGATGACCATCTCCTCCTGGCCGGGCAATACGCGTATGTCGAGTAGCGCCTCGGCCCGGTCGGGGATCACGTTGTGCTTGTAGCCGGCCGTCAAGCCTGTGGGGTTGGCGGTGTTGCGCAGTGACGCCGAGATGAACCGCGACGCCGTTCCCGTCGCGATGGCGAGTTCGTCGGGGGTGGTTCTCTGCGGGTCCCTGCCCAGAATTGTGGCGACTCGCCCCAGGAGTTCCGTGGTCGTCTTGGTGAGGTGTACCGGCCACTCCTGGCTGCCGATCCTCGCGACGGCGCCGGCGAGCCTGGTGATCGCGTTGTCGGAGTTGATCTGGGATCCGTGTCCGGCTGTTCCCCTGGCCACGAGCTTCGCCCAGATCAGGGCCTTCTCGCCTGTCTGAACCAGATAGGCCCTCGTTCCGTCGAGGTCGATGGAGTAACCGCCGACCTCGCTGATCGCCTCGGTCGCCCCGGCGAAAAGGTCCGGGCGATTTTTGACAAGGTAGTGGGAGCCGAGGACTCCCCCGGCCTCCTCGTCGGCGAAGAACGCCACCACGAGATCTCGGGCGGGCCTCCGGCCGGACGACAGGATGTCGTCGAGCGAGGTCAGGATCATCGCATCCATGTTCTTCATATCGACGGCACCACGACCCCACAGCATGCCGTCGGCGATCACGCCATCGAATGGATCGACCGACCAGTCGTCGGCTATTGCCGGCACCACGTCGGTGTGACCGTGCACGACGAGCGCGCCTCGGCTCGAATCCTCGCCCTCGACGCGGGCCACAACACTCGTTCGGCCAGGCTCAGAATCGATGAGTTCGGCAACCAGTCCGAGCCTCTCAAGATGCGCTGCGACATATTCCGCTGCGTCCGTCTCGCCATTGGATCGGCCTTCTCCGAAGTTCGATGTGTCGAAGCGGATCAGGTCACGGGCGATCGCGGCTGTGGCGTCGAGACCCGCTTCGGGGATGGGGTTCGCGGGAGTCGAAGTCATGGTTTCACGGTACCGCAGGGCCTCGATGAGCTCGTGGCGTCGAGTGCGTTTCAAACCGTGCTATCGTCTTACCTTGGCTGCACCGGGAACGGAAGCGGCTCATCCAGTCCGGATGGCGGAAATGGCAGACGCGCTAGCTTGAGGTGCTAGTGCCCGTATAGGGCGTGGGGGTTCAAGTCCCCCTTCGGACACAGAAGCAAGAATCACCCCCGATCATCTCTATTCACCGGAGATGTCGGGGGTTTTTCTCTTTTTCGAGGCTGTTTTCACGGGAGTGTGATCAAGGCGTGATGATTTTGGTCGCACGCTGAAGCCGAGAGCATAGTAGGCTGTTCACAGAAGTTGATGTGCCTCGCACGTCCGGGGTGCCTGCGGTGCCCTGCCCGACACTGTTCGGGCCCAATCCTGGGAGACGACGAACACCCCGACGAGTGGCCCCGACAATCGGGACCGAATTATCACTCCAGGAGGAGTTTGCAATGGCTACAGGCACAGTGAAATGGTTCAACGCTGAAAAGGGATTCGGCTTCATCGCCCCCGAAGACGGCAGCCCCGACGTGTTCGCGCACTACTCGGCTATCGCGTCCAGCGGATACCGCTCGCTCGATGAGAACCAGAAGGTCGAATTCGACGTCGCGCAGGGCCCCAAGGGTCCTCAGGCTGAGAACATCCGCCCCCTCTAAGTCTTTCCTTACCCGGTCGAGGTTGCGCGAAAGCGATGACTGAGACGGCGTGAAGCGAAGCTTGACAACGAAGGCCCTCCATCCATTCGGATGGGGGGCCTTCGTCGCGTGTTCTGAAAAATATGCGACACGCCGAATTCGCTCCGGTTGATTGATTCTTTACCGTGTATAGAGCGGCACCCCAATCGTTGCTAGTGTGAGCGATGTTGTTGTTGTGACGAATGTGACTCACGACATCGTTGCGGCCATATCTGCGAATTCGGGGAACCCATGCTTGTCACCACCACCGCACCGCTCGGTCGGTCTTCGACTCGTCGCTCTCCATGGCGTAGCTTTCTTGCGGCAACCGCCGTGGTGGGCATGCTGGCGGCCGGGGCGATCTCGTCGTCGCCGGTATCAGCCGACAACTACCCATCGTGGGACGACGTGGTCGCCGCGCGGTCGTCGGAGGCCGGCAAAGAGGCGGAGATCGCCCGCATCACAGGCCTGATCGACGGTCTGCAGACGCAGGTCGGTCAAGCGCAGGCTGCGGCCGACGCGCGCTGGCAAGAGAATCAGGCGGCGCAGAACGCCTACAACACAGCATCTTTCGAGGCCGATCAGCTGGCGTCGAAGGCGGCCGCGGCCAAGTCCAAGGCTGCCGAATCCCGCGCTCAGGCGGCGATCCTTGCCGCTCAGTTCGCCCGCTCGGGCGGCAATGACCTCTCATCGCGTCTCTTCGTCGAGGGCGACAAGGCGAGCGATCTTCTTTATCAGCTCGGCGCCATGTCGAAGCTCAGCGAATCAACGACCGGCATCTATCAACAGGCCGAGGTCGACCAGAACACGGCGGACTCGCTCAGTGATCAGGCTGATGTGGCACGCAATGCTTTGGGTGCGCTGGCTGCGACAGCACAGAGCGCGCTCGACGACGCCGTAGCGGCCCAGCAGTCGGTCGGCGCCGCCCTGATCGAGCAGCAGAACCACGAAGCCGAACTCTCGGTGCAGCTTCAGGCCCTCACAACCAACCTCGAGCTGACAGAAGATCAGTACAACGCCGGCGTGCAGGCGGCAGCCCAGGCCAAGCAGGCGGCCGATGAGGCGGCGGCGAGGGCTGCGGGGAGCGGTGACTCCGAGACTCCCGGGTCGGCGCCGTCCTCCGGCGGCGATGGATCCTCGGGTGAAACGGGCGGATCGGGCGGATCGTCGGGCGGCAACGAGCCGAGCGCGCCGACTCCGACGGCCCCTGTCGTCAACCCGCCCCAGAGCTACGACGGAGACGCTGTGGTCGCTTATGCCGAGCAGTTCGTCGGAGTCGTGCCCTACGGCTGGGGCGCAGACCCCGGCGACAGCTTCGGATGCGATGGGTTGACCCAGTATGTCTACAAGCAATTCGGAATCGATCTCCCCCGATACGTTCCCACGCAGGCAGCGCAGGGCGTTCGCATCTCATCGTCCGACGCCCGGGCCGGCGACGCGGTCGTGTGGAGCGGTCATATCGGCATCTACGACGGACAGGGTGGAGTCATCCACTCCCCCGACTGGGGTCGCTACGTGACTCATGCCCACTCGCTCTGGGGCAGCTACTACTTCGTGCGATTCCTTTAGGGGCAGCTGAGTCCGCCTGGTGAGGCCGGCGTCAGGAGTGGTGGGCGCCCATCCATTTGCGCACCGTGGCTATGCGCGACTGCAACTGGGTGACGCTCGCTTGGGGAACGGCCGGACCACCGCAGACTCGACGCAGTTCGGCGTGAACCAGGCCGTGCGGCTGGTCTGACGTCTTGGCCCAGATGCCGACAAGGCTGTTGAGGAGCTTCCGCTGCTCTGCCAGCGTGCGGTAGAGAGGTGCTGCCGGCTCGTCTTCCGGGGGGCCGGGGGGAGCGTTCTTGCGCCGGTCGGCCGCGTGGCGCTGCTGTCTGGCCTGCCGGTGTTGAAGAAGCTCGCGCACCTGATCGGGTTCGAGCAGGCCAGGAATGCCGATGAAGTCGAGTTCTTCGTCGCTGTCGACCGGAGCCTCGGCGCCGAACTCGCTGCCCTCGAAGAGCACTCTGTCGAAGGTCGCGTGCGAGCCGAGTGCCTGGAAGGCGAAGTCGTCCTGCAGTGCATCAGAGGCTTTGTCTTGAACGTTGGCCTCGGCGACCATGGCGTCCTCGGGATTCCACATGTCGCCCTCGGGGTCGCCGGAGTCGCGCCGGTCGAGAGCGTGGTCTCGCTCGAGTTCCATCGTTCCGGCCAGGGCCATCAGGCCGGGAACGTTCGGAAGGAAGATCGAGGCGGTCTCACCCCGGCGCCGGGCGCGAACGAAGCGGCCGATGGCCTGAGCGAAGAAGAGCGGGGTTGACGCGCTCGTGGCATACACGCCCACCGCGAGCCGGGGAATATCGACGCCCTCCGACACCATGCGCACGGCGACCATCCACCGCCTCGACGACTTCGAGTACTCTTCGATGCGGCCCGACGCCTCCTTCTCGTCAGAGAGAACGACGGTGACCGGCTCGCCCGAGATGTTCTCGAGGATCGCCGCATACGCGCGCGCCGTGAACTGATCGGTCGCGATCACCAAGCCGCCGGCATCCGGAATGCCCTGTCGCACCTCGGCGAGCCGACGATTGGCAGCGGCGAGGACCGACGGGATCCAGTCGCCGGCCGGATCGAGCGCGGTGCGCCACGCCTGCGACGTGATGTCTTTGGTGTTTCCTTCGCCGAGCCGCGCCTCCATCTCGTCGCCGACCTTGCTGCGCCAGCGCATGTGGCCGGCATAGACCATAAAGAGCACGGGGCGCACGACGCCGTCTTGGAGGGCACGCCCGTAGCCGTAGTTGTAGTCGGTCTGCGAGAGCCGAATGCCGTGTTCGTCTTGGAGGTAGCTGACGAAGGGGATCGGCGAGGTGTCTGATCGGAACGGGGTACCAGTGAGTGACAACCGTCTGGTTGCAGGAGCGAAGGCTTCGCGGATGGCCTCGCCCCAGCTGAGCGCATCGCCGCCGTGATGAACCTCGTCGAGGATGATGAGACTGCGTGCCGACTCGGTGAGTTCGCGGTGCAGGGCGGGACGCGCCGCGACCTGTGCATACGTGACCGCGACGCCGTGGAAATGACTGCCGTAGCGGCGGTCGCTGTTCTTGAATCCGGGGGTGAGGCGGATGTGCACGCGGTCGGCCGCGTCGGCCCACTGCTTCTTGAGGTGCTCGGTCGGTGCCACGACGGTGACACGGTCGATGATGCCCCTGTGCAGAAGTTCGCTGGCCAGGCGAAGCGCGAAGGTGGTTTTGCCGGCGCCCGGTGTTGCGGCGGCGAGAAAATCGCGAGGCTGGTGGGTGAAGTAGGCCTCGAGCGCCTCGGACTGCCAGGCGCGGAGCTTGGACGCGGTGCCCCAGGCGGCGCGTTCGGGAAAGGACGGAGAGAGGTGCTCGGCGGCGCCTCCGCCCACCACAGGCGTGCCATCGGTGCCCGAAGGATCGACCCGGAGCTCGGGCAGGGGAAGAGGATCGGGCAGGCTGTTCACGTGCATCCACACTACCCGCAGCCGCCGACGCCAGGAACGAAACGAGATGCTTCGGCGTCGTTACGAGAGGAGTACATTGACGAGTGGATTTCTTCGAAGGAGCGCATATGACCGAGCGGCATCCATGGCGGCGATACGTGGCGATCGGGGACTCGTTCACCGAGGGCATCGGAGACCCGGAGCCTGCGAGCCCCGGCGGGTACCGCGGATGGGCCGATCGTGTGGCCGAGGTTCTGAGCGCCGAGGCGGGCGACGATTTCGCATACGCGAATCTCGCCATCCGGGGCCGTCTGATGCAGGGCATCCTCGACGAGCAGGTGGAGCCTGCCTTGGCGTTGCAACCCGACCTCGTCACGATTTCGGCGGGAGGCAACGACATCATCCGCCCCGGGACCGATCCCGACGACATCGCGCGCCGGATGGATGCCGGCATCGAACGTCTGAGGCGCGACAACGCCACCGTGGTGATCTTCACGGGAACGGATGTGGCCTTCTCCCCCGTCTTCAGAGGCATCCGCGGCAAGGTCGCTATCTACAACGAGAACCTCCGCACGATCGCGGCACGTCATGACTGCATCGTCGCCGACCAGTGGGGTCTGTCGTCCATTCAGGACTCGCGCATGTGGAGCCCGGATCGGCTTCACCTCAACGCTCTCGGCCACCACGAGGTGGCTCGCCTGGTGCTCCAGGCGCTGAATGTCGAGAACGACCTGCAACCGGGCGTGCCGGAGCCGCTCCCCGCGGCGACGTGGCGTCAGGCTCGAACGGAGGACCTTGTGTGGGCGCGTACGCATTTCGTGCCGTGGGTCATCCGGCGCGTGACCCACCGATCGAGCGGCGATGGGATCTCGCCGAAGCGGCCTGACGCGGTGCCCATGAATCTGCCGGCGCCAAAGCTGGACGAGTCGGAACAGGTGGACTAGCCGAAAACCAGTTCGGGGTGGCCGATGCGCCACCAGAACCCCGGATCCTCCAGAGTTCCGTCGAGCTCGAGGGCGACCTGTTCAGTCGTGTTGTCGACGGTGTAGCGAATGGTGCCTACATTGACGCCCGCCTGTGCAGTCACCATGTCTGCAGCACTGGCGTCGACCTCGACGGCGTCGTTCGACCACACGATGGCATCGCTGTCGGATGTTGCGACGATCCGGGCGGTCTCACCCCAGGCCGTCGTGTATGTGCCGACTTCGGTATCCGCGCGAATGAGCGGAAGCGTGGTGAACGACGCCTTCGTGCTTGCGAGGAGGGCTTGAACGGCGTCGCGCGCGGCCTGGGAGCTCTCTGCCCCGAGGATTACGCCGACCACGGACTTCGTCTCATCTCCGACGGTGAATTCGGCTGAGAACAGCAGGCACGATCCCGCCTCGTCTGTCGTTCCGGTCTTGATGCCATCGATGCCGTCGATTCCGAGGAGCTTGTTGCTGTTGTCGATCTCTCCGATGACCGGCACCTGATCGATCGCTGTTGACACGATTTTCGCGAGGACCGGATCCGCGAGGGCGAGCGACGCGATTCTCATCAGATCCTTCGTCGAGCTGCGGCTCCCGGGATCGAGTCCGGAGGCATCCACGAGCGTCGTGTCCGTGAGGCCATGCTCGGCCGTGAACGACCGGGCCGCCTCGAGATAGGCGGCGAGCGATCCGAACGCCCAGTTCGTGACCGTCTCGGCGTAGTTGTTCGCCGACTTCAGCAGCATGATCTCGAGCACCTGTCGCTCGCTCAGAACCTGTCCCTCGTTGACGAGCTCGTAGGAACCGTCGACCGCGCGGGTCTGCTCGAGGATCTGCACGTCGGCCGCCGTCATTGTGATCCCCGGCCCGTCATCGCCTTCGACGAGAGGATGTGCCTTGAGAACCACCAGGGCCGTGATGACCTTCGTGACGCTGGCTATCGGCACGGGTCCTGTCTGACCGCTCTCACCGAGCAGCTCGTCCGACCCCTCCAAGGCGATCGCCCCTGTGCCCACGCCCGGCAGCGCGAGAGTGGCTGGTTCGGCTGGCGCGGGTGTCGGAACGTCGAGCTGAAGCTGGGCTGTCGGTAGCGGGGCGGCCAAGGCGGCCGGCACGTACAGGCCGAGGGCGACCGCTACGACGACAAGGATGCCTGTGGCCGAGATCGCGACGATTCGGCGGCGGCGGCGGCGGGCAGGTGCTGACGTCGGGGACACCCGCCAATCCTAGGAGACTTGTTGCTTGAAGAATGCCGCCAAGAGCATCACATCCGTCCGCCGTCGACCGACCTCGGGATGCGGGTCTCCCCTTCGGGAACGAGGACCGGTGTCTCGCGATTGAGGCTCTCGCCCCGGAAGAACGGCTTCGCCGAGGGGAAGAAGTACCACACGACCATGACCACCGCACCGACGAGCAAGGAGCCGACGCCGATCACGAACACCCCTCCGATGCCGAAGAGCACGGTGTACCCGTAGTCGGGATCGAGCATGTCGATGGCGGATTGCACGAACGCGGCTGTGAGCATAAGGCCGCCGAGCAGGGGGAAGAGTCCTTTGGTCGCAAAGTTGCGAACCGAAGTGAAGAGCTCCCGGCGGAAGTACCAGACGCAGGCGAAGCTCGTGATCGCGTAGTAGAACGCGATCGCCAGGCCGAGCGACAGGATCGTGTCGGAGAGGAACGCGTCGCTGATGATGGTCATGCCCACGTAGAAGACGCTGGCCACGATGCTCATGACGATCGTGGAGAACGCCGGTGTGCGGAATCGCGGGTGAACCCGGCCGAACCGCTCGGGGAGCGCCCGGTACGTGGCCATCGAGAGCGTTCCGCGGGCTGTCGGCAGGATCGTGGTCTGTGTCGACGAGATCGCCGAGACCATCACGGCGACGACGAGAAGCCACGCCCACGGGCCGAAGAGCGCATCCTTGAGCGCGAAGAACACGTCTTCGGCGTTCTTGTCGTTGGCGAGCCCCAGTCCCGCCTCGCCGAGACCGGCGTAGGCCATCGCGGCCACCGCCACCGCGACGTAGGTGATCACGAGAATGACGGTCGAGAGCAGGGCCGCGCGCCCGGGAATGTGCTCCGGATCCTTCGTCTCCTCGTTGAGGGCGAGGCAGGTGTCCCAGCCCCAGTAGATGAACAGGCACAAGAGGATCGCCTCGGTGAAGCCGGGCAGCGAGTCGAACGCGAACGGGTTGAACCAGTCGGCCTGGGGCACCATCGACCCCTCGGGCGCCGTGCCGGCGAAGACGCTCCCCAGCGCGAAGACCACGAAGAGGATGAGTGCCAGGTACTGGATGCCGAGCAGGATGTTCTGCAGGATCTCGCCGATTTCCAGGCCGCGCACGCTGACGAACGTCATCGCCGCGATGAACACGACGCCCGTCGCGGTGACCAGGGGTGTGCTGTTGTAGAGGTCGGGATTGCCGATGAGTAGCCAGAAGTACTTGCTGCCGATCTGCGCGAGATTCGCGAGCACGATGGTTCCGGCGACGATGACGCCCCACCCGCTCATCCATCCCACCCACGGGCCGAAGGCCTTCGTGCTCCATGTGAAGGAGGTGCCGCAGTCGGGAACGGCCTCGTTGAGCTCCCGGTAGGCGTAGGCCGTGAGGAACATCGGGATGAACGCGAGGACGATGGCGATAGGCGCCTGTGCTCCGACGGCGAGCACTACGAAGCCCACCGTGGCCGCGAGGGAGTAGACGGGAGCCGTGGACGCGAGGCCGATCACCACGGATCCCACGAGCCCAAGGGAACCCGTGGCGAGTCCCTTGCCGTCTGACGTGCCGGCGCCCGGCGTGGACCTCGTGGACTGCTGCGACATTGCATCCTCCTCGTTGCGTGGTAGCGGGATACTACCGCTGAAGGTCAGCGGAGTGTGTAGAGCGCCACGGCGCTCGCAGAGGCCACGTTGAGGGAATCCACTCCGTGGCTCATCGGAATCGTCACCACGGTGTCCGCGGCGGACAGCGCCTGTCGCGAGAGCCCGTCCCCTTCCGAGCCCAGCACGAGCGCGAGCTTGGACGGCACCTCGGCCGCGAACTCGTCGAGCGTGACCGCCTCGTCGGAGAGGGCGAGGGCGGCGATGTGGAATCCGGCGGCATGCAGAAGCGGAGCAGCCTCCGACCATTCGGGCAGCCGGGTCCACGGAACCTGGAGCACCGTGCCCATGCTCACCCGTACGCTCCGCCGGTACAGCGGATCCGCGCACCGGGGGGAGATCAACACGGCGTCGGCACCGATGCCCGCGACGGCACGGAAGATCGCGCCCACATTCGTGTGGTCGGTGATGTCCTCGAGTACGACGATCCGTCGCGCGCCCTCGATGACCTCGGCGACCGGTCGGAGCTCAGGCCTATGCATCGCGGCCAGTGCGCCCCGATGCAGGTTGTACCCCGTGAGCGACTCGAGAGTCGCTGCATCTCCGACGAAGACCGTCACATCGTCCCATTCCGCGAGCAGGGGCTCGATATCGTCGAGCCATTGTTCCTGCACGAGCACGGAGCGCGGTCGATGCCCCGCCGCGAGGGCGCGCGCGATGACCTTCGACGACTCTGCGATGTACAGGCCTCCCGCGGGTTCGCTGAGACGCCTCAGAACCACATCGGTCAGCCGTGCGTAGTCGTCGAGTCCGGGGAGATCGAGACTGTCGATCCGCACTGTCTTCACGTTCGGGCACTCCTCGTTCTTCCGTGTGCGGCTGATGACGCGATCGCGAGCGACCGGTCGGAAACAAAACCGCCCTCGGGACTGTTTAGACTTCGAAGAGTAACGCGAAGCGCCGGAGTCCACAGACTCGGGCGGCAGGAGGTGCAGATGGTCCCGCTCGTCGAATCGAGCCCGAGAGCAGCATCACCCGTCGAGATAGATGAGGCCGTGGCGGCCCTCGCAGGGCGAAGAATCGTCGTTCTGACGGGCGCAGGAATGAGCACGGACTCGGGCATCCCCGACTATCGCGGCGAAGGCGCTCCGAAGCGCAACCCGATGACGTTCGATCAGTTTCTCGAGAGCCATGACTACCGCCGCAGGTACTGGGCAGGCAGCCACCTCGGCTGGAAGATGTTTCATGCGGCCCGCCCCAACGCCGGTCATCGCATCCTCGCCGAGCTCGAAGACGCGGGCGTGGTGTCCGGAGTCATCACCCAGAACGTCGATGGGCTGCACGCACGAGCCGGATCCACGCACCTCGTCGACCTGCACGGCTCGATGGATCGCGTGCTCTGCCTCAACTGCGGCCAGGCATTCGCACGGGCGAGCATTGCAGAGCGGATCTCCGCCGACAACCCCTGGCTCGACAGGCCGGATGCCATCACCCTGGCGCCCGACGGCGACGCTGACGTCACCGACTACTCGTCGTTCGTGGTGCCCGACTGCTCCGTCTGCCAGGGAATGCTGAAACCCGACGTCGTC
This sequence comes from Agreia bicolorata, assembly GCF_000938265.1. Lineage (GTDB taxonomy): Bacteria > Actinomycetota > Actinomycetes > Actinomycetales > Microbacteriaceae > Agreia > Agreia bicolorata. The sequence continues at coordinate 154,759 of NZ_JYFC01000008.1, forward strand.
TTCTTCGGCGAATTCATTCCGAACGAGCGATTCCAAGAGGCGTCCGCGCTTGTCGCCGGAGCTGAGGCGATGCTCATTGCGGGCTCATCGCTCGTGGTCAACTCAGGCATCAGGCTTCTGGAGCAGGCTCGTCGCCGTCGCCTGCCGATCGTCATCGTCAATCGAGGTGCGACGAAGGGCGATTCTCGTGCGACGGTCAAACTGGATGCCGGGGCCGCTGAGACCCTTGCCGAGCTGAGCCGGCATCTCCTCCCCGAGAAGAAGAACGCATGACCGAGCTCGTTCTCGTGCGTCACGGTGAGACCGATTGGAACCTCGGGCGGCGTATCCAAGGCGGGACCGACATCCCGATGAACGACACGGGTCGTGCGCAGGCGGAGGCCGCGGCCGAGCGGCTGGCCGACGAGGAGTGGCACGCGATCGTGACGAGCCCACTCGATCGAGCCCGGGAGACGGCCCGCATCATCGCCGAACGGCTCGGTCTCGGCGAGCTCCAGGTCGATGATCGTCTCGTCGAGCGCGCCTACGGTGAGGCAGAGGGCATGGATGACGCGGCACTCGCGATACGGTTTCCCTCGATGGCGGGCGTACCGGGCATCGAGCGGCGCAGTGACGTGACCCGGCGGGTGCTTCCCTCGCTCGAGTCGATCGCCCTCGAGCATCCCGGGCAGCGGGTTCTCGTCGTGACCCACGGTGGCGTCATCAGTTCGCTTGTGCGCTATGTGACCGAGAAGGCCCTTCCCCCGGCCGAGGTGCGCATTCCGAACGGGTCAGATCACCGATTCCGTCACGTCGACGGAACGCTGGTTCTCGAGAGGTTCAACGGCCTCGCGGTCGAGCCGCCAGTTCGTCGAGAAGCTCCCATAACGTCGTCGCTGACGCCTTCCAGCTGAACTCCGCGGCCTGCACGACGCCGGCCTCCGACCGGCGCGTGAATTCGGCCGGGTCCTCGAGCGAGCGCACGCGCTCGGCCAGGCCCGCCGGGTCGTGAGCATCGAAGTAGAGACCCGCTTCGCCGCCGATCTCCGAGAATACGGGGATGTCGCTGACGACGATCGGTGTTCCCTGCGCCATCGATTCGACGAGAGGAATGCCGAAGCCCTCTTCCAAGGAGGCCGTCACGAGCGCCGTGGCGCTCCGCAGCACCGAGGTGTACTCGTCGTCGCTCGCTCCGTTGTGGAACACCAGCCGCGCGTTCGGTGCGATCGCCTCGAGTCGCCGCCTGTCGGCATCCGATACCCGGCTCATGAGGTGCAGCTCGTAGCCGTCGAGCAGGCCTGCTGCCGCCACGAGCGTCTCGACGTTCTTGTAGGGCATAAAGGAACCCATGTAGACCAGGTGTCGGTTGCGGCTCGAGGCTGGTACGGGCGACGAGACGGCACCATCCGCCGCGTTTCTGACGACGGTGACCGGCTTGCGGGTGAGCTTGTTGCGGGCGATGAGATCGCGCGTGGTCTTCGACACGGTGACCACCGCATCTGCACGTGAGAGCAGGTAGCGCTGCGGCCACCAGGAGAGGTGATAAGCGCGCCACAGGAGCCGAATGGGCCAGGCGAGATCGCGGGGCGGCGTGGGATTCGAGTAATAGATGAGATCGTGCACCGTGAGGGCGAGCGCATAGCGGCGGCCGAACGATCCCATCGTCTGCATCGGAGAAAAGACGACGTCGGGCTTCAGGGTGTTTACCTGCAGCGCCACCAGCGGCTCGCGCACGCTGGTGGGAGAACTCGCGAGGTGCCACGGCAGATCAGGGAGCATCTCGAGTTGGCGGACGTCGCTGATCAGCATCACGAGCTCGTGTTCTTCGGCCAGCGCGCTGACGAGCCCCGCGGTGTAGCGGCTGATTCCGTCGTGTCGACCGATGCGGGTGTAGCGGCAGTCGACGACGACCCTCATTCGCCGCTCGATTCGTCGCGCAGAAATTCGTCGATCGCTTCAGCCGCCTGCTTGGGCATCTCGTAGTGCACCAGGTGGCCGACGTCGCCCAGGACCACGAGCCGCGAATCAGCGATTTTCTCGGTCAGTCGATGCTGGGCCTCGACGGGGGTGATGTCATCGCGGTCGGCGGCGATGAGCAGCGTGCGTGTCGTGTTCTCGGCCGCGTATTCGGAGACGTCGTGAGAGATCGAGGCCTTGAAGGCGTCGAGAACGACCTGCCGGTTAGAGAAGGCGCCGAAGTAGAGATCGTGCTGATTGTGGATCCATCGGCGCAGAGACCGTGACCGGGTCTTCGCCATCGTGACACTCATGATGCGGGTGACGATCGGTGCTTTGAGCACGGCGAATCCGAGACGCTCCGGCATCTTCGCGGGTGCCCAGTAGTAGAACACGGCCAGGCGGGTGAGGATGCCGCGGGGGCCGGACAGCGCCGGTGCGGCGATGGGATTGACAAGAACGATGTCGTCGACCTCGAGACCCCGTGCCAGCGCGGCGGACACGATGATCGAGCCGAAGGAATGGCCGAGCACGACCGTTCGCCCCGGTCCGCGCACACGATCGACGAGTTCGAGAAGCCAGGCCGAATAGCCGTCGATGTCGTGGTCGGCATCGAGGGGCGTAGACACGCCGAATCCCGGAAGATCGGCCAGAACTGTGCGGTACTGGGGCAGGTGGGCGACAACCGGCTCGAGGCCGTGATGGTCTCCGCGGAAGCCGTGAACCAACACGATCGTGGTGTCGGCGTCGCGGGGGCCGTAGACCCAGAGTTCCGTCGTACTTCCGGCGAGTTCTTCGGTGCGTCGCTCGAGCGGGATGGCGTCGAGTCGAGCTGCGTAGGGCGAGGGAACAATCATCGTGATCCAGTGTAAGTGCACGCCTAGACTGGGCTGATGCAGCGCGGCGATACGCCCGATACGCGCCCTCGGAAGGACTAGTACGTGAACTTCACCGCCCCCATCCAGTTGCCGGGACTCACGCTCGATCCACAGTGGTATCGCAGGAGCGTCTTCTACGAGGTGATGGTGCGGTCGTTCGTCGACAGCAACGGCGACGGGGCGGGCGACATCGCAGGCCTTGTGTCGAAGCTCGACTATCTGCAGTGGCTCGGCATCGACGCCCTGTGGCTGCCGCCGTTCTACAACTCGCCGCTTCGCGATGGCGGCTACGACGTCTCGGACTTCACGTCGATCCTTCCTGAATTCGGAACGCTCGACGAGTTCCGCGACCTCGTCACCAAGGCGCACGAGCGCAACATGCGACTCGTTATGGACTTCCCGCTCAATCACACCTCCGACGCGCACGAGTGGTTCCAGCAGTCGCGGTCCGACCCGGAGGGACCGTACGGCGACTTCTACGTCTGGAGCGACACCGATGAGAAGTACGAGAGCATACGCATCATTTTCGTCGACACCGAGGAATCGAACTGGACCTTCGACCCGGTCAGGCGCCAGTTCTTCTGGCACCGGTTCTTCTCGCACCAGCCCGATCTCAACTTCGAGAACCCCGCCGTGCACGACGCGATCTTCGACATCGTTCGGTTCTGGCTCGAACTCGGTGTCGACGGGCTGCGCCTCGACGCCATCCCCTATCTCTACGAGTCCGAAGAAGGCAATGGAGAGGGCGAACCAAAGACTCACGACTTCATCGTGAAGCTCCGCGCCATGGTCGACCAGGACTATCCCGGTCGCGTGCTCATCGCCGAGGCGAACCAGTGGCCGCGCGAGGTCGCCGCGTTCTTCGGCACCGAAGAAGAGCCCGAGTGCCACATGGCCTTCGACTTCCCGGTGATGCCCCGCATCTTCTACTCGCTGCGCTCGCAGAATGCCGACGAGCTGGTGCGCATCCTCTCTGAGACGACGGATGTGCCCGACTCGGCCGCGTGGGGCGTGTTCCTGCGCAACCACGACGAGCTGACGCTCGAGATGGTCTCAGAGGAATACCGCCAGGCCATGTACGGCTGGTACGCCTACGACCCGCGCATGCGATCGAACATCGGAATCCGGCGGCGCCTCGCTCCCCTGCTCGACAACTCGCGGGCTGAGCTCGAACTCGCGCACGCACTGCTGTTCGCGCTGAAGGGAAGCCCGTTCCTGTACTACGGCGACGAGATCGGCATGGGCGACAACATCTGGCTCAACGACCGAGATGCTTCGCGCACGCCGATGCAGTGGACCCCTGACCGCAACGCGGGATTCTCCACGGCTGACCCAGGCAAGCTCTACCTGCCCGTTGTGCAGTCGCTCGTCTACAACTACGCCCTGGTCAACGTCGAGTCTCAGCTTGCGCAGTCGCGCTCGCTCCTGCACTGGGTGCGCAACGTCATTCACGTGCGCAAGGCGCATCCCGCGTTCGGACTCGGCAGCATGCAGGTTCTGCAGACCGATCATGAATCCGTGCTCGCCTTCGTTCGCACCTACGAAGGGTCGGGATCGCACCTCGGAGACTCTCCTGAGCAGGTCCTCTGCGTGTTCAGCTTCGCCCACAACCCCGTCGCCGTTCACATCCAGCTGCCCGATCAGGCGGGCGGACGACTCGTCGATCTCTTCGGAGGCGGAGAGTTCCCAACGATCGCAGACGACGGCAGTCTCACCCTGACCTTGGGCACTCAGAGCTTCTACTGGCTGCAGATCGGTCAGTCTGTCGACCAGCGGTTCTGATCCCCAGGTGGCGCCAGGGTAGCGTCCGAGGTGGCCGGTAGAGTTCGGGTTGTGACAGATTCAGTGCAGCCCGAATTGTTCAGCCTCTCAGACGATGCTGTCCTCATCGCAGATCCGGCCGAGGTCGAGGCAGCGGTGCCGGCACCGTGGTGGCACCGCCTCGCCGTCTTCGATCTCGAGACCACCGGCATCGACGTGCAGACGAGCCGTATCGTCACGGCGAACGTGAGCGTCATCGGCGTCGACGGGCATCCAGTGTCTCGTCTCGATTGGCTCGCGAACCCCGGCGTCGAGATTCCCGAGCAGGCCACGGCCGTGCACGGTGTCACCACCGAGAAGGCCATCGCCGACGGTCGACCCGCCGCGCTGGTAGTGTTCGAGATCGTCGAAGCGCTCCGGGCACTCCTCACCGATGGTGTGCCTCTTGTCATCTATAACGCGCCCTACGACCTCACCCTGCTGCACCACGAAGCGATGCGTTACGGCATCGACCCACTCGAGCTTCCGGGCCCCATCGTCGATCCCCTTGTCATCGACAAGGCCGTCGATCGCTATCGCAAGGGCAAGCGCACCCTCGAAGCCGCGGCAGTGGTCTACGGCGTCGAGCTGCTCGACGCTCACGATGCCGGTGCCGACGCCATCGCAGCAGGTCGGGTCGCTCAGGCTCTCGCTCAGAAGCACGATGCGGTGTCGGCTCTCGCCGTACACGAACTGCACAACAAGCAGGTGGACTGGTTCCGAGAGCAGGCCGAGAGCTTCCAGGAGTACATGCGGCGAACGCGCGACCCCGAGTTCACCGCCAGAACAGCCTGGCCGGTCGGCTGATCGCGCACTGCTTTCGTCTCGACAAGCTCGACGAACGGGAGCGAGCACAGAAGAAGGGCCGGAAGCGAATCGCTTCCGGCCCTTCTTCTGTGCTGAGCGGAGTACTACGCGCCGAAGCCCTTGTAGCGGCTGTTGAACTTCTCGACGCGTCCGGCGGAGTCCATGATGCGCTGCTTGCCCGTGTAGAACGGGTGCGACTCGGACGAGATCTCGACGTCGATGACCGGGTAGGTGTTTCCGTCTTCCCACTCGATGGTCTTCGAGCTGCCGACCGTGGAACGGGTCAGGAAGGTCGCGCCGGAGGCGAGATCGCGGAAGACAACCGGAGCGTAGTTCGGGTGGATGTCTGTCTTCATGGGGTTTCCTTTGGATACGAGTGATGCGAAAAAGTCTGTTCGGCCTGGCACGCACGCGGCATACAGCAGCGTCGACCGGACCAGCGGTCAACTCTATCAGAAAAGTGCCGTGTTCGACGGAGCGTCAGGCAGCGCGGGCCGAGTAGCGGCCGTCGGTCTCCGTCAGCGTGATAGGGAGACCGAAGGTGGCCTCCAGGTTCTCTGCCGTGAGCACCTCGGCGAGGGGGCCTGCGGCCACGATGCGGCCGTCCGAAACGAGCAGCGCGTTGGTGAACCCTCGGGGAATCTCCTCGACGTGGTGCGTGACCATGACGATGGCCGGTGACTCGGAGGAACTGGCGTATCCCCCGAGCAACTGCAGCAGTTCTTCGCGCGCACCCAGGTCGAGGCTCGCCGCCGGCTCGTCGAGGAGAAGAAGTTCTGGATCGGTCATGACTGAACGCGCAATCTGCACGCGCTTCTGCTCGCCATCGCTCAACGAACCGAAGAGTCGGTTCTCGAGGTGATCGAGCTTCCACTCCGCGAGAACACGGTGCGCACGTCGGAGGTCGACGTCTTCGTAGTCCTCGTTCCACCGGCCCGTCACCGAGTAGGCCGCCGTCAGAACGACGTTGAGCACGGTCTCATCTGCCGGAAACCGCCGTGCCATCGCGCTCGACGCGAACCCGACCCGGGGGCGCAGCTCGAACACGTCGACCTGGCCCAGCTTTCCGTCGAGCACCGTGGCGACGCCGCTCGACGGATGGCTCATTGCCGCCGCGATCTGGAGGAGGGTCGTCTTGCCCGCCCCGTTCGGTCCGAGGATGACCCACCGTTCGTCGCCCTCGACCGTCCAGTCGAGGTTCGAGAGAATGGGATTCGCGTCTCGCACTACGGACACGTCGGACAGCTGGAGTACCACGGGCATGGCTCTAGCTTAACCGGTGATCAGAGCAGGGAGCGGTAGATCCGCTCCGTCTCGACGGCGATTTGGGCCCAGCTGAACGTGCTCTCCGCCCGCAGCCTGCCGGCGCGCCCCATCGAGCGCGCCCGTTCGGGGTCGTCGAGCACTCGGGTGAGAGCTGCGGCGAGATCTGCCACGAATCGATCGGGATCGACGGGCGTTCCTGTGCCGTCCTGCAACTGATCGATCGGCACGAGGATGCCCGTGACGCCGTCATCGACGACCTCGGGAATTCCTCCCGTGGCCGTTCCCACGACCGGTAGGCCGCACGCCATGGCTTCGAGATTGACGATGCCGAGAGGCTCGTACACGGAGGGGCATACGAAGACCGTCGCGCTCGACAGCACAACAGACAGAGTGCGCGTGTCGAGCAGCCGGTCGATCCACACGATGCCGGATCGCGTCTTCTGCAACTCCCGCACGCCGGCGGAGACCTCTTCGAGGATCTCGGGAGTGTCCGGGGCCCCGGCACACAGTACGACCTGCACGTCCGGCGACAGCTTCTCGATCGCACGAAGCAGGTAGGGCAGACCCTTCTGGCGGGTGATGCGCCCGACGAAGACCACGGTGGGTCGGGTCGGGTCGATGCCCAACTCCGCGAGCACATCGTCATCGCTCTCGGGGTGCCACTTCTCGAGATCGATGCCGTTGTAGACCACGCTGACGCGCTCCGGGTCAAGAGAGGGATAGCTACGCAGGATGTCGCGGCGCATGCCGTGGCTGACGGCGATGACGGCGTCCGCGCTCTCGAACGACGTCTTCTCGATCCAGCTTGAGAGGCGGTATCCCCCGCCGAGCTGCTCGGCCTTCCACGGCCGCAGCGGCTCGAGGGAATGAGCCGTCACGACGTGCGGGATGCCATGAAGTCGCGCCGCGATCTGACCGGCGGCGTTCGCGTACCAGGTGTGCGAATGCACCACGTCGGCCCCGGCGACATCGTTGGCGATCTCGAGGTCGGTGCCGAGCGTCTTGAGGGCGGGATTCGCGTCGGCGAGCTCGACCGGAGTCGAATACGAGAACACGCCTGCCTCGTTCCTCGGCTCGCCGAAAGCCCTGACGACCACGTCGATGCTGCCGCGCAGCGCCTTGACGAGTTCGGCGACATGCACCCCCGCTCCGCCATAGACCTCGGGTGGATACTCTCGGGATATCACGTCTACTCGCACAGCTATGAACGTAGTACAGTCCTCCGCCGAGGCTCTACTGTTAGTGCATGGCAGCATCGAAGAAGATTTTTGGCATCGTCCTCGCCGGCGGAGAGGGTAAGCGACTCATGCCGCTTACCGCAGACCGGGCAAAGCCCGGCGTTCCGTTCGGCGGCAGCTATCGGCTCATCGATTTCGCTCTTTCGAACCTGGTCAACTCGGGCCTCCGGCAGATCGTGGTGCTCACCCAGTACAAGTCGCACAGCCTCGACCGGCATGTGTCGCAGACCTGGCGACTGCCCATGATGCTCGACTCGTATGTCGCCTCCGTTCCGGCTCAGCAGCGACTGGGAAAGCGCTGGTTCGCCGGATCTGCGGACGCGATCCTGCAGAGCCTCAACCTCATCGGCGACGAGCGACCCGACATCGTCGTTGTCGTCGGCGCCGACCACGTGTACCGCATGGACTTCGAGCAGATGGTCGCCGCACACATCGAATCTGGACTGGGTGCCACGGTCGCCGCTATCCGCCAGCCCATCGAACTCTCCGACCAGTTCGGTGTCATCCAGACATCCGACGACGACCCCACGAAGATCTCCGAGTTCCTCGAGAAGCCCGTGAACGCGAAGGGTCTGCTCGACTCCCCCGGCGAGGTTCTCGCGTCGATGGGCAACTACGTCTTCGACGCGGACATGCTCATCGAAGCCGTCATCCGTGACGGCGAGAAGCCCGACTCCAGCCACGACATGGGTGGCGACATCATCCCCGACTTCGTCGAACGCGGATTGGCCGGCGTGTACGACCTTCAGCGCAACGAGGTTCCGGGAGCGACAGACCGTGACCGCTACTACTGGCGCGACGTGGGAACGATCGACTCGTTCTACGACGCCCACCAGGATCTGATCTCGGCGCTGCCGATCTTCAATCTCTACAACCGCGAGTGGCCGATCTTCACCCAGCAGCTCAACTCGCCGCCGGCCAAGTTCGTGCGGGATGCGAAGGGCAACACGGGCACCACGCTCGGGTCGCTCGTCTCGCTCGGCTGTCTCATCTCCGGTGCACGGGTCGAGGGCAGCGTCGTCGGCCCATGGTCGACGATCGAATCCGAGGCGCTCGTTCAGGACTCCGTGCTGTTCGACCGTGTGCACGTCGAGCCGGGCGCTATCGTCAAGCGGGCTATTCTTGACAAGAACGTGGTGGTTGCAGCCGGGGCCCAGGTGGGAACGGATGCAGTGCGGGATCGAGAGCGCGGATTCACCGTGACCGACTCGGGCATCACGGTCGTGGGAAAGGGAATTCGCGTAGAGCCATGAGTCTGACCTCGGAGGCAGTTCAGCACAGCCCGGGCCGCCAACCGATAGATTCACGGATCTCTTCGCAGGATGCTTCTCGGTTTCTTGTCGTGCTCGACGTCGACTCGACACTCATCGAGAACGAGGTCATCGAGATGCTCGCGCAGGCTGCGGGCAGTTTCGCCGAGGTCGCTGAGATCACCGAGCGGGCGATGAGCGGCGAACTCGACTTCGAGCAGAGCCTGCGTTCGCGCGTGGCCACCCTCGAGGGTCTCCCCGTCGCACAGCTGCCCGACATCGCCGCGCAGATCAGACTCACGGCCGGTGCGCAGCAGATGATCGACACCCTGCATGCGAACAACAGCGTGGTGGGCGTCGTCTCCGGCGGGTTCCACGAGCTGCTCGACGAACTCGCTGGCGAGGTAGGGCTCGACTTCTGGAGAGCGAACAGGCTCGATGTGCGGGATGGAAAGCTGACCGGTGCTGTGCTCGGCCCGGTGATCGACGCCGAAGCCAAGGCCTCCGCTCTTACCGAGTGGGCGTCCGTCTACAAAGTTCCTCGCTCGCGCACCGTGGCCGTCGGAGACGGCGCAAACGATCTTCAGATGATGAAGGCCGCGGGGCTCTCCATCGCCTTCGACGCACGACCTGTTGTTCGCCGTTCGGCGAACGTCGCCATCAGTGAACGCGACCTCAGTCAGGTGCTTCCGGCCCTCGGACTACGCGGCTGACCCGCTGCGGGCGTCGGGTCAGTGACCCATTCCGAGGCCGCCATCCACCGGGATGACCGCACCCGAGATGTAACCCGCGTCATCCGAAGCGAGCCACGCGACGACTCGCGCAACCTCGGTCGGCGTCGCGAAGCGGCCGGCGGGAATCGACTTGAGGTACTCCGTCTGAGTGGCCTCGGGAAGGGCTGCCGTCATGTCGGTCTCGATGAAGCCCGGAGCGACGACGTTGGCGGTGATGCCGCGCGATCCCAGCTCTCGAGTGATCGATCGTGCGATTCCGACGAGGCCGGCCTTCGACGCGGCGTAGTTGACCTGGCCGGCCGATCCGTAGAGGCCGACAACGCTCGAGATCAGAATGATGCGGCCGAAGCGCGCCTTGAGCATGCCCTTCGATGCGCGCTTGATCACGCGGAACGACCCTGACAGATTCGTGTCGATGACCGAGGTGAAGTCGTCTTCCGTCATACGAAGCAGAAGCGTGTCTTTAGTGACGCCCGCGTTTGCCACAAGTACCTCGACGGGTCCGAGCGCCGCCTCGACCTCGGTGAACGCGCGGTCGATCGACGCGGCATCGGTTACATCGGCCAGCACCGTCAGGCTGCCTTCGGGACCCTCGCCGGAGCGTGCCGTGACGGCCACCCGATGTCCCTGGGCGATGAATTCCTCGGCGAGGGAGTAGCCGATTCCCCGGTTTCCGCCGGTGATGAGTACGGTGCGAGCTGTCGTCATGTACGAGTCCTTCTGTGCGGGGCGCGGATCACTGGCCCGTACCAGCATAGGAGGTGCATACGCGGCGTAGGCTTAGTGCAGCCTTCCGGCCATCGAACCCGAGCAGACGAGCGCATGAAACAGCAGTCGATCACCGATCTCCCGCCTTCGCCGGGCGATGAGCGCCGAACGCGCATGATCAAGTACAGCATTGCCATGTCTATTCGTCTCGTCTGCATCGTCCTGATGCTCTTTCTGCACGGGTGGTGGCTGATCCTTCCCGCGATCGGCGCCGTCGTGCTCCCTTACTTCGCCGTTGTACTGGCCAACGTCGGCTCCCCCACGAAGTCCGTCGTGAACCGTCCGGGCGGTGTCGTCGCCGTTCCGGGAGCCCGACCTCCCCGCGATTTCGGCGGTCGCCCGGAATGATCGGTCTCGGACTCGAGCCGGAGGGCTCGGAGTGTTCCCGTGCGGGCTGCCGCGCGGCATCCGCTTGGCGAATCGAGTGGCGAAACCCCAAGATCCACGCTGAGACGCGGCGCAAGATCTGGCTCGCCTGCGACGAGCACGTCTCGTTCCTGCGCGAATTCCTTGCCGCCCGCGAGTTTCCGCTCGAGGTGATCGCCGATGCAGGCGATGGATCTCAGAAGAAGGACGGTCTCGGATGAGCGCGGGCTGGCAATTTCTGATCAGTAGGCGCTGGGGAGGCTACCTGGCTCTCACCATCGTGTTCGCCCTCGTCTGCGTGCTGCTCGGGTTCTGGCAACTGGCACGGAGAGCCGATGCAGTCGCCGAGAACAATCGCGTCGCCGCGAACTACGATGCTGTTCCCCGGCCTGTCGCCGATGTGCTCGATGGCCTGGATTCCTTCGATGAGTCGCAGAAGTGGATGACCGTCTCCCTGACGGGCTCGTATCTCGAGTCCGAGCAATTGCTCGTGCGCAACCGCCCATCGGGAGGGCAGCCCGGATTCGAGCTTCTTGTGCCGTTCCGGCTCGACGACGGCTCCGTCTTCATCGTCGACAGGGGGTGGCTTCCCACCGGTCAGGAGCAGGACAAACCAGACGTCGTTCCCTCATCGCCCTCGGGCGAGGTCACCGTCGTGGCGCGATTGAAGGCCAGCGAGCCCAAACTGGAGGGGCGATCGGCTGCCGCCGGCGAGATCCCCTCCATCGATCTGCCGACGATCGCCGAGCAGGTCGGCGAGCCGACCTACACGGGAGCGTACGGCGACCTGGCCAGCGAGTCCCCGTCCGCCGACACAGGGCAGCTCGACACGCGTCCCCCGGAGGACGAAGGCCCCCACCTCTCCTACGCCTTCCAGTGGTTCGTTTTCGCTCTGCTCGGATTCCTCGGCCTCGGCTACGCGGCCCGTCAGGAATACCGGGCGCTGAACGCCGACGATCCCGAGGAGAAGGAACGTGCGGCCGATCGCGAACGGCGTCGTAAGGCGAAGGCTAAGAGCGATAACGAAGTCGAGGACGAGCTGATCGATCGATCTGCCTCGCGCTGAATTTTCTCGCCCCTACATCTCGAAGTAGAGGTGCGCGTGCAAGCTGCAGCGTTCATTGAAGGGTGCACAGCAGTGGAGGCACCGATCTGTCTTCAGGTACTCGTCTATGGTGAGCTCGCTCGAGCACGCCCCGCAGAGAATGGCTTTGGTGCGTCGCTCTCCGATCGGCCATTGCGTGGCCTGATGGGATTCTGCTTCTTCGTGACATAGGTGACACGGATAGTATCGGCCGCAGCACGCGAACTTGATGGCGATGATGTCTTTCGGCGTTCGGTAATGCACGCACCGCGTCTCGTCGTCTACCGTCTGGCCCCAGACCTTCATGGCTCGATTCCTCTCGCACTCACCGCATCGGCGAGATCGTCGGCGTGCTTCAGCGACATGATGAGGAGAGGAACAGCGAAACTCAGCCGGTGGGGTGGAATGCCACGGGCTCGCTGTGCGTCGCGAATCGTTGCAGCGAAGCCTGCGATCACGGGAATGGAGGTGATGGTCAAGGCGAGGACAAGTGCCACGGCTTCGGGGCGTATACCGAAGCGGCGGAACGGTGCACAGGCGCGTTCGGTGGCGTCGAGAAGATCCGGTATGCGCGTCGTCAACGTGAACAGGGCCGCAAGAATCACTATCAGCGCCACTCGCGCGGTGTTGGTCACGGCATCGATAGCGGGGAGAAAGAGCAATTGGGGCGCGAGCATGAACAGGATGATCCACCTGGCCGCGACAACCTGGCTCGCCAGCACCCGCGCGCTCAGTCCAGCACACGCGTATCCCGTCATAACGAAGGTCAACGCGGAAATGACCTGCCACAGGCTTGTGGTCGTTGTAGCGATAGCGAGAGACGCCCCGATGAAGCAGACGAGCTTGAGGCCCGTCGGCATTCGGTGAAGGACACTCGTTCCTGGCCTGTACAGGCCTATCATGGGTGGCTTCTCTCGTATTCCGCGATGACCGCTCGGGGCTCTCCACATCGGCGCAGACGGCCCTGGTCGAACCACAACGCCGTGTCGCAGCGTTCTGCGAGGCGAAGGTCATGCGTTACCAGGACAAGTTGTTGGGGCATTTCGTCGAGCAGGTGATTGCTGATCCGCCGAGTGTTCGCGGCATCGAGGAGCGCGGTCGGCTCGTCGGCGACGATGAGTTGCGGCTCGCTCACGAGAACGGAGCTCAGTGCGAGGAGCTGCTTCTGCCCACCCGACAAGCTGTGCGCCGCAGAGTTCTCGTGGTGTGAGAGGCCGTGGGTCTGGATCATGCGCGACACTCGTTCGTCGACTTCCGTTCGAGACAGCCCTCGTCCGCGAAGTGAGAAGGCGATGTCTTCGGCAACTGTCGGCATCACGATCTGACTGTCGGGATTGCTGAAGATGAAGCCCACGCGGCGCCGTAGCAGCCGGGCCTGTCTGATGGGGTCGATTCCGTGCACTCTCACTTCGCCGCGGCTTGCGGAGGCCAATCCGTTGAGCAGTCGAGCGAAGGTCGACTTGCCGGATCCGTTGGATCCTATGACGGCGATACGTTTCTGATCGAGTAGAACGGAGACGTTGTCGAGTGCGGTCCTCTCGCCGAAGTCGACGGAAACCTGCCGAAACGAGATGAGCCGCTCAGAGTTCATCGGACGACCTCGAAGACTGCCGCGACGCCCATTCCCCCGCCGATGGCAGCCGTCGCGAGGCCCAGCGCGCCGGCGGGTGCATCCTGTCGGACGAGCCGGGAGAAGAGACGGACGACGCCGACCGCCCCGGAGGCGCCCCACGGATGCCCGAGTGCCAAGGCTCCCCCGTCTGCGCACACACGCGGGTCGACCCGATGGCGATCCGCAAGGTCCAGCGATTGAAGTACGGCGAGCGTCTGGGCCGAGAATGCCTCGACGATCTCGATGGCGGAGATCTGGGACAGGCTGACATTCGCGTCATGAAGCGCTCGGCGCACGGCGGCGACAGGCCCTATGCCGGGGAGAGCCGGATCGCATCCGATCGTCGACGCGGCAACCAAGGCCAGACCGGGCGCGCCCTGTCGCGCGGAGCGCGGCACCATCGCGACGGCGGCGGCTCCGTCACAGATTCGGCAGGAGTTGCCGGCGGTGACGGTGCCGTCGGCGTGACCGGAAGCGTCAGCAAAGAGCGGAACGAATCGTGAGAGCAGACGCGACACGTTCTCGCGCGGTCCGTCGTCGTTCGCCACGCCGTCGACGGAGACGATCTCAGCATCGAATATCTGTCGCCTCTGCGCAGCAAGCGCACGTTGGTGGCTTCGTCTCGCGTAGTCGTCCTGGTGTGCCCTGCTGATGCCGAACATCTGAGCTAGAGCCTCAGCCGCTGGGCCCATCTCCGGGTCGGGGAATCCGGTCGGAGCGAACGGTGCCCTCGTGTACGGCGCACCCGCGATCAGCCGAAGCGGCGCTGTCGAGGCGCTTTCGACGCCGCCAGCGATGCGCATCCGGTGATCGCCGGCCCTGATGGCCTCCCCCGCCGTGATGATGGCTGAGAGGCCGCTGCCGCATTGACGATCGATCGACATTCCGGGAACTGACGAGTCGAGCCCCGCTGCCAGCGCGGAGATACGACCGATATTGCCTCCTGGACCCATGCAGTTGCCCAGGACGACGTCGGCGACCTGCGCCCGCTGCCCCGTCGCCGACTCTGCATCGGTGACGCACTCGCGCACGACCGGGCCCGCCAGCTGTTCTGCGCCGAGGTGGGAGAGGCCGCCTCCTCTCACCGTGATGGGAGTGCGCCGGGCGGCGACGATGACAGCGGGTCCGTTGTCAGTCAAGGCGCCGGGCTTTCTTCTCGAGAGCACAGAGTCGGATCTGCGATCGGGCTGCTTTGCCCGTGCTTGTGCGAGGCATGTCCTCGGTCCAGAACCACCGTCGCGGAATGTGAGTGAGCGGAAGCCGAGCAGCCGCCTGCTCGCGGAGCCGCGCTGTCGACGGGCGTGAACTGCCCGGCGAGAACTGAACGAGCGCGGCGACGAGGGCTCCCGTTCTCTCGTTGGGTAGCCCGAAGACCGCCGCATCGTCTATGCCGTCGATGCTGCGCAATGCGGCCTCGACTTCGTCTGGAATGACCGTTGCGGAGCTGGTGAGGATGGCTCCGTCGATACGACCTCGAAGCATCAGTCGTCCGGAGGCATCGTTCTCCGCGCGGTCCCCAACGGTTCCCCAGCCCTCCCCGTCGACGCGAAAGGGTCCTCCGCCGTCTTCCAGATACCCGGATGCCAGATAGGCGGATCGGGCCCACAGCTCCCCGCCCACGATGCGAGTCTGAACTCCGGGGAACGGACGCAGACCGAGGCCGTCGTCATCGACCGCGACGAACGACAGTTCGGCCGCGCCGTAATAGCCGATCACCCGGATGCCCAGGGCCGCGCATCGTCTCCTCAGCGCGTGATCGAGGTGGTCGCCGCCGACGAGCGCGACTCGCATGCTGTGCGGCGCACCGCCCTCGATCACCTCCACGATGGCGCGCAAGGATTGCGGCGTCGTGTGCACGACGGTGGCGCGAGTGAGATGTTCGGCCGACGACGACGGCCGAGATGGAAGAAGGATGCTCGCGCCCACGGATCGTGAGTGGGCGACCGAGAAAAGTGTCAGCGACGAAGCCAGCGGTGCGGGGACGTAGACCACGTCGTCGGCAGTGAGTGCAAGCAGATCTGTGACGGCGGCGAAGGACACTTGCCATGACGACGCCGAACGAAGAATCACTCGGGGTGCGCCGCTGCTGCCCGAGCTGAAACTTGCCCATGCCTTGTCTCCCCCGACACACTCGGCTTTCGCGTGCGAGCTGACTGCCGACCAGTACTGCGTGCTCCAGCGGCTGTCTCCCACGAGCGGCACTCCGCCCGCTTCGCGCACAGCGAGCAGAGCGACGAGCGCATCGGCCGCGTTGTCGTCGAGTATGGGGTGGATGATCCCGATTCGCGGGTCGTTCTCGGCGACGAATCTGCTCACTCGTTCGTTCAGCTCAGCAGGGCCGATCGTCTTCGATCCATGGAGGATCGAGCCGGGTTTCGTCACGCAGTCACATCCGTATCCACCGGATGCTTCGGGTTGGTTCCGCGACTGAACGCCCGGGGATACGCGCGCCAGAGCGTGAGGGTGATGACTGTGGCAAGCACGGCTTTGACGAGGTCGCCAGGCAGGAAGACGGTGCTTGTCAGGGCTGTTTCGACGAGAGGAAGCCGGGTGACCAGAGCCTGGATCGGAATTCCGAAAGCGTAGACGACAAGGATGCCGCCCGTGACACAGGCAACTGCCGTGCGCCACCAGCGGGGCCTCTCCGAACCGACGGAAGCGATGGCGCCGATGACGACAACTCCGAAAATCCACCCGAGCAGGTATCCCGCCGACGGACCCACGAACATGCCTGCACCGCCCCGACCGCCGGACACGATTGGTAGTCCGAACAGCACCAGCGCCTCGAATGTGAGTATTGCGGCTGCCCCGCGCCACGGGCCGAGAATGGTTCCGGCCAGCATCACTCCCAACGTCTGCAGGGTGATTGGAACGGCTCCCCCGAAGACGGGAACTGCTCCGGGAAGACCGAGAACCGCAATAAGAGCGGCGAAAGCCGCTACTCGCGTCGTGTCACGCACGTCCCAAGCCGCTTGTTTGAACATCGTCTGCCTTCACTTGAACACCGTTCACCTGAACACCGTTCATGTTAGTTGTTATGATGAGCCTACGATGACCACGAACGCTACCCCTTCGGCAAGACCACAGCGACATTCCCGGAGTGACGTCGTCGATGCTGCGCTTGCGATTCTCGACGAATACGGTCTGCCTGATCTGACCATGCGTCGACTGGCGTTGACCTTGAACGTGCAGCCGAGCGCTCTGTATTGGCACTTCGAGAACAAGCAGACGTTGCTCGCGGCAGTGTCGGATCGAATCGTTCGTGGCACGCGCGTCGTGCACCATGGCGAAACCGACTGGGCGTCGGCCGTGCGCATCGAAGCCGAGGCGCTGCGGAACGCCCTGCTGTCGTTCAGAGACGGAGCCGAGGTCGTTCTGAGCTCCCAGGCTCTTGGTCTCGGGGCTGGTGAAGCCCTGGCACGACTCACTGCCGCAATTCACCTGGGCGACTTTGACGAACGCGTCGAACGAGCCGCCGCTGCAGCCTTTCTGCATTTCCTTCTCGGCCACGTCTCTCACGAACAGCAAAGGATCCAGGCGGACAGTCTGGGCGTCGTCATCTCTTCGCAGGGTGCGAAGCCGTCGGATGTCGACACCGAAGCACGCCGTGAACGTGACTCGTTCGACTTCGGGGTGTCCCTGCTCATTGCAGGACTCGCTGTGCAGAGCGAGGTCGCCCGTTAGGCACACCTCACGGGCGCGTCAGGCCAACGAGATCAGGTCGGCGTAGTCCTTGTTCCAGTGGTCCTCGACCCCGTCGGGCAGAATGAGCACGCGTTCGGGGTTGAGCGCTTCGACGGCGCCCTCATCGTGGCTGACGAGCACAACGGCACCCTCGTAGTGAGCCAGGGCGTCGAGAATCTCTTCGCGGCTCGCGGGGTCGAGGTTGTTCGTGGGCTCGTCGAGCAGCAGCACGTTGGCGCCCGATACGACGATCATGGCCAGGGCGAGGCGAGTCTTCTCTCCACCCGACAGAACGCCCGCGGGCTTGTGCGAGTCATCACCGGTGAAGAGGAAGGATCCGAGCACTCGGCGAGCCTCCATCTCGGTGATGTTCGGCGACGACGACACCATGTTCTCGAGCACGCTGCGCTTCACGTCGATGGTCTCGTGCTCCTGCGCGTAGTAGCCGATGCGCAGCCCGTGGCCGGGCTCTATCTGCCCGGTGTCGGGTTTGTCCGCTCCCCCGAGAATACGAAGGAGAGTCGTTTTGCCGGCACCGTTCAGCCCGAGGATGACCACCTTCGATCCCCGGTCGATAGCCA
Source organism: Agreia bicolorata (assembly GCF_000938265.1). GTDB lineage: Bacteria > Actinomycetota > Actinomycetes > Actinomycetales > Microbacteriaceae > Agreia > Agreia bicolorata. The sequence goes on from NZ_JYFC01000008.1 coordinate 172,762, forward strand.
GATCGACTGCTGCGAAGATTTCAAGTGAGCCGTAGCTCTTTGAGAGGTTGGATGCCATGAGCGGGGTTCGGCCGCACGGCGCGGGGGTCGGGAAGCGCAGTTTGGCCACGCGGTCGACGGCGCGTACCTCCTCGAGGCCTGACAGCATCTTCTCTGCGCGGGCCACCATCTGGTGAGCCGCCGCGGCCTTCGACGCCTTCGCGCCGAACTTCGCTGCCTGCAACTGCAGAACCGATGCCTTCTTCTCGACGTTGACGCGCTCTTTCTTGCGGCGCTCTTCGTCGGCTGCGCGCTGGCGCAGGTAGTTCTTCCAATTCATGTTGTAGACGTCGATGACCTGGCGGTTGGCATCGAGGTAGAAGACCCTGTTCACTGTCTCGCCGACGAGTTCGATGTCGTGGCTGATCACGATGAATCCGCCGGAGTAGCTCTTGAGGAACTCGCGCAGCCAGACGACGCTGTCGGCGTCGAGGTGGTTCGTCGGCTCGTCGAGGATCAGCGTACGCGCGTCGGAGAAGAGGATGCGGGCGAGCTCGATACGCCGACGCTGTCCACCGGACAGAGTCGAGAGCGGCTGGTCGAGGATACGGTCGGGCAGGTTGAGGTTCGACGCGATCGACGCGGCCTCGGCCTCGGCCGCGTAGCCGCCGAGCGCGAGGAACCGATCGGTGAGGTTGCCGTACTTGGTCATGCCCTGAGCGCTGACCTTGGGGTCCGAGCTGCCCATGTCGGCCGTGGCCTGCTGCATGCCGAGCACGAGCTGTCCGAGCCCGCGGGCGTCGAGGATGCGGGTGCGGGCCAGATCCTCGGGGTTGCCCGACCTCGGGTCCTGAGGAAGATAGCCGATCTCGCCGTTCCGCTCGACCTTGCCGCCGTTCGACAGCTGCTCCCCCGCCAGGACTTTCGTGAGTGTTGTCTTGCCTGCGCCGTTGCGGCCGACGAGACCGATCTTGTCGCCATCGGCGACCCGGAACGAGACGTCTTGCATGAGCACCCGTGCACCGACCCGTAGTTCGAGGTCTTGAACATTCAGCACAGGCACAATCCATTTCTTCTCATACGCTCTCGCGCTGAGTGTTTGGGGGAAGAACTTCAGTATAAAACTCGGGACGCCGGACCTCCGTGACAACAGACGAAGGCCCCGATCCGATATCGATCCGGTCGGGGCCTGGTCTGCTCACATCGTCGGGAGCTGCAGGATGTGAAGCACGACTACATCGAGAAGCCGAGGGCCCGCATCATCTCGCGGCCGTCATCGGTGATCTTCTCCGGACCCCACGGCGGCATCCAGACCCAGTTGATGCGGAACTGCTCGACCGTGCCGTCGAGCGCCTGCGCCGTCTCCTCCTCGATCACGTCGGTGAGGGGGCATCCGGCACTGGTCAGGGTCATGCTGATGAGAAGGGCGTCGTTCTCGTCGTCCCAGGCGAGATCGTAGATCAGTCCGAGATCGACGATGTTGACCCCGAGCTCTGGGTCCATCACGTCTTTCAGCTTGTCTTCGATCTCATCGAAGCGCTGCGGGGAGAGTGTCGACGCCATGATTACGAGCCGACGTTCACGTTCGAGAGGAAGCGGTCGTAGCCCTCGTTCTCGAGGCGCACAGCGAGCTCCGGCCCACCCTGCTCGACGACCTTTCCCGCGACGAACACGTGAACGAAGTCGGGCTGAATGTACTTGAGGATGCGGTTGTAATGCGTGATGAGCAGGATGCCGAGCCCGGTGTTCGCCTTGGCGCGGTTGACGCCCTCGGACACGATCTTCAGAGCGTCGACGTCGAGACCCGAGTCGGTCTCGTCGAGCACGGCGAACTTGGGCTTCAGCAGCTCGAGCTGGAGGATCTCGTTGCGCTTCTTCTCGCCGCCCGAGAACCCCTCGTTGACATTGCGCTCACGGAACGACTTGTCCATGCGCAGCTGCGACATCGAGGAGTCGAGGTCTTTGATCCAACCGCGAATGGGCGGAGCGGTGCCGTCGATGGCCGTCTTCGCAGTGCGGAGGAAGTTCGACACGCTCACGCCGGGGATTTCGACGGGATACTGCATGGCGAGGAACAGGCCGGCGCGGGCGCGCTCGTCGACGGTCATGGTGAGTACCTCTTCGCCATCGAGCTTCACGGAGCCGCTCTCGACGGTGTACTTGGGGTGTCCGGCGATCGCATAGGCGAGGGTGGACTTGCCGGAGCCGTTCGGGCCCATGATCGCGTGGGTCTCGCCTTCGCCGATCGACAGATCGACGCCCCGAAGGATCTGCTTGGTTCCCTGCTCGGTCTCCACGCTCACGTGGAGATCGCGGATCTCAAGATTCGACATGGCTACACAATCTCTTTCGTTTTGGTCGGGTCGATGTAGACATCTCCATCAACGATGGTGAGTTCATACACCGGAACCGGCTCGTAGGCCGGGAGGGTAAGGGGCTTTCCTGAGGTGACAGAGAACTTGGAGCCGTGGGCCCAGCACTCGAGCGTCTCGCCTTCTACGAAGCCTTCGGCGAGTGAGATATCGCCATGGGTGCAGGTGTCACCGATCGCGTGACATTCTCCGGCTGAGTCCATAACGAGGGCGATGGCCACGTTATCGATGACGACGCGCACCGCCTCGTTCGGCGTGAGGTCGGACACACTGCAGATGAGTTCGGCGGCCATGGCTCAGATCCCCTGTGCGCGCGTCAGCTCGGCCTCGATGGCTGCTGAGAGTTCCGACTCCACCTGCTCGGAGCCGATCTGAGCCACGATCTCGGCGAGGAAGCCGCGAACGACGAGACGGCGAGCCTCGTCTTCGGGGATGCCTCGGGACTGCAGATAGAACAGCTGTTCGTCGTCGAAGCGGCCGGTCGATGACGCGTGGCCGGCACCCTGGATGTCTCCGGTCTCGATCTCGAGGTTCGGAATGGAGTCGGCGCGGGGGCCCTCGGAGAGCACGAGGTTGCGGTTCTCTTCGTAGCTGTCTGTGCCGGTCGCGTGCGGTCCGATCAGTACATCGCCCACCCAGACCGAGCGCGCGGTCGCACCCTGAAGGGCACCCTTGTACTTGACTCGGCTCTTTGTCTGGGCCGCGACGTGATCGATGTACACGCGCTGCTCGAGATGCTGGCCGGCGTCGGCGAAGTACGCGCCGAACGCGCTGCCGTCGGCGCCGGTCTCGACGAGGTGGATCGACGGGTTGACCCGCACGACTCCCCCACCGAGGCTGATGACGATGTGGCGCAGGCGCGCGTCACGTCCGACCCGGGCGAAGTGACTGGCGAGGTGGTTGCTCTCGTCTGTCCACTCCTGCACCGTGACGACGGTGAGCTGTGCCTGCTCGCCGACCACGATCTCTACGTTCTCGGAGAGCTGTGCGTCGCCGGAGTTGCTGAGGATGACGAGACCCTGGCTGAAGGGGGCGGCGGTGATCACCGTGTGGGCTGCGCGATTCACGTGTCCGAGACCGGAGCGGATGACGCGGTACTCGTGGAGTTCTTCGCCCGAAACATCGATGGCGAGGGCTTTCTCGAAAGACGACCACGCGTTCGCGCTGGCCCGCTCTTCGGGCGCGCCGGCGGTGCCGATTCGCGCATCCGATCGGTCGACCCAGCTCGCGGCAACACCGGGCACGCCCTCGGGAAGTGTTGTGGCCGGTGCCGAGCCGTCGAGCTCACCCTCGGTGAGCGACGCGATGCGGGAGACCGGCGTGAGCTTCCACTCGAGCTCGAATCCGGTGACCTTCTCGAAGTCGTCGACAGAGGTCGACGTGAAGCGCTCCGCACGCGACTGCACGGGCACATAGGCGTCGCCCCCGTCGGAGTGGGCCTTCAGGCCGTGCTGTTCTGTCTCGATGAGACCGGTGTTCGCTGAGACTGCTGCGGACATCTAGCCGACACTGCCTTCCATGCCCATTTCGATGAGCTTGTTGAGTTCGAGTGCGTACTCCATCGGGAGTTCGCGGGCGATCGGTTCGATGAAGCCGCGCACGATCATGGCCATGGCCTCGTCTTCGGGCAGACCGCGGCTCATGAGATAGAACAGCTGCTCTTCGCTGACGCGCGAGACGGTCGCCTCGTGTCCGAGTTGAACGTCGTCGACCCGGATGTCGATGGCCGGGTAGGTGTCGGAGCGCGACTGGGTGTCGACCAGCAGGGCATCACAGCGCACGGTGTTGGCCGAGTGGTGCGCGTTCTCGGCCATGCGGACCTCGCCGCGGTAGCCCGCGCGGCCGCCGCCTCGAGCGATGGACTTCGACACGATGGACGACTGTGTGTATGGAGCCATGTGGATCATCTTGGCGCCGGCGTCCTGATGCTGGCCCGGGCCGGCGAATGCGACCGACAGCGTCTCGCCCTTGGCGTGCTCGCCGACCAGGTAGATCGACGGGTACTTCATGGTGACCTTGGAGCCGATGTTTCCGTCGATCCACTCCATGGTGGCGCCCTCGTGCGCGATTGCGCGCTTGGTCACCAGGTTGTAGACGTTGTTCGACCAGTTCTGGATCGTCGTGTAGCGAACGCGGGCGTTCTTCTTGACGATGATCTCGACCACGGCGGAGTGCAGCGAGTCGGACTTGTAGATCGGAGCCGTGCAGCCCTCGATGTAGTGCACGTAGCTGCCCTCATCGGCGATGATCAGCGTGCGCTCGAACTGGCCCATGTTCTCGGTGTTGATGCGGAAGTAGGCCTGAAGCGGGATCTCGACGTGCACGTTCTTGGGAACATAGACGAACGATCCGCCCGACCACACGGCTGTGTTCAGCGCGGCGAACTTGTTGTCACCGGCGGGGATGACCGTGCCGAAGTACTCGGTGAAGAACTCGGGGTGCTCGCGAAGCGCCGTATCGGTGTCCATGAAGATGACGCCCTGGGCCTCGAGATCTTCGCGAATCGTGTGATAAACGACCTCGGACTCGTACTGGGCTGCGACGCCGGAGACGAGACGCTGACGCTCGGCCTCGGGGATGCCGAGACGCTCGTAGGTGTTCTTGATGTCGTCGGGCAGGTCATCCCAGGTGGTCGCCTGCTTCTCGGTCGACCGCACGAAGTATTTGATGTTGTCGAAGTCGATGCCGGAGAGATCTGCACCCCACGTGGGCATCGGCTTGCGCTCGAAGAGCTGAAGACCCTTGAGGCGGTTCTTCAGCATCCATTCGGGTTCGCTCTTGAGGGCGGAGATGCCCTTGACGACGTCGGCATCGACCCCGCGTTTCGCGACGGCACCCGCCGCATCGGAGTCGGACCAACCGAATTCGTAAACCCCCAGGTTTTCGAGTTCCGGACGGTCGATTAGTACGTCAGACATAACTTTCTCCCTTCCTCGTTGATCTCAACCCACGGTCAGCGGCAGGCATTCCAGACCGGGGTATTTATGTGATTCGGCGCAGATCACCGAAATGATTGCCTGATCACGTTCTCGTGGGGAGAACACCCGTACTTAGAATGTACTGAGGTCTGGGGGCGTGAGCCCCGCCCAACGCTGGGCGATATGCGCAAAACGCGTTCGAACGCGGATTTCTACAACTTTCAGATTCTACAGGCAATGCCTGTCGGAAAGTAGATCGCCGACCTTTTCATCGACAAGTCTTGACAAGGAATTCTCCCGCTCGTGAAGCGACTCATTGCATATCTGCCCACCTCGGTCGGCCGTCCGGCACGGATACTGGCATGGTTCTCCCTCGCGTTCCAGGTGGTGCTCATCGGCACGGGCGGTGCTGTGCGATTGACCGGGTCGGGTCTCGGATGCCCCACCTGGCCGCGCTGCACCGAATCGTCGTTCGTCTCGACACCGGAGATGGGCATCCACGGAGTCATCGAATTCGCAAACCGCATGCTCACGTTCGTGCTGGCTCTGATCGTCATTGCCGTATTCCTTGCCGTCGTGCGCTTCTGGAGAGAACGCAGGGACCTCTTCGTGCTGACGCTGCTGCAGGGTCTGTCTATTCCTCTGCAGGCCGTCATCGGCGGCATCACCGTGCTCACCGGTCTCAACCCGTTCATCGTGGGTGTGCACTTCGTGATTTCGATCCTGCTCGTCGTGAATGCGACGATTCTCGTCTACCGCGTGTACCGCGGCCCGCGCGGTGCTCGACGCGAGGCGCCCCTCTGGTATCTGATCGTGGCTCACATTGCGTCGTTGTTCGTCGCCATCACGGTCGTCATCGGCATCCTGACCACCGGCTCGGGCCCGCATGCCGGCGATGAGAAGACGCCGCGCAACGGCCTCGACGCCGAATTGCTGCAGCACTTCCACAGCTGGCCGGCCTACGTGCTGCTTGGCCTCACAGTGGTGCTCGTGGCCGGATCCTTTGTTCTGAGGCTGGGCGTGCGGCGCTGGGCGCTCGCGCTTCTGGCCGTCGAGGCGCTGCAGGTCATCGTCGGGCTGACGCAGGCGCGACTGGGTCTGCCTCCCCTGCTCGTCGGGATCCACATGGTGCTTGCGGGACTGCTTGTAGCCGCGATGACAGTCGTCGTGCTGTCGCTGCGTTCGTCGGCGAACGCCCCCGAATCGGTAGACGACCCGTGGGAGCTCAGCTCCGCCGGTCGGACCCCGCGCCGATCGCCGAGTGTCGGCTAGAACCGAAGCAGCGGGTCGATGGCGACCGCGAGGAAGACGAGCGTCAGGTAGCTGATCGACGCGTGGAAGACACGCATCGGCTTGACCTCATATCCGTGGATGGCCCGGTTGTAGAGCCGGTGCGTCTCGTAGATGAACCAAGCGCCCGAAGCTACCGCGACCACGCTGTACACGAGTCCCATCGGCGCGACCGGGATAAGCAGCAACGAACACGCGACTGTGGCCCACGCATAGAGAATCGTCTGGAGTCCGACGACGGCGCGACCGCGCACCACGGCGAGCATCGGCACGTTCGCGGCCTTGTACTCGTCGCGGTACTTCATCGACAGCGGCCAGTAGTGCGGCGGCGTCCAGAGAAAGATGACGCCGAAGAGGACGAACGGGGTCCAGCTGAGCGAGTTCGTGACGGCGGCCCATCCGATGAGCACCGGCATGCACCCGGCGATGCCGCCCCACACGATGTTCTGCGAGGTACGGCGCTTCAGCCAGACCGTGTAGAGGAAGACGTAGAGCAGGATCGCGACAAGCGACAGTGCTGCGGCGAGGAGATTGGCGAAGACGGCCAGCCACACGATGGATGCAACGCCAATAATCCACGCGAAGACGAGGGCCTCACGATCGGTCAGCTCGCCGGTGACGAGCGGTCGCCCCTGGGTGCGTTTCATGACCCGGTCGATATCGCGGTCGATGTAGCAGTTGAACGCTCCCGCGCTTCCGGCGCTCAGGGCACCGCCGATCAGCGTGGCGACGACGAGCCAGAGGTTAGGAATGCCGTTCTGCGCCAGGATCATCACCGGCGCGGTCGTCACGAGAAGCAGCTCGATAACCCGGGGCTTCGTCAAGGCGACGTAGGCCTTGGCTTTCGCAGACAGGCTGATACGCCGCTCTTCTGTGCGGCCCTCTACAGCGACGTTCATTGCTCCTCAAACTGTTGCCGGCCCCCACGCGAAGCGCGCGCGATCCCGAACCAGTCTAGGCGATCGGTACTCGTCGCTCGCCCGGAGCCGATACCGTGGCTCTCATGACAGCTCGTGAGCCCAGCACTCCGGAGGAATTCGCGGCCCTGGCCGCGCGCATCGAAGACGAGGTGGCGGAGTTGTGGCTGGATGCCTTCGGCCCATCGGATGCGCTGCGACTGGGTCTCATTCTGGTGCGCAGGGCGACGGAAGGGTCGTTTCCGGTCGCCATCGACATCCGGCGCGGCAACCAGATTCTCTTTCATGTCGCCCTGGAGGGAGCCCAGGCAGACAACGACGTCTGGATCGCCCGCAAGGCCCGTGCTGTCGAGCGCTTCGGCATTCCCTCGCTGCTTCTCGGCACGCGCCCGAAGATCGCGGGCAGGCTCATCGAGGACGAGGGTTGGTTCGACCAGATGACATACGCGGCTCACGGCGGCAGCTTTCCCCTGTCGGTGAGAGGAGTTGGGATCGGTGGCTGTGGCGACTGTCTCGGGATTGCCTCAGATCGACGATCACGACCTCGTCGTGACCGCGTTACGTGAGTTTGTCGAGGGGTAGTCACGCTGTGCGCCCGATTCCCTATACTTGTAGCGGCGACACAGCAGTCGGTGTTTCCTGCGTGTCTTTCTAGCGGAGAAGCCATGTCGCACAGTGCCGAAGACGTACCGTGCACTGGCTGTCATTCGCCGGTCTTTCACGCGGTTCTCCCTGCTGCCGATGGCAACACGGCGCCTGACGGGCAAATCTGCCCAGTCTGCAACTAAGAAGGGGCTTATTCCTCGTGGCATCATTCCAATGGACTCCCATTGACGACCAGGCCGTATCCACGGCGAAAGTTCTTGCGGCGGACGCCGTCGAGAAGGTAGGAAACGGGCATCCGGGAACGGCCATCAGCCTTGCCCCCGCCGCGTACCTCCTTTTCCAGAAGGTCATGCGACGCGATCCGAGTGACAACGAGTGGATCGGTCGCGACCGCTTCATTCTGTCGGTCGGACACAGCTCGCTCACGCAGTACATCCAGCTCTATCTCGGTGGCTACGGCCTCGAACTCGACGACCTCAAGGCGCTGCGCACCTGGGGTTCGCTCACCCCGGGCCACCCCGAGTACGGCCACACCGATGGCGTCGAGATCACGACCGGTCCGCTCGGACAGGGTCTCTCCTCCGCCGTCGGCTTCGCCTATGCGTCGCGCTTCGAGCGTGGCCTGTTCGACCCCGAGGCAGAAGCGGGCACGAGCCCCTTCGATCACTTCATCTACACCATCGCCGGCGACGGCGACCTGCAGGAGGGCGTGACGAGCGAAGCATCGTCGCTCGCCGGACACCAGCAGCTCGGCAACCTCATCGCGATCTACGACAGCAACCAGATCTCGATCGAAGACGACACGAACATCGCCTTCACCGAAGACGTGCACGCGCGGTACGAGGCCTACAACTGGCACGTGCAGGTAGTCGACTGGAAGAAGACCGGCGAGTACGTCGAAGACGTCGAGGCTCTGTTCACCGCCATCGAGGCCGCCAAGGCCGAGACGAGCAAGCCGTCGCTCATCATTCTCAAGACCATCATCGGATGGCCGTCGCCGAAGAAGCAGAACACCGGCAAGATCCACGGCTCGGCTCTCGGCGCCGAAGAGCTGAAGGGCCTCAAGGAGGTTCTGGGGTTCGACCCCGAGCAGAGCTTCGAGGTCTCCGACGAGGTCATCGCTCACACCCGCGGTGCCGTCTCGCGCGGTCAGGCCGAGCACGCCGAATGGAACCAGGCGTTCGACGCCTGGGCCGCGGCGAACCCCGAGAAGAAGACCCTCCTCGACCGCGTGCTCTCGGGCGACGTGCCCGAAGGGCTCGAAGAGGCTCTGCCTGTCTTCGAAGCGGGCAAGGCCGTCTCGACCCGCGCCGCTTCCGGCAAGGTCATCAACGCGATCGCGCCGATCATGCCCGAGTTCTGGGGCGGATCCGCCGACCTGGCGGAGTCGAACAACACGACGATCGAGTCGGGTGCGTCGTTCATTCCGGCCGAGCACTCGACCCACGAGTGGACGGGAAACCCGTACGGCCGCGTTTTGCACTTCGGCATCCGTGAGCACGCCATGGGCGCGATCCTCAACGGAATCGTTCTGCACGGCAACACTCGCCCGTTCGGTGGCACCTTCCTCATCTTCAGCGACTACATGCGTCCGGCCGTTCGACTCGCTGCCCTCATGAAGTCCCCCGCGATCTACGTCTGGACCCACGACTCGGTCGCGCTCGGAGAAGACGGACCGACGCACCAGCCGATCGAGCAGCTCTCGACGCTTCGCGCCATTCCCGGCCTCGACATCGTGCGCCCCGGCGACGCCAACGAGGTCGCCTACGCATGGAAGACCATCCTCGAGCGCCGCAACGGGCCCGCGGGCATCGCGCTGACGCGCCAGAACATCCCGGTGTTCGAGCGTGGCGAGGGCGACGCCAGCGGCGAGACCTTCGCGTCGGCGAAGAATGTCGCCAAGGGCGCGTACGTGCTGGCCGAGGCTCCGAACGGCACGCCCGACGTGATCTTCATCGCCACCGGCTCGGAGGTGCAGATCGCCGTCGAGGCGCGCGAGCTCCTCAAGAACGAGGGCATCAACGCCCGCGTCGTGTCGGCACCGAGCCTCGAGTGGTTCGAGGAGCAGAGCGCCGAATACCGCGAGTCGGTTCTTCCCGCCGCGATCAAGGCCCGCGTCTCGATCGAGGCCGGCCTCGACCTGACCTGGCGCGCCTACGTGGGAGACCACGGCAAGAGCGTGTCGATCGAGCACTTCGGCGCTTCCGCCGACTACCAGACACTGTTCCGCGAGTTCGGCATCACCACCGAGCACGCCATCGAAGCCGCAAAGCTCTCGATCTCGTCGCTGTAGACCACACGAATCTTCAAGGAGTACTTACATGACCGACACAACACCCACCGCCCAGCTCTCTGCAGCCGGTGTCAGCATCTGGCTCGACGACCTGTCGCGTGAGCGCATCACCTCGGGCGGACTCGAGAAGCTGATCGCCGAGAAGAACGTCGTCGGGGTCACCACGAACCCGTCGATCTTCGCCGCCGCCCTCACGAACGGCGAGTCCTACGCGGCGCAGGTCGCCGAGCTGGCCAAGGCCGGCAAGAACGTCACCGAGGCTGTCTTCGAGATCACCACGCAGGACGTCGCGAACGGCTGCGACATCTTCCGCCCCATCTACGACGCCACGAACGGCTTCGACGGACGCGTGTCGATCGAGGTCGAGCCGGGCCTGGCGAACGACGCCGCCGGCACGACGAAGCAGGCCAAGGAGCTCTTCGACAAGGTCGCGAAAGAGAACGTGCTGATCAAGATCCCCGCGACGATCGCGGGCCTCGAGGCCATCACCGAGACCATCGCGGCCGGCATCAGCGTCAACGTCACGCTGATCTTCAGCCTCGCCCGCTACCGCGACGTCATCAACGCCTACCTGGCCGGCCTCGAGCGCGCCAAGGCGGCAGGGCTCGACCTGTCGAAGATCCACAGTGTCGCATCGTTCTTCGTGTCGCGCGTCGACACCGAGATCGACAAGCGTCTTGTCGCAATCGGCACCGACGAGGCCCTCGCCCTCAAGAGCAAGGCTGGCGTCGCCAATGCCCAGCTCGCGTACGAGGTCTACGAGCAGGCGTTCTCGACCGAGCGCGCAGCGGGACTCCTTGCCGCCGGAGCCAACAAGCAGCGCCCGCTGTGGGCATCCACCGGCGTCAAAGACCCGGCCGTGCCCGACACGACCTACGTCACCGAGCTCGTGGCTCCTGAGGTCGTCAACACGATGCCCGAGAAGACCCTCGACGCGACATTCGACCACGGCGTGATCACCGGCGATACCATCACCGGTTCCTACGCTGCGGCCAACAAGGTCCTCGATGAGATCGCGGCGCAGGGCATCTCCTACGCCGAGGTCACCGAGCTGCTCGAGACCGAGGGTGTCGATAAGTTCATCGTCTCGTGGAATGAACTCCTTGAGACGGTCACGACGGCGCTCGAGTCCTCGAAATGAGTGTCCGGATCCACCTTCCCGGCGCGGCGAATGCCGCGGCCGGGAAGGTCGATCCGGCCTCCGCCTCATCCGGCCCCCCGCATTCTCACAGTCGGCTTGCCCAATGATCCCCCGCGTTTCATTTCGTCGACAGGGCCGCACAGACCGAAGCTGCGCGAGTCATTCTGTGGCCGATGTTCCTCGGCACTTCCACCCCGAGTCACGGCCGGTTCTGACCGACCTGTCCCGTACCGCATCTAGCCCGTTCTCGCCGCTGTCCTAGCGCCGAAATAACCCGTCGACCCAGAAGGTCTCAAGGAGTTTCATGCCACCGGTAGAAATCACTCCGGAATACAATCCGCTCAGAATCCCTTCGGATCGGCGGCTCAATCGAATCGCAGGCCCGAGCGGTCTCGTCATCTTCGGCGTGACAGGCGACCTGTCACGCAAGAAGCTGATGCCGGCTGTGTACGACCTCGCGAACCGCGGTCTGCTGCCCCCCGGCTTCTCACTCATCGGATTCGCGCGTCGTGATTGGGAGGACCAAGACTTCGAGCGGGTCGTTCACGACGCCGTCAAGGAGTACGCGCGCACCCCGTTCGACGAGGACGTGTGGCGTCAGCTCTCCGAGGGAATCCGATTCGTCTCGGGCGAGTTCAGTGACGACGAGGCATTCGACCACCTCAAAGAGACCATCGACGCCCTCGATGCCGAGCGAGGAACCATGGGCAACTATGCGTTCTATCTCTCGGTACCGCCGAAGGCGTTCCCGTTGGTCACCGAGCAGCTGCGTCGTTCGGGACTCGCTCATCCCGAGGATGGCCAGTGGCGCCGAGTCGTCATCGAGAAGCCCTTCGGCAGCGACCTGAAGACGGCTCGCGAACTCAATGATGTCGTCGAGTCGGTCTTCGCGCCCGACTCTGTATTCCGTATCGACCACTACCTCGGCAAGGAGACCGTTCAGAACATTCTGGCGCTCCGCTTCGCCAATCAGCTGTACGAGCCCATTTGGAACTCGAACTACGTCGACCACGTGCAGATCACCATGGCCGAAGACATCGGTGTGGGTGGACGCGCCGGGTATTACGACGGCATCGGCGCTGCACGCGACGTCATTCAGAACCACCTGCTGCAGCTTCTCGCTCTCACGGCGATGGAAGAGCCCATCTCGTTCAACGCTGCTGATCTTCGCGCGGAGAAGGAGAAGGTTCTCGCCGCCATCCGGCTGCCGAAGGATCTGGCCAAGCACACCGCACGTGGGCAGTACGCGGGCGGATGGCAGGGTGGAGAGAAGGTGACCGGCTTCCTCGAGGAAGACGGAATGAACCCCGAATCCCTCACGGAGACCTATGCGGCCATGCGGCTCGACATCGGCACACGTCGTTGGTCTGGTGTTCCCTTCTACCTGCGTGCGGGCAAGAGGCTCGGCCGACGTGTCACCGAGATCGCGGTCGTCTTCAAGCGCGCGCCGCAGTATCTGTTCGCAGAGAGCCAGACATCGGCACTCGGCCAGAACGCGCTCGTGATCCGCGTGCAGCCCGATGAGGGTGTCACCATCCGCTTCGGTTCCAAGGTTCCCGGCGCCGGTATGCAGGTGCGCGACGTGACCATGGACTTCGGCTACGGCCACGCCTTCACCGAGGCGAGCCCCGAGGCCTACGAGCGGCTCATCCTGGACGTGCTCCTCGGAGACCCGCCGCTGTTCCCCCGCCAGGAAGAGGTCGAACTCTCCTGGAAGATCCTCGACCCGATCGAGGAGTTCTGGACCACCCAGGGACAGCCCGATCAGTACCGCCCCGGAACCTGGGGCCCCGACTCCGCGGACGAGATGCTCGCCCGCGACGGAAGAACCTGGAGGCGTCCATGATCGTCGATCTGCCCGATACCAACACAAGCAAGGTCTCGAAGGCCCTCGTCAAGATTCGCGAGGAGGGCGGCGCCGTCGCACTCGGTCGCGTTCTGACCCTGGTCATCCGCACTGCCCTCGGCCAGGAGGAAGACGCGATCGAGGCGGCCAACGATGCCTCGCGCGAACACCCCATGCGCGTGATCGTCGTGTCGACCGATGTCGACGACGGCGTGAAGTCGGGTCGCGGTGCGCGACTGGATGCGCAGATCCGTGTGGGTGGCGACGCCGGCGCGAGCGAGGTCATCCTGCTCAAGGCTTACGGTGCGGCGGCAAGCGACGAAGAGGGACTCGTGACCGGTCTGCTTCTGCCCGACGCACCCGTCGTCGTGTGGTGGCCGGGCGATGCACCTGAATCGCCGTCGACATCCGACCTCGGCCGAATCGCCCAGCGTCGTATCACCGACTCGTCGAACAGCAGCAACCCGAACGAGACTCTTCGCACGCTGTCGAAGAACTACTCCCCCGGCGACACCGATTTCGCTTGGACTCGACTCACGCTCTGGCGTGCGCAGTTGGCTGCGGTGCTCGACCAGCCGCCATTCGAGCCCGTCGAGGCTATCGAGGTGTCAGGCGCGTCCGATTCTCCGTCGACCCTTCTGCTCGCGGCCTGGCTCCGCCACCAGCTCCGGGTGTCTGTCGACTACGGAATCTCCTCCCGTGCCAACGGCTCCAGCGGCATTCACGGGGTGAAGCTCTCTCGTTCATCCGGCGTCATCGAACTCGAGCGTTCGGTGCCCAACGTGGCGACCCTGGTCCAGCCCAACCAGCCGCTGCACGATCTGGCTCTCCCCCGTCGGTCGCTCCGCGACTGCCTGGCTGAAGAGCTGCGCCGGCTCGACCCCGACGACCTGTACGGCGAGGTGCTCACCCGCGGAGTGCTCGAACTGGGTGAACCGGATTCCGACACGGTGGCCGGCGCCGCGAAGACGACAGCAGAGGTGCGTTAAGCGATGACGAACGAACGCCGTGTGCTGATCCATCCCGACAAGGCATCCCTGTCGGGATCTGTGGCGGCGCGATTCATCACGAAGACCATCGATCTGCTCGAAGATCGTGACGCTGTGAACGTGGTTCTGACGGGCGGATCAGTCGGAACGGCGGTTCTCGCGGCGATCAACGCCTCGCCTGCCCGAGACAGCGTCGACTGGAACAGGGTCAGTTTCTGGTGGGGCGATGAGCGTTTCGTCCCCCGAAACGATCCTGACCGCAATGAGCTGCAGGCACGCGAGGCGCTGCTCGATCACATCGACGTGCCAGCCGCCCAGGTCCACCCGTTCCCGTCTAGCGACGAGATCGCCGATATCGACGAGGCTGCAGCGACCTATGCGCTCGAGCTGCTCGAGGCGGGCGATGGCAACGACTACCCCAAGTTCGACATCACCTTTCTGGGCGTAGGTCCCGACGGGCACATCGCCTCGCTCTTCCCTGGGCAGGAAGCCGTTCGTGTGACCGATGCGACCGTCGTAGCCGTGAGGGAATCCCCCAAGCCGCCGCCGCAGCGTCTGAGCCTCACCCTGCCCGTCATCCGATCTTCGGATCGCATCTGGCTGGTTCTCGCGGGCTCGGACAAGGCATCGGCGCTCGGCCTCGCTCTTGCCGGAGCCAGCACCGACGAGGTACCCGTCGCCGGAGCCGAAGGACGTCGACGCACGGTCTTCTTCGTCGATAAGGATGCGGCATCGGAAGTGCCGGAGTATTTGATCACCCCGACCTACTACTGATCGGCGTCCACATACGAAGAAGCCCCCTGGCACTGCCAGGGGGCTTCTTCGTTGTCTATGCTCGGGCGAACGCCGATCAGGCGGTCGTCGTGCCGCGCCTCGCACGAAGTTGCGTCAGCGCATCTTCGAGAAGCTGTGCGGCCTCTTCTTCGGTGCGGCGTTCTTTGACGTACGCCAGGTGAGTCTTGTAGGGCTCGAGCTTCACGACGGAAGGGGGGTTCTCCTTGTCGCGGCCCGCCGGAAGGCCGGACGACGGGCAGTCGATGGTCTCGGGAATCTCTTCTTCGGGCAACGTCGCTGCGAAGTACTTGACGGTCTCGTTACCCAGCGCGTCCCAGTAGGAGACCTTGATGCGATCGGCGTGGAAGCCCCGATCCTGTTCGCCCATCGGGCCTGCGCCCACCCGGGATCCACGAATTGCACTGCCGCCTGAAGCCACGAGGTTCTCCTAGATTCCGGAATCGAATTTGGTGATGAGGCCGAGAACCACGATGCACGTGACCCAGACGAGGCCGAGAATCACTGTGATGCGGTTGAGGTTGCGCTCCGCGACGCCGGAGGCGCCCAAGTTGGAGGTGACGCCGCCGCCGAACATGTCGGAGAGGCCCCCGCCGCGACCACGGTGGAGAAGGATGAGGAGGGTCAGAAGGAGGCTCGTGATACCGAGCAGCACCTGTAGAACGACCTGAAGGATCTGCACGAATTGCCTCTCAAGAATGATGGCCGACCGGTGTGAAGCCAGACCAACGTCAATTATACCTGTACGTTGCCGCTGTGACGCACCATGACTTGCAGCGGCGCACAAAAGGCCGACCCGGGTGGGCCGGCCTCTCTGGTGTGCTTAGAACGCGTGCTTCTGGTACCGGATGATGCTGGCGAACTCTGTCAGGTCGAGACTGGCTCCACCGACGAGTGCTCCGTCGACGTTCGGCTGCTTCATGAAGCCGCCGATATTGGTCGACTTGACCGATCCGCCGTAGAGGATCCGTGTCTTCGCTGCGACGTCGGAGCCAAGCGTGGACTCGAGTACACCGCGCAGTGCGGCGCAGACGGCCTCCGCCTGCTCGGGCGTCGCCGCCTGTCCTGAGCCGATGGCCCAGACGGGCTCGTAGGCCACGACGATGTCGGATGCCGACTGCACGGACGACAGAGCCGCCGTCAGCTGCGCAACCGGCACTGCCGACGGACCGTGCTTCTCGAGATCTTCGGCTGTTTCTCCGACGCAGATGATCGGCACGATGCCGTTCGCGATGGCTGCGGCCGTCTTCGCCGCAACGACCTCGTCGGTCTCGGCGTGCAGCGTGCGGCGCTCCGAGTGTCCGATGATCACGTAGCGGCAGTCGAGCTGCTTCAGGAACGCGCCGGAGATCTCACCGGTGTATGCGCCGCTCGCATGCTGCGACACGTCTTGCGCGCCGTAGGCGAGCTCGAGCTTGTCAGCGGAGACGAGCGTCTGCACACTGCGCAGATCGGTGAACGGCGGAAAGATCGCAGCCTCGACGTCGGCGTAGTTGTGGCCGGCATCTTTCAGGCTCCATGCGAGTTTCTGCACGAAAGCGATCGCCTGCAGATGATCGAGATTCATCTTCCAGTTTCCCGCGATGAGCGGAGTTCTGCTCTGCTTCTGACCAACACTTACCATCCGAGGACCTCCAGTCCGGGCAGACGCTTGCCTTCGAGAAACTCGAGGCTTGCACCGCCACCTGTTGAAATATGGCCGAACTGATCATCACTGAAGCCGAGCGCCCTCACGGCGGCGGCCGAATCGCCACCCCCGACGACACCCAGGCCGTCGACGCGGGTCAAGGCATCGGCCACGGCACGCGTGCCCTCTGCGAATGGCGCGAGTTCGAAGACCCCCATGGGCCCGTTCCAGAAGACCGTCTTCGACTCTTCGATGATGCGGGCGAACTCCGCACCCGTCTCAGGGCCGATGTCGAGTCCGAGCCCGGTCTGGCCGAACGGAGTCTCTTCGATGGATTCGGCACTCGTTACCGTGTGTTCTGCATCGGCACCGAATTTGGATGCGACGACGACGTCGGTCGGCAGAACGATGCGGATGCCGCGTTCTTTCGCCTCGGCCAGATAGCCCTTGACCGTATCGATCTGGTCGCTCTCGAGCAGGCTGCCGCCAACGCGGAAGCCCTGCGCCGCGAGGAACGTGAAGAGCATTCCTCCGCCGATGAGCAACGTATCGACCTTGGGAAGCAGATGGCCGATGACGCCGAGCTTGTCGGAGACCTTCGAGCCACCGAGTACGACGGTGTAGGGCCGAGCCGGCTTCTCTGTCAGCTTCTCGAGCACGTCGAGTTCTGCAGCGATGAGCAGACCGGCCGCGCTGGGAAGCGCGGACGCGAGTTCGTAGACGCTCGCCTGCTTGCGGTGGACCACGCCGAAACCGTCGGAGACGAATGCGTCTCCGAACTCGGCGAGCTGGGCCGCGAACGACGCCCTCTCGTCGGCGTTCTTGCTGGTTTCCGCAGCGTTGAACCGCAGGTTCTCGAGCAGTGCGACGTCGCCGTCGGTGAGTGAGCTGACAGCCTCGCGAGCACTCGCGCCGACCGTGTCGCCCGCGAAGGCGACAGGTTTGCCGAGAAGCTCCGACAGCCGCTGAGCGACCGGTTCGAGGCTGTACTGGGGATCGGGTGCACCGTCCGGCCGACCGAGGTGGCTGAGAAGGATTACCCGGGCGCCCTGATTGATCAGGGCGTTGATGGTTGCCAGAGACGCTCGAACGCGCCCGTCGTCGGTGATGACCCCGTCTTTCAACGGAACATTGAGGTCACACCGAACGAGGACGCGTTTTCCCGTGAGGGAGCCGAGCGAATCCAGAGTGCGCAGAGTCACAGTGGATTCCTCGAATTACAGGCGGTCGGCGACGTACTCGGTGATGTCGACGAGGCGGTTGGAGTAACCCCACTCGTTGTCGTACCACGACGCGATCTTGACCTGGTTGCCGATGACCTTGGTCAGGCCGGCATCGAAGATCGAGGAGTGCGGGTCGCCCTGGATGTCGCTCGAGACGATCGGGTCTTCGGTGTACGACAGGATGCCCTTGAGCTCGCCCTCGGCAGCCTTCTTGTAGGCCTCGTTGACCTGTTCGACGGTGACCGTCGAGCTGGTCTCGACCGTGAGGTCGGTGATCGAGCCTGTGATCACCGGAACGCGAAGCGCGTAGCCGTCGAGCTTGCCGACCAGCTCGGGGATGACCAGGCCGAGGGCCTTGGCGGCACCGGTCGAGGTCGGGATGATGTTGGCGGCAGCGGCGCGGGCGCGACGCAGGTCGCTGTGCGGACCGTCCTGCAGGTTCTGGTCGGCGGTGTACGCGTGAACCGTGGTCATCAGACCGCGCTCGATGCCGAAGTTGTCCATAAAGACCTTCGCCAGCGGGGCCAGGCAGTTCGTCGTGCACGAGGCGTTCGAGATGATGTCGTGGATGGCCGGATCGTACGTGCCCTCATTGACACCCAGAACCAGGGTCGCGACATCGGAGCCTGTCGCGGGAGCAGAGACGATGACCTTCTTGGCGCCGGCGGCGATGTGCTTGCGGGCGTCTTCGGACTTCGTGAAGCGACCGGTCGATTCGATGACGATGTCGACCCCCAGCTCGCCCCAGGGCAGGTCGGAAGGGTCGCGCTCCGCGAGCACGAGAATCGGCTTGCCATTGACGATGATGTTGTCGCCGTCGAGTTCTACCGTTGCATCGAGACGACCCGTGATCGTGTCGTACTTGAGGAGGTGCGCGAGGGCCTTGTTGTCGGTGAGGTCATTGACCGCGACGATCTCGAGCTCGCTGCCCTTTGCCAGGGCTGCACGGAAGTAGTTACGCCCGATACGACCGAAGCCGTTGATACCGATCTTTACAGACACGTGAAGTTCTCCATGAATCGTGTGGCCCCGCGGGGCTGGTGGCTGAAACTGAGGGCGTGCCGGGCCCTGATGGCCCGGCACGTCGTCGTCGCTACGACAGTAGCAGTAGCCCGGAGGTCTTTTCGCGGGCAGTCTGGAAGCGCGTCGCGACGTTCTGCCAGTCGACGATGTTCCAGAATGCCTTCACGTAGTCGGCGCGCACATTCTTGTAGTCGATGTAGTAAGCGTGCTCCCATACGTCGAGCATAAGAAGGGGCACTGTGCCGGCCGCGAAGTTCGACTGCTGGTCGAAGAACTGCTGAATGATCAGGCGCTGTCCGATGCTGTCCCAGGCGAGCACAGACCAGCCTGAACCCTGCACTCCCAGGGCGGTGGCCGCGAAGTGCGCCTGGAACTTGTCGAACGATCCGAAGAACTCGTCGATAGCCGCGGCGAGTTCGCCGACCGGCTTGTCTCCACCGTTCGGGGACATGTTGGTCCAGAAGATCGAGTGGTTGACGTGACCGCCCAGGTTGAAGGCGAGGTCTTTCTCGAGCTTGTTGACCGCGCCGAGGTTCTCGGAGTCGCGGGCCTCGGCAAGCTGGGCTAGCGCGGTGTTCGCGCCGGTCACATAAGCCTGGTGGTGCTTGGAGTGGTGCAGCTCCATGATGGTGCCGCTGATGCTGGGCTCAAGCGCCGAGTAGTCGTACGCGAGCTCTGGAAGGGTGTATTCAGCCATTGATATCTCCTCGAATAAGGCGCCGTTCCGAGAACCCGGACGGCTGTGAGTGACCTGATCAGTCTACTGAGGTCAACGGACAGGGCCCTGAAAACTTCCTGACGTCTCGGTATCGGCCCGATGAATCTCTCAGTCGTCGAGATCCGGCGGCAGGTTCGCGTCGGTTCCCGGGATTCCGAGATCGCTCGCCTGCTTATCGGCCATCGCGAGCAGACGCCGGATGCGCCCGGCGATCGCATCCTTCGTCATGGGCGGGTCGGCGTGATGCCCGAGTTCGTCGAGACTCGAGTCGCGGAAGTTCAGACGAAGGTCACCCGCATACTTCAGATGGGGCGGAACATCCGGTCCGAGGATCTCGAGAGCACGCTCAACCCGGGAGCACGCCGCGACGGCGGCTTGCGCCGAGCGACGCAGGTTGGCGTCGTCGAAGTTGACGAGTCTGTTCGCCGTTGCGCGTACCTCTCGGCGCTGTCGCAGGTCTTCCCATCGGGAGACCGCGTCGGCGGCGCCCATAAGCGAGAGCATGCGTGCGATCGCCTCACCGTCGCGAATGACGACGCGGTGCACTCCCCTGACCTCTCGTGCCTTCGCCTGCACGTGGAGTCGTGCAGCCGCTCCGACCAACGCCATCGCTGACTCGTTGCCGGGGCACGTGATCTCGAGAGCGGCCGATCTCCCCGGATCGGTCAGGGTGCCGTTCGCCAGGAATGCGCCCCGCCACACCGCGGAAAGCTCTTCTTGGGAGCCCGTCGTGAGCCGGTTCGGAAGGCCGCGGATCGGCCGACGACGCGCATCCAGCAACCCGGTCTGTCGGGCGAGCGTCTCGCCGCCATCGATGACCCGCACGAGATACGTGCCCGTGCGTTTGGTGCCCGATGCGGAGACGTGCGAGACCTCGCCTCGAATTCCGTAGAGTTCGGCGAGGTCGCGGCGCACGCGCTTCACCAGATCGGGAGTGTCGAGTTCGGACTCGATCGCGATGCGATTCGAGATCAGGTGAAGTCCACCGGAAAAGCGCAGGATCGTCGCCAGTTCGGCGGCGCGGAGGGTCGTCTTCTTCGCGACGACGCGGGTCAGTTCTTCTTTGACATCGGCGGTGAGAGCCAATCTCTATCCATTCGTTCGTGCGGCCGATGTCGCGCGGGATGCTTGTGGCATCTGCCGGCGACGGCCGGTGTTATTCGCGACCGAGGTCGCGATGCTTGACGTTGACGACGACGCCCGGGTAGGACGCGAGCCGCGTGGCGAGAGCTCGGGTGAGGGCCACGGAACGGTGTTTGCCGCCCGTGCATCCGATGGCCATGGTGGCGTGTCGTTTGTTCTCGCGCTGGTAACCGGCGAGAACGGGCTTGAGGGAGGCCGCGTAGGACTCGAGGAACTCCGCCGCGCCGTCTTGAGCGAGGACGTAGTCGCTGACCTCGGGGTCGAGTCCGGTGTGGGCGCGCAGTTCCGGAATCCAGAACGGGTTCGGCAGAAAGCGGGCATCGGCAATCGAATCGACGTCTGTCGGGGTGCCGTACTTGAAGCCGAAACTCATGAGCGTGACCTGAACGCCGGGCGTATCCGTGGTGGAGAAGCCCTCCGCGATGCGGGTGGCGAGCTGGTGGATGTTGAGATCCGATGTGTCGATGACCATATCGCTTGACTCGCGGATGGGGTGGAGTCGCACGCGTTCGCGCTCTATGCCGTCGAGGAGAGTGCCGTCGCCCTGAAGCGGATGCGGGCGTCTCACCTGTTCGAATCGCCGCACGAGCGCCGAGTCGGTGGCCTCGAGGAACAGCACACGGAGCTGGCTGCCGTCGCGGAGCGAGTGGATGATCTCCTGCAGGTCGCCGAAGAAGTCGCGGCCTCGCACATCGACGACGGCCGCGATTCGGGGAAGTGTCGATCCGGCCTTCTCCGCGAGATCGACCAGGGGCCTCAGCATCTGCGGCGGGAGGTTGTCGACGACGTACCAGCCCAGGTCTTCGAGGGCATTGGCGACGGTCGATCGGCCGGCCCCCGACATGCCTGTGACTATCAGCACTTCTTGCGGAAGTGGATCGTCAGTCATGGGGTCGCCTTCTTCGAGAGTGCAGTCGGATGAACGTCTAGCCTACCGTCGGGGCTCGGCGGCCGGAGCCGCGGAGTCTGGATGGAGGTGGGCGAAGACTGTTTGCGCCAGAGCCGGGCCGACCCCGCGAACGGCGGCGATCGCATCCGGTTTCGCCTGTCGTAGTTGCGACACCGAGCCGAAGTGAGTGAGCAGCTGCTTGACACGACTCGGACCGAGCCCCGGGATCTCGCCGAGAACTGAGGCGATATCGCGCTTGCGCCTCGTGCGCTGATGGATGATCGCGAATCGATGAGCCTCGTCGCGCAGTCGCTGGAGCATAAAGAGCGCTTCGCTGCCTCGCGGCAGTATGACCGGGAAGTCACTGTCGGGCAGCCAGATCTCTTCGAGGCGCTTGGCCAGGCCGCAGAGGAAGATGCCCTCGACACCGGACTCGCGGAGCGCGCGGGCGGCGGCCTGCACCTGCGGTTGGCCTCCGTCGACGACGAGGAGGTTCGGTGGGTAGGAGAACTTTTTGGAGGCGGAGTCGGACTCGCTGCGCTCGGTTCCTTCGCGCAGATAGGCGAGCCGCCTCGTGACGACCTGGTGGATCGAGTCGGTGTCGTCTGTGGATTCGGCGATCGTGAACCGGCGGTACTGGTCTTTTCGCGGAAGCCCGTCTTCGAAGACGACCATGGATGCGACGATGTTCGTGCCGCCGAGGTGGGACACGTCGAAGCACTCC
Organism: Agreia bicolorata; assembly: GCF_000938265.1. Lineage (GTDB taxonomy): Bacteria > Actinomycetota > Actinomycetes > Actinomycetales > Microbacteriaceae > Agreia > Agreia bicolorata. Next base: position 195,252 of record NZ_JYFC01000008.1, read on the forward strand.
ATGCGTAGCGGGGCGTCAGGCATGCCGAGCGCGTCTTGAATATCGGTCATAGCCTGACTGCGAGCGACGAAATCGGCGCTGCGCCTGGTCTTGTAGAGCTGAAGCGCGTTCATGGCGTTGATTCTCGCCGTCTGCATCAGCGCCGCCTTCTCGCCTCGCTGGGCGGTGCGGAGGCTGACCTTGCCCTTCTCTCGCCGGGTGCCGAGCCAGGTCTCGAGTTCGGCCTTGTCTTCGGGCAGCTCGGGAACGATGATCTCGCGAGGCGGGACGGTCGTGCCGTCGTATGCGGCCTGCAGGATGGAGTCGACGAGCTCGGCGGTCGTGAGGTCGAGTTCTTTGTCGACGACCCAGGCCCGCACACCGCGAATGCGGCCGCCGCGAACGATGAATTGCTGCACCGCGGCCGCAAGCTCGTCGTGTTCGACACCGAACAGGTCGGTGTCGAGATTGTCAGACAGAACGACGGCGCTCTTCTCGAGCACTGCCTCGAGAGCCTGGAGTTGATCGCGGTACATGGCTGCTGCCTCGTATCGTTGCTCGACGGCCGCCTCTTTCATCTTTCGGGTCACTTCGGTTACGAAGCGGTTGTCTCCCCCGGCCATAAATGACACGAAGTCGTTGACGATGGCCCTGTGCTCCTCGACCGTCACCTTGTGCGAGCACGGCCCCCGCAACGGCCGATCTGACCGGGAAAGCACGGGCGCCCGGACTCCATGGCCTTTTTGTAGCTCGAGTCCGAGCAGGTGCGGATCGGGAACGCCTTGACCATGAGCTCGATCGTCTCGCGCACGGCCCAGATCTTGGGGTACGGGCCGAAGTAGCGTGCGCCCGGAATGCGTGTGTTGCGAGTGACGATGACACGCGGAGCCTCATCGGCGAGCGTTATGGCCATGAACGGGTAGGTCTTGTCGTCGCGGAACTTGACGTTGAACGGCGGGTCGAACTCCTTGATCCACGTGTACTCGAGCTGCAGGGCCTCCACATCGCTGCCCACGACGGTCCACTCCACCGAGGCGGCAGTGGTGACCATGCGGCGTGTGCGCTCATGCAGGCTTCGCAGCGGCGCGAAGTAGTTGCTCAGGCGGGCTCGCAGGTTCTGCGCTTTGCCCACGTACAGCACCCGCCCGGTCGCGTCGCGGAAGCGGTACACGCCCGGCTGGGTGGGAATTTCCCCCGCTTTCGGGCGGTAGGGAACCGTGTCTGGAGAGGTTCGTGCCATGTCTACTTCGCCTCGAGGATCTCCTTGAGGAAGAAGCCGGTGTGGCTCTTCTTTACCTTCGCCAGCTGCTCGGGTGTACCGGTTGCCAGGATGCGCCCACCGCCCGCGCCGCCCTCGGGCCCGATGTCGATCAGCCAGTCCGCGCTCTTGATGACGTCGAGGTTGTGCTCGATGACGATGACCGTGTTGCCCTTGTCGACCAGGCTGCCGAGCACGAGGAGGAGCTTGCGCACGTCTTCGAAGTGCAGACCGGTGGTGGGCTCGTCGAGCACGTAGACCGTGCGCCCGTTGGAGCGCTTCTGCAGCTCTGTCGCCAGCTTCACACGCTGCGCCTCGCCGCCTGACAGGGTCGTCGCGCTCTGGCCGAGTCGCACGTAGCCGAGGCCGACATCGACGAGAGTCTTGAGAAAACGGTGAATGGCACCGATCGGCTCGAAGAACTCCGCCGCCTCGGCAATCGGCATGTCGAGGACCTCGGAGATGCTCTTGCCCTTGTAGTGCACGCTGAGGGTGTCGCGGTTGTAGCGCGCTCCCCCGCAGACCTCGCACTTGACGTAGACGTCGGGAAGGAAGTTCATCTCGATCTTGATTGTTCCGTCGCCCGAGCAGGCCTCGCAGCGGCCCCCCTTGACGTTGAAGCTGAAGCGGCCGGCCAGATAGCCGCGAGCCTTGGCCTCGGCCGTGTCGGCGAATAGATTGCGGATGCGATCGAAGACGCCCGTGTAGGTCGCAGGGTTCGATCGCGGGGTGCGGCCGATGGGGTTCTGGTCGACGTGCACGACCTTGTCGAGGTTCTCGAGCCCCGTGACGCGCTTGTGCTTGCCCGGTATCTTGCGTGCGCCGTTGAGCTTGTTCGCGAGCACCCGGTAGAGGATGTCGTTGACCAGCGAGGACTTTCCCGAACCGGAGACGCCGGTGACCGCGACGAATGTGCCGAGCGGGAAGTCGACCGTGACCTTGCGGAGATTGTTTGCCTCGGCGTCGACCACTGTGATCACGCGGTCGGGATCGATCGGGCGTCGGGTGGCGGGAACCTCGATCTCTTTGCGCCCCGAGAGGTAGTCACCCGTGAGCGACTGTGTGTTCGCCAGGAGTGCGTCGTACGAACCCGAGTGTACGACCTTGCCTCCGTTGACACCGGCACCCGGCCCGATATCGACGATCCAGTCGGCCGTGCGGATGGTGTCTTCGTCGTGTTCGACGACGATCAGCGTGTTTCCGAGGTCGCGCAGCTTCACCAGAGTCTCGATGAGTCGGCGGTTGTCTCGCTGGTGCAGACCGATCGACGGCTCGTCGAGCACGTAGAGCACGCCGGTGAGTCCGGATCCGATCTGGGTGGCGAGCCGGATGCGCTGGGCTTCGCCGCCGGAGAGGGAGGCTGCGGCGCGCGCCAGGTTGAGATAGTTCAGACCGACCTGAATCAGGAAGTCGAGGCGCAGTCTGATCTCGCGCAGCACCTGAGCGGCGATTGCTGCCTCTCGATCGGTGAGTACCACGTCGTGCATGAACTCCTGTGCGTCAGTCAGGGAGATGTCGGTGACATCGGCGATGCTGCGGCCGTTCACGGTGACCGCGAGGACCTCGGGCTTCAGTCGCTTGCCGTTGCAGACGGGACACGGGATCTCGCGGAGGAACTCCGACCAGCGCGCACGCTGCGTGTCGGTCTCGGCCTGCAGGAACTGCCGTTCGATGTAGGGGACGACGCCTTCGAAGCCGGACGAGTAGCTCACCTCGCGGCCGTAGCGGTTCTTCCAGCGGACCTTGACCTCGAAGTTGTTGCCGCGGAGCACGGCGTTCTGCACCTCATCGCTCAACTCGCCCCAGGGGGTCTTGAGCGAGAAGTCGAGGTCGCGCGACAGGCCGTGCAGCAGCTTCTCGTAGTAGCTGAACAGGCCCTTGCCCTGGGTCGTCCACGGAACGATGACACCCTCGGCAATGCTGAGGTCGGGGTCGCCGAGCAGCAGGTCGGAGTCGACAGACATACGGGTGCCGAGACCGGAGCACTCCGGGCACGCTCCGAAAGGGGCGTTGAACGAGAAGGTGCGAGGTTCGATCTCGGTGAGTGCGATGGGGTGGTTGTTCGGGCACGAGAGCTTCTCGGAGAACGTCTGCCAGGCATCCGGACCCTCGGAGTCGACATAGTTGATCTGCACCAGCCCGTCGGTGAGGCGCAGCGCGGTCTCGAGGGAGTCGGTGAGACGACTCAGTATGTCGGGGCCGGCGACGAGACGGTCGATGACGACCGAGATGTCGTGCTTGATCTGCTTCTTGAGCTTGGGCGGATCGTTCAGCTGAACGACCTCGCCGTCGACGAGCGCACGCGAGTAGCCGCCCGCGGCCAGCTCTTTGAAGAGGTCGACGAATTCGCCCTTCTTCTGCGAGACCACGGGGCTCGCGACCTGGTAGCGAATTCCGTCTTCGAGCTCCATGAGCTGGTCGGCGATCTGCTGCACAGTTTGGGACTTGATGGGTTCGCCGCAGATCGGACAGTGCGGAATGCCGATGCGCGCCCACAGCAGGCGCATGTAGTCGTAGATCTCTGTGATCGTGCCGACGGTCGACCGCGGGTTGCGGTTGGTCGACTTCTGGTCGATCGACACCGCGGGGCTGAGACCCTCGATGAAGTCGACGTCGGGGCGGTCGACCTGCCCCAGGAACTGACGGGCGTAGGCCGACAGCGACTCGACGTAGCGGCGCTGGCCCTCGGCGAAGATCGTGTCGAACGCGAGTGACGACTTGCCCGACCCGGACAGGCCTGTGAAGACGACGAGCGAGTCTCGAGGGATCTCGAGGTTCACGTCTTGAAGATTATGGACGCGGGCGCCGTGGACGCTGAGGACGTTGGAGGAATTTACCTTCGAAACTGACACCTCGAAAGTCTATGTGCGGCCACCGACACCGCGTCCCTCTTCCGCTGAGGGCGTGCAGTGTCGAGGGACTGTGCTAGGCCTCGAACACCAGCAGGGTGCTCGACGCGGTCGCCACGGTGCGCCCCTCGGAATCGGTCACCACACCCTCGGCGAAGGCGATGCGGCTGCCGGGCTTGGTGACCGTGCCCGTGACGGTGAGCGTTCCCGAGACCGTGTTGAGGGCGCGGAGGTAGTTGACCTTGATCTCGAGCGATGTGTAGCCCTGCCCTGCCCGCAGGGTGGAGTGCACCGCGCAGCCGAGAGCGGAATCGAGTGCGGTGCACATAAAGCCGCCGTGGACGGCGCCGATGGGGTTGTAGACCGACTCGTCGGGCGTGCAGGTGAAGACGGCGGTGCCATGGCTCGCCGACACGAGCTCGAGGTTCATCAACACTGCGATCGGCGGGGGCGGGATGCGGCCCGCGATCATCGCGTTCAGGTACTCGAGTCCGCCGAGCGTCTTCGCCTGGGCGGCCCCGATGAGCGGATCCTCCCACTCGACGACCCGCCGGCGCAGTGGGTCGGGCTCGGTGGTCACGAGAGGTGCCCGGCGGCCGACATCTGCCGCAGCTCTTTCTTGAGGTCGCCCAGCTCGTCGCGCAGACGTGCGGCGAGCTCGAACTTCAGTTCGCCCGCGGCCTGGAGCATCTGCTCGTTGAGGTCGGCGATGATCGCCTCCAGCTGGTTCGCGCCCTCCGCCGCGATGCCTTCGCGGCGCAGATTAGGCGTCGGCGACTTCTTTTTGGAACCGTCGCGGCCCGCGAGCAGCTGCGCTGTATCCGCACCTTCTCGCGCGAGCACCTCAGTGATATCGGCGATGCGCTTGCGCAACGGTGTGGGGTCGATGCCGTGCTCGGTGTTGTATGCCACCTGCAACTCACGCCGACGCGTGGTCTCGCTGATGGCGAAGGCCATCGAGTCGGTCACCTTGTCGGCGTACATGATGACCTGGCCCGACACGTTGCGTGCGGCTCGACCGATGGTCTGGATGAGCGAGGTCGACGACCGCAGGAACCCCTCCTTGTCGGCATCGAGGATGGCGACAAGCGAGACCTCGGGCAGGTCGAGCCCTTCTCGCAGGAGGTTGATGCCCACGAGCACGTCGTAGAGGCCTGCGCGCAGCTCGGTGAGCAGTTCGACCCGGCGCAGGGTGTCGACATCGGCGTGCAGGTAACGCACCTTGACCCCGTGCTCGCCCAGGAAGTCGGTGAGTTCCTCGGCCATCTTCTTGGTGAGTGTGGTGACGAGAACGCGCTCGTCTCTGCCGGCACGCAGGCGGATCTCTTCGAGAAGATCGTCGATCTGGCCGGTGGAGGTCTTGATCACGATCTCGGGGTCGATCAGGCCCGTGGGCCGGATGATCTGCTCTACGACACCGTCGGCGATGCCCAATTCGTACTTGCCGGGGGTAGCCGACAGGTATACCGTCTGGCCGACTCTCTCTTTGAACTCGGGCCATTTGAGCGGGCGGTTGTCGAGCGCGCTCGGCAGGCGGAATCCGTGGTCTACCAGGGTGCGTTTGCGCGACGAGTCGCCCTCGTACATGGCGCCGATCTGAGGAACCGTGACGTGGGACTCGTCGATGACCACGAGGAAGTCGTCGGGGAAGTAGTCGAGAAGGCAGTGAGGGGCGGCGCCGGGAGGCCGCACGTCCATGTGCCAGGAGTAGTTCTCGATGCCGGAGCAGAACCCGATCTGCTGCATCATTTCGAGATCGAAAGTGGTGCGCATGCGCAGGCGCTGGGCCTCGAGAAGCTTGCCCTCCTTCTCGAGCTGACCCACGCGCAGTTCGAGCTCGTCTTGAATCGTGCCGATGGCGCGCTGCATCACATCGGTATCGGTGACGTAGTGCGACCCAGGAAAGACGGAGACGGAGTCGAGCTTGCGCACGATGTCGCCGGTGAGCGGGTGGAGGCTGTAGAGAGCCTCGATCTCGTCGCCGAACATCTCGATGCGGATCGCGAGCTCTTCGTACTGGGGAATGATCTCGATCGTGTCGCCCCGCACACGGAAGTTGCCGCGCGAGAAGTCGATGTCGTTGCGGTTGTACTGCATCGAGACGAACTTGCGGATCAGCCAGTCTCTGTCGATGCGCTGGCCGACCTGCAGCGCGATCATCGCGTTCATGTACTGCTCTGGCGTGCCGAGGCCATAGATGCACGAGACCGTCGAGACCACGACGACGTCGCGCCTGCTGAGCAGCGAGTTCGTGGTCGAGTGGCGCAGGCGCTCGACCTCGGAGTTGATCGAGCTGTCTTTCTCGATGAAGGTATCTGTCTGGGGAACGTAGGCCTCAGGCTGGTAGTAGTCGTAGTACGAGACGAAGTACTCGACGGCGTTGTTGGGCATGAGTTCGCGGAACTCATTCGCGAGTTGAGCCGCAAGGGTCTTGTTGTGCGCGAGCACGAGCGTGGGGCGCTGGACCGCTTCGATGAGCCAGGCCGTCGTCGCCGACTTGCCGGTGCCTGTTGCACCGAGGAGTACCACGTCGGTCTCCCCCGCGTTGATCCGTGCAGTCAGCTCGGCGATGGCGGTCGGCTGGTCGCCGCTCGGGCTGTATTCACTGACGACTTCGAAGGGGTGGACGGAGCGGGTGGGTTCCATGCATTAAGTTTAGGTCGGGGTAGTGACACTGGTCCCTGCCTGGCAGTGGAAACGGATTTCTTTCGAACAGGAGCGGCGCCATGCGCATCGGCATTCTCACCTCGGGCGGCGACTGTCCCGGACTCAACGCGGTCATCCGCGGCGCGGTTCTCAAGGGAACGGAGATCAACGGCCAAGAGTTCGTCGGGTTCAGAGACGGCTGGAGGGGTGTCGTCAACGCCGACATCATGGAGCTCACCCGCCACAACATCCGCGGTATCGCCAAGCAGGGCGGCACGATCCTGGGTACATCGCGCACCAACCCGTTCGAGGGCGAGAACGGCGGACCGGAGAACATCGCCGCCAACATGGAGCGCCACGGAATCGACGCGATCATGGCCATCGGCGGTGAAGGCACTCTCGCTGCAGCGAAACGCCTCACCGATGCCGGCCTCAAGATCGTCGGCGTTCCGAAGACTGTCGACAACGACCTCGACGCGACGGACTACACCTTCGGTTTCGATACCGCTGTGCAGATCGCGACAGACGCCATGGATCGACTGCGCACGACCGGCGAGTCGCACAGCCGGTGCATGGTTGCAGAGGTCATGGGTCGTCACGTGGGCTGGATCGCACTGCACTCGGGTATGGCGGCGGGCGCCCACGCCATCCTGATTCCCGAGCAGAAGACCAGTGTCGAGCAGATGTGCGAGTGGGTGCAGAGCGCCTACGATCGCGGTCGCGCTCCCCTGGTCGTTGTGGCCGAGGGCTTTATGCCCGACAGCATGGACGACCCGCACTCCGAGCGGGGTCTGGATGCTTTCGGTCGGCCGCGTCTCGGAGGCATCGGCGAGCGCATCGCGCCGCTGATCGAATCGATAACGGGAATCGAGACCCGGGCGACGACGCTCGGCCACATCCAGCGTGGAGGTGTGCCGAGCGCCTACGACCGCGTTCTCGCGACTCGTCTCGGCATGGCTGCCAGCGACATCATCGGCGAAGGCGCCTGGGGCCAGATGGTCGCTCTGAAGGGCACCGAGATCGTCACTGTCGGGTTCGCCGAGGCGCTGGGCAAGCTCAAGACGGTGCCGCAGCACCGTTACGACGAGGCCGCGCTGCTGTTCGGCTAGACGCGAGCCCTGTCCTTGGCTCGTGCCGACAGGTCCGTCCACAGCTCGTCGACCTGGTCGAGGGTGTGCTGGAGCGATCCCGACGTGTCGATGACGACGTCGGCGACCGCGCGTCGCTCCTCGTCACTGGCCTGGGCGGAGATGCGTCGTTCCGCTTCGGTTCGGGGCATTCCTCGATGCGTGAGAAGACGATCGATGCGCTCATCGGCCGGCGCCTCGCAGACGACGATCAGGTCGAATCGCAGTTCTCGGCGGGCCTCGACGAGGAGAGGAACGTCGTAGACGACGACCGCAGCGGGATCCGCTTTCTCAGCCGCGGCGATCAGCTCTGCCGTGCGTGTATGCACCCGCGGGTGGATGATGGCCTCGAGCCGGCCCCGGGCATCCGGATCGGCGAAGACGATCGCCCCCAGCGCAGCGCGGTCGAGCGAGCCGTCGTCAGCAAGTACCTCGGCGCCGAACTCGGCCGTGACGGCCGCGAGCCCCGGGGTCGACGGCTCGACGACCTCGCGGGAGAGGGCATCCGCGTCGACGTGCACGGCGCCGTGGTCGACGAGCCGCCGGGCCACAGTGGATTTTCCTGATGCGATTCCGCCGGTGAGGCCCACGATGAACATGGCTCCATGGTATCGGCGGCGTCCGGTGGCCTCGTCGACGACGGGGTTAACGACGGAACGGCCGCCCCGAAGGACGGCCGTTCTGTGATGCAACTTAGGAGTTGCTGCTCGACAGCTTCTCGCGAAGCGCGGCGAGGGTCTCGTCGTCGGCGAGGGTGCCGGCTCCGGTCGACTCGCTCGAGAAGGAGGAACCAGCGCTGGCGCCGTCGCCCGAGGCGACCTCGGCGTTGCTCGTGGCAACCTGCTTCTTGTGGGCTTCCCAGCGAGCCTGGGCTGCAGCGTAGTCCTGCTCCCACTTCTCGCGCTGGGTCTCGAAGCCCTCGCGCCACTCGTTCGTCTCCGGGTCGAAGCCCTCGGGGAACTTGTAGTTGCCCTGGTCGTCGTACTCGGTGAGCATTCCGTAGAGCGCCGGGTCGAACTCGGTGCCTTCGGGGTCGACACCCTCGTTGGCCTGCTTGAGGCTCAGCGAGATGCGGCGACGCTCGAGGTCGATGTCGATGACCTTGACGAAGACCTCGTCGCCGACCGACACGACCTGCTCGGCGAGCTCGACGTGCTTGCCCGACAGTTCGGAGATGTGGACGAGTCCCTCGATGCCCTCGGCAACGCGAACGAATGCGCCGAAGGGAACGAGCTTCGTGACCTTGCCCGGTGCAACCTGGCCGATGGCGTGGGTGCGGGCGAAGACCTGCCACGGGTCTTCCTGCGTCGCCTTGAGCGACAGGGAGACACGCTCGCGGTCGAGGTCGACCTCGAGGATCTCGACGGTGACCTCCTGGCCAACCTCGACGACCTCGGACGCGTGCTCGATGTGCTTCCAGCTGAGTTCGGAGACGTGAACCAGTCCGTCGACTCCACCCAGATCGACGAACGCACCGAAGTTGACGATCGACGAGACGACGCCCTTGCGGACCTGTCCCTTCTGGAGGTTGTTGAGGAACGTGGTGCGGCTCTCGGACTGCGTCTGCTCGAGCAGAGCGCGGCGCGACAGAACGACATTGTTGCGGTTCTTGTCGAGCTCGAGGATCTTGGCCTCGATCTCCTGGCCCAGGTAGGGCGTGAGGTCGCGCACGCGACGAAGCTCGATGAGCGACGCGGGCAGGAAGCCTCGGAGTCCGATGTCGACGATGAGTCCACCCTTGACGACCTCGATGACCGAACCGGTGACAACACCGTCGGCGTCCTTGATCTTCTCGACGTCTCCCCACGCACGCTCGTACTGAGCGCGCTTCTTGGAGAGGATCAGGCGACCTTCTTTGTCTTCTTTCTGAAGAACGAGGGCCTCGACCAGATCGCCGACCTGGACGACCTCGGTGGGGTCGACGTCGTGCTTGATGGAAAGCTCACGCGAGGGGATGACACCCTCGGTCTTGTACCCGACGTCGAGGAGAACCTCGTCGCGGTCGATCTTCACAACGGTGCCCTCGATGAGGTCTCCGTCGTTGAAGAACTTCAGTGTCTTTTCGACCGCGGCGAGAAAGTCTTCTGCCGAGCCAATGTCGTTGATGGCGACCTGCTTGGCTACTCTGTCGGTCGTTGCGATTGTCATAAAAGTAAATGCTCCAGGATGGACATATATCAGGCCGACGACAGACGAGTTCGAGGTTTCGAGCAGGACTGCTCCGCCGACGGCGAGCGGATGGGATGGCACAAAACGTGCCAAGTCATTCTAGCCCCGTAGATCCGTGCGCGGCAACACCGCGGACTGTCCGGCGTGCTGCGCCGCCTCCGGGCCGAGGCCCACCATGATCTTCGTCTCATCGTGCGGTGCAAGAGGGTCGAACCACACGACGGCGGGATCTCCGGCTCGCGGGGTGGCTGCGCGAGGGAACGTCGCCTTCTTCGTCACCCAGCGGTCCGTTCCTGCCGTGTCCCTGAATCGTGCCGTGAACTGGATCCGCGGCATCCCTTGGATCTCTGTTCCGGTGGCGATCGCCTCCGTGACGACGCCGGGAACCCGCGTTCCTCGCGACTCGATGTCCTTCATTCGCACGAGACTGCGGCGAGTGGCTCGGATCGCAGCCAAAGTAGCAACGACCGCGAGAAGCAGGAGAACCCCGAAGGCGGCGGGTAACCAGTAGGGCAGGTAGTAGGCGACCCATGCATCCGACTGCCATGGCTCAGTGTCACCGCCATCGATGAACGCCACCTTCTCACCGATCGCGTCCGGCGGGCTCCAGTTCGGAATGAAGAGCAGCAGCCCGATGGCAATACCGAGAAGACCTGTGCAGAACGGCACGATAAGCGCGGCGCCGCCGAGTCCCGCCCGGCCGAGTCGCCCGGTAAAGAAGACGCCGAGGAAGGAGCCGATGCAGATGGCTCCGACGGCGAGAAATTGCGAGTCCACGGCATCGAATCCGCTGTTCCAGTTGCCGACCTGGTTGACGGTCATCAGGCGGAATGTGTCGAGGATGGTGCCGATGCCGAACCCTGCGACCATCCACACGGCGAGGTGGGCTGCTCCGAGGAGAACGATGACGATGGTGGTGCCGGGGCGTTTCGAGGCCGCGGCTTGGCGTTCGGCGCGTTCTACGCGCGGATCAGATGTGCTCATGTGCACACGCTACGAAGCATGACAAGCGCCGGGTAGGTGACGAGCTACTCAGCCGCGCCACCGCTATTACTCAGAGTGGCACGCGGTGACCGCGGGTCAGCTGACCCCCGGCAGTACGAAGTCGGCGAACTCCTGGGCGTCGGTGAGGCTGCCGGTGTACTGCACTCCGTCGACGATCACTGTGGGCGTGCCCGAGATCTTGTCGAGATCGGAATTCGGTACGGGTTCGTTGAGGGCCCGGTCCGTGGCCTGCGTCACCCAGCCGGCGAACTCGCCCGAGTCGATGCAGTCTGTTACATCGGTACCCTCGATCGCCCCTGCTTCGTTCGCCAGATCGATCAGATCGGCATCGCTCAGCCCCTCGGTGTTCTCGTCGGGCTGGTTCTCGAACAGAAGAGCACTGAACTTCTCGAACTGATCCGGCGCCGAGTCGGCGACGCAGGCGGCAGCATTGGCTGCTCTGGTCGAGTACTTCGTTCCGAGCGAGGCGCGGTCGAGAATCGAGATGGGGTGGACTTCGAGAACCACCTCGCCCGAGTCGACCCACTCGGAGAGCTGTTTCGCGTTGGTCGACTCGAATTGGCCGCAGTACGGGCAGAAGTAATCGACATAGGTCACGACTCGAATGGCGTCGTCTCCCCCATCTCCGATGACGACGCCGTCGCCGGAACTGCCGGCCGGCGCACTCGACTCGCCGCCCGGTTCGTGCCCAGACCCGCTCGGCGAGGACCGTTCGATCGACGAGAAGACACTGGCGAGGACGAGAACTGCGGCGACGAGTACGGCGACGATGACGAGCAACGAGCCACCGAGCACCCACGGCCAGACAGGTCGACGTGATGGATGCGCTGCGGCCGCGGTGTGCGTGACTCCGGGGTCTGCGGGAGGTACGACGGGAGCCGGAGCGTCGCGACGGCTTTCGCTCCAGTTCTGACCGTCCCACCATCTCTCATTGGACGTGTTCTCTTCGGGGTACCACCCGGGCGGCGGGGAGTTCGTCATCGGGATTCTCCGTCTGTGAGCAGAAACTTCTGGAGAGTGTCGAGCCCGACCCCGCCCAGATCGAGTGCGCGGCGGTGAAACTCCTTGGCGTCGTAGGCGTCGCCCTGCAGTGCCCGGTAGTCGTCTCGCAACTGCTCCCAGATGCGTTGTCCGACCTTGTACGACGGCGCCTGTCCTGGCCAGCCGAGGTAGCGATTCACCTCGAAGCGAATGAAGGCGTCGTCCATGTTCACGTTCGCGCGCATGAACTCCAGCGCGTAGTCGGCGTCCCAGACTCCGGCACCGTCGGGGCGCTGCTTGCCTAGGTGCACTCCGATGTCGAGCACGACTCGGGCGGCCCTCATCCTCTGACCGTCAAGCATGCCGAGCCTGTCGGCCGGGTCGTCGAGGTAGCCCAGTTCCTCCATCAGACGTTCGGCGTAGAGCGCCCAACCTTCCGCGTGTCCTGACGTTCCCGCCAGCTGACGACGCCAGGTGTTGAGGGTAGCCCTGTTGTAGACGGCCTGGCCGATCTGCAGGTGATGCCCTGGAACTCCCTCGTGGTAGACCGTGGTCAGTTCACGCCAGGTGTCGAAGGTGGTGACTCCCGCCGGCACCGACCACCACATTCGTCCAGGGCGGGAGAAATCGTCGGTCGGGCCGGTGTAGTAGATGCCGCCCTCGTCGGTCGGCGCGATCATGCACTCGAGGGCACGGATCTCGTCGGGGATGTCGAAGTGGCTTTGCGACAGCTCGTCGACGGCGCGGTCACTCGTGCTCTGCATCCACTGCCGGAGGGCATCAGTTCCGTGGAGCTTGCGGGAGTCGTCGGCGTCGAGATGAGCGATGGCCTCGTGCACGGTCGCGCCGGGCAGGATCTCCTGGGCGATCGCCTCCTGCTCCCGCGTCATGCGAGCGAGTTCGGCGAGGCCCCACTCGTAGGTCTCGTCGAGGTCGATCGTGGCGCCGAGGAATTGGCGTGACCGAAGCGTGTAGATATCGCGACCCACGGCATCCACCGGCGTCGCCGCAGGCAGCAGCTCGGTTTCGAGAAAGTCCGCGAACCGCGCGTAGCCGCCGGCCGCCACCGAGGATGCCTGTCTGAGCGACTCTGTTGCAGACTCCGCCGGAGCGCCGTCGGGGAGCGAGGCGAAGAACCCGTCCGACGAGGCGTTCTTGCGCGCCTGCGCCAGAACCTCTACGACCTGGCGCCTGGCCGGGACGATCTGACGAGCTATTCCCTCTCGCAGCGTCTCGACGTAGCCGTCGAGCGCTTCGGGAACCGCGTGGAGTCGGGTCTCGATGATATGCCAGTCCCCCGCCGTCTCGGTCGGCATCAGGTCGAAGGCCTCCCGGATGTCTTGGGACGGCGAGGCGATGACGTTGAGGTCACGCAGATGGAGACCTGCTTCAGCGCTCTCGATGGTGAGCTGGAGCGAGGCTCCGAGATCGATCTGCGTGACTCTGTCGACGTCGTCGACGGGCACGGCGGCTGTCAGCAGCGCCTGGGTTCGACGCACTTCGTCCAGGTAGAGCTCGTGACCTCTCGGCGACAGGTCGCCGAAGCGGGTATTCGCCTCGACACGGCCGATGTATGTTCCGAGCGTGGGTTCGAGCCGAACGAGGGTGTCGACCCACTCCTCGGCGATCGAGTCGATCTCCGTGGGCGTGCGGGCGGGAGGTTTTGGGGAACCGGTCATGCATTCAGCCTAACGAGGTGCTCCGACTGCGCTCGCTCTCCCCCGGCGTACGAATCGCTTCCCTGGTGGAGCGTCGTCTGTCTGCGGACAGCCGCCGATGCCCCTCGGCGAGCACGGTTGCGCTGAAGAACGCCTCGATCGAGTGCTGCGCCGCGTCAACGCTCGCGGTGTGTGCGCCGTACCACCGACCACAGGTTATCAAGGGCGGCCCGTCGGGTTCGTGTGCGAACCATCCATGGGTGCCCGCATTCGGACCGTGCACCGATCGGATCTCGATGTCGTGCCGCGACAACCGGGCATCGAAGACGGCAGCACGTGCGTCGTCGAACGACCGATAGATCATGGCGCTGCGCCCGAGTTCGCGGTTGTTGCTGGCCAGGAGTCGCCAGACGCAGACCGGTCCGGTCTGTGGATCGGCGAGACGGTCAGCGGGCCGCTCCGACGGTGCCGTCAGTTGGTCGCGAAAACGCGACCATGCCCGAGGCATCGGGTCGGCGGCAGACGTGAATGACGAGAATACAATATTCGCCGTCGTCGTCACCTCGACATTCTCTGTGACTCGGATGTCGTGCGAGCGTCCTGGAGGTGTCCGAATGGTGTCGAGAACGGATTGCCGGGAGGCGATCAGTGCGCTGCGTCGTTCCAGTTCGCGCCGCGCCCCACTTGCACCTCGAGCGGAACCCGAAGCTCGGCAGCGGTGCTCATGCGCGTGGTCACGATCTCGGAGAGCGTCTGCCATTCGCCGGGCGCCACATCGAAGACCAACTCGTCGTGCACCTGGAGCAGCATGCGCGACGCGAGCTGCTGCTCTTTAAGATCGCTCGCGATGTTGATCATGGCGATCTTGATGATGTCGGCCGCTGTTCCCTGGATCGGTGCGTTGAGTGCAGCCCGTTCGTCGTTGTCTCGAAGCACCCTGTTGGCGCTGTTGAGATTCGCGAAGGGGCGGCGGCGGCCGAAGATCGTCTCGGTGTAGCCGTCTTCCTTTGCCTGCAGCACCACGTTGCGCAGAAAGTCGCGTACGGCGCCGAAGCGCTCGAAGTAATCGGACATGAGCTTCTTGGCTTCGCTGGACTCGATGCGTAGCTGCTTCGACAGACCGAAGGCGCTCAGCCCGTAGGCGAGGCCATAAGACATTGCCTTCACCTTGGTGCGCATGGCCGGCGTGACGTCGGAGGGCTCGACGCCGAAGACGTGGGCCCCGACGAAGCGGTGCAGGTCTTCACCCTCGGTGAAGGCCGTGATGAGCCCTTCGTCGCCGGAGAGGTGGGCCATGATGCGCATCTCGATCTGTGAGTAGTCGGCTGTGAGAAGGCTCTCGAAGCCGTCACCCACCTGAAAGGCGTGCCGGATGCGACGGCCCTCTTCGGCGCGCACGGGAATGTTCTGCAGGTTTGGATCTGTCGAGGAGATTCGGCCCGTGCTCGAGCCGGTCTGCACGTAGCGTGTGTGCACCCGGCCGTCGGGGGCGATCGCCTTGTCGACCGTCTCGATGATCTGGCGGAGCTTGGTGGCATCGCGGTGCTGCAGTAGAAGACCGAGGAAGGGATGCGGGCTGGACGCCTGCAGATCGGCGAGGGCGCCCGCGTCTGTCGAGTAGCCCGTTTTGGTGGCACGCGTCTTGGGCATCGACAGTCTGTCGAAGAGCACCTCTTGGATCTGCTTCGGCGATCCGAGATTGATCTCGCCGCCGATGATCTCGTAGGCGTCTGTGGCGAGACCGGTCGCTGTGGCGGCCAACTCGGCCGACAGCTCTGAGAGCTCGTCATGGCTGACGGTGATTCCGATGAGCTCCATGTCGACGAGCGCCATCAGCGTGGGGATCTCGATGTCGCCGAGCACACGCAGCGTTCGCTCGTCGAGTGAGGACTTCTGAGCCGCCGCGACGCGGGCGATGTACCACGCCTCGGTCGCCGGGCCGACGTGGGAGTCGTCTTCGGGGACAAGCTGATTGGGGTCGGGTGTTGGCAGAACCTCGGCCAGGGCTCGGTCGACGAGTTCGGCGAGCGAGCGGTCTGCAGAGGAGTCGGGACGCACCAGCCACGCGGCGAGCGTCGTGTCGAAGCGCAGCCCGGAGACGGCGAGGCCTGCGCGGCGCAGCGTCTTGATCTGCTCCTTCGCGCCGTGCATGATCTTCGGCGAGTCGCTCGCCAGCCATGCCTCGAGCGCCGTGTAGTCGAGGCTGCCCGCGCTCCAGGGCGCGAACAGGCTTTCGGTCGCAGACGCGATGCCGAGGCCGATGGGCACGCCGCCCTGCTCTTCGACCGACAGGGCGAGCCCCTCGGGATTGTTCTTCTGTGCTCGCGAGAGCCAGAGCTCGAGTTCTTCGTCGAGCACCGTCGCAGGAGTCGGCGCCGTGATCGAGGCGGGAACCGACTCCGGACCCGCGGAGCCCGACGCGGCCGACGCATCCGAAGTGCCTTGCCCGTCGAGCTTGAGCACCCGGTCGAGAAGCGTGCGGAACTCGAGCCGGCCGAAGACCTCGCGAAGAGCCTGCTCGTCGATGGGTTTGCGCTCGAGGTCTGCCGGGCCGACCGGCAGCTCGACGTCGGTGAGCAAGTGGTTGAGCTTGCGGTTGCGTACCGCGTTCTCGTATTGCTCGCGCAGCTTGTCGCCGACGACGCCCTTTATCTCGTCTCTGCGTTCGATGATCGCGTCGAGACTGCCGTACAGGTTGATCCACTTGGCAGCCGTCTTCGGGCCGACCTTGTCTACTCCGATCAAGTTGTCGCTCGTCTCGCCCACGAGGGCGGCGATCTCAGGGTACTGATGAGGCTGCACACCGTATTTTTCGAAGACCTTCTCGGCGTCGTAGCGGGTGAGTTGCGACACGCCCATGGCCGACGGGTAGAGCAGCGTGACGTCGGGGCGGATGAGCTGGATGCTGTCGCGGTCTCCGGAGACGACGAAGACGCGATAGCCCTGCTCTTCGCCCTGGCGCGCGAGCGTGGCGAGGATATCGTCGGCTTCGTAGTCTTCTTTCGAGACCGTCGTGATGTTCATGGCGTGCAGGGCCTCTTCGAGCAGAGGGATCTGACCCTTGAATTCGGGCGGGGTCTCGCCTCTGGTGCCCTTGTATTCGGGATATTCGCGGGTGCGGAACGAATGGCGCGAGATATCGAACGCCACGGCGATGTGACTCGGATTCTCGGCCTTCAGAAGGTTGATGAGCATGGCGATGAAGCCGTGAATCGCATTCGTGTGCTGCCCGTCGCGAGTCTGAAAACTGTCGACGGGCAGGGCATAGAACGCCCGGAACGCGAGTGAATGGCCGTCGATGACGAGGAGGGTAGGCTTTTCTGAATCCGACACGTCCCCCAGCCTACAAGTCACCTCCGACGACGGCCGGGCCCCAGCATTCGAAGGCGACAATGACCGAAAAAACTGTGGATGCGCTGGGCTGGATTCGCGACAGGGGTGTGGGCGAGCTCGCAGACAAGATGGGCATCGAGTTCGTCGAGTTCACGCTCGAACGGGCCGTCGCCACGATGCCGGTCGAGGGCAACAGGCAGCCGGCCAATCTGCTTCACGGCGGCGCCTATGTCGTTCTCGGAGAGTCTCTCGGCTCCATGTCGGCGAATCTGCACGCCGGCCCCGACAGGCTCGCCGTCGGCATCGAAATCAATGCCTCGCACACGCGATCGGCTCGCAGCGGCCTCGTGACCGCCGTCTGCACGCCCATCCACCTTGGGCGCACTCTGACCACGCACGAGATCGCCATCGACGACGATCAGGGTCGGCGCTGCTCGACGATCCGCATCACGAACATGATCATCGACAAGAAGAACTGAGTCAGTTCGAGGTCATCGCCCGGTAGAACTGGGCGATGCTGTCGGACTCGCCGTTTCGGAAGGCTTTGAAGACCTTGCCGATGGGATTGCTGAGGTTCTCCGGAGGAAGCGAGACGAGCAGCGGGAAGCTCGCGTAGGCCTCGAGGGCGGTTCCTGCGCTGGTCGTCCACGACCCGCCGGCGTGCCGAACCATGACCTCGCCCACGTAGCAGCCGAAACCGAAGAGAGTCTCGGCGAACCGTTCCTCGGTGACACCCTGCGCGCGGAAACCGCCGATGAGGCCGTCGACCTGCTCGAGGCTGTCGACGGAGTAGTCGAGATCGACTCCGCTGACCGAGCGCGCGACCGCGACGATGTCATCGGAGAACAGCGGTGCGTTCGCCGGCAGAACCTCGTGCTTCAGCTTCAAGGTCGCGCGGCGAACCGGTCGATCGGGTTCGGCGGATGTTTGTGGGCGTCGACGGAACGCGGAACCGTTGGACGACAGGGTCGGGCTCTACTTCTTGGCGCTGAGCTGCTCGATGATCGCCAGAGCGACATCGTGCATGGTGAGGCGACGATCCATCGACGCCTTCTGAATCCAGCGGAAGGCCTCGGGCTCGGTCAGGCCCATCTTTTCGTTGAGCAGGCCCTTGGCCCGATCGACGAGCTTGCGGGTCTCGAATCGCTCGACCAGGTCGGCGACCTCTGCCTCGAGCGTAATGATCTGGGCGTAGCGCGACAGGGCGATCTCGATGGCGGGCAGCAGGTCGTTCGGCGTGAACGGCTTGACGACGTAGGCGAGCGCTCCGGCTTCGGTCGCGCGCTCGACGAGTTCTTTCTGGCTGAACGCGGTGAGCAGCACGACGGGCGCGATGTGACCCTTGCTGAGGCGCTCGGCCGCGGAGATGCCGTCGAGCTGGGGCATCTTGACGTCCATGATCACCAGGTCGGGGCGCAGCTCGGTGGCGAGCGCAACGGCGGTCTCGCCATCCCCTGCTTCACCGACGACCTCGAAACCGTTGTCACGGAGGATCTCGACGATATCGAGACGGATCAGCGATTCGTCTTCTGCAACGACTACGCGACGGGGAGCGACGGGGGTGGATTCTTGGTCTGACACCCTGCAAGCCTACGGTATTCTGATCGAAGCACGTGAACGAGCCGGTGTGGCGGAATGGCAGACGCGGCGCACTCAAAATGCGCTGTCCGTGAGGGCTTGTGGGTTCGAGTCCCACCACCGGTACAGTTTTTACCCCTCTGCATCTCTTCGGCGTGGGCAGGTATCGAACAGCGTCGGCTTTTCAACTGTCCTGTGGCCTCATCACGGATCGAGTCGATGTACTCGATCAGAGCCCACGCGTCATCATGAATGGACGCGGGTACGGCCTTCGCTGCGTGGTCGCTCGTGACCGTTGCCAAGACATCGGTACGGCTTGGCGCCTCTCGGGGATCCGGTCTTCCCTTGTCGCAACCGCTGCCCCGGGGACCGCCGGACGCCTGAGCGCCAGCCTGTCAGCGTGACCAGTGGTCTTGTCTCCCGCGGTGCAAATCCTGCGCCCGATTGCTGTGAGGGTCCACCGCGGTAGCGGGTGATCGCAGGTTCGTCGCTGCGGCTGTGGACCGAGATGCTCGACGCGAGCCTCTCATGTACTGCGGACGAGGCAAAGGTATCGATCTCAGCAAAAACATTCGGTGTATACACCCGATGTATTCATGTGGTGTATGGTTGAGTTATGGACTCAACCTTAACGATGCTGGGACTCCTCGGACGGAGCCCGAGTCACGGCTACGACCTGAAGAGCGCTTATGATCGACTCTTCGCCGCAGCCCGACCCATCGCCTATGGCCAGGTGTACTCAGCCCTGTCTCGTCTCACCCGCGACGACTTCGCCGTGCTCACTGCTGAAGAGGCAGGACAAGGGCCCGATCGCAAACGCTACGAGATCACCGACAAGGGTCGGGACAGGCTCCGCTCGTGGCTCTTCACCCCCGATGCTCCTGTCCCCGGGTTGCAGAGCAATGTTTATGCCAAAACGATGATCAGCCTCGTGCTTGGCGACGACGCCGTCCATCTTCTCGAGATACAGAAGAGCGAGCACCTCGACAAGATGCGCGACATCACCCGACGCAAACGTGATGCTGATGTCGCCACCTTGCTTTTGTGTGATCACGCTCTTTTCCATATTGAAGCCGACCTGCGATTCATCGATCTGACCATGTCTCGACTCACGGAACTCAAGCGAGAGGCACTGTCATGAACGTCTCATCAACGACAATCTCAGAGCCCGCATTTGGCGAGACTCTGCTCTCGGCACAAGGGCTGCATCTCTCGTTCGGGCTCACTCATGCGCTTCGCGGTATCGATTTCGAAATCGCTCACGGTGAGCGTGTTGCGATCATGGGACCCTCGGGCTCGGGCAAGTCAACCCTGCTGCACGTACTCGCCGGGGTCCTAACCCCAGACGAAGGTGAAGTCCGGTACGGCAAGACAGTTGTCTCCGGGCTGGGCGAGGCAGATCGAGCCCGCCTCCGCCTCAGTGATTTCGGATTCGTCTTCCAGTTCGGCCAACTCATACCTGACCTCTCTGCGATCGATAACGTGAGCATCCCCCTTTTATTGGCAGGGATGTCTCGAAAGCGCGCCCTTGGTCAGGCACGCGCTTGGCTTGATCAACTTCGTGTAGCTGACCATGCGTCCAAACTGCCGACCCAGCTCTCCGGTGGCCAAGCCCAATGTGTTGCGATCGCACGAGCGCTTGTTACGGCACCGAAAGTTCTATTCGCGGACGAACCAACGGGGGCGCTGGATTCCCTCGTCGCCGAATCGGTCATGGAGACGCTTACCGACGTCACACACGCTAACCGCACCACGCTTGTCATCGTCACGCACGACGCGCGGACTGCCTCGTATACCGACCGCGAGATAGTCGTGCGGGACGGACGAGTGTCCTCCGGCTACACCGACAGGCAGCCGGCCCGACGATGAATAGTCTTCTTATTCTGCGTTCGCTCTCAGTCGGAACTCGTTCCCACAATCGCCGACTCGGGGCCATTATCGCTGGCATCAGCATCGGCGTCGCATTGCTGCTGCTGCTGGGGAGTGCCGTCGGCTCCCTGCACGATCGCACCACACGCAGCGCTTGGCTAAGCGTCGGCGGGGAACGCGCTGTATCAGCAGGACTTCAGACACCCCTTGAGAACAACGAGATCGAGGCCAATTCAGTCGCTGCTTACTCGGATATTGATTTCGTTCGGCAGCGACCCATCTCCGAACTCGTCGTCGCGACGTCCGCCCCGCATGGAATGGAACTTCCTGGAGGCCTGCGCCCCCCGCAGCCTGGCGAGTACCGTGCCTCTCCCGCGTTACAACGCCTCATCGACACCCTGCCGCCAGAAGAATTGGGCAACCGGTACGGGCGGAGCATTGGAACATTGCCTACGGATATCTTGGAAAGCGACGATATGCTCGCTGTCGTAGTCGGCGCGAGCGGTGAGCAAGTTTATGCCGCGGGTGGATATGCGATTGCGGGCTGGAATTCGAGCTCTTCCGCAGCTGATGCTTATGATTTGATAGCGATCGCCGGATCGATCATGCTGCTGCTGCCGATCCTGTTGCTCATTGGCGCAGTGACTGATCTTGGCGGGTCACAGCGCGCGGAGAGATTGGCAACTCTTCGGCTGATCGGAGCGACTCCGGGACGCGTATCACGACTCGCTGCACTTGAGACCGCGCTGGCCGCGGCGGCGGGGACTCTCCTGGGTTCTGCCTTATTTTCTCTTGTCGGCCTAGCTCTCAGAACGGTTGCACCGAAGGATCAACTCGTAGTTCCTGGGATTATCGGCGTGGACTTTTACCGAGTTCTTCTGGTGGGTATAGCCGTGATTGCGGTCTCATCCGGGATTGCTGGTGTTCGGGCTCTGTTTGGGCGTATCGGGCCGCTGGGGAGCCAGCGTCCGATCGTGGAGGATCGTCCGTCTGTCCTCCGGCTGATCCCTCTCGCACTGGGTCTTACAGGTTTGGTATGCGCAGTGATGGAACGTGATGCGTCGCCCGTACGAGTATTTGACCAGCGGTCACTCTACGTAACTGTTCTTTTCGTCTCTGTGATCCTTCTGCTTGGTGGCCTGCTGTGGGCCGGGCCGACTCTTCTCAGCGTTGCGGCAAGGGTTGCAGGGTTGCTGGCCCGAGGTGCGACATCGACTCTTGCGGCTGCGCGAGTTGCTTGCAGTCCTCGCGCAACGTTTCGCGGGGTGAGTGGAGCAGCTGCGGTGATGTTCATTGCTTCACTGCTCGCCGGCGGAATAGGAGCGACGAGCGCGCCTCGACAGCACGACGGGGGATTGCCTGCCTCCACGGTGTTCGCTTTTCTCGATTCGACGGCTCCAAAAGCAACGGGTCCCAATGCGGATGCTGTTGCGGCATGGCGCGATGTACCGGGGATTACTTCAGCAGCGCTGGGGACAGCAGCGTCAGACGTTGTCCGGTTTGTGGTCCGCGGTCAGGATGCCCCCACCTTCGGTCTCGCTCCAGCAGGTGAATCCCTCGCGCTTGACCTGAGCAGCCTCTTCAGCGGACAAATGCACGCAAGAGCAGTTCAAACCTTCCCCGACGGGGCGGCACCTTATATCGTCGCCGTCGCGACAGACGGAAAGTCGGCATCGATTGACCGGGCCCGGACGCTCGTACTCTCCTCAGGTCTTCCTCTTCGAGGAATTCTTCGCACGTCGAGCGATGACCCGAACGGACCCTCCCTACTGCAAAACCAACAGTTCACCTCTCTGGCAGTTCCTGCTCTACTATTCATCGCTTTCGTCGCAGCTCTGATCTTCGGAGTCTCCACCATTGCACAGCTCTTAGATCGACGCAGAATTCTGTCCCTGCTGCGATTGACGGGCATGCCGTTGACAACCATCCAGCGCACCCTGGCCCTCGAAACAGCAGCACCTGCCATCGGTTTTATGGTTCTTGCATCGATCCTGGGCTATATCTCAGCCGGTGCCATTCTCGCCACAGTGACGACCGGACGACAACTTAATCCACCAAGCGCAATCTTCGTGGCGATATTAGTAACGTTCGTCGCCCTGCTCTTGTTCTCACTAGCGGCAACATTCAAAACAGCTCGTAAATCGACGGAACCAATCACCCTCCGCTTCGAGTAGTCCACCCGCTATAGATTTCCTCAAGCTACCGACCTCTGTCGGTCTCCTTGACGCGCCGCAAAGCTGTCATTTTCCCCCCCACCCGAAATAACAAAGTAAGGACAAATCATGATGTTTCTCACCACCTCTCGCGCCCGCATCATTACACGGCGTCAGCGAGCCACGATGCTTCTCGGAGGCCTAGCCGTGATCTCTGCCGCTCTTACCGGATGCAGCGCTTCGAGCCAGACCGCAGAGTCTCAGGACTCCGGATCTGCAGCGTCGCAGGACTCCGGATCCGCATCATCCACCTCCGGCATGACCAAGGAACAAGCCCTTTCTCTGCGGAACGAGACTGTACGTCGGGACTCGGCCTGGCTCGAGAAGTTCGACGCTTGCCTCGCCAGAAATGGCGTCAAGGACACCGGTCCCGCTCAAAACAAGGATCCCCGCTTCCAGACCGTTTCAGATGATTGCACCAAAGAAGTCGGCGACGCAGAACCGTTCTCTGCAGACGAGCTGTCCGCCATCCGAATGCTTACGAAGCTCACTTTCGACTGCCTACGAAACAAGGGCGCTGACATCCCGGACCTTACCGCGGACGGTAATTTTGGGGAATTTCCTGCTGACTTCGACTGGAAGCTCTACGACACGTGCGCGGATGGCGGCACCGAATGAGAATCTCGCGCCGGTCCGCCGTCATCGGAATATCCGTCACCCTCGTTCTCGCAGGAGGTTCCGTCGGAACGTGGGCCTATATCAACAACTCAAGTCACCATACTGCCCCCGCTCCCACAGCACCCGCCTCTACAGCACAGGTGACCCGCACCACCATAGCCACCTCCACGCGGATGTCCGGTGATCTGCGGTATCCCACAACGGGGACTCTCACAGCACGCGCCGCAGGGACCATCACTGCTGCTCCTGTGAGTGGATCGTCACCGGAAACAGGATCAGTCCTGTACCGGGTCAATACGGCACCGACCGTCTTGTTTGCTGGAACGTTCCCGATGTGGAGAGATATATCAGAGGGCATGACCGGGGACGATGTGCTTGAGCTTGAACAAAATCTGGCTGCGCTGGGTTACTACAGTCGGCAACCGGATTCGGAGTTTCTTGCACCCACCACGGCTGCCGTCCAGCGATGGCAGAAGGCCGTGGGCCTGCCGGAAACGGGTGTCGTCACGATGTCGTCGGTCGTCTTCCAACCGGGTCCGGTTCGTATCGGTAAAGTGACGGCTTCTCTCGGCGCGTCAGTCGAAGCAGGTGCAACCGTCAGTGAGGTCACAGCACCGACTCCTTCGGTGCTCGTGAAAATACCTTTGGCGAATCAAGGGCTAGCGTCGCTCGGTGCGGCAGTGTCTATCACCTTGCCGAACGGAACACCGACCACCGGATCAGTGACAAGCATCGGGCAACCAGAAGCAGCCCCCACCAAGTCGGGAGAAACGGCTGACCGGGTAGTTCCGATCGAAGTAGCGCTCAGCGATCTCTCAAATATTGGGACGATTCAAGAGGGGCCAGTCGCCGTGGATTTCACAGGCGAACGTCACGAGAACGTTCTTGCCGTTCCCGTCGACGCTCTTCTGGCGCAGCCAGGCGGTGGATTCGCGGTGGAACGAGTCACCGATGGCACAAAACGTAAAGTCATCCCTGTCACCACCGGCTTGTACCAGGATGCGCTCGTCGAGATATCCGGGGATGGCATCACCGAAGGCACCACCGTCGTGACGGCGCAATCATGACGTCACCTCTGCTAGAGCTCGACGACGTGACGCGCGACCATGGCACTCCCCCAGTACGAGCTGTGGATCACGTTTCCCTCCAAATAGAGCACGGCGAGATGCTCGCAATCGTCGGCCCCAGTGGTTCGGGCAAGTCAAGTCTGCTCAATGTTATGGGCTTACTCGACCACCCGACCGCCGGCGCAGTGCGCATCAATGGCGTCGACATATCTACCGTTTCCGATCGGCACCGTTCAGGGCTCCGTGCTCTCACTCTGGGCTTCGTGTTTCAACAATTCCACCTCAACGAGAGCATGACCGCGCTTGATAACGTCGCCGATGGGGCCCTCTATGCGGGTGTACCTCGACGTATTCGACGAAGCCAAGCCGATTCCGCGCTCGAAAAGGTAGGGCTTTCTCACCGCGTGAACCATCGGCCCCACCAACTCTCCGGCGGGGAAAAGCAACGAGTTGCTATCGCGCGAGCTCTCGTGTCTGACGCTCCCCTCCTACTGGCGGATGAACCCACGGGGGCACTTGACTCGGAATCAGGCTCGAGTGTCATAGCACTCCTCAGAGAAATTAATGCGCAGGGCACGAGTGTCGTGATCATCACCCACGATCACGCCCTGGCCGAGAGCCTCCCTCGCATCGTGTCCATTCAGGACGGGCGTATTCGCTCAGATATCACGACCGGAGGGTCACGATGAACCGTTCACGCTTACTCCCCGCAGACCTCCTCAGAGTGGGCGCAGTGGGAATACGCTTCCGCCCACTTCGCGCCGTCCTTGCCGCGCTCGGAATCGCCGTCGGAATCGCCGCCATGATCGCCGTCATCGGAATATCCTCGACAAGCCAAGCCCGGCTCGGCAAGCAACTTGATCTGCTCGGCACCAACTTGCTGACCGCCGGATCAGCCGCGAGCCCGGGCAGCGAACCGGTAGCGCTAGCACCAAATGCGGTTGAGCGGGTACTGCGCATTGACGGCGTCGAAGCCGCATCTGCGACGGCTTACCTCCCCGCAACGAACATCTACCGAAATTCTTTCGTCGACCCACGCCACACAAAGGGCATCATGGTGAGCGTCGCCGACAGTCGTCTGATCGACGTCACCCACAGCACTCTGCGAAGTGGCCGCTGGTTCGACTCCGCTACCGAAACCTTGCCAAGCGTCGTGCTCGGCGCTCAAGCAGCGCGATTACTTGGCATCGACACGATCGGAGATCTCGTCTGGCTTGGAGGATCCGACTTCACCGTCATAGGGATTCTCGAGCCCTCCCCTCTCGCACCAGAACTCGACATGAATGCGTTGGTGCCTCGCCCAATCGCCACGAGCGAGCTGGGTTGGGACGGACACCCGAGCACAGTGTACGAACGATCGAGCAACAGAGCGGTCCAGAACGTCCAAGCACTTATCGCCGCCAGCATCGATCCGGCTAATCCACGCCATGTCGGAGTAACACGCCCGTCGGACGCATTACAGGCGCGCTCCGCAGTGGACACCTCGTTCACCGGTCTTATCCTCGGCATCGGCTCGGTGGCCCTCTTGGTCGGAGGCATTGGCGTCGCCAACACCATGGTTATCTCCGTCCTAGAACGCCGACGAGAAATCGGTCTACGCCGGGCACTAGGGGCAACACGCGGGCACGTTCGCGTTCAATTTCTTATGGAAGCTTTTCTCCTTTCGCTGCTCGGCGGTTTAGGAGGAACAGGCCTGGGGATGATCGCGGTAGCCGTCTTTGCGACCTTGAACGACGCGCCATTCACGGTCCCCCTAGCAATCATTCTTACGGGTATCGGATCAACGGTCGCCATCGGCGTGCTCGCCGGGTTGTACCCCGCTGTATCCGCTGCACGCACAGCACCAGCTATCGCGCTGACGACATGAGGAGCAACCGATGGTGCCACAGTTCTGTGCACGAGCGCGTGGGTATATCGAATGCGGATGACCCTGACACCGCGCGATCATGAGATACCTCTAGATGAGTGAGTCCGATTGGTTCGGGCGGCGTGGATGCTGTTAATCGCAGGCGGAGGGTGTTAAGCCCAGTGTGTGAAAACAGACCTCAACACCCTCCTGACCACACTTTACGTCCATCTCGATG
>NZ_JYFC01000009.1 GCF_000938265.1 Agreia bicolorata
CACCCAGGCCCTCCTCTTCGACCTCCACGGAGGAACCCTGAAGCCCCTCCAGACCGGCCCGAACGACACCGCCATCCTCGAAGGCACCACCGTACACATCTCCGCCGACGCCGCAGGCCTCCTCAACGACACCTTCAAGACCGACGCCGTCAAAGCCGGCCTCCTCGTCGGAATCGCCAAAATCACCGTCAACACCAAGTAGTACTACTCCCCTGTGGCCCCCCGCCACACCGAATGGCCCGCCACAGACGTGGCGGGCCATTCGTGCGTTGCGCTAGTCGAGGTTCACCTTCGCGTTCTCACCGACGTCACCGACCGAGCCGGTGACCTTCGACTTCACGAAGCTGATCACCGAGGCGATGCGGCCTCCGGGGCTGTCCCAGTATTCGGCGCCAGAGGCGGAGAACTTCAGCAGGGTCACGTTCGGGTCCTCGGGTCCGTCGGGGAACCAGGCCTCGACGAACGGGTTCCAGTACTCCTTCAGGCGCGCAGGGTCGTCTACCTGCGCAGCCGTTCCGGTGAGCGACACCCACGTATCGTTAGACGCGAACGAGACTCCGGCGACGGGGTTCACGCCGAGCTCTGCGACCTCGTGGGAGTCGCGGGCCACGATAAACCAGAGGTCGCCGTCGAACTCGGCCTCCTGCACGGTGAGAGGGCGCGCGACGAGTTCGCCGAGCGTGTTGACGGTGGTCACCATCGCGAATCGGAAGTCCTTGATGAGGTCGGCGACTTTGGCGACGTCGGCGGATGAATCGGTCATGATGTGTCTCCTTTTGTCGGTACTCCTCCAGCCTCATGCAGTGCGCGAGAGCATGACAGGGGATAGACTTGAGCCCGCAAGGGGAGTATTCCCGCACGGCTGACTCGTCAGTACGGACCCATCGACGGGTTCCGGGCAGCCGGCCTTCACGATTGTGAGGGTGGAAGAGACCTTGGTTCTTCTACACCCGACCGTGGAGATACCCCTATGCAGATCACACCTCTTATCTGGCTCATCACCATCGCCGTGACGATCGCCTTCTTCGTCTTCGAGTTCTTCGTGCACGTGCGCAAGCCGCACGAGCCCACCATCGCCGAGTCGGCCCGCTGGTCGGTCTTCTACATCAGCCTCGCCCTGCTCTTCGGGGTCGGCATCGGCATGGTCTCGGGCTGGAACTTCGGTGGAGAGTACTTCGCCGGCTACCTCACCGAGAAGGCGTTGTCGATCGACAACCTCTTCGTGTTCCTCATCGTGATGACCGGGTTCGCCGTTCCCAAGGCCTTTCAGCAGAAGGTGCTGATGATCGGCATCATCATCGCGCTCATCATGCGCGGCGCGTTCATCGCCGTGGGTGCGACCCTCATCGAGAACGTGTCGTGGATCTTCTACATCTTCGGCGCGCTGCTGCTCGTGCTGGCCTACCGCCAGGCCTTCAGCGACCACGAGTCCGACCCGGCCAACGGCAAGGTCGTGAAGTTCGCCCGCAAGCTTCTGCCGATCACCAACGATTACCACGAAGACAAGATCGCGGTGAAGATCGACGGCAAGCGCTTCTTCACTCCCATGCTGCTCACCATTGTGGCCATCGGCTTCATCGACCTGGTGTTCGCGGTCGACTCGATCCCCGCGATCTACGGACTCACCAACGAGGCATACATCGTGTTCACCGCCAACGCATTCGCACTCATGGGTCTGCGCCAGCTGTACTTCCTGATCGGCGGACTGCTCGAGCGCCTGGTCTACCTCGCCCAGGGGCTCGCGGTCATCCTCGCCTTCATCGGCGTGAAGCTCGTGTTCCACGCCCTGCACGTCAACGAACTGCCGTTCATTAACGGCGGCCAGCACGTCGAGTGGGCGCCCGAGATTCCGATCTGGTTCTCGTTGGTCTTCATCGGCCTCACCATCACGGTGGCCACGGTGCTCAGCCTGCGCAAGACGCGCGGCGACGCCCGACGCGACGAGGCCGAGGTCGCCGTCGACGCGAAAGAGGGCAGGCTCTAGGCCGTAGGGCCGCTCGCGCGGAGCGCATTCCGGATGCGCGCCACGATGATCGCCCGCGCGTCGCGTCCCACGGCGGTCGGCAGCAGCGGGAACACGTGCACCTGTCCGGCTCCCTCGTGGTAGTCGAGCTCGACCCCGGCGGCCGCTGCCTTCTCGACGAGGAGGCGGGCGTCGGGGTTCAGCACGTCGCGTGTTCCCGAGAACAGCGTGATCGGCCCGAGACCCGCGAGCTCTCCATAGAGCGGGCTCACGACCGGGTCGAGCAGGTCGTGATCGCCGCGCCAGTACTCGGCCAGAACCTTGCCACCAGGCGTCGCGAGCCACGGATCGCTGGGCTGTACTCGAGGGATCTCGGGGTTGCTCCAGGTGAGGTCGAGTGCGGGAGAGATGAGCACCGTCTGCGGCAGTGTGATGCCGTGGTCGTCGCGCAGGGCGAGGGCCACCGACAGCGAGATCTGGCCGCCGGCCGAGTCGCCGCCGATGCTCGTGCTGCCGTAGTGCTCGATGCTGTCGCGAACGAGATCGACGACGAATGAGGCGACCTCAGCCGCTGTTCCGAACGGAACCAGCGGGTAGATCGGAAGGATGACCGTGGTGTTCGCCTCGGCGGCGATCTGCGCGGCGAGGTTCCAGTGCTGGCTCACGATCTGGTTCACCCAGCCGCCTCCGTGAACGTAGACGAGGCTGCCTATCGGCGTTCCGATACGAGGCGCGACCGTGTACACGGGCCAGCCGTCGCGATGCTCGACGTCGACACGAACATCCGGATGCAGGTGGCCGGGTGGCGCGTACGACGTCGGCCTGAGCTCGCGGGCCCGCACGTGGCGCCGCGCCTCGTCGGCCGAGACGAAGATGCGGTTGGCGCGCGTGAGTCGTAGGGCGGGAGCGACGATGCTGCTCGGAAGGGTGACCATGACTTCTATTCTGATTCGCGTTCCTGTGCCGCGGCGTCGAGAGCGCGCAGATAGTCTGCGTTGCCCCGAAGGGCGGGTTCGTAGCGGTCGATGTCGGGCGAGTGGATGCGATCGGCCGCCAGCGCGAGCAGCTCGGCGACGGCCGCATCGCTGCGCGACGCCGCGTGCAGCGACAGCGCAAGGAAGACGCGCAGCGAATCGGACTCAGGAAACTCGGAGCAGGCCTCGCGCAGAACGACTATGGACTCGTCGAAGAGTCCGAGGTTTCGCAGAGTGCTGCCGTATTGCAGCAGGCAGCGACGGCGCGTATCGCCCTGCAGGCCCGCAGCGAGGGCGCGTTCGTAGAAACCGCGCGCTCGTTCCTCTTCGCCCGCGGTGTCGTAGGCCCCGCCGACCTCATAGATCGCCTCCGGATGATCGGGGTACTGGGCCAGCAACGCCGTGACGTACTCGATCGTCGGGGCCATGTTGTTTCGGTCGCGGCGCGCGTAGCCCTCGGCGATCGCCCGCTGCAGATCGTCTTCGTTACCCGAACGCAAGGGCGTCACCTGTCTCGAGCAGCGATTTGAGGCTCGACAGCACGATCGGCCAGCCGTCTGTCACGCCCGCGAGGACCGCGCTGCCTGCCTCGAATCCGGTGTGGGTGATCGTGAGTTTCGTCTGCGCTCCGGCGGGCTCGATGTCGAAGGTGGCCGTCGAGCGCTTCTCCGATGCAAGCGCTGCTAGCAGCTCTGTGGAGTCGCCGACGGCCTCTCCGAACTCCGGGGTGAATGTCTGCCAGGTGAACGAGAGCCGGTGCGGCTTGTCGAACAGGAGAACGACCTGCTCCGCATCCACGATGTCGACGCCCGCGACATGCCAGGTCATCGTCGACCCGACCGCCCAATCGGTGCTGTGCGTGAGAAACCAGAACTGGCTCGTCAGCGACGGATCGGTGAGCGCCTGCCAGATGCGTTCCGGCGTCGCGCGAACGTAGATCGTGTAGGTGAAGGATTCGGCTGACATGCTCCCGACGGTAGCGGATGCCCATGGGCGCCGACAGGGTCGTTCATTCGTGAGCTGGATCCCGGCCGATAGGCGCGGGCGTCAGACCTTGATCGTCGACACGGGGTAATCGAGAATCCTGCTGTCGGCGGTGACCAGTGTGAGTCCCTCGGAGAGTGCCTGAGCAACGAGCATTCGATCAAATGGATCGCGGTGTAGATCAGGCAGGCCTGCAAGCACCGCAGCATGCGCGGCTGTGATGGGCAGGTCGACATAACCGTTCGCCTGCAGTCCTGAGCGCAATGCGACCACGTCGACATCGAAATCGGGTCGCGCAAGAGAGTTCTTGATCGAGATCTCCCAGTGCGTGGCGGCGCTGACGACGAGTGTGTTCTCGGTCGACTGGAGCAGTGCGCGTATTTGTGGCGTCAGGCGAGGGCTGTCGGTCGCGGCCCAGAGCACCACGTGTGTGTCGAGCAGGAGCCTCATTCGTCGGTGGAGAACATCGCTGCGATTTCGTCTGCGGCGAGAGAGTCTGTGTCGTCGGGAAATACGGCTGTCGAGGTGAGAAAACCGATGCGCTGCTGAATAACGTGCTCGGCGGGGCTCAGGGATATGAGCTTCGCGACAGGGCGGCCTGCCTTGGCGATGATGATCGTCTCACCTGCTTCGGCGGCCGATACAAGGCGTGAGAAGTGTGTTTTGGCGTCGTGCATGTTCACGGTTCGCATGGCACTCCTCGCCGATGGACTTAGTCCGTCTAGTCTAGTCCACCGGTATGCGAGTGGCGCGACGAGTGCTGTGCGGAATTACGGTGGGGGCGCCCGATTCGTCGTCGATCATCACGGTGGCAGAGAGCCCGAAGACCTCGCGCAGCATCTCGACGGTGATCGTCTCCTGAGGGGTGCCGACTGTGACGACTCGCCCCTCTTTCATCACGATGATTCTGTCGCTGTAACGCGCGGCCAGGTTCAGGTCGTGCAGAACCATGAGCACTGTCCTGCCGAGCTCGTCGTTGAGCCGATCCACGAGATCGAGCACATCGACCGCGTGGGCGAGATCGAGATAGGTCGTCGGCTCGTCGAGCAACAGGATCTCGGTTCCCTGCGCGAGCGTCATCGCTATCCAGGCCCGTTGGCGCTGTCCGCCCGAGAGCTCATCGATCGGCCTGCCTGCGAGGTGCGTCATGCCGGTGAGCGCGAGCGCGGCGCCGATCTCCGCCTCGTCATCGCTCGACCACTGCCGGGCCCAAGACTGATGGGGGTGCCGCCCCCGGCTCACGAGTTCTGCCACGGTGAGTCCTTCGGGGGCACTCGGTGCCTGCGGCAGAATCGCGACTCGACGGGCGATGTCGCGCGTGCGCATCCCGTCGATGGGCGCCCCGTGCAGCAGAATCTCACCCTCGCGGGTTCGAAGCAGCCGACCGAATCCGCGAAGAAGGGTCGACTTGCCACAGCCGTTCGGGCCGATGATCGTGGTGACCGAGCCCGCCGGGATCGATACGTTCAACCCGTCGATGATCGACGACCGGCCGTATCCGAGGGTGATGTCTCGAGCGACGAGCGGCGAGGAAGGCTCGGTCATGCGGCGGCTCTCCGATTCGTGCGGATGATCAAGTAGATGAGGAACGGCCCGCCGATAGCCGTGGTCACGATCCCGACCGGAAGGGGCGACGGCAGAAGCGTGCGGGCGATGAGATCGCTGGCCGTCACGAGGCACGCTCCCATGAGCGCGGATATGAGAAGCGGAGGAGCCGCTGCGCCCGTGACGCGCAGCGCTATCTGAGGCGCGACGAAGGCGACGAAGCCGATGGGCCCGGCCGCAGAGACGCTGAACGCAGTGAGACCGACCGCGATGATGAGCAGCACCGTCTTGCTCGCGCCGACGCGCACCCCGAGCGCGGCGGCGGAGTCGTCACCCAGCATCAGTGCGGGCAGCGATCGAACGACCACGATCGACAGCGCCGAAAAGAGCCCAACGGCGACGGTGACGGGCCAGAACTGTTCCCAGGTGCGGCCTTCGAGCGATCCTGTGAGCCAGACCGTCGCCTCCGTGGCCTGCGCGATTCGCGCGCCCGCCAGCATCCAGGTGGTGAGAGCCACGAGCACCGCATTGATCGCGATACCGACGAGGATCAGGCGGAATCCGTCGACACCGCCGCGCCATGCGAGCGTATACACCAGAACGGCCGCGATGAGGCCTCCGGCGAGAGCGGCGGCGGGCACGGCGACGACGGTTCCGACGATGGTGTTCGACCCCAAAACGATCACGGTCAGGGCGCCGACACCGGCGCCCGCACTGACACCGAGGATGTCTGGGCTCGCGATGGGATTGCGCGTGACGGTCTGCGTGAGGGCGCCGGCGAAGCCGAGCGCCACACCGACGAGCACACCGATCGCGGTCC
The DNA here is from genome assembly GCF_000938265.1 of Agreia bicolorata. Taxonomy (GTDB): domain Bacteria; phylum Actinomycetota; class Actinomycetes; order Actinomycetales; family Microbacteriaceae; genus Agreia; species Agreia bicolorata. The sequence continues at coordinate 6,287 of NZ_JYFC01000009.1, forward strand.
TCGGCGCGCGCAACTGCAGAATCGTGAAACGATCGAGCGGGTCGCCGCCACCGAGCAGCACGTCGGGCACGCTGAACAACGGCACAGGGTAGTCACCGGTTGCGAGGCTGATGCCCGCGGCGAGCAGGAGAACGGCGACCAGAACGACGAGGATGACGGCTCGTCGCGGCAACCAGAGGCGCGAGAAGGATCCGATGCGTAGGGGCCGCGGTGAGCCGGCTCCATCGCGTGGTTCGGGGACAGGCGCACGGGGCGCGAGCTCGCTGAGAGTCTTCATAGCGCGGCCAATCGCCGGCGCCGGATGAGCGCGATGAAGACGGGGCCGCCGATCAGCGCGACCACGATGCCCACCTGCAGTTCGCCGGGTCGCAGCATCAGCCGGCCCACGACATCCCCCACGCACAGCATGAGTGCTCCGAGCAGCCCCGAGTACGGCACTGTCCAGCGGTAATCGCTTCCTACGATCGCCCGCGCCATGTGCGGGGCGACCAGGCCAACGAAGCCGATCGGGCCGCACGCGGCGGTGGCCGCGCCGGCGAGAAGGGTGATGGCCAGGATGCCGGACGCCCGGTGAGCGCGGATGTTCAGGCCGAGACCCACAGCGAGGTCGTCGCCGGTTGCGAGGAGGTTGAGACCGGGTGCACTGAGTAGTGCGATCACTGTTCCTGCAGCCAGAAAAGGCAGCAGCGGCAGCAGCACATCGAGCCCGCGGCCTGCCACCGATCCGACGATCCAGAAACGATACGAGTCCAGAGTCGACTCATCGAGAAGAACCAGCGCGCTCGTGATCGACCCGAGAAACGCGGCCAGGGCGGCGCCGCCGAGCACGAGGGTCATGGGGGAGCGCATCCCGCGACCGGCGGACGAGATGCCGAAAACCGCGGCGCTCGCGGCGAGCGCGCCTGCGAAGGCGAACCACACGTATCCGGCCGGTGTGGAGACGCCGAGCACGTAGATGGCGACGACAACAGCGCAGGCGGCTCCCGCACTGATGCCGAGGATGCCGGGGTCGGCAAGCGCGTTGCGTGTGTGCCCCTGGATCAGCGAGCCGGCAGCCCCGAGGGCGAAGCCCACCACGATCGCGAGGATGGTTCGGGGGAATCTGATCGAGCGGACGATCAGCTCCGCATCGCTTGCGCCGGTGTCGTATGGGGGAAGGAGGGCGGCGCCGACATCGGCGATGCTCAAGGGGCGCGATCCGATGGCAAGGCTCGCGAGTGCGGCGATGAGCAACAGGACGACAAGAGCAGGAAGCCAGCCGATGCGACGCAGCCGTAGTGCCCTGATCGGATCGTCGGGCTGATGCGGCACGAAGCCGTCGAGCTGTGCCGTCTCGCGGAGTACGACGTGCCGTCGAGTCAGAGGCGAGAGGCTGCGCCAGATTCCGAGTGGCGCGCCTTCGAGGTTTCGGGCGATGAGCCCGCACCACTGCTTGCCTACGGTTGCGCCGGTTCGGCCCTGCTTGACCCCGAGGTTGCCGACGAGAACAGCGATGCTGGCCAGAACGGCCACGCTGCCGAAGACGAAGCGGTCGGCCGACCCGCCCCCGCGAAGGTCACTCAGAGAGGCGACAATCAGCATCCCGACCACGGCCGGTGCCGCGATCGCCGCGAGATCGATTACGGCGGCGGCGACTCGCCGGGCGCCGATGCCCTGTCGACGCGCGGGGGCCGGAGGCAGCTCGTGAGGAAGATCTTCGGGGAGTGGGCGCAGGTCGGCGAGAGTCATTCCTGCCTCCTCGGCCGCGGGTCGGAGGGAGCCGGGTTGCATCCGCGATCCGATGTACTTAGGTTAGCCTAAGCTATAAACGCTGCCGAATAATCGGTGCAGCGCCGCCTCCCTCCACACGAAAGATCGTTGATGACCTCGAGCTCTCCCACTGCCGCGCCCATTCGAGCCCGCCGCCGCGCTATCGCATCAGCGGCGGTCGTCGTCGCAGCTCTTGTCGCTGTCACGGGCTGCTCGGCCGGGGCCGGTGCGACGACAGCTGTGAGCGATGTCAAGACGCAGACCATCGACGACTACTTCGGCTCGGTCGACGTTCCTGTCGAGCCCCAGCGCGTCGTTGCGGGAGATCCTGTGTCGCTGGCGATCATGCTCTCGCTCGGCGTCAAGCCGGTGGCCGCATCGTTCAGCCCGACATCGCTTCCGAGTCACCTCGCCGACAAGGCCGAGGGCATCGAGAACATCGCCGGCGAAGGCGGCGGGTTCGACCCCAACCTTGAAGCGGCATTGGCCGAGAAGCCCGACCTGATAGTTCTCGACACGGGATACACCGGCGAGGGTGACAAGGCGTGGAACAAGAAGACCTATGACCTCGCGACCGCGAGCGGCGTGCCCACCTTCGGCTACGCGTTCGACGATGGAGTCTCATTCGACGACCTGAAGCACGGGGTCACAGAGGTGGCCTCGGTGCTGGGAAAGAAGGAGGCTGGCGAGAAGCTGATCTCAGGCCTGGAGCAGCGAATGACCGACCTGGCGGCGCGCGTCAAGAGCGCCGGACTGTCGGACAAGCCTGTATCCGCCGTTCGACTGAGCGACGGTGGCAACTACTCCATCCGCGTCGGCACCAGCGAGAGCATCGCGTTCCGAGCCCTCGGCATCGCCCAGCCTGAGGGGCAGCAGGATCCCAGTCTGTTCCGCATCGAGCTCACCGCAGAGAACCTCAATGAACTCGCCAAGGCCGACACGCTCTTCGTCTACGTCGACGACAACTCTCCCGCCGAGAAAGAGAAGTTCACGTCGTCTCCGCTCTGGCCCACACTGCCTGCCGTGCAGGCGAACCGCGTGCACTGGGTTTCGTCCGGTGTGTGGAACTCCTCCGACCCGGTCGGCCTCGACAAGATTCTCGACGATATCGAGAAGGACTTCATCGAGCCGGCCGAGCAGCAGGGCTGATATGGCGGCGCGTGACAGTAAGGCGGCAGAGTCGACGCCCGGGTACTTCCGTGCTCGGGTCGCGGGCGTCGAACAGATATCGCCCTCTCTTATTCGCGTTCACTTCGATGGTCCGGGATTGGCCGGCTTTCCTTCGACGGGAGTGCCGGACGAGTCCATCCGGCTGTACTTTCCACGAGACGGCGAGGTCGAGCCGCCGCCGATGACGGTCCGAGATGGAGTGCTGGGCCATCACGATGACGATGACGCTCGCGAGTGCCGTACTTACACGGTGCGCCACTGGCAGCAGGAGCGTCTGTCGATCGACTTCGTCACCCACGGCGATGGCGTCGCCTCGTTGTGGGCAGCCGCAGCCCGCGTCGGCGACATGCTGGGCATCTGGGGTGTGCGCTCGTGGTACGCACCACCGGCCGACACCGCCTGGCAGCTTCTCGTCGCCGACCTCCCCGGCCTGCCCGCGCTGATGCGCGCGCTCGAGCGCCTCGAGGAGGGGGAGCGCGCGCACGCGATCGTCGAGGTCGCACATGCCGACGACAGGGTCGACGTCGTCACGAAGGGAGACGTGACGATCGATTGGCGCGTAGCCGGCAACGGGCGAGCATCGTCAGAACTCGCGGATGCTGTGCGGGCGTATGCGCTGCCCGACGGCCCGGGCTATGCCTGGTTCGCCGGCGAGGCGGCGGCGGGCAGAGAGATTCGCAAACATCTGCGCAACACCTGTGCGATGCCGGTCGGCCGCATGTCGATCATCGGATACTGGCGAGCAGACAAGGAGCAGTGGCTTGAGCGGTATGCGCCGCTGGAGGACAGGCTGCTCGTCGAGTACGACGAACTTGTGAGCTCCGGGGTCGACGAGACCGCCGCTGAGATCCACTGGGACGAGATGCTCGAGCGAGCCGGGCTCTAAGTCTCTGAGTCAGAGAGTCTCTCGGTCGATACGGGCGGGCGGCCGAATCGGTGGCTACAGTGGAGATGTGAGTTTCTCCTGTTCATCGGTGTCGCCCTTCGGGCGTGAGGGGGTTGCCGGCCGTCTTCTCGCCGGCATCAGATAACCCTGTTCCTCAGCCGCTCGCGTTCAACGTGGGCGGCCAAGCGGTGTGCGAGCCGGCCGATGTCGGGCACGTTCTGTGTGCGCATGCCGTCCGAATGGACATCCGCCCGACGGCTTCGAGCCGCGGGCCGACACTGATTGGCAACTCATCATGTTTTCCCTGAACGACAAAACAATCCGCGACTCCTTCGTGAACGCGTCCCGCAAAGAACTCTCCGACCTCACGCTGCCCGCCGGCTTCGCCGAGATCGACTGGTCGAAGCTCGACTACTTCGGCTGGAACGACCCGAAGCGCCCACGCCGCGCGTACGTCGTGGTTCCGGTTGGCGAGGTCGCGGTCGGCGTGCTGCTGCGGCGGGCCGACACGAAGCCCGCATCCAGAGCCCAGTGCTCGTGGTGCCAGGATGTGCAGCTGCCGAACGACGTTGTCTTCTTCAGTGCCCGTCGCGCGGGTGCGGCCGGGCGCAACGGCGACACCGTCGGAACGCTCGTGTGCTCGGAGTTCGAGTGCTCGCGCAATGTGCGCAAGCGCCCGACCATGGCGTACATCGGCTTCGACATCGAGGCCGCACGTCTCGACCGCATCGCATCGCTCCAGAGCCGCGCGGCCTCCTTCGCAGAGGACATTCGCGCGACGGACTGACGCGCACCGGCGCATCCATGTGGCGGTAATCGACCCATCTTCGAGGCGGAGGGTCGATTACCGCCAAGTCATGAACGCGAGGTCATGACGGTTTGGCGCATATCGACCTTCCCGAGCAAATATGGGTCGATATGCGCCAAGTGACAGCAGGGTGGGCGGTAGAGGCGGCAGTGTCAGACCCGGTCGCGGTGCTCCTGATACATCTCCGCGAGCATGCGGGTGTGCAGTCCCGACTCCGACGAGTCGTTCGGATCTGCTCCGAAGAGCCAGGTCAGGCCGCGCAGCCCTCGGTTGTCGATGCCGACGAGGGCGACCGCGATCGTCTCGCCTGCATCGGCCTCGCCGCGCGCCCAAGCAAAGGTCTCGGTGAACGTCGCATCCGACACATCGACGGTGCGCACCGCGGCGTCGGGGACCGTGGCGAAGTAGACGCGAAAAAGAGAGGAGTGCTGCTCCCACGTGCTGTCGCGCTCGTCGGAATCCACGATGTTCATGGCATCGAGCCTAGAGCGGCGGCCGAAGCAGACGTACCCTTGCTGCACGAGACAAGGAGGTCGCCGTGACGATATCGCGCCTGCTCGCCCAGATGACGGTGAGCGACTCCGCGCAGTCAATCCCCTGGTATTCGCTGTTGTTCGGGCGCGGGCCTGACGTGCATCCGATGGACGGACTCGTCGAGTGGCATCTGACCGACACGTTCGGGGTTCAGGTGTGGGTCGAGCCCGGGAGGGCCGGTACCTCATGCATGGTGCTCGACGACGACGATCTGGATGCCCGGCTTCAGCTGCTCGACGGCGCCGGCATCGAGAATGGCGGCATCAGGGCGGCCTCGGCCTCTCGGATCCTGCCCGTCGTCGACTCGGACGGCAACCGCATCGTGTTCACTGGCCCCTGAGAGTCAACGGCTGTGGCCGGAGGCCGAACTGGTCATTCCAGCCCACAGCGGGCGTCGGCGCATTCGAGCACGGTTCCTATCCACCGCGGATGCTCCGTATCGGCTCCGACGCGTCGATCGCCCACCGCGATGACGGGTTTCTGGTCGGCAGACAGGCCGAGTGCAAGGCCGCTCGCGAGATACGAATCGTCATCGAACTCGAGCATCGCGAGGCGTGTGGACGTCGAGTTCGTGCACAGCTTGTCGGCGCAGGAGAGAAGGTCGAGCGAACGGCTCTGGGCATCGACTCGCGCGATCAGCGGCCTGCCAGTGGCATCGATCGTGAACGTCGGGGTGCGTGCCTGCGAAATCAGCCTGTCGTGGGACCGGGTCGACGCAGATACATCCGTGGGAATGTCCGTCGCCTTGTACTCGGAGCAGTCCACCGTGAGGCACGTGAACATGCGCATGTCAGTCTGACTCTCTGCCCGCGAGAGGATGACCGGCAATCCGTCAGCGCCGCGCTCGATGCGCGCTCCGAATGTGGTGTCGTAACTCGTGTCGTCTGGATCAGCCGCCAATGTTTCGGGTGTCTCGATGCGTGGCTCGGAGGTGACGCCCGCGGAGATCACTCGAAGGGGAACGACGTCGGGGTCGCGTGAATCGCGGGCATCGACGAGGGTGACGACAGCCGTTCCGTCAGCCATGACAGAGACATCGAGTGTCGCCACGGTCGACTCGCCACCTCTCCAGCTCACCGGAACGCGCCGCTCTGTCGACGTCGTGCATGCATCGTCGTTGCAGAAGTAGATCAATACGTCGGTGTTGATCGAGTTCAGACCGGGCCGCGCAATTGCGGCGATGACGGGATGCTCGCCGTCGGTTGAGATCGCCGCCGCCGTGAGGCGCCGATTGCTGCGTGCATAGACGGAGTCGCCTCCTGAGAAGTACGCGTCATATCCGGAGAGGACTGTGCGGGTGCCCGGCACAGGGCCGCCCTTCGGTGGAGCATCCGGTGACGATTTCGTGCCCCATGCCTCGAGCTCGTCCGCGTCGGACGCAAGAACCTGCAGCTCGAAACGGTCCGGTGTGGAGCCCTGACCCTCCTTCGGCATCCACTGGGCGAACAGCAGGTGATTATCAGGTGTTCCTGCAATGCCTGAACCGAGGATGGATCCTGGTACGAGAGGCACGGAGCAGGCGGCGCCGCCGCAGAGAGTGACGGTGGTCTCTTCGCCACCCAGAACGCTGAGGACGCCGGACCGGTCGCCGACGGCGGTGACGTCGGCGGAATCCCAGATCCTCGGCACCGTCGCGGCCGAGTACGACGCGAGCCTCCACGGGTTCACCACTGCGAGCGGCACCGCGAGCAGGGCAGGAACCAGCAGGACGGCCAGCCCGACCAGCGCGCCCCCGCGGGTTCCGGCATCCGAGTCTTTCTGCGCCCACGACGGCGCGGCGAGGGGAACGATGGGCTCGGTGCCGATGCGGGCACGGGACTCCTCGCGAACGATCACCGCGCGAACCGCTACGGCCGTGAGAACCAGAACGAGTACGGCGGGAACGACGATGCCGAGCGCGTCGGCGACCATGGCGGAGAGCAGCGACTGGTGCATCAGTCCTGTGAGGAGTTTCAGGCCTACGCCGATGCCGCCCACGACCACGGTCGCGATGATCAGATTGACCCGGGGCGTGCGGTCTTCGGTGCGCCCTGAGACGACATCCTTTCCGGAGCGCCATCCGCGCGCCAGAGCCTCACCCCACGATGCGCTGCGTAGAACGAGCTGCGGCCACGCCAGTAAGAGCGGCGCGATCACGATCAGAACGATGAGGGCGAGAACGAGGCCGCCGATCGCCCAGAGGGGAGCGATGGCGAGGGCGACGGATGCGGCAACGGCCGCGACGAAGAGAGCGAGCGCGCCGACGAACGCGAGTGCGACCAGGTCTGGGCGGCGGGCGGCACGGGCCCACGCGGCGCGGGCCGGGAGGCTGGAGTCGGTGGTGTTCGCGATCAGGGAATGGGTCGCGGCGGTGATGCCGAAGGCGTGGCCGACGCAGAGCAGAATCACGGCGATCGCGGCAGTGACGAGCGCCTCGGTCGAGCTGGCCAATTGGGTGAGATTTCCGTTCACGATCACAACGGAGCCGTCTGGCACGATCGACAGCCCCACGACCGTGGCGATGATGGCGGCGACGATCACGGGAACCCCGTACGCCAGCACCGGTGTCGGCGACAGGAAGACAAGCGCCCACGCGCGTGGCGGTCCGTACATGCGGCGGGCGGCATCCCGGGCGGCTTCGGGGGATCGCTCGGCGGGGGTGGTCTCTGGGGCGGGTGTGGTCTGCGGGGCTGAGTCGGGCATCTAAAGGACACTAACAGCGGCCGGATCACCCCCACAGGGGGAGAACTCCCCATGGCCCGCATACGATTGAAACGGTGCAGACAGAACCGAACCAGCCCATCGCATCCGCCGAACCCGGGTTTGTGCGCGTGCGCGGCGCCCGCGAGAACAACCTGCGCGACGTGGATGTAGACGTGCCGCGCGACCGCATCGTCGCCTTCACCGGCGTATCAGGATCGGGCAAGTCGTCGCTCGCGTTCGGCACGATCTTCGGCGAGGCGCAGCGCCGCTTCCTCGAATCGGTGGCGCCGTACGCGCGACGCCTGATCGCCCAGGGCAGCACGCCGCACGTCGATGAGATCACGGGTTTGCCACCCGCGGTCGCCCTGCAGCAGCGCCGCGGCGCTCCGAGTTCGCGATCCACGGTCGGCACCCTCACGACGCTCTCGAATCTGCTGCGCATGCTCTACTCGCGCGCCGGCACCTATCCGGTGGATGCGACGGGCCGGCTCGACTCGGATTCGTTCTCACCCAACACGGCGGCCGGGGCCTGCCCCCGCTGCCACGGACTCGGCATCGCGCACGACGTGACCGAGGCGACGGCCGTGCACGACCCAAGCCTGAGCATCCGCGACGGTGCCATCACGGCCTGGCCCGGCGCCTGGCAGGGCAAGAACCTGCGCGACGTGACGGCCGGCCTCGGCTACGACATCGACAGGCCGTGGCGCGACCTTTCGCAGAAAGACAGGGACTGGCTGCTCTTCACCGACGAGCAGCCCGTGGTCGAGGTGACCCCGCAGCGCGACCGGGTGGCGAAGCCCTACAAAGGGCGATTCTGGAGCGCCAAGAGCTTCATCATGCACACCCTCGCCGACTCGAAGAGCGAGGCGCAGCGCAACCGTGCCCAGCGCTTCGTCGAGACCGCGCCCTGCACGCTCTGCGGGGGCAGCGGGCTCACCCGGGCCGCGCTCGCGGTCACGTTCGCGGGGCACACCATCGCAGAGCTGAACGATATGCCCTTCGCGGCGCTCGCCGACGTGCTGCGACCCACGGCCGAGCTGAAGTCGGCGGGCGCCGCGCGCTCAGACCGCTCGTCGGGGGAGCTCACCGAGGTCGCCGTCACCATCTCGCGCGATCTGCTCGCCCGTATCGAGGTGCTCGTCGGCCTCGGCCTCGACTACCTGGGTCTGAGTCGGGCGACTCCCACGCTTTCGCCCGGCGAGATGCAGCGGCTGCGCATCGCCACTCAGCTGCGCTCTGGGCTGTTCGGCGTGATCTACGTGCTCGACGAGCCCTCGGCCGGCCTGCATCCCGCCGATGCGGAGCCGCTCATCACGGTGCTCGAGCAGCTCAAAGCGTCGGGCAACTCGGTGTTCGTGGTCGAGCACAACATGGATGTCGTGCGCCAGGCCGACTGGGTCGTCGACGTCGGTCCCGGGGCCGGTTCAGGCGGCGGATGCGTGTTGTACAGCGGCGCCGTCGGCGGGCTCGCCGAGGTGGCCGAGTCGGTCACACGGCCGTTCCTGTTTCCGTCGGGCGGGGAGTCTGCGCGGCGGGCCGCCCGCGAGCCCCGCGACTGGCTGCGGTTGCGCGCGGTCTCGCGCCACAACATCCGGAATCTGGATGTCGACGTGCCCCTGGGTGTGCTGACGGCGGTGACCGGGGTGTCGGGCTCGGGCAAGTCGAGCCTGGTCGGCGGCGTGCTCGCCGAGAAGGCGCTGGCCGCTGACGCCATCGACCGCGTCGTGCAGGTCGACCAGAAGCCGATCGGGCGCACGCCGCGATCGAACCTGGCCACCTACACGGGGCTGTTCGATGCGGTGCGCGCGACGTTCGCCGCCACGGACGAAGCGCGCGAGCGGGGCTTCGATGCCGGCCGCTTCTCGTTCAACGTCGACGGCGGACGCTGCCCGACCTGCCTGGGCGAGGGCTTCGTGTCGGTCGAGCTGCTCTTCCTTCCGGGCAGCTACGCGCCCTGCCCTGACTGCGGCGGCACGCGCTACAACGCCGAGACTCTCGAGGTGCGCTATCGCGACGCGTCGATCGCTGACGTGCTCGCGATGACCGTCGACGATGCCGCTGGCTTCCTCGCCGACGTGCCCGTGGCCGCGCGCAGCCTCGACACCCTGCGCAAGGTGGGGCTCGGCTACCTTCGCCTCGGCCAGCCCGCCACCGAGCTCTCGGGCGGCGAGGCCCAGCGCATCAAACTCGCCACGGAACTGCAGCGCGCCCGCCGTGGCCACACGCTCTACGTTCTCGACGAGCCGACGACGGGGCTGCATCCGGCCGATGTGCGCCTGCTTGTCACGCAGCTGAACGGCCTGGTGGATGCCGACAACACGGTCGTGCTCGTGGAGCACGACATGAGTGTGGTCGCCGACGCCGACTGGGTCATCGACATGGGCCCGGCCGGAGGCGACAAGGGCGGGCGGGTCGTGGCGGCGGGTACTCCGGAGTCGGTGGCCGGGAGCGGCGACAGCCGCACCGCGCCCTACCTGGCGGCGGCGCTCGGCTCGGTGCTCGCGTCGGTCTGAGACCGAAAATTCCCATCAAATAGTCTTGGCACTCTCGGCCGTCGAGTGCTAATTTAGTTCTCACAAGTTGAGTCAGACCGACTCAAGTTCACAGAAAGGGGAATCCTCATGGCAATGTCTTTTGATCCTTTCAGCGAGCTCGACCGCATCGCCGGCGACCTGCTCACGTTCCGTCCTGGTCCTAAGTTCATGCCCGTCGACCTGTATCGCGACGGCGATCAGTACGTGCTGAGCGCAGATCTGCCGGGCATCGACCCTGGCTCGGTCGATGTCGATGTCGACGGCCAGCTGCTCACCATCAGGGCCAAGCGAACCGGTGCCGCCCACGAGGGCGTCAAGTGGCTCGCCCAGGAGCGCCCGAGTGGCGACTATCTCCGCCAGTTCAGTTTGGGTGACGGCGTCGACTCCGAGAAGATCTCGGCGAGCTACGACAACGGCGTTCTCTCCGTGATCATTCCGGTGAGCGAGCGTGCCAAGCCGCGCAAGATCGAGGTCAAGGCGGCACGGACTGCCGACGAGCAGAAGACGTTGACCGTCTGACGAGAACTGAAAAGAACGTGGGGCGGGCCTCTGGCTCGCCCCATTTTTTGCGCCCTGCGGTTGCGGGAGCATCGTGGTGGGTCGCTGTGTTCACCGTGCCGTTTTGTTCATGAGGTGGCCCTGAGGAGTCTCGCCCCGATCGTGGTTGCCGCGTTCGACATCCCGCTCTTCGTGATCGCATCAGCCGTCGCAGCGCTTCTTCTTCTTCTTCTTTTCGGTCGATTGCCCGCCGAGCGGATCGTGCGGGGTCTGTTCGCCTTGCGGCTGGCCGTCGCCCACGCGATCATCGGCTCGCTTCTCTGGAACTATGTCGCGAGGCCCATCGTGAATAAGCAGGAAACTTATATATAGTCCGATATCAGCGATAAGCTGATTACATGTCGGATCTGTTTTCGCCTGTAGCCGTGATCATCGATATTTCGAGGTCTCGCACGCACCCCGATCGCGAACTTCTGCAACGTGAACTGAACGGTGTCTTCGCGAAGGTCAATGAATTGCAGCCTGGAGTGCAGAGGATAGAACCGACCGTAGGCGACGAGTTTCAGGCCGTATACGGCCATCTTGGTCACGCGTTTCGGGCAACGCTGTTGGCCCGACTCTTCCTGCCTGAGCAAATCGACTGCCGATTCGGGCTTGGCTCTGGCGAAATCAAGATCGTCGGTCACAGTGTCGTCGGTGCGGTGCAGGATGGCTCCGCGTGGTGGTCGGCTCGGGAGGCGATAAATGAAGCAAGAAAACGCGAGTATTCCAAGCTCGGCTTTGTTCGGACATGGTTCCGAGTGGCCGAGGGTCTCGGGGGTGCGGCATTGGAGAGTTCGGACCGCGCCATCGGAGAGGCCGCGGTCAACGCGTACCTCCTGACGAGAGATCACATCATCAATACCATGAGCACTCGAACTCGCCGATTGTTTCGCGGCCAGCTTCTAGGCGAGACGCAGCAGAGCCTGGCGCGAGAAGAGGGTATTACCCAATCGGCGGTCTCGCAGAATCTGGCGAAGAGCGGCGCGAATGCGCTCTTTGCGAGTGAGTTGCTGCTCCTAGGCAGCGCGCAGTGATACTCCTCGCATTTCTCCTATTCGGGATAGGGGTCGCAGACGCTATCGGTGTTCGAATCGGCCGAGGGTCGATGGCTCTCTCGTCGGCCGTCGGCCTAGGGGTCGGCATTCTGATGGTTGTCGCCTGCGGGGTGGAATGGTGGTGGGCGTCTACGGTGGCGTTGGCCATCGTCCTCTGGCGTTATGGCACGGCGCGTGCCACGCGGTCGCAGCTCGCGGGCCTCGTGGTTGTATTGGCCCTCGGTGGTGCGGTGGTGATCATCGTCGCAGCTGGCCCGAGTCTTCCTCTGCCGCATGGTGTTGTCGTCGACTGGTACGGCTCGCTTCCGTACCAGGCACTCGCCGGTGTTTCATTCACGACGTTTGCGCTCGTGGTCGGTGCCGTTCTTTTTCTCATCGAGACGTCGAATGTCATCGTTCGGCTCGCTCTCCGCGCAGAGAGCGAGGTGCCGGTCGCCGCGGCAGACAAGTCGATCGCAGATTCCGAGTCATTGACCGAAGCAGCGCAACGCTCAATATTCTCTATCGGCAAGAAAAAGATGGTCGTGGTTCCGCCTCCTGATGACGACATCGTCAAGCTCAAAGGGGGTCGCTACATCGGCCCGATCGAACGGCTCTTTCTCCTTGCTCTGATTTTGGCTGGTCAGTTCGGTGTTATGGCAGCCGTCGTCGCAGCGAAAGGCATCATCCGATTTCCCGAGATCTCGAAAGATGCCGAGGGTTCAAAGGCGGAGTACTTTCTTGTAGGCAGCTTCACCAGTTGGGCTTTGGTCGGCACTCTGTCGCTCCTTATCTGGTTGGGCCGCTAAAGAACATGCACTGATTAGCTTCTGGCTTATTTGGACTAATAAATAAGCAAAAATCTTATATTTTTCGTGCTTGCTCGGTTTCGCGGCAGGTGGGTATACGTCGGTCGGTAGTTCATCAGGCTCCTCAGGGTGCCTGTCCAGAGCGGTCGTGCATGCTGAAAGGCCAGACCGTTCTATTGAAAGGCCCGAGATGAGCACCCTCCAGCGACTGATGAAAATGGCGTCGAAGGCGCTCGATGGATCGGGGCAGAGCAAAGCTTCGGGGTCCGGTGCAACAGACTGGCGCGACCTCGTGCGCACCGCTGCCGACAAGGTGACGGGCGACGGGCGCACCCCGAGCGCGGATCGCGGCAACACGCATCCGGCGCCGTCGCGGGTTCAGGATGCGCCGGTGCGCGACGCGCCCGTGCCGCACTCCCACGACGTTCCCGTCTATGGCACGCCGTCGGGCGCTCCGGCTCAGGATACGGCGAGTCCGGCTGCGTCGACTGCCGAAGACCGGGCCGCGATCGCGCGCTACGACTACCTGCTGAAGACCGCGATGCCGGAGCAGCTCGAGCAGGTGCATCGCGACGCATTCGCGAGACTCACTCCGGCGCAACGCGAGCAGGTCGAGTCGCGTCTGCGCGACGAACTGCCCGCATCTGAACAGCCTGTCTCGTCTTCCCCGAACGATCTGGCACGTGCCGCTGTTCGTGGCGAGGCGCACAAGCCGGGATTCCTGCGCGGACTTTTCTCGAAGCCCGCAGCGGCGGGTGCTGCGGGAGTCGGGGTGGGCGCCGTGGCCGGCGCCGGCATCGGCGTGGCTGGCGGGCTCCTCGCCGCCGTGGCAGGGGGAGCGGTGCTTTCGAGCGTGGCCGGTCCCTTGCTCGAGCAAGCCTCCGGAATGGGCATCGACTTTGATGCGCTGGGCGGCCTCGAAGGACTTGAGGGCGGTCTTGGCGACATTGCTGCTGGCGCGGGTGAGTACACGAGTGGCATCGGTGAGCACCTCTCCGAAATCGGCTCCAGCTTCGAGATCCCGGGCCTCGGCGACCTCGGAAGCCTCTTCGGGCGCGACTAGCCCCGGGTGGCTCGCTGCAATTCAGGAAGAACGGTGGTGCGGCGCGCGAAAATCACCGGATTCGGTCGTTTGACCTGAATTACAGCGCGGCCGTCGTGCCAATCTGGAGTCGTGACCGAACTTCTCGTTGTTTTGGTGCTCGCCTTCGTCGCGATCGCAGCTTCTACTGTGCTCGGTCCGCGGCTGGGCGTCGCTGCTCCACTGCTGCTCGTCGCGATCGGCGTCGGAGCGAGCTTTTTGCCCCTCTTCGCCGACGTCGAGATCGAACCGGAGTGGATTCTCGCCGGCGTGCTGCCGCCACTGCTGTACTCGTCGGCCGTGTCGATGCCGGCCATGAACTTCCGCCGCGAGTTCGGCGCGATCAGCAGCCTGTCCGTGGTGCTGGTCGTGGCAAGTTCGCTTGTTCTGGGCGTGTTCTTTATGCTCGTCATCCCCGATCTCGGCTTCGCGTGGGGCGTCGCTCTCGGCGCGATCATCAGCCCGACCGATGCGGTGGCGACGTCGATCATCAAGCAGACGTCGGTGTCGAAGAGGGTCGTCGCGATGCTCGAGGGCGAGAGCCTGTTGAACGACGCCACCGCATTGGTGCTGCTGCGCACGGCGATCGTCGCCACTGCGGCGTCATTCTCGTTCTGGGGAGCGGTCGGAACCTTCGTCTACTCCGTCGTGATCGCCGCCATCATCGGGATCCTGGTCGGATGGGGCAACCTGGTCGTGCGCAAGCGTGTCACCGATCCGACCGTGAATACCGTCATCTCGTTCGTGGTTCCCTTCGTCGCGGCCGTTCCCGCCGAGCTGCTCGGCGCATCCGGTCTTGTGGCGGCCGTTGTCGCCGGACTCGTCACGGGCGTCCGTGCTCCGCGATATCTCTCGGCGCAGAACAGGCTGTCTGACTCGCAGAACTGGCACACAGTAGAGATGGTTCTCGAGGGCGCCGTTTTTCTGACGATGGGAGTGCAGATTTCGTCAATCGTCGCGAACGTCGAGCACGATCACGCCGGAGTCTCGACCGCGGTGCTGATCGCTGCGGGTGCTCTTGTGCTCATCGTCGTCGTGCGCGCTGCTTATGTGGCGCCGTTGCTGTGGGTGCTGTCTGCTCTGCGCACCCGCAACGAGAGAATGCAAGGCAGGCTTCTCGAGGTGCGCGAAAAGATGAGCACTCCCGAGGGTGCCGAGGAGATGTTCGGTGGCTCGAATGGGCGACGGCGCCGAGCGTCTGACAATCAGATCGAGCGCTTCGGTCGGCGCATCGTGCAGACTCTGGCCGACATCACCTACTTCCGAAACGCTCCCCTTGGCTGGCGGGATGGCACGGCCGTGGTGTGGGCGGGCATGCGCGGGGCCGTCACGGTGGCCGCGGCGCAGACGCTTCCCGATGGCACGCCCCAGAGGTCTGTGCTCGTGCTGATCGCGTTCACTGTGGCCGTCATGTCGCTCGCTGTGCAGGGCGGAACGATCGGTCCGCTTCTCCGTGCCATTGCGCCGAAGGTCGACCAGGCGGCCGTCGACGAGCAGACGAACGCCGAGCGGACTCGCCTGATGCAGCTCCTGAGAAAGAGTGCTGAGGCCGTTCCTCCGGGGCCCCCGGCCGAGCAGACGACGGCGGGATTTCTCTCGGCGAAGGAGCACGAGCTGGCGGTGATCGGTGCCCAGAGAGCCGCGCTACTCGAGGCCCGCGACCACGGCACCTTTGACGCCGACGTGCTGGCCTATGCACTGCAGATCCTCGATGCATCGCAGATTGCTCTCGAGCTGCGCGGCGGTCCGAAAGGCTGAGCTTCGGGCCGATTATGCAGTTGCCATTTCCGGAGAGCTCGCCCGGAACTCGGCGGCTGCCGGCGAGACGGTGTACTCCACGATCTCGACAGCGTGCGATTTAAGAACCTGCAGTACCTCGTCGGGTGTCGTGTAGAAAAACTCTCGACGGAGGTTGACCTTGTTGACTCTTTGAGGGGCGAAAGTTCGGTGCAGCATTGCTTCGATAGCGACCGCATCATCGGCAAAGAAAAGTGCATGTACGTCGAAACGGAACGGAACAGAAGCGTCGCCCAGTTCATTGACTCTGTCCATTGGCTCGAGTCTGCGCGTCATACCGATCTTCACCATTCGTTCCCCGAACGCCCCGACATTCGAGATCACGTAGACGTAACCGGCACGGGCGTTGGCTGCTCGGTAGTCCACATCTGCGATTGCACGTTCGACGTCTTCGATCTTGGCCTGCATGCGGGCAGCGCCCTCGAGATCCCCATTTGCCTGGAGGGCCGCCAGGGTGGCGACATAGTGCGCTTGTTCTTTGTTCAGGCGTTCTTTTTCTCTTTCGAGCTCGGCCGCTGCCTTGGCCTGCTCGCGAAGCTCGGCGCGACGGTCTCGCTCCATTTCCTTTTCTCGCGCGAGGACTTGAAGGTGCTGATTCGCCAGGGCGATCTCTTTCAATCGAAGCTGATGAAAGTGCGGCTCAATGTGGAGGGAAATCATTGTGCCGCTTTTCGCGATCTGCTCGGCGGCCTTGGTCAATCGAGTTTGCGCGCCTGCGAGATTGCCGGCCCGCGTCGCCTTGATCGCGTTCTCGGCCTCGGCGTTATAAGCACGGAGCAAGACTTTAGCCATATCGCTCATGAACTTCTTGCCTTGAGCTGCAGAGTTGTTGAAGGTGAAGCCTGAGGCTGTGCTCACGGCGCGTTTGTTCTGGATCGACTGCTTGATCGCATATCGAACTGTCTCGAGTTCCGTCGCCAGATCGGCGGACGATTGAGCGGGATGTTCGAACTCGAAGAAACCGACATTCTGAAGTTCAACCGCTGCATCGGTATCGATGTAGTCTTGCCGCACTTGCTTTAGCTGGTTTTGAGCCGCGAGCAATTGGTTGTTGATTTCTTGAAGCTCCCGCGTCGCCTTGGCACGCTGAACATCCATCTCTGCTGAGGTCGCCGCCCAGGCGCGCTCATGCTCTTCGGCCCGAGCCTGCGCGTCAGATTCGTGCTGTCGGCGCGCTCTCTCCATATCGGACATGACCTCGGCGCGATACGCGTCGATCTCTCCAAAAGGTCGTAGACCGTGCTTTTCGACCAACTCTTCCAGTTGAAGGTTTCTCTGCATCAACTCCGAGGCAAGTGCTCTGGCGTCGTTCTTGCTGAGTTTGTCGATCTGTAGTGGAGCGGGCTCAATGGTCCCCGCGGCTTGCCGAGCTTGTCGACGGCTCTCGGGCTGGGCCGGTGTGACTAGCGGCGTCTTTTGTTGGACATGTTCTGTCCATTGCTCCCCGTCCCACCAACGGATGTAGTTCGGATTCGTGTCGTCGTACCAGCCTGCAGGAGTGCTCACCTGGTGAGGATAGTTCGGAATCGCGTTTGCATACAGTCCCCTAAACGGGATGCCGACCATCGGGAGTGCCGATGAGACTCGTTCAACAGGACGGATTGGCGGCACGCCGCGCGCGCAAATGTGCCACGCCGGTGGCCGAGCAATCCATCCTGTTCAACGACGCTTGAACGCTAGCCGAGCTGCTTCAGTGCCTCCACTGTTCCGCCCCAGTTGTGTGAGGAGATCGCGTCGGCGAAGGTGGAATCGCCGCGCCCGGTGCCCAACTTCTCGCCGGATGCATCGTCGACGATATCGACTCGGTGGCCCTTTTCTGGGCTGTCGCCGCTGCCGTCCTCGACGAACTCGATGCGCAGAACGCGTCCGTCGAGTCGGCCCGTGACCACCGCTCCTGTCTCGGTTTTGTTCGAGGTGTCGGTCATAAAGGGGCCTGCTCCCAGCGTGGCGAGCGATTCGTTGACCTGGTTGATGAGTGACGACGTGTTCATGGTTCTCCTAGTCGTGAGCGAGGCCCCAGGCTAGCGGCGCACCGCGACGTGTCGACAGGACTTGACGGCTCGTGCTCAGCCCGCGTCGCGCTTCTCGTAGGCGTCGGAGAGTCCTTTCATCGTCTGCATATCGAGAGGCATCGAGGTGTGCTCGTGAGTGATCTTCCATTCGCCGTCGCGCTTCTCGAGCACCACGGTCATGCGGTTCATCATCGAGTCGACCAGCTCTCCGTCGGCGGTGACCTCGGCATAGCGCACGGCTGCGTGGGCGGTGGCGAGGTCGTCACGCACCGAGGTCACGACCTCGGTGAACCGCGCCTCGCACAGCTTGTCGCCCAGGCTCTCGAACCACGCGGTCACCATCGGGCGCCAGCCGTCGACACCGGCGAACTCCCACATCCCCCACGCATCGAAGACGAGGGTGTCGTGGGCATACAGGTCGAGGAACCGTTCCACGTCTTTGGCCAGTACGGCCGACGTGTAGTTCTCGAAGAGAGTGGTCACTGGTGTGGATTCGAGGGGCATGTTCCTGTCCTTCTTCCGTGCTCCGAAAAACATTCCTAGTAGGAACATGACTATCAGGAACCTAAGGTTGTGTCCATGGCGAAACCTGAATTGTCGACCACGGCATACGCGCTGCTGGGTCTCCTTGTCTTCGACCGCGAGAATCCCGAGGGCATGACGGGATACGAACTCAAGCAGCGGGCCGACTTCACGCTGCGTTACTACTGGGTGAGCCCGGCGATGAGCCAGATCTACACGGAACTGCGCAAACTCGCCGACGCGGGGCTCGCTGAGACGGCACCTTCCGACGGCCCTGCCCGTTACCGCGTGACTGGACTCGGCGAAGAGCAGCTGCAGATATGGCTCTTCCATGGCGAGGTCGGCTTCCCCATCCTCAAGCACCCCGTGGCGCTGCGGCTGCTGATGGGCCGCCTCTCGACGCCCGAGCGGCTGGGCACGATGCTCGAAGCGCATCTGGATGACCTGGCGGCGCGCCGTGCCGATCTGCAGGGTGTGCGAGACATGCTCGGCGACGAGCATCAAGTGCGCTACGCGGCGATGGTCGCAGACTGGGGTCTCGCCTACTACGACAGCGAGGCGTCGATCGTGACCGGGCTGCGCGAGCGCCTCGACGGAATGGACTGAGCACGCCAACTGTGCCCGGCGCGGACAGTACGCACCGGTGTGTCGGTAACTCTTGTCTGTGCCGGGAACAGTTGGTTCGTCAGAAGAGGGGCTGCTGCACTCGCTCCGAGGGAACGAGCGCGGTGAGGGTGGCTTTCACCGCGACGAGTCCGGGCTTCTGGGCACCGGCCAGGAGCCGGAGCATCTCGGGGATCCAGGCCTGCGCGTCTGACGTCGCTGACGGCATCCGGTGTTTGAGAATGACGGGCGCAGCGCCGCCGTCGAAGCGCAGCGCGATCGTGAGCCCGCCGGCCGCGAGATCGGCCTTCGATGCTCTCCCGCAGACGCGCGTGATGCAGGCTTCCATGAGCTGGGCGGGAGCGAAGTCGGGGCGGTTGTAGCCTGAGATGGTTCCCTCGGAGGAGAGGCTCGATCGTGTTTCGACCGGGTTCAGCGTCGCGTCGTCGGTGCCGGCGCGGATGCGGCTCAGGCGGTGCGCCATCGTTGCTCCGCAGACGTGGCGGAGTTCGTCGGACGAGATGCGGTCGAGATCACCGAGGTGCGCTACCTCGATGAGGCGCAGCCGTTCGACGGTCTGCGCGCCGATTCCCCAGACGTCGGCGATGGGCAGAGCCGTGCGCAATTCTGCCTCTTCGTCAGCGTCGACGACGTGCAGGCCGTCGGGCTTCGCGGCGCGAGAGGCGAGCTTTGCCATGAGTTTTGTGCGCCCGATTCCAACGCTGATCGGAATGCCGAGTTCGTGCGCCACCCGGCGGCGCAGGCTCTGCCCGGCGTCGACGGCGGCCCGGATGTCTGTGGCTCCGATGTCAAGGAAGGCCTCCTCCATCGATCCCGGCTCGACCGACCGAGCGCTGTCGCGAAAGATGTCGAAGAGAGCGTCGCTGACCTCCTCGACTTCGGCACGGGGCGTATCGACCATGACGAGTTCAGGGCAGAGGCGCTGAGCCTCGTGCACCTGCATGCCGCCGCGAACGCCGCGGAGCCGAGCCGGGTAGTTGGCGCTGGCGATGAAGACATGGGCGATCGCGGCCATGGGCCTGTCGACGAGGTCGGGGCGGCGACGAAGGATCACCGAGGCGAAGAACGAGTCGGCGTCGACGTGCAGGAGGAGCGTCGTGGCCACGGTGTTTATCGTACAGGTGTTCGAATGTTTCCTCACCAGTGGCTGAATCGCCTGTTGGTGACGGGCGTGACTTTGTTACCGTGCTGAGCATGGCTGCAAAGAGATTTCCGCTCCGTTGGTGGCTTACGACCGGCCTGGCCTCGGCGTTCGTTGTGCTGTTCACCATGGGCGCGTACCAAAAGTGGCCGGGGCTCGTGACGATCTTCTTTGTCTTGGGGTTTTGCATCATTCAGTGGGTCGTCGAGCGACACAATGAACGCGAGGCAGACGTCGACCAGATCTGGTGGGTTCCCTCGAGTGTTCTGTGGGAAAAACCGCTTCGCGTTGCTCTTTCGGCTGTTCTTATGCTCGCGGCCTTCATCGGCGCGGCGTTTGTGGTGTTTGGTAACGCGGGCCTGTGGCTTCTCGGTGTCGTCGTGGCAGTCACGTTCGTGTACAGGCTCACGGTGGGCCGGATGTGGTTGATACAGGACCGCGCTGCGCTCACCGCGGAGAATGCGTCCGAGGGCTCGACCGCCGACGGCTGAATACGCCGACGCCGACGATTGCGACGGCGGACGCCAGGCTCGTGAGATAGAGCACTCCCGCCCAGATCGTGTGCGCCCCGCCGCCGACCCCGTGGGTGTCGGCGACGTCCATGCCCAGACGGAAGCCGTCGAGAAACGCGGGCACGGCGCCCGCCGCGACGATGGCGAGGAAGATCATCGCCATCGTCGAGAGCGAGAATCGTCTCCAGAGCCCGATGATCGCGGCGGTAACGGCAAGCACGACTCCCACGGCCGCCGTGCCGATCACCCATCCGATGTCGCCTCCGACATCCTGGCCGGCAGCCGTGAGGCGTGCGTGGATCTCACCGAGAGTCGAGCCGGGAACGGCCGCGAGCGGATCCAGCACGAGAGATTCGACGGCCATCAGGGCCGCATAGGCCGCGACGAGAACGACGCCGCCTACCGCGAGGAGTATGCGGCCTCGGTTCACTTCGCCGCGGTGCGCGTCGACCACAGAGCCCACGCCACCAGGAGGGGCTGGCCGAACAGGCGGCCGACGCGCTTGGCGTCGGAGTCGAGACCGAACGCATCCCTGTGGTGAATGGCCTGCGCGATGTTGCCCGGGAAGATCGCGGTGAAGAAGGCGGCGGCCAGGCCTCCGACGCGGGCCCGCTGCGAGCGAGGAGCGAAGAGCAGGGCAGCACCGAGCGTGATCTCGGCGACGCCGCTCAAGAGGACGGTTGTGTCTTCTTTGAGTGGAACGAACTCGGGCACCTGCGCGCGAAAGTCGTCGCGGGCGAAGGTGAGGTGGCTGGTGCCAGCGAAAACGAGGATGGCGCCGAGAGCGATGCGGGCTGCCGTGCGGCGCTTCGAGGCTGGTTTGTCGAGCTGTTTCGTCATGGCGGCTCCTCGTGAGAATCGAATGGTCTGCTTCGACGATACGCCTCGCGGCCGGATCCGACCCCGCTGTCGGTGGAGCGCGGTCGACCGCTCGGGCGCGCGAGGTGCTGCTGGCGCAGATCCTGGATGCCGCCCCCTGGCTCGACCTGCAGGGTTTCGCCGACCTCATGGTGCGGCCGGCGTAACCGCGCCCGCCCGGCGCATCTGCTGCCGGACGGCCGGGCGCGGATAGCCCCAGCGGGCGCGGATGCGGCGCGGTGCGCGCTAGCGCACCACGGCAGCCGGAGCTGCCACACGGAGGAACTCGATCTTCGCGGCGGCCTCCGACGCTGCTGCAGCGGTGTAGGCCACGATGCGCAGATCGGTGCCGGCGACACTGAATACGTCGCAGTCGAGTTCGATATCGCCGACCAGCTCGTTGCTGACAACCTTGCTCTCGGATTGGTGCTCGCCCACGATCCCGCTCTCCCACAGGGCCCGAAACTCCTCGCTCGTCGAGAGCAACTCCTGAACGAGGGCGCGCACCCGGCGGTCGTCGGGATACCGGCCCGCCACGCGACGCAGGTCGGCGACGAGAGACGCACCGAACGCATCCACGCTGCCGGATCGGCGGATAATACGGCCCCCGCCGGCCCCGAGCGACAGGTTGCCGAAATGGGCACGCAGCAGATTGGGCCTGCCCGAGGCGGGCCGCACGGGCTCGCCGAGAAGCGCCACCCACAGGGGGCTCCAGCTCAGCAGATCCCACGATGCGGTGAAGACGGCAACGGGAATCTCGCCGAGCCGAGCGACCAGCCTCTGCACCCCGGGAGGAATGTGTGCGGGAACCTCGTGCGGCGACGGCGGGAGCAGCCCGGCGAGCGTGAAGAGGTGGTCTCGCTCGGCGTCGGTCAGCTGCAGCGCTCGGGCGAGGGCCGAGGCGACCTGCTCCGAGGGGCGCCGTGCGCGGCCCTGCTCGAGGCGAACGATGTAGTCGACGCTGAGTCCGGCAAGAGCGGCCAGTTCTTCGCGCCGAAGCCCTGCGGCCCGGCGTGAGTCGTCGGCGGGGAAGCCGACGTCGAGCGGCGACAAGCGGTCGCGCCACGCCCGAAGAACCGTTCCGAGATCGCCGTGCGCATCCTGCATTCATTCAGTGTGCCAGCGGTCGCCACGTCATGGGTGGTATCGCGCGTCCATACGTTGAGGCGGGCCACGACAGCGCGCTGCGATCGTCGCAGACTTCTGACCATGACAACAACACTGATCACCGGGGCCAACAAAGGCCTCGGATACGAAACGGCCCGCCGCCTCATCGAGGCCGGGTACACCGTGTGGATGGGCGCACGAGACGAGACTCGGGGCCGCGCCGCCGCCGGCGCGTTGGGCGGGCGGTTCGTGCAACTCGACGTGACGAGCGACGACTCCGTCGCCGCCGCTGTGGCGACCATCGAGGCTGCCGGGGGCCTCGACGTGCTCATCAACAACGCGGGCGTCAGCGGCCCGTTCGCCGCCGCTGAGGATCTCACCGCCGACGACGCCGCCTTCGTGTTCGGCACCAACGTGCTCGGGATCGTGCGCATGACGCGGGCGTTCCGGCCCATGCTGCTGCGCTCGAGCGAGGCGACGATCGTGAACGTGACGAGCGGAATGGGGTCGTTCTCGTTCGTCCTCGACCCGGAGCACATCGAGTCGCAGATCATCGCGCCTCTGTACCAAGCGTCGAAGTCCGCGGTGACCATGCTCACCGTGCAGTACGCGAAGGCCTTCCCCGAGATCCGCATCAACGCGGCCGACCCTGGCTACACGGCCACCGAGTTCAATAACAACAGGGGCCCGCAGACCGTTACCGAGGGAACGGATGCGATCGTCGAGCTCGCCACCCGCAGGGGAACGGGGCCGACCGGCACCTTCATCAACCGCCACGGGGTCGCTCCCTTCTAGCGACTGCGGCGGTCCCTTCCGGCTCACGCAGAGGTAGTGTGGCGGGATCGAGAGGGGACCGCGATGGCTGCCAGAAAGAACGAAAGCGACGCCGAGAAGGCGCAACGCGGTGCATCGCGACGCAACTTTCTGCGCACGGCCGGCATCGGGGTCGCGGGGCTTGCGGTGGGTGGAGCCGCCGTCGGCGGCGTGACCGCCGGCATCCGATCGTCTGACACGGATGACGACGAACTCGGATTCTCGCCGCTGCCGGTTCGCCATGAGCCGGGCTTCGACCACGTGGTCGTGATCATGTTCGAGAACCGCTCGTTCGACCACATGCTGGGCTGGCTCTACGAGTCGGGGCAGGAGCCCGCGGGGCAAACGTTCGACGGCCTGCATCAGGGGGAGTACAGCAACCCTGGCCCGTCGGGTGGCACCGTGCCCGCCCACGTCTACAGTGGCGCGACCGACCGCATCATGGCCCAGCCCGATCCCGACCCGGGCGAGTTCTATCCCCACGTGAACACGCAGTTGTTCGGCACGATCGACCCCGAGAGCAACTCCGACCTGAAGAACCCCTTGCAGGAGCCGTGGAACCTGCCGAAGGATGCGTCGAAGCCGACGAACAACGGGTTCGTGAAGGACTACGTCGTGAACTCCACACTGTCTCGCGGGCGAGCGCCGACACCCGAAGAGTACGCAGTGGTGATGGGCGGGTTCTCACCCTCGATGCTTCCTGTGATCTCGACCCTGGCGAAGAACTTCGGGGTCTACGACCACTGGCACGCGGCCGTTCCATCGCAGACGTTCTGCAATCGCTCGTTTTTTCACGCGAGCACATCGCACGGTTTCGTCACGAACGTCGAGGGCGGCGGCATAGACAAATGGTTGGATGCGCCGGCTGTTCCGACCGTGTTCAGCAGGCTTCACGAGGCGGGCAAGTCGTGGCGCGTGTACTACGACGCCCAGCAGGTCGTCTCGCTCACCGGACTGCTGAGTGCGCCGTCGCTGCAGAAGTACTGGAAGAGCAACTTTCGCAGCATGGAGCAGTTTCACGAGGACACGGCGAAGGGAAACCTGCCCGACTACGCCTTCATCGAGCCGCGCATGGTGTTCGATCACAACGACCTGCACCCGCCGGTCGTGCGGCCGAGGGCAGGCAAGGCCGAACCGGAGACTCCGGAGATGGAATCCGCCTTCTCGGACATGCGTGCGGGTGAGCAGCTTCTCGGCGAGGTCTACACGTCGATCAAAGACGGCGCCTCGGCCACCGGCTCGAACGCGATGAATACCGTGCTGCTCGTGACCTTCGACGAGCACGGCGGTCTGTACGACCACGTTGCGCCGCCGGCGGCTGTTCCTCCCGTGAAGAACGAGGCTCCGGGTGAGATGGGGTTCGCCTTCGATCGCCTCGGTCTGCGGGTTCCCACCATCGTTGTCTCGGCCTACACGAAGCCCGGAACGGTCATCAACGACGAGATGCATCATGGGTCGCTCGCCAAGACTCTCGCCGAGCTGCACGGACTCGAGCCGCTGACCGAGCGCGATGCAACCGCCACTCCGATCTTCAACGCGGTGAATTTGACGAAGCCGCGCCAGCCTGCGCTCTGGCCCACGGTCACGCCCGCGTACGTTCCGCCGAATCCCGAGGCGAATCCGCGCGCCGACAAGGAGAAGGACCGCAGGCGCCCGCTGACCCCTCCCGCGCTCGGTCTCATCGGCATCCTGCTGGCCAAATATGAGCCGGATGCCCCGCTGCCCGACAACTACGCCGACGCATACGACGTGCTGGTGAAGCACGGATACGGGCTGTTCGGAGTGCGCGACTGAGGTCTGTCCTCCGTACTACAGGACGTTTCGTCAGCCGGTCGGCGTGTCGTCGGTCGAAACTCGGGGTGTCGTCGATTCGTCCTGTCGAACGGTCGGGGGCGGTCGCTACGCTGGGCCCGATGACTTCTGACGTTGCGAACCCGACCATCGGCATCCTCGGTGCCGGAAAGGTGGGCACCGTGCTCGCCCGTCTCGCGGTCGCCGCGGGCTATCCCGTTCTGATCGCGAGCTCGCGGCCGCCCGCCGCGATCGAGCTCACGATCGACGTGCTGGCGCACGGTGCCGAGGCGACGACAGCTTCGGATGCCGCGGGTAGGGCCGACATCGTCATCCTGGCTCTTCCGCTGGGCAAGGCCGTGCTGCTGGATGGGCGCGACGCGCTGCCGGTCGACGAGCTGCGCGGAAAGATCGTGATCGACGCCATGAACTACTGGTGGGAGGTCGACGGCGTTCGCCCGGATCTGACCGGTGACGATGTCACGACCAGCGAGATCGTGGCCGCCCTGCTGCCCGACTCTCGCGTGGTGAAGGCGTTCAACCACATGGGCTACCACGACCTCGACGAGGGCCCGCGGCCCGCGGGCGACCCGGATCGCAAGGCGATCGCGCTCTCGGGCGACGACGTCGAGGCCAATGATGTGGTCGCCGATCTCATCGACTTGCTCGGCTTCGACCCCGTCGACCTGGGCCCGCTCGCCGAGGGCGCGGTGCTGCAGCCGGGACGGGCCCTTTTCGGTGCGAACCTCAGCGCCGCCGAGATCCGCGATGTCGTGGAGCAGGCCGCCGCCTGAGGTCAGGTTCGGGCGTGCAGCATCCGCTCGACGGCGGTGACGACCGAGTGTCGGCGAGCGGCGACCTCCTCGGCTCGGACCGGATTCTGTTCGAGGCCCGTAAGCCCCTCTGGTGAGAGCTGCCAGGCCTGCGCAATGGCGTAGATGAAGACCAGAACGTCGACCGCCGATAGCGGTTGTGCGGCAGCAGTGGCGACGGCAAGCGTTTTGCTTCGGTAGATGTCGTGCGGCTCTGCGGTCGCGGTGGGTCGTTCGAGCTGAGCCCACATGCTCAAGCGGAGCACTTCGGGAAAGCGCTGATGATGATCGAAGACGTCGCCGGCCCAGCCTGCGAGGTTGTCAGGGCGCGGAGGGACGTTCTCGGCCATGCGGCGCAGCGCCTCGGCGAGAGTCGCATCGAATAGCCCGCTCTTGCCGCCGTAGTAGGCGTAGATCATCCGAACGTTGCTCTGTGCCTCAGACGCGATCCGATCCACGCGCCCGCCCGCGAACCCGTGGGCGGCGAACTCGACGGTGGCTGCTGTGAGTATTCGTTCTCGTGTGGCTTCAGCATCACGTGCCATGCGTATCCCCTCGGCGTGAATTGACGAGCCTGCGTTCAGTCGTTAGTTTACAAGTAAGTATTCATTTACTTATCAGAACTTATTGGAGATGACATGACCCGCATCGCGCTTGTGACTGGAGCCAATCGCGGGCTGGGGCGGGCTACCGCGCTCGCCCTTGCTCGGAAGAAGATCAGAGTCGGCGACCCCGAGGAGATCGCCAACGCGATCTGCGCTCTGGTGTCCCATGTATTGCGCTGGGCAACGGGCGAGCGCATCGAGGTATCGGGAGGTGTGCTGCTGTGACCGGATATCGGATGGATGACCGCGTGCGGCGCGCCCTCGCCATCACTCCGTCGTCGTCGGCCTCCGCACGCACGGTGGACATCACGACCATCGGCGCGAAAACCGGCCGCGAACGCCGCATCGAAATCTGGTTCTACCGAGTCGACGACGAGATCTATCTCACGACGCAGCCGGCGAGCCGGAGCTGGTACGCGAACCTGCTGAAGAATCCGCAGTTCACCTTCCACCTCAAGAACTCAGTTCGCGCCGATTTGCCTGCGACGGCAGAACCCGTGCTCGACCGAGATGCGCGGCGTCGTGTCTTCGAGGCGATTGTCGCCGACCTCGACCAGCCGCGACACCGCGCCTACATCTCGCAGCCTGTTCAGTCGGTCGAGGAATGGATGGACGGCAGCCCGCTCGTGCGCGTCAGCTTCCCGCCGGTGTAGCCATCCCCCGCAGTGCGCGCAGGTGCACCGACGCCCACGAGCGGAACGGCTTCCAGGTCTCGGTGATCTCTTCGACCGAGCGGTCTGTGCCGTAGCGCTTCACGATCTCGTCGTTCAGTCGGCCCTCGTTGCGCGGCAGCACATCGGCAAAGTTGGCGCCGCGGATCACCGCGAGCTCGGCCGCGAACGGCCCGAGCCCCAGGATGCTCTGCACCTGGGCGAGCGCGCCGGTCGGGTCGAGCGAGCGCAGGTAAGAGCCGGAGAGTCGCCCGTCGAGAGCGGCCTCGGCCACGGCGCGCAGGTACTCGGCCTTGCGCCCCGGCAGCTCGAGTGTCGCCCCGAGCAGCGCCTCGGGCGAGGGAAAGGCGCCGTCGTCGCCGAGCTGCTTCGTGATCCGCGTCTTTGTCGCGGCGGCCTGCCTCATCTGCACTCGCTGCGAGAGCACCGACCACGCGGCGGCCTCATAGGGTGAGAAGAAGCCGCAGGGCCGGAACCCGGGGAGCCGAGCCTGCGCATCCGCAATGACCTCGTCGCGTGCCGCCACATCCGGCCAGCCGCGGCCGTCGATGTCTATCGACAGAAGCCGGCGCACCTGCTCGGTCGCGGCATCCAGGTCGCCCGGGCCGTCGACGACGATGCGCGCCGACCCGCCCTCTTGGGTGACAACGGCATCCACTCGCTGCCAGTCGGTGTCGCAGAGAAACACCGTGCGGATGCCCTCCGCGCTGGTCTGGTGCGCGAGCTCGCCGGGCGTGAAGCCCTCCCAGAAGCGCTTGCTGGTCGCGAGTGACCAGGGGCCGACGACCTCGTGCGCCGTCTTGAGTCGGCTCATGGATCAGGCCTTGTCGTGCAGTGTGATGGCGTAGCCGTCGGGGTCGGCGAAGGTGAAGGTGCGTCCGAACGGTCCGTCGACAGGGGCGGAGGTGACGGTGAATCCATCGGCGACGAGCGTGTCGTGGATCTGCTGTGCGTCGGGCGCATGCATCCACACGCCGATACCCAGACCGAGCTGGGCGCCCGAGTTCAGGTCGACGCCGGGCATCGCGTCGCGTACAGCGAAGGCTGCGGGCGTCGCGCCGAAGACGATGGCGTGGGGCGGGCCGGGCTGACGATTCAGACCGAGGTACTTCTCGTAGAACGCGGCGGATGCCTCGATGTCGCGGACCTGCAGCGAGATGAAGCCGGGGCCGGATGCGGTCATGATGTTCTCCTTTGGTGATGTCAGTTTGTTGACATACTCAGTATGTCAGAATATTGACATGAGTCAAGGTGCATCGGGAATCGAGCTGGAGACATCGTTGGGGTACCTGCTGAAAGAGGTCTCGAGTGCGCTGCGCACCGCCATGGAGGCCGTGCTCCGTCCGCTCGGTATGAGCGTGACCCACTACTCGTGCCTCGAACTGCTCGCCCAGCGGCCCGGTCTGTCGAACTCTGAACTCGCGCGCGGAACCTTTGTGACCCGCCAGGCGATGAACGTGCTGCTGCAGGCGCTCGAGGGTGACGGGCTCGTGACGAGATCGCAGCAGCCCGCTTCGGGTCGCGCGCTGCCCACACGGCTGACCGCCGCCGGTCGTGCCCAGCTCGCCACCGCGAGTGCAGCGGTGAAGGGTGTCGAAGATCGCATGAAGTCGCAGCTCTCACCGAGCGAACAAGACGCTCTGCGCGCAATGCTGTCGGCGTGCGCTGTGTCGCTGCGCGCGAGCTGAGGGCGGGCATCCGAACGGATTGAGGGCAGGCGGCTGCGTCTGCCGCAGAGGATCGTTCGATACGATGCTGAGGCACGAGCAGAGCCGATCGTCACGGTCGGTGACTGTGCCCGAATCGAAGACAGAGAAGTAGACCGTAGATGACCGCATCGACCATCGATCCCGCAATCGCCCGCTCCTGGCTGCTCGTTTCAGGCATTAGATCCGAAGAGTTCGACGGGGCCAGCGATTCTCGCGCCGATCAGATCATCCTCGACATCGAAGACGCCGTCGACCCCAAGCTCAAAGCGGATGCGCGTGGCTCGGTCATCGATTGGCTCACGGCCGGCGGCGCCGGCTGGGTGCGCATCAACGACCGCAGCACCGAGTTCTGGAGCGACGACGTCGACAGCCTCAAAGGTGTTCCGGGGCTCGCGGGTGTGATGCTTGCGAAGACGGAGTCGGCCGAGCATGTGTCCGAGACGTTCGACCGCCTCGGCGGCACGGTGCCTGTTCTCGCGCTCGTCGAGTCTGCGCTGGGAATCGAGGAGGCGCCGTCGATCGCGCGCGCTCGCGGAGCCTTCCGCCTCGGCTTCGGCAGGGAGACTATCGTCGCGACACGGGCACGAGCGCCGACGACCTCGCCATGGCCTACCCGCGTTCACGCCTCGTCGTGGCCAGCCGCATCGGAAACCTGCCCGGCCCCATCGACGGCCCGACGGTCGGCAGCAACCACCCGGTGCTGCGCCAGAAGTCGGAGCACGCCGTGGCCATGGGTCTCACGGGAAAGCTGTGTCTCGACCTCGACCAGCTCTCGGTGATCAACGAGACCATCAGCCCCACGGTGTCGGACGCGACGTGGGCGCGCGACTTTCTCGACGATTTCGAGTCGCGTGGCCGGGTCATCCGCGATGGCAGCGACCTGCCGAGGCTCGGCCGTGCCGAGAAGATCGACCGTCTCGCCAAGGCATTCGGCATCCAGCCGATCGCGCGCCGCTAGACAGCGCTCGAGCTCGCCCCGAGCTCAACGGCGGCGCTGAGATGTCGACGATGGCGACGTAGACGTGCTGTCAGGTCGCCATCTGTGACATCTCACACGGCGTCGTTGCCGTTACCCTCGGTGCGCGCCCGGTTCTTGCCCTCGTCGACGACCCGGATGCTGCGGAGATTGTCGTCGAGGCCTCCGTCGCGTGCCGCGTCGGCCCGGATCTGGTCTTGACGCCCGGCCTGCTTCTCTTCGTCGCTTGCTTCGTTCGCGCCGTCCATGATGGGGGCGTCCTGGGTTTTGTCGTGTGAGCTCATGTCCGCATCGTACGGCGGGGTCATGCGAGCGCGGCATCCCCTTGCGCTCACGGAATAAGCCGCGCACGTGCTGCTCGTGTGTCGTAACGAGGTCGTAACGTGGCAGAAATCGAATAGATCAATCTGATCTGTTTGACTTGCGCAGTCGCTACCCGAAAGGACGACATGACCCTGACGATTGCAGGTCTTCAGCACGCCGGTGTGCCCGGAGACGTCGAAGCGAACCTCGCCATCATCGAGCACGCTGCTCGCGATGCTGCTAGGCGAGGCGCGGCCATGCTCGTTACGCCCGAGATGTTCGTGACGGGGTACAACATCGACGGCAGCCTCGACGACCTCGCGGCCCTCGATCTGACCGCGCGCGTCGCACGCATCGCGAGGTCGGTCGGAATCGCGATCGTCGCCGGACTTCCCTTGCCGAAAGAGAGCGGCGGCATCTACAACGCTCTCGTCGTGGTCGACTCGGCGGGCGTCGAACTCACCCGCTATCGGAAGACCCACCTCTTCGCCGAGCTCGACCGCTCCCTCTTCCACGCCGGCGACGCACTGGCCGACCCCATCGACGTCGGCGGAGTGCGACTGTCGTTCCTCATCTGCTACGACGTCGAGTTTCCCGAGACCGTGCGGGCTGCCGCGCTCGCGGGCGTCGACGCGGTGATCGTTCCGACGGCTCAGATGGAACCCTTCGCCCACATTGCGGACCATCTCATTCCGGTTCGCGCATGGGAGAACCAGGTGCACGTGGTCTACGTGAATCGATGCGGAGCCGAGGGCGACCTTCGTTACGTCGGACGAAGCAGCATCGTCGCCCCAGATGGCGAGCGGCTCGCCTCGCTGGGCGAGGCCGAGTCGGGTCTGATGATCGCCACGATCGATCCGGATGCGACGGCGCGAGCCAGGATCGCCAACCCCTACCTCGACGACCGCCGCCCCGAACTGTATTGAGCCCGCGCCACGGACATATCCCCGATCACCCGACCGAAAGCAGACCATGACCGCCTCACCTAGCGTCGCCTCGCAATCGACCACCCGCCTCGACGGGCAACTCGGCACCCGCTCCATCGTCTTTATGGTGATCGCCGCCGCGGCGCCGCTGACGGTGATCGGCGGCAATGTTCCCCTGGCCGTGGGAAGCGGCAATGGGGCGGGTGCACCCATCGGTTTCGCGCTCGCCGCGATCATTCTGCTGCTGTTCTCGGTGGGCTTTGTGACGATGACGCCGTTCGTCAAGGAGGCGGGAGCGTTCTTCTCCTATGTGACCGCGGGGTTGGGATCCCGACTCGGTCTCGGCACCGCGTTCACCGCCCTCGTCGCCTATACGGCGATTCAGGTCGGCGTATACGGATACATGGGATGGGCTGTCGGCGATCTGGTGACCTACTTCGGCGGACCGGATCTGCCGTGGTGGCTCTACTCCTTCGCCGCCATGGCGATCGTGGCGGTGCTCGGCTATCGGCACATCGACCTGAGCGCGCGTGTCTTGGGTGTCGCGTTGGCCCTCGAGATCCTCGTGGTCGTCGTGCTCGATATCGTGATCTTCGCCACCGGGGGAGACAGCGGTATCGCTATGCAGACCTTCGACCCCGCAACGGTGTTCACCCCTGGAATCGGCGTGGCGGTGCTCTTCGCCCTCACCGGCTTCATCGGGTTCGAGGCGACGGCCGTCTTCCGAGACGAAGCTCGCACCCCCGAGAAGACGATTCCTCGGGCGACCTACATCGCCGTGATCGTGATCGGCGTCTTCTACGCGGTCTCGTGCTGGGCGCTCATCACGGGCGTCGGCGCGAACAATGCAGTGGCGGTCGCACAGAAGACGCTCGCCGGCAACGGCAACCTCCTGCTCGACACGGCCACCCAGTATCTCGGCCCGATCATGCGCGATGTGATTCAGGTGCTTCTCGTGACGAGCCTGTTCGCGTGCGTTCTGTCTTTCCACAACGTGATCGCCCGCTACCAGTTCAGCCTGGCTAATAAGGGCGTGCTGCCCGCCGCTCTCGGGCGTCGCCACACCCGGCATCACTCCCCGTCGGTGTCGTCGATCGTTCAGACGATCACGGCTGCGGTCGTTCTCGCCGTTCTCGCCCTCTCCGGGCTCGATCCCCTCGTCGGCGTCTTCGGGTCGATGGCCGGCGTCGCCACGGTAGGCATGGTGATCCTGATGCTCCTCACCTCGGTGGCCGTGTTCTTCTTCTTCCTGCGACGCCCTGCCTTGGCCGAGGGTCACGCCTGGGGAGCGCGCGTGTTCCCCGTGCTCGCGGTACTCGGACTCATCATCGCCATGTGGCTCGTGCTGTCGAACTTCACGCTCGTGACCGGCGGAAGCGTGGCCGTGAGCACGGCGCTGGCCCTCGTGCCGGTCGTCGCGCTGCTGCTTGGTATCGTTCTCGGAGCGCGGCTCCGGCTCGATGGCGGTGCGGCGATCGATGCGGATGCCGAGGCGCCGCCCGCCTGATCGGCCCCGGCGGCCGGGCCGACGGCATCCATGACCTGAACGGAGCCGACCGTGGATCTCGACTCGCCCGCGTTCGGCGCGATCCGCCGAACGTCTGCCGTGGACACCGTTCGAGCCCGCATCTGGCTCGGCGTAAATCTCGGAATGCTGACGGCCGGACAACGCCTGCCGACTCCCGCGGAGACGGCCCGTGCGTTCGGCGTCAGCGAGATGACTGTGCGGCGGGCATATCGGTTGCTGAGCGACGAAGGTCTCGTGGTGCGTGTGCGAGGGGGTTCCGGCGGATCGTTCATCGCCGAGGTGCTTCCCGACCACGCCAGCCCGGCCCTCGCCGCCTATCGAGAGGACGCTGAGCATGTGCACGACCTCATCGATCAGCGCGCCGTGATCGAGGCGGGGCTCGCCGGCCTCGCCAGCGGGTCGCGAACAGCGCCGGAGTTGGCTGAGATGGGTGCTCTTGTGGAGCGTATGCAGGCGGCGAGGGACTGGGCCGATTTTCGCGAAGCGGATGCGGCGTTTCACGAGGCCGTGGCGTCGGCAGCCCACGTTCCGGGTGCCGCCACCCTGCACCGCCGGGTGGCGAACGAGCTCTACGAGTACTTCGTTCCCTATCGGCTGGAGTACCTGAAGGGGTCGAACGCCGAGCACGGATTGCTCGTCGAGGCGCTGGCGAGCGGCGACGCTCTTGCGGCCAGCGGGCTCGCTTATGCTCACGTGACGGAGTTGCACCACTCTATGTACGTGGGGCGCATGGACTCGTCGTTCAGCTAGAAGTGCAGCTGCTTCAAGGTGCCGTACTTGATCACGAGTTCTTCGAGCTCGTTGTAGCCGCTCTGCCCGTCCGCGATGTGAATCATGCCCGTATCGTTCTTGAGAATCAGGTCGGGTCCGTCAGAGAAGAGCAGCGTCGACCAGGGACCCGAAAATACAACGGCGCCGGATGTGTCGACCGCTCTGACCCCCGCGTCGTCGAGACGGACCTCGGCGATGCCGCGATCTGCCTTGACGGCGAAAGCGACGGGGAATTCGCTCCTCTCGTACTCCTCGAAGTAGGCGGTGAAGCCCGCCTTCGCCAGGGGCCAGCCGGCGCGGAGGCTCTGCGACACCCGGGAGATGTGCAGCGTTCGCGTTTCGTCGCCGACGTGAATCGAGTCGACGGGGGATCCGATCGGATAGCGCTCCTGAAACTGTTTCCACTGCCACGCGTCGTTCAGAACGACATCGCTCGACGAGAGGTAGGGCTGGTCGCCTATCCAGTCGACCGTCACGCGCCACGACGCGATGCCCGACTTCTTCTTTCGACGACCGGATGCGACGCCGATCACCACGATGAGCGCGAGCACCACGACTCCTGCGCCCAGAAAGAGCAGAATTCCCTGATCGTCGGACATCACTTCTCCAGTTCGTCGCTCGTGAGCACTGTGGCGAAGCTGCCGTCGAGTGCGGCCATAAACGACGCGTGCACCGCGGCGCCTGCAATCACGGTGTCGCCGAAGGTGAGATCGGGGGCGGCGCAGGCATCGCTCACGACGGTGACCTCGAAGCCGAGTTCGCTGGCGGCGCGTGTCGTCGAGTCGATGCACATGCTGCTCATCATGCCGACGATCACCAACTCGGTGACGCCCTCGTCGACGAGCAGTTGCTGAAGCCCGGTTCCGATGAAGCTGTTGGGTTCGTGCTTCTCGAGCACGATCTCGTCGCCGACCGGCGCGACGAGTGGGTGGATGCCGACGCCCGGCGTTCCTTGCACGAAGAACGTGGCGTCGTCCTCGGTCGACACGTGGAAGATGTGCACGATGGGCTCGCCGGATGCGCGGAAGCCGTCGAGAACGGTGCGCGCGGCGGCGGCCGCGGCATCCGGGCCAACGAGCGGAAACGCGCCCCCTGGGAAGTAGTCGAGCTGGATGTCCACGATGAGCAGCGCGCGAGTCATTGCTCCAGTATCGCGCTCGCGACGGGCTGCTTCTCCATCTGCCGCCACGGGCCGCCGAGCAGTGGGGTCAGGGTCGCCGCGGTGTAGACGACCGCGATGATGCCGAACGCCCAGTTCAGTCCGATGGTGTCGGCGGCGATTCCCCCGAGAAGCGCCCCGAAGGGCACCCCCGCCCACGCTCCCGCGTTGACGAGCCCGAACACCCGCCCGCGCATGTGCTCGGGAACCCGCTCGAGCTCGACTGTTCCGAGGATCGGATTGAGGGCGCCGGCCGCGAGTCCGGCGAGTGCCGTGACGGCCACCAGCACGGGCAGGGGAGCGCCGAGGGCGAAGGCGGCGCTCGCCGGCCCGCCCGCGATCGTGAAGCACACCACCAGGGTGACCCGACGTCCGACGCGATGCGCCACGAATCCGAAGGCGATGTTGCCGACGAGCGCGCATCCGCCCATCACGGCGACGAGCAGGCCCAGCGCGGCAGCGCCACCGAGCCGGTCGTTCGCATACAGGGGCAGCAGGGTCGAGCCGCGCGCGGCATCCATCAAATTCGTGATCAGCACGAGCCCCACGATCAGACGCATCAGCGGGTCATGGATGACGAACCGCAGCCCCACGGCCAGGTCGCGCCAGTAGCCGCTCGGCTCATCGGACGCCTGCACGTGGGTCTGCGCCGCAGCGGGCGCGGGGGTGACGAAGAGCCAGGTGAGCAGCGCCGACACAGCGAAGGTGGCGGCGTTCACGAAGAGAGCCGCGATCGGGCCCATGAGTGCGACGAG
Organism: Agreia bicolorata; assembly: GCF_000938265.1. GTDB lineage: Bacteria > Actinomycetota > Actinomycetes > Actinomycetales > Microbacteriaceae > Agreia > Agreia bicolorata. The sequence goes on from NZ_JYFC01000009.1 coordinate 41,506, forward strand.
CAGGCCCGCCACTGTGGCGCCGATCATGCGGGCGAGGCGTTCCGAGCCGTCGAGCAGGCCGACGCTGCGCTCGAGTCGGATGCCGGCCCGCTCGGTGAGCCGCGGCAGCATCACCCGGCGCGCGGTTTGGCCCGGGGTGTCGAGCAGTCCGCCGGCGAAGACAAGCACGAGGAGCGCCCAGAACGGAAGGCCGACGGTGAGTGCGAGTATCGGAATGGACAGCACCGTCGCTCCGCTGATCAGGTCGGCGACGATGGCTGCACGCCGAGGCCCGACTCGATCGACGACCACGCCGCCCAGGGCTCCGCCCACCACGACCGGAACGGTGGAGAAAAATGCCGCGATTCCCACTTCGACGCCGGTGCCGCCCAGACCGAGCACGTAGAACGGGATCGCGAACGCCGTGATCACGTTGCCCGTCTGCGAGATGGCGTGGGCGGCGAGGAGCGCGGAGAGGGAGCCGACGGCGCGGCGCCTGTCGGTTGTGGGGGTTGTCACGGCCGGCGGTAGGTCTGATAGACGACCGACACGGGCTCTGCGCCGCTGTCGTCGGATGGGTCGTGCGCCTCGCTCACCTCGGCATAGCGAGCGACGAGCGCGTCGAGCTCGGCTGTCAGAGCGGCGAGTTCGTCGACCGTGAGGCGCAGGATGCGGTCGCTGCTGGTGCCTGCCGCGACCCACTCCCGTGGCAGCGAGGGCAGCGAGTCGACGTAGTTCGCGAAGCCTGCGGCGTAGACCTGGCCGACCGATTTCTGCAGCGCCGACGACGCGGCAGACTTGTCGGGGTCGTCGAGCAGCTCCGCTGCGTCCCAACTCGTGAGGGCGGCGGTGGCCTGCCACCACCGTTCGCGCCGATCGTGCGTCTGCGGCTCGGCCGGCTCGATGAGATCGATGGATGCCAGCTTGGCGAGGTGATAGCTCACGGTGCCCGGCGCCTCGTCGACGACGTCACCGAGCTGCGCCGCCGTCTGCGGGCCGCGCTCTCGCAGAAGACCGAGCAGCCGCAGGCGGGTGGGATGCGCCAGCACTCGCATCGAGGCGGCTGAGGTGAGCGTGCTGCGGCTGGGGTCGGTGGGAGTCACGACCTCAGACTATAAACACAAGAACTATTGCGCAATGGTTCTTGTGTTTATGTCAGGATGCCGAGTTCAGCGCGAGCAGGCGACGCTCGATCTCGAACCGATAGTCCTCTAGGGTACGTCGCACGTGGTGCGCGGCACGGTCGCCGGCGCTCTGGGAGTCGCCCTCCCGGATCGCGTCGAGGATGTCGGCATGCTCGCGCACGGCGCGTTCGGCCTCGTGAACCTCCTGGCCGAGTTCCAGAAAGGTCACCTGAGCCTGCAGCTCGCGGATGCGCACGACGGCGTCAACGAAGAAGATGTTGTGCGAGCTTTCGGCAAGAGTCGTGTGGAACTTCTCGTCGGCGCGCGTGAATGCCTCCCAATCGTGATTCGCCGCAGACGTGCGCCCGAGTTCGACTGCTTCGTCGAGGGCCATGACCTCTTTGGGAGTGGCGTGCTGGGCGGCGAGGGTGGCCGACTCGCGCTCCTGCACCGCGCGAAAGCGGAACAGTGCGGATATCTGGTCCATGTCCGTCGGTCGGAACGGCACGGGGTGCGCGCCCCGGAGCGACTCTGTTCCGCGCCCCACGAAGAGGCCCCGCCCGCGCTCGGCCTTGACACGGCCGATCGCCGAGAGCATCTTCAACGCCTCGCGCACGGTTCTCTGGCTCGTGCCGAGCTCCTTGGCCATCTCGGTCTCGGTCGGAAGCCGGTCACCCGGCTTCAGATCACGAGTCGAGATCAGAACGATGATCTCGTCGACCACCCGCTCGTAGGCGGGGCGGTATTCCTCTTCAGTCGACACGGGCACTCCTTCAGGTACTCAGTGGATTCTCGCACGCGGCCGCTGGTCGCACGCTCAGCGGCTGACGGGCTCGCGGTTGGCTTCGTCGGGTGACCATGCGGCCACGCCCTCCCAGTCGCCGGCATGCCGGCACGCGGCGGCACCGAGCTGCGAAGCGAGGCGCAGCCGAGTCTCGACGTCGTCGCCCCGACTCAACGCCACCAGGTAACCGCCGACGAAGGCGTCGCCCGCACCCACGGTGTCTACGACATCCACCGACACCGACGTTCCGAGTGTCGTGGCGCCGTCGATGCGCGCCGCGGAACCGTGGGCGCCATCCGTGACGACGACGTGGCGGTGGCCGTCTGCGGCGAGTGCCTCGGCGGCGTTCGCTGCGTTCGCGGCCTGGCCGCCCCATCCGGGCAGTAGGAGGTCGACCTCGTCGACGCTCGCGAAGACGATGTCGGCTCGCTGCGCGATCGAGCGGTAGACGGGGCCGGCGTCGAGCGTCGACCACAGCCTCGAGCGATGGTTCACATCGAACGAGACAGAGGATCCCGCGTCACTCGCCAGTGCCAGCAGACGCTCGATCGCGTCACGAGCCGATGCCGAGAGAGCGGCGGTGATACCGGTGAGGTGCACAAGGGTGTCCGCGGTGAGCTGGAGCCCGTCGACGTCAGAGGCGCAGAGCGTGCTGCCGGCGCTGAGCGCACGGTAGTAGGTGACGTCGGTGCGCCCACCCGCCGAGGTCTCTTTGACCAGCAGGCCGGTGGGATGCCCGGGGTCGACGATGGCGTGCACGTCGACTCCCTCGGCCCTGAGCTCGCGCACCACACGCTCGCCGAGCCCGTCGGCACCGACGCGCCCCATCCAGGTGGACGCGAGGCCGAGCCGAGCGGCGGCCATGGCCACGTTGCCCTCGGCGCCGCCGGTGCTCACTGTCACGTCGGGAGCTCGTCGCAGTCCGTCGTCGGAGTTCGTTCGAAAGACGGCCAGCCCTTCGCCGATGGTGACGAGGCGGTCGATCATCGTGCGACCTCGTTCCTGAATCGGCGTGCGCGCTCGATCGTCTCGGCGAATGCGCCTCGCTCGATGTCGGCCCGCGGGGTGATCCAGCTGGTGCTGACTGAGGCGACGCCGTCTATGGCGTAGCTCGCTGCATTGTCGATGCCGATCCCGCCGCTGGGCACGAAGGAGATGTCGGCGAACGGACCCCGCAGAGCCGAGATCATCGCAGGGCCGCCCAGCTGTGCCGCAGGGAAGAGCTTGAGCGTGCTCAGCCCTTCGTCGCGAGCGACCATCACCTCAGTGGCGCTTGCCACTCCGGGAACGCAGGCGACGCCGAGTGCGGCGGCAGCGCGGATGACGAAGATCGACGTTCCGGGGCTGACGATGAATCGAGCTCCGTTCGCGACCGAATCCTCGGCCTGCTGAGTGGAGAGCACGGTGCCCACCCCGACCAAGAAGCCGGGCACGCTCGACATGAGCTTCACCGCCTCGAGCGCGCGTGGTGTGCGCAGAGTGACTTCGGCGCAGGCGACTCCGCCGGCCAGCAATGCCTCAGCCAGCGGCACGGCGTGCGCGGGATCGTCGATGACGACCACGGGCAGCACCCGGATGGCGGCGAGGTCGTCGAGCACGGTCGTCATCGCGCGAGCCACCCTCCGTCGACGGGAAGCACGGTTCCCGTGACGTAGTTCGATGCGGACGAGGCCAGGAACACCGCCGCGCCGCCCAGGTCGGCGGCCTCGCCCCAGCGGCCCGCGGGAATGCGCTCGAGGATCGATCGCGACCGATCGGCATCGTTTCGCAGGGCTTCGGTGTTGTCGGTGCTGATGTAGCCGGGCGCGATCGCGTTGACCTGCACGCCGGATGCCGCCCACTCGTTCGACAGGGCTCGCGTGAGCCCCAGAATGCCCGACTTCGCGGCCGCGTAGCCGGGAACGTTGATGCCGCCCTGGAAACTCAACAGGCTCGCGGTGAAGATGATCTTGCCCGAGCCGCGCGCGATCATTGGCCTCGCGACCGCCTGTGACAGCACGAAGTGGCTCGACAGATCGACCTCGATCACCCTGTCCCACGCCGACAGCGGATGGTCGACAGCGGGCGCGCGTTCGATCGTGCCGGCGTTGTTGACCAGGATGTCGGGGGCCCGTTCCGCAAGTTCCTCGCCGAGGGCTTCCACGGCCGAGCGGTCGGAGAAGTCGACGGTGTGGGCCTCGAAACGGCGCCCCAGAGCCTGGATCTCGCCGGCCACAGCGTCGTCAGGCGAGGCGTTCGCGCTGACCCCGATGACATCGGCGCCGGCCTCGGCGAGCGCGCGTGCCATCGAGCGGCCGATTCCACGCCGTGCTCCGGTGACGACCGCAACCTTGCCGGAAAGGTCGAACAGGCCGGTCATGCGCGGGCCTCCGACAGTGCTGAGACGTCGACCAGAACCTTGAGCGCCTGCCCCGAGCCCAGCTCGTCGATGGCCTTGCCCGTCTCGTTGAGCGGAACGACCGAGGTCACCAGAGCGTCGACGGGAATGACGCCCGTTGCGAGCAGCTCGACCGCGCGCTCGAAGTCCGACCGCTGATACACGCGCGCACCGAGAATGCGCAGCTCGCGCCAGAAGACGCGCTGAAGATCGATCTCGCGCGGCGTCGAATGGATGGCGACGACCACGAGGGTGCCGCGCACCTTCAGCAGACCCGTCGCCTGGCGAACGGCCGCGGCGGCGCCAGAGACCTCGAAGACCACATCGGCGCCGTTCCCGTTCGTCCAGTCGGCGACGGTCGCGTCGATGTCTGTCGGGGCGACCGCCTCGAAGCCGAGAGCGGCGACGCGGTCGCGGCGCGCGGCATCCAATTCGACAACGGCGACCCGCGCACCCGCGTGCCGGGCGACCGTGGCGATGAGCACGCCGATCGGGCCGCCGCCGAGCACGACCACGGTGTCGCCGACCTGCAGCTCGGAGCGGCGCACGTCGTGCACGGCGACCGCGGTCGGCTCGACCAAGGCGGCATCGCGCAGGTTGATGCCCTCGGGAAGGCGTACCAGCGTGGTCGCGGGCACGGTCCAGAGCTCCTGCAGCGCCCCGGGCGAGTCGATGCCCACGAGGTCAGGTTCTGGCAGATGTGCTGGTTCCCGGCCAGGCACGCGGCGCAGCTGTTGTCCCAAAGCAGGGGCATCACGGTCACCCGGTCGCCGACCTGCCACTCGGCGACGCCATCGCCGACGGCCTCGATGGTGCCGGATGCCTCGTGCCCGAACACGAGCGGCGTCGTGACCCGCGCATCCATATTTCCGTGCGCGATATGCAGATCCGTTCCGCACAGCCCGCAATAGGCGACCCGGATGCGGGCTTCGCCCGGCCCGGGCTCGATCTGCTCGGTTGTGATCGTTTCGATACGGCCATCGCCGACGTATGCAGCACCCCTCATTGGGTTCTCACTTTCCTGCGTGGAAAATCCACGGTTGATAAACGTGTCGTCATTCATTATGTTGCACTTGACGCAAATCATCGTCAATCAAACTAACTAAATGAAGTACATCTATCTATCGAATCATCATGTTCACCGAAGCGCAGAAGGCGCATCGTTGTGCATACGTCACATGTATGATCTAATTCCGTAGGGGTCGCGCACCGCGGCTCGTCGTCAACGTCGTCGACCAGACAGGACTCGAAATGGCTACACAGCAACGCCGCTTCAATCGTTTCGCCAGGACCATCGCAGTTGCGGTGTCAGCCACTGCGCTCATCGCTCTTTCCGCGTGTAGCGCAGGAGGAGGTGGGGGTGGAGGGGATTCGGCTCTCGGATTCACCGCCGCCGAACAGGTCAAGGACAGCCCTATCACCGTGTGGGTAGATGCATCTCGCGAACCTGCGGTTGAAGCGTTCAAGGCGAAGTATCCCGATATCGAGCTCAATGTCGAGACGTACGACGGCAACGCCAGCGGCTCCGGGAGCTTCCAGACCAAGATCTCGCTCTTCGACCAGTCAGGCGAGGGGTGGCCCGACGTCGTCTTCTCCACGCAGAACAATGACGCGTCGTGGGCTTCCAAAGAGACCAATGGCCAGCAGGCCTTCGCAGCGCCCGTCAATAAGGGGTGGTTCGATAAAGACTTTCTCGACGGCTTCACGCCGGGGGCGCTCGACCCGCTCACCGTCGACGGAACGGTTTACGGCCTGCGCAACGATCTTGCCCAGTCGGTGTTCTGGTACGACCAGACGCTGTTCGATCAGTTCGGTTACCAGATCCCGACGACCTGGGAGGAGTACGAGGCGCTGAGCGACAAGCTCGCTGCCGAGCACCCGGGCTACATTCTCGGCTCCGTGGGTGACGCCTTCGTCGGCATGCTCGTCTACTACTGGGGTGCCCAGGCTCCCGTCTTCCAGCTCGACGGCAACACGTTCAGCAGCGACACCTCGGCTGATAATTCGAAGAAGATGACCGAACTGCTCGACCACATGGTTGCCAACGGCACGCTGGCCAAGGAGAGCGTGTTCAGCTCGGACTTCGTGCAGAAGTACCAGGGCAAGGCGCTGGGTATGCCCGGACCGATCTGGTTCACCGGTGCCCTCTTCCAGAACCCCGACAGCCTCAACGTTCCCGCGGGTCAGCTCGGCGCTGCAACTCCTCTGCACTGGGACGGTGAGGAGATCGGAACGGGCAACGTGGGCGGCGGCACCTGGTTCGCATCCAGTCACACGAAGAACCTCGACGCGGTCAAGACCCTGATGGAGTTTGTGACGAGTGCCGACGAGTTCCAGGTGGAACAGTCGGGCGGCTACCCCGCCTACGCCAGCGCGGCTGAGAAGTGGATCGCGAAGCAGGCCACCGGCGGGTACTTCGTCGGTGACTTCGAGAAGACGGTGGTAGATGCATCGAGCCAGGTGTGGACCGGCTGGGGGTACCCGAGCTTCAGCGCGGAGACCGCGTATTCGAAGGTCGTCCTACCCGCGATCGCTGCCGGTGACACCATCGAGTCGGTCGCTGCGAAGTGGCAGACAGAGATGGAGAACGAGGCGCAGGTCCAGGGTTACACCGTCGCCAAGTAACGACTCCTCATCACTGAAAGAAGAAGCTCATCGCACTCTCCAGCGTGAAGGCTCCCGCCGTCGGCCAGCTGAATGGCCCACGGCGGGAGCCGCTCCCCAGACGCAAGAACCCGAACCGCGCGCAGGCTCGAATGGGTTACGCCTTCAGCGCGGGATACGGGATCCTGCTGATCCTGTTCGGCCTGCTCCCTGCCCTGTATGCCATCTTCCTGGCATTCACGCAGGAAGGCGCCTTCGTGGGCCTCGACAACTTCGTGAAGGTGTTCAACGACTACCGGTTCTGGCCTGCCGTGCAGCACGTGGCGGTCTACCTCGTCATCTGGTTGACCTTCCAGACGATCTTCGTTGTGCTCCTCGCCCTGATCGTTCATGCGTTCGGCTCTCGGTGGCTGTCGATTTCGACGCGGTTCTTGTATTACATACCGGGCGCACTGGCCGGCGCGTCCAGCGTCATGCTGTGGCTGTTCCTCCTCGACCCGTCTGTCAGTCCGGTCTCCGGCGTACTCCGCGCGCTTGGCATGGACAGTTTCGTCGAGACCGTCTCGATCGAGAATCTTCCGGTCATCTTCACGATCATTGCCTTCTGGACCGGCGCCGGTGGGTGGATCGTCATCATGTACGGAGCGCTCAACAACATCAGTCAGGAAGTCATGGAGGCGGCGCGCGTAGATGGCGCCGGTACGGTCAAGACGGCCTGGTATATCCAACTGCCACTGCTGCGCAAATGGATCTCGTACATGGGAATCATGACGCTCGCGGCGGGAACGCAGCTCTTCGTCGAGCCGCGCATCCTTTCTCAGGCCAGTAAGGGCGTTGTTCCCGGCGACTATTCACTCAATCAACTCGCCTATCTATACGCGTTCCGACAGAACGACTTCAACGGTTCCGCGGCGATCTCACTCATCCTTCTTGTGGTCGCTCTCGGACTGGCCGCGTTCTTCGTCTTCCGTGGAGGTCTCTTTGAGCGCGACTAACGCAGTACTGAACCGCGATCGCCAAGCGGCGAGGTCGCCACGCGGCTGGATGGGCCGCGCCTTCGCGATTGCCGTCGCGCTGATTTTCGTGGTGTTCTTCGTGCTGCCACTGATCTGGCTCCTGCTGGCACCTACGAAGACACCGTTACAGCTGCTGACCGGCAATCCGTTCTCGTTCGGAGGTCTCGGCTCGCTTGCCGAGAACTGGCAGAGCCTGTCGGAGTTCCAGAACGGCATCGTCTGGACGTGGTTGGGTAACGCTGCCTTCTATTCAGGAGCGGCGCTCGTTCTCACGCTCATCGTCAGCATCCCGGTGGGCTACGCCCTAGCGCTGACCGAATTCCGCCTGCGTCGGGCGCTTCTGGTCACGACGTTGATCGTGATGCTCATTCCGAACACCGCCCTGGTGCTGCCGATCTTCCTCGAGCTGAGCGCCGTGCGACTGATCGGCAACCCGCTGTCGGTCATTCTGCCGTTCTCGTTCTTCCCGTTCGGGGTCTACCTCACCTATATCTACTTCTCCACGGGTGTCTCCCGAGACCTCTTGGATGCTGCTCGCATCGACGGAGCCGGTGAGTTCCGCGTCTTCTGGCGAGTCGCGATGCCCTTGGCGGCCCCCGTCATCGCCCTGGTCGGCTTCTTCAACTTCGTCGGCAACTGGAACAACTACTTCCTGCCCTTCGTGATGATGCCCGGAAGGAAGGCGCCGATTCAGGTCGGACTCGCGGAACTGCTCTCGAATGTTCCACTGTTCAACCCCACATCGGCGGGTTCGGTGACGATCGAGGTGCCGGTACTGGCGCTGGCGACGATCATCTCGGTAGCGCCGGTGTTGGTCATCTTCCTGTTCTCGCAGCGATTCCTGGTCTCTGGAATGACTGCGGGCGGAACGAAGGGCTGAGGCGAATGCAGCGACACGCAATGGTCTGCCGAATGCGACCGGACAAACGCGAGGAGTATCTTGCTCTGCATCGCGACGTCTGGCCGGGCGTGGAGGCGACGATAACCCAGTGCGGCATCCAGAACTTCTCGATCTACGTGATCGGAGATGTGCTCTTCGGCTACTACGAGTACATCGGCGACGACTTCGACGCTGATCAGCGTCGCATGGAGGCGGATCCCGTCACCCAGGAGTGGTGGGCGCGGACGGCGCCGTGCCAAGTGCCGTTCACGGAGGGTGCGGATGTGCCGAACTGGCAGCAGCTGGAGGAAGCCTGGCGCCTGGGTAGGTCGAACATGTGATGTATGCTCTTTGTGATTTAGTGTGGGGAAAGATAAGGACGAAATGAAGATCACTGGTTACCGCTGCATCCGCACCTACCGTGATTGGGGGCGTCCGATCGGTGACGTGAACGGGTACATCGACAGTGGGCTGACCGAAGTGCCTATCGTGATTCTTGAGACCGACGCGGGCATCACTGGCATCGGCACCGGCTCCGACCAAGACATCGACCGGCTGTTCCCGGCCCTCGAAGGCGAAGATCCGCGTGCGGTCACGGCTCTCTATGACCGGATGCTGGCACGTGTTTTCAAGGCGGGGCACGCGGGCGCGACCTTTGGGGGGATCGGCGCGCTGGACATGGCGCTGTGGGACCTCAAGGCGAAGATCGCCGGCGAGCCGCTCTGGCGACTTCTCGGCGGCAGGGACAGATTCGTCAGCGGATACGCCTCGGGGCTCGACATAGCGCTGGACGACGAGAAGCTCGCCGCCTTCTACAAGACCATGGCCGACCTGGGGTTCACGAGTGCCAAACTCAAAGGCGGCCGTGATCTCGAGGCTGACCGGCGTCGGCTGCAGATCATCGGAGACGAGCTCCGCTCAAACACGCGTCATCCCGCTCTTATGCTCGACGCAAACGAGTCCTGGAACCTCAAGCAGGCGGTGCGCTATGTGACGGCGCTCGAGAGTGACACTGATCTGACTTGGGTCGAGGAGCCGTTGCGACGGTGGGATGCTCCGGGTCACGCGCGATTGTCCAGTTCGGTGAGGGCTGCCGTCGCCACGGGCGAGAACTTGACAGGGCTCGAGCAGTTCCGGCCGTTGCTGGATGCCGGGGGTGTCGACGTCGTGCAGGTCGGCTGCGTCTGGGGTGTCACGCACTTCCTTCGGGTTGCGAACCTCGCTCATGCCCACGACCTTCCGATCAGTCCGGTCGGGCTGACGTCGAATCAGGCGGTCGCGCACGCCGCGACCGCGGTTCCGAACCACATGGTGACCGAAGTGCAGGATCTGGGCGCGCCGTTCGGGGTGACTATCGATCAGGAGATCGTGGACGGCGGCATCGTGCTCGGTGATGAGCCGGGTCACGGGGTGAGTGTCGACGAAGACGCGATCCTGGCGAGCCAGCGGTCTGCGAGTTGGCTGGTGCCTGCGGGGCCTCACGTGCGTCCGCAGCGGGCCGGACTGCGGCTCGTCGCAGAAGGCGACCGCGCAGAACGCGCTCTATAGGGCCGGATCTGGCGGCGGACGCGTGCTGAGTGGTCATTTTATATGGCCGCGTATTGCGCATACGTCACACGTATGATTTCGTAGAGTCGAGGGCAAAGCCGCCCTGCTCAATCTCACGGAAGCGAATAGCCATGACACTGATGTCACATACGCGAGAAGTCTCTGTTCGAAAGAAAGGTTGGTGGCGAGCGCCTGTCGGATTAGCTGGCGCGGCCACCCTGGTCCTGACTGGTCTGGGTGCATCGGTCGCCCAGGCGGCGCCACCGGAGACGGGCAGTATCTTCTACGCCTCGCCCGACGGTAGCGACCAAGGGGAATGCCAAGAGCAGCAGCCATGCTCGCTGGAGTACGTGCAGGGCGTCGTGCGAGACGAGGCTGCCAAGGGCGAGGGCGACGTCACCGCCGTGCTCGCCGACGGCACCTACCGCATCGACCGTCCACTCGAATTTCGGGCGCAAGACGGCGGAGGGGACAGCCACACGGTGCGCTGGACCGCTGCCGAGGGTGCGCACCCCGAGATCACGGGTTCGACCCAGCTCACGGGCTGGCAGAACTATGACGAGGCCGCGAACATCTACGTCGCGGACACACCGGCCGGTTTCGAGACCCGGCAGCTCTACGTCGATGGCATCGCCGCGCCGCGCGCCGCGACCAGCCTGGCGCTGACCGACCTGACGCTCACCCCGACAGGCATGACGATCAACAACCCAGAGCTCGCCTACTTGGCGGATCTGCCAGATCAGGACCGGATAGAGTTCGAGTCGCTCGGCGACTTCACCGACCGCTACTCCCCGGTGCAGAGCATCGCAGGCGACACGATCACGATGACTCAGCCCGCCTGGGACAACAACACGTGGGGCTGGGACACGGTGCAGAACTCGCTGCTCGCCGACTCGAAGTGGTTTATGGCGAACTCGCTTGGCTTCCTCGACCAGGCTGAGGAGTGGTACGTCGACCCCGAAGCGGGAAAGCTCTACTACAAGCCCGCGGACGGCGTGAATCCCGAGGACCTCGACATCGAGCTCCCGAGGGTGGAGACCCTCATCAGCGTGGGTGGCACCTATGACGCTCCCGTCTCCAATCTGGAGTTCAGCGGTCTCACCTTCGATGGCACCTCCTGGCTCGGCCCGTCCTCGGCCGAAGGGTACGTCAGCCAGCAGAACGGCGGCTACATCAAGGGCGTGTACGACTACCGTCCCGCCGACGCCTTCGCCAACTGCAGCCGCGGCTGTGATCCGTATGAGCGCACTCGCAACACCTGGTTCCAGATCCCTTCCGCCGTGCAGGTGTCCGCCGCCGACCACATTACGTTCGCCGGCAACACCTTCCGCAACCTCGGGTCGTCGGCCCTCGGCATCGGCAATGACGACAACGCGATGCTCACCGGGGTCGGGCTCGGCGCCAGCAACATCGACGTGACCGGCAACGTGTTCACTCAGGTCGGTGGCCACGCCCTCTTCGTAGGCGGCATTCGGGCGGACGCGCATCATCCCAGCGATCCCCGCATGACGAACCAGGACATCCTCATCGAGAACAACACCATCAGTCACGTCGCCGTGGAGTACCAGGACACCTCCGGGATCCTCAGCACCTACGTGACCCGGGCGCAGATCGTGCACAACGAGGTGAGGGATCTCGCCTACGCGATCGACACCGGATACGGCTGGGGCATCAACGACGCCGGCGGCTCCCAGGAGTACCAGAACCGCGGGTACTACCAGTACAACCCGCTCTACCAGACGCCGACGACGCTCAAGGACAACCTGATCGCGGGCAACCTCGTGCACGACATCAAGGCCGACTTCGCCGACTCCGGCAACATCTACAACCTTTCGGCCAGCCCGGGCACGGTCATTGAGAACAACTACATGTACAACGTCTCGGGTGTCGGCATCTATCTAGACGAGGGCAGCCGCTACACCGTCTCGCGGCACAACGTACTGGGCGATGCGAACCCGTGGGTGTTCACCAACGCGTACAGCGCAGGCAACGGCACGAACGACAACACGCTGCAGGAGAACTGGCACACCGGCGGAGAGCAGATGCCGAACGCCGAGGCGCGCAACAACCGGCTGATCGACAACGTGAAGGTCAGCGGCAACGACTGGCCAAGCGGTGCGTGGGACGTGATCTGCGCGGCGGGCGTCGCCCCCGAGCACCGCACGGAGCTCAACGTCAACCTGGGTGGTATCGATCCGCGGTGCCCAACGGATGTGACCAAGCCGCAGGTGACGCTCGTGTCTCCGACCGCAGCCGGCCCGTTCAAGGAACTCACGGTGCAGGTCGACGCGAGCGACGACTACGGGGTCGAGAAGATCGTGGCGAACATCTACCAGGGATCGGCTCTGGTCAAGTCGACGCAGACCGCGGTCGGCGGGGCCAAGACGGGTACCCACTCGGCCACGGTCACGCTTCCCGAGGGTGATTACACGATCAAGTACAACGCGCAGGATACGAGTGGGCTCATCTCGCAGACGAGCACCTTCGCCTTCACGATCGATACCACGGCGCCGACCGTCACGATCAAAAACGGCGCAAAAGAGACCGTGGGTTCAGACGGCACCTACTCGCTCGTGAGCTTCAAGCTCAACGACGCGGGCAAGATCGACAAGCTCACCCTCAACGGCGTCGAGAAGGACCTTGTGAACAATGCCTGGTCCGATCTCAACTACGTCAAGCCGGGTGCATTCGGTGGCGTCGCCGGGCTCAACACCCTCGTCGTCTACGACGTGGCCGGCAACGCCCAGACGCTCACGTTCACCTTGAGCTAACGTTCCAGCACGACCGAGGTGCCCCCGCGGCTTCACCGGCGCGGGGGCACCTTGCCGCACCACCTACCCCTGCAGATTAGGACCCCGTTGCCTTGACAGACATTGACAACCGCGTGCTCTTCGGTGCCGCGTACTATCACGAGTACCAGCCCTCCCCCCGGCTCAAACAAGACCTCGACCTCATGCAGCAAGCCGGGTTCTCCGTGATCCGGGTGGGCGAGTCCACATGGGCAACCTGGGAGCCAGAGGATGGGGTGTTCGACCTCGACTGGCTGCAGCCCGTGCTCGACGGCGCGCATTCACGAGGCATCGCTGTCGTGCTGGGCACGCCCACCTATGCCGTACCCCCGTGGCTGACGCGCAAGTACCCCGAGATCGCCGGAGAGCGGCGCACCGGAGAGCGCATCGGCTGGGGCGCCCGTCAAGAAATGGATCTGACGCACGCCGCCTACCGCTTCCATGCCGAGCGGGTGATCCGTTCCGTCGTCGGGCGCTATCACGACCATCCAGCAGTGGTCGGATTCCAGGTGGACAACGAACCCGGCCTCGAGTTGCTGCACAACGAGGGTCTGTTCCAGGCTTTCGTCGATGACCTGCGCCGCACCTACGGCGACGTGGAGACCCTGAACCGGGAGTGGGGACTCGTCTACTGGTCGCATCGACTCACTACCTGGGCTGATCTCTGGAGACCGGACAATAACGCCCAACCGCAGTACGATCTCGCCTGGCGCAAGTTCCAGGCGCGGATGGTCACCGAGTTCATCGGCTGGCAGGCCGGGATCGTTCGCGAAATCGCCGGCACCGAAAAGTTCGTGACCACCTGCATCGCTTACGACAGGCCCGGAGTGCAAGACCCGGAGCTGACGGCGGCGCTGGACGTGACCGCGGGCAATCCCTATTACGCGATGCAGGACGGTCTCGCGCTCCCGGCCACGGAGAATCCCACACCGGGCTGGACTACGAGCGGCACCTGGGCGATATTCCACAGCGCAGACCGCATGTACTCGTCGAAGCAGGCGCGGTTCCTGGTCACCGAGACGAATGCCGGAGCCATCGGCGGCCCTGCCATGAACGCGCCCGCATTCGATGGACAGTGGCGACAGGCCGCCTGGGCGATGATCGCCCGTGGCGCGCGAATGATCGAGTACTGGCACTGGCACACACTGCACTTCGGTGCCGAGACGTTCTGGGTCGGAATTCTCCCGCACGACCAGCGGCCCGGGCGGGTCTATGAGCAGCTGGCCGCGCTGGGTGCAGAGATCAAGTCTGCCGAGGATCACCTGAACGGGCTCGTCCCGGACGCCACCGTGGGGTTGCTGTGGTCCAACGAGTCGATGTGGGGACTCGAAGGTCAGCCGTCGCTCGCCCGCGACGACGGCTCCGCAGACCCTGACAGCTACCAGCGAATAGTCCACGCCTTCTACCGGGGAGCGTTCGACGCCGGCGCGCCGGTGCGAATCGTCCACGACGTCCAGCTTGTCGAACAGGGCGACGGCAAGCGGCTCCGCGAACCGGCCGAGGTCGCCGCCGAGTTGCCCGTTCTGCTGGTGCCGGCGCTCTACGTGGCCAGCGACGCGCTGCTCGACTGGTTGCGTGACTACGCTGAGGCGGGCGGACACTTGGTACTCGGACCGCGTACTGGATATGCGGACACCGAAGCCCGAGCGCGCGCGGAAATCAAGCCGGCGCGGCTCGCCGCCACCGCCGGCGTCAGCTACCAGGAATTCAGCAACCTGGCGACACCGGTGCGCGTGACGGGCTCCGACGGCGCACTGGAGTTGCCCGACGCCGCCGCCGGCGCAGCATGGATCGACTACTTGCAGGTCTCCGACAACTCTGTGCAGGTCCTCGCCCGATATCAGCATCCCGCGTTCGGCCCGTACCCGGCGATCACCACCACCGAGGCGGGGCTGGGGCGCGTTACCGTCGTTGGCACCGTGCCCAACGCCGAGCTTTCGGCTGCGTTGGTGTCGTGGGCGCTGCCGGCTGATGGCAATGTCTGGAGTGCTCTGACGGCAGGTTCGGTCACTGTGACCTCAGCGACCACGGCCGCAGCGCGTCGGTTGCGAATACTGCACAACTGGTCGTGGGCGCCCTGCTCGGTGCGGTTGCCGCGCGACGTTACGGATGTCCTCTCCTCCGAGCCTCTCGAGGCTCATGCGCTGGTCGAGTTGGGGCCGTGGGACGTCCGTGTCTTTCTGGAGTAGCAGTGAGGGTCTAGTCGCTTGGCTGAGCCGCCGCCGACCCGCCTCGCGTGCGCGGAGCGTGATCGGGAAGCCGACGCCGTTCCCACGAGATGTGGATGTGGTTGTGCATGGCCTTCTCGGCCCCGGCGACGTCGCCGCGTGCGATCGCTTCGACGATGTCGGCGTGTTCCTGGAGCGTTCGGGAGACCGCATCCGGGGGATTGATGCCTTGGTAGCGGCTGGATTCGACAGCCCGCTTATAGAGGTGCTTGGCGATGTTCTCGGCGAGCCGGTTCATCGAGATCTCCATCAGCGCGAAGTGGAAGACGACATCGGCCTGCCGGAACGAGTCGGTCTCCGACTCGCTCTCGCGCATCGCGGTGAGTGCGTTCTCCAGGCGCCGCAGTTCCTCGGGAGAGCGCCGCGCGGCCACAGAGCCGGCCATCGCGGATTCCAGGCTGGCCCGCACGACGGTCAGCTGGTCGAGCACGCCGAGGCTCTGGTCGTTGTCGATGAGAGCCGAGAGCACCACCGGGTCGAGCATGTTCCAGTATCCAGGAGCGAGTACCTGGGTGCCTCGCCCTTGCGAGACGATGACAAGGCCCTTCTCCTCCAGGCGCTTCACCGACTCTCGCAGCACGGTGCGGCTCACCCCGAATCGCTCGCTGAGCGGGCCCTCCGGCGGCAGAAGGTCGCCTTCTTTGAGCTGGCCGGTGACGATAAGTTCCACCAACTCGGCGACGACCGCGACCCCGAGGCGCTCGGCCGGGAGCCGCGCAGGAATGAGCTGCGACGCGGGCGAAGGTTCAAGCACCATACACATGACATTAGTCGCTGCTGTGTCGCGCGCCGGATTCTCGCGACGGCTACCCCAGTCGGATCGGCCTCGCATTTCTGCTCGCATCGACCCCGGCATTCAACCCGAGTTCTGCGGGGGCGAAAAGGAATGATCGCGACCTCGTTGTCGCGTAAGGAGACTCAATGAAAATGACCGACTATCGAAGCCTCGTAACCATGCACGAATGGGGCCGGCTCGCCGGCGCCGCGAACCCCGCGGCGTTCGTCGGCGGTCCGCACGCGCGCCCCGAACACGCCGGCATTCGGCTGGTCGAAGAAGGCCACGAGCGTATCCCGGCCGAGCGCTTCCTGGCCGGAGGTATCCAGTGACCGACCCGGGCACAGACGGTCTGGCAGCCTCTCGACGAAGTCTGGCACCTCGAGTGAGCCGCACGATCGACGCACACGTTCATCTGTGGAATCGCGCGACCGACCCGCAGCCCTGGATCGAACCGGCGACGATGGCGGTGATCGACCGCGACTTCTCTGCCGCTGATCTGCGGGTGATGCTCGCGGATACCGGGGTCGATCAGGCCGTCGTCGTGCAGTCGTCGAACAGCGCCGGCGAGACGGCTCGTCTGCTGCAGCTCGCGGTTGACGACGATGCGATCGCCGGAGTCGTCGGCTGGCTCGATCTCACCGGTGACGTGAGAGAGCAGCTCGATCGCATTCCCGAGCGGCTTCGGCGCACGCTCGTCGGCGTTCGTCACCTCGTGCACATCGACCCCGACGAGAACTGGCTGGAGAGCGCGGAGGTGCATCGGGGGCTGACCGCGCTGGGCGAGGCGAACCTCTCGTTCGACCTGGTGGTGCGCTGGTGGCAGCTGGAGTCGGCGGCGCGAACGGCGGCCCGGCATCCGGAACTCACTTTTGTGCTCGACCATCTCGGCGGCGTGCCTGATGACGCCGACGATCTGTCGCGCTGGGAGGAGGGTCTGCGGGCCCTTGCCGCGCACGGGAACGTGAGTGCCAAACTCAGCGGAGTCTCCGCCTTCATCGGCGGTGAATCGGGGGTCGGCCTCGGTCTTGTCATCGACGCGGCGTTCGGCGCATTTGGTGCGTTGCGGCTGATGTATGGTTCCGATTGGCCGCTGAGCCAGCTCGGTGCCGGGGTCCTCGCGTGGCGCGGCTACGTGCAGGATGTCCTGGCGAGCGTGAGTGCAGATGATCGAGACGCAATTCTGGGCGCGAATGCCGCCCGCCTCTACAGATTGGACCCGAGATGAGTGACCTGTTTCAGCGCGTGGAGCGCACGCCTACCCCGTTCGCCCAGATCGGCCTCGGTGGTGGGCCGCTCGGCAACTTCGGAAGTGCGATCAGCGATGAGGCGGCGCAGGCGACGATCGAGCGAGCGTGGGAGAGGGGCATCCGGTACTTCGACACGGCCCCGCACTACGGACTCGGCCTCTCGGAGCGTCGTCTCGGGGCCGGCCTCGCCGGACGCAAGCGGGAAGACTTCGTCGTGTCGAGCAAGGTCGGCCGACTCATTGTGCCGGCAGAGAACCCGCAGGAGTTCGACGACGACGGCTTCGTCGTGCCGGGTGACCTCGCCAGACAGTGGGACTTCTCTTTCTCGGGCGTCGAGCGTTCGCTCGACGAGAGCCTCGAGCGCCTTGGGCTCGACTTCATCGACGTGCTGCTCGTGCACGACCCCGACCAGGCGTGGCCGGGCGCCGGCAGCGAGGGCCTCGAGTCTCTCGCTGCGCTCAAAGCAGACGGCCGGGTGAAGGCCATCGGCATCGGCACCAACTCCGTGGTGGGCCTCGATGCGCACATCCAGGCGGGCACCCTCGATGTGATCATGCTGGCGAACAGGTACAGCCTGCTGACCCAGGATGCCGTCGCGAGCGTTCTCGAGCCGGCCGCGGCCGCCGGGGTGGCCGTCGTGGCGGTCGGAGTTTTCGGCACGGGGCTGCTCGCTTCGCCGAGGCCGCAGGCTGGAGCGACTCTGGAGTACCGGGCCGCCGACGCTGATGCTCTGGCCCGTGCGGCTGCGATCGCGGACATCTGCGAGGCCCACGGGGTCGACCTGCCGACGGCAGCGCTGGCGTATCCGCTGCGGCACCCCGCGGTCACCGCGGTGGCGCTGGGCATGAGGTCACCCGAGGAGGTCGACCAGAACGTGGCGCGCGCCACGACCGAGGTGCCGCCCGCCCTGTGGACCGCGCTCGCGGACGCAGGGCTGGTGCCGGGCGGGCCCGTCGCCTAGCGAACGCGCCGTTAGCGGGCACACGCGCTGCTCAGAGTGGCGCGCTCGCCCGCTGATGGCGCGTTCGGGCCGGACTGATGCTGGTTACGACAGCCCCGCGATCTCGCGCAGAGTCGCCAGGTGGGCCTTCCATGCGGTGCGGCCCTGCTTGGTGAGGGTGAGCGAGGTGCGGGGCATCTTTCCGGCGAACGATTTTCCGACCGCCAGGTATCCGGCGCCCTCGAGCAACGAGACCTGCTTGCTCAGGGCGGAGTCCGTGATCTCGACGGCGTCGCGAACCTCTTTGAACGACAGGGTCGACGCGCGATCGAGCGCAGCCACGATCGAAAATCGCACGGGGTTCTGCAGCAGCTCGTCGAGGCGGTGACGCGGGTGCTGTTCGACGGCGGTCACGGGCGGGCCTCGCGAGCAGCGCAGGCCATGGTGACGAGCAGGATGAGTGCCGAGGTGAGGCCCGATGCGAGCACCGAGCCGTGAGCCCAGATCACCACGGAGATGGCCGCGGCGTAGGTCGCGAACCAGGCAGCGATGTAGGCGGTCCAGCGGCGCCCGCGAGAGAAGGCAGAGCGCCCTCGGATCGTGATCATGAAGAACATGATGAGCGCGAACGTCACGGTCAGCGTGCCGAAGTAGGCCAGGCCGAACGCGTTTCCGGTCGTGAGTCCCATGGCGAGCGTTCCCATCGAGGTCGCGACACCGAGCGCGAGGATGAACGTGATGTACGGCCAGCGCGTGGCGTTGTGGGCGGAGCGGCTGAGGTGCTCCGCGCGATCGAGAAGCACCTGCGCTTCGGCCGGGGCTACGGGGGTGGTGTCGCTCACGGTGATCTCCTCGTCGTTGCCTCCAGTGTCGCAAGTACTTTCCATTTAAGCAAGTACTTTCCATGAACAAGTAAGAAGACATGGGGGAGAATCGAGCCCGTGAAGCTGTCGTTGGTTGCTGAGGTGTCGTTGCCGGAAGGCGTTGACGCGTTCCACTTGCCCAAGACCGCTCTGGTCGCTGGGGACGGAGCGCTCTGGGGTGTCGTGAACGTCAAAGACCACGACGAGTGGGAGACCTGGATCGTTCGTGCGGACCGAGAAGGCCTGTCGCATCACGCGCTGTCGGCATCAGATGTCGAAGACGTCTTCAGCGGGCAGGTGATCGTCGACGTGGGAGGTGGATCGGTCGCTGTTGTGCTCTCGACCGATGCGGTGCGGGTTCTCGACGCTGCGTGCTCCGTTGTCGCCGATCATGTGATCGAGGGGGCCCACGAGTTGCGTCAGGCGGAGCTGCAACTCACACCGAGCACGGCACGGGGCGAGCGCGGCGGAGCCTATGTTCTACGCCTAGGTTCGAGATTTGGCGCACGTACTCTCGTTCCTCTGAGGATCGACCTCACCGCCGGCTTGGCCAGCTGGGGCACTCCTTTCGGCCTCGACCCTTCCGCGTATCCCGTGGATAGGTATGGCAGCGACGACTTCGACGGCAACGGTGACCCGACGCCGCCGATTGTCGGCGACGTCGCGAACTTCGATGGCGGCATCCTCGTCTCTACCGAGGGCTCGAACGAGTTCGTGCTCCGCTACGGCGCGGACTTCTTCACCGTCGACCGGGTGAACGAAGACGGGAGTGTTGCGGAGCGGATCCACGAACAGTTCGGGTGGAAGCGAATGCCGGGAAAGCACGGCTGGCAGGGGCGCATCACATCGGACGGCGACGCGGTCATAGTGACCCCGGTGTTCTCTTCGGGAGAGTGGAAGGGCAAGCAGAGAATCCTCTCCTTCGCAGACGGCTCCTTCGAGGCCCTGTCCATGCCGCGCGGGGCGTCGAAGAGCACGCTTCTTGACGTTCGTGACGGGCGGGCATGGCTCTTCGACGGTCGCACTCGACTGCTGTATTGCGATCTGTCGGGCGAATGATCGCTCAACGCGAGCGGCATCCGTTACTTAACGAGAAAAAGGACCGCCGTGGGGCATGTCCTTGCATTTCCAGATTATAGGTGAGAGGGGGTCTTGCGGCAAGACCCCGGTAGGGGCGCAGACTGGGCGGTCGTGACCGCAGCCGACGAAGTGGAGTCGCCCCCCATGACCGTGTCAGCTCATGTTTTCGCCCTGCCCGCAGCGCTTGCCGCGAAGGCAGACGCTGCCCTCATTGCCGACGACGAGCGGCATTTCGAAGCCATTGAGCGGAGCCTTGCGCAGTCGAAAACCGAGGTGTCTGCCAGTCTCGATAAGGCGAAGCTCGCACCGGCCGGCGCCGGTCAGGGCGCGCTCGACCGCGACTTCGAGGTGCACCGGCTGTCGGCGAGGCTGCGCGCGCTCAGTCGGTTCGGGCTCGATCTGTGTCTCGGCAGGATGGTTCCCGGTGAGGGCGACCCGGTCTACGTGGGGCGGTTCGGCCTCACCGACTCCGACGGCCGCCGCCTTGTTCTCGACTGGCGTTCGCCCGCGGCCGAGCCGTTCTTCGGCGCCACCCACGCGCATCCGATGGGCCTTCGCAGCCGGCGCCGCTATCGCTGGACGCTCGGGCGCATCACCGACTACTGGGACGAGCTCTTCGTCACCGACGAGCTCGCCGAGCGCGAGACGCGTGCCGGCCGCGCGGCGCTCGACGACCAGTCGGCGTTCATCGCCAGCCTCGGCAGCAGTCGCTCGCCCCGCATGCGCGACGTGCTCGGCACGATTCAGGCAGATCAGGATGCGATCATCCGGGCTGGTTCGCGCGGCGCGCTCGTCGTAGACGGCGGGCCTGGAACCGGCAAGACCGTCGTGGCGCTGCACCGCACCGCCTACCTCCTCTACTCCGACCCACGGCTGGCCGGTCAGCACGGCGGAGTGCTCTTTGTGGGGCCGAGCCCGGCATACCTCGCCTACGTCTCCGACGTGCTGCCGAGCCTCGGCGAAGAGAGCGTGCAGACCTGCTCGCTGCGCGAGCTGGTGGCGGAGGGTGAGCGGGCGGTCGTCGAGACCGATCCTGCGGTGGCCGAGCTGAAGGCATCCATCGATGTGACCCGCGTGATCGAGGCGGCCGTGCGGTCGTACGAGCGGCCGCCGTCTACCGGGCTCGCCATCGAGACCGACTGGGCCGACCTCTGGGTCGACCCGGCCGACTGGGCCGATGCGTTCGACGCGGCCGACCCCGGGGCGGCGCATAACGAGGCCCGAGACCAGGTGTGGGATGCCCTGCTCGACATTCTTCTCGACCAGCTTCGAGACGCCGACGAGGTGCAGGAGGCGACCGACGAGTTCGACGCCTACGGGTTCGACTCGCGGGGCTCGGGTTCGTCGGGCGTAGAGACATCGGATGCGGGGCTTCGCCGGGCGCTCGCGTCGGACCGCGAGCTCGCGCTGGCTTTCAGCCGCGCGTGGCCATTGGTGGAGGCGTCCGAGCTGGTGCGGCTGCTGTGGTCGTCGCCGCAGTTTCTGCGGCGGTGCGCACCCGAGCTGACCGACGAGCAGGTCGAGCTGCTGCAGCGAGAGTCATCGGATGAGTGGACCACCGCCGATCTTCCCCTTCTCGACCTGGCGCGACGGCGCCTGGGTGACCCGGAGGAGTCGCGTCTGCGACGTCGCAGCGAGGCTGCCGCAGCGGCGGAGCGCGCCCGCATGAGCGAGGTGATCGACGATCTCATCGCCAACGACGACTCCGACATGAAAGTGATGTCGATGCTGCGGGGGCAGGACCTGCGCAGAGCCCTCGTCGACGACAGCGCCCTGCCTCAGCGCGATCTCGATCAGCTGGCGGGCCCCTTTGCTCACGTGGTGGTCGACGAGGCCCAGGAACTCACCGATGCCGAGTGGCAGATGCTGCTCGCCCGTTGCCCTTCGCGCAGCTTCACCATCGTGGGCGACCGCGCCCAGGCAAGACAGGGGTTCTCGGAGTCGTGGGAGGAGCGGCTCCCGAGGGTGGGGCTCGGCACCGTGACGGTGGCGTCGCTCACGATCAACTACCGCACGCCCGTCGAGGTCATGACTGAGGCGGCACCCGTCATCCGGGCCGCGCTGCCCGATGCGAACGTGCCCACATCGGTGCGCTCGACCGGCGTGCCAGTGCTTCACGCGGAGGCGTCGCGGCTGGATTCGATCCTCGACGAGTGGCTCGCGCAGCACGAGGGAATCGCGTGCGTGATCGCGGCGCCGCAGCCGAGCGCGCCGTCAGCGGGCGAGCGCTCCATCGACGACGGCGCGTTCGCCCGCTCTGCGCGCGATCGGGTGAGTGTGCTCACCCCTGAACTCTCGAAGGGGCTCGAGTTCGACCTTGTGGTGCTCGTCGATCCGGATGCGTTCGGTGACGGCATTCGGGGAGCGGTCGATCGCTACGTGGCGATGACTCGTGCCACGCAGCAGCTGGTCATCGTGACGAGTTGAGCGGTGCGACTCAATGCTCGAGTGGTACCATATCTTGTACGATTCAGGAGGAATGATGGCTATCACTACCAGCGAGGCTCGTCGCGACCTGTTTGGCCTGATCGAGCGGGTGAATCTCGATCACACCGAAGTGGAGATCACGTCGAAGCGTGGTTCGGCAGTGTTGATGTCGAAAACCGAGTATGACGCTCTGGTCGAAACCAGCTATCTCCTTCGCTCGCCGAAGAACGCTCGCCGCCTCTTGAGTGCGCTCGAGAATGCGCGATCGGGAGGCGCCGAAGAGCATGAGCTCATCGAGCCGTGAGCGTTCGGAAGATCGCTTGGACGTCGGAAGCCTGGGAGGACTACCTCTATTGGCAGGGCCAAGATCGCAAGGTGCTCAAGCGCATCAATCTGCTGATCGCGGACATTCTTCGTGACGATCCGTTCGAAGGCATCGGCAAGCCCGAGGCTCTGAAGCACGCCCTTGCGGGCGCGTGGTCTCGCCGTATCGATGAGACCAACAGGCTGGTCTACGTCGCGAGCGATGAGCGCATCACGATTCTGCAGGCGCGTTACCACTACTGATCAACGTTTGCCCCGACCTGCCTGCGGCTCTGCCGGAACCACGGCCCGGTTACGGATGTGTTCGTAGACGACGGTCGTTCGCACATCGGCGACCTCGCGCCTTTGGGTCAGTCGGTCGATGACGAAGGCGTAGAGATCGTCGTTGTGGCGCACCCCGACGTGAATGATGAAGTCGTCGTTGCCTGTGGTGACGAAGACGCCGAGCGTCTCGGGCAGCGCGCTGACCCAGTCGCGAAAGGCCTCGATCACCTCGCGCGAGGGTGGCCGGATGCGGACCGCCACGAGTGCCTGCACGCCCCGGCCGATCGAGCCCAGGTCTACATCGAGGCTGGCGCCTGTGATCACGCCGCGCGTGCGCAGGCTCCGAGTGCGCTCGAGGGCGGTGGTGGGCGAGACACCGACCGTGGCCGCCAGATCGCGATTGGTCTTGCGTGCATCTGACTGCAATTCCCGAAGAATCGCGAGATCTAGTTCGTCCATATCGGTCATATTTCTCCTTTTACCAAATTAAGTTCGGATTCTGTGCGTGAAACCTGTTGATAACCGTACGCTGTGCCGGTATTGCTGTTCGTTCACGATCCGGAGCATTCATGTCTGACTCACTTTCTTCTGTCGTCGGCTTCAGCGCTGACGAGATCGACACGTCCGCGCCCACCAGGGCCGCGCGCTTGAAGTGGGTGGTCGTGATCAACGACTCGATTCCCGCCGGCCGAGCGGTCAACGCTGCCGTGTGCGTCGCGGGCGCGACGGTGAAGGCGGTGGGTGGCCTTCTTGGGCCGGATGCCGTCGATGCGGCCGGCGTTGCGCATCCGGGTCTGCCGTGGGCCGGCTGTTCTGTTCTGACGGCCGATGCTGAGACCCTGCGCGCAATTCGAGCGAGAGGCGAGGCTCACGAGGCGACGTTCGTGGCCGACATGCCCGAGGCGGCGCAGACCACCCGTGTCTACGACGAGTACCTCGGGGCGATGTCGTCGAGCGATGCCGACCGGATCGAGTATCTGGCTGTGAGCCTGGTCGGTCCCAAGAACCGTATCGACAAGATCGTGGGTCGGCTGCCGCTGATGGCGTAGATCCGCACACACACTATCGGATACATAAGCGTGTACATTGGATCCTATTGTTCGAAGCCGAGGCTTCTGTCGCGAGGGAGGCTCAGGTGATCCAGACCGTACTCGGGCCGGTCCAGGCGGACGCTCTCGGCTCCGTCTCGATGCACGAGCACGTGTTGACCGATGCGAGCGCGCTGCAGCGACCGGGAGTCGAGGCCCTCGACCCGAATCAGCCCGTCACGGCCGAGCTCGCCGCCGCACTGCGCTGGAGCCAGCTGGCGCTCGCCGACAACCTGCGCCTCGACGACCTCGATCTGCTGGTCGACGAGGTGGCGGGTGGCGCGCACGCCGGACTCGGGGCCGTCGTCGACCTCAGTTCGCTCGGCTTCGGGCCCGACGCCGAGCGGCTCCCGGAGCTTGCTCGCCGCTCCGGAGTGCACGTCGTTGCAGGCTATGGCGCCTACCTGCCTCGGCTGCTGCCCGAGTGGTATCTGGCACTCGACGAAGATGGGCGCACGGCACTGTTCGAGCGGGCACTGACCGAGGCCGTTCCCGGCGCCGACTACCGCGCCGGCATCCTCGGCCTCATGGGAACGACCGGTGCGTTCCAGGCCCCGGATGGCGACGAGGAGCGTCGCAGCCTCACGGCGGCCGGTCGCGCCGCCGTGACAACCGGGTCCGCCATCACTGTGCGGCTCGCCGCCGATGCGCGCAACGGCGTCGAGGTGCTCGAGCATCTGATCGGCCTCGGCGTCGATCCGACGCGGGTCGTGTTCTCCACGGTCGACGAGTTCCTCGATCTGCCCTACCTGCGCGACCTGGGCCAGGCCGGCGCGGTCTTGGAGATGTGCTTCGGCAACGAGGGAGCGCACGTCGGTCGAATCCGTAACGCGAGCGATCCGCAACGGTGGGATGCCCTGCTCGCCCTTCTCGAAGACGCCCCCGGCATTCGATGGGTGCTGGGGCACAGCACCTGGACGAAGGGCCAGCTTCGCCGATTCGGCGGCCACGGCTTCGACCACCTCACCGCCCGGGTCGTTCCGGGACTGAGGCTGCTCGGAGTCTCCGACGAGGTGCTTCACCGTATGACCGCGCTCGAGCCGGCACGGCTGCTCGATCGACCCGCCTGACTTCACCCCGCCATCCATCCCGGAGGATCCAATGAGAAACCAGCTTTCCCCGCTCGCGAGCATCGAGCCGTACCTCCTCGATGGCGCCTGGGTGACGCCGGAGGGTGCCGAACTGATCGACGTGATCGACCCGGCGACCGAGGAGCTCCTGACGAGAGTGCCGCAGGCCGACCCGGCCCAGATCGACGCCGCGGTCGCCGCGGCCAGGCGCGCGCACGACGACCGCCGGTGGAGCGGAATGACCCCCCACGATCGCAGCCGCATCCTGAATCGGGTCGCAGATCTGATCGAAGAGCGCCTCGAAGAGCTGGCCCAGCTCGAGACGCGCGACAACGGCAAGCCGATCGAACGCTCGCGTGCTGACACCGCGACCTCGGCCCGTGTCTTCCGCTACTACGCGGGCGCTCCGTCGCGGCTGACCGGAACGGTCATCCCCATCGATGGCGGTCAGCACCACGTGTACACGACCATGGAGCCTGTCGGTGTCGCGGCGGTCATTCTGCCCTGGAACTTTCCGATCATGACCGCGAGCTTCAAGGTCGCGCCCGCGCTCGCGGCGGGGTGCGCGATCATCGTGAAGCCCGCCGAGCAGACCCCGGTCACCATGCTGCGGCTGGCGGCGATCTGCGAGGAGGCCGGAGTGCCTGCCGGCGTTGTGCAGGTGCTGACCGGCGACGGCAGGGTCGGCGCTGCTCTCACGGCGCATCCGGGTATCGACAAGGTGTCGTTCACCGGAAGCACCGAGGTGGGCCGAAAGGTCATGACCGCGGCCAGCGCCGACTTCAAACGCCTGACGCTCGAGCTCGGCGGCAAGAGCCCCAACATCGTCTTCGAAGACGCCGATCTCGACGCGGCCGTGCTCACGGCGATGCGCGCCTCGTTCGGGCACTCCGGCCAGATGTGCACCGCCGGTAGCCGACTGCTCGTGCAGCGGTCGATTCTCGACGAGACGACCAAGCGGCTCGCGGATGCCGTGGGCCGGGTATCGCTCGGAGACGGCCTCGCGGGTGGCGTGACCGTCGGCCCGCTCGTGTCGGAGGAGCAGCGCCAGCAGGTGCTCGGCTACATCGCCCGTGGACAGGAAGAGGGGGCGACCGTGGCTGTGGGCGGCGGCGTACCCGACCGAGCCGGATACTACGTGGAGCCCACGCTCTTCACGGGGGTCACCAACGACATGACCATCGCCCGCGAGGAGATCTTCGGGCCGGTCGTGGGCATCATTCCGTTCGACGATGAAGACGAGGCCGTGGCGATCGCCAACGATCAGAGCTACGGACTCGCGGCCGGTGTGTGGACGCGTGACCTCGCGCGGGCGCACCGCATGGGCCAGCGACTTCGGGCCGGAACGGTCTGGGTGAACACGTACAACATCTTCGACCCGGCGCTGTCGTTCGGTGGCGTGGGCGAGTCGGGTCTCGGCCGCGACCTCGGCGAAGAGGCGCTGCGTTCGTTCTGCGAGTCGAAGAGCGTGGTCATCGCGCTCTGACGCGCGCACGTCGCGACCCCGCGATCCCGCGAGGCCGTCGAGTGTGTACAAATGGTTCGTCGCGTTGATTCGCACGGGCCATTTCTGCACACTGGATGCGCCGGCTCGCTCAGACGAGCGGCGGCTCGACCGCGGGGGCGACTCCCCTGCCGCCCTCGAGCCGTCGGCTCAGAATCGGGATGGCGGCGAGCTGCAGCACGGCAAGGATCACCAGCGCCTCGCGTGAGCCGAGGGTGGAGACGAGCAGGCCGCCGACGAGTGAGCCCGTCGCGTAGCCGGCGCTCGTGAAGGCCGAGAAGACGCCGACGCTGGTCGCCCGTCTGTCGCGAGGAAGCTGCTGGGTCGAGAGCAGAGTGAGCGCGGGGAACAGCGGCGAGTACCCGACGCCGATGAGCACGGCGCCCACTGCCGCAGACGGGAAGTCGCTGGCGAACGCGAGAACCGAGAGGCCCGCCGCCAGCACCGCGAGGCTGATGCGGGCGGTGATGGTCGCGCCGATGTGATCGGGCAGCCCTCCGAGGAGCAGGCGTGACGCCACGACGCTGAGGGCGAAGACGGTGAACACGTTCGCGGCCCCGAAGAGTCCCTGCGTCTGGACCCCGTGGCCGACGAGGTGCGCGATGAGGAAGGCGATGAGGAATCCCTCTGCGGCCCAGGCGATGAATCCCACGCTTCCGGGGCGCAGCAGGGTGACGACGATGGGCCTGCCGCCGGATACAGGTGCGGCGCGATCGATCGCCGCGCGGGGCGGGGCGCTGCCGTCGCGCGCCAGCATGGCCAGGAACAGGCCCGCGAGCTGCACGGCCACCGCGGTCGCCCAGACCGCCCGGTAGCCGAAGAGCTGCAGCAGGTTCTCGCCGAGCACGGGCCCGAGGGCCAGCCCGACCCACACGCTGAGGCCGAAGAAGCCGAGCGCTCGGCCCCGCTGTCCTGCGGGTGTCTCGGCGACCACCCAGGCCGTCAGGGCTGTGGCTACCGCCGCGTTACCGGCGCCGAAGACGATGCGGCTCGTGGCCAGGCTCGGCACTGTGAGCATCACCAGCACGAGAACCAGTCCGGCGGCGCTGAGCACGGCCGAGCCGGCGATGACGCGCCGGGGCCCCCAGCGATCGGTCAGCGCTCCGGCGATGGGCATCGCGATGATCGAGGCGAACGCGGCCAGTGACACGAGCAGTCCGCCGACGGCCGCACCTGCGCCGAGCTGGTCCTCTGCAAGCCTGGGGATGACCGGCGTGGTGGCGCCGTTGACGATGTGCCCCGCCGTCGATGCCAGCACCAGCGTCCAGAACGCGACGCCCTTCGTGCCGGTAGCGGCGAGCGGTCTCACTCGCTAGACGGTCGGGGTCGGCACTCGAGGCTCAGCCACAGCTCGAAGCAGGCATTTCGAGACAGAGCCGTCGCTCCGATCGACGCGCGCCCCATGCGGCCGACCTCGGGGCCGAACACGTCGAAGAGCAGATCGCTCGCGGCGTTGGAGACCTCGTTCAGGCGGGTGAAGCCCGGAGGACAGAGAACGAAGCAGAGTCCACGCGACAGCGCCGCGACCTCATCGAGGCTGCCGAGGGCGTAGCGGATCATACCCAGCGCGTTGACGGCGGTGTAGCGAGCCGCCTCGCGTGCCTGGTCGAGAGAGATGTCGACATCGACGCTTCCGGGGTGCAGCAGCTCTCCGCTTCGCGACTCCGGTGTGATTCCGCTGAGCTCGAGTAGATCGCCGGTGCGGTGGAACGCCCGTAGCGAGCTGCCGTAGCGACCTCCATAGGGCGGATTGGAGTAGTCGGGAATCTCGAGACCGAGTTCGCGTGCTCTGGCTTCGGCGGAGTGGGCCACGGTTTGTCCTCTGACTCGCTTAAGTGGATACAACCTGATTAGTATGGGATCCATTATGCACCGTCCGAGGTGCCGATCAGGAAGGACCCGCGGATGACGATCGGTCTCGAAGGCGGAGCCACCGTCGCGGCAGCGGGCATGGTCGACGTCGCCGCGGAACGCGAGCGCACCGCCGGCTCGGTCGGTCGCCATTACTTCAATGCGGCCGGGGCCGGACTGATGAGCGACAGCGTGGTCGAGACCATGGTGGATCATCTGCGTCTCGAGCAGCGGCTCGGAGGCTACGAGGCCGCGAATCATCGTGCCGACGATCTGGCCACCGTCTACTCGGCCGCGGCGACGCTCCTGGGAGCTGCAGCCCACGAGATCGCGTGCTTCGACAGTGCGACCACCGCGCTCAGAGCCATCTTCGACGCCCTCCGACTGGGTGAGGGCGACACCGTCATCGCTCCTCGCTCCAGCTATGTGAGCCAGGCGCTGCGGCTACTCACCCTCAAGCGCTACAGCGGCGTGCATCTCGAGGTCATTCCGACGGATGCGACGGGTGCGATGGATCTGCAAGCGCTCGACTACGCCCTGGCCACGGCGTCCGGCCGCGTCGTGATCAGTGCCGTGCACATTCCCACCTCGTCTGGACTCGTCGAGCCCATCGCGGAGATCAGCGCCCTGGGGCGCCGGTTCGGCGCTATCACCGTTCTCGACGCGACCCAATCTGTTGGTCATCTCGATATCGACGTGCGCGCTCTCGACATCGATGCGCTGGTCTCGACGGGGCGCAAATACCTTCGGGGGCCCCGGGGAACGGGGCTCGCGTACGTTCGCACCGGCATGCTCGACGGCTTGGGCGGTTGGGCGCCCGACGTGCGAGGCTCGGTGTGGACCAGCGCGGAGGAGTGGACCATGGAAGCAGGCGCACGTCAGCTCGAGACGTGGGAGTCGTCGGTAGCGGCCCGCCTCGGCCTGGGCGTCGCGCTGAACGAGGCGATCTCGCGCGGCCAGACCGTGACGGAGTCCTATCTCGTGAACTTCGGCGTTCGGCTTCGCGAGGGTCTTGCGGCCATCGATGGCGTCGAGGTCACCGATCCACCCGCTTCTTTGTCGGGACTCGTGACCTTCACCGTGAACGACATCGCGGGCAAGCAGGTCAGCGCTCTGCTGCGAGAGGCTCGCATCGACTCCATCGCCGTGCCGGCCAGCCACGCCCAGTGGGATCTCGGCGCGCGCGGAATCCCCAGCATCGTGCGGGTGTCGCCTCATGTGTACAACAACGAGGATGACGCTGTGGCGCTGCTCGATCGTGTCACCGACATCGCGCAGTCGGGGGGTGCACGATGATCGTCCGCGACGTGGTCGTGCTCGGCCTCGGCATCCATGGCTCTGCGGCCGTTCTCGAACTCGCGCAGCGCGGTCTTGACGTCGTCGGTGTCGAGCAGTTCGGCGCGGCGCACTCGCGCGGGTCGTCGCACGGCGCGACCCGCATGATCCGGCGTGCCTACCCGCATCCGGTCTGGAACGCGCTCGTCGAGCGCGCCTATCTCGGCTGGGATCGCTGGGGTCTCGCTGCCGGCCGGTCATTCGTGGAGACGACCGGCGGGTTCTACGCGCACCGCGGCGCGCAGTCGTTGCAGGGCGGTCGAAGCGTGCCGCTGGCATCCGGCGAGCTGACCGAGGTCGGCCCGTCGTTCCGGCCGCCGACAGACTACGGCGTGGTGCATGATCCCGACGCGGGCGTCATCGATGCGGCAGGTGCTCTCGCGTACGCCCACGGTGCGGCACGCGCGAAGGGGGCAGAACTCCGCTTCGACGAGGCGGTCCGGGGCTGGACGATCGACGACGGCATCGTGACCGTGCGCACCTCGTCTGGCACGATCCGCACACGGCGGCTCGTTCTCGCCGGGGGAGCGTGGGCGTCGACGCTCGTGCCGAGAGCGGCGAGCTTCTTCGAGGTGTGGCGCATCGTCACCCTCACCGTTCCCGCCGGTCAAGCCATCGCCCAGCCTCCGGCTCTCGGATGCTTCTCGGTCGATCTACCGGAGGGCCTCGTCTTCGGCCTGCCCGAGGCATCCGGATCGGGCGCCAAGATCGGCATCGACGCGGGCCCGATCTGGAACCCCGACGTGCCGGTCGCGGCGCCGACGGAGGCCGAGATCGAGCACCTCGCCGGGCTGCTGCGCTCGTTCGTGCCCGGCATCGACACCGACGGCGGCGAGGCCGCGGCCTGTCTCTACACGATGACGCCCGACAAGCGCTTCGTCGTCGGCGCGCTGCCCTCCTCGCCCGAGGTGGTCATCGCCGCGCCCTGCTCCGGTCACGGATTCAAGTTCGGTCCAGCCATCGGCGAGGCCGTCGCCGACCTGGTCACAGGAGTTGCGCGCCCCGATCTCGACTTCCTCAGCCCCGCCCGTATGGAGGCTCTCGTATGACGTCCAAGCCAGATCAGCCGCCCGTCCGACACATCGCCGTGGCCGCCCCGCACCCCGCGGCGATCGAGGCGGCATCCGAGGCGATCGCGGCGGGCGGCAATGCTATTGACGCGGCTCTCGCTGCCGCTGCCATGCTCACGGTTGTCTACCCTCACCAGTGCGCGATCGGCGGCGACCTCGTGGCACTCGTGCGCCGCCCCGGCCTCGGTGTGACCGCGGTGGTGTCGGTGGGCGCATCGCCGGCCGACGTCGACGTCGACGCGCTCGCACGCGAAGATCGGATGCCCAAACAGGGCGCACAGACCGTCACGGTTCCTGGGGTGGTGGCCGGATGGCGGGCTCTCGACGGGCTCGGCTCGCGGCTCGGCCTCGGGGCTCCACTGCGTGGTGCGGCCCGCCGCGCGGCAGACGGCTTCGCCGTCTCGGCCGGCCTGGCGCGCGCCATCGCGATTCGCACCGACGAGCTGTTGGCCGACGAAGGGATGCGCGGAGTCTTCGGCATGGGCGACGGCGGTCTCGCGGTCGAGGGTGATCGCATCGTGCAGCCGGCGCTCGCGGCCACGCTCGAACAGCTCGCGGTCGACCCCGACGCCATGTACAGCGGAAGCATCGGCGCGTCGATTGCGGCGCGGCTGCGCGCCCTCGGCGGCGCGCACGCAGAGGCCGACTTCGCCGCTCACGACGCGGAGCTGCTCGACCCGGTAGAGGCGTCGACGGGTGGCGTGCGCTGGTGGGTAGCCCCGCCTCCCACTCAGGGCGTCGTTCTGCTCGGCATCCTGCCCGAGGCTCTCGGCGACGATGTCGCCGAACTCGTCGCGGCCGTTCATGACGCCGCGCTGGTGCGGCAGTCGCAGCTCGGAGATCCGCGCGGCGGCCCCATCGACATCGATGCCATGCTCGCGCCGCGCTCGCGCGAGCAGCAGGGATCGCTGCCTCGGGCAGGGCGCGCGTTGGGCGACACGGTGGCGGTCACCGCCGCGGACAGCGACGGAACGGTCGTGACCCTCATTCAGAGCGTGTACCAGCTCTTCGGTTCGGGCATCCTCGATCCGGCCACGGGCGTGGTGCTGCACAACCGGGGCTCGGCGTTCAGCACCGACCCCGCGCATCCTGGCCGTATCGGCCCCGGTCTGCGGCCGCCGCACACCCTGCTGCCCGTGATCGCCGAGACCGACGAGCTCGTGCTCGGACTCGGCTGTCAGGGCGGCAGTGCCCAGCCGTGGATTCTCGCGCAGGTCGTTGCAGAACTCCTCGATTCCTCCGCCGATCCGACCACCACGCTTGGGCGGTCGCGCTTCGTCATCGGCGCCCGCGACCTGGGATACGAGGTGATGACCCTCGTTGCCGAGCCCGGACTGCCCGCTGCGGAGGCCGCCGCGCGCGGCCGGGACCTGCCCGTCGTCACGACGGAGGGCCTGATCGACGATGCCGGGCATGTGCAGGCCGTGCGCCTGCACGCCGACGGTCGACTCGACGCCGCGAGCGATCCGCGCGCAGACGGGCGTGCCCTCGTCTTCGACACCCTCTGAACCTGACCACCTCACGACCCGAAGGAAGCCATGACCAGCTCCGCTCACGTTCTCGACCCCCTCACCTCTGCCGAGATCGCCTCGTTCGTCGCGGCCGTGCGCACCAGCGATCGCATCGGAGAGCGCCCCCGTTTCTGGGGCATCTCTCTCGATGAGGAGAAGGCGAAGACGCTGCGGCCGGGAGACGCGCGACCCGTGCGTCTCGTCGTGATGAATCCCGATGCCCACGCATCCTGGGAGGTGCGCGGCTGGACGGCCGGACCGACGAGCGAAGCCATCGTCGAGGTCTGGTCGGACGTCGATCACCGGCGCCCGGGAGTCTCGAGTGACGAGGCCCGCCTGATCGCCCGAGCGGCACGCGACTCGCCGCTGCTCGTCGAGGCGCTCGCGAAGCGGGGCATCACCGACACGTCGCTGGTCTGGGTCGACCCCGAGTCGATCACCGGCTTCGTGCCCGAAGACCTCGCCGACCGCCGGCTGAGCTGGGGAACCGTCTGGTACCGGGAGTTTCCGGAGGACAACGGCTACGCCCGCCCCGTGGCGGGGCTCGTGCCGATTCTCGACCTCGACACTCTCGAGGTGATCCGCATCGAGGATCACGGTGTGATTCCGATGAACACCGAGACGGGCGTCTACACCTCGGGCACCTGGGGTGCCGACCGAACGGTTGCCCCGCTCGACATCGTGCAGTCGGAGGGACCCGGCTTCGCGATCGACGGGCACAAGGTCACCTGGCAGAACTGGTCGTTCCGCGTGGGCTTCAGCCACCGCGAGGGGCTGGTGCTGCACGACGTGAGCTATCGCGACGGCGACGCCCAGCGTCCCGTGCTCGACCGGGCCGCGGTGAACGAGATGTATGTGCCGTACCTCGACAGCGACCCGACCGCCTATCGCAAGAACTTCTTCGACTGGGGCGAGTACGGCGCGGGGCCTCTGACCGCGAGCCTGGAGCTCGGCTGCGACTGCCTCGGCGAGATCCGCTACTTCGACGTTGAGTACCTCGATGGCAGCGGTGAGCCGCAGACGATCGTCAACGGCATCTGCATTCACGAAGAAGACGACTCGATTCTCTGGAAGCACGTCAACACACGCACCGGAAGCGCCGAGGTGCGCCGCAGCCGGCGGCTCGTGATCTCGAGCTTCGCCACCGTGGCCAACTACGACTACGGCTTCTACTGGTCGCTCTATCAAGACGGATCGATCGAACTCGAGGTCAAGCTCACCGGCCTTATGTCGGTGTCGGGCATCGCCGATGGAGAGCGCCCGCGTTACGGACGCATGGTCGCCCCGAACGTGCAGGCCCCCACCCACCAGCACTACTTCGCCGTGCGCCTCGACATGGCGGTCGACGGCGCACGCAATCGCCTGGTGGAGGTGCACGCGGAGCCCGAGCCCGACGAGGCGCTCAACCCGTGGGGCAACGCCTGCATCGCGGTCGAGACACCGATCTCGTCGGAGTCGCTCGGTGCCCGACGGGCCGACCCGTCGAAGGCTCTGCACTGGAGGGTCGAGAGCGAATCCGCACTCAACCGCTACGGAGACAGCACCGCCTACCGTCTCGCCATCCAGAACACTGCTCAGTTGTACGCCCGCCCGGGCAGCGTCGTCGAGCGCAAGGCACCGTTCGTGGGCCAGCATCTGTGGGCGAGTGCTTTTGACCCCGAGCAGCGTTACATCGCGGGCGAGTACCCCAATCAGGGCGAGCTCGGAGACGACGGCGTGCACGTCTGGCAGCGGGCCGACCGCTCGCTCGAGAACGAGCGGCTCGTGCTCTGGCCTGTGCTCGGCGTGCACCACTTTCCCCGCCCCGAGCAGTGGCCCATCATGCCGGTCGACCACATCGGCCTGCGACTCGAGCCCGATGGATTCTTCGACCGAAACCCCTCGCTCGACGTGCCGCCGTCGGCCGAATCCGATCACTGCGCCGCGCCTGCGGCCGGCGACGGTGCCCATGCGCATCAGGCCCACCGCGGCGCGCACGGGGGCATGGAGCACACCGAGCAGCAGCACGACCACGAGGGCGGTCGTTGATGGAGAGCCTCGCCGACTGGAGCGCCGTGAGGCTTGCCGGAGCGATCGCCGGCGGCGAGGTATCGGCCGTCGATGTCATGCGGGCGCATCTGGGTCGCATCGAGGAGCGCAACCCCGCCATCCGGGCCGTCGTCTCGCAGCAGCCCGACAGCGTGTCTCTCGCCGCCGCCGAGGCTGCTGACAAACGCACCGCCGAGGCCCGGGCCGAGGGCGCGTCGCTGCCGCCGCTGCACGGTCTGCCGACCGCGGTCAAAGACCTGATGGATGTCGCCGGCTTCCCGACGACCAACGGCTCCGCCGCGTTCGCCGATGCGCCTCCCGCGGCCCACGACAGCGTTCTCGCGACACTGCTTCGCGAGGCCGGGGCGCTCGTGATCGGCAAGACGAACACACCCGAGATGGGTCAGGGCGTGCTGACGTTCAACCCGGTCTTCGGCACGACGGTCAACCCGTGGGACCTCGGTCGGCACGCGGGAGGCTCGAGTGGCGGGGCCGCCGCCGCTCTGTCAGCCCGGATGCTGCCGATCGCCGACGGCTCCGACAGTGGGGGCAGCCTGCGCTACCCGGCCGCGTTCTGCAACGTCGTCGGAGTGCGCCCCAGCCCGGGTCGCGTCGCCAGCGGGCGCACCGGCAACGCGTGGACTCCGCACGGGGTCACGGGGCCGATGGCCAGGGACTCGGCCGACGCCGCGCTCTTCCTCGACGCGCTCGCGGTCGAGAAATCGGTCTGGCCGCTCTCCGCCCTGCCCAGTCACCCCGCGACGCCCGTCACGGTCGACGGCCTGCGCGTCGCTTGGAGCGCCGACGCCGGCGGGCTGCCGATCGACCCGGAGATCGCCGCCGTGCACGCCGCCTTCGCCGAGCAGCTCGCGGCCCTCGGCGCGATCGTCGAGCCCGCCGAACCCGACTTCGCCGGCGCCGACGAGGCGTGGGAGACCATCGAGACCTTCGAGTTCTTTCTCGGCGGGCGGCACGCGGTCGACGCCGGCGCAACCGGATTCCGCCCCGACTACCTCCGCAACGTCGAGCAGGGTCGCGCCACGACCGCAACGCAGTTGGCCGATGCGTACGAGCGACGAACGCGGCTGTTCCGCGACACCGCCGCTGTGCTCGACCGCTACGACGTGCTGATTCTGCCCGCGACGCCGGTGGTTGCTCCGGATGCCGGGCTCGAGTGGGTGCAGACGGTCGACGGCCATCGCTTCGACCGCTACTTCACCTGGCAGATGCTGGCCAATCGCCTGACCCTCGCGGCGCATCCGGTCGTGGTCACCTCAGCCGGTTTCACCGGCGAGGGGTTGCCCGTGGGTGTTCAGGTCGTGGGTCGACACGGCCGAGAGGCGCAGCTGCTCGAGGTGACGCGTGCCATCGAGGAGGCGACGGGCTGGATTTTCCGGACGCCGTCATTCTGAGACCGGTCGCTGCGCTCAGCCCGTGAAGACCGTCGAAGATCGTCGTTCGTACCAGTGAGCGAGATGCTCTCCCGCGCGCAGAACGTGAGCGCGCATGAGTTCGGCCGCCCGATCCGCGTCGCCGGCCGCGAGCGCCTCGAGGAGCTCCTCGTGCTCGCGGAAATTCTCTTCGCGATGGCGCGAGCTGTCTTTCAGCACGAGCGCCGAGACGTTGCGCGGGAAAGCGTCGTTGATCTCGCCCAGCATGCGGCTCAGGCGCGTGTTCGCCGAGGCCTCGTAGATGCGGCTGTGGAACTGGTCGTTGTCGTTGCCATCGCGCTCCGTCGCGGTTCCTGCGGCGACGGCGAGCGAGCGTTCGTACATCGCCTTGTTGATGCTGCGGAGCTCGGCGATTGTTGTGTCGTCGAGTCGATCCACTGCGCGGCGCGCGGCGAGCGACTCCAGCTCGGCGCGCACCTCGTAGGCCTCGCGCACCTCCCACGGAACGGGCACCCGCACCACGGCGCCGCGGTTGGGCACGACCTCGATCAACCCTCCGGTCTGCAGCTGACGAAGGGCCTCACGAACCGGGGTGCGACTGATGCCGAACTGCGCGGCGAGCTCGGCCTGGCGAAGCGGCGCCCCGATCGGAATCTCTCCCGACATGATCTTGGAGCGGATGCGTGCCGCAAGGTCGTCGACGAGTGCGTTGCCATCGGTCTCGGGCACGTTGTGACCTCTCTTGTCCGTCGAGCGAGGCTGACGCGCGTTCACTGCGGCCGCCCTATGATTGGATCCAATTATGGTGCCTCCTGAGCCGATCCAGCAGCGGCGCCCCCGCCGAGTTCTGAATTCGCCGTGAGCGCGCTCTTCGCCGTGATGGTTGCGGCAGCGACCGCGTCGGTCGTGCTCTCGATTCTGGGGCGGAGTCACGGCGGAAGAACGGGCCCGGTGTTCGAGTGCGTGATGCTGCTGGCGATGGTCGATGTGCATGCTCCGGGACTCGGCGTCGTTCCCGCGCCGCTGTGGTGCGTGCTGCTGACGGCGTGCGCGATCGGTGGAGCGTTCGTCGGCAGGCTGCAGGCGGCTCCCGGCGCCCGTCCGGCGATCGTGCTTCGTCACTCCGCCGGCATGCTCGTCGCCGCCCTGCTCGTTCTGATCGCCGGGACGACGGGCAGCCGAGACGCGCCGCTCGCCGTCGCGAATGCATCCGGAATCGCCCACGCGCACGGCGCCGCGCCGTCGTCGTTTCTCGTGACGCTCGTGGTCGTCGCCGTTGTGGCCTATGCGATCGGGGTGGTCGCGGTGGTGCTCCACCGCCGCCCGGCGCGGATCGAGACGGCCCGATGCTTCTCATCGTTGCTCGGGCTCGTGGCTATGGCCGGCATGGTGGCGGTGCCCGTGCTGCACTGATCACTGCAAGATTGGATCCAATTATGCTTGAATGGGATGAAATCTTCGCGGACCGTCGACTCCGCGCCAAGCAGCAGGGAGACGTCGCATGATCATCGATGCCTACAACACCACCCAGGACCGCCGCGGTCGTAGCGACTACCTCAGCGGCGTTCGGCCTGGCGAACAGCCTCCGGCTTACACGCCGTTCGATGCACGGCGCATCCTCGATCGAATGGATGCCGCGGGCGTGGACAAGGCGATGGTCTGCTCGCTCGCGCAGGGCATCGAGAACGACTTCCTCATGGAACTCGTCGCAGCGCATCCCGACCGTCTCTTCGGCTTCGGGCAGGTCATGCCGCAGTGGGAGAACGCGACGGACGAGATCCGTCGCTTCGCTGACGGTGGCCTTGTCGGTCTGAAGCTGCACCCGAGTCTGCACGGATATCACGTGGCCGACCATGGCCTTCTCGATCCGCTGTTCGCCGTCTGCGAGGAGCTCGGTCTGCCCGTGCTGATCAACGCACTCGATGACGCGTTCTGCGCGCCCTTCGCGATCGAGGAGATCGCCAAGGGCTTTCCGGGTGTTCCCACGATCATCGCTCACATGGGTGCTGTGTGGAACGTGCCTGAGGCGATCATTGTCGCCGAGCGCAATCCGCACATCTATCTCGAGACTTCGGCGACGCTTATGTCCGACGTGAAGCGCGCCTACGCGCGGCTGGGCGCAGAGAAGATCCTCCTCGGCTCCGAGTGGCCGGGCAGCGACTTCGACCTCGAGCGTATGAAGGTCGCGAAGGCCGTGCCGGACGAGGCAGACCGAGCCCTCATCGAGGGCGGCAACATGGCTCGGATCATGGGCTGGTCGTGACCGACTCCTCGAGGCCGCTTCTCGGCGGGCCGCCCGTCGGCATGTCTTCGGCCGATCGTGAGCTGCTCGAGGAGGCCCTCGGTCTGCTCGAGGCCCGTTATGTCGTCGGCGTGCACGAGGTGGCCGCGGCCCTGCGGCTTGCCGATGGGCGCACGGTGACGGGGCTGCACGTGGAGGCGACCGCCGGCCGGGCATCCATCTGCGCGGAGTCGGCGGCGTTGAGCGCCGCCGTGATCGCTGGTTCGCCGGCGGTGTCGATCGTGGGCGTGCTGCGCCGCCCCGCGGGCAGCCTGCACATCATCGAGCCGTGCGGCGTCTGCGCCGAGCTTCTCGCCGATCACGCGCCCGACGCATCCGTCTGGGTTGCGGTCGGCGACGGATTCGCGCCCGTGGGCGTGCGGGAGCTGCTGCCGTTCCGGCGCCGCAGGGCAGGTCGGCAAGTTCAGCCATGATGCCCGCCACTGATGCCCGCCTGATCATCGGCGCCATCCGCACGATGGACGACGAGCGCCCCGAGGCCGAGGCGATGCTCATCGTGGGTGAGCGCATCGTGTCGATCGGAGCGCTCGACGAGGCGCGCGCTGCGGCTCCCGCAGGCACCGTCGAGGAGCGCTTCGATGGAGTGATCGTGCCCGGCTTCATCGACGCGCACTCGCACATGCAGCGTGCTGGTCTGAAGGCCCTGCAGCTGCTCGACGATGGCGCGGATGCCGCGACCTTCTCGGCGGTGATGCTCGCCGACGGCGACGCAGATCCGGATGCCCCGGATTGGCTCGGCGACACGCCTCCCCTTCTCGAGGATCGGCTCGCCGCCCTCCGTCGGGTGCAGCCCCTTCTGCACGCGATGGGATTCACCGGAGTGATCGACCCCGCCGTGACGCTCGACGAACTCGATGGCTACCGCGAGGCGCATCGACGCTCACTCTTGACGATGCGCGTCGTCGCCATGCCGTGGCCGCAGCTCGGATCGGCGGAGGTGCCCGACGTCGACGCGGCGCTGCGAGTGCTCGACGGCATCGATGGTGCGACCGGCGACGGCGACGACCAGCTACGGCTCGGCCCGATCAAGGTCTACTACGACGGCGAAGGAATGAAGGGCCAGGCGCTGCTCGAGCGGCCGTGGGTCGGCGATGATTACGGCGTTCAGCGTCTCTCGGCCGATGAGTTCGCCCGCCTTGCGTCGTCGTGCGTCGAGCGCGGCTGGGGCCTCGGGGTGCACGCGGTCGGCAGTCGCGCGGTCGCGCAGGTTCTCGACGGCCTCGAGGCGGCCGCGCCGCCGACCGTTCTCGGGCCGCTGCGCTGCCAGCTCATCCACGCGTATCTCGAGCCGAGCGTCGAGAGCATGCGGCGGGCGGCCGAGCTCGGGGTGATCGCGTCGCTGCAGCCATCCATCGCATGGAACAACGCGTCGGGACTGATGCGCCGCCTCGGTGATCGCGCGCTGCCGGTCAACCCGATGCGCGCCTGGCTCGATGCAGGCGCGACGCTCGCGATGGGCTCCGACGCCCCCTACTTTCCC
Organism: Agreia bicolorata; assembly: GCF_000938265.1. Taxonomy (GTDB): domain Bacteria; phylum Actinomycetota; class Actinomycetes; order Actinomycetales; family Microbacteriaceae; genus Agreia; species Agreia bicolorata. Next base: position 81,388 of record NZ_JYFC01000009.1, read on the forward strand.
TTCGACCCGAGGCGGCTCGTCGAGGTGTCTGCAGAAAGACGGATGCGCGGCATGGCCGAGCCGATCGGCTCGGAGCAGGCGATCACCGTTCTCGAGGCGGTTCGGGCCTACACGCGGGGAGCCGCGCGCGCCGCCTTCGCGGAGGATCGCTGCGGAATGCTGCGCGAGGGCTTTCTCGCCGACTGGGTGCTGCTCGAGGTTGACCCCACAACGTGCACCTCGGCGGAGTTTGCGGCCTCGCGGGTGCTGCGCACGGAGGTGGGCGGGACTCCCGTCTTCGAGGGTGTCGTGGCGGAGGGCGTCGATCGTGGAGTTGATCAGTAGTTGGCGGTAAGTCGGAGTCGCAACGTCACTTGGTGGTCACCATTCGCGGCCTCGAGGACCACCTCGCCGGTCACAGTAGCCAACTCCCCGGTGCCGGAGCCTGGAATGACCTCGTACCGCAACGCCTCCGCCCCGTCGGCCATCGAGCCGAATTGTTGGAACACAATCGTCCCGGTCCGATCATCGATGGCGCCCTCGAACAGCTCGATCGCGACGTAGCCGGCTGCGCCCGACGATGGGTCGCCGCCTGAGAGCATGACGCCTGCGGAGGTGCCTTTGATCCCACCTGTCCACGTCTTAGTGAAGTCGAACCTGCCCGTACCCGGAAGCACGGCGTCCGCGGGAGCGATGTCGATGTCGAACCGTCCAGAAATCATCAAGTCAGTCATGCTCCAAGCGTCGTCGATGCATCGAGGCAGGTCTTGAAGATTCGCGCCGTCATAATGGGACGATGCTGGAACCCTACGCGAGTCGTGGAGTCCTCCACTCGCACCTACTCCCGCAGTTCATTCGGAGAACGCCAGGTGCGCCGCTAGAGACAAGGGTGCGCTGGTTCTGGGCCGCATCGTGGAACCTGCCTGACGGCGGCACATCCGAACAGGCACTATTGCCCTTCGCCGCAGCCAACCTTGCCGTCGAGCCAACCGGTGTCACCCTTACTGGGCCGAATACCGGTGCTGTCGCCCACACGCTGAAAAGCCACGGATGGGTGGTCGCGGCAAACCTGCAACCCGCCGCATCCGCCGCACTCCTGGGGTGCCCCACAAGGATGCGCGATCTTACCCAGGCCATCATCGCGGACGATCTCGTTGCCGCGGTCACTCAGGCGTTCCACCGCATCGAGGCTTTTGACGACGCTGCTGATGCGGCTGTCGCCGCGCTCTCGGCGTGGATTGTTCAGCGGGTTCCGCCGCCCAGCGAGCTGGCCGTCAGAGCGAATCGCCTCCTCGCTCTGGTCGAACACGACCAGACGATCACGACCCTCAGGGATGCTGCCGACGCACTGCATGTCTCACAGCGCACGGTCCAACGCGTCGCCCATGACTACATCGGCATGTCGGTCGGCGAGATCATTCGCCGCTCACGCCTGCAACGCACCCTGGAGCACGTCCGCGAGTCACCGACCGAATCCCTAGCAGGCATCGCCGCTGCGAACGGGTACTCCGATCACGCACACATGGCCGCCGAGCTGCGAACCATCACTCGCCAGACGGCCACTCAATACCGAACCGCCGCCCGAGACCCAATCCACTGATACGCCGCGAAGCTGCCCTATCGAGGCCTCAGTGAGGTTCGGAGTATGGCCGCTTCGAGGCCAATCGAAGCGGCCACTTCCCGCACCTCAGTGAACTCACGTGTCCAGCAGGAGTGATCTCGATATGCCGACTCCTTCGTCGCGCGATACGCGGGAAAATCCTCAGGATTTGTAATCCCCTCGAAACATAATTGGATGCGTATCACACTAGATTGGATCCAAGTTGACTGGCCGAGTGGCGATTCAGCGTCGGCACCCGACGCGCCCACGGCCGCAGCCACCCAATCTGCACCCGACGCACCACAGACATCCTTTGGAGGACAGCACCATGATCAGGAAGAGAATGATCGCCGGCGTCGCGCTGGCGGCGGCGGTGGGCCTCGCGCTCAGCGCCTGCTCCGCCGGCGCGCCCGAGGCGGCCTCCGGCACCACCGACACGATCAACGCCGAGCTCTGGTACGCGCCGGCCACCTTCGACCCCGCGAAGGCCTCTGCCTCATCCGACGTGACCGTCGCGAGACTCGGCTTCGACACTCTGCTGCGTCAGGGCGAGACCGAGGGCTACGTGGGAGGGCTGGCGACCGACTGGTCGTCGACGTCGGCGTCGGACTACACCTTCACCATTCGTAAAGACGCCACCTGCTCCGACGGCACCGCCATCACGCCGACCATCGTGGCCGACTCGTTCTCCTACCTCGTCGGCCTCGACGACTCGGGCGCCCAGACCTGGAAGAACCAGGCATTCGGCTCGGGCACTCCCACCTTCACTCCGGACGACGCGGCCGGAACCCTCTCCATCTCGCTCAGCGCGCCGTACTCGCAGCTGTTCGGCGGAGTCACTCGCCCAGGCTCCGGCATCATCTGCCCCGCCGGTCTTGCCGACCCCGACGGCCTTGCCGCGGGTACCGTCGCCGGTGCGTGGTCTGGCCCGTACACGCTGAAGAAGTCGGATGCCGGAAAGAGTGTGCAGTACGCGCTGCGCGACGACTACAACGTCTGGCCCGACTGGAAGAACGTCAAGGGCACGCCGGCCAAGACGATCAACCTGACCGTTCAGGGCGATTCCAACACGAGCGCCAACCTGCTCGAGTCTGGCGGCGTCGACCTCGCTCGCTTCTACGACGCAAACGCTCAGCGCTTCGAGGGCGACGGATACTCCACGGTCAGCTTCGCCAGTTCGGCCTACAATCTGGTGTTCAACCAGGCTCCGGGCACGGGTTCGATCTTCGAGGGAAACAAGGAACTGCGCGCGGCCGTGGCCCAGGCCATCGACCGGCAGGGCTTCAACGCCGCCGGTCTCGACGGTCTAGGCGTCGAGCAGAACACCGTGAACGCTGCCAGCTACCGCTGCGCGCTCGACGACCCCTCGCTTGTTCAGCCGTACGACCTGGCCGCTGCCACCAAGGTGCTCACGGGCAAGACCATCCGACTGCTGATCATGTCGAAGTGGGATCCGGCTGCAGACTACCTCGCCGAGTCGCTTCGCTCCGCCGGCGCCACGGTCACCGTCTCGGCGCCCGACCCCGCCGACTGGACCAAGCAGATGCGCACGCAGCCCGAGACCTGGGATGTGGCGGTTGCGGCTGAGAATGCCGAGGCAGGTCTCATCGACACGTCGATCGCCCGTTATCTCGGACCGACCTACGCCCAGGGCGGCACCAATGTCGCGTCGACCGACAACCCCGAGGGTGTTGCCGACTACGAGGCCGGAATGAACGCGACCGAGCCCGAGGAGCAGTGCGCCGACTTCGAGGCCGCGCAGAAGACGATCCTCGAGCGCGTCGACATGGCTCCGCTGATCACGGACACGCACCGCTACGTGGCTCGCAAGGGATTCGCCTCGTACGTCTTCTCGGGCTACTGGGACATCTCGGCCATGCGCATCGTCTCGTAACACGCTGACGCACTGCCGGACCGGAACACTTCAGGAGAACACGCGATGAGCACGATGACCGCTGACAGCTTCGCGGCGCCCGGTCCGGGCACCCCAGAACCAGGCCGCCCCGTCAAGGCGGCAACCCTCGCCGGCGCGTGGCGCACGTTCCTCGTGCGCCGCGTGGCCGGCCTCCTCGTCAACCTGGCGCTGCTGGTGCTGGTCACCTTCTTGATCGTGCAGCTGATTCCCGGCGACCCGGCGACGGCCATCGCCGGAGAGAGTGCGACCCTCGACCAGGTCGAACTGGTGCGCACGCAGCTCGGTCTCGACCAGCCTCTGCCTGTTCAGCTCTGGACCTACGTGTCGGGAGTCGTGCAGGGCGATTTCGGGGACTCGTACCGCTACCGGCAGCCCGCGATGGACATCGTGATGACGGCGGTTCCCTACACGCTCACCATCACGATCGCGGCCGTGCTGCTGCTGCTGGTGCTCGGCATCGCACTGGGCATGGCCATCGGCGTCGCCACGCGGGGCGACCGCAGGCGCTGGTTGGATCTCTCGTTCAGCGTGGTCACGGGCATCATCTCGTCGATTCCCACCTACGTGCTCGCCACGGGCTTCGTCGTGGTGTTCGCGGTGCTCTGGCGGGTGCTGCCTCCGGCGTACTCGCCGGCATACAACATCGGTGCGGCGGCCATCCTGCCTATCGCCTCGCTCTCGATCGGCGGAATCTGTTCCGTCGCTCGAATCGTGCGTCGCGAGACGGCGGTGATCCTCGAGCAGGACTACATGCGCTCGGCGAGAGGGTGGCGCCTGCCGACGCTCACGCTCTACGTGAAGCACATGCTGCCCAACCTTCTGACCACGGCGCTCACGCTCTCGGGCATCATCCTCACGGCGCTGCTGGGATCTGCTCTCATCACCGAGGCGGTCTTCGCCTGGCCCGGACTCGGCGGCGTGATCGTGCAGGCCATCGCCGTCGACAAGGACTACCCGGTCATCAGGGCCGCGGTCTTCGTGATCGGGCTGATCTCGCTTGTGATGACGCTCATCATCGACATCATTCTCGGCCTCATCGACCCTCGAACACTCGGAGGAAAGCGTGACTGAGTCGAACCCCGCAGCGGCGGTACGCGTCGCAGAGGCGCCCGCCGATCGCGCGCGCCGCTTCGCCTGGAACCCCGGCCTCGTCATCGGCCTCGGCATGCTCGCCGTCGTCGCCGTGGCCGCGGTCATCGCTCCGCTCGTCTTCGGCACGCAAGCGACCGGCGTGGGAACCGATCCGGGTCAGGCATCGAGCGCCGCGCATCCACTCGGCACGGACACGCTCGGTCGCGACATGCTCGCCCGCACCCTCGTGGCAACTCAGTCGACCGTGCTGATGGCGCTCTTCGCCACGGTGCTGTCGTCTGTCGTGGGAATCGCCTTCGGCATCTTCGTCTGGCTGGCCCCGCGCCGTCTTCGCGAGCTGGGCTTGCGGCTGATCGAATTCGCGGTGAGCTACCCCACGATGCTGGTTGCGATCATCGTCGCGGCGATCCTCGGCCAGGGCGTTGTGCAGGTCGTGGTCGCCGTGGCAGTGGCGAACATCGCCGGCTTCGCGCGGCTCACGGCCAACCTCGCCGCCAAGATCTCGGCCAGCGAGTACGTGACGACCGCGCGCCTCATGGGGGTGCCGGTGCACCGCCTCGCGCTGCGCCATGTGCTTCCGAACATGGCGGAGCCCATCCTGATTCTCATCGCCGGGGCCTTCTCGGGTGCCCTCGTCGAGATCTCTGGACTCTCGTTCATCGGCCTCGGTGCCCAGACCCCGGCGTTCGACTGGGGAACCCTTCTCAACGACGGGCTGAGCAGAATCGCGGTGAACCCCATCGTGATCGCGGGGCCGGCCGTGGCTCTGACCTTCACCTCGCTCGCCGCCCTGATGGTCGGAGACGGCCTTGCGGCGGCGGCGAACCCGCGGTCGAACTCGACCCGGGCGCGCCTTGTGCGAGCGGAGGGAGAACCCGCGGTCGTTACGATCGAGGGCGACGACACCGTTCTGATCGCCGATGGAATCACGGTCAAGCACGGCTCCACCGGCCGCCCCCTGGTCTCCGACGTCTCCTTCACTATCCGCCGCGGAGAGGTGCTCGGCATCGTGGGCGAATCCGGCTCGGGCAAGTCTCTCACCGCCTCCGTCGTCGCACGGCTTCTCGGGGAAGGGCTCGAGGCATCCGCCCGACGGCTCGAACTCGGCGGCACCGACCTGCTCGGACGCGTCTCCGGTCGCACCCTCGCGTCGAAGATCGGGCTCGTCTATCAGGATCCGGGCACGGCACTCAACCCCGCCCTCGTTCTCGGAACCCAGCTCTCCGACGTGCTCACGATTCGCCTCGGCTTCTCGCGCCGCGGCGCCCTAGGCCTGCTCGCACGCGCCTTCGAGGCGGTGAAGCTGAGCGATCCGGAGGGTCGACTGCGGCAGCATCCGCACCAGCTCTCGGGCGGCATGAAGCAGCGGGCGATGATCGCCTCTGCCATGAGCACCAAGCCCGATCTCTTGATCGCCGACGAGCCCACCACCGCACTCGACGTCACCGTGCAGCGCGAGGTGCTGTCGCTTCTGAAGCGCATGAACGAGCAGTCGGGCACGGCCGTGCTGTTCATCTCGCACGACCTCGGGGTTGTCAGGGCTCTCTGCGATCGCGTGCTCGTGATGAAAGACGGCCGCATCGTCGAGCGCATCGACGACGTCGCCACACTCTCGGAGGACACCGTGGAACACCCGTATACCAAGCAGCTTCTCGCAGCGACGCCGACTGTCGCCGTGAAGGTGCCGGCTCCGACTCCGGGGGAGGCCCGCTCGTGAGCGAGGTGAGCGAGGTCATGGTCGACGTGCGTGGCCTCGACGTCTCGTTCGGCTCGGCGCGCGTGCTGCGTGGCGTCGACCTGCGCCTCGAGCGAGGCCGCACTGTGGGTATCGTCGGAGAATCCGGCTCGGGCAAATCGACGCTGGCGAAGGTTCTCGTCGGCACGGTGCGCGCGGCATCCGGAACCGCGACCGTCGACGGCGTCGACATCGTCGCGGCAGACCGCCGAGCCATGCGCGCGTACCGCCGGCGCGCCCAGATGATTCCGCAGGATCCGTACTCGTCGCTGTCTCCGCGGCGCACGATCGCGCAGACGCTCGCCGAGGCGATCGATCCGGTGCGCGGAAGGGTCGCAACGCACGAGCAGCTGATCGGCGAGTGGCTGGTGCGCGTGGGGCTGACGCCAGAGATGATGCATCGCTTTCCGCACGAGTTCTCCGGAGGCCAGCGGCAGCGCATCGCCATCGCGCGGGGCCTGATCATCGACCCGCACCTCGTGATCGCCGACGAGATCACCTCGGCACTCGACGTGTCGGTGCAGGTGCAGATTCTCGATCTGCTCGCCGGCATCAAGGACTCTCTCGGCGTGACCATGATGTTCATCTCGCACAACCTCGCGGTCGTGCAGAGGGTGAGCGACGACGTCGTTGTGCTCTACCAGGGCGAGGTCGTCGAGGCCGGACCCGTCGAGCAGGTCTACGCTGACCCGCAGCACTGGTACACCCGCCGACTGCTCGATGCCGATCCGGGCGCGCCCGGCTTCAGCCTCGCGAGCTGACAATGGCCGCTCGTCTGCCGCACGTTCCGCCCGCGTCGGGCGTCGTTCGTCTCGTCGGCGCCACGCTCATCGACGGCACCGGATGTCCGCCGCTGGCGGATTCCGAGGTCGAACTCGTCGACGGGGTGATCGCCTACGCCGGACAACGCAGAGCCGCGCAATCGCTCGACGGCGCGATCGACCTCACGGGCACATTCCTCATGCCGGGATTCGTCGACGCGCATGTGCACCTCAGCATGGTGCCGGGCGACCCCGAGACGCAGCGCTCGCGCTTCGTCGAGGAGCACGTGCTCGAGACTGCGTCCGTGCTGAGAACAACGCTGCTCGCCGGGGTCACCACCGCTCGCGACCTCGATGGCCTCACCCCGGGCTACCGCGACGCGATCGCGCGTGGCTCTGCTGTGGGCCCGCGGCTGCACCTGGCCATCTCGATGCTCTCGCCCACGGGAGGCCACGCCGATCCGGTGCGGCCCAACGGCTCCCTCCCCGCGTGGGCCGTGCGCCCCGGCATGCCCGCACCGGGCGTCGTCGATACCGACGACGACATCATCCGCACTGTGCGCGAGCTCATGCGCATGGGAGCCGACGCCATCAAGGTCTCGACCTCGGGCGGGGTCGGCTCGCCCACCGACGACCCGGCGGATGCGGGCCTGCCCGTGGAGCACGTGCGTCTCGTGGCCCGGCTCACGGCCGAGCGGGGTGGCCGCCCGATCACCGCGCATGCCCTGACCGATGCGGCGGTTCGGGTCGCCGTTCTGGGCGGAGCCGCAAGCATCGAGCACGGCTACGACCTGAGCGACGACACGATCGATCTGATGCTGCAGCACGGCACCGTGCTCGTTCCGACTCTCAGCACCCTGCTGCGCACGCTCGACCCGGCGACCACCTCGCCCGCGGCGCTGGCCGACCGCGAGGCGCGGCAGAGACGAGGCCTCGACTCCGTGCGTCGTGCCGTTGCGGCCGGTGTGCCCGTCGCGCTGGGCACCGACGCGGGAGTGCACCCCCATGGCCGCAATCTCGCGGAACTTGCGCGCCTCGTCGAGGTCGGCCTCGACCCGCTCGCGGCCATCCGGGCGGGCACCCTCGGTGGCGCGCGCCTGCTCGGGCTCGACACCGAGCTCGGAACGGTGGAGGCCGGCAAACAAGGCGACCTGGTCGTGACCGTGGTGGATCCGCTGCAGAACATCGGGGACCTCGCGGACGTTTCCGCCGTTCGCATGGTGCTTCAGGCCGGTCGCGTGGTCAAAGATCTCGACAGCCGGATGCCGGCTGCGCGCTGACTTGCGCGTGGCCGGCCCGGGCCCACCCATGTACGTGGTCAGAAGGCGACGTTCATGGTCAGGACGCGAAGTTTGCGGTCATCCGCAGCGCGGGACGGCTCTCTACTCGCCCAACGCGCCCTTAGCGGGCGAGAGCTCCGTCGTGGACAGCGCGGTCGCCCGCCGAAGGAGCGCTCACGCGGTGAAATCTCCTTCGCGCCTGGTCGTGTGGTGTTGGTCGGGTGAGCTCAAGGGCTCGCAGGTCACGATCGACCGAGGAGTCCGGTGGCTAACTGAGGACATTTTTGTTTCGTGGGATGCGGAGTCGCGAGAATCAGGGGTCGAATGTGCCGGGGGACTCGGCGTCAAGGTATTTGTCCTCCGTTAGCTCCTGCAGCGACGAGGGCAGGAGTCGCTGGTGGCTTCGATACGGCCGCGGGCGGCCTACTCAACCAGCGCAGAGGCTCCCTCGATCGCCAGCACGATGGTTGCGACCACGCGCTCAGGCGCGACATGCGGCACCGCGTGGCTCGTGTCGACCTCGGTCGTGACGGCGCCCATGCGCGACGCCATGTCGCGCTGGGTCTCGGGGCGAAGGTGCTTGTCGCTGGCGGCCACGAGGTACCACGAGGGTCGTGACCTCCAGGCGGGCTCCACGATGGTCTCGGCGAAGATCGCGTCGGACGAGACTCTGCTCTCGGCGCGCCCTGCGAGGCGGATGGCTTCGGGAACATCCCAGGCGAGCTCGCGCCACGACTCCTCGTCGGGTGCCGGGATCCACTCGCCCGACGGCCCGCGCGTAAAATACTTCTCCACCTCGGCGGGCTCGTACGCATCGACGATGGTCGCCACGGACTCGTCGCGGTCGGGTGCGAAAGCCGCGACGTAGACGAGACCGACGACGCGCTCGTGCGTGCCCGCAGCGGTGATGACGGCGCCACCATAGGAGTGACCGACGAGCAGCACGGGGCCGTCGACGGCGTCGATCAGGGCGCGCACGTTCGCCTCGTCGTCGTACAGCGACTGCGAGAGGTTGTCGGCCAGCGACAAGGAGTAGCCACGCTCCTCGAGCAGCGGAACGACGGAGGACCACGTGAAGGGGGTTCCGCCCATTCCGTGAACGAGGACGAGATGCATGGGACTCTCCGTATTCATAAGAGACGCCTTACGCGGGAAGAGGCAGGAGCACCGTCGGCGCCGGCGCCGCCTCGCGGCCGGCGAACGGCACGGGCTGGCAGACCATGAGGTAGTCGCCGGGCTCCACGGATGACAGGTCGGCGTTCTCGAGGATCACGACGCCCGCGCCGCACAGGGCTACGTGCGTCGGCCACGTCGCCGTGTTCGCCGGGGCCTCCATGGTCATGTAATCGATGCCGGCGAAGAGCACGCCCCGCTCGACGAGCCATGCGGCGCCATCCGGACCGAGTCCGACCCACGTCTCCGACTTCTCTGCCCTGGTGAGCGCGTCGGTCGAGTTGCGCGTGCGAAAGAGCACGCGTGCGGCGCCCTCCGCGCCGGCCGCAGCGAGGTCGGCCGCGGTGATCTCCTCCTCGACATGGCGCAGGTCGAGCACCCGTACGGGGCCGACGACGCTGTCGAGCGCGATCTGGTCAACGGTGGTGCTGCCGGGCACGAAGTGCGAGGGGGCGTCGACATGGGTTCCGGTGTGGGCGCCGATGAGCCAGCGCGATACGTCGGATGCGTAGCCGTCGACGATCTGCTCGACCATCTCGAAGGTGGGGCGCCGGCCCCAGTGCAGCATCTCGCCGTGGATGGGGATATTGATGTCGATGGCGTCGGTCATGTCTTCCTCGGGCTCGGGAACCATAGAATGGATTCGCTTTGATCAATATTGTATCCAATTTGAATGCTTCATCACCAGCCTCCGGGAGGGCCGAATGATCTGCACCACGAGCGACTTCACCCAGCCCTTCGCCCTCACAGGCCCGCCTCGCCGGGTTGTTCCCCTCGTGCTGGGCTACGAGCCGATCGCCGAGTCCTTGTCGCTGCGCGGAGGCGACTCGTCTCGATTTCTGCTCGAACCGGTCACGGGTGCGATCGTCGTCTATGACAATGGCTGGGCGCTCGTCGACGGCGGCTTCGATCTCGACGGAGTGCGCGACCCGATCCTCCGTGCCGCCCGCTACGACTACGAGAGCTACACGGCCGTGGTGCCGCCGGGCGACGCGCTGGCCGAGGGAGTCTCCGCGGCGGGCCTCGAGTGGAGCGACCTGGCGTTCTGCGCAATTTCGCATGTGCATCTCGACCACACCGGTGCCCTGAGGCTGGCACCCGCGGGCACTCCGGTCGCGCTGCAGCGCCGGGAATGGCAGTGGCTGACGAGCGGAATCGGGCGTAGCGCGGTCGTCGTGCCCAGCGACATCCTCGACCGCGACGTCGACGTCGTGCTGCTCGACGGCGATACCGTTCTAGCGCCCGGGTTCACGGCCCTCGACACTCGCGGACACACCCCGGGGCACCAGTCCTTTCGCGTCGACCTTGCCGGGCGCTCGATCGTGCTCGCCTGCGATGCGGCCGATCTCGAGCGCAACCTGACCGAACGCATCCCGTGCGGTTGGACCGCCGTGCCCGGCGACGACGAGCTGGCCAGCCGTTCACTCGAGCGCCTGGCCGACCTCATGGTCGAGCCGGGAGTCGAGGTATGGCCCGGCCACGACCCCGCCTTCAGTGCGTGGATGCGCTGAGCGCCGTCACCGCCGCAGCTTCCTCGCGTGCCGCGGCGATCTCGGCCGAAGACAGGCCGAGCACGCGCAGGCACGACGCTGCGATGGTCGTGTCGTCGTCTTCGGGCGTCGCGGCGGTGCCGCCGTCGCGACGCAGCCGGATGACGAGTTCGGCGAGCTGAATCAGGATGGCGCCGATGCGGTCTTCGCTCATCGTCGCCGCGACGTCGGGGTGCGCTGCGGCGACCCCGAGGCGTCCGTAGCTCGCACGCAGTTGCTCACGCTCGATGCGGAACGCGTCGTAGCGCGACTCCTGAATCTCCGGAAGCAGATAGAGGGTGCCGATGTTGTGCGGTGTCTGTCGAAGTGTTCGGGCGTCAATGCTGGCCAGCGCGAACAGCGCGCCCGCCGGTGTGATCTCGTCGGGCACGCGCGCTTCGATGCGCTGCACGAACTCGATGCTCGGTCGCACGGAGCCGCTGAGCAGCTCCGCGAGAATCTCGTCTTTTCCGGCGAAGTGGTAGTAGAGCGACTGCTGCCGAATGCCCACGCGGTCGGCGATAGCGCGCGTCGACGATCCCGAGAATCCGGTCTCTGAGAACAGCGCCGCCGCGGCATCGAGGATCTGCTCGCGCGCGCTCAGGGCGGAATTCTGCTTGTGCACGCTGGCCCGGGGTCGACCTGCTTTGCTCGATGTGGAGACGGAACTCATGTGACCCATACTCTCACTCGACGGGCGCAGAGATCATTCGGCGGCTCGAGATCGCAGCCACGCCAGCCAGCCTCCGTGTGCGCTGATGTTCTCGGCGCCCTCTGTGGCGATGGGCTCGCAGAGAAAGCCCGACACAGAGCTGCCGTCGGCCAGCGAGACGCGGCCGATGGTCATCGGCGCGGGCAGTGCCGCGACGAAGGTGCCGAATCCGGATGCCGGCAGCGACCATATCTCGCCGGCCACGGATGTTCCGCCGTCGGCGACCCTCAGCAGGCCCGGCTTGGGCGGGACGGTGTCGAGGGCGAAGAGCGCGTAGTCGGCGCTGGTCGTGGTGCTCCGAGCGAAGGATCCGCCGGCCGCGACGAGCTGATGGTTGAGAGGCTGGCCCGTGAGGTGCGCGCCCACGACGAGAATCTCGAGCGCCGGAGCGAGCAGGCGCTCGGCCAGCTGGTGCACCGCGAGGTCGTGAAACGCGGGCGCCGTGATCATCACGCCGAAGGGCAGCCCGTCGACGACTCCGGCGGGCACTGAGCTCGACGCCATGTCGAGCAGATTGGCGAAGTTCGTGTACCGGCCCATGCGGCTGTTGCCGCCGATCGGGTCGGCGGCGATCTCGGCGAGAGTCGGATGCCACGTGGTGGTCGGGGTGAGCAGGGCGTCGCACCCGGCGAGCGCGGCTTTGGCGACCGCACCGAGCCGGTCGAGCTGCTCGCGATCGCGGTAGAGCTCGACCGCGGTGCGGTCGGCGCCGCCCAGCACGATCGTCGAGACCGAGAGGTCGAGATCGGTGCCGATGAGCTCGCGGTGCCCGTCGATGTGATCGCCCACGGCGGCGTAGCGTTCGGCCACGAACGACGACTCATAGAGCATCCGTGCCGCCTGCAGCAGCGGAGCGATGTCGACCTCGACGAGCTCCACTCCGGTGGCGGCGAGGCGACCCGCCGCGGCGTGGAACGCGTCTGCCCAACCCCGGGCGAGGCCATCCAGATGCTCTGCAGTCGGGATGCCGACGCGGGGACGTGCGGGGAGCGCGGTTCCTGTGGCGTGCGCAGCCTCGACGAGGGTGCGTTCCAGGGGGTCGATGCCGTCGGGCCCGGCGAGCAGCTCGGCCGTGTTGTAGGCGAGGCCGGCCTCACGGGCGAAGACGGTGACGCAGTCGAGGGTGCGGCAAGCGGGAACAACGCCCGTCGTCGGGATGCGGCCCCGGGTGAGCTTGACGCCGACGATGCCGTTGAGCGCCGCGGGCACACGACCCGAGCCCGCGGTGTCCGTGCCGAGTGCGACGTCGACGATGCCGAGCGCGACCGCCACGGCTGACCCCGAGCTGGAGCCGCCCGAGATGCGGTCGGGGCGCCAGGCGTTGCGCACGGCGCCGAACGGGCTGCGGGTGCCGACGAGTCCGGTCGCGAACTGGTCGAGGTTCGTCTTGCCGATGACCACCGAGCCGGCCGCGCGCAGGCGGCTGACCGCGGTCGAGTCCGCATCCGGGCGATAGCGGTAGCTGGGCGCCGCGGCGGTCGTGTCGAATCCGGCCGCGTCGATGTTGTCTTTGACCCCGGCCACCGTACCGGCGAGGGGCAGCCTCTCGCCCGCCTCGACGCGGGCGTCGATCGATGCCGCCTCGGCGAGCGTGTCTTTCTCGTCGCGCAGACTGATCCAGATCTCGGGGCGATCCACCGCGCGAATGCGTTCGTAGGCGGCGGTGACCCGGTCTACGGCGGTCGTGGTCTGCGTCATGCTGCTGCTCCAATAATCGAAATGAGAATCTGCCCGGGCGCGACCTGGTCTCCGGGTCGCACGTGGATCTCGCCTACGACACCGTCGGATGCTGCGACGACCGCCGACTCCATCTTCATGGCTTCGAGCGCCATCAGCTTCTGGCCGGCGCTCACCGCCTGGCCGGGCTCGACGCCGATCTGCCACACGGTCGAGGTGAACGGCGCGGCCACTCCCACCGAGCCCTCCGCGACGACGACGGCATCGGCCGGTGCGGCCGCCCTCTCGTCGGGGCGCACATCGAATTCGCCGGATGCGCGCCAGCGCTCCTTCTCCTCGCTGAATGCGCGGGCCTGCGTCTCACGGAAGTCGGCGATCGAGTCGGCATTCTCGGCGAGGAAGCGCTGGTAGTCGGCGATCGCGAACGTTCCCTCTTCGGTCTCGTAGTGACCGCGGCCGGCGTCGGTCTCGGCCCGCAGCTCGAGCAGCTCGTCGGCGCCCACCGGGTACCACTCGATGCGGTCGAAGAAGCGCAGCGCCCACGGGTTCTCCTGGAACAGGCCGCCGCGGCGGAACCTGTTCCACACCTGCACGGTGCGGCCGACGAACTGGTAGCCGCCCGGCCCCTCCATGCCGTAGATGCACATGTACGCGCCGCCGATGCCGACGGAGTTCTCTGCAGTCCAGGTGCGGGCGGGGTTGTACTTGGTGGTCACGAGCCGGTGTCGCGGGTCGAGCGGCGTGGCCACGGGCGCGCCGAGATACACGTCGCCGAGCCCGAGCACGAGGTACGTGGCATCGAACACGGTCTTCATCACATCGTCGACCGAGTCGAGGCCGTTGATACGGCGGATGAAGTCGATATTCGACGGCGTCCACGGCGCATCGGCGCGCACGCCGTTCATGTAGCGCTCGATGGCGAGATGCGTCGCCGGGTCGTCCCACGACAGCGGCAGCCGCACGGTGCGCGAGGGCACGACCAGCTCGTGAGTCGCGGGAATGTCCTGCTCCAGCTCGCGCAACAGACCGGCCAATGCGGTGGCCTTCAGCTCGGAGGAGTCGGTGTGAATCTGCAGCGAGCGGATGCCGGGGGTCAGCTCGAGCACGCCGTTCGGCGATTCGCTCTGCAGTCTCTCCATCAGCGCGTGCACGCGCATCCGCAACCCCAGGTCGAGCGTGAGGTCGCCGTACTCGACGAGCAGATTGTCGTCGCCGTCGCGGCGATACGTGACCGACGGCCGCGCATCCGTGGCCTCGAGCCGGTCGATCACGCCGTCGTCTCCGTCACCGCCGGAGGTCGCGACGCTGAACGAGGCGCGGTCGGCGTCGAGAGCGGCCGCGTCGGCCTCGCGCACGGGAACGAATCGGATCGTGTCGCCGGGCCGCAGCTGTCCGAGCTTCCACAGTTCGCCGCTGGCGACCACGGCGGGGCAGACGAAGCCGCCGAGGCTGGGCCCGTCTGGACCAAGAATGATCGGGGTGTCGCCGGTGAAGTCGATCGCGCCCACCGCGTAGGGGTTGTCGTGGATGTTCGACGGGTGCAGGCCCGCCTCGCCGCCGTCTTCGCGTGCCCATTCGGGGCGTGGCCCGTCGAGGCGCACGCCGGTTCGGGCTGAGTTGTAGTGCACGGTGTAATCGGTCGAGTAGAACACGTCGAGGTCGGCGCGGGTGAAGAAGTCGGGGGCGCCGTGCGGCCCCTCCGTCACGCCGATCTGCCAGGTCGTGGTCAGCGCGGTTCGGCGCTCCGCAGGGGTCGGACCTCCGATGCGGGTGAGCCGAGTGCCTTCCGCAAAAGCGGGGTGCGCGGCATCCGAATCGGGCGAGCCGGGTCGCAGCACGTCGCCGGGCAGCAGCGCGCGGCCGGCGTGCCCGCCGAATTTGCCCAGGGTGAAGGTGGATGCGCTGCCGAGATAGAGGGGAACGTCGATGCCGCCGCGCACCGCGAGATAGGCGCGCTGGCCGGGGCCGTGCAGGGTTGCGATGGCCAGCACGCTGCCGGCGGCGACCTCGACCGGCTCCCAGAAGGGCACCTCGACTCCGTCGAGGGTGGCGGATGCCGGTGCGCCGGTCAGGGCGATCAGGCTCGGCGCGCTGAATCGCAGGGTCGGGCCGGTGGCGGTGATCTCGAGCGCCGGGGCTCCCGCGGGGTTGCCGACGGCGAGGTTGGCCTCCGAGAATGAGGCGGCATCCATCGGGCCGCTCGGCGGAACGCCGATCTGCCAGTATCCGGTGCGACCGGGCAGGTCTTGCACCGTTGTCATCGCTCCGGCATCCAGAACATCGATGCGGGGGTCGGGGTCTGAGGTCTGGTCGAGGGTGGAGGTCGAGTGCACCGCGGCGCGCAGCCCCGTCTCGTCGGTGAGGGCGCGCAGCAGTCCGAGGTTGGTGACGACCCCGTCGACGCGGCTGGCGTCGAGACCCTCGCGCAGCAGGTCGAGCGCGGTGTCGCGGGAGGGGGCCGCGGCGATCACCTTGGCCAGCATCGGGTCGTAGTAGGGCGAGACTTCGAGGCCCGTTTCGATCCATCCGTCGACGCGCACGCCGCTGAGCTCGGCACTGCCGAAGCCGGGGAACGCCGCGTGGGTGACGAGGCCCGAGCTGGGAAGGCCGTTCTTGTCTGGGTCTTCGGCGTAGACGCGCGCCTCGAAGGCGTGGCCGCTCGGTTCGAACGGGGTCGTGAAGATCGAGGGGTCGATGCCTTCGGCGCCGTCGCGGGCGAGGCGCAGCATCATGGCCACGAGGTCGACGCCGTAGACCTCCTCGGTCACGGGGTGCTCGACCTGCAGGCGGGTGTTCACCTCGAGAAACGAGGCCTCTTCGCGCAGCGGGTCGTAGACGAACTCGACGGTGCCCGCCGAGCGGTAGCCGACGGATGCCGCGAGCGACCGGGCGGACTCGTGCAGTTGCCGCCGCACGGCATCCGGAAGCGCGGGAGCGGGCGCCTCTTCGATGACCTTCTGGTTGCGTCGCTGCAGCGAGCAGTCGCGGTCGCCGATCACGGCGACGCGGCCGTCGCCGGCGCCGAAGAGCTGCACCTCGACGTGGCGGGCGGGCCGCACGAGGCGCTCGAGAAACACGCCGGCCGAGCCGAAGTTCTTCTCGCCGAGGCGGGCGACCCTGTCGTAGGCCTCGCGCACCTCGTCGAGGGTTGTGCAGGCCTGCATGCCGATTCCGCCGCCGCCGCCCGTGGCTTTGAGCATCACGGGCAGCCCGATGCGCTCCGCCTCGGTCACCGCCTCATCGGCCGACGAGAGAAGTCCGGTGCCCGCGAGCATCGGAACGCCGGCGCGGGCGGCCAGCTCCCTGGCCGTGTGCTTCTCGCCGAACGAGGCGATCTGCTCTGCAGTGGGGCCGATGAAACTCATTCCCGCGGCCTCGATGCGGCGTGCGAAGTCGAGGTTCTCAGACAGAAAGCCGTAGCCGGGGTGGATGGCGCCGATGCCCAGCCGCTCGGAGACCTCGAGGATCGTGTCGATGTCGAGGTACGACTCCTTGGCCGGAGCCGGGCCGAGGCGCACGGCCTCGTCGGCCTCGCGCACGTGAGGAGCTGCGCGGTCGGCGTCGGAGTAGACCGCCACCGTGCGAAGTCCGAGAGTGCGCGCCGAGCGGATGATGCGGCGCGCGATCTCGCCCCGGTTGGCGATGAGGAGGGTGTCGAAGGCGGGGGTCATGCGTGGTCCGATCCGTCGGTGGGGGCCGTCACGATCATGCGCAGCGGAGTGCAGTTGAAGTCGTTGCAGGGGTTGTTCATCTGTGGGCAGTTAGAGACGATCACGAGCACGTCCATCTCGGCCCGCAGTGCCACGCGCTTGCCGGGTGCCGACATGCCGTCGACGATGCCGAGCGTGCCGTCGGCCTCGACCGGAACGTTCATAAACCAGTTGATGTTCGAGACGAGGTCGCGGGCGCCCAGGCCGTGGCGGGCGGCTTCGGCGAGAAAGTTCTCGCGGCAGCCGTGCTGGTGCTCGGTGTGGAACCCGTAGCGCAGGGTGTTCGACTCCTTCGAGCAGGCGCCACCGATGGTGTCTTGCCGGTCGATCTCGTTGCCGGTCACGGTCATCAGGGGGCGTCCGAGGTTCGAGCGCAGAATCGACCCCTCCCTGAGGTAGGCGTTCTTCTGCCAGGCCAGGGTGTCGGGTGTGGAGTACCGCTCGTCTGTGTCTTGCGCGTTGTAGACCAGAAAGTCTGCGGACTGATTGCCACCGACATCCACGATCGTGAGGGTCTGGCCGGCGGTGAGTCGAGCCGACCACGGGGCGAGCGGCGCAACCGCTTCGTCGAGCACGATCGCGCCGGTCGCCAGCGGGCCGCTCGGGTCGAGCGTGGTGCCCTCGACGTAGTGGGCGCCCACGGGAACCGTCGTCTCGATGACGCGGTCTCCGACGGTGTGAGTGGTGATGGTCATAGTCCTCGGGCCTCCGCGTAGTCGATCGAGTTGAGATAGGCGCGGTTCACTTCGGGTGTCGCCGTGAACTGCGGGTTGCCAGGCAGAGTGGGCTCGCCAGGCCAGGCGTGCACGCGGAGAGGCCCGACCAGGTAATCATCTGCGGGGTCGAGCGGATGCGGCACATTGACGATCAGCACGAGCAGGGGCAGCTCGGCCACGAGCTCGACGTGCGTGCCCTCGCCCGCGCTGCCCAGAAACGAGAGCCCGCCATCCGCCTCGACGTGAACGCCCTGAAAGAACGAGACGCTGGGCGGCAGGTCGCGCCCGGTGAGTCCGTGTTTGGCTGCGGCGAGCAGAAAGCGGGAGCGGCCCGAGGGCGATGGGCCCTCGGGAGCCGCCGATCCGTATTTCGCCGTCGTCGATTCGTCGGTGCTGGTGCCGCAGAACGTGTCGTGCCGGCCCGAGGTGTCGGCCGTAATGGTCGCCAGCGCCCGGCCGTCGCCCGAGAGCAGGGGGTGACCTACGCCGAGGTACGCCTGCCACGGGATCTTGATCGTGTCGGCGACGTTGAGCCGTTCGTTCGTCTCGAGCGCGTTGTACACGATGACGTGGGCGCACGCGTTGCCGGTCGGATCGTCGAGGCGCAGCCGGGTGCCGCGGGCGATGATCCGGTGCGTGTAGCCCCCGGGCGCCACGGTCTCGGCCCAGACCAGGGCGTCGCGGTCGACGCCCTGGGGCACCACCGGCGACGACGAGGCCGGCCGGTAGGGCATGTACTCCGAGGTGCGTTCGGCCTGGGCGCGTGCGTCGGCTCTCGCCGCCAGCACGCTGTCGGTCTGGTGGTCGTCGGCTATCGAGGTCATGGTGCCGGTGCTCTCTTTCGGGCGGTGCGGATGCCGTGGGTCGGTTTTGGCGGTGAGGCTAGGTGCTGGTGGCGGCGGCGCTGGGGCTAGGCGATGGTCGCGACCGCGCCGGCGGGGGCTCCGGCCGGGGGTGCCGACGTCGGCAGGTGGCCGAGGTTGATGGCGCCGTGGCGGGTGCGGGCGTGGCGGTGCACGAAGAATCCGACGATCAGCGTGGCGCCGATGAAGAGCAGCGCGCTCCACTGCAGCCACCACGTCTCGCCCGTGAGGTCGTAGATCTCGGCGCGCGGCCAGACCAGGTTCACGACCATGCCGACCTGGTAGACGACGGCGATGATGTTCACCGGAATTCCCCACCGGCCGAGGCTGAACAGCGGCTTGCCGGTCTCGTCGACTCCGGGAGGAAATCCCTGATCGGGGGCCTTGAGGCGACGCACGAGCAGCGGCACCGTGACCCCGAGGTAGGCCAGATAGAGCATGGCGATGCAGAGGCTCGAGAGGGCAGTGAAGATGGCGGCCTGCCCGAAGTTGACCGCCAGAGCGAGGGCGGCGCCCACACCGATGACCACGCTGGTGGCGATGGGGGTGCCCGTGCGGGGCGACACCGCGGCGAGTGTGCGCCAGAACGGCAGGGCGCGCTCGCGGGCCATCGAGAACATCATGCGCGAACCGGATGTCTGCACCGCCAGGGTGCAGGCGAACACGGCGACCGCGACGGCCACGAGCAGCAGTCGACCGAAGACCGGACCGAGGCGCTCTGTCACGACATAGGCGATTCCGCCGCCGGCGAGGCTTCCGTCGGTGAGGCTCGGGGCCGCGATGAGCGCCGCGATGATCAGCAGCGCGCCTCCCAGGCCCGACACCACAACTGCTCGGATGATCGTCTTCGGGATCGTCTTGCGCGGAGCGTGCGTCTCTTCGGCGAGCTCACCGGCAGAGTCGAAGCCCACGAGTACGTAGGCCGCCATCAGAGACGAGGCGAGGAACGCCCAGATGTAGGGGGAGTCGGAGGGGGCGGTGCCCTCGCTCGTGAACACCACCGACGGATCGCGAGCGGGTAGGAGCAGCAGGGCGGTGACCAGCACGGCCACGCCGACGATCTCGATGAGCACGCCGACGCTCGTGGCGAGAGCCATGATGCGCACGCTCAGAATGTTGACGACGGTGGTGATCACCAGCAGGATCACGCCGAGCAGCACAGCATTCTGGGCGCCGGTCTCGGAGGCGAGCGACGGATCGGCGGTCGGTCCGCCGACGATCTGGAAGCCGTCCCAGATGGCGGGGAGGACTGCCTGCACGGCGATCGCGGCGACCGCGACCGTGAGGGTCTGCGCCACGATCATGACCCAGCCGGTGAACCAGCCGAAGGTCGTTCCCGCGAGGCGGCTGGCCCACTGAAAGATGGAGCCGGCGATCGGCCAGCGCGCGGCGAGCTGCGCGAAGTTGAGGGCCACGAGCAGCTGGCCGGCGAAGACGAGCGGCCATGTCCAGAAGAACGCGGCCCCGCCGATGCCGAACCCCAGCCCGAAGAGCTGGAACACCGTCGTGAGGATCGAAACGAACGAGAAGCCTGCGGCGAACGAGGCGAAGGAGCCGACACCACGGTGCAGTTCCTGACGGTAGAGCTTGTGGTTCTGGTGGGCTGGAGCGAGGTGGATCGGGGATGGTTCCTGGGCACTCATGGGCGCGACCTTCCGCGGACAGGGACTCGAATACCTGTCGATTGACAGGTGATGCTCCCATGCTGGGCGACGGCAATTGCGAGCCGGTTTCGCGGTTGTTAAATGTACGTTTCGCGGCGCGCGACGATGGCCGCGTGCGGGCGGTATCCGAGGCCGGTGCGCGTGTGCGTCTCGACGACCTCGAATCCGGATGCGCGCAGCCGCTCGCTCAGCTCGGCCACGGGCCAGCGGTAGGCCGTCGTCACAGCATGGTCGAAGGGCTCGACGGCGGCGCCTTCGAAGAACCCCACCAGCAGTAGCCCACCGGGCCGCAGCACGCGCGCGATCTCGTCGAGGGCCGAGCCGATCGCATCCGGCGCGTGGTGAATCAGCGAATACCACGCGAGCACGCCGCCGAGAGATGCGTCGGATGCGTCGAGCGCCTCGACGCCGCCCGTCGCGAACCTCAGACCGGGGTAGGCCGCGCGGGCATGCTCGACGAACGCGGGCGTGAGGTCGATGCCGCGAATGTCGACGCCGCGCGCCGCGAGGAAGTTCGTCCAGTGGCCGGGGCCGCATCCGGCGTCGATCGCGGGACCGACGAGCTGGTCGCCCCACGTGCCGATGAGCTCGCGGTCGGAGGGGTGCATGGCCTCGACCGATCCGAGCAGCTCGATGTATTCGACCGCCCGACCGGAGTACGCGTCGGCAACCTCGTTCATTCCTGCGCCTTTCGCCCGCCGATTCACGTGTTCGCGCTCCGTCGACAGATCGCTCCCCTTGCCGTTAATCGTCTCACTCCGTCACTTGACCTGAGAACGGCCGTCTCAGCTAGGGCGGCGCTGAACGATCGTCTATCGGACTGCGTGAACGGGCTAGAAGTTGCTTTCACAGTGTGTCAAGTACCAGCCGCGCGTCGAGTCGCAGCCGATCCAGGAAGAGTTCGTCGTGGCTCACTACGACGAGGCCGCCTCGCCATGCGCGGAGTACGTCGACAAGGTGATCGGTCGTTGCCATGTCGAGGTCGTTCGTCGGTTCGTCGAGCACGAGCAGTTGTGGTGATGGCTGCGCGAGGATAAGTCCGGCCAGGGCCACGCGAAACCGCTCCCCGCCCGACAGCGTCCTGGTCGGCCGGTCAACGACTGCGCCTCGTACTAGCAGGCGCGCGAGCGCGTCGCGCACGTCGCGTGTTGGAACGGTCGGCGCTACGCCAGCGACGTGCTCAAGCACGGTGCGATCATCATCGAGCAGGTCCTCCC
Source organism: Agreia bicolorata (assembly GCF_000938265.1). Lineage (GTDB taxonomy): Bacteria > Actinomycetota > Actinomycetes > Actinomycetales > Microbacteriaceae > Agreia > Agreia bicolorata. Next base: position 103,011 of record NZ_JYFC01000009.1, read on the forward strand.
GGCACTGGGGCAGCCATCCGATTCGGTCAGTGAGTGCCTTCGCGTCCGTGCCGGGAAGAGGATGCGGCCGGGTATCGGCTGCGCCGACGAGCCGCTCGAGCAGTGTGGTCTTGCCCATGCCGTTCGCCCCGACGATAGCGAAGCGCTCCGGCCCCTGGAGCACGGTGGTGCGGCCCCGCACGGTGAACTCGGCGAGGCGCCGCGCGGCGGGCACGCCCGGGTTGGGAAGGTCGAGTTTCACAGTGTCGTCATTCCGCACCTGCCGGGATGCCGCATCGACGTGCTCGCGGGCGCGCGACTCGGCATCGGCGTGCCCCGACCTCAGCTTCCCGGCCGTGGCTTCTGCCCGGTTGCGCCTGGCATTTGCGAGGATCTTCGGCATCGACGCAGCGGACTTCTCTCCCGCCTTCGCGCGCCGGGCGATCGTGGTCTCGGCCTCCACCCGTTGTCGGCGCTCAGCCCGAAGCACCTGTTCTGCTGAGCGCAGGTCGCGTTCAGCGGCCGTGTGTTCGATGGAGAGGCGTTCCTCGAAGGCAGACCATGTTCCACCGAAGGTACGCAGCGAGCCGTCGCGCAACTCAGCGATCTCGTCGACATGTTCGAGGAGCTCGCGGTCATGACTGACGATGACGAGCGTGCCGCGCCAGCGGTCGACCAGGTCGAGCAGGAGCCCGCGGGACCGGCGGTCGAGGTCGTTCGTGGGCTCGTCGAGCACTGCGATCGGGAGACCGCGCAGTCTCACCCCCGTCACGGCTGTGAGGACTGCCTGCCCGCCAGAGAGTGTCGCAACCGGCCGACGCAGGTCGGCGACCGCGAGTTCGAGCCCGGCTTCGTCAAGCGCGGCGATCGCCCGGGCCTCGATATCCCAGTCGTCGTCGACTACGTCGAAATGGTGCGGGTCGGCGTCCCCGCCGAGGATGGCGTGCAGAGCGTCGAGTCGTTCACGCACGCCGAGCAGATCGGCGACGGTGTGGTCTGGTCCGCGCACGAAGCGCTGCGGCAGCAGGTCGACCGGTCCCGTCGTCGAGACGTTTCCTCTTGTTGGGACGAGGTCGCCGGTGAGTAGTCGTACGAGCGTGGACTTTCCGGCACCGTTGGCCCCGACGAGCCCGGTGCGCCCGCTGCCGAATGCGGCGCTGACCCGTTCGAGGACGACCGAGCCGTCGGGCCAGGCGAACGAGCAGTCGGTGAGAACGATGGATGGCGTGGTGATGGTACTGAACGTGGTGGGCACGGTGCTCCCGGTGGTGGTGACGGCGCACGACGACCACCGCGCTCCCGGCCGAAGGCTGGGAACGACGGCCTCACCCGATCAGCGGGTAGGCACGGGCGGCGTCAATGCGAGGGCAACTGCTGCGTCATGGACGCAGTACCGGTGTTGATGCGCAAGGGCCTGTCTTTCGTGCGGGGAGCCCCCGTTTCCGCGAGCCGACCGGTCGGCCGGTGAGGTGGCCGCACCGACGTCGCGGCCCGCGACGAGGTACTCCTCAACGCTACGTGCGAGGCGGTGCAGCCCGCAAGGGCCCCGCCAGAAGTGCATCGCCTTACGTGCTGTGATTCCGACCAGTGCGGCCTGGCCTGCATATAGGTTGAAGACATGCCCTCATTCCGCGTCGGCCCTATCTCATACACCGTAGGCAGAGCCGACTTTCTCGGCTCATTCTTCGACACCATCACCGTTCGACTCGAAGATGGTTCGCGTGGAAGCAGGTATCCGCTCCTTGCTTCCTTGTACGCGGCTGGGGAACTCTCCTCTGCCAGCGCAGCCGTCGCCCGCGACGAGCTTCGAGATGTCGTTGACGCGCTCAGCGCCTTCCCGCCAACAGACGTGGTGTGGGATGCGGACGACTCCACTCGACAGCCGCCCTGGGGTGATGAGATAGCACCGTCGATTCTCACCTTGGCCGACTATCACGTCACAGCAGACGGCCGGCGGCTACATGAGGTGCTCGACACGGCTCTAGATGCGTCCGCGCGCGTACAACGACCGCTTCGCATTGCGTAGCCGGAGAATCCTCCTGCTGGGAGGTGAGCGCACTCGTCCGACTGCTTTTTGCCATTGGGTCACGCAACCGGGTGTCCAAAGTTCCGCGAAAGCTTCTGCAGTTCGACCCGCCCGCGCGGGACCGCTCATAGCCTGTGGGAAACCTCCATATCAGCGCGGGCTGCCGGAATTAATCGTGTTCGGTGGACGCTATTCCAGATGCTCTTCGACTGACTGAGCGATGGCGGCCGCTAGCGTTCGATCATCTGCAGCTGGACCTTCACTCCGGCTGAGGTCGATCGAGATGACGTACGAGTCCCAGATTGAGTAGACATGAACGACCGGCTTCGAGGGGCCGTCTACAAGGCAGGTCGACCCGATCGCGCCCTTCATGCCGAGCGGCTCGCAGGTTTCTTTCTTGGATTCCGCGTCGGAGTGTTTGGCCCTCAGTCGGTCGAGTCCTTCCTCGGTCGGAGCGGTGATCCGGATCGAGAGGGCGTTCCCGCTGTCCGTAGCGCTCGACTGAGTGCACTCGGCTCCCTGCGCATCATCAGGATCGATCGTGATCGAGTCGCCGTCGCGGATCAGCCCGACCCCGGTTGAGGTTTCACGTGGCAGATCCGGCACGGCTTGCTCGACCAAATCCGGTGAAACGAGGCCGCAGGCGGGCGTCACGGCATTCGGCGAATCGGGTGCGCAGCCGGCCAGACCGGACATCAACAGCCCTACTACGAGCAGGTAACCCACCCCACGAGCAATTCTCACGCTGAACGACCTCCCCGATCGTAAAGGCTCAAGAATAGGCGCAACGCCGTGGCTTCACCAAGGTTCCTGCCCGCCGTGAGTGCCGCTTGGAATCAAGAGGGCAATCGCGGAGCGCGACCGGAAACGACGGTTTTCAGTCGTATCAGTGACCTCGGCGTACCTGAGCCGGGCATCTTCCAAGGCCGCACGATCGACTCGCCGCTCGCATGGGTCATGAACACTGGCTTCGTCATGGGCGGTCTCGGCATCCTCGCCGTTGCGACCACCGTCACCGGTCGCATCCGTACCCTCATGGTGACCCTCGGCGCCATTACCGCCGTGGGGCACACACTCGTGGGACTCATGCACACCTTCGTCGAGGCGGCCCAGAACGGCACCCTCGTTCTCCACTTCACCGGCGCATTCCTCGCCATTCTCGGCGGCAATATTCTCGCCGTCACACTCGGGGGGTACTGGCGGAAGCAGGCCCCCACCAAGCGGATTGGGAACGCCGTCCTCGCGGTAGGCATCGTCGGGCTCGTCGCGGTCGTGGTCCTCGGTTTCACCGCCATGAGCCAGGTCGCCCCCCAACGGACTAATCGAACGCACCACCGTCTATAAGCTGCTCCCGTTCCAGCTGTGTACCGCCGCTTACCTCATCCGAGCGGGTCGCACGCCGATCGCTGCGTCGCGCGCGGGCTGAGTCGACCGGCTTACGGGCGGTTTCGTTGTGGCGGCTCTTCCCCGGTGGCAGGGTATCTAGGTGCACATATCGCCTGTTCCACATGACACGTCGGTCGAGGTGCGGCCCTACGAAGACGGCGACGCTTCCAGCACGCTCGAGGTGTTCCTGACTGCGATCACCGAAACTGCGTCCGCGGATTACACGAGCGAGCAAATTCAGGCGTGGGCTGACCCCGGCGGGCGCGATCTTCGGCGCTGGGCCGAAGCAATGGCAGGGAGGCAGAGCTTCGTCGCCATTATTGGCGGTCAGTTGGCTGGGTTCTCTGATGTGAGCGAGGACGGCTACATAGACATGATGTTCGTGTCACCGCAGTTCTTGCGACGCGGGGTGGCACGGACACTACTTGTCTACGGGCAAGAGCTGGCTCGGAAGTGGAAGGCCAGCGAGTTGTCAGCGGACGTCAGTATTACGGCCCGGCCTTTCTTCGAAAGCCAAGGCTTCGCTATCGTAGCGGAACAGTCGCCCGTGAAGCGAGGGGTGATGCTGACAAACTTTAAAATGCGCAAGCCTCTGGATCACCCACCAGAGTGCGTTGATGCCCGCTGAGCGCGACCCGGCGTCTGCCAGAGCTGCACCGCGTGTGACGCCACTGTCTCAACGACGCTGAGGCGGCAGTCCTCACCGCAGCCAATACGATGTGGCTATGTCTGTTCAGCACATTCAGCTCACTGTTCTCGGAAGCTCGACGCCATACCCCAGCGCCGACAATCCCTGCTCGGGATATCTGGTCACATCAGGCACAACGAAGCTCTGGATTGACGCCGGAACCGGCACTCTTGGGCCTCTTCAGCAGCACATCGCCCTCGGCGATCTCGATGCCATCTGGATCTCCCACCTCCACGCTGACCACAGCGCCGACTTGCTCACTGCCTTTTACGCCCTCGTCGCCGCCGACATCACCCGCAGGCCCGTCCCGCTTTACGGCCCTCCGGGAATTGCGGAGCGCCTCACCCACTACCTGACCAACGGATCCACTCCTGCTCCGATCGATCGCGCCTTCGAGATTCATGAACTGCATGACCTGCACCAAGCGCAAGTGGGCAACCTGCTCCTGACCTCTCGCAGCGTGTCCCACGGAATCCCCGCGTTCGGTGTTCGCATCGCAAGCCCAACAACATCGCTTGTTTTCTCCGGAGACACTGCACCGTGCGCAAACCTCACCGACCTTGCCGTGGACTGTGACGCACTGCTCTGCGAATCCGAGAGCACCGCTGCTCCCCATGACGCGCCCCAGGTTCACCACACTCCGGAGAACGCGGGAACCACGGCGACGGATTCCAGAGCCGGTCGATTGATCGTCACCCACGTGGGCCGATCCCTGACCCCAGCTGACGCGCTCGCAAGGGCGGCAACCCGGTACAGCGGGCCTATTGAATTTGCCGCGCCGGGAACAACGTTTGCCATCGGTTGAAATAACACGTTCCCGCCAGATGCTGCTCGCGGCCCCTGTCGAGCGCATCCATCGGTCGCCAAACGCTCTTATTCGCGGGCATAAGAGCATGAGGCGACGGATGGATGAGCTCCGCCTCCTGCGCGCCCACGCCTATGGCCTGCTCAGCCCGCGGGCGACTCCAGAAAGGTGCGCGCCGCGACGACCAGTGCATCGATGCCGTGCTGCAGCGTCGGCTCGATCACCGGAGCGAAGTAGGGGGAGTGGTTGCTCGGTATGTCGCTCTCGGCGCGGCCTGCGGCGGATGCTGCGGCGAACGCGACAGGATCGGCGCCTCCCGTGAACCAGTACACCAGCGGCACGCCCGCACTCGACGACAGCACGCTCACGTCTTCGCTGCCGGAGACCGTTCCGTAGTCGATGACTGCCCTGTCGCCGAACGCGTCGACGAACCGCGATCGCAGTCTCTCGGCGGCGTCGGGGTCATTCATGGTGGCCGGCGCGCTGGCCAGCAGGGTGACGTCGGGTTCGGTCGTCATTCCGGATGCCGCGGCCTCGGCTCGCACGATTCGCTCGACGGCGGCAAGTACGCGCTCGCGGGTGGATGCGTCGACCGAGCGCACGTTGACACCGAGATGTGCGTCGGCCGGGATGATGTTGCTCTTCGTTCCGGCCTGCAACTTTCCGACGGTGACAACGGCGAGTTCGCCCGGGGTCACCTCGCGCGAGACAACGCTCTGCAGGCGCACCACCGTGGATGCCGCGGCGAGCACCGGGTCGATGGTTCTCTGCGGTGTCGAACCATGGCCACCCCGGCCGTGCATCACGACCGAGATGTCGTCTGAGGCGGCCATCATCGCTCCGGAGGTGAGCGACACCAGGCCCGCGGGCAGCGGCCCGATGTGCTGCCCGAGAACGATATCGGGGTGGGGCACCTTCGTGAGCAAACCGTCGTCGACCATGGCCGCAGCCCCGGCAATGACCTCCTCGGCCGGCTGGAACACGGCGACGATCGTTCCCGAGAACTCGTCGCGGTGCGCTGCGAGCTGCTCCATCGCGCCGACCAGCCAGGTGACGTGCATGTCGTGCCCGCACGCGTGCATGACCGGAGTCTCGAGCCCGTCAGCAGTCGTCGCGATAGCGGTGCTGGCGTAATCCAGACCGGTGAGCTCGTGCACCGGCAGGCCATCCATATCGGCGCGCAACCACACGGTGGGCCCGGGGCCGTTCGCGAGCACCGCGGCGACGCCCGTGCCGCCTATCCCCTCGATGACCTGCAGGCCGAGCGCCGTCATGCGCTCGGCGACGATCGCGGCCGTGCGGTGTTCCTCGAAGGCGAGTTCCGGATGCGCGTGCAGGTCTTTGTAGAGACGTGTCAGCGAGGTCAAATCATCAGTGTTTGCGACCATGGGCCACACCCTACTCCGGAGGCCTGCGCTCAGTGATGGAACGAAGGGCTCCCCTCGGTGTCTGGCATCGGCGTCTCGAGCGCTTCGAGGTAGCCGACCTCGGCGGTGAAGGCCGCGAGGAACTTGTCGGCCAGATCCATCGACAGGTCGCGTCGCACCACGATGCGCTGCACGGTGAGGTCAGCAAGGTCGGCCGGCATCGGATAGGCGGGCACGATCCAGCCGCGCATCCGCAGGCGATCCGCCAGGTCGTAGAGAGTCCATTTGTCGGTGTGGCCCGGCTTGAGTGACCAGGCGAAGACCGGGATGTCTGTGCCGTCGTTCCAGAGTTCGAACGGGCCGAGAGCTGCGACGGCTTGCGAGAGGTGCACCGCGACATCCTGCGCCCCCTGCTGAATCGCCGTGTAGCCGGCCACCCCCAATCGCAGGAACAAGTAGTACTGCAGCAGAACCTGCGCGCCCGGCCGCGAGAAGTTGAGCGCGAGGGTGGGCATGTCTCCGCCGAGGTAGCTCACGTGAAAGATCAGGTCGTCGGGCAGCCACTGCTTCTCGCGCCACAGCACCCACCCGAGCCCGGGGTAGACGCCGCCGTATTTGTGCCCGGAGGTCGAGATGGAGTGCACTCGTTCGAGGCGGAAATCCCACTCGAGCTCGGGCTGCAGAAATGGTGCGATCATGGCGCCGGATGCACCGTCGACGTGAATAGGGATGTCGAGTCCGCGCGCCTCCTGGATAGCGTCGAGGGCCGCCGCGATCTCGGCGACCGGCTCGTACATTCCGGTGTAGGTCACGCCGAGAATCGCGACCACGCCGATCGTGTTCTCGTCGACGTAGGAGTCGAGGTCGTGCCCATCGAACACCTTGTGCTCGTGGCTGATCGGCACGAGCCGCATCTCGACATCCCAGTAATTGCAGAACTTCTCCCAGCACACCTGCACTGCGGAACTCATCACGAGATTCGGCCTCGACGTGTCCGCTCCAGCAGCCCGACGGCGGTGCTGCCACAGCCGCTTCATGGCGAGGCCGCCGAGCATGCAGGCCTCGCTCGAACCGGTGGTCGACGTGCCGATCGTGCCACCGGCATCCGGTGCATGCCAGAGGTCGGCGAGAATCGCGGTGCACTTCACCTCGACGGCGGCGGTCGACGGGTATTCGTCTTTGTCGACCATGTTCTTGTCGAACGCTTCGGCGTAGAGGCGGTCGGCGTGCTCGTCCATCCAGGTGGTCACGAAGGTGGCCAGGTTGAGCCTGGCGTTGCCGTCGAGCTGGGCCTCGTCGTGCACGAGCTGGTAGGCCGTCTCGGGCAGCATCTCGTCGGGGCCGAGTCGGTCGTGCGCGGCTGAGGACGCGCGGGTGTCGCGATCGAAGACGGGGGTGAGGGCATCGTCGGTCATCGTGATCCGTTCGTCGGCGTGCTGCTCACGTTAGTGGATGTGGGGGTGAAGAGTCCGCTAGACGTTCACCTCACCCGCGAGGTGCACGTGCGCGCCGAGTTCGGCGAAGGCCACCGCCTTGGCGAGCAGGGCGGCGTCGGCGGTCGCCGCATCCGGTGCATACGCGACCTGCACGTGATTCGCCTTGTGTCGGGCCATGAACTGGTCGCGGCTCACGCCGTGCAGTACCACGTGCATGATGGGCCACTCGATGTTGGTGGCCCGCCACCTGCGCGAGGTCTCTTCGGCGGGCAGCGAGACCGCCGAGGCGCGGCCGATGTCGAGGTGCAGTTCGCCGCCCGCGATGTAGAGCCGCGACCACACGATCTCGCCGGGCTTCGAGACTCCCGTGATGGTGGAGCCGCCGGCAGGGAAGAACACCGGGCCCTGTCGCCAGCCGACCGCATCCGCGTAGCCGTTCTCGAAGTGCGACGGTGGCACCGAGCCCGAGATCTCGTAGACCCACACGAACTGCCCGTCGAACTCCTCACCCCAGCGCACGTCGTGCAGCGTCGTGGCGGGGTCGAGCCCCATTGCAACCCACACCCGGTTCGTGATGAGCGCGTCTGCGGCGACGCCCTCGTCGGCCTCGTTGAAGTGGGGCAGCGCCTTGCCCTCCCAGAGCACACGCGACCCGTCGCGCGACGTGACCGGCGGGCGCTCGACGTTGTTGAGTAGGCCCTCGACGAGATCGGATGCCGGGGTCAGGTCTTTGAGGCCCTGTTGGTATTGGATGCCCACGGCGTCGAGCCCGAAATCGTCGCTGATGCGCAGCGCGGCGATGTACATCTTGTACTGCTCGCGCAGCTGGCCCTCGGTGAGCTCGGTGGCGTCGTCGGTGCCCAGTTTGAAGGTCATGCCGGCGTCGAGCAGCCAGCGGCCGACGGCATCGGCCGTGTCATCGTCGACGCGCTGCATCTCTGCGTAGAGGGCGCTCTGCGAGAGGCGCTCCTTATAAATGCCCAGTGGATTGAGCAGCTCGTCGTCGATGATGGCGTTGTACATGCCCATGCAGCCCTCGTCGAAGACACCGATGATGGCCTTGTCGGTCTGCAGCTGCTTGGCGAGGGCGCGACCGAGCTCCACCTCGGGGGATGCCTCGAGCGACTCGACGGGCGGAAACGCGCGCACGTGAGACGAGTCGTGCCGGATGCCGCCGGTCGCGATCCATTCGCCGATGCGGTCGTGTGCCCACTCATCGGTGAAGTCGACACTCCACACCGTGGAATACGGGGTGCCCATCTTGGTGAGGCCGGCGTTGAGCCCGAGCAGCCCGACGAGGCCGGGCCACTCGCCCGCGAAGTTGGCGGCGGTGAGGATGGGCCCGCGGTGCGTGCGGAGGCCGGCGAGAACGTGGTGGCTGTACTGCCAGACCGCCTCGGCAACGATCAGCGGTGCGTCGGGCGGAATCGAGGTGAAGATGTCGAGGCCCATGCGCTGGCTCGAGATGAAGCCGTGGCCGGTGTCGGGGTCGACGCCGTGGGCGCGCACAACGCTCCAGCCCTGTCGGGCGAAGGCATCGGCGATGGCCTGTTCGAGCGCCTGCTGTGTCGGCCACCCTGCGACGTTGGCCGATTCGCGCAGGTCGCCGCTGGCGATGAGATAGGCGGTCTTCGGGGCGACGGTGCCGCGGTCTCGCAGCTGGGGGAGGGCGTAGTCGGAGGTCATGATTTTTCCTGGTTCGGAGACAGTGGGGTCAGCGGTAGAGGGCCACGACGCGATCGATCTCGGCGAGAACCTCCGGCGTCGGCGGAGTGATGGCCATGCGCGTGGTGCCCCCGTTGATTACGAGCGCGCGATAGGCGGCCTTCATGCGGCCCATGTTTCCGGCAATGGCCGTGACCACATCGTCGACAGCAGCCTGTGCCGCGGCGAGCTGTTCGGCGTCGCCCGAGTCGGCGGCGGCGGCGAGGGCGCGGAAGGGCTTGGGAAGCACAGACGAGACGCCGGAGATGACACCCTGCGCGCCGAATTCGGCGGCGGCCGCGAGCTCCGCGTCGGCCCCGGTGTAGATCACGAAGTCGTCGGGCACCACGGCGCGGTACTGGGCGATGAGGTCGAGGGGCTCCTCGCTCACCTTGGCGCCCACGATTCGGGGCAGCCGGGCCAGCTCTGCCATGAGCTCGACGCTCACGAAGTTGCCGCTGCGCTTGCGGTAGACGTAGATGTACACCGACAGACCCTCGGCCGCAGCATCGACCGCCGTGAAGAACTCGCGCAGGGCGTCGTCGTCGGAGGGCAGGTAGTAGGGCGTCAGCACCGCGATCTCCGTCGCGCCGAGGTCTCGGGCCTGGTCGATTAGCCGCAGCACCTCGTAGAGGCTGGGCGCGCCCACGTGCACGACGACGCGCATGGCGCCTGCGAGTTCTTCGAGGCTGAGTGCCGCGAGCTGCCCGCGCTCCTCGAAGCTCAGCGAGGGAAACTCGCCGGTGGTGCCGAGCACGAACGCGCCCTCGTTGCCCGAGGCGGCGACGTAGCGCAGAATCTCGCGCGAGCCGTCGAGGTCGAGGGATCCGTCGTCGTGAAACGCGACGGGAACGGCGGTAAGGATGTCTCTGCGTGTCATGAGGTTCGCTTTCTGGTGGGAGATTCTTCGGTGACGGGTCAGCGGGCCGCTGCGTTGGCTGCGGAGTACGACGTGTTGCTGGTGGGAGTGATCACGAGCTCGTTCACGCAGATGCGCGACGGCAGCGCCGCGAGGTAGCGCACGGTCTCGCCCAGGTCGTCGGCGGTGAGCATCAGCTGCTGCTCGGCTTCGGTGGGCACGATCGGTCGGGTCTTGAGGATGTCGGTGTGCACCTCGCCGGGGCACAGATGCGTGGCCCGGATGCCATGCTGGCGCTCCTGCACATTCAGGGTCTCGGCGAGCACCCCGAGCGCGGTCTTGCTCGCGGAGTAGGCGGCGCCCGCGGTGGGCGCGAAGCGCCAGGCCGCCCACGACGAGACGAGAATCAGCAGCCCGTTCTGCGCTCGGCGCATGCCCGGCAGAACGGCGTGGATCGCCCGGGCCGCGCCCGTGAGATTCACGTCGAGCACCCGGGCGAAGTCCTCGGGGTCGGTGTCGCTCCAATAACGAGAGGTCACGTTGGTGCCTGCCGAGTAGACGAGCACCTGCACCTCGCCGTGCTCGGCCTCGATGTGCGCCAGGGCCGCTGCGGGGCAGCTCGGGCCATCGGATGCGGAGACGTCGGCGGGCAGCGCGACGATGCGGCCCGGCCGGCCGTCGTGCGCGTCGACGACCTGCTGCAGCTCGGCTTCGCGTCGGCCGGAGACCACCACGGTGTAGCCGGCCTCGGCGAGGGCTCGGGCGGAACCCGCCCCGATGCCGCTTCCGCCACCCAGGATCCAGGCGACCGGATGCCTGCCCTCGGTCATCCCTTCGTCGCCCCGGCCGTGAGGCCGGCCACCACGTAGCGCTGCGCGAACAGGGCGACGAGCATCACGGGCACCGTGATGATGACCGACGCGGCCATCAGCCCGCCCCAGTCGACTGAGGCGTAGCTCGTGAAGTTCGAGATGGCCACGGGCAGGGTGCGCGTCTCCTGATTCGAGAGCACGAGCGCGAAGAGAAAGTTGTTCCAGCTGAAGATGAAGGCCAGAATCGCGCTCGTCGCCACACCCGGAAGCGCGAGCGGCAGCACCACGCGCACGAAAGCGCCGACGCGGCTGGAGCCGTCGATCTGGGCGGCCTCCTCGAGCTCTTCGGGCAGTCCTTCGAAGAAACCGGCCATGATGGCGACCACCAGCGGCATCGTCACGAAGATGTGGGTGAGGATGAGCGCCGTGTAGGTTCCGACGAGCTGCACCTGGCTGAACAGGAAGTACCAGGGAATCAGCAGGCTCACGCCCGGGATGACGCGGGCGAGCAGAACGAACGCCGTCGCGTTGCGGATGCGGAACCGGGCGATGCCGTAGGCCGCGGGAACCCCGAGCACGAGGGCGACGATCGTGGCGCCGACGCCCACGACCACGCTGTTCACGATGAACGGGGCGAAGTTCTGCGCGCCGAACACCGTGCCGAAGTTGTCGAGGGTCGGCGTGAAGTCGAAGGTGCGCGAGGGCGTCACGATGTCGAGGTTCGTCTTGAACGCGGCCATGAGCATCCAGCCGAGCGGGAGCACGAAGAGCAGCACCACGACCATGATGGCGATGGTGCGCAGCGTGGGGCCGAGCAGGCGCTTCTTGCGGCGGCGGGGAGCCGGCGGCGAGACGCGAGCGGCGGCGGCTTCGGAGCGCGTGGGCCGCTGGGCGGTGGCGGTCATGCTCGGTGTCCTTTCGAGCGCAGAATGGTGAGTGCGGTGAGGATGATGATGATGAACATCAGAAACAGCATCAGCAGGGCGGCGGCGCTGCCGTACTGGGAGTTTCCGAAGCTCTCGTTGTAGGCGAGCATGTTGAGCGTCTCGGCCTCGTTGTTCGAGCCGCCGGTGCGGCCCTTCGTGGCGTAGATGATGTCGAAGGTCTTCATCGCGTCGATCGAGCGCAGGATGGCGGCGGCCGCCAGGGTGGGCATCAGCAGGGGCAGGGTGATGTGCCGAAACCGCTGCCAGGCGTTGGCGCCGTCGACGCGGGCGGCCTCGTCGGGCTCTTCGGGCAGAGTCGACAGGCCGGCGAGGAGGATGAGGATGACCATCGGGGTCCACTGCCAGACGTCGATGAAGACGATGGTGTTGAGCGCCGTGTCGGTTCCCGAGAGCCAGAGCTGTGCGGGCAGGCCGAGCGACTTCATGAGCACGTTGGCGAAGCCGATCGAGGGCTCGAAGATGAGCAGCCACATCATGCCGACGGCCACGGGGGTCGCGACGAGGGGCAGCAGGATGAAGACCCGCACGATGCTCTGGCCGCGGAAGGTCTTGCGCAGAAGCAGTGCGATCGCGAGGCCGAGAACGAGCTCGATCACGAGGGCCGTGATCGTGAAGTAGGCGGTGCGGCCGACGGCCGGCCAGAAGCGCTCGAAGTCGGTGAGCCAGGTGGCGTAGTTCTCGAAGCCCACGAACTTGAAGGGCCTGGTCACCGAGCTGGCCGAGTCGGTGAACGACAGGAACACCGTGTAGGCGATGGGGAAGATGATGAGCAGGGCGACGAACACGATGGCGGGGGCGGTGAACAGCCACTTGATGTGCCGGTCGGCCCAGGTGGTGAGCCCGCTGCCGCGCCGCCTCTTCGGGGCGAGGTAGCTCGGGTGACTGGTCGTTGTCATGATCTGCCTTCGATGGTGTCAGGGTGTTGTTCGGGAGGGTGTGCCGGGCGGGTGCTTGGTCAGCACCCGCCCGGCACGAGGTGTTACTTCTCGCCGTCGAGCAGGTCTTGGAAGTCGGTGTTCGCCTTGTCGGCGGCCGAATCGACGTCTCCTCCTTCGATGGCGCTGATGGCGGGTGCGCCCACGATCTCTCGGGCCTGGGCCACCTTCTCGAGCTGGGGGCGGTCGTGTCCGACCGTTCCCTCGCTGTTGCGCACGATCTCGACGAGACCGGCGGGGAAGGATGCGGTGGCCGCGTCGTCGGCCCACGAGGAGTCGCGGGCGCTCGGCACAGTGTCATCGGCGAGCAGCGTCTTGCTGTTCTCCTCGTTGGTGACCCACTTGATGAACTCCCAGGCGGCGTCCTTCTTCTTCGAGTACTCGTTGATGCCCACGGTCTGCGGCACGATGCTGTACGGATGCGATCCGGCAGGCCCCGCGGGGAAGGCGCCGTATGCGACGGTGTCGACGACGGCGCTGCTCGCCGGGTCGAGGAAGGTGTAGGCCTGGCTGTCGGCGTCGAGGTAGAACGCGGCGTTGCCCTGCGCGAAGATCGCGGATGCCTCGGGCCAGCCCATGTTCGTCGCTCCGGGAGGGCCGTAGTCCTTCAACAGCTTGCCGTAGAAGGCGTAGGCGTCTTTGGCCTCGGGGGTGTCGACAGAGGCGTTGCCGTCTTTGTCTTGGAAGTCTCCGCCGTAGCTGTAGAGGAACGAGGAGAACTGCGTGACGAGCGGCACCTTGGAGCCGCGCATCGCGATGCCGTAGAAGCCCTTGGCGGGGTCGTTCAGTTTCGCGGCAGCGGCGTCGAGCTCGTCGAGCGTGGTGGGAACGGGGATGCCCGCCGCCTCGAGCAGGTCGGAGCGGTAGTACATGATGTGGCGCTCGGTCATCACGGGAACGCCGTAGACGACGCCGTCGAGGGTCACGGCGTCTCGCGACGACTGCTGAAAGTCGTCCCAGTTCCAGTCGGCGTCGCTCTTGACGTAGTCGGTCATGTCGGCGAGCCAGCCGTTGCGGCTGAACTCGCGCATGACATCCTGCACCTGGTAGCCGTAGATGTCGAAGTCGCTCGACTGGGCGTTGAGCTTCACTTTGAGGGTGTCGTTCAGCTGTTCGTTGCCGTAGAACTCGAGGTTGACCTTCACGCCGGTCTCGTCTTCATATTTGGTCGCGAGGGTCTTCAATCCCTCGGTCCAGGGGCTGTTCGCCGCGATGAGGGTGAGGTCGGTGACCTTCTCCGAGGAGGAGCTTCCGCCGCCGGCGCAGGCCATCAGGCCTGCCGCGAGGGCGAGTGCGAGGGGCGCCGCGAGGGCTGCCCTTCGGTTTCGTCGTGATCGAATGATCATCATTGATCCTTTCCGTTGTTCTCTTAGGTGAGTGTGCGTGGAGTGTTCTGGTGCGGGATTGCGGGGTAAAAATCAGTTGGCCAGTGCCTGCGGGCGTCGACCGGAGAAGACGTCGACGATGGCCTGGGCCGTCGAGAGTCCGATGCGGTGGTAGGCCTCGAGGCTGTCGGCAGCGGCGTGGGTGGTCGCGATCACGTTCGGGAATGCGAGAAGCGGGTTGTCGGACTTCACCGGCTCGACCTCGAACACGTCGAGTCCGGCGCCGGCGATGTGGCCGGATGCGAGCGCGTCGGTGAGCGCCGATTCGTCGACGAGACCGCCGCGGCTGGTGTTCAGCAGCACGGTGCCCGGCCGCATGGATGCCAGCAGTCCGGCGTCGACCAGGTGGTGGGTGGACTCGACGTGCGGGGCGTGCACGCTCACGACATCGACATTCGAGACGGCATTTTCGAGCGAGACCAGGCGAACGCCGAGGCGGTCAGCCTCGTTCTCGTCGCCGAACGGGTCGTAGGCCACGATGTCGACGTCGAATCCTGCCAGCCGTCGGGCGAGCAGGCGCGAGACCGCTCCGAAGCCGATCAGGCCGATCGACTTGCCCGAGATCTCGGCTCCCACGAAGCGGTCCCACGTTCCCGTGCGGATTCCCGAGTTCATGGCCGGGATCTGGCGGTAGACGGAGAGCAGCAGGCCGAGCGCCAACTCGGCCACGGCCGCCGCGTTGCCTCCGGGGGCGTTGACCACGTCGATGCCGCGTGAGCGGGCCTCGGCGAGATCGATGTTGTCGAGGCCGACTCCGAGGCGGGAGATGATGCGGAGTTCGGGTGCGAGGGCCAGGGCGTCACGGTCGAAGACCTCGACGCCGCAGACGGATGCCGCGGCCGTCGGGAGCAGTGCGGCCAGGTCGTCGGCCGTCCAGGGCACGGATCGTTCGTTCTCGACGAGGGTGAATCCGTGCTCGAGCAGCAGATCGCGCCCCGCGGAGCAGAGCTCTGCGTAGCGCACGGGGCCGACGATCACGGTTCGACCGGATCCGATCGAGGAGGGAGACGCCATGAAGTGGGTCGCTTTCTATGGCCCAGGCAGCGTTCCGGAGAACCGCGTTGCTCGTCGCCATTGATCGAGGAACTGTAACTTGTTAACAGTCAACCTATGAGACGCGAAGTCCACTCGTCAAGCATTTTTGGCAACTGTTAACAGTTTTGTTATTGAGAGGGCTCCGTGGAGTCGGCCGACCACTGGATGGCGTCTCTCACGCGACCCTTGGCCCGCATCAGGTGGTCGTGCAGTCGCTCGACCGCGGCATCCGGATCGCCGGCCCGCACGACGTCGAGGAATCCCTGGTGGTCGATGACCGCGGCATCCATGTCTGCTGTGTTGCTCATGTCGAGCAGAACCTCGAAGGTGCGCTGATAGGGGCGCCATGCCTCGGCCAGTCGGCGGTGCTCGGAGAGGCGGTAGAAGCTGGTGTGGAACTCCATGTCGGCGAGGTCGAACGCTTCGGGGTCGTTGCTTTTCGCGGCCGCTGCCATGGCGTCAACCAGCTGCTGCACCTCGTCCCAGCCCTCGGCGCTCGTGTGCTCGATGGCCAGTCGAAGTGCCATCGACTCGAGGCTCTCGCGCAGCGAGTAGAGCTCTTCGATGTCGCGCTGGCCGCGAAAGCTCACGTAGAGCCGCTTGCGTCGATTGTCGACCAGGCCTTCGCTCTCGAGCTGGCGCAGCGCATCGCGCACAGGGCCGCGGCTCACGTCGAAGCGGGTGGCCAGACTGTCTTCCGACAGGTGGGTGCCGTCGGCGATCGAGCCCGAGATGATGTCGACCCGCAGCTTGTGCGAGATCTGCTCACCCATCGCAAGGGGGCGCGGAGAATGTGCGGTGAAGACCATGAGCGCCTTTCGTTGACAGTTGACAGTATGTTACCCATACGGTCACGCACTCCTCGCGCGGAAACAAGAAAGGGGCGCGCCAGGTTCTCCTGACGCGCCCCCTCAGATGCTGACTAGCTTCGAGCGCGTCGCGCCCTCAGCAGCATGATTCCGGCCACGAGGGCTCCCGCGGCCAGTGCGAGGATTCCTGCGATCGACAGGCCCGTGACGGCAAGGCCGCTGGTGGTGCCGCCAGTAGTGTCGCCGGCCGTGCTGGCTGCGGTGCCTGGTGTCGGGTCGGTACCCGGAACCTCCGGCCCGGTGCCGTTGCCGCCGGTATCGCCCGCGGCTCGCGCGGTCACGAGCTGCCAGCCGATGAGCTCGCCCGCAGCGGTGTAGAGGGCGATGCGGTGCTCACCCGCGGGCAGGCTCGCGGGCGTCGCGAGCGTCAGCGAATTGCCGGCGGCGACAACTGCCGTGCCCAGCGCGGTCGGTTCGGAGAAGGCGAAGCCGTAGACGGTCTGCCCCTCGTGGCCGGCGGGGAGGGTAATCGAGACGTTCTCTCCGGCGACGAAGGGATTCGGCGTGACGGTGATCGCATTCTCGAGCGCGGGGGTCAGATCGCTGTCGCTGGGAGTCCAGCCGGATTCCTCGCCGATGACCAGCGTTGCGGAGAGTGACTTTCCGTTTCGGCTGCCCATCGACTGCACGAACGTCAGGGCGTGCGAGCCCGAGCCCGAGAGCGGTTCGGCCAGGTCGATGCGCCACGTGCCGTCTGCGGCCACATCGGCCTGGCCGAGGCTGGCGCCGTCGGCGTCGCCGGTAGCTTCGACACGAACGGATGCGCCCGGCAGGCCCCGCCCCGTGAGCGACGCGAGCTGGGTGTCAGACGGGTAGACGGTGGAGAGATCGGTCGCCAGCGCGAAGTTCGCGCCTGTCGCGTCGATGTCGGGGCGATTGTAGAGAAACTGCTTCGTCGTCAGCGGGTGGTCGACGATGCGCGTCTCGCCGACGCAGCCGTTCCAGCCGTGCTCGGCCTCGGTGTCCAAGGTTGAGGTGCCGATGATCCACGGCATGAAGTTGGCTGCCATCATTCCGCCGGCGTTGGACACGTTGCGCAGAACCGGAACGCCGTCGACGTACATGATCACGGTGTTCGCTGCAGGGTCGTTGACGATGGCGACATGGTGCCACGCCTTCTGCATGATCTCGCCGGACCAGTTGGTGTACGAGTTGCCGGTCGAGGAGTCGGCTGCCGAGTACTGGTATTCGCGCAGGTTCGAGATGCCCAGCCAGGCAACGCCTGCGCCGGGGTCTGAGTCGTCGTGAATGCCGGACCACTCGCGTGTGCCGCCTCTGGTGAGAGCCGCTGACCAGCGGTTGGCGCTCTCGGTCCAGTTCTCGTCGAGCTGCAGGAACGTCTCGATCGTGTAGCCGTTGTTCTTGTTCAGATCGGCGAATGTGGCGGGGGCGCCGTACTCGGTCGTGAGGTACGACACGCGGTCGGGTCCGCTGGCATTGCGTGTGGCGTTGGTGAAGCACACGGAGCCCGGGTCTGACGAGTAGAACGCCGTGTTGCTGTGGCTCACATTGACGTCGGCGAGTTCGTCGGGCTCGTCGGTCTCGCCGATCGCATTGCGGTGCATGGGACTGCTGCCCGCGACATCCGGAATGACCGTGTTCTCGTCGACGACACCCGCGCCGACGGAACCGAAGCGCCAGTGGGCGATCGTTCCGGTTGCGGGGATGTAGTCGTTCGGGGAGCCCGCAGCGAGCAGGGCATTGGCGGTGCCGCCGCCGGTCCAGCCTTCGGAGACGATCTTCGTCGCGAGCGACGAGAGGTCGGCCTTGGTTTCGTTTGCCGGATCGGTCTTCCAGCCGAAGCGACCGTTGAAGTCGAAGGGCATGCTGAACTGCTGATTCGGGCCCGTGAGCACCGGGGTGTCAGATGAGGCGAGCGAGGCCTTGTCTTTCATCGGGATCCAGGGAGAGACCGTATCGACGTCGATCTTCTGCCCGGTCAGGTCGAACTCGAACAGGGTCATCACGCCATTGCCGCCGTCGGCGGCCATCTGGTAGTCGGTGAGAATCTGGTGCACCGGATGCCCGAAGTCATTCGTGCGCGTCTGTTGCGTCGCCCCGTGGAAGTGCCCGTTTACCGTCAGGATGATCTGGTCGTTCTTTCGGATGAGCTGATCCCACAGCACGTCGCCCCACCACCACGACGTGGGTGATGTCTGGTCTTCGGCGATGTTGATGATCGCGTGCGACGACAGCACGACCGGCACCTTCGGGTGCTGGTCGAGAATCCCCTGGGCCCAGCCGAAGGTGTCGTCGGAGGCATTCCAGGCGATGGCGAGTGAGATCCACTGGTGCCCTTCGGCCTCGAAGAGGTAGGCCGACGACAGCCCGTCTTGGAAGGTGCCGAGCAGGGTGCTGCCGGTCTTGGCCGACTGTGCGGCCATGGCGTCGGCCCCGAAACGCGCCCGGTAGTTGCCCGAGATCGCCTCTGACGAACGAGCGTTCATGTCGGAGACATCGTGGTTGCCCGGAAGGACGGAGTAGGGAACCCCGCCGTCTGTGAGGTTCTTCATGGCCTTGGCCGCCGCATCCCACTCGCCGGAGACGCCCTGCTGGTCGACGACGTCGCCGACCTGAACGACGAAGGGAATGTTCAGCTCATTTTTGTGGTCGACGATCCATTTGGTCTGCACCTCGAACGGGTTGGTTCCGTACTTCGGGTAGAACTGTGAAGCGCTGTAGCGGGAGTAGAACTGCGTGTCGGGCAGTACCGGAAGCAGGAAGCTCGAGTTGGTGCCGGCGGGGGCGTCGGTTGCGGCGGCCGCGGGAGCGGCATCCTGAGTCTGGGCCGTTGCGACGCCGGCGCCGGCCGAGATGAGGCCGAGGGCGAGGGCTCCGGTGATGGTCGCGGCAAGGGCGCGACGAAGGGCGGATGTCGTCATGATTCTTTCGGGGTTCGTACTTCTGGCAAAGGGCATGGGTCTGCGAAGTGGCATGGGTCAGCCCGCCGTGGTGGAGGCGGGGGCGGCGAAGTCGGGGCCGTAGACCTCGAACTCGGCGAGCGACATCCAGGTGCTGCTCGTCTTGTTCGTGAAAATGGCGCGGGCGCCCGTGGCGAGCACGGGGGTGCTGTCGACCGTCAGGCTGAGCTGCGGCGTCGCGTTCTGATAGGGCCACTGGATGCCGGTGGCCGGCAGATCTTTCCAGCCGCCGGTGATCGTGCGGTACTGAATGGTGACGCCGCCCACGTTGAGCTTTGAGTCGGAGCCCTGGTCGAAGATGGCGCCTCCGGTGATCTGTCGCGGCTGGTCGAAGTAGTACGTGACCTTGTTGGGGTTGACGCGGTTGGACGCACCGCCGCTGCGCCAGTCACTGAAGCCGACTTTGTCGCGGGTGCCGTCGTTCAGGCCGGTTCCGGTGCCGAAGAGGCTCTTGAAGTGGATTCCCGCGGCCCGGGCGATGTTGATCTTCTCCGTGGCCGTCACGGTGATGACTAGCTTCGCGGCGAAGCCGGTGGAGGAGGAGGCGGTGACCGTGATCGTGCCCGGGGTGGCCAGAATCTCGTCGGTCACGCTCGACCAGTCCCAGGTGACGGGTGCGGTGATGGTGGTCTGCGACCCCGAGACCGGGCGTTCGACGCGGGTCGGTGCCAGCATCTGGAGTTGCTTGAGGGTGATGCCCGCGTAGGCGGTGAGCGCCGAGTCGGCGGCGTCGCCGGCCGAGCCTACGAGGTATTCGGCGCTCACGGGCACCTCTTCACCGAAGTAGCCGATGCCGGTGCCGGTGATCGTCACGGAGCCGTCGGTGTTCCAGGAGGCGGGGTCGGGCATGGCCCAGGTGAGCGGTGACATCGTGACCGTGGTGCCCCAGCTGTAGCGAGCGGGCTGAGACGTGGGCGGCGTTGGCACGACGCGTGTCTCGGTGCGACCGGAGATCGCGGCGACCTCGGGAGTGATGGAGCGCAGGAACCACTTCTGCACGGCGCCCGTGCCCTGGTCGTAGGTCTGGATCTCGGACCCGTCGTCGGTCTTCCAGTTGTACATGTCGAGCGCGGCGGTGTTGCCGTTTGCGTCGCGCTGCACGTTTGTGAGGTAGACGGCTCCGCCGCCGGCGTCGACCGCCTTCCACTGGGCGTAGGGGTCGCCGGCAGCCTCGGTCGGCGTCTCGGCTGAGATAGACAAATAGCGGAAGACAGGGCTGTCGTTCGGGTTGCGCACGAGCACCTTGCCGTCGGCGCTCGCGAAGATGTATGTGTCGGATGCTCCGGCGACCGGGTAGGCCGTGATCAGCTGAGACGTGAGGTCCGCGGGCGTGCTGGCTCGGGTGAAGATCGCGGCGGCCGCGAGGGTGTTGTTCGGCTCTGTCTTCTGCGCGTTCGCGTTGCCGATCTCGAGCACCTTGCCGGTGGCGTGCACGCTTTCGATGAGCAGACGCACCGGGGCGCCGAGTGCGTCGGTGCCGGCGAGTGCGTCGGTGGCCGTGCTCTGTGGGGTCGGCTCGGTGGCCGCCTCCGCGGCCGCTGTGGGCAGAATGCTCGAGAGACCGATCACGAGGGCTAGGGCCCCGGTGATGCTCCCGATTGCTCGTCGGGTTCTGCGGTTGGCGATTCTCATGCTGGCGTTGTTCCCCTTTTGATTACTGTGGCGACTCGAGCTCGGGTGCTCGGGCCGTGACAGAGGCTAAGGGGGCGAAGTGCTGGGTGGCGTCGAGAACGTTAAACGCCGATGAACGGTCCGCATCCGAACGTCGTTGTGTGTGAAGCACATTTCGTTCGGCGACGCGTTCGTCGCCTGCCTCGCCTGACAGCCCAGATCGCTCCTGAGTAGAGTCGCAGGCATGAGCACCACGCGAAGCCGAAAGCGGCTCTATCTGAGAGGCGCTCTCGTTATCGTCGCCGTGCTTGCGATGCTGTACGCGGCGCGTGTCGGACTCCTCTTCATCGGCGCTTCCGAAGGAGACGCGCCGCCTGTCTCGTCAGTCCCCCTTCCGACAGGGACTGAAGTCACTCAGGTGAGCACTGAGTGCGCTTCCGGCGGATGCTGGACGCTGATCTCGGTGCGTCCGCCTGGCGGGACCACCCCTGAAGATCTAAAAAGCGAGCTAGGAACAACCCCTCAATCGCGCCTACCCGGTTCGTTCTGGGATCCACGCACAGTCTCATTGACCTCGGAGACCAGAGGTCGGTCTCTGGTGATCAAAGCTGATTACTTTTCTCCGGAGTACGTGCCCTAACAGCGACCGGGTGGGGAATCGGCGTCCTTGGCCGAGCGACTTCGCGATGATCGAGTAGATACGCCAGGAATCGTCGGTGAGAGGGCTCAATCGCGACTCGACTTGGCGCATATCGACCCAACTTCGCGATTTTGGGTCTGTTCTGTCTCGTTGCTTTTCTGACAGTTCTGTCTCGGGACCTGCCTGACAGTTCTATGGTTTCTTGGACGATCAGTGGATGGCATATGACCCCGCCCGGACTGATCTTCGTTTGATCGTTGCG